>NZ_SOAY01000011.1 GCF_004364165.1 Maribacter spongiicola
GCCGATGGTACTGCTATATCAAGTGGGAGAGTAGGTAGCCGCCTTTTTCGAAAGCCCTTTACAATAATGTAAAGGGCTTTTTTTATACCATAGATTTAAGGATGGAGTTGATGTTCTAACCTCTTGTTCTATTTTTACCATAAACTTCAGAAGGATAATCATTTAATTAAATAATAGATTGAACAATTGTTCGATTTTTAAAATAACGGATTTAAATGTCTTACTTAAAATCATTAGAGAAAGAAGAAAAGTTCAATGCCATTTCTCATGGTGTAGGTGCATTATTAGCTATTGTAGGTATGGTGTTGATGATTCAAGAAAATAATTATAAATCTGAGTATTCTACTTGGGGAATAGTGATTTACAGCCTGTCTTTAATAAGTATGTTGTTAATGTCTACGATATATCATGTAGTAGACAATAAGATTTGGAAACTGAGAATGAGGATTTTAGATCATATAAATATCTATTACCTTATTGCTGGTACATATACACCAGTGGCTTTAATAACCCTTATAAACGGAAATGGATGGCTTATTTTCTTTGCCGTATGGGGTATAGCTGCTGTTGGTACTATTTTAAAAATATTTTTTACTGGTAAGTTTGAAATTGTGTCATTACTGCTATACTTGGCAATGGGATGGTTAATTGTTTTTGATTTTCAGAGTTTAGTGGATAATACTTCTGAATTGGGAATTCAATTATTGATGATTGGCGGGGCGTTTTATACAATTGGAATTATATTTTATGCGGTAAGAAGAATACCATATAATCACTTTATCTGGCACCTTTTTGTTCTAGCTGGTGCAATTTGTCATTGGTTTTTTATCTATTTAGACGTTATATAAAGTGTGCTCCTGGTTTTGTGAACTACGAATCTATAATATCTTTATATTCCTCGTAAAACGTTTCTATTGTTAACATTGATTTATTTAAGAACACCATTGTTTTTCTCCAACTATTTTTATTGTGAATAGAAACATTGTCAAGTTGAACGTAAATCCTTGAAATATCTTTTTGGTTATCTAGTATGAAAAAATCCTCATAAAAAGCTTCAGGAAGATATTCATCTAGTAAAATTGATTTAAGTGCAACAAGTTTGTCCCATACCTTTATACGTTGTTCAAAATCTGAATCGACATCAATAGAAACCATGGCCATTTTAAAATCAAAATGAAATTTAAATGATAATCCTTTCACCTTGGTTTTATATAATGTCCATTTGTTCGGAAACGATTTTCCAAAAGCGATCCAAAATTCTTCTCGTAATTTTCTTGATTCTTCTTTGCTGAACATTTATAAAAAATATGCTATAGTGATACCAAGTATGATAACCAATAACTTTCTCAAATTAAATTTATGCCCTTCAGAACTTTCAAATAGTATTACTGTCGAAATATGCAGAAATACTCCTATTACCAATGCATTTAGGTAAATACCATAAGTTGACAGTAATTCTATAGTATGTGCTAAATAAGTGCCCAAAGGTGTCATGATAGAAAATAATACCATAAAAAGTCCAGCATATAGGGGCTTTATATTTGAGCCTAAAAGAAATATGCTTAGAATAATTGCAATAGGAATCTTATGTATTAGAATACCATAAATGATTGTGTCATTTGTACCTATTGGAAGACCTTCTAACAATGAATGAATACATAGGCTAATAAAGAGTAACCATGGGAATGTTTGGCTATCTTTTGATATATGCACATGACCATGTTCAGCTCCTTTAGAGAAAAATTCCAAGAAAATTTGAAAAAGAATTCCTAGCATGATAAAAACACCAATTGATTTGGGTTCTAAACTAGAATATACTTCGGGTAACATTTCAAAAATGGTAAGCGCCAATAGAAATGCACCACTAAAGGCCAATAATAGTTTAAAGGATTCATTTTTTTGTGGTTTAGTAATAACCACAAATAGAAAACTAATAAGCACTCCCAGAATAGGTAAAATATAAATCATGTGATGCTGATAAACCTTTTAAAAAAGGAAATAGGTCATAAATTAAACAGGCGTCAAAATTAGCGTATTTTTGCGGTACGAGAAAAGATGAATATGGGTAATAATTTTAAAATGGTCGCAAAGACCTTATTTGGTTTTGAAGAACTGCTTTCTAAAGAACTTAGAAATTTAGGAGCTAGTAATGTTGTAGAGGGAACTAGAAACGTATCTTTTGAAGGAGATACGGGTTTTATGTACAAAGCTAATCTGTGTTTAAGAACAGCTATCAAAATTATTAAACCTATCCATTCGTTTCGTGTTAGAGATGAAAATGATTTGTACAAGAAAATTTATGCGATGGATTGGACCGAGCATCTTTCTGTCAGCGAAACTTTTTCTATAGATGCTACCGTAAACTCTGAGCAGTTTACACATTCATTATATATCTCTCAAAAAACAAAAGATGCCATTGTTGATAAATTTAGAGATACAGATGGTACTAGACCAGATGTAGATGTAAAAGATCCCGATCTTCGAATAAATATTCATATTCATAATAATGATTGTAATGTTTCTTTAGACAGTTCTGGATATTCATTACATAAAAGAGGTTACCGTACGGCAACGAATATCGCACCTATAAATGAGGTATTAGCTTCAGGGTTGTTATTATTGAGTGGATGGGATGGTCAGTCTGACTTTTTAGATCCTATGTGTGGTAGTGGTACTATGTTAACAGAAGCAGCTATGATAGCTTGTAATATACCCGCTAATATTAATAGAAAGGGATTTGCTTTTGAAAAATGGTCAGACTTTGATGCTGATTTATTTGAGAAAATCATTGATTCAAGTTTAAAGAAAACTAGAGAGTTTCATTATAAAATTATCGGATATGATAAAGCACCTTCTGCGGTAAGAAAAGCTCAAGATAATATCGAGAATGCTAATCTAGAAGATTATATAACCGTAGAGCGAAAAGATTTTTTCAAAACAGAAAAAGAATCGGAAGGACAGTTACATATGTGTTTTAACCCACCATATGGAGAACGTTTAGATATTGATCTGGAAAATTTTTATAGTGCTATCGGTGATACTTTAAAACAAGGTTACCCAGGTACCAATGCTTGGTTTATAACAAGTAATTTACCAGCTTTAAAATTTGTAGGTTTAAGACCTTCTCGTAAAATTAAAGTGTTTAACAGCCACTTAGAATCTCGTTTGGTAAAGTACGAGATGTACGAGGGTAGTAAGAAAGCGAAGTATCAAAAAAATACAGAAGAATGAATTTAAAATACAAAGTTCTAATCTATAATTTTTTAAGTTTCGCTGTGCTGTTTGTTTTATTTCGTTACATTTTATACGTTACTGTAACGATGAACTCTCTTTATTTATCTGCTATTGCTGCCATTAGCGCTTCTTTTTTAGCGCCTAAATTTGCTGTAACAAAAATTGAGGGTGTCGATAAAATTGTGATGAAATGGATTTTTATTAAGGGCTTTAAAATTCTATAACCGCTCCTTTAGTTTTGGAGGACCTTGTTGTTCGTTAGATTCTTCAATCTTCTTCTTAATCTTATTTTTCTTTTTATAAAGCGGTAAGAAATAAGAAATACTATAATTATAGCCGATACCGAAATTACTATCCCAGGTTACTTTGTTAAAACCTGGTACCCAAAGATTAGGAAAGCGTTCATCTTCTTTTTGACTCAAAATAAGGCCTAAGCGTATGCTGGCCCCCATATACAAATTTGAGAAAATTTCTACTTTCGTACCAAAAACGCCCTCTATCCAAGTGGCATTTAGACCGGAAAATTTCTCAGGTATATCAGAGCCGTTAGAAAATCCGTCCGGACTCCAATATCTATTCGTATCAAAATATTGATAGTTATTAAGTGTGTTATCGAAAGTGCTAAATGCCAATCGACCACCCATATAAATTAAGTTCCGCTCACCGTACCAGTTCGCATAATTATTTTTGTTCACACCTATTTTTATATAATTACCAGAGGTGGTAAAATTATACAGATCTTCTTGTCGTGTTTTCTCTTCGGTACCTAGTTCTGCAGCCAAATATAAATTTTGGGTCAATCTATAATCTGCAACTATTTCAAAGCCTTTATAATTATCATCTAAAGCACCTGTTATAATTCTACTTAAATCAATACCCAAGCCTAGGCCATATGACTGTTTATAACCGACAGTATCTTTTGGGTTTAAATCAATAGGCTTGCTTTGGCTAAATGCCGAACAAGTAAGTAATAGGAGTAAAATATTAATGAAATATCTTGACATGTGTAGAATCTGAGTTGGTGACTAACGATTGCGTTATTTCGATATCTTGAATCCAATTATTGGTGTCTGCTGTTACCTCGGCCACTAGTTCATCATAATTGACTACAAAACCACAGCCACGAGAGAGAAAGTCTTCAATTCTTGAATACGTAAAAGTTATAGTATCAACATTGCCTGTTTCTGTGCCATCTTCGGCTGCAGCAGAACTATTTATGAGTATAAAACTAGTAGTGTTCTCATCTGTTTTTAATGGGATGGATATGGTACTTACATTGCTGCGGTCTGTAACTGTATTTACGGTTACCGTTTGTCCAACACCTACAACTCTCAAAGTTGGTACTTGCTTTAAAGTTATGGTATCTGATATATCGTAAAATTCTATGACCAATAGGGGAGTGTCCCCTTCTACGCAGATATCATCTTTCTCGCATGATGACGAGAGAACTATCCCTAGAAAAATCAATAATCCGATGTGAAATCTTCTCATTTTAAACTTTCTTTTCTAAAAGTACAACATTTTCTACGTGATGGGTCTGTGGAAACATGTCTACAGGTTGAACTCTAGTTACAGTATACATTTCTTTCATCATTTCTAAATCTCTAGCCTGTGTAGCACTGTTACAGCTTACATAGACAACTTTTTCAGGAGCAATGTTCAATATTTGTTGAACAACATCTTTGTGCATACCATCTCTTGGTGGGTCTGTAATAATTACATCTGGCACTCCATTCTGAGCTATAAATTGTTCGTTGAACACATTTTTCATATCACCGACAAAGAAATCTACATTCTCAATTTCATTACGGACAGCATTTGCCGTTGCATCTAATATAGCTTCTGGCACAGATTCTATACCTACTACTTTCTTTGCTCTTTTAGAAACGAATTGTGCAATAGTACCAGTACCTGTGTACAGATCATATACCAATTCATCACCTTTTAAATCAGCGAAATCTCTGGTTATTTTATATAACTCGTAAGCTTGTTCTGAATTTGTTTGATAAAAAGACTTGGCATTGATCTTGAATTTCAGCCCTTCCATTTCTTCGAAAATATGGTCTCTACCCGAAAAACAGATGATTTCTTGGTCGTAAATGGTATCGTTCTGTTTCGGGTTGATAACATATAATAAAGAGGTGATCTCTGGAAACGTTTTAGCAAGATGATTTAAAAGTAATTCTCTTTTCTCTTTATTATCTTCAAAAAACTGAACCATTACCATTATTTCACCAATAGATGTTGTACGAAGCATTAGAGTTCGCAACATACCATATTGATTGCGCGGATTGAAAAAAGTTAATCCATTTTCTACCGCAAACTTTTTAGTTTCTAATCGAATGGCATTTGATGGGTCTTTTTGAAGGTGGCATTTTTTAATATCCAATATTTTATCCCACATGCCTGGTATATGAAAACCTAATGCATTTTTATCTTCAATTTGATTGTCAGATTGTATTTCGTCAAGAGTTAACCAACGGCTATCAGAAAATGAAAATTCCATTTTGTTTCTATAGAAGTATTGTTTTGCCGAGCCAAGAATAGGTGTCATTTCTGGCAAATCTAAATGTCCGATTCTCTTTAAGTTGTTCTCTACTTCTTTCTGCTTATAAAAAAGTTGGTGCTGATAGCCCATATCTTGCCATTTGCAACCTCCACAAACATTAAAATGCTGACAAACCGGTTCAACGCGTTTGTCTGATAATGTATGAAAGTTTATAGCTTTACCTTCAAAATAAGCTTTTCGCTTTTTTGTGGTTTGCACATCAACTACATCACCCGGTACTGTATTATTTAAGAAAATTACCCTGCCATCTGGGGCTTTACCTATAGTTTTTCCTTTTGCAGCTGCATCTGTTACCGTTACATTTTCAAAAACTAGTCGATTTGTTTTTTTTCGCATGACGCAAAAATAAATGGTTTCTTTGAAATGAGAAGCAGTTGTTGATAGTATTAACAAGATATTGGAACCATTCGCCGTAATTATTATATTTGCAGTCAATAATTCGTATTTTTGAGATTCTACAAGGATGATTTCTCTCCCACGCTGAATTTTCGCCCCGATAACTTTTCGGGATTTGAAAGGAAAAAGGTATAGAAGGAATTGCTAAAGTTTTATTTAAAGTAATTTTTATCATGTCAATTTTAGAAAACATCACTTCTAAAGATGCAATCGCATTAGAAGAAAAACACGGAGCCCACAATTATCACCCACTACCTGTTGTATTAAGCAAAGGCGAAGGTGTTTATGTTTGGGATGTGGAAGGAAAAAAATATTTTGATTTTCTTTCTGCTTACTCTGCAGTAAACCAAGGTCATTGTCACCCAAAAATTGTAAATGCAATGACAGAACAGGCCAAGACCTTGTCTTTGACCTCTAGAGCATTTTATAATGATATGTTGGGTAAATATGAGAAGTATGCCACAGAGACTTTTCATTTCGACAAGTTATTACCAATGAATACAGGTGCAGAAGCTGTGGAGACAGCTTTAAAAATTTGCAGAAAATGGGCATATGAAGAAAAAGGTATTGCAGAGAACAATGCCGAAATAGTTGTTTGCGAAAATAATTTTCATGGTCGTACAACGACTATCATCTCTTTTTCTAATGATCCAGTAGCTCGTAAGAACTTCGGGCCTTATACTGACGGATTTATTAAAATAGAGTATGATAATTTATCTGCTCTTGAAGAAGTTTTAAAATCAAATTCAAATATTGCCGGCTTTTTAGTAGAACCTATACAAGGCGAAGCAGGAGTTTTTGTGCCTTCTGAAGGGTATTTAAGTGGAGCAAAAGCTTTATGTGAAAAGTATAATGTTTTGTTCATTGCTGATGAAGTACAAACGGGTATTGCCAGAACAGGTCGTTTATTGGCAACTTGTGGTAATTGTTCTTGTTCAGATAAGCATTGTAGTGGAACACCAGAAATTAAACCAGATATTTTAATATTAGGTAAAGCCTTGTCTGGTGGAGCATATCCTGTTTCTGCGGTTTTAGCGAACGATAATATTATGGGTGTTATACGCCCAGGTAATCATGGTAGTACTTTTGGTGGTAACCCTATTGCTGCCGCTGTTGGTATGGCTGCATTAGAAGTGGTTAAAGATGAAGAGCTTGCAGAAAATGCCTTTGAATTAGGTGAACTTTTTAGATTAGAACTAAATAAGTTTATACCGAAAACAGACTTAGTGAACAGTGTTCGTGGTAAAGGTTTATTAAACGCAATTTTAATTAACGACAGCGAAGAGAGTTCTACTGCTTGGGATATTTGTATGGCCTTAAAAGAAAACGGATTACTGGCAAAACCAACGCATGGTAATATTATAAGATTTGCGCCACCATTGGTGATGACAAGAGAACAACTTTTAGATTGTGTTTCTATTATTATAAAAACACTGAAAGAATTTAAAAAATAGGAATAAAAAAATCCCCGATAAAAATCGGGGATTTTTTTTGATTATTATTTTCTTGTTAAAAATCGGCTGTAGCGAAGAAGGCGATTATCAATCCGAAATATAAGAAGGAAAATATTAGGTAGATAAGGGCTAAAGCAAGACCTACATAAGAAAGAATTCTTCCTGTACTAATATTTTCGTACCCTCTATAATTACCAGGGTTAGCCTCGTAATGACTCTTTGCGGTTTTAGCATTGCTTAAACCGATGAAACTGAATATGGCACCGAAAGGACCACAGCAGAAAAGGGTTAGCACAATAGATAAAATGCCAAAAGTTAATGCGTTACTTGAACCTGGTATTTGTTGGTACTCTGAATTGTTCATTCCTCCTTTATTGAGAATATTGTTCCGTCATCATTTGAACTTGCTCCATGTATGCATCCCATCCACCGATACTCATTATACCGTATATTGAATATGCTAAATAAAGAATACCAATAACTAAAACTATAATTGAAACTGTCTTAGTAGTTTTTAAAGTACTATAGTTATTATAATTTTCAGGATTTTCTTTGTATAATTTTTCGTCTTTCGTAGCTAAGAAATAAGCAATTCCACCAAAGATGATACCAGGTAATCCACCAAAGCAGCAGCATACAAATCCTAAAATAGCAAGCACTAAAGCTAACGTAACATTGGGTAATTTTTGTTGTTCCATAATTTAAAGGTTTAGTTAATTAGATAAATTTTAAAATATAATTGGTCAATATAAAACTTACTGTGGCAACCATAAGTGTGATGGTAATAGTATTTGAATGTTTAACAGGATAAAACTTATTGAATCCTAAAAAAGCAAATAAAGCCAACATAGGATAAATGGCAGGATACATTAAAAAAGCCGAGGCAAATTCACCCTTTATTAAAAATAACAGTGAACGCTGTAAACCACAGCCAGGGCAATCAACGCCTAATAACTGCTTGGTAAAACAAGGCAGCATGAAACTTTCTAATCCCAAAAAAATGATTAATGCCTTAAGGCGCATCTGCAAATAAATTAATAGTCCGAAAATTACCATTATTTTTGTGTATTCAAAACAAAAACATGTCTCATTTTAATATTGGCGATACGGTAGAAACAATTGATGATGTCATAAAAGGCGTTGTAGAATCTATTAATGGTACTAATATTACCATGTTGAGCGATGATGGCTTCCCTCTAATATTCGCTGCTCATGAACTGGTTTTGATTGCTGATGATATAAGGGTATCAAATTACGAGATTGCACAAATAAAAAAGGAAAAAGAAATCCCTAAACGTAGAAAGGCAACAGTTATAAAGGCTAAAGAACGTACTGCACCAAAAATGGAAGTTGATTTGCACATTAATCAATTAATGAAAAACCCTAAGTCTATCGGTAAATTTGAAATGCTGAACCTGCAGTTAGATACCGCTAAACGCCAGTTAGATTTTGCAATTAGTAAAAGAATACAAAAAGTTGTCTTTATACACGGGGTAGGTGAGGGTGTGCTAAAAGAAGAATTGGGCTATTTGTTCGGTAAATATGACAATGTCAAATTCTACGATGCGGATTATCAAAAATACGGACTAGGAGCAACTGAAGTCTATATTATGCAGAATTTTTAAATTACTCTGCCGTTGTGGTTACCGTACCAAATTCATTTACTTGCAAATCTGTAATTCTACTACCGTTTTCATTTAAAAATGTAATACCGCTTAATTGAATGGTATGTGTAAATGTAACACTGTCTTCAGTGGTTGTCGTTACAATTATATTACCACCTTCAGCTTCAATTTCTTCTAAAACCGTTGGTGTAAGTGGTGGTGGCGAATCGCAGAAGTATGCACTTGTAACAGTCTCAGAGAATATTCGGTAACTAATTTGCGAACTACCGGGTACTGCACTTTCTAAACTAGAAGCAGTTACTTCGTTTTTTAATAGTCCGCTAGCGATGGTCAAAATCAATGCCTCATCGCCATTTATTTTAAATACAACATTTTCTGTGGTTGCAGACACGGTATCACAACTTTGAACAATTTCTATACTATCAAAATCTACGGTTTCTATTTGAAGGTCACCATCATTACATCCAAAGAACAAAATCGAACAACCAATTAAGAGGTATTTTTTCATAATTCAAATTTAATTTAAAAATTGGAAATCTGTCTGTAGCATCACTGTCAATTATGGGTTAATTAACTATTTTTGTCCTTTATGTATTTAAGAGTACGCCTTTATGAAAAATGTATATTTAGATAACGCAGCTACTACACAAGTTCACCCTAATGTTATTGCAAAAATGCAAGATGCCTTAGGTACTTATGGTAACCCTTCTTCTACCCACAGTTTCGGTAGAACGGCAAAGACAGCCATTGAAAGTGCTCGTAAAACTATTGCTAAGTATATAAATGCACAACCTTCAGAAATTATTTTCACATCTGGTGGTACCGAGGCAGATAATATGATTATTAGATGTGCTATTCGAGATTTAGGTGTAAAAACTATTATTACTACGAGAATTGAGCACCATGCTGTTCTGCATACGGTAGAAGAGTTGGAACAAAAGGGTTTTGTAGAAGTGTTGTATGTAAATTTAGATGCATTTGGTAACCCTGATGTGGCACATTTAGAAACTCTATTGCAAAAAGATGATTCTAAGAAGTTGGTTAGCTTAATGCACGTCAACAATGAAATAGGCAATAAAATTGACTTGGAAGAAATTACCCTACTGGCTAAGAAATATGGTGCTTTAGTTCATTCTGATACCGTGCAATCTCTAGGACATTATAATTGGGATGTAAAAGCATTTCCTATTGATTTCTTAGCCGCTGCAGCGCACAAATTTCATGGTCCAAAAGGTATCGGATTTGCTTTTATTCGTAAAAATTCGGGATTAAGTTGTATGATCTCTGGGGGTTCGCAAGAACGCGGACTTAGAGCAGGGACGGAATCTTTTCATAATATTGTTGGACTTGAAGAAGCTTTTATTCACGCCTACGATAATTTAGAGGAAGAGAAGAAGTATGTGGAAAGCCTGAAATCTTATTTTATCGAGAAAATAAATAAAGAAATACCTGATGCTACATTTAATGGGCATTCTGGTGATATGGAAAAAAGTACATATACCTTGGTAAATGTATGTTTACCTATAACAGAAGCTAAAGCAATGTTACTGTTGTTCAATTTAGATATGAAAGGCATCGCTTGTTCTAAAGGTAGTGCATGCCAGTCTGGTAGTGATGCAGGTTCTCATGTACTTTCGCAAATTCTGTCTGCTGAAGATATGAAAAAGCCATCTGTACGCTTTTCCTTTTCTACTTACAATACCAAAGAAGATATTGATTATACTATTGGTATTCTAAAGGATATAATAGAAGCGTAATTAGCTTTTGTTTCGATCGCGTTTACGTTCTCTTTCGTAAGGGAATTTTCTGATAGCCAACTTCATCATACGGTCAATAAGGTCAGTGGTGTTTTTACCGGTTTTCTTATTAATTTCCTTTTCGTATTTCCATAAAAGTTTACCAGAGTCGCCATCACTGATTTTTATACCTATTCTGCCATAATTTGCTCCGCCAGAGAAATAATCTGTAAAACTGAATTCTGTTGGTACACCGTTAGATAAAAGTATATTCAAATCTAAAGTACCGCTTATAACACCATCAACACCTAAAATTTCACTCAATTCTTTGGTGGTATATACGTCAATATTATCGTAGCGAATGTTGTTCTTGGCTAATATGGCTGTAGTATTTTCAATATTTTGAAAGGTTACCGGTAATTTTTTCTTTTTGCTACGTTTAGAAAAATAGGTTTCTAAGGCATTTTGCACGGCATACCCTTCATTTTCTTCAAGCCTCTTTTGTTCAGATTTAGATATTTTACTGTTAAGATCCAAATTAGTAAGAAATGGTATAATGGCTAAAACATTGTGATCAGCACTTAAGTCATCAAAATTCGGACTTTCGTAAATGTTTTTCTGAGCCGCTACGGTTAGTGTAGAAATCAGTGCAAGTAAGAAAAGTATTCTTTTCATTTTTAGTGTTTAAAGGCGAATTCCTAATCTTAAATTCAATACTCTCGATGTAAGGTAATTTGGCACTGCATACTCGTTTTTGCTGTCCGCATCCCTAACCCAAGTATTGGTAATAGAATTTTGGTTGTTGAATAAATTGAAAATTTCAAAACCTAAACTCAGTTCTTTAAAATTATGAAGCCAATGTGTTCTTGGAAATTGTTTATCCTTGTTTGCAAAAATATAGGAAATTCCTAAATCTGCACGTTTATAATCTCTTAATCTATTCTGAAAAATGTAAGGATCTACATAACTAGGCGAACCACCCGGTACACCTGTTTGATAAACCAAATTCAAATACATTTTTAAATCAGGAATTGTGGGAATATAATCTTGAAAAAGTATCGCGAATTTTAAACGTTGATCGGTTGGGCGTGGTATGTATCCTCTATTGTTTCTATTTTCCTCGGTTTTTAAATACCCCAAGCTAACCCATGACTCCGTACCAGGTACAAAAGCACCATTTAATCTAACTTCTGCACCATAGACATAAGCTTCGGTATTATTGTTTGCCGCGTAACGTATGCGAACATCTTCAAGTGTATATGGGTTTACGTTTTCTAATTTTTTATAATAAGCCTCACTGATCAACGTAAAAGGTCTGTCCCACAATTGAAAACTATATTCATTACCAGCAACAAGATGAAAAGATTTCTGTGCTTTAACATTGGGTTGAATTGTACCTGTGCTGTCTCTTAATTCTCGGTAGAAAGGTGGTTGGTGGTATACACCTGAAGATAGCCTAAAGAGCATATCTTTCTCCCATTCGGGTTTAATGGCAAACTGTGCACGCGGACTAATTACGGTTTGTGATACTTTCTCTACACCCGTGCCGCTCACCGTCCAATGATGAGAACGTACGCCTATGTTATAGTATACATCTGCATTGTTCCATTTTTTATTAGTTCCTAATTGTACATAGCCCGAAAATCGATTCGTTTTTACAAAATTTAGAGCGTTTATTCCTTCGTATGCTTCTAAAGGCGCAGTAAATGGTTCAGAAGGTTGGTTGTTAATAAATTCTGATCTCGGTGATCTTACCGAAAATCCGGCGGAATCTATAAATTCAGATTCTCGTAATTGATCTCTTATATCTTCATGAGTGTATTTTGCTCCCCATTCTAATACAGAATTATCCAAAGTGCGAAATCCCTTATGCTCTAAATTAAATATGAGCGCATCTAAATCGTTTCTAGTTCGGTTAAACTGAGAACCGATACCACGAGATGTCAATACTTCACCGGCAGAACTGCTGCCCAAATTACTATCTACTTCGCCAAGTTCGTATGCTGCAACAACATCTGAGTATTCTTCTTCTGTTGTGTGGTAAATTGATGAAATAAGTTTTAGGGTAGTCTTTTCATTTAAAATGTAACTTCCTTTTAAAGCACCTAAAGCAGTGGTGTATTTATTTGTTTCTTGACCTTCATAGTACACCACTAATGCCTGTGGATTATCTATGGTGCCAAAATTTGTTTGTCGGTTTAAAGGTTCGTTTTTATAATCGTTGACTGCAATGTTGCCTAAAAAATTTAGCTTAAATTTAGGGGAAGCATGATAGGTTAAATAACTTTGAATATCTGTAAATGCCGGATTGAAGTTACTTTGCGTCTGTTGACTATTTACCAATAACGAATTGTTGCGATACCGAACTCCAAATACCGAGCTTAATTTTTGATTTTTAGAAACAGTTTCTAAACTTGAGCTAGCACCTAAGAAACTTACATCTGCCCGAAGTGAAAATAGGGTAGGGGTCTTATATGTAATATCTAAAACAGATGCCAATTTATCACCATATTTTGCTTGAAATCCTCCAGCCGAAAATTTTACATTTTGTACTAAATCGCTGTTCACAAAACTTAGCCCTTCTTGTTGCGCTGAGCGTATTAAAAAAGGTCTATATACCTCAATTTCATTTACGTATACCAGGTTTTCATCGTAGTTGCCACCACGAACTGCATATTGTGTGCTTAATTCGTTATTAGAAGATACACCTGGCAATAATTTTAAAATAGTTTCAACTCCTGAATTAGCACCGGGTATTTTTCTTATTTTTTCTGGTGAAATCGTTAATATGCTACTAACGTTTCTTTCGCCGGTTGCTGATACGGTTACACCATCTATCTGGGTAATATCACTTTTCAAAATCGGGTTAAACTCAAATGTTTCGTTCGTAGTCAGAATCAAATTTTCTAAAACCACATCCTTATAAGCAATGTGCGAAAAAACGATTGTGTTTTCTTCATCTGAAGTTATTTCTAGAATATAAAATCCGTCAGAATTAGTGGTGGTTCCTAAACTACTTGCTGTGGTAATATTAACATTAGGTAAAGGTTCGTTACCGTCACCCAATACAATACCCGAAATAGTAGCAATCTGTGCAAAACCAATGGCGCTGCATAGTAATAGTATCAGGCTTAGAACGGTAGGTAGTTTCAAATATATTATTTTCTATAAAAAGAGGTGGTTAGGGTGTTCGTATTCCCTACATTATCTGTAACGGTAACTTCAAGTACACATTGCGTTTGATCTGTAATCTTATCATCAAAATTATAGGTCAAAGTATTACGCTTAGGTTCGTATTCCATTAATATCCATTCGCCATTTAATGTAGCAGAATATTTATCTATACCACTTAAGTCGTCAGCTATTTGTACACTCAAGTATTTATAATTGTTTAACCATTGCTTGTCTTTGAAATTCTTGGTTCTAATAGTGGGCGCAACAGAATCTTTAGCTAAAGTATAGGTACCTAAATTACGGGTGCGTGTTGTAAATTCATTACCTCTTTTATAAGTATTTGCATGGTTAGGTCTAAGCTTAGAATCTAATCTAGCAATAAATAATTGTTTTTGTTCTTCTTTTGAATATTTAGACACATCAAAAGTTATAGTGAAATTTCTATGCGCCGGTACCGTGTTGTTATGAATGGTTACTGTGTCTTTTCCTTTTTTTAGATCGATATAAAAATCTTCGTAAAAGGTATTGGTGGGAAAATATACTTTAGCGACGCCTAAATCAAAATTATTTGGTTTTTTGGCAATTACGTAATTATCGGTTTTGACAATTTCTTTTTTGTTCCCCAATAAATTTTTTGTACCATCAATGGGTATATTCAACACAATCTTATTACCGGCATAATCTTTAATCAATAATTTGGCGGTATAGCTTAAACCGTTGGCTACCGATATTGATCCCTCGTTGTAGAGTTCCTTATATATATTCAGGTTATTACCCGCCGATTTAAAACTCTTTTGAATACGCTCTCTTGTTCGTCCATAATAATCGTAATCTACCAAAGTGTTTATGTATCTGGTTTCACCAAATGAAAATGATTCGAAGTCGTAAAGAGAATAGATTTTACCGTTAACACTTAGTTCAACACTATAAACTCCGTTTTTATTTGCAGCCATATCTAAACGATCAAAACCAACAAAACCAATTCCGATTTCACCAAGGGCAGAAACTTTATCTGCTAAAAAAGTGCCGTCACTCTGTTTACTGAAATTAATTTGGGTTCTCTCATAATTATTATTTACATGAGATTTGTCATTTAGGGGATACGCGAAAAGTTTTTCAATTATAGGGTTGGTAGCATCGGCAACGTCTAAGCCATACATTAAAGGGTTGGTCGGTTTTTCAGAAATACTACTTCTAATTTCGAAATGTAAATGCGGACCAGCAGAACCACCTGTGTTGCCGCTATAAGCAATTAATTCGCCCTTCGATACTTTTAACTCTCCGTAGTCAGGAAATACTTCTACCTCAAAAGATTTTTTATCGTACTGTAGCTTTTTTATATAAGCTTCAATAGCAGGAGAGAATTTTTGAAGATGCCCGTATACAGAAGTGTATCCATTTGGGTGAGCGATGTAAAGAACTTTGCCATAACCCCAAAGTGAGACCTTAATACGGGTAATGGTACCATCGCCGATAGCGTTTATAGGAATGCCTTCTCTTTGTTGCGTTTTAATGTCAACACCAGAATGAAAATGGTTTGAACGTAGTTCGCCAAACGTACCCGCTAAAATAATGGGGATATCCATTGGTGGACCAAAACCATCTTTCGGATAATTTTCTTGTGCGAAAAGATTAAAACAAAATAATAATAACAGACCAAGGGATATTTTTCTCATAGGTAGACAGCAATAGTGCGAAAATAATTAATCAATAACAATTTCGTTAAGTTGAGGGCGCTAAAATTGGTTATAAAGAGTTTATTGTAATGTATTCTGAAATTAAGAACGACAGATTTACGAATATTTCACAAAACTATTGCTAAGTCATATAATGTATGTTAACTTTGTGTAAATCGCATTGACTGTAATGTATGAGCGAGTTAATTAAAATCGTTAATTCTTTAGAAAATAAAATTAGCAAATTGTTGCTTAAACTTGAGGTTTTGAACAATGCTAATATTGAATTGGAAAAAGAATTAAGGAATATAAAATCTTCACAAGAAAATACCAGTAAATCGGTATCTGAATGGGAAGAAAAATATAATTCACTCAAACTTGCAAATTCAATGCTTGGCAGTAATACAAACAAAACAGAAGCTAAGCTTAAAATAAATACATTAATACGAGAGTTGGACCATTGTATAGCTCAATTGTCGGAGTAATGTTTATAATAATATGTCAGAAAAGCTCAAAATAAAACTTTCTATTGCCGATAGGGTCTATCCATTGACTATTGACCCTGCTCAAGAAGAAGGTTTGCGTAAAGCCGCTAAAAATATAGAACAGTTGGCAAAAAAATTTGAGCAGAACTATGCAGTTAGAGACAAACAAGATGTATTGGCAATGTGTGCCTTGCAGTTTGCATCAAAAATAGAGCAGAGTGGCATAGAGCAAACAGAAGGTACCAAAGAAGCTGAAGAACGTTTAAAAGCGTTAGAAGATTTGGTAGATTCAAAATTGGCTTTAAAATAAAAACGTTCTTTTAAATATATTAAGTTACTGCCCACATTGGTAATACCTTTTGACAAACTCAACATTTATTTTTTTTAAGAAGGGTGAGTTTAGATTGTAAAAGCAGGCCCTACTCGTATAGGGATTCTTGATCAGTCTGTTAACCCTAAACCTGTTTACCGGAGTTTGATCAAAACTTCTCCAATGTGGGCTTTTTTTTATTAATAAATTACACTATGGATAGTACAATGATAATTATTGCCGCAATAGTTGGGCTGGCAATCGGTTTTGCAATAGCAAAATTTTTGGAAAAAGGGAAAGCCTCTAAAACCATAATAAACGCAAAGAAAGACGCTGAACGCATATTAAAAGATGCAAATGCTGAGGGAGAGAGTGTTAAGAAAGAAAAGATTTTACAGGCGAAAGAGAAGTTTTTAGAATTAAAAGCGGAACATGAGAAGGTTATTAATAGTAAGGATAAAAAAATAAGCGACGCTGAAAAGCGTACTAGAGATAAAGAATCTCAAGTGAGTAGTGAGCTTGCCAAAAACAAGAACATGAACTCTCAATTAGATGGTAAAATGAAAGATGTAGAACAGAAAATAGAACTGTTTCAAAAGCGTCATGAAGAGTTGGATAAAATGCATAAAAGCCAAATTCAACAATTAGAAGTTATATCTGGTCTTTCTGCAGATGAAGCTAAAAATCAGTTGGTTCAGAGTTTAAAGGAAACTGCAAAATCTGATGCTATGGCTTATATTCAATCTACGGTTGAAGAGTCTAAACTTACAGCACAACAAGAAGCACGTAAAATTATTATCAATACTATACAACGAATAGGTACTGAAGAGGCTGTTGAAAACTGTGTTTCTGTTTTTAATATTGAATCAGATGATGTAAAAGGACGTATTATTGGTAGAGAAGGTAGAAACATAAGAGCATTAGAAGCTGCTACAGGTGTTGAAATTATTGTTGATGATACTCCAGAAGCAATTATTCTTTCTTGTTTCGATTCAGTAAGAAGAGAGGTAGCAAGACTTTCACTTCATAAATTAGTGACCGATGGTAGAATTCACCCTGCAAGAATTGAAGAAGTCGTTAAGAAGACCGAAAAACAGATTGAAGCAGAAATTGTTGAAATCGGTAAGCGTACTGTTATAGACTTAGGTATTCACGGGTTACACCCAGAGTTGATTCGTGCAGTGGGTAGAATGAAATATCGTTCTTCTTACGGACAAAATCTTTTGCAACACTCAAGAGAAGTTGCTAAACTTTGTGGCGTTATGGCGGCTGAGTTAGGGTTGAATCCTAAGATAGCTAAACGTGCAGGTCTTTTGCATGATATAGGTAAAGTGCCGAATACGGAAAATGAAGTAGAAACCCCACATGCAATCTTAGGAATGCAATGGGCCGAGAAATACGGAGAAAAAGAGGAAGTTTGTAATGCTATTGGTGCTCACCACGATGAAATTGAAATGAAAACCTTAATTGCACCAATCGTTCAGGTTTGTGATGCTATTAGTGGTGCTCGACCAGGTGCAAGAAGACAGGTGTTAGATTCTTATATTCAACGTTTAAAAGACCTTGAAGAGGTTGCATTTGGCTTTAGTGGTGTGCAGAAGGCTTACGCAATACAAGCTGGTAGAGAGCTTCGTGTTATTGTTGAGAGCGAAAAAGTAAATGATGATAGAGCTGCTCAATTGTCATTTGAAATTTCTCAAAAAATACAGACAGATATGACCTATCCTGGTCAAGTAAAAGTTACGGTAATACGTGAGACAAGAGCTGTCAATGTAGCGAAGTAATTTTACTTTAGAATATAAAAAAAATGCCTCTATGAAATAGAGGCATTTTTTTATGGTTTTTGCAGAGAGTTTATCCAATTCTTCAACTTCTCTTCTTCTAAAGGTGATAGTTTATTTTTTCTTCCTTTGGGCATTTTTCGAGTTGTAAATACCTGGTATTCTATTGTTTTTGCCAAAATATTCATATTTTCAAGGGTGAAGATTGTTCTGTTCCTCTTTTCCTCATGGCAGAAATTACACTTGGTATTTAAAACGTAGAAGGCTTCTTTTTGTAGTGTTTGAGTTTGGTCTATGGTGGTTTCACTATCTTTCTTTGAGCTGAAGTCAGTAAAGGTATATAGGATTACTACCACCCATAAAAAAGATTTGACAGGGGTTAGCATGGTTAACCTATATTTTTAGAAAGGGTAAAATTAAAATATACACCTTCTTTATTGTCTTTTCTTTTACCGATGCTAATTGTACCGCCAAGTTTATCTAAAAGAGCTTTAATAGTAGTTAAGCCAATACCGGTATCGTTAGTGTTTTCTGTACCTAATTTTTCGAAAAGTGTAAAAACTTTTTCCCAATATCGCTCAGGTATTCCCGGTCCATTATCCTCGTAGGTAAATGCGTAAAAATCTTGATTTTCTTTAAAACCTATCAATATCTCAATAGTAGGTTTGTCGGTGAATTTTATACTGTTAGAAATTAAATCTTTGAATATTTGATGAAAACTGTTTAGGGAGTGGATAATAGTTTTATTACCGTTTTCTAATTGTAAATGTACCTTGGTAGCATCAGATTGTTTATTGAGCACTGATGTAATCTCTTTTGAAATATCGAACTCTTGTAAATTAATCTGTGCATTTGTTATAGCATTGTAGTTAATAATGCCGTTAACCAACGACTCCATATATTCCAACCTATTATCGATAATACCTAAGTAATTCGGAATTTCAGTTTCCTTAATAAAATCTGAGTAATCTTCTTTGATGAAGCCTACAAGAGAGCTTATGCCCAAAAGGGGAGTTTTCATGTCATGCGCCAAACGATAAGACAAATGTTTTAGCTGATCATTCTTTATACGTAACTCTTCATTGATAATTTTTTGTTGAATATTCTGCCTTCTGAGTTCTAGTTGAGCCATTACTTGATCGGCAAGATCTTTTAATGAAGCCCTTTGTCTTTCGGTAAATTCATTTCGGGGTTTGGTATCTATCACACATAATGTACCTATAGATTCACCATCTTTGGTATTTAAAGGTGCGCCTGCATAAAACTGAACAGACGGACCACCAGTTACTAATGGGTTGTCAAAAAAGCGATCATCTTTATTGGCATCGTTGACAACGAATAAAGAGTCTGGTGTGTTTATTGCATGCGCGCAAAATGCTAAATCTCTAGGAGTTTCGGTAGCATCTATACCATGATGGGATTTAAACCATTGTCTGCCTTCATCTACTAAAGAAACTAATGCCATAGGCGTATCGCAAATATCTGCTGCAATACGGGTTATGGCATCGTATTCTTTTTCTTCTAAGGTGTCTAGAACGTTAAAGCTCTTTAAAGCTTCTAAACGTTGTTCTTCGTTTGTTGGTATTTCTGGTTTAACCATATAAAATCGATAACTAAACTATTATAAGTAAGTAATTTCATACATTTAAAACGTTCGAATTACCCTATTGGTATATAACTTCAATTGTTCAATTATATCAACCAAATTTTATAAACCGATATAAGTAAATACTTGTTTTATATGGTTAAAACTATTCTTCAGTTTTAGTTTCTTCAGATTCTTCAACCTCTTCGTCTTCTTTATTCAGGTTGTTTTTTAAGATGTTCAATTTTTTCAATTTAGCTTTCCAGGCTGCTAAAGATTCTTTATGCTGGTTGACTCTTTTTATAACATCTTGTACCAAAGGATTACTTTCAGATGCGTTAGAGAAAAACTGTAAGTTATTTTCTAGCTGTCTAATTTCGTCTTTGCTCTCGCCTATCTTTTTTCTGATAAATGCACGCTCATTCTGTATAGCTCGTTCTTGATTGTCGTTATTGCTAAGCTGCTGAATCTTATTACCGTATTTCAACAGTTCAGATTCTTGCTTGCTCACACCACATTTTTCATATAGGGCATCTATAATTTTATCAAATTTCTGATTGATGTTTTTCTTTTTGAAAGGAACTCTTCCGTATTTTTTCCATTCTTCAGAAAATTTCTCGATTGCTTCTAAATCTTTAGCTTTGTCACCACTTAATTTAAAGGCTTTAAGACGGTCAATACATTCTTCTTTTTGTTTAAAATTGGCTTCCTCTTCCTTAAAGGCATCATTTTTAAGAGCGTTTAACCTGTTAAAATAGTGATTACAAGCGGTTTTAAACTCTTTCCATAATTTGTCTGAGTATTTTCTTGGAACATGCCCAATTTTTTTCCATTGCCCTTGAATGCGTTTCATTTCTGCCGTGGTAGCATCCCAATCATCGCTATCTTTTATAGAAACAGCAATCTCTAATAAAGATCTCTTTTTGTCAAGGTTTTCTTGTTGTTCTTTTTTAAGATTTTTATAGAAAGCATTTTTGTTTTGATTAAATGCTCGTACCGCTGCCTTAAAACTATTCCACGTTTTTGAATTTACTTTTTGCGGTACTTGACCGGCTTTGAAAAAAGCTTCCCTAAGCTCCTCTAATTTTTTAATCTGTTGTTGTAACGTTCCATGATTACTTGAAACATTGGTACTTAGTTCATTAATTTCGGCAATAATTGCCTGTTTGCGTGCTAAGTTTTCTTCTTTTAACTGGTCAAGATTTTTAAAATAATCTTGTCTTCTTTCGTGTATTATTTTGGTTGCAGCGCTAAAACGATCCCAAATTTCTTCTCTATGATCTTTGCCTACCGGACCTAAATCTTCTTTCCAGATTTTATGTAATACCTGTAACTCTCTAAATGCTCTATTTAAGTCTGGCTCTTTAGATAACTCTTCTGCTCTAGCAACTATTTTACCTTTCTCTTCTAAATTATGTTTAAAGTCTAAATCTCTTAAATCTCTGTTGATATTTAAGAAATCATAGAAAATTTCAATGTGATGGTGGTAAGTCTTCCATACATTGTTATAATCTGCTCGAGGTATAGGACCAGCATGACGCCATTTTGCCTGTATATCCTTGAAATTATTGTAAGTTGTATTTATATCTTCTTCAACGTTTACCAACGCTTTTAACT
The DNA here is from genome assembly GCF_004364165.1 of Maribacter spongiicola. Taxonomy (GTDB): domain Bacteria; phylum Bacteroidota; class Bacteroidia; order Flavobacteriales; family Flavobacteriaceae; genus Maribacter; species Maribacter spongiicola. Next base: position 21,643 of record NZ_SOAY01000011.1, read on the forward strand.
GTTCAATAAGATCTAACCTATATGTTAGGTTTTCTTTATGACTTTTCTCTAAGCTTTTGTAATGTTGATTTCTTTTGTCTCTATACTCAGAATAAACTTCGGTAAACTGTCTTTTGTCCACAGAATTATATCTAAAATCTATTTCATTACCACCGTTAGCTATGAACTCTTCCTTTTTTTCTTCTAAAAATTCATCAAACTTTTGGTTGAATTCGTCTTTTATAGCGTCTACGTGTTTTCTTATTGCCTGAACTTTCTCGTTCTTCACCAAGCGTTGTAATTCGCCTACTAAATTTTCCATGTTCATTTCATGGTAATCTGGCATAGGAATTTCATGTCTCTTTTCCGTATCGGTATCCTCAGCATCTTCAGCATTAGAATCGTCAATTTCATCCATTACATTGGCTTCTACTGACTCTTCATTAGATTTGGTCGATGTTTCGACTTCTACCTCTGTAGATTCTTCAACGGAATCAACTGTTTCTGACTCTGCGTTTTCAGCAGTTTCTATTACAGTTTTTTCATCTATTGAATTCTCTGTTAATTGTTGTTCTTTATCCTCAGACATAATCCTAAATTATATGTTTACAAGATAGTAACAACCCTACGATTGGCAAAGAATTGATTGTTCTTTTTAGCTATATATAATTGAATACACCTTAGCAAAATGTAGAATTTGAAATGTATTACTAAAAGAGAAGTTTAAGAACAGAAGGTTACTGGTTCCAAATTCCCCAAGATTTTTCGGCTTGAAACTCTAGCATTCTATGTCCGTTACAAATCGATGCCCCATTGGCTTTACCCGCAGATAAAAATGCGGTTTCTTCTGGATTATATATGAGGTCAAAAAGCAGATGTGCTTCACTAATTTTCGAATACGGTATTGCAGGTTTCTCTTCTATTTTAGGGAAAGTGCCTACCGGAGAACAATTAATGATCAAGGTGTGTTCAGCTATGATATTATCGGTGAGCTCATTATAGGTATACCCATCGTTTTTTCCGCTTCTAGATACAAAAGAAAACGTAGTGCCTAATTGTTCAAGTACAAATGCCACAGCTTTTGATGCCCCTCCGGTACCTAAAATCAGTGCTTTTTTATGATGTTCTTTTAAATGGGGTTCAAGTGATTTTTGAAATCCGTAGGCATCAGTATTGAAACCAACTAAACCATTTTTAGTAAATTTTATGGTATTTACGGCACCTATCTTTTTGGCTGCAATATCGATATCGTCTAAAAAAGCCATGACTTCTTCTTTATACGGAATGGTAATATTTAGCCCTTGTACATTTTTAGTATTATTAAAAATGGTCGGAAATTCTGAAATAGACTGTATATCGAAGTTTTGATATGAGCAATTATCCAATCCCATATCTTCGAATTTCTTTTTAAAATATCCTCGTGAAAATGAATAAGAAATGTCTTTTCCTATTAAGCCGTAGTTAGCTTTCTGTCTTTCTGTTTTTTCCATACCAATCTAAAAGTAACAAAATACTAATACCAAATATAATAAAGAAGATAGCAGTCCAGTTTTCTACGGTGGTCATATCTGGCAAAAACCGTTCGTAGTTCATTATTATGCCTTTTCCGTTAGAGTCTAAAATAGTCTCCCCATCTATTCCTGTTTTAAAAATAGTTTTTTTCCAAGGCCAAACAACTCCTAATGATCCTGTTATAAATCCCAATATAGTTGCCGTAGTAACATGTTTATAATGTTTTAATACGAAAGTCAATACATGAGAAAGAGTTACTAGACCAGTTGCTGATCCCAAGGTGAATACAGCTAAAATTTGAAGGGTATGTAATCTTTCGGTATTAGAAGTGAAACTAAAATCGCCCATTAATAATTCTGAGAAAGTATCATATAATGCGTTAACGGAGTCTACTAATAACAGTACATAATTACCTAAAAGAATTAATATAAAGGAACCCGAAAGTCCGGGTAATGTCATACCCGACACACTGATTATTCCGCATAAAAAGATAAATAGTAAGTTGTCGTTTTCTTTCGCTGGACTAAGGAAACTAATGGCTACGCCAACACTTAATCCTATAATAGCTGCTGTAAATGTTTTCTTTTTCCAGTAATCGAAATCTTTACCTATGTAGTAAATGGAACCTAAGATCATGCCGAAGAAAGCAGACCATACATACAGTTCATGTGTTTCTAAAAAATAGTCTAGTATTTTAGAAATACTAAAATAGCTCACCAGCATGCCGAAAATGAGTAGCGTTAGAAATGAGCCATTTATATATCTGTAGAAACTTTTAAGCCTACCATTAATAAGAAGCTTAAATGCTTTTGCATTTATTTTCTGAAGTGAATAAATAAATTCTTCGTAAAAACCACCGACAAAGGCCACAATACCACCAGATACACCAGGTACTTTATTGGCAGCACCCATGCAAAGCCCCTTTACGACCAAGAAAAATTTATCGGTAAAGGATCGGGGTTCGTTCATGTAGGTTTTTGCTTTACTTCTTTGAAGCTGATTTTTCTAATATAAAAATAAGAGAAAAACCTATTACGGCGGCTACAATAGCAAAGGTTAATTGATTATCGCCTTGAAAAGCGAAAGGTGAGATGTTTTCATCAATAATAATTTCTTTTTTACCAATCTGAATAATCTCAATTATATTCTTCCATGGCCATATTTTGTTCAATGAACCTAAGATGAATCCTGTTAAAACAGCTAACGTAGCATCTTTATAATTGGTAAACATCCACTTTAAAATTCTAGCAAAACTTAAAATACCAAAGGCTGCACCAAAAGCAAAAGTGACAATAATACCAAAATCTTTTTCATTTACGGCTTCTAAAACTGTTTTGTAAGAACCCAGTAAAACCAATATAAAAGAGCCAGAAATACCTGGTAATACCATGGCACAAATGGCTATAGCACCAGATAAAAATATAAATGGTAGGCTTCCAGAACTAGCAGAAGGGGGTAGGGTAGTAATATAGAAAGCACTTGCAGTGCCTATTATGAATAATATAATCGCTAGTAGATTCCACTTTTTTATCGATTTGGCTACAAAAATAACACTTGCCAATACCAAACCGAAAAAGAAAGACCATGTAATAATTGGGTGTTCTTCTAATAACCAAGCAATAACTTTTGATAGCGAGAAAATGCTAATCATCATACCCAAGACCAAAGCTAACAGAAAGTTGCCATTTAACTTCTCCCAAAACTTTTTAAAGCCTTCTTCTTTTAAAACTTTTAATGTAGTAAGATTGACGTTATTTATAGAGGTAATGAATTCTTCGTATATGCCTGTTACAAAAGCAATTGTACCACCAGATACGCCTGGTACTAATTCTGCTATACCCATAGCCATACCTTTTAGAGATATGAAGGTATAATCTTTAAGTTTTCTATTCTCCATGAAATGTAGAACCTTTTCTATGAGGTTTTATTGTATTTTCTTACAATTTCTTGCGTCCATTCAGACTTACCATATTCTGGAAAGTTTTCAGTGAACAAATGTAGTTTTTTCAGCTTCTTATCAATTTTCAATGCATCCATTAACATAATACGTGCGTTAATTGGATCTTCGGCCAATAATAAATAGCCTACAGAATTATATAATAGCTTTAAATTATCAGGATAAAATTCTCTTCCTTGATTTAAAATTTCAACTGCCGCTGCTTCTTCTCCATTAATATGCACTACTTCTGCCCAGTTCAACCAAGTTTCCAATTCAAAATTACCTAAATCTACCGCTTGTTTAAAAGCGAAATCTGCTTGGTCATAGTTTTTTAGCGCCATGTGAATTTTGGCACATTTTTTCCAGTATTGCGGATTTTCACCATCTATATTCAGCGCCTTATTGATGTAAAAAATGGCCTTTTCAAAATCTTTAATACTGTAATATAAATTTGTTATCGCGAGCCAGCCTTTATCTAATAACGGATCTTCATGAACGGTTTGGTAGAAATAGTATTTTGCCATTTCGGTATCTTTCAACTTTTCGTAACATTTTCCTATTCTTAAAAATGCATGAGATGTTGGATCCTCAATAGAAATGGTTGTCTCGTAATTTTCAATAGCCTCTTTATACCTTCCTAATTTTTCTAGTACTTTACCTTTTTCAAAGTAAGCACCTATAAAAGTATCATCAGAAATAATGGCAAAATCAAAAGCCGTTAAGGCTTCGGTAAACATATGTTTATAGTAATATTGTTTACCTAACTGATGCCACGCAACTTCGCAATATGGGTTGTTTTCTAAATATCCGTTTAAATAGATAATGGCACCATCATAATCTTCAAGAAACTCAAAACAATACACCACATTGTAAAGTGAAGAATAATCTTCTTCGTCGAACTCTACACATTTCATAAAGCTCTCTTTGGCATTTTTGAAGTTGTCCATAAACAGATACTCCATGCCTAAAAGGCTATAAATATCAAAACTATTTTCGGTGAAGCTTAATGCTTTTTGCAGCAAATCAATGGCACCTTCGTGATCATCTCTTTTCGAAAAGATATTGGCACGTTGAATATAAATTTCATCGTTGTGTTTATCTAATCGTTGTAGTTCATCTAAAAGTGCTTCAGCTTTTTCCATCTGGTTTTCAAAAACCATGACTTCAACCTGAAGTAATTTTAATTCTATTGAAGCTGGGTGTTGCTGTAGGCCTATTTTAATTCCTTTTTTAGCCAACGAAATCTTCCCGTGATTTAGGTAGTGGTGCACAATATCCTCAAAATCTTCGGCATCAAAGAAATAGACATCGTCTGTCTTCAACATTGATTCGAATTTTGTAATTGGCTTGTCCGGTCTCTCGTTAGATTCTAACGCCATAGGAACTTTTTGGTTTTACAAGATATTTTAAAAGTAAGTGATTGTATGGGTTTTCAGCCATCTTAGGAATCGATATTATTAACAAATTAGTTAACAACGTTGATTTACATAGCGTTAAGAAGTGCTAAAATTATTGCGCAGCCTTCTTTAATTTCTTTATCTGAGATGGTTAACGGCGGAGAAATACGCACGGCTCTATTTTCAAATAACAGCCAGAAGAGAATGAGGTTTTTTTCTTTTGCTTTTAAAACTAATTCGTTGGCTGTTTCTGGCGAATCCATAATCAACGCCAGCATTAATCCCTTGCCTCTAATTTCTTTTATTTTCGGATGTTTTAATAACGATTTAAAAAGTGTTTCTTTCCTTAAAGTTTCGGCAATCAAATTTGAGTTTAATAGTACGTTCAATGTTGCCAAACTTGATGCTGCAATTACAGGATTACCGCCAAATGTTGTAATATGACCCATTTTCGGGTTCTCGCTTAAGGTGTGCATAATCTCTTTGCTTGCCGTGAATGCACCAACAGGCAAACCAGATGCCATGCCTTTGCCAATAACTAAAATATCGGGAACACAATCAAAATGTTCAAAGGCGAATAACTTTCCTGTTCTGCCGAAACCTGGCTGTATTTCATCTAGTATAAGTAATGCACCCATTTCTGAACAACGCTCTTTTACTTTCTTTAAATATCCGTTTTTAGGAAGTATAAATCCTGCACCACCTTGTATGGTCTCCAATATTACGCATGCAGTTTTGGTGGTTATTTTCTCTAAATCTTTATCGTTATTGAATTCAATATGATAAATATCTGGCAACAAAGGTCTAAAAACACTTTTACGCTCTTCGAAATCCATTAAACTTAAACTGCCCATGGTATTACCATGATACGCAGATTTTGCCGCTATTATTTGAGAACGACCTGTATATCTTCGGGCTAATTTTAAAGCGCCTTCTATTGCTTCTGTTCCAGAATTTACTAAATAGGTTACCGCTAAAGGTTCTGGTAAATTATCTGCCAATAATTTGGTATACGTAGTCGCTGGTGATTGCGAATATTCACCATACACCATTACATGCATATACTTTTCTACTTGATTTTTTATTGCTTCAACCACTTCTGGGTGGCAATGACCAAGTGTACATGCTGAGACACCTGCGACAAAATCTAGATGTGCATTACCATTGGTATCATAAATATAACTGCCGCTGGCATGAGATACTTCCATACCTAATGGATACGGAGAGGTTTGAGCTTGATATTGTAGAAAGTCTTTATTCATATCAAAGACTTATTTTATTTTTTTCGGATTCCCAGATTTTTTCGGATCTGTTGCTTTATCCTGCCCTGGAATATTGTTAATAGGGTCGGTAGCGTTTTTGCTTCGTTGTTGTTCTTCAGCATCAATATCAATAGGGTTGTCAATGCCGTTAATAACAACAAGTTTTAGGTTGTTATCGTCTTCGTCAAAAATATCTTCTTTGTTAAGAATACGCTCATCGCCGCGCCAAATAAAGCCTTTTAATATTCTACTATTTTCAGGTAAATCTTTTTCAGGAAAAATATCGCCGTCGGGATCAGTATAAAATGTAAGATCTTCGATATCATTTTTTGCCATGGTGATGCGTATTTTACTGCATACCGTTTTGTCTATGCCAATAAGTTCGTCATCATCATTATACATATAGTATACTACTTCTGTGTTCTGAATTAAATCAATAATTTTTAATTCGTTTTCAATAAACTGTCCGTATAGGTTGATCCCTTTTGCTTGATTGTACCCCGTCATGCTAACACTATCTAAAGAAATAATAAATGCATTTTGCAAAACTTTAAGTGAATCTAGTTTTTCGGTTTCTAAGTTCGATTTTAGGTGAATGCTATCGCCGGTCATTTGGTTGGCACCGTTCCAAATAATCGGATTTTTAATTAATTGGGTAATGCCTGTTGTTTGGGCAGAGTGTATACTATCGCATTTACCGCTTAAATCGGTTTTGTAGAATTTTGCATTTCTAAAAGCGCGTAGAATTCTATTTTCTGGTTTGCCGGTTACCATTAATGTATCGCCATGTACGTAAAGTGAATCTCTTTCTTGTACCGAGATAGAAACCGCTCTACGTGTAGCAAAAACAGAATCTTTTGCCTTATAAACTTCAGCGTAATGTGCTCTAATTATACCGTTATTTATGGTATCGGTTACAGTGATATTATTAGTGGCAGATGCAAATTCTTTTGCTTTGTTGAAGTATACACTATCACCTTCAATAATTCTGTTGTTATAATCTATTCGGGTGTTTTTAATACCGTAGCCGCTTTCAATTTTAGTATCGTAAAAACCTCTTTCACAATATATTTTGTAAGTCTCGCCATTAATGGTAGATGGACCGTACATGTATGCATTCTTAGAAGTGGTGTAGTAATCTAATTGCTCAGAGTCTACCGTGTATTTCGGATTTTCAACATGTACACTATCTAAAAATTGATACTTTTTAAGCTCCATAAAATACTTGCCAATTTTACTGGTCAAAGTATTAGCAGAATCAATTACAGTACCATTGTCTTGATAGAAGGCTTCTTGTTTTTCACGATCTAGGCGTAATGTATCTGTTCTTAAGGTCATGTCTGAATTTGTTAGCACCACATTGCCCCATGCTTTCGCCAATTTTACATCTCCTAAGTAATTGATTTTTTTGCTGGTCATTTCAACAGAATCACCTTGTTTTAAAATGACATTGCCAATAGCTTCTAATCTATTCTCCAATTGGTAATAAATAGCCACATCGCACCATAAGTCGGCACCTTGGTGTTCAAATTGAACTTGGCGAGTATCTTTACTGAATATGGAAGCGCCTGGGTATTCAGCTTCATTTTTAGTGAAGTTGGCGCCGTAGACTATATTAATTTGTTTGGGTTCTTCTTTGGTAGTATTTTGTTGAGCATAGCCCAAAAGCGTACATGTAAAGAATAAAAGAACAACGGAATAAATCTTTTTCAACCTTAAAATTTTTTCAAAAATAGAACATTTTAAAAGAGCGCATAAAACTATTAGCATACATTTAGTAAAGTGCTACTCTATAGGCTCTTTAATTTAATTCTCTTTGATTTTTTCCGAGCCTCAAATTTTTATTTAACCGTGAGTTTTGTATTCTATAATTTTGAATTTTAGATTAGTACTTTAATAGATGTAAACCTATACTAATTACCGGATCTAAAGTCGCTTTCATTTTAAAGTAAGTTGATAGCACTCTTTGCTTAAAATTTAGATTTAAAAAAACCACTGGAAAGTGGTTTTTTAAATTGTACTTATTGATTTAGAAATTTCTATAATCGCCTGCTAAGAAAGCATTTGCCTCTTCTTCTGCAAATTTTGCATTCTCACTGTCCCAATGTAAAACCTGATTTGGGAACCTGCCGGCAATTACACCGAGTAATATAGTTTCTGTAAGTCTTGAAGCATATGAAAATGGTGCGGTAGTCTTATCTGTACCTAAACAAGCATCTACAAATTGATGATAATGTTTAGGTCCCTCCAAATCATAATCGCGAATTGGTTTATCCATATTATTTGCTTTTTCTACAGCTGCTATCTCTGCTGAAATATCTACATATTCACCATCCACTATCTTCTTTGGTAATTGCATAAAGTGTGGCAGCAATAATCTACCTTTTTCACCAATGAACATAGCGCCCTGATCTGGCAGTGTACCTTCACCTGTAGTTTTGGTTTCCAAAGACATTTTGTCTTCCATAGAATCATCAGAAGTTTCTTTTGAATCTGTCATGTTCTCAGATCCTGGTAGAATTAAGTCCACGTGGTCTTTTGGGGCACCCGGACCATCATACCAAATCCATTTTAATGTTTCGGTGGTGTAATTGGTCTGTGGAAATTCGTAAGTCACAATATTGTTTTGCGGAAAACCGAATCCGTTTGGTTCTCTGCATTCATTTTTAATGGTCATTGGAACTTGAAGGTCTAAGGCGTTATACGGGGTATCGAAAATATGAACTCCCATATCACCTAAAGTACCACAGCCGTAATCAACTAATTTTCTCCAATTACCTGGGTGATAAAAACCTTCTTTGTATGGTCTTTCTGCTGAAGTGCCTAGCCATAAATTCCAATCTAATGATTCTGGAATAGGGTCAGAACCTGTTGGTTCATCTCCGTCATAACCCCAATCTTTTGGTGACCATGCTCGTACGGTATGTACTTTACCAATAATACCAGATTGTATTAATAGGGTTGCTAGTTTGTAATCATAGAAAGAATGTACCTGAATTCCCATTTGGGTAACCAAGCCTTTTTCTGCAGCCAATTTATGCATTGCCCTAGCCTCTGATACATAATGCGTCAATGGTTTTTGGCAATAGACAGGTTTGTTCATTTCCATTGCCATCATTGAAGCAGGTGCGTGTGTGTGATCAGGCGTAGAAACAACAACAGCATCAATTTCATCGCCCATTTCTTTTAACATCACTCTGTAATCGGTATATGTTTTTGCATTTGGATGTAGCTTTTTAGCTTCTGCCAGGTTATTTGCATCTACGTCACACAATACGGTTACATCAACTTTGCTATGAGATGAAATAGCCTTTAAATCTTCGGCTCCCATATTACCAACACCAATGTGTGCAGTACGAAGTCTGGTTAATTTCGTTTCTTCTTTCTTACAAGACCAAAGTCCTGATGGTAATAATACAAATGTGGACAGTGCTGCTGCGTTTTTTATAAAGTCTCTTTTGTTCATCGCTGAGGTGGTTATAGTTTTTTGATTTTTATATTTCTGAACCAAATGGGGCTAGAATGATCTTGGAAGCCAATAAAGCCAGTTTTAAATTTACCGTAATCTTCACTGTTCTTCCATTTGTCCGAATTTTTTTTGGCGTACCAAGCTTCATCCCAAGGTACAAATGACACAACCTTTTTGCCGTTAAGCCAATGTTCTACTTGCTCAGGTGTGAAAATGATTTTAGTAGTATTCCATTCTCCGGCAGGATTCAATATTTTGCCTTCAGAGTCAGCCGCATGCATAGCATAATCAGAAGCTGTTTGTTGAAGGGGTTTTAGTTCTTCTGGTTTGTCAGTGTAGCCTAAACTTAAGTTATAATCGGTTAAATCATGAATGCTAGCATAGTTTTCATCATCGATCAATTGGTATTCTGGTGAAACTTCTGGCGGACTATCATAACCCTCTTTTAAGTGGTAGAAAATACCGCTATTGCCGCCTTTTGGTAATTTCCACTCTACATAAAGTTCAAAATTGTCGAATTCTTCTTCGCCATAAATAATATCAGTTCCACCAGTGTAGTCTTGCTCTTTTCCTAATTCAGTATCGAACTGTAACTCTCCATTTTTGGCTATCCATCCAGGGGGCAGCTCTTTGCCGTTATAGGCTCGCCAACCTTTGGTCGTTTTGCCATCGAATAAAGTTATCCATTCTCCTTTTATTTGCTTTTCGGTTGTGGTAGTCTCTTCTACTTTCTCTTTTGTTTCTGTTTTGCATGCAATAGCAAAAATCAGTAGAATGAATAGTGTAGTAAAGGTGGTTTTTTTCATTCTTGAGAGGTGTAGTTTTTATCTGTTGTTGAATTGTAAAAATTTAAATTTTACATAGTACTGAAATTACAAAAAAAAAGAATGGCGATAAAGGTATTTCCCTATATCGCCATTCCTGTAAGTTGAACAACCTATTCTAGTCGCTAAATGTCTATCTTAAAATCGTCTGAGTTCTATCTGGACCTACAGAAACAATCTTAATTGGCACTTCTAATTCTTTTTCAAGAAATGCTATATAATCATTAAGTGCCTTTGGTAGTTGATCGGCAGAAGTCATCTTTGTTAGATCTTCTTTCCAACCATCCATTTCTAAATAAACGGGAGTAACATTTTCTGCCTCTATATTATATGGAAAATGTTCTATTTGTTTGCCCTTGTAATTATATGCGGTACAAACTTTTAATTTTTTGAATCCGCTAAGTACATCGCCTTTCATCATCATTAATTCAGTAACTCCGTTTACACGAACAGCGTATTTTAGAGCCACTAAATCTAGCCAACCACAACGTCTTGGTCTACCGGTAGTAGCACCAAATTCATTACCTACGCGACCCATAGTTTCACCATCTTCATCGAAAAGTTCAGTTGGGAAAGGCCCGCTACCAACTCTTGTCGTATAGGCCTTGAAAATACCTTTTACTTCACCAATTTGGTTTGGTGCAACACCAAGACCTGTACAAGCGCCTGCAGCAGTTGTGTTTGATGAAGTTACAAATGGGTAGGTCCCAAAATCAATGTCTAATAATGATCCCTGAGCACCTTCTGCCAATATTTTCTTACCTGCTTTTTGTGCTTGGTATAAATATTCTTCACTATCAATGAACGTTAATTGTTTTAAATCTTCTACAGCTTTAAAGAAGTCTGTTTCTAATTCAGCAAGATCATACTGAATATCTACATCATAAAAGCTGATCATTGCTTCGTGCTTGTTCGCAAGGTTACGGTATTTTTCTTTCCAATCGCTTAATTCTAAATCACCGATTCGCATACCGTTTCTACCAGTCTTGTCCATGTAAGTTGGACCAATTCCTTTTAACGTAGAACCAATTTTTGCTTTTCCTTTAGATGCTTCAGAAGCGGCATCTAACAAGCGGTGCGTCGGTAAAATTAAATGTGCTTTTCTTGAAATAAATAATTTAGACTTTATATCTAAATTAAACTTCTTCAATGCATCTAATTCTTTCTGGAAAATAACAGGATCGATAACAACACCGTTACCAACTACATTCACTGCATTTTTATGAAAAATTCCTGAAGGGATAGTGTGTAGCACGTGCTTTATTCCGTCGAATTCTAAAGTATGGCCAGCATTTGGTCCACCTTGAAAACGCGCAATAATGTCGTAATCTTGAGTTAATACATCAACAATTTTACCCTTTCCTTCGTCACCCCATTGTAGGCCTAACAATAAATCTACTGCCATCTAAATATTATATACTTGGTTAGTTCTCTTTAATTTCTTTTTTGCCTGCATCTTTTGCAGGAGTATTTTTAGTCCCGTAAAAATAAAGGGAGTGTGTGTTTATAGTTATATCAAAAACTTCTTCAATGGTTTTCTTTATAGATTGAATTCTAGGATCACAGAACTCCATTACTTCACCGGTATCGGTAAGAATAACGTGGTCATGCTGACGGTCAAAATATGACTTTTCGTATTGTGCCTGATTTTTACCAAACTGGTGTTTGCGTACCAATTTACAATCTAATAAGAGTTCTATGGTATTGTATAAGGTAGCCCGGCTAACGCGATAATTTTTATTCTTCATTTTAATGTAGAGCGATTCTATATCAAAATGCTCTTCACTTTCGTAAATTTCTTGAAGTATGGCGTAGCGTTCAGGTGTTTTTCTATGTCCTTTGTCCTCCAAAAAGGTTGTGAAGACGTTTTTTACAATTTCTTGATTTTTATCAGAAGACATATTTACTACATTAATACACAAAGGTACAGTTAAATTTTAATTTCCTTTTTCTAAATACGAGTAACTTTATCAATACCGTTGATGTTCATTAAATTATCGGTCAGCTTTTTTAATACTGCCTTGTTTTTGACCACCACGGTAATTTTACCTTTAAATGTGCCACCATCTGTACTGAAATTTAAATTACGCATATTTACGTGCATAATATCAGAAATTACTTCTGTAATATCGCTCACCAACCCCATGTTATCAATACCCGTCATTACAATATCTGCTTGGTATTCTTGCTGAGAAGAATCTATCCATTTCGCGCTAATAATGCGGTAGGCGTAATTAGATTGTAAAGAAATGGCATTAGGGCAGTTCTTTTTGTGAACTTTAATACCTTCAGATACACTAACAAAACCAAATACATCATCGCCAGGTATTGGGTTACAGCATAAAGAGAGTTTATATTCTAACTTTTCTTCTTCTTTGCCAAAAACCAGCATATCATACTTAGAGGTAATTTCATCTCTATTGATATCTTCTGGTATCGGCGTTTTACGCATGCGGTTTTTGAAGAAACTAATAAATGCGTTGCTGTAAGATGAAGCAAAATCTTTAAGCATAGCATTGTCTATAGATCCAATACCAACTCTATAAAATAAATCTAAACTTGTTTTAAGCTTAAAGAAGGTGACCATTTTATTAATTGAATCTTCGTTCAGCGTTATTTTTTGTGATTTTAATTTTCTACGTAGAATTTCTTTTCCGTCTTCGGCAACAGATTTTTTCTCTTCCCTTAAAACAGATTTAATTTTTGCTCTAGCCCTTGCTGTTGTAGCATAGTCTAACCAGTTTTGATTTGGTTTAGCTTGGTCAGAAGTGATGATCTCAAGTTGGTCTCCACTAGATAGAGTAGTATTTAAGGGTACTAATTTACCATTGACTTTAGCGCCTCTTGTGCGCATACCTACTTCGGTATGTATGCTAAATGCAAAATCTAATGGAGTTGCTCCTTTTGGTAAAGATTTCAATTCTCCCTTAGGGGTAAATACAAATATTTCTTTTGAATAGAGGTTGAGCTTAAATTCTTCAACAAAATCGACCGCATTGCTATTAGCGTTTTCCAATGCTTCTTGAAGCTTGTTCAGCCAAATTTCAATACCCTGTTCTTTTTGATTACCATGCTTGTATTTAAAGTGTGCTGCATAACCTTTTTCAGCTATTTCATGCATGCGTTCACTTCTAATCTGAACTTCTACCCATTTTCCTTTAGGACCCATTACGGTGATGTGTAACGCTTCGTAACCCGTAGATTTAGGTGATGAGATCCAATCTCTTAATCGTACAGGGTTAGGGGTGAAGTGATCAGTTACTATGGAATATATTTTCCAAGCAAGAAATTTTTCATTCTGTATGTCGGACTTATAGATAATACGAATTGCAAATTTGTCGTAGATTTCCTCAAAAGTGACATTTTGGGCAATCATCTTTTTGCGCATCGAGAAGATAGATTTCATCCTCCCTTTTATTATGTAGTTGAGACCTTCTTTTTTCAGAGAATTGTCAATGGTATCAGAAAACGCATCAATATATGCTTGTTGGTCTTCTTTACTATCTTCTATTTTATCTTTAATGGAATTGTAAACTTCTGGCTCGGTATATTTTAAACTTAAGTCTTCTAATTCTGTTTTAATATTATACAGTCCAATTCTGTGGGCTAAAGGTGCATATATGTATAAGGTTTCAGATGCAATTTTGACTTGCTTATGCTCTGGCATAGAATCCATAGTGAGCATATTGTGATATCTGTCTGCAATTTTAATAATGATTACCCTTACATCATCATTTAAAGTCAATAACATTTTTCTGAAATTCTCTGCTTGTTGAGAGATATTCATGTCTTTCTTTAAGTGTGATATTTTTGTGAGTCCGTCTACAATACGCGCCACAGTTTCACCAAATATGCGGTCAATATCATCTAAGGTATATTCGGTGTCCTCTACAACATCGTGTAGTAGGGCAGAAGCAATAGATACAGCATCTAGACCAATTTCTGATGCTACAATCTTTGCAACCGCTATGGGGTGGAAAATATAAGCCTCGCCCGATTTTCTTCGTTGGGTTTTATGCGCATCAACAGCTACTTCAAAAGCACTTCGTATTAGTTTTTTATCCTCATCCGTTAGGTTTTGGTAACTAATACGCAGTAATTCTTTGTACTCTTGAGCTATAAGCTTATTTTCCTCTTCTATCGCTGCCTGTGTCATACTAGATTAAAAATAAGATAATCTTATATGATGGGCAACAAAAATTATGCCTTTAAATTACGTATGCGATCGATTAACGGCGGATGGGAATAATGCATGAAAACATATGCCGGATGCGGAGTCAAGTTGCTAAGACTGTTTTTTGATAGCTTTTTCAATGATGTCACCAAAGGCAAAGCTGCGTAGGTGTTCTTTGCATAGTCATCTGCTTGATATTCAAATTTTCTTGAAAAATGATTCATAAGCAAGCCGGTGATTTCTGAAATGGGACTGTATAATATTCCAAAACCGATTAATGCCGCATGAAAACTTGGTCTGTCTACACCGATTGCCAAAGAAACTTCAGGATTATTTATAAATAATGACAGTATAAATAGCATTACTCCTGTAAGTACTATTGATGTGGTTAAATTAAATATGATGTGTTTTCTTTTATAATGCCCTATTTCATGAGCTAAAACAGCAACAATTTCTTCTTCTTCTAAATCGTTAATCAACGTGTCATATAGAGTTACGCGCTTCTCCTTTCCGAAGCCCGAGAAATAAGCATTTGCTTTTGTAGAGCGTTTTGATCCATTGATGACAAAAATGTTTTGAAGGTCAAAACCTACCTGAGCTGCGTAATTTTCTATTTTTTCTTTTAAACTGCCAGCTTCTAAAGGCTCTTGTTTGTTGAACAAGGGCACAATTAGTTTACTGTAGAATAAATTCATGAATAAGGTAAATACCGCTACAAATGCCCAAGTATATATCCAAAAGTTAGTACCTGCCCATTCAAAAAACCAAATAACTAACGATAAAATTGTACCACCAAAAATAATGGTCATTGCCCATTGTTTTAGTTTGTCAAGAAAAAAGGTTCCTTTTGTGGTTTTATTGAATCCGAATTTTTCTTCGATTATAAAGGTTTGATAGTATGAAAACGGAATGTTGAGTATATCGCTTCCAATCATAATAATGCCAAAGAAAATCAATGCTTGTATAATAATATTCTCGCTGTTACTTTGGGCAACATTATCTACCCAAGCAAATCCGCCGAAAAATAAAAAGGCTAAAATTAATACTAACGAAAAAATAGAGGTAAAGACACCAAACTTGTAATTGGTTAATTTATACGCTTGCGATTTTTCATATTCTTCAGCATTGTAAACATCATTTAAATCTTCTGGAATAGGGTCTTTGAATCGTTTTGCGTTCAAATAATTCATTACTGTAGCAAGTATGAATTCTGCAATCAAAATAAAAAGGATACAATAAAAGACGAATGTTTTATCCATATAGTGTAGTTGCAAACGAAAACGGTAATAGAAAAAGTATAAATACTACTTGTTTATTTTTCGTTGTCGTTTCGCCTCAAAGATAAGTATTGCTGCAGATACCGAAACGTTCATAGAATCTATTTGACCTTCCATAGGTATAATAATATTCTGAGTGCTGTTTTCTAACCATTCATCGCTAAGTCCCGAATGCTCAGTACCTACTACTATTGCGGTAGGTTCTTTAAAATCGACTGTCGTATAATCTTTAGATGCTGACAGTGCTGCACAGAAAATTTGAAAGCCCTCTTTCTTTAAATAAGATATAATTTCTGTTGTGCTGCCCATTTTTACATTTCTAGAAAAAATGCATCCTACGCTAGAGCGAATAATATTGGGGTTGTATAAATCTGTTTTCGGGTTAGCTATTAAAACAGCATCTAAATTTGCTGCATCTGCAGTTCTAAGTAATGCACCAATATTACCAGGTTTTTCAGGAGCCTCGGCGATTAAAATCAGCGGATTTTTAGTTTCAAATTTCAATGTCGAAAGGTGGTGGTCTTTGCTTTTTGCTATTGCAATTACACCCTCGGTAGTGTCTCTGTAGGCTATTTTTTTATAAACTTCTAAGCTAACCGAAATCAGTTCTTCGGTTTTGAATGATTTTAAAATAGCATTGTTATCGGTGTTTTCCAAAATGTCTGTGCAGTACAAAATAGTCGCTATTTTATACTGCGAACCAATGGCTAGTTGAAGTTCAAGCAAACCTTCTAATACAAAAAGCCCTGTTTTCTTGCGCTCTCTAGATTTTTCTTTTAAGAGTAAAACCTTTTTGATGAGTTGGTTTTGCAGGCTGCTTATGTGTTTTGTTTCTTGCATGAGCTGCAAAAATAGTTCAATTTGGTAAGTCCGTTATATTTTATCGACTAAGCGATTTCAAAAAACAATAAATAACCAATTGAGATGATGAGTAAATTTTACCTTTTAGTTTTAGCTTTGGCTATATTTTCATGTAAAGAAGCGCCAAAAAAAGAAATGATTACCGATGCGGTTGAAGAAGTAGCTGTGCAGGTAAATTTAGATAAATACCCTACTGAATTAAATAAAGTATTTGAAGCCCACGGCGGATTAAATGCTTGGAAGGGATATAAAACATTG
The DNA here is from genome assembly GCF_004364165.1 of Maribacter spongiicola. Classification (GTDB taxonomy): domain Bacteria; phylum Bacteroidota; class Bacteroidia; order Flavobacteriales; family Flavobacteriaceae; genus Maribacter; species Maribacter spongiicola. The sequence goes on from NZ_SOAY01000011.1 coordinate 38,595, forward strand.
AATTTTGAAATGCCAAATGAGAAATTCAATGAAATACAAACAATTGACCTTCATAAAAGATTCGATAAAATTTCTACACCAGATTACACACTTGGTTATGACGGTTCTGAAGTTTGGCTTTTGGATAACACGGGGGACTATAAAGGAAAACCAAAGTTTTATCATAATTTAATGTTCTACTTCTACGCAATGCCATTTGTATTGTCTGATGACGGAATAAAATATGAAGAAGTTGATGCTTTGGTTTATGACGGAGTTTCATACCCTGGATATAAGATTTCATATAATAGCGGAGTAGGAGCGTCTTCTACAGATGAGTACTATATTCATTATGATGCAAAAACATACGAAATGAGATGGTTGGGGTATACCATGACCTATTTTAGTGGTGAGCCTTCAACAAAAATTAACTGGATCAACTATAATGATTGGGTAAAGGTTGATGCTGTTGTGCTACCGAAATCAATTACATGGCATAAAGTAGAAGAAGGCGAAATTAAAGGAGCGGCTAAAACGGTGAACTTTGAAAATGCTAGTTTGTCTACAGAAGCTAAGCCAATGGAGTTTTATGCTAAACCTGAGAATGCAGTAATTGTAGAGTAAGGCATTTCTCAAAATCGTATAATTTTTTTAAAATAGGTGCCATTTTTATGGCACCTTATTTTTTATACCTAACTTGGAATTTATCTAATTTTAAAGGGATATGAATGTACTTTTTTTTGGCATAACAAAAGATATTGTAGGTAGCTCTGAAATCAGTTTTTCTGATGAATTTAAGCCTGTAAATGTTGCCGAACTAAAAAAACAACTTATTGAATCGTATCCTGAATTTTCTAAATTGAATTCATTGGCAGTGGCTGTAAATAGTGAATATGCTGATGATAATGTACTATTGAACGGCAATGAAGAAATTGCCATTATACCACCAGTAAGCGGAGGCTAATGAAGAAAGTTATTGAAATAGTTGATGTAATTGATACTGCTAAGGTGTATGCTGAATTAAGTGATGCCAATAGTGGCGGAATCTGTGTTTTTGTGGGTGCCGTACGTGAGTTTACGAACAATGAAGAAGTAGTTGCTTTAGAGTTTGAAACCTATAAAGCCATGGCGTTAAAGGAAATGGAGAAGATTGCCGACAAAGCTTTAGAAAAATGGTCACTTAATAAGGTGGTTATGAGGCATGCCGTTGGTGAAAAAGGAGTGGAAGAGCCTGTCGTTATCGTAGGTGCTTCTTCTGCGCATAGAGATGCTTGTTTTGAAGCTTGTAGATTTCTTATTGATACCTTAAAAGAAACGGTTCCTATTTGGAAGAAAGAGAAATTTAAGAATAAGACGGTATGGGTTTCGGCGCATCCTTAAGAAAATAGAAGTTAGAAGAGAGAGAATAGATTAAAGAAAAGAGATAATAGAGTAGAGAAGATAGAGAGAAGAGAAGTTAGAAAATAGAATAAAGAAAATTGAGTATAGAGAAGAGAGAATTTGAACTCGAACTTGAATTTGTATTTGTTTTTTGAACTTGAATTTTAGTTTGAACTTGAATTTTAGTTTGAACTTGAATTTGAGTTTGAACTTGACTCTTGAACTTGAACTTGTATTTTTTTGTATTTGAATTTGTATTTAAAAAGTATGTTAGTAGACAACCATAATAGAGCAATTAATTACCTGCGGTTGGCGGTTACAGATCGTTGTAATCTGCGCTGTAATTATTGTATGCCTGAGGAGGGAATCAATTTTGCAAAAAATGACAAATTGTTTACCATCGATGAGTTGGTAAGGTTAAGTGAAATTGTAGTTGCTCATGGCATTGACAAAATAAGAATTACGGGTGGCGAACCTTTTGTTCGTAAAGATCTTATGGTGCTGTTGCGTAGTTTATCCAAATTAGAAGGGCTAAATGATATATCGGTTACTACGAATGCTACGCTTATAGGTCCGCATATTAATGAATTGAAGGAGTTGGGTATTAAGAATATCAACGTAAGTATGGATGCTATTAATCGTGAGACTTTTGAACGTATTACACGACGTAATGAATATGATGTGGTGTATAATAATATCATTCGTTTAATTACAGAAGGCTTTAATGTTCGTATTAATTTCATAGCATTAGAAGGTCAGAACACAGAAGATATAATTCCGATGTTAGAGCTTACAAAGCATTATGATGTATCTGTGCGTTTTCTTGAAGAAATGCCTTTTAACGGCGGGTCTAAAAAATTCCAAACTATAAAATGGGATTTTAAGACAATTCTTGAACACATTAGAAATACACATTCTGAGTATTATAAATTAGAATCCCCAAAGACATCCACATCATTAAATTATAAAATTCCTGGTTTTAAAGGGACTTTTGGCGTAATTCCATCTTTTAGCAGAACTTTTTGCGGAAGCTGTAACCGGTTACGAATTTCGGCTACAGGGGATGTTATCACTTGCTTATATGCTAAAGCAAGTATGAATTTAAGAGATATAATGAGAGGTGATGATGTAACTGAAAATATCAAAGAACAAATTTTAAAGGCTGTAGGTAGTAGGGCTAAAACAGGTTTTGAAGCTCAAGAAAAATATAAAGACGTATTCAGTAATTCAATGACTTCAATAGGAGGGTAATGCAGAAAAAATTATCACATATAGATGAATCGGGTAATGCTACCATGGTAGATGTTTCTAAAAAGGTAGCTTCAGTTCGCACTGCCATTGCTAGTGGAACTATTAAATTTCCATCAGAAGTATTTAAATCGTTGTCTGATCAAGATTTTGTTGGTAAAAAGGGAAGTATAGTACAAACCGCTGTTATTGCCGGTATACAAGGGGTAAAGAAAACTTCAGAATTAATTCCTTTATGTCACCAAATAAACTTGTCTAAAATTAATGTAGAAATTGAACCAAGTATAGATTCATTTCAAATTATATGTACTGTAAAATGTAATGAGAAAACTGGTGTAGAGATGGAAGCTTTAACTGGAGTTTCAATAGCAGCATTAACAATTTATGACATGTGTAAAGCTCTTTCTCAAGATATCGTGATAGGAGCAATTCAATTAGAACAAAAAACAGGAGGGAAAAATGATTTCCAACGCTAAGTTATACGGATTAGTGCTTTCTGGAGGAAAAAGTACAAGAATGGGAGAGGATAAGGGGTTAATAACTTATCATGATTTACCACAACGTGAACATTTATATCATTTGTTGAACGAAGTTTGCGAGCAAACATTTCTAAGTATTCGAAAAGATCAAGAGAAAGAAATTCCAAATACTTTTAATACCATAATTGATAAGGATGATTTTAGAGGTCCATACAATGGCTTATTATCCGCGCATATTGCACATCCGGAAGCGGCTTGGTTAGTGTTAGCGTGCGATTTACCGTTAATGGATAAAAAGGCACTGCAAGAATTAATCGTTGCTAGAAATACGGAGAAGATAGCTAGCGCATTTGCAGATGCAACTAACCCATTACCTGAGCCACTTTGCGCAATTTGGGAACCAGAAGCGCTTAAGCAATCTATAGCTTATTTAGAAGCAGGCAATGGTTCTTGCCCTAGGAAATTTTTGATTAATGCCGATGTGAATTTGGTGTTTCCAAAACAAAAAGAAGTACTGCTCAATGCCAATTCAAGAGCAGAATATGAAGAAGCGCTACTTAAAATAGCTCTATGAACGAAGAACGTTATCAAAGACAAATAAATTTAAATGGTTTTGGAATTGAAGGACAGCAAAAACTTAACCAGGCCAAAGTGCTTGTGGTTGGTGCTGGCGGATTAGGAGTTCCTGTTTTAACCTATTTAAATGCTATGGGTGTGGGTACTTTAGGTATCGTAGATGCTGATGTGGTTTCTTTATCTAATTTACATCGTCAGGTATTGTATACGGAAGATATGGTTGGTACTTCTAAAGTATTAGCCGCTAAAGATCAATTGTTGCGTCAAAATTCTAATACTCAAATAGAAACTTATCAAACCTATTTAACTGTCGCTAATGCTCTTGATATTATCAAAGAATATGATGTAATTGTTGATGCTACAGATAATTTTCCAACTAGGTATTTAATTAATGATGCTTGTGTAATTGAGAATAAACCATTTGTATATGGGGCATTACATGCTTTTGAAGGTCAGGTAAGTGTGTTTAATTATCTAGGCGGACCAACATATCGTTGTTTGTTCCCTACCATGCCTGCGGCAGATGCGGTGCCTAATTGTAATGAAAATGGCGTATTAGGTATTTTGCCTGGTATTATTGGTAATCTACAAACTTTAGAAGTAGTAAAGATTATTGCAGAAATAGGAGAGGTGTTATCAGGCGTACTGTTAATTTTTGACACGCTTACTCAACGAACACAACAAATGAAGTTCAAGTTGCAACCAGGTAACAATGAAATTAAAACACTCGCAACTAGCTACGAGTTTGACTGTGAGCTTCCTTTGAAATCAGTAAAAGCTGAAGAATTTAATACCATTCTGATGGAACAGGCTGTTGAGCTAATTGATGTGCGCACTGTAAAAGAATTTCAAAGACAACATTTAAAAGAAGCCAAACATATTCCTTTAGGTGAACTCACCAATAGAGTGGCTGAGGTTGATTTAGAAACGACGGTTTATGTTATTTGCCAATCTGGTGTACGAAGTAAAAAGGCAATTATCAAGATGCAAGAATTATTCCCAGGTAAAGATTTTGTCATTGTAAGCGGAGGTATGAACCAGATGAAAAATTATGTTGATACCTATTGAGCAATTGGTGTTTTTATGCATTGGTTTTTTTATCATTGCGACCTTGTATTCTTCTGTAGGTTTTGGTGGTGGCTCTAGCTATTTGGCATTATTGACACTTGTATTGACTAGTTTTTTTGCCATCCGGTCTATTGCATTGGTTTGTAATTTGGTGGTAGTTTCAGGTAGTACGTATCTCTATTTTAAAAATAGTCATGCAAAACTAAAAGATTTTCTTCCTTTTGTTTTGGCGAGTATTCCGTTAGCATACATAGGCGCAACATTCCGATTAAAAGAAAGCGTTTTTTTTATAATTTTAGGGTGTTCACTTATTCTTTCCGCATTGTTTTTGGCTGTTCAGACGGTTGAAATTGATAAATCAAAAAAAGAAGTGGAAGATTACCCTAACTATTTAAGTTATGTGTTAGGGGCGGGAATCGGATTGTTATCAGGATTAGTAGGCATCGGTGGAGGTATATTTTTAGCTCCCGTTCTAAATCATTTACGATGGAATAAAGCTATAAAAATAGCTGCTCTTGCCAGTTTCTTTATTTTGGTTAATTCGGTTTCCGGATTATTTGGATTGATAACAAGCGATTCATTGTCATTACCGTGGCGAGAGACTATTTGCTTGGTTATAGCGGTTCTTCTTGGCGGACAGTTAGGTATTCGCATCAGTCTTAAAAAACTTTCGGCAAATGGGATTAAAAGGGTTACTGCTTTATTGGTATTTGTAGTAGGTATTCGAGTATTATTGGTTAATGGTTTGAGCTTGTTTTAAAATTTCAAATTAATATTGCTACAAATCTTCAAGAGTAAAGTTTATAATAGTTTTACCTTTAAATCTATGATAACATTTAAAGAAGCATTTCAAAAAGTATTAGATCATCCTCTAGACTTAGGTATAGAGATTGTTTCACTTATAGATAGCTTAAATAGAATATTGGCAGAAGATATTTTTGCCGATCGAGACTTTCCTCCTTTTGATCGCGCCACCAAAGATGGCATTGCCATTCAGTATTCAACTCTTGTTAATGATGGTCATACTTTTGCAATTGAAGGCGAAGCTGCTGCGGGTGGGGTTCAGCAAGTTCTGAATGATAAAAACAACTGTCTAGAAGTAATGACCGGTGCAGTAGTACCAGAACATTGCGATACCGTGGTTATGTATGAACACATCACTATTGATGGTGGTAAGGTTACTATCAATGAGAAAGTGACTAAAGGTCAAAATATTCATTATCAAGGTAGTGATGAAAAAGTGGGTACGCTTCTGTTGTCCAAAGGGAAAAAAATCAGTCCCGCAGAAATAGGAGTTATGGCTACGGTTGGTAAAGCAATAGTAAAGGTTATGGGTAACCCGAAGATTTGCACTATTGCTACGGGTAATGAATTGGTTGCCGTAAATGAAACTCCCGAGCCACACCAAATACGAAAATCTAACATGCTGACTATTGAGTCCGCCTTATTGAACTCTAAAATTGAAGCTAGTTCTCTTCATCTGTTGGATGATAAAAAAGAAATTGAGCGAGAACTAAAGAAAGCTTTAATTGAAAATGATGTCCTTTTATTAAGTGGAGGAGTATCAAAAGGAAAGTTTGATTTTATACCTGAAGTAATGGAGTCATTGGGTGTTGAAAAAGTATTTCATAGAGTGTTACAAAGACCAGGTAAGCCATTTTGGTTTGGAATTCACCCGGAATTGAAGACAGTTATTTTTTCTTTTCCTGGTAATCCTGTTTCTACATTTGCCAATTATCACCTGTATTTTTTGCCTTGGTTGCAGACCTCTTGGCAACTTCCATTAGATAATTCGTATATTAAGCTAAGTAGGGGCATTAAAATTACACGGCCGCTAACCCGTTTTATTCAGGTTAGTACAGAAGTAAAAGAGGGTATGTTTTGGGCAACACCTGTTGTTGAAAATGGTTCTGGAGATTTAACCAGTTTAGCAAAGGCTGACGGATTTATTTGCCTTGAACCAAGAACGGAAGAATATGAAGTAGGGGAGGTGATACCTTTTATAAAGACCAGATAGTAACCAATTAAATTTTTATATATGAATCTTGTTGTAAAGAATATTTTGGCGGTCGTAGCCGGAATTGTTGTTGGTAGCATCGTCAATATGGGAATTATTATGATCAGTGGTTCTATTATTCCGCCACCGGAAGGTGCAGATAATACAACTATGGAAGGTTTAAAAGCTTCTATACACTTATTTGAAGCAAAGCATTTTATTTTTCCATTTCTTGCTCATGCTTTGGGTACTTTGGTGGGTGCAGTTATAGCAACAAAAATTGCAGCGACCAGAAAAATGACTATGGCATTATTAGTGGGATTTTTTTTCTTGATGGGTGGTACCGCAAATATTGTCATGCTTGGCGGACCAATGTGGTTTACCGCTCTAGATATTATAGTGGCTTACATGCCTATGGCGTATGTTGGTTACATGCTCGGGAAGAAATAAATACAACAAAATTGTAAATAAAAAAGAGGCTGTCTACAATGGTAGACAGCCTCTTTTTTATCATGATTTTAAGGTATTACTTTCCTTCGTACTTGCCCATGTAGCGTTTCCAAAGTTCAGTTTGATGTGTTTCTAATGAAACTGTTCTGCCATCAATAAAAACATGTGTTAATTGATTGCCTGCCATTTCTAAAGCATCACCTTCAGATATGAAAAGTGTAGCGCTTTTTCCATTTTCCAATGTACCATAAAGGTCATCGATACCTAAAATTTTAGCGGTATTGCCTGTTAACAATTGAACAGCTACTTCTTTATCCAAACCTTGTTGTGCAGCTTGACCCGCGTAGAAAGGTAAATTTCTTGTTTGAAAATTTTCAGCATCCGAATTTTGAATTCCTACTAATAAACCTGCATCTACCAACAATTTCGGTAGTTTATAAGGCAGGTCGTAATCATCATCATCAAATACAGGTAGGTTGTGTGTGTACTGAACCAATACAGGAATATTGTTGCTCTTTAAAAACTCTGGGATTTTGTAGGCATGATAGCCACCAATTAGAACCACTTCTTTAGCGCCATTAGATTTTAATGTGTTGATGGCATCAATAATCTGTTTTTCATCGTCTGCATGTACGTATAATTTTTGACTACCATCAAAAACCCCTTGCATTGCTGCATAAGCCGGATTCACTTCTTTCGGAGTGGATTTGCCATAAGCTGCTGCATTTTTGAAAAATGTAACTACTTCATCCACTTGCTTAGCATAGTCTTTATTTGGTTGGTACCCTGGTTCTTCGCCTGCCCACCAACGACCTTCTTTAAAAGTTGCTGGCCAGTTTAAATGAACGCCGTCATCTACTTTAATAGCGGCATCTTCCCAATTCCAAGCATCAAACTGTACAATGCTTGATGTACCTGAAATGCGACCGCCTGTTGGGGCGATTTGGGAGATTAAGACCCCATTAGGACGCATACTTTCTACTACCTTAGACTCCGCATTGTAAGCGATTAAACTTCGTACGTGCGGAATAAAATCACCTATTTCATCTTCATCATTCGATGCTCTGACGGCATCTATTTCTACTAAGCCTAATGTTTTTGCAGGGGCAATAAAGCCTGGGTATACATGTTTGCCGGTTGCATCGATTACTTTACCTTTTCTCGCAATCTTCAATTTTGAATCGCCTACGAAAGTAATCTTGCCGTCTTCGAACATGATTAAAGAACTTTCAATGACTTCGCCGTTACCCAAGTGTGCGGTGGCACCTTCAATAGTAATAGCTTCGGTTTGTTTAGAACCGGGTGTTTGTTGTGCCATAGTCGGTATTACAAGACCTAGGGCTATGATTAAGGTAATGAATTTTTTCATGTGTATTATTTTATATTTTTGAACTATTGCTTTTGGAATTATAGACTGTCGCAAGTGAAATCTTTTTTCACACTCTGTTTCGGACCTTGTGTCTTTTTTCCGCCACTTTTTTCTTTAAGCATCATGGTTACCAATTCATTTCTTTCCTTCTTAATGGTTTCACGATTTTTCTTATCGGTTTCTAAATCGAAATAGGTAACACCATCAATCATTGTTTTTTCTGCTTTAGAGTAAACTGAAAGCGGACTGCCTGACCATAATACCAAATCAGCATCTTTACCTTCTTTAATACTGCCTACGCGGTTATCTAAATGCAAAAGTTTTGCAGGGTTGATAGTTACCATCTTCCAAGCTTCCAATTCTGTCATACCACCATACTTAATAGTTTTTGCAGCTTCTTGGTTTAACCTTCTGATCATTTCGCGATCATCACTATTAATTGCCGTAACCACACCTTGTTTTTGCATTATTGCAGCATTGTAGGGTATGGCATCGTTTACTTCAAACTTGTATGCCCACCAGTCGCTGAACGTACCAGCACCAACACCGTGTTCTGCCATTTTATCGGCTACTTTATAACCTTCTAAAATGTGGGTGAATGTATTAATTCTGAAACCGAAATGCTCGGCTACTTTCATCATCATATTGATTTCGCTTTGTACATAAGAGTGACAAGAAATAAAACGCTCTCCGTTTAAAATTTCTGCCAATACTTCCATTTCTTCATCATATCTATATGGCTCGCCATTTTTCTTTTTGGTGTCATATTCTTTAGCTCTTTGAAAGTAGTTCATGTACATCTGTTCTACACCCATACGTGTTTGCGGAAAACGAGAGAAGCTGCCCCAGTTACTTTGTTTTACATTTTCACCAAGGGCGAATTTGATAAACTTTGGCGAGTTGTCATAAATTAATCCATCTGCTTCTTCTCCCCATTTTAATTTTAATATGGCAGATCTACCACCAATTGGGTTTGCAGAACCATGTAATAATTGAAGTGATGTAACACCACCTGCAAGAGAGTGGTAAATACCCATGTGTTCTGGGTCAACCACATCTTCCATTTTTACTTCAGCAGTACTATTTTGTCCGGCTTCGTTCACCGCCAAAGCTGCAATATGGCTATGTTCGTCAATAATACCTGCAGTTAAGTGCTTTCCGGTTGCGTCGACTATGGTTGCACCACTGGCACTTAAATCTTTTCCAATTTTAACAATTTTTCCGTTTTTGACCAGTACATCAGTATTTTCTAAAATACCAACTTCTTCGCTAGTCCATACCGTAGCGTTTTTAAATAATGTATTTGTTGCCTTTGGCTTAGATGCGAATCCGTATCCTACATTAGGGAAGGTCACTGGCATTACTTTAATCACGTCATCTTTTGCATCTTTTTCAGCTTCCTTTTCTGTAAACGATTTAGATTTAGTAGCCGTGAATTGAGATTCTGTACCATCTGGCAATACCAAACGACCCGTTAAATTATCTGATGCTTTAGTAACCGCCCCAATCATTCTATAGGTTTTTTCACCTTTATCGGTCGCAAATGACATCGTAACCCAGTTGTCATCGTATGCAATTTTAGAAATCAATTTGGTTGTGTCTTGCTTTACTTCGATAGCCGGTTTTGAAATTTCGCCTGTTATAGAAACATCGTACGATTTGCCTTGAACCATTAAGCTATAATCTCCACGAATGTCTTTTGAATCCATAGAATTGACAACACTCTTTTTGCCTTGAACCCAGTTTTCGTAAAGCGTAGTAGATTTATCAAAGACATCACCAGAAGTAATTAAGAAGTTGGCAAGTGCACCTGTTTTTAAAGAACCAATTTCATTTGATTTTCCTAATATTTGAGCAGGAACTATCGTTAAAGCTTCTAGCGCTTTGGTAGATGAAAGTCCGTATTCAATGGCTTTCATTAGCTTCTCTTTGAAATTAGCAGGTGATTTTAAATCATGGGTAGTGAATGAAAACTGAATTCCGTTCTCCGCCAATACTTTCGGATTGGATGGTGCCTGATTCCAATAACGCATATCCTGTAAAGAAATATAACCAACAGCGTATGGGTTAGAAACATCGTATGCATCTGGGAAGTTTAGCGGTAGAATGTATTTGGCATTGGTAGCCTTTATTTCTTCAATACGTTCAAATTCATTACCGCCACCTAAAATAGTATATTGTATTCCGTTAGCATCACCGACCTTATCGGCACGTAAATCGTTAGATTTATCTTTGGCTTCGAAAATTTGAACTAAGTTTTTATTACTGTTCAATGCTTCTAAAGACAAATCTTTCGTAGTCGCATTACCTTTTGCATACCAGTCTGCGTCGCTATACATTTGTCTTAATAAAGCTAAAGTACCCATTAATGAACCAGGGTAAGATTGCCCTTTAGCTATACTTCTGCTCAATGAAAAATACTGTGCAGAACGGTCATCTAAAATTCTATTCGCATTAGTCCCGTTTCCGTTTAAAGCGATAAGAACACCGGTACCTCTAGCGATACCATCTTGAATGTGAGAGTTAACGACACCGAAACCTGCATCACGTAGTACTTTTGCTTCTTTGTCATCATAGGTGAATTTTTCGACTGCCTTATTCTCTGGCATAATATGGTCGTTCCAGTAATAGCCTTCACGCGATGGTTCGTACTCGGCAGATCTACCTCTACCCGGTTTTTTCTTTGCTTGCTCTACTCCGAATTTAGAATACACATCAATAAAAGAAGGGTAGATAGATTTGCCTTGTAAATCAATTACAACAGCATTTTTGGGAATGCTAACAGTACTTGATGCACTTACAACTTTGCCATGTTGAATCAATAAAGTTCCCTTTTCAATTACTTGTGTAGGGGTGACAAAGATTTTGGCATTTGTAAAAGCCGTATAATTGTTTTCATTGACTTTAACCCCTGCGTTTTCTGGGAAATAATCTTGTGCAGTTAAGAATGAGCCATAGCCGAGTAGGCATAGCGCAAAAATTAGTTTTTTCATTATGTTTGGTTTGAATTAGTGTTTTAAAAATACTCGGATTCTGCAGTAAAATTGGTGTCTTTCACTTTTGTTTAACAGTTCGGCAGGTTGTTATTACGAATCGTTATTATTTTCTTAAATTATTGTAAAATGAGTAGTGATAAAACCTTTAGAATACGAAGTTCTAATCTTATATTAAAGTGGGTGATCTTTATGGTAGGCAACTAAAAATAAAACAACGGCACTATAACTTTTAATACCCTCGGTTTGATTATTAGCTTTTAGAAAAGTATCGAACATTGATTTAAAAACAGGTTCCATAGGGTTTTCGTAAGAATTCCAGAATATGGACATTTCTTGAAAATTGTTTTTCACACCAGAGTTTAATAATAGCATTAATCTGTTAAAGTCTTCGGTGTCAGTGCGTCTTATATCATTTAAACAATACCCTAAAGCATAGGCATAGGCGGCGTATTTAAAATATACATCTTCATTGTTAGATGTTACCAGGTAGCCAATAAAGTTTGTTTCATTTTCGGCAGAATATCCTAATTGGTGACCCACTTCATGGCCGGCAACAAATGGGAATCTAAAGTTGGGCAGTAGGTCATTTACTTGAGCCTCGTTTGTAAACGGATTTAAATATCCGGCGTAGCCCATATATGTTAATCCGGTGCTAAACGATGATTTTTTTATACTAGGCCTATCATAAACCAAAAACGGATGGATTGTTTTTAAGTGATCATAACCCTGTATGGTTTTATCAAAAATTTCTTTCTGAGAATACGGAATTTTAACGGCTAAACTGGAGTCTTTTGTAATGGTTATTTGAGATTCGTTGGTTTTGCGAATTAATCGTTCTGTAAATTCTAACAAATCTTGGTAGTCTTTATTGGGTACTAACGCTAATTTTTCAGCTAGCGGTTCTCTATAATAATTCATACCCCACATGATATGAAATGTGAAATAAGTAACAGAAAGTACCATAGCTATATTCTGTAGAAACTGAAGTTTATGGCGCCAAATATATTTTCGGTTTTTAATTACATAAATAAGGGCGAGCAGTATTAGAACGAAATAGATGATATCACCGACCGAGAAAGGTACCCACCCAAATAGGAGTCTAAAGAATTTTGAAATTACAGGGTATAATCCGTTACTGTAATATTCCTCAACTATATCGGTACGTGTAGCTAGCCATTTTACAATGATGATTTGGGGAATCAATGAAATTGCAATGGCATTCTTAAAAGATATCTTCATTATCTCAAAAATAGCGAAATCCTTTTTCTATCAGTATTTTTGTAGGCACTAACCGTGAAAAAAAATGTATGGATATTAATAAATTGGAGCCAATGGCTGTTTGGAAGAATTTTTCAAAATTGAACGCTGTACCTAGACCATCTAAAAAAGAGGAAATGGTTATTAGCTTTATGTTAGAATTTGGCAATGCCCTTGGCTTAGAAACTTTTTCTGATGCCATTGGTAATGTTATCATTAGAAAACCTGCGACCAATGGTATGGAGGCTAAGAAAATGATAACGCTGCAAAGTCATTTAGATATGGTGCATCAAAAAAATGCAGATACCGTATTTGATTTTGATACCCAAGGTATAGAAATGTATGTTGATGAAGATTGGGTAAAAGCAAACGGTACTACATTAGGTGCCGATAATGGTATGGGTGTAGCGGCAATTATGGCACTTTTAGAGAGTACAGATATACCTCATCCTGCTCTTGAAGCCTTGTTTACCATTGATGAAGAAACAGGCATGACAGGTGCTTTTGAGTTGAAAGCGGGAGTTCTACAGGGTCAAATTCTTTTAAATTTAGATACGGAAGAAGATGATGAGATTGATATTGGCTGTGCAGGTGGTATTGATGTTACGGCAACTAGAACCTACAACGAAAAAGATGGTACACATGGTGATGCCGGTATAGCGATTACCGTAAAAGGTTTAAAAGGCGGACATAGTGGTATGGATATTCATAAAGGCTTGGGTAATGCCAATAAAATTATGAACCGATTACTCTATTTAGGGCTTGATTATAATGTTCGTATTAGTTCTTTGAATGGTGGTAGTCTTAGAAATGCGATACCAAGAGAGAGTGTTTGTAAATTGAATGTTGGCAGAAAACATGCCGATAAGTTTTTGAAGGAAGTCAATAAGCTTACTGAAGCTATTAAGGCAGAGTTGAGTGTACAAGAGCCTAATTTACAAATTGAAATAGAAGATATTAAGCCAGCTAAAAAAGTAATGGGTCTTGGTGCTCAAGAAAAATTGGTTAAGGCTGTTTATGCTGCACATAACGGAGTTTATGCTATGAGTGGTGCTATTGATGATTTGGTAGAAACTTCGAATAATATAGCTATTGTAAAGGTTAAAAAAGGAGAAATAAAGATTGGTTGCTTAACGCGTTCATCGGTTGATACGGCAAAGTTAGATTTGGCGAATTCTTTACGTTCTGCTTTTGAGATTAGTGGTTTTGATGTAGAACTTAGTGGTTCTTACCCTGGTTGGAATCCGAATCCGAATTCTGAAATATTGACTGTTGCTAAAAACACATATATTAATCTGTTTAAAGAGCAGCCAAGGGTTGTTGCATGTCATGCAGGTTTGGAATGTGGAATTTTAGGTCAGAATTATCCGGAGGTTGATATGGTAAGTTTCGGCCCGACTATTCTTGGAGCTCATTCACCAGATGAGCGTGTAAGTATTTCATCTGTTCAGAAATTCTGGAGTTTGCTATTAGAAATTTTGAAGAATACAAATTAGAATTACAGGTATAAAAAAATGCCCTTTAGTGAAAACTAAAGGGCATTTTTTATTTCTTATAATTATTGGGCTAAGCCTGTAATTTCTAAATCGAAAATTAAATCTGCATCTGGTGGAATTGGACCGCCACCTTGTGGGCCATATCCTAAGTGAGATGGAATGAACAAACGAACTTTGTCGCCAACTTTCATTGTTAAAAGTCCTTCTCTAAATCCTGCAATTAAACGAGATTCAGGAGAATAGTCCATTGGTACTGGCATGTAACCACCACCTTGTTGTCTTTTAATATCGAACATACCATATTTCTGGGCAACTTCTTCGTAGTTACTATCGAACAAAGTACCATCCATTAAATAACCAGCGTACATTACGTTTACTTTCTGACCAACCTTTGGTTTGTCACCAGAACCACTTTCTAAAGTTAATACCTTAAGACCAGAAGGTAAAGTCTGAGCTTTTGCTTTTTGAGCTTCGGTAGCAGCAGCAAATTCGGCTTTTATTTTTTCTACTTCAGCTAATTTTTCAGCTTTCTCTTTTTCAATAGCAGCAAGTCTATCTTCTTCACCATCAAAATAATCGGTCATTATTTGAACAGCATCGAACTTACGAGCCTCTTTACCATTTCTAATAATCTCTACTGTATTCATAATTACTGGCTCAACAGGTTTGTTTCCTGCGCCCACGGCAACATTTGCAATAGAATCAACCACATCCATACCTTCTACTACCTCACCAAATACGGTGTGCTTGTTATTTAACCATGGTGTCTCTTTATGGGTGATGAAAAACTGACTACCGTTAGTTGTAGGACCAGAGTTTGCCATTGAAAGAATTCCTTTTTTATCATGTACTAATGAATCATTGAATTCATCCATGAACTTATAACCTGGGTTACCGGTACCTTGACCTAATGGATCCCCGCCTTGAATCATGAAATCTTTCATGATTCTGTGAAATGTTAATCCGTCATAATATTTTTTACCTTTATATTCTTCACTAACAAAAGTATTTGTTCCTTCTGCTAAAGAAATAAAGTTAGCCACTGTAACAGGAGTCTTATCTTGTTCTAAACGAACGATAATATCGCCTTTAGATGTTTTGATATCGGCAAACAAACCGTCTCCTAAATCGGCTCTTTTGCCGGTTTTGCAGCTAGCTAAAACTAAGGTTATAACTGCAAGCAAGTACATTTTTTTAATCATAATCGTCATTTTAATTTACTGTGTTGTCTTCTTGTTTCTCTATTTGTAAAATTGTAATTGTAGATTTTATAGGAACATTGCTTCCTATTTTATTTTCATCGCCATGGTAACCAAAGGCAATTGATGAAGGAAAAAGAAATGTAGCGCGCTCATTTTCTTTTAACATTTTAACCGCATCTCTAAGACCTAAGAATAGCTCTTGCTTATCAACTTTATAGGTGAAAACGCCAATTTCTTCTTTTGAGTAGATAGTGTCATTGTCCAAAGTTAATATGTCATAGCTGAGTGCTACTAAATCTCCTGTTTTAGGTGTGTAATCACTTTCTTCGTTAACCGTTAGGTAATGATACCAAGAACCAGAATTACTATGCGAATAGTGTTTCAAAGAATCTAATGCTATAATTTCTTGAATTTTACTTTCTTCAGCTTCAAGTAGCCTACGACTTCTTTCAATAGATGCCTTAAAAAAACTTCCGCTTTTTGTTTGAATTGGTTTTCTTGGTTTTGGTCCATCACAACTAACGACCAAAATGGCTAAAAATAAAAATGAAACTAATCTCATGACTGTAGTTGATTCTTATATAAAGATAGCAAAGAAGTAAATTTTGTAATAGTTTCTTCTAAGTTATCATCACTTTTTCCGCCTGCAGCATTTGTATGTCCGCCGCCACTAAAATGTTTTCTTGCGAAATCATTTACAGAAAACTCTCCTACTGACCTAAAAGAAATTTTATAAATACCTTCCTCTCTATTTTCTATGAATATGACGGCAAATTTAATACCATCTAAAGTTAAGCCGTAGTTTACAAAACCTTCGGTGTCTCCTTTTTGATAGTTATAAGTATCTAATTCGTCTTGACTCATTGTAATATATGCCGTAGCATACTCTTCTAATATGACCATGTTCTTTAATGCGCAACCTAATAAGTGTAGCCTGCTCGGAGAATTAGTGTCATATATACGGTGATGAATTTCTGTTCCTTCAGCACCTTTGTCCATAAGGTCGGCAATAACTCTATGAGTATTACTTGTAGTTGCAGCAAATTTAAAAGAACCGGTGTCTGTCATAATACCGGTATATATGCAATTCGCCATCTCTGTGGTAATACTGTTTTTATCACCTAATTGATTGATCAGTACATATACCATTTCACAAGTAGAACTCATTTTTACATCAGAGTATATGATTTTAGCATAATCTGAAGGCTCTTGGTGGTGGTCAACCATTACAAAAGTTGCGGTTGCAGATTCTAGTATATCGCTCATTTGACCAACACGACCAAGATGGTTAAAGTCTAAAGTAAATATGATATCAGCATTGTCAATGCATGATTTGGATTGTGAATTTTCTTTTTCAAAATTCAAGATTTTATCTGAGCCTGGCATCCATTTTAAAAACTTCGGATAGTCGTTCGGTGCAACAATACTGGCCGTATGACCGGTATTGACTAAATAATGCCAAAGTGCCAATGTGGATCCAATAGCATCTCCATCAGGATTCTTGTGTGGTATAATCGCTATTTTCTTTGGTGAAGAAAGTAGTTTTTTAAGCTCGTTTAGGTGCTCTAAATTCATGGCGGCAAAGATACAATTTAATAATATAGGCTTTAAAGCGAAAGCCTTAATTTTACCCAGACTTAACTATCTCATATGAAAATCACATACTTTTTTATTTGCGCACTCTTTTTGGGGTCATGTTCGTCGAACAAAAAACAAGTTGAAAATAAAGCTACTAATAGCGATTTCGTTTTAGCTTTTGGTTCTTGTAATAGAGTTGATTTACCTAACCTTTTGTGGGATGATATTTTAAACACCAAGCCGGATGTTTGGGTGTGGGGCGGCGATAATATTTATGCCGATACTGATGATATGGTTGCTTTAAGAGCGATGTATAATAAGCAAAAGGAGCAAACGGAATATATAAAGCTAGTAGCAACTACTGATATTTTAGGTACTTGGGATGATCATGATTATGGGTTAAATGATGGTGGAGTGGAGTTTGAAGCTAAAGATGCCAGTCAGCAAGAGTTTTTGAATTTTATGAACGTGCCAGATGATAGTCCGCTACGAAAGCGAAAAGGAGTTTATAATGTCAAGAAATATGATATAGGTGATCATTCTATCACTTTTATCATACTTGATACCCGCTATTTTAGAACTCAATTAACACCTGATACTGAAACTTTTAAAAGAGTTAAGCCAAATGAATATGGCGACGGTACTGTGTTAGGAGATGTGCAGTGGGCATGGTTAGAAAATGAACTGAATACATCTAAATCTGATTTCAATATTATTGTCAGCAGTGTTCAATACTTGTCCAATGAACACGGATTCGAAGCTTGGGGTAATTTTCCGCATGAGGTTGATAAGTTGGCAAAGGTAATAGCAGATTCTAAGGCTGAAGGAGTGATTGTGTTATCTGGTGATCGACATATTTCTGAATTTTCAAAAACGGTTATTGATGGTATGAACTATCCATTAATAGATTTTACAAGTAGCGGACTCACGCATGCTTATAGAGGTTTTACAGGTGAGCCTAATATATATAGAGTAGGGGAAGTTGTTTTTACAGAAAGTTTCGGAATTCTGGAGTTTGATTTTAACACTAGAAAGGTTGATTTTAAAATAGTTGGAGATAACGGAATAGTGTTAGAGAAACTAGAACAAGTCTACGAATAGTTGTGAGATATGTATAAAAACGTATTTTTGCGCAAAAATTAAGATATGAGTACGAATAGAACGTTTACGATGATTAAACCAGATGCCGTTAAAAACGGACATATTGGGGCTATTTTAGAAAAAATTACTGCTGCTGGTTTTAAAATCGTAGCAATGAAATATACACAATTGAGCTTAAGGGATGCACAAGAATTTTATGGGGTACATAGAGAGCGTCCATTTTTTGGTGAATTAGTTGAATTCATGACAAGTGGTACAATTGTAGCGGCTATCTTAGAAAAAGAAAATGCTGTTGAAGATTTTAGAGCATTGATTGGTGCTACCAACCCTGCAGATGCAGCTGAAGGTACTATTCGTAAAATGTTTGCTACTAGTATTGGTGAGAATGCAGTACATGGTTCTGATAGCGATGAAAATGCAGCTATTGAAGGTTCATTCCATTTTGCTGGTAGAGAAATTTATTAAGAAAGATTTTTAGAGATAAAAAAATGCCAGTTCTAAAGAACTGGCATTTTTTTTATAATATTTTCAACAACCAACAACCAACAACCAACAACCAACAACCAACAACCAACAACCAACAACCAACAGCCAACAGCCAACAGCCAACAGCTATCGCAAAACCAGCTTTTTAATCACTTCTTTGCCGATTTCTTCGTTGAGCATGCGTATAATTTTCGATTTGCCCAAGCTTAACTCTTCTCGTAATACAGAAGAGTTTAAAGCTACATATAGCGTATCGAACTTTAATTCGATTTCTGTAGTATAATTATTTACGCCGTTACCCATAAGTTTGGCCCATGCAGTTCTTGCATCTACTTTATCTATTCCTTTTTCTAATTTATTTTTCTGAATAAATGCAGAAAGTGCATCTTTCATTGAAGTATTATCGTTGCCTCTACTCGCCATTATGGGGTTATGTTTATAGGTTCAAATCTGTTGTATTCGTAGGTAAGTCCTTCTTTGTTTTTTACAGAGAAACTTTCTTTAGTTAGTTTGGTCAAGACTTCTTCCCAAGTATTCGAATTATTGGTGTAACTCATGAAAATAGAATCATTCGATATTCTAATTTGAAAAGGCTCTGCATCATTAGAAGTTTCGAAAGTACCATTGAATTTTGGGTTTACTTTTTTTCTGAATCCTTTTAAAGAGTCTAATTGTATATAATCAACCGTACTATTAATAGAATATTCTTTTTTTGCTCCGTCATTAAAGGTAACTTCTTTTATTTCCCAGTAACCATTTAATAGAAGTAATTGACTTTTATCAACTTTGGAATTACAAGAAGCAAGAAATATGAAGCAAATGATTAGTAATTTTTTCATCATTACAATTTAAAGATTTTATACGATTGATGAATTTTTTTAACAACACTTTCGGTTCTATCCGCATGGGTGTCACTAATGAAAATCTGTCCGAAATTTTCATCATTTACCAAAGTTATAATATGAGATACACGATGCTCATCTAGCTTATCAAAAATATCATCTAAAATTAATATAGGCGTTGTGCCACTTTGCGATTTCATAAAATGAAACTGTGCGAATTTTAAAGCTATTAAGAAAGATTTCTGCTGCCCCTGACTACCAAACTTCTTTATGGGGTGGTGACTGATTTCAAAGCTAAGATCGTCTTTATGAACGCCAACGCTGGTATATTGTAGTGCGCGATCTTTGTCTAAATTTTTATTTAAAAGCGTAAGCAGATCATCATCTTTCAATTTACTATCGTAAGAAAGCGAAACATCTTCTGTATTGCCCGTGATAGATTTATATTGTTCTTGAAAAATAGGAATAAAAGCTTCTAAGAATGATGTCCTCTTTTTAAAGATTTCTGTGCCATAAGTATTCATCTGTTCATTGTAGACCGCTAAAGTATCTTTATTGAATGTCCTATTGGCTGCGAAATATTTTAATAGCGCATTTCTTTGCGAAACTACCTTATTATAGTTCATGAGGTTTTGTAAATAGCTTTTGTCTGATTGAGAGATAACACCATCAATAAATTTTCTTCGTGTATCGCTCCCTTCTATAATAAGGTCTCTATCTGCGGGTGAAATAATAACTAGCGGTAAAAGCCCAATGTGGTCGGCAAAGCGATCATAAGCTTTTCCGTTTCGTTTTATGATTTTCTTGTTGTTCTTCTTTAGGCTGCAAACTATTTTCTCTTCTCTTCCTTCTTTTTCAAAAGTACCATCAATCATAAAAAAATCTGATCCATGACGTATATTTTGAGAAGAAACGGGGTTGAAATAACTCTTGCCAAATGATAAGTGGTAGATGGAGTCAAGAATGTTTGTTTTACCGATTCCGTTATCACCTACAAAACAATTTATTTTAGCATCGAACGTCAGTTCTTTTGATTCAAAATTTTTGTAATTGATCAATGATAATTGTCTCAGCAGCATTAATAAAATCGGATTTAAAAATTGGAAGAATGTAAACTTGCTTAAAATATCCAAAAATAACGAATAAATACACTTTGCGATTTCAATAAAACCATTATTTTTGCGCGACCAATAAATTTATAGATGGCAACATATAAGAAGAGAGGATATAAACCTGAAACGAAAGCTGAGCAACAGGAATTTGACGAACAGGAAAGCACAACAGCTGAGGTTTTTAGTTCTTTAGATGAAGGAGCTTCTAGATCAGAAGAGTGGGTTTCTAAGAATCAAAATATTATTTTAGGTGTCATTGGTGTTATTGCAATCAGTGTTTTAGGCTATTTGGCGTATAACCAATTTGTAGAGAAACCGAAGGAGTCTAGTGCAGCTAATGAGATGTACTATCCGCAGCAATATTTCGACCAGGCATTGGTAGCGACTACCGCAAAAGACTCATTGTTTACCTTGGCCTTAGAAGGTGCCGAAGGTAAATACGGTTTTTTAGATATTATTGAAGAGTATAATGGTACTAAGGCTGCTAACCTTGCAAATTACGGTGCAGGTATGTCATATTTAAATATGAACAACTACCAAGAGGCTATTACATATTTAGAGGATTTTAGCTCTGATGATGCTGTTTTAGGTGCTTTGGCAAAAGGTGGTTTGGGTGATGCTTTTATGCAATTAGACCAAGCGTCTGATGCTTTAGGTTATTACGAGGCTGCCGTAAAACATAGTGATAACGAGTATACTGCTCCTAAATTTTTATATAAGGCCGGTATTACTGCTTTAGAAATGGGAGATAAGGATAAAGCTTTAGGTTTTTTCCAAAGAATTAAAGATGATTTTCCAAAATCAGAGAATGCCGCTTCTATAGATGCTTTTATAGGTATGGCTAAAAGTGGAGAGTAATGGCAACAATAAATAAAAATTTATCGGGTTACGATAAGGCAACAATCCCAAACGCGAACGGACTTCGGTTTGGGATTGTTGTTTCAGAATGGAATTCAGAAATTACAGAGGGTTTGTTTTCTGGTGCAATTGAAGCATTAATTGAGTGCGGAGCACAAGAATCAGATATTATCCGTTGGAATGTGCCTGGTAGTTTTGAACTTACTTTTGGTTCAAAAAAAATGATTAATACGCAAAAGGTCGATGCCGTAATTGCTATTGGTAGTGTTATACAAGGGGAGACCAAGCATTTCGATTTTGTTTGTGATGCTACTGCTCAGGGGATAAAAGACTTGAATATTACAACCAATGTGCCTGTTATTTTTTGTGTGCTTACAGACAATAACATGCAACAAGCTATAGATCGTAGTGGTGGTAAGCATGGTAATAAAGGTACTGAAGCAGCTATTGCTGCTATTAAAATGGCGGTTTTAGGTAGTTAATAGCCTCTTTAATAGTTCTATTTTCTTATAAGTTTAAGGGTATTAGGTTAGTATCGTAAGATGTTAACAAATTTTGGCATTGGTAACATGCCCTATTTTTCTATTTTAAGTAACTTTGAGGTTATGGGGATGTTGAGCAAAATAACGCGGTTACGAAAAAATAGGTCATTTGAATACAATCCTAGGTATTATGATGGCAAAGGAAAAGGCAATCCGTTTAAAATGGAACCTAAATTCGACCAGTTTCGTAGCACGTTAAATACATCTCGAGGATTAAAAAGAAAGATTAATAGTGCTATTGAAGACTCCAAAAGAAAAGGAGATCGCAACTTAAAAATTAGAATGGTAATTATAATTGCGGTGTTGCTTCTTATTTTTCTTTACATAATTGATTTTGACCTCACAATTTTCTTTACTTCATAATGGCAGATATCATTAGATTATTACCTGACCATGTAGCAAATCAAATTGCTGCTGGTGAAGTGGTGCAGCGCCCATCTTCCGTGGTGAAAGAATTGGTGGAAAATGCCATTGATGCCGGTGCTACTGAAATTCAGTTGATTATTAAAGATGGTGGTAAGACATTAATCCAAGTTGTTGATAATGGCAAGGGTATGAGTGGCACAGATGCTCGTTTAAGTTTTGAACGCCATGCTACTTCAAAAATTCAAAAAGCAGAAGATCTTTTTAATTTACATACCAAAGGTTTTAGAGGCGAGGCTCTTGCTTCGATTGCAGCTATCGCGCATGTAGAAATGCTTACCAGAACTGAAGATGATGATATTGGTACGAAGATTAAAATCGAAGGGAGTAAAATTGTAAGTCAAGAAATTGTGGTAGCCCCTAAGGGAACCTCTATGTTGGTTAAGAATCTTTTTTTTAATATACCTGCACGTCGAAATTTCTTAAAATCCGATCAAGTGGAATTTAGGCATATAACCGATGAGTTTCATCGAATTGCATTGGCGCATCCGCAGGTAGCGTTCAATTTTTACAATAATGGTAGCGATGTTTTTCAATTACCGGCTACCGATTTTAGAAAACGTATCGTACATATTTTTGGTAGAAAGACCGATGAGAAGCTTGTACCTGTTGAAGAAGAAACTCACGTAGTAAAAATTTCAGGGTATATTCAAAAACCTGAATTTGCTAAAAAGAGCAGGGGTGAGCAGTTTTTCTTTGCCAATAATAGGTTTATTAAGAGTCCGTATTTGCATCATGCGATATTAGGCGCTTTTGAGGGATTAATTCGTCCGGGTACTCATCCGGGTTATTTTTTAAATTTAGAGGTTGATCCGGGTACTATTGATATAAATATTCACCCAACAAAAACAGAGGTAAAGTTTGATGACGAGCATACACTTTATGCCATGCTAAAGTCAACGGTAAAGCATAGTTTGGGTCAATTTAATGTGGTGCCTGCTTTAGACTTTGAGCAAGATCAAAACTTAGATACCCCGTATGCATATAAAAATAAACAGGTTGGTGTCCCCCAAGTTGTTGTTGATTCCTCGTTCAACCCTTTTGAAACTGTGCAACCCACGAGAGGAAATTCTTTAGGTGGCGGTAGTTATTCAAAGCCTAAAGTAGATGGTTGGGAAAATTTGTATTCAGGCATTGAAACAAATGTAGAAAGTAGTGCGAGTCATTTAGAGTTCGAGTCAGAAGTTGTAAACAGTAGCATTTTTGATAATGAAAAAGATATTGTAGACCATACGACCACCACATTTCAGTTACGTAAAAAGTATATTATAACCACTATAAAATCCGGTATGGTGGTTATAAATCAAAGTAGGGCGCATCAACGCGTACTTTACGAGAACTTTTTAAAGAATATTACCATTAAAGAAGCCGTAAGTCAGCAGTTACTTTTTCCGTTGTCGTTGTCTTTTTCACCAGGGGAAATTAACATTCTGAAAGATATTAAAGAGAATTTATGTACTGTCGGTTTTGTATTCGGAGAAATTTCTGATGACGGTGTAGAAATTTCAGGTGTGCCGGTTTTAGTTGTTGAAAGTGAGGTGCAGATGATTATGGAGCAACTAATTTCTGATTTTCAACAAGAGATACCTGGCGATAGTTTCTCACAAAGTGATATGCTGGCAAAGACTTTGGCAAAAACACTCTCGGTAAAAACAGGTGAGACATTAGACGAGTTTTCTCAAGTGAAATTAGTGAATGATTTATTCGCTTGTAAAGAATCTACCTTGAGTCCGTTTAACAAAAGAGTATATGTTACTATTACAGAAAATGATATTGAACGAAAATTTATATAAATGGGAAGATTAACGGAAACAATTAAGCACTTACTTATTATAAATGTGCTGTTTTTTATAGCTACGCAAATGTATGGGGAGCAAATGTACGAGTGGTTTTCTTTGTACTTTCCTAAAAACGATCATTTTCAGCTTTGGCAAATATTAACTCATATGTTCATGCATGGTGGGTTTATGCATATTCTATTTAATATGTATGCGCTGTGGGCTTTCGGGACACCTTTAGAGCGTATGTGGGGTAGAAATAAGTTTTTGTTTTTCTATATCTCAGCGGGTTTAGGTGCGGCTTTAATTCATATAGGTGTTAATTATTATTACTACAATGCCGGCATGAGCGCTTTAGTTGATTCGGGAATTTCTGAAAGTAGTATTTTAGAAATTATTAATAGTGGTCAGTATAACACAGAGTGGTATGCCATTGCAGGAAAAGATACTATTGATAATTTTTTAGCGGCTTTTAATACACCTGTAGTTGGGGCATCAGGAGCTATTTATGGTATTTTAGTGGCATTCGGAATGTCTTATCCGAATAGTGAACTATTTCTAATGTTTCTGCCTGTTCCTATAAAAGCCAAATTTTTTATTCCCGTTTTAATTGGGTTAGATTTGTTTTCCGGAGTTACGGGTTATAGTTTATTCGGACAAGGTATAGCGCATTTTGCACACGTAGGTGGCGCTTTATTCGGATTCATTATGATGTGGTACTGGAAAAAAAATCAGTTTAATAAAAATAGGTGGAACTAAATTATGGCTCAACCAGATTTAAAATATCAGTTTAGTAGGTTAAATATAGCAGAGAAACTTATTGCGGTCAATGTCGTAGTTTTTATAGTAAATGCTTTAATCCCGTTTTTACTGGGCATACAAAAAAATAGCATTGCTCAATGGTTTGAGCTAAATAATGATATTGTTGATATCGTTTTTCAGCCATGGTCAATTATTACCTATTCATTTTTTCATGGTGGAATCGGGCACTTGTTCTGGAACATGCTGATGATTTATTTTGTGGGTAGAATATTTTTAAATCTATTTGATGCCAAACGATTTTTAAACGTTTATCTACTTGGTGTTATTTTAGGGGGACTATTCTTTGTGTTAGGATATAATATCTTTCCTGCATTTTTTGATACGAATGCAGCTCTAATTGGTGCTTCAGCTGGTGCAAGCGCTGTATTAATATTCATCTGTACTTATTTACCTAATCAAGAAGTTAGGGTCATATTTTTTAATGTTAAGCTTTGGATGGTTGGTGCTGTACTGGTTTTAAGTGATTTAATTCAATTGCCTATTAGTAACTCTGGTGGACATTTAGCGCATTTAGGTGGTGCATTTCTTGGGTATTTATATGCTAGTCAATTATTGAAAGGAAACGACATAGGATCAGGGTTCTCAAAGTTTATGGATAGTATAGCGAACCTATTTAAAGGTTCAGAGAAGAAGGCACCAATGAAAACGGTTTATAAAAATAAAACTACTGCTGCAAATACATCATCTGCGGCAGATTATGATAAAAAAACACATCAAAAAAAGATTGATGCTATTCTAGATAAAATAAGCAAGTCTGGTTATGAAAGTCTTTCAAAGGCAGAAAAAGACTTTTTGTTTAAGGCTGGTAAAGAGAATTGAGCATGAAGAAAATGTCTTTTTTTAAGAAATTCATGTTGTTTTTAAATTTGATTGTGGCTTTCTGTTTGTTTTTGGCTTGTGTAGTACCTTACACATCTTCTGCAAGTTTAGCCTTTATTAGTTTAACGGTGCCAGCTTTGGTTATAATCAATATGCTATTTTTCTTGTATTGGTTAATTGGTAAAAAGATATATCTACTGCTGTCTCTTTCCATATTAGTTTTCGGTTACTTTACACTCGGATCTTTTATCGCTTTTAATGGGAGGTCAAACAATATGGCTGATTCTGAAAATATTTCGTTGTTAAGTTATAATGTGTTGAGTTTTCATAATAGTGATAATGATTATGAAATTAATACGGCTCCTGAAATTGTGGATTTTATAGAAGATGAAAATCCAGATGTTCTCTTATTTCAAGAATTTCAAAGTTTTTACATAAAGGATGATATGTTAGGGAACTACCCATATGTTTCTAAAAGAGAAAGTTTGGAAGAAGTACAAGGAGGTAAGAATTTAGCTGTTTATTCTAAATATAAAATTATAAATAATGGAACATTAGAATTTCCTGACACTTATAATGGTGGACTTTTTGTTGACCTCCTAGTAAAGAGAGATACATTAAGAGTTTTTAATCTTCATATGGAATCGTTTGGGGTAAGGCCTTATAGTATAAAATATGAGCGGTCTGATCGTTTGTTTGTTCGGTTAAGAGACTCTTTTGCAAAGCAACAAAAGCAAGCTTTAATTGTAAAACAATATATCAATGAAAGTCCATATAAAGTTATAGTTGCAGGCGATTTTAATAATACTCAATTCTCTAAAAGTTATTTTGATATTAAAGGAGATTTAAATGATAGCTTTTTAGAAGGAGGTCACGGTTATGGTGAAACTATAAAATTTTGGAAATTTCCTTTTAGAATTGACATGCTGCTATTGGATTCTTCATTTGAAGTACTTTCTCATAAAAATTATAATATAGATTTATCTGACCATGAGCCTATCATGGCTACATTTAAACTGCCTAGCGAATAAAATAGCAATCGACCGTATCGGCTAAAATGTGTATAAGTAATGCCAAACCTATAATTCGGGTCTTCTTGTAAGCAAATAATATCGTATATATGCCAATAGCCCAATAGGTATGTAATGGGTGAAAATTTATACTACATCGATTTGGATCGAATATAGGTGTTGCTAATACATGGTCGATGTCAATTAGAATACCTATTAAAAGTATGATGGCTACCCATAGCCTATTTTCCTTATAAAAATAAATTGCAATTATAATTGGTACTATAAAATGGATTCCGTAATGCGCTAAAAACCTAATCATTAGCTGGGGCTATAAACTCACTGTTTAAATAGTCTACCGTATTTGGACCAAGATTAAAAAGTGCATCTAATATGCTTAAATTGGGAAGAAAACCATGTCGGTCATTGAAAACCTGAGTATACGTATTAAATTTTAGTTGATGTTTTAACTTTGCACTGATTAAAAATCTATAATCTTCATTGTGTATTGGGGTAATTTCAAATGACTCTGATTTTGCCAGTGGCATTTCCAGTTGTAGACAATCAAAAATGGTCTCTATAGTCTTTAAATTGTATTCAAGCAACTTTTCGTAAGGCTGGTTGTAGAGAGCTTTAATTTCATCTTCATAAAACTCAAAGAAAGGCGATGTCCTGTAGGCTGTTTCTAAGGTACGCCAATGTTGACGTTGCCAGAGATAAGAATTGTCTATTAAAACATCTTTATATTTTTGCCTGCCATTTGCTCTACCAGCATGAATTATTGGAATGCTCAATATATGCTTGCCTCGGTCATTAGAAATATAAGTTCTATTTCTAAACGTCTGTTTCTGGTAATTGTCGTTTACCTCCCAACAAATTGGGTGGTGCATAATATAGCTGAACGTTAATATGTTCGGAAAATAAGATGGATGTATTAATTTCACTTTTTTTCCTTTTTACGTTTCCAGAACCAATTTCCTACGAAATAGGCTACGAGTAAAATTAAGAAATATTTGAAATAAGATTGTGGTTCTCCGTCGCCGTTGACTGTAGTGAATATTCGATCCCATCTTGGTCTCCAGTTGCTAATACCTTCCGTGAAATTATCAAAGCTCATCCAAATGAAAATTGGAGTACCTACAATATGATTTTCTGGCACATAACCCCAGGCTCTACTATCTTCAGAGTGGTCTCTGTTGTCACCCATCATCCAAAAATAATCTTGTTTAAAAGTATAGGTAGTGGCTGGCGACCCATTAATACTTATTTGATTTCCAGATACAGAAATTTCGTTCTTTTCGTACTCCTTAATAATCTTTTTGTAAAGTGGAAGTACTTTTAAGTTAAGGTCTACTGTAGCTCCC
This sequence comes from Maribacter spongiicola, assembly GCF_004364165.1. Classification (GTDB taxonomy): domain Bacteria; phylum Bacteroidota; class Bacteroidia; order Flavobacteriales; family Flavobacteriaceae; genus Maribacter; species Maribacter spongiicola. Next base: position 66,826 of record NZ_SOAY01000011.1, read on the forward strand.
TTTTGAGGAATATAAATAGGTCCTAATTGACTATAGTTCCAAGGGTAATCTGGACTCTGAGGAAATAAGTTGATGCCTCTTCTTCCTTTTTCTGCAACTATTTGAACTACAGAATCTATATCAGGATTTTTACCTAGTGAAGAAACCATATCAGCTGTTAGTGGCACGGTACGTTTTCTGTCGGTAATCTCTTTTAATGCTAATCTATATTTAGATATCACATTGGCAGGTATGCCAGATCCTTTTGTGTATAACTCTAGTTGACCATTCTCAGTTTGATTAAAGCCCATTATATAAGACCTTAATCCATTCACTTGGTCTTGGTTAAGCGGACTTGATTGGTATTTTCTAGTGAAATCGGTAATGCCCAAATTATCAAGAGTTCTAGACGATACTCCTTTGGAGCTATAGATATCATAGTCAAATTGCGGTTTAGCGCTTTTTGGTAATTCTAATTGTTTTCCGTTTATAAAAACATAACCATTTCGAACCTCTAAAGAATCGCCTGGCACACCAACACAGCGTTTTACATAGTTAGATTTTTTGTCAATAGGCTTGTCAACACCTTTTTCTTTTTTGAAAAATACACGAACGGTATCTGCAGGCCAACTGAAAACTACAATATCGTTTCTTTCTACTTTGGTAAACCCTGGTAGTCTAAAATAGGGTAGTTGTGGTTTTTTCAAGTATGAAGGAATTCCTAAGCCTGGTAATGTATCATGAACCATAGGCGCAGCAACAGTCGTCATAGGTGTTCTTGCGCCGTAGTGAAATTTGCTTACAAAAAGAAAGTCTCCTACTCTTAAAGTACGTTCTAGAGAACCTGTAGGTATTACATAAGGTTGAATAAAATAAGTGTGTACCAAAGTAGCAGCAACTACTGCGAATAAAATGGAGCTAACCCATTCACCTGCTGCGGTTGTTGGGTGTAGAGATCGGTCTTCAATGTATTTAACGTCTAGGGTATAGTTTACATAGTAAATGTATAAGCCAAGCGTTAATACAACAATCCAAGTTTCTAATTTACTATTTCTACCAAAGCTTCTTATGGTTTCTACCCATATTACCGGGAACATCAATAAGTTAATAATAGGTATGAATAATAATATTACCCACCATTTTGGTCTATTGATAATTTGCATTAAAACTATAGCGTTGTAAACAGGTATAGCTGCTTCCCAGGCTTTTCTTCCAGCTTTTACGTAAAGTTTCCAAGTACCTAAAAAATGTATTACTTGTACAATGAGAATAAAAATAATCCATTGAGTGCCGTTCATATTCTTTAATTTTTATCGAAATAGGATGAATTTATTTTGATGCCATTTAAGTCATCAATAAATCATCAGTCTTTAAGTTTGATTATTGTTACGCTTTTAACCTAGGTTTAACACATCTCGCATAGAGAAAACGCCTGTTTTGCCAATAATCCATTCTGCCGCTGTAACAGCTCCTAATGCAAAACCTTCTCTATTGTGGGCAGTATGCTTTATCTCAATACTGTCAACAATACTATCATAGGCTACGGTATGTGTGCCTGGTACCGAGCCAATTCTTTTAGATGTAATTTTCAAGGTTTCTTGAGATGCACTGTCTAACTTCCATTGCTTATAGTTGGAGTTTGCAATAACACCTTCTGCTAAAGTAATTGCTGTTCCGCTGGGTGCATCTAGCTTTTGCGTGTGATGTATTTCTTCAAGTTCTACGTTGTACTCTGGTAGATTTTGCATCATTTTTGCCAAGTAATTATTCAGCTCGAAAAAAATGTTTACACCTAGACTAAAATTAGAAGCATATATAAATGCTCCTTGTTTTTCACTACACAGTGTTATGGCATCTTCGTATTTGTTCAACCAACCAGTGGTACCCGATATTATTGGTACATTGTTATGTAAACATTTGGTAATATTACCGAAAGCTGCTTCTGGCATACTGAAATCAATAGCAACATCCATAGTGCTAAAATCAATATTTTCAGAATTTTCATCTATTTTGGCGACAATTTCATGACCACGTTTAAGAGCTATTTGCTCTATCATCTGTCCCATTTTTCCGTATCCGAAAAGTGCGATTCTCATTCTTAAAATTTTATAATTAATGCCATTCCGTAATTAGGACTATTGGTTACCTGATTAAAGTCAAAATAAGGCTCAAAGTCCAAACTTAGGTCATCGTCAATATTGAATTGTTTTAAATGCGCATCTACATTGGCATCTACTATATTTAATACATACATACCAATTGCGGCCACTAACCAAAGGTCGCGGTCATTTTGAAAACGTTCCTGTTGATTTTCTAATCTGTCTACATCGAAAAGTGGTAATGTGCCCTCACCATTAAATTCATCATCGGTAAAGCCGGCTTGTCTTCTTATGAATGCTGTTCTGAAACGTTTGTATTGGTCATTATTCCAACTATACATGTAAGCACTACCACCAATAAGTCCCCAAGCAATAGGTGCTTTCCAATAGCGCTTGTTGTAAATTTGACCGGCACCTGGTAAAATAGCAGAGTAAAATGCGGCTTTACTTGGCGCTAACGGATTGAATTCTTTTTTAGCTTTTTTGAAAGAAACAGAATCTTTGATGACAATACCATTTTTGGCAAGGTCGCCCTGTACACTATCTATTTCAATTTTAGCAATAGAATCTTGTTTCTCTTGAGAAAAAGAGAAATTAATGAATAATAATAATGTACTAAATAATGAAAGATAGCTACGCACCTGTTATCAATTTTTTGATACGGTCAAATTCCTCTTGAGACTTAAATGGTATGGTTATTTTCCCTCTTTCGTTATCGGTAGATTTTATATCCACTTTTACCGATAAGGCATCTGTAAGTTCTTTAATGCCCTTGCGTACAAAAACAGAAGCTTCTTTTTGAGCTGGCTTTGCGGTTTCTTTCATGGGCACATCATCAGCATGATACGCTTTTACAGCACTCTCTGTTTCTCTTACAGAAAGGTTGTCAAAGATTATTTTCTCGTAAAGAGAAATTTGATCTTGCTTTTTGTCAATATTAACTAAAGCTCTACCATGCCCCATACTTAAAAAGCCATCTCGCATACCCGTTTGTATGATCGGGTCTAATTTCAATAAACGTAAGTAATTGGCTATTGTTGACCGTTTTTTACCAACACGCTCGCTCAATCTTTCTTGAGTAAGATTAATTTCGTCAATAAGACGTTGGTAAGAAAGTGCAATTTCGATGGGATCTAAATCTTGCCGTTGTATATTTTCGACCAATGCCATCTCTAAAGACTCTTGATCATTGGCAATACGTATGTATGCCGGTATAGTTTCTAAACCTAAAAGTTTAGATGCACGATATCTTCGTTCTCCAGATACTAATTGATATTCGTTGAAGCCTAATTTTCGTACAGTAATAGGTTGAATTACACCGAGCTCTTTTATAGAAGCGGCTAATTCTTTTATAGATTCATCGTTAAAATTAGAACGTGGTTGAAACGGATTCACCTCAATATGTTCTAAATCGAGTTCAATGATATTACCTACAACTTTATCTGCATTCTTATCTGATGCCGTATTTATATCATTTTCCGGATCTTTTAAAAGAGCCGAAAGTCCTCTACCTAAAGCTTGTTTCTTTGTCGCTTTTGCCATACTTAAACCGTCTGCTTATTTTTTTTGACTATCTCGTTAGCCATGTTCAAATAGTTTGTTGCTCCTTTACTTGCAGCATCATATTTGATTATACTTTCTCCATAACTAGGAGCTTCACTTAATCTAACATTACGTTGAATTACAGTTTCAAAAACCATATCGCCGAAATGCTTTCTTACTTCATCAACTACTTGGTTCGATAATCGTAATCTAGAATCGTACATGGTCAACAACATGCCTTCAATATCTAAATCTGCATTATGCAATTTCTGAACACTCTTAATTGTATTCAATAATTTACCTAGTCCTTCCAATGCAAAGTATTCGCATTGAATTGGTATAATTACCGAGTCTGCAGCTGTTAACGCATTCAAGGTCAGTAACCCTAGTGATGGTGCGCAGTCAATTAATATATAATCATAATCTTTTTTAAGGTCTATAATAGCCTTTTTCATCATGTACTCACGCTCCTCTTTATCTACCAATTCTATTTCAATGGCAACAAGATCAATATGTGCAGGAATAAGGTCTACATTTGGGGAGGTTGTAGGTATAATAGTTTCCCTTGCGGTTTTGGTATGTTCCATCAGTTGGTATGAACCTAGTTCAACACCATCTACATCTATACCTAACCCAGAAGTTGCATTTGCCTGGGGGTCGGCATCGATTAATAAAACCTTTTTTTCCATTACACCTAAAGAGGCAGCTAAGTTAACTGTCGTGGTAGTTTTACCTACGCCTCCTTTTTGATTGGCTATAGCAATAATCTTGCCCATGTTCAAAGTAAGTTAGGCGGTAAAAATACAATTATTTATGGGGCTAATGAAAGCTTTTTGTTAACACTAAGTGAATAAGACCCGAGTTTTCATTAATAAAGCGTTAAACTTTTAATTATGAAATGGTTAAGTCTCTGATTATTGTGTAGTATGTAGAATGTTCAAAACTTATTAAAATGATATGAAAACTATTCTTTATCCTTCAGTTTTAAACTATCCTCGTATTCGATAAGATAAATTTCTTCGTTCTTTTTCTTTAGATAGTATTCTTCTCGAGCAAAGCGCTCAAGCTCATCTTCATCAGATAATTTTTCAATAATCTTTTTATCCCTAGCTATTTCATTCTTTAAAAAATCTTGCGTTTTCTCTAGTTTTTTTATTTCCTTTCTTAATTCTAGGTGAATTAAAAGTGAATTGGTGTCGAAAAAAAGCATCCAAACAACAAAAACGGATAGCACCAATACATACATATTGGTCATAATTTTGAACCATTTTTTTTGTTTTAAATCTTTGAATGCCATTATTCTTGCATGATTTTTTCGTTGATGATACTCTTTACAATTTCAACGGCAACCGTGTTGTATTTATTATTCGGAATTATAATATCTGCGTACTCTTTTGTTGGCTCAATAAATTGTTCGTGCATTGGCTTGATTACAGATTGATATTTTTCTATAGTTTCATCCAAGTTCCAGCCTCTTTCGTTTACATCTCTCTTTAATCTTCTGATTAGTCTTTCGTCGGTATCTGCATGTACGAATATTTTAATATCGAACATTTTTCGAATGGCAGAGTTGGTCATAATTAAAATACCTTCTACAATGATAACTTTGGTAGGGTGCGTAAGTATGGTCTTTGCCGTTCTATTGCATTCTAAAAATGAATATACCGGTTGCTCAATAGAACGTCCGTTTTTTAGGGCGACCAAATGTTGTTCAAGAAGTGCAAAATCTATTGAACTTGGGTGATCAAAGTTGGTTTTTCTTCTTTCTTCTAGCGATAAATGAGATAGATCGTTATAATATGAATCTTGTGAAATTACCCCAACTTCTTCATTTGGTAATTCATTTATAATTTGATTTACTACAGTAGTTTTTCCACAACCCGTTCCACCGGCAATACCTATAATCAGCATACAATTCAATTTATTGCAAAAGTACATATTTGAATTTCAAAAAACCCCAAACTCAAAAATCAACTTTTAATAACATTGCATGAAGTGTTAAGCCTTATTTTTGCATGATGCAGAATGAACAGGTTAAACCGAATTTTGAGTTTGTTGCCCTAATGGCTTCTTTAATGTCGATTGTTGCGTTAACTATTGATGCAATTTTACCGGCGATAGCCGATATTGGTATTTCTATTCATAGCCTAGATCCCACGCAGAACCAATTATTGGTAACCATGATTTTTTTAGGTTTGGGAGTAGGGCAGTTGTTCTTTGGTCCACTATCAGATAGTCTTGGTAGAAAACCTATTGTATACTTTGGGTTCACCGTTTTTTTAATTGCAAGTATCATTTGTTTGTTAGCACCAAATCTCGAAATTATGCTGGTTGGTCGTGTATTGCAGGGTATAGGATTATCAGCGCCAAGAACCATAAGTATCTCTATTATACGCGATACATATCGTGGCGATTATATGGCAAAAATCATGTCTTTTGTAACGGCATTTTTTATTTTAGTTCCTGTAGTGGCACCTGCTATTGGAAAAGCCGTAATGGGTGTTACAGGTTGGCAAGGTATCTTTTATTTACAGTTATTTTTTGCATTGGTAGTGGGTATTTGGTTTTATAAAAGGCAGGAGGAAACATTGAAGCCGGAATATAAAGTGCCTTTTTCGTACAAGGTATTTATTAAGGGTACTAAAGAAATTTTTAAATATAAAGAGACTGTTTCCTGTACCATGATTTCAGGGTTTATTACAGGCGCATTTTTGGTGTATTTAAGTTCTGCTCAACATGTTTTTGAAGAGCTTTACGGATTGACTGAAACTTTCCCTTATGTGTTTGCAGGGTTAGCCTTATCTGTCGGATTTTCAACCTTGATGAACGGAACTTTGGTGCTGCGTTTCGGTATGCGAAATTTATCGTTTGCCGCTTTGGTAGCATTCACTTCAATTGCCTTGTTGTATACGTTGTTTTTTTTCGGTTCTAAAGATCCTAGCATTACTGTCTTATTATTATTTCTTTCGCTATTGTTTTTATGCTTAGGATTTATTTGGGGAAATATGAGATCTATTGCCATGGAACCTATAGGGCATATTGCCGGAATTGGTGCAGCGATTACCGGATTCATTTCTACCATTCTTTCCATACCGATTTCTATATTCGTGGGTAGTTTTATTGAAGATTCGGTTTGGGCACTTTTTGCTGGGTTAGGGGTATGCGGACTCATATCGGTAGTGTTATTTATGGCATTTAAAACGCGACCTCTTTTTGCTAGTAATCGTGCGTTTTCGAAATGATTTCTATGAATAAGACTTGTTCTTAATTGTAGTTTAGGTATTCCGGCTTTTTGTTATTTATACGTTATTTATTGCGGTCTACACGTTAAATATTTGATTTTCAGTATAATGAATCTAAATTGTAAATAATGTATTTTGATAAATGTTGATGTTTACACCTATGAAAAAATCATTTCTTTATTCCCTAGTATTACTTTTTGTTTTCGTAGCTTGTAAGAATAGAGGGAATACACCCAACATTTCTAACAGACCTTTTATAGCTTGTGCTCCCATCACAACAGATATGTCATGGTATCAATCTGATAATATTGCTCCTTTGATAGATGGGTTAGATGTGGTGGAGTTCCCTGTAACTACCAATAATAGATTAGCACAACAATATGTAAATCAAGGTATGGTTTTGGCTTACGGTTTTAACCATGCTGAGGCGGCAAGATCTTTTTACTATGCCACTAAGTTGGATCCTAATTGTGCAATGGCATATTGGGGTTTTGCGTATGTGTTAGGTCCTAATTACAATGCAGGGATGGAACCGGATAATTATCAAAGAGCGTACGATGCAGTACAAAAGGCAAAAGAGCTGGCAGAAAATAATGCTTCTCAAAAAGAAAAAAATCTCATTGAAGCCTTGTCAAAAAGGTATGTTCAGTTTCCGGTTGAGGATAGAGGTAGTCTTGATTTGGCATATTCAAACGCATTGCGCGAAGTTTATAATAATTATTTAAACGATGCTGATGTTGCTGCGCTGTATGCCGAGTCAATAATGGATATGTACCCTTTTGATTTATGGGATAAAAAAGGAAATCCTAGAGATAGAACAAATGAGATTATTGAAGTAGTCAACAGCGCTCTGGAAATAGATCCAAAACACCCAGGAGCACATCATTTTAAAATTCATACGCTTGAAGCATCTTTGCATCCTGAAGATGCGCTCGAAAGTGCAGCATTATTTGATGAGGGTTTGGTGCCGGGTGCGGGGCATCTTGTTCACATGCCTTCACATATTTATATTCGAACAGGGGATTACCATAAAGGCACATTGGCAAATATTCAGGCAGTTGCTGTCGATAGTAGTTATATAGTAGCTTGTAATGCTCAAGGAGCCTATCCCATTGCTTATTTTCCTCATAATTATCACTTTATGGCAGCTACCGCTGCATTAGAAGGCAATAGTGAAATGGCACTGGACGCATCTAACAAAGTAGCAAAACATTCAAGTACCACGTTAATGAAAGAGCCAGGTTGGGGAACGCTTCAACATTTTTATACGATACCGTTTTACATTAATGTGAAGTTTGGAAAGTGGGATGAAATATTAAAAATGAAAAATGAAGTTCCTTCTTTAAAATATCCATCAGCTATTTTAAGCTATGCCCGTGGAATGGCTTTTTTAAGATTAGATGAAATTGAAAATGCAAAAAAGGAATTACGAACTTTAGAGGTTTATGCTAAAGATGATAGTTTAAAGGAAATATCAATTTGGGATATTAACTCGGTAGACGTTTTGGTTCAAATTGCTAGAAATGTTTTGAAAGCAGAAATCTTGGCTAAAGAATCTAAGTATCTAGAAAGTATTGCATTATTGAAAGAAGCGGTTGAAATTGAGGATAGTTTAAATTATAATGAACCACCAGATTGGTTTTTCTCTGTAAGGCACCACCTTGGGGCTGTACAAATTGAGGCAGAACTTTATGACGACGCGATTAAATCTTATGAAGAAGATTTGGTTAGGTTACCTAAAAACGGATGGGCTTTACACGGTTTAAAACTAGCATATGAAAAGCTGAATGACCAAAATATGGTTAACGAAATTGAGGTAAAAAGAAAATTAAGTTGGGAAAATGCGGATATAGTATTGACAACTTCTCGAATAAAATAAAATTCGCCAAACCTATTTTTGGTAGGTACGGCGAATTTCTTAAAAATTAAGATAAAAACAAGGTTACAGCGAATTATCCATGATTTCCTGAACAATTTCCGGATTCAATAGCGTACTTGTATCACCTAAGTTACTGGTGTCGTTACTGGCTATTTTACGTAGGATTCTACGCATAATTTTACCACTACGTGTTTTAGGAAGTCCGTTTACAAACTGAATTTTATCTAGTTTGGCAATAGGACCAACATGTTCTGTAATCTGCTGGTTTATTTCTTTTCTTAGGTTATCGCGATCTCTACTTTCTCCAGTTTCCTTTAAAATTACATATCCGTAGAGTGCATTTCCTTTTACATCATGCGGGAAACCTACAATTGCCGATTCTGCTACTGCTGGGTGTTCGTTGATAGCATCTTCAATGGGTGCAGTACCTAGATTATGACCAGATACGATGATAACATCATCTACACGACCTGTAATTCTGTAATATCCAACAGCATCTCTCAATGCACCATCACCTGTAAAATACATGTTTTCATATGCTGAAAAATAAGTGTCTCTGTAACGGTCGTGATTGCCCCAAATAGTTCTGGCTATAGACGGCCATGGGAATTTTACGCACAGTCTACCTTCTACCTGATTGCCTTTTACTTCTTTTGCATTCTCGTCCATTAATGCTGGCTGAATACCTATAAATGGTAGGGTTGCGTATGTCGGAGTAGTAGGGGTTACATAGGGTATAGGGGTGATCATTATGCCGCCAGTTTCAGTTTGCCACCAGGTATCAACAATAGGGCTGTTCTTTTTACCTACATTATTATTATACCAATGCCAAGCTTCTTCATTTATGGGCTCGCCCACTGATCCTAAAACCTTAAGACTCGATAGGTCGTATTTTTCAACGTATTCTAAATTCTCCTTTGCTAGTGCTCTAATTGCTGTTGGTGCGGTGTAAAATTGATTCACTTTGTGTTTTTCTACAACTTCCCAAAAACGACCGAAATCTGGATAGGAAGGTACTCCTTCAAACATCAAAGTCGTTGCTCCGTTTGCTAACGGCCCGTAAACTATGTACGAGTGACCCGTTATCCATCCAATATCGGCAGTACACCAATAGACGTCATTCTCTGTATATTGAAATACATTTTTAAAAGTATAAGCCGTGTAAACCATGTAACCAGCTGTGGTATGCACCATTCCTTTAGGGGTACCAGTGGATCCTGAAGTGTATAGAATAAACAAAGGGTCTTCGGCATCCATAATTTCGGCTACGCAATCTGCATATGCTTCATCAAGTAATGGTTGTAACCATTTATCTCTTGTTGGCTCCATATGAATATCAGAACCTGTACGGTTTACGACCAAAACATTCGCTACACCTGGGCAAGCTTCTAGCGCTTTATCTACAATGCCTTTTAAATCAATTGCTTTATTACCGCGAAAAGAACCGTCTGATGTCAATACAATTTTACAGTCAGAATCATTGATACGCGTTGATAATGCATGCGATGAAAAACCTGCGAAAACTACCGAGTGTATTGCGCCAATACGAGCACATGCTAAAAGTGCTACAGACAATTCAGGAATCATTGGTAAATAAATACATACGCGATCCCCTTTTTTAACGCCATGATCCAATAAAACATTTGCCATACGACAAACACGTTCATGTAATTGCCTGTAGGTAATATGAAGTGCTTCTTCCTCAGGATTGTTGGGCTCGAATATAATTGCCGTTTTTTCACCTCTTGTTGGTAAATGACGATCTAAACAGTTTTCGGTAATGTTCAATTTAGCACCTTCGAACCATTTTATTTCTGGCTTCTTAAAATCCCAACTCAGCACAGTGTCCCAGCGCTTACGCCAAACAAAATGTTCTTCGGCAATTTCTTCCCAAAACGCTTCAGGATTACGGACCGATTTTCGATAGACTTGATAATATTCCTCCAGATGTTTAATGTGGTAATTACTCATGGTATGCGTTAATTTAATATGCAAAGGGTGTTGAAATCCTTTGGTTTTTGTTGAATGTTGATTTGTTTCAATTAATGGCCTGTGGCTTCACCTGCACCACTGGGTATTCTAATATTTTCTACAATTTCTTGAACATCTTCAGGTGGCTCTGGGGTAAATTGTAAAACAATTATTGCTACAATAAAGTTAGCAATCATAGCGATACTACCAAACCCTTCTGGCGAAATACCGAACCACCAATCTGCCGGAGTTCCACCACCAAACCAACCGAATTTAAACTTGGTCATATAGAACAGCATAAGAACAATACCGACTACCATACCGCTAATAGCTCCTTCTTTATTCATTTTCTTATAAAATATACCGAGCACAATTGCAGGGAAAAATGATGCCGCTGCCAAACCAAATGCCAGTGCTACTACCGCAGCTACAAAACCAGGAGGATTTATTCCAAAATAACCTGCAATAACTACGGCAACTGTTGCTGCGCCTCTAGCCACCCATAATTCTGCTTTGTCTGAAATATTCGGTTTAAATACTTTTTTTACCAAATCATGAGAAACCGATGCCGAAATAACTAATAATAACCCAGCTGCTGTGGATAGTGCAGCGGCTAACCCGCCAGCTGCTACCAATGCAATTACCCAAGCTGGTAAATCTGCGATTTCAGGATTCGCCAATACCATAATATCATTATCTATGGTTAATTCGTTTTTGGTCATGTCCGCTACATATTGAATTTTGCCATCTTCATTTTTGTCATCAAAAGATAGCAATCCCGTTTCTTCCCAATTTTTAAACCAAACCGGCATACTAGCATATTCTTCGTTGCTAACGGTATTAATAAGATTGGTCTTCGCAAATACAGAAACGGCTGGTGCCGTAGTGTATAGAATAGCGATCAGTAACAATGCCAATCCGGCAGATTTACGAGCGTCTTTTACTTTTTTTACGGTAAAGAATCGAACGATTACATGCGGTAACCCTGCGGTACCGACCATTAAGGCTAAGGTGATGGCAAAAATATCGGTAACGGATTTAGAGCCGTCAGTGTATTCGTTGAATCCTAGTTCTGTTGATAATCCATCTAACTTATCCAATAGAAAAGTACCGGAGCCATCATTGAGTGTTGAGCCCATACCTAATTGCGGAATAGGGTTTCCGGTCATTTGAATGGATATAAAGATGGCGGGAACCATAAAAGCAAAAATTAGTACACAATACTGTGCTACTTGTGTATAGGTGATGCCTTTCATTCCGCCTAGAACAGCATAAAAGAGAACGATAATCATACCTATAATTACACCTGTGTCAATATCTACTTGAAGAAATCTTGAGAATACCACACCAACACCTCGCATTTGCCCTGCTACATAAGTAAATGATACAATTAGTGCACAAATTACGGCCACAATACGTGCTGTTTTTGAATAGTATCTATCACCTATAAAATCAGGAACGGTGAACTTGCCAAATTTTCTTAAGTACGGAGCTAGTAGTAACGCCAGTAATACATAGCCGCCCGTCCAACCCATTAGGTATACGGAGCCGTCATAACCGGCGAAGGAAATTATCCCAGCCATTGAAATGAAAGATGCTGCAGACATCCAATCAGCTGCCGTTGCCATTCCGTTTGCAAGTGGAGAAACTCCGCCACCGGCAACATAAAAGTCCTTTGTAGATCCTGCTCTTGAATAAATAGCGATTCCTATATAAAGGGCAAATGTGAGTCCTACTAAAATATACGTCCAAGTTTGAACACTCATAATGTGGTTTTTTGGTGGTTTATGGTTGTGCTATTATTCGTTGTAGCCGTATTTTTTATCCAACTTGTTCATGAGTCTTACATAAACAAAAATCAGAATTACAAATACATAAATAGATCCCTGTTGCGCAAACCAAAATCCTAATTTAAAACCTCCGATTTTAATGGTGTCTAAAGCTTCTTTAAATAGAATGCCTGCCCCAAAGGATACAACAAACCAAATAGACAATAAAATGAATAAGTACCTGACGTTTTCTTTCCAGTAAGCCGATGCTTTCTTTTGTTTTTCTGACATGTCTTTTTCGGTTTTTATGAATAGAATACCCTGGAATTTATCACAGGATACTTTAAATAAAAATTAGTATACTTCAGCGATAAAATACTGAGTCTTTAAATCTCGATTATCGAGTAAATTAGGTAAAAAACTTTAATTGGGTATGAACAATACTCCGCTTGAAGAGTCTTTTTTTGCTCCGGTCACAGAAGAAAGCACATTTGTTAATTGCGCTACTCTTAATACTCCCATGAGTGCAAATACTAATGCTTCTTTAAATTCTATAATTATTTTTTCTGGCACAACTACTTTTGTTGTGTCACCCAATTTTTGCTGTAATGTTTCTATTAAAAATGAATTTAATGCGCCACCACCTGTAACCAGCAATTGCTGCTTGTTGTGCTTGAAATTCAGATTGATTTGTTGCGCTACTTTATCACAGATATGGTGAATACCTGTATGAAGTAAATTTTCGATGGTATCATCCGTATCTTCAACTATAGGAACCACTTCTGCTAAAAACCATTCATAACCGATGGATTTTGGATGTGTTAGCAGGTAGTATTTTAGATTGTTTAATTGCGCTAACATTTTGGTGTTAATCTTACCCGAACGCGCAAGTTTACCATCTTCGTCATATTCTAATTCAACTTTTCTGGTGATATAGTTTAGAATCATATTTGCCAAACCTATATCATATGCAATTCTCTTATCCTTTACTTCAAAAGACACATTGCTGATACCACCAAGATTTAAACAATACTCATATTCATTAAAAAACATACGGTCACCTATAGGTACAAGCGGAGCTCCTTGTCCGCCAAGAGCCAGGTCGTTTGTCCTAAAATCTGCAATTACTTTAATGCCTGTAGCATTTGCCAAATGTTGCCCTGAGCCTACTTGAAATGTGAGTCCCATTTCTGGTCGGTGATGGGTGGTATGACCATGACTAGCTATGTAATCTACTTCTAACTTGTTCTCGTTTATAAATATTGAGGTTTGCTCACCTAGGTAAGTACCGTAAGTGTTATGTAATTCAATAAGTTTTTCTGCGGATAAAGTAATAGCATCTTTAAGGGTGTTCAGCATCTTTGATGAGTACTTCACACTTTTAGTTTCTTTTATATCAAACTCCCATACCCCATTTTTCTCCCAAATGTGGCAATAAGCTAAATCAAGACCATCTAATGATGTGCCCGACATAAGACCAATAATTTTATATGTTGTCATTTGCGATTAATTGGGGTTTCTTTTTTATTTGAAAATAATAGATGATTGCTAGAACTAAAATTAATTCGGTGAGTAGGGAAAAAATAGAGCCTTCGAAGCCAAATTGACCTCCATTAATTTTATTGTTTTCAGGAACCTTAAATTCAATAATACTATAAATATCTTGCCCACTAACATTGAAGCCTAGTAATGATTGAAAGAGATTCCAGCTAAAATGGAATGCTATTGGGTACCATAGGTTTTTTGTATACATATAAGAAGCGCCCAAAGCCATACCAGCCAAGAAAAGCCCAAGTAAACTAAACAAACTTATATTAGGATTTGCACCATGCATTAAGGCGAAAAGTGCAGAAGCAACTATTAATGCAACATATTTGTTAAATGAGAGCATTAGGTTTTTTTGAATATATCCTCTAAAAAGCACTTCTTCTAAAATTGCTACTAGTGTGAATAATGATATAGTATAAACCAATTCTAAAAAATCAAATTTAACTGCAGTAAAGATAATTTCTTTAGATACTATTAAACCTAAATAGGCTATACCCATAATGACAATTCCAAGTAGGGTGCCTATTATGATATCTTTTTTTCTGTTTTTTATATGAAGTCCTACTTCGATAAAATTTTGCTTGTCCATATATTTCATGAAAAGCCAAACTAAAAAAAGAGTGCCTAAAAATGAGAAAAATGTCATTGTTAATTGTTGAAGAGAGGTTTCTTGAAAATCTCTATCACCAAATGGAATACCGGCAACGAAGGCACCCGCAACTTGAAATAAACCTACTATTAAAAAGTAGGGTATTATGATTGCTAAAACTCTTAACCACCCATTATGATTCATATGCTTTTTTAAATATTAAATGGTAATTTTCCTTTTGCTTCAATACTACCTAAAAAATGTTCGGTAGCTACATCTTGAAACTCTTTGAAATTCTGATAGGCTATTACCGTTGCCGTTGTTTTTTCGGTTTTGAAAAACTTCAACGCATACGGATTGCCAAAGTGATATAACACAACATTTTTAGAGGCTATCAATTCATTTATAAATTCGATTTCTTCATCAAAGAATCCGAATTTGTTGGTCGGTTTTATTTGTGGCGGAGTTAATAGAAGTAAGATTTCGGTTTCCTGTTCAACTTCTTTTTTCATTTCTAAGATATTATCTAAAATATCTTGCTTCGTTTGGTCGGTGCCAAATCGTTTTATGGTTAGCGTACAGAAATTTGTTGTTTTAAATGATGCGATTTCTGCAGCAGTACCATGATGTAAAGTGAGTGATTGTTCGGCTATTTTTCTGTTTAGAGAAGAAGGGTCGGTTAATTTTATTTCTAAACTCTCTTCGGTAATTGCCTTTTCTTTAAGCTGCCAAATGCGTTCAACGCTTTTATTAATTTGAGCTTCAGTTGCATTTTTTAAGATATGCTGAATGCCTTCTTCTATATGTTCGGCAAAACATAATACATCATTACCAGCGTTAAAAGCTAGCCATTCTAATTCTCCCTTAATAGGATAATGTTTTGACACTGCATGCATATTGAGCGCATCTGAAATGACTACCCCATCAAAGCCCATTTCGTTTCTTAGCACACCAGTTATAATGTCTTTATTAATGCTTGAAGGTAATTCTGGATTAGTAGTTAATGCAGCAACGGATAAATGCCCTACCATAACAGAATCTACACCTTCGTCTATTAATTTTTGAAAAGGATACAATTCATTTTCAATAAGTTCTTCTTTCGATTTGTCAATAACGGGTAACCCTAAATGGGAATCTGTTGCTGTATCGCCGTGACCCGGAAAATGTTTAATGCTCGTAAATACACCTTCACTTTGGGTGCCTTTTACAAAAGCAGTTGCCATCGTAACTACATTACTCTTGTCATCACCAAAAGAACGATACCCAATTACGGGATTATTCGGATTCACATTGACATCTACCACAGGCGAAAGATTCCAATGTATACCAGCAGCTTTACAATCTTTCGCAATCTGCTTGCCAACTTCAAACACTAATGCTTCGTTATCAGTATTTGCGCCAAGAGTTATAGCATATGGATATTGCGGAGTATTTTCAATTCGCATTGCTAATCCCCATTCGGCGTCAATAGAAATTAATAGGGGATAGGTTGCTGTTTTTTGATATCTCGTGATGAGGTTTTTTAAAGTCTCAAAACTATTCTCGTTTACCACTACTTTCTTTTTGCCTTCAAAATTGGTAGCAGCACTTGCTCTTGAATGGAAGAAACAGAGTCCGCCAACGTGGTGCTCAGAAATCAGCTTTTCTAATTGCTGAATTTCTTCTTCTGTATCATTTATAAAAGCTGCGGGCATAAATAGCTGTCCGACTTTCTCGGTTAACGAGAGCTTTTTTATAGCTTCTTTTGTAGGTATCATATTATTCATTGGGAACTGATGTTTTTTTACCGAAATCTGCCGGATAAGAAATGAATTTTAATAAGAATAGTGCTGGCAAGGCTGCGATAACTACCCAAACGAAAAAGCCTTCATAACCCAGCCATTGTTGAATATAACCACTAACCATACCCGGTAACATCATGCCCAGCGCCATAAAGCCTGTGGCGATGGCATAATGCGATGTTTTAGACTTACCGTCGGCAATATAAATGAGGTACATTAAAAAGGCTGCAAAACCGAAGCCGTAGCCGAATTTTTCAAAAATTACTGTTGCCGTTACTGCATAAATATTAGTGGTATTTGTCACTGCTAAAATGGCATATAAAATATTGGGTAGGTTTAATGAAAGCACCATAGGTAGCATCCATTTTTTTAAACCATCCCGAGAAATGAGAATACCTCCTAATATTCCTCCTAAGGAAAGAAAAATAACTCCTGCTGTACCGAAAATTGTTCCTAGCTGTTCTGTTGAATATCCTAATCCGCCTTTACCGGGAGAATCCAGCAAAAACGGAGAAGCCATTTTTACCAATTGAGATTCACCCAAGCGATAGGTAAGTATAAACGCTAGAGCAATGCCAATACCTGGTTTTTTGAAAAAAGAAGTAAATACTTCTAAGAATCCAGCAGGTTTTTCTTTGTCCTCTATATTTTCAGATTCATATTTCGGAGTAACAAAAAAGGTAGCAACAGTCATAATCAACATTAAAAATGCTGCTGCCGACATGGTTACGCTCCAGGCTTTAGTATTGTCACCATATTTGTTTTCTAAAAATCCTGCTAAGACAACAATTAAACCTTCACCGGTTACCATGGCAAGTCTGTAAAAGGTACTTCGCATTCCCACGAAAAAAGATTGTTTCTTTTCGGTCAAGCCCAACATATAATACCCATCTGAGGCAATGTCATTTGTAGCAGATGCAAAAGCTGCCATCCAAAAACAGGCTAATGATGATATAAAAAACATATTGGTTGGTAAGGTTAAACCAACGCCCAATAACGAAATTGCGATTAAAAGTTGCATGGCTAAAAACCATTTACGCTTGGTACTTTTTAGATCTACAAACGGACTCCATAATGGTTTTAAAACCCATGGTAAATACAGTAAACTCGTATATAGCCCAATGTCTTCATTGCTAACGCCTAATTTTTTGTACATAATTACCGAAACGGTAACTACCAAAACATACGGTAACCCTTGTGTGAAATATAAAACCGGAACCCATGCCCAGGCGCCTTTATCTTTTTGAATCATTCTTGGGATTGTTCTTTAGGTTGATGACTGTTGGTTTAGTTTCTGCGCCATAAAAATCAATAAAGCTGATACTGTAAAATGATTTACGGTAATCTGTTTTTGATATGCGAATGGAATTAGAATTCGGTTCTACTAAATTTTTTGAGAGTAATTTTTTAATAGAATATTCCTCTTTTACTTTTCTGCCAGCCTTATATAGAAGAGCATAACGCAAGCCTCTTAAATCGTCGTATTCTAGAATAACCTCATCATCAACAAAAGAAACATCTAAAAGTTTAGGTGTCATCGAAATGTGATTTTTTGCCAATGAAGAAATAGGATTCAAAGCAGGTAACTTATAATATTTCTTGTGAATATATTCAACCACATCATCATTATCTTTCATTAGAGATTTGGCGCTGAACATGATGTTCCCCTGAATTTCTGGTGTCTCTCGGGCGAGTTCTAGTTGGTTGGGGATCTCTTTAATATCGTCCCAGGCTTTATCGCTATTGTTTCTAATTTTATATGGACCGTTACCTACATAAAGGTTAGTTCCATAATTGTTTTTAGACCACCAGTCTAGAATTTTGGTATGAGAGGCTACAGTTAAATCCATACTCCAATATACTTGGGGTGCTAGGTAATCGATCCACCCATTTTCCATCCAAAGTAGCGGGTCTGCGTATAAATCTTCATAGGTAGTTTGCCCTGCTTTCGTATCGGAGCCCTTTGGGTCTGTCGAATTGTTTTTCCAAACTCCGAACGGACTAATACCAAACTGTACCCATGGCTTAATCGATTTTATTGTATTATGAGATTGGCTTACCAGAGAATCTATATTACTACGTCGCCAGTCATCAATAGTTTGATTTTTTTGTGCATAAGTTTCAAATGCTAAAGAGTCATTAAAAACTTCATTGGTGATTTTATATGGATAGAAATAATCATCGAAATGAATGGCATCTACATCATAGTTAGAAACCAGTTCTGCAATGATATTAGAAAAATGCTTGCGTACTTCCGGTAGCCCAGGGTTGTAGTAATTCTTTTTGCCATAATGCACAATCCATTCTGGGTGAGTGCAGTAGTCATGGGTTTCAGAAAGTACTTCGAAATTCTCATCAAAAGTTGCCCTGTATGGGTTTAACCATGCGTGAAACTCCATTCCTCTTACATGAGCTTCGTTAATCATCCAATCAAGAACATCTGTATTCCATTTTGGTGCTGTGCCTTCTTTGCCTGTTAAAAATCGGGAATATGGGGCGTATTCAGATTGGTAAAAAGCATCACCTGCAGCACGAACCTGAACGATTAGAGCATTGTAATTTTCTTTTTCGTAGAAGTCTAGAATTTTAAGGTAGTCCGCTTTTTGTTTCTCAGAAGTATCATTGCCATTTTTTGGCCAGTCGATATTGACCACAGTTGCAATCCATACACCTCTAAATTCTCTCTTTGGGTGTTTTTCATGCGATTGAAAAACTCCACAAGAATTAAGAAGTAAAAGTAGAAGGGTGAGTAGTGTTAGTTGTTTTGTCATAAATGTAAAAAAGGCCCATTTTAAAACTAAAAATAGGCCTTTTAATTTAATTTAGTTGTTAGTTGAATTTATGTCTTACAAAGGCTTCCATAGCCGCGTATGATGATAAGCCCATTGCTTTGTATTTATTAGCGGTATCGCGGTTTCTTTCTTCTGCACGCATCCAAAATTCTCTAGAGTCGTCACCTTGAAACATTACTCCGTCTTTTTGAGACTGGTGGCAGAAAATAGCATATCGCTTTTTCAATACTTGCCCCGGACTCATCGGTACTGCCATTTCAATTTCGTTAATATCCCACTCATGCCAAGCACCTCTGTACAACCAAACCCAGCAATCTTTCATAAAAGGTTCTGATTTCAATTCTTCGCATGCTGCAAATACAGCATCTAAACAAACTTTGTGTGTACCGTGAGGATCGGCTAAATCCCCAGCGGCATAAATTTGATGAGGTTTTATCTGTTTAATAATATCTACAACAATCTTAATATCTTCTTCAGATAAGTTTTTCTTCTTAATAGTACCTGTTTCATAAAACGGAAGATCTAAAAAATGTACGTTTTTATCATCAAGTCCCATATACCTGGTTGCGGCATAAGATTCTCCTCTTCTTATTTTTCCCTTTAAATTTCTAACTTCTGGAGCATCAATTCGAGTTTCGTTTTTATTTGCTATAGATTTAATAATATTTTTTGCCTCATCAGACGGATTAATCTGCATAGCTATTTCAGCATATTTTCTAGCATCGGTATCTGAAACTGCAATGTTACCCGAAGTTTGATATACAATATGTACATCATGACCTTGTTCGACTAACCTGTCAAAAGTGCCGCCCATAGAGATAACATCATCATCTGGGTGCGGACTAAATATGATTACTCTCTTTTTGGCTGGTGTAGCACGTTCTGGTCTGTGGGTGTCATCAGCATTTGGTTTTCCGCCTGGCCAACCGGTAATGGTGTGTTGTAATTTATTGAACATTTCAATATTCAGATCATAAGAATCATCTAAGGCTAAAAGATCAGCCATGCCGTTATCGTTATAATCTTTATCGGTTAAACTTAAAATAGTTTTACCTGTAGTTTCACAAAGCCAAACCATGGCTTTTGCCTTTAACTCCTCGTTCCAATCGCAAGAATCTACTAACCAAGGTGTTTTGTTTCTAGTTAACTGGCTACCTGCACCAGTATCTAAAACAAAAGTACAATTGTCATGTTCTTGTAAGTAGGTTGCTGGTACGTGTGATGAAATATCGCCTTCAATAGTTTTTTTAATGATACCCGCTTTGTTTTCGCCCCAGCCTAATAAAACAATTCTCTTGGCTTTTCTTACTGTAGCAATCCCCATGGTAATTGCTTTTCTAGGTACATTGGCTATACCTAAAAAAGAAGGTGCTGCATCTACGCGAGTTATATGGTCTAAAGTAATTACCCGTGTTCCGGAATTAAAATGAGAACCTGGTTCATTAAAGCCGACATGGCCTGTTCTACCAATACCCAATAATTGAAAGTCTAAACCGCCATGCTCTTTTATTTTGCGATCATAGCTTAAACAATATGCTGTAGTTTCTTCATTACTTACAGTACCGTCAGGAATATGAATATTCTTTTCAGGTATATCTACATGATTAAAAAGATGCTCATGCATGAAATAGAAATAACTCTGAATGTTATTCGGCTCCATCGGTAAGTATTCATCTAAGTTAAAGGTGATAACATTTTTAAAGCTCAAACCTTCTTCTTTGTGCATACGAACTAATTCTTCATAAACCCGAATTGGTGAAGAACCTGTCGCTAAACCTAATACGCAATTTCTCTTTTGCCCTTGTCTCTTTTTTATCAAAGCAGCAATTTCATGGGCTACTATTATCGAAGCTTCATTGGAATCTTCGAAAATAACATTATGAATTTTTTCGAATCGTGTTTCTTCAAACTGACCTATAGGCTTGTGTGAGATGTCGATCTTAGAATTTTTAACGGTTGTTTTCATGAGATAATGGTAGATTTTTGGATTTTTAAATCATGCAAATATATGCGTTATTTTAATTTAATGCAGTTTTTTGCAATAAATATTGCTGTATTTTGCTGTTAATTAATCATTAATTTTTGTTTTAGTAACATTACCGACATAAAACAGCATGTGCTAAAAATCATTATCTTTGGAATTATTATACATATATAAAGCTGCTATTCCATGCTAAAAGAAGAGCGTCAACAAACCATTTTAAGTGAAGTTGACTTACATAATAGAATACTTATTACAGATATTGCCGAGGCTTTAGATGTATCAATTGATACTATAAGGCGTGATGTCAAAGAGCTTGATGCGGAAAATAAATTGCGTAAAGTTCATGGTGGTGCAATCTCTATGGGGTACATGACCAATAGTGCTAGAAATACCAATATATATAAGCTAGAAGATAAAGCGGCAATAGCGGTAAAGGCGGTTAGTTTGTTGCGAGATGGTGCCGTTATTTTTTTAGATGGCGGTACTACTTGTATGGAGCTTGCAAGAATTATACCTGAGAATTTAAACCTTACTTGTTTTACAATCAGCTTACCGGTGGCTATGGAATTGTCTCATAAAGCAAATATTAATGTAATTTCTATTGGCGGACAAATTTCTAAGGAAGCACAGATTGCTATTGGCGCAAATGCTATTCATCATTTATCTGAGATACGATTCGATTATAGTTTTATAGGTACAGGATATGTTGATGCTACATTTGGTTTAACCGAGTTTGATTGGGATATTGTGCAAATTAAAAAGGCGGTGATTAAGGCATCAAAGAAAACGGTCTTATTGTCTATCTCTGAAAAACTGAATTCACAACACCGCTATAAGACTTGTGATATTAATTCTATTAATACCATGATCACAGAATTAAAGCCCGATGATACATTGCTAAAGGCGTTTAGAAATCACGATATAAAAATTTTATAAGTATATGGATTACAAGAAAATTACCGAAACTCCGTCGAACCACGACAATTTAGAGTTGATGGATACCACTACTATTCTTCAAAAAATGAATGAGGAGGATAAGAAGATTGCCGATGCGGTTGAAAAGACGATCCCGCAAGTAACTAAACTTGTAGATGCCTTAACAGAAAGATTCAATAAAGGTGGTAGACTTTTTTATATAGGTGCGGGTACTAGTGGTAGATTGGGGATTCTAGATGCTTCTGAAATTCCGCCAACTTTTGGTATGCCACATGAACGTGTGGTGGGTTTAATAGCTGGTGGAGATACCGCTATTAGAAAAGCGGTTGAAAATGCCGAAGATGCAACTAAGCAGGCTTGGCTAGATTTGAAAGCTCATGTTATTAATACCAACGATGTAGTTGTAGGTATTGCAGCATCAGGTAGTACACCATATGTAATTGGTGGCTTGGAAGATGCCAAGAATAACGGAATTTTAACGGCTGCAATTACCAACAACCCTGGTGCACCGATTGCTAGAATTGCTGATATTCCTATTGAAATAAATGTAGGTCCAGAATTTCTTACCGGTAGTACGCGAATGAAAAGTGGTACGTCTCAAAAACTGGTATTAAATATGATATCTACTGCTTTAATGATCAAAATAGGTAGGGTTAAAGGGAATAAGATGGTAAACATGCAATTGAGTAATGATAAGTTAGTTGATCGAGGAACACGTTATATCATGGAAGGGCTGAATATTGAATACGCCGCAGCTGAAGCTTTGTTAAAAGAACATGGTTCTGTAAAACTAGCGATTGATGCCGGTAGGGAGTAAGTAACTTTTCTAATTTTATACTATCATAAAAAAGGTCTGTAATCTTAATTTGATTACAGACCTTTTTTGATTTTGTAAGCTTGCTATTATGCTACTTTTTCGGAATTAGTTTATAGATACCTTTTCCTTCAACGGCGACATAAATAAAACCATCGGGACCTTGTTTTACGGCACGTACCCTACCTAGTCCGTCCATTAATTTTTCACGGGCGGTTACTTTGTTTCCATCCATTACTAATCTTTCTAAATATTGAAAAGCTAAAGATCCAACCAATAGACTCCCTTTCCAATTTTTGTATTTATCCGTAGTTACAAACTCCATTCCGCTAGGAGCAATAGATGGTACCCAATAGTGAATGGGTTGCTCCATTCCGCTCATTTCTGTTTTATCGGTAATTGGGGTGCCGCCATAATTGATACCGTAGGTAACTAAAGGCCATCCGTAGTTAGCTCCTTTTTTGATAATATTTATTTCATCACCACCTCTTGGTCCGTGTTCGTTATCCCAAATATCGCCTGTTATTGGGTGCTTTATTAATCCTTGCGGATTTCTGTGTCCGTAACTGTAAATTGCAGTCTTTGCGCCTTTTTCGTTTATAAACGGATTGTCTTTCGGTATGCGCCCATCGTCATGTAAACGGTAAATTTTACCACCATCTCTTTTAATATCTTGCGGGTTAATATCTCTATCGCCACGTTCACCGATAGAAAAGTAGATATATCCGTCATTGTCGAAAGCAATTCTAGATCCAAAATGTTGTCCTTTTGTAGTGTTAGGTACTGCCTTGTATAGTATTTGAGTTTCTGTCAAATTACTGTTTTTCAATTTTGCTCTCATCAATGCTGTATGTCCGCCTTTTTCATCACCTTCAATTGATGCATAAGTGAGGTATATCCATCCGTTCTCTTTGTACTTAGGATGAAGGGCAATATCTAATAATCCGCCTTGACCTCGATTATAAACTTCAGGAATATTACCGATTATCGTTTTTTTTCCATTGTTAAAATGAATCAATTTACCTTCTTTTTCCGTGATTAAAATACTATTGTCAGGAAGGAAGGTAAACCCCCATGGAATCTGTAGCTCATCGACGAACAGCTCTGCTGTAAATACCGACTCTTTTGGTGTATTTATCTTATTTTCAATGTTTTGTGCACAAGATAAATTTAGCGATACAACGAATAAAAGATTAAAGATGATACTATTTTTCATATACGAGCGTTAGAATTATGTTATAGAACACATGATTTTTTAAAAGATAAAATATAAGCAAAAAATTACACCAAAGAACTAATTAGATCCCAAATCGACTTTGTTCTTAAAAACGAAACTTAACCTATGCTTCCAAAACAACAGCGGTATGCGCTGTATGTACTTTTTCTGATTGTTATTTCAGTAATAGGTACTACGGCATTAGCCAACTCTAAAGTAACTACCTTGTACGAAGAGGTGGCACATGTAATCGAAAAAGCTGTTTCGGTTTCTACCAAAAACAAATCGACCTTAGAAAAGAAAGCTCAAGTTGCACGAAAGTCTAACTTAACTGCCTCGGCAATGTTTACTACTCTGATTGTGGGTGCAGATGCTACTGAAACTTGTAACGATAACGGTTTTACCATTGCACGTTTTAATTTATGTGGTGATTTTGACGATAGAACAATAAGTTTATCTGGTGGTCCACATAGTTCAGTTTCATGGCAAGTGTTGGGTGGCTCTTGCACAGCGAACGTAAATACAGAATGCCCGAGCACTACAGCCTCTTGTTATTCTACAATTAGTTCTGGACAAACATTTAATTTAGATGCCAGTTCTGTACCTGCAACTTCAGGTGCCGAATATAGAGTTCTGGTAAACGGTCAACCATACTATTTTAAAGTAAAGAAAAGTACCATTACCCAAACATACGTAAAACAAGATTATATATGTGGTGTTGATGGTAGAATACAGATTACCAATTTATCGAGTGCCTACGAATTTAGTATAGATGGTGGTACTGTTTGGCAAGGAGCTATATTTTCTAACCTTACACCTGGTACTTATAATATTTTAGCAAGATTAAGAAATACCGCCAATACATGTGAATACCCCTATGAGCCTATTACAATAGAAGAAAAGGAGATTGAAATAGCCGCAACTTTTACAGATGCATTATGTAGCGGCGATACAGGTAGTATTACTGTTACCGCCTCTAATGTTCCTGGTCCTTATAAATATACGTTGTTGAATTCTAGTGGTGTTGCCCAAGAATTTACTGCTTTTATACCAACCAACCCTTATACATTTTCTGCGGTAGGTTTTGGTACATATACGGTACAGGTAGAAACGCAACAATGTAAAGGAGATCCTTTAAACGGAATTGCTGCTCCAAGACAAAATGTAGATACAAGCGGAAATCCCTTAACTATTGGTGCTGGGGCTTCTGCTTTAGATGCTTCTACCGAGGTAAATAGTAGTTTTGGTTGTTCAAATATTTCTAGCGTAGACATTACCTTAAATACTACAGGAGGTTCTGCTCCATATACATTTACCGTAAATGGCGGACCGGTTCAACCGGCATTTGGTAATGCTGCCACAGATTCTGGTACCACAATATATACAGTAACTACTGCAGGTACCTATGATTTTGTAGTTACCGATACTAATGGTTGCATAATAAACGCTTCTTCTGATGTTGAAGATTTATTGCCGCCAGATATAACGGTTGCAGGTATTGATGGTACGTGTAGTAACGGTGGAGCAAAATTAGAGTTTACAATAAATAATGGTAGAGGGTATAATATTTCTTATCGAGAAAGTGCTGCTGCCCCATGGGTAAGTACACCACAAATTTCGGTAGCTGCGGGTACTTATAATGATATTGAAGTAAGATATCAACAAGGTGCCTTCGAATGTACTTTAGCGTTGCCATCGGTAACGGTAGATACTGTTGGTTCATTAACAGGTAGTGCAACTAAAGTTTCTGATGTTACTTGTACAGGAGCTGCAACAACTGGCGGACAAATTGATTTTGTTGGTCCATTTTCTGGTGGGTCAGGTAGTGGATATGTTTTTAGTATTGATGGAGTTAATTTCTCAGCAACGACTACTTATACCGATTTAGCTGCTGGTACCTATACACCTATTATTAAAGATGCAGGTGGTTGTCGTTTAAACCTTACGGCAATTGATATTTTAGATGTTGATCCACCTACAAATTTAGACTTTGCACAAAGCAACATTAGTTGTGCGGCAGGTACATCTGATGTTCAGTTGACACCAACAAGCAACGCGGCTATCAATAGATATGAAATTATTAGTCCCGCTTATTTTGATAATGGAAACAACGATACGTTTACAGGTTTACTAACCTCTCAAGCATATATTTTTCAAATTACAGATGTAAATGGTTGTTCTTATACTGAAGGTTTTAGACCTATAGTAATTAGTTCTATACGTGTTAGGGTAAAATCTGGCGGAGATTTAAGAGTTTGTAATGGAGAAACCGATGGTACGGGTACTTTCATTATTGACGGTTTTGCGAATAATTACACATATGATATTAACGGAGGATTATTCTCTGGAGGACCTCAAAGTGCTAACGAAGTAGTATTGCCATTATCTGGGGCGGGTACCTATACAATTACAGTAACTGATGCAGATACTGGTTGTACGGATACGACATCTTTCGATATTCAAGATGCTCCGGTCTTAGATTTGTCAACGAGTACAGTTACAGATATGAGCTGTGCAAATGGAAATTTAGGAGCTGTTAGAGCAAATGCCACTGGTGGTTGGGGAACTTTTAGATATACCTTAACACAGCCTGTAGGGCCACAAATAGGACCAAAATCTGGAAGAACCTTTAGTAATCTTTCTGCAGCGGGAACATACATATTAACTGTAGAAGATGCTGAGGGCTGTACAGATACATTCTCATTCGATTTAAACCCAATTGATGCGCCAAGCATAACGTTAGATGGTCCGTCGTCAGATTTTTGTTTCGTTGCAGGTACTGGAGCAACTGTAGTAGTCACTTCTACTGCGGGAACAGCAGCTATTGGTACACATCAATATAGAATAAATGGAGGTACACTTCAACCATCTGCAACTTTTGCGGGACTTTCTCCTGGTAATTATACGATTGAAGTTGTTGATGGTAACGACTGTTCGGCTAGTCTTCCAATTACTATTGCACCTCAATTAAGAGTGAATACAAGTATAGTAGCTGAAATACCTTGTGGTGGAGCTGATGGTAGAATTGAAGTTAGTGTAAATGGAGGTTATACATCAGGTGCTGGTACAAAGCAATATGAAGTTAGTGCTGATGGTGGTGCTACTTTTGGTGCTGCAATTCCATTTTCTACCAATACTTTTGATTATGATACAAACGTACCTGGAGATTATGTTTTCAGAATCACTGATAATAATACAACAAGTAGCGGTTGTGTAGCACAATCTGTTTCAATTACTTTGAATCCGCCTCAAAATATTGCAGCCGCATCTTATGTTGCTAGACCGGTAAGTTGTAGTTCTACTAACAATGGTTCTGTTACTATAATACCAGATGCTACAAGCGGTGTACCACCATACGAAGTTAATTTCAATGGAACCGGTTGGGGTACTCAAACTGTATTTTCAAGCTTAACTGTAGGTACTTATTCTTATTTAGTAAGAGATGCTAGAGGTTGTGAGACCCCAGCTGCTACTTTTGACATTATATTAGATACAACTGACCCACCAGCTACAACAGTTTCTGAAGTACAGGCAGTTTGTGGAGGTAGTGGACCAGTTAGTGGTGGTATCAATATTGATGCTGTAACTGATGGCACGGCTAACTATACTTTTGTAATAGAAGATAATACAGGGGTAGAAATTACAAGAATGGAAGATGTTGATCCTTCTGCCTTACCCGTACAAATTTTGGATCCACTTTTAGTAACTGGAGATTATACGGTTATTACTATTGACGCTAATGGATGTACAGATATCGATACTGTTTCTATTACTTCAAACGAAGTAGTTATAACACCAATACCGCCACCGGCACCAGCAGATTGTGATGATACATCATTTACTTATGCTGTTACCGTAACTGGAGGTTCTGGTTCATATCAAATAAGATTAATAGATCAACCAGGTTTTTATAACTTGAATGATACGCCCGCCGTAAACGATCATACGTTTAGTAATACTGCGGATGGTATTCAATACGGAGTAGCATATACAGTGGTTGTTTTAGACGTGGTAACAAATTGTACTTATGAGCAAGAAATTCCTCCAATAGATGCACCTTCAACTTTAGATGTTACGGCAACATCAACGCCTGGGGCATGTGATGTAAATAGAAATGGAGAAATAGTTTATGACATTATTGGTTATACCATTGGTGATGCTTTAAGAATTACATTAATGGATAATTCAGATGGCTCAAGTTTGATTCTTGAAAATTCTGTAATCACAACAGCATTGCCTTATTCAGATACATATGCAGAATTACCGGGCAACTATCAGATATTGGTTGAAAATTTAACCGATACATGTACAGATGCCGCACCGGTTACGATACTTCAAAATTTACCGGATATTGATATTTTACAGGAAGTTCCTGCAAATTGTAATGCTTTTGGTCAAGTTACCGTACAGGGTAGAGGTGGTTCTGGTGGACCATATGATTTTGCTTTTATGGATAATGGCTTTGCACCAACAGCTACAGATTGGACAACCGATACTACATTCTCTGCACCAGATGGTACTTATGATGTTTATGTAAGAGATGCAAGTGGTTGTACTTCATTTGATATTGCTACCATTATTTCTTTAGATCCAGATTTACCGGTACCAACATTTGCAGTAGTAAATCAATGTGATCCTACTTCAACTGCTTTTGATATTACAGTAAGAGTACCTAGTTCAGTAAACACGCCAAGATTTACTTTGGGTGGTGATGAGCAATTACCAACCGTAGTTGGTGCTTTTTGGGAGTATACATATATCGTAAGTACTCCTGGTGATTATGTTGTAGATGTTGTAGATGCTAATGGTTGTACTAGTGAAGGTACTGCTACGGTTTACGATTTCTTATCGGCTACGGGTAGGTTTTCTACAGATAGTACGTGTAATGATGCAGATGGAGAAATAACAATAGCAACAACTGGTGGTAGTGGAGATTTTGAATTTGAACTAACAGGTGTTGATTATAATTCAAATACCGTAGGACCGATAACACAAAGTAATGATCCAATATTTACAGGTCTAGCTCCTGGTACTTATGAGGTTTTGATAACCGACAACATTGTAAACGATGGTGCTGGTTTCTGTGAAACTACGGTGTCAAACATCATTTTAAATCAGGCAGCACAACCGGTAATTGTTTCAGAAGAAGCAATTGATATTAGCTGTAGAGATGAAAATGATGGGTCTATAGAGGTGGTAGTTGGTCCTGCAAATGCATTGGTGCCATTTACCTCTCAAGACACTCCAATTACCTATATCCTAAATAACTTAACGACAAGTTTAGAGCATGATAGAAATAATACGGGCGCTTTTTCAAATTTACCGGCAGGTGATTATCAAGTTCAGGTAGTAACGGCTCGTAATTGTGAAGTTTTATCTGCAATACACACAATTGATAATCCTGATGCATTTAGTATTACCGCTAGTGCTCCAGATTTCGCTTGTGAGCCAGGCGCTAATAGATATAGTTCAACTATAATTACTGTAAATGTTGTTAATCCTGGAACCATTGGTTCAGGATATCAGTATAGTATCACTGGTCATGAAAATTATCAAACTGGTAATACGTTTGAAATTATTGATGATGGTTCTGCTCAGAATATTACGGTGTACGCTATAGACGGTAATGGTTGTGAAACTTTTTTCGATGTACCAACAATCAATCCGCCAACAGATGTTGTTCCAACAATTGTTGATGTAGATATTTTAAACTGTAGAGATGATGAGCGTGTTCGTATTGAAGTAGCGGGTACAACCGATTTTACTGTTAATACGGTTTCCGTAACTGCTGTAGCTCCTGTATCGAATACTTCTGGTAATAATTATGTAGATGTTTATTTACCTGCTGTTGGAGATTACTTATTCGAGATTATAGATAATACAGTCGGTTGTACGTACCCAATGCCTGTACATACGGTGAATACTCCAGAGATTCCAACGGTTTTAATTAGCGAGGCAAAACCTGTTAGTTGTGCAGTACCAGGCAATGATGGGGCGTTATTCATAACCGTAGGTAATTACACAGGTGAATTTGAAGTCTTTGTTTATGAAGCTACAGACGTAACAAGGTCTACACTTTTAGCTTCTCAAACTTTTAATACAACTAATTACCCCGACGTAAATGGAGATGAAGCAAGAATAGATAATTTACCAGGTGGTAACTTGATCGTTGATGTTGTTTCTGCAGATATACCATTCTGTTCAGGTACAAGTAATGTTACAAATATTAGAACGCCGAATGGAGAACTTCAAGTAACTGCAGAATCTATAGGTAATGTAAGTTGTACGAACGATACAGGTGAGATAATTGCTACAGGTATCGGTGGTTGGGATACTACTCCGTATGAGTATAGATTGTTGATGAGCACAGATGGCGGTGCTACATATACTACTGAAATTGCCGCCTTCTCAAATAATAATGAATTTACAGGTTTGTCTTTCGGATTCTATGAAGTAGAAATTACTGATGT
Organism: Maribacter spongiicola; assembly: GCF_004364165.1. Classification (GTDB taxonomy): domain Bacteria; phylum Bacteroidota; class Bacteroidia; order Flavobacteriales; family Flavobacteriaceae; genus Maribacter; species Maribacter spongiicola. Next base: position 97,437 of record NZ_SOAY01000011.1, read on the forward strand.
AGAAGGATGTACAAATACGGTAGAAATAGAATTGGAAGAAGTGCCACAAATTATAGCCGGTATTAGAGAGCCTCAAACTTTAGATTGCCCTAATGGTAACAATGCAGTGCTTGAAGCTTATGATATTACAACTGGTGATGTTATAACGGCTACGGCTGGTGCAAGTGGGGGTTTTGCCGGTGCAGGATATAACTATACATTATTGTATTTAAGCGGTAATGATAATACAGCTGTTGTGTCTGAAAGTGGATTACAGAATACGCCTACTTTCATTGGCGATAGTGGCGGTTATATTAGCGCTGGTTGGTATGCAATAGAAGTTTCTTCTAGTTTTGGATGTTCATCTGTAACTGATGCCTACTATGTTGATCCACCACCACCAATTCAACCTGTTTTGGTGCAAATAAGAGTACCTGGTTGTGGAGGAGATGGAGAAATAAGATTGACAGTAGAGAATCCTGACCCTTTATTTACCTATGAGTATTTAAGAGTTGAAAACGGAGTAACTATAGGTACTTATATTCCAATGACAGGTAATTCTTTTAATGCTACAGGTGTACAGGGAATTACATATCAATATGATGTAAGAAAGGTTAATGCATCGGGTGCTTGTCCGGCAATACGTTCTAATGGTATTACCATGACTGATGCTTCTGATCTTGAATTTTTACCAAACTCTCCAGTGGATCCAATTTCTTGTGCATCTGAATTAGATGGTAGAATAGAATCTTTTGCAAGTGGTGGTGTAGGTAATAATATGTTTACCTTATACATAGGGCAACCAACAGATGGTTTTAATATTGGTACAGCAACTATATTCAGAGGTCCCCAATCAGAAGGTACTTTTGAAGGTCTTCCTGAAGGTACTGATTATTGGATTGGTGTTACAAGTGGATTAACTTGTGAGGCTATTGATGGTCCGTTTGAAATAGTTAGGCCTGATCCAATAATATTTGATGCTGTAGCAACTGATGTTACTTGTAATGGTGAAGAAGATGGGTCTATTTCTATTTCTGTTAGCGCAGGTGGCGTTGGCTTAATTCAATTTGCAATTGCACCGAACTTTAATGAATTCTTTAGTGATTCTGATAATCCAGGTACGTATACTTTTGATGAGCTTGCAGCAGGTACTTATGAGATTTTAATAAAAGATGACAATGGTTGTTTTGAAAAAGATTTTATCACTGTTGAAGAGCCAGATGAGTTACAGATTATAAATATCGATACCACACCTGAATTATGTATTGGTGCCAATGATGGTTCTGTTGTTTTTGATATAATAGGTGGTACTCCGTTCGACGATGTTACGGTAAACCCTACTCCGTATTTTGAGTATAAGATTGAAATGGTCGATCCAATAGATGAATCGGGTACAGCAGTATTTGCTCCTTATACAGGTGCTATTATAGAAAATTTACAAGGCGGAGCTTCTTATGTTATTTACATTCAAGATGTTAATCTTTGTTCAATATCAGAGTTGTTTACCATAAATATAGGTGTGGATCTTACTGCAGAGCCATTAGTTCAATACGGCTGTGATGGTATATTCCCAACTAGTACGACTACGATACAATTGGAAAATAATAACTTATTGTCTCAGCTGATGTTTGCTCTTGATCCTATTGATCCGACAGATGCTATAACAGCAAATGCAACCGATGAGTATGTTTGGGGAGATTTACCTGCTGGTGATCATATCGTATACATTTATCATGAAAATGGTTGTACCAATATGGTGGAGTTTAGTATCGATGGGTATGAGCCTTTAAGCCTTGTAGTGGATAAAACCGGACCTAACGAAGTTCTTGCAACAGCAGCTGGTGGATATGGAGAATATGAATTCTTTTTCAACGGACAATCTTACGGTGAGGAAACTACATTTACAACCAATGAAAGCGGAATAGTAAATGTTCGAGTAAGAGATGCAAGAGGTTGTGAGTTAGAGCTTAGCGTACCATTTGAATTTACAGGTATGTTAGAATTCCCTAATTTCTTTACTCCTGATGGAGATAACCTAAATGATATCTGGTCTCCAAATAATAGGGAACTTTTTGATGGTGTGGAGGTTAGAATATATGACCGTTATGGTAGAGTAGTGGCTATATTAGATGAGGTAAGCGGCTGGGATGGTAAATATGAAGGTAAAGAAGTGCCAACAGGCGATTATTGGTATGTAGTTAATGCAAATAGTGATGCAATTAAGTATGTAGGTCACTTTACTTTATACAGATAAATAAAAGAGAGAATATAGATTTAAAAAAGAGGATGCATTGTGTATCCTCTTTTTTTGTTTCGCAAAATTTTAAATAAGTTTTTGAATTCTTGTTCGTCTAACTTTTAGAGTACAATTGGACCTAAAACCACTTTAACTTTAAAAGAGTTTCTTTTTAGGGTACATTTGATAGAAATTTCGAATTTACAGATGAGGTCAATTTTATATATTGTTTTACTGGTTATTTTTCAAAGTTGTGCATCTCAGGCAAAACCTATTCTGATAGATTCAGAAATGGAAACGAATGTGAAAGAAAATCTAGCCTATTACTTGTATTACCCAGAAGATTATGAGGAGGAGCCTGATAAAGATTTCCCAATACTATTATTTTTACATGGCGGTGGCGAATCTGGCGATAGCTTGGTTACGGTGAAAAGAAATGGTCCGCCTAAATTGATAGTTCAGGGAAAAAAATTTCCGTTTTTAATATTGGCACCCCAGAACCCAAACGAGAAAAAGTGGTGGAATACAAGGGCAGTTAAGCAATTGTTGGACTCCGTTGTAAACAAGAATAGAATAGACAAACGTAGAATTTATTTAACCGGATTAAGCCGAGGGGGCGGAGCTGCATGGGAAATGGCAGTACAATACCCTGATACCTTCGCTGCTATGGCAGTAGTTTGTGGTATGACGCCCTTACCTTATGCTTCTTGGATTAATAGGGATATGCCCATCTGGGTTTTTCACGGCGAGAAAGATAAATCTATACCAATAGAAGAATCTGAAACCATGGTAGCTAAATTAAAAGAAATGGGGTACGAAGTAATTTTCACTAAATACCCCAATGTTGGACACAGTGCATGGATCAAAGCTTACGAAACGGAAGCACTTTATGATTGGTTTATGAATCAGGAGTTGAAGTAACTAAACGTTCTAGTTAATTTTTCTGAAATACCATTACAGAATCTCTGTTTTGAGTAACAACAAAGTATGGTCGGTCTACTATATTACTATTTACTTTTATAATACTTTTTGCATCACCCGGTATTAAAAATCCACTTTCTATAGTATTATTAGTTATGTAATTTCCTTTGCCATCATTCTCTAATAATAAGCCGTTGAAGGCATCATTTCTTCCTACGAAAACTTCATTTCCAAAATTATTACCGATTAACAAAATATCTTCATTACCATCCTTATTATAATCTAATGTTGTAATTCCATTAATTGGAGCAACTTGTGCTTCTATGGGTAGTGGGCTATATTTAAATGTGCCATTGCCAATGTTTTCTAGAACTATACTCTTGTCGAAATTACCAATTAGCTTTATTGATTCTTCTAATTCTTCATCGGTAAATAAACTTGAGATGGTTGCTTTGGAGTATTCTTTAAAAGTGCTGAATTTGGCTCTAAATAGGGGGCTTTGACCATTTAAATCTCCCCAAAAGTTTACTGGAAATGATTTGTACGTTGGGTTATCAAAGCTCTCTTTAAAATAAGCGAACATGACAGGGTCAATAGTACCATTGTTATCAAAATCTTTCGCGATTATGGTAACTGGTCTTTCTGAAGATGGTTGATAGAAGTTGTTCGTACCCAGGTTTCCTACTATGAAATCAATATCACCATCATTGTCGATGTCAGTTTTTACAATACTTTCCCACCAACCAGAAAGTTCTTCTACTCCGGTTTTCTCTAATTTATTGAAACTAGTTCTATTATTTTTGAAAATAGTAATAGGCATAAATTCACCAATAATAATCAAGTCGTCATTTCCGTCTAAATCAATATCTGCCCAAATGGCATCGGTAACCATACCTATGTTTCTTAATTCTGGAGCAAGACTATCTGTCACATCTTTTAATATGCCATTTTCGTTTTTTAATAAGAAACTTTTTTCAGCAGTTGGATATTTTGAATAAGGTGTTCTGCCACCAACGAAGAGATCAACGAAGCCGTCTTTATCAAAGTCTGAAATGGTAACAATTGAACCACTTGCATTTACTCGTGGCATCTTATCTGTCGAAACACTAAAATTCCCTTTACCATCATTTAGAAATAATCGGTCTGTATAGTTTATGTTTTCTAAATTAAATTCATTACTGCCAGAAACTAAATACATATCTAGATCGCCATCGTTTTCTAAATCGAATAAGGCAATACTTTCTTCTTCATATAGTTTATGATCTTCATCGTTAAATAATGCCTGTTGATTGAAATTACCAACTTTGTCTTGAAAAAATAATTGTGGGGAAGTACCTGAAGAACTGCCAATAATAAAATCTTCTATGCCATCACCATTAAGGTCCCCAACCGCTGTTACGGGACCATTCTGGGTTAATTTGTGTGGTATAGTGCGTTGTATATTGTAATCTATAATATCATTTTCTTCATGTAAATAGTTTATTCCAATAGCATTAGAAACTTCATTGAAAACTGGTTGTGTTTCTTTTGCAACAAACGGAAATTTTGGATTTTCAGAAGATATAGCAATTGCATCTTCATATTTTATGGTTACCCTTTGGTTGCCTTCGACGTTGGTTAATTTTTGATACTTATTATCTGCCCAAAGTACTTCAACAGATGCTACTTGTTTTTTGTCGCCTAGTCCAAAATGTGCTATGTCTTCAACGGTAGACATATAGCCCCTATACGTATGGTGTTCTTGGTATTGAAAAGTACCGTCATTAAATCTTAATACAATTTTTGCTCCTGTCTTTATCGATTTTGATGAGGAATCTATTAAATCTATACTTAGATAATTATGTTGGTCATCTTTTTGATTCGTATTGTTTTGAAAAATAAGTGCTTCGTCGTTTATGTTGTTTACGATGTAATCTAAATCACCATCGTTATCTAAATCGGCAAATGCTGCGCCATTAGAGAAGGAGGGAATGCCTATTCCCCATTCTTCGCTCGCATCTGTAAACCGGTTATTTTGATTGTTTTTATATGCGTAATTGGGAATCTTGATTTTTGGGATAGAATCCAAAATTTGAGCGGGACTTAAATATCTACTTACGTTGAACTTAAAATCACCAAAATCTAAGTCAGTAATATCTCTTGGAAACCCATTTGTAATTAATAAATCTTGATAACCATCGTTATCCATATCAGCAAATAGGGGAGACCAGCTCCAATCTGTTTTTGATACACCTGCCATTAAACCAATTTCACTAAAAGGTACATTGTTACCATTACCCTTTTGCAACATATTTCTTGTGTGTTGGTATTCGTAACCGAAACGATCATTTAAGATATACTCTGTGTACTTGTTTCCAGATAAAGTTGTTTTTAGCCTTTCGTTGGTTTCGCCAAGCATATCTAAAGTGATGATATCTAGATAACCATCATTATTAAAATCGGATATATCATTACCCATAGAGAACTTACTTTGGTGCTTAATGTTCTCTTTTATCTTATTGGAAAATGTGCCATCCTGATTGTTGATATATAAAATATCATTAGACAAGTAATCATTACTTACATAAATGTCTGGCCAACCATCATAATTTAAATCTGCAATCGAAAGTCCTAAACCATAACCCTCTATGGTAATACCTGCTTCAATAGTAATATCTGTAAATGTTCCATCACCATTATTTTTATATAATTTGTCATTACTTAAGGCAGAGCCATCTGTTATTTTTTTTCTGAAATTAGATGGTAAAATATGTACATCTACATTGTTTAAAACATATAAATCTAAAAGACCATCTTTATTATAGTCTACGAAAGATGCACCCATACTATTGCCAGATTCTTCCAGGCCATATTCTTTTGCCATATTCTTAAAGAAGGGTATACCATTGTTATCTAAACCTTGATGTATAAAGAATATGTTTTTCTTTTCCTCTTCACTGTTTAGCATGGCAGAACAAACGTAAATGTCTAAGAAACCATCATTGTTGATATCGGCGAGAGCTATACCTGTATTCCATTTGTTTAAAGCTTCTATTCCAGATTCTTTAGAGACATCTTTAAATTTAAAATCACCCTGATTTAAATACAATTTATTGGCAACCTGATTTCCACTAAAAAATATATCGGGCATATTGTCATTATTGAAATCACCAATTGCAACACCACCACCATTAAATATGTATTCACTGGTTAATATATTGAAACTGTCGGTTTCTATAATTTTATTGTTAAAATCAACTCCTGATTCAGAAGCAGGAACCACTTTAAAAAGTGAGGTAGATTCTTTATGATTGCATGAAAAAATACTGATTGTTAAAAATGTAATTGTTATGACCGAAAATATTCGCATAATTGAATTTTTAGCGCTAGTTACTTGAGAAGAAGTATTCAAATTGTAGTTAGATTATTAAAAGAAAATAACGTGATTGAGTGTCTCTAGTTCGCAAATGTTGATTTGTATTTTTGCAGTACCAAAATAGTGTTTTTGTACTGAATATCATAAGTAGTAGTGTACTTAGTTAAAGATTTAACGTGATTGTTTCATGTATATTTTTTCAAATTTAAATATGAATAGATGCTGTCATGAATTACTAATTATGATTACGACTCCATCATAAAATACGGTGTCTAATTTTTTATGTTTTGCTTAAAAAAAAGCAGGACATTGAAAAATGTCCTGCTTTTAAACAATAATAATCCTATTGATTAGAATCCATCATTTTGTTGTAAAATTCCACCACTTAAATCGATAGCAGTTAAAGGAATAGGCAATAAGTTATGTTTTGCTTCAACAGTTTTAGCCTTGGTGCCAAAGTTAGGTATTGTACGGCTTTCATTTGCAATGTATTCATTCATTACACTTGGAGCATTACCCCATCTTCTAAGGTCGAATAAACGGTGACCTTCCATACTTAGCTCCAAACGGCGTTCATGACGTACTGCTTTTATAGCAAAGTCTTGACTTGCAAAAGAAGTATAAGGTTCAATGACATAATTGGCTGCGTCTGCATCACCAGCTTCATTTTGAATGTAAGTCATATTTTTAGCTCTGTTACGAACTAAATTTACCCATGTTAACGCAGAAGCTAAATCATTGGTTTCAGCAGCAGCTTCAGCACCCATTAATAATACATCTGCAAAGCGGATGATATGGTAGTTTATACCTGCATGTTGTTGACCCCATGCGCCAGTACCTTGATTATCGGTATCACCAGATTGGTACACGTTCTTAGCTGGTAAATAAGGACCGGAAATATCTGCGAACGTTGCACGAATCCAAGAGTGACCAGGGAAAGTACCATAGCGGTTATAGTCAATACCTCTTCTACCAACAGTGTAATCTAATCTAGGGTCTAAAGGACCTGTATGCGGTGTAAATGCATCAGCATCTTCTAGTCCGTAATCGTTTGCTACATCAGAATCATTGAAGGTGTCCAATAATGGTAGCCCTGTAGCATCTGTTTGAAATGCATTAACTAAATCTTGAGTTGGTTGGTAAAAACCACAGCATGATCCAAATGGACCTGGGTTTGGGAAGTTTAATACACCACCAATATTTCCATTATACGATACTGCATCATCTGCAGTAAATTGAATTGCAAAAATAGCTTCAGAACTATTTTCTCCTGTGCTTTCCCAATTCGCTATGAATTCAGGATTTAAAGAATATGGACCGTCATTGATTACTTCTTCGAATAAATCAAAAGCAGCAGCCCATTCAGATTGTTGTAAATGAACTTTCCCTAAATAAGCTTTAGCAGCCCATGAGGTTGGTCGACCTGATTGCGCTTGAGAAGCTGGCAGGTTATCAATTGCAAACTGAAAATCAGCCTCTATTTGATCCCAAATAGGACCAGGGTTTGGCTGGTTAAATTCTGTGTTTGCATAATTTTCTTCAGAAATGTAAGGTACATTTCCGTAGATTCTTTGCAGTTCAAAATTAAAATGGCCACGTAAAAAACGAGCTTCTGCAAGTTTTCCAGTTAAATCTGCATCTTCTATAGTTGCTATTAAGGCAATAACTGCATTGGCACGGTTTACTCCTGCAAAAGTAGAAGACCACTTTCCAAGAATATAAGGGTTACCGGTTGTCCAATTGTAAGTTTCCATTTCAAAAAGTTCAGCTTGATCACCATCAGTACTTCCTTTATGTGCATCATCTGCTAAAACATCAAACCACCAGTTGTCTCCACTTGCAGCAAATTCATTACCAGCTCTATTGAGACGAATACCATCTAATGTGGAATAGGCACCTACAAGCAATAATTCTACGCCTGCTTCATTTTGAACCGCGGCATCACTAAGTGCACCAATTGCTGGTTGCTCTGTAAAGTCATCGCTACATGCACTTATAGCAATAAATAATGTGAGTAAGTAAATTAAATTCTTTTTCATTTTTTTTACAATTTTAAATTAAATCCAAGTGTAAATATTCTAGATTGAGGAACAACCTGACTGTCTACACCCAATGTTAAATTATTACCAGTTACTGAGGAGATGATTTCTGGATCAAAACCTTCATAACCTGTAATAGTAAGTATGTTAGTACCTTGTATATAAACTCTGAATGAGTCTAATCCAATTTTATCAGCTACTTTATCAGGGAAAGCATAGCCTAATTGAATGTTTTTAAGACGTAAGTAAGAACCATCTTCAACAAAGTATGAATTTGGTTGCGTTTCACTGTTTTGTATAGAGTTACTTAGTGCAGGCAGGGTAGCATTAGTATTTGTTGGTGTCCAAGAATCCAATACTCTTACACTACGATTACCATCAACAAAAGTTGGGAAATCTGTAAATATTTTAGTGTAGTTGTAAATGTCGTTTCCTTGAGATCCTTGTAAGAACAATGATAAGTCGAATGCTTGGTAGCCTAAATTAAAGTTTACACCATAGGTAAAATCTGGGTGAGGAGAACCAATAAAGGTTCTGTCATTATCATCAATTACAGTATCACCATTAACATCTCTATATTCAAATCTACCTGCATCTGTAAACCCGATTACTTCTCTACCATAAAAAGAGGAAATAGGTTGGCCCACTTGTGTTCTTGAAACAGCACCGCCACGGAAGCTTTCATCACCCACTTGAAATTCACTAATTAAGGATGTTACCTCATTTTTGTAGTGAGAGAAGTTAATGTCAAAACCATATTTAAGACCATTGGTAGTTTCATCTTTGTAACGTAGGTTAATATCAAAACCTGTATTTTCAACATTACCTAGGTTTACATAAGGTGCACCAGCATCAATAGCGGTTGTACTAATTAAGCTGTTGTCTTGCGTAATTAAATCTTTGGTTTTGATGTTGAACCATTCAAAATCTAAATTTAATTTATCATTAAAAAAACCTAATTCAATACCAGCGTTAATAGCTTCACTAGTTTCCCATCTTAAATTAGGGTTACCTACAGAAGATAAAATTGCGCCTGTTGCTATAGAACTTCCATCAATAGCATAATTACCAAGACTTTCGCTAAGGCTAGAAATATTTATAGTAGGGTTGCTAGCTGGTAACGATTGGTTACCCAATTGACCCCAAGATCCTTTTAATTTAAACCAGCTTAATGCAGAATCTGAGGAAATAAAATCTTCTTTGCTAACTACCCAACCAGCACTAATTGATGGGAAGGTATCGCTTTTGTTATCTCCAGCAAAACGTGAAGAGGTATCATTACGTAAAGTACCTGTAACGAAATACTTGTCACCATAAGAATATGTAGCTGAACCAAACAACGAATAAAGTGAGGTTGCAGAATCAAAAGCTTCATTTACTAATGGAATTCCACTACCATTATTTAATAAGTAAAAATCTGGAGTTTCAAATAAGAAACCAGTACGACTAACTACTTTTCCTTTTATACCATCTTTAACAGATTCAATACCTGCTAAGGCATCAATCTTACTGTTATTAAATGTTTTTTTGTAGTTTAAAGTATTCGTAAAAGTCCAAGAATAACCATCTTGGTTGCGCTCTGTTAGTGCATTTGTACCTAATGGCTCACTATGCTCTGGATCTAATGCTAGAAAGCCACGTGTATTAAATGAATTTAATGTTCCACCAAAAGTTGTTTTAAAGGTTAGATTATTCAAAATCTCTGCAGACATGTAAACATCTCCTAAAATTCTAATCGTTTTATTGAAATTATCACTTTGTCTACTTAATTGCGCTAATGGACTTCTAGAGTTACCTGTGCCTTGTGCACCGGTGCCCGCAAATCTTCCTTCATCATCATATAAAGGTATTAATGGGCTGCTTCTAACAGCTTCTTCATATTGAGCGCCTCCGCCACCTTTAGAATTTGAATATGCGGTACTAAAGTGTTCACCAATCCTTATTTTATCGCCAATTTTAAATTCAGAGTTTAAACGAATTTGTCCAATTTTATAATCAGTCTCCAATAAGTTACCTGGGTTGTTCAAGAAGTTTGCAGAAAGATTGTATTTACTGTTTTCTTCGCCATTTGCTACAGAAAAAGCTACACTTTGTATAATTGCAGTTCTAGTAATTGCATCAATCCAATCTGTACCATTAGGATTAACAGTTGCAGAAGCTGGACCTCTTGTGATAGGGTCATAAGAAACTACTCTCGTGTAACCATTTAATGAAGAAGGGACTACTGCAGATGATCCATTCCCGTATTGTGGATGATCAAAAGCAGTGCCATCATTAGCAGAACTTTGAAACAATACATCTCCTAACTGTTGTGCATTTAAAAACTCTGGAGTATTTGCTACTGTAGAAACACCTGTATATGTATCAACAGAAACAATTGGTTTATCCATGTTGTAACCACCACCTTTAGTTGTAATAATTACTACCCCGTTAGATGCTCTTGCTCCATAAATAGCAGCAGCACCATCTTTTAAAACGTTCATTTGGTCAATGTCGTTCGGGTTAATACTGTTCAAAACAAATGGGTCATCTGTTTGTAGACCATCTATAATAAACAAAGGATTGGTATTGTTACTTGTACCAAAACCACGAATGTTGATTTTTGGTGGACTACCTGGTGTTGCATTTTGTACTACAGTTACACCACTTACACGACCTTGTAATGCTGAGGCGGCGTTTACAACTGGTGCTTTTGTTGCCTCTGACACATCTACAGATGCTACAGAACCTGTTAAGTCACCTCTTGTTTGAGTAGAGTAACCTAATACAATAACTTCATCTAAAGCTGCAGCATCTTCAGCTAAAGTTGCATTAACAGTAGATTGACCATTTACTGCGATTTGTGTACTTTTAAATCCTATATAGCTAAATACTAATGTAGCACCATCAGATACATTTAAGCTATAGTTACCATCGAAATCTGTTTGTGTACCATTAGTAGTTCCTTTTTCTACGACGTTGGCACCAGGTAATGGTTGGCCAGTGTCATCAAGAACGGTTCCTGTAATTGTAGATTGAAGCGTTTTTACTTCAACTTCGTTTGAAGTACTTGTGTTTTCATTTGCTTGAGCCAATTGGGCACTTAAGCAAACAAGCATTGATAAAACTCCAGTCTTAATAAAGGAAGACCTTTTTCTGGATTTCATCAACGTGTAATCACGTTTTTGATTCATAATCGTTGTTGTTTGTTAGTTTAAATAAATCGTGTAGAATTTGACTTTTTAAAATTGTTTGTTGCAATGTTTAAATGTTAAAAAAATCAAAATCTGGTATAATAATAGCAATTTTACTTCAATTACCGATATTTCACTTCTAAAATTTTATGGGTACCGTAAAATCATTATGGCTTATTGTTATTGTAATAATCTGTATTAATAGGCGTAATTATTGAGTTATCAGCAATTTAGCACTTGTGAAATTTGGAATTTAACACGTTAAAATTTTAACATTTTCATTTTAAAATGTAAGTAAAAATTCACTTTAATATGTAAATTACAACGTTGTAGTTTTGCAATCATAGCTATTTTCATATGGTGTAAAATGCTATGAAATTGAAGTTATTTTTTACTTCTAAGGATCTTGAAAAATCTGTAAACACGAAATTATGATTAAATTTTCTTCTATATCTGTAGTGCAAAAAAGATATATTTCACCGCCATCTTTAATTCCTAATTTTTTTCTGATTTTAATCACCGAATCTGGGAAGTTTCTTGTAGTGATATTTGCCTTAATGATACCTTCTTTTTTCAATATTTTTTTAGAATAATCATAAACACCCTCTACCTTGAATATTCGACCAGGGAAAGTAAATAATTGATCTGAGGAATATAAATGAGAATTGGAATGTAGTTTTCTAAGGTCGAAATGCTCGCTTAATAATTTAAACGCTCCAGATTTTAACAGTGCTGCGTTTGGTTCGTAAATATAATTAAGCGGCTTAGAATAGTACGATGCACTATTCTGTTCTTCGGTCAAGTAGAATTGAAATTCTTGAACCGAATCTGTTTTATGGTTAAGGGTTTTAATCAATGGTTCATTTTTAAAATCTTTCTCAATCAACCATAGAATTTCTTTTACATCGTTATTTACGGCTACAATATGTATTTCTTTTACATGTGTCAATTCTTTCAATCCGCTTTTAAGGTCGAGTAACGGACCAGTTTTAATTAATATATTCGATGATTTCTCTAATAAAAGTTCCATGTTCGTAATAACATTAGGCTCGCAGTCAGATAAATAATAAACTTTTTTATTATCCTTATCTCTTCTAGATGGGTCAATGTAGATCCATTCAATAGGGGTGTTAGCTTCTTTTAAGTATTCTAATCCATCAGTCGCAAGACATTCTATATTGGCAGCGTTTAGTTGTTTAAAGTTATGCTGTGCAATTTTTGATAACTCCTTATTTTTATCCAAATGGACAACATGGTTCATTTTTTTGCTAAAGGCAAAAGAGTCTACACCGAACCCAGCAGTTAGATCAATAATCGTAGTACCATGAACTAATGTGGTTTTATAGTTCGCTGTAATTTCTGAAGATGTTTGCGAAAGATTTAATTTGTTAGGGTAGTAGATGTTAGCTGCGTTAAACCAAGTGGGTAATTTTGTTTTTGCTTTTAATTTCGATTCTATTTGCTCAACTAGTTCTCTCGAAGAAACCTCAGGAAATTTTGATTTAGATAAAAGGATTTTATGAATATCAGTGTTTAAATTATCATTGATAAACTGCTGTACTTCGTAAGCTAGTATTTCAGAATTCACGAATGCTTAAAGATTATGGGTCAAAGATTTTACAATTTGATTGTCAGAAAGAAACTCTTTCAGAATAACCTTAATAGCCGTGTAACCTGGTACCGCAACTATCATACCTACGGTGCCGAATAATAACCCTGCAATAATAATTACCAAGAAAATCTCTAACGGGTGAGATTTTACACTATTAGAAAATATAAATGGCTGAGAGAAAAAGTTGTCTACCAGTTGACCTATTAATAGCCCCAAAAATACATATCCTGTTTTTGGTAATATTACCTCACTAAAATCTGAACCTAAATTACTTGTCATGGTCAATGTCAACATAATTACTCCGCCAATTATGGGGCCTATATATGGTATAATATTAAATAGAGCGCAAAGAAATGCTATTACCACTGCGTTTTCAATGCCAACTATTAACAAGACTATGGTGTAAATAACGAACAGAATGAATATTTGAAGTAATAGACCAACAAAGTATCTTGAAAGTAATCCGTTAATTTTACCTATCGAATTTGTTGTGCCTTTCTTTTTGTCTACGGGGACGAATATCAATAAACCATGCTCAAATAATTTGCTATCCTTTAAAAAGAAAAAGGAAATGAAAAGTACCGAAAACAGTCCAATACTTGCAGTGCTTAATACATTTAAGAAAGAATTTAAAAAGTTGGGAATAAACCCTATATCTAACCCCTGTAGTATGTTCTTCTCTAAACCGGCATCGTCAATGACATCTTCAACTATATGCGAAGAAAGGCCTAGGTAATTGGTGATTTGATGGTAAAGTGTATTTAAGCTTGTCTGTAAGTCATCAATATTAAGTAACGACAAATTTTTGCCTTGCTCTGAAATTAATGGTATAAAAAGGGCAACGATACCTACCAAAACACCGACCATTAATAGCATGGTGATAATTACAGCTAAAATATTCGGTAATTTAATTTTTCTTAAAAAACGAACCAATGGGCTGCCAATTAATGCTGTAACAGCTGCTATTGCCAAATAGGCGATTACAGATTGTATGGTGTAAAGAAAATAAAGTAAAAGTGCGATACCTACTATTACACCTATGGCTCTTAGTATACCTTGCGAAATGGTTTTTGAGGTCATTGATTAATTTTTAAAGACATAAGTTATAATATTAGCTCCCATTTGTAATGCTTTTTCTCTAACCTCTGGGGTATCATTATGTACAGTTGGGTCTTCCCAACCATCACCTAAATCAGATTCTGAGGTAAATAGTAAAATAATTCTATTATCGTTCACAATGGCAAATGCTTGAGGTCGCTGTCCGTCATGTTCGTGTATTTTTGGTAATCCCTTTGGAAAAGTATACGCATTCGAAAAAATAGGATGATCAGCGCCTAGTTCTTCTAATGCGGTATCTGGAAAAAGTCTTTTTATCTCTCGCGTTATATATGGTTTCATGCCATAATTGTCATCAATATGTAAAAAACCACCTGATAATAAATAATTTCTTAAGTTCTCTAGTTCCTCATCTGAAAAAACCACATTACCATGACCTGTCATATGTAAAAAAGGATATTGAAATATAGAGCTGCTGCCAACTTCAACTGTTTCTGGCTTGTTATTTAGGGCTGTATCAATGTTATTGTTGCAGTACTTTATTAAGTTCGGTAGGGCAGTGGGGTTTGCATACCAATCGCCACCACCTTGATATTTTAAGATGGCTATTTCTTGAGCATAGACGGACAAACTAGAAAAGGATATAAAAAAGAGGTAAGCAGAAAGGATTATTTTCATATTCAAATCTACAAAAATCGATTGTGATAAAATGAAGGGATAATTTTTTACGGTTATAATTATCCGTTATTGATAGAGGCTACAATAGTACAGGCTACAATTGCTGCTGTTTCGGTTCTTAATCTTGTTTTACCCATAGCAACCGGTGCATAGCCATTATCCATCGCCTTTCTAATTTCTTCTGGAGAAAAATCACCTTCAGGACCAATTAATATGGTGACATCTTTATCTGCGGCAACTCTTCTTTTTAGCTCGTGACGTTCACTCTCTTCGCAATGTGCAATAAATTGTAGGCCCGATACGGGTTGATCTAGAAATTCCTTTAAAGTTATTGGTTCGTTTAGTTTGGGTAAGAATGTCTGCAAAGATTGCTTAATTGCAGATTCTAAAACTCTGTACATTCGGTCTAACTTTATTACTTTACGTTCAGAGCGATCACAGATTATAGGTGTAATTTCATCTACGCCTATTTCTGTAGCCTTTTCTAAAAACCACTCAAAACGATCATTCATTTTGGTAGGTGCAACCGCCATATGTAACCAATGCGATTTTGGATGTGTTTTTTTAGATGAGATTAGCTCAACAGCACATTTTTTTATATTATCATCAACTATTTTAGCTTCAAATAAAATGCCTTCGCCATTGGTGATCCATAATTCATCACCGGTCTTTTTTCTGAGCACTTTTATGATATGCTTGCTTTCATTGCTATCAAAAGTAAAAGCGGTGTCTTCAGATTTTATATTTGGATTGTAAAAAAGTTGCATTTGTACTTTGTTTGAATTAAGATATTACATACCTAGCTTTTGCCGTTACATTTTGTTGAGAGAATTGCTCGTTCTTGTATTTATAATAGCCAACAATACCTATCATGGCGGCATTATCTGTACAATATTCAAATTTGGGTATATAGGTTTTCCACCCGTATTTGGTTTGTGCTTCGGTCAAAATTTTTCGAATACCTGAATTTGCCGACACTCCGCCACCAATAGCAATTTCTTTTATACCGGTTTGCTTTACTGCTTTTTTTAGCTTTTTCATCAAAATCGTAATAATAGTATACTGTATTGATGCGCAGATATCTTCTAAGTTGTTCTTAATAAAATCTGGATTCTCTTTCGTTTGTCGCTGAATGAAATAGAGTATGTTCGTTTTTAATCCGCTGAAACTAAAATCTAAATCTTTTACGTTCGGTATAGTAAATTCAAATTTATGAGGATCACCGGTTGCAGCATATTTGTCAATTAAAGGTCCGCCAGGGTAGGGCAGACCTAAAATTTTAGCACTCTTATCAAATGCTTCCCCTACGGCATCATCTAAAGTTTGTCCAATGATTTTCATATCAAAGTAATCGTTCACTTGAACAATCTGCGTATGACCGCCACTTATGGTCAGTGCTAAAAACGGAAATGAAGGTGCTTTCATAGTTTCCTCATCAATAAAATGAGCTAAAATATGGGCTTTCATGTGGTTAACTTCGATAAGTGGAATTTGTAAACCTAATGATAAGGATTTTGCAAACGAGGTACCTACAAGTAAAGAACCCATTAGTCCAGGTCCGCGTGTAAATGCTATGGCTGATAATTGTTTTTTATCGATATTTGCTTTGGCTATGGCCTGATGAACAACTGGGACGATATTTTGTTGATGCGCTCTTGATGCAAGTTCGGGTACAACCCCACCATATTCGTTATGAATTGCCTGGGTTGCCACAACATTACTGAGCACTTTATCGTTCATCAAAACTGCCGCAGAAGTGTCATCACAAGAAGATTCTATTGCAAGTATATAAATTGTTTCGTGATCCAACATATTTGGAATAAAATTTGAATAACAAAGGTAAAACATAAAGACCTATCAAAAAACTGAGAAAAATATTGGTTAGAACATTTTTAGTGCTTTTGCTGATATGTGTTTTGGGTACCATCATTTTTTCCCTGCCAGTGGTTCAGACCTTACTGGCACAGTTTGCTACGAAAAAAATTAACAATGAATATGGCACACATATTAATATTGAACGCCTAAAAATTTCATTGATTTCTTGGAATACATCTCTTGAAGGTGTCTTTATCGAAGACTACAAACAAGATACTTTATTTTATATTAATGAGTTAAAAACTTCTATCTTAAGTTTAAATAATTTAGCTCAGGGTAATTTAGAGTTTGGCGACATTTCTGTCGATGAGCTAAACTTTAATCTTAAAACCTATTTCGGCGAAAATAATACCAATCTTGAGGTTTTTGTCGATAAACTTGATGATGGTAAACCAAGGGAGCCGGGCACGCCGCCTTTTAGGCTTTCTTCATCTAATATTGACATTGTAAAAAGTAAGTTTAAATACATTGATCAAAATTTAGAGAATACGACCGTTTTAAATTTTGATAGCCTTAATATTAGTGCTGGTGATTTTTTAATTCTTGGACCCGAGGTTTCTACCGATATTCAAGAAATGTCTTTTTTCAGTAGTAAAGGTTTAA
This sequence comes from Maribacter spongiicola, assembly GCF_004364165.1. GTDB lineage: Bacteria > Bacteroidota > Bacteroidia > Flavobacteriales > Flavobacteriaceae > Maribacter > Maribacter spongiicola. The sequence continues at coordinate 114,964 of NZ_SOAY01000011.1, forward strand.
AAGTAGATAGGTTGGCAACCAATTTTAAATATACGAAGCAGCAAATGCGCTTCGATTCTTTGAAGATAAAAACGCCACTTTCTGCTATAGATGGTAATTTGGTATTTAATTATAACCGCGAAGATTTCGCCGACTTCTTGAATAAAGTAAATGTTGTTGCAGAATTTAAAGAGTCTAAAGTTGCTTTTGATGAAATTAACTTGCTGTATAATGAATTTGGCAAGGGTAAGGAAGTGACTTTTAATGCTAATGTCAACGGAGTATTAAATGATCTGAACACCGATAATCTATTTTTATTTTCTGATGATACAGGTATTCGTGGCGATTTCAATTTTAAAAATTTATTCAGTAAGCAAAAACCATTTAGTTTAAACGCTCAAATGAAGAATGTAACGAGCAGTTACTACCAATTAAATGCCTTATTGCCTAATTTAATTGGAAATTCGTTACCGTCTACCTTTAGTAAATTAGGGCAGTTTACTATAAGGGGAAATGCCTTTATTACGAATTCATCTATAGATACCAAGGTCAATTTAAATACTGCCGTGGGTAGTAGCTATGTTGATATTGTCTTAAGTGATTTTAATAACATCGATAATGCAACTTATAAAGGGTTTATCTCTTTGATCGATTTTGATTTAGGCGATTTTGCCGAAAATAAAAATTTAGGAAAAACAACATTAGATTTTAATGTGGAGGGTAAGGGTTTTGTAAAAGAGAAATTGAATACCGAGGTCATTGGGCAGATATATTCTATTGAATTTAACAATTATAATTATCAAGATTTAAGGGTGTCGGGAATAATTAAAGATCAGTTGTTCGATGGTTCTTTAATTAGTAACGACGAGAATTTTAAATTTGATTTTAAGGGTCTTGCGAATGTAGCTGAGACTAGAAATAATTTCAATTTTATCGCATCTGTAGATTATGCCGATCTTAAGAAATTGAATATCATAAATGATAGTGTTTCTGTTTTTAAAGGAAATGTTAGTATGGATATTACGGGTAACACATTAGATAATATCATTGGTGATGTCAATTTCACCCAAACAAGCTATCAAAACGTAAATGACACGTATTATTTTGAAGATTTTGAGGTGACCTCAAGTTTTGATAAAGACCAGAATCGAACCATAAATATAAATTCGCCAGATATTATTACAGGCTTTATGAAAGGTAATTTTAAGGTGCGAGAATTGGGTAAACTTGTGCAAAACTCATTGGGTAGTATTTATACAAACTATAGACCTTTTCAAATTTCTGACGGACAGAATCTTTCTTTCAATTTTAAAATTTATAATAAAATTGTAGATGTGTTTTTTCCAGAGGTGCGTTTCGATCCCAACACTTTCATAAAAGGTAATATTGTTGCAGATGAAGGTGATTTTAAATTGAATTTTGAGTCACCAAGTATAGAGGCTTTCGGTACCGCTGCAGAAAATATAGAAGTTAGAATCGATAATAAGAATCCGCTGTTCAATACATTCGTTTCTGTAGGTGAGCTAGATACCCCTTATTATAATTTTAAAGATTTTAACCTGATCAACACCACATTAAAAGATACGCTGTTTTTTAGGTCTGAGTTTAAAGGTGGTAGTGATTTTAACGATTCTTATAACCTGAATTTTTACCACACTTTTAATAAGGACAATAAGTCGGTTATTGGTCTTAAAACATCCGATGTCAATTTTAAAGGCAATAAATGGGTTTTGAACAAAGATGGCGACTCTAAAAACAAGGTCATCTTAAATAGAGCGCTTGATAGTATTACAATTCAAGAAATTGTAATGAATAATGAAGAAAAAGAACAAATTAGGTTAAAAGGTCAGCTGGCAGATTCTACATACAAGGATCTTCAGCTTCAATTTAAAATAGTATCCTTAGATAAGATTACACCAGTTATTGACAGTCTTAAATTGCAAGGCGAAGTTAACGGCACCTTAAATGTTTTACAGAAAGATGGCATTTATCTGCCATCTTCGAATCTGAATATTGATAATTTCGGAATCAATGATATTCCTCTTGGTGACCTGGTGATCAATATTATTGGTAATAAAGATTTATCTGAGTTTCAAGTCAATTCTCAATTATTAGATAATAAAGTCGAAAAATTTAGTGTCGTAGGTAGCATTGATAATAAAGGTGATATCCCAAAAGCAAATCTCATTGCTAACTTTAATAATTTCGGATTAGAACCGTTTAGTCCGCTTGGTGAAGGTGTAATCGATAATATACGAGGTGATATCGATGGTAGGGTCAAGATTGAAGGTAATGTAGATAACCCCATTTTCAACGGACTATTAACTTTAGATAATGCTGGTATTGCTGTACCTTATTTAAATGTTGATTATAGTTTTGCGCCACGATCAAGAGTGTTGCTTAAAAATCAGACTTTTGATTTTGATAATATAGCATTAGAAGATGTTGCAAAAAGTACCAGAGCAAATTTGGATGGTACCATTACCCATAGTTTCTTTAAAGATTGGGTGTTAGATTTAAATGTCGATACTAAAAACGACAGATTCTTAATTCTAAATACTGAATTTAAAGAAGGTGATTTATATTATGGTACAGGGTATTTAAATGGAACAGGGCGAATTTTTGGACCTACAACTGCTCTTAATGTCACCGTAGACGGGGCTACGGCAAAAGGTACTTCGTTGAAGATTCCTTTAAGCGATGTAGCTAGTGTAGGCGATTATTCGTTCATCAATTTTATAGAGAAAAACGATAAAAAAAGATTAGAAAGTCAGCGTCAATTAAAAGATTATCAGGGGCTAGAGCTAGAATTTAACTTAGATGTTACGCCTGATGCCGAGATTGAAATCGTCACAGATACCAAAACAGGAAGCTCTTTAAAAGGTACGGGTGTTGGTATTATTTTAATACAGATCAATACCAATGGTAAATTTGAAATGTATGGTGATTATGTTGTGGTGACCGGAGAGTTTAATTATAAGTTTGGCGGTATAATCGACAAAAAATTTAATGTGGAACCTGGTGGAACCATCAACTGGGATCAAAAACCATTAGAGGCGATTTTAAACATGGAGGCAGTTTATTCGTTAAATGCAAACCCTGCACCTTTACTTGATGATGCCGGATTTACACGTAGAATACCTACAGACGTTATTATCAGTTTAACGGGGCAGCTTCAAAAACCAGATATAGATTTCGGTATCGATTTTCCGGGTACGAGCTCAATTGTTAAGTCTGAATTGGAATATCGTCTACAAGATCCAACGGTGGAAGAGAAGAATGCCATATTCTTATTGGCACAGGGTACTTTTGTTAATTCTCAAAGTGGTATTAATCAGCAAGCCATAACCGGTAACTTAGTGCAAAGTGCCTCAAGTATTTTAAACTCGATTCTAAGTGGCGGCAATGATAAATTTAATTTAGGGCTATCTTATGAGCAAGGTATATTAGATAGGTCATCAGATATAGAAACCGATGATCGCATTGGTGTAACGGTATCTACTCAGATATCAGATAGAATATTATTTAATGGCAAGGTAGGTGTTCCGGTCGGTGCATCTAGTGAAACTTTGGTAGCAGGCGATTTTGAGATACAGGTATTATTAAATGAACAGGGTACATTAAGTGCCAATTTCTTTAGTAGACAAAGCGAAATTCAGGCTTATTTATCTGATCAGCAAGGTTCAACCCAAGGGGCTGGTTTATCATATGAGGTAGACTTTAATAATTTCAAAGAACTCTTTCAGAAAATTCTGGCAACTAAGCCACTTAAGAAAGAAGAACCTGTAAAAGAAACTGAAACCCCATCTTCTGTCATGGGTAATGATAGTTTAATTCGTTTTTACGATAAACCAAAATCATTAAATCGGTAAGCAATCTAATGCATTATAGTAATTAAATAACAAATTTTAAGAATAAGACTAGTAATATGCTATTGCGAAATCCTTTTCGTTGATTTTTTCTTAAAATGCGACTGATCTCTATTCTCTTTTTGCATAAGATTTCTTACTTTCGTTGGCTTAAATTGTTCAATGTCTTCAGAAATAAAAAAAATAGCGGTACTGACTTCAGGGGGTGATTCTCCGGGTATGAATGCAGCAATAAGATCAGTTGTTCGTACTTGTGCATACTTGAAGGTAGATTGTGTAGGAATCTACAGAGGGTACCAAGGTATGATAGAGGGAGATTTTAAATCTATGGATGCCCGTAGTGTAAATAATATCATCAATAAAGGTGGTACTATACTAAAGTCTGCCCGTTGCGATGATTTTAGAACCCCAGAAGGTAGAAAATTAGCGCACGAGAATTTACTTAAAGCCGGTATAGATGCATTTGTAGTTATTGGAGGTGACGGTAGTTTTACAGGTGCCATGATTTTTAATAGAGAATATAATTTTCCTGTTATTGGTATACCAGGTACTATAGATAACGATATTTTCGGTACAACATTTACATTAGGTTTTGACACTGCCTTAAATACCGTGGTAGAATGTATTGATAAAATTAGGGATACGGCCAGTTCGCATAACAGACTTTTCTTCGTTGAAGTAATGGGTAGAGATGTTGGGCACATTGCGTTGAATGCAGGTGTAGGTGCTGGTGCAGAAGAAATTCTAATTCCTGAAGAGAATTTAGGTTTAGATAGATTGCTGGAGTCTTTGAAAAGAAGTAAAGAATCTGGTAAATCTTCGAGTATTGTAATTGTTGCAGAAGGTGATAAGTCTGGTAAAAACGTATTCGAATTAAAAGAATATGTTGAAGAGCATTTACCAATTTATGATGTTCGTGTATCTGTTTTAGGACATATGCAAAGAGGTGGTTCGCCATCTTGTTATGATCGTGTTCTTGCAAGTAGAATGGGAGTTAAGGCTGTAGAGGCTTTGTTAGAAGGTAAGACAAACCTTATGGTGGGCATACAAGATAACAAACTTACATTAACGCCTATCAACAAGGCGATTAAAGGGCATACAAAAATTGATAAGGAGCTCATAAGAGTTTCAGAAATAATGACCACATAATATTAAATAATAAAAATAGAGAAAATGTCAAATTTGAAAATAGGAATAAACGGATTCGGTAGAATAGGTAGATTGGTCTTCAGAACTACAATTAAGCGTGGTGATGTAGATGTAGTAGCTATCAACGATTTATTAGATGTTGAGCACTTAGCTTATTTGTTGAAGTATGATTCGGTTCACGGAAAATTCGACGGAACTGTTGATGTAAAAGATGGTCACTTAATCGTAAATGGTAAAACTGTACGTATTACTGCAGAGAGAGATCCTAAGAATTGTAAGTGGGATGAAGTAGGTGCTGATACGGTTGCTGAATGTACTGGTATTTTTACAACTTTAGAAACTGCTCAATACCATATTGATGGTGGTACTAAAAAAGTGGTGATTTCTGCTCCTTCTAAAGATGCTCCAATGTTCGTAGTAGGTGTAAACCATAAAGATGTTAAAACAACTGATACTATTGTTTCTAACGCATCTTGTACTACAAACTGTTTAGCTCCTTTAGCTAAAGTTGTTAATGATAACTTCGGTATCGAAGAAGCTTTGATGACTACGGTTCATGCAACCACGGCAACACAAATGACTGTTGATGGTCCTTCTAGAAAAGATTGGAGAGGTGGTAGAAGTGCAATGTTGAATATTATACCTGCTTCTACAGGTGCTGCTGTTGCGGTAACTAAAGTAATACCTGAATTGAAAGGGAAACTTACTGGTATGGCTTTTAGAGTGCCAACTGCTGATGTTTCTGTAGTAGATTTAACTGTGAAAGTTAAAAAAGAAACTTCTTTAGAAGAAATTAAAAAAGCTTTTAAAGCAGCGTCAGAGGGTGAATTAAAAGGTGTGTTAGGTTATACAGAAGAGAGCGTTGTTTCTCAAGATTTTATTGGCGATTCTAGAACTAGTATTTTTGATGCAGGTGCTTGTATCGAATTAAATTCTACTTTCTTCAAGTTAATTTCTTGGTATGATAACGAAGCTGGTTTCTCCAATAAAATGGTAGACTTAATGCAGCACGTTAATACCTTATAACCTTCATTTTAGTATAACAAAGATATATCCTGAAAATGAGGCAGTTTTTCCTTATTTTCAGGTTTATTCTTTAAAGACATTCGGTATATGATTTTAATAGTAGATAGTGGCGCAACCAAGTCAGATTGGATTGCATTAGATGAAAATGGCGAACAACTTTTTTTAACGCAAACTTTGGGGTTGAGTCCAGAGGTGTTGACTAAAGATGTTATCGAAGATCGCTTAGCGAATAATTTTGAACTTTCTAAAAATAGAGAAAAGGTGAAACACCTTTATTTCTATGGTGCCGGTTGTGGTACTGATCGTATGAAGTTATTTTTAAAGGCAATCTTTAAAGATTATTTCCCAAATGCAAAAGCCGATGTAAAAGAAGATACTTATGCTGCTATATTTGCTACAACAAAAGTTGGTCATCAAGGTATCGTTTGTATTTTAGGTACAGGTTCTAACTGTAGTTATTATGATGGTAATCAGTTATTCCAAAAAGTAACTTCATTAGGGTATATACCTATGGATGATGGTAGCGGAAATTTCTTTGGTCGTAAATTAATACGCGACTATTATTTTCATAAAATGCCGTCTGATTTAGCACATAAATTTGCTGCTTCTCATGATTTAGATGCTGATGTAATTAAAGAAAACTTATACAAGCAGCCCAACCCAAATACGTACTTAGCGACCTTTGCTCGTTTTTTAATAGAGAACAAAGATCACCCGTATTCTAAAGGAGTAATTGATAAAGGCTTTCAGCAATTTATAAATAACTACGTAATGCAATTTGAATTGGCTACTAAGGTGCCAATCAATTTTGTCGGTAGTATTGCGCATTATCTAAGAGATGAATTAACTTCTGTACTGCTTAGAAATGATTTAATTGTTGGTGTTATTAGACAAAGACCTATTGAAGGTTTAGTCGATTTTCACCGCTCTAATATGTAAAATCTTATTTTACGGCGATCATAGAGATTTCAACATTTACAAACTTAGGTAAATTTGCAACTTCTACGGTTTCTCTAGCCGGTGCGGTTTCCGCATTAAAATAAGAAGCATATACTTCGTTTACTTCAGTGAACTGTTTCATGTCACTAAGAAAAATAGACGACTTCACAACATGTTCAAAGGTCATTTCAGCTTCGGTTAAAATGGCCTTTAAATTTTCCATAGACTGCTTTGTTTCTAATTTGATGTCTCCAGAAACCAATTCTCCGTTTTTAGGATTCAAAGGTATTTGACCAGAAATATATAAAGTTCCGTTACTTAAAATTGCTTGATTGTATGGTCCTATGGGTGCAGGAGCATTCTCGGTATTGATAATTTTTTTCATGTTAGCTGAAATTTAGGTGTTAGTTTTGGCTTCTATTCTCCCACTTAAGATCTTTAAGTATCGAAGAATCTATACCGATAAAGAAGTACCATCTTTTATAAGTTCCGAAGGGAGTCCAGTTAAAGCGCATGGTAAAACTTTTTAAATCTCTTTGAAAGCGTAATTGAGTTAATGTGAAGCCTTGGTTTTTAAAATCGTAACCAGAAGAGCCTCCTACAGACCAACGTGGTGCAAGTTCTATATCGCCCGAAAACATTAATGAGTGACTACTAAATTCATTTTGGCGTGCTGTATTGCTATAATTAGCAGAATACGCTAGTCTAAAATTCCAGGGTATTTTGGTCCCGAAAATAGGGTTTTCTATATCAGAGTTTTTTTCGTCTTTTCTAACAGGGTTAGAATTGAAATCATCGGCTCTACCAAAAAGATCATCGTCTCTACCGCCACTTTGCGCTACATAATCGAAAGGGTCTTCATCTTCGTCTTCATCTCTATCTTTGTCATCTTTCTTACCGAACATTTCACTGCTTATGGAATATGATACATTCGCATTTGCTCTGGTTAGCCTAAAAAGACTTCCGCCATTATCAACATTCCATGTATCTATTCTTTTTCCATTATTATCTATAGCGTAGGGGTCTAAGCCGGCAGAGAAGTTAATCGACATCTTGTTGTCAAGTATGTTAGTCCCTCCATTTATGCTTAATGGGTTAAGACGTAGAGAGTCAGATTCAAAATTATATCCCGTAGAAATATTGAAGTTGCTTAATAATGATATTTTTTTAGGTTCAATTTTAGTAGAATCCTTATCTCTTACCTTTGCTTCTAATGTATTCGCTAAAGAGAAGCTTAAGCTGTTAGATTTACCTAAAGACGGAGCTCCGTTCAGTGTTCCTTGAAAACGGCTGTACTGAACTTCAACGCCATCTTCATCAAGATATTCATCATAAAACTGTTCAAAAGATGGTGCATAGCCATAGCTTAAAGATGGTCTCAACGTATGTCTTATTGCCTGTATCTTTTTGTCTTCCCCTAAATTAAAAGTTCCGTAAAGGGTGGTACCTACACTCGCACTAAAGTTGTAGGTATTATAGCGATCAAAACCGCTTATGGTATCTCTTACGACTGACCCTGTGTCAGCATCAAAACGCTGATTGTAGGTTTCTAAAGCCCAAACATCTTCATAATTACCGCCAACACTAACACTAAAAAATTTAGCTACTTTAAAGTTCGTTGCAATAGGGATGCTGTGACTAACACCTGCACGAGCATTGTCGAACATTTTAGCAGTTAAAAAATCAGTATCGTTGGTGGTCAATCTATTTTGTGCATTTACATTATACTGAAAGTTGATATTATCAATAATTCCCTTTTTTATGCCATCTCGCTTTACAAAAGGATATATACGCTCTACACTTGCTTGAAATGTTGGTAGGGTCATAGTAATGTTATCTGTATCAGATTCAGTTGCCGTCGGTGACGTTAACTGTGAATGTGTAGCTGTTACACTCATGTTTACAGACGGATATGCTGGAAAAGTTTTTGAGTATGATATTGATGACGACAGGGTATTGTTTTGGGTATTCGGTAAATTTCGTTGTTGCAGAGAATTTCGGTAATATTCGCTACTACCTAAGTTTACAGATGCTGAAAATCGTGAATTCGGACTCGATTTTGTGTCCTGAGAGTGCGAAAATTGAATGTTGTAATTTCTAGAAAGACTGTAATCGCTGAATCCTTTTTGACTTGTAACCTGATTTTCATATCTCAGGTTTACATTTCCTCTGTACTTATATCGTTTAGTATAAATTGATGCGGTTCTAAAAGCATAACTACCATTGGTGTAAAAATCTCCAGAAAGGGTGACATCTGCATAATCACCCAAAGGAACGTAATAACCCATATCTTGTAGAAAATATCCGGTATTTGGATCATTACCGAAAGAGGGCATCAATATACCTGCGGATCTACCTTGCGAAAGCGGAAAATATGCGAAAGGCATTGCAATGGGGGTTGGTACGTCGGCAATATATAAATTACTAAAACCGGCAATTACTTTCTTTTTAGGTACAAACTTTGCCTTTCTTACCCGGATGTAATAATCTGGGTTTATGGTATCTGTTGATGTTGTTAATTTTCCTTCACTTAAAAAATAGACCGAGTCATTCTCTTTTTTGGTTATTTCTGCGTAAACCTTCATAGCATCGCTACCTAATGCTCCTGCAGCTGCTTGCTGTTCTGTTCTCGAATTCCATATAAGTGCTTTTTGAGTATCGAAATTAAAGCGAATAGAATCTGGTATAACAATATTTGTACCTTGTTTGAAGTAGGGTAGTTGCGTATAATTGCCCAAAGAATCTACCATTCTACCGGCATAAACTTCGTTCTTTATATAATCCATTATAATGACACCTGCTTTTAGTTCGGTATCTTGATAATAAATTTCTGCTTCGTTATAGAGATAAATTTTATTTTCTTTTTGACTTAGCTTTACATAATCTTTTGCCTTATATTTTATCTTGTCAAGAAGTAAAGGCGGATTCTTATTCACGGAGTCTGCGGCAATAGAATCATTTGCAATTGAGTCATTTACAGTGGTAGGTGGTAATAACGGCGCGATTATTGTATCTCTATCAACTTTAATAGTTAACGGTATAATTTTACCTTCTTGACCAATAGCAAAAAATGCACCGGCAAAAACCATGAATAGGAAAAGTAAGTAATGTTTGTTTGATTGCAAGGCTATATATCCTATTTTTGTAAAGGTTTGGCGGTCCAATGAGCCGTTATTTAAGATGTCAAACTTACATATATTTTTTAATCCCTATGTAGGGTCTTACAATAAATTTAACCATTATAAGGGCGATATAATCCCCAACACATATGAAAACAAAATTCTTAAGCATTTCATTAGTTTTAACTTCAGCGTTATTACTTCTGTCTTTTACGGCATCTGATGAAGAAATTAAATCAGATGATCCTTTTATTGTTGTTCTAGATGCAGGGCATGGTGGTCATGATCCTGGTAACTTGGGTAATGGTTATTTAGAGAAAAAAATAGCCTTGAACATTGTATTGAAGGTGGGCGAAATTCTCTCGACCAATAAAGACATAAAAGTTATTTATACGCGAAAAGATGACACGTTTATTGATCTTTATGTTAGAGGCGAGGTTGCCAATAAAGCAAATGCTGATTTGTTTGTATCTGTTCATTGCGATTCTCATACATCAGATGCACATGGGGCAGGTACATTTGTATTAGGACTTCATGCTAATAAGCAGAACTTTGAAATTGCGAAGAAAGAAAACTCCGTTATATATTTAGAGGATAATTACGAGAATAGATATGCCGATTACGATATTAATTCTCCCGAATCTGTTATTAGACTTACGATTATGCAAGAAGAATTTTTAGATCAAAGTGTGGCTTTGGCAACAATGATTCAAGAGAATTTTTCTTCTAAATTGAAAAGAACGGATAGAAAGGTAAAGCAAGCAGGTTTTATAGTTCTGCACCAAACCTTTATGCCAAGTGTTTTGGTCGAAACCGGCTTCTTGACGAATAAAGATGAGGGTGCTTATTTAAATTCTACTAAGGGTCAAAATGATATGGGCGATGCTATCGCTAAAGCGATATTGCATTATAAAGAAGGCGTACAGCCAACTGTTCGTTCTGTAGCCACTACTGTAGAGAAACCAAAGGCGCCACCTGTAAAAGAGGTGATTGTAGATAAGGTTGAAGAAAAGAAAGACGTTGTTATAGAGCCTGTCAATGAAGTGGTTTCCGAGGTAGAAAAGCCAAAAGAGATTAATACTTCACCTAAAATTGAAGAGGTAAAAGAAGTAGTAGAGGTACCAGCGGTAAAGATTAAAGAAGCAATTAACGAAAAAGAAGTTGCAGAGTCTATTGTTTTTAAAATTCAATTGATGGCTAGCAGTAAAAACGTAGCACTTAATTCTAGTAATTTTAAAGGGCTTTCAAATCTTTCTCAAGAGCCATTTAAAAACTTGTATCGTTATATGTACGGTGAAACCAGATCGTATAGAGAGGCAAAAATGATGCAGACCCAGGCTCAAGAAAAAGGGTATTCAAGTGCATATATTGTTGCTTATAAGCTAGGTGAAAGAATTCCGATTCAAGATGCGATTGACGAGGTTTCTAATTTAACACCCTAAAGTGTAAATATTATTCATAATTTTGAGAGTACTAAAAATATAATTGCTTGAAACTATCTAGAGAATTAAAAACAGGAATTATTGTTATTGGTGGCATATTACTGTTCATCATGGGATTCAGCTATTTAAAGTCAACCCCAATTTTTGATAACAGTAAAACATTTTACGCCGTCTACCCAAATGTTGGTGGGTTGCAATCTGGTACCAACGTTTCTATTAACGGCTTCAGCGTTGGTAAAGTAAATGATATCAAATTTTTAGATGAGAAAGGTAATTTGCTAGTGACCTTTACAGTAGGAAATGAATTCAAATTTTCTAAAAATAGTATCGTTGAATTATATGATACTGGTATCATTGGAGGAAAGGGACTTCAGATCAGAACCATTTTTGATAATGAGTTTGCAAAATCGGGTGATACGCTACGTACAGAGACTAGACCGGGTATTACAGATTTGGCACAACAAAAACTAACGCCGTTGGTGCGAAAAGTAGAATCTGCCATATCTGGTGCAGACTCTGTTCTGGTTAATGTTAACTCTGTTTTAGACGAAAAGACCAAAAGAGAATTGAGAGAAGTTATCGGAGGGTTAAACGTTTTAATTACTAACCTGAATACCAGTACCACTCAAATTAATTCTGTTTTAGATGGTAATAAAGAAAAGCTGAATAGCTCATTCGAAAACTTTGAGCAGTTAACTGCTAATTTTGCAAAGCTTTCAGATTCATTAAATTCAGCAGGACTAGGTAGAACTTTAGCAAGTTTAGAATCTACTATGGCTAGCTTAGATAAGGTTACAGAGAAAATAGAGAATGGCGATGGGTCATTAGGGTTACTTATGAATGATAAGGAACTGTATGGTAACTTAAATAGTGCATCTCGTGAACTAGATTTGTTATTACAAGATTTTCGTTTAAATCCGAAGAGGTATGTGAATGTATCTGTTTTTGGTAAAAAGCAGAAAGATTACGAAGTGCCAGAAGATGATCCGGCAGCAAATTCTATAGAGAAGTAAAGAAGATTAATTTATATGCAATATCTCCCGAATATTATTTTTGTAGTCCTGCTAATAGTAGGTATTGGTTTTTTTGTAAAAAATGTTTCAAGGTTGAAACGAAATATTTTTTTAGGTAAAGAAGCTTCGTTAACGTACAATAAGCCACAACGTTGGAAAAACATGGCAAAGATCGCTCTAGGGCAATCTAAAATGGTAGTGCGACCTATTGCAGGTGCCTTACATATTATAGTTTATGTTGGTTTTGTTATCATTAACATTGAAGTTCTAGAAATTATTTTAGATGGTATTTTTGGTACACACCGAATGTTTGCGGTATTGGGGCCTATTTATGATTTTCTAATAGGATCATTTGAAGTGTTAGCCCTATTGGTTATAATAGCTGTTGTTGTTTTCTGGATTAGAAGGAATGTAATAAAACTGAAACGGTTCTTTAAGCCAGAAATGGAAGGGTGGCCTAAAAAAGACGGAAATCTTATTCTTTATATTGAGCTCGTATTAATGTTTTTGTTTCTGACCATGAATGGTGCAGATTATCAATTGCAACAAATGGGCGCAGAACATTATGCTGCTGCTGGGTCTTTCCCAATCAGTAGTTTTATTGCTCCTCTATTTGAAGGTATGTCTATCTCTACTTTGGTTTTGATAGAACGTACCGCTTGGTGGTTACATATTGCAGGAATTTTATTTTTCCTAAACTACTTATACTACTCAAAGCACCTTCATATTCTTTTGGCTTTCCCAAATACATATTACGGTAAGTTGACACCAAAAGGACAGTTCAGAAATTTACAGTCTGTTACAGATGAAGTTAAAATGATGATGGACCCAGATGCTGATCCTTACGCAGAACCGGCTGAAGATGCTGCTGTTCCAGATAAGTTCGGGGCATCAGACGTGCAAGATTTAAGTTGGGTACAATTACTAAATGCATACACGTGCACAGAATGCGGTCGTTGTACTAGCGAATGTCCTGCTAATCAAACAGGTAAAAAATTATCTCCTCGTAAGATTATGATGGATACTCGTGACCGTCTTGAAGAAGTTGGTAAGAATATCGATGCTAATAAAGGGGAGTTTAAAGATGATGGTAAGCAATTACTGAATGATTATATTACACCAGAAGAGTTATGGGCATGTACATCTTGTAATGCCTGTGTTGAAGCTTGTCCAATAAGTATTGATCCTCTTTCCATTATTATGGATATGAGACAGTATTTGGTTATGGAAGAATCTGCAGCTCCTTCAGATTTGAATAACATGATGGGTAATATTGAGAATAATGGAGCACCTTGGCCATTTAACCAAATGGACCGTTTAAATTGGAGTAAAGAATCTTAAAGATAGATATGGCAAGTGAATTAAAAGTGCCTACAATGGCAGAATTTTTTGCGTCGGGAACTGTACCTGAAGTTTTGTTTTGGGTAGGTTGTGCTGGTAGTTTTGATGATAGAGCAAAGAAAATAACGAAAGCCTTCGTAAAGATTTTGAACAAGGCTAATGTATCTTTTGCGGTACTTGGTACAGAAGAAAGTTGTACGGGTGATCCTGCAAAACGTGCCGGTAATGAGTTTTTGTTTCAGATGCAAGCAGTGACTAATATAGAGGTGCTGAACGCTTATGAAATTAAGAAGATAGTTACAGCGTGTCCGCATTGTTTTAATACGATAAAAAATGAATACCCTGGCTTGGGCGGTAATTATGAAGTTGTACACCATACACAGTTTCTTAAAGATTTACTGAACGATGGAAGAATTTCTATGGAAGGCGGTAACTTTAAGGGGAAGCGTATTACATTTCACGATCCTTGCTATTTAGGGAGGGCAAACGGAGTTTACGAGGCGCCAAGAGATTTAATTAGAAAACTAGATGCCGAGCTTATTGAAATGAAAAGCTGCAAGCAAAGAGGTCTTTGTTGTGGTGCTGGGGGTGCGCAAATGTTTAAAGAGCCTGAAAAGGGTGATAAGGATGTGAACATTGAACGTACTGAGCAGGCCTTAGAAACAAAACCAGAAATTATTGCGGCAGGTTGTCCTTTCTGTAACACGATGATGACCGATGGTGTTAAAAATAAAGAAAAAGAAGATTCGGTACAAGTTATGGATATTGCTGAAATGATTGCAACGGCCGAGGACTTATAATAGTTAAAAAAATAAGATTTGCTAGTAGAATTTAATACGTTACCAGAGACTGCAAGAGTTTGGATTTATCAATGTAACCGTTCATTTTCTGAAAGTGAGATGGCTGAAATTGGGTTTGATTTAGATGCTTTTTTAACCTCGTGGACTGCACATGGTAATGATTTACAAGCTGGGTACGAAATAAAATACAAGCGATTTATTGTTATCGCCCTGGATCAAACTGATCAAAGCGCTACAGGATGTTCAATAGACGCCTCTGTTCGTTTTATACAAGCTCTAGAAAAGAAGTATGATGTACTTCTACTAGATAAGATGAACGTTTCTTACAAACAAGGTGAATTTGTAGCTTATAAAAGCTTATTGGATTTTAAAGCTATGGCGAAGCAAAAAGCCGTTTCAAAGAATACCATTGTCTTCAATAACCTAGTAACGAATAAAGGCGAATATCTTGAACATTGGGAAGTACCTGCTTCTGAGAGCTGGCATGCTCGTTTCCTTTAACATAATTTCTTCTTAAGTAATAGATTTTATTGGGTTATATCGATGAAATGCAATAATTTCAATCCATAATAGTTATCTCAGTACATATATTTTTATGCGCTATATTTTTTTTCTTATTTGTGGATTGTTTTGTTGTTCAAATTTACTGGCTCAAAACCCCTTGGTAACCAAAGACAGCACTGCTCAACAGAGATGGGTAGATACACAGTATGCTCAAATGAGCTTAGATCAAAAATTGGGTCAGCTATTTATGGTAAGTGTTGCTTCTAACCAAAGTAAGCAAGCTACCGATCAAATTAAGAATTTGATACTTCAAGAGCATTTAGGAGGTGTTATCTTTTCTAAAGGCGGACCTGTTCTACAAGCAAAACTTACAAATGATTATCAAACTGCTTCAAAAGTTCCATTATTAATTGGAATGGATGCCGAGTGGGGACTTTCCATGAGGTTAGATTCTACCTATGCATTCCCTTGGAATATGACCTTGGGGGCTATTCAAGATAATTCAATCGTAGAAAAAGTCGGCCATCAAATTGGGAAGCATGCTAAACGTTTGGGAGTACATATAAATTTTGCTCCTGATTTAGATATTAATACAAATCCGAAAAACCCAATTATCGGCAATCGTTCTTTTGGAGAGGATAGAGATAATGTAGTCGCGAAAGGAACTGCTTTTTCAAGAGGTATGGAGAGTGCTGGGGTATTGGCAAACGGGAAGCATTTTCCCGGTCATGGCGATACAGAAGTAGATTCTCATCACAATTTACCGGTTATACCTTTCTCCAGAAAAAGATTGGATAGTTTGGAACTTTATCCGTTTAAAAAATTAATCAGTTCAGGTTTAAGTAGTATAATGGTTGCCCACTTAGAGGTGCCTGCACTTGAAATGAAAAAAGGAATGCCTTCTTCCTTATCTGAGCAAATTATTACAGGTATTTTAAAAGAAGAGTTGGGGTACGAAGGATTGATTTTTACCGATGCCCTAAATATGAAAGGGGTTTCTACAAAAGGTAATGATGGTAGTGTTGAATTAGATGCATTTATGGCCGGTAACGACATGTTACTAATGCCAGAAAATATTGTTAGCGCAAAAGAGAAATTAACCAAAGCTTACGAAAAGGGTAGGTTATCTGAAGAGCGATTAGCTTATTCGGTCAAAAAAATATTACAGGCAAAATATAAGGCAGGTCTTAATAACTACAAGCCAATTCGTTTAGATAATTTGTATGAAGATTTAAATGGTCTTGAAGATGATATTATTTATGAGCAAGCTATTGAGAATGCTATAACCGTTGTTAAGAATAAGTTAGACTTACTTTCAATTAAAAATCTTGACAATAAAAAAATCGCTTATGTAAAAATGGGCGATTCAGATAATGAGTCATTTGTAAAAGGATTGAAAAACTATGCAGATATAACTGTAGTTGAAGCTAGTGATATTAATACGTTAAAAGCAAAGCTTAAAGATTTCAATTTGATCATTGTAGGACATCACATGAGTAATGATAGTCCGTGGAAATCCTATAAATTTTCAACTAAAGAATTAAACTGGCTGCAAGCAATAGGAAGTGAACGTACTTCTAATCTTATACTATGTGTTTTTGCCAAACCATATGCGTTATCAGATATTAAATCATATGATACAATCGATGCTGTGGTAATGTCTTATCAAAATAGTGATATAGCACAAGAAAAAACAGCTGAAATTTTATTTGGTGCCGTAAGTGCAAGGGGTAAATTACCTGTTAGTGCCCACAAAGAATTTCCCGTTAATATTGGGGTGCAAGTTAAATCTTTAAGTAGGTTGGGCTATAGTATACCAGAACGGGTTGGAATGAGTTCTAAGGGACTAAGAAATATTGACGAGTTAATGAACGACGGGTTAGATAGTTTGATGTTTCCTGGTGGTCAGGTTCTTGTTGCTCGAAAAGGAAAGGTAATCTATCAGAAAAGTTTCGGTAAACCAACATACGATAGCAAAGAAAAAATAACCAACGATTACGTATATGACTTGGCTTCTTTGACTAAAATATTGGCAACTTTGCCAATGGTCATGAAAATGGAGGAAGAAGGTAGAATTGGCTTGAATAATACATTTGAAGAGTTAGTGCCTAATTATTCTAATACCGAAATTAAAAATGTTACGGTATTAAAAGCACTTTCACATTATGGGCGTTTGCCTGCGTGGATTCCTTTTTACATCAATACGCTAGATGAAAATAAAAAGCCTTCAGGTGAATTTTATAGAAACTCGCCATTACCAGGTTTTTCGACAAAAGTGTATGATAATCTGTATTTAGCAGATGCTTATAAAGATTCCATTTATAATAGAATAGGGCGACAAGATTTAAAATCTAATAGATACCGTTACAGCGACGTTCCTTATTATGTAATGAAAAAGGTTGTTGAAGAAAGTTACGATCAAAGGTTAGACGCATTGTCAAACAATTTTCTTTATAGTAGAATAGGGGCAAACCACACTTCGTATAATCCGTTAGAAAAATTTGATAAGAAAATGATTGTTCCGTCAGAGGAAGATGATTATTACAGATACGGTACCGTACAAGGTTATGTTCATGATATGGGTGCGGCTATGCAAGCTGGTGTAGGAGGCCATGCCGGACTTTTCAGTAATTCGAATGACGTCGCTAAGATCATGCAAATGTATCTTCAAGATGGGTATTATGGCGGCACTAAATTTTTTGATTCACGAACAGTAAAAAAATTCAACACCTGTTATTTCTGTGACAATAATGTGCGCAGGGGAGTAGGTTTCGATAAACCACAGTTACAACATAGTGGTCCCACTTGTGGTTGTGTTTCAAGAAAAAGTTTCGGGCACAGTGGTTTTACAGGAACATATACTTGGGCAGATCCAGAAGAAGAAATTGTCTACGTATTTTTATCAAACAGAACATATCCATCTGCATCAAACACACTTTTAGTTAAATCTGGGTTAAGAACTAGAATTCAACAGGCTATTTACGATTCAATTCTGAATTAAAAAAGGTAGTTTTGTTATAATGAAAATAGCAATAGTATGTTACCCTACCTTTGGTGGTAGTGGTGTAGTCGCAACAGAATTGGGAATTGCATTGGCTAATAGAGGTCATGAGATTCATTTTATTACCTATAAGCAACCTGTTCGGTTAGAGTTGTTGAGTAATAAAATATTCTTTCATGAAGTTCATGTGCCAGAATATCCACTATTTCATTATCAGCCGTATGAACTTGCATTATCTAGTAAGTTGGTTGATACCATTAAACTTCATAAAATAGATCTTTTACACGTGCACTATGCAATACCACATGCGTATGCGGGGTATATGGCAAAGAAAATGTTAGAAGAAGAAGGTATCTATGTGCCAATGATTACAACATTACATGGTACCGATATCACTTTGGTGGGTAAACATCCTTTTTATAAACCAGCAGTTACTTTTAGTATTAATCAGTCTGATGTGGTTACTTCAGTTTCTGAAAGTTTAAAACAAGGAACTTTAAATACTTTTGATATTAAAGGCGAGATTGAAGTTATCCCTAATTTTATCGACGCAAAAAAATATAGTACTTCTTTTACCAATTGTCAAAGATCAAATATGGCAAGTGAAGGAGAGCGCATAGTAACGCACATTAGTAACTTTAGAAAAGTAAAACGTATACCTGATGTAATTAAAATATTCAGTAAAATTCAACTTCAAATTCCTTCAAAACTTATTATGGTCGGTGAAGGACCAGAGAAAGAAGGTGCTGAGCGTTTATGCGAAGAATTGAGTATTGCCGATAAGGTTATATTTTTAGGTAATAGTAATGAGATCGATAAGATTTTGTGTTTTTCAGATTTATTTTTACTGCCGTCAGAGTCAGAAAGTTTCGGTCTAGCAGCTCTTGAGGCGATGATAAACAAAGTCCCTGTAATTTCTAGTAACGCTGGTGGTATACCCGAAGTGAATACCGAAGGTGTAAGTGGGTTTTTGAGTGATATTGGTGACATCAACGATATGGCAGCTAAGGCGATTACCATTTTAAAAAATGATAGTGTTTTAGAGAGATTTAAACTTAATGCCTTAAAAGAAGCACAGCGTTTTGATATTCAAAAGGTGGTTCCGCTTTACGAAGAAGTATATGAAAGGGCTTATAAAGGAAGATTCAAAAATGTTTAAATATTTTACTTGTTTTTTTCTGTTAGCTATAATTCAGCTGAATTCTTGTAAGAGCACTGCCCAAAGTAGTTTGCAAGAATCTAATGATACGGGTATGGAACTTATTTTAAATGAGAATTACAGCGGATTTGAGCATGAGGAGTATCTTTTAATAAAGAATCAGAAAGAATTGAATGCTTTTTACGGTAAAATAAACCGGACCAGAAAACCAGGATTGACTCCGCCTTCAATAGATTTTAGTACTGAAATGATTCTTATATGGTGCGGCGAAAGTACAGCTTCTAATTATGCTGATTTAGAATTGAACGAGAAAGCTGATTATTTGGAAGTACATAAGTTGAAATCTACAGATGCTAAAGAAGATAATGCATTTATTGTAAGTCCTTTCAGCATGTATAGGTTGCCTGTAAGTACCAAAACTCTAAAAATTCAAAAGTAATTAGTCGATAATTATTCTACATTCAACTATCAAACGATTTTTATTGCTGTATAAAGTAATTATTTGCTAAGCAGCTCACCTACAACTAATTTTACATTTTATAACCCCAAATTATCAATTATGAAAACTACCACTGTTTTTAGTTTTTTAGTACTGCTTATGTTCTCATCTGTCACTTTTGCCCAAGATGAACTTCAGATAACGGCAAAGGATAGTATTGTACAGAGCTCTTGGATTTTTGGTGTCGGTTTAAACGCTGTAGATGATTCAGGTAACGTTTTTAACGGTATTTTTAATGTTAGTGATGAATGGAATATTGTTCCTTTTCCTTCTAGAGTAAGTATTGGAAGGTATTTTAAAAGTGGTTTAGGTTTGGAAGCTGTTGGTACCTATAATCAATATAAGGAAGGTAAAATTATTGATGCAGAAGTTATTTCTGATAATATCAGTTATTTTGGTATTGATGGTAGAGTAACTTATGACATTAATAAGATTATTGGTCAGACAGCATGGTTTGATCCCTATGTAGGTATTGGTGCCGGGTATACAGATGCAAATAATAAAGGGAGAGGTACTTATAACGCAGTAGTCGGTTTTAGAACATGGTTTTCGGATCGTTGGGGGTTAGACTTTAACTCGACTGGTAAATGGGCTATGAGTCAAGGTGAAGGCGCTACCAACCATATACAACATGCAGCGGGAGTTGTTTATCAATTCGGTATTGAAAAAGGACTTTCTAAACGAGGCGAGGAAAAACTAGAACTTTTAGCAGCTATCGCAAAAGAGAAACAACGTCAAACAGATTCTATCAATGAAGTTAACCGTTTAAAAGACGAAAAATTATTGGCAGAAAGACTCAAAAAACAACAAGAGGAAGATGCATTGGCTGCAGCTGAGAAAGCTAAAGTAGATGCAATTAATAAGCGTAAGACAGAAATTAAGTCGAGAATTGAGAATTTAGGAAATGTATATTTTGGTTTAAACTCTTCGGTTGTTACTTCTTCATCTAAAAAAGTGTTAGACTCTTTAGTTCAGGTTTTAGAAGAGATACCAACATTAACTTTAAAAATAACTTCCCATACCGATTCTCGAGGAACCTCGAAATATAATGACTGGCTATCGCAACGCAGGGTCGATAAAACTAAGGATTATTTACTATCTAAAGGAGTATCTGAAGATAAGTTGACGACAGAAGCTTACGGTGAGACCCAACTATTAAACGAGTGTGATGATAATACATATTGTCCTGAAGAAAAGCATGCGGTTAACAGACGTTCTGAGTTTGTGATACTAGAATTCTAATAAGATTACACCTTATAAAAAAGCCCCTTTAGTAATTACTAAAGGGGCTTTTTTATAAGGTGTTAACCAACAGAGAATGTAAAGACCTCAGAGGTAGATTCATTACCGATGCTATCTTTGGTTATAATTTTCCAATAATAGGTTTTATCTGCTTCAACTGGTATATCATTAAATCTAGTTTCTGTAATATCCGTTCCATAAAGCTGAGGGTCTTTTGCTTCACCAAAAAATAAATCATAAGAAACAATGTCGTCATCAGGATCTTCTGATTTCCATATTAAATTAACCGTTGTGCTAGTTTGCGATATTGAAGCTCCTGAAACAGGGGAGATAGCTGTAGCAGGATAGGGTACTGCAGACTCTAAACCTGGACCTTCATTATAAAAATTCCAAATTTCGCTAGTACTATTGAGTTTTCCGGTTACAAACCATGAATAGGGTACGCCGCGATCTAGGGTAATGGCAACGTCAGAATCATCACTTTCTATTAATTCTGTCTGTTCACTTACAACATTCGTTAAATGCACGATATACGGACTATTATCATTTTCATCTAACCATTCAAAAACGAGCTCGCTTTGCGTATCAGAAACTATGATTCCTTCGGTACATTCAGAGTCATCTTCAGGGAAGATTAGCGTGATGTTTATTTGATCTTTGGCGTATTCCAAAACATCTGAATCTACACCGCATGATTGAAGTATTACTAATAGGAAAACTAAAAATCCGCTTTTTTTCACTGTTTTAAAAGTTTGAAGGATTTATTGAAGTTATCATTCTTCAATCTTAAAAAATAAATACCTGAGCTTAATAAGCTAGTATTAATTTCAATGATTGATTGTTCAACATTATAGTTGCCTGAATGTACTAAAACTCCTGCTTCTGTAAAAATAGCTATTTCAATCTTATCTACTGTAAGAGTTTTTAAATCTATTGATAGACTATTACCTACCGGATTTGGATAAATTATTGGAGTCGTTCCCAAATATATAGTTTCTTCAAATTTTCCTTGACACAGTTGATCGGTAATAACACTTATCGTACTAATTTCATCTAATAACGGAATGCTGATTTGTTCTTTTCTAGTTTGAAAACTTTTACCGTTTACTTTCACGGTATATTCATCGCCACCGCTCAATTTTAAGTTTACACTGTTGGTCAAAGAATCGAAGTCTAAGAGTACACTTAAGGGTAAAGGTTCGTTAATAATTATTTTAGAACAGTTTTGATAATTTGTAGAGGAAGTAGAAGATATGCATAAATTATATTCTCCTTTGGCTAATTCGGCAATAGTTAGTGTTTCAGTGAAGGCAATGGTTCTATTTTCACCTTCACCAGTAATAGTAGCATTAAATTCTTCGTCAGTTAAAGATTCAATGAATAAAGATCCGTTATCTCTACCAACACAAGAAGTACCTGTTGAAGTAATTTTAAACTGATTAGCAGGATATGATGTTACTATGCATCCATTTTCATCTACTAATTCACCATTGGGAGTGTTAGGGCAAATATCATTTATATTTAAAACACCGTCGCCATCATCATCTGATTTATTACTAGCGGCTGCTATTGTCAATATAAAATCAGTAGTGCAGCCTTCTGACGTTGTAAAAATATAGGTTCCAGATTGTGAAGTATTTGCGCTCTCTATTACATAATCATTGTTTACGACGGAACCTCCAGGTAAAGTGATTGTAAAAGCAATGTCATTAGGTAAAATGCTTAAGGTTATGGCATCTCCTTCGGTAATAGTTAAGTTGTTGCTTCCACTATCCCAAGTACCATCAATCAAATATTCGGGTATTACACTTTCGTTAGTGCAAAAAACCGCTCCCCATTTGGCAATATTATTCGCATTGGTATTTCCTGCACTACTAAAATTGCCACCAACCAAAAGTTCGGTGTCATTCTTAATAAACTGTAAAGCATTAACTCTAGTATTTACCCCTACATTTGTAGCTGTACCTAAAGCTTGCCAACCATTTTCGGTACTCCAACGTGCAATATTGTTTACTAACTTATCAACTGTACCATTATCAGTTGCAGTATCAAATGTACCACCAACATATATATAAATTCCACTGCTGGTAATTGCGTTTACATTCCCACTTACTCCAGTCCCTAAAGCTTCCCAAGTGTTATTGTTTTTATGGTATCGAGCTATTCTATTTACAGTTTTATCTCCGGCAATAGCAAAATTACCACCAACATATAAATAATCACCTGCAGAATCCATGGCTTGTACAAATCCACTTGTACCAGAACCAAGAGCAGACCAATTAGAGCCGTTCCATAAGGCAATTCTTGTTGCAGCTATACCACCGGCAGTATCAAAATTTCCGCCAATATATACCCTATTATTATCATCTATATGTATAGAGCGAACCTCATTGTTGGTACCTGAAATATTAGTTGTGGCATCGGTCAGTAAGCTCCAAGATTCATTTTCCCATTTTGCAATATTATTGGCATCCAAGCCACCAGCTGTTGTAAATACACCTCCTACGAACAAAGTTCCATTTTCATTAAAAGCCATGGTTGCGATTGGTCCGTTTGTACCAGAACTCAAGGCTGACCATGTAGTGCCGTTCCACTTCGCGATATTGTTAGCTTCAATGCCGTTTACTATAGTAAAATCACCTGCAATGTAAAGAGTTCCGTCAGGGGCTAAAGCTATTGCTAGAACAGAACCTTCTACGCCACTACCAAGTGATGCCCACACTTCAGTATCACTTAGAGTTGCCAAGTCTGATGCACTAATACCGCCGGCAGAATTAAAGGATCCAGCAATAAAGCTTGTACCATTGGTTGATGATATAATAGATTGCACGATACCATCTGTACCTGAGGATAGTGGTTTCCATTCTCCTATTCCGTTTACGGGAGTTGTTACGGGACCTGTTATGGTTTCTGTTAATTTAAATAATTTAGCATTTGCCCCATAATCAGAAAAATATAATTCACCAGCTTCATCTTCACCAAATGAGGAAATAAATTCTCCATTTGTTTTAAAAAGAAGTTCGTTGGTTGTACTTCCGTTGGCGGCATTGTATGCTAACGCCCATACACGGCCAGAAACATAGTCGCCATAAATGTATTTATTTTTTAAACTATTGCTTGTTAAAGATCCTCTATAGGTGTAGCCACCGGTTATGGAAAGGTCAGATGCATTATGGTCATAGAAGAATATTGGTTTACTATCGGGTGAAGTAGCAAGTGATGTTTCGTTACCATAGCTAGGTTCTGTATTTGCTTCAAACCTATTCCAACCATAGTTGCCGCCTTTGGTAATTATATTTATCTCTTCATAGGAATTTTGACCTACATCTGATCCCCAAAGGTTACCAGTTGGGTCAAAAGAGAATTTCCAGGTATTTCTAATACCCCAGGCATACAACTCATCTAATCCCGATTGACCTACTCTTGGATTATCTGAAGGTATTTCATAATTGCCATTTGGTAGTTCAGCGTTTGTTTCTACCGGATTATTACCATCAAGATCAATATCGATTCTAAGTAAACTACCAAAAACGGTATTTAAATTTTGTCCATTTCGTTGAGGATCTCCGCCACCGCCGCCATCACCAATAGAGATGTACAAATAACCATCTGGACCAAAAGCAATTTTGCCACCGTTATGGTTAGAATCTGATTGGTTTTTAGTGAATTGCGCAATGATGGTTCTTGAATTAGCGTCAATCAAGTTAGGGTTAGTGCTGTTAACAGTATAACGAGCAATATTAATTCTATAATTACTGGGCTGGTCTATATAGTAAACAAAAATGTAGCCATTAGTACTGTAATTAGGGTGAAGGGCAAGACCTAGAAGTCCTATTTCTTGACCCGCACTATAAGAAACTATTGAAGAAATATCTAAGAATGTAGTAAGTTCTCCAACAGTTGCGTTAGATTTATTTGGAAATACTTTTATTCTACCAGGCTGTTCAACTACAAATAGGCGGTTGGATCCATCGTTGCTATTTTGAATTTCAACAGGAAAGTTGAAATCTAAATTCGGGAAAGCATTTTCATATGAGACCTGACCTCTGCTTGGGTGTATTGATAAAATTATTAGGAAAATAATTAACACTATAATATTCTGCTTCGGCGACATACGTGTTTTTTAGAACGGTATCAAATATACTGTTCATTCTACTATTTTCTTAATTTAGAATACTTAAAATTGGACTCTAAAAAAACGCTAAGATTTTAGTTGACAATTGTTAAATGAGATTGGCTTGTATTTTTTCAGCGAGAATATTACTAGACCATATAATTCTTGCGCAATGCTCTAAATGCCAAAAAATTTTATCTTCGATTTGGTTACCAGCTAATAAGGGCCCTGCAACAAATAAGTTTTCTGAAGCTTGCATATTTGCATCTACTTTGAATCCTATTTTAGATAAATTTGGTTCACATAGACCTTTGTTAATAAGATTTTTAAAGAATGGTGATAAATCATTGGAATTTAAGTCTACGCTCCCAAGACAATTAATAACAATATTAAAGGTTTCAGAATCTTCGATAGTCTCTTTAGCATTGCTGTTACTATAAGTCATGGTCAAGCCATCTGAACTTTCGTAAAGACTTTGAAAACGACCTTTAATATGTTCAAATCTTTCACGATTTGATAGTTCTTCGACAACAGATAGATAATGATTGCCAGCGCAACGCTGTCGTCTACCGATTTGATTACCATAAAAACATGCAAAATTCAATAACTCTTCATTGGTCAAACTTGGGAGTAAAATACCAAAACCTTTAGAAATAATACCAACTGTTGTAGCTGCACCTAGCCCTTGCTTTTCAGCTTCATCAATATCTTTGTGAGCTGCTTCCGCAATAGTTTTGGCGGTCAAATTTTTTTTCTCGGCAAGTAATTCTAAATGCTTTGCCTTAAATTGTTTTGCCTTAATTGAATCAAATGTTCCGTCAGGCATTACACCATGGGAAGAGAGGGTTTTAAATGACGTATCATATTCATCAATATTTAGTTTATCACAGATTTTGTAAATCATTTCTAAACCACTTGCATTTGCGCCTAAAACTGCAATTTTTGTTTTTAGTTTTTTTGATTTACGACGATTTATGAAACTTGAAATTTGTTCCATATTTTTCTCCATTCCTAAACCATATGGTTCTTTTATGTAGAGGCTATTATTATGATTCTTTATTTCGCCGTTAAATAATTTTTTATAGGGTAATGAACCTATAGAAAGCACTATTTTTTCTGAGGAAATAAAAGTATTGTCTATAAAATTAATTTGAAAATTATCTGCTTTTTTGGTGATGTTACTTGTTTCTTTTTGAATGTAAGTTATTTTTAGTTTTTTTTCGCCTTCTAACTTATCTATTCGTCCCAACACCTCTTGGTTAATATACTTGCCGAAGAAAAATCTAGGAATATATAAATCATCCCATTCTCCTTTTTTAAATAGGGGGCTGTTTATTTCTGCCCACTTTGTAGCATACATTCCACCATTCTCGATAAATTCCTCTACAAGTTCATCAAGGTTGGCATCTAGCCAATTCTTAAAATGTGTTCTATGTGGTTCTGTAATGAAGTTCTTTAGATCCTGTATTAAAAGAACTGATTTTCCAGAACGATTACCATAAGGCATACCTTTAAAGAAATCATTACTCTTGTCTATAATGAAAATTTCTATTTCATTGATGTGTTCTTCCTTTTCAATGTTATCTAACAAAGGAATTAAGGTATAACTTGTCGCTATCCCGGCTCCAATAAATGCGATTTTTTCTGACATTTTTAAAAAATATATTATATAAAATTGACTAAATATTATTGAATTTCAAAGGCATGTATTTTATATTTGTTCAATTCGACTATATCATCGATTATATGCTCAAATTTAGTAATTAACTTTGCTTTCTTCGTATAAAAAAAAGCCCGTAGTTAACGGGCTTTTATAGCGGAGGAAGAAGGGATTCGAACCCTCGGAGGCGTTAACCTCAATAATAAAATACATCATTATCTACAATAGACCACTCTGCCATTCCTCCAATTCTTTATAGAAAACGTGTACTATTTGATAATATTGTGGGTATGTAATTTTTTTAACCAAATGAAATTTATTTTGTCCCAAGGTTAAGGTAAATTTGCACGCTGTTTATTAAACGTATATATATGAAGTTGAACGATATTAATCTAATACTAAGTTATTATAGGTTTTTTTTGTAAAGTAAAATTGAATTTGTTCAGTTATAAAATGTTAAAGATGAAAAGAAATTACCTATTGAACTTAAATACCATAAAACAATCTGCTTTAGTTATAGGTATAACTGGTTTTGTTTTTATGGCTCTGAGTTTTGGTCCTACTTTTATGGGGCCTGGTCTTAGTATAGTGGACGTAGAATCATTTGATATTGAGGTTAATACTAATTTCCCCGTAAGTGGCGTAGGAGCACCTGCTTTCGCGCCTGCTTTTCCTAACTTACAGTTTGATTCGCCAATCACGTTTAATCCTGTACCCAATGATAACAAAATCGTTGTTGGGCAATTGAACGGTGAAATTTATTGGATAGATGATAATAATAATGCCGCACAGGAAAATCTAATTGTCAATTGGTCTGCTGAAATAGGCGACCGTAACGAAGGAGCCGTTTGGGACGGTGGATTTTTGGGATTGGCGATACATCCGGATTTTGGAGTAGATAATACGAAAAATTTCTTTTTTGTGTACTACACCACCAATGCTGCCAACAATGCTTTGGGCAATTCACAAGGGTTTTCTTGTGGAAAGGAAGATTTCAGTGGTAACTATTTGTTGTTGGAGCGCTTTGAAGTAGACCCAGCTACTATGTTACTTGTTCCAGGTAGTCGAGAAATCATGATACGCAGAGAATTATATAATACTACCCACCGTGGTGGTGGCATGACTTTTGGACCGGACAATTATTTATATCTTACTACTGGTGATCAAGCAAGCTATTCGCCTGCACAGGACATTGCAAATAACTTGGACGGAGGGGTGTTGCGTTTGGATGTTGATATGATTGGTGGTACAGTAAGTCATCCCCCTAAAAGATTTTTACAAGATCCAGGTGTTGGTAATACGAATACGGGTACCCCTGGCTTTCTTGCTAGTGAAGGTTTAGAAACTTCCGGCGAATTTTATTTTATCCCAAATGACAATCCTTTTAATGTTCCATTAACCGATGTTACCAGTCCTGTATTTGAAGAATACTATACTATTGGTCACCGAAGTCCGCATCGTTTAACTATGGACACTGCTACCGGAGATTTATATATTGGTGAAGTTGGGGAATCTACGCATGAAGAAATAAATGTATTGCGTAATGTTCCTGAAACTGCAGGTAATAATTATGGTTGGCCTCTATGGGAGGGAAATGCACCGCATACACGAAATTGTGGTCTTACCCAATTATACAACAATGCACCTCATGAAGGTCCTTTAACTGATTTTGTTCGTGACCAGGCAGGTTCAATCATAGGTGGTTATGTATATAATGGTAGTATTGCGCAATACCAGGGGCGTTATATCGCCGCTGATTATTTAACGAATCAGCTTTTTGCTATTAACACTCAAGGGGGTAGTAAAGAAAGTTTAGGCGTAGGTCCTGGACAAGTTATATCTTTTGGTCAGGATACTAGTGGGGAACTTTACATGCTTACTTTAGGTGCTGGTGGGGATAGCGGAATTTTTCGTTTAACAGAATCAAGCACATTACCTGCTCCTGCATTATTATCAGATACGGGTGTATTTAATACGGGTGCATTAAATGATTTCTCGGATATTCAAGAATTAAGCACAACCTCTGGTTTTGTACCTTACGAAATGATTGAATCCTTTTGGTCTGATGGTGCTTTGAAAAGAAGATGGATTGGAGTACCAAACGATGGTACGCACAACACACCGGCCGAACAAGTAGAATGGACCGAGAATGGTATTTGGAACTTCCCTGATGGCTCTGTAATTATAAAGCATTTTGATTTTCCTATTGATGAGGCTGCAACGCCTACCACACGTAAAATTGAGACACGTTTTTCAATTAAAGCAGATAATGGTGAATTTTATTTTTTGACTTATAAATGGAGGGCAGATGAATCAGATGCCGAATTGGTAGATATGAGAATTGGCGACACGGCTACAATCAACGTAACTCGTGGCGGTGTTCCAGATACTGTAGATTGGTTATACCCTTCTAATGCACAATGCATCCAATGCCATAGCCCTGCATTGGGTGGTACTTTAGGTTTGCGTACTCGAAATTTGAATAGTAATTATGATTATTCTACGCATGACCCCGACGGAGAAGTTGGAAACCAATTAGTTACTCTTAGTGAAATGGGTATTTTAAATGTAAACATTACTGATAGCGATACGCCAGGATATTTGACTCATATAGCTATCGACGATTTAAATGGTTCTACCGACGAAAAGGCGCGTTCTTATTTAGACAATAATTGTGCTTATTGTCATCAGCCGGCTACAGGTAATGGTTCAGAAATAGATTTACGACTAATCAATACCTTAGCTCAAACGGCGATGCTTACGGCTACAGGTAATAATATTCCTGGAGAACCTACGATTAATCGCATTGTGGTTCCTGGAGACGCAGCCAATTCACAATTATACCACCGGGCCAACAGCTTAACGGCAGGTGTGAAAATGCCTCCTGTATCCAAGGGAATTGTAGATGCCGAGGGCGTAGCTTTACTTCAACTTTGGATAAATGGGCTGCAAGAACCTGCTGATGTGCCTGCTTTAGGTACTTATCGCTTGGTGAATTTTGAGACCAAGGGTACCTTGGGAGTAGCCGACGGGGAGAATCAGCTTGGTGCGAATGCTGTAGAGCAAGGGTATCAAGGGTTGGATTATCAACATTGGGTGTTGGAGAATGCAAGTACTACTAATTTTTACAGGTTTACTCCAGTGTTTAGTGCACGTTACCTTGACGTTAATGGAAGACCTGCTGATGCAGACTTTCAAGAAAATGTTTGGATATGGAATAATGATCCTAATACTTTCGCACAGCAATGGGAGATAATTCCAGATGATATCATTGATGGTATTCAGACCTATTTTATAATCAGCCGTGTAAATGGTGATTACCTCACATTAGAATCTAATGGCAACGTTGCTGTTTTAACATATGATCTTAATAATATAAATCGTTTTAGATGGCAATTTGAAACTCCGAGTGCAACGCCTTTGACATTTGGGTTAGAATTGAGCAAAACGGTAGTTGTTACTAACGAAGGTGGTTTAGCAGACAATTTTAATGTCTCGCTTAGTGACGCACCAGCATCCGATGTAGTGATTGACATTACGCAAACAGGTGAAGTTGATGAATTCGTTGTAGCGCCTGCAACATTGATATTTACCGCAACTAACTGGGCAACACCTCAAGTGGTTACAGTTACAGGGCAAGACGATGCAGATGATGATTGCGTTCAATATTTTGGTATTGGTGTAGTTGTAAATTCTGCTCTTAGTGATGCAAATTACGCTGGTTTTTCTAAAAGCCTAGAAGGCTATAATGAAGACGATGAAGGTAGTTTGGCATGTCCACCTACATCAGGTATTTATCGTTTAGTAAATGTTGGCAACAATCAATCTATGGAGGTCGCTGCAGCAGGTTTGGCGTGGCGAGATAATATAGAGACTGGACTATACGAAGGCGCTTCACATGAGCAGTTTGAGCTTATTTTTAGAGGTGACGGTCTTTACGCTCTAGTGGCTCAGAATAGTGGTTTGGCAATAGATGTACAGGGAGGTGTAACTACGCCAAATACGAATGTTTGGCAGTATGATTATGCTGAAAACACCAATAATTTGGCGCAATTATGGCGTATTGTCGGTGATGGTACAGGTCAATTTTCTATTATAAGTGAGCGGGGAGGTCATTATTTAGGTGTCTCGACCGGAACTAATAATGTATATGTAAACATAAATGATGGTAGCGACCGCTATAAATGGCGTTTTGAGGATATCAGCCAGTTGAGCAATGCGGGTGTGAACATTACTCCAGAATTGGTCTATACAGATGAAGATGGTGATACAGATTCTTTTGACGTAGTCTTAAGTAGCGCGCCTACGGGGGATGTGAATATTGGAATCAATGTTTTAATGAATGCCGATGAAATTAATTTGGATATTACGCAACTTGTATTTACGACCACAAATTGGGATACACCTCAAACGGTTACTGTAACTGGATTGGATGATTTGGACGCCGATGGCGTGCAGGAATTTGAAATCGAGGCAGTTGTGGTTGCTCCATTCAACGATGCCACATACATCGCAGGTGTTGGAACTACAATATCAGGTTTTAACTATGATAACGATGGTGGCGATAATGGAGCACCAAGGCCTGGAATCTACCAACTGCGTAATTCAGGGAATGGGGAGAATTTAATGCCCATTGCTGGGGCCAACGTTTGGCAGACTAATATGGTAACAGGGGAATACCTTAACGAAGAGTATCAACATTTTGAGTTGGTAGCTGCTATAAACGGTCTTTACAGATTGAAATTAGTGGTTCCTGATCCAACAAGGGGTGACTTATATTTGGATAAGCAGGGAGGTCCATCAAATCCTAATACCAATATTTGGTCCTATCCATCTTTAAGTCCAGATCCTAATTTTGCCCAACTATGGGATATTGTGGAGGCTGGCGACGGTAGTTATTACATTATCAGTGCTATTGCAAATGCCAACTTTACCAATAACACGTATTTGAGGGCAGAGGATGCTTCGGGTACAGAGGGTAATGTAAGCATTGCGACTGATGATACCACCGATTTCTTTAAATGGCAGTTCTTGGGAACAGGTTTTGCTCCTGTAGCAATTTCATCAGCAGATGTTCTAACAGGTAATGAAGACCTTACGGTACAATTTTCTAGTGCTGGTTCTACCGATGACAAAAATGATATAGTGTCTTATCTATGGGATTTTGGTAATGGTGATACTTCAAATGAAGCTAATCCAGAATATACATTTGAAGATGGTGGTTCATATAATGTTATTTTAACAATTGAAGATGGTGACGGTTATACAGATGTTGCCGATACTATAATCATTGATGTTAATGGAGCACCTGTTGCTGTGGCATCTTCTGATTTGAATGGAGGTGAAGCTACTATTGATATTTCATTTACTGGTGATCTTTCTACAGATGACGTAGGTATTGCGTCTTATTTATGGACATTCGAGCCAGGGGAAACATCTGCAGTTGCAAACCCAGTTTATACATTTACTACGGTAGGAGTTTACAATGTTACTTTAACAGTAACCGATGCTGGTGGTTTAGAAGACACAACAACATTAGAAATAACGATAACCGCGCCTAATCAAGCTCCGGTTGCAGTTGCATCTTCAAATGTTACGGGTGGTATTGTTCCTCTTGAAGTTGAATTTACTGGAGATCAATCTACAGATGATGTAGGGGTTGAAACTTATTTATGGACGTTCGAGCCAGGTGAAACTTCCGCCGATGCAAATCCAACTTATACCTTTAATGATATAGGTGTCTATACAGTAGAATTAACAGTTACCGATATAGAAGGACTAGAGAGCACAACGACAATTGATATTACCGTAACAGCGGACAATCAAGCTCCAGTTGCTGTTGCCTCTTCTAATGTAATTACAGGTGATGCACCTTTAGAAGTTCAATTTACTGGTAATCAGTCAACTGATGATGTAGGTGTAGTATCTTATTTGTGGACATTTGAACTTGGTGAAACATCAATAGAGGCTAACCCAACGTATATATTTGCTACAGAAGGTACATATACAGTTACTATGGTGGTAACCGATGCTGGTGGTTTAGAAGATGCTACGACTGTTGAAATTATAGTGAATGCAGATCAAACTCCTGTTGCCGTTGCCTCAGCTAGCGTGACACAAGGTGATGCGCCTTTAGAGGTTCAGTTTACCGGTGATCAATCTGCAGGTGTAAATGATATTGTTTCATATGCTTGGGATTTTGGTAATGGTGATACATCGACAGAGGCAAACCCAACATATACTTATAATACTCCTGGGATGTTTATTGCAACGTTAATTGTTACGGATAGTGAAGGGTTAACAGGAACATCTACTATTGAGATTACTGTTAATGGTGTTGTTGGAGATAATCCTACAGCTGTGGCTTCAGCTGATGTTACTAGTGGAGATGCGCCTTTAGATGTTCAGTTTACAGGAGATCAATCAACAGGTGTAAATGATATTGTTTCATACGCTTGGAATTTTGGTAATGGTGTAACATCAACAGAGGCGAACCCAACATATACTTATAATACTCCGGGTACGTACAATGCAACTTTAATAGTTACGGATAGTGAAGGGTTAACCGGAACATCTACTATTGAGATTACCGTTGGTGGTGTTGCGGTTGATAATCCTACAGCTGTTGCTTCAGCTGATATTACTAGTGGAGAAGCTCCGTTAGTGGTATCGTTTATTGGAGATCAATCTACAGGAGTTAATGATATTGTTTCATATGCATGGGACTTTGGTGATGGTGAAACATCAACAGATGCAAATCCTACGTACGTTTATAATACGCCAGGTACATTTGTAGCAACATTAATTGTTACCGATAGCGAAGGGTTAACCGGTACATCTACTGTAGAAATCACTGTAACGGGTGGTGTTAATTTAGCGCCAATTGCTGTAATTTCTTCAAGTGTTGAAATAGGGGAGGCTTTAGTTGAAATTATTTTCACAGGTGATCAGTCTAGTGATGATACCGAGATTGTGTCATATGCTTGGAATTTTGGAGATGGTAGTACTTCAGATGAAGTTAACCCAGTTCATACTTTTGCTGAGCCTGGTACATATACAATTACGTTGATAGTTATAGATAATGGAGATTTAGTTGGTGAGACTAGTATAGCACTACAGGTGCTTGATGAAAAAACTGTACTTGAAAATGATGATTTCGAAGTAGTATTATCACCAAATCCATCTGTTGATTTTGTAGAGGTTTCGTTCTCTGGAGATTTTAATATGGATGATGTAATCGGATTAATGATCCATGATATGAGTGGTAGATTAATAAGAAGATACATGCCAGAAGAAATAGCAGATGATAATAAATTTAGAATTTCAACTGCAATTTTTAATAACGAAGTGTATGTGATAACATTGGTAATGAATAGTCAAGAACCAATTTCTAAAAGGTTGGTTATTAATAAATAACGTTATTACAAATAAGAATATAAAGTGGTTCTATGATTTACATAGAACCACTTTTTTTTATACATAAATCTAATGGTGTACTAAGTGAATTAAAAGACTTAGCTATTATAAATTTTAACCAGTTGGTGATACTTATAATTATGATAAAAATTAACTTCTATAATATTTGTATTGATGAAAAAGCATAGCAAGAATATTCTGCATAATGTTATACGTAATAATTTAAATAGACTATAGTTTTACATCTTTCAGCTTTCATTCCCTAATTCTCAAAGCAATTTTTTAAGTTTCTACTAGCTTTAAAAAGTGATTGTATAATTTTTAAAAGAATCATGGGTAAAAAATAAATTACTTGAATTGACTTAATTTTTTATTATTATCTAATGGTTTAGAAATACTTTGCTAATGTTTTTATCCTATTACGAAAACTTTCATAGGTTCATATACTAATTCTTAATTCAATAGTATATTTCATTGATCATAAGCTTATTATGTATTTATTTTGACTAAACGCTTATTTTATCGAATAAATTAGACTTTTATCGAATAAAGGCAATAATATTTAAGTTTTTTAAAACTGCGGACTATTTTTATAGTGTTCCCGAAATAGAAATTTTATATCTATGAAAAATTATCACCGGGTTCAACTTTTAATTATCTTCTTACTTGTATTTTTGACGAGCTTTAGTCCAATGTTGTTTGGACCTGGTATTAGCGATGCCGAACCAATCGGTAAATTCTTAAATGGAAATTTTCAAGGCTTAGCAAGTAATGATCAACCTTATGTGCCTGCATATCCCAACTTAAGATTTGATTCA
The DNA here is from genome assembly GCF_004364165.1 of Maribacter spongiicola. Lineage (GTDB taxonomy): Bacteria > Bacteroidota > Bacteroidia > Flavobacteriales > Flavobacteriaceae > Maribacter > Maribacter spongiicola. The sequence goes on from NZ_SOAY01000011.1 coordinate 150,054, forward strand.
CCCTTAAATTTTACTACCATACCAAATCAGCTGCGTATTGTGGTTGGTCAAAGAGATGGTAAAGTTTATTGGTTTGATGATAATGAAGATGCTACAGTAAAGAACTTAGTAGTAAACCTATCCAATGAAGTTGGGGTTGTTTGGGATGGAGGATTTTTAGGACTTTCAATTCATCCCTCTTTTGGAACCTCAGGAAAGAATTTTTTCTATATTTATTATTCTACTAAATCTCCTGACACTACTTTAAATTCACCATTAGGTTTTTCCTGTGGTATAGAGCGTTTTCATGGAAATTATCTTGTTTTGGAACGTTTTGAGGTTAATCCCATCAACTTATCATACGTCTCTGGTTCCCGGTTCACTATGCTTAAAAGACGCATGTATAATACATCGCATCGGGGAGGAGGTATGGAATTTGGTGATGATCAATTTTTATATCTTTCTACAGGAGATCAAGCTGCTTATATAAATGCGCAAAGTATTTCAGAAAACTTGGATGGAGGTGTTCTCAGGATTGATGTAGACATGGTAGGTGGATCTTTGAGTCACGCTCCAATTAGAACAATGTCATCATCAGACGCAGGTGAAGAAGATGAAGTTTCTGGTAAAGGTTATTTTATACCTAACGACAATCCTTTCAACAATTCGAATGGTAGCGTATTTGAAGAATATTATTCTTTGGGGCATAGAAACCCCCATCGTTTGACAAAAGATAGGGCTACCGGAACTTTTTATATAGGAGAGGTAGGGGAAAATACCCATGAGGAAATAAATGTGCTTGCAGCTGGTAAAAATTATGGTTGGCCACTTTATGAAGGAAAAGACATTTTTTTAAATAGTTGTATTTCCGAGTTATATAATAATATGCCACACCAAGGTCCTTTGACAGAATTCCCTAGATCAGATGCTAATTCAATCATTGGGGGGTATGTTTATCGAGGAACTGAAATTCCCGAGTTAGAGGGGAAATATATTTGTGCGGATTATGGTATTGGAGATGAAATTTGGGCGGTGAATACTACAACCGGTCAATATGAGCTTTTGGGTAATTTTGGGCCTGAGAATATAATTTCCTTTGGTCAGGATTATCAAGGAGAGTTGTATTTACTTAAATATGGCGCTAATGTCAATTTATATAAATTGGCAGCAACAGGGATAAGCAATATTAATGTGCCCCAGTTGTTATCTCAAACAGGCGCTTTTTCGAACTTGCAGAGCCTAACTGTAAATAGTGGTATTATCCCCTACGATATGATTGATTCTTTTTGGTCAGATGGAGCTTACAAAAAGCGATGGATGGCCATTCCAAATGATGGTACCCATAATACGTTAGAAGAACAGATTGTTTTTTCAGAGAATGGGGTTTGGGATTTTCCAACTGGTGCGGTATTGATAAAACATTTTGATTACCCAATAGATGACACTAATCCTAATGCTACTAAAAAAATGGAAACTCGTTTCTCGGTAAAAGGTGATGATGGTAAGTTTTATTTTTTTACATACAATTGGAACAATTCTCAAACAGATGCGGTTTTACAAGAAATTGGTTTAGATGAGACTATTCAGGTCGCTACGGTTGACGGTGGAATTAGACAAGAAACTTGGCACTTTCCATCCAATAGCGAGTGTATAAGTTGTCATAATGTTACTTCTAAAGGAACCTTGGGACCAAGAACTCGTTATTTGAACAGGGATTATGATTATGCTAATCATTCTTCTGGTGGAGTTATGGCAAATCAATTAGTGACATTAAGCCATTTAGGTATATTAAATGAAACAATTACAGATGGAGATACTCCTAGCTTTTTAACTCATACATCCATCGATGATGTCAATGGCAGTATTGAAGATAAAGCAAGATCTTATTTGGATTTGAATTGTGCATACTGTCATCAACCGGCTACAGCAAACAGGGCTAATTTTGATTTACGATTATTTAATTCATTGTCTGAAACGGGTCTTTTAACTGCTGGAATGAATGAAACATTGAATGGTTTACCATCAAATCAAAGAATTGTGTATCCAGGAGATGCCTCAAAATCACAATTATTTCATAGAACTGCAAGTACAAATATGTCTATAATGATGCCTCCTTTGGTCAAAGAAAAATCAGATTTAAATGGTGTAGCACTTATAGAAACATGGATTAATCAAATGGAAGTACCGGTGAATACTCCACAGTTAGATAATTATCAAATTGTTAACAGAAATTCTGGGTTGACATTACAAGTTTCTGATGCAGGACTAATCAACCAAAGTAATATAATGGTAGGGGGATATCAAGATTTGCCAAATCAACAATTCGAGCTCGAATTAGTTGATAATGGTTATTTCCAATTTAAGAATTTAAATAGTGGATTATATTTAGATGTGGCTTGGGCGAGTATAGCTCCAAATACAAATGTATGGCAATACACAGGAAATAGCTCTGATGCTCAATTGTGGGAATTACGAAGTACCGGTGATGGGGCATTTCATATAGTTAGTAAACTCAGTGGACACTATCTAGGAGTTCAGCCAAATAATAATGTAGCTGTATTTCCTGATACCGGAGATAATATAGTCGAATGGGAATTTTTGAGTTTGGATGCACAAACTACCCTTACGGTATCTTCTATTTCAAACCGCATCAGTGTAGAAGGGGAGGAATCTGCTTTCACAGTGAATACGCAGGGGGGTGATCCATTACAGCCGATTTCATTCTCCGCGACAGGTCTTCCCGCCGGCATTTCCATATCTGGCACTACGGGTGTTGTTTCGGGTATACTTTCGACAGGTACCGCCTTGGGCGGGGCCGCCGCTGACGGACATTATCTTGTAGGTATCACCGTAACGCGCGGCACCGAATCCGCTGTGGAAGATTTCGAATGGCAGGTTACGACCGGTATCGTAGTTCCCCCGGTGGATAGCGATGTGGTTTTCCGAATCAAGTCCGCTGGTCCAACGGTGCCGTCAACCGACGGAGGTCCCGATTGGCTCGGGGGAGCTCCCAGTGGAGCTCACAGCGGTACGGGGTATAGTGTGAACACCGGTGTTTCCGCGCCGGCCACGGGTATGCTCTATGTTGACCGTGACCCGTCCATACCTTCCTATATAGATCAAACGACCTACGGTTCTTTGTTCTCGCACGAAAGGTGGGACGGTCCCGGCGCCCCTGAAATGCAATACTCCGTTCCGCTTCCCAATGGCGATTATAGGGTGAACATATATGTTGGCAACTTCTGTACGTGTACGGACGAGGTGGGCGAGCGTGTGTTCGGCATAACGGTCGAGGGCAATGTAGTTCGAAATGGGCTTGACCTTATCACTGAGTTCGGGCACCGCTCTGGCGGTATGCTGAGCTATCCTGTTACTGTGTCCGACGGGTCCTTACAGATAGGTTTCCTTCATGGTACGGAGAACCCTATTGTGAACGCCATCGAGATTATGGGTACTACGGAGCCACAGATTCATGATGCACTTACGGTATCTTCTATTTCAAACCGTATCAGTGTAGAAGGGGAGGAATCTACTTTCACAGTGAATACACAGGGCGGTGATCCATTACAACCGATTTCGTTCTCCGCGACGGGTCTTCCCGCTGGCATTTCCATATCTGGCACTACGGGTGTTGTTTCCGGTATACTTTCGACGGGTGCCGCCTTGGGCGGTCCCGCCGCTGACGGACTTTATCTTGTAGGTATCACCGTAACGCGCGGCTCCGAATCCGCTGTGGAAGATTTCGAATGGCAGGTTACGACCGGTATCGTAGTTCCCCCGGTGGATAGCGATGTGGTTTTCCGAATCAAGTCCGCTGGTCCAACGGTGCCGTCAACCGACGGAGGTCCCGATTGGCTCGGGGGAGCTCCCAGTGGAGCTCACAGCGGTACGGGGTATAGTGTGAACACCGGTGTTTCCGCGCCGGCCACGGGTATGCTCTATGTTGACCGTGACCCGTCCATACCTTCCTATATAGATCAAACGACCTACGGTTCTTTGTTCTCGCACGAAAGGTGGGACGGTCCCGGCGCCCCTGAAATGCAATATTCCGTTCCTCTACCCAATGGAGATTATAGGGTGAACATATATGTTGGCAACTTCTGTACGTGTACGGACGAGGTGGGCGAGCGTGTGTTCGGCATAACGGTCGAGGGCAATGTAGTTCGAAATGGGCTTGACCTTATCACTGAGTTCGGGCACCGCTCTGGCGGTATGCTGAGCTATCCTGTTACTGTGTCCGACGGGTCCTTACAGATAGGTTTCCTTCATGGTACGGAGAACCCTATTGTGAACGCCATCGAGATTATTTCAGTAAAAAATTCTGGCTTGCAATTGAAAACTAAAATTATTGATGATACATCTGAAATAAAAGACATATTAATTTATCCAAATCCGGTTAGTTCGGGAGAAACACTATTTATAAATTTGAAAAGTGCCTTGAATGATAAGCCAATGGTACTTGAATTATACAATATATTTGGAAGCAAGATTAAACAACGAGAATATCAAGTAACTAATACGAATGTTTTAGAATTTGTGATAGATAATAATATAGCTGTAGGTGTTTATATAATTAATGTAAGAGTAGGCGATAGTATTGTTAAAACGCAAAAAATAATTGTTAAATAGTATGTGTAATATAAGTTGGGCTATTAAGAGTTGTATTATATTCTTTTTACTTTGATAATTTATAAAAAGGTAGCTCAACTGAAAATAGGAATACTAAGGCAAAAACATTTATTTTTATAGTTTATTAGGCAATTCTTTTAATTGCTTTGCGTTTTATTCTACAAATATAAAAATTATGATGTCTACCCAGGCTCTAACATTGAATTGTTACTCTTTAATAAATTCAGAAGCTATAAAAATCTACAAAAAAGCACTTATAGATGTGGGTTGTGATAGTGCCTATTATTGTTTTGAATTGTTAATTAGTGGAGAAAATAAACTAGAACAATTACATTTTTTTGATTATAGAACTGAAGATGGTTCTGTTAAGGTTGTTATGCCTTTTGTACTTAGGGATATCATTATTAATGACTCAGATACCGGATTTAAAGATGTAAGTAGTCCTTGGGGGTATAATGGACCGTTCTTTTTGAACGGACTATCAGAAGATGTTGTGAGTGATTTTTGGATGTCGGTAGATTCTTGGTATACTGAAAATAAAGTTGTTTCCGAGTTTTTGAGATTTAATTTCTTTGGTAACCAAGCAAATTATACAGGTACGGCGTTACACACGCTTTTGAATGTAAAGGGTAATATAACTGATTGGGATATTTTTTGGTCCAATTTAAAATCTAATACAAGAAATCAGTTTCGTAAGGCAGAAAAGCTTGGTTTAGATTTTCAAATGTGTTATGGAGATTTTTCTGAAATAAAAATTAAAGATTTTTATAAAGTATATATAAATACAATGAACCGACGTGATGCTATCGACTCATTTTATCATCCGTTAGATTATTTTATTAATTTTTGGCAAGAAAACATTAAAAAATGTGCTGTTGGTTTGGTGTATTATAACGGAATTCCTATTTCCGCTGAACTTTTTCTAATTTCTGATAATACAATTTTTTCATTTTTAGGCGGTACCGATTCTGATTATTTTAAGTTGAGACCTAATGAGTTTTTAAAAATAAACGCCATTCAATGGGGTAATAAAGAGGGAATGGATTATTATATGATTGGGGGTGGTTTATCTAATGGTTTAGATGATAAATTATATCAATATAAGAAAAAGTATTTTCCGTTAGATGATGATATCGATTTTTTCACGGGTAGAAAAATTATACTACCTAAGGTTTACTTAGAACTTTTAAGTAAAGCAGGATATAAGGATGTAAATAATAATGCTCTCGTAGATCTTGAAACTGGATACTTTCCTAAATATCGGGATGTAAAACGTTAAGGGATATTAAAGAAATTAATAGTAGAATTGCTAATATTTAATTAGAACTAGTAGATGCTATTTAATAGTATGATAAAAGGTTTAAAAGTATAATAAAAGGTTCAAAAGAATAATATGTTCTTTTAAACCTTTTATATTTTAAATCCTGATTGCAAATTCTAAATTAGATGTATCTTGTTAAGATATCAAAATTTATCGTTCAATATCAGCCTTTCTTTAAGTGTTTAAATTCATCCCAATCTTGCCTTTGTAAATCCATAGCTAACATAATTGGGTTAGAATTTGGATCTACATCAATTTCACCTGGGTTGAAAATCTTTTCAATCGTTTTGAAGATAATTATAATATCATTTTTAAAGCTCATTTGATTCATGTACTCAATGTCCTTTATAAATTTATCTTCCCAGCTCATGAAATTTCTTCCAGATATTTGTGCTAAGCCAGTAATTCCCGGTCGAATTAAAAAACGCTTCTTTTCTTCTGTTGTATAATATGGTAAATATCTTATAAGTAATGGTCTTGGTCCAATAAGACTCATATCTCCAGTAAGCACATTAATTAATTGAGGTAATTCATCAATTGATGTTTTCCTTATAAAGATTCCCATAGGCGTAAGCCGTTCCGAATCAGGTAGTAAATTACCATTCGCATCCTTTCGGCTGTTCATAGTTTTTAATTTTAGAACAGAGAAGATTTTTTCATTTTTACCTGGTCTTTTTTGTGTGAAAAAAGGACTTTCTTTAAAACTTATGGTCAAAATAACAATTGTTATTAAAATAATGGGAGAGAGGATTAAAAGACCACAAAGGGCCAGAATGAAATCTAAAGGTCTTTTAAAATAGGTTTTATATATCATAATTAAGTAATGGTTAATTGAGGATTAAGTGCTTCTTTATTTTTAATTCTAAGCTTCATGTTTTAAAACACTAGGTTGATACCTATTTATTACATCGGCTATATGATCTAAATCTTGCGTATCATATCTAAAATCAAGATGGACGTTCAATAAAAATTGATATGTATACTTAATATTATTCTGAGGCCATAATTCTGCGGGGTAAATATCATTTGATACTAAAAACTGCTTTAGCTGTATTAAAGATTCTCTATCCTTAAAAATTAATAATAGTCCAAAGGGTACTTTGTTTTTAGCATCAAGTACTTTAAAGTTATTATTTTGGCTAATTTTTGTTTTTACGTAAGCACTATTTTTTGATTTGAAATAATTAAAATCTCTAAATAACGCATTCCTTATAACTTTTTCATGTTCGTTGTGTAACGGAATTATTTCTTTGATGTCACGCAGAATGTTCTCTCCTTGATTATAAGTCGATAGAAATACATTTTTATCTTGCTCACGTTCGCAGCTATCTTTTAGTTGCATTGCCAATGACATAGCGTCCCAAGAGGTCGTCATAGAGTTAACCGTATCTATATTATTGTTTTTTTGTAAAGCAGGAAAAGCAATTGTGCTATTGCTTTTCTTAGGTTTCCATGCAATACCTCCAAGGGGTGCGGGTAATGTTTTTCTCAAAGAGGCGATGCAGAAATCTGCCTCGCTTTCAATGCAACCATCAGTTAACCACCCATGAGAATGGTCTTCTATAATAATAGGTCGATCGCCTTGAGGTATTGTATTTGACTTTAGTCCCCAAAAGTTATTGACTAAAACCAAATCTGTTGTTTCGAATTCCAAAAAATTTACTTTAGACTCTGCATCAAATGGGTCTATATCGTAGTATGCTATTTGCGAAAATGTACTTTCTAACCAGTCTTTTACAAATGGGCAATAGTAGTTTGGTAACCAGATTGTTTTAATTTTTCGTTCTTTTAGTACCGCCTCAAAAATGAAGCGCATTGCATATCGTCCAGCATAAAAAAGATGATGTTCCCCTAAAAAAGAGTGATCTGTTTCAAAAATTTGATCGATATCTGTTTTATGAAAAAAAGAGCCGTATCCAATTATAGTTTTATTCATAATACAAAGAAACCAAAAAATAGTTGATACATAAATGTATATCGAAGAAGTTAATATATTTCAGATAAACTGATGTTCTGATATTTCATAATTAGAACGTTATTAATCCTTCAATTTAGAAGACTTGTTAATGATTATAGTTGTTTAAGTTCTTCATATACGGTTAAAGTCTTTTCTACCATACTGTCTTTGGTAAATTGAATCAATGCCTTCTCTTTTCCTGCTAAGGCTAATTTATATCTTAACTCATCGTCATTGATAACTTGATTGAGTAAATTACCTAATTGTTTGGCGTCTTCCATGTCATAAATAAAACCGCTTTTGCCGTGATCTATTTGATCCGTAGCTCCATAAGAATTGGCTCTTATAGTGCAACAACCACTCATCATTGCTTCTACTGCTACCAATCCAAAGGTGTCTATTCTAGATGGTAGTGTGAAAATATCGAACATTTGATATACCGGTTTTGGATCTTGAAAGGGCAAAATACTGACCTTTTTCTCTAGATTTTCATGTTCCACAAGGTCCATAAGCCATTTTTCACCTGCAGTATCGTCAAAATGACCAACTAAAACCAAATGAATCTTATCAAGCATATCTTTGGGCAGATGGTGGGCTACAGCATTTATCAAAACATCTAACCCTTTTGCTTTGATCAATCTACCTACAAATCCTACAATAATTTTATCGGTAGGAATCTTGTTTTGTTGTTTTAATCGGTTTATTTCCTCTTTTGAAATTTGATCTGCAAATCGTTTTGAAATTCCGTGGTGTACGATACGGACGGTTTTTGGATCAGTACCCATAATCTTTTCAGTAAAATCTTTTGAGCCTGAACTGACAGCTATTAGGAGGTCTGGGTGTTTGTATGAAAAACTTGGTCGTATAGTATCGGTATGAACCGTAGAAATATATTTTTTTCCTAATAGCCACGGAAATAAAGTGGTATTTGGCGATTGAGCATGAATAATATCGGCGTTTATTTTAAGTATGTAAGAAAGTACTTTTAAGGTTTCTGTAATTGAAAGAATCCCTTTTTTTAAAACATTACCCTTTGGTTCCTTGAAATAGTAAACTTTTACACCCCAATCTTTTAAATCTTGTTGTAATTTTTTAAAATACGTATCTTCTCCTTGGTCATCAGATTTTAGAAAGCCACTTGTAATCAAATGTATTTCGTGTCCTCGTTCCACAAGACCCTGTGTTAAATCTAAAACATTTGTAGCAAAGCCATCCCTTCTGAAGCGCATTGCAATAAAAAGTATCTTCATATTATTTTTTTAGACAAATTCAATTTTGTGACCATAAAATTGATGTATTTAATAATTTGTCGTTTTTTACTCTAATAGTATATTCGTAATTAGTAACTGATACTTATGCAGTGAAACTATTTATTATTGTATTATATGCTTGTTCAGGAGATAAATTATTCTTCATATACATATAACCATTTTGACCTAATGTTGTTCTTAAATCTTTACTGTTGTATAGTTTTAGAAGATTACTTTTAAAACTTTCTATATCTCCGGCATTTGAATAAAAACCACTTTGTATTTGTTCTTGTATGATTCCGAAATCTGTGTTTACGTCTACAGAAGCCAATACAGGTTTTTTAAAGCAATAGTAGGCATTTACTTTTGAAGGAAAATTAGGGATACTAAAATCTTGGTTCAATGAAATAAGCCCAATATCTGCAATAGCCAATACGTCATTATAGTCTTGTCTAGGAAGGTTTCCCTTTAAGATTACGTTTTTAAGACCCATTTCTTCGGCCATAATTTTTATTCGTTCGCGTTCAGTACCTCTTCCAACTATAAAAAAGACTAAATCTTCTAGCTCTTGTGATGCTTGTGCAAGTTGAATAATATTTTCTACACGCTGTGGTAATCCTATATTACCTCCGAATATGGCAATCATTTTATCTTTAAGGCCATATTTTTCTCTCATGGCCGTTTCGTTCAAATCTTTTGGTAATTCATGAATCTTTTCCCAATTGGGTAGCAAATGTAATTTTGATGTATCCACTTCAGGATTATGTTTTGTAACAAAATCAATATTTGCAGGAGACATACAACCAATTCTATCGGATTGCTTGTAAAGTTTTATTTCCTTTTTTCTAAAGTAATTGTATATAAACCCGCCATTAGACATCATTTTCAGATCCACAGCATTTTGGGGAAATATATCTCTTAGAATCAAGTATAATTTTGCTTTGGATTTCTTTTTTATCCATGCTGCAAAATCAATTAGTGTAATAGGTGGTGTTGGTATTAATATCAAATCAAAATCTATGGCAATTTTATGTTTTTTGAAAGCTCGTTTATATTGATGTGATAGTAGAATATTAGAAAGACCTTTTACGATTTTGTTACCTCCAAAAAGGGCTAGGGTAGGGACCCTCAAAATTTGTATTCCACTTTCTATAACCAATTCTGATGATTTACGACCTTCCTCGTCTGGTGCTATTACCAATACATCATGTCCTTGATTATGAAATTCATGAATCAAATCTGTATAGAGATGAGTATTTTTTTTTACATCAGGAAAGGTCAAGCCCAAGAAAAGTATTTTCTTCATTTTTACATTTTTTATTTCGACCATACAACACGGTTTACATAATCTACGTAAGACAAAATTATGCGTACTACCTTATCACTTACATTTGGCATAGAATAATCTGCAACCGGTCTGAAATTTCGTTCAGGATTTCGCTTTTGCCCCTGTAAAACATCCAATGCTTGTAATATTCGTTCAGGGTTTAAGCCAACCATCATCACAGAAGCTTCTTCCATGGCTTCTGGTCGTTCATGAGCTTCCCTAATATTTAATGCCCTAAAATTTAAAATACTAGATTCTTCAGAAATAGTACCACTGTCTGATAATACGGCAAAAGAATGGTATTGTAGTGCGTTATAATCAGAAAAACCAAGTGGTTTTAAAAACCTGATATTTTTATGTGCCTTTATCTTTTTGGCATCCAACATATTTCGTGTTCTTGGATGCGTTGATACGATTACGGGATAATCATATTTTTCTGCAATTAAGTTCAAAGAAGTAATAAGACCTTCAAAATTTTTAGGATTACTTATATTTTCTTCCCTGTGCGATGAGACCACAAAAAACTTGCCTTCTTCCAATTTTAGCTTATTAAGCACATCTGAAGCTTCTATCTTAGCCTTAAATTTGTGAAGCACCTCAAACATAGGACTTCCAGTTTTGATGACCCTTTCTGGTGAAAGACCTTCTCTTAAAAGGTATTCACGAGCAATATCGCTATAGGTTAGATTAATGTCAGACACGTGGTCCACAATTTTTCTATTGGTTTCTTCTGGCACACGTTGATCAAAACAACGGTTTCCCGCTTCCATATGAAATACAGGTATTTTCCTCTTTTTTGCAGGAATAGCACATAGGCATGAATTGGTATCTCCTAATACTAAAAAAGCGTCTGGGTTGATTTCTTCTAAAACAGGGTCAATTTTAATAAGAATATTACCTATAGTTTCTGCAGCATTTTTACCAGCTGCATTAAGAAATATGTCAGGTTTTCTTATTTCTAAATCTTCAAAAAAGATTCCGTTGAGTTCATAATCGTAATTTTGCCCGGTGTGTACTAAGGTGTGTTCAATTGATTTATTAGTATCCAAAGCGTTTAATACACAGGCCAATCTAATAATTTCTGGTCGTGTTCCAACGACGGTAAGTACTTTAAGTTTTTTCAAAATATGTGCTTTTAATTCGTAGTTGGTTTATACATTTTCAAAATAGGTGTCGGCGTCTTTCTCATTATAAGGTTCATTGATCCAAAATAATGTAATCAATTCTTCATCTCCTATATTCTTGATATTGTGGGTGTGCCATATAGGCATGTCTACATAGGCAGGTTCGGTGCCATCCAAATAATAATCTATGACGTCATCAGTTCCAATTTTTCTTAGCTGTATTAAGGCTTTTCCACTTATTACTGCAAAACGTTCTGCTTTTCTAGTATGGTAATGGTTGCCTCTTGTAATACCTGGTACGGTTGTAGAAAAAGAAAACTGTCCACTTGTCTCTGTTCTTGCTATTTCAACAAAACTACCTCTTGCATCTGTATGTTTAGTGTATTTAACAGGGTAGTGGTCTTTAGGTACATAGCATCTAAAGGTATTAAAAAGTGCTTTTTCAAAAGAATCCTCTAGACTAGGAAAAATACCTTTTCCCATGTAATCAGATTTATATTGTTTTAGCAGCGATAGAATTTTAGAAACTTTTATATGTGTTTCTGGTGCTATCAGTAGTTCATAGCTATTTTTACCTATATTCTTTGTTTCAATTTTGTCTTCTATAACCTTACTGAATTTAGAAATAAGATCGTTGATATAAATAAGACCTACTTCACTATCATTGTGGATGACTGGTTCTTCATTATGGGCAATTTTATGGCAAAATGTGGCCACTACAGAATTGTAATTTGGCTTTCCAAAAGGACCAAAAACATTTGGTATTGTTAACGATGTTACCTTACCGTTACCTTTGTTCGCCCAATCCATAAAAAGGTGTTTGCCCTCTTTTTTAGACTTTCCATATAAATTATCATTAACCTCCTGAGAAGAAGATGAAAAAATTATATGAGGATTAACTTTTTCTTTATCGCAAGCGCTGATCAATGTATTTACGAGTGCTATGTTCGTTTCATAAATTACATTAGCATCTTCATGTCTATTCATGGCGGCTAAGTGTACAATGACATCACAACTTTTAACAAAAGTACCCAGGGCTTTATCGTTAGAAAAAAATGAACGCTTAAATGGAACAAGTTCAATTTGTTCCTTCAAGGCTAATGTGCTATATAAATGATATCCGACAAAACCTGCCTGCCCGGTAATTCCTACTCTAAATTTCATTGCATCAATTTTTTAAAATGTGTCAATATTTGCTATTCCCATTGCGCCTTCCAATAATTTGCATCGTACCTAAAGTCATCATTTTTAGATTGTTCTACTGTAAAATCAGAAAAAACCAAAAGTTTCGAATTAGCTTCAATAGCTTTAATGCCGGTGGCATAGCCTCCAGTAATTGCTAAAATATCTGGGTTAGCTGCTGAGAGAACAATTTTTTCTGTTTTTAAATCTTGCGACGGTTGTTCAAAACTAGGTACCTTAACCAAGTTTATAATAAAACTACCCTGAGTACAGTAAAACCACTTCTTCTCATTTTCATGACCTTGCCATGCCCTTATCATTGTTTGGTTACTAGGTGCTATTTCATACATTCTAATAATCTCGGTAAGATTAAAAGAATTTAAAAATGATACTGCACCTCTCTCATCGGTATGGATGTTGCCGTTAATAAGGGTGTACGAAGCCATTTATAACAAGTCTTTAATGTATTCTAAGTTTAATAAAGTTTCCTTTAGTTCTTTATTTGTAAGCTGTTCGGTATTATGAGAGTGATAATCTTCTATTTCACTCGTGTTAGTTTCTCCTTCAGAGAAATAACGACTATAGTTTAGATCCCTATTATCTGCCGGAATACGATAAAACTCTCCCATATCTTCTGCCTTTTGCATTTCTTCTCTAGTACAAAGGGTTTCGTATAATTTTTCTCCATGTCGCGTACCTATAACTTTAATCTCGTTATCGGCATTGAAGATATCTTTTACGGCAGCCGCTAAATCACCTATGGTACTGGCAGGGGCTTTATTAACGAATAAATCTCCTTGGTTTCCGTGTTCAAAAGCGAACAGTACCAAATCTACAGCGTCTTCCAATGACATTAAAAAACGGGTCATTTTTGGATCGGTTACCGTTAAAGGTAATTTTTGTTCAATTTGATTTACGAATAGAAGGTATTACCGAACCTCTTGATGCCATTACATTACCATAACGGGTAAGACAAACAATGGTTTTATCTTCATGAATGTTTCTAGAAGCAGCGACTGCTACTTTTTCCATTAAGGCTTTACTAATTCCCATTGCATTAATAGGGTAGGCAGCTTTATCTGTACTTAAGCAAATAACGCGTTTTACACCGTTGGCAACAGCAGCATCTATAGTATTTTGTGTTCCAAAAACATTTGTTTTAGCAGCTTCTATAGGGAAAAATTCACAAGAAGGCACTTGTTTTAAGGCTGCAGCATGAAATACATAATCAACCCCTCTCATAGCTTTGTCAATGCTATTATAATCACGTACATCACCAATGTAGAATTTTACTTTTTCATTTTTTAGGTGGTTACGCATATCATCTTGTTTTTTCTCGTCTCGAGAAAAAATACGGATTTCTTTAATATCGGTTTCCAGAAAGCGATTTAGTACGGCGTTTCCAAAGGATCCTGTACCTCCTGTAATAAGTAGTGTTTTGTTTTTAAACATAATTTAGATTTCGGTTATGAATGTTTGAACCGACGTTTCAAAGTGGTCGTAGTCTCTCTTTACATCCTCTAGAAAAACGGTGCAGTTGTTAATAAATTGTTCTTTGTTAAAGCTCTCTTTAAATTTCAGGAGTTTATTAGGAATTTCTGTATAGTCATCCATTACAATACCTAAACCATATTTTTTAATTACTCTACTATGTTCTGTATTATTTCGTGCAATACATGGAATTTGGAGCAATGCCGATAGGTATAATCTATTTGCAATCGCATAATTACTTATTTTATCATTATTTTGAATAATATTTATAAAATCTGTTCGTTCCAGGAGCTTAATTTCCTGACTTTTTTCGTAAGGACCCAAAAGTTTTACATTTTCAATATTGTTATTTTTAATTTCTTTTTTCAATAATTCAATGGCAGGACCTTTACCTATAAAGGACATTTGGAAATTCTCATTGTTTTGTAACTGCAACATAACCGCAGAATTTGTTTGAAAATCTCGAATCGCGCCAATAGTATCTACATGAATTTTTTTATTTAAGAAAAATTCTTTTTTAGCATATTTACCATCCAAATAATTTTTTATAAGTTCAATGTTAATATTATGACTTATAATGTAATTTTTATTTTTTGGTAGCCAATCGGTAAATCCCAATGATGAAATAAAAATATCTGGTGTATGTTTCAATAATTTAAGAAATCTTTTTTCAAAATAAGTTATAACTGAAGTGTAATCCCTGATATCAAGTATAACTTTGGAACTAAATTTTTTAATAAGAAATGTGCTTAAAAAAATCCCAAGTTGCGGTGTAAATACTATTAATTTGTCAAATTTACCTTTTAGAATTTCTTTCTTTGAAAATTGGCCAAATCTATAATAATTCAAAGCTATTAAAAATGGATTTCTTGAACTAGAATTATTTTCATAGGCTATTGTTTTGTTTTCGGTTTTTCCTGCCCTATTCCATGTTATAAGGGTATATTCTACATCATGCATATCTAATACTTGACGGTAATAGTCAATGTATGGAGCTGTAAAAATATTATTAGGAAAAATAAGGGCTATTTTCATATTTTTATAGTTATTTATTCTAGACTTATTATTTATTTGATTTGCAATACTTTTTTGATTTTACAAAAACAATTATTTTTTTAATTAATTAATTAATTAGCTTAGCGCCAAATCTATTTTTCCGGGCGGTAATTCTTAGTTTTATTTATGCCTTAACTTAAATAAACCTAGAAAGAGTTAAGTATTATATTTCAAATAAATCATTTTTTAATATTTCAACTAACTAATTTAAGCTTTCTATAAACTCGACAATTCGTTTACTTGCTGACCCATCCCCATATGGATTATGTAATCGACTCATTTTTTTATACAAATTTGAATCTTGTAGAAGATTTTGTGCTTCTTTAACTATTTTATTCTTATTGGTTCCCACTAATATTACGGTGCCTGCTTTTACTGCTTCAGGTCTTTCGGTTGTGTCTCTCATTACTAGTACTGGTTTCCCTAAACTTGGAGCCTCTTCTTGAACACCTCCACTATCAGTAATAATCAATTCAGATTTATTCATTAACCAGACAAAAGCCGGATAAGCCAGAGGTGCAATAAGATGTACATTAGGTAAACTTCCTAAAATTTCGTGTACTGGTTTCAGGACTTTTGGATTTAGATGTACCGGATATATGATTTGAACATTTGGATTAGTGGATACAATTTCTTTCAAAGCTTTACAAATATTGATAAACCCTTGACCATGATTTTCACGCCTGTGTCCAGTAACTAAAATAATCCTCTTGTCAAAATTGATCGTTTTTTTTAATTTTTCTATTTCTTTATCGAATATACTTTCAACTTTTGCAGAACTATCTATGAGCGCATCTATAACAGTATTACCAGTAATTATTATATTTTTCTTTGAAATATTTTCTCTGATTAAGTTATCAAAAGAAGTTTGAGTTGGTGCAAAATGGTAATCTGCTAAACGACCGGTAATTGATCTATTAATCTCTTCTGGAAAAGGAGAATATTTATTAAATGTTCTTAACCCAGCTTCTACATGGCAGACTTTTGCACCAGAATAAAATGCTGCAATACTTGATGCCATAGTAGTAGTAGTATCACCATGTACATAAACGTAATCTGGTCGAAATTCTTCAAGAATGGGCTGTAGCTCTGTTATTATATCCGCAGTTAAACCGTAGAGATTTTGTCCCGGCTTCATAAGATTTAAATCATAATCTGGAATAATTTCAAAAAAATCTAACACTTGGTCCAACATTTCCCGATGTTGAGCAGTCACGCATATTTTTGTTTCAAACAAATTATTTTGTTTAAATGCTCTGACCAATGGAGCCATTTTAATTGCCTCCGGTCTTGTTCCAAAAATAATTAGATTTTTTTTTATCATATTTTAAGATTTAATCGTATCGAAATAATTTTAGTAATAAGAGTAATAGTTGAATTTTATTTTATCAAAAATATTTTTTTGATGTTGTATTATCAACCTGTTGATTGTATCAATTTTGTTTTAAAATTTGTAAGCTATTGTAAACAACTTATACATTGAATTTGTGTTCATAAGTTGCTATGCCTTTTAGCGTAAATAGTTGGAAAAATTACTTTAGCCCATCCCATTAAATAAACTATTGGTAGCCGAACAGGAAAATGCTGTCTATTGTATTCTAGATTTGATTTAAAGTCTAAACCAACTGGACTATGCAAAAGAGTAACTCTTTTTTTGAAAGATAGCTTTGCAAAAGTTTTGTAAGGATTCGTATGGTCGTCTGAACAATTTCCTAAATAATTTGGCGTGACTAATACGGGTAATTCTTTTTTTACTGCCATTAATGTGTAATCGTAATCGGCTAGTCCATGAATATATTTTTTAGACAGAATACCTATCTCATCAACCACATTTTTACTTACCCACATAATATTAGCATTACCGAGTTCACAAGATTGTGGACTTTTTCCATTTGGTAGAACTTTTGTAAAATGAGCAAGAAATTTGTTTGTGAAGTTATGACCGCCATATGTGTATTCCTTACTGTCCTTATCCATAGTAGGACCACAATAAATACCACCCTTACCATACTTTTTTTGAGAGTATGCATGAGTTTCAATAAGTTCTGTAAACATGGTGTCGTAAACGTTGGTATCATCGTTTAATAACAGAAATGCATCATATTCTGTTTTAATTGCTTCATTCCAAGAATTACGCATTCCACCTGCCCAATATAGACTTCCTGTTCCTTGTAATACGTTAATATTTGGATAGTTTTCAGCAACAGCTACAGCTGTGCCATCTGTAGAACCATCATCAGTTAAATAGATGTCGATACTAATATCATCCTTTACTTTTTCTAGGGAAAGGTAAAGATGCTTTAAAGAATCTAATGTCTTTTGCTTTCTATTAAAGCATGTTAACAATACTGCTATTTTATACATTACTCAATTTTTTTATTTCTAGGCATTTTATAAATTTATTATAATTCAAAATTGAAGTGTACTAATTGTACACATATCAATCACGTTTTTTTGCTCAACATTCTGCTGCCATATGAGGTTATAGACCCTGCCCACATTTGTTAGTTTTTTCAATGAATTACCAGCTATCGTGCTATCATACAACAATTTATTTTAAAGACCTGTTTTTTACTAAATGTATATGATTACATTTTATATAATCATAATGGTCCATGTTTATAAGCTTATTTTGTATTTCAGATATCCAATGTTCACATTGGTTATCTGAAACGTAATATTAAGATTTTTTCATATTTAACATATAGTCAACGGCTTAAATTGTAATATGTATTAATAATCTGTAACGAGTAGATATATTATTGCATTTTTACCTTGCAATTTTTATTCCTAGGTAGACTATTTATTTAGAATTATTTACCTCTATTAAATATGGTTTTTTGAATATATGGGGCAACATTACTTATTCAAAATAATTCATTGTACGGTAGCCGCCGTCTTTTAAATAACGTTCTTTTTGCATTAATTTCACGTCACTTTGCATCATATCTTTGATAAGACTTTGTAAATCATGTTCAGGCGTCCAACCTAATTTTGTGTTTGCTTTCGTAGGATCACCTATCAATAAATCTACCTCTGTAGGTCTAAAATATTTAGGGTCTACCGCTAAAACTTCTTTTCCAATTTCTACTGCAAACTCAGGTTTACTGCACGATTTTACAAATGCTTTTTCATTAACACCTTCACCTTTAAATTCTAATGTTATTCCTACTTCTGCAAAGGCAAACTTTACAAAATCACGAACAGGGGTTGTTTTTCCAGTGGCAATTACCCAATCTTCTGCTTTGTCGGCTTGTAAGATCATCCACATCATCCGCACATAGTCTTTAGCATGGCCCCAATCTCTTTGTGCATCTAAATTACCAAGATAGAATTTATCTTGCATTCCAAGTGCGATACGTGCTGTTGCCCTTGTAATCTTACGGGTAACAAAAGTTTCACCACGAATTGGAGATTCATGATTAAATAAAATTCCATTACAGGCGTACATGCCATAAGCTTCTCTATAATTTACTGTTATCCAATAGGCATACATTTTAGCTACTGCATATGGGCTTCTTGGATAAAAAGGTGTGGTTTCTGACTGTGGTACTTCCTGTACTTTTCCATAGAGTTCAGAAGTTGAAGCTTGGTAAATACGTGTCTTATTTGATAGTCCTAAGAGACGTACCGCATCGAGTATTCTTAGTGTACCTAGACCGTCTGCATTGCCGGTATATTCTGGTACCTCAAACGATACTTGCACATGACTCATTGCTGCCAAGTTGTAAATTTCATCGGGTTGTATATCTAGAATAAGCCGAATAAGGTTGGTACTGTCTGTCATGTCTCCGTAATGCAATATAAAATTACGTTGCTCTATATGTGGATCTTGGTATAAGTGATCTATACGGTCAGTGTTAAACAAAGAAGAACGTCTTTTTAGGCCGTGTACTATGTAACCTTTTTTTAATAAAAATTCGCTTAGATAAGCCCCGTCTTGCCCTGTAACACCAGTAATTAATGCTATTTTACTCATAATACTATAATCTTAAAAAGATATTTTTTTCATAAATTACCCTTTGTTTTTAAAAAAAATATTTTATTCGAGTTAATTTGTTTGTGTAATAAATTAACATATTCTTAAAACTGTAAAAAAGCATGTTTATTGTTATTGATTGTATGGGTTTTTTGATAATTTAAAAAAAATATTAAAAAATAATTTTGTAAAAACCTAAACTTAACCTTAGAATGTTTTTTAATTTTAATGTTATAATTAAGATGAAACTTTATTGACCCCTTCTAGTCTTTGATCATTTAGAATGTTATCATTATATTTATTTATAATTCCCATAAATAAACAAAATAGAACAAAAGAGGTGAACGCACCCTCCATAATTGGTTCTACCATAAATAAAAGTAAAAATGATAGTGCATAAACTAATACCTGTCCATTAAAATATGTGTTTTTAGGATTTAATGAAGTAACTTGTTTAATCTTATTGAAAGATTTGATTGTAAAGATTATTAAAATAAAAAAAGGGAGCACTCCACCCAATCTTAACACGTCTAGCCAAAGATTATGTGAATAACCAAATTCATTTACTTCCCAGCCTAGGGGATGGGTAAAAAGGTATTCAAATGATTTTACCCAGCGTTCTGTTCGCCCACCTCCACTTGCAATATCACTGCTGCCATTTTCCATCCTTCCTGCGAAGGTAGTTAACCAATCAGCATTTAAATTAAATGAAACCTTAGTTGAGATATAATATATTGTTATACCAATAATATTGAACAAAATAAAACTTTGTTTAAATGATTGTTTTGGAAGCATATAAAATACTGACAATGCGGTCATTATTAAAAATATCCCCAATTGTGTGCGACTACCCAAGCGAATAGTACATATTAAAGTTATAATAAAGATTATAACCCCTGTCATATTAAAAATTTTACTTTTTTTACCTTTACTTAGAATTAATAGAGCTGGGATGCACATATTCATAGTAAAGAAGGCTCCCATTCCAGTGGCTGATACTGGTCTATTATCCCAAAACATGCCAATTGTACGTTCTATTTGTGCAAAACCTCCATCTAGATAATTTAGGAATACCGAAATTAATGCCGAAAGAGAGAATATTACACCGGTGCCAAACAGTAAATAAAATAAAATTTGTGGACTTGGTTTGTCCTTGGTTAAGTATTTTCCTGTCAAATAGAAGAATGGAGGTGTTATTGCATAAATTGCAATAAACTGCTTGCCTTGACTTTCGTAATCAAAAGAATAAAATAATGCATATATAAACGAAAATAATAGCAGTAGGAAAAAATCTCCATCTAAATTTTTGACAATAAAAGATTTATTAATAAAAATTAATCCTGTCAATATATAACCGGGCACATAGCCATAATTGAAGGGGTTCAATAAATATAAAAATAGTAAACCAATAACCATTATAGGCATTGGTTTAAGATATAAGGACAAAAAATTCATTGGTTTACCTTGTTTTACAAAGACTTGTTTCAAGTTATCAGTTTTTTTCAAAAAGCTTTTAAATTAAATTGAGCATTATTATTTTGAATTATGTTTTTATAAATGTTTATGTTTCTATTGCAGTTTACCTTTCTGTCATGTCTTTTTGAAGCAGTAATTATAGAATTTTCAGATAATATATGTGCTAATTTATCGTCTTTAAAAATTAACTTAATGGATTGAGCTAACATCTCAACTTCTTCAAATCTATATAAGAGCCCAGTTTCGCCATG
Source organism: Maribacter spongiicola (assembly GCF_004364165.1). Classification (GTDB taxonomy): domain Bacteria; phylum Bacteroidota; class Bacteroidia; order Flavobacteriales; family Flavobacteriaceae; genus Maribacter; species Maribacter spongiicola. The sequence continues at coordinate 171,076 of NZ_SOAY01000011.1, forward strand.
AATAATCATATTCGGTATACCGCCAACATATGAAGCTATACAGGGCACTCCCAATAATTGAGCTTCCCCAAGAGAATTAGGACTGTTCTCAATGCTAGATGGACAAATAAATAAATTACATTTAAGATATTCCTGTGCCATAGCTTCTTCATCTAAAGGGCCGGTAAAAGTTACATTATCTGAAAGACCATATTTTTTAATTTTTCTTTTTATATACTTACCGTAACCGTCCATTTTTAACTTATCATAAAAGGTATCACTTTTTGTGATTTCCATGCCTGCAATACGTAATTGAACAGTGGGAAACGTTGATTTTACAATTTTCAATGCTTCTAGAACTTTATGTAAACCTTTGATTGGATAAAGTGCTTGGCTTAAAAAAATTGTATATTTTGATGCATTTTTTAGATTCCATTTTTCTGATTTGTAAAAATGATCTCTTAAGGATTCGTTACAAAAGTGATAATTTGCTTTGGGATTTATTGTTATAACGTGGTCGTGATCCCATTGTGTCCTACCTATGAAATTGTTACATAGTTTCAAATATGGAACTTCAATTTTTCGACCCCTTTTTTCAAATTTTCGTTCTGCGTGCCATATCGAGTTCATTCTCAATACATCTCGGAGGGTTAAGTTTTTTAATATATTTATAAGAGGTATTTGACCCGCGTAATATTTTGCATATACACTTATCATACCTTGGATGGATATGACATATGGTATATCAGGGCAAGATTTTACCAAAGCTAATCCATGTGCATATTCGGTACCATGAATGTGGATAAGATCGGGCTTTACTTTGGTAATGAGTTCTTTCCATTTATTTTCTAATGATTTATCAAAATAAAGAATAGATTTTTCACCTTTTAATAAGTGGTATGTTATTCCATTTATTTTCCCGTGATAGTCATTAATATTTGGCCGAACTGTGGCAACTGACAGTTGAACACCACTTTCAATTATATCCTTTGCTAAGCCATACATCCATCCACCTCCAATTGGTACTGTTTGTCCAATTGCTTTAGCTAAATCGGGAAATATCATGTTGGATATCCATAAAATTTTCATATTCTATATTATATTAAACTTTTTAATACTTTAATTTGATAGTGAGGGTTATATTTACTTTTTACCATGCTATACGCATGCAATCTCACTCTTTCCCTTAGTTTGGAAGACAGATTAATCCAATTGTTAATCTTTTTGCAAAGATCTAGAATGTCGCCAGCTTTAAAAAAATCTCCAGTGATACCAGGTTCAATAGCTTCAAATTCTGGTCCATGCTGTGAATACAAATCGGAAGTAATAACAGGTAAACCATAGGTAAGTGCATGAATAGCTGTTAGCCCGATTAGACCTGGTGATACGCAGATGTCACTGTTAAAAAGTAGTTCGCCTATTTTTTCTTCATTATAACAAGGTCCAAAAAACCAAACTCGTTCTTGTAGATTATATTCTTTTACCAAAGCAGGTATGTCATTATTATCAATGTCCTCTCCAACAATAACTAAGTTGCAGTTTTTATTGTTATGTTTTAGTTCGAAAAGAGCATGTACTAATAAATCTATTTTTTTAGATTTTTGAACTCTCCCAATATAGATTAGTATTGGATCATTATTTTGGAAATAGTCCTTATAAATTGTTGAAGGCACTAATGTTTTTCGAATTTCTAATTGACAATCATAATCTAATGAGTTATATATTGGTATTAGTTGTTCTGATTTGAAGCCCTCATTTATCATCAGTTTTTTCGAAAAATCTCCGTACAATAAACTTTTTGTACATAAACGAAAAAAGTTTTTTGCTATTAATTTACCGGCAGGTGTCAAATTCCCTTTCATACCATGTGTCCATGCATAAACTTTTTTTCTTAATAAGATAGCTAATAAAGCCAAAAGCCAATTTGAAAGTGAACCTGGTGTGCCTGTAATAATATAGTAAGTATAAGGTTTAAAAATAAGTTGCCAAGCACCTTTTTGCCACTCAAATCCTGTATTAGGAATATAAATATTTTTTAATTCTTTCTTAAATCCAGTAAGATCTGCATAATTCATTTTTTTTATAGGGGTTCCTACATCATCTCCAAAATAAAAATCACATTGGAGCTCTTTATCCATTAATTTATAAATCGGTGCACGGTAATGTGGGGCTAAATTAAAAATACAACAGATTTTTGTATTATTTGCCATGTATTAATTCAGTTTTAGCTTATTTAATTTAGTTTTTATGTTTCGAAAATTCCTTAACCTTTTTTAATAGGCTTTCTAATTCCTTAACTTTAAATAAACGAAGTAAACCGAAATATATTGGCAAGGCTAATATTAGTGCAATACAAAGTTTTAAAAAATCATTATCAATGAAATACATACCTCCAAAGACAACTATTATCATAAGTAACGACGCCAAGCTTATGGTCTGTAGGTCTTTTAATTGCGCAGTTGCACCATAGTTCATTATTTTACCAGGATAATAGGTGTTTATAAAAAAATGGATAATAGTAGAAAGTAATTCAGCTAAGGCTATATAAATTATACCATATTTTAACGCAGCTAATAGTAAAATAACTCGAACGGCAATTTTGCTGTATTGTTGTTTTAAAGTCAAATCTGTTCTACCAATAACGTACAATAAATTTACATTTATCCCTGAAATGATGGTAATCATACGAGCTATACAAAATATTTGCATAATAGGTACGGCGGGCATCCATTTTTCTGTTAATAAAAGTCGAATTAAAGGTTCTGCAATGATAGACAAAAAAAGAAATAAAGGTATTATTAAAAGTGCTGTGGCTTTGATAATATTTCTAGTCTGTTGAATAAGTACATCCCGCTGTTCTTGTATTTTAGATAATCCTGGTAATAATACACTATCCAGAACATTACTGAGCACCCCAAACACTACATCTGAAAATTGTGTACCTCGAGTATAATAGCCCAAATCTTTGGTGCTGATTAATTTGGCAATGAATAGGGCGTAAAAATTATTTACAGTAACATTTAATAAGGAAGATGCCAGTAGTTTTGAACCATACGAAAAGAGTTGCTTTAAAGAGCTTTTAGAAAAGCTACCTGTTGGTCTCCATTTTGTTAGCCACCAAACTAAAATTACGGTAAGCGAAGATCTAATTAATATTTGAGCTACTAGCGACCAAACTCCATAACCGATATAAGCCATATATACTGCAATACTACCTGAAATGATTGCCGTAGCAAAATTTACCTTGGTTAAGGTCTTAAAATCTAAATCAATTGTAATAAGGGTGACCGGTACTGCAAATAAGGCATTGATTATAAGGGAAAGCGATAGTACGCGTAATAATGGTGTTAGTTGGTCTATTTCGTAAAAAGTAGCTATTAAAGGGGCAGTCCACCACAGTAAGAAATAACAAACCAAACTTATAGCAATATTAAAAAAGAAAACTGTAGTGATGTCATCTGCCGAACGGTCTTGTTTTTGTATTAGAGCTTTGGTAAACCCGCTGTCTACAAAAACGTTGGCTATTGTAATAAAAACAAGTAAAATACCCAAAACGCCATACTCTTTCGGGGTAAGGATACGTGCTAAAATGATACCCAAGCCAAATTGCACAGCTTGTACAGAAAGTCGTTCTACGGCACTCCAAGCCATACCATGAAATATTTTTGAACTAAGGCTCATAGCACAATTAAGTAGCGGGTATTGTTATTCATTATCTAAATCTATTTTGGAATTCAAATATCTTGAATAATAACTGAAGTAACTAATGCGATCTATAAAAGTTGATTTTCTATGGATAAGAATTACTTTTTTCATGAAAAATAGATTTTTACGATTAATCTATTTATGCCCTTTTGCAAGGTTTTTTCTAGAATGTTGGAGTTGCATATTGTGAGGATTTAAAATAATAATTTAGAATTTTTATTTTATAAATTTTGAGTATTATTAAAATCTGACTAATACTTTGGCAGAATTTGCCGTTAGAGGTAATTTCTTAAATTAGATACTGAAACGATTGATTTCAATTAACCAAAAAAACCATGCCTTACTTGAAGCTCGGCATGGTTTTTTTGGTTAAACAATTGTAAAAAAAAATACGACTTAATTATTGAGGCGCGTTCTCAAAAGTACAATTGGTGAATTTTACATTATTAAGTATATCAGATCGATATGGGCTTCCGTTATTTATTTTAATTCCTACACTCCCATTTTTAAAGGAAGAATTTTTAAATTCATTACCTTCATTACGCATGTAAAAATTAGCTAATACACCATAATTTGTAAAAGTACAATTATCAAAAATATTATTTCGTACAAAAGCATTTATGTCTCCACCTATTAATGTTCCTGGTAGAGCTCTTAGTAGCATGGACGCATTCTCTACAACCACGTTTTCTATCTTATTGTTATATCCTGCATGTGGTACGTCTGTATCGGGTGAGGGTGTAAATCCATCATTGTCATCTACAAATGCAAATGCATAGCTTACATCTGTTATGTGAATATTCCGCACAGTATTGTTATTGGCGCCATTTCGAAAATCTATATTGGTTTGATAATGATCTCTTCCTTGTCCAATCATTCTAATATCTTCGAATAAATTCCCTGTTACGTCACTGAAAGCCATTTCTACTCCAGTATATTTGGTTTCACAACGTCTGAATGTATTGTTTTTTGAATTCCATTTACAAATAAGACCATGACCAGGATGTGAAAGACCTGGTGCACGCTCTACCCTTGAATCTTCAACAATATTATTTGAAGTATTACTAAGTAATAAATAGTAATCAGTTGGGTTTATAGGGTTATCAGCCCGCACTTCTAAATAACTAATCCTATTATTTCCGCCACCATATACTTTAAAAGATTCCGCAGTACTGTTTTCAATATATGAATTTTGAATAATTGAGTTACTTGTATTCATAAAGTGTATCCCAAAGCCATCGTAACCACTCGTTGATTGATTACCCATATCCAACACTACTACGTTATTTAAAGTTACATTTTGACCTGAAGCCTTAATGCCAATACTGAAATCTTTTACTTGGAAATTATGTAACTCCACATGAGCTCCTGCTATTATGATACCTTCACCTGTATTGTTTGAATCTAGTAAAGGCATTTTTGTAGCGTCTGCATTGTCTCCATAATTGAAGGTTGAGCCTTGGTTCGCTATTATATCGCCAGGTTCATTAGTATAACCAATAAACTTAATAGTATTTCCTGACGCGCCAGATTTATTAATGGTCATTTTAGAAGAACCATAGTTACCTGCTTTAATATAAATAATATCACCTGCTTTAGCCGAGCCGAATGCGTGAGCCAAGCTCCATGAAGCTGATACACTTTTACCATTATTACCTCCATTTCCTGAAGTGGTTACATAATAGACATTAGTGCCTGAAGTAGCGATATTATTTTGTGCAATATTTACCGTTACACTAGCTTCTTGTGTAGTAACATTACCTGCTTCATCTGTTTCTTCGGTGGTATAGGTAAAAGAATCGGTTACAGCTTCTTCTTGAGTTGTTTCTTCTGGTGTTGTTTCCTCGGGAGTCGTTTCCTCGGGAGTCGTTTCCTCGGGAGTCGTTTCTTCGGGAGTCGTTTCCTCGGGAGTCGTTTCCTCGGGAGTCGTTTCCTCGGGAATTGTTTCCTCAGGTGTTGTTTCCTCAGGTGTTGTTTCTTCAGTTGTTGTTTCTTCAGTTGTATTTGTTTCTGAAGAGCTTTCTGTATTAACTTTGTAAGTTAACGTGTTATCGTCATTTATGGTAACTATACCGTTAAGTGGTTCTGATGTTTGTATTATACGTACTTCGGCGTCGGCGTCAAAATTATCATTGTTCAATACATCCATTACTATAGTGGATTGACCAGCTTCTATAAAAAAACTATCATTAATCAATAATGAATTTTCTATTCGAGCGTCATCAGTATTAATTACATACTCAGATAAAAGATCGGCGTCTTTACTGCAGGAAAAAAGTAATAAAGAGGCAAAAATTGATAAGGTCAATTTTGTGAATTGATTTTGGAAATTTTGCATAAGTAGGTGAATTTCTTTTAGAATTAAAAACTTTGTCATTTGGGTTACAATTATACTTTAATTAATTAGTTGTCCGATGAAATAACTTGTTTTTTCGATGAAATACATAAATTTGAAATGGGGAAGTATGTAATTTAACGTCAAATTATTTTTAATATTTTGTGAACAATTATATTTAACTTGTTGATATATTAGTTGTTAAACTAATTTTAATATTAGGTGTACGATGGATGTTAGATATTTGGACGTTATTCATCGACGAAATGCATCATTTTGTTTATAATTTCGATGAAATACGGTTTATGTTTACAGTTTTGAAGTAGTATATAGAATATAGATAAAGTTTTTATTTCAATTTTATATTACATTCATAGCGTTGAGACAAAAAATGAATACTGCTAAATTATGTTAGGGTTGAGCTACATCTAAATTATCGGTTTGGAAGTGGGTGTATAGTTTTATGTAATTGAGACCCAATTAATGCATCCAACATCGTTTTAATAAAAACAAATTATTAGGTTTTCTGTCCTAATTCTTAGTTACGAACACTGTAATTTGATTTTTAAAAAAAAGTGTTAAGCTCCAATTAGTACTCGTGAATATTTTCCAAGAATTATTTTTGCTACTAGAATGATGGCTGCTGTAATAAGAATAACTACAAATCCCCAAATTAGGCCCCAAATTATTTGAGCGTATCCTTCTAAATTAAAATAATCAATTACTTTAATAGATATGAAAAGGAGGCGATAATTGATAAAATCATGTAAGAAATAAAAGGCAAAACTATAACGTGCTAAACTGTCTAATGTATTTATGTTCTTAGCAGCTAAGAAATCACAAAGACGGATTAAGAGCATTGCTGCTAATAAACACTTTAAGTAAACAAGGCCGTCTTTAAGTGAAAAAATGCAATAGGTTAAATCTACGTCATATAATACTATATGAAATATTGTTATACTCAAAAAAACAAAACCAATTACTAAAGGTGTAATATAGTGTCTTACAAATGTAATTACAGTCTCGTAGTTCATAGATGAATATATGCCAAGAAGATAAATCGGGAAAAAATAAAGGTACATCTGTAAAGTGACAGTTACACCTGTTCTAGTTCCTAAAATAGGTAAAAATAAAAGAAGTGGAAGTAATTTATGAAGTTGGGCTTGTGTTATTTTTATAATTAATGGTCCTGCCAAAAAAAATGGTATTATAAAAGGAATATACCAAAATGGTCCTGATGCAGTACCATTTATCAAATGCTCAGGGAGCTGGTATAAAAAGCTATGAAAAGATTCTTTGACTGTACCAAAAAAAGAGGTAGCAATAAGAATGCAAATGGATATAAAAACGTAAGGGCTAATTACATTTTTAATTTTTGACTTATAAAATCTCTTAATCTCAAATTTGTCTTTTAAGTAGTTAAGTAGAAAGCCAGAAATTAGTACAAAATAAATTGTACTTCCATCAAATAAAGCTTCGCGTAACGAATAAAAAATATCGTAATAATAATCTTGTTTAGAATTTGGTAGTAGCCAAACATGGGTAAGCATAATAGCAAGGATTGCAATTCCCCGAAAATAATGAACACTATAAAAGAACTTATTGTTTCTTATCAAATTTAAAGAAATTTTCTAATTAATATTTTTATAAAAAAAGAGGCTTAGTTTTTTTATGAGAATACAGTTTAAAATTTACAGTTTAGTTAGGTTTTATATTTTAAGATAAGTTACGCTTTATAAAAGCATTGGTATTAACATTGTAAACTTGACAAACATATGTAATCAATTATTGTACCTTGACTAAAGTTTTAATAAAATATACAGTATTGATATAATTAAAATAATATTTCAATATAATTACCTATCTATATTATATAAATAGGTAATTTATTATCTAAACTTTCATAAATTCCATTAAATATGGGACATCAGTTTTATAATCTTGCAGTATAGCCATGTTTAAGTTTTCCTTTGACATCGTAAACTAATGTTTTTTCATGCTTAAATTGACTAAGGTCTGCCTCAATAAATTCTTTATGGGCTACAGCCATTATTAAAATATCAAACTGATCATCAGGTTTTGTGTTTGTGGTAACTATACCATATTCATGGAACACTTCTTCTGGATTGGCCCATGGATCATAGATTGTAGTTTCGACTCTATATTCGTTAAGACTCTTAATCATATCTACAACTTTAGTATTGCGTATATCTGGACAATCTTCTTTAAAGGTAATTCCCATAATCAAAACTTTTGCGCCTTTTACTACTAAGTCATGTTTTAACATCAACTTTATAATTTGTAGACTAATATATTCGCCCATACCATCATTTATACGCCTGGCTGCTAGTATTAAATCTGGATTATAGCCATTTTCTTGCGCTTTTTGCGCTAAATAATAAGGGTCAACGCCAATACAATGTCCGCCTACCAAACCGGGATTAAATGGTAAGAAGTTCCATTTAGTACCTGCTGCTTCAAGTACATCTTTAGTGTCTATGCCTAGCAAATGAAATATTTTAGCCAATTCATTCATGAAGGCAATATTAATATCACGCTGCGTATTCTCTATTACTTTTGAAGCTTCAGCAACTTTTATAGTTGGGGCCAAGTGTGTGCCAGCCGTAATAACCGAAGCGTATAAGTTGTCTACAGTTATAGCTGTTTCTGGGGTAGAGCCTGAAGTAACTTTCAATATTTTTTCTACAGTATGCATTTTATCACCTGGGTTAATACGCTCAGGGGAGTATCCTACATAAAAGTCAGTATTAAAAATTAGTCCGCTAGATTTCTCAAGCTCAGGAATACATATTTCCTCTGTAGCACCAGGATATACGGTTGATTCGTAAATAACGATGTCATTTTTTTTCAATACCTTACCAACAGCTTCACTGGCTTTGATAAGAGGTGTGAAAATTGGTCTTTTGGTATCATCGACAGGGGTAGGTACCGTGATAATATAACAGTTGCAATCTTCTAGGTCATTAATATTTGTTGTGCAAACCAGGCCATTCCCCTTAATTTCATTTTTGATAGTAAGGACACTTTCTAGATCCAGGTCGGTCAATTCTAATGTTATATCTTTTCCGGTATTAATTTCATCGACCCTTTTTTGATTAATATCGAAACCAATAACATGATATTTTTTAGCAAATAGCGCTGCTAGAGGTAGCCCTACATATCCTAAACCAATAATTCCTATTTTCATTTATTTTATTATTTAATTTCTTTAACGTTAAATTTGAAACTTTATTGAGCGAAAGCCTTTTGGTACATTTTAAAATATTATTTATATGATTGATACCACGTAATAAAATTTTTTACACCAATTTCTAAATCTATAATGGGGGAGTAGCCGTAATTTTCTTTTAGTTCTATTGTGTCTGCCCATGTTTTAAAAACGTCGCCAGCTTGCATGGGCATCATTATTAATTCGGCATCTTTTTTTAAATTTGTTTCTATAGTTTTTATAAAGTCCATCAGTTTTACTGATTTTCCTCTACCGATATTATATATGGCCGCATTGCTCTTCGAGTTTGAATTGGCTATGAATCCTTTTTCCAAAATCAAAGTAATACCATCAACTATGTCATCTATATATGTAAAGTCTCTTGCCAATTCTCCATTATTGTAAACATTAATAGGCTTGTTCGCTAAAATATTTTTTGTAAATGAAAAATAGGCCATATCTGGTCGACCCCACGGGCCATATACAGTAAAAAAGCGTAAACCAGTACATTGAAATTTATAAAGATGGCTGTAGGTGTGTGCCATTAATTCATTACTTTTTTTAGTAGCGGCATATAGGCTAACAGGATGGTCTACCGGGTCGGTAGTTTTAAAAGGTACCTTGTCATTTAATCCATATACACTAGAGCTACTAGCGTATACCAAGTGTTTTATTTTATAATTACGGCAGCATTCTAAAATATTTAAAAAACCAACTAAATTGCTGTCAACATAGGCTTCTGGATTTTCTAGGCTATACCTAACACCAGCTTGGGCGGCTAAATTACAAACCACATCAAAATTTTGAGCTTTAAATAACTTTGGAAGATTTTCGCGGTCTTCTAGTGCAAGTCTTATAAATGAAAAAGTAGATTTTGTAGTGCTTTCTGATAAAATATTAAATTGTTCAGCATCATTTCGTTGTATGCCTAGTTCTTGTAGTCTGGCATATTTAAGATTAACATCATAGTAGTCGTTGATATTATCTAAACCGACAACCTCATGGCCTTTTTCTATCAAACTTTTTGAAACAAAAAAACCAATAAAACCAGCAGCGCCGGTTATTAAAATTTTCATGATTGCCCTATTTTGTAATAGTTAAAGCCAATACCTTTCATAGTGTCAGTGTCTAATAAACGTCTACCGTCAAATACAAAAGCAGGTTTAAGCATTTGCTGGTGAATTTTTTCCCAATCATACGTTTTAAATTCGTCCCATTCCGTCAAAATAGCAATGGCGTGTGCGTCTTTTGTAACTTCTATAGGTTTGTTGGTAACCTTTAATAACCTTCTATTCTCTTCTGGTGATCTCGTGTTTAGATAATCTAAATCAGCATAAATACGTTCTTCAGAAACTTTTGGATCATATACGATGATTTCGGCACGTTCTTCTAACAAAGCATCTGCAACTGCAATAGCGGCAGATTCTCGCGTGTCATTGGTATCTTTCTTAAAAGCCCAACCATAGATAACAATTTTTTTACCTGAAATGGTATTGTATAGTTTGGAAATAATGTTTTCGGCAAAGCGACTTTTTTGATAATCGTTGGCAATAATCACCTGTTCCCAATAATCGGCAACTTCATTTAAACCATAAGATCTGGCAATATATACCAAGTTTAAAATGTCTTTTTGAAAGCAAGAACCTCCAAAACCAACGGATGCATTTAAGAATTTTGGACCTATTCTACTATCAAAGCCAATGGCTCTAGAAATTTCTTGAATATTAGCATCCGTTTTTTCGCACAGAGCCGATATGGTATTAATTGATGAAACACGTTGCGCCAAAAAGGCATTGGCAACAAGTTTTGATAACTCTGATGACCATACGTTCGTTTGTAATATGCGTTCTTTTGGTAACCAATGCTCATATACTGCACTAAGGGCATCTTTTGCAGCTTGACCACTTGGCGTATCATTACCGCCAATTAATACACGATCTGCATGTACTAAATCTTCAATAGCGGTACCCTCGGCTAAAAACTCTGGATTCGATAAAATTTCAAATTTTACAGAATTACCCGTGTTGTCTAAAATGTTTTGAATTGCTTGAGCGGTTCTTACAGGAAGTGTCGATTTTTCAACAACAATCTTGTCATCTTTAGCTACTTTGGCAATATTACGGGCGCAAAGTTCTATAAATTTTAAATCTGCCGCTTGTCCTTTACCTTTTCCATAGGTTTTGGTAGGGGTGTTTACAGAGATAAATATCATTTGAGCTTCGTCGATAGCTTTATCAACTTCTGTAGAGAAAAAAAGATTTTTCCCACGTCTCTCTCCTACAATTTCTTTTAATCCTGGTTCATAGATAGGTAGTTGATCTAAATCATCTGTATTCCACTGATCAATTCGGTCTTGATTGATATCTACAACGGTTACCTGTATTTCTGGACATTGCTTTGCTATAACCGACATGGTTGGACCGCCAACATAGCCAGCGCCAATACAACATATTTTTGTGATCTTTTTCATTTATGGGTTATTTGGATTAAAAAAAGCAAAGATTAAAAATTAAAGCTCTAATAGAAAATATATTTTAGGTGAAGTCGTTATTTACAGGGTTCAAAAGCTTTTACGTGCGATAAATGGTATAGGCCATTTCCTTTAACCGATAATTTACACGTATTAAACGAATTATACTATTAATTCAGTGTTTTGGTTAAATGTATAGTTAATTTTGAATTTTATATTTGTAACCCTAAATTGACAACTATTGAAAACCGTTTCAACACCTACTAAAATTTGGCTTTCTTCTCCGCACATGGGAGGCACAGAGCAAAACTATGTTAATGAAGCCTTTGATACGAATTGGATCGCTCCTTTGGGACCGAATGTAAATGCTTTTGAACAGGCAATTAAAGATGAACTGGAGAATGCCGTTCATGTTGCCGCTTTAAGTTCAGGTACAGCTGCCATTCATTTAGGACTTGAGTTATTGGGTGTAGGAAAAGGTGATGATGTTATTTGTCAAAGTTTTACATTTTCTGCTTCTGCCAACCCAATTGCTTATTTAGGTGCAGCCCCAATATTTATCGATAGTGAAAGAGATACATGGAATATGTCTCCAGAACTTTTGCGAAAGGCGATTGAAAGTGGAATAAAAGAAGGTAAAAAACCAAAAGCTATTATTGCGGTTCATTTATACGGTATGCCATATAAAGTTGCAGAAATTAGAGCTGTGGCCGATGAATTTGAAATTCCTATTTTGGAAGACAGTGCAGAGGCTTTAGGCAGTTCATATAACAACATCGCCTGTGGTACTTTTGGCGATATTGGAGTTTTGTCTTTTAATGGTAATAAAATTATAACCACTTCAGGTGGTGGTGCTTTAGTTTCTAAAAATAAATCCTATGCCGAAAGAGCGGTGTTTTTAGCAACACAAGCAAGAGATGATGCACCGCATTACCAACATTCTAACATTGGCTACAATTATAGAATGAGTAACGTATTGGCCGGTATAGGGCGTGGTCAAATGGAAGTTTTAAAAGACCGAGTTAGCGCACGTAGAGCCAATCATCAATATTATCTAGAGACATTAAATCAATTTGAAGAAATTGAATTTCTTTCTGAACCTAAAGGGTATTTTTCAAATAGATGGTTAAGTTGTATCTTGACCCCGTCTTTTGAAAAGAGAGAAAAACTCAGGTTAGCCCTTTTAGAAGAAAATGTTGAGTCTAGACCTTTATGGAAACCACTACACTTACAACCAATTTTTAAAACTTCGAAGCAGTTTGTCGATGGTACTTCGGCATCTTTATTCGATAGAGGTCTTTGTTTACCAAGTGGATCTAATTTGACCAATGAAGAATTAGAACGAGTTGTAGCAACTATCAAAAACGTTTTATCATGATTCAGAAATACTTAAATTACAATGCACAGCGATATGCCTCAAAGTGGCTTGTGTTGGGCATTGACCTTTTAACAGTAGTTTTTTCATTTGTTCTATCTTATTTTATTCGCTTCAACTTAACCTTAAATTTTGATGTCAATAATTTTTTGATTCAAATACCTTTGGTAGCCGCCGCCGCATTACTGGCTTTCTTAATTGTGGGTTCTTACAAAGGTGTAGTGCGACATACCGGTGTTAGAGATGTTTATAACATTTTTAATGCGGTGTGCTTTTTTAGTATACTCGTTATTTTTGTTGTTATGGTGAACAGGCAATTAGATGTGTTAAGTCAATTCACTATACCGTTGTCTATTATCATTATTAATAGTCTAATCGCTTTTATAGGTTTAGTTGCCTCTCGTTTTGTTTTTAAATCTTTTTATAACAGAATGAACAGCAATATTAAGGTGACCAAAAATATTATTATTTATGGTGCAGGTGATTCAGGTGTACTTACACACAGTGCCATTGCCAACAATAGTAAAAGTAGGTATAAGGTTATTGGATACATTGATCGCGATGCAAAGAAAATAGGAAAGAATATTAACGGGGTTCCTGTATTTGGAAGAAAAACGTTAACCGAGGCATTCATTGTAAAAAATAATATTTCAGAAATTATTTTTTCTATTCAGAACATAGATTCTCGTAAATTAAGAAAGACGGTAGAAGGTTTGGTCGATTTGCCAATTATAGTAAAAATTGTACCGCCAATTGAAGATTGGATTAATGGAGAGCTAAAGGTATCTCAAATAAAGCAAGTACAGATTGAAGATTTATTGGATCGTGCACCAATTACTATTAAAAATAGTAAAATTGCGATGGAGTTAATGAACAAGACCGTAATGGTAACTGGTGGTGCAGGTTCTATTGGTAGTGAAATTGTTCGTCAAATATGTAACTACGGTTATAAATCTTTAATTGTTATCGATTCTGCAGAATCGGCATTGTATGATCTGCAACAAGAATTAAAGCAAAACGGATTTCATAATTTTATTCCGATCGTAACCGATATTCGAGATAAAAATAGGATGAATGCTCTTTTTGGAGAACACAGCCCAAATGTTGTTTTTCATGCAGCAGCTTATAAGCATGTGCCATTAATGGAGTACAATTCTTATGAAGCCATAAAAATTAATATTGGTGGTACTAAGAATGTAGCAGATCTATCTATAATACATGGTGTTGAAAAATTTGTTTTCGTTTCTACTGACAAAGCAGTGAACCCAACCAATGTTATGGGGGCAACCAAACGTATTGCAGAGCTTTACATTAGCTGTATGCAAAAAGAAAACAAAACTAAATTCATTACCACCAGATTCGGTAATGTACTTGGGTCTAATGGCTCTGTAATACCATTGTTTAGAAAACAGATAGAAAATGGTGGTCCGTTAACTTTAACCCATAAAGATATAACACGATATTTTATGACCATACCAGAAGCTTCTCAGTTGGTTTTAGAAGCCGGTGCAATGGGTGAAGGTGGTGAGATATTTATATTTGATATGGGCGAATCGGTTAAGATATTTGATCTGGCCAAAAATATGATTAAGCTTTCTGGTCTAAGATACCCAGAAGATATCGATATAAAAATTACCGGATTACGCCCAGGTGAAAAATTGTATGAAGAGTTACTGGCCAATGGTGAAAATACCTTACCAACATATCATCAGAAAATCAAGATCAGTAAAGTGCGTGATGTTGAATACAGTAAGGTGAGGTCGAAAATAGATGAGTTATGTATTACCAATATGTTCTTTAGCGGAAATACGGTGAAATTAATGAAAGAGATTGTTCCGGAATATGTGTCTAAAAATTCAGATTTTTGTGAGCTTGATAAAACACCAAATTCTATTGACGGTACCAAAGCTCCTTTAAAAATTGTACAACCTTAATCATTTGAACATTAACCATATTTATAGAATTAAAAAGATGAATACATTGAAAATGAAATTTAATCATTACGGATTACTGGTATTTTTAGGAGTGCTTATTGCTTCTTGTGGCTCAAAAAAGGATGTTGTCTACTTTCAGGACGCTGAAGATTATGAAACTATTGTAAGTGATAATACTCATACGAATACTTTTAAGGTTGATGATGTTGTCGGCATCAATGTTTCTACATTAGATGCTTTGGCAAGTGTGCCTTTTAATTTGTTTTCTTCTGCACAAGGTGAACGAAATATTGGTCAACCGCAACAATTAGATTATATCGTAGATAAGAATGGTGAGATAGATTTCCCGGTAGTGGGAAATATAAAGATTGTTGGTCTTACACCAGAAGAAACAAAGGTATTACTAAAACAAGAATTACTGCCCTACTTAAAAGATCCTATCATTAATATTCGTTTACGGAATTTTACGGTAACGGTTTTAGGGCAAGTAAATAGCCCAGGTACGTATCAAGTTAATGGTGAACAAATTACTGTTTTAGAGGCTATTGGTCTTGCCAATGATTTAAATATAAAAGGTAAGCGAGACAATGTTTTGGTCATCCGCGATTTTAACGGAACTAAAGTGTACACACGTATTGATTTAACCAAAAAAGCAGCACTCAATTCACCTGTGTATTATTTAACACAAAATGATGTGGTGTATGTAGAGCCTAACCAGTCAGCAGTAACACAATCAACTTTAGATAATAGAGCAAATACAGCTATCTCAATTGCTTCTATTTTAATTACTTCAGCATTGATATTACTTACAAGAAATTAGAACTCTGATTTAAATACCCAATTCAATAAATTTTATGAATATTTCGGATAAAAAAGAGGATTTAAAAAATATTATATCAAATTATACAAAGCATTGGAAATGGTTTGTGGTATGTGGTGTACTAGGAATTATGTTCGCCTACATATATATTAGATATACAATACCTGAATATGCCGTTAAATCTCAAATTCAAATAGTTGAAGAGAAAAGTGGAACTAGCCAAATGAGCGCATTTCAAGATTTAGATATTTTAGGTGGTGGGGCTCAAAAAATTGAAGATGAAATAGAAATTTTAGGATCTCGCTCAAACTATATTGATGTTGTTAAAGAGCTGAAGCTTAATTTTAAGATAATAGCACTTGGTAAGGTTATAAGCTCTGAGGTATATTCTAACACTCCAATAAAAATTAATTTTATTGCAGCAGATTCTACAATTAATAATGCTAAGTTAGATTTTTTTATCGAGTTCTCTTCTGCGACTACATTTGGTTATACTGAAACCGAAGGTTCTCCATATAAGATTTTTTCTTTCGGTAATGGTATTTCGACTTCAATAGGTGATATGGTTATAACACCTAATGTTAAAGACACAAAAAGTTTGATTGGTAAAGAATTTAAGATTCAGATACTACCTGTTGAAGATGTTGCTCGCTCATTGAAGGCAGCTGTGAAAATTGACATGGTTGATGACAAGTCAAACATTTTGAATGTTTCTTTAAATAGTGCAATACCTGCAAAGGCAAAAGATATTATTGATAAACTAACAACCATTTATAATAGAAATGCTTCTGAAGAAAAGCGAAGAATAGCAAATGTAACTTCAGAATTTATTAATGATAGAATACAGTTAATATCCGGAAATCTTAGTTCTGTTGATAAGGATGCTCAGGAACTTTTGACACAAAAAGGTATGACAGGTTCTGGGTTGGAGGTAGGTGCAGCTGTACAGGTAAGTGCTGGGAGTCGTCAAAATTTAGAAAGCGCGAAAGTACAATTGCAAATGGTTAGTGGTCTTAAAGATTATGTTAATGGCGAGGCGGGTTATGATGAAATGCCTGTAGTTGATGTTGGCAGTAATTCTTTAAATGAAGCTTCAATGCAGTACAATACTTTAGTTGCAGAAAGAAAGCGACTGCTTAAAAGTGCAGATGAGCAAAACCCTATGATTATAAATTTAAACGAGCAGCTTGATGGACTTAAAAACACCATGCAATCTAGTCTAAATTCATTGGAGCGAAATGTAGGTATGAATGTTAGTACGCTTCAAAGTCAACTAGGTAGAATACAAGGAACAATTTATTCTGCTCCTGAAAATCAGAGGGAACTAAGGAATATTACTCGAAAACAGGAAACAACGGAATCACTTTATTTATATTTATTACAAAAAAGGGAAGAATCTCAAATCGCTTTTGCTTCGGCAGCACCAAAATCTAATATTATAGATACAGCATTTGTGGCGAGTCCAACACCGGTAAAGCCGAAAAAAGCTATGACCTATTTAGCTTCTTTGATATTAGGTCTGTTATTACCTTTTGGCGTTATCTATGGTAAGGATTTATTGGACACTAAGATTCGTAATAAGTATAGTTTAGAGGCATTTACAAAAGATGTACCTGTATTAGGTGAATTACCTAGATTGTCTAAAAAGGATAGTAAAATTATTATAAATGATGACCGTTCAGTATTAGCTGAAGCTTTGCGTATAATACGAGCTAATCTAGACTTTTTAATTAAAACGAAACGCGCTAGTGATAGTAATAATAATAACGTTATTTACGTAACATCATCAACACCTGGTGAGGGAAAAACATTTGTGTCTTCTAATCTGTCAATGATATTGGCAAGTACTGATAAAAAGGTTCTTTTAATTGGAGCAGATATTAGAAATCCGAAATTATATACCTTCTTTTCTGGAGATTCTGTAGATAAGTTGAAAACACCTTCTAGAAATAAAGATGCTGGTTTGACAGAATTTTTATTGGATGATACTATTCAAGTTAAAGATATTATTAGACCAATGTTGGTACATAATAATACGATTGATGTAATTTACTCAGGAAAAATACCGCCAAACCCTGCAGAGCTTTTAATGAGCTCTAAAGTAGAAGCGTTGTTAGCTGAAGTTTCTGAAATGTACGATTATGTTATTGTCGATACTGCCCCAATGATGGTAGTGAGTGATACACTTTTAATTGCACCTTATGCGAATCATATTATTTATGTTACCAGAGCAGGAGTAACTGACGAGAATGCAGTAAAGTTTCCTTTAAACCTTCGTGATGAAGGGAAATTGAAAGGAATTTCATTTGTAGTTAATGATGTAACTTTAAACGAATTAGGATACGGAGGTAAGTATGGCTATGGATATAATAAAACTAGTCAAAAGTGGTGGAAATTTTAAACTAGGTTATTTAAAATTATAAATAGTCTTTTCAATTATAGGCTTAATAAGCATCAATGTTTTTTCATTGATGCTTATTTTTTTGAGATACTTTAGTTGCGATATTTTGTGAATATCAGTGGCAACAAAATCTAATAAATTATTCTTTAAAAGATATAATGCCGTTTGTTTTACTTCTTTGCCATAATACTCACCTAAGGATAAAATGTTCAATTGAAATAATAATCCTTCATTTTTATATCTAGAATATGCATTTAAGTTTTTATGCAAATACGCATACCGCTCAGGATGCGCGAATATTGGAAACAAGCCAGCGCTTTTTATTTTTTCAACCGAACTATCAAAATTAATAGACGCCTGTAAGTATGACATTTCTATTAATAGATAGCTTTTGATAATAGGCATAATTTGCTTATCTACGAGGAGTTTTTCGAAGCCGGAATCGATCATATGTTCTGCTGCAGCCGCTACATTTACATGCTCTAAATTGTTCATTTTTAAAGCATTCTTAAGTAGTGATAATGAGCTACTAATCGTGTTAGGATTATTAGGGTAATAGTTCTCCATAATATGCGGAGTACAGATAAAATCGGTTACCCCGAACTCCTCAAAACCTTTTATAAGTTCAATAGAATCTTCAACAGTTTTTGCGCCATCATCAATACCTGGTAATATGTGATTGTGAATATCTATAAACCCGTCAAGGTGATCTATTAAAAAATGTTTTTTAGAAAAAAAGCTGAACATAAACTGAAATTAGGTTTTAGATATCTGAGGATTGTTAATTGAACAAAGTTACTATATAATACCATTGTACGTTTTTACGAAAGCTATAATGTGCAATGGTTGTACTTTTATTAGGTCTTTAATACGGTACCGTCAACTTTGATAACTAGAAAAGGTCTGCATTATTTTAGTTGTACCAATTAAAAGTATGGTTTAGAAATTTTTAGTTGCAAGGTGTAATTGCCTAGAGCCATACCAAGAAAAGAATTCTCCGTCAGCTAATCTAACTTCTGTATTCTTTAAAACGCTCTTAATGGTTTTTATGTGTTCTTCTCTGAAAGGGTAAGGCTCTGATGATAATAGCACTACATCAGGGTTATAATCATTTATTTCTTGCAACGTAATACAAGGATAGCGATTTTGGTCAGCAAACACATTTATATACCCACACCTATTAAGCATGTCACTAATATAGGTATCGCCACCTACGGTCATATACGGGTCTTTCCAAATTAGATAGACTACTTTTACTGATGGTCTTTTTGGTTTTAATGTAAGATTTAGTTGATTAATGATTTCTGTCGCTCGTTTGGTGCTAGAAGTTATTTGACCAATTTGTTCTATCATTTTAAGACTGTCGTCAAAGGTTTTAACGTCACTCAACCATACTGGAGTGGATTCACTTAAAAATTCAATCTGATTCTTTAAATTTTCCTCTTTATTTGCGAAAATCAAATCTGGCTTAAGGTGTAAAATCTTTTCTAGTTTTAGATCTTTTGTACCACCAATCATACTTTTTGTGAGATATGGCTTATTAGGGTGTACACAGAACTTGGTACAACCCACTACTTTGTCGCCCAATCCTAAATCGAACAACAATTCTGTGATGGAAGGAACAACAGAAACTATTCTAGTTGGCGTGCTGTTAATTTTAACTTGATTTCCTAGTTGGTCTAAATAAATCATGAATTTAGCAATGAATAGTATCGTAAATCTAGCCTTTTTTATCTGAAATAAGTATCAATGTAAAGTAATGCATGATCTCAATAATATCAATTTGTCAAATTTTGGAAGCATATTTATTAATCAATCATATTTAAAGCTCAGAATTAAAGAAAATTGAAATAATGCTAATTAAAATCTTTATTTTCGTGTCAGCCTAAAATTGTTGTTGCAACATCAATATTTGTAAATGCTGTAATGTATTGAACGACGATTAATTGAAACGTAATTGATTCAATACGTTGAAAAAAATCAGGCTGCTAAAAATTAAATTGAGTATTTAAAATGAACGATATCATACAAACTCCTTATAAACCGCTAAATCATATTCGTATAGTGACTGCGGCTTCTCTTTTTGATGGTCACGATGCCGCTATAAATATTATGCGTAGAATCATACAATCCACGGGCTGCGAGGTTATTCATTTAGGTCATAACCGCTCTGTGCAAGAAATTGTTGATTGTGCTATTCAAGAAGATGTGCAGGCTATTGCAATTACTTCTTATCAAGGCGGACATGTAGAATACTTCAAGTATATGTATGATTTGTTGAAGGATAGAGGTGCGTCGCAAATTAAGTTGTTCGGTGGTGGCGGTGGAACAATTCTACCTGAAGAAATAGAAGAATTACATGCCTATGGTATAGAAAGAATTTATTCGCCTGATGACGGTCGTGCCATGGGACTTCAAGGTATGATCAATGACTTGATTCAAAAAAGCGATTTTCCAGTTGGAGAGCACCTTAATGTAGCATTAAGCGAATTAGAAGAACTTAGTTACGCCGATATTGCAAGATTGATTTCTTCTGCAGAGAATTTTCCTGAAAAGCATGATGTTGTTTTAAATAACATCAGAAAGAAGGTTGAAACGAAAAAGGTAGCTCCCGTATTAGGAATTACAGGTACAGGCGGCTCTGGTAAATCATCGTTAGTTGATGAATTGGTGCGTCGTTTTCTTGTTGATTTTGAAGATAAAAAGATTGCAGTAATTTCAGTAGATCCATCTAAACGTAAAACTGGAGGAGCACTATTAGGGGATCGTATTAGAATGAACGCTATTTTTAATGATAGGGTATACATGCGTTCTTTGGCGACACGCCAGTCAAATTTAGCCTTGTCAAAATATGTGAAAGATGCCGTTGATATTACCAAGGCAGCTGGTTTCGATCTAATTATTCTAGAAACATCGGGTATTGGTCAGTCAGACACTGAAATTACCGAGCATTCAGATGTGTCTTTATATGTGATGACTCCGGAATACGGTGCGGCAACACAACTTGAGAAAATTGACATGCTTGATTTTGCAGATTTAATTGCGTTAAACAAGTTTGATAAAAGAGGAGCTTTAGATGCCTTACGAGATGTGAAAAAGCAATACCAGCGTAATCATCTGTTATGGGATACTCCACCAGAAGAGCTTCCTGCTTATGGTACTATTGCATCCCAGTTTAATGATCCAGGTATGAATCAGTTGTACAGGGCGGTAATAGATACGCTTGTAAATAATATTGGAGCAGAGGACTTAACATCGACCTTTGAAAGTTCAAGGGAAATGTCCGAGAAGATTTACATCATTCCGCCAAAAAGAACAAGATATCTTTCTGAAATAACAGATGCTATTCGTGATTATAACGAAAGGGCTGAGCATCAAAAAACTGTAGCTCAAAAACTTTTTAGCTTAAAAGAATCTGCTGAAATATTAAAAGATAAGGAAAAGGCATTAGAAGTTATTGAAGCTGCAAAAGAGGAATTACAATTAGACCTAGATCCACATAATAAGAAGATAATAGACGAGTGGAACGCAAAGAAAGGGAATTACGAGGGTGATTTTTTCACCTATATAGTTAGGGGTAAGGAGGTGAAGGTAGAAACAGCGACCAAATCTTTATCGCAGACACAAATACCAAAAGTAATTTTACCTAAGTACGAAGGCTGGGGAGATATATTGAAATGGTCTTTACAGGAAAACGTACCGGGGGAATTTCCTTTTACGGCAGGGGTTTTTCCATTTAAAAGACAAGGGGAAGACCCGACCAGAATGTTTGCTGGTGAGGGCGGACCTGAAAGAACAAATAAGCGTTTTCATTATGTTTCAAAAGGATTGCCGGCAGCTCGCTTGTCTACAGCATTTGACTCGGTAACGTTATATGGAGAAGATCCAGGTGATCGACCAGATATTTACGGAAAAATTGGAAATTCAGGAGTGAGTATTTGCTGTTTAGATGATGCTAAAAAATTATATTCCGGGTTCGATTTATGTGCGCCGACTACTTCGGTTTCCATGACTATTAATGGTCCTGCAGCGACTATTGCCGCATTTTTTATGAATGCTGCTATTGATCAGCAATGTGAAAAGTATATTAAGGCCAATGGATTAGAAGCTGAAGTCAATAAAAAAATTGATGCCATTTATAAAAAGTTAGGAGCTAAGCGCCCAACGTATGCTGGTGAGTTGCCAGAAGGTAATGATGGTCTTGGTTTGTTTCTGTTAGGGGTAACTGGTGATCAGGTTTTAAAGGCAGATGTATATGCTGAACTAAAGGCAGATGCATTATCGAAAGTACGGGGTACGGTACAAGCAGATATTTTAAAAGAAGATCAAGCACAGAATACCTGTATTTTTTCTACGGAATTTTCATTGCGTTTAATGGGCGATGTACAACAGTATTTTATAGATCAGAAAGTCCGTAATTTTTATTCGGTCTCTATTTCTGGATATCACATTGCAGAAGCAGGGGCGAACCCGATTAGTCAGTTAGCATTTACACTAGCCAATGGCTTTACTTTTGTAGAATATTACCTTTCTAGAGGAATGCATATTGATGAATTTGCACCTAATCTTTCTTTTTTCTTTAGTAACGGACTAGACCCTGAATATGCCGTAATTGGTAGGGTTGCAAGAAGAATTTGGGCAAAAGCGATGAAGTTGAAGTATAACGGGAATGAACGTTCTCAAAAGCTGAAGTATCATATTCAAACTTCTGGGCGCTCTTTACATGCGCAAGAGATTGATTTCAATGATATTAGAACGACATTACAAGCGCTGTATGCTATCTATGATAATTGTAATTCATTGCATACCAATGCGTTTGACGAGGCAATTACCACGCCTACAGAACACTCGGTTAGAAGGGCAATGGCGATACAATTGATAATCAATAAAGAGCTAGGGTTGGCTAAAAATGAGAACCCAATGCAGGGATCTTTTATTACGGAAGAGTTGACCGATTTAGTTGAAGAAGCCGTTATGGTTGAGTTTGATAGAATTACGGATCGTGGCGGAGTGCTTGGAGCAATGGAAAGTATGTATCAACGTAGTAAAATACAAGAAGAGAGTTTGTATTATGAAACGAAGAAGCATACTGGGGAGTTACCAATTATAGGAGTAAATACTTTTTTGTCTTCTAACGGGTCGCCTACTGTAATACCAGATGAAGTAATTCGTGCAACCGAAGATGAAAAGAAAGTACAGATTCATAATCTTAAAGATTTACAGGAAAGAAATGCAGTTATAGCGGAAGAATCTTTGAAATCTTTGCAGGATATTGCCTTGAATAATGAGAATACTTTTGAGCAATTAATGGAAACAACTAAATATTGTTCTTTAGGTCAAATTACGCACGCCATGTTTGAAGTAGGAGGGCAGTATCGAAGAAATATGTAATACTGTTTTATGCCTCATATTTAAAAATTATATGAGGCTTTGTTGGTTGTATTTCGGTATTGACACCTACTTTTACAAAAAACGAATATCATGCTGCATCTAAAATTAGCTACTGACCCACGTTGGGTCAATATTGTGGAGAAGAATATAGAAGAGATTTTAACCGATCATGCATGGTGCGAACAAAAGGCGGCTACGAATGCAATTACCATTATTACGCTAAATTCTGAATACCCAGATTTAGTGACTGATTTACTTTTGTTAGCGCAGGAAGAATTGGTGCATTTTCAAATGGTTCATGATATTATAAAAGAACGAGGTTATACATTAGGTCGAGAACGTAAGGATAGCTATGTAAATGAGCTTTGCAAATTCATGAATAAAGGTGGTAGTAGATTACAGTCTATGGTAGATCGACTATTATTTTCTGCCATGATAGAAGCAAGAAGCTGTGAACGCTTTAAATTACTTTCAGAAGAAATTCAGGATCCAGAATTATCTAAGTTTTATCGAGATTTAATGATAAGCGAAGCGGGTCATTACACGACTTTCATTGGGTTTGCTCGTAAATACGGTCAAGATGTTGATGTAGATAAACGTTGGAAAGAACTAGTTGAATTCGAAGCGAAAGTGATTCAAAATTATGGGAAGGATGAGACTATTCATGGTTGATATTGATGTTTTGTTTATTTTCCGATACAAAACATAACTACTGCTGATTGTCAGCTTATTAAAATTGTAGGGTACAAATAAGGTACAATTCAGGTATAAAAGCATCGATAGTAATAATAATAATATTTAAATTATGTGATGATTTTTTTGAGAATATTATAAATAAAAATTTTTAAAGATTTCAACTTTTAGAAATGTTCGAGATATTTTTTGTTAGGGACTCTATTTAATAGAAAAACCTAAGGAGCATATCAAAAATTATTAGGGATATGATTGTATCTATTTAAAGCTTCATCACCACAAAGGGCATAACACTTAAATTTTATTTGTGATTTAATAATAGGCAGTCTCAATCCAAAACATAGATTACCAATAAGGTGGATACCTATAATATAAATTGACATAAATAGTGTTAAGTTAAAACTCCACAAAGAAATCATCGATTGATAAAGGCTAGTTTTAGTTTATTCCTATTTCCTTTAGAGGTAATTCACATCTTATTATACCTATAATGTTTAAAATCCTTTTTTAGAAGTCAATTACGTTAGGTTTAACCTTTTTACCGTTCCGAAAACAATTCCTTTTTAGGGGTTGAAGATTTGTCCTTTTTAACATTATTTGAGAAAATTATGGTTTCCCGTAAAAGAAAACTTTAAATAAATCCAATCTTTGAGGATTAAATTATAATTCCAAAATTTATAGTCTAATTCAAATTACTAAACCTTTATAAATCTATTTACAAATGATATTTCTAAAAGTTCAATTACGTCGAATAATTAAAGGTTTTATCGACAAATTAAACCTTTGTATTCAAGTTCATTAATTTAATATCATATTGTAATTAAAATATTACCATCAATTAATTTTTTAAAGATTATTCTCTATGAATAAAATTACTCTTCGAACAATATTTATAGTTTTCTTGTTATTTTTTGTAGCATATTCTTGTTCCACCAAAGATGAAGTTATAAGTTATGATCTTGTCACTTCTGTTCAACCTGAAGAAGGTGGGGAGGTAACTCCAATTGAAGGAAATTTCATCTCGGACACTGAAGTAAAAATTACTGCAACTGCAACTGAGGGATATTTTTTTAAAACTTGGGCTGGTGCATCATTAGATTCCACAAACGTTATTAATTTAAGGATGGATTCTGATAAGCAACTTACAGCAATTTTTGAAAAATTGGACATGGATGGTGATGGGATTTCTGATGATTTAGACGAGTGTTCGGATACTCCAAAAGGAGAAACTGTTGATGCGAAAGGTTGTTCAAATAGTCAAAAAGATACAGATGGTGATGGAGTAACAGATGATTTGGATACGTGCCTAAATACACCTTATGGTGAAACTATAGATTCTAAAGGTTGTTCAGACAGTCAAAAAGATACTGACGATGACGGTATAACGGATGATTTGGATCAATGTCAAAATACACCTGATGGTGAAACCGTTGACTCTCGTGGATGTTCGGAGACACAGGTCGATACAGACGGTGATACTGTTACTGATGACTTTGACCAATGCCCAAATACACCTAAAGGTGAAACTGTAGATTCTGAAGGTTGTTCGGACAGTCAAAAAGATACAGACGGTGACGGTATAACGGATGATTTAGATCAATGTGATAACACGCCTAATGGTGAAACCGTTGACTCTCGTGGATGTTCGGAAACACAGGTCGATACGGACGGTGATACTGTATCTGATGACTTTGACCAATGTCCAAATACACTTAATGGTGAAGCTGTAGATTCTCAAGGTTGTTCATACAGTCAAAAAGATACTGACGGTGATGGTATAACGGACGATTTAGATCAATGTGATAACACGCCTAATGGTGAAACCGTTGACCCTCTAGGATGTTCTAATACACAGACGGATACAGATAATGATGGATTGGCAGATGATTTGGACACGTGCCCAAATACACCTGATGGTGAAATTGTAGATTCTGAAGGTTGTTCAGACAGTCAAAAAGATTCGGATGGAGATGGAGTTTTTGATGATGCAGACCAATGTATTGATACGCCTAATGGTGAGACCGTAGATGCAAATGGATGTTCAAATAGTCAAGTCGATAATTCAGCCCCTGAAGTTATCAATATTACTATATCGGGAATTACGTCGACATCATTTAATGTGAACTGGAATCTTAATGAAATTAGCAAGGGCTACATCCAATTCGGGACTTCATCAGGGGTTTACGTTGCTTCAACAGCAATTGAAAACAACTTCTTTGATTCACATGCTCAAACCATTGGTGGGAATAATCCTTTCCCGCTGAATTCGGGAACAACATATTACTGGCAAATTTATGTAGAAGATGAATATGGTAATACTGGCTTCTCCGAAGAACAAACTACAACTATCGCTCAAGAACAATCTTTAACTTATGTCCCTGATGATGCTTTTGAACAGTATTTAATTGATTCTGGGTATGACGATTTTATGGATGATTATGTTTCTACTGCCATTTTAGCCGAGATAACTACACTGTCATTAAATGCTTGGTCTGTTTACGGAGTCTCAAGAAGGCTTATTACTGACTTCACCGGATTACAAGATTTTACTTCACTTCAAGAATTAGTTTTTTCTGGAATGGACGAATTAAATTCTCAAAATTTAGATTTGACTAATAACATCAACTTGAGAAAGTTAACTATTTTGGATTGTTCATTTTTTGATGGTGTCGACCTAAGTCATAATACATTATTGGAAGAATTAATCTTTAGGGGTGATGATGGCACTTGTCTGACGAATGTCAAAAATTTAGATTTGATTAATAATCAAAATTTGAAGACTCTTAAGATGTTTTGGGCTCCAGTTGACAATTTAAATTTGGTTTTATCGCATGCGAAATCTTTAGAAAATTTAATTATCGGTAGATTATCTGATTATAATACCTACAGTTTAGATTTGTCAAATAATATAAATTTACGCAATCTTCAAATTGATGATTACCTTCGACTTCCGGAACAAATAAATTTAAGGAATGGATCTAATGATAAACTGGAATCTATTATAATGTCTGATTGGGGAGTTACTAGTTCGCATAGTGTATGTTTAGAGGTAGATAATCCTATTTATGTTGAAAGTATTCTACAAATTAGTGTTAATTCTGGACGGACTTTTAATATAGTGACTGATTGTAATGATTAGGTGCGCCCAAAACCACTAGGATATAGTTTCTTTATTGCAATTTGAATCTTGATAATATAGGTACTTGGTTTTTATCTTATTAAATGGGGAGTGAGCATATCACGCAAATGATAAAATAATATGCTTATTAAGGCGTTCAATTACTAAAGCTAATATTTAAAGTTGCTATCTCCAGTCTTACGTCAATATTTTTTTTACATAGGATAATTCATTTTTTTTTATTAAGTAAACTACTCATATTTTTGTGATTAAAAAAAATCTAAATCTTAAAATAACCACACAATCAATTGAACAAATTGAGTATTTTTTAAGTTAAACGGGTTAAATTATATTATCGTCAACTTTTCAATTTCTTCTATTTATTTTAATTAAGGTTTAGAAGTTCGGTAGGTATTTTTTAATTATTTAAAAAATTATTGATGTAGATAATTAAATCGAAGTAGCGACGATAAACTAGTTGCACAAAATGTCTTTGTTTAGCTTTCATACATACAATCAATAAAAGTATAACAATTTGAAATAGGAATTAATACTAGTGTATTATGAACTAATCTCGTGTTCGTATTATTTTTTGATTGTTTTCTTTATGATAGCTATTTCCCGATACAATATCTAACTATCCTTTATTCACAGTATTTTCAAGGAACTGAGGTGTAAATGAGGTACAAAAAAAAGGTTGTTGATAAAAATTAACGCAATTATAACCAGAATTAATGATGGGTTGTAAATTTTAGTAAAGGTAGTTTAATATCATACAATATACCCGCAATTTAAACTCGTAAAATACTTCCATCAAAAGACTACGGCATAAAGCCAACGCTTCTTCCCTTACCCATTTATTCCGTTTCCTCTTGAGCCAAGATTTTATCTTCCGTTTGGTTTCTGCTCAAATATTGTTTAATCAAAAATTTGAGTATTATGACAACAAAAGCGAGTACCACAAAGAAGCGCATTAGAGCGAAATCTGCTGCCAAGAAAGAAGTAAACGGAAAAAAAACATCCGTACTTCAAATTCAGAACTTACCATTGGGCAAAATCAAGCCTGACCTTGAACAGCCGAGAAAGACCTTTAACGAGGATGCGTTAAAGCAGCTTTCTGAGAGTATCGAAAAGCACGGTGTGTTACAACCAATTACGGTTAGACAACTAAATGGCCACTACGTCATCGTGATGGGCGAACGACGGTATCGTGCAAGTAAATTGGCAGGAAAGAAGACTGTACCCTGTATCGTGAGAACTTATGAGAATAATGATGTTCTGGAAGTTCAAATCATCGAAAATCTGCAAAGACAGGATGTCGAGCCTACCGAAGAAGCTGAGGCGATTGCTTACCTAAGTGAGAGATATGCACCTACCGAAATTGCAAAGCGATTGGGTAGAACGGATAACTTCATCAGACAGCGACTTAAACTGGCTGGATTGATTGACGGTTTCAAGCAATTTATACGAAATGGAGAAATGACCATATCATTGGGTGTTGGTGTAGCGCTATTTGAACCAGAAGAGCAACAGATGTTGCTGGAAACGATGGGCGAGGATTTTAATGCGCATCAGATAAACAGGATGATTAAAGACCAGACCTATGATTTGGAAAAAGCATCGTTCGATGTTACCGATAAAAAATTGGTGCCGAAAGCTGGGTCTTGTATAGAGTGTCCTTTCAATACAGCTAATCAAGGTAATCTATTCGGCGAAGGAAAGATGGTCTGTACAAAAGCAGCCTGTTTTGAAACGAAGAAAAGTAAATCGTTCTTAAATCTGATTGAAAAGTCCAAGAAAGAGAATATCCTTTTAATCCCTGAAATACGACAGTATTGGGCAGATGACGAGAACAATCAGCTCATTATATCACAATTGGAAAAGCAAGGGTTGAAAGTCTATCTACTGGACGATGTTGAAATTATAGAGAATCCGATTGAGCCAACAATTGAAGCTATTCAGAAAGAATATCAACATTACGATTATTCTGAAGATGAATTAATGGCAGAATTGGATGAAGCAATGCAGAATTATAAAGAAGCATTGGAAGAATACAATTCAGCGAAAGAAAACGGATTCGTAAATGGCATTTTATTCCATCCTGAAACTTACAGGAATAAAGAGGTCTTTGTAAAGATTGTTGAAAAGTCAAAGAACGATTCTACGGATTATTCGGCACCATTGGCCAACAGAAAAATGGCAGATTGTACGCCTGAAGAACAAATCATAAAAATCAACGAAAGGGAAATCCGTAAGAAGCAAATAGAGAACAACAAGCAGTTTGAAGAAGTTGTGCAAATGATTCGTGAGACCAAATACATTGATACGAAGAAGACACTTTCAAAAGATGAAATGGTCGCATTCTCAATATCGCTATTTGAGAACAATGTGGACTATATGAGTCAACAAAAGTATTTCTCAAAATTCTTAGGGGAAACTTCAAAGATGACCAAAGTTGAAATGGTAGAGAATTTCAAGAAGAAGTTCAAAAAGGAAATCTTCCATAAGTTGATACGGTATATGCTCACAAAGCAAGTGCATTTTGGCGAAAGCAATCACGTCAATAATCTGACGAACATTTCATTTTACAACGCAATGCAGGGATATTACAAATCCAAGATTGTTAGCATAGAAAAGGAATATGCCGACAAAAGGAACAAGCTTGAAGCACGTTTGAAAGAGCGCCTTACTGTTCTTGAAAAGCAAATTGAGGAACTCAACGATTAGCTTTTGTTGTTTGAAGAAGGGTCGGCATTCGTGCTGGCTCTTTTTCTCAATATCTGATTCTGTAAATAAATAGTATATTGACTGTTTGATTAAATACGAAATATGAAAATTAAACTTGGTGTTACATTTGAAGCTTGCTTTCCAAAAGAGAATCGAAAATCTATTGATGAATATTTGAGTGGAATAAGTCGTGATACCTTATTGAAAACAGGTTCTCACTTTCTTGGATTTGATACAGAAAAATCAAAATATAGTGATGTAATCGCCTTTATGAATATGTTCTTCTCGCAAGGTAATCAGAATTTTGCCAATGAAGCATACCAGAATCTCTTGAGCTACGTAGCAGAAGCAGACTATGATATATCTGATTACGAAATTCCGTATGTAGGTAGTAGCCTTCTGTTCTTTGAATATATCTTTGACAATATTTCCGAGGATGTTGAAACAGAAAAGACCAACGAGGAAATGGAGCGTGACATATTTAGAGCTTACCTGCACCTTAATCAGGTCTCATTTACCGATAGGGGAATCGAACAAAAAAAAGCCGATGAAGAATCAGGCTTACAGTTTACTGCTGCTCAAGCAATCCTAATGTTGCAATTTCACAATTATGAATTAATAAACTTTAGAACCGATAAAGTATTTACCTGCCAGTTTCTGCGTGCGGTGTCGTATTTTGAATTTCTTTCTGGTATTGAGCAATGCGGGCCGTTGTTAAATGCCTTTTACAAATATTATGGCGTTGAGAATTACAATGAATACCTACGTCGCCTTTTAGGTATCACTTATTCAGTTTTAATGAAGGATAAGGAAACTCATACAGAGATACATCTCGAAGACCCTGTCCACGAAGATTTTATAGACAAGCATATTCTATCCCCAGATGATATAGCTGCAGAGCTGGATTTTGTGACTTTAAGAAGTAGGCCTCTGTACAAGATTGAAGAATTAAAATACCGTATTATATCGCCATTATTTGTAATAGAAATGATATACAATGGACTATATTTTAGGTTGAAGCTAATCAACGATGAGTTGCCAAATGACCAAAAAGTTAAAGGTTTATATGGCCTTAAAACATACGAATATAGTGAGCAATACGCACTCGATACATTATTAAGAGAAATATTCGGAAAACGATATTTTCAAAAATCAGGAAAGGAACTTGATGAATTGATGGATGGAGCGCCAGACTATTATATCAGAAATGGTAAACGAGCAATGCTATTTGAGTCTAAGGATATATTAATATCTAAAGAATCAAAAACAAGTCCTGATTATACAGTACTTGAAGCCGAGCTCAGGCTAAAGTTGTTTGAGAACGAGAAGGGAAAACCTAAAGCAGTTCGACAATTGGCAACAAATATTGAAATTTTACTCAAAGGTAAAGCAGATTATGACTCACAGTTTCCTTCGAAAAAAGGTATTATCAGGCCGATATTGGTTGTACATTATCGAATGTTTAACACAGCAGGAGCAAATGCCATTCTCAACGGTTGGTTTCGGGATGAACTTGTCAAATTGGAAGAAAATGGTTTAGATATTTCCAGAGTCCAAGATTTGGTTATCATAGATATTGATACACTAATGTTCAATAAAGAAGCTCTTCAATCAAAAAAAATGAATTTATGGGATATCCTATTGGAGTATCAGGAAGATTACCTAAGATTTGAGTTGTCAAAGGCAAAACCGCAACCTCGTTCTGAAGAGGAAGGTATTGCAATGTTAAAGTCATCGTATAAGCCTTTTTCCTTCTTTGTGGACAATAAAGTTGAAAAGCTAAATCTCACGAGAACACCAAAAGAATTATTAGAAAAAGCAGCACCACTATTCCCTGAATAAATAAATCTTAGCTAAAATACCCCTCAGCACATTCCCCTACATTCCACGCTTGCCTGCTGAAAAAGCAGGCAACCACTTCACTTCGAGAAAAGAGCTTCACTACACAAGTCTTGGACACAATGCCCGATTTCAGCTTTCCATTCCGCTAACCCTTCCCGCTACGCTGGAAAGGAACACTACATTCCAGAGCCAAAATCGTGAATTAAGTCCGCTTTTTTAATCGGAAAGCCATTGGCTTGATTTTCTTGACAGGATTTTCGGCGAGGACTTCTTGAGCCCTCACTTGAAAATCCTTAAAAACCAAACCGCTGTCTTACACATTTTAAGGGGTTTATAATGGATAAAGCCTTTGTTGTTTTTCGGGTCATCGAAAAACAGGCACGACATAACCAATTCTAATGTAAACACAGCCACTTATTTCGCTTAACTGTCGGTACGCTCAAACGCAACTGCGTTTAAAAGAATTGCTAATGCCCTTATGGAACTTGTCAAGACTGTACGAGTTTTAGTGAAAAATAAGGTTTCTACTTCCTTGAAATCCGCCGAAAAAGGCGGATTTACTACGTCGCAAACACACCTGATTTTACCCTAAAAGTCTTGACAAAACCCACTCTATCCATTGTGCTGTGCACAGAAGAAAAGAACAAACACCCCTTAAAATTTAATTCAGTTTAAAACAAATAGGGGAAATATAAATCACTTAAATATTTTATTATGAGTACTATTAGAAATCACGTACAATTGATTGGAAACGTTGGACAAGAGCCAACCATTACAAAACTTGAAAGCGGTAAGAAAGTAGCTCGTTTTTCATTAGCCACAAACGAGTATTACAAAGACAGTAAAGGCGAAAAGCAAACGGACACTAATTGGCATACCGTAGTGGCTTGGGGTAAAACTGCCGAAATCGTTGAAAAATTTGTCGAAAAAGGCAAAGAAGTTGGAATATCGGGAAAACTTAAAACTCGAAGCTATACAACTGATGATAACGAACAACGCTATGTTACCGAAGTTGTAGCCGATGAAATCCTATTACTTGGAAGCAAAAGCGACAAGTAAACTTCAAAATTAAAGAGGGCGTTCCTCTCGAAAGTTGCGCCCTCTTTTTCATTATTCACACATTTAAATATATGCACAATGAAAGCACAAGTTAACGAAATAAAAGAGCGATTGCAATATTTTACGGGAACGGAAATGTTCTATTCTTTACCGCTCATACGAACAAGATTTACGGACGGATTGAAATACCTGTCTACTGTTGCAGAATGTTTTTGGCTCATTACGGACACGTCCGTAATTGCAAAAAGTTTGATGAACCGATGCGAATTTGTAACCATAGACTTCAAAAGATTATCCGAAAAAAACCAGGATTTTACAGGTTACGAAGCCGAGATAGTTTACAGCGATGGCAACGATAAT
Organism: Maribacter spongiicola; assembly: GCF_004364165.1. Taxonomy (GTDB): domain Bacteria; phylum Bacteroidota; class Bacteroidia; order Flavobacteriales; family Flavobacteriaceae; genus Maribacter; species Maribacter spongiicola. The sequence goes on from NZ_SOAY01000011.1 coordinate 204,514, forward strand.
ATTTTAGAAAAACACGGTTACAGAGCAACCGATTTTCCACTCGATGAACTGCGGTTATTTTTTGTAAATGACACGCTGATGTTACCAAGCGAATACTAAAATTTTGAAGTTATGATTTACATTAAATTTCAAGATTTGAGCGAGGAAAAACAAGAGGAACTCTTACAGGTTTCGAGAGAACACGTTACACATATTTTTGGGGAATCTATTCAAAAATATGTTGACGAAACTGGTGCAGATTATGAAAAGTTAATAGTTGAAGAAATGATTAAAAATCTATACACCTACGATTATGTTTTCAATATCTGACACATTAAGATTATATGTGGAACACCTCTAAAAGTTTAGGGGTGTTTTTGTATGTAATTAATACCAAGTCAATAAAAAAACGTATCTTTATTTCGCTGAAATTCAGCATTCAAATTTAAGTAGGGTTATCCACTTTTCGACTTTCGCCGATAACCTTGCACATCGAAAATAACATATCGGAAAATCATTTTCCCCGAAAATGGCAATCGGCTTTTTAGCTGGATTGTATGGATTTTCGTCACGCTTGCGCGTGACGAAAAGGAATAGCAAGAGGGTAACACGCTGCGCGATGTTTCGGATTCCTTTTCGTTTTCAAATCGCTGATTATCAGCGATTTGAATAATTTGTAATTTCCAGACAATCAACGATTTGCGACAAACGGGCTGTAAACGCCCATTTTTAGGGATGATTTTGCGACAAATCGGCGAAATATGGACTCATTTACTGGAATTAGATTTAAAAAGGAAACTGCAAAACGCTTCCAAACTTTCTCACGCACATACTTCAAATCGCACACCGAGGCAATGGCAACGATGCTCGATTTTTTCTTCTACAACGAAATATCGCCAAAGGAAAAATTAGGTCCAACAGGACGTACCATTGAGGCTAAATTACTCAAAAGAATCAATGCGGTTATTGCCATAATGCGAGATGTGGAAAAGACACAAACCAAACCTACGGTGGCTATGATTCAGTCCCTTTTTGAGACCGAAGAGCCAACCAAAAAACCGCTTATTGTAGAAAAGAAATATGCCGAAGAAAAGAAGGAAGTCCGCTTTCGCGAAAAGAAAAATCAAAGCAACCAACTCTAAACTTTCGAGCTATGTACATCACAATCACATCTCAAAAATTAGGTAACAATTATTCACAAAGCTCGGCTGATTTTGTAGGCTATTTGGAAAAGGAAAATCAAGGTTTGGAACAACAGGATATAGAACATTTTTTCAATCAATATGGCGATGAGATTTCCGCTGAAGAAGTGGTCAAAGAAATTGATGGTAATACCGCAAAATTAAAAAAGAAAGAACCCAAGTTTTATTCTATCACGGTTAGTCCTTCAAAATATGAATTGCGAAAACTTCAGAACAATAGTCAAGATTTAAAAACCTATACTCGTGAGCTGATGAAAGATTATGTTGCCAGTTTCAATCGGGAAATAAACGGGCGACCTATAACCATCGATGATATAAAATACTATGCGAAAATTGAACACCAAAGAACATTCAAAGGAACAGATTTTCAGATTAAAGAAAACCAACCCTTTGCCACAAAAATACTTCAGCTGAAAACCGAAATCAGAAACATTCAAGAAGGACGAGCTGAAGGGAATATTAAAAGAATGAAAAAGGAAATTGCCAAATTGGAACGCCAAGCACCACACCAGCAAAATGGCAAACGGATTGTCCAGGGAATGCAAAAAGATGGAAACCAAAGTCATATTCATATCATCGTGAGCAGAAAGGATGCTTCAAATTCGGTAAGTCTTTCCCCAGGAAGTAAGCATAAAGCATCCGAAGTTGAAATGCACGGCAAAAAAGTAAGGCGTGGTTTTGATAGAGATGCCTTTTTCGAGAAAGCGGAAAAAACGTTTGACAAGACTTTTGGCTACAAACGCAACTTTGCAGAGACCTATAAGGCACGAAAAGATTTTATGAAGAATCCCAACCTGTATTTCGCCGCCTTGATGAAATTACCAGCGAACGAAAAAGCATTAGCGTTTAAAATGATTACCAAATCAGGATTACCGATAGTGCCAAGTATTCCAGTTAGTCAAACACAAATCGCACTTCGGATTTTCAAAAGGTTAAGACGTGGTGCTGAAGTGGCCATCAAATCAAGTTCAATAGGAATTTAGGGTATGGAAATAGACAATCTCATAACAATTCTTTCAATTATTGGTGTGGCCAGTATGGTTTTCTATGCGATGTTTCGAGTGAGCAAGTATGCGCTTTTCTTGAATTTCATAATGCTTTCGTGCTTGGTTTTCTATTTAACTGAAGTGAACGAATTAGTATCGATATTGCTATATATGGTATGCCCTCTAATGCTAATTAATATAGGATTGTATGTTTTTCTGCATAAAACTGAAACCGTCCAAAATGGCAATAGAAAGTATCAAGTCAATTTTGCTACGACAAAAGGGAATTTTAAATTGGATAACATCAAAAGGGGCGCATCCATCATCGGATCTGCTGGAAGTGGAAAGACCGAAAGTGTGGTATATGGCTTTTTAAAACACTTCCAAAAAGAAGGATTCTGTGGAATCATTCACGACTACAAGGATTTTGAGTTGACCGAAATGGCGTATCCGCTTTTTAAGGATAGCGATATTCCTTTTAAGGTCATTTCCTTCGACAAAATCATACATAGGGTAAATCCTATTGCACCTCGCTATTTAGAGAACGAAGAAAGCGTAAACGAGGTGTCAAGAGTCTTAATTGAAAACCTTTTAGAGCAAAGAGAAAGTGGAACAACTGGAACAACTAAATTCTTTAACGATGCCGCGGAAGGTTTGATTGGTGGATTGATTTGGAAACTGAAAACCGATTATCCCAACTACTGTACGCTTCCACATTTGATAGCGATTTATCAAATGCTCGATACCGACAGCCTTATCCAGTTTTTGGAAACAAATACCACATCGAGAGCGATGGCAGATGCCTTTATTAGTGGAAAGGATTCGGATAGGCAGACAGCTGGTGTGAAAAGTACCTTGGCAAATGCGCTGAAACGAATTAGTACACAGCGCATTTTTATGGCACTATCTGCAGACGAAGTGCCATTGAACATCAATAGCGAGGAAAATCCCGCAATCATATCGGTAGTGAACAACCCAAAATATGAAACCTCTTATTCGCCAGTAATTGCCACAATCATTCACACCATAACTAAGCAAATGAGTGTACGGAATTCCAAACCCTCATTTTTGTTAATGGAAGAAGCACCAACGATTCGCCTGTTGAATATGCACCGAATTCCGGCAACTTTAAGAAGCTATGATATTGCCACCATTTATGTAATGCAGGATAAAATTCAGAATGATATGATGTATGGCGATAAGGCAAGTAAGGCTATTTTAAGCAATCTATCCTATCAGTTTTTTGGCAAGGTCAACGACCCGGATACTGCCAAATATTACGAGCGCTTTTTTGAAATCATTAAAGACCCAACTAAAAGCATAAGCCGTGGCCATAATCTCGATTTTGATACACGTATAACAACAGGTGAAAAGGAAATTCCAAAGATTAGAGCAGACGTATTTTTCAGGTTGAAGCAGGGCGAGTTTATTACCTACGCTGATGGTAAGGATAAAATGGTTCAATTCAAATTGGCTAATATCCAAAGAGAGTTACCAAAGGAATCGAAACAGTTTTCTCAGGCTGATTTAGCGTCTAATTTTGAGCGGATTTATGATGAGGCGAGGTCGATTTTCGGATAGAAACCTTCATTTTTCATCCACTCAATTATGTCGATTATTTCCTGTTTAGAAAATTTCGATTTATCAGGATGCCAATTATAGAATTTTTTAATCAAAATTTCATTGTTAAAAAGCTGCTTTTCTTCAATGATTTCTTTCCAACAAGCAAATACAGTAGCAATTAATTCGACCCTTTTGGTTTTTGTTATTCTAAATTTCTCTATAATGAAGTCAATTTCAGAAAGCTGATTTGAAAAATATTTTTCATACCACTCTCTATGACCACCTATTTTTGAGAGTGGTTGATATTTTAAATATTCCCCACCTGAAAATTGAAACCATTGATTTACTTTAAATTGTTTGTCGAGTGACCGCATAAGCCTGTTATCATAGGGGCCCATAGCTTGTTTTAGAAAGTTAGTATATAAATCCATCTGAGCGGAATGTTGACAGAGATATATCAATTTCTGAAGTTTCAAATGCCCTAATGTATTTTCCTTATGAAGTTTGTATACAATTTCGGCAGCTAATACAGTTCTACGATGATAGTCTATATTAGTTACTTTTTTTTTAGGTTTTAAGCTTTTTAAAATTTTTTCTGAGTCTATTTTATTAGCATCAGCTTCAAATTGATACTTTTCAAAAGTTTCTTCAAATGCAATATTATCATTCTTACTTTCGGGAAAACCAAAGCCTAAAGAAACCAATATTTCGTCAATTTTAGATTTTTCCATCGGATAATTCTTCAGTTAACTTCATTACTTCAGTAAAGCTTTTAATCTTGTCAAAAGCTTCTTTTTTATAAGTGCGAATAGTTGTTTGCGAGATATCACCAAGTTGCTGGCGAAGTTCCTGTAAAAGTTTTTTTGGAAGGTTGAACCCTAATTTCTCATATTGACTATAAGTTAGATAAACTGTTCGTTGAGAAGGAGTAAGAGATTCTATTGCCTTTAAAATAATTGACTGTTCAATACTTAACTTCATCCCTTCTAAAACTGGGAGTTCTGTGATAATACGTTCAGTTCCATCATAAGGGTAATTCTTTTTTCTTTGCTCTTCTCGATAATAATTAGTGAGTTCATTCTTTGCTATTTTAAACAAATAACTTTTAAAAGCATCATCTACATCCTGTTGGTTAGCTTTTTGAATAAGAAAGCCACCTTTTTTTGCGTATGATGTAAATGTTGCTGTTGTAACCTGTTCCGCAACAGTAATGTCGTGACCAAACCTTTTACAAACTATTTCACTTCTTTTTAAAACATCATCCTTAAATCTGTAACAAATTGCGTGAAAAGCATTTTCCTTTTGAGATTCAGTGATCTTATTGTCCTGAAACATTTCTATTAACCTTAATGTAGGTTCATCTTTAAGTTTATTCCAATTGGACATCAATGCTTTCATTTCTTATACGCAAAAGCGTTGGGAATGGTTTTGCGTACTGAGGGTGGTAGTAACACGCAAAAGCAAAACTAACAAAATTTTTAACAAATACTAATATGGCAACAAATAAACCAACAGGGGATAACGCTCGAAAAGGAGCTATAAGACAAAGGTCACAAGTACTTAATCCAAAGACAAACTTGTTTGTTAAGCGGAATGCTGAAAATGGTCAGTTTATGGACGTGAAAACGACCGGCGGAAAATTTAAAGGAGTCAGAAAAGAAAAATAGAAATATGATGAATACAATACCCAACCTACCCACTCTCTTTGCTGGAGATGTAATTCTTGCAAAAAAGCGAAAGGGTTTAGGACGAATTTTAAACCACTACATCGTTTATGTAGGTAATAACACTTTTGTGGGCAACTTGTCTGATGGCGTTAAAGAATTACATTATAACGAATTAATAAACCTATTGCAGGATTACGAGCCTACTGGAGTACGAAGATTTAGTGGCTCATATTTTCAGCGCAATCAAGCAATTAACAGAGCTTACTCAAAATTGGGAGAAAGTTACAGTCTTATAAATTTTATATGCGAGCATTTTGCGAATTGGGTACAGTTTGGGAAAATTGAAAGTAGTCAAGTAACTACTGGTTTCGTCATTTTGGCAAGCGCTATTTTCTTAAAACTAGTTTCAAAGGATGAGTAAAGAATTGAGACGATTTTTTGGGTATGTGATAGTTTTTTTCTGCGCAGTAGGCTACCTAATTTACAGGTATTTTTATTTAAATCCTGTAACGGATTTTCATAAAGAAATTCTTGTTGCTGTTGCATTTGCAGTTTTGTCAACCTGCGTGATGGGTATCTATGAAACGATTAAATATCAAGGAAAATATTTTTGGATTTCATTGAGATGCTCATTATTTATTCCCAATAAGGAAACTTATGTATCCCTAAGCTATTTAATGAGAATTAAGCTTTCAGGTTCTGAAAGATATTTTCTTGTAAAAGGTTCAAAAGTCGACCAGTATCAGCCTGTTGGTGGAGTTTATAAAACTATTGGGAATAAAGATATTTATAAGGAGTGGGAAGCACACCCGAAATCTGACAAGAAAAACCTTGATGATTTACGTTTTTTTGTAAAGGCAAAATACGTTCCAGAAATAATCCGATGGTTCAAGTCTCGAAAAGACAGAGAGACTGGAGTATGGCGAGAGTTTTATGAAGAACTGTTGGAATCTAAAATTGTAAGTCAAGAAAATTTTCAAACAATACGAGCTGAGTATTTGTGTTCGCACGAGAACATTCTTAGCAAGCAAAATAGGTTCAAAAGCGAACAATATCATACTCTTATATACGACATATTTCAGATAGAACTCAGTCCTGAGCAATTTGAAGAGTTGAACAAACTGCTGGCAAAAAAGACTTTTACTAAGCACTATGCATTTGTCACAAAGGACGAAATTGAAAAGGAATGCTTTAATGTACATAAATTAAAAATAGGACAGCACACCAAATTTACAATATAGATGAACTTTCAAGAATACTTATACAATCAAGGCTTCCAAAGAGAAGACCTACTCGCAAGAATGGCAGAATCACTTGAGTTGGACGATTCCCGATCCAACAGAATGGAATCTGCCTACAATGCCATTTACGATGTTTTAAAAGCAGACCCAGTATTTTTCTCAAAGGTCGATTTTGTGTTATATCCGCAAGGTTCAAAGGCAATAGGTACCACTACAAAGCCTTATGGTAAAGATGAATTTGATTTGGACATAGTTGTCCATATTAGAGATTTGTACTATAACTATACTTCCTCAGAAATTTACAATCATTTAATTCGAGTTTTTAGAGGCAATGATGTTTATCGTCCCAAGTTAATTCCTAAAAACAGATGTGCAAGAATAAATTATTCTGGCGATTTTCATTTGGATATCCTTCCAGGATGTATTGTTATTGAGAACGAGGATAAATTGATGGTGCCAGATCGTGAATTGGCATCTTGGACATCTACATTTCCAAAAGGTTATATAGGTTGGTTTTTGGATATAGCTAAGGATGTTCGCCAACCCATTTTATTAAGAAAGGCATACGAAAATTTTGTCACTTTAGCTGAAGCAAAAGCTGAACAGGAAGATTTGCCAGAGGAAGATTTTTATTCAAAAGAACCTTTGAAGAGAGCGGTTCAGCTAACTAAGCGTTATCGCGACATATTTTTTGATGATAGTGCAAAACACAGAACTTCAAGTATTGTTTTAACTACAATTTTTGGACAATTTTATGAAGGAGAGCCATCAATATATGAAACCATAGATAATGTTCTGAATCGCATTATAAGTAATTACTCAGACTATCAACTACTATTTGAAAATCGCGGAATTTACAAGAGAATTAAAGTATTAAACCCTGTGAATCCAGAGGAAGATTTTACGGATAAGTGGGATAAGGATAAGGAGTTTTATAATCAATTTATTGCTTTTGCTAAAAGTTATAAGGAAAAATGGGAGCGACTTAAAAAAGGGGATTTTGGAGTAGCTGAAGAACTCTTTGGTAGTACAAGAACTAAAACTATTTTAAAAGCCCAGTTAGAAAATTTATCCAAGGGTAAAGTAGATACACTTGAAAAAGCTGGTCTTACAATTATGTCTGGAAAAAATCACGTAGACCCAAAGGGAAATATTTCGAAAAACAATGGATATGAAAGCAAACCACATCGAAACTATGGTGGTATTGAATTGGATATTAAAAAAACCCACAACAATTTATCTTCAAAAAATTATATAGCTGCATATATCCAAAAAGAATTGGTCGATAAAAATTTTCCTTGGTTGCAAACAGTTGTCAAAGATGGTAAACTATTGGGTAAGGGTAAGATAAAACCAAAGGGATGCAAAAAAGAATATGAGATTTTAATTAGTTATGATATCAATGACACTTACAGAAAGGAAAGGGTTTTCATTCTTAATGATAGCCAAATCCAATTTGGAAAAACCCCACACTTATATCCAGGGAACAGTTTGTGCTTGTACTACCCAAAGGATATGCCACGAAATTTAGACTTGAACTTCGTAGATGTGGTTCCTTGGATATCGGAATGGTTAGTAATGTATGAACTATGGAAAAAATATGGTGTGTGGATGGCAGATGAAATAAAGCACTAAAGCAACACTTAGTTATTGTGTCCTGTCGTTAAGCTTCTATTGCTGTTCTTTTTTCCAGTTTCAAGATTCTTGGAGACTTATAGAAGGCTTACAAACCTATTCCCACAATTTAATATCATTATCTTTACTGTCCGATTTTATTTAAACAATGACCGAAACAAACCGCATAGAATACAAACGAGAACTGTCCGATGGACTTGAAAAAGAGGTCATTGCTTTTTTAAACTATCGTGAAGGCGGCATTATTTATATTGGTATTGATAAGGAAGGGAACACTTACGGGCTGGCAGATGCGGATGGCGACCAATTAAAAATTAAGGATAGATTGAAGAACAATATCCGTCCTTCGGCATTGGGATTATTTGATATTGTGAGTGAAGAACGAGATGGTAATAATATCCTTAAAATCATCGTGGCGAGCGGTCCAGAAAAACCATATCATCTCAAAAAATACGGGATGAGCGAAAAGGGTTGTTTTATCCGCTTAGGTTCAGCAGCTGAACCGATGCCACAAAAAATGATTGACGAGCTCTTTGCCAAGCGCACCCGAAATTCCATCAGCAAAATTAAAGCGGGTCGTCAAGATTTAAGCTTTAGCCAGTTGAAAATCTACTACGAGGAATCGGGTCATACCCTTGGTAAAGCCTTTGCAAAGAACTTGGAACTATTAACCGAAGATGGCGCATTCAATTACGCTGGCTATCTTTTGGCAGACAAGAATAATACCTCAATTAAAGTAGCCAAGTATTCTGGCAAAACCCGAACGGACTTGATAGAAAGCAACGAATATGGTCACGAATGCCTGGTCAAAGCCACCAAGCAAGTGATTGATAAAATTGCGGTTGAAAACAGAACCAACACAAAAATAACCGCCAAAGAAAGACAGCAAGCCAATCTTTGGAATCCCATCGCTTTGCGAGAGGCCATTATCAATGCCTTTGTGCATAACGATTATACCAATGAGATTACCCCAAAGTTTGAAATCTTTGCGGATAGAATTGAAATCACATCGGCAGGCGGTCTTCCGGAAGGATTGAGCAAACAGGAATTTTTCGAGGGCTTTTCAGTTCCACGTAACAAAGAACTGATGCGGATTTTTAAGGATTTGGAACTCGTGGAACAATTGGGTTCTGGCATCCCTCGTATTTTGGAACACTATGGCAAAGAGAGTTTTGGCTTTTCGGATAACTTCCTTAGAATGACTTTTAACGCTAAAGAAACTGCTGTTGAAGAAGGTGGTCAAATAGGTGGTGTAATGGGTGGTCTAAAAGGTGGTCAAATAGGTGGTCAAAAGGATGCTGAAATTGATGATATTAAAGAATTAACGCATAGACAAAAGGAAGTTCTAAAACTAATTGCTTCAGATAACCGAATAAGCCGTTCAGGAATTGCAGAGGTTTTACACATCAACGAATCTGCAATCCAAAAGCATCTAAACAATTTAAAGAATGCTGGTTTTATAGAGCGTGTAGGTGGTACGAGAGGTTATTGGGAAATCAATCTCGATAAGAATTAAAAAAAGTCTTTTAAAAAGGCCCTTTTTCCCTTACACCTTTACTGGTCACTTTCCATTGACCATTTTCTTTAGCCAATTTAAAGATTCCTGTTTTCCCATCGTAGGTGGTACTGTATTTTACCCAGGCAATTTCGCCATCAACGGCTTCGTCTAAAATTTCTACTTCGATATCCTCATCAGAATCTGGCATCATATTCTGTACGGTAATCAAACCGGCATAGCCTTCAGAAGTGGTGTGCTTTTTTAAGGCTGATTCATCTTTTGAAAAAAAGCTTGACGCAACAACTTTGGCAGTTTCAGAAGGGGATTTTGTTGTGCTTTCTGAACAAGAAAGGAACAAAAGTACGAGCGAGTAAATGACTAATCTTTTCATAATAGTATTAATTTGGGTTATTGATATATCTATGCGATAATTTCAGTTCTATATTACGTTCGCCATCTTTTTCATTCAATTCCAAAATTGCCCTACGGTCATCGGATAATGAAAATTTGGGCAACACATAAACAAAGCGAGCCATTTCATTTTCCTTAATCTTAGACGGCAGATTATGTTTATATATCGGTTCTTGATACAGTCGTTGCAACGATTTTCTTTTCCCTTTTTGCCGAGTTTCAATCGACAGGTTCAAGAAATTCAAATCGTAATCCAACGAAGAATTATTTTCAATCTCGATAACGAAATAGAGTTCATCCTTATCAAAAACAATGTTCTCTACGGTCAAGATAATACCTTCGCTTCGTTTCTTGATGCGCCCTATGCGCTGTTTTCTATTGAGAAGATATGAGCAGAATTTCTGGTAATAATAAGTGCTGTTATCTACAAGTTCTTCAGAAGATTCAACAAGAACCGAATCCTTTACAATCGGCTTTTCATTACCGATACTATTGGATAGCGGAATGAAATAATTGAGCTTAGAAAGCTGTTTTTTATACCTTACAATATACGAAAAAATTGAACCATTTCTGTTGACTACCAGCAAATTACTTTCCTTCCCAGGGGTTGCTTGAAGAAGCCCAAAATACTGTTCCTTTTCACGGTTATAGGTAAAAACAAAGTTATCTGAACCGGTTATGCCTTGTCGTATGGGTTCTGGGAAGAATAGCGCAACATTTTTGGTGTCGTTTGCATAAATAGTGTCGAGTGGTATGGGTTGCTGCTGTGCTTTCGCGGAAGCGGAAATCAACACCGTCAATATTAAAATAAATGTCTTCATAATTTAGGTTTTAGAATTAATCTGTAATTGTTCAATACCGTAACTTTTACATTTCGGTTGCTACGCCTAAACACCTTTGTAACACCACCCACCTGCGGTACTGTGGGTATGTTGATATCGCCAATAATATCGTCCAAGACTTCGGTGGTGGCTTCAGCCCGAAAATTGTTCTGTACGTAGATACCTTCGCTTCCATCAGATAAATCAAAAGCTTTAAGTTTAGTGGGATGATGCTTTATGTTTTCAATTTCAATTAAAGCCCGATTAGGCTGAAAACTGATAAACCCAAAAACGGGCGTATTTTTTGGCATTACTTTACCATTGATAGTAGCAGTTTTGGTCAGACGCATTCGCAATCTGGTATTTGCTTTTACAACTTGGTCGCCATCTACCACTACGTAAATAGTTTCATCAGTATTACCGATGATTGAAACTTCATTGGGTTTGGGCGAAGCGGCAAAGAACAATTGATGTTCTAAGCCCAATTCTTTCGCTTCAATTTTTTGTTCCCGCTTCACTTCAGCAGAATCGATTGTTGATGCCACTTGGCGAACAGTTCTTCTCTGTCCCAAATTTTGGTATCGCTTTTCTGAATATTGAATCTTACCCGCTTCATAGATGCTATCTACGATACGCTCTTTTTCGCGTTCTGGAAGATCTGGGTCGTAAAATCCCAAGGAATCAATCAGTTTTTCATCGTAAATGCTTGGTGCGTTATTTTCCCGAACTTTTTTCAAGTCGTTAATCGCATCCAGTTTGGAATCGTACTCTTTTTGGTCCTCTTCCAAATCAGGAACTAAGGTCTGTTTAAGGTTTTCGGTTTCACTTTCATCATCGCCCATTACCATCATAGAATAGGATATCAGGAATATGAAAATCACGGCTAATACCGATGCAAATACTATCTTGTTTTTTTCTACTTTCATAATCGTGTTTTTTTAAATGCCAATTACCTGCCGGGTCGGCTCAATTTACATTGTTTAGTTTTTTTAGAGTGTTTTCGAAATAGTTGGTAATCAATAATCCGTGTGGATTGTTTGGGAAGTTTCGGTCAACCATAATCAGGTTTCCGGTGGAAACCAATTCATAGGTGTCGATGATTGAACCTCTATTGATTTCAAAAAGCGTTGTCGTTGTAAAGCTATACGAGCCATTATTTTCAGATATTCTTGAATCGATACTCAGTACTTTTTGAACCAAGGAATACTGAAGCAATCTGTTATACACGCCATCGGCTTTTTTCTGGCGGTAGAGATTATCCACAGAACTATTACCTAACCATAATGCCTTTTCCAAATTGCGTTCGTAATTGCTGGCATCGATGTTATAGAAGTAGTTGTGGAACAGATCCAAATGTGCTAAAGCTTCAACCCGAAAATTTTCCTTTTGGGTCACGAGCTTCAGCGGAATGATACTGCCATCTGTGTTAATGGCAAAGGCACTATTGAGTGCTTTTTGATTGGTGTTGAATACCATCCAAACCGAAAATGTACTGGAAAGCAACGCACACACAACAACTGTCAAAACGATAAATCGATTCAGCTTTAGAACGTTGTAAATATTTTTATATGGTGTTTTCATTCTGAATGGATTTAGTTGGTAAATAGTCTGAGTGTAAAAGATGTGGCGCGTTTATACAACTTGAATTTCAAGAAAACAATAAATCCAACTGAACCTAATTGAACCACAGGCGCAAAAAAGCCCTGGCCTGTGTCGGTTCCAAACAAGTTGACCCAAAAATTGGTGTTGATTTCCGTATAGAGTGCATTCACAAAGACGTTTACTAAAAAGAAAGCAGGTACTAACATATAGACCGCAGCATAAAGCTTGAAGAATGTATAAGCTAACGAACGGAACTTTTCAAAGACTGCAAGGCTAATGACCAAGGGAAAAAAAGTTTGCATTATTCCGAGTAGAAAAAAGCGTTCTGCCAAGAATAAGGGGTAGATGAACAAATCCAATATCCAGAGGAACAGGCTAATGATAAATGCAAATATTTTGAATCCGTAAAGCGGTGTGACCAAGGCTTCATACAAGAGCGTCATAGCAGCTTGGGCAACCTCGATGATACTCACGTCCTCTTCAATGGGAATGTCCTGCATTTGCAATGGCAATAAGGCTGGTGCAGTTCCTCGATATTGTCCTTCAATGGCAACTAAGATGCCATCGAAAAAGCCTAATACTTTCGTTGAGAAAATGACCAAAATGACAATGGCAAAATTCTTGGCGAGTTCGCCTGGACTCAATCCCCAAGTGTAGCCATCCTTATCTGCAATGCCTTCATTGTATTTTTTGAGGATGTTGACCAGAAAGAACAGGACAGCGAGCGTTTTCATTCCCGCAATCGTGTATTGCGAAAAGTCGCTGGCCTGTATGGTCTGGAAGACGGTATCGATGTATTCCAGTCCAATTCCTAAGAGAATGGTCGCAGTCATTTTTAGTATTCGGTTTCTCGATTATTGACTTTATCCTGCATTTTCCTGAAGGAAATGATGTCTCGATAGCGTTTGGTTTTTGTAGTGATGTTGGAAACCATTTGTTTGGATTCCTGCTCTTTTGCTTTTAGAATTTCAGCACGTTCGGCATCGCTCATTTTTAGGTAATCGCTGGATAGGACTTCATCAATAAAATCTACTGTGTCCAATGAGTTTTGTACTATGGCGTCAAACGATTCCACAACCCTTGAAACTTCATCGGGTTTGATATAGGGCGAATTCAAAATATCCTGCAAATCATTTTGCATTACGTTGATAAGACGCTGATTATTCTGTCCAATTTCCTCAACTGCTCTTAGTTGCTCAACAACGCTTGATACTTTCTCTATTGCCTCTTTTGCATCTTTTAGGAATTTTACAGACTTAATCATTTGAGCTGTCTGCTTTCCAGATTCTATAAGCTGTTTTACCAAACTGATAAAATTTGTATTATCGTAAGTAGGCATTCCTTGGGCGGTTGCTTTGCCTGACATAAATAAGGTCAATATTACCGTTGTTACTAAAATTTTGATTTTTGTCTTCATAATATTATGTTTTAGATGTGAATTGAATTATTGCCTTTTGCATATCGTTTGTTTTTTCATAAATCCGCATTATGCGGTCGTTTTCCTGTCCATCGGTCAAGTAAGCTGCATATACTTCCTTCGGAACTTCCAGCCGAAAAATGTTACTTTCCCTGCCAATCTTGATAAACATTTCGGTGTACTTACGTGGTCCTGAAAGATTGTTCTTGATGGATTTTAATTGGTTAAGGTCGTGGCTGGATAGGTTAAGCCTTTTAACCAGTTCATCATAGCCCTTTTCATTATTCAGGCTATAAATGACTTGGGTATTTTCAAGAATACTCGCTGAAGTAGAATTGTTCGGAAGCTGATTGATAGACTGAAGAATAATTCCAATCGCACCATTTTGTTTTCGGATGGCTTGATAATAGAATTCCACGCTTTCCAAAACGTTTTCAAACTTCAGTTGTTTGGCAAACTCATCAAATAGGATGATTCCCTTTTCAGCTCTGTTCTTCCAAATAGTTCTTTGGATGGCTGACTTGATGAGCTTGAGCATCACGGACAGGATTTCCTTATTATCCTTAACTTCATCCAGTTCAAAAACAATCAATCGTTTATCCTCGATTTTATAGGTCTGGTCTTCGCTCACTTCAAAAAGGAAACTGTATAGACCATCGCCGACATATTCTGACATTACGTGCAAAAAGCTCGTGACATTGAAGTAGTCGGAATGGATTTTTAAGGTGCTCAGAAGCTCTTTCTGATTCCTTTCTATAAAACTGTAAAAACCATCCAACGAGTGATTTTCTGAAGTGCTATCGTAATAATGGCGCAGTATCTTTTTAACCGAAACCGATTGTGCTTTCGTTACCTTTAAGTCTGAAGCGAATAACTCGAAAAGGAACACGGATAAATCTTCCAATCGCTCGGGTGTAAGGTCATTTGCACCACTTATATAAAAAGGATTGATGCCCAGATTCTTTCCACTTTCGTAGCGAAGCACCGTGTATTTTTCAGGATAGAGTTTGGCAAACTTGGTATAGGAACCACCCAAGTCGATAATGACCAAGCGAACACCACTTTCAAAATACTGACGTAGAATATTATTGGCTAAAAAGGATTTGCCTTCGCCTGTTGGGGCAAAAATGGCAAAGTTTCGTGCCTTGATGCGTTTCTTCTTTTCATCCCAAACATCTTTCAAAACAGGAATGTTATGCTCACGGTCATTAAAGATGATTCCGGTGTTATCACTTTTATAATTGGTGTTATTGATAAACAGGCAAAGCGCGTGTTTTAAATCGGTTACGTATAAATCATTGTTTGAGAAATTGGTAGAGAAACAGCAGTAACTATTAAGGATGTAATTCTTGCGTTCTTCCCCTTGTGGATAGTATGGTATGATGTCCAATTCCTTAAATTCGGTCTTTATTTTTGAAGTTATCTTGTCAAGCTCTTTAGCTTCCTTCGCCCAATAGACAATATTGAGATGACCACGAATAATCCGAGCATTATCATCGGCATTGATTTGGTCAAGGATGTGTTGGATTTTACCTAAAACCACTTTATTCTGTGAACCGAAGTTGGAACTTTTGTTGAGTTCCTCAACTTTCTTATCGAGCAATTTGCGCCACTTCTGTTTGTCGTCCAAATACAAAATCTGGTTGACAATATGATTTTCGTTAAGCGTAAGCCCTAAACCATCAATAAACCCTTGATGAAAAACAAAATCGTCAGAAGTGAATTTCTCATTGGTTTTGCTACTCTGTACACTTTCGCCAAAGCACAGTTCGCTGTTGATGGCCAGGGCATCAAAATGGTTTTCGCCAATATTGACGCTTTTCTTATCCAGTAAAATATCAGTATCATAGCCTTCATTAAAGCCGTTGAAATAGGAATTAGCCAGTTGTTGTATTTCTTCCGCTTTAAGCGAAACAAAATCCATCTTTCTGCTATTGTTGATAAAGGAAACCGAATCACTAACCGAGTTGGAGAAGCTCTTGATATTATCATCCAATTCCTGTACGATACCTTTTGAAACTTTTCTGAAAGGGTTGACGTATTTCGGATTGTTGAGCGCCTTATTTTTAGTCAAGATGAAAAACAAATAGCAGCTGTGCTCGATATAACCACGACCTTTAAAATGCTCGTGGGTCGCTTTTTCTAAAAATGTAGAATTGGGAAGTTGTTCTGAAGTATAGGATTTCTTGAGGAAGATATCCTGTTTGTGAACCACGGTTCCGACAGGCAAAGATTTTAAAGCCTGAAACCAAGCACCGTGCATATCTTCAAAATCCTTTTCAGACAACGAGTATATTTCCGGCAGATTTCCTTTGTAGCACAAAATAACATTGCCATTATTGGCAAATACGATATTGTCCTGAATATCTACGATGGGTTGATATGCCGAAAGGTTAATCTTGTTCATAATCGAAGCCAGAATTTCTTTTGTTACTAATGATTTTTGGAAAAGCCTTAGCCATTTGGAATAGTTGTGGATTGTGGGCTATTCTCGTCAGCGCCACATAAAGGGAAGCGTTGAAAACCAACACACCTATGATTATCCCAAAGCTGAAAGAGAAGATGATGATGAGCAACGAAGCCAAAATAGAAACCATCATCAAAGCAAACAGGGAAATGGGCAGCCCAAAAATGACCGCCCTTTTCCTGATGTTTTTATAGACCTCGAACCGTTTCATTTATACAACGATTCCTATTAGGTAAGTAAAGATTCCGACTACTGCACCTGCAATCAATACAAATACTAAAACTCGGGTAATCCCCTTTTTTAAATCTGCATTTTCCCCAAAAAAATGTCCTGCGTTAAACAGGAAACCTACAAGGAAGATTACACCGAGAAGTATTGGAAAAATAGTTCGGATAGTGTCGCCTACATCGTTAACTGAATCTTCAATGCCACCAATTTGAGCAAAAAGCGAAGTGGATAAGAGCGAAAGAATGGATGCGAAATAGTGTGATTTTTTCATAACGGAACAGTTTAAATTTTTGGTTCATTTTCGTTATTGGAAATTTACATATATTTGATTTTAAATAACTGAAAATCAAATAATTGTGAATAAAATATTATTTGATATTGTTTGAATTCCGTTGCTATTATTTGGCATCAAATCCAATGGATTTTTGAAGGGAAGTTGTTGATAACCCGAAAATTGAAAATGAAAAATCTGCTCAAAAACGTCAGTTTTGTGATTTTGGTTCTAAAAATGTGCTTCATTTTTGGACAAGAATCGACTGCTCAAAAACGAATAATAATTGACGTTGGACACGGCGGAAAAGATGCTGGTGCAATTGGTATAAATGACATTCAAGAAAAAGATGTGGTTTTATCGATTGCAAATGAGATTTTAAAGTTAAATGACGACTTGGAAAAACCACTCGATATTTATTTGACTAGGTATAAAGACACTTTAATGTCATTATCGGACAGGACTAAACTGGCAAAAGCATTAAAAGCTGACTTGTTTGTGTCCTTGCATTGCAACCATTCTGATAATCCAGATGCGAGAGGGATAGAGGTTTATGCTTCAAGAAAACAAGAAAAGTTCTCAAAAACATCGGCTTTTATGGGCTATCAAATTGAAAGCGCACTTTGTGAAACAATAGGCTACGAAAATCGAGGTGTAAAGTTTGCCAACTTTCAGGTACTTCGGGAAACTGTTGAGTATTGCGCCTCAATACTATTAGAATTGGGTTTTTTGAGCAATAAAGATGAAGGCAGCTACATTTCAGATAAGAACAATATTGAACGCATTGCACTAACCATATTATTATCCATTCAAAAATCAATAGAATTATGAAAGATATTTTTTTAGAGTTAACAAAGAACTTGAAGGACATTATATTGCAATTCGTTTCAGAAGTGATTTTATTGTACAAATCCTTTAGAAGTTAGATTACCTAAGTTTATTATCTACACATTATAAAAAAAATTTATCCGATAGTATATTTAAGTATTTGCTTAAATAATATAATAATGATATATTTGTGACCACTTTAAATCAAAAAAGATGAGCTTGGAAATAACCTGTACACGGAACGAAGCAGACAAGAAGCAAATATCGAGATGTAAGGAAACCATAGAGAATTCTTCAGGTAGCTTAGAAGCGATAAGCAAAATTTTGTCTCTTGCGGGAAGCGAGGTACGACTGAAAATTCTATTTCTATTGAACATAGAGAATGAACTTTGCCCTTGCGATATTGCTGACATTCTTGAAATGAGTGTTCCTGCCGTATCCCAACATATCCGTAAAATGAAGGATGCAGGAATTATTTTATCGAGACGTGAAGGGCAAACATTGTATTATTCGCTGGTAAAGAGTGAGGACAATGTTTTGAATGGAATTTTCAATTCAATTTCAGCAAGAAAGAAAACAGCTTAGAAAGTTTACATTATGGCACCTAATAAAACTTCAAATACCGCGACCTATACCGGCATTTTTACCGCAGTTGCAGCATCAATATGTTGTATAACCCCTGTCTTGGCACTAATTGCCGGAACAAGCGGAATTACATCTACATTCTCTTGGGTCGAGCCATTTAGACCCTATCTTATCGGCTTGACCATTATTGTTTTGGTCTTTGCCTGGTATCAGAAACTACGACCGAAAACACAGGAAGAAATAGATTGCGCCTGTGAAGATGATGCGAAACCATCATTTTGGCAATCCAAACGGTTCTTATTGATAGTAACACTATTCGCAGCATTGATGCTGGCCTTTCCGTACTATTCCAATCTATTTTATGCACAGCCCACCAAGGATATTGTCTATGTCTCTCAATCCAATATCAAAAAGCACACTTTTGAAGTCGCTGGAATGACCTGTGCAGGTTGTGAGGCACACGTAGAAAACGAAGTCAATAAATTGGACGGAATTATTTCGGTCAAAGCCAGCTACGAAAATGCCAATACCATAGTGGAATTTGACAAGACCAAAACCAATTTGCCCACAATCCGAAAAGCTATAGAAAGCACGGGGTACAAAATAATAGAATAATGAAGATTCAATTAAAATCTACGATTACCTGTCCTGAATGCGGCCACAAAAAGGCTGAAGAAATGCCAACCACGGCCTGTCAATTCTTTTATGAATGTGAGAATTGCAAAACGGTCCTGAAACCAAAAGAAGGGGATTGTTGTGTATTCTGTTCTTATGGTACTTTGGCTTGTCCGCCGATTCAAGAAAATAAAAATTGTTGTTAAAAAGCCATACCTTAAATTCACTTCCTCTTATCCCCAGCCTTCGTATCAAAAGCAATCAAATTAAAAAGTTCCCGCATTCGACTACGGACACGATTACCATAACGTTCTTCCAGTTCTTCTGCGTTGAGATTGGTGGTGGCGTGGGTCTTGATTTTGTGTTTGGTTTGTAAGTACAGCTCGTATCGAGATAAAAGCACTTCGCCCATCACATTAAGATCCTTTCCGTAGAATCTGCCAGACGGTTCCACGCCTAAATCATCAAAACAGTAAAATTTGGTGTTACCATATTCTTCAACGGTTTTAAAGCCTAAATGATTAAAACTGAAGGTTACGTTTCGGCAGGGAATCATTTCATAAGGACGTTGTAACGGAACCAAATGGCGCAACAATTTCATCAAACTGGTTTTGCCACAGCCAACTGGTCCGGAAAGTAGAATCCCTTTGTCAATGTCAATGCCATAAGTCTCACAGTTATCCTTGTCCTTGATGAAATAGGAACAGAGCTTCAACAGAATATCCTTGTCCTCATCATAAATCCTGAATCTTTTACCAAACAATAGTTTGCCCTTGGCATTCAGGTAAATCAATATTTTTGGAAAATCGTAGAGAACACTTTTACCATCAAATTTTCCGAGCGAATATACCACGCCGCCTTCGGTTATTTTAGAGGGGTTGTCCATAATCTTTGTTTTTAGTGGTTCGCAAGTTGTCCTTGATTTGGGACGCTTGTTTTTCGTTTGCTTTGTTTTCCTCGTCGAATATTTCGGTCCTGTCCATCCAGTTGATGGCTACGGCTCGCCAATCTCTAATCTCTTTTCCATCGCCTGTTTGCCAATTTCTGGTTTGGTAATGCTCATAGAATTTTTTTGCCTCATTAGCATCAAAACCTTTTTCTTCAAAAAAAATAAAAACGGCCTGCCAGCCCTTTGGCTGTTTTATATAGTTTTCCTGTTTGATATTGTTTGTTTCAGATACCAATGCTTGTCCACCTATGGGACGGTGTAGGTTCACAACCTGTCCATTTTTGGGATGGTGGTTTCCCTCAAGCGGTACACCTCTGGGATGGTACTGTTCCGCAAGTTGTTCTAATATGGGATTGTACTGTCCCACAACAGGTTCATCACTTGTCCCAATAATGACCATCTTTATTTTGCTGCCTTTGTATGGATTGTTGGAAGGGAAATAAGACAAGTATTGCCAAGAATCCAGTTCTACAATAGATCTATGGTATGTGGACTTTGAACCTATCTTGGCACAGCGCATTAAATCTCGTCGGTTCACGTAGAATTCATCCATAAAGCGGCAACTGTTCCATTCTTGGAACAGCGCCATATAAAGACTGATATGGGTAGGATTTAGGCGGTCATCAAAATAGAACTTCTCAAAAGCCGCATTAAGTAGCTTTATATAGTTCATCGCTTAAGAATTTAGACCGTGGTGCACACGGTTGGCATCCATCACTTTTTGAATTTCCTCTGTGTCATAATAAATGATGCCACCCACTTTGGTGTATGGTAATGTGCCATTGATGCGAAGATTCTGTAATGTGCCTGGACTCACTTGAAGCAAGTCCATAACCTCAGAGGATTTGAGATATTTCTTCAGCTTACCGCTGGCTTGTCTGGTCAATAATTGTTTAATGTCATCGAGCAATTCCATTTTGAATTCCCGAAGGTCGTCTGTGGTAATGATACTTGTCGGCATAATAGAACGGTTTAATGAAAAGGGACTATCTGTGTTTATTATTTTAAATGACAGTCCCTGACCTGATTTGACTTTCGTTCTACAAATTTGAATAGGTTTATTGGATTTTATTCCCCAGTACGACCGTACTACGGTCAAATTTTAACATCTTGAAATTAGATGGATTTTGTGGTGTTTTGAGGCTTCTGAAATAGTAACGGTGTGCTAAATCACATCAAATTATATGAAGACGGCTTCCAAAATTAAAAGACCGTAGGTTAACCGTAGTACGGTCTTTTTTTTTAAGAGAAAAATCCGCTTGTTATTCCTCGCTCTTGTCCATTTCTATGAGCAACGATGTAGAAAGTTCATCGAGGAAAAGTGTCCTACTGTTCTTGCGGTTTTTGATGTCCTGATAGGTTTTGTAGATATCTTTCGGTTCAATATCGAATAGCTGTTGCATTTTTTTGGAAACCTGCATTATGGCCTGATTGTCCTGTTTGCCCAATCCCTTTGAGCAGAGGGCATATACCAATTCTACATAATCTGTATTTGAAAATGGCCAATGTATCTTTTCAATTGGTTTAGCACCATTTAATTTGCCGTTTATTCCATTCCGAATTCGATGCTTTTTTTTATCCAAATAAATCACTAACAAATCATACGCCTTGTATTTGCCAAGCAGCATATCTCTTGGTGTGCAAAACTCTGGGTCTTGAAAGTAAAATTTGGAAGTTGTGATATGGAATGTTTCGAGGTAATCTCTGGTGTAATATTCCTTGTCAAAATGGGTAGCACCGGAATTTACATAACGTCCAAAAT
This sequence comes from Maribacter spongiicola, assembly GCF_004364165.1. GTDB lineage: Bacteria > Bacteroidota > Bacteroidia > Flavobacteriales > Flavobacteriaceae > Maribacter > Maribacter spongiicola. The sequence continues at coordinate 226,241 of NZ_SOAY01000011.1, forward strand.
CGATATTGTACAGGAAGAAGCGATTTATTTTGCTGATTTTCTTTTTAATCGATTTTAGTTGGGCATCCTTATCGCCCTTTGGAAGTTGAATTTCAAAGGAATGTATTTCTGAAAAATAGATGAGTTTGATGAGGGGAACCTGCTTAGTGTTCTTGAAGAAGTTTATTTCATCTTGAATCGTCTTAAATTTCGTGTCGATGATCTCTTTTTTATAATCACTCAGTAATTTACGGCACGCTTTTATGGAACGATAAGCTTGTTCTAAAATGCTTGTATTCTGGGTTTTAATTTCATCCAGATCCTTTAATAGTTTTTTTGATTGTAATTGAGAATTCATAAGCAGGAACTTTAACGTTGTAAACCATAGATATGGGATTTAGTTGATACGATTGGTTGGTTGATGTCATAGTCCTACAAAATGGTGTAAATGAATGCCAAGGTTCATAAAATTTGTGGCTCATTATTGTATTTTAGGGAACTCTTACTAAAGTACCTTTACTTCTAACTTGTACAAGGAAAACATACCGTATATAATTACGGAATAGTCCGTATTTTTCTACGGATTATTTGTTAGGCACTATAAATAGTGGCTTTTAAATAAACTCAATTTACTTACTTTTTCTTCCGAAATCGCTTCAAAAATTCACGCCTATTCTTTACACCTGTCTTTTTGAAGATATTTGATGCGTGTTTTGATACGGTACTTTCTGCAATGAATAAGTCTTTGGCGATGTTTCTGTAGCTTGAATTACTTAAAATTGACAAAGCCACTTCGATTTCTCTACGGGTCAAATCTTCATATATAATTTTACGCTCTACCGATTCGTCACGTTGTTTTTTCTTTAATGCAAAGACTTCATACATTCGGTTATTGTTTTCTATGAAGTACAAATACCTATCTGCTTCAATCGCTGTTATGGCAAAGAAAGCCAGATTCATTACGGTAAATGTAATCCATTGGTAATCGCCGATGACTGTGCAAATAGGTAATAAGGCAATACTTGCTACACTTACCATTGAGAGTTTATTTCGTCTTACTATGAAAGGATTCGGATTGCTGGGATTTGATATACGACGATAGAAAATAAACAGAAAAACAAAAGTGACAGCAGATATAGGAATGGTAAATAGAAAGCGTGCAGAATTAAGGGAATCTGTTAGAAAATAAGGGATTAGAAACAATACCACAAAACTCACGCTTGCGAGTATAGCAAGGTTTCTTATGGATGAATTGAACCTTAAAACAACAATATCGTATTCTTTATAGAGATAATAAACGATATAGACACACAGGGCTATGGCGACACCATACGTGATAATGTACTGTAAAATAGATGGGTCAGGAAAGTTGTCAATTGGTAAGAAACCACCAGTAGCATTATAAGCAATAAACAGGATTCCGAGGTAGAGGAAACGTCTTAGACTACTGCGCGTTTTCTTTCTGGAAAAGTAGAGTGTAAGCAATACTATGAACGTATCTATTAATAGATAGAAAAAAGTCGTCCAATGTATCGATGTACCAAACATTTACTCTACTTCCCATTGCGCTCAAATTTGTTGGTTTCTAAATTCTTGGAAACATTGTTCCAATCAAAAATTTGTCCGTTCATAGCAATATAAACATCCGGTTTTAGAAGCTGTACTGAGCTTATTGCATACCCTAAATTGAAGGGTGCATCTGTATCTGCAGATGAACCCAAAATGAAAGACCCAACCAAAACTATTGTCTTGTTTAAATTGAGTTTTCCTATATATTTTGCGGTATCTTCTATCGTGAAAGTACCGTGGGTAATCAGTATCTTAGTCGCATTAGTTTCTTTTATCTTGCGAACCAATAGTTCTCGGTCATCATTTGTTATAGCACGACTGTCTTTTTTAAAGACACTTTCGATAGTGTATTCAAAATCGATATTTGCTTTATTTAAAAAATCTTCAATCCCTACATTGGATGAAGTAATACCACCATCATCTGTATAATCCAACCCTTCGATTGTACCGCCTGTTGTGAATATGAGAATCATAAATTAGGACTTCCTCTACTTATAAAGATAGTGTTAATTTATTTAAAACTAATTTTATTGGTTCGGTCAAAATAAACACTCTAAGCATCCTGCCACTTCATTTTCTGCAATCGTACAGCATTGAGAATAGCCAATAAAGCAACACCCACATCAGCAAAAACAGCTTCCCACATTGTCGCTAAACCACCTGCACCAAGAATGAGGACTATGACCTTGACACCAAATGCAAGCGCAATATTTTGCCAGACAATTCTTCGCGTTGAACGACCAATTTTTATTGCTCTTGCAATCTTACTCGGTTGATCGGTCTGAATGATAACATCGGCTGTTTCGATGGCGACATCACTTCCTAAACCACCCATCGCAATACCTACATCACTTGCTGCTAAAACGGGTGCATCATTAATACCATCACCGATAAAGGCTACTTTGGTTTCGGGTTGCTTTTTGAGCTCTTCAACCTCATTGAGTTTATCTTCAGGTAACAAACCACCTTTTGCCCAATCGATATTTAACTCTTTTGCAATCTGTTGTGTAATTGAGTCTTTGTCGCCTGATAGCATTATAATCTTTGAAATTCCCGAATCTCGAATTTGTTTAATGGCTTGGTGCGCATCATCCTTCAGTTCATCTGCAATGGTTACATAACCTGCGAATGTTCCATCTATGGACACCATAACGATGGATTCTACAATACCATCTGTTTCCGAAGGGACTTCTATGCCATTTGAGGTCATCAAAGCTTTATTACCTACCAATACCGTTTTCCCATTGACCGTTCCTTTTAAACCTTTTCCTGCAACTTCTGAAACATCGGTCGCCTCGTAATCCGAACCGTCTGCTTTATATTCGAGAATCGCTTTTGCGATAGGATGCGTGGATTGTTCTTCCATCGCCATCAGGTATTTCATAAATTCGGCTTCCTCAAATGTGAAGGAATTGATTTCTTTGATTTTAAAAACCCCTTTGGTAACGGTACCTGTTTTGTCCATTACGACCGTGTTTACTTGGGTCATTGCATCTAAAAAGGATGCACCTTTAAAAAGAATACCGTTGCGAGATGCCGCACCCAAACCGCCGAAATAGCCCAGAGGAATGGAAATGACCAGAGCACAAGGGCACGAAATCACAAGGAATATCAACGCTCGGTACAGCCAATCCCTAAACACATAATCATCCACGAAAAAGTAGGGCAAAAACGTCAGTCCAATTGCCAAGAATACAACGATAGGCGTATAAATCCGAGCAAATTTTCTGATGAACAATTCGGTCTTTGATTTTCTGGCAGTTGCATTTTGCACCATATCCAGAATTCGTGCAATGGAACTGTCTTTAAATTCTTTAGTGGTTTCAATCTCGATTACACCATCAAGATTTATGCTTCCTGCAAAAACAGTATCACCTTTAGCAATCGTATCAGGTTTGCTTTCGCCTGTCAAGGCAGCGGTATTAAAAGAACCCTTTTCAGAAAGCAGAATACCATCAAGCGGAACTTTTTCGCCTACACGTACCTGTATCTTTTCACCGATTTCAACAGTCTCGGGATTTACTGAAACAAAATCACCATCACGATAAACCAAAGCTTCATTTGGTCTTACATCGAGTAAGGCTTTTATATTTCCCTTCGCACGGTTAACGGCCGCATTCTGGAACAGTTCGCCCACAGCATAAAATAACATTACGGCTACGCCTTCTGGATATTCGCCGATAGCGAACGCCCCTAAAGTGGCTATGGACATCAAGAAAAATTCGGTAAAGAAATCACCATTTTTAATACTTTTCCAGCCTTCTCTTATCACCGGAAAACCAACAGGGATATAGGCTACCGTGTACCATACTATGCGAATCCATCCTTTGAAGAAAGGAAACGCATCAAAGTAATCAATAGCAATTCCGGCTATCAACATCACAAAGCTGAAAATTGCTGGCAGATAAGTTCTAAATTTAGAAACTTCTTCTGGACTGCTGTGGTTATGGCCATCATCGTGACTGTGCTCGCCCTTATGTTCTTTTGGGTCAATGTCCCGTAAATTTACTTTTTTCTTTTTCATATGTTCTAATCAAGTTTGATATCATTTTAAAAACTACTTCGATAATTTCAGTATTCTCAATGCACCGCGCATTACAAAAGTGAAAACGATCCCGCCAATCACTAAATCGGGCCATTTACTATTCAGAAAATAAACCAGCACCCCAGCTACTATAACACCACCATTGACAATAATATCATTGGATGTAAAAATGGCACTTGCCTGCATATGAGCCTCTTGGCTCTTTGCCTTGTTGATGAGCCAGAGCGATATCAAATTACCTGCCAATGCGAAAATTGAAACTATAATCATCCATTGAAACAGGGGCGTTTCGGTATTGCTAAAAAACCTTCTCAAGACCTCTGCAAACCCAAGTATTGCCAATGCCATCTGAAAGTATCCGCTGTATTTCGCAACCTTCTTTTTTCTTGAAATGGCACCGCCTACCGCAAATAGGCTTAATGCATATACGATGGAATCTGCCAGCATATCTAATGAGTCTGCCACTAGACCCATCGAAGAAGAAATCCAACCAGTGGTCATTTCGATAACGAAAAAGCCAAAGTTGATGCCCAAGACCCACCATAGGATTCTTTTTTGTTTGGATTGGTCTTCCATTACGGGTGGTTCGGCTTCTGTGGTTCCTTCTAAGGAATCCCCAAGTTTTAAGCTGGCTATAGACGTTTGTATCGCCTTGACGTCGTCCACGTGATATACTTCCAATTTTCTGTTAGGAATATCAAAATCCAAGTGTTTTACTTGAGCATAAGACTCTAACTTCATCCGAATCATCTGCTCTTCTGAAGGGCAGTCCATTTTAGTTATTATAAAAGTGCTTTTTTTCAAAATCAATCTAATTTGTTTGTTAAAGTAAATTACTGCTACATTTTTCACATATTCCCGTAACCACGAGATTAACATCCTCTGCCAAATATCCATCGGGCAAATTGATATGCGGGATTTTTTGTTCCGTTAAACAAACCGTTTCGTCACAGTTAGTGCAATGGAAATGTAAATGCAAATCCTGTTCTATTTCACAATTACAGCCTTCTTCACAAAGTGCGTATTTAGAGATTCCAGTTCCGTCATCTATGTGATGCACCACGTTTTTTTCTTCAAACGTTTTTAGGGTTCGGTACAATGTGGTTCTATCCGCTTTTGCGAAAGCATTCTCAATATCAGTCAGGGCGATGGCGGCATCCCTATCGGCCATATACTTATAAATCAATATGCGCATTGCCGTTGGGCGAACCCCATTGTCAATCAATCTTTTTTCTATTTCTTTCATTTCTTATCGATGCTGTTTTTGATTTTTTGTGCCTTGGAAAATGCTTCCCAACCCTCTTTTGCCGCGTATGGCACTATCAACAATGCCGCAACAGGGTCGGCCCACCACCAGCCCAGCCATTTCACGAGCAATAGACCTATTAGGACTACTACGGTTTGATACAGACAGATAAAAGTATCCTTGGCATCAGCTAATAAAGCAGGGCTATCCAATTTATGTCCGTACTTTCTTTTGTAATAAATCAGAAATGGATTTACCACCAAGGAAACTATCAGAATCACGATACCTATCGTAGACCAAGATGCCGTTTCTTGACTTATTAGTTTTGATATGGAATCATAGGATATGAAAATGCAGATGAGGGCAAAAGATATTGCGATGACGTATAGCGTTGTCATTTTTCTTTTTTCTACGCGCTTTTCGTCCAAACCCTTGATTTCGCCGTGCAATCGCCAACCGAGAGTGCCAGCACTTATGACTTCAATGGTGCTGTCCAAACCCCAGCCTATTAATGCTGAACTGTTTGCCGTGAATCCCGCGATGAGCGATACGACCACTTCGATAATGTCATAAATGACATTCCATATTTGAAGCGTTCTTGCTTCCTTTAAATTTTGCTTTCTTTTTTGGTCCATTTTTTAATGTCCTTCTTCCTCGTTTTCCCCTTTTTTCATTTCCGCCATTAAGTAGTAGGCGTTATTAAAGGCATACTTAGTATTTGGTTCTTGTTCCATTAGAAAATCAATGGCAATCCAATCGCCATGGTGAGTTCCTTTTATGATTTCCACGGGCATAAACTTCCAATCCTCACCTTCCTTTTTTGCTATAAATACAAAGGACTTTTCGCCATCGGCTGAGATGGCACTTTCAGGAATTGCCGTGGTCATTGTGTTGTCGGTTTGGATGCGCCCTTGAATATACATTCCTGGTATCAGGTTGCCTTCCTTGTTTTCGATTTCGGCGTGTACGTGTATCGCTTTTGGGTTCTGCTCAAAAGTTTTTCCTACGGAATAAATTTCCGCTGTCAGTTCCTTTCCCGGAATGGATTGGACATTGAACCGCACGGTTTGTCCTTCCTTTACTTTGTACACGTCTTTTTCAAACACCATCAAATCGGCGTGAACGTGATGGGTGTCCACGATTTCCATTAGGTCTGTTTGAGGTTCTACAAATTGTCCTGTTTTGACGGCTACTTTTTCTACAAAGCCTTCAATGGGACTTCGTAATGCAACTCTTTGATAAATAGTGCCGTTTCTCACGCCAGACGCACTAACGTTCAGTTGTTGTAACTGTGCTTCTAAACCGTTCGCCATACTTCGGGAAGCTTGATATTCAGCTTCTGCTTTTTGGAAATTGGCACCGCTGCCCACACCTGCATCATACAAGGTTTTTTGGCGTTCGTATTCTTTTTTGAGAAACTGACTGTTACTATATGCATTGAGGTAATCCGTCTGTTTCTGTATGATATTGGGATGTGACAGATAGGCCACCGTCTGACCTTTGTTGACCTTATCGCCCTCAATGACTTCAATAGAAACCACATTGGCACCCACAACCGTAGTAATGGTAGCTTCGTTTTGTGGTGGCACTTCCAGTTGACCGTTGGCTTCTACATATCCGCTCATATTGCGCTGGGCAAGCGTATCGACTTCCATTTGTAGGGCATCATACTGTTTTCCAGTAAGTGTTACTATTTCATCTTCTTCAGAGTGATTTTCTTCTTTTTCTGAATGTGCTGCATCATCGTGGTCGCTTTCTGTTTTTGACTCGCCACAGCTGATAACTGCCAATGCAAAAAACATTGCGGTAATCGGTATATATTTTAATTTTTTCATCTTTTTTAGTTTTGAAAGTATTGTAGTTCAAACAAGGCATCTAAATAATTGTCAAGCGCATCGAGCGCATCCATTTCGGTGTTTATGGCATCACGTATAATCTGTGTAAATGCAGCATAATCCACCGCACCTTCCTTGTAGGCAAGTAACGCACCCTTACGCTGTTCTTCTGCAAGTGGCAAAGCTTCATCTTTGTAAAATTGCCAAGATGTTTTCCATTTTTGATAGGCTTGTACTGCCTGCTGAAATTCAGATTGCAATTGACGTTGGGTATAGTCCGCATTTGTCTTTGCGATTTCGCTATTGATTTTAGCGGCTTTGGCTTGACTGCGCTGTGTGCCCGAAAACAACGGGACGGAAATCCCTGCCTGATAGGTATAAAACCCACTATCGCCATTGACCTGTTGCAATCCACCTTGAAGGTTTAATTTAGGAAGTAGCTCGGCACGAGCGGCATTATAGTTTGCTTCGGCTTCATCGATGCGCCTTTGTGAAAGTTCCAACTCTGGATGTCTTTCTAAATTCGCACCCAATCCCAATAGAGCCACCTCATTTTCTTCAAGCAAATCTGGTACAGAATAAAAAATGTCTGTTGCCAGCCAGAGATTTAGCTTTTGCAAGGCAATGGCATAATCGCTTTCGGCCTGTTGCAGTTTGTTACTGATTTGCAACGCTTGGTTTTTCGCCGATGAATATTCCAATCTGGAAATGGCTTCTACTTCAAAGTTGAGTTGGATGGCCGTTTCAAACTGTGAATAAATGGAATCCAGCTCGCGGTACAGTTCAAATTTCTGTCGCTGTTGGTATGCCTGCGACCAAGCCTTTTTCACTTCCTGTTCCACTTGCAGTTCAGACAGGTCGAGAGCGGTTTCGGCCAAAGCAATTCGTTGTTTTTGCAGTCGCTTTTTTGTGCCGATACCTAAAAGGTCAATATTCTGCTGCCCTACACCAACCAAAGTGTAAATACCTTGACCATCCGCAATTTCTTCGCCACCCGTAAAAACTTGGGTGTTTCCTAAATCATAAGCAGCGCCTTTGAGTGCAACCTGTCTCTGAATTTCCAACTGTTTTATTTTCAATAAGGGATAGTTTTCCTTGGAAATATCTACTGCTCTTTCCAATGAAACAATTGGTAAAGAATCTTGAGGTTGGACTTGTTGTGCTTTCCCTTCGACTGCGCTCTGGGCAGGCGCGATAGCGGAAGTAAACAAAAGACAGACCACGGCTGTTGCGGTAACAAATTTTGGATTAAATTTCTTCTTCCGTTCCGAACGTTTCTCGACCCATTGGTAAAAGATGGGAAGGATAAATAGCGTCAAGAGTGTTGAAGTTATCAATCCACCTATAACCACAGTTGCCAAGGGTCGCTGCACTTCAGCACCTGCCGAAGCTGATATTGCCATCGGAAGAAATCCTAAAATATCGGTAAAGGCAGTAAGCATAATAGGACGTATTCTACGCTTCGTGCCTTCAATTATTCGGTCTTTTAAATTGGTCACGCCTTCTTCCTTCAACTCATTCAGGCCGCTAATCATTACCAGTCCGTTCAGGACGGCAACACCAAAGAGGACGATAAAGCCGACCCCTGCGGAAATACTGAAAGGCATATCCCGAAGCCATAGTGCGAATACACCGCCAATGGTCGCCATCGGGATGGCCAAGTAAATCATCAAGGTTTGCGGAAAGGATTTTAATGCGAAATAAATCAAAATGAAAATGAGCAGTAAAGCAATGGGGACCACAGTCTGTAATCGCTCGCTTGCTCTTTCGAGATTTTCAAATGCACCACCATACCGAATAAAATAGCCTGGTGGTAATTCAAGATTTGCGTCCAGTTTATCCTTAATCTCGTTGACCAAGGATTCCACATCACGTCCGCGCACATTTACACCTACGTAGGTTCTTCGGTTGGTATTGTCCCGACTGATTTGCATAGGACCAGGTGTGTATTCAATAGCAGCCAGTTCTTGAAGCGGAATCTGTGAGCCATTGGGTAAATTGATGTACAGATTTCTGATGTCGTTGATGTCAGTACGGTTTTCTTCATCGAGTCTAACGACCAAGTCAAAACGCTTTTCGCCTTCAAAAATGACCCCTGCATATCCGCCCGCAAAAGCGGACTGTACCATTGTATTCAGCTGGTCAACACTCACCCCATACTGAGCCAGCTTGTTACGATTGTATTTAATGGTCATTTGGGGCAGTCCAGAAGTTGCTTCTGCCCTCATATCGCCTATACCTTGAGTACCTGCAATGATTTTTGTAATCTCATCCGCTTTTGCAGCAAGCACATCGATATCCTCACCATAAATTTTGATGGCAACATCTTCTCGAATACCCTCTAACAGTTCATTAAAGCGCATTTCGATAGGTTGGGTAAACTCATAATTGACGCCCGGGATAATACTTACCGCTTCCTTCATTTTATCAATAAGTTCATCCTTATCATCGGCAGACACCCATTCGTCTTGGGGTTTTAGAATAACAAATACATCAGCGAAATCCATTGGCATCGGGTCTGTGGGCACTTCGGCCACACCGATACGGCTTACAATTTTCTCAACTTCCGGAAATTCGGCCTTTATGATGCGCTCTACTTTTGTAGTGGTCTCAATCGTTTCGCTAAGTGAACTTCCAGGCTTAAGAATGGTATGAAATGCAATATCGCCTTCATCCAGTTGGGGAATGAATTCGCCACCCATCCTTGTAAACATAAAAACGGTAAGGGCGAATATGGCGATGGCAATTCCCACAATCCATTTCCCTTTGTTTAAGGTCTTGACCAAAAGTGGTTCATACTTCCGCTGTACCCAATGCACGAAATGGTCGCCCCAAGATTTTTTTTCTTTTTTGGGTGGTTTTAAGAATAAGGCAGACATCATTGGAACGTATGTCAGGCAAAGAAACATAGCACCTATCATTGCAAAAATGAATGTGAGCGCCATTGGTTTAAACATTTTGCCCTCAATACCTTCCAATGCCAGTATGGGCAAGAACACAATTAGAATTATCAATTGCCCGAAAAAGGCAGCGTTCATCATCTTTTTTGATGCATTTGCAGCTATCTCATCACGTTTTTCCTTGTTTAAAGACTTCTTTTTTAGGATGTAGCTTCCCATTAAGAATACGCTGGCTTCCACGATAATCACCGCCCCATCCACGATGATGCCAAAATCGATAGCACCTAAACTCATCAAGTTCGCCCAAACATCAAAAACATTCATAAGAATAAAAGCGAACAATAGCGATAAAGGAATAGTCGAAGCCACTATAAGACCACCACGCCAGTTTCCTAAAAGGAAAACAAGTACAAAAATTACAATGAGCGCACCTTCAAGAAGATTGTTGCGTACCGTGCCAGTTGTTTCACTTATAAGTTTACTTCTATCCAATAAGGGCTGAATAACGACCCCTTCAGGAAGGGATTTCTGTATTTCGGCCATACGGTCTTTCACACGTACAATAACCTCGTTTGAGTTCGCCCCTTTGAGCATCATTACAAGACCACCAACGACTTCCCCTTCGCCGTCCTGCGTCAAAGCCCCATAGCGCACGGCAGAACCAAAACCTACATCGGCAACATCACTTATGGTAATGGGCACACCATTCTCATTTTTGATGACGATTTTTTTAATATCATCAAGGCTTCGCACCAAACCTTCGCCACGTATGAAGTTGGCTTGATGGTTTTTCTCAATGTACGCACCACCTGTATTTTTATTGTTCGCTTCCAATGCTTCGAACACATCGGTAATGGTAAGGCCGATTGCCTTTAATTCGTTAGGGTCAACGGCCACCTCATATTGCTTTATTTTTCCGCCTATGGCGTTTATTTCCACAACACCGGGCACCATTGCCATTTGCCGTTGCACAATCCAATCTTGCATTGTACGCAAATCGGACAATGAATATTTGTCCTGAAAATCAGGTTCTACCTTTAGGGTGTACTGATAAACTTCCCCCAAGCCTGTTGAAATTGGTCCCATACTTGGCTGTCCAAAACCTTCTGGGATTTGTTCACGTACTTCTGTTAGTTTTTCAGAAACAAGTTGACGCGGTAGATAGGTGCCCATATCATCGTCAAAAACGACGGTCACTACGGAAAGCCCGAAGCGGGAAACCGAACGGATTTCCTTGACATTGGGCAGGTTGCTCATTGCAACTTCCACGGGATAGGTTACAAATTGCTCAATATCTTCCGTTCCCAGATTGGGCGATTGCGTGATGACCTGTACCTGATTATTGGTAATATCGGGTACGGCATCAATGGGTACTTGGGTCATACTGTATATGCCAGCACCAATCAATGCCAGCGTGAGCAGACCGATTATAAATTTGTTATTGATTGAAAAATCAATGATTTTGTTAATCATAGATAAGGATGTTAATTCAGTTGAAATTCTTGTTAAGCACATTGAATAAAATGCAATGCACAATGTTGACGAATCCAATAGATGGACACGTCAAAACAGGATATAGTTATCCTATTAAAACTGAATTATACCTGTGGTGGCTGAAAAAGGGAATGTGGAATATCTTTACCAAGGTTATCGAAATGGGCAAAGAATTCGTGTGGAATAGCAGGCTGTAGCGGTTGAAACGCAGCAAGCCCGAAATTTATCGTGTGAACGTGGCAACAATGGCATTGACAGAAAGGCGAGCATAACTCACAGTCTTGGTCGTGGTCGCCATCAATATCTATTACTGTAACAACTTGGGAATCATTTTCACTATCATTCATATCGCTACAAGGCACCACATTGAGTGCTAAGAAATAAAACGATAGTATGATTGTTATAACTTTCACGATGCAAAGATAAAAATTTTTCGGTGCAACTGTGTTGCAAATGATTTTTACAACTAATCAATCACACTTCCGCAAGTCAACATTGCATCGCCATAGTATGGATTTCTTATTTCTTCTTCCATACTTAACCATACCGCACCTTTATTGTTATTTGCCATAGGGCATTTCTGAATGTAATAATTTGTCGAGTTTTCTATGCTCATTGCAATAGGCACGATATTCTCGTTTAGAATGACGAAGTGAGCGCGCTGGTTTTCCAGATTATCATTGTTTGCAATGGCATCCAGCATCTCAATACTTTTGGTTAAATGTTGTTTTTCCATCGTACCTAAATCATCAGTCGATATTGTTTTTAATTTTTCTGACGTCGTTTTCGCGAAAGCGGAAACCTGACCAGCATCGCTTGCCACAAAGGCATCTTTCATTTTGAGATACGACGGTAATGCTTCACTAAAGTCAGAACTAAACGCATTACTGAAACTCATTTCCATATCACCCATCATAGCCGATTCATCCTGCATCATTTGCTGATTCATCATTGATTTTTTACCCTGTAACTGTGCCGCTGCATCTACTGTAAATGTTCCATTGGTAACAATTTCATCGCCATTATTTAATCCGGCCGATACTTGGTAAGTTTCGCCAGAGCGATTGCCCAAGGTTACTTCGCGCATTTCAAATACAGGCTCGTTAGGATTGGTTTTCACATATACCAATGAGCGCTCGCCCGTCCATAACACAGCACTTGCAGGCACGGTAAGGGTGTTTTCCATAGTTTGTGTTGCGCCTTTGACTTTACCCGTCACAAACATTCCTGGCTTAAACAGGTCATTCTTATTTTGCAGAGTTGCACGTACCGTTATCGTTCGTGTAGCATTATTTAGAATAGGGTCGATGAATGAGATAGTGCCTTCAAATTCCTTATTGGGATAAGCATTGGTCGTGATATTGATTTTTTGCCCAATGTTGAATTGCGCTATTTGATTTTCATAGGCATCAAATTCTGCCCAAACCGAATTGAGGTTGCTCAACTTCACAATAGGCTGTCCTTGATTTACATAATCGCCTTGTGCTGCCATTACTTCTGAAACCGTTCCGGAAACCGTTGCATAAATCGGGAAGTTCTCACGTACCGTTCCACTTTCCTCAATAGCATTGATTTGTGTATCTGAAAGTTTCCAGTTTTTGAGCTTGTTGCGAACGGCTTTGTATAAAGCGGGTTGCGATTCTTTCAGCGATGCTGCGGTAATCAATTCCTGTTGTGCCGCTACAAGGTCTGGTGCATAAATGGTTGCCAATAGTTGACCACGGTTTAATTGCTGTCCTTCATAGTTAATATTGAGTTGCTCTATCCTTCCTTTAAAATAGCTGGATTGTACGGTATTATTTTCTTCGTTTGCAGCTATTTTTCCCGAAAGCGATATCATCCCATCATCAGCACTGGCTTGTGCATTCCCGACGACTGTGGTTTGGATATTTGCCAACGCCATTGCGTTTTCAGTCATTTTTATCTCGTTTGCAGCGAGACCTTCAGCACCAGCTTCAGCAGGAATTAAGTCCATTCCACATATAGGACAATCGCCAGCTTCTGGTTGCATAATCTGTGGATGCATTGAGCACGTCCACATCTGGTCTGCACTCTCGCCAGAGTGGTCGTGTTGATCGGACATATCGGATATATCCTTATTTGCCATAGTATCACTTGACCCGTTTCCAAAAATGAGCCAGCCTGCGCCCAAACCTATTATTACGGCTATTGCTATATATAAAATGTTCTTGTTCATAATTTTATTTTTCGTTCTCTAAACGTTCAATCATTTCTTTCATTTCGGCGATTTCCCTACGTTGCGCTTTAATGATTTCTTCAGCTAATTTTTTGACTTCAGGGTCTTCAATATCTGCCCGTTCACTTGTTAAAATGGCGATGGAATGGTGTGGTATCATTGCTTTCATCCAAAGTACATCGCCCACGGTTGACTTTTGATCACGTACCAGTCCTAATGCTCCCAAAAACAATATAACACTACCTGCGAGAATTGCAATATTCTTTTTCTTGTCTTGATACATATTCAACATAAATAACAACATAATAACAGCCATAGTAGCTATTCCTAAACACACCATATAAAATCGTGTAAGACTGAACCAAACGTGGTCAAACTCGTAGGTATTTAAATACATTGTGATGTACATTGCTATAAATGATGACCCTAGCATAAGGAAGAATTTAGTGTATTGGCTCATTCCTTTGTTCTTGTTTTCGTGTTCGTTTGAATTCATAATTTTTGGTTTTATTTGTTACTAATTATTTGATTTTCTTTTTTAGTTTTCTGATTGATGGGGAACTGATATACCACAAAACGAAACCGCTTAAGACAGTTATCAATCCCAAAAGTGAAAATGCCCTTAACAACAACGTATTGAAATTATCCCTTCCCTGATAATCCATTGTATGGGTCATCCATAGAAAATCAAACCAGCGCCAATCCCTGTGTCTCACCGTTTGAAAAGCGCCATTCTCAACCGCCACATAGGCTTTTAAATTTTGTGGTGTCTCATACGAGATTTCATAAGCTGGAAGTGGGCGACCACGATATTCGTGATGAGACCCTACAGAATCGACTAATTGAATTTTTGCTATTTCTAAATCGTTCAACATATACCTATTTGCAACTTGTTGTGCCTCTTCTTTAGAAATTCCATTTTTCATTTGTCCCGTTCTTGCATTGTAAAGCTGTGCTTCATTAATCCAATAGTAAGGTTCATTTGCTATTTCCAGTAGTTCCAAAGATTGTACGGGTTCATTTGTTGCAAGTTGAGATGTGCCGAGCAAATCATTAAAAGAGGTCTGCATAGGCGCTACTTTCTTAAAATGGTCACCGTGTATCTCGTCGATATCAGTCCAGCTGAAATACATCCCGCTAATCGTCCACATCAGAAACTGAATCCCTAAAAAGATACCCAAATAGCGGTGTGCTTTTCTAATCCATTTCGCTGTTTTTCTGTTGACCATATTATTTTATTTCGAAAGGGAATTCAATAGTGACTTTTTCCCAACTCATTGAGATTGTTCCGGAAGTCTCAGTTGTTTTATCTACTTTATACTCTAAATGTTCCTTGATTTCTTCAGAAGTTTTAGGTGTCACTTTAAACCGTAATACATCATCTTTTTCAGTATAGTCATCCTTACCGTGTTGGTTCCAATTCCTATTAAAAATGACAGTCCATTCTTTTTGATTCGGGATAACAAAAAATCCATATTTCCCAGCTTTCAATTCTTTACCGTCAATTTCTAAATCCTTATTTGTTTCAAGCCAAGTAGCCATATGGGCACCAGCCTGCCAGACTTGGTCATAAGCCAACAGTCCACCGAAAATAATTCTATCCCTTACACCTGGCGACGAATAATCTATATGGATATGTGCATCGCCTATCATCGCCATTGCCGATGTATGTGGACTTAGAGTTTTTTTATTATCAGACTTAGGTTCACTTTGGGTATGATTGTGTTCTGTCTCTATTTCTGAATTGTTCTTTCCTTCGTTTTTACATCCGCTGACAGCAACTACCAATAGGATTATCAAAATTTTATATTTCATAAGTATTCAATTAGTTAGTTTATATGTTTTTACTTTTTAGACGTAATGAGTTAGCAATTACCGAAACCGAACTGAAGCTCATTGCCAAAGCCGCAATCATTGGCGATAAGAGTATTCCGAAAAACGGGTACAGTAGTCCTGCTGCAATCGGGATACCCAGCGTGTTATAAATCATTGCAAAAAAGAGGTTTTGTTTGATATTGCGCATTACTGCATCACTTAGGTTTCTTGCCTTTACGATACCGTGTAAATCGCCTTTCACCAAGGTAATGGCTGCACTTTCAATGGCAACATCCGTACCTGTTCCCATTGCAATGCCTACATCACTTTTAGCGAGTGCAGGTGCATCGTTTATTCCGTCGCCTGCCATTGCAACCACCTTGCCTTGCTCTTGTAATTTCTCGACTTCCTGTAATTTGTTTTCCGGTAGCATACTTGCTTGAAAATCGGCAAGGTTAAGTTCATCTGCGACAGCTTGGGCTGTATCGTGATTATCACCAGTAAGCATAATGACTGCAATTCCCTTATCCTGCAAATCCTTAATAGCTTTTGCACTCGTTTCCTTGATTTTGTCGCCGATAACGACGTAGCCGGTAACTTGACCTTCAACAGCGAGATAGGAAACCGTTTTCCCTTGTTTTTGGTAGGATTGTGCCTCTTCTTCCATAGCATCGAAAACTGTAGCATTGGCCATTTCCATCATTTTAGCATTACCCAAGGCGACTTCTTTTCCGTTCACTTTACCTTCAACGCCTTTTCCAGTAACTGCGTTGAATCCATCTGCTTTTAAAAACTCTGCGTTTTGTTCTTTGCCATATTTTACGGTGGCTTCTGCGAGCGGATGTTCACTTTGGCTGTTAAGGGAAACAATAAATTGTAGCACTTCGTTATCAGTTATTCCACTATCAAAAGAACCTACCTTCTCTACCGTTGGTTTGCCTTCGGTAATCGTTCCGGTCTTATCGACTATTAAGCTATCTACCTTATCCATTTTTTCAAGGGCTTCGGCATTTTTGATAAGTACGCCATTTTGTGCGCCTTTACCAACACCGACCATAACAGACATTGGTGTCGCAAGCCCCAAAGCACACGGACAGGCAATAATCAATACGGCAATGGCATTTACCAAAGCATAGACATAAGCGGGTTCTGGACCCCAAATTGCCCAAACGCCAAATGTAACAGCAGCGATTATAACAACGATTGGCACAAAATATCCCGAAACGGTATCTGCCAACTTTTGGATGGGCGCACGGCTACGACTGGCATCGTTGACCATCTGTATAATCTGTGATAACAATGTGTCAGACCCAACCTTTTCAGCTTTCATCAAGAAGGACTGATTGCCATTGATTGTGCCACTACTTACCTTATCATCGGTAGATTTGTTAACGGGAATGGGTTCGCCAGTAATCATCGATTCATCGATGGAAGTTTCGCCTTCGGTAATTACACCATCTACGGGAATCTTATCACCCGGCTTCACACGTAGGATATCGCCCAATTCGATTTCATCGATGGCAACTTCCTGTTCTTCGCCGTTCAAGACCTTGATGGCCTTATTCGGCGCAAGCTTTAAAAGTTCTTTGACTGCTGAATTGGTCTTGCTATGTGCACGGGCTTCGAGGACTTGACCAAGCAATACCAGGGTTAGAATCACCGTTGCCGCTTCAAAATAAACGTGAACTGTACCTGCTTCGGTCTTGAATTGGTCAGGGAAAAAATCGGGCACCAGCATCCCGAACACACTAAAAAGCCAAGCAACGCCTGCACCAATACCGATAAGCGTGAACATATTGAGGTTCCACGTTTTGATACTTCGGTAAGCACGCTCGAAAAACATCCAAGTGGCGTAGAAAACTACGGGAATGGAAAGCGCAAATTGAATCCAGTTCCAATATTTCAGTTCCAAAATGTCGTAAAGTGGATTATTGGTCAGCATTTCGGACATTGCAATGATGAAAATGGGCAATGTGAAGGCGACTGCTATCCAGAACTTTTTAAGCAGTTTTTTATAGGTTTTTTCTTCTGCGGATAAATCGGGTTCCATCGGAACCAAATCCATTCCGCAAATGGGACAGCTTCCCGGTTCGTCTCTTACGATTTCGGGATGCATCGGGCAGGTATATTGCGTTTCAGAAGTAGCCGTTAGGTTAACTTCTTCAACCAAATCCATTCCACAAACAGGACAGTCGCCTGGTTTGTCGTAAGTCTTGTCGCCCTCGCAATGCATCGGACAATAAAATGTTCCCGTTCCTTTGCCTTTGGGTTTCTCAACTTTCTTCTTATCGTGGGTATGATGATGTTCGCCATTCTGATGGATACTGTATCGCCCACCGTCCGCTTTTAGAGTATCTTGAAATTTCTCGATGGGAATATGGGATTCCATTTCTATTGTCGCTTCAGCTTTTTCTAAATTGACAGCCACATTGATAACACCTTCAACTTTAGAGAGCGTTTCTTCTACGTGCGTTCTACAACCATTGCAGGTCATTCCGTGTATGTGATAGGTGTGTTTCATTTAATTTTTAAATTATGCCTGACAAGGGAAGAGCTACTAACTAACCAACCATCAACTTGCACTTCCCGTATCAGGACTTTATTCCAAACTGTCTTTTAACGCTGTTATATAATCTATTATCATCCTCTTATCTTCATCTGAAAGAATTGCATCCCTGTGAATGAGTGTGTAACTATCCATCGGCATTTCGCCGCTTTCTATTTGTTTTATAATGGAACGCAACTTGCTGTTTTTCCGTCGACTGGAATAGGTGTCCCATTCATTAAAATTAAGTTCGTCCTTACCTGCTTGTATGTGGTCTTCCAGATACCAAGCCGCAGGCTGTATCTTACTATACCACGGATAATCTGTATTATTACTGTGGCAATCATAGCAAGAAACCTGCAACTGATTTTTTATCGTTGCAGGCACTTGATTTTCGACCATAAAATCACTTTGTGGTACAGCATCACTTTCGTTCAGGGTTATTGGAAAGAACTGAATCACTATCAATGCCACAAGGGCAAGCCACGCTATGATTTTTAAAAACTTCAATTAGTTGATTTCTCGTTGGACCTTTCCGCATCGTAACATTGAACTACCATAATAAGGATTCAACACATTTTCTTCTTTGCTCAACCACGCAGTTCCACCATCATACATAGGGCAATATTGCTCATAAAGTTTCACTTGTGTTCCAGTGATTGCCACCATATCGGTTACATCCTTACTTAATATCTTAAAATGTTCACGCTGATGCTTGATGTCACTTTCTGAAATGTGTTCTGCGTGTTCTGTGGCATCTTCGATAATGTCATTTAATTCTGATTTTTCATTATCGGAATAGTTTGAGGCATCAAAAGATTTAAGAGATTGAGCCAATGTATTTCCCAATTCTTTCGCCTTGCCATTATCATCGCCTACAAGCGCATCTTTTAAATTGAAATAATCCTTCAGGATTGCTTCTGCTTTTGCATCTTGGTTGTCATTCATCGCCATATCCTTTTTGTCATCCATAGACTCTTGGTGCATCTCGCTGCTCATAGGTGCAGTAGATTCATTTTTGTTTCCATCTTTACAGGAAACCGTTAGTACCATTGTGGCAGCAAGTGCCATTATACCTATTGTTCTTTTTACTGTTTTCATCTTGTTTATTTTAAATTGTTAATTATTAAAATCGGGCTAAAAGGCCGCCACCCCAGCCATATCGGTTATTGTAATTTGCCTGTAACGAAAAGTTTCGGGATAGGATATATGAGGCTCCCACAAGCCATTGCGTTTCCCCCTGATAGGATGTGTCTCCAATATCGTTCACCCAACCAAAGTCAGCTCGGTATTCGTATTCGCCTTCCAGAAAAATTCTCGGAAAAATCAAGAATTCCCTGTCCAGACGAATTCTTGGCTTTAGTTGGTGGTCCATACTGACATCCACATTAAAACGGTACGGGGTAAAGTATTTTACACCCACCAAACCTACTGTATTGAAGGTATCATAAGAATCGGGTGTTGAAGTTTCTGTATTTACCCCAACATAAAGGCGCACCCAATCATTCAGGTATCTGTTATAATTTACTTCGGCTTCAAGATTTTTGTCATAATCAAACTCTGCCCTTAAACCAAAGCCATTTCGGATATTGCTTGACATCAAAAAGAGTTCATTAAAATTTGAGCCCAAGCGTGCCATTCCCCACGAATAATAATGGTCTGTTTCATTGATAAGTTTCTGCATTGGATAATCTCTCATTCTTTCGTCCCTTGGCGTACCGTAACTAAACACACGGGCCATACCACCCATCATATGATATAATACGTGGCAATGAAAGAACCAATCGCCATATTCTTCGTTATAGAATTCTATGACCACCTTCTGCATTGGTGGTACATTGACGGTATGTTTTAATGGGGAACGTTCGCCATTTTCATTGATGACCCTAAAGTAATGTCCGTGCAAGTGCATTGGATGGTGCATCATCGTGAGGTTATTAAGTGTAATTCTGGTTACTTCACCTCCTTTTATATTAATTTTGTCGGTTTCTGATAATGGCACGCCGTTCATACTCCAAACATAGCGTTGCATATTGCCGGTTAGGTTCAACAGGATGTCGTTTACTGGCAAATCATCTTTATAAGTAGTATTCTCTTTTGCTTTTAAAAAATCATAATTAAAATAGGTTTTACGAGTTTCGTAATCAAATGAGGAAGAATCCTTCTGCATCTTTGACATATCTTGCTGCATATGGTCTTTCATTTTATCTGAATCTCCTTTGTGATTCATTGCCATTGTATCCATTTTCATTCCCATTGCATCATCCATCTTCATATCCATCTGGTCATTCATTTTGCCATCATTCATCGACATCTTATTGTTCATCCCCATTTTCATCTCATCGTCCTTCATATTCATCTTCATTCCATACTTCTGCATTAAAACTTCAGGTGTATTCTTTTTTTTGTTTCCTACCATTGCAGGTGCACCCATTTTCATACCCATTTTGGCCATTTGCTTCATCATCGCTACCTTATTAGGCCTATCAATTCTTTTGGCTGGATAGAGAGTGCCATTACCTAATTGTATAGAAGTATGACCAGAGCCATCTTGAGCCGTAGCGGTAACCTCTAAAATACCTTCGGGAATAGTAACGATAACATCATAAGTCTCAGCTATACCAAAGAGAAATCTGCTTTTAGAAACGGGCTGCACATCAACACCGTCACTTGCAACTAACAATGGATTACCACCACCGAAATCTACCCAGTAGTAAGTAGAAGCCGAGGCATTAATAAAGCGAAGACGTACTTTTTCTCCTGGTTTAAATTCTGGATATTCTGCAACTTTTTTACCATTGGATAAAAACGCTGGATAATAGACGTCTGCAATATCCGCACCTTCCATTCTATCGCGCCAAAATTTGAACTGTGCTCCCAAGGCACCTTCTTTTATGACTCTACTTAATGGTACTGCTGTACCTTTTTTAACCTGGTACCACTCATTACCTCTTTTAAGGTTGCGCAAAACGTTCATTGGTTTTTCGTTTGTCCAATCAGATAACACTACAACCAAATCTTTGTCATAATCCAATGTTTTTTCTTTTGGCTGAATGACTATAGAACCATAAACTCCCTTTTGCTCCTGTAGCATTGTATGGGAATGGTACCAATAGGTTCCTGATTGATTAATAGGAATTCTATATTGAAATGTTGTACCGGGCTTTATTGGCGGTGTTGTTAAATACGGTACGCCATCATAAAAGTTGGGAAGTATCAACCCGTGCCAGTGTACTGAGGTTTCTTCATCCATTTTATTGGTTACATTAATGATGGCAAGGTCGCCTTCGTTAAATTCCAAAACCGGTCCAGGAATACTACCATTGATAATCATTCCTTTAGCAGTTACACCAGCGAGAGTCATTTCGTTTTCTTCAATAGTAAGGTTATACTCCTTAACAGCTCTTCCTTCTTCTTCTCTATCTTGTCCATTAGTTCCCACTTGAGCAAATACAGTAGAAGAAAACAGCAGTAATGTGATAATTCTTAGTTTTCTCATAGTTTTTGTTTAACAAAGATATTATTGGCATTCAGTTTGTCGTGTTATAATTCTGGTTCATATCTATATAATCTTGTCTAAAGGATTTCTAAAATTTTTATGCCCATCCTTATAATCGCTAAGGCTCATTCCTGTCTCACTTTTAAACTGTTTGCTTAGATGATTGACATTGCTGTAATCGAGCAATTGGCTTATTTTTGTGAAATTATAATCGGGTGTTTGGATAAGTTCCTTGACCTTTTCTATCTTCAGTTTGATGAAATATTTTTCAATAGTGATGCCCTCGGTAATGGAAAACACCTTGCTGATTTTTGAATAGTCCTTTTGCAATTTATCCGCAAGAAAATCTGATAGCTTCCCATCAATATCAAGCGGCATTACATTCAACAACTTTATCAATTCAATTTTTACTTGCTCGGTCAATTTATCCTCGGTAGAAGCGATGAGTGCAAATCCATTTCTTTTTAAAATTTCGGTAAGTATGCTCAATTGTTCTTTTTCATTCATATCTAATCGAAGCCTACCCAACTCAATATCCAACAGACTAATGTTAGCCTTAAACAGTTCATCTTTTAAGACCTTGATACATCTATCACAAACCATATTTTTTATGTAAAAATCCTTGACCATAACTAGTTGATTAAATAGTTGATTATGGCCGATTGCACATAGTACCCTTTTACCGACTCGATTTGATTCATTTGAAACTTCAATTGCAATTCTTGAATGTCCAGGACATCATTAAAATCGATAGTGCCTGTCTCGTAATTTTTGACCAGAATTTCTTCGGCATCTTGAGCTTGTTTTAGATTGCGTTCTTGTGTGTTGTAAGCAATGCGAGCTTGGTTGCGTTGTGATTGCGCTTTCGCGAAAGCGGATTCCAGCACATTCAATCGCTGTTCCCTTTGAGTCTCTATTTCCTGTTGTCGCAGTTCATTTTGCCTTGAAATGGATTTGTAACGGTTGTTGAAAATGGGTATGGACACCGATACCATAGGCATCAATACATCTTTCCCATTATCGCTGAAGTTGACATCGCTGCGTTCCGTTACGGGCAGGTAGTCCACACCAAAACCAATCATAGGCAAATTCTCTCGCTGGTTGAGCAGTTCAGATTGTGCCACCGATTCATAGAGTTTGTCATATTTGAGCAGTTCGGGATTGAGTGATAGCGCTTGATTGTCGTAAAAAGGGGCTTCCTGCGGGATTTCCATTTCGGGAACAACGATAACCGTCATCATTGATTCGCGGTTGAGCAAATTGTTAAAAGCCGTTTGTTCTGCTGTAAATTCTTCTTCCAGCACTTCCTTTTGTTGTTGTAATTCATTTTGTCTAATCTGAAGTCGCAATACATCTACAGCACTCGCTTTGCCCACTTCTACAGATGTGAGTGCAAGTCGTTCATAGGTTTCCAGTAATTGTATGTTCTCATCCAGCACAGCTTGCTTGGCTCTTATAGCATAAAGTCGATAATACGATTGTGCGACCGAAAGTGCGAGCTTGCGCTTTGCAATCGTGATGTCCACATATTCGGCATCTGCCATTGCGATGGCATAATTTTCACGAGCGGTAATGGTGCCAAACCACGGCAACATCTGTTTTACGCCTATTCGTGCACGCTGTGCGCCCACTCTGGTTTCTGGCTCGCTCACAAAATAGCCAGCACTTACTTCGGTATTGGGAATCCAGTTGGCTTCGTTTACCTTTTCTTCGGCGATGCTGTATCGCAATTCAAAGGCTTGAATTTCTGGATTGTTGGCTTCGGCTTCCTGAATGTAGGTTTGTAATTGTTGCGCCTGCCCGCCGATTCCGACAAGAAGTAACGCTAAAAACACGAAGACGTTCAGGTGGGCTTTCGCACTTCGTCTTCGCTCAGTATGAACTTCAGCAGAAACAAACAAAAACACCAGTATATATTTTAATTTCTTCATCTGTTTGCTTTTTTAAGTTGGTATTCCTTTTTCCAGCTGTATAAAACTGGTAATAGGAAATAAGACGTAACGTCGATTATCATTCCGCCAAAAATGGGAATTGCCATCGGTATCATTATATCGCTTCCCTTGCCTGTAGATGTGAGTACGGGAAGTAAAGCAAGCACCGTCGTTACGGTAGTCATCAAACACGGACGGATACGTTTACCTGCGGCTTCCAAAGTGGCGAGACGAATGCCCTTTTTATTGTCTGGTTCGTTGCTTTTGAAAGATTGGTCTAAATAGGTGGCCATAACGACACCATCATCCGTTGCAATACCGAACAGGGCAATAAATCCTACCCAAACGGCCACACTTAAATTGATGGTTTTCATATTGAACAAATCCCGTAGATTTTCGCCGAAAAAACTGAAGTTGAAAAACCAATCTTGCCCGTACAGCCATATCATTATAAAGCCACCTGCAAAAGCTACGGCAATGGCAGTAAACACCATAAGCGATGTAGAAACCGACCTGAACTGGAAATACAAAATCAAGAAAATCACGAGCAAACAAAGCGGTACGACAACCGACAGCGTTTTTTCTGCCCGTAACTGATTTTCATACGTTCCCGTAAAGCGATAGCTCACGCCCTGTGGTACGACCAACGAACCGTTATCAATATTTTCTTGTATTAAGGCTTGGGCATTTTCCACCACATCCACTTCGGCAAAGCCGTCGAGCTTGTCAAACAGCACGTAGCCAATTAGAAAAGTGTCTTCGCTCTTAATAACTTGTGGACCTTGTTCGTATCGAATTTCAACCAATTCGCCCAGCGGTACGGGACTTCCTTTTTCAACTGGAACATAGATATTACGCAAGTCATCTGGATTTGCCCGTAATTCTCGTGGATACCGAACCCGAACGGCATAGCGTTCACGACCTTCCACGGTTTGTGTGAGTGGCATACCGCCTACAGCCACTTGAAGAATTTCCTGCACGTCCATTATAGACACGCCATATCGAGCCAATTGGTCTCGCTTAATATCTATGAGCAAGTACGGTTTACCCACGATACGGTCTGCAAAAACAGCTTGTTCCTTAACGCCTTCGGCTTGTTTGAGAATGTCTTCCAATTCCAGTCCAAAATTTTCTATCGATTTTAAATCGGGACCTTTTACCTTGATGCCCATAGGTGCCCGCATTCCCGTTTGTAGCATTACCAGTCGAGTTTCGATGGGTTGCAACTTGGGTGCCGATGTCACGCCTGGCAATTTGGTCACTCGAACTATCTCGTTCCAAATATCATCTGGACTTTCAATGTCCGGTCGCCAGTTTCGGTAGTACTCGCCATCTTCATCTTCAATCAAATCATTGCGCGTGGCAGTAGTCTTGAGCGATGCTTCGTCATAGTTTGCATCTTCATCTATCTCATTATTCGGGTTGATGATAAATTTGTCGTTCTTCAGTACAAATAATCCATCCTCATTGAATTTGTAGCGTTGTCGCTCGCCAGAACTATTCCGCATATATTCAGATTTATACTGAATGACATTCTCATACATCGATAACGGGGCAGGGTCGAGTGCGCTTTCGGTTCTTCCCGCTTTTCCCACCACGGTTTCGATTTCTGGAATGCTTGCCACCGCCATATCGAGCTGTTGCAATACACGCTTGTTTTCTTCTACACCTGCGTGTGGTAGGGATGTAGGCATCAAAAGAAATGAACCTTCATTCAGCGCTGGCATAAACTCTTTGCCCGTATTGCGCATTATGATAATACCCAACGTGAGCACCGTAACCGGAACGATTAAGAATAGATATCGATTCTGAAGTGCCCATCGCAAAATACGTTCATAGTATATCCTGAAAATCGAGAACACACCGAGCAGTCCAAAACAGATAATGAAAACAAATATTAGGTTCATCACAATGCTTCGGTCAAAGCCCAATGGTCGCCAGTATTCTGCTAATAAAACGACGATGGCAACAGATGAAATGATAATGTCAAGCAGGTTTTTGCGCTTTTTGGAAAGCGTGCCACGCATCTTCAAGAACGATGTGATGGCAAAGGCGATAAGAATTAGTCCTAACCAATAACCGTAAACGATAGCGAGAATTCCCAATAAAACAAGCAAGCCATTAATGGCATACTGTGTACGTTCTCGCACACTCGTCTTACGGAAAAGAAATGCCGCAATGGGCGGAATGAGAAACAACGCAATGATGAGCGAAGCTGTAAGTGCCATTGTTTTGGTAAAGGCAAGCGGACGAAACAGTTTTCCTTCGGCACCTATCATTGTAAATACGGGTAGGAAACTGATAATGGTCGTCAGGACAGCTGTTAGGATAGCACCAGAAACTTCGGCAGTTGCGTTGTAGATGATTTCGTTTGTGGTGTATTCCTTACCATTTTCATTAAGGCGAAGCTTTTCATCTTCCAAGTGCCGTATCATATTTTCAGCAAGTATCACGCCCACGTCCACCATTGTACCGATGGCAATGGCAATACCGGAAAGTGCGACGATGTTTGCATCTACATTAAAGAGCTTCATCGTGATAAAAACCATCAAAACAGCTACGGGCAATAATCCTGAAATAAGGATGGATGCACGTAGATTGAACACCATAATGATAATAACTAAAATGGTAATCAAGATTTCCAAAGTCAAAGCTTCGTTGAGCGTGCCCAGCGTTTCTTGTATGAGTTCGGTACGGTCGTAAAATGGCACGATGGTTACTTGTGAGGTGCGACCATCTGATAAAATTTTTGTGGGAAGTCCAGAACTAATTTCAGCGATTTGAGCCTTGACATTATTAATAACTTCCAACGGATTTGCGCCATAGCGAGCGACTACAACACCACCTACAACTTCGGCACCTTCCTTATCGAGAATGCCACGTCTGGCAGCAGGTCCCAAATGAACGTTTGCTACGTCTTTAATGCGGATGGAAGTAAAGTTTTCTGAATTTACTACAGCATCTTCGATATCTGCTATGGACTTGACGTAGCCCAATCCGCGCACGAGATATTCCGCTTGATTGATTTCGAGGGTTTGTGCGCCTATGTCTTGATTGCTCTGCTTTACAGCTTTGACCACATCGCCCATACTCACATTGTATTGGCGCATTTTTTCTGGGTCGATATCCACTTGATATTCCTGAACATAGCCACCTATGGAAGCTACTTCAGAAACACCGCTTGCAGATGATAAACCGTACTTTACATAATAATCCTGAATGCTACGCAATTCCTGTAAATCCCAACCGCCTGTTACCTTGCCGTCTTTATCGCGACCTTCCAGCGTGTACCAAAATATCTGCCCGAGTCCTGTGGCATCTGGCCCAAGAGATGGATTGACACCATCGGGCAAAAGGTTTGCAGGAAGTGAGTTCAGTTTTTCGAGTATGCGACTGCGCGACCAGTAGAACTCGATATCTTCTTCAAAAATGATGTAGATGCTGGAAAACCCAAACATAGAAGAACTACGAATGGTTTTTACGCCTGGAATACCCAAAAGGGAAGTGGTAAGCGGATATGTGATTTGGTCTTCAATATCCTGCGGCGAGCGACCTTGCCACTTTGTAAAAACAATTTGTTGGTTCTCGCCAATGTCAGGTATGGCATCTACTGCAACTGGGTCTGTGGGCAGAAAGCCAGTTTCCCAATTAAAAGGCGCATTGACCACGCCCCAACCCACAAATAGGGCAAGTAGTAGAACGGCAACAAGTTTGTTTTCTATGAGAAATTTAATGCTCTTATTTAGCATAGCATTTTGATTATTAGATAATTGGAATTACGTGCTGCAAAAAATGACAAACACGAGTTTTAGCCCACTACAGCGTAGCTGTTGGGCTTCATTCAAAAAATCTAATAATCAAATTAAAAAAGTCTGGTGCAGCACTTGCACATCCCGTTTGACAAAGGGTCGCGGGTAATCTTCAAAAGGAACTTCTTCAGATTTGGTTCCTTCAAATAAATTTATATAAGAGTATGTAAATGCAGCGATGAACGTTTGCTGCTCGAATGAAAGTGTGTCAAAAGATATTTTAAGGTCGTCTTTGCCTTCCTTTACAATTTGCTGGTCAGTACAACAATCTTTTTCGGAAAGCATCAGTTTTTCGCATCCCTTATTTGCCTGTGATTTTTCCATTCCGCAGGTATCAGCTTTTGAGAACAAACTGAAATCGACCAAAGAGTCCCCACAATAATGCATATCCACAGTAAATGACATTGTAGAGAACATCACTACAAAAGCCATTGAGATGGATAATATTTTATGGAAAACTTGTTTCATTGTTGCAAAATTACAAAAATTTAACAGTTTTTATTGGGATTAACAAAAATTTAATTTTGCTGCAAACTAAATTTAATGGACTGATATGAATAAAAATTAGACTTTTAAACTAAAAACTAACCACGCTATCCAATGCATCGTCAGCCTATTTGTGAATGAAAATTTTTTAAATATGAGAGTAGTCTATGTATTTAGTCGACATCTGACTTTCTGGGAAGAACTATCTTTTCTTTAGTACGTAATCCAATGCCTCGCCTTTAATTTCAGCCTTTGATTTACGATTATTTTGAAGTAACCATTCGTTCAGACGGTTGATATCAAAAAATATCAATTTACCATTTGGTTTACTGTGGGGAACAATTCCTGCGGAAGTTAGCTTGTACAAATAACTTCGAGAAATGCCAGTATAATCACAGGCTTCTTCCAAGGTAAGTACCTGTTTTGTACCTAACAATAAACTCTCTATTCTATTGAGTTTTTCTTGAATTTCAATGTTGTCCATCCTAACTTATTTAAAGTCCAAAATTCTATAAAGTGTATCGTTTCTTTTAGTAGAATTCTGAAACTAAAGGTATAAAGAAGGAAAAATAATGTAGACTAAAACTGGTATTAGTTATGCACAAAATGCATAAAATAAGTCACTTATATAGTTTCAGATACAAATGAAATTAAATTTTATTGACCTAATAAATTTGATTATCAAATGATTGATTTTGATATTATATTAGTTTGAGGAAAACAGGATAAATCTTTAGTTATTAACAAATTATACGGTTGTTTCCATAATATCGAGTTCTAAAGTCGGAACTAAATTAGCAGCTTCCTTCATTTTCTTGTCAATTATTTTTGCATAAATTTCGGTCGTCCTTATTTCTTTATGCCCTAATCGTTTTGAAACTGTATAGATGTCAGCGCCATTTTCAAGTAATAATACAGCGTTAGTGTGGCGAGCAGAATGAAAAGTAATGTGCTTAGTGATTCCCGCAAACATACACCATCGCAATAGTTGAAGATTCATATGCGCACTATAACGTAGGTTTGTAAAAACCCTGTCTTTCGGTTCAGAACGTTCGCCCAATAGTTCTCTGGCTTGTTTAGAGATATATAAATATTCCATACCCTCGGTCTTTTTCTGTTTAAAGACGATACGGAAAATTTTATTACCAGAATTGTCAATTCCTTCGTCCCTAACTTCAGACCACGTTAGCTTATGAATATCCGACCATCTTATGCCTGTTAATGCAGAAAATAAAAAAGCCTGTTTAAAGACTTTAATCTTGCAAGGTGTTTTCGCAAGGCTTTTCAATTCGTCTGAAGTCAAATATTCTCTTTTGGATTCGCCCATCGCAAATCCTTTCACTTTTGTAATCAGATTTTCTTTTAGATATCCTTCATCAAATGCAGCTCGCATAGCGGCCTTGAATTTGTTGAAATAGGTATGTTTCGTGTTTTGAGATAAGTTTTTTTCGCTTTTGGTAACCGCAACAGTATCGAGGTATTTTTTAAATCCCTTGATGAAATCAATATCTATATCATTGAATGTAATATGATTGGGACAGTACCTTTCTAAATGCTTTTGAGCAGCATCCCAATTATCATAGTTGCCTTTAGTTTGATAGCGTTCTTCTTTTTTGAGGTCATAAAAATCTATAAAGCTCGTCCGTCCTCTGGAATTATTTTGGATTTTATATTTCCCTTGATAAATTTCTGCCTTACGAATAGCCAGAATTTGTTGAGCCAATTCAAGCTGTTCCTTATTTTTCTTTTTTTCGAAAGCTGAGTTGGGATTAGTAATGAGATAAAGCTCTAAATATTCAAATTCTCGAATATGCTTTATCTTTCCTTCGGAAGTGGTTTTATGTCCTTTATAAAATTCAATATAAAGACTTGTCTTGCCACTTTTCAATTTTTTCTTTCTGAGATGGATTTTCATACGAGGTGTAATTTTTACACCTCGGGTGTAAAAAATAATTTCGAGGTGTAAATTAGATGTAATAAAAGTATGAAAATCGGATAACCAAGAGAAAGTAAAACTTCGAGAGTTATCAACAGTCATTTGATTTACAGGCAATTAAACCCAATTGAAATCAAATAATATTAGCAACTATTTCCCGATACAAAAATTAGCAAAAATATTTCCCAACAATTCATCATTGGTTACTTGACCTGTGATTTCGCCTAAGTGGTATAATGCTTCTTTAACATCGATTGCCATAAGGTCGCTTGAAAGATTTGCTTTCATTCCGAACTGTACTTTTTCTATTTCTTCCAATGCTTTTAACAAAGAGTCGTAGTGGCGCGTATTGGTTACTATAGTTTCATTATTGCGAAGTGCACCTGTATTTACAAATTCTAAAAGGCTGTTTTGCAATTCCTCAACACCTTCGCCAGTTTTTGCAGATAGATACCTAACGTCGTCTAAATATGCACCAATTTTATTTTTATCGTCTTTAGAAAGGGTGTCTGCTTTATTAACCAATAACACTAATGGTTTTTGCGGATTCTGATTTTTTATCTTTTCAAAATCGATAACAATATTCTTTAATTTTTTGTCGTCATCTAATATTTTTGAGCCATCAACCAATAGCAAAACTACTTGTGCTTGCTCTATCTTTTCAAACGTTCGCTTAATACCCATGCCTTCCACAACATCTTGTGTCTCGCGAATACCTGCGGTGTCTATAAATCGAAATCCTATTCCCCCAATTGATATTTCATCTTCGATGGTATCACGTGTGGTACCTGCAATATCTGATACTAACGCGCGCTCCTCATTTAAAAATGCATTTAAAAGTGTTGATTTACCTACATTGGGTTCGCCTACGATAGCAACGGGAATTCCATTTTTAATTACGTTTCCTACTGCAAAAGAATCTATTAAGCTTTGTAATACTTTTTGAATTCGGGTAAGTAGTTCTTTAAACTGAGTACGATCCGCGAATTCAACATCTTCTTCAGAAAAATCGAGTTCTAGTTCAATTAAGGAGGCGAAATTTAATAGCTCGGTTCGTAACTGCTTTATTTCATTACTGAATCCGCCACGCATTTGTTGCACGGCAATTTGATGGCTAGCGGCATTATCACTAGAAATTAAATCGGCAACTGCTTCTGCCTGACTCAAATCCATCTTACCATTCAAGAATGCTCTTAATGTAAACTCACCCGCATCTGCTGTTCTACATCCGTTTCTAAGAAACAACTGAATAATTTGTTGTTGTATATATGGTGAACCGTGGCAAGATATTTCTATGACGTTTTCTCCTGTATAAGAGTGCGGATCTTTAAAAATTGATATTAGTGCTTGGTCCAGTACATTTTTTCCATCCTTTATATATCCTAAATGTATGGTGTGACTTTTTTGATTTTCAAGAATTTTACCTGAAACGGATTCAAAATGTTTGGAGACAATTGTAATTGCATCTGTGCCTGAAAGTCTAATAATTGCAATGGCTCCCGCGCCTGCAGGAGTTGCTAATGCTATTATGGTATCGTTTTGAATCATCTTGCAAAAATAATCAATTATTAACTGTTGTAGTTTTCTTAATTTAATTGCATTTTGTTTTCAGTATATAATTATATAGTAATTTCGCATGCTATAAAATGTAATTTAAAAATGAAAAAAGTATTTGTATTGTTAGTGTTCTTATTTATTTCTTCTTTCGGCATCGCTCAAACGGAGGTTCCTGAAACTACTGAAGAAATAACTGTTGCTCAGGAAAAAGAAATGCAACAAGTAAAGGAGAATGTAGAGAAAGCAAAAGCTGAAGCTAAGAAAGAAAAGAAAGCTGCTGCAGCTAAAAAGAAAGAAGAGGCAGCAAAAAAGAAAGAAGAAAAGCTTCAAAAGCAAATTGATTCTAAAGCAAAATCTATTTCTAAAGAAGAAAAAAAGGTGGAAAAATTAAAGGGTCAGCTTGAAAAAGGAAAACTTAAAGGAACACTTTCTCCTGTTGATATTCAGAAAATAGAAGATAAGGTTGCTAAGAGTCAAATGAAAATTATGAAGGAGCAAGAGAAGCTTAAAAAATTGAATAGAAAACTATAATTTCTTCAAAACTTGTAACAATTTACGACTTTATGCGTCTTATTTGTAGTATTCATCATTAAATCAATCAAAAATGGAACTAGTAAATAAAAACGCAGTAGTTGTTCGAGAAGACCGTAATTTGTTGGTCATTACTCATTTATCTCAATATTTAGATTTTGTAACAGGATTTGGCGGACTCGTAGTACCGCTGGTAATTTGGTTAACTACCAAAGATTCTGTTATAGGTATGGATGAGCATGGTAAATCTGTAATCAACTTTCAATTAACGTTACTCTTATATCTTGTAATCGGAATTCCTGGTATTTTATTATTCGGACTCGGTATCTTATTATTAATATTCGCAGGAATTTTATCAATTGCAATGCCTGCAGTAAATGCAATAAAAGCAAGTAACGGAGAATCGCCTAGTTACTTTGGTACCATACGGTTTATATCGTAATCACGTTATAAAACAAAAAAAAGGGTCAGTTTAATAACTGACCCTTTTTAGTTTATAAATTTTAAGTACTAGCTGTTAAGCATAACAGGCATTACTAACATCGTTACAAATTCACCTTCATCTAAACCATCGGTTGGGGTAAGTATACCTGCACGATTTGGTAGACTCATTTCTAACGAAACTTCATCAGAACCTAAATTATTCAGCATTTCAGTCAAGAATCTTGAGTTAAAGCCAATTTGCATATCATCACCTTGGTAAGAACATGTCAATCTTTCTTCAGCCTTGTTTGAGTAATCAATATCTTCTGCAGAAATATTTAATTCGGCACCCGCTATTTTTAAGCGTATTTGGTGTGTAGTTTTATTGGAGAAAATAGAGACCCTTCTTACTGAGCTCAAAAATTGATTTCTAGCGATAGTAAGTTTATTCGGATTCTCCTTTGGTATTACAGCTTCGTAATTTGGGTATTTACCATCAATTAGTCTACAAATCAATTCTGTTTCTTCAAAGCTGAATTTCGCATTGCTCTCGTTGTACTCGATTAGTACATCAGATTCGCTACCTGCCAATATACCTTTTAATAATGTTAAAGGTTTTTTAGGCATAATGAATTCTGCTACTTGAGAAGCTCTTACATCTGTACGTTGGTATTTTACCAATTTATGAGCATCTGTAGCAACAAAAGTTAAGTTCTCTGTGGAAAACTGAAAAAAGACACCGCTCATTACAGGTCTTAAATCATCATTACCGGCTGCAAAAATTGTTTTATTGATAGCTGTTGCTAAAATATCACCAAGTAATGTCGTAGAACTTGGGCTGGATAATTCAACTGCTTTTGGAAATTCTGCTCCGTCTGCATAAGCCAAAGCATATTTACCATGGTTAGAACTAATTTCTACCGTATTGTTATCTTCAACAACAAACGTTAGTGGTTGCTCAGGAAATGTTTTCAAGGTTTCTAAAAGCAATCTTGCCGGTACTGCAATAGTACCTTCGCTATCTGAATCTACTTTTATAACCGAACTCATGGTTGTTTCTAAGTCAGAGGCTGACACCGTTAGTTTATCCTTTTGCAAATCGAACAGAAAATTATCTAAGATCGGTAACGTGTTACTGTTGTTAATAACACCTCCTAATATTTGAAGTTGTTTTAGCAAATAGGTACTTGAAACTATAAATTTCATTCTTTATTTTTTATTGATATTTCAATTGAAGTTTTCAAAAGAAATAGGTTTAAACTCCTGATCGTTGGCAGTTTTAGTTACCAACAAAGATATTTTAATTGCCCTTTTTAAGGAAACAAACTTATTAACAGTTTATACTTGATACGCGCGTTGTATAGCACTAGGTATTACTACATTAAGCCTGTTATATCCACTTTTGTCAATTAGTTATTAACTTTTGCCATTTAGATTATTGTTGAAATTACGATTAAATTTTCTTGAAGTCATCGCATCTGCAATTATTCGAAATCTACCATAATAGTATCTCTGTAATCTAATCCTAATAGGGTAGAGGCACCACCAACTGTTGTAAGGTTGCTCTTGTAGATTGCCAGCTCAATGAAATCTGATGAATTAAATATAGCCAATAAATCGCCAGCACTTTTACGCTGCGATTTTTCTAGACTGTAATCTATAAAGTCATTATATGTTTTGTGAATCTTGGTAATCTTATGATTTCGCACAAATAAGGTAAAACCTTTGTCTTTGCGGTAAGCATCAAACAGATTTTTGCGAATATTGGTCACAACATTGCCATAGTTATCAATGTAAATAACACTACCAATAATTTTTTTGCCGTCTTCTGTAATTCTTGGAGCAAACTCACGTAAATCATTTAGCTCTGTAAATGGCTTGCCAACAATTTCTAACGTACCCCCACGGGCAATATGACAGGCTACCTGAATAAACACGTTTAAAACAGGAAAGGAATTTGCAATAGAGTCGGGCAGGTTAATTTCAACTACCTTGTCCGGAGTCATTTCTGAGGTGATAAGCCCAATGACACCGGTGTTTGCGCTAATAAAATAATGTCCGTTTACTAATGCTACAATATGCTTGTTATCTGGCGTTTCTTCTGAGTCTACACCTACAATATGTATGGTGCCCTTCGGAAAACTTTTGTATGAATTAGATAATATATAAGCACATTCTTGAATATTGAACGGCATGATGTCATGCGAAATATCAACAATTTTAGCATCGGGTAATTCTGTATATATGGAGCCTTTTAATACGGCTACAAAGTGATCTTTTAATCCGAAATCTGTTGTTAGGGTAATGATTGCCATACAGCAATGTTGATATGTTTTTGGTTAGTCGAACTTAAAATTTGCTTAAATTTGATATACAAAATTAAACAAAAAACAGCGATTAAAAATATTCTTCGCTAACTATAAATCATAATAAAACTGACTGTTTGAACGAGATAATTCTAGAACTTACCGAAATAAGCCCGAGAGAGTTTTTTGGGCAACAAAATGAGCATATTGATTTATTGAAAAAATATTTTCCAAAACTGAAAATAGTCGCCCGCGGCAATAAGATTAAGGTTTTCGGAGATCAAGATCTTTTAGAAGAATTCGAAAAACGTTTCGATATGCTTACGCAGCATTTTGTAAAATATAATAAATTAGATAAAAATAGTATTGAAAGACTGTTGACCAGTTCTGAAGATGATGAGATTAAATCTTCAAAGAATAGCGGCGAAACCCTTGTTCATGGTGTAAGTGGTAGATTGATAAAAGCGCAAACTGCCAATCAACGTCGATTAGTTGATGCCTCTAAAAAGAACGATATGGTTTTTGCTATTGGTCCCGCCGGTACAGGTAAAACGTATACTGGTGTTGCACTCGCTGTAAAAGCTTTGAAGGAGAAACAGGTTAAGAAGATTATTCTAACCAGACCCGCTGTTGAAGCTGGTGAGAACCTAGGTTTTTTACCGGGAGATCTAAAAGAAAAGCTTGATCCTTATATGCAACCTTTGTATGATGCGCTAAGAGATATGATCCCTGCCGAAAAATTGGTACATTATATTGAAAACGGTACCATACAAATTGCCCCTATGGCATTTATGCGTGGTAGAACTTTAGATAATGCATTTGTTAT
Source organism: Maribacter spongiicola (assembly GCF_004364165.1). Taxonomy (GTDB): domain Bacteria; phylum Bacteroidota; class Bacteroidia; order Flavobacteriales; family Flavobacteriaceae; genus Maribacter; species Maribacter spongiicola. Next base: position 261,670 of record NZ_SOAY01000011.1, read on the forward strand.
TTTAGATGAAGCTCAGAATACTACGCATGCACAAATGAAAATGTTCTTGACCAGAATGGGTAGAAATGCAAGGTTTTTAATTACAGGTGACCCAGGACAAATTGATTTGCCTAGAAGAACTATATCCGGATTGAAAGAAGCTTTATTAATTTTGCAAAACGTTCCTGGTATAGAAGTTATTTACTTGGATGATAAAGACGTTATTCGTCATAAACTTGTGAAAGAAGTTATTGAGGCTTATAAAACTATTGAACATCACAATTAAAATTTTACATGTCAAAGAATACTATTTACGAAACTGAATTTAATTTCCCGGGTCAGAAAAATGTCTATAAAGGCAAAGTAAGATCTGTATATACCTTAGAGAACGATATGTTGGTCATGGTAGCAACAGATAGGTTGTCTGCGTTTGATGTGGTGATGCCAAAGGGTATACCATATAAAGGTCAAATTCTAAACCAGATCGCTACTCAAATGATGTCTTCTACAGAAGATATTGTACCAAATTGGTTAATAGCTACTCCTGATCCAAATGTGGCCGTTGGTGTTGCTTGCGAGCCTTTTAAAATTGAAATGGTTATTCGTGGTTATTTATCTGGTCACGCGGCTAGAGAATACAAACTAGGTAAAAGAATGCTTTGTGGTGTTGCAATGCCCGAGGGGATGAAAGAGAATGATAAATTCCCTAGTCCAATTATTACTCCTGCAACCAAGGCAGAAATGGGAGACCACGATGAAGATATCTCTAAAGAGGATATTTTAAGCAAAGGAATAGTTTCTGCGGATGATTATGCGGTATTAGAAAAGTATACCTACGCACTTTTTCAAAGAGGAACAGAGATAGCTTCCGAAAGAGGATTGATTCTGGTAGATACCAAATATGAATTCGGAAAAACTAAAGAAGGTAAAATTGTTTTAATTGATGAGATACACACTCCCGATTCTTCAAGATACTTTTATTCTGATGGATATCAACAACGACAAGATGCCAATGAACCTCAAAAGCAACTTTCTAAAGAGTTTGTAAGGCAGTGGTTAATTGCAAATAATTTTCAAGGTTTAGAAGGACAAAAAGTACCGCACATGAGCGATGAGTATATTGACTCAGTTTCTGAAAGGTATATCGAACTTTACGAGCATATTACTGGTGAGCATTTTGTAAAGGCAGATACTACACACATTAATGATCGTATCAATAGAAACGTACTGAATTATTTGGATAGTCTTTAATAGACTATCTAAGTAAATATTTAAGTGAGAAATTTTTCTTTTCCTTTAAACGAGAAATGATTTTTAAGAAGGCGACTGCCGTTATGTAGGCGTCGCCTAATGCGGTATGTCTATCCTTCTTAGATATTGAAAATTTATCTGCAAGCTCATCTAGTGTATAATTAGTTTTTGGCTGAACTAAATATGATTTAATAAGGGTTTTTTTATAAATAACTCCTGTATCCAATACCGTATTTTTTAATTTAGGTAATCCATTTCTTTCTAATGCTGTATTAAGCATACCCATGTCAAAACCGGCATGGTGTGCTATTATGATTGCATTACCTACATAGTCAAGAAATTTCTCTAGCGCTAAAGTTTCACTAATACAGTCTCGTTGCCCGTTTTTTAGTAGTCCGTGTACATGAACTGTATCCTTGTTGAATTTTTCTTGTTCAAGATAAATATCAAATACTTCTTGTACAGAAATAGTCTCTTTTTTAATTTTTACAGCACCAATAGAAAGTATTCGGTCTTCTTCAAAACTAAACCCGGTTGTTTCGGTATCTAAAACAACAAATACAAGATCTTCAAAATTTTTATTTTGAGTCTCCTTAAATAAATTGGCATAGTTTATCCAAAACTCCGGTAGATTTTTAGGTGTTTTTCTAAATAATCCCATTAGCCTAAAATATTAGTAACCTTAAAACGTAGGGTTATCAATTCTTGAATTTCTTTAATTGCTTTAAAGGTACGCTTCAATTTCATTTTTTCTTGCTTACTCAATTGACCTAGCTGAATAAAGCGCCCTGAATCATGATTAGCCAATCCTTGTCGTGTTCTAAACTTCAATAATGCTTTAGTGGCATAAGAGCAAGCCATGTACAACTCTTGATTATTGGGTTCTAATTCTGCCAACTTCTCATACCTTTCCCAAGTGTTGCTAATTGCTTTTACTGAATGTGATAATATCAAAACCCTGGCAGCATCGATTAAAGGTCTTAATGCCCTACTTTTTAGGTCGAAAGAATCTTTGTGCTGCCCATCTTGCTCTACAACAAATTGCCTAAAAAACCCTGTTGGTGACGGACTCTGTAATGCCCCATTTGCCAAGTGCACTAAGAAAATGGGGTAATTGCCAACAGTTCTGAATATGTGTTCAGACATATTATCCAATAAACTACGCTCACCATATGCCAAACTGTAATCGAAAAATATGGAGGACATTAGTACTTCGTTCGGTCCGGGGTTACCTATCCAGTAGGATAATTTATTTTTCCATTCTTGTAAGCTTAAACACCATTTAGGGTTAGATGCCATCATATCTGCAGGGCAGTATTCGTAACCTATAGTATTTAATCCTTTGGTTACATGCTTTGAAAGTTCTAAAAAGTATGTTGTAGTTTTTGGTAAATCTTCTTCAGGAACATCTTCAAAAACCAAGGCATTATCTTGATCTGTATGTAAAAGTTGCTCGCTTCTACCTTGACTACCTAATGCCAACCAAGCAAATTTTACAGGCGGTGGAGCGTCCATTCTTGCAAGAGAAATTTCAACAACCTGTTTTATGCAGGTATCATTTAGTTCTGAGATAATTTTAGCAATTAAGCCCAACGGAATATTTTGCTCTAAATACCCGCTCAAAAGCACCATAACACTTTTTCTGATTTGCTTTATCTTTTTAATTTTCGAGGTACGTTTAATGGCTTTTACCAACACGGCTGGGTTATCACCTAAAGAAACCATAACGTCATGCTTAGATAAAATACCTAATGCAGTAGAATTTGGGGTGCCGTCTTGGGTAATGACCAAATGACTGATGTTACTTTTCATCATGGCCATTTGTGCTTGGGTAATCGTAAGATTCTTTTGGTAAGTGATTACTGGTGCGGTCATAATTGTTTTTACCGAAGCTGTAATAGGCTGCTCACCAGAAATTACTTTATTTCTAAAATCTTTATCTGTTATTATGCCCACAGGTAAATCGTTGCTAGTAACTAGAATAGAGCCGATTTTCTTTTTTGACATGATATCGGCAGCTTTTTTAATGGTTGTTCTTGTAGAACAGGTTACCAATTTTTTTGAATAGCTGGCTAATTGTAAATCGGGTAATACGACCTCTTTGGTGACTTCTTCTTCATCTTCATTTTCAAAGAGTTGTCCTTTTTGGTCTTTTGCATAAGGATTTCGGGTGTTGGAGGCAAAACTCTCCATCAAAAAAATACTTACCTGCTCGTTCTTTTTTGCAATAGGTTTAAAAATATCAATGGGTATCCCGTAGAGAATACTCTCTTCGTGTGCTCTAGCTTCTAATTTATAATTTTCATTGGCAAAGAGAGGGCGTAATCCAAAAATATCACCTTCGTCGCAATAGTCTAGAACATTCGAAGAGGCAGCGTTATTTAAGGTAACGGCACCTTTATGAACTAAGTAAAAATGAGCATGCTGAGGTTCATCTACGGTAAAAATAATACTGTTCTTTTCTTTGTAGACAATTAATACTTGTTCAGCAAGCTGAAATATCGATGTGCTGTCAAGAAGATTAAATGGCGGGTAGTTTTTTATAAAGTCGGCTACCCTTTCAGAAATCAGGTTTTTCATTTATTAAAGTTAGCGTAATATAGGTTTATAAAAAAGGACATCCATTTATACAACTACAAATTAAAAGGAGCTTATTTTTAAAACAGATTTAGCAATCAGTCAAGAAAACACCAACTGCTAATCCGCCTTCAGAGGTTTCTTTATATTTAGAGCTCATATCTTTTGCGGTTTCCCACATTGTCTGTACTACCTTGTCTAACGGTACTTTTGCTGCTGATGGATCTGAACCCAAAGCAAGCTCGGCTGCATTAATAGCTTTTATGGCACCCATAGAGTTTCGTTCTATACAAGGTATTTGAACCAAACCGCCAATAGGATCACAGGTAAGTCCCAAATGATGTTCCATCGCAATTTCTGCTGCCATAAGTACCTGTTCTGGAGTACCGCCTAATAATTCGGTAAGTGCACCTGCAGCCATTGCCGACGATACGCCAATTTCTGCTTGGCAACCACCCATAGCTGCCGATATGGTAGCTCCTTTTTTAAAGATGCTTCCTATTTCGCCTGCAACCAATAAGAATTGTTTTACATGTTCAAAATTACCTGCATGATTTTCAATAACCATATAATACATTAATACAGCAGGTATTACGCCCGCGCTACCATTTGTAGGTGCAGTAACAACGCGACCTAAAGATGCATTTACCTCATTTACACTAAGTGCAAAACAACTTACCCATTGTAATATTTGACGAAATTTTACTTCTGTCTGTCGTATGCTCTGTAACCATTCTTCAGGAGTGGAGTAGGGTAATTCACTTTTGAGTTTGCTATGCATTTCAAAGGCTCTGCGCTTTACATTTAATCCCCCAGGTAAAACACCTTCTGTATGGCATCCGGTATACATGCATTCTAACATGGTAGACCAAATTCGGTTTAATTCAAAATCGATATTCTCATCATCTCTTAAAGATCTTTCATTCTGTAAAACAATCTCAGAGATGGGCAGATTTTTACTTTTACAAAATTCAAGAAGTTCGGTTCCTTTCTGAATAGGGAAAGGAAATTTATTGAACATATCAACTTTGCGTTTGGCATTCTTTCGTTCTTCACTTATAACGAAACCGCCACCAATAGAGTAGTATGTTTTTGATATTAATTTGCCAGATTTTAGTTTTGCCTTAAAGGTTAATCCGTTGGCATGAAAAGGCAGAAACGCTCTATTAAATATAATATGTTGTTTTGGATCGAAGGTAATTTGGTATTTACCATCTAAATGTAAAATATGTTCGTTCTTGATCGTCTGTATTAAAGAGTCTATTTTATCTATAGGCACTAATTCAGGATCAGCACCTAATAACCCTAACATAACGGCATAGTCAGTGGCATGGCCCTTACCTGTTAGTGACAGCGAACCATATAAGTGAACCTCGACTTCCTCTACTTTTTCGAGATTGTCTTTCGAGTTTAAACGAGCCAACCACCTTTCGGCAGCGCGCCATGGACCAAGCGTGTGGGAACTTGAAGGACCTACGCCAATTTTAAGCATATCGAAAACACTGATACTCTCTATTTCCAAATCAATCTTATTTTAAGGCTAAGGTACAATGTTTCATACACCTATTAACTATACTAAAATGGCATATTTTTCAATAAAAAATAACGATTAATGACATCATGTCAGTTTTTCTTGCTTGGCATATTGTTTGTCATTTACAAATCGATTGTAAAATAAAGCACTTAATTTAAAACATATAAAATGAGTAAGATTATAGGAATAGATTTGGGTACTACAAACTCCTGTGTTTCCGTAATGGAAGGTAATGAGGCAGTGGTAATACCTAATGCAGAAGGAAAAAGAACAACACCATCTGTTATCGCTTTTGTTGAAGGTGGTGAAATTAAAGTTGGTGATCCAGCTAAAAGACAGGCAGTAACCAACCCTACAAAAACCATTTATTCTATTAAAAGGTTTATGGGTAACAAATATTCAGAATCTAGTAAAGAAGCTGGAAGAGTACCTTATAAAGTAGTAAAAGGAGATAATGATACACCTAGAGTTGATATAGACGGTCGTTTATATTCTCCACAAGAATTATCTGCAATGATTCTTCAGAAAATGAAGAAAACGGCAGAAGATTATTTAGGTCAAGAAGTAACTCGTGCGGTAATTACTGTACCTGCATACTTTAATGATGCGCAAAGACAAGCTACGAAAGAAGCTGGTGAAATTGCAGGTTTAACTGTAGAGCGTATTATCAACGAGCCAACTGCTGCGTCTTTAGCGTACGGTATGGACAAAAAAGATACGGAACAAAAAATAGTTGTTTTTGATTTTGGTGGTGGTACGCATGATGTATCTATCTTAGAATTAGGAGATGGTGTTTTTGAAGTATTGGCTACAGATGGTGATACTCACTTGGGTGGTGATGATGTTGATCAAAAAATTATTGATTGGTTGGCTGATGAGTTCAAGTCTGAAGAAGATATGGACCTTAGAAAAGATTCAATGGCTTTACAACGTTTACGTGAAGCTGCAGAGAAAGCTAAGATTGAATTGTCATCTTCTGCACAAACAGAAATCAATTTACCATACGTTACAGCTACCGCTTCAGGTCCAAAGCACTTAGTTAGAACTTTGACAAGATCAAAATTCGAGCAATTAATTGCTGATTTGGTCAAAAGAACTATTGAACCATGTGCTAGTGCAATGAAGTCTGCTGGTTTAAAAAATAGTGATATTGATGAGATTATCTTAGTTGGTGGTTCTACAAGAATACCTGCAGTACAAGAGGCTGTTGAGAAATTCTTCGGTAAGAAACCTAATAAAGGCGTTAACCCAGATGAGGTTGTAGCTGTAGGTGCTGCAATACAAGGTGGTGTATTGACAGGTGATGTAAAAGATGTATTGTTATTAGATGTTACCCCGCTTTCTTTAGGTATAGAAACTATGGGTGGTGTAATGACCAAATTAATAGAGTCTAATACAACGATTCCTACAAAGAAATCGCAAGTATTCTCTACTGCATCTGACAATCAGCCGTCAGTTGAAATTCACGTATTACAAGGTGAAAGACCAATGGCACCTGATAACAAAACTATTGGACGTTTTCATTTAGATGGTCTTCCGCCAGCACAAAGAGGAACACCTCAAATTGAAGTTACTTTTGATATTGATGCTAACGGTATCATTAAAGTTTCTGCAACTGATAAAGCAACGAACAAAACTCAGGATATTCGTATTGAAGCTTCTTCTGGTCTAACTGAAGAAGAAATCAAGAAGATGAAAGCTGAAGCTGAAGCAAATGCTGAATCTGATAAAAAAGCGAAAGAGACTGCAGATAAGTTGAATGAGGCAGACGGAATGATTTTCCAGACTGAATCTCAACTTAAAGAATTTGGAGATAAATTATCCGATGATAAGAAAAAACCAATTGAAGATGCTTTGGGAGAATTAAAAACGGCTTATGAAACTAAGGATTTGGCTGTTATTACACCTGCTTTAGATAAAATCAACGAAGCTTGGAAAGTTGCATCTGAAGAAATGTACAAAGCGCAAGCTGACGCACAAGGTGGTGCTGCTCAAGGAGAGCCAACTGCTGATAGTGGTGCTGAAGGTGATAACGTTGAAGACGTGGATTTCGAAGAGGTTAAATAATATAACTATTATTTATTATAGAAAAGGGACGGTATTTACCGTCCCTTTTTACTTTTACATCATATTTTTTTATCCCTAATTATATTAAAGTAATTTTGCAGTATGATTAAAAAATACTTTCGGACTCTTTTTATCATTGTTATAGCAATAGTTCAGAATTTACAAGGTCAAGAAATTCAGATTTTCACTCTTGAAGATTTTGATTTGAAGGGGAATGTAAAATCATGCTTGGTAAGTACCGATTATGGAAAAGAGGAATACGATTTTAATAAAAAGGGATTTTTAACGAAATCAGTTACGAGATACAATGATAAAGATTATGACGCTGTATATTATAAATACAGTAATGATGAGCTTTTAGAAAAACGTTCAGAGTCATACAGAAATAATACGTTCGATGCCAGTACTTCTATTGCTCATTTTTATTCTATCGATTCTACCGATACAATGAAAATTCAAGAACGCATTTTTTCATATGATAAACAGTTCTTGGATGAATACATTTATGTGTATGATGAATTTGGTGATTTAATTAGTATAAGAAGAACCAACAATGATGGTACCGATGTAACAGAGATTGAACATAAGAAGTTTCAAGGGGAAAACACCGTTACTTATTTACTAAACGACGTACCTTTAAAATCAATTCGTACGTCTACTCAAAAGCCTAAAAATAGAGCTGAGCAAAGAATTGTATTGACCAAAGAATATGTAAAAGGGGAAGAAAACTTTGCCTTTGAAGAAGTATTTACTTTGGATGGAAGGTTAATGGCTCAGCAAGATTTCAAATATAATGTAGAAGCACAGAAATTTGAGCCAACTACGAGAACTAGTTATATCTATGATGATAAGGGCATGTTGGTTTCTGAAATAGCAAAAAGAGGTGCTGGTATTATAAAGAAAGAATACATCTATCAATATGATAAAAAAATAGAAGGCAACTGGATTAAACAGATTGTCACTCCTGATAACACATACACTACTAGAAAAATCACTTATTACCCAGCTGAAGCTAAAATTATAGAAGAATAAAACTAATTGTTATTAGTTTGCCATTCTTCTCTTAAAAGACCATAGCAACACGTATTTCTTTTAAAACCATTAAGTAAGTAAACATCTTTACGTAAAATACCTTCTAAAGTGCAACCTAATTTTTCAACTGCCTTTCTAGAGGCTAAATTTCGTTCATCTACACGGAATTCCACTTTTTCAAAATTCATCGTAGTAAAAGCATGTTCAAACATTAATTTTTTCATTTGAGTATTTAATCCCGAGCTTTGAAATTCACGTCCGATCCAAGTAGAACCAATATGCAAAACTTTGTTTTTTAAATTGATGTTCATAAAACGGGTACAACCTGCAAAAGCATTATACTCTCTGTCATAAACAATGAATGGTATGCTAGTGCCTGCTTTTTGTTGTTCTAATGCGGTTACTACATAGTTTTTTAAACTTTCAGCTGATGCAATATCTGAAGGTGAATATTGTACTAAATTCTCTTGAGATGCAACGGAAATAAGCTTTTCAAAATTGTCTATGGTTAGCGGACTCAATATAACCCTTTCATTTTCTAAAGTTGGTGCACTGTTCATTCTGTCAATTGATTTATAATTTCCTTTTTAACCTCGTGTCCGCCATCAAAAGTGATGTATTGTACGTTGTCACCAAAAAGGATTTTTAGTTTACTGTTTTCTTCTTTTAATTTTTCTGGGTTAAGGTATTGATCTTTTTTTCCTATTACCGAAATAATCTCAGTATCACTTGTTAAATGGGTAAAATCTGATTTTTTTAATTCCGTAGGTATTCCTCCGGCATAAATAATCAGTTTAGAGCACGTCAGTTTAGAATACGACAAATACCGTAACGCTATTGAAATGCCTTGCGAAAATCCGAAGAAAATAATTTTACAATTAGCGGGTAATTTTTCATTTGCTATAACAGCATCTAAATAATTGTACAGGTTAGCTGTTTCAAGTGCAGTGTTTTCTTTTGTCAACCAACTAGCGCCTACATGTTTATATTCATTTTTTAAATAGTATTTAGAAGGAGCCTGTGGGGCAATAATGTAATTTTCATTCTTAGGTAACTCGTTGAAATATTTAAGAAAGAATCGACTTAAGAAACCTATGCCATGAAAAACAATCCAAACTTTGGTTGTTTGGCTAGTTAATTCATTTAAAGTTTCATAGGTATTGGTAGTTTTATACGTAACATTTTTTATTTGGTTTTCCATAAAGAATACAATTCATTCAACCTTTTCTGTTGGTAATGTAATGCTTAATTTTACAAAAAAAAGAATGAACGACTACAAAGAAAAAATTCTGAAGATTTGTAACGAAACTTCTAAGAATACCTTAATGGAGACCTTAGATATTGAATACATTGATGTAGGTGAAAATTTTTTATTAGCTAAAATGCCGGTGACACCTAAAGTACATCAGCCAGACGGAGTTTTGCATGGTGGTGCAACAGCTGCATTGGCAGAAAGTGTTGGCAGTGCTGCATCTTATGTTTTTTTAGATGGTAATAAGTTTTTCGTTCGAGGTATAGAAATCTCTGCAAATCATGTGAAAAGTATAAAAGAAGGTTTTGTTTATGCTAAAGCGACCATCTTACACAAAGGTAGAACTACTCAGTTATGGGAAATTAGGGTTACTAACGTAGATGATCAGCTAATATCTCTTTGTAAACTAACCACAATAACATTACCTAAAGGATAATATGGTGCAAGAACTTTTTGAGCGAGCTGAAAATTGCTTAAAGGAGCAGTTACCGTTTGTCCTATATAGCAAACCTAATGATATTGAATTGATCGGAGTTTTTCAAAACAATGATGCCGTTCATAAGGTTAAAGATTTCACTGAAACCGGATTCGTTTTTGCTCCGTTTGATTTGAGTTCAAATGCTATAGTATTGAAAATGGATGCTGTAGAAAAAGTTCAATTAAATAGGTCTCATGAGTCTGTACCTATTGAGAATAATTCACTAAAAAACAATTCAGAAGAGAAATCGAGATATACTAAATTGATATCGAATGCTATTGATAAAATCCATAAAGGTGAATTTAATAAAGTAGTTTTATCGAGAAAAATTGAAGTTGATTGCAAAGATGATTACTTTGATATTTATCTACGAATTCTTAACGAATATAAAAATGCATTCTGTTATTTTTGGCACCACCCCAAAATAGGAACTTGGATGGGGGCTACGCCAGAAATTTTGGTAAAAAGTAACGGTTCGCAATTTACGACAATGTCTTTGGCTGGTACTCAGAATTCTATTGGTGACGCTATGCCACAATGGTCTGATAAAGAATTAAATGAGCAGCAACTAGTAACCGATTATATTTATCATACTTTAAAAGATAAGGTAATATCTCTCAATAGTTCTGAGCGAGAATCGGTAAAGGCAGGTCAGCTTTGGCATCTTCGAACAGAAATGAGAGGTACTTTTGCCCCGAATAAATTTGGTGCTGTTTTAAAAGCGCTTCATCCAACGCCTGCAGTATGTGGGAGTCCGTTAAAAAAAGCTAAAAAGTTTATTTTAGAAAACGAATTGTATAAGCGGACTTTTTATACGGGATTTCTTGGTGAGCTGAATATGAAATCAGAGCTATCTAGAAATAAGAATCGTAAAAATCAAGAGAATAGTGCGTACCGAAGTGTACTGAAAACTTCTGAACTTTTTGTAAATCTGCGCTGTATGCAATTATTTAAAGATAAAGCCGAAATATATGTTGGTGGCGGAATTACCGCTGACTCTATTCCTGAAAAGGAATGGGAAGAAACTGCTTTAAAAAGCAAGACTATGTTTCGCATTCTGAACAGTAAATAGACGCTTAACTTTTGGGTAATAACCCGCTTTGGTCGTATTTTTGAACTACATGAAATACTCCGCTATACCTACCGCACAATCTATTGTTCAACATTGCCAAGCAAAGAATATTTCCAATATTATAATTTCGCCTGGTTCTAGAAATGCGCCTCTTACTATAGCTTTTGCAGAGAATCCGTTTTTTAAATGCTACAGTATAGTCGACGAGCGTTGTGCCGCATTTTTTGCATTGGGCTTAGCGCAACAGTTGCAAGAGCCTGTGGTTGTTTTATGTACCTCTGGTAGTGCACTTTTAAACTATTATCCGGCGGTAGCAGAAGCTTATTTCAGTAATATTCCGATAATAGTTATTTCTGCTGACAGACCTGTTTATAAATTAGGAATAGGAGATGGGCAAACCATTAATCAGCAGAATGTCTTTGAAAATCATATTAGATATTCTGCCAACCTGAGACAAGATGTTAGCCACGCTACAGATAAGGTAATGCATTATAAACCAGAATGGATCGATGGTAAAGCAGTCAATGATGTTCAGCATGAAGTGCAAAATTATAATGATGAAGAATTAAACCGTGCTTTTGAAATTGCCTTTACTACTAACTGTCCGGTTCATATAAATGCACCTTTTGAAGAGCCTTTATATAATACACTCGAAGAACCTTCGGTATGGTCAGAAATTAGTGCTATACCTAATGAGGTAGTTAATGTTGTTGACTTAGAGAAGCACAGAAATATTTGGAATTCATCTATTCGTAAAATGATATTGGTAGGGGTGAATACATCTAATGCTATTAAAGATATTGTTTTAGAAAAGTTAGCTAATGATCCTAGCGTTATGGTGTTAACAGAAACTACATCTAACATTCACCATCCTAATTTTTTCAATAGTATAGATTCTCTAGTTGCACCCATTGAAATGCATGCGGATACTAAATTGGAATTTGAAAAACTGAAGCCAGAGGTATTGATCACTTTTGGCGGGCTCATAGTTTCTAAAAAAGTAAAAGCATTTCTAAGAAATTACACACCCAAACATCATTGGCATATTGGAGGTCAATTTGCAAACGATACTTTTTTCTGTTTAGAGGAACATATTAAAATTTCGGTCAATGATTTTTTTAGTGAAATGTATGCAGAAAACCTTCATTTAAAAAGTGATTATTTTTCTGAATGGAATTTAGTTAAAGAGCAATATGAGCTAAAAAGAGAAGACTATTTAAAAGAGATTCCGTTTTCAGATTTTTTAGCATTCAATCATATTTTAGAAACTGTACCTAATTATTATATGTTACAGCTAGCAAACAGTTCTACAATTAGATATACACAGTTATTTAATGTTAACCCTACGCTAAAAGTATTCTGTAATAGAGGTACTAGTGGCATTGATGGTAGCACGTCTACAGCTATTGGGGCATCTTTGGCAAGCAGTTCTCCCACATTATTTATTACGGGTGACCTAAGTTTTTTCTATGATAGCAATGCCTTGTGGAATAATTATATAAAAAGTGATTTTAGAATTATAGTCATCAATAATAATGGAGGTGGTATTTTTAGAATATTACCGGGCAAAGAGAATTCAGAGGTGTTTGAAACGTATTTTGAGACACGACATTCATTGTCAGCAGAGCATCTTTGTGCTATGTATGGTTTCAATTATAGAACGGCAAAATCATCCGAAGAACTGGAAGAGGAATTAAGTACGTTTTTCAATAAAACTGGTCGTCCCCAATTACTGGAAATTAGTACCCCTACATTAAAAAACGATAAAATTTTGATTGATTATTTTCGTTTCATATCTTAGTGGGGTAATAACCATTAATTATAACACATTTAACATGAGTAAAAGAGACGATTTAATTGAAAAGTATGCTGCAGACATCAAAGATAAATTTGGTGAAGATGCAGATATGGACTTGCTTAAGAAAGTGACTGTTGGTCTAGGACCATCTATTTACAACATAGATGCTTCTAAAGTATCTGGTAGTGATCAAAAAGAATTGGATACTGTAAAGAACAATTATTTGATCAAAAAGTTAGGTCTTCCTGATAATGCTAAATTAGATGAAGCACTTGCAACTGTTATGGACAAATACGGTTCTTCTAACAGAAATAAGCATAGAGCAGTAATTTATTACAAGCTTTGTCAGCATTTTAATAAAGCATCTGTTTACGATAAATAGTCAGATGTCAAATAAGTTAAAGACCGTTACCATTTTTGGTTACGGTCTTTTTTTTTACGTTAAGATTTTAAATATTTAAAATGTAATTTTGCAACATGATAGAATTAGGACGTAAAAACAATCTAGAAATTTTAAGAGACACTAGTGTGGGTCTTTTTTTAGGTGATGAAGAAGGAAATGATGTTTTGTTACCAAATAAATATGTGCCCACCAATTATGAAATTGGTGAGAAAATAACAGTTTTCTGTTATTTAGATTACGATGAGAGACCTGTGGCAACTACGCTAGAGCCAGATATAATGCTTGGGGAATTCAGGTTGTTGCAAGTTGCTGAAGTCAACGAATTTGGTGCTTTTATGCAATGGGGTCTTGAAAAACACCTATTAGTACCATTTCGTGAGCAACGTGTAAAAATGAAAGAAGGGCAGTGGTACGTAGTACACTGTTATTTAGACGAACGTTCTGGTAGATTGGTTGCTTCTAATAAATTAGATAAGTTCTTGAGCAACGATACCGTTAATCTTAAAGAATGGGAACAAGTTGATCTTGTAGTTACCAGGCAAACCGATTTAGGTTGGGAGGTAATTGTAAACGAAATGCATAAAGGGCTAGTGTATTTTAATGAAGTTTTTAAACCAATTAATATTGGCGATGTTATACCAGGTTGCATTAAGACCATAAGAAAAGATAATAAATTAGATATTTCATTACAGCCATTAGGTGCGAAGGTTTTAGAACCTGCTGCTAAGAAAATTTATGAAGTATTAGTTGAAAGTGGTGGTTTTTTAGGTTTGCATGATAAATCTGCACCAGAAGAAATTAGAGATGTTTTTCAAATGAGCAAGAAAACATTTAAAAAAGGTTTAGGTACTTTATATAAAGAAAGGAAAATCAATATTGAATCTGACGGTATTAGTTTATTAGATGACTAATAATGAAGTGTAAGAAAAATCTTTAATATTTGATTTGCAGTAGAATATATTAAATAAGTGATGAGTTTATTGTAATAAGTTACATTTAATTTTATTTTTGTATCAATTAAAAAGTTATTAACAATTTTTAACTTACTTTTAGGTTTTAAGCGTAAAAATTACCCCTGTATATGCCCTTTATAGAAGAAAGCGATTTATTAGAATTACATAAGGACGTCGATAAAGCACAAATTATCAATGAGCGTTTATTGGATCAAATAAAGTTTAAGAATAAAGAACTTAAAAAGAGTAAAATTCAGCGAAATATATTCGCGGGAATCACAGGTCTATTTTTAATTGGCGGTTTAGCATTTACTTCATTTACAGCGGGAATATCTAGCTCAGGAGGTTTTAATAGAAATCCAACTAACGAATTGCTTTTGTCTTCTATGGATAGTACAGATGCTATTCGATCTCGATTAGAAAGTTTGAAAGAGCAAAACGAAGAACTTAGCCTTGTAAAAGAATTCTATTTAGCTAAAGAGTTTTTGCAGAAAGAAAAAATATATTCTGTGCAGGTAAAATCGTTTGTGGATAATAATGTCACTTTGGCATCTGAAGCTTTAACAAATACACTTTTCGTTAAAACCAATCCGTTTTACTCATATTCATTGGGTAATTTTGAGACTTTAGAAGAAGCGCAATCTTTTAGAAAACAATTAGTAGATATCGGTTTTGGCGATGCTTTTGTAGCTTCATATCAAGACGGTAAAAGAATTCAAATAGAAGACCCTTATTAGTGATAAAAGTTAAAGCTTGGCTCAACGCAGCAAGACTTAGAACGCTTCCCTTATCAATTTCTGGTATTCTCGTTGGTACGGCTATTGCTGCATACTATGGCGAAACAAATACCTATATTTTTGTATTAGCCTTACTTACAACTATAGGTTTACAAGTTACCTCAAACTTTGCCAACGACTATGGGGACGGAGTAAAAGGTACCGATAACGATACTAGGGTTGGACCAAAACGAGCTTTACAAAGCGGTCTGTTGACTGCCCCGCAATTGAAGGTGGGTATCTATGTTAGTATTATTATTAATGCTATACTTATTGTTTTATTAATTATAGCATCCTTTGGATTAAAAGATATTTTTTACCCAACTTTCTTTTTGATTTTAGGTGCTTTTGCCATATGGGCTGCCATAAAGTACACCGTTGGTAAATCAGCTTATGGCTACAACGGACTTGGAGATATTTATGTTTTTATTTTTTTCGGATTAGTCAGTGTTTTGGGGTCCATGTTCTTGTACCTTAAAGCTATCTCTTTAATGGCTATTTTACCGGCTATATCAATAGGTCTTTTAAGTGTAGGTGTCTTAAACCTTAATAATATGAGAGATATAAAATCTGATGCCGCAGTTGGTAAGAATACCATGGTTGTAAAGATGGGCATGTCAAAGGCGAAAAAATACCACTACAGCTTGGTGATTATATCAATTTTATGCTTGTTTTTCTTTTTACTTACAACAAATGCATCGCCGTTACGTTATGTATGTCTTATTGGCTACGTGCCGATAGTAATACACATGAAAAAAGTAGCTGCAACGAGTAATGAAGCAGAACTAGATCCAGAGCTTAAAAAATTAGCTTTAAGTACTTTTTTTATCGCACTGTTGTTTTTTATTAGTTATTATTATTTTTTGTAATTTTGAGTATAACCCACAAACCATTTTAAGCCTTGGAACAACCCATTAAAATTCTTATTGTTGAGGATAATGTCATCATTGCAGATGATATGCAATCTATGCTAGAGGAAATAGGATATGAAATAGTTGATAACGTAATTGTTTACGAGCAGGCTGTTGAAGTGTTAAAAACCCAACAAGTCGATTTAGTTCTTATCGACATCATTTTAGCTTCAGATAAAACAGGTATAGACTTGGGTAAACACATTAGAGAAAATTACGATATTCCTTTTATTTTCGTGACCTCTAACTCTGATCGTGCAACGGTAGAAAATGCCAAAACTGTAAAACCAAATGGTTATTTAGTTAAGCCTTTCGAGCAACAGGATCTTTACACATCAATTGAAATTGCATTGTCTAATTTTATTTATGGTAAGCAGACTGCTGCCAATAATAGTGCAGTAAATGATACTAGCACAGAAGATGTTGCAATGTCAAATTCAATATTGAAAGACTCTATTTTTGTTAAAAAACAGCATCTTTATTATAGAATTCAATTTGGAGATATCCAATTTATAAAAGCTGACAACGTTTATCTAGAAGTAAATACGGTCGATAAAAAGTTTTTGGTACGTTCGCCTTTAAAAGATTATTTAGAGAAGTTACCACAAAATAAATTCTATAGAGCACATAAGTCTTATATTGTAAATGTGGATCATATTGATGCTATTAATTCAAAGGATATTATGATCAATAATACATTGATACCTATCTCTAAAGATTTTAAAGAGTTTATTATCTCGGCTATGAATTCATAGGCTTGATCAACTAAATATTAAAACACCTTTAAAGGTGTTTTTTTTGATATTATTTCAGATAAAAGGTATTTTTTCATCGTTAAAAGGTATATTTTTGTCGATGAAATGCATTTTTCTTTCTTTGTTTCTCGTTTCACAACAACTATTGCAGGTTACACAACAAATAATACTCAAGCCTATTGCTTATGTATAATTTTGAGGTAGTAGAAATTGTATGTTTTTTAACTAGAATTTGTTTTAATAAAAAAAAGCTGCAATTTTTTATTTTTATTGAAAAAGTACGTAGAACACGCTTTTTGGGTTTATGGTTATTTGACAATCATGTAATGGTAGCTCACAACAAAAATTTAGTAGAATCAGCTATTAGTTTTAAGTTTGATTCAGCTTTTATTGAGATATGAAAAAACAAGTTATTTTGAGATTAGTATACACTTTACTGTTTAGTGCAATTACGTGCCTAGTTTTTGCGCAAGATAGTGTGGCAACTCAGAATGAAGATTACTACAAGCAATTTCAAGATTTAGAGAACGGCGAGTTACGTTCGTTCTTCTTTTTTAATACCCCCAACCGTTACAATCAGAATTCGCCATACGATTGGTTAGATACCGTAAAGGTGTACTTAAATAGTTCTGAGAAGACTAAAGATTCAACTTCTATTCGCAATTATCAACTCATAGAATCTCAAATTTATTATGATTTGGGTAACTATGAGAAAAGCTTGGCTATTGCAAGACCTTTGTATGAGAATATAACAAGTTTAGATGTAGAATCTAAACAAAATATTCTAAACATACTAGATACTAATTACGCAATGCTTGAATTATATGATAAGCAAATAGAGATTAGAAGGGTCAAGCGAGAATTAGGATTTACCGACAATGTTGCTTTTTATGATATATATGCCAGCCTAGGTCAGTATAGAAAGGCAATGCGCGATTACATGACCGAAGAGAAAAGAGACCTTAAAGATGATGATTATTATGGTCAAGCTATATATAATAACACTATTGGTAATTATTTAAGGTTAGACAAATCGACACCAACAGCACTTAGTTATTTTAAGAAAGCAGAAGGACTTATAAAAGTGTTTTTAAGTGATGTAACCAATCAACATTCTGATAAGGAAATTGCCGATGGCAGAATTTTAAACGGATTGATTATTGGTAATATTGGTAAATGTCATGTGCAATTAGGAGAGTACGAAAAGGCGATTCCGTTCTTAGAAGAGAGTAGAGAGATTATTAAGAAATATAATAAAAGTAAGTTTTCTTCTGATATTATTGAAAATACACTTGCGTTAGCCGAGTGTTATTTAAAATTAGAAAATTACTCTAAAGCAACAGATTATTTAAGTGATGATCTAAATCCTATTAAATCTGATAATATTTTAAAACGCAATAGAATTTATGCAGATTACTATTTTAAAACCGGCGATTTTGAAAATTCTACTGTCTATTTAAAGAAGAATATAAAAATAAGAGACTCCATAGATGCTTTGGCATCTAATATTAAAAATCAACAATTAACTTCTGTTGTTGCTCAAGATTTAGAGAATTCTAGAAAAATACAGGAGCAACAAAAAAATCAGTTAGAAGAATCTAGAAAAGATATTAAGGCAAGAGATGATAAAATTAGTTTGGTATTTGTATCCTTAATATTCACACTTATTGGTTTTGCTGGTTTGGTCTATGCTTATTTAAAAAGTATTAAAAATCAACGCTTAATCGCAGAACAAAAATTTATAATTGAGAATGCCTTGGTAGAAAAAGATTCTCTACTTAAAGAAATTCACCATAGGGTTAAGAATAATCTTCAAATGGTTTCTAGTTTGTTAAGTCTACAAACTAAGAATACGAGAAGTAAAGCTGCTATTGAAGCATTAGAAGAAGGTAAGAGTAGGGTTAAAGCGATGGCGTTAATACATCAGAAATTGTATCAAAACGACGATTTATCTGTTATTGAAATGCAGGGTTATATTGAAAGTTTAATTAATAGTATTCAGTCTGTTTATAAAAAAGGAGGTCATAATATTAATATAACCATCGATGCAGAAGGCGTTGAACTTGATATTGATCGAGCAATTCCATTCGGACTTATATTAAACGAGTTGGTTTCCAATTCATTTAAATATGCGTTTCCAAATGATGACAGCGACGGTAAAATATATATTCACTTAAGAAAATTGTTAGGTCAAGAGGGCTTTTTTGAATATACCGATAATGGTATCGGTTTGCCAGAAGATTCTGAAGAACGAGCGAATTCTTCAATGGGTATTCGTTTAATGAACAGATTGGCAAATCAGCTTCAAACTTCTTTAAATACAGATAAGACTACTGAAGGTGTGCGTTTTTGGTTTAATTTTAAATAAATTATCTCACCTTGCTTTTTAAAACAACTTTATGCAACAGTTTTGGGAAGAATCTTTTTAGATAAATTCCGAATTTCTCTTTTCCGCCGACATAGGTTTCGAATTTTTTCTTTTTGATTGCAGAGATAATCTCTTTTGCACAATCGCTAACAGGCATTCCGTTTTCTGTAGCATTATCTTCTTTTTGTAAAGCAGACCCATCACCGGTTAATGCATTTTTGGCAACGTTGGTTTGTATGAATCCTGGGCAAATAATCGATACGTTGACATTGTCTTTCTCATGTTCCATACGTAAAGCGTCAAAAAAGCCATGTAGCGCATGTTTTGCGCCACAGTAACCGGAACGATACGGAGAAGAAAATTTACCCATTAAACTGGTGACAGTAACGAAATGACCACCTTTTTGAGCTATGAAATAGGGTAATAGATGTTTTGTTAGTTTAATAGTACCCAGATAATTAACATCTATCATTTGTTGATACACTTCAAATTTAGTGTCAATGATAAGTGAACGTTGACTTAGTCCGCCATTATTAATCAAAATATCAATTTTACCGTAGATTGAAATAGCCGTTTCGGTGATGTTTTCTAATGAATCGAATGCGATTAAATCTAAAGGAAGTATTGCTGCATTTTCAGGAAATTTACATTTACCTTTTACTTCTAAAAGAACATCCGCTCTTCTTGCAGACAGTATAATTTTAGCCCCAAGTTCGTTTAACTGATATGCCAACGCTTCTCCAATTCCAGATGATGCACCTGTTACCCAAATCACCTTATTTTCTATACTAGTCATTCCGTCGTATTTAAACTCAAAATATAGTTAAATTTGTGCGATATTATGAAGGCAACATTTAAAAAGTATCTCCTAAATTTTAAAAACCCTAGCGGAACTTCTAGAGGAATTCTTCGAACCAAAGAAACTTGGTTTCTCTTTTTAGAAGAAAAAGGAAAATGGGGTGTTGGTGAATGCGGACTTTTTAGAGGTCTTAGTTTTGATGATGCTCCTGAATATGAAGATAAATGTGCTTGGGTTGCACAAAACATTAAACTGGGAGAAGCGGAATTACTGAAGCAATTACAGAATTTTCCCAGTATTCAATTCGGGGTAGAGCAGGCATATATGTCGTTACGTTCTAAAAATCCTTTTCATCTTTTTGAATCTAGTTTTTTAAATGACCAAAAACCAATATCTATTAACGGATTGGTTTGGATGGGTGATAAGGAGTTTATGTATCGGCAAATAGAAGAGAAGCTAAAGGATGGTTTTTCTTGCATAAAAATGAAAATTGGAGCAATTGATTTTGATACTGAAATAGCATTGCTAAAATCTATTAGAGAGCGTTATTCAAAAGAAGATATCGAATTACGTGTAGATGCTAACGGAGCATTTTCTCCACAAGAAGCTTTGTCTAAATTAGAAACATTATCGAAACTCGATTTACACTCTATAGAACAGCCAATTAAACAAGGGCAAGCTGAAGAAATGCAAAGGCTTTGTAGAACTACACCGCTGCCTATTGCTTTAGATGAAGAATTAATTGGCATCACAGATGTAACAAAAAAGGCAGCATTACTACTAACCATACAACCACAATATATAATTCTAAAACCTAGTTTGGTTGGCGGTTTTGCAGGAAGTAGTGAGTGGATTTCTATTGCAGAAAAAAATAATATAGGGTGGTGGGTAACGAGTGCATTAGAAAGTAATATTGGTCTAAATGCCATTGCACAGTGGACGGCAACCCTTAATAATAAAATGCCACAAGGCTTAGGTACCGGATCTCTTTTTACGAATAATATTGAGAGTCCGTTAGAGGTTGATAATGGAGGTTTGTTTTATAGCAGCTCTGAAAAATGGAATACAAATTTAATTGAAAGTATATGTATATAGAACAGGGGTATAAAGGTGATATTGGATTATGGAAATACTTAATTATACCGGGGTCCTTTATCGGGTTGATGATTGTAAATTATATAGCAATTTTATATTCTCCCGTTAGTGTAGAGGATAGTATGGCTCAAATGGTAGACACCTTAGGCTCAAATTTAGTTTTAATATTATTGTTGGCTCCACTTGCAGTAGGACTCTTTATGGTACTTGGATGGACAAAATTAGTGCATTCTCAAAGCATTACTAGTTTAACAACATCCAGAAAAAAAATAGATTGGAAAAGAGTTTTTTTTGCTTTTGGTATTTGGGGACTGATAACAATAGTTTTAACTTTCGTAGGTATTTATTTATCTCCAGAAGATTACCAATTTAATTTCAAGTTGATGCCATTTTTAAGTTTGGCTTTAATTGGAATAATCCTAATTCCTTTACAAACTAGCTTTGAGGAGTATTTGTTTAGAGGTTATATGATGCAAGGGTTGGGTATTGCTGCAAAAAATAGATGGATACCCCTAGTTGTTACTTCTGTGTTATTTGGATTGATGCATTTAGGGAATCCTGAAGTAGAAAAACTTGGTTTTGGTATAATGATATACTATATAGGCACTGGTTTTTTTCTTGGTATTATAACCTTAATGGATGAAGGTTTAGAGCTTGCTTTGGGTTTTCATGCTGCTAATAATTTAATAGGTGCGTTATTGTTAACTGCTGATTGGACTGCTTTTCAAACTGATTCGTTGTATAGGGATGTTTCTGATCCAATTTTGGGTTGGGATGTTTTGGTGCCAGTATTTATAGTTTTTCCAATTCTATTAATAATTTTCTCAAAAAAGTATGGCTGGACCAACTGGAAAGAAAAACTAACAGGAAAAGTGTTGTCTGAAGAAGAATTTTTGAAACTAGATAATTAGTACAATGTATAAAGCTTCTGTACACCAAAATTTTTCAATTCATGGTAGAGCTATTTCTTTTGATGATTTATCAGAGGTAAGCTATAGCTTAATTAAGGAAGGGGAAGAATTCGAAAAGCACATTGGTGAATTTCTTTTAGATTGGATAGATGCTTCACCCACAATTTCGGTACAGACCTCTGGTTCTACGGGTGCTCCAAAAACCATTGTTTTAAAGAAAGCACAGATGGAAAATAGCGCTTTGGCAACAGGTAGCTATTTTAATTTATTACCAAAATCTTCTGCTTTATTATGTTTGCCTGCTACTTATATTGCAGGTAAAATGATGTTGGTTAGGGCTATGGTTTTGGGGTTAGATATTCATTTTGTGGAACCTACTTCAAATCCGTTAGAAAATAGTAAAAGGTCTTTTGATTTTGGCGCAATGGTCCCCTTACAAGTTGCTAATTCATTGCCTAAGCTTTCATTGCTACATAAGTTGATTATTGGTGGTGCTCCTATTTCTACCTCATTACGAAAAGAAATAAAAAGTATTGCAAATGCTAGTTATGAAACCTATGGTATGACCGAGACCATAACGCATATTGCAGTTAAACCTTTGAATAATAGTGTAGCAGAAGATGCACCTTTTTCTATTTTACCAGACGTTGAGATATCTAAAGATGACAGAGGCTGTTTGGTAATTAATGCACCAAAGATTTCAGATGAAACTGTGGTTACTAATGATGTTATTGAATTGGTTTCGGAAACTGAGTTTAAGTGGTTAGGCAGATTTGATAATGTAATTAATTCTGGCGGAATTAAACTTAGTCCAGAGCAGATAGAGGCTAAACTATCGAATATTTTAGATCAAGCTTTTTTTATAACTTCTTTACCAGATGCAAAACTGGGCGAGCAATTAGTGCTGGTTATAGAAGGTACAGTGAATGAAAACGATGTGTTGAAGAAAGTTACTTCAAGTCCTCTTTTGTCTAAGTACGAAGTACCACGTCAAATTAAAACCATTCCGGTATTCTTACGTACGGATAGTGGAAAGATTAAGCGGAAAGAAACCATGAGCTTATTGAAGTCGTAACTTCCCTCATTCTAAAGCACCCTTCACTCATTTTTCGTTTTTAAAAAGCTTCTTTCTTAATAGGTTTATTGCTCAAACTTTAAACTAATTATTATGAAAAATGCGACTTTCCTATTCTTTCTGTTCAGTAGTATGCTATTGTCTTCTCAGCAAGTTAAAATTAGTGGTACTGTTTCTGATCATGTAGGTGACCCTATGCCTGGTGTAAATGTTATGGAAAAAGGAACGACCAATGGTACACAAACAGATTTTGACGGACACTATGCTATAATAGTATCAGAAGGTGCTGAATTATCATTTTCATATATAGGTTGTAAGAATCTAACTGTAAAGATCAGGGAATCAGTAGTTGTTAATGTTTCACTTGAAGAAGATCTTCAAATATTAGAAGAGGTTGTGGTTTCTGGTTATAGTATTCAAAAGCGTCGTCATGTTACGGGCTCAGTTGCAATGGTTAATATGCAATCTCCTAAATCTAATATTAGTAGAGCCTTACAAGGTAAAGTAAGTGGTGTTCAAATTCGCGGAGTAGGTACCGTGGAAAATAAAAATGTTGGCACTAAAGTGAATAGTCCGCTATATATTGTAGATGGTGTTCCTATTGAAAAGCAATACAATTCAATTGTTCAAAGCCTTAAAAGTGAAGATATTGATAGTAGAAAAGAAATGAACACTACTGAAGCACAGAATTTATATGGTCAAAATGCTAAACACGGTTGTATTGTTATACATACGGTAAAAGGAAATTATGCAATTGAAGAAGATGAGAATTATGCGCAAATCACTGAAAATCAATTTCAGAATGTTGCCGTAAATCCGCTATCTACTTTCTCCATAGATGTCGACAAAGCGGCATATAGCAATATTAGAAGATTCATAAATAATGGGCGGAACATTCCTGTAGATGCTGTTAAAATTGAAGAAATGATTAATTACTTTGATTATGACTATCAACAACCAACAGACAAACATCCTTTTTCTGTAAACACCGAGGTAGCACAAACTCCTTGGAATCTAGATACCAAACTAGTGCGTATTGGTCTGCAGGGTAAAGAATACTTGAATGAAGAGTTACCGGTATCTAATCTTATTTTTCTTATAGATGTTTCAGGTTCTATGTCGGCAGGTAATAAATTACCGCTATTGAAATCCGCATTTAAACTTTTGGTAAATCAATTAAGAGAAAAAGATAGGGTTTCTATTGTAGTTTATGCAGGTGCAGCTGGTGTTGTGTTAGAACCTACATCTGGTAATAACAAAGAGAATATCATGAGTGCTCTAAATAACTTAGAGGCTTGCGGTTCTACAGCTGGTGGAGAAGGTATTCAATTGGCTTACAAATTAGCAGAGAAACATTTTAAAAAGAATGGTAACAATAGAGTGATATTGGCAACAGATGGTGATTTTAATGTTGGACTGTCTAGCGACAAAGACATGGAAGATTTGATTATTGAAAAACGCCAATCGGGCGTGTTTCTTTCGGTATTAGGTTTCGGAATGGGTAACTACATGGATTCTAAGTTGGAAACTTTGGCAGATAAAGGAAACGGAAATCATGGCTATATAGATACCATGCAAGAAGCTCAGAAGTTATTTGGTAAGGAGTTCGGTGGTACTTTATTTACCATTGCAAAAGATGTAAAGCTACAGGTAGAGTTTAATCCTGCAAAAGTAAAATCGTATCGACTAATTGGTTACGAAAATAGATTATTGGCAGATGAAGATTTTATTTATGATACCAAAGATGCAGGTGAGCTGGGCAGCGGACATAAGGTAACCGCTTTGTATGAGATAATAGGGACAGGAGTAACATCAGCATATGATAAAGAAATACCAGCATTAAAGTATACTAATACTTCTAGTAATACTGGGTTTTCTGATGAGTTGTTTACCGTGAAATTCAGATACAAAAAACCTGATGGTAATAAGAGTATAGAATTAGTACACGTTCACAATGCGAATACTCAAGAAATGTCAAAAGACTTTCAATTCACCGCAGCCGTTGCTTTATTCGGTCAGCAATTACGAAAGTCCGCATTTATAAATAAAACAACTTTTAATGATGTCATTGAATTGGCAGAGAACGGTAGGGGTCAAGATAAAAATGGATACAGAGCAGAATTTATTAGGTTAGTTAAAAACATGAATGAGAAATTGGTAACAGACAACTATTGATATTATTCAGATTGTAAAAGTCAATTGATTTTCGGGGAATAGTTTATTTCAAATGTGTGTTATTTTGTATTTTCAAGGCTTAAACCAAACAACACTCATGAAAAAACTATTCCTTTTTGTATGCTTAATTTTTATAGGTGAAATTAATGCTCAGCAAATTCTAAATGAAAAAGAAAGAGCACGGGTTATTGATGAAATTTTAGACGACCGTTTTAATAATCTGCTTCCTGAACTTATGGATGCCGCAGATTTAGATATGTGGGTGGTTATTTCACGAGAATACAATGAAGATCCTGTAATTAAGACGATGCTTCCGGCTACCTGGTTGAATGCTCGTAGAAGAACTATTCTATTGTTTTATAGAGATAAGGCGAAGAATACTATAGAGAAGTTGGCTGTCGCCCGTTATAATGTTGGTAAGAATATTGTTTCTGCTTGGGATAAGGAGAAAGAACCAAACCAATGGACCCGATTAATGCAGTTGATATCCGAAAGAAATCCGAAGAAAATCGGACTCAATTATTCTACAGATCACAATATTGCCGATGGTTTGGTAAAGACCGATTATGAAGAGTTTATGGCGAATTTACCTAAACAATATACTTCAAAAGTAACTTCTGCAGAGCAACTTGCTGTTCGTTGGATCGAAACTAGAACGGAACGCGAAATGGTTATCTATGACCAACTAGTAGACATTACGCACGATATTATAGCGGAAGCTTTTTCTGAGAAAGTAATTACGCCTGGTGTTACAACAACCTCAGATGTGGTATGGTGGATGCGTCAAAAAGTAACGGATTTAGGATTGGAAACTTGGTTTCACCCAACTGTAGATGTACAACGAAGTGAAAAAGATAATGCTAGTAAATTTTACTCGTTTGCAGATAAGCCAGATGATATGGTCATTTTACCTGGAGACCTAGTGCATTGCGATTTCGGAATTACATACCTGCGATTAAACACAGATTGTCAAGAACTGGCATATGTGCTTAAACCAGAAGAAACTGTAGCTCCAAATTATTTGGTAAACGGACTTAAAGATGGTAACAGGTTACAAGATTTTTTGACAAGTAATATGATTAAAGGGAGGTCTGGTAACGACATTCTAGCAAAATCATTAAAGGAGGCGAAAGCCGCAGGATTAAAACCATCTATATATACGCATCCATTAGGGTTATATGGGCATTCTGCAGGTACAACAATTGGTATGTGGGATTCTCAAGGTGGTGTTATGCGAGATGATGGTGAAAATTATACATTGAACCCAAATACCGTATATGCTATTGAATTAAATACAACTGTCAATATATCAGAATGGGATAGAGATATACGTATTATGCTCGAAGAAGCTGGTTTTTACGGTGAAGAAGGTTTTAGATATGTTAATGGTAGACAAACAGAACTTTTATTGATACCAAGGGTGAAAGGTCATCAGGGGAATTAAATTTTGTTTCAAGTTTATTTCATTTATAGTTTTAGATTTATAAATAGTTATATGGAATTGAATTTTAAATTTTTTTTGAAGAGATACTTAGTAATCATTATATGGGTTGGTCTAACTTTTTTACCCAAAAGTGTATTCTCACAAACGGTTTTTAAAGGGGTAGTTACAGATGCTGATACAGGTCTTTCATTGCCATACGTGAATATTGGTTTTATAGATAAAGGTCTTGGTACGGTTTCAGATGAATTCGGTGCATTTAATTTTTTGTTTGATACCGCTAAATTATCAGACTTAGATACATTAAAAGTTTCTTCTATTGGTTACAAGGAGTTTAAATTGCCATTTACTATGGTGATTGCTCAAGACATGAAATCAACCAAAATAGAATTGGAGCCTGATGTTGTTAGCCTTAACGAGGTTGTCTTAACGAGTAGTAAGAGAAAGAAAAGAAGTAAAACCGAAAAAATGGTCGGGTATTCTTTTGTAGGGCAGTTGAAAAATGGTTCTTGGGAAGGTGATGGTGCTTTAGGGGGTGAGCTAGTTACTAAAATAAATGTCAATAAGAAAAAAAGGGAACTTAATGCATTCTATTTTTATGTGTTAAAGAATACTTCAGATAGTCTTTTGTTACGGGTAAATGTATATGATGGTACAACAATGGTTCCGGAGAAAAAGCTATCCAACAAGAATATAACATATACCCTTAAAACAAAAATAGGAAAGGTCGGTATAGATTTAACTCCATTTAATATTACTGTTGAAAATGATTTTAGTATCGGTATAGAGTTATTAAAAGTGTACGGAGATAAAATTGACCTTGTAGTTGCTGGTGATGATACGCCTGGGGTCTCGTATCGTAGATATATTAGTCAAGGGGAATGGAAACGATACTCAAAAGATGCTTTGACCTATTTTGTGAGTACAACCATGCTAGAGGAAGAGGATGAAGAAGATGTAGTGTTGCTAGATGAAAAACTAATAACCAATTACACCAACGAGCAATTACTACAAAGCATGGGTAGAAATATTGGTGTTGTCAATGGGTTTGTATTTAAGGATGGAGAAAGAGTACAAGGGGTACAAATTCGAAATTTGACTACTGGCGAAGTAACTACTACCGATGATAGTGGTAGATATAATATCAAAGCTTCTATGAGCGATGAACTAGAATACAGTTATTCAAACTTAGAAACTCAAGTAAAAACTGTATTGGAAACTACTTTCGCCATAAATGTAGCTTTAGAGGAAAAAGTATTAGAACTTGAAGAGGTGACAGTAACAAGTTTGGCTAAGAAAAAGAGAAGTCAAGAAGAGTTGTTTAATGATTATAATGAAGATAAAGGAATCATTAAAACATCTTTTGGGCTTTTTAGTAAGGAAACTTCAGGGTATTCTATGAGTATTGTAGACGAATCAGAATTTGGTAGTACGGCTTCCTCATTAGGCAATTTGTTACGCGGTAAGGTTCCCGGTTTAAGCATGTTGTCCACAGACAATACTGATGGTTCTACACAAATATTTTTAAGACAGCAAGGTACTATGAACCCTATTCCTGCAGCTTATGAGGTAGATGGACTTTTAGTTTCAGGTTTTCCTTCTTTTCTTGATGTAGCGCAAATAAAGCGTATTGCGGTATTATCAGGGTTGGCATCTGTCGCAAAATATGGTACAATGGGTGCTGGCGGTGTTATCATTATTAATACAAAAGCAGCTAATTTTTCATCTTCGCCTTCAGGTTCAACTAAAAAAATGAAGGTGTTTACCCAAGAAATGAATGAGAAGGTAATTACAGAAGAGGAAGCTCGTCGTAATTGGCCCGATTTTTTACAAGAACTTTATGTTAGTGAAAACCTCGTAAAAGCACAAGAGATTTATAATTCTTATGAACCCAAATTTGGCACAAATCCTAATTTTAATATCGATGCAACAAATTACTTTCTCGAATTTTGGGGTAGTGAGGTTTTTACGTCAGAATTGGTTTCTAAGAATATAGATCGTTTTAAAACTGATATCAACTATTTAAAGGCTTTAGCTTTTGTGCTAGATAAAAATGAAAAGTATGACCAATCTGTAATTTTATACAAACAAATTTTACTACTGAAATCTAATTCTGTAGAGTCATATAGAGATTTGGCAAATGCCTATGTCAATAATAACCAGCAAGAAAGAGGAGAAAATCTATATGCTAGATATTTCAACTTAACCAAAGAAGGCTTTTTCTCTAAGCAACCAGAGGCCTTACAGAATGTTATTAACTCTGAAGTGAAAACACTATTAGATATCTCTGAGGACAAATTAGATAGTTCCATATCAAGTTTTATTACTAAAGCAGATACAAAAACGAGAATTGTATTAGAATGGAATGATGATGATGCTGAATTAAACTTTCAGTTCGTGTCACCTGATAATAATTTAAGTACTTGGTCAAATACTATGGATGGGGAATTAAGTGAAAGTCTATTATCTAAAGGCTATACTAGTAAAGATTTTTTCATTTATGGCGATCAACGTAATTGGCGTATTAATGCAGATTACAAAGGAAATAAAACTGGTTTAGCTACTTATTTAAAAATAACGGTAAGTACAAATTATGGTGCTGAGAATCAAAAAGACATTATTAAAATCTTTAGAATGGATGTCAAAAATGTGAATAGAAATTTAGTTCAGCTCCCTTAGTTTTCGAAACTAAACCTGCAAAACTCCCATATTAAAAGGCTTCTCTATAGGTGCATGATCAGCAGCCTCTATACCCATTGATATCCATTTACGGGTGTCTTTTGGGTCTATGATAGCATCTGTCCATAACCTTGATGCTGCGTAATATGGAGATACTTGGTTGTCGTAACGTTTCTTTATTTTATCAAAAAGTTCAGTTTCCTTTTCTTCGGTAATAGTTTCTCCTTTCTTTTTCAAAGAAGCTTTTTCGATTTGTAACAGAACTTTAGCAGCAGAGTTACCACTCATAACCGCTAGTTCTGCGCTTGGCCACGCAACAATTAATCTTGGGTCATAGGCTTTACCGCACATGGCATAATTACCTGCTCCGTAGCTATTACCTATAATAATCGTAAATTTTGGAACAACGGAATTACTTACCGCATTTACCATTTTGGCACCATCTTTAATAATGCCGCCATGTTCACTTTTACTGCCTACCATAAAACCGGTAACATCTTGTAAGAACACTAACGGAATTTTCTTTTGGTTACAATTTGCTATAAATCGGGTTGCTTTATCAGCAGAGTCAGAATAGATGACTCCGCCAAATTGCATTTCACCTTTTGCAGTTTTTACTACTTTTCTTTGGTTTGCTACAATACCAACTGCCCATCCGTCTATTCGAGCATATCCGGTTAATATAGTTTGTCCGTAGCCAGCTTTATATTCTTCAAATTCAGAATCGTCTACTAAACGCTTAATGATTTCCATCATATCGTATTGCTCTGCTCTGGAGCTTGGTAGTATTCCGTAAATATCATCAGGATTTTCCTTTGGCTTCATGCTTTTCTTACGGTTGTATCCCGCTTTAGGGAAATTACCGATTTTATCCATAATATTCTTTATGGTATCCAAAGCGGCTGCATCATCTTTTGCCTTATAATCGGTTACTCCGCTAATTTCACAATGTGTAGTAGCGCCACCTAAAGTTTCGTTATCAATACTTTCGCCAATAGCAGCTTTTACCAAGTAACTACCTGCCAAAAATATACTAGCGGTTTTATCTACAATTAGTGCTTCATCGCTCATTATCGGTAAATAAGCCCCACCAGCAACACAACTACCCATAACGGCAGATATTTGTGTAATACCCATACTGCTCATAATGGCATTATTTCTAAATATGCGACCAAAGTGTTCTTTGTCAGGAAAAATTTCATCCTGTAAAGGCAAGTACACTCCTGCGCTATCTACCAAGTATATAATTGGAAGTTTATTCTCTATCGCTATTTCTTGTGCTCTTAGATTCTTTTTTGCGGTAATTGGGAACCAGGCTCCTGCTTTTACTGTAGCGTCATTAGCAACAACAATACATTGTTTTCCTTTTACGTAGCCAATTATAATAACCACGCCTCCAGAAGGGCAACCACCATGTTCTTCGTACATTCCATCTCCAACAAAAGCACCAACTTCAATGCGTTCAGATTTTGGGTCTAATAGATAATCAATACGTTCTCTAGCCGTCATTTTACCCTGGTCATGTTGCTTGGCAATTTTTGCCTTGCCACCACCCAAATATACCTCGTTAAGTTTGCGTCTTAAGTCCGATAATAACAACTTATTCCTATCTTCGTTTTGATTGAATTTTAAATCCATTCCTTCTATTTTCTTTTCTTTCGATAAAGATAAGGAGTTAATTTTGGTGTTCATGCAACAAAAAACAAAAAGTATGATTAAGTGGGGTATTGTTGGGGCAGGTAACATTGCGCATAGTTTTTCTAAAGACCTAGCCTTGGTAAATGGCGGTAAATTGGTATCTGTAGCTTCAAGAAGCTTAGAGAAAGCTCAAGATTTTGCCAATGAATATGGTGCGCCAAATGCTTACGGTAGTTATGAAGAGTTATTTAATAGCGGTACGGTAGATATCATTTACTTGGCAACGCCACATACATCACATGCAGATTTAAGCATTGCGGCAATGAAAGTCGGTAATGCTGTACTATGCGAAAAGCCAATGGGTGTAAATAAGACTGAAGTGGAGCAAATGGTTGCTATTGCCAAAGAAAATAATGTTTTTTTGATGGAAGCATTATGGTCGCGATTTAACCCTACTATTAAAAAGGTAAAAGAATTGGTTGATAATGGGGCAATAGGTGAAGTGGGATATTTACATGCGGATTTTGCTTTTTATGCGCTGGATAGGGATGAAAAAGGGAGATTGTTAAATGCCAATCTTGCTGGTGGTTCTTTGTTAGATATCGGTATCTACCCTATATTTTTAGCTTATTTAATATTAGGAAAGCCAAAGGATATAAAAGCGACAGCGAATTTTTATAAAACCGGAGTTGAGGTGCAATGCAGTATGATTTTTAATTATGATAATGCTCAGGCTATTTTGTATAGCGGACTCAATTCGAATTCAGAAAAGAAGGCAGAAATTGCTGGTAGCGAAGGTTCTATTTTTATTCACCCCAGATGGCATGAAACTACGGGGTTTTCCTTAGAGAAAGATGGTGAATCAACTTCTAATGAAGTTGGTAAAATGGGTAAAGGCTATGTTCATGAGATTGAAGAAGTGCACGATTGTCTCAACTCTGGCAAGAAGGAAAGCAAATTATGGTCTCATCAAAATAGTTTAGATTTAATTGAGATTATGGATTCTGTTCGTGAAAAAACAGGAATTGAGTTTCCGTTTGAATAATTGCAAGTATAATAGTGGAAAAATATCTTAAAATTTCCGATATTTGATGTTCGCTTAATTTTTAATTGATTCGAAAATGAACAAGAATACCGTGCTCTCTTGGGCAACTTTTATTATGATTTTTGTAGGTCTGGCTCTTATTGCATTAGGTGCTTTTCGCTATGATGATGTTGCAGGTTGGGGTTTTGCATCTGTAGGTATAGGCTTTTTTGCTATTGCTTGGGTGTTTAATGCGCTTAAAGGTAGAGTATAATATATTTTATTGTCGCCATTGAATTTATCTGGTAGGCTTTAATATTTCACTAAACACTATAATTTTATGTCAGACGATAAGAAGGTAATCTTCTCCATGTCAGGAGTTACGAAAACCTATAAAAATGCGAATACCCCAGTTTTAAAGAACATATACCTAAGTTTTTTCTACGGTGCCAAGATTGGTATCTTAGGTTTAAACGGTTCTGGTAAATCTACTTTACTGAAAATTATTGCGGGAGTCGATAAAAACTTTCAAGGTGATGTTGTTTTTTCTCCTGGTTACAATGTTGGTTACTTAGAGCAAGAGCCAGAATTGGATGAAAACAAAACCGTTCTAGAAATTGTAAAAGAAGGTGTAGCAGAAACTGTTGCTATTCTTGATGAATACAATAAGATAAATGATATGTTCGGACTCCCAGAAGTTTATGAGAATCCTGACAAAATGCAGAAGTTGATGGATCAACAGGCTGTTTTACAAGATAAAATTGATGCTGCAAATGCTTGGGAATTAGATACCAAGCTAGAAATTGCAATGGATGCTTTACGTACGCCAGAGCCAGATAAGAAAATTGCAGTACTGTCGGGTGGTGAAAGAAGAAGGGTCGCTTTATGTAGATTATTACTTCAAGAACCTGAAATTTTATTATTAGATGAACCTACCAACCACTTAGATGCAGAGTCTGTACATTGGTTAGAGCATCATTTAGCACAATATAAAGGAACCGTAATTGCCGTAACGCACGATAGATACTTTTTGGATAATGTTGCTGGTTGGATTCTTGAATTGGACAGGGGAGAAGGTATTCCTTGGAAAGGAAATTATTCTTCTTGGTTAGAACAAAAATCGAAACGTTTAGCGCAAGAAAGTAAAACTGCTTCTAAGAGACAGAAAACTTTAGAACGAGAGCTAGAATGGGTACGTCAAGGTGCAAAAGGAAGACAGACCAAGCAGAAAGCACGTCTTAAGAACTATGATAAGTTAATGAGTCAAGATCAAAAACAACTTGACGAAAAACTTGAAATCTATATACCGAACGGACCTCGTTTGGGTACAAATGTAATTGAAGCAAAGGGCGTAAGTAAAGCTTTTGATGATAAATTACTTTACGAAGATTTGAACTTTAAATTACCACAAGCAGGTATTGTTGGTATTATTGGTCCGAATGGTGCTGGTAAGACTACTATTTTTAGAATGATTATGGGAGAAGAGACTCCTGATAAAGGAGAATTTGAAACCGGTGAAACTGCTAAAATTGCTTATGTGGATCAAAGTCACTCTAATATCGATCCTGAAAAAACCATCTGGCAAAATTTCAGTGATGAGCAAGAGATGGTAATGATGGGCGGTAAGCAGGTGAATTCCCGTGCTTATTTAAGTAGATTTAATTTTACGGGTAGTGAGCAAAATAAAAAGGTGAATATGTTGTCTGGTGGTGAGCGTAACCGTTTACACCTAGCAATGACATTAAAAGAAGAAGGAAACGTTCTTCTATTAGATGAGCCTACCAATGATTTAGATGTTAATACATTACGTGCCTTAGAAGAAGGTTTAGAGAACTTTGCTGGTTGCGCTGTGGTAATATCGCATGATAGATGGTTCTTAGATCGTATATGTACGCACATCTTAGCTTTTGAAGGTGATTCGCAGGTTTATTTCTTTGAAGGTTCTTTCTCTGATTATGAAGAGAATAAGAAGAAACGATTAGGCGGAGATCTAATGCCGAAACGAATTAAGTATAAGAAACTGATCAGATAATCACGTAGTTATATAGAAAAAGCCCGCAATTGCGGGCTTTTTTATTTTCAGCTAACAGCTAACAGCTAACCTAATATTCATCATTAGGATACCAATCTAATTGAACAACCTCAATGCCTTGATTGCCAGCGTCGACTAATTGCTTAAATTTTGCAACATCGCTAACATCTGGTTTGCCTCTGTAGTGGTAAGGGTAAACTTGCTCAGGTTTAAAATCTAAGACTGCAGAAGTAGCGCTTTCAACTGTCATCGTGTATGGTAAATTCATACATACAAAAGCCTTATCTATATTTTTCAAAGAACGCATTTCAGGAATGTCTTCGGTATCGCCAGAAAAATAGATTCGCTGCTTATCTATAGTAAGAACATAACCGTTACCGCGACCTTTAGTATGAAAATTTAAAGCTTCTTTTCTCAGGTTATACATAGGTATGGCTTCAATGGTAATTCCTGCTAATTTCTTGCTGGCGCCATTCTCCATAATTTCTAGTTGCTTTGAATATGTTGCAGGTAACTCATCGGCAACTGCTTGCGGTACAATTAAAATTGCATTAGAAGTATCTAAAGCATCAAGAGTTTCTGTACTTAAGTGGTCACCATGTATATCGGTAATCAATATTAAAGTTGGATTTTTTTGACCATCAAAAGCAGTTGCTCCACCAGTAGGGTCAACGTATATAACAACATCGTTCCATTCAATTACTGCAGTTGCATGCTCTATAGGTATAATTTCAATTTCATCAGATTTACGTTCACTCATTTCAACTGGCGCGGCCATATTTTCTTCGATTTCAGTAGTAGAATCTATTTCACCCTCGGATTTTTTAACTTCTTTACAAGAAAAAGAGATAGTACCAATCATTAGTAAAACAAGTAATTCTTTTAGTTTCATTATGTTATGTTTAAAGTGTTAGTTCCATTTTAATATCTGATCTAAGATACTCTAAATTATCCTCTAAAGGAACATTTATAAATCCGAATTTCTTATATATATGCAGCGCCGTGTCTAATTTTGTACTGGAGTAAAGTTCTAAGGTGTGCCAATTTTTATTTTTAGAAAAATCTATGGCATAGGCTAGTAATTTTTGACCGATCTGTAAACCATGGTAATTTTTATCAACAGCCATTTTACCTAAATCGAATCTTCGATTATCTTTTTTAATTAACGCAAAGCATCCTACGGGTTCATTATTCCATAACCCTATAAAAATAAATCCGCCTTTGTCAATAATAGAAGTCTGGCTTTTTTCTAGCAACTCCCTATCTTTTTCTTCCACAGTAAAAAATTCTGTTATCCAAGCTATATTCAACTCTTTAAAGTTTTGAGTATATTTAGATTCATAAGGTACAATGGTAAGCATAATCTTAAATTGGTAAATTTATGACCCTAAGTTATGCCTTATTATATGGTATTTATTATGATCAAGAAAATATTTTAAGGTTAAAAAATCTAAAAATTAAATTAACTCGTATATAACCTGAACAAACAGACACTTATTAAATTTAAAATTATGACTGAAACAAAAAACAATAATGGCTTAAAAGTTTTGACCGCTCTTTTAGGTGTTGTGCTTTTAGGAACTATCATTTACACAGTAAGTCTTTACCAAGATAAAAAGAAGACCGAAGTTGTTCTTTCTAAGGAGAAAGAATTGGTGGTTGAAGATTTAAATAGCTTAAAATCTGAATATGATAAAGCTATTTTGGAGAGCAATGCAACTAACGAGGAGTTAGTTAGTGCTAGAGATAATATTGCAAAATATATTGACTCTGTGAAGACAATGAAAGCTGATATTGGATCTTTATCTAGATACAGAAGACAAGTTGGTGTTCTTAAAGCTGAAAGAGAGCAATTATTAAAGCAAGTTGATTCATTAACTCGTTCTAACTCTATGATTGCTATGCAACGTGACAGTACGTATGTTGAATTAGAGAAGCAAACCGTTTTTAATGATTCTTTAGTGGTACAAAATACAAACTTGGCTCAGGTAGTTGAAAAAGGTTCTGCTTTAAACTTATCTAAATTTAATGTTGATGCAGTTAAAGAGCGTAACAACGGTAAATTAGTTTCTACACAACGTGCTAAAGCAACTGACAAGTTTAAAATTTGTTTTACTGTTGCAGATAACGTTATTGCACAAGCTGGAGATAGAGAGTTTTTCTTAGAGGTTTTAGATCCTCAAGGTAACGTTCTAGGTGGTAGTAACTCTAAAACTAATGAAAATGGAGCTTCTATTACTTACAGTAAGCAAACTGGTTTCTACTATGAGAACAAATCTTTAGATGTATGTGATTATATTAGCAAGCCATCTGGTGACTTCAAAGACGGTAACTATATGGTAAACGTTTATGATGATCAATTAAAATTATTGGGTACTTCTAAATTCATGTTGAAGTAAGATTACCTTAATAGATATAAAAATGGCGACCAATTGGTCGCCATTTTTCGTTTCTACAAGTTTGGTTTTAGTTCTTTAAACTACCAACCATATTTTCTGGTTTTACCCAATCGTCATAATCTTCTGCAGTAACGTAACCTAAGTTTATAGCTTCCTCTTTTAAGGTTGTACCATTTTTATGGGCCGTATTTGCAATTTCAGCAGCTTTATAATATCCTATTTTAGTATTTAAAGCAGTAACTAGCATTAAAGAGTTATTCAATAATTGCTTGATTACTTCGTGATTTGGCTCTATACCAGCAGCACAATGCTCTTCGAAACTAACACAGGCGTCGCCAATTAATTGTGC
The DNA here is from genome assembly GCF_004364165.1 of Maribacter spongiicola. Classification (GTDB taxonomy): domain Bacteria; phylum Bacteroidota; class Bacteroidia; order Flavobacteriales; family Flavobacteriaceae; genus Maribacter; species Maribacter spongiicola. The sequence continues at coordinate 298,493 of NZ_SOAY01000011.1, forward strand.
CGATTGTAATATGTTGGCAGCCATCATCGGTTTAAAAACATTTAATTCATAATGCCCTTGTGTACCTCCAATGCTAATAGCGACATCGTTACCCATAACTTGAGCACATACCATAGTAAGCGCCTCGCATTGTGTAGGGTTCACTTTACCTGGCATAATAGAGCTACCTGGCTCATTTGCAGGAATAATGATTTCACCGATACCTGAACGTGGTCCTGATGCCATCATTCTAATATCATTGGCTATCTTATTTAAAGAAACAGCTAATTGTTTCAATGCACCGTGACTTTCAACAATTGCGTCATGTGCAGCTAGTGCTTCAAATTTATTTTCTGCAGTAATAAAAGGTAAGCCCGTAAATTCTGCTATATATTTTGCTACTAAAACATCATACCCTTCTGGAGTATTCAAACCGGTACCTACTGCAGTACCGCCAAGTGCCAATTCACTTAAATGTGACAGTGTATTATTTAATGCTTTTAGGCCGTGATCTAATTGCGATACGTAACCAGAAAATTCTTGCCCTAAGGTAAGGGGTGTAGCATCCATTAAATGGGTACGACCTATCTTAACTACATTTTTAAATTCAACTGACTTTTTATGAAGTGTATCTCTTAATTGCTTAACGCCAGGTATGGTGACTTCAACAATTTTTTTGTAAGCTGCAATATGCATACCTGTTGGGAAGGTATCGTTAGATGATTGAGATTTATTTACATCATCATTTGGTTGAATTGTTTTTTCGCCTTCACCGATTACTTTACCGGCAATTTCATGAGCTCTGTTTGCAACAACTTCATTAACGTTCATGTTACTTTGAGTACCAGAACCTGTTTGCCAAATTACTAAAGGAAACTGGTCATCAAGCTTACCTTCTAAAATCTCTTCGCAAACCTGTGCAATTAAATCTCTTTTCTCTGCTGCTAAAACACCAAGCTCACAGTTAGCATAAGCTGCTGATTTCTTTAAATAGGCGAAACCATAAACAATGTCTAATGGCATTGAGGCTACTGGACCTATTTTAAAATTGTTACGAGAACGTTCTGTTTGCGCTCCCCAATATTTGTCTTTGGGAACTTCGACATTACCCATAGTATCTTTTTCGATTCTAAATTTCATGATTGTATATTTTAATGAATCTTAAGTTAACTTATTTTATAACTTCAAAAATAAGGTTTACATTTATTTTAATAGTGACAACATTGTTCAGATTAGTGAAATAAATTTTGCCTAACGTTTGCAAAAAATAATTCGTTTATGGTATCTTTGTAATATATAAGTAAAAAGATATGTTTGATTTTGACCAATATTTAGGATTTTTAGCTTTCTTGACCATATTAACCATTGGTTTCTGGCTGATGATGTTTTTGTTATTATTTGTTGTCCCTTACTGGTTAGGAGGTAACATTATAGAGTTATTGAAAGAAAGACGCGACAAGAAAAAAGCCGCAAGAGAAGCATAAAAATATAGTATAAAAAAAGGAGCCAAAAGGCTCCTTTTTTTATACCTAATAATTTTTAACTGTTAACTCCCGTATTCATCATCTCCACCATCATCATTTCTTTCACCTTCTCTTTCTCTTCGCTGTTTTTTCTGATTTAAACGGTAGACAAAGGAAAGTGTTATTTGTCGCTCACGCCATTGAAATTCACTTTCTGATGTAAAAAACGGTGTTTGCGTGGAAGATATTCTTCTTCTTGAATTTAATAGGTCACTTACATTTAATGCCAGTGTGCCTTTTTCTTTAAGAATATCCTTGCTAAACGCCAAGTTCAATGAAAATATACCTTCGTTTACGGTTTGTGCGTTGTTGGTCGGCCCACGGTAAAATGCGTTGGTCTGCCATTCAATTTTACTTGGAAGGGTTACTTTTGAACTAAATCTGGAAAACCAACTTGTATTTCTTGCTCCAAAATTAATACCATTAAATTCTCCGTCTGAGTTGAATTCAAAGAAATTAAAACTACCGTTTAACCTAAGCCATTTAGTAGGGTTGTACAACAAGCCTAGCTCTGCACCCACACGCTCGTTGGTCGCCAGGTTTATTGGTATGGAACGGATCACTACGATACCATCTGTGGTAATCTGACCTGTTTCTTCCTGTATACGTTCAAATGAATTGGTTTCTTTTTGATAATAAACAGATGAGGTCAAGGTTAGCTTATCCCATCTTTTTAAATACCCTAAATCAAATGCATTGGCAAATGCTGGGTCTAAATCAGGATTCCCTTGAAAAATATTCGTGCGACTAGATTGAGATGGAAACGGATTGATAAAGCGCCCTCTAGGCCTATTGATACGACGGTTATACCCAATGCTGATATTTTCGTTTTCCGCCAACTCATAGATTAGGTTTAGGGTAGGGAAAAGGCCTAAATAATTTTTATCAAAATTAACCTCTATACCTTCACCTATAATTTCTTGTAATTGTTCTATATCTGCACCTACAATTTCTCCTTTAAGTTGGGTATTTTCCAATCTAAGTCCGGCAAGAAAAGAAAAATCACCAAGCTTATTTCCGTATTGAGTGTAAAAAGAATTCACGTTTTGATTGAAAACAAAGCGGTTGATTAATCCTAAATTAGGAACGAAAGCACCTGTATCAAAATTAAAATCTTCGAGATAAAAATCGGTATCGGACTGTTCCCAGTTACCTCTGTAGCCTGCTTCAAATTGGGCGTCTCCAATAGGCAATATATAGTCTACTTGGGCTAAATATTCATTTTGTAACTCTAGTTCTTCTATGTTTAGTCTTGCCCCATCAAAGCCTGTATTTGTAATGGTTTCTTGTTCATTTATTGGTGTTGGTTTAAATTCTTCATTGTATGAAAGTTGAAGATCTACGGTTAACTTGTGTCCTTCAGTATTAAAGTCATTGTTGTAATTAAGAGAAAATTGCGCACTCTTTTCTTCTTCTTGTTCATCTTCTATACGTTGTGTAATTCGATTAATATCGTTTCCAACGAAATTTGTAGATACAATTTCGGTAATATCTTCACCATTATTGGTTCTACCAAAAGCGCTTGCTGTAACTGAGGAGGTTTCTGTTAAGAAATATTCCATTCCAAGATTTAGATTAAATCCACTATTCATTCTGTTGATGTCGCGGTCTTCAATAATTCTATCAAATACACTTTCATCGCCCAAATAGATGTTGTCAGCGAATCCATTTCCTGGTGGTGTACGGTAAGAATACCCCAAAGTGGTAAAGACATTGTACTTTTCTTTTCTTAAATTCATATTAGCGGTGAGAGAAGCGGCATCAGGAAACCCAACAGTAGTATTTATAGTACCATTTATACCTCTGGTTTTTTCTTTTTTTAGAACAATGTTCAAAATTCCGGCAGTACCCTCGGCATCATAGCGTGCTGATGGACTCGTAATTACTTCAACTTTCTCAATGGCGTCAGCAGGTAGTTGTTGAAGGGCATCGGTGGAGCCAAATCCGGCAAGTGCGGATGGCCTACCATTTATTAATATTCTAACATTTCCGTTTCCACGGAGGGCAACTGCTCCATCTGCATCAACCGTTACCGAAGGAATATTGTCAAGAGCGTCACTAATAGTTGCTCCGCTATTGGTTAAGTCTTTTCCAATATTATAAATTTTCTTGTCTAAACGAACCTCAACAGTTGTTTTTTCTCCAACAACCTCAACAGCTTCTAGTTGAGCAACATCTAGGGCAAGTCTAACAGTACCTAAATCTTTATTTTCTGTAAGTGTTTGATTAGGTAACTTGAATGTTTTGTATGAAATGTATTCTATAGATATATTGTACTTGCCAGGTGATGCTTCTACTTTGAAATTACCATCAATATCTGTAATGCCACCTGTAATTTGATCAGGATTATTTACACTTTGTAGTACTAGTGTGGCATATTCTAAAGGAAGGTTGTCGTCTTTATCAAGAACCTTCCCGCTTATTGTAATCGGACCTCTTTCCCGGTCTCCTCCCGGTCTTTGACTATATGTATAATTGAAGGATAGTGCTAGGAGTAGGAGTAAGGGAAAAAGTTGTCTCATTAAGTCAGTTTTTAGTTTTCTTTCGTTTTTCTTTTTTGTTCTTTTTATTCTTCTTCAAAGTTTTTGCAACACCATCTTTTTGTAATGCAACAAAAGCCTCGTACTTTTCTAAAGGCAAACCAGCCTTTAATTCTTCATCTTGTCTTTTTGTAATATTCTCATATACCTCTGCCATTTTTTCTGGCGGAAGCTTCAATATTTGAGCTTCTATACGTTCTTGCACATATTTCTTTAAAACAGAACTTAATACAGCCTGTTCAAAATCATTTAATGCTAACGCTTCAGTAATTCTTGGCATTTCGCCGTCAACCAATTCTTCGGCAGTCTTAGGTTTTGGTTCTTCAGCTGGTGTTTGTGCTTGAGGTATTGAACTACCTTGTCTGCCGTAACCGTTGCCACCTCTTGATCCATAACCGCTATTGCCATAACCGTATTGTGCGTAAATTTCAGAACTTCCTAATAGAATTAATAGCAAGCCCAAAAACTTTAGATTGCTACATTTTATTACTTTTTTCATATGATTAGATTATAAAGTTATACTATGGTTTAACTGAAAATGGTTAATACTTTGTTAAGATAATTTACTGCGCAATTATAATGAATTCTATTATAGCAAAACATCAATGTTAGAAGCTGGTCTACCAATAACAGCTCTATTGCCATTTATGACTATAGGCCTTTCTATTAATTTAGGGTATTCTATCATCGCAGTTATTAATTCTTCGTCAGATAAGGGTACGTTTTTAAACTTCTCTTTCCAAATTGCTTCAGATTTACGTACCAGATTAATAGGTTTAATATCTAGACAGCTAATAACATTTCTTAATTCTTCCTTTGTTGGAATTTCTTCTAAATAGTTCACTACTTCAAAAGTCTTGCCAGAATTTTCAAGTACTTTTAGTCCTTCTCTAGATTTGCTACATCTAGAATTATGATATATTTTAATCATGATTTTTTAAATTTAATAAATGTAATGCCAATTCATTACATCCATATGAATTGGCATTACATTTTTATTCTTCTTCTCTCTGACCCATTAACATTAGAAAGGCCTTAAGAAATTGATCAATATCTCCGTTCATTACATTTTCGACATTACCTGTTTCTTCGCCTGTGCGTACATCTTTAATTAATTTATAAGGATGCATTACATAGTTTCTTATCTGTGACCCCCATTCAATTTTCATTTTAGAAGACTCAATTTCTTGCCGTGCTTCCATTTTCTTTCGCAGTTCGATTTCATACAATTGAGACTTTAGCATTTTCATTGCCGTAGCCCTATTTTCATGTTGACTTCTACTATCTGAACAAGAAATTTGAATACCTGTAGGGTGATGGGTTAATTGAACTTTAGTCTCAACTTTGTTAACATTCTGTCCGCCGGCACCACTTGACCTTGCGGTGGTAATGGTAATATCTGCCGGATTTACATCAATCTCTATACTGTCATCTACCAATGGGTAAACATATACCGATGCGAAAGAAGTATGTCTCTTTGCATTACTATCGAACGGAGAAATTCGTACCAATCTATGTACGCCGTTTTCACCTTTCAGCCATCCGAAGGCATATTCACCATCAATTTCTAATGTTACGGTTTTAATACCTGCAACATCACCTTCTTGGTAATTGAGCTCTTTGATCTTGTAACCGTTCTTTTCTGCCCACATCATATACATGCGCATAAGCATTGCGGCCCAATCGCAGCTTTCCGTTCCACCTGCACCTGCAGTAATTTGCAAAACAGCCGGTAGTTCATCACCTTCTTCGGACAACATGTTTTTGAATTCCATCTTTTCAATGGTATTCAAAGCTTTTATATATTGACCTTCAACTTCCTCTTCTGAAACTTCTCCTTCTTGTTGAAATTCAATGAGTATTTCTAATTCTGCAATTAAATTTTCTGCAGTATTATAATCATCTACCCATTGCTTTTTAGATTGGATAAATTTCATATGAGCCTGTGCTTCTTGGGGATTATTCCAAAAATCAGGTGCCAAGGTTTTCTCTTGTTCGTTCTCTATTTCTATTAATTTGCCATCGATGTCAAAGATACCTCCTCAACGCACCAAGGCGATCTATAAGACCTTTGTAGTGGTCCATACTTACGTTCATAAAATTTTTATTTTGGGTAAAAATAATACTCTTTTGTTGATTGCAAAGAATGATTTTTTTGGAATTACTGTTCTTGGCTTTGCACCTTTACAGTATGTGTAGTTTTATTTTTTCCGTACGAATAAATTATCCCTCTTAAAGGTGAACAATCATTATAGTCTTTGCCATGACAAACCTTTATATGATTCGTATTTGCCAAAATGTTATTAGTGGGGTCAAAACCTTTCCATCCAACTTGTGGAATATAACATTCTGCCCATGCATGCATTTGAGAATCTCCTAAAAGGCCATGTTCTTGATTTATGTATCCAGACACATATCTTGTTGGTATACCATTTTGTCTAGCTATAGCACAGAATAAATGTGTAAAATCTTGGCAAACACCCTGTTTGGCTGATATGATGTCAGTCAATTTTGTGTCAACATGAGTTACACCTGTTTTAAATTGTAGATTATTAAAGGTCCAATTGTTTAACTCTTGTAAATTTTCGAAAATTGTATTCGATAAATTAAATTCAAAAATAGAATTTACACCCTTTGGTATATTGGTTAGTGGTGTACTTCTTAAAAAGGATTCGAAATTAATTTTAAAAGTTAATTCCTCAATTTCTTTATACGCCAAAGCATCATTGATGTCTAATGGAAAATTAAAGGGATCTATATGGTCTTTTATAAAACTAAACTTTGCCTCAAAATTTATTTTCTTGAATTTTTTCTTAGGGTGAACTCGTATGGTTCTAAAACCATATCCGTTTATTGAAAAGTCGTTTACAGCAAATAATGAATTGGAAAATTCAACATCGATATGATGTTGTGAATTATTTTCCATAGGAATAATCAGAAATTGCCAATAGGCATCATTTACCCAATTCTCATATGTATTTTCTGTTCTATAGGTTATATTATATTGGTTTGGCATAATAATCAAAGATACCCCTAATAAATGGTCTTAATAGTTAAAAAACTCTTCATCAACTTTGTTACTTATTTTAACTAGACTATCTAAAATATCTTCGATAAATGATTTAATATCTTTTTCTATTTCTTCGACATACTTAAACTCATATTCTGCTCTGACCCTGCCAATTAAAAATGCGGTTGAATCGTTGTTATACCTTTTCTCTGGGTTTAGCATTCTAACATGTTCGTTAACTTGATTTAATGAATTCATAACTGACCTAGGGCAGTTAGGGTTTAAAATCAAAAATTCTAACGTACTTATACTAGTAGGTGTTTTTTTGTAAAACCTACGCATCATATCATATGATTCTGCACATTTTAAGAGTGTTGTCCATTCAAAGCTTTTGCTGAATTTATCGCCATGATTTCCTTGAGATAAAAGCGCATCGTTGTACTTTGAATTTATCATTCTTGTTATTTGTGTAGCCCGCTCAATATTTACACCCATCATAATTATTGCATAGACAGAATCATGTAGTAATGTTCCTCTTATTTTGCCACGTAAAATGGCGGTCATTTCTGAAATATTACTTGTAAAGTCATGAAGACCATTTTTTACAAAAATTTCTTTTGGGTAACTAAGTACAAAATGATAAAACTTATTAATTGCTTCATATAGCTCTGTCGATATTAAATCTCTTGCACTATTAGCATTTTCTCTAGCTAGTTTAACTGTGCTAATGATAGAAAAAGGATTATTAGGGTCTAGACCGATACTATATAATACGTCTTGTTCTTTAAGAAACTTACTTTCATCTTTCTCGGGGTCGCCGAGCATGAACAGCATTGATCTTAATACAAATTGTCTATCTTGCGATTTTATATTAGGTGCATCTAATGATGAAAAATAGTTCACGTTTAAATAACGTGCAACATGTTCTGAGCGTTCAATGTAACGCCCCATCCAGAATAAATTATTGGCTACTCTTGCTAGCATATTTTTTAATTATTTTTTTAATACCCATGTATCTTTCGAACCACCACCTTGAGAAGAGTTTACTATTAAATTTCCTCTCTTTAATGCTACTCTAGTTAATCCTCCTTTTAACACAAATTCTTTGTCCTTGCCTAGAACTGTATATGTTCTTAAATCTACATGGCGTTGTTCAAAAGATTCGGTTTCATCAATGTATGTTGGGTGAACACTTAGCGACATAATTGGTTGTGCCACATACTTTCTTGGGTTCTCCTTAATTTCAGCTTTTACTTTTTCAATTTCTGCTTTGGTTAATTTATTACCTATAGAAATGCCATAACCACCTGCCTCATCAACCGGTTTTATAACTAATTCTTGTATATGTTCTAGTACGTATTTCAACTCATCTGGTCTACTACAATGGTAGGTATGAACATTATTGAGTATTGGTTCTTCGTCTAAATAATACTTAATGATTTGCGGCATGTAGGTATACACAGCTTTGTCATCTGCCACACCAGTACCCGGTGCATTGGCTAAAGTTACGTTTCCTTTTTTATAAGCAGCAAACAAACCTGGTACACCAAGGGCTGAGTCTGCCCTAAATTCTAATGGATCTATAAATTGGTCATCTATTCGTCTATAGATGACATCAACTTTTTCAGGACCTTTTATAGTTTTCATATACACAAAATCGTTCTCCACAAATAAATCGCGACCTTCTACCAATTCTACACCCATGGTCTTTGCCAAATACGAATGCTCATAAAATGCAGAGTTATACATACCTGGTGTTATTACAACCACATTAGGTACATCTACACCTTTTGGTTTAACTGATTCAAGTAGCTCTAATAAATTTTCTGCATAATTGGTAACTGAATGGGTTTGGTAGTGATTAAAAACTCCAAATAAGGCTTTTTTGAGTGCCGTACGATTACATATTACATAACTAACACCAGATGGGCACCTAATATTATCTTCTAAAACATAGTATTTACCATCATTATGTTTAATAATATCAATACCAGAAATATGGTTATAAATACCTCCCGGAGGATTTATTCCGTTCATCTGATCTAAGTAGTTGGCAGAAGAAGTTATTAAATCAATGGGAACAATTTTATCTTTTAGTATTTTCTTGTCATGATAAACATCCCATAGAAATAAATTTAAAGCCTTACTTCTTTGTATAGATCCACGCTCTATAATATCCCATTCTTTATGGTCTATAATACGGGGAAATAAATCAAAAGGAAATATTTTTTCTTGTACATCGCTATCACCATACACCTGAAATGTAATTCCTTGATTAAAAAAAGAAGATTTAGCCTTAGAGTTTAAATTGACATAATCACTTATGGTGTGTTCTCCATAAATTTCGAAAAGCTTTTGGTATATTTCTTTTACTTTTCCTTCCTTATCATAAATTTCGTCATACAAATCTGGGTTTCTCTGATAAGAAGAGAATATTTGATTTTCAATGTTGGTCATAGAAATTGTTTTTGTAAAAGGTACATGATAAAAAGCAATAAACAAATGGCATTTTTATAATAATCGTTAGTATTTTTCTTTATTCTGTAATTATTTGATAGCTTTTTTAACAAGTATAGTATTTATAATTTAGTTAGCTACAGCTGTTTTACATTCATTAGTTTTTCTATACTTTTAAGCAAAACTTATAGAAAATGAGAAAGAATTACGTTCTTCTGCTAGGGCTGGTGTTACTGTCCTTTAATATGCTATCAGCACAGTTTAGTGAACAAAAGAAAAATTTTGTCAAGTACGAAGGTCTATACGATTTCTATTATGACGGCGAAACAGATAAAATTTTTTTAGAGGTCGATAATTTAAATGAAGAGTTTTTATATGTATACTCATTAAGCAGTGGTATAGGTAGTAATGATATTGGTTTAGATCGCGGTCAACTAGGTAATGAACAAGTTGTGTTTTTTAAGAAAGCAGGTAATAAGCTTTTGTTGGTTCAGCCTAATATGAAATATAGAGCAATTACCGATAATGAATTAGAGCGAAAATCTGTTGAGCAGGCTTTTGCTAAATCTGTATTGTTCGGTTTCCCTATTGTAGAAGAGAAAGGTGGTATGTATGTTATTGATATCACCGATTTTTTAATGCAAGATGCTCATGGTGTATCATCGCGTCTAAAAAGAGCGGAACAAGGTTCTTATAGTTTAGATAAAACTAAAAGTGCATTTGCTTTAGATAGAACCAAAGCATTCCCTAAAAATGTTGAGTTCGATGTAACCATGACTTTTACAGGTGAGGCAAAAGGAGCTTATATAAGAAGTGTAGCCCCAAATGCTAATTTGGTAACCGTGGCAGAACACCATTCTTTTATTGAGTTGCCAGATGATAAATATGAGAAACGTGTGTTTGATCCTAGATCAGGTTCTTCTCCTTTTAATTATTATGATTACGCAACGCCGGTTGAGTCAAATATTCTAAAGCAATTTATAAGAAGACATCGATTAGAGAAAAAAGACCCTACTGCTAAAGTTAGTGAGGCGGTTGAGCCAATTATTTATTATTTAGATAATGGTACTCCAGAACCTGTACGTTCTGCTCTTTTAGAAGGTGGTCGTTGGTGGAACCAAGCTTTTGAGGCAATTGGTTATAAAGATGCTTTTCAATTAAAAATGTTACCAGATGATGCCGATCCTTTAGATGTGCGTTATAATGTAATACAATGGGTACATCGTTCTACAAGAGGATGGAGCTATGGTAGTAGTATTACCGATCCAAGAACTGGAGAGATAATGAAAGGTCATGTAAGTTTAGGTAGTTTAAGAATTCGTCAAGATTTTTTAATTGCCCAAGCATTAATGAACAAGCCTTTTGCAGAAAGAGATGATAACTACCAACCAATGTTAGAAATGGCCATTGCCCGTATTCGTCAGTTGTCGGCTCATGAAATCGGACATACGCTTGGTTTTGCACATAACTATGCGGCGAGTACTACTGATAAATCATCGGTGATGGATTATCCACATCCGCAGTTTTCATTAATTGACGGTGAAGTTGATTTTGCAAAAGCCTATGAAGAGGGAATAGGGGATTGGGATAAGGTAACAGTGGCTTATTCATATCAAAATTTTAATGAAGGTGAAAATGAGAAAGAAGGTCTGAACAAAATTTTAGATAAAGCCAAAGCTGACGGACTCCGTTATATCACCGATCAAGATGCACGCCCACAAGGTAGCGCACATGTATTGGCTCATTTATGGGATAACGGAACAGATGTGAGTAAAGAATTAGATGATATGTTGAAGCTGCGTAAAGTGGCTATAGCTAATTTTTCTGCGGATAATATTCAAGATGGTACACCATATTCAGTTCTAGAAGATGTATTAGTACCACTTTATTTCTTTCATAGATATCAGACGGAAGGTGTAGCGAAGGTTATAGGCGGATTAGAATATAACTATGCCATAAAAGGAGACGGACAGGAAGTTGTTGCTATTGCAGATAAAGCGATGCAAGAGGAAGCATTAAAGAGTGTTTTAAAAACTTTAGACGCAAATGAAATTGCAATACCTAAAGATAAATTAAGCTTATTTCCGCCACGTGCTTTTGGTACCCCAAGAACTAGAGAATCTATAAAAGGTAAAACAGGAGTTTCTTTTGATGCATTGTCAGCTGTTGAAACTGCTTCTGATATGACGTTAACGTTTTTATTACATCCTGAGAAAGCATCGAGACTTATTCAGCAAAAAGCAATTGCTACCGATAATGTAGGTTTAGATGAGGTTTTGGATAAATTGATTGCAGCGACTATTAATAAGAAGCAGAAAGATGCTTATTTGAGCGAAGCCCAGACAATCATTAATTTTAGAGTTTTATTTCATATTATGAATTTGGCGGGTCATACCAATGTGCATCCGCAGGTAAATGCTATTGCATCACAAAAATTAAAAGAGTTGAGTATTCAATTAGTAAAAGATTCTGGGTCAAATGCAATTAGTGCAGAAATGGTGAAAAGAATTAAAACATTTAACGAGCATCCAGAATTGTTCAAAGTGATACCTTCGCCTAAGATTCCTGATGGTTCGCCTATTGGAATGAGTTGTTTTCATTAATTCAATCTTTATAATTTTTTATGCTAATTAATCTTATCAGTGATACGGTAACAAAACCTACGCCAGGCATGTTAGATGCTATGCTGTCTGCAGCAGTTGGTGACGATGTTTTTAAAGAAGACCCAACGGTAAATGCTTTGGAAGAAAAAGCGGCCAAGCTTTTTGGGATGGAAACTGCGTTATTTTTCCCTAGTGGTACTATGACGAACCAAACTGCAATAAAATTACATACGCAACCAGGCGAACAATTGATTTGCGATAAATATGCTCATATATATAATTATGAGGGTGGCGGAGTCAGTTTTAATAGTGGTGTCTCGTGTAGGCTGGTTGATGGTGATAGAGGTACAATGACTGCTGCTCAGGTTGAGTCGGTTATTAATCCGCCAGATTTTTATCATAGTCCGCTTACCACATTGGTATGTGTAGAGAATACCGCAAATAAAGGTGGTGGTACTTGTTGGGATTTTCAAGAGCTTCAGAAAATAAGAAAAGTCTGCGATGATCATAAATTAGGATATCACTTAGATGGTGCCCGTTTATGGAATGCCATGGTAGAAAAGAATGAAACCGCATTACAATATGGTCAGTTATTTGATACAATAAGTGTTTGTTTAAGTAAAGGTTTGGGTTGCCCAGTAGGGTCTTTGTTGATAGGTACTAAAGAACATATGGATAAGGCGCTGCGAATTCGTAAGATTTTTGGTGGTGGTATGCGCCAGTCAGGTTTTTTGGCGGCTGCTGCAATTTATGCTTTGGATAATCATGTAGAAAGATTGGCAGAAGATCATAAAAAGGCAAAAGAAATAGGAAAAACATTAGCCGCAAAATCTTTTATAAAAAAGGTAGAGCCTATTGAAACCAATATTGTCATTTTTGAGATAGATGAATCTTATATGACCAGTGATCAATTTGTAAATACTTTAAAAGAAAAAGATATTTTAATTATTGGCATGGGTCAAGGTAAATTAAGAATGGTGACCCATTTAGATTATACAGATGACATGCATAATGAATTATTAAGGCTACTAAAATCTATTTAATTGCTAAATCTATACTGTTAGAAATATTCAATATTCCATTTTCCATACCGGCTTCAGAGGAGTAAAGTCCGCTGGAGCCGATTATTTTTCCTTTAGAATTTTTTAATTCCACCAAAAATTTTCCATCGGTATTTGTTCTACGTTCAAAAAATTTACCGTTGGTATTCTTCAACGCTTTTATATCTTTTAAAGTGTTATCTAATTCGTTCTCAGTACTGAACGATACACTCTTTAATAGTGTGTTGCCATTATCAGACTTTAAAATGAACTGATAAAACCCGTCTTTCTTCTTGTCAATTTTAATCATATCATTAAAGATAATTAATATTTTCTCTGCTTTTTAGTGACTTTTTAAATAATGCTGTGTCTAAATTATTGAGGCGTAAGTCTTATTAGTTTCAAATTAGAGTTCAACACGAAGTTGAAATTAATAAATAGAAAACCTCAAATAAACTATTGTAATAACCAATTATTAATTTTAAACACTATCAAAATGAAAAAAGTATTATTTCTAGTAGTTGCATTTTCAGCTTCTTTTGCAATGGCACAAGATTTGCCGTCAAATCCAGAACCTGGTAAATGTTACGTTCGTTGTACAACTCCTGATGTTTACGTTAACGAGTCAACTACAATTACAACAAATCCGTCTTACAAGATTTTAAAAACGATTCCTGCTACATTCAAGACAGTTACAGAACGTGTATTAGTGAGAGAAGAAGAAAAAGTACTTACAGTAGTTCCTGCTAAGTGGGGAACAGAAACTGTAACGTATGTATCTAAAGGAGGTGGAAATTCTTTACAGGTGATCCCTGCTTCTTTTTCTCCTAGCACACAAACACTAGAAATAAAGCCAGCCTATGCGCAATGGGAATTAGGAGTTGCTGCTCCTGATTGTGAGTCAGGTAACCCTGATGATTGTAGATATTGGTGTTATAAAGGATATCCTGCACAATTTGAGACAGTTTCAACTCAAGTTCTTGCAAATGATGCTTCTACTACAAGTTCTCCATTAGGTTCTAAAAATGGATCTTACACTAAATCAGTTCTAATTTCTCCTGCAACTGTTGTTGAGAAAATTATTCCTGCTGAGTACAGAGAGATTACTAAAACTGTATTGGATAAAGATGCTTATACTGTTGAAGAAATAGTACCTGCTAAGACTACTACACTTACTAAAGAAGTTTTAAAAGAAAAAGGTGGTTTAACTACTTGGAAAGAAGTAGAGTGTGCATTAGTTGAGTACCAAGCTTTACCTATTAACTGGGATTCTGGTAGCGCAACATTAACTGCAGAAGCAAGAAACTTAATCGATAATAGATTATTACCGGTATTGGCACAAAACCCTGGTGTTAAAGTTGAATTAGCATCTCATACAGATTCTCAAGGTGGTGCAGCTTCTAACCAAGACCTTTCTGAAAGAAGAGCTAAGGCGGTTGCTGATTACTTAATCACTAAAGGTGTTAACTCTAGTCTTTTAGTTGCTAACGGTTACGGTGAAACTAAATTATTGAACAGATGTAAAGATGGTGTTTCTTGTACTGCAAGAGAGCACGCTGCAAACAGAAGAACTCAATTTAGATTAATTAATAACTAATTATTAAGATACTTAGTAAAGAAGGGCTTACATAACGTAAGCCCTTTTTTTTATGCTTTATATTTAACTGGTTATAATACTGCCAGTAGCTGATTGATGTATGTTATCATTATTGATTGACATAATTAATTTTGTTCACAGGTAGCTAGTACACTCAGATACCGACACACTTTTATCGGGGTTGTGTTTGAAAATGTTTTAAAATCTACTAGAAGAGAATTTTTTGGTTGCTCTACTGATTATTTGAAGTATCTAACTCTTTATAAAGGCTTGTGGCGCTACAATTGCATGCAGTAATGATTTCTTTACTACTCTTGCTGAGGTTATCCGTCTTGTTTTAAAATGCCATTCTTAATGAACGGTTTATAGTTATGGATAATTACAGAAATTTGTAAATATAAAAAGGGCTTACATAACGTAAGCCCTTTGTTTATAATCTGAAATTTCGCTTATTTATTATTCTCTAACAGTTTAAGGTGAGAATCTATTACACCATTCATGCTGTAACCAGATAATTGGTCTAATTCATTTCCTTTTGAATCTAAAACAGTTAACAATGGAAATACTTTTTTCTTATTAAGCTTGGTCAATAATTCTTTATTGTGAACCATTTGCTTTTCTGATATCAAATCTTTATTCCTTGGAACATCTATATATAGAAGAATATAGTTCCTTGATAATTCTTGAAACTCATGTGTTTCGAACAAATCGGTCTTTAGCATTTTACATGGCGGACACCAGTCGCTACCTGTAAAATAAACGAGCACATTTTTATCCTGCTTTTTTGCTCTAGAAATAGCAGAGTCATAATTAGTAAGCCATTTAGAATCATCTACGTTATTTAAATCTGCTTGAGCAGTTGCCAGCAGCGGAATCATAAACAATAATATAAAGTACTTCATAATCAATATTTTATAGGTTAATACAAATAACCTGCCAATCTTACTTAAATAACGAATCCATTCCAGGAATATTGGGCATGCCGTCTTTGGCTACAGCAGCTAATTCTGTTTCGTTAACGTTAGTTGCCTTTTTAATTGCTTTGTTCAAAGTCATAATAAGATAATCTTCTAATTGTTCTTTGTCTTGCAAAAGACTGTCATCTATTACTAGTTTCTTAAGTTCTCTGTTGGCGGTAATGGTAACTGAAATTAGATTGTCGTTAGTTTTTTCTTCCAAGGTTACGGTATCCAATCTTTTTTTAGTTTCCTCAACTTTTTTTTGGGTCTCTTTAAGTTTTCCCATCATGCCCATCATATCTCCAAACATATTCTCATTTTTAAAATTAGATGGTAAAAGTACTAAAAATAGGAGTATTTCAGTTTTTCAAACTAATAAAACGGGGGTCGATTAATTAGTCTTATTTTTGTTGTCCTATTTTATAATGAAGTTTTTATGACTGCTAAGCATCCGCCAAAGGCGAAAAAAATTCCTAAAGAATTAATTATTCATGATGATGTTCGTATAGATAATTATTATTGGCTAAATGATAAGGAGAATAAAGATGTTATCTCTTATTTAGAGGCAGAGAATGCATATTACAATACATTAACAGGGCATACTAAAGAATTTCAAGAAACCTTGTTTCAAGAAATGAAGGGTAGAATTAAAGAAGATGATTCTTCTGTTCCTTATAAGCTAAATGATTACTGGTATAGTACTAGATATGTAATTGGTGGTGAGTACCCAGTGCATTCAAGATTCAAACAAAATTTAGAAGCAGTTGAAGAAATCATGTTCAACTGTAATGATATGGCTAAAGGACATGATTACTTTAGTTTAGGCGGTATCGCTATTAGTCCTGATAATAAATTGGCTGCTTTTGGTGTAGATATTGTTTCTAGAAGGCAATATACTTTACAGATAAAAAATCTTGAAACAGGAGTTATTTTAGACGATAAAATTGAAAATACAACTGGTGGCGGAGTATGGGCAAACGATAATAAAACATTGTTTTATACAAGAAAAGACCCGGTTACCCTTCGTTCAGATAAAATTTACAAGCATAAATTAGGTACGCCTACTTCTGAAGATGTTCTGATTTTTCATGAAAAGGACGATACCTTTAGCACATTTATTTATAGAACAAAATCAAAGAAGTTTTTGGTGATTGGTTCATTTAGTACCATGACTTCTGAATTTCAAACGCTTTCTACGGATAACCCAGATGGGCAGTTTGAAATATTTTCACCTAGAAAAAGAGGTTTGGAGTATACTATTTTTCACTACGAGGATAGTTTCTATATTTTAACGAATATGGATAAGGCATTGAATTTCAAATTAATGCGTTGTTCAGAAGCGAATACAACATCAGATCACTGGCAAGAATTTATTCCGCATCGCGAAGAAGTGCTCTTAGAAGATATTGATATTTTTAAAGAATACTACGTACTTTCTGAACGTGAAAACGGGCTCAATAAAATTAGAATTATTAGGTGGGATGGTCAAGAAGAATACTTTCTACCATTTAATAGTGAAACATATACTGCGTATGTTGGTAGTAACCCTGATTTTGATACCGAGATTTTAAGATACTCTTACAACTCAATGTCAACCCCTAGTTCGGTTATTGATTTTAATATGCGCACTAAGGAAAAAGAAATCAAAAAAGAACAAGAGGTTCTTGGTGGTTTGTTTAGTAAAAATAATTACAAAGAAGAACGTTTGTGGGCAACTGCTAGAGATGGTGAAAAAATACCTATGTCGGTTGTTTATAGAAAAGATACCGTTTTAGATGAGCATACACCTGTTTTGCAATATGCCTATGGATCGTACGGTTCAACTATTGACCCTTATTTTTCTACTGTAAGGTTGAGTTTACTAGACCGAGGTTTTGTATTCGTAATAGCTCATATTAGGGGAGGGGAATACTTAGGGCGTCGTTGGTATGAGACTGGTAAATTGTTGCAGAAGAAAAATACATTCACGGATTTTATTGATTGTTCTAAGTTTTTAATTGAACAAAAAATGACCAGTGCCAATCATTTATATGCCATGGGTGGTTCTGCAGGTGGTCTATTAATGGGCGCGATTATAAATATGCAGCCAGATTTATATAATGGTGTTATAGCAGCAGTACCTTTTGTTGATGTGGTTACGACTATGTTAGATGATTCTATTCCACTTACTACCGGTGAATATGATGAGTGGGGTAATCCAAATGAAAAAGAATTCTATGAATACATGAAATCTTATTCTCCTTATGATAATGTAATTGCGCAAAATTACCCGAATATGTTGGTTACAACAGGTCTACATGACTCTCAAGTACAATATTTTGAGCCTGCAAAGTGGGTAGCAAAATTAAGAGAGTTAAAAACAAATGATCGTGTTTTGCTTATGGATACAAACATGGAAGCAGGTCATGGTGGTGCTTCAGGTAGGTTTGAGTCTTTACGAGAGGTGGCCAAAGAATATGCATTTCTTTTAGATTTAGAAGGAAAAATAGCATAGTGGAAAAAAAATAGTAGATTTGCATCAGAAATTTTAACAAATTTTGTTTATACAATAACTAAACATTGATCCCCCTTATGAAAAATGAGATCAGGGCTTACAACAATATATTAGAGCTAGTAGGTAATACACCACTAGTTAAATTAAATAAGATAGCTGAAAACCTTACAGGTAATTTTTACGCCAAGGTAGAAGCTTTCAATCCGGGTCACTCTTCTAAAGATAGAATTGCGATTCATATTATTGAGCAGGCAGAGAAGGCAGGTTTACTTACCGAAGGCAGCACAATAATAGAAACAACTTCAGGTAATACCGGTTTTAGTATTGCAATGGCAAGTATCATTAAAGGGTACGATTGCATTCTAGCGGTTAGTTCTAAATCATCTCCAGATAAAATAGATATGCTTCGCTCTATGGGCGCAAAGGTATATGTATGTCCGGCACACGTAAGTGCAGATGATCCAAGGTCATACTACGAGGTCGCTAAAAGATTGCATAAAGAAACTAAAGGTTCCATATACATTAATCAGTATTTCAATAAACTGAATATGGAAGCGCATTATACATCTACCGGTCCTGAGATTTGGGAACAAACTGGCGGACAAATAACGCACCTTATCGCTTGCAGTGGAACAGGTGGTACTATATCAGGTACGGCTCGTTTTTTAAAAGAGCAAAACCCTAATATTAAAGTTATCGGTGTTGATGCTTTTGGTTCAGTATTGAAGAAATATCATGAAACAGGAAAATTGGATACTAACGAAATCTATCCGTACAGAATAGAAGGTTTAGGTAAAAATTTAATTCCTGGTGCTACAGATTTTAGCGCTATAGACGAGTTTATAAAAGTTACCGATGCAGAAAGTGCACATACAGCTAGAGAGATTTCTAGAACGGAAGGTATCTTTGCTGGGTATACTAGTGGTGCTGTAATGCAAGCTATTAAGCAATTAGACGAACTAAATACATTTGATAAGGATAGTAATGTAGTTTGTATTTTTCCTGACCATGGATCTCGTTATATGAGTAAAATTTATAGCGACCAGTGGATGGAAGATCAAGGTTTCTTAAATACCGAAACAGTAGAAGAGACACAAGAGATCCAATATATAAAGTAATTCTTATTATAATATTCAATAAAAAAGTGGGTTTATAGCCCACTTTTTTGCATTATAAATAATTTATGAACTTTTATCAAAATTATTTACTTTTGCAGACAGATCCAAATTAAACAATGAAAGACTTATTTGAAAGAATTTTAGCGAATAAAGGCCCTTTAGGTAAATGGGCTTCACAAGCAGAGGGATATTTTGTTTTCCCAAAATTGGAAGGTCCTATTTCTAATAGAATGAAATTTCAGGGTAAAGATGTTATTACCTGGAGTATCAATGACTATTTAGGCTTGGCAAATCTTCCTGAAATTAAAAAGATTGATGGTGAGGCTGCTGCCGAATATGGTGCTGCTTATCCAATGGGAGCTAGGATGATGAGTGGTCATACTGAGTTTCATGAGCAACTAGAGCAAGAATGTGCTGCATTTGTACAAAAAGAAGCTGCCTATTTGTTAAACTTTGGTTATCAGGGTATCATGTCATGTATCGACGCATTGGTAGGTAAAGATGATATTATTGTTTATGATGTAGATTCTCATGCATGTATTATTGATGGTGTACGTCTACACATGGGAAAACGTTTTACATTCAAGCATAATGATATTGAGAGCTTAGAGTTGAACTTGGAACGTGCTACTAAAATGGCAGAACAAACCGGTGGAGGAATTTTAGTTATTTCTGAAGGTGTTTTTGGAATGCGCGGTGAGCAAGGAAAATTAAAAGAAATTGTTGCTCTTAAGAAAAAATTTAATTTCCGCTTATTGGTTGATGATGCGCATGGTTTTGGTACGTTAGGTAAGACTGGTGCTGGAGCAGGTGAGGAGCAGGGTATACAGGACGATATTGATGTTTATTTTGCAACATTTGCGAAATCAATGGCTAGTATTGGTGCTTTCTTAGCAGCAGATCAAGGTATAATTGATTATTTAAAATATAATTTACGATCACAAATGTTCGCTAAATCATTACCAATGGTTTATGTAAAAGGAGCATTAAAGCGATTAGATATGTTACGTACGCAACCAGAGCTTAAAGCTAAACTTTGGGAAAATGTAAATGCGTTGCAAAACGGATTAAAGGAGAAAGGTTTTGATATTGGTTCAACTACTAGTTGTGTTACGCCAGTTTACCTAAATGGTAGTATTCCTGAGGCAATGGCGTTAGTAAAAGATTTACGTGAAAATCATGGTATTTTTTGTTCTATCGTTGTTTACCCGGTTATACCTAAAGGGTTAATTCTTTTACGTTTAATACCAACAGCTTCACATACATTGCAAGATGTAGAAGAGACGTTAACGGCTTTTTCTTCGATTCGTGAGCGTTTAGAAAATGGTACCTATAAAAGATTATCTGCAGCAGTAGCTGCCGCAATGGGAGAATAATATCTTTTTAGTTTATATTAAAAAAGCCCGAAATCATTTGATTTCGGGCTTTTTGCTTTTGTCTTTTTTAGAGAGATTTTCTATAAGTTCTTCTACGTTTGTACACTACTGGGTCAAAATGTTTCCACATTTGCTTGATAGCCAAGTTTTCTTCAAGTTCGGGAGTTCTGTAGCACATATCAATACCTTTTTCATTAAATGTTTTATGGTATTCATTGAATATAACAGCGGTAACACCTTTATTTTGATATTCGGGATCAATGCCTATCAAATAGAAAATAACATCTTTACTCTTCTTTTTAGCTTTTAGCAAATGGAATAATCCGAAGGGGAACAGCTTTCCTTTTGCTTTTTGCAATGCTTCTGAAAATGATGGCATAACGATCGCAAAGGCTATTAACTTGTCATCTTTATCTTTTACAAACTTTATATATTCAGGATTTATAAAGCTGATGTATTTTTTCTTGAAGTATGCTTTCTGTATTTCTGTAATTGGTACAAATGAAGATAGGTTGGCATATGTAGCATTAAAGAGATCGAACATCTCGTCTGCCATAGGCATCACCTCTTTTGTCTTGGTGAAATTTACTTCTTTAAGCCCGTAACGTTTTTTTACTAAGTCATTCAGTCTGGTAAACAAAGCCGGATCTGCATTTTTTGCTGGAAACTTATTTTCCATGTATTCTTTTTCTTTTACAAAGCCCAAGTTTTCGTAATGACTTTGGTAGTAAGAATGATTGTACCAAGTAATCATGGTGCCAATATGATCAAAACCTTCTACTAGAACTCCAACTTTATCTAGATTTGAAAACCCTACGGGACCTTCCATATATTCTAAGTTGTGTTCTTTTCCTATTTCTGCAACTTTCTCTAAAAGTGTTTTTGATACCTCTGGGTCGTCCACAAAATCAAACCAGCCAAAGCGCATTTTTTTTACGTTTTGTTGATTAACTTCAAGGTGATTGATAACTGCTGCTACACGACCCACTATTTTATCTCCGTCTTTAGCTAGAAAGAACCATGCTTCGGCATCTTTAAAAACGGGATTTTTATCTTTATCAAAGCTTTCTAGCTCATCATTGATAATGGGCGGCACCCAATACTTATTGTCTTTATATAGCGAAAACGGAAAGGTTACAAAGCGTTTTAAGTCTTGCTTTGTTTTAGCTTCATGTAGTGTGATCATTGAACTTCTTTAGAAGTGCCAATATTAGTGATATTAATCAACAAATTAAAGCTGTTGAGAGTGAAAAATAGGGATGAGTAGTGGTTCGTTAAAAGTCTATCTCGCCACTCTCTTTCTTTTTCTTCTTTTCAGCTTTCTTTAATTTTTTAAGTTGCTTTTTAGAAGGACCAAGGTCAATGTCTTCTGCGCCACTGCCTTTTTTATTTTTTTCCTTCTTTTTCTTTTTCATTGCCTTCTTATCAATAGCTCCGCCATTCTGATCAGCCTCTTGATCTTCAATTGGTTTAAGTTTATCTTTATGGAAATCCATTCTATATGAACCACCTATCCCAAAGAAAATACGAGTTGGAGTATTTTTTAAACTGGCTCCCATATTAAAATCTAATTGTAGATTTTCTTTTAATAAATGCGCAATACCACCACGGATCAATAAATCTGAATAACGATCACTGTCTATGCCTTGGTGTTCTACAAACACACTCCATTTAGGGTTTCTAAAGGCGTGTGACAATGAAATAGTATAACTTAATTCTGGGTCATCTGTACTAATGCGATCATATGCTGTGTTGGTTATTAAAACGAACCTTGGTGTTAAGCGACTTTGTGTTGCGATCATACCACGGTAAGAAATAGTTGGTTCGCCAATGTAAAATGGGTTGTCTCCTAGCACGAAATTTGCTCCACCATAAATAGAAACGGCAGGCAAAAGGTTTTTAAATTGAAACTTATGATTCGCTCTCCAGCTATATAAATTTGGTTTGTTAGCTTCAGGGTTTTTAAAAGGATCGTAGACTAAAACTTTTAATCCTAATCTATTTCTAGAAAAATCTCTTCGCTTTGCTATTAGGTCAAAATTAAGATAGGTTAGGTTTTGATCTTGAAAAGTACCTTCGTAATTCAGTTCTAATTTTTCGAATAGCAATCCGTATCGTAATGAAATATCGGTTCCCCAAATGTTAGATTCCGTATTCAAAAGTGTATGGTCTTTTTGCTCATAAAACAGTCCCATTTCTGCTTGTACCACATTTTTTCCAACGGCATATGCACTTACAGAAACTCCTGGTCTATTAGAATTTATTACATCCGTGTACTGTGAAATACCTACCAGTGGTAGAAGAAATAATAAGGTTAATACGTATTGATATGATTTAGAGTAGGCAAAAAGACTATTCATGAACACGATTTTATAATTATTTTAATAGTATGATTCTTTATATACAACGTGATAATTGTATTTTTGATATATCTTAAGTAAGAATAAATGGCTTTTTTAAAAACTATATTAATTATTCTTTTGGTGTATTACTTGCTAAAATTTTTGGCAAAGTTATTTGCGCCGAAAATATTGAACTACGCCGCTAAGAAAACCGAATCTCATTTTAGAGAAGCTTTTGAGAACCAACGTCCCATTAACCAAGAGGAAGATGAAAGTGTAATAATCAATAAAAAACCATCTCGAAAAAAGAACGATTCTGAAAAAGTAGGTGAATACATTGATTTTGAAGAGCTAGACTAGTTATCTTTGTCTAAACACTACTTATTTAGCAAATGAAGCAAGGCTTAAAATTCTTTTTCATCCATTTTTTTGTTGTCGTATTTTTTATCATTGCTGCATTAGCTTATTTCAGCCCAGTACTGCAGGGTAAAGTAATGTATCAGCATGATATTGCCCAGTATACGGGTATGGCTAAAGAACAGAACGATTTTAGAAAATCTAATGATCAAGAACCATATTGGACCAACAGTGCTTTTGGCGGTATGCCAACGTATCAATTAGGGGCGAATTATCCATATAATTATATTAAAAAACTAGACCGTTTAATTCGGTTTTTACCAAGACCTGCAGATTACCTGTTCTTATATTTCATAGGTTTTTATATTCTACTTTGTTGTTTGAAAGTAGATTATAGACTAGCAATTGTAGGGGCTTTGGCATTTGGTTTTTCTACATACCTTATTATTATATTGGGAGCAGGGCATAATGCAAAGGCACATGCCGTTGCCTATTTACCTGTTCTTTTAGCAGGTATTGTGCTCGTTTTTAGAAAAAAATATCTTTGGGGTTTTGTTTTGACAGCCTTGGCAATGGCTCTTGAAATTACTGCCAACCACTATCAAATGACCTATTACTTTATGTTACTGGTGCTCATTTTGGGTGTGGTGTATTTGGTGTATGCGATAAGAGATAAACAATTAAAACATTTTTTCACATCTGTTGGTATTTTACTATTTGCTGTTACTCTAGGTATAGCTGCAAATGCTACTGGGTTAATGGCTACAAAAGAGTATGCCGATTGGAGTACACGGGGTAAAAGTGAATTGACCATAAACCCAGATGGATCGACAAAAGAAGATACTGGCGGATTGAGCAAAGCTTATATTACTAACTGGAGTTATGGTATTACAGAATCATTGAACTTATTTGTACCAAGACTTTTTGGTGGCGCAAGTCAAGAGAATTTGGGTGAGAATTCTAAATCTTATAATTATTTAATTGATAAGGGGTTGGCTAGGTCAAGTGCTTTAGATTTCGTAAGCGGTTTACCATTGTATTGGGGTGAACAACCTGGTACATCGGGTCCGGCATATTTAGGTGCGGTTATATTTTTCCTATTTATTTTAGGATTGTTCTTGGTGAAAGGCAAACATAAATGGTGGCTGCTTTTCGGTTCATTGATGTCTTTAGTATTATCGTGGGGTAAAAACTTTAGTGCATTAACTGATTTTATGATCGACTATTTTCCGCTGTATGATAAATTTAGAGCGGTGTCATCTATTCAAATTGTACTAGAACTTTGTGTACCAGTTTTAGCCATTTTAGCTTTGAAGAAATTATTTAAAGATAAAGTTCCGCAAGCGGATAAAATGAAATCTTTGACCATTGCAGCAGTAATTGTTTTGGGCTTAGGCGTTGTTTTATTCATATTCAAAGGTGCATTTCATTTTGTTGGCGCCAATGATGATAGTCTTAGAATGACTGGCTTAGAAGAATTGCCAGAAATGCTTCGTCTGGATCGTAAGAGTGTTTACACGAGCGATTTGTTACGCTCATTAGGTTTTGCATTGGGTACGGCATTTTTAATTTATATGTATTTAAAAGAGAAATTGAAAATGAATTTCTTGATTATTGCAATTGGTATTTTGGTTGTGGTAGATTTGGTTGGGGTTGATTTACGCTATGTAAATAATGACAACTTTGTGTCTAAACGTAAAATGTTGGAGCCTTTTCAAGAAACTACGGCTGATAAGATTATAGCAAAAGATGACGGAGTATTCCGTGTTTTTGATCAAACAGACGGATTTGATTCCGCCAAAACAGCTTATTTCCACCAGAGTATAACGGGTTATCACGCAGCTAAACCTGCCGGTATGCAAGACTTGTTCAATTTTCATGTGTACAATGGTAACTTGTCGGTTTTGAATATGATGAACATTAAATATGTGATCAGGCAAGATCAAGAGGGTAATGCTTTTCCGATCGAAAACCCGAATGCAAATGGTAATGCTTGGTTTATTTCTGAATTACAACCAGTTGCAAATGCCAATGAAGAAATAATGGCATTAGATAGTTTAGATACTAAGAATATTGCTGTTGTAAATACTACTAAGTTTTCTGACATATACCCATTAACGTATCAAGTTGATTCTACGGCTTCAATTGCTTTAATTGATTATGAGCCGAATCATTTAACATACACATCTAAAAATAGCAATGAAGGTGTTGCTGTATTTTCAGAGATGTATTATAAGAATGGATGGAACGCTTATATCGATGGAAAAGAAAGCGATTACTTTAAAGTTGATTACGTATTAAGAGCCCTTAAAATTCCTTCAGGCGAACATAAGGTAGAATTTAAATTTGAACCAGAAGTTGTAGCAACAGGAAGCAAAATCACCTTAGCGAGTACTATTTTATTAGGACTATTTATTGTTGGCGGATTTGGTTTCTCTTTTTGGAGATCTAAAAAAGAAGACGAAGCATAATGAGAAAGGTGCTGGTCATTACTTATTATTGGCCACCTGCTGGCGGACCGGGAGTTCAACGTTGGTTAAAGTTTGTAAAATACTTTAGAGACTTTGGTATTGAACCGGTGCTTTATATTCCTGAGAATCCTCATTACCCGCTGTTAGATGAATCTTTTTTACAGGATACTCCCGATGATTTAAAAATCTATAAACATCCTATAAAAGAGCCATATCGTATTGCGACCATATTTTCTAGTAAGAAAACAAAGCGTATTAGTTCTGGAATTATTCAGACTAAAAATCAGTCTTTTTTAGAGAAAGCTCTTTTGTGGATTAGGGGTAATCTTTTTATACCAGATGCAAGGAAATTTTGGGTAAAACCTTCTGTTAGTTTTTTAAAAGGCGTACTAGAAAAAGAAGGAATAGACACGATAATTACTACCGGACCTCCACACAGTGTGCACCTAATTGGTTACTATTTAAAACATTCCAAACAATTAAACTGGATTGCAGATTTCCGCGATCCATGGACAACCATAGGCTACCATAAAAAACTAAAATTAACATCCTCTGCAGAAAAGAAACATAAGCAGTTAGAGTCTGATGTTTTAAACACTGCCGATAAAATTATAGTTACTAGTGCTACTACAAAACAAGAGTTTCAGCATATTACTAATCAGCCAATAAAAGTCATTACAAACGGTTTTGATGGTGATATATCAACCGAGGTAGAACTTGATACTAAATTCACTATATCTCATATAGGGTCATTGTTAAGTGGTAGAAATCCGTTGAAGCTATGGAAGGTATTGTCTGAATTAATAACAAAAAATTCAAGTTTTAAAGAAGCGCTTTGTATACAGTTTATTGGTGTGGTAAGTGATGAAATTTTGTCTTCAATTGACGAAATGGGCTTGAAAGATTATATTCAGATTTTAGGTTATGTTTCTCATGAAAAGGCAATTACCTATCAAAAATCATCTCAGGTTTTGTTATTGGTAGAAATAGATTCGCAAGAAACTGTCGGTATTATACCTGGTAAATTATTTGAATATATGGCGGCAAAACGCCCCATAATAGGTGTTGGACCAAAAAATTGGGAAGTTGGTGAAATTGTAGCACAAACGAAAACTGGATATATTTTTGAGCATTCTGATGACATTACTTTGAAAAACGTACTTTTAAATTGGTTTGAGCAGTTTCAAAATAACGAGTTACAGATTTCTTCTAATACCATTGAGAAGTATAGTAGAAGAGAACTCACTAGAAAATTAGTTGAATATATTTAATGGGCATTGTACTTAAACAATCGTTGAACAATACTATTGTAACCTATGTTGGTTTTGCAATAGGTGCTATCAATACCTTGTTTTTGTACACAAATTTTATGCAACCAGATAACTACGGACTTATACAGGTAATCTTATCGGTCTCTGCTGTTTTAATGCCTGTTTTAGCATTTGGTGTGCCAAACAGTTTGGTTAAATTTTACTCTAGTTTTAAAAGTGAAGATAGCCAAAATTCGTTTTTGACCCTTATGTTGCTTCTTCCTTTAGCATTCATTATTCCTATTGCAGCTCTTAGTTATGTAGCCAATGAAGCCATTGGAAATTTGCTTTCAAAACAAAACGATATCGTACGTGACTATGTGTGGCATATTTTTCTAATCGGTTTTGCTATGGCATATTTTGAAGTCTTTTATGCTTGGGCGCGTATAAAGATGAAATCTATGTTCGGCAATTTTATGAAAGAATTGTTCTGCAGAATAGGACAAACTGCATTGTTGATTTTGCTATGGATGAAGATTATTGATATTGAATTCTTTATTAATTCATTGGTCGGGTTTTATTTAATTCGAGCCCTTATCATGAAATTTTACGCTTATAAAATTCGCAAACCTATATTGAATTTCACCTTACCAAAAAATTGGAAGACTATAGTAAATTATAGTGGGTTGATTATTCTTGGTGGTTCTACGGCTATTGTGCTTATGGAGGTTGATAAGGTAATGTTGAATAATTTTTTAGAACTTGAGAATGTGGCGTTTTATGCTGTTGCTGGTTTTATTGCTTCAACCATTGCAGTGCCATCGAGAGCTATGCATCAAATTACATATCCATTAACGGCTAACTATTTAAATGATAATGATAAACCAGCATTAGCACAGTTGTATCAAAAAAGTTCGTTGACGCTTTTTATTGTTTCTGGTATTTTGTTTCTATTGATTTTACTTAATTTAAATGAGCTATATGAATTATTACCCAAAAAATATTCTGGCGGGTTCATGATTGTGTTTTGGGTAGGTCTTGCAAAAGTATATGATGCTCTTCTTGGGAACAATAATTCAATATTGTTCAATTCTGATTACTACCGCTCTATTTTGTTTTTTGGTGTGCTGTTGGCTTTTTTGGCTATTGCGTTTAATCTCTGGCTAATTCCAACCTACGGTATTGACGGTGCCGCTATTGCTAGTTTTAGTGCATTTTTCATCTATAATACCTTAAAAATTGGCTATGTAAAATCGAAATTTAAAATAATTCCGTTTACAAAAGAGACGCTTCAAGTATTATTGTTATTGATAAGTATTGCAGCTATTTTTTCTATAGTTTCATTTCCCTTTCACCCAATTCTAAACATCATTTTAAAAAGTATATTGATGATTGTCTGTTATGTGGGTGTGCTATATCGTTTTAAAATATCTGAAGATGTATATGGCTTTTTAAGCAAGTTCTTAAAACGCTAATTACATTTTGCTTGCAGCTTGTTTATTTGGTTTCTGAATACCATATTGCTGTTTATACATTTTTACGATAATTAGAAATAGATTGATAATTAACGGACCAAAAATGAGTCCAACAAATCCAAATAACGGTATACCAATTAAAACGCCTATTAAGGTAACCAACGGGTGAGTGCTATCTAATTTTTTAAGTACAAATAATCGGATAACATTATCGGTCATACCTACAACTAAAATGCCGTAAAGTAGAATTCCCCAAGCTTGAAAGTCATCTCCGCTGGCTAGACTCAATACAAACACCGGAAAAATACCAATAAACGTGCCTATAAACGGAATCATAGATCCAACGGTTACAATTACAAACCAAAATAAGGGATTTTCTACACCGAATACGAAAAACCCGATTAACGCTATAATACCTTGAGCGATAGCTACTAATGGTATTGCTATGGCATTTGAACGTACCACGCTATCAATTTCTTTACCTAGAGTAATTAAATTCTTATTGCTTAAGGGAATGTATTCTAAAAGAGATTCTTTTAATTGTTTCGGACTTTTTAGCATGTAATAAAGCAGAAATAATAAAATACCTAGAGAAATTAATATATTAAATGTGCCGCTTGCAAAACCTGAAAGATTTTCTGTTAACCAACCCGATGCTTGTTCTGGATCGATGGCAGAAGAAATATCATATTGAACATACTTTTCTAATTGAAATAATTGCTGTTTAAAGGCTTTAGTAACTTGTTCAGATTTATCCGCGAAATCTGCCAATTGCGAACTTAGCATAAAACCAGCGCCGGTTAAGGGAATAAAAATACCTATGAATGAAGCTAAAATTAGAAGCATCGCCGCCCATGATCTTTTTAATCCTTTATTAATTAATTTGAGCATCCATTTTCTAAGTACAACATAAAGGGTAAGTGCCCCCAGTACACCAGATATGTAAGGCAGCATATACTTTATAATGAGTCCGCCTAGAAAAACTATCAATGATAGTATAATAAGCTGTCTAAGAATTTTATGGTTGATTTTTTTCATGATGTTCGTTTGAAAGTAGATTGATTGCCGGTCGAAAATTAAGATTATACGCTAAGGTTCATTAACTCACTTCAATTTTTTAGTAGTTCTAAAATGATTCATGTAGATATGAACTAAAACCTAATTAACTTTAAGGCATATTTATGCATTTAAAAGAAACACATAGCGTACCTGAAGAAATATCACCTTTGAGGTTACAGGAATATGGGGTAGGGATATTTCAGCGAATATCAACTAAATCTGCGTTAAAGAAGGCTATTAAGAAAGAGTTGGTGCTGGTTGATGGTATTGTGGCTACTACTGCGACTATGATTGTTGGTGGGGAGAGCATAGTGTATCTGCATCCATCAGAAAATAGAAAAAAAACAAGACTCATTTTAAATCTTGATGTAATTTATGAAGATGAGTACTTGGCTGTAATCAATAAACCTGCTGGAATATTGGTTAGCGGCAACGGATTTAAAACCGTAGCCAATGCGCTTCCTCAGAATTTAAAAAAAAGTTTTGCCGTTGATGCTGTTTCTCCGCAACCAGTTCACCGTTTAGATTATGCTACTACAGGTATGCTTTTAGTGGGCAAAACAAGTAGTTCTATAATGAAGTTGAACCAGTTATTTGAACATAAAGAAATAGAGAAAATATATTATGCAGTAACTATTGGAGGTATGGATGCCGACGGAAGTATAAATAGTGATATAGATGGTAAACCTTCTAAATCTTCTTTTAAAGTTTTAAAATCAATTGTATCTGAACGCTTTATATGTCTAAACTTGGTGAAACTGAGTCCGCATACCGGCAGAAGACATCAATTGAGAAAGCATATGTTATCTATTGGAAATCCTATTTTGGGTGATGCTACCTATTTTTTGGAGGGATTACAGTTAAAAGGGAAAGGTTTGTATTTGCATGCGAAGTCGCTTCGGTTTCAACATCCTATTACAAATGAAGAAATACGCATATCATCTAATCTGCCTAAAAGTTTTAAGAAACTATTTACTGATATCGTATAGATGTACTAACCGAAAAAGCGCCGCAGTGATTAAATCACTACGGCGCTTTACAACTAACCAACCTAAAAACTTATTTTAATTTCTTCTGCTACTTCTAGTCGCTGAACTTGTTCTTGAACTAGAGCTTCTTGACGGAGCTTTGCTTACCGACCTAGAGCTTGAACTTCTGCTTACTGTACTTCTAACTGGGCTCTGAGTTGCTTTTCTAGCTACGGTACTGCTTCGTTGAGTACGAGTATTTGATGCAGTTCTAGTGTTCGTACTTCTACTAGCAGGTTTGTTATACG
This sequence comes from Maribacter spongiicola, assembly GCF_004364165.1. GTDB lineage: Bacteria > Bacteroidota > Bacteroidia > Flavobacteriales > Flavobacteriaceae > Maribacter > Maribacter spongiicola. Next base: position 329,419 of record NZ_SOAY01000011.1, read on the forward strand.
TAGTTTTACTTCTTTTTACGGTCGTACTTCTTGGTGTACTGGTTACTTCTCTTTTAGTAACTGTTCTACTTGGTGTGCTACGTATTGCCGAATTATTACTTCTCTTAACCGTACTATTATTCGATGAACTTCTAGTAGCTGTTCTATTTTGAGCAGTTCTGCCATTATTGGTATTGCTACGTTTTACAGTAGTTGATCTATTTACTGTTGAGTTTCTGTTTGCTCTTGCTGTATTGTTAGACGCTAAACTTCTGTTGGTTCTTAGTCCGTTATCTCTTCTTGCAACACTTCTATTACTTCTGTAATCGTTATTTCGAACTGCAACTCGCTTATCATTTCTGTAAATAGTAGATCTGTTATTTCTAGCATTGTCATATCTATGTTGTCTACCGATATTTACATAAGCCTTTCTATAATTGTTTCTATATGGGCTATAGTAAGAATATCTTACTGGTGTATAATACCTTCTGTATGGGGTAGTGTATACAAAGCTAAAACCTACTGCTGGTCTTACAAACCATCTATGAAATGGACGGTATACATAGTTTCTGTTATATATGTTGATATAACCAGTATGGTAATCATAAAAACCACGGTTGTTATAGAATACATTCATTTGACCAACACTACGTACACGGTTATTTCTATAGTTGATATCTACATCGCCAATCTGACTTACACGACCATAATAGTCATAATAAATAGGTACATTTTCAACTTGAATTACCGCACCGTAATCATCATATTGTGCAAACGGACTATAATCATAACCAGAGTTAAACGTTACACCGTTTTTGCGTCCTGAAACTTGATTTTCAATATAAAAATCAAATTCGCCATCTGGGTAAACAGAAAATGTAATTCCGTTTTCTATAAAAATAAATGAGTTTTCGTATCGATAAGTATTGCTGTTGGCAACCTTATCTTCACTAATACCTGTAGCGAAAACACCTGTGGTGCTAAAAATCATCGCTGAAAAAAGGAGTATAAAGTTCTTCATAATATAAGGTTTAAATCTGCCCCTTAGGCAGTTGTTCTAAATGTAATTATTTACATTCTCTTAGTACATTACAAACAGCGTGCCAAAAAACAAAACCTTTGATTATGCAATTGATAATCAAAGGTTTAAATATAAAAATGAAATTTTATTTTTAGATTTTCTAATTTAATTTCTCTTTTAAATAGCTTGCGGTATACGATTTTTTATTTTTTGCAACCTCTTCAGGGGTGCCCTCAGCAAGTAGTTGTCCGCCATTTTCACCACCACCTGGTCCGAGATCAATGATGTAATCAGCACATTTTATAAGTTCGATATTATGCTCGATGACCACAATAGAATGTCCTTTTTTAATAAGGGCATTAAATGATTTCAATAATTTTTGAATATCGTGAAAGTGTAATCCGGTGGTTGGCTCATCAAAAATAAATAGTGCTTTGTCTTTTGTGCTTCCTTTAATTAAGAATGATGCCAGTTTAATACGTTGCGCTTCACCACCTGATAGGGTAGAAGATGACTGCCCTAAAGTTACATACCCCAAACCTACATCTTGTAAAGGTTTTAATTTGGTAACAATCTTAGTCTGCTCTCCGGTTTCAAAAAATTGAATAGCATCGTCAATAGTCATATTAAGAACATCATCAATATTGGCATTATTGAAAGTAACTTCTAATACTTCTTTTTTAAATCTTTTGCCGCCGCAAGTTTCACATTCTAAATGCACATCGGCCATAAACTGCATTTCTACCGTAATTTCACCTTCACCTTTACATTTCTCGCATCGACCGCCATCTACATTAAAAGAAAAATGCTTGGCTTGGTAATTTCTGATTTTACTTAATTTTTGATTGGCATATAGATTTCTAATATCATCATATGCCTTTATATAGGTAACAGGGTTAGACCGTGATGATCTACCGATAGGGTTTTGATCAACAAACTCTGCATGTTTTATATGATTGTATTTACCCTCTACCGATGTATGCTGACCAGCCTTTTCACCATAGCCACCAGTTTCTTTTAATATAATAGGATACAGTAATTTCTTTACCAAGGTACTTTTGCCACTACCAGATACTCCTGTAACCACAGTAAGCATGTCTAGCGGAAATGTAACATTGATATTTTTAAGGTTATGTTCACGTACACCTTTAATAGTTATATGATTTTTAGAAGTTCTGCGTTCTTTCGGAACCTTTATTTCCATTGAACCATTTAAATACTGTGCGGTAAGCGATTTCGATTTCAGAATTTCACTTAGCGTACCTTGTGCAACAACCTCACCACCATGTGTACCAGCTTCAGGACCTATATCGATGACCATATCGGCAGCTTTCATAATGTCTTCATCATGTTCGACCACTATTACGGTATTTCCTAAATTTCGTAGCGATATTAAAACTTCTATTAGGTTTTCGGTATCTCTCGGGTGCAAACCTATACTGGGCTCATCTAAAATATACATAGAGCCTACCAAGCTACTACCTAATGAGGTTGCTAAATTTATTCGTTGACTTTCCCCACCAGATAAAGTATTCGATTTTCTATTTATAGTCAAGTAGTTTAGTCCTACTTTATTTAAGAAGCTTAATCTGGTATTTATTTCAATTAAAAGTCTCTTAGCAATTGTAGCATCATTTTCATTTAGTTGAAGCTCATTAAAGAAAACAATCAATTTTTCAATAGAAAGACCTACTAACGATGAAATAGATGCTCCGCCAACTTTTACGTAATCTGTTTCTGGGCGTAGACGTTTACCGTTACACACATTACATTTTGTTTTGCCTCTATATCTAGAGAGCATCACTCTGTTCTGTATCTTATAACTTTTCTCTTCCAACATTCCGAAGAACTTATGAAGACCTATAAAATGTGCATTACCGTCCCAAACCAATTGTCGTTGGGCCTCAGAAAGTTCAAACCAAGGCTTGTGGATAGGAAAATCGAACTTGTAAGCAGAGTTTACCAATTGGTCTCTGTAGAAACTCATACTTTCACCTCTCCAAGCAAAAATAGCATTCTCAAATACAGATAAAGCAGTATTGGGTACTACTAAATCTTCATCTATACCTATTACATCACCATAACCTTCACATTTTGGGCATGCTCCATAGGGGTTGTTGAAACTAAATAGGTGAACATTAGGCTCCAGAAAGGTCATGCCATCCAGCTCAAACTTATTACTGAAAGGCGTTTGTATACCGTCTGCCAATTCTTCAATAATACATTCGCCCTTACCTTCAAAGAAAGCCGTATCAACAGCATTAGCCAATCGATTATAAAAATCTTCATCCTCTTTGGTAATAATTCGATCGATAACCAAGTCGAACTTTTTACCAATATTTTTGGGTGCCTGGTCTATTCGCAGTACTTCATTTTTATGCTTAATACGTGCATATCCTTGTTTAGAAAATAACTCTAAAGACTTTAAAGCATCTCTATCATCACGAATGGTAATAGGGGCTAAAAGCAATAGTTTTGCACCTTCACCATATGTCTTCACATGATTAACAACGTCTGTAACGGTATGTTTTTTTACTTCTTTTCCAGAAATAGGAGAGAAGGTCTTACCGATACGAGCATATAAAAGTTTTATGTAATCATATATCTCAGTAGTGGTACCTACCGTTGATCTAGGGTTGGTAGAGTTTACCTTTTGCTCTATGGCAATTGCCGGTGCAATGCCTTTAATATAATCGACCTTTGGTTTATCGAGTTTACCTAAGAACTGCCTTGCATATGAAGAAAGACTTTCTACATATCGTCTTTGACCTTCTGCATATAAGGTATCAAAAGCTAAACTAGATTTACCAGAACCAGATAAACCTGTAATTACTACAAGTTTATTTCGTGGAATTACAACATCTATATTTTTAAGGTTATGCAGTTTTGCCCCTTTAATTATGATGTTTTCTTTCGGATTTACTTCGGTGAGTGTAGGCATACAAATATCTAAGGATACAAAGATACGCTTTGACTTATTTCTGAACTAAAAAATGCCAGTTATCTAAAAATAGTAGAAGAAATTTTCACATTATTATAAGAGTATTTATTTTTTTATATCTTTGGGATCTCATAAAAATTCAATTAGCCTATAACGCAACATTACTTTTAAAAGTTAGAATTTAACCACAAGACCCTAATTCATTAGAATTTGGGGCTGCATTTTAACCCTATAAGTAACGTTATGGTAGTACAAATTGAAGATTCCCAATTAGTAAAACAATACATTCAAGGAGATGAACGAGCGATCGAAGCCCTAATCAATCGTCATAATTCTCGCTTAACAGGTTTTATCTACTCTAAAGTAGGTGACCGCGAACTTACCGAAGACATTTTTCAAGATACATTTATGAAAGTTATACGTACCCTTAAAAAAGGTGCCTATAATGAAGAAGGTAAATTTTTACCTTGGGTAATGCGAATTGCGCATAACTTGGTTATAGACCATTTTAGAAAGCACAATAGAATGCCAATGTATAATAGTAAAGAAAGCTATAATATATTTTCATTACTTGGTGATGACAAGTTGAATGCAGAAAAGCAATTGATCAAAGAACAAATTGATTCTGATTTACTTCGTATGATCAAAGAGCTGCCAGAAGATCAACAAGAAGTTTTAGAGATGCGTATATATAAGGATATGAGCTTTAAGGAAATTTCTGATAATACAGGTGTGAGTATTAATACTGCTCTAGGCAGAATGCGCTACGCTTTAATTAACTTGAGAAAGCTGGTAGAGGCCAATAATATAGTTTTAACGAATTAATTGGTCGCAGGTCGAGTGGATCTACTATCTTCATACTTGTGTCGTTCTTTAGATGAACCTAAACAACACCTAGCATGGAAAAATTATACACAACAGATCAGAATAAAACCAAATTAGTAAAAGCAAAGCCGGAAACAATTCAGTTTTTGCTTTCTTATTCTAAATCTTTAAATATAACAGAAGTAGACGGATTGCAGTTTGAGAGTAATTTAAACTAAAACAGTCTTTACATATATATATATAAACCCTTAAGCTTTGCTTAAGGGTTTTTCTGTTTTAAAAAGGCTTATTTCTATTATTTACTGCCGGTAAACATTGTTTTGCTTGTAAGGCAACCTAGTTTTATATATCATATTATTTTTAAGTATTGTAATACAGGGCTAATAATTAAAGGCATTTACATCATTTTAACCTTTCCTACAATTTGCCGCTGAACTTTCTGAAATACTATTTATTGTATCGAAACATACTTTTTCGATGTTTCACATCAAAAAAGCGCAGTTTGACAACATACTTTTTCTCACAGCCCCCCTTTTATCTAGTTTTATATCAGAAATAAGAAACAAACCAATTAACTAACAAGATTTTCCCAATCTTAACCAATAAAGAAAATAACTCGTATGAAACTACAAATTGAAGACTCAGAATTAGTTAAGGATTATATCAACGGTAACGAAGGTGCCCTTGAAATTTTAATTAACAGACACAATCAACGTATTACTAGTTTTATCTATTCGAAGGTTTTAGATAGGGATATTACTGAAGATATTTTTCAAGATACTTTTATTAAGGTTATTAAAACTTTAAAAAGAGGTAAGTATAGTGAAGAAGGTAAATTTTTACCTTGGGTAATGAGAATTTCTCACAACCTTATTATCGATCACTTTAGAAGAAACAAAAGAATGCCAATGTTTGAAGGTAGCGATGACTTTAATATTTTCTCTGTAATAGGAGATGATAAGTTAAATGCCGAAAAACAATTAATAAAAAATCAAATCGATACTGATCTTAGACAATTGGTTGAAGAATTACCTGACGATCAAAAAGAAGTTCTTTTAATGCGTATCTATAAGGATATGAGTTTTAAAGAGATCTCCGAAAACACTGGGGTAAGCATTAATACTGCATTAGGGAGAATGCGTTATGCATTAATTAACCTTAGAAAAATTATAGAAAAAAACAATATCGTTCTTACCAATTAATTTGAGGTTGAAAATTAAATAAACAATATTTCCAAATTTGTTGCGTTATTTTAATGTAACAACATAGGAAGTATGGAAAAAATTTACTCTAATTACCAAGAACAGACCGGATTTAACAAAGTTTGTCCGAAGACAATAAACTTCTTATTGAGCTATTCACAGGCTTTATTTGAGTTTGAATACGAAGATTTAGAATTCGAAACATTTTTGAATTAATAAAAAAGCCCGCATTAGCGGGCTTTTTTATTTTTATAGTAGTCGTTTAGTACTGTTTTTCTACCAATAGTCTTAGTAATAATATCTTTATCCATATCCCAGCCTCTTGCCGGTGAATATTCTCGACCATACCAAATTATTTGTAAATGAAGGTCGTTCCAAATTTCTTTAGGGAATAATCGCTTTGCATCTTTTTCAGTCTGCACCACATTTTTTCCGTTGGTAAAGCCCCATCTATATAGTAATCTATGAATATGTGTATCTACAGGAAATGCCGGTATACCAAAAGCTTGCGATACTACAACACTTGCTGTTTTATGGCCAACAGCCGGTAATTCTTCTAAATATTCTAATTCTTTTGGTACCTTCCCATTGTGTTTATCAATTAAAATATGAGATAACCCATGAATTCCCTTGGCTTTCATTGGCGATAAACCTACAGGTTTTATAATTTCACGTATTTCTTCTACGCTTAATTTTATCATATCATACGGGTTGTCGGCTTTGGCGAATAGGAGGGGGGTAATTTTATTTACTCTCACATCAGTACTTTGTGCTGACATTAATACTGCAATTAATAACGTGTACGGATCTTTGTGATCTAGCGGCACAGGAATTTCTGGGTATAACTCTTGAAGTGTAGAAATTGTAAATGCTATTTTTTCGGCTTTCGTCATTAATTGTTTAATTTTGATTGCAAATATTTAAACACAAATTTATAAAACTTCATGTATGAATACGTTAAAAGTTGGTGATAAAGTTCCTTCGTTTTCTGCCAAAGATCAAGATGGCAATACCATTTCTTTAAAAGACTATACAGGTAAAAAATTAATTGTTTTTTTCTACCCTAAAGCCAATACGCCTGGTTGTACAGCTGAGGCGTGTAATTTAAGGGATAATTATAAAGAATTACAATCTGAAGGGTATGAACTTTTAGGTGTAAGTGCCGATTCTGAAAAAAGTCAGGCAAAATTTAAAGAGAAATATGACTTTCCATTTCCATTATTGGCAGATGAAGATCATAACGTGCTTAATGCTTTTGGTGTATGGGGATTAAAGAAATTTATGGGTCGTGAGTATGAGGGTATCCATAGAAAAACTTTTGTAATTGAAGGTGATGGGGTAGTGGTAAAAGTGATTGATAAGGTGAAAACCAAAGATCATGCAGCTCAGTTATTAGAATAGAATTACACTTTTTTTAGAATAAAAAAACGCCCATTGTAAATGGGCGTTTTTAATTATTATTAATTTGATAATCAACTATTTAAGTCAACTATTGTTCTTCTGGTTTTCTAGTAAATAATTGCTTTTTCTTAATGATTTCGGCAATACCTTCAGGTAGCATTTTTTCCCATCCTTCGTCATTGTTCATTAATTTTTTAAGAACATCTCTAGAGAAAATATGCATTACTTCTGGTTCGTAGTCTATAATGTCCATAACCTTGCCATTATACTTAAAGAACTTGTATAATTCTTTCATACGCGGGTGAACCTTAACATTATTACTTGTCATAATCTGACCCGTATCTGGGTTCTTCATTGGGTATAAATACACCTGTAAATCTTTAAAGAATAATTTACCGAAAGCTTCTAGTATACCACCACTTAAATGACGGTAATATTTTTCATCGAAAATATCTACTAGGTTATTAACACCCATGGTCAAGCCAATTCTGTTTTTGGTATAATTATTAAAGTATTCTACCAATTTGTAATATTCTTGAAACTTAGAAATCATAACCGAATGCCCTAGTGAGCATAGTAATTCTGCCCTGTCCATGAAATCTTGTTCATCAATTTCTCCTGATGCTTTTAGGTTAGAAAGTGTGATCTCGAATATTACAATTGTATTATTTTGATCCACCCCTTTATCGCGAATGAAAATGTCATATGACTTCTCAAACATGTCTAAATTTACTTTGGTAACAGGTCTAAAACTACCACGTAAAGCCAAGATATTCTTTTTGTAAAGAATGGCTGCAGGTAGTAAGTTATTGCCGTCAGGACCGAACATAACGGCATCTGTCATGTCATTTTTAATAAGTTGCAAACTCATTAAACGATTATCGACCTCTTTAAAATTTGGTCCAGAGAAATTGATCATATCAATCTCTAAGGTATCTTTATCTATATGGTCATATAGATATTTCAACATTTTTTTAGGCTTGTCATATTTATAAAACGCCCCATAAATAAGGTTTACCCCAAGAATACCAAGTGTTTCTTGCTGCAATCTTGCCTCATTCTGTTTAAAACGAATATGCAAGACTATTTCATCATACTCTTTCTGCTTTGAATCTAGTTGATAACGAATACCGATCCAACCGTGACCTTTATAGCGTTTAGAGAAATCAATAGTCGCTACTGTATTCGCGTATGAAAAGAACAATCTGTCAGGGTGGTTTTCGCGACTAATACGCTCTTCCATCAATTGCATCTCATAGTCAAGCATGGTTTTTAATCGCGCTTGGGTTACATATCGCCCATCTGTCTCAATACCATAAATTGCATCACTAAAATCTTTGTCGTAAGCACTCATTGCTTTTGCAATAGTACCCGAGGCACCACCCGATCTAAAGAAATGACGTGCGGTCTCTTGTCCGGCGCCAATTTCTGCGAAGGTTCCATATATATCCGGATTCAGATTTATACGAAGGGTTTTTGCTTTAATAGAGGGAATATTTTCAAAAACACTATCTCTTTTTAATACCGATGCCATTTTTTACCTGTTTAGCTTTGAACAAAGTTATAAAGAATGGTTGTTACAAAGGGCAATAGCCAGAAAAAAATGGAATAACTTTCGGTTATTGTTTTTATTCCCTTTTAAATACAGTGATCTTATAATTTTCAATTGCCATTTTTATTAAAAAGGAATTAAATTTGTAGCACATGATTAACAACTTACGTGTTACATTTTTAGGAACTGGAACTTCTCAAGGTATTCCAATAATTGGAAGTACACACCCTGTATGTTTAAGTGATAACCCAAAGGATAAAAGACTACGGGTCTCTGTTTTACTTTCTTGGGATGATTATAACTATGTTATTGATTGCGGACCAGATTTTCGCCAGCAAATGCTTACCCATAATGTTCGTCATTTAGATGGAATCTTATATACCCACGAACATTCTGACCATACTGCAGGGCTTGATGATATACGCCCTTTTTTCTTTAGACAGGGTAATATTCCTATTTACGCACATAAAAGGGTGGTGGAGTCTTTAAAAACACGTTTTGGGTATATATTTCAAGAAAAGAACAAATACCCAGGTGCACCGACAGTTAATATCAACTTTATTAATAATAACGAGTCTTTTAAGATCGGTAATAGCAAGGTTATACCAATTAATGTCTTGCATAACGAACTACAGGTCTTCGGCTTTAGGTTAGGAGATTTCACGTATTTGACCGATGTAAAATCGATTGAACACAAAGAAATAGAAAAAATAAAAGGATCTAAGGTGGTAGTGGTCAATGCACTTAGATTAGAGCCACATATTTCTCATTTTAATTTAGAAGAAGCTATAGCCTTTATTAAAGATGTAAACCCAGATAAAGCATATTTTACACATATAAGCCACTTGCTTGGTTTTCACGACGAAGTAGAAAAAATACTTCCGAAAAATATACATTTGGCATACGATAATTTAACTATTACTATATAACTATGAAGAGCAAAATATACCTTTATTTATTTCTATTTGTATCCTTAATCTGTTTATACCTAGTGGTAAGTAGTGGCAATATGACTAAAGCCAATGCTAAAACAATTACAAGACTAGAGCGTAAAGTGGAAAATTTGAAAGACTCGGTTCAAAAATCCTCTTTGAAAGTACTTGATATGCAGTATTTCTCTTTAGAGAACAATGACGACGCACTTGCTTATTTCGAACATTTAGATTTAAAAAATCCCGCAGCATACGTTGCCGATAAATTATTGGAAACAAATGCCCAAAAAGGGGATAATCCATTAGTGCCATATGAGGGAATGCAGAGCGAATTTAAGATTAATAAAATAAAAGTATTGAATCATAAATGGATACTTACCGACTTTTCTGATGGTAAATATTGGGGAGAATTATTGATCAAATATGAATTAAAAGATGATCTAGGGGTGGATTTTACCTTGATAGATCACCTTTTATATACGCGTAGTAACTAGATTTTATCTGAAATCCATTTTTTAAGGGAGTAGAAATTTTGCGGTGCAACACCATGCCCTGCAGGAAACTCTTCATATACATGTTTAATACCTAAAGATTGTAGTATTTCGGGGGATTTTCTTGCCCAATCTACCGGTATCACTTGGTCCATATCGCCATGAGAGCAATAGAAATTAAGATTGTCGAAGTTATTATCCTTATAAGAATCAATTAGAATTTCTTCATTAATATATCCGCTTAAAGCGATAATATTCTTTACTTTTTCAGGATATGATAATGCCACTGCATAACTAAGAATGGTACCTTGACTGAAACCTAAAAGGTTGACATTATTTTCATCTAGCCCATAAGTAGAACAGGCTTCATCAATGAAATTCTTGATTTTGTCACGAGATTCAATGGCTTGATCATCATCACTCCATTTTCCTTTTTCATCATCAAAATTAATGGCGTACCAAGCATACCCATAAGGCTGCAATATATAAGGCGCACGAACGGCGATAATACATAGTTCTTCTGGTAGTTCTGGTGCGAAAGAGAATAAGTCTTCTTCATTGCTACCGTAACCATGCAGCATAAAAAGTACTGGTGGTTTTTTATCGGTTAGACTAGAAGGTCTAATGATATGTTCTAAAGATAGGGGAGCTGTTGTCATTATATTATTTAATAAAAGTGAACCATTTTTGAAAGTAAGGTCCCAAAACGGGAACTTCTTGTTCTTTGTTTGCCAATAGGCCTATAAAGGCATAAAACCAAAGTACAATATAAAATATGTATAGCCCGTAAAAGCCATACTCATTACCCCATTGTGCATTTAATATGGCAAAAGCAAGAAAGATAATATGAAGTCCGAAAGCCTGTCTTGTGTGAAAACGAGCAAATTTGTTTTTTGGTTCTGAATTCATACTAATCGCAATTAGTGCGCCTACAATTGTAAGATAAGCCACAATAGCAGTTGTTTTTCCTGGTAATTCGGGAGCTTTCTCCATGTTACTTATTTAATACTAATTGGTTATTTGCAATTGATCCAACTACTTTTCCTTTCATTGGTTTGCCTATTGTGATGGAGTTTTTGCTTGAGCTTAGAATCTGATCTTTTGAAAATTCATAAGTGTCATCTGTAGTAAAAAGAGAAAGGTTTGCTGGTTGTCCAACTTTCAATTCTGGCTCTTTCATTCCAAAAACTGATCGTCCTTTTGTAAGCAGTTCAATAGTGTCTTCAATACCTAATAGTTCGTTCAACATACCAAAGGTACTTTCTAGACCTATGGTGCCAAAATCAGCATTGTCAAACTCTACATGTTTCAGTTCAACATTCAATGGTGTGTGATCAGATGTTACCAAATCTATAGTTCCGTTTTTCACTCCTTTTTGAAGTGCCTTTAAATCTACTGCCGTTCTCAGTGGTGGCATTACTTTATATTGTGTGTCGAAATCTTCTAGCTCACTATCGGTAATAACAAGGTTGTGTGCTGCTACGCTGCAGAATACTTGCAATCCCTTTTTCTTGGCATCGGCTATCAATTTTACAGAACTTGCCGTAGAAATGGTTGGGATAAATAATTTTCCGCCTGTATATTCTAAGATAAATAAATCTCTTGCAATCTGTAATTCTTCCGCTAGGACAGGTATCCCTTTTAGTCCTAATTTGGTACTAGTAATACCTTCATTAACGATGCCTTTGCCAGCGATGCTTTTATCTAACGGAAAAGAAAATACGAGTCCGTCGAAATTCTGAGCATACTGCAACGCAATTTTTAATAGGTTGGCATTTGCCATTGGGTGCTTGTAGTCATAAAAGCCTAATGCACCAGTATTTTTCATGTCATAAAGTTCTGCAAGTACTTCGCCATCACCCTTTACAGTTAAGTTGCCTAAAGGGTGTAAACCAGTTAATTGATTTTTGGCAGCATTTTTTAAATAGACAATATCAGAAGCTGAATCTGGTGTTGGGTAGCTGCTGGTATTTAGGACGACATCTGTAAATCCGCTTTTGGCAGCCGTTAACAATCCGTTTTCAATAGTTTCTCTCTCTTCATACCCAGGCTCACCAAAACTAACGCCGCTATCAAACCATCCTAAAGAAACATGTAAATTTTTAATATCGATGACCTTTATTTTACCGCTTGGCTCTAAAGTAGTTTCAATAGCATCTATAACTCCGTTTTTAATAAGAATATCCCGCTTCTTTAAATGAAGACTCTTTGTGTTCCCATTTACTATCGTAACTGATTTTAAAAGTATATTCATAGGGTTATGGCTGGTTCGTTACTAGTTTATTTTAAGAATCTTTGAAGTGCCGTTTCTATTAAAACAAATGCTAATGCTAAAATAGCAAACCATTTCCAAAACTCGTTTATGGCATTGTTTTTTTGACTTTCTAAAAAGAAATTCGATAGTGATGTATCGCTGTTATTTTCTGGTAAAGTAGCGTAAATTAATGCACTCTCTTCTCTGTTGTTATTAAAACCGATGCTTCTAATGGTTTTGTTATTATGCATAATTTTATAGATGCCGGCTTCTTTCGGATTCTCTATAAAATTGACCTGTACTTTTTTTGGCAATACGCGCTGTTGCGGTATGAACTCATTGGTTTCGTTGGCGATTTTAATGATATCGTCTTGCTGTAAGGTAATCGGTAATTCTATTTCAACGTCAGTGCCAATAGTTGCATACAGTGGCGGTAGCTTTAAACTGTTCATACCCATATTGTAAAATGCAGGTACTATTAAAGGTGAATTTTTGAAATTTGAATTATCGCTACTAATCGCTGCAGTAAAGAAATACCCATTTTTATTCCCTATTAAAAACGGCTCTTTATTTTGAAAAGAAAGTGCTGTCGGTGCTTTAGAATTAATTTTGAAATATTTTTTTACAGTAGGAAATTGAAAATCGTTAACCTTTTTATCAAACACATTTATAAACAAAGGATGTGCTGTTTTTACCTCGGAAATTGCAATCTCTTGTGATACTCCGTTTAAAAATCTACTATTGAAATATGCGGATGTTAATTCGTTATAAGAAGCTATATCGCCATCAACTGAGGGAATCAAAACGAAACTGCCGCCATTATTACTTAAAGACTTCAGAGCGGTATTAAGAGCGCTTGGTATTTTTTGAATTTCGTTAAGTATAACCAAATCTTGATTCTCTATAGTGCTGTAATTCAATTGATTTAATGTACTTTCTGTAAGGTTAAAATCATCTTCGGTATAAATACGCCTTAAGAAATCTGCCGACGAATCACCGATTGCCAATACCTTAATTTTTGATTTCTTATCAATATTAAAGAAGAATTGGTTGTCATAATCCAAGCCGGCATCTGTAATAGTTACCTTGCCTAAAACAACATCGTTGGCGTTGACAGTAAACCGGACTTCAGCCGTATTACTAGTATCAAATTTAGCAGATGTTTTAGCGATAAGCTTGTTATCGTTGTATAAAGAAACCGGTATAGTTTCATCATTAGCATTGGTAGATAGTAGCGCAACCAATTCAATATTATCATTAGTCCGTTCGGCAATAAATACAGAATCAATAGACGTATTCGTAATTGGTGCGTTAGAAGGCTTTATGTACTGAATATTGATATTCTTTGTCGTATCAACCTTGCTAAGGTCTCCCATACGTTGCTGAAAATCTGAAATAACCACTAGGTTTTTTTGAGATGCGGCATTATCGCTGAAATAGGTATTTCCTTTTAAAATAATTTTGGTAACACCCAACTGATCGGCAGTAACGGTAAGATTTAACAATTCGTTTTGAATATCTTTTACTTCAACATCTTTAAATACTTGTTTGTTGGTGAATAGAGTAAAGCGCTGGTCTTTGGGTATGTATTTTATAAAATCTTGTATGGTGTTTTTAAAGAGGTTGCTATTTTCAATTTGCCCGTTCATACTAAAAGAATCGTCTAAGTAGAAAACAGTTTCTTTTTCTTGAAGTGCATCGTCATTTGCAATAAATGGCTGTGCAAATGCTAGTACTAAAGCTGCTAATAAGCCCATTCTAGTAAAAAGTAATAACCACTTTTTTAAGGTGCTGCTTTTTCTAGATTCAGAAACTACTTGTTTTAAGAACTTTACGTTGGTAAAGGGCGTTTTCTTAAATCGGCGTAATTGAAAAAGGTGAATAATGATCGGAATGAGTAGTAGTAAAAGACCCCAAAGAAGTTCTGGATATTTAAATTGCATTCCTGATTTTGCTTATGCCAAAGATAATTATTTTGAATTTAGAAGCTTGTGAGAATGCAACTATTATTTTTATGAAGATTAGTTAGCAAAAGAAAAAATAATCTACAGCAGGTTTTAAATTCAATTCTTTAAAAAAAGAGGTAATGCTCATTTGGTCTTCTTCATTGGCAACCGTAATCATACACTTTGTATTTTTTATATTTTGAAGTACGTTGAAGTGTTCAAGGCGTACACCATAAATATCTTTACCGATTTTCTTTTCATTATCGCAAACCCAATGAAAGTTAATATTCTTTTCTACGAGCGAGTTGGCAATAGTTTTTCCTTTTTTACCAGCGCCCCAAACCACTAAGTTGTTTGTTGGTTTAAATTCTAATTTTAAAAAGTAATGAAGCTTTATATCTAAAAAATAATTCTGTGCATAGTGCTGGCTTGTTCGTGATGTTCGGTTATCATAATCTCTCCAATAGTGCAGGGTAGTGGAGCAGGGTATACATTTCAATCCGTATTCATAGAAACGAAAAGCAAGGTCATAATCTTCAGGGTATCTGTCTTGCATAAATGCTCCGCAGTTGTCAAAGTCTTTTTTATGAACCATCCAACAGGGCGATGGTATTACACACTCTTTATATATCTCTTTAAAGTTTTCACCGGTTGCAGTCAGTTTGTTGAGCCACTTCTCGTAACGATTGTAGCCATCGTTTACTCCCACCTTAGAAAAATACTTGACTTTACCCACGGCGAGAGATCCTAGACCTTCTTTTACCAAAGAATCGACCATTATTTTAATGCGGTCTTTGGTCATGTGGTCATCGGCATCCATACGAGAGATAAAATTACCAGAACTATTTATGTACGCTTTTCTGAGAGCGGTTATAATGCCCGATTCATCATTAGAGAATATTTTAAAACGATCGTCTTCAGCAGCAAATTTATTTGCAATTAATAGACTATTGTCGCTAGAATTATCATTTACCGCAATGACTTCCCAATTTTTATAGGTCTGATTTTGGATGGATTTCAGACATTCTTCAAAATATTCTTCAACATTTTTAAAAGGAATCAATATACTCACTAGCGAATTTACCATTGCGGCAAGGTAATAAATAACTGAATTTCAACCTTTTCATTTCGTTTGAAAAGTTTAGAAATAAATGAGTTGAAAAATAATTAAGAAAAGGCTTTAATAGATAAGAAAACCTTTATATATTTGCACCCGCATTCAGGGAATACCTGATGAGGCACTCAGGAGAAATGGCAGAGTGGTCGAATGCGGCAGTCTTGAAAACTGTTGAGGGTCACACCTCCGGGGGTTCGAATCCCTCTTTCTCCGCTTAGAGCAAAGCTCAATATCGTTAAGATATTGGGTTTTTTTCTTTTACGACATGTTGAAAACATAGTTTTCATAAATGGAGTGAAAGAAAAAAGACCTAAAATTGTTTTTACAATTTGAGCTTTATTGTCATGTTCGGAGATTGAGGGATGCACAGGGTGAATCCCTTGTCAATAATAATTTAAATATCCAGGTTAGAGAATTATCTCTGATGATATCCTACGTAAGCGTAGATAAATTCAACTGATGTTAACCTATTCTTTCAATTTTTCAATTTCGTTATTATAACTTTTTTATAGTCACATCATCCTTTATATATTCAAAAAATAGTCTCTAGTTATTTTATAGTTTTAAGAAAAATTTGTTGGTCTTTCAAAAATAGAAATGAAGTTTAATCTTTATTTAAAACTGGGTAGAATTGTATATTTACAACAGCTATTTCTTCTTAAATAAATAAAAATTAAAGTACTCTTGCACAAAGCAAAACTGAATATTGTATGGTTGAAACGTGATCTACGTTCGCAAGATCATGAACCTTTGTTCAATGCTGAAAAAGCAGGTATTCCATATATAATTATCTACTTATATGAACCAACTCTAATACAATACCCAGATACCAGTTTAAGGCATTTACAATTTATTTATCAATCTATCTTAGATTTAAATATAACCTTAAAACCGTATCAAAGAAGTGTAACGCTTTTTTATGGTGAAGTCGAGTATATTCTTGAATACCTTAACGATCATTTTCAAGTTAATTCACTTTTTAGCTATTGTGAAAGTGGTATAAAATTGTCCTGGAAGCGAGATAAAAAAGTAAAGAAATTTTGTAAGACGCATGGTATTGATTGGCAAGAATTTCAGCGTGACGGTATTATAAGAGGTATTAAGAATAGAGAGGATTGGAGTAAGCAATGGCACTCGAAAATGCATCAGCCTATCATTAGAAATAAGTATTCGGTATCTGATTTAGAGCTATTAGAACATCCCTTTTTATTGCCACAAGAGTTTCAGAATAATTTAGAAAAAACCAACAGTAATTTTCAACCTGGCGGCGAACAGAATGCCTTACGATATTTAAAATCTTTTGCCGCCAAAAGGGGTAGTAATTATCAAAAACATATTTCAAAACCAACAGAAAGCAGAAAAGGGTGTAGTAGATTATCGCCATATTTAGCTTGGGGAAATATAAGTGTAAAACAGGTATTTCAATTTGTAGGTACCCACCCGAACGGAACAAAGAATAATCGAGCATTTTCAGCCATGTTAACTAGATTGTTTTGGCATTGCCACTTTATTCAAAAATTTGAGGTGGAATGTAGGTATGAAACAGCGTGTATCAATAGAGGGTATGAATTATTAGTACATGAAAAAAATGATGTATTTATTAAAGCCTGGAAGCTAGGTTTAACGGGTTATCCATTAGTTGATGCTTGTATGAGAGCTGTAGCGCAAACAGGATGGATAAATTTTAGAATGAGGGCAATGGTAGTTTCATTTTTAACACTCAATCTAGATCAAGATTGGAGAGATGGCACCTATCATTTGGCTAGGCAATTTTTAGACTATGAGCCTGGTATACATTATCCTCAATTTCAAATGCAGGCTGGTACAACTGGTATTAATACTGTGCGCTTATATAACCCAGTAAAGAACTCTCAAGAACATGATCCTAACGGTGTATTTATAAAAAAGTGGGTTCCAGAACTTGTGAACGTTCCAATTGTTCACATTCATGAACCTTGGAAAATGACAGTTTTAGAACAGTCTTTCTGTGAAGTTAGTATTGGTGAAGATTATCCATTACCAATTGTAGATTTACAAGAAAGTGCACGGGTTGCAAGAGAAAAAATTTGGGAGCATAAAAATCATCCTGCTGTTCAAAAAGAAAAATACCGTCTGCTGAAAACTCATGTAAATAATTCAAAGACCGATTTAAGGTGAAATGCTTAGTATTGAAAGACTTTTGCCGTACCTAAGTTTTAAAATTTTGATTATTATTTTTTACACTTTTTACCTTCTAAATAAATAGGCATTCTATAAAAAGTATAACTGTCCAAAGTGTAGTTCTTAACCAATTTTTTCGAACTAATGATAAGAGTACCTTATGGTCAAATTCATTATTGATAATACGGTTGTGTAGTGGTACAAATTGTAACATTGTAATCACCCAAACAAAGATTATTAAAATTAGTTTTAGCAACTGATAGGGTTCTATTTCTGTAATACAATGGTATATCGATAGTGCTAATTGACTAACCATCAACGGACCAACGATATAGGCAATTAACCGAGTATATTTTTTATGCCATAAGACTAGGTTCTTGTGATTGTAAAACGTAAAACTCGGATAAATGATTAATTGCACTATCCAAATGAGTACTACTAATCCAAAATCAATAAGTATCCCTAGTATATTAATTGACATTATAAATGCTTGATGATTTTTGAACTAAAAGGTTTTGTTATGGAATAAAAATAATCAATTAAGTTTCCTTCTTTGTTTATCAAGTATTTTTGAAAATTCCACCTTACAGTAGAACTGGTTTTGCCATTCATTTCTTTATTGGTCAACCATTGATATAAAGGATGCTGTTTGCTACCTTTTACATCTATTTTTTCTGTCAGTAAAAAATTCACGCCATAATTACGTTCACAAAAAGCTTTAATTTGAGAACTATCACCAGACTCCTGTCCTCCAAATTGATTACAGGGAACGCCTATAACCGTTAAGTTTTTATAAGTGTCACTTAGTTTTTGTAAATCTTTATATTGAATGGTGAAGCCACATTCTGAAGCCACATTTACAAATAGAATATAGTTACCAATAAATTTAGAAAGGTCAATGGACTCGCCTTCAAGTGAATTTATTTTTATCTCATAAATAGAAGTTTTTGTGCTTATAGATTTTTTGATGGGAGTCGTTTTTGCTTTTTCTATTTTTTTCATTGACTTAATTTTAAAAGAAATTATCGGATACTAAGTGCCGGATTTGCTGTGCTGAACATAGCTAGTATTCATGAATTTAAAAATAGCAGTGTTCACTATTTTTAAATTTCCAAATTAATATTGATAATCTTCACTTAAACATTAATTAGTTTGTTTAATGACAAAAATCACCAACAAATGACTTACTAAACCTTCTATACTCTTTGACTCTTTTTTTTAAAGTTTATAACTAAATACCATTCTTATAAGAATGGTATTTAGTTATAAAACTATAATAGTTCAACTGTTCAGTTAATGCTAATTATTTAAGTAAACGATTTTTCTCTACACTTGCCACTATTGTTTTAAGTTCGAGTAAGCTTTTTTAATTTAAATAATTTTGTAATTCTGCAATCTTACTTGTTGTATTAAATACACCACCGTAAAAAGAAGTTACTGTCGCAGAGGTATCATCTTTAATTCCACGAGACGAAACACACAAATGCTTCGCATCTATTATAACGGCTACATCTTCAGTTTCTAAAATTTGTCTAAGCTCAGCAGCGATTTGATTTGTTAATCTTTCTTGTACTTGAGGTCTTTTAGCAAAATACTGAACAATTCTATTAAGCTTTGAAAGTCCGATTACCTTACCAGAAGAAATATATGCGATATGAGCTTTACCTATAATTGGTACAAAGTGGTGCTCACAATTCGAATAAAATGTAATATTTTTTTCTACTAGCATTTGATTGTACTGATATTTATTATCAAATAATGCTACTTTAGGTTTATTAGCAGGATTTAAACCAGAAAAGATTTCATCTATATACATTTTTGCAACACGATTAGGTGTTCCTTTCAATGAATCATCTTCAAGATCTAGTCCCATAACATCCATTATCTGTGAGAATAAATCTGCTATTTTATCTTTTTTTACTTCGTCAGATATCTTAAATGCATCTGGTTTCATAGGTGTTTCAAGACCTGTGTAAATATGATCATCACCGATTTCTTCTTCCGAAAATCCATTTAATTTGTTTTCTTTAATAAGGGTATTCAACATAATTTCTTGGTGTTTCATATAGTTTAATCTTTAATTCTAAATTTGGTTCAATCTCAATTTTTAAAATATCGTAGATGACTATTGCTATATTTTCAACAGTCGGGTTAAGGGTTTTAAATTCTTCAGTGTCTAGATTTAGATTTTTATGGTCAAATCGTTTTAATATTTTTTCTTCAATCAAATCAGATAAAATTTTGGTGTCTATTACGTAACCAGTATCCGCATTGCAATAACCAATTACTTTTACTTCTAGTTCGTAGTTGTGCCCGTGAAAATTTGGATTATTACATTTTCCAAAGATTTCTTTGTTTTTCTCATCGCTCCAATTTGCATTGTGCAATCTGTGTGCGGCATTAAAATGTTCACATCTTACTATGGCTAGTTTATTCATGATTTAAAGAAAGTTTTTTTTAAAATTTCATTATTCAAAGGTATTTAATTTTGTTTAAGTAATAGTGTTAAATATTAAACAAAATTTTTAATTATGGAAAATGAAAGGTAATGGAATGCTCGAAGCCAATGATTTTATTAACCTCTTTGATGATTGAATTCTTGGTTTTTACTAATGAATTGAAAACAAAAAACAGTAAAAAAAGCTTTGAATTTTTGATTTAACTATCTGAATTGTAGACTTTAATATGAGCGGTCTGAATCCCCTCTTGGTAGTATTTAAAGGAGTTAAGATTTAGCTTGTGGGTAGTCTATAGATACTAGTTTAAGAACGTTATTTTAAAATGAAGAGAAGCTTATATTTAAAATTTCGGGTAAAATTGTGCAAGGTGCAGACTATACTCTTTTACAATTTAATGACGACAAGTTATTTACATAAATTATTGTAACTGATAATGACATTAGATTTGTTCAGAAGTACGAATGTAAGGTGTTTTAGATATTTGAGCGCTTACATAGCGACTATGAATATCAAAACATCGGAATATGACTCGCCATGTAAAACGTATTATTACTATGGCATAGCGTACATATTATTGTAGAAAGCTAGGCTTGGTAATGGTGCTGTTTTTGAAGTATTTGTTTCCCTCGTATATTAAAGCGATTTAAAGTAATCTTTTACTTCTTTTATATGTTTTTCTTTAGATGCGGCACTCAACCAACTTGCTTCAAAACCATTGATTGCTAGTTGCTCAATTTGCACTAAACTTAAATTTAGCGCTTTCGCAGTTTGGTAGTAGTTCTCGTTCATATACCCACCAAAATAGGCAGGATCGTCTGAGTGTATAGTAGCCACAATTCCTTTATCAAGCATTTTAGCAACGGGATGCTCTTCCATCTTCTGAATTACTTTTAAGGCAACATTACTGGTAGGGCAGAGGGTTAGGGCGATTTTATCATCAACCAATCTTTTTATCAAAGCTTCGTCGGTTAAACAGCGGTTACCGTGATCAATACGTTCTACGTTTAAAATATCTAGAGCTTCCCAGATGTAATCTGCCGGACCTTCTTCACCTGCATGGGCAACTAGTTTATAACCTTGTGCTGCAGATGCTTTAAATACTTTTGCAAACTTACTTGGCGGATTTCCTATTTCTGAGGAATCTAAACCAACGCCATCGATGATGTCTTTAAACGGTAGCGATTCTTCTAAGGTTTTAAAAGCATCTTCTTCACTTAGATGGCGTAAATAGCTCATGATAAGTTTGTAAGATATATTTAATTCTTTTTTTCCTTTTTCTAGAGCGCGATGAATTCCACTTATCACAACATCAAAAGCAACACCTCTTTCGGTATGTGTTTGCGG
This sequence comes from Maribacter spongiicola, assembly GCF_004364165.1. Classification (GTDB taxonomy): domain Bacteria; phylum Bacteroidota; class Bacteroidia; order Flavobacteriales; family Flavobacteriaceae; genus Maribacter; species Maribacter spongiicola. The sequence goes on from NZ_SOAY01000011.1 coordinate 351,043, forward strand.
ATCAAAAAACCCTTCTACATGCTTTACATTTTCGCTGTGCACCTTGGTTAGATATGCCCAAGTCAAATCAAAGAAATCTTGCTCATGCAACAGTACTTGTGCACCTGCATAATAGATGTCTAAAAACTCTTGAAGGTTGTTGAATTTGTATGCTTCTTTAACCGATTCGATAGAATCGTAGGGTAATGTAATGTTGTTTCTATTAGCAATCTCGAACATTAATTCTGGTTCAAAGCTGCCTTCTAAATGTAAGTGAAGTTCCGTTTTTGGAATGCCTTGAATTATTCTTTGTAGTTCTGTTGATTGCATATTATTGATTCTTTAAAAAAAGGCAAGCCTTTGACTTAATTAAATATTATTATTTCTAGAATATAATTAAAATAAGAGTAGTAAAAAGTATTTAACCTTACAATACGTACTTATTAAATATGTCTTCGAGCTCTTTTTCCGGATTCGTACTGAGTCCGGATCGGGTAGTGGAGCTTTGTATGACTGTACTTCTGCATGCTGTTAACCACCCAAATCTATCAGGTAAATCTAACTTTCCTATTGGTCCGCCAGCTTTCTTTCCTTCACAAATCAGTTTCCAGGCTTTTAAATATTCGTTTAATATTTCATATTCTATTTCCGGAGAAAAGGCTTTTAATTTATCCTCATTAATATGATATTTAATATCTAAAAATTTTGTCCGTTTACAGAACAAAATCACTCCGACATTAAAGAACTCTTCTCGTTCTACTTTGGGTACAATCCTAACTATCGCAAATTTGAAGGTATGTCTATCTTGCATCTTCCGCTTCTTTTACTAAAACATCGATCATAGAGAGCTTAGTGGTTATAAATTTAATATAGGCAGCTCTTTTTTCATCCGCATTTAAAACATCCGACTCACTCGTCAACCAATCTTCAGGAATGTTATTTATAATTCCTGTTATTTTATCTAGTGTGATGAATTTTTGAATTTCTGCAGCAGCTTCAGGTAGGGCAGTTGCTTGTTGTAAAAGCACATGATCTTTTATAAACGGAAATGTTCTGGTAAGGTGACTCTCCCAAGTCTCCCAATTATGATGAAAATAGAAACTTGCCCCGTTATCAATCACCCATAATTCATTATGCCAGTATAATAGATTTGCATTTTTAGCGGTACGGTCTATATTACTTATTAAACTATCTAACACCACAACCTTTGAAGCTGTCATAACGTCTGCCTTAGAAATTAAAGGGTCGAAAGTAATAGCACCAGATAAAAAGTGTAAACCAAGATTAAGCCCTACGCTAAACTTTAATAAATCTTGAATTTCTTCGTCTGGTTCGGTCTGCCTAAATGAATCTTCTAAATTCATAAATACCAACTCAGGTACTTTTAACCCGATCGCACGCGCCAATTCGCCACCAATAAACTCAGAAATAAGCGATTTTTTACCTTGCCCAGAGCCTCTAAACTTTAATACATAGAGAAAATCGTCGTCGGCTTTTACAATGGCAGGCATAGAGCCACCTTCGCGTAAGGGCTGTAAATATTGAACAACATCTACTGTTCTAATATCAAGTGTATTCATAATGCTAAGATAGTATTTGTGTTACGACCATTAGGCATATTGCATTAAATGACGTCGGCAATATTTTCTAAAAAGTAATGTGTAGAACCAACAATAATAGCAATGATGATTATAATAATAAATCTAAACAGTGTTGCTTTGTTATTGCCTTGAAGCTTGTTTTTCAAGTAAAAAACATCAAACAAAATAAAAATAAAGGCAATGATACAGCCAACTATCGCTCCTACATATAATAGTACAAAGTCATGAATTCCGTTTAAGAACTGAATTCCGCTATTGTCAGATTCTGGCCCTGGACCTAAAACAATGCGCATATGTAAAAACCCTAAAAGAATGGCAACAATAGTCCAACCAAGATAATTTAGTATTCGTTTAATCATACTTACAGTAATTCGTTTTTATTATTGCTCTACTTCATTTTCTAGCGGAGAAATCATAATATGTGCTCTGTGCGTACCAGGATTCATAATCCATGGGTGATTGGGTGCAGACGGAGTTTCCGGTAAGCCAATAGATGCTGATGTAGCGAATGGCGTGTATATCACATAACGAAGCCTTGCACCATCTACTTTTGACGTTTCTACATCATAAGCAGTATTTGGACCGTAGTAAATATGTAATGTGGAACCGGGAATAATTTTAATTTTGCCAGATTTTACTTCAGCCTCTCGAATAGCAAAAATTTCATCGGCAGATTTGCCTTCGGCACGTAATGCTCTACCTCTCGCCATAAATGGGTCTAGGTCCTTATGGTAGCAAGCAGCATTGAAACCCTCTTTCTTTGGGTCATCTGCAAGAACAATATATTCGCTATTACCTTCCTTTAGAGTTACAAACTCACCAGCCATATTATAGCCAATTACCTTACTTGTAGCCCTACTTCCTGCAGGCGCTGCCATTAATGCCGTAGCTATAAGGTCTTCATCTGTTTCAATGGTTTTTAGTTGCTTTTTAATTTTTGCAACTGTTTCAGTAGCTGTATCTGCATCTGTGCTTTCTATAGATGTTGATTTAGATTTATCTGATGAATTACAAGAAGCTAATAGTGCAGCAAAAAGGAATGTGGAGAGTAGTTGTTTCATAATAGGTATATTTTATATAATTCATTAGTAAGATACGAATTATAAAAGCCTTTTATCTAATAGATTATAAGTTGTTAGAAAGAGAATCCGCGAAAAAAATCGTGAATTTATTTCATGCAAATCTTTTAAAAATCACGGCAAGTAGCAATGTTAAAATTATTTCAAATAGTCGAGCGTATTAACCATTTCAAACTTTGGACTCCGGCTTATAAATTCGCGAAGCATCGCGGTATGCGCAGAACCCATTATAATAAGAACCCTGTCATCAACCGTCATTTTTATACGGTTGAGATTAGAAAATATTCTCATATTACGCTGATAGAATAATGCAGCTTGGTCAGCACCGACAAAATTATCATCTATACCAACATAAAAAAGCTTATCTGCATTGGTATTTAAAGAATAGTCCAGCATTACTGGGTTATTTGTTAATTTTATTTTCTCGAGTAGCGACAAATTATCAAAATTCTTATTTTTTGCCTCTAGTTCTGGGTACTCTTTTAATGGATTATTGGTAAGTTCTAAATATGTTTTAGGATCTATGGCATTAATTAGCTCTGGGCTATTTTCAATAAAGTCTCCCACGCTGTAATTATAGCCTATGTAATTATCAATACCATATACTTTTTCTAACGAGTTCATTCTAGCAACGTCATAACCGACCATGCTTAACTCACCATATTCAGTATCTAGCTTATCAGGATTTTCTAAGAATTTTATATACCCTTCATTAATTTTATCATCAATTTCTGGGGTATACTCTAGGCAAATAATGGTGGGCTTAAATGCTGCAAGTAATTCAGATAACTGTCGTATTTCTTTTTGTTCTTTTAAATTGTTCTCGTCGAAATCTACTTTGTTTGCATCACTTGTTGTTCCAAAATGAAAAAAACCAACATTTAAAACTTGAATTTTTCCTGCTTTTTGTGAATCATGCTCGTCAATGGTTTTGATCAATTTATTTGATGTTTCATTTCTACAGCTTATGAAACATATTAAAAGGATAAAAAATAGTTTTTTCATGTGGAATTGATATAATTGTTGTTATATCAAATTTAGACTGTTGACTTAGATTTATCTGATTAATTAGAAGAAATTAATAGTGCGAATAGTAGGAATGTAGATAGTGGATGTTTCATTACTTATGGTATAATTTAGATTTCGTTAGAGGTAAAAGGATTGAAGAACCCTTTTAAAAAGTAATACGATATTGTGGCAAATATTACAAATAGTACTATTGAGATTATAATTCTTAGGTATTTTTTCATATTGATTGATTATGGTTGGTAATACTACTAAAAGTACTGAAATTTAAATCAAGTTTTGATAGATTCTTTTAGATATTGTAATTCAATAACGCTGCGTATAGTTTCTTTTTGTACGTTTAAATTGATAGCTGAGTTCAACCCATAAGTCCAACAATTATATTATAATTAACAGAGATCTTTGTGATTTGTACTATTACGTTATTAAAAAAAAATCCGTTTTTGGTATATGAAGTACAAAATATTAGTTACTAAATCACTCCCAATCTGAAATTTCTAATCCAGTACCTCCATTTTGAAGTGTAACTATTTTGAGCTCCATAGATTTATATTTTTCGGGTAAGTCGAAATCTTTAAAATCTTCAGGACTTTGTTCTTTAAATTCTTTTAACAGCTCAATAGAATGATAAATATTAATTATATCTGAACCTTTGTCAAACGACCAGTTGTATTCTTTGAATGTTTCATTGCCGCAAAAACCTGACGTTCTATCGTAGTTAACTCTGCATTTGCTTGACTCAAGAAAAGTGACTATTATATTTAATTTTTCTTCTTGACTACTTGATGATTTCTCTTTTTCAAAAATGTATAAATCATTTTCTAATTCATATTCATTAAGGTCAAGCGACCAAGTGCCGTAGAAATCAGATTCGGTGTATGATTTATCTTGAGCCTTTGCTGTTAAAGCAATTACAAAACAAATTAAAACCAAATACATCGCTTTCTTCATACTTATTTAAACATCAAAAATTGCTCCATTATTATAATATTCCTCCAGAATTGCACTGACCGTCGTAACTATTTTCTCTGCATTCTCTTTACTAAAACATAAAGGAGGTTTGGTTTTAATTACATTATCGAATGGACCATCTGTACTCACTAAAATATGTCTATTTCTTAATTCGTTTTTAATATGGCTTGCGAGTGCAGTATTTGGTGTTTTGGTGTTATCCTTTACAATGTCAAAACCTATAAATAGTCCAGAGCCCCGTACATCGCCAATGCAATTATATTTTTGCATAAGATCTTTTAAAAGAGACCTATAATAATCGCCGACAACTTTTGCATTTTCTTGTAGTTTTTCTTCAACTATAACTTCTAAAACAGCACTTGCAATTGCACAAGAAACTGGGTTGCCACCAAACGAACTGAAAAACTCTACACCTTTCTCAAACGATGCTGCAATTTCTTGTGTACAAACCACGGCTCCCATTGGGTGGCCATTGGCTATGGGTTTACCCAAAATAACCATATCTGGTATGACACCATGGGCTTCATATCCCCAGAAATGGTCTCCTAATCTACCAAAACCCGTTTGTACTTCATCACTTATACAAACGCCGCCTTGTGCTCGAATAGCAGGGTACACCTCTTTTAAATAGCCATCTGCTAGCGGAACTTGACCTGCACAACCCAATATAGGTTCACTTATAAAAGCGGAAATTTGATGTTCACTTTGTTTTATTTGAGTAACGGCGTCTTTGCCATATAAAGTGCCTGAATTAGGGTCTTTAGCGCTGTACTTACCTCTGTAGGTATCTGGAAGCACGGCTTTGATTATATGATTTTTTTGACCTTGCCCTTTAGTGTTATTAAACTTGTAATCACTAATATCTATGCTTATTTGGGTGTTGCCGTGGTAACCAGATTCCATTACCATCATGGTATTACTTTTGGTGTGATAGTTTGCCATGCGTACGGCTAAATCACTCGCTGCGCTACCTGAATTCACAAAAAAGACTTTATTCAGATTGGACGGAAAATGTTTTAATAATTTCGCTGCGTAATCTGCTAACTCGTCATAAATATAGCGTGTATTGGTATTTAGTTTCGCCATTTGTCGCTGCGCTGCTTCCACGACTTTTGGGTGCGAATGACCAACATGCGGAATGTTATTATAGGCGTCTAAAAACGTATTCCCCTCCGCATCATACATATATTGAAATGCTGACCTTACCATATAAATGGGGTCTTTGTAGCTGGTAGATAAAATAGGGCTGATGTGTTCGTACCTTTTATTTAGAAGACTCGAAATTGATGCAGGTTTCTCTATAGAAAGATTAGCTGCTTTTCTAAATTCATTTTCAGCATGTAAAGGGTTTATGGCTAACCAACGGTGTAACATTTTCCAAGCAGATTGCTCACTTACCGATGCGTAACTATTATCTGGATTCACCTTTTTTGCATGTGCAGAATTACAGACACTGGTACATAACCTGGCTGCTATTAGGTAATATAAAATACTTATTTCTTGAGCTTCAAGAGGCAGCTTTTGATGGTAAGATTTTAGTAATACTACAGCCCACTCTAAAGGATTTTCTTTATCGTAGCACGTATAGGTAATGGCAATAGCCAGTTCATTAATAAGAAAAGAATGCGCTAGATCTCCGAAATCTATAATACCGGTAATTTTGTTATGTTGCACCAGAACATTCCATTCGTTGGCATCATTATGTATGATCTGTTTTCTTAATTCAGGAAAAAGTGGCCTTATATTTTCTTCAAATTGATTAAAAAAATAACGGACAATATTTCTATCCGTCGCATTTGTAATATCATTGATGTACTTTCTATTTAAATGAAAATACTGAAGGTCCCATTCCCATTGTCTACTTTGTATCGTATAGTTTTTTAAATCTTTTAGTTTTAAATCTAATTCCGCTAGAAAAGCACCCAGCGATTCAATTAATTGCACTGTGTTTGAGACATCACCTAAAAAATCACCTTCTAAAAACGATAGCATACGGCATATTGAAGGTTGCTCATTTATGTAAAAAGTACCTAGATAAGAACCATCTTTAAACGGAATCGGTTTTGGGACTTTATGCTCAAAATCTTTTTGTAGAAATAACAGGGTATCATTCTCTGCTTTTACCATATCAAATGATACTTCTGAGTATTGATAGGTTTTATAAATGTATGAGGATTCTGAAGTGGTAATGCGGTAATTCAAATTATCGTACCCATCAAGCTTTTTACAATCATTAACTTGAAGTCCGAATTCCTTTTCTAAAAAACTATTCATATTAGATATCTTATCAAAATATATTCTAGTTATAATTAGATCTTAAATCTAACTATCTCATAAATATACAACCCCTATAGTTACTATTGAAGTCGAAATGTTTTAATTGAATTCATGAATTAATATGATATTCCTGATAGTAGTATAGCATAATTTAAATATTAAAAATGTGATTCAATTATAGGGTAGGAGTTAGCCTATGATGCGGAATTTGATATAAAAAAAGCAGCAAGAGTATAAAGCTCTTGCTGCGCGGTATAACAGCTTAATAAATCAATCTGTTTCCTAAATTATTAAGAAAAGCTAAATGGCATAGTAGGAAACTAGCTCTTGCTTCTCGCCACACCTAAAGCAAAATTTTTGTTATAGCCCGATCAAGCCCTTTGGTTGTTTTTTTCGGGTTAAAGCTAAATATCAAAAAGTTATATTTTCTGTCATTTTATCAGATATCTCGCTATTCTAATCATCAATCTTAGCTTGAGTAATATCGCTGAAAGTCGGGGGATTTTCGGTAAAGCTACCAACACCTTTTTTATTTACTTTGAAAAGCACATCTTTTGTTGTAGTGAATAATACAACTGTCAAGAAAGATGTTTTAAGATGAGATTTCAAGATGATAAATGCTTCATCTAAAGTGAGCTCTTCGGTTTGATCTTCGGTCTCTTTTGATCTGTAACGTAATTTAAGCAAGACTTTAAAGCCATCTTCAGAATAGATTGGTCTTACAAAAATATTTCTCAAATTAGGCTTACCAATGGTTTTTGCCATGGTTAGTTTCGCAAAGTTACCTTCTTCAACACTTTTTGTTACTAATTTCCAGAAAATAAGAAATTCATCTTGATAGGGCATAAATTAAATATTGATGGGTAAAACTTTAAATGACCAAATTAATCAATTTTATATTTCTTTTATTATGTATAGCGAAGCAAATGACAAAAAGAAGTTGGTTGAGAGAACTAAGGTTTAGATGTGAGTAGGGAATTGGTGTCAATGTCAAGTACATAAGGAAAGATGCGAGTTTGCCTTTGAGGATTTTTTAAAATAAAATCAGATGTTACAAATATGTAAAGACCTTTGGTTAAGCCTAAAAAAGCAATTTGTCTTATACTTTGTTAGGCAATGTAATTTTCTTTCCATCCATTAGTTTTAGCTATCAATTCAGGATATAAACAGGATGACTTTCCGTCTTGTGATACCAAAATTTTAATTGAATCTCCAATTGATTTATTATTTGTCAAAGCAAAATTATTGGTTCTAGACTTAGCCACCTTATTTCCATATTCATAATGTACCTCCATTGAAGAACCAAATTTCGTAAATGTGAAACCTTTATTATGGCTTATTGAAACTATTTTTCCCTCCTTGATTTTACCAGTCTTATATAATGAGATTTCCTTATTTATTTGTGAGTATAGAAGATAACTAAGAATTAGTCCAATTAACAGAACAACTCCAGCTATGTAATACATAAAACTCATATTAAAAGTATACTGCTCAAATTCTGTAGGTATTGATTGTCCGTTCCAATGTTTAATTGGGATAATATCGCCAGTTTTTAAAATATCAGTTTTGTCAGGTTCAAATACACTAAACTTTGATTCCGTTTTTGATCCATTAAAATCAAATTCATAAGTCAAGATTTGAGGGTTATTTCCGTTAATTGTAATGTTGTTAATTCCTTTGATGTTTGTCAGAATAGCATTTTTAATTTTTCCATCAGATTTGATTTTTTCAACGTTTTCAACCAATGGATAGCTGTTACCCAATGAATTCATCATCAATCCCATTGGAATAAATAGTAATAATGCAAACACAATTCCTTGAAATGCTAAAAGTAGTAAGAGTGGTCTAATTTTAGCTCTTTGCCAAATGGTTTTGAAGTTTGTTTTTCTAATTATCAATGTCGTTTCTATTTAAGTTGCTTAAGAAATAGATACATAATATTTTTTGTATACTCATGAAATAATAGAAATATAAAGCATCTAATGTGAATATCATATTAATAATATACCAAATTGAATTTGATGAGATCAAGTTAGTTGTGACAAGCTTTATTTGATTTTTATCAAAAACTTAACTCAAGAACTAAAAAAAGATATCAATTCTTATTTAGAATAAATAAAAATAATTATTTTTGACAACTGAAATAATTAAATAATGGTCGAATAAAAGAACCTGCATTTTTAATGACACTACTAATATTTAGGAGCGTATTTTAAAAAAAGTTCTAAATAATAAAGACCGCATCTTTTGTAAAAAAATAAGAACATGAAAATTGTAAAACAAATAGCCCTAACCGCTCTATTATTTGTAAGTCTTACAAGTATAGCGCAGGAGAAGAACGAATTGTTAGATCGTAAATTCTGGAAAACGAACCCTGATCTTGCTGCTTTAAAGCAAAAAATTACAGAAGGTAATGATCCGGCTGAATCAGATAGCAACTCTTTTGATGCTACAACATTGGCAATTACCACTAAGCAAGATACCGAGGTAATTAAGTATTTAGTGTCTCTAGATGGTAATGGGGTAGATAAAAAAACTCATGATAGCCGTATCTATTTACATTGGGCAAGTTATTCTGGCGATGCCGAACTGGTACAGTATTTATTAGATAATGGTGCGTCGGTTACGGCTTTAGATAGTCACCGTTTTACACCACTTGCTTTTGGTGCAAATGCGGGACTTACAAACCCTGCGGTTTATAACGCTTTTGAAAATAAAGGTGTGAATTTGGCTGATGAGAAAAATGAACATGGTGCTAACGTTTTATTGCTAGCTGCTGCTTCTCTGAAGAACGAAAAGGAATTAGATTTCTTTTTAAGTAAAGGTATTGCTCTAGATAGTAAGGATAATGACGGTAACGGAATTTTCAATTATGCTTCTAAAAAAGGAAATATCGATTTTCTTAAACTGCTGGTTAAAAAAGGAGTTGATTATAAAACGTTAAACAGTAATGGTGGTAATGCTTTCATGTTCGCGTCGCAAGGCGGACGCGGATTCAGTAATGGCTTACCGGTCTATACCTATTTAAAAGGTCTAGGTTTGGAACCTAACATTGTTGAGAAAAGTGGTAGTACGCCATTACATCGTTTGGCATTTGGTACAAAAGATGCTGCTATTTTTGAGCTTTTCTTAAACGCTGGTGCAGATGTAAACCAAGCAGATGAAGAGGGTAACACTCCGTTCTTGAACGCTGCAGCTAGAAACGAACTTGCTATGGTTCAATTATTGGCAAAAGATGTAACGAACATCAATGCTGCCAACAATAGTGGTGAAACTGCACTTATGCTTGCGGCTCATGATAATAAAGCAGATGTTGTAGATTTTCTAATAGAAAAAGGTGCAGATATCAATGCAAAAGATGCTACCGGAAATACTGCGGCATTTTACTTGGCAGATTCATACAGCAAAAGAAATGCTACTGCTTTTGATGCAAAGTTGGCATTGTTAAAATCTAAAGGTTTAAAGTTTAATACTGTTCAAGGTGAAGGGAATACCTTATACCACGTTGCTGCTAAGAAAAATGACCTTGAGTTATTGAAAAAGGTATCTGATTTTAATATCGATATCAATGCTAAAAACGATGAGGGTATAACGGCATTGCATTTAGCAGCTATGAAGGCTGAGAATGATAAGTTGCTTAAATTTTTGTTAGCTAAAGGTGCAGACGCAAAGAGTACAACCGATTTTGAAGAAACGGTATACGATTTGGCAAGTGAGAACGAAGTGTTGAAGAAAGGGAATACATCGCTAGATTTCTTAAAGCGATAACCGAATTAACTGATAACGATACATATTTATAAACTTATATATAGATGAAAAGATTTTTAAAATACATTCCGGCATTGCTATTGGTCGGGTCTTTGTTGACAGCATATACACCGGTAGATAAAACGCCTGTAAAGTGTCTTATTCAATTAACAAATTATTCTGGTGAAGGTGCTTATTTGATCGTATCTATCGTTGATGCCGATAATGAATATGTAGAGACTATATACGTGCAAGGTAAAGACAGCGAGTGGTACAGTGAAATTACAGAATGGTGGAATTTCTACGGAAAAAATCGACCGAATATAGATGCTATTTCTGGTGAGACCATCAGTGGAGGAGAACGTGCATTAAATGTTTTGCAAATTCCTACGGATAAAATAGATAAAGGGTATAGCCTTCGTTTTGAAACTTCTGTAGAGGATCAAGGGTATTATGCAGATGATATTCAGTTCCCGCTAACGACTGAAAATTTAACAACTAAAGTAGAGGGTAAAGGATTCATTCGCTACGTACGCATGTTACCTCAATAAAGATTATTAAAACGTCTTTGCGAGAAGCTTTTCGCGACGAAGCAATCTGTCAAATAGGGTCAGCATGTTAGCGTGTCACATTTAGCGCAGTCGAAATGCCAGGTGTGTTAGATGCTAACTTAAGAATTTTTGACTTCGCCTGCCATGCGATTAGGCGGGTCCGTAATAATGTTTTATAGTTAGTGTGTTTATTTTTACAATTACAATCACGCTTCCAGAATGACTTAGTACAGTCATTCTGGAAGTTTTTAAATAATATAAGGTTATAAAATTACTCGATAATCGAGATTTAAATGCTCCGACGCTTGCGTCGAAATATTAATTATGTTTTCAATTCAATGCCTCAAGGGCTTGTCCCAAGGTTATTTATTTTACTTCGTATGACAATTTCTATTTGGCGCTATAGCCATCTTACGCTTGCCCTGGTTTCTTCGCTATTCTTGATAGTGGCTTCTGTTACGGGAATCATTTTGGCGGTTGAACCCATTTCTCATCAAGCAAAGGGCTATGCGGTAGAAAATTTAGAAGAGGTGTCATTGGCTACTACCATCGATGCTTTAAAGAATACCTATGACGAAGTGTTGGATTTAGAAGTAGAATCGTCGGGTTTCGTAAAGGCTTCTGTACTGACGATGGATATGGAAACGTTAGATGTCTATGTAAATCCCATTACTGGTGAACAGTTGGGTGAAGTGGAAGAGCGTCCATACCTGTATACCTTCGCGACCAATGTACACCGATCATTATTTTTAAAAAGTATAGGTCGTTTCTTTGTCGGTCTTATTTCTTTACTCTTAGCTATAATTGCTATTACAGGCTTAGTTTTGCTTGCTAAGCGCCAAGGCGGATTCTTGAAATTATTCTCAAAAGTCCAGAAAGATTATTTTGAACTACGATACCATGTGGTGTTAAGTCGTTGGTTCTTTATTCCTATTGTAATTCTTGCCGTAACGGGAGTGTATTTATCTGCCGAAAAGTTTAATCTGTTGCCTGATGCTAAAGTTGAACAACAAGAGCTTGCCGTAAATGAAAATTCCAAAGCATATAACAATATAAAAGAAGTGCCCTTTTTTAAGGAAACTACTTTAGCGGCAGTTCGACAAGTTGAATTTCCTTTTTCAGATGATCCCGAAGAATATTACGTAATTGCGTTGCAGGATAGGGAAGTAGAAGTGAATCAGCAAACCGGAGCCATAATGCGTAGTGGCGATTTCCCTTTTGTGACTTTGGTTTCGCGCTTAAGTTTGGTATTGCATACGGGTGAAGGCAATGTCATTTGGTCCATAATTTTATTACTTGCCAGTGTATCTATTTTGTTTTTTATGTATTCAGGATTTGTAATGACTTTGAGGCGTAGAAAGAAAGGAAAACGAATTGCCCAGGTATTAGATAAAGATGAATGTGAGTATATAATTTTAGTAGGGTCGGAGAGTGGTACTGCATTCGATTTTGCACAGCGTTTCTATAACGGATTATTGCAAACTGGTAAGAAGGTCTATTTAACAGAGCTTAATACCTATACCACTTATGCGAAGGCAAAAAACATAATCGTTTTCACTTCTACATATGGCGAAGGAGAGCCACCAACGAATGCCCGTAAATTCTCTGCGGTATTTTCTACGATACAGCAACCGAATAATATTGACTTTTCAGTTATTGGTTTTGGTTCTTTAGATTATCCTGATTACTGCAAGTTTGCAATTGAGATAGACAATCAATTATCAGCAGCTGAAAGCTTTCAACAGCAATTGCCACTTTTTAAAATTAATAAATCCGATTTTGATTCTTTTGAACTGTGGATGATTCAATACGCCTCTAAAGTCGGATTCACAATTCCTGTAGAAAGACCACTTGTTAAGAAAAAGAAATATAAGAAAATAGATTTCGAGGTGGTGGAACGAACGGAATTGAATTGTGATGATACTTTTTTGTTGAAATTGAAACCACAATCTAAAATTGATTTTACATCGGGAGATCTGTTAGCTATTTTTCCGAATGCAGATGATACGGTTCGTCAATATTCAATTGCTCGAATTGAAGATGAAATTTTATTAAGTATTAAAAAACACAAATTAGGTAGCGGTTCTAATTTTCTTTTCGGATTAAAAGTTGGAGAAACAATAAAAGCTGCCATAGACCGAAACCAACATTTCCATTTTCCGGAAAATTCAAAAAATTCAATTTTCATCTCAAATGGCACCGGCATAGCTCCGTTCTTAGGGGTGATTTCAGAAAATACAACTCAGAATATCTCGATGTTCTGGGGAGGGCGATCAGAAGCCTCTATGGAGATTTATAATTCCGTTTTACAAAAAGCTGCCTCAAATCGTGAAAATTTAAAAATATTCACCACTTTCTCAAGAGAAGGAAAAAAGCAATATGTTCAAGATGCTGTTTTCGAACAAAAAGATTTAATTTTAAAAACCATCAACTTAAATGGTACCATTATGATTTGCGGATCATTAGCCATGCAACATGATGTTCTAGATGTCATCGAAAAAATACTAGAAGGAAATCAAGCAATCACTTTCGAAGCCTTTGAAAAAAGCGATCAATTAAAAACAGATTGCTACTAACGAATTGCGAGGAGCTTTTCGCGACGAAGCAATCTGCTTAATTTAGGTAGTATGTGAGTTCTGTGTTACAATTGATCAGAATGAAGTCTTTGCGATGAGCTTTTTCGCGACGAAGCAATCTGTTGAATTTGTGCAATATTTGAATTTGGGGTCACGATGTCACATTGAGCGCAGTCGAAATGCAATGCTTGTGCGATTCTAACTTCAAAGTTCTCGACTGCGCTAGAAGTGACATTAAGTTTCGTCTTTGCGAGGAGCTTTTTCGCGACGAAGCAATCTGCCTAATTTCTACACTAAGTGAGTTTTTAGTCTACCAATAAACAGATTACTTCACTACGTTCGTAATTACGCTTATTCCCACTGCATTTTCTGCAAACGCACCGCATTCAAAATTGCTAATAATGCAACACCAACATCGGCAAAAACCGCTTCCCACATCGTTGCGACTCCGCCAGCACCCATGGCTAATACTATAAGCTTAACACCAAACGCCAGAGCAATATTTTGCCACACAATTTTTCGAGTAGAATTCCCGATTTTAATAGCTGTGGCAATTTTAGAAGGCTGATCATTTTGTATGATGACATCGGCAGTTTCAATGGCGACATCACTACCTAATCCGCCCATGGCAATACCGACATCACTAATAGCAAGAACGGGAGCATCATTAATTCCGTCGCCGACAAAGGCAATCTTGGCGTTTGGGTTCTTTTTAAGTTTTGCTACTTCTTCTAGTTTCTCTTCAGGTAGTAATCCGCCTTTTGCCCAATCAATACCTAATTGTTGTGCTATTTGTTGGGTGATGGAATCTTTATCCCCCGAAAGCATAATAATTTTATCAATTCCCGCTTTGCGCATTTCTTTGATTGCTTCTAAAGCATCTTCTTTTAATTCATCGGCAATAGTAACATAGCCAGCAAATTTTCCGTCTATCGCCATCATTACTATAGAGGCTACAATGGCATCAGTTTCATTTGGGACTTCAATTTGGTTCGCGGTCATCAAGGCTTTATTTCCCACTAAAACCAATTTTTTGTTGACGGTTCCTTTCAATCCCTTACCTGCAATTTCGATGACATCTGTTGCTTTGAACTTATCTCCGTCAATCTTATATTCTAAAATTGCCTTCGCAATAGGGTGTGTAGATTGTTCTTCAATAGCAATCAAGTACTTCATGAATTCGTCTTCGGTAAAGATCTGATCTTTAATAAGATCCTTAATCTTAAAAACACCTTTGGTTACGGTGCCTGTTTTGTCCATAACCACTGTATTTACTTTGGTCATGGTGTCTAAGAAAGATGCGCCCTTAAACAGTATTCCGTTTCGTGAAGCTGCTCCCAGTCCGCCAAAATACCCTAAGGGAATAGAAATTACCAAGGCACAAGGGCAAGAGATAACCAAGAATATTAAAGCACGATACAACCAATCTTGAAAGACGTAATTCTCGACAAAAAAGTAAGGTGAAAATGTAAGGGCAATAGCTAGATACGTAACAATAGGTGTATAGACCTTTGCGAATTTTCGAATAAAGAGTTCTGTCTTTGATTTGCGGGCGGTGGCATTTTGTACCATATCTAGAATACGTGCAATAGAACTGTCTTTGAAAACTTTAGTGGTTTCAATTTCAATAACTCCGTCTAAATTGATGCTTCCGCTGTAAATAGCATCTCCTTTTTTATGGGCATCAGGCTTGCTTTCTCCTGTTAATGCTGCGGTATTAAACAATCCCTTTTCTGAGCGTAATATGCCGTCTAGCGGGACTTTCTCCCCAACCCTGACTTGTATTTTTTCTCCCACATTAACCTCTTCTGGAGATGCAGAAATAAATTCATGATTACGAAAAACCAAGGCTTGATCCGGTTGTAGATCAAGTAAAGCTTTAATACTGCCTTTAGCACGTTGAACCGCAGCACTTTGAAAAAGTTCACCCACTGCGTAGAACACCATTACTGCAACACCTTCTGGATATTCGCCAATACCAAATGCCCCGATTGTCGCAACACCCATTAAAAAGAATTCGGTAAAGAAATTTCCTTTTTTGATGCTTTTCCAACCTTCTCTTAAGACTGGTGAACCCACGGGAATGTATGCCGCGATATACCAAGCTAAACGTATGTAGCCTTCAAAGAATGGTAGGGTATTAAAATAGTCTACCATCATGCCAATAACGAGCATGATAAAGCTGATAATTGCTGGTAGGTATATTTTAAAGTTTGTTGTGTGTTGTGGTGCTTCGTGCGTATGTTCGTCACCACAGCAATGGCCACAAGAACTTTGGGGTGCTGTAAATGTTTGTGGATCTATTTTCTTCTTTTTCATAATACCTGCAAGGTCTGAAAAGAGATCATGCAACAGAAGTGCATTTAATGGTCGCTACACGAATCGCATATGCCTTTAATGACCAAATTGGCATCTTCGGCAATATAGACTGCGGGTAAATTTATATGCGGAATTTTATGTTCGGTTAAGCAAACGGTTTTGTCGCAATGGCTACAGTGAAAATGTAAGTGCAGATCTTGATCAATCTCGCAATTGCAACCTGGTTGACATAATGCAAATTTTGATATATTGGTGCCGTCATCTATTTGATGAACAATACCTTTTTCTTCAAATGTTTTTAAAGTTCTGTATAGTGTAGTTCGCTCCGCTTTTTCAAAAGCATTCTCAATATCGGTCAATGCAACGGCTGTATTCTTACTAGCCATAAATTTGTAGATAAGAATACGCATAGCGGTTGGTCGTACACTTTTGTTATCTAATGTTTTTTCTACTTCAGTCATGTAAAAACTAGGTTTTGAAATACGCTTAACACTAATGTAATCAATGTTTTAAAAGATTTCAACTTGAGAGGATCTTTAACTTTAAATTAAGCAATTTCGAGTATTCAATAGCACTCTATTTTTGTTGTAAAGTGCTGAAAAAACGACAAATTAGGTGACGAGAATTCATTTTTTAAGAATAAAGAGTTTTGTCAAGGGAATTGATGAATTATGATAATTACTCAACTTAAAAATGATGAGGTTTTATCTGTAATTACTTCAATTATCGAGTTGGTAGTTGTGGTTTTTAGTGAAAGGTTAATGATCCTTTAGTCAGTAAGATAGCTGATTTTAATTGTAGATGATCTTTAACTTTTTGACCTTTAATTAGTAAAAATTGAAATGGTTATGAAGTCTACTCCACATTGTATGCAATATGGAAAATAGCGTCGCCCTGATTCACAATTGGTGATTCGTTGATGCAAATTACATATCCTGTTTCTTTGGCTTTTATTTTCTTTTCAAAATAGCCGAACGGACCAGAAATGCTTCCTATTTCTTCTCCCTTTTTTACTGCTTGTCCGATTTTGATTGTCGGGTGAAACATACCAGAATGTTTTGCTCGAACCCATTTAGAAGCGTGAACCAATTTCGGTACGGTTTCTTTTAATGCATATTCGCCTAATTCTTCCTCGAAATTTCGCATACCTAAATGTTGCATCATCCGCAGTGCACCAACAATACCAGTATCGGTTATTTCGCTATCGATATGAAGCGATTTTCCACCTTCGTATAGCAATACTTTTTTATCCAACTGATGTAAAGTTTCACGAAACGATTTTTCTCTTCCGGCAGATTTTACAATGAATTCAGCACCGAAAACTTTTGCTAACGCTAATCCGTCAACATCGTCGCTATCAATTCTAATCTGTGGAGCGTTAAAACGGCTGTCACCACCCGTATGGTAATCTATGCAGTAATCTATAACCGGAGCGATATCTTTTATCAAGTGGTACGCAAAGCGGCTCGCTAATGATCCTCTTAAGCTGCCAGGGAAAACTCTGTTTAAATCTCGACCATCTGGAAACTGACGTGTCTGATTTAAGAAGCCGAATATATTTACAACAGGAATACAAATAACCATACCGCATTCTGGACGGTTGAATTTTTTAGAGACGATTTGCCTAACAATTTCTACACCGTTAATTTCATTACCGTGAATTCCACCTGTAATCAATAGGGTAGGACCGTCTTTTTTACCGCGCTGTACAATTACCGGAACTTCAATTTTGGTTCTGGTGTGTAGTTTTGCGATATCTAAATTCAACTGGGCACCTTTGCCTTTCTGAATGGTTTCGCCTAAAAGTGTGTATTTTTTATTAAACATCTCGTATTGCCTACATTAAGATTTCTACTATAACCGAAAAGGTTGCAGTTTGGTATATTGTAATCGGTAAAATTAGTGTTTAATCATGTATATAGGATTCAAAAAGTTATTTTCTAGATTGACTTAAGTATGAAATAATATTGCTTTTTTAAACTTTAAATTTCATCAACTTTTGTTAAATTATGGCTCTACAGTAATTCGTAATAATTAAATATATCTTTGAATCTATATTAGAGACTTATGAAGATTAATAGCTTGTTTTTTATTCTTATTGGTGTGCTGGTTTTAAGTTCTTGTAAAGATCAAAATAAGAATGTAAGTGATGGTGTAGAGATTGGAAATCACGAATTCACTAATGATCTTATACATGAAACTAGTCCGTATTTATTACAGCATGCGCATAACCCTGTAGATTGGAAAGCTTGGTCTGAAGATGTTTTTAAAAAAGCATCCGAAGAAAATAAGCTTGTAGTTTTAAGTGTGGGGTATTCTACCTGCCACTGGTGCCATGTTATGGAAGAGGAATCTTTTGAAGATACCGGAGTAGCTACACTTATGAACGATAAGTTTGTTAGTATTAAGGTAGACCGCGAAGAACGACCAGATATTGATATGGTGTACCAGACTGCACTGCAATTGGTAAACGGAACGGGTGGGTGGCCTATGAATGCCATTATTATGCCTAATGGGAGTCCGGTGTTTTTAGGTACATATTTTGAGAAAGAAGAATGGAAGAATATTCTAGTCAAATTCAGTTCTGAATATGAAAAGAATCCTGAGAAAATGACGGAGTATGCCACCATGTTGGCAGATGGTGTACAAGAGGTTTATGAGCAGCCAGCAAAACAATCGGCGAATGCCATTACACCAGATAAGTTTGTGAACGGTATTACGGAGTGGGCTACTGTTTGGGACAAACAATGGGGTGGTAACCTCGGGCAACAGAAATTTATACTACCTGCTAATTTGACCATGTTATTAGATTATGCCGTGCTGCAACAAAATAGCGAAGCTGAAAATCATGTTATTAATACGTTAGATAAGGTGATTCATGGTGGAATCTATGATCACGTAGATGGCGGATTTTTTAGATATAGCACTGATAATACTTGGAAGGTGCCACATTTTGAAAAGATGCTGTATGATAATGCACAACTCGTGTATTTACTATCAAAATCCTATAAATTGACAGGTAACAAGGAATATAAAGCAAAGGTAGAGGAAACGCTAAAATTTTTAAAGACTGAAATGCGAAATGAAGATGGAGGTTATTTTAGTGCTATGAATGCTGATACCAATGGGGAGGAAGGAGTTTATTATGTTTGGAAGAAGGAAGAACTGCAGTCGTTATTAGGTGATGACTTTGAATTATTCTCCAAATACTTCAATATTGAGGATAGTCAGGTTTGGGAAGATGGAAACTTTGTATTGAACAATACCACTTCTAAAGGTGAAATTTTAAAAGCTTTTGAAATAAGCGAAGAAGCCTTTGATAAGAAAAAGGAGAGTTGGAAATCGACCTTGTATCAAGCGCGACAAGAAAGAGAAAAGCCTACCAAAGATTTTAAGATCATAACCTCATGGAACGCTCTTTTAATTGACGGACTTTTAGAAGCATACAAGGCTTTTGGTGATGAGAAATATTTAACCGAGGCAGTGTCGGTTTTTAACTATTTAAATGAGTACAATTATAAAGACACACAATTGGTGCATTCTTATACAAAAGATAGTAAGCAGAAAGAGGTATTCTTAGAAGATTATGCTTTTCTAGCCAAAAGTGCCTTTGCCTTGTACGAAGTCACTTTAGACATCTCGTATCTACAGACTTCAAAAGAGTTAATGAATATAGGATCGGAAAAATATAAGAGTACTTCTGAGTTGTTCTTTTATAATGTTTCTAGTGATTTGGTGCCGAGTATCATTAATACTTCTGATGGGGTGGTACCTTCTGCAAATGCTATTATGGCACAGAATTTTTTACGAATTGGTCATTTAGAATACAATACCGAATATTTGAAAAAGGCAGCGGTAATGGGGTCTTTAATTACAGATGATTTTGAAAGTCACGCTGTAAGCTATGGCGCTTGGGGGTCTTTGCTTTTGCAACAAGTATATCCTTTTTATGAAATAGTGGTTGTCGGTAAAGATGCGAAAGGTATGTTGTCAGAAATAAACAGCACATACATTGTTAATTCGATTATCGTAGGTTCTACTGTTGAGAGTGATATTTCTCTTTTTAAAGATCGTTTTGATGAAGATGAAACCTTTATTTATGTATGTCAGAACAATACCTGTAAACTACCTGTAAAAACAGTTTCTGGCGCCTATGATCAGATGAAATCTTTTGGTTATCAGGGTTTTAAATAGTTTTATGACTAGTTGATCTTTAATAGCCATTGTTGCTGTTCTGGTTTAAATTTACAGCGTTTTGTATGGAAGAATGGTATGCCTATCCTTTATTGATTCTTGTTGGTTTTGTTGTTGGTTTTATCAATACAATTGCTGGCGGTGGCTCTCTACTTTCGTTACCAATCTTAATCTTTTTGGGGTTACCTTCTACATTAGCAAACGGTACAAATAGGGTAGCGGTAATTTTTCAAACTGCTGTAGCTACTGCAGGATTCAAAAGTAAAGGGGTCTCTACATTTCCATTTAATATGTACTTAGGATGCGCTGCATTTTTCGGTTCTATTATCGGAGCTCGTTTGGCGGTTGATATTAGTGCGGCACTGTTTAACAGAATTCTTGCTATTGTAATGATTTGCGTAGTTCTGATAGTAGCATTCGGACCAAAAATTGGAATGAAAGAAATTCAAGAACGACTTAATGGTAAATACTTGTGGCTCGGGATTATTGCTTTTTTCTTTTTCGGGATTTATGGCGGATTCATTAATGCGGGACTTGGTTTTATTATCATACTATTTCTACATTATGTAAATAGAATGACCTTGGTGCGTTCTAATGCGACGAAAGTTGCTGTTGTATTTATGTATATGGTTTCGGCACTGGTTGTATTTGCTTGGAATGATCAAGTGAATTGGAAAATTGGTTTAATACTGGCAATTGGTAATGGCAGTGGTGCTTGGGTAGCTAGTAGGGTGTCTGTAAATATGGGTGATGGCTTCGTGAAAAAGTTCTTGATATTTATGGTATCGATACTAGCAGTAAAACTTTGGTTTTACCAATAATTTAAACAAGATTTGTAGTATAATATAAAATAGATAGCATGCCAGGTTTTGAGTTGTTTGGAGAGAGTGAGAAAAGTCAAGTTCAAGATGTTCTAGATTCTGGGGTATTAATGCGTTACGGCTTTGACGGAATGCGAAATAACCATTGGAAGGCATTAGAACTTGAGGAGGCTTTATCTAAGCGCATGGAATCTAAGTATTCACAATTGGTAAGTAGTGGTACTGCAGCGTTAACAGTTGCGCTTGCAAGTGCAGGTGTTGGGGCTGGTGACGAAGTCATAATGCCAACTTTTACATTTGTAGCTAGTTTTGAATCTATTTTGGCTATTGGTGCAATTCCTATCTTGGTAGATGTAGATGATACGCTGACTTTAGATCCGGCGGCTGTAGAAAGCGCTATTACCGATAGGACCAAAGTAGTCATGCCGGTTCATATGTGCGGTTCTATGGCAGATTTGGGTGCATTGAAGGCTATTTGTGATAAACATCATTTATTGCTGTTAGAAGATGCCTGTCAGGCAATTGGTGGTAGTTATGACGGTAAGCCTTTGGGTAGTTATGGAGATTTAGGTTGTTTTTCTTTTGATTACGTGAAAACGATAACTTGTGGAGAAGGCGGAGCAATTATAACCAACAACGAACAATATAAAACGAATGCAGATCATTACTCCGATCACGGTCATGATCATGTGGGTAACAATCGCGGAACGGAGACACATCCGTTTTTAGGATATAATTATAGAATTTCAGAATTGCATGCAGCTGTAGGTTGTGCGCAAATTGAGCGACTAGATAATTTCCTGTCTATTCAAAAGAAAAATTACACCGTTTTAAGAGATTCATTATCCCCGCTTTCTAATATCACGTTTAGAAAAGTGCCAGAAGGGGGAGTGGAGAATTATTCGTTTATCTCTTTCTTTCTGCCAACTACAGAAATAGCAAAAAAGGCACATGCAGCTTTAAGTGAAGCTGGTGTAGATGCTTGTTTTTATTGGTTTGATAATAACTGGCATTACTACAAAAAGTGGGAGCATTTAACCCATAAAAGATCTTTAGGTAAGTTGCCGCAAGAGATTGTGAATCAGTTACCTGACTATTCGAAATCGGATTTTTCAAAATCTGATGCGTGGATAGGAAGAACCATCTCGTGTCTGGTTAAGCTAAGCTGGACAGATGAAGAGGTTGTTGAACGTGCAGCAAAAATGAAAGATGTATTAGAAAAGTTTATTTAAAACTTTAATACTTCACGTATTCTAAAATTTCTAAACCATAACCAATAATACCTACGCGCTTTGATTGGGTGCTATTGGTCATCAATTTCATTTTGTGAATCCCTAAATCATGTAGTATCTGAGCTCCGATTCCGAAGTCACGATTATCCATTTCTATTTTAGGTGCTTTGTGAACGCCTTGTTTTTGCAATTCTTTCAATTCTTTTAACCTAGAAAGTAAATTAAGAGATTCTGAATCTTGATTGATGAAAACAATTGCTCCTTTACCTTCTTCATTGATTTTATTGAACATATCCTCTAGCTTTTCGTCTGGGTTATGTGTCAACGTTCCTAAAATATCATTGTTGATAAGGGTAGAGTTGATTCTGGTTAAGATTTTTTCATCCGAAGACCAAGAACCTTTAGTTAATGCAATATGAATATGATTATTTGTAGTTTGCTTATAAGCTCGTAATCTAAATTCGCCAAAACGAGTGGTAATATCAAAATCAACTTCTTTGTCGATTAAGCTGTCATGCTCCATTCTATAGGCAACAAGATCTTCGATAGAAACAATTTTAAGATTGAACTTTTTCGCAACATCTACCAATTGAGGTAGGCGTGCCATGGTACCATCTTCATTCATGATTTCTACAATGATTCCGGCTGGTTGTAATCCTGCTAGTCGTGCAAAATCAATGGCAGCTTCGGTGTGGCCTGTTCTTCTTAGAACGCCACCTTCTTTAGCTACTAACGGAAAAATATGTCCTGGTCTCGCTAAATCATGGGGTTTTGTATCACTTTCGGTTAATGCAATAACAGTTTTAGACCTATCACCGGCAGAAATACCTGTGGTAACTCCTTTTCCTCTTAAATCTACAGATACCGTAAAAGCAGTTTCTAAAGGGTCTGTATTGGTGCTGACCATCATATGTAGACCTAAATCTTTACAACGACCTTCAGTTAAGGGAGCGCATATAAGACCTCTCCCGTGAGTTGCCATAAAATTGACCGTCTCTGGTGTAGCAAGTTCAGCTGCTGCTAAAAAATCTCCTTCATTTTCACGATTTTCATCATCAACGACGATAATTACCTTACCGGCGCGTATATCTTCAATCGCTTCTTCTATCGTATTCAATTGTATGGTACTAAGATCTGTCATGGTTATGAATCAGCTTTATCTTTTTTCTTAAATATTTTTTTGAAGAAATCGGCTATAAATCCGAAATCCATCATTCCTTTATCCTCTGTGGCTCTTTTGGTTAAAATGAACCCTAGAGGCAGCATAATCAACGTAGAAAGCCAAGCACCTAACATTGGGTGTATATTGCCTTCTTTAGCATAGTTTCCTGCAAAAACTCCTATAAAATAATAAATTAAAAAGAGTACTATGGCGATTACCATAGGCAATCCTAATCCTCCTTTTCTGATAATTGCACCTAACGGAGCGCCTACGAAGAATAGAATAATACAAGAGAATGCTAATGCATATTTATTGTGAAGTGAAAGAATATGCATGTTGTAAATTTTATATCTCTTTTGCATTTCTTCTTTTTTGCCACTCACGGTACCCAATATACTTGTGGTGGCATTTTTAGCGCTACTTAAGATTTGTATCTGTTGCCAATCGGGGAAAAGCATTAGTATATTATCTTGAATAGAGTCTTGCAGAACTAAATTTGCCTTTGATTTTTCGGCTTTTATATTAAAGAGACTATCTTTTTTAGTAATTTTCTGGCTTTTTGTGGAATCTATATTTTTAGCGACTAGGGGCACGAACATACCTGTTCTGCTTTCCACATTTTTAGAAAATGCACGTACAACCCGATAATTATCGCCTCGTAGTGAATCTATATCTTTCGATAGACGAGAAATATTTTTCATTTTATCGGTACTAATATCTCGCTCTTCTTCTAACTCGTCATTATTAATTTCAGGTATTTCAATATTCATGGTGTAAGTATCGAAATCTGCTTGAGCAAAGGGGAATTTCATTTTGCTATCATTGCTTTTAGAGGTGATATCCTCATAGTAATGACCGTCTTTTAATACCAGTTGAATAAGGTCAGACTCTTCGCTGCTTATTAATTCTCCCGTTTTAGATTTAATAACGGTAGTGTTTAGGTTGTTTGCAGATTTTCTATGGATGATTACGTTTTTAAGAAAACGGTCATTATCGCCATACTTCTCATCTACCTTAATGTTCATGCCCTCAAAATCACTAAAAACTCCTTCGGATACTACTGCAGCTGGTTTTACCTTGGCAATATTTCTACGAAGGTTATATATTTTTCGTTGTGATAGGGGGATGACGTTATTGGCAAAGAAAAAAGTGACACCACCTAAGAGGGTCACGAATATGATTAAACTCAACATAGAGCGCTGCAGAGAAATACCTGATGCCTTCATGGCAGCGAATTCATAATTTTCTGCGATTGAGCCAAAGGTTAAAATGGAAGATAAAAGTACGGTAAGCGGCAGTACTTTTTCGGTAAGATCTGGCATTAAATAAAACAAGAACTTACCAATAATGACAATGTCTAAACCTTTTCCCGCCAAATCATCAATAAAAAGCCAAATCGTTTGGAATATGAAGATGAACATCAATATTACAAACGAACTGACAAAATTAAAGACGAACCTTGATAGGATATATCGGTCTAGAATTCTCAATAGTTCTAATTTCTTAGAATGAAATAGCCTTCATCCTTATATT
Source organism: Maribacter spongiicola (assembly GCF_004364165.1). GTDB lineage: Bacteria > Bacteroidota > Bacteroidia > Flavobacteriales > Flavobacteriaceae > Maribacter > Maribacter spongiicola. The sequence continues at coordinate 376,112 of NZ_SOAY01000011.1, forward strand.
TAGCTTCATCAAAAGTAAATAAGGTTTCGGACAATGTTTGATCTGTTTTAAAAGAATTAACAGTGATCGTTGTTTTTGTACCGTTTTTGCCTGTTTCAATTAAGTTGTAAATGTGCTTAGTGCCCATATCAATACCTAATAATCTCGATTTAATTTCGGTGTCAGAATCGATAGGAGTCAATTTTACATATTGTATTTTTCTGCCTTGAATATCCTGTAGAATATCCCAAGCATAATTGTGCCCTTCTTTGTAGAAAGTCAACATTTTTGAAGGGGTCATAGCGTTTTCATCATCAGACTTGTCTTCGATAGTAACTTCTTCGTTTTCTGGTACAATAGTATATACTTTATTCCCGTCAAAAATTTGTTGAGAACCTAAGTAATTGAACATGTATTTATTGCCTGCAAGGGTAACATCACCTCTTGTTTCTTGGTTAATACCTGCATCTGCATTTTTTAAATCGAATTTAAAGTCTACAAAGATGTTGTCATAACTCTGTACTTTGTTATAAACTTCATCTAATAGTGCTTTTGCTTTATCTGAACCTTGTGCATTTACAAAGGTTGCTGTAAGCATAATCGTCAAAACAATAATAATTTTCTTCATCTTTATAATATTATTCATTATCCAAAATTTGTTGAAGGGCAACCATGTCAGCTACATAAACCTGTCTTGCCTTACTACCTTCAAACGGACCTACAATGCCTGCGGCTTCTAATTGATCAATAATTCTACCGGCTCTGTTGTATCCTAATTTCAATTTACGTTGAATTAATGAGGCTGAACCTTGTTGAGCAATTACGATAACTTCAGCAGCTTCGCGAAACTTTGCATCCCTTTCAGAGACGTTATTATCAAGACTCGTGCCAGAATCTTCGCCAACGTATTCAGGTAATTCATGCGCATCGGGGTAAGCACGTTGGCCTCCAATGAAATCAACTATTTTAGCCACCTCAGGGGTGTCTACAAATGCACATTGAATACGGGTGACATCGTTACCTTGCGTAAATAACATATCTCCTCTACCAATTAATTGATCGGCACCTGCGGTATCTAATATAGTTCTTGAATCTATTTTAGAAGTTACTCTAAAAGCTAACCTCGCGGGGAAGTTGGCTTTGATGATACCTGTAATAACGTTTACAGATGGTCTTTGCGTTGCTATAATCAAATGTATACCAATTGCTCTCGCCAATTGTGCAAGTCTTGCTACGGGCGTTTCTACTTCTTTACCAGCGGTCATGATCAAATCGGCAAACTCATCAATAACTAAAACGATGTATGGTAAAAATTTGTGTCCGTCATTCGGATTCAGTTTTCTTGCCTTAAACTTAGTGTTGTATTCTTTAAGGTTACGAACCATCGCTAATTTCAACAGTTCATATCTATTATCCATTTCAATACAAAGTGAATTCAAAGTGTGAATTACTTTTGTATTATCTGTAATTATAGCCTCTTCAGAATCTGGAAGTTTAGCTAAGAAATGACGCTCTATTTTATTGTAAAGTGTTAGTTCAACTTTCTTAGGATCGACCAAAATGAATTTCACTTCTGCCGGATGCTTTTTATATAATAACGATGTAAGTACCGCATTTAAACCAACAGATTTACCTTGTCCGGTAGCACCTGCCATTAGTAAGTGTGGCATTTTAGCTAAATCGACAACAAAGGTTTCATTACTAATGGTCTTACCGAATGCGATTGGTAATTCCATTTCTGCTTTTTGAAATTTGCTAGAGGCAATCACCGAACGCATAGATACTATAGATGCGTTTTTGTTCGGTACTTCAATGCCTATTGTTCCTTTACCAGGAATAGGAGCGATAATACGAATACCCAATGCCGCTAATGATAGTGCAATATCATCTTCAAGATTTTTAATCTTCGATATTCTTACACCCGCTTCTGGTACTATTTCGTATAAGGTAACCGTTGGACCAATGGTTGCCTTTATTTGGGCAATACCAATTTTATAGTTTTTTAAAGTTTCAACAATCTTATTTTTATTTTCCTCTAATTCTTCTTGATTAATAGTAATACCGCCAGTTGCACCGTGTTGGTCTAAAAGGTCTATATGTGGGAATTTGTAATTTCCTAACTCTAAAGTTGGGTCGAACTCTCCAAAATCATCTACAAGTTTATTGGCAAGAATATCAATTTCTTCTGGTTCTTCAATGACATGCTCAACCTCCATAGCCAATGTCTCTTCGGGTTCTGGAGCGGTAATTTCAAAATCTGACACCTCCTTTTCTAAATGCGGAATTTCAGTTTTATGGGTGTAGGTATCTATAATTACAGGAGCTTCTTCTTCTAACGAACGTATTAGTAAATCTTCTTCCTCTTGTTCTTGTTGCTCTTTCTTTCTGCTTGCTTTTCGTTCTTGGTTCGCCTTAAACTCAGTAGAAATAGCTTCTTTTCTTGTTTTAAAGAATGATGAAATTCCCTCAGGGGTAACTTCAAATAATCGCACTAGAATAAATATGAGTCCGAATACCAATAACAATAGCACTCCAATTTTACCAGCATAATCTTGTAAGAAATCATTCATTTCAAAACCAACCAATCCGCCTAAGAGTGGGCTAGTGGTGGCAAAGAAACCTAGGGCGATTGAAATCCAAATAATGAATAATAGACCCCAGATCCATTTTTTTAATAATGCTTTTAAAGGAAGGCCTAAAAAGAGGTAAATACCTGTAATACAGATAAGAAAAGGTAGAATTAACGATGCTAACCCAAAGCCCTTGTACATAAAAAAGTGGCTAATGCTGGCGCCGAATTTGTTTAATAAGTTTTTGGCAAGTTCGTTTCTATCTTTAAATTCAGACAACAAGCTTTGGTCATCTTGCCAGTTAAAGTAAAATGATATAAACGAGAAGAACAATGCGATACTAAAAAGTATTAACAAACTACCCAAAATAATTTTATTCTGTTTGGATAATTTAAACGGTGATCCTTTTTTAGTAGGTTTTGGCTTTGATTTAGTTGCCTTTTTTGCCATTAAAACTTAATTCTGATGCTAAATTACAAATTTACGCTGAGCTATGTAAGACTATATGAAGGCTTACATAATTTTAGGTAAGTAAATGATAAGGCCAATAATAGTTGAAGCAATAGAAACCAACATGACAGCCCCTGCCGAAATATCCTTTATAAATCCGATTTTAACGTCAAATTCCGGCTGAATATAATCTGCAATTTTCTCTACGGCAGTATTCATGCCCTCTATGCCTAAAACCATGGCTATGGCAAAGATTTGAAGTATCCACTCTGTATGGGATATGTCAAAATAAAAGCCTAGAGCGGTCATTACAATGGCAATGAAAACTTGAATTTTTATACTTGCTTCAGTACGTATTAAAAGCATGGCGCCCTTAAAGGCAAAGCCAACACTTTTAATACGGTTGACCAAAAAGGATTCTTTTGGCATGAGTGTCGTTTATTATTAGTTCATCAACGCCTCTAACGCTGCTTTGTAATTTGGCTCTTCGGTAGTTTCTGCTACTTGCTCAGAGTATAATACATTTCCTTTTTCATCAACTACAACAACTGCTCTTGAAAGCAATGGAGCTAATGGTCCGTCAGAAAATGCTACGCTGTAACCTTTACCGAAATTACCATCTTTAAAATCTGATAGCATTTCAACATTTTCGATTCCTTCTGCACCACAAAATCTTGCTTGCGCGAATGGTAGATCTTTGGAAATACATAAAACGATTGTATTATCAAGTTCTGCAGCTTCTTTATTGAACTGACGAACAGATTGTGCACAAGTGCCAGTATCAACACTTGGGAATATATTTAAAACTACTCTTGAACCTTCGTAATCTGAAAGTTTTACCGTAGATAGATCATTTTTAGTCAATTGAAATTCTGGAGCTTTTGCACCTGTTGCAGGTAAAGTTCCTAAAGTGTGTATTTCATTTCCTTTTAGTGTAACCGAAGCCATAATTTTTATCTTTTTAAGATTGAAAGCGTGAAATTATAAAATATATAGTTGAAACGATAGGGAATAGGGTAAAAAAAAAGTCCTTTCGAATTTGAAAGGACTTTATGCTTTTTTGAAAGCTATTATTTATCTATGGAACCTAAAACGCGTTGCATGAATTGATTCATAGCATCTTTTTTAGGTACCCCTTGCTGTATGCTGTTCGCAACTTCTATGGCGCCATACATATTTGAAATAAGTTCACCGATTACGTCTAGCTCTTCATCTTTTAAAGAAGGTAACTCTGTTAACGCTTCTAAAGTTTCGATGGTTTCTAGAATGTAATCGCTATCTTTTTCTTCAATAAATTCTGTCAGTAATTTAATTATGGGTAATCTCACTGATCAAATCTTTTAATAGGTCGTACTTATTTGTCTGAACCTGATTTTTAATTTTTCCTTTTTCGAAAGAAGCGAAAGTAGGTAAGTTACTTACATCTGCCAGTTTTCTAGATTCAGGAAATTTCTCTGCATCTGCCAAAACAAAAGTAATGTTCTCATTTTGCGAAGCTTCTTTTTTAAATTTTGGCTTCATTATTCTACAGTTGCCACACCAAGTTGCTGAGTACTGTACTACAACATTAGGATTGTTATCTATGATTTCCTGTAAATTATCTTGTTCTAATTCTAATAACATAATATGAAGTTATTTACGGATTAATAAAACTAACATGGAGCAAAGAGCTTCATGTTAGTTCAAAATTTTTATTAGTTTGCGTGTGCAGAAAGATAGCTAGCAACACCGTCTCTATTTGCAGACATGGCATCTTTGCCTTCTTCCCAGTTTGCTGGGCAAACTTCACCTTTTTCTTGTACGTGCGTTAAAGCGTCTACCAAACGTAAATACTCACCAACGTTTCTACCTAACGGCATATTGTTGATGCTTTCATGTTGTACAACACCTTCTTCATCAATAATATAAGTAGCTCGGTAAGTAACGTTGTCACCTTCAACTTGAACAGTTTCTGTTTCTTCGTCGTACACTTCGTTTTGAATATCCAAAATACCTAAAACGCTAGATAGGTTACGGTTGCTATCTGCTAAAATTGGGTAAGTAACACCTTCAATACCACCGTTGTCCTTATCTGTGCTTAACCATGCAAAATGTACTTCTGGAGTATCACAAGAAGCACCGATTACTAGTGTGTTTCTTTTTTCGAACTCACCTATAGCAGCTTGAAATGCGTGAAGTTCAGTAGGGCATACAAAAGTGAAATCTTTTGGGTACCAAAATAAAACAACCTTTTTATTATTTTTTTGAGCTTCTTCTAACACATTAAGCTTAAAAGTATCGCCCATGTCGTTCATTGCATTAACACTAATATTCGGGAATTTTTTTCCTACAAATGCCATAATAAATTTTTCGTTTTATAATTAATTATAAAGCAAAATTAAGACTTGATGGCGCGTTAGAAGACTTTCTAAATTAGAAATTTCAATGGTAGAATAATTATTTTGAATAGCTGATTGTAATGCTAGGTTATAGTAAGAATTACATAATTTTTAACTTTGAAAATTACCAGATCGACAGAAATATATTATCTGAAGCGATAATAACTTAGAATGGGATTTTTAAATTATTTAGCGGCTAATTTTTTAATCTGAATATTGAATCCGGCGAAGATGAAAGTCATTATCGGACTCAACCAATTGAAGATTGCGTAAACGAAATATTCAGCTACCCCAACACCTAATACGCCACTATGGTAAGCTCCACAGGTATTGTAAGGTATTAGTACTGATGTTACCGTACCTGTATCTTCTAAGGTTCTACTTAAATTTTCGGGTGCTAGACCTCTATCTTTAAATGCTTTTGAGAACATTTTTCCTGGTACTACAATTGCCAAGTACTGATCAGATGCGGTACCGTTTAAAACGATACAGCTTATACCTGTGCTAAAGAATAGACCGAATGTAGATTTAGCCATTTTGAGTAAGGACTTGGTAATTCTTGACAATGCACCAATACCATCCATAATTCCCCCGAAAAACATGGCACAGATAATTAGCCAAATGGTACCTAGCATACCTGTCATACCTTTTGAAGAAAACAAATCGCTCAATGCTTTATTGTCAGTTGGCACATCCGTACTAACGGTTATAGCTTTTAGTATACCTTGGTATCCAGACTGAAAAGTTAATTCTGAAGCTCCTGTTATACCCGCAACTACGTTAGGTTGAAAAATTAAAGCAAATAAAGCAGCTAATAAGGTACCTACTAATAAGGCTGCTAGCGGTGGAGTCTTTTTAACGATTAAAAATATAACCGCTACAGGTACCAAAAATAACCAGCCGTTAATATCAAAAGAGGAGTCGATAGACGCCAGTATAGCATCTACATCTGCGTCTCCGCTAGTTTCTAAACTAAAACCGATAATTAAAAATACAACTAGCGTTACAGAAATTGTCGGTACGGTGGTCCATAGCATATATTTTATATGAGAAAACAATTCGCCACCTGCCATTGCCGGTGCTAAATTTGTAGTATCACTTAATGGAGAAAGTTTATCGCCAAAATATGCGCCAGATAATACGGCACCAGCGGTCATTCCTAAAGAAATACCTAAAGCTTCTCCGATACCTATTAATGCAATACCTACGGTGGCAGAAGTTGTCCAACTGCTACCCGTTGCAACAGAAATCACAGCGCAAATAATTACACAAGCCGCTAAAAATATTGTGGGATTAAGAATTTGTAGTCCGTAATAGATCATTGCAGGTATAATACCGCTAACAAGCCATGTACCTGCCAGTGCACCGACCATAAGTAATATTAATAATGCACCGGTGGTAGATCGAATGTTCTCTTCTACTTCGGCAATCATTTGTTGGTATGATACTTTATTTGCAAACCCAACAATAGCAGCAACTGCACCGCCCAATAAAAGTATGAACTGATTTGAGCCACTTAAAGCGTCATCACCAAATACATAAACGTTATATGCTAACATAGCAACTAGGGCTATAACTGGAATTAAGGCGGCAAATATGCTTAATTCTTTATTGTCAACGATATGCTCGTTTTCCCTGTGTTCGTTGGTGCTATGGTCTGACATAAAAAGTGAGTTTGGTTTCTACGTAATATTACGATTTCTGTAACGGTTGTGCAAACCCATTTTATTATTGAAAATTTAGACGTTTATGCTTTTGACATCCAGTATATTAAGGTCTGTAAGGCATTTTTTCATTAGCGTATAGGTTCTTTGAATGTCATCATCCAAACCAATTGAAAATCGAATTAATCCATTACCAAGTCCCATTTCCTCTTGTTCCTCTAACGGAATTTCTGATGAAGTAGAGCTTCCGGGTGCGCTGAACAATGTTTTGTAAAATCCGAGGCTAACTGCTAAATATCCTAATTTTCTTTCTTGCATTAATTCCATTAAAGCATTTGCATTTTCAAGAGTACCTACATCCATAGTAATCAATCCTCCATATCCGTATTCAGGATTCATTTGATCTTCCATAATCAAATGTCCTGGGTGAGAAGGGAGTCCTGGGTAGACAACTCTTAATCCGTCTTTCTCGAAATTCTCGGCTAAATACTGCGCATTTTCACTGTGTTTTTTCATACGAATATGAAGTGTGCGCATGTTTTTTAGAATTGAAGCTGCACGCATGCTATCTAGCGTGCTTCCTAAAAGCATACCAGCTCCGTTATTTACATCTTTAAGGCTAAGACAGAATTCTGTAGTACCACAAACAACACCGGCAACACAGTCGCTGGTTCCATTAATGAATTTTGTAAGACTATGAATAACGATATCTGCTCCTAGTTTTGCAGGTGAAACAGTTAAAGGAGAAAATGTATTATCAACGATCAAGGGTAATTCATTCTTCTTTGCAATACGTGATAGTGCAGAGATATCTGCAACCTCTAAAAGCGGATTACTAACACTTTCGCAATAGATCATTTTGGTGTTTGGTGTAATAGCTGAGGCTACTGCATCAAGATCTGTAATGTCTAAAAAGGTAGTTTTAATTCCGAATTTGATTAAGAAGTTTTTCATGAAGGCATAGGTACCTCCATAAATAGTTCTACTACTAATAATATGATCACCGGCATTACATAATTGTAAAATTACAGCTGTAATAGCACCCATACCACTAGCAGTTACATTGGCACTTTCAGTACCTTCTAATGCTGCTAATGCCTCGCCTAAATATAAATTTGAAGGGGAGGAGTGTCTGCTGTACAAATAACAACCTTCGGTATTACCTTCAAAAGTATCAAACATTGTTTTTGCCGATATAAAGGTATAAGTAGATGAATCGGATATAGAAGGATTTACTCCACCATATTCTCCGAAATATTGTAAATCTTGTAAGTCGTTGCTGTTCTTTTGGCTCATTAGATATTATTTTAAGTAAAAATAGGGTTTGGTAGTAAGTTTGTCAAGATGAACTTTTTTTATTAGATTTTAAAACTAATATTTAGAATTATTTAGAATTTTAATCTGTATTTTCTTAAATTAGTTGGATTAATAAGAATTACAATCATTATGAAGCTAGATCAAACCGACAATAGTCTTTTAGAACTTTTGCAAGCAGATAGCAAAAAAACCACCAAAGAATATGCTTTGAAATTAGGACTTTCAACAACCGCGATTTACGAGCGTATAAAAAGGTTAGAAAGAATTGGGGCTATAAGAAGTTATGTGGCTTTGGTAGATAAGGCAGTAGTTGATAGAAACTTCACGGTTTTTTGCCATGTTAAATTGGTACAGCATGTGAAGGACAATATTGCGCAATTTGAAGCTCAGGTTATGCGTTTACAAGAGGTGGTAGAATGTCATCATTTAAGTGGTGATTATGATTACCTTTTAAAAATACACGTTCAAGATATGGAGGCGTATCGAAATTTTATGGTCAATAAATTAACGGCTATGAATCATATAGGTAGTACCCAAAGCTCTTTTACCATAAAAGAGGTAAAGCATTCTACGGCTATACCCCTTTAAAACTAAAAATAGTATTAATTTTGTAAGACATTAGAAAACAAATATTTTATGGATCAATATGATGTAGCCATTATAGGCTCAGGACCTGGAGGATACGTAGCAGCGATACGTTGTGCACAACTAGGTATGAAAACCGCAATAATTGAAAAATATTCCACTTTGGGTGGTACGTGTTTAAATGTTGGTTGTATTCCTTCTAAGGCGATGTTAGATTCTTCTCATCATTATGAAGATGCTACCAAGCATTTTGAAGAGCATGGTATTGAAATTCCTGGTGAGATTAAAGTGAATTTAGAGAAAATGATTGCACGCAAACAAAGCGTTGTAGATCAAACCACCAAGGGAATTGAATTCTTGATGGATAAAAATAAAATTACCGTTTATGAAGGTATTGGTAGCTTTAAAGATGCTACTCATATCAATATCAAAAAGAACGACGGTAAGACAGAAGAAATTGAAGCAAAAAATATCATTATCGCTACAGGTTCTAAGCCATCTACTTTACCTTTTATAACATTAGATAAAGAAAGAGTAATTACTTCTACAGAAGCTTTAAAGCTTAAAGAAATACCAAAACACATGATCGTTATTGGTGGTGGTGTAATTGGTCTTGAATTAGGTCAGGTATATAAGAGACTTGGTGCAGAAGTTACTGTAGTTGAATACATGGATCGTATTATTCCTGGTATGGACGCTGCGCTTTCTAAAGAGCTGACGAAGGTGATGAAAAAGCAAAAAGTAAAATTTGCCTTATCGCACAAAGTGAAGTCGGTTGAAAGAAAAGGTGATCAGGTAATTATTAAAGCTGATGATAAAAAAGGTCAAGAAGTAGTTTTTGAAGGTGATTATTGTTTGGTTGCCGTGGGTAGAAAACCATATACTGACGGATTAAATGCTGATGCTGCAGGTGTAAAATTTGACGAAAGGGGTAAAGTAATTGTTGACGAGCATTTGAAAACAAGTGCCGATAACATTTACGCTATTGGCGATGTTATCAAAGGAGCTATGTTAGCTCACAAAGCTGAAGAAGAAGGTACTTTGGTTGCTGAGATATTAGCGGGTCAAAAACCACATATCGATTATAACTTAATACCTGGTGTAGTTTACACATGGCCAGAGGTTGCTGCTGTTGGTAAAACAGAAGAAGAACTGAAGGAAGCAGGAGTGGAGTATAAAGCAGGTCAATTTCCGATGCGTGCTTTAGGTCGTGCTAGAGCTAGTATGGATATCGATGGGTTTGTAAAGATTCTTGCAGATAAAAAGACCGATGAAGTATTAGGTGTGCATATGATCGGTGCACGTTGTGCAGATTTAATTGCTGAAGCAGTAACTGCGATGGAGTTTAGAGCGTCTGCCGAAGATATTTCTAGAATGAGCCATGCTCACCCAACATATGCAGAAGCGGTTAAAGAAGCGGCGTTAGCGGCTACAGATAATCGTGCTTTACATGTTTAAATAGAATAGAATTTTTGATATAGAAAAAGGCAGCCAATTGGCTGCCTTTTTGTTTTTTATTACTTTGTGAATCTAGTTTTTAATTAAACCTAAAACACGTAATACTTTCTCTGTAACCGTTCTTAAAACTTCAAAAGCGATAATTGCAAATTGCTCTAAGTATATTCTTGTAGACGATAAAATTGCACGTATGTTTGCTTTTAATCCCGCTTTATGGTCTTCATATTTTAAAGCTAAATAGGTGCTCGCTATCATAAATAGAATCGCGCCAGGTACAACTAAATACGGATTCAATGAATGATGAAAAAAACGATACAGACCTATGCCGGTAAAACTGCCGTATAAAATTATAAAATGAATTATATAGATAGATAAAGTGCTTTGACCTATTCTTAACCATGTTGCATTCATTAAAACTTTTCTTAAAATAATGAATATGGAGAAAACGATTAGTACATCACCCAAACGAATAAACAGATAGTTATTGTCATTTATAGCCTTAAATAATTGTATACCCGTAACATCGTAAACCGAAAGGAAGAAATCTGAAGATAGAAACATAAGAATCAATCCTGTTGCAATGTACGTCGGTACTATGAAATTGTATAAGTTTTTACTTTCTTGATATTTTGAAAATAAAACGGACATAAAACTACCAATAGTAGCGTAGCCCAACCATGGTATAATGGTAAAAACTGAGCCATTTGCCTTTGTTAAATAGTTTGCGAACACTTGCGGTAAAAAATCAAAACTTGAAGCTTTATAGATAGGTTCGAAAATGAACAGCAACAATGTAGTAGATACGAGTATTGTAGGGAAAATCCATTTTTGCCTTGCAAAAGTCAGAATGTAAAATCCGATAATGAATAATAATGAAAGACCAATACAGTGCAGTACATCTACGAGGTAGAACGAATCATAAATTTCACCTTTGAATAAGCCAAAAAGGTTCATTCTTAATAGGTAGGCGATGACCAATAACTCAAACCCGCGTTTAATTCCCTTTTTAACTCTTGGGTTTGCCCAACCGGTTTGCTTCGATCTAATTAACAAGAATGTGAAAATGAATCCTGATACGGTAAAGAATACCGGAGCGGTAATTCCTCTAAAATATTTCCAGATATTGAACACCATATTAGAGTTGTCTCTGAAAGCATTATCAAGCAAACCATCAATGAAATGACCTTGTAGCATCATTAAAATAGCCCATGCCCTAATGGCGTCTAAAAAAAACAATCTTGAATTAGAGTTGCTCATTATCACAATTATATCCTATATACTTATAAAACAGTATGTTTGGATGTTTAAAGGCGTAAAATTAGATAAAATATTCTAAGGTTCATCGTAATTGAATTAAATTCGCAATTACACATTAAAATAGGTCTATGAGTTATATTTTAGCATTTGCAGGTAGTAATTCTTCAGTATCCATTAATTATAAATTGGTAAAGTTTACAGCTAGTTTAATTAAAGGACAAGAAGTGAAGTTGAGAGATATGTCAAAATATCCGTTTCCAATGTATAGTCAAGACGCAGAAAATGAAAACGGATTCTCTAATTCTTTGGTAGAATTCAAGAATGAAATCACTAATGCACAAGGGTTGATTATCTCAGTAAATGAACATAACAGTTATCCGTCTGCATATTTTAAAAACACGATGGATTGGTTGTCTAGGTTAGACGTTAAGTTTCTTGCAGATAAGAAAATATTGTTAATGGCTACATCTAATGGTGGTCGTGGCGCAATTGGTGCCTTAGAAGTAACTGAAAAGTTACTTGCAAGATTTCAAGGTACGGTCGTAGAATCTTTCTCTTTGCCTAAATATGGTGAAAATTTTGACGAAGAAAAAGGTATTATTAACAATGAGTTGGCTAAGATTCATGCGGCGAAGGTAACCTCTTTTTTAAAGGCTATTTCATAATCTGGTTTAACTAATTACAAGTTAAATAAATCTTAGGCTTCCCTTTTAAATTAGGGGACTTTCTTACCTTTATTGCGTGTTAAAAGCATTCAAAAAACATATTGAAGATTCTTTTCCAGAATTGTTAGATACTCACTTTATCATTGCATGTAGTGGTGGTCTAGATAGTTCTGTGCTTGTGGAGCTTTGCCATCAAGCAAATTTTAAATTTTCTATAGCACATTGTAATTTTAGATTGCGGGGTAAAGCAAGTGATGGCGATGAAGCCTTTGTACGTGATTATGCCAAAAAGATAGAGAAAGAGGTTTTTATAACTCATTTTGATACGCTTGGCTATGTAAATCAGCATAAAGTTTCTGTACAAATGGCGGCACGTGAACTTCGTTATGCTTGGTTCGAGCAATTACTAAAAGAAAATAAGGGTATTTATCTATTAACTGCTCATCATGCAAACGATAATCTAGAAACTTTTATAATCAATTTATCTCGAGGTACTGGTATTGATGGCCTAACGGGTATACCTGCCAAAATAAATGATATTCGAAGACCTTTGTTGCCTTTTACTAGGCAAGAACTGGAATCTTTTGCACAGCTTGAAAAAATGGAGTGGCGTGAAGATGCCAGTAATGCCGATGCGAAATATTTACGTAATAAAATTCGACTAGAGATTATTCCGAAATTGAATGAATTACATCCTACTTTTTCAGATAACTTTAAAAATACGTTAGACTATCTACAGCAGACCGAAACTATTGCTTCAGCTTACCTTAAGAAATTAAAAGAAAAACTTTTTGTTGATAAAGATGGTAGGTTTGAAATTGAAATCGCAAAATTGAAAGAATTACATCCGCTTTCTACTTATTTACATGGATTGTTTGGTGCTTACGGATTTAAAGAAATGGATAATCTTGAAGTATTGCTAGACGGACTTTCTGGTAAGCAATTGGCTTCAAGTTCACATGTTTTGGTTAAGAATCGAGATGTATTGATTTTAACTTCGAGCAAGGAAAGTAAATTGGATGCTCAAGAGTATCTGATTACGGAAGAAGAAGTACCTTTGAATCTTCCGTTAAATTTAAAATTTTCGGTGGTAGCCGAACGTTATGAAAATACAGATAATGTAATATTCGTTCAAAAGAATGCATTAAAGTATCCGCTGACAGTAAGAAAATGGAAAACCGGCGACTATTTTTATCCGATAGGTTTAAACCGGAAAAAGAAATTGTCAAAGTATTTTAAAGACGAAAAAGTTGATGTTTTGTCTAAAGAAGATACTTGGTTATTATGCTCAGAAGGGCAAATTGTTTGGGTTATTGGTATGCGTGCAGACCATCGTTTTAGAGTTGACGATACTACTCAAGAGATTTTAAAAATAGAATTACATGATTAGATTTTTTGCTTTACTACTTTTTATTGTTGTGTTACCATTGGGTGTTTTTGCACAAACAGAAGATGAGCCCGTAGTATGGGAACAACAAGTTAATAAAATATCTGAATCGGAATATGAGCTGGTAATGCATGCCAAAATATTAGATGGTTGGCACATGTATTCTCAATTTACATCTGAATTCGGTTCTTTACCGAGCGAGTTTACCTATAACGGTAATGGTACTATATACGAACTTATTGATGGTACAGAAGAGAGTGAGACTATAAAAGAATATAGTGAGATTTTTGAAGTTGAAGAAACTTATTTTAAAGAAGATGCAACCTTTACACAGCGTATTAAATTAGTAGATCCTGCAATAAATCAAATTGATGTTGACTTGTTTTTTCAAGTATGTGAAGAAGTTTGTATCCCTATGGATAAGAAGTTCATCTTTACCTTAGATGGTTCTGCAGCTGAAGCAGTTGTAGCGACTATTGATGATAGAAGTCTAGCGCTAGGGCAAAAGTTACGATTAAATTTAAAGAACAGAGAACTGCTGACTCAGGGTCAAGATAATATTGCCGAGACTACTAATATTTGGGTAATTTTCGGATTAGGTTTTCTTGGAGGATTAATAGCGTTATTGACTCCCTGTGTGTTTCCAATGATTCCGTTAACGGTATCATTCTTCACTAAACATTCTCAGAATAAATCGAAAGGGGTTGTAAATGCATTGCTTTATGGCTTCTTTATTATTTTAATCTATTTTTTATTGAGCTTACCGTTTCATTTGTTCGATTCTGTAGATTCTCAAATTCTAAATTCCATCGCTACAAATGTATGGTTGAATTTATTATTCTTCGTGATATTCATATTCTTCGCTTTTTCGTTTTTCGGATATTATGAACTGACCTTACCAAGCTCATGGGCAAATAAAATGGATGATGCATCGTCTAAGGTTGGTGGTGTGTTAGGCATCTTTTTTATGGCCGTTACATTGGCTATTGTATCTTTCTCATGTACAGGTCCTATTTTAGGAGGATTACTTGGAGGAACTACTTTGGCAGAGGGAGAAGTTGCTACGAATCTTACAGCGGGTATGACAGGTTTTGGTGTTGCATTGGCACTACCTTTTGCATTGTTTGCTTTATTCCCAGCATGGTTAAATTCACTTCCTAAATCTGGTGGATGGATGACTACTGTTAAAGTAGTGTTGGGTTTCTTAGAAATAGGTTTAGCGCTAAAATTCTTGTCGAACGCAGATTTAGTGGGTCACTGGGGTATTCTAAAAAGAGAAGTATTCTTAGGAATTTGGATTCTTCTAGGAATAGCTATGACATTTTACTTGTTCGGGTTATATAAGTTTCCACATGATGGTCCGGTGAAAAAGTTATCACTTAGTAGAAAAGTAGCCGCCTTTATAAGCGCTGCCTTTACAATATATATGATATTGGGAGTGACTAATATCACAAATTTGAAACTGTTAAGCGGCTTTCAGCCACCAGAGTTTTATAGCATTTTTGAGCAAGAAAGCGATTGTCCTTTAGGTATTGATTGCTTTAAAGATTTTGATGAAGGTCTTGCGTATGCCAAAGAGGTCAACAAGCCTATTCTATTAGATTTTACGGGTTGGGCTTGTGTCAACTGTAGAAAGATGGAAGAGAATGTTTGGAGCGATGCTGAGGTATTCCCAATTATAAAGGAGAATTACGTGCTTATTTCACTGTATACCGATGATAGAGAAGAACTGCCCGAAGCTGAACAATTTAATTTTCAGTATGATAGCGGTCGCGTTAAAGAAATTAACAACATTGCCCAAAAATGGGGAACCTTTCAAGATGTAAACTTTAGCTCTATCTCTCAGCCATTTTATGTGTTGCTTTCTCCTGATTTAAAAGTACTAAATACATCTATTCAAAATTCAGATGTACCAACCTATAAGAACTGGTTGTTAGACGGTTTGAAAAATAATAATTGATGGGTGGGTTTTGTAGGATGTTGACTACTTGTCAATAAAAAGCAGAGCTGCGAGGTGTTTAATGTAAAAAATAGTTTTAACTTGGGACCGATTCCCCCAAACTGAACTATGAAAGCATTAAAAAAAATAGGAGCGTTCCTGTTGGTTATTGTTACCCTTCTGATTATTGTTATCGGAGTATTTGTATACACTTTAAAACCAGATTATTCTGGTAATAAAGAACTAGTAGACCTCAAAAAAGAGGTTGCCGTATATTACGATGAATACGGTATTCCACATATTTACGGTGAAAATGAAAAAGACGCCTTTAGAACTTTAGGCTATGTGCATGCGCAAGATCGTTTGTGGCAAATGGAGCTATTGCGAAGAATTGCAAGTGGTGGTTTATCTGAAGTTTTTGGTGCCGATTTAATTGGAACAGATAAATTCTTTTTATCTCTTGGTATTGCAGATGCATCTAAAGTGTCCGCCACCAATGCCGATCAGAATGATGAAGGTGTAATTTTGGCCAAAGCTTATTTAGACGGAATTAATCAATTTATAAAAGAAGGACCAACACCTGTTGAATTTTATCTGACAGGTATTGAAAAGAAAGAATTTGTTTTAGAGGATGTCTATAATACTATTGGGTATATGGCTTTTAGTTTTGCAATGGCACACAAAACAGATCCTCTTTTAACGACCATAAATACCAAACTAGGCACTGAATATTTGAACGATTTACATGTTGGCTCAAGTACAGAAACGGAGTGGATAAAGAATTACAATCCGTCGCAGTCAGATACTATTCAGAATAACCTAACTGCGGCTGTCAATAAAGCATTGGGTGCCTTAGATATTCCCTTATTCGAAGGCAGTAATAGTTGGGTAATCGCACCAGAAAAAACAAAGAATGGCAAGGTTATTTTAGCTAATGACCCTCATATTGGTTTTGCTCAGCCGTCTGTTTGGTATGAAGCTCATATAGAAACACCGACATATTCAAAATATGGCTATCATATTGCAGGTATACCATTTCCGCTTTTAGGTCATAATAGAAAAGTGGCCTACGGTATAACGATGTTCGAGAATGATGATGTTGATTTCTATTATGAGCAAAACAATCCTGAAAATGAGAATCAATATTTATCTGAAAATGGATATGTAGATTATGAAATTATCACAAAGAGTTTCAAAGTAAAAGATGCGTCTGAAGTTGAGTTTTCGTATAAAAAATCGAACCACGGACCAATTTTAAACGGAATTGCTGATCAGGTGCAAGGTGAAAGACCAATTGCCATATCGTGGTTGTATACTCAAATGGATAACAAAGTTATAGATGCTTTATTTGGTTTGAGTCATTCTAATAACCTTACGGAGTTTAAGTCTGCTTTACCAAAAATTCATGCGCCAGGTTTAAATATTATGTACGGTGATGATGAAGGTAATGTTGCATGGTTTGCCACTGCCCAGCTTTATAAAATTCCTGATTCAATAAATACAAAGTTGGTATTTGAAGTAGGTGAGGGACTTCCGGTAGAAAAAGAATTTATTGATTTTAATGAGAATCCGCAGGCAATAAATCCTCCGAATAATTATGTGTACTCAGCCAACAATCAACCAGATTCTATTGCAGGTATGTTGTACCCAGGTTACTATTTACCTGAAAATAGAGGAAAACGAATAGTACAGTTGTTAGAACCTAAGAATGATTGGGATTTAGATGCTGCAAGTGAAATGATTACTGATGTTATTTCAGCCGTAGATCCAGAAATAGTTACCAATTTATCTAAATATCTAGATGTTTCATTATTAAGTGAAAACGGATTAAAAGCTATAGACAGTTTAAAAATGTGGACAGGTAATTATGAGCTATCATCTATAGAGGCTACGATTTATAACAGATGGGTGTATTACTTTTTAGAGAATACTTTTAAAGATGAACTGGAAAAAGAGCTTTTTGATCAGCTATTAGAGACTCATTTTTCAAAAAGATTAATAGCACCAATGTCTAAGGATGAGGAGTCTGTTTGGTTAGATAATGTAAATACTGCCGATGTTCAAGAAACTATGGCAGATATCGTAAATAGCTCTTTTATGGAAGCAGTAAAGTCTTTAGAAAAAGACTTTGGCAATAATATGGATTATTGGCGATGGGAGAGAGTTCATAGTATTGAACATCCACATCCTATTGGTCAAATAGCAGCCTTGCGTTCTTTCTTTAATGTAGGTCCATTTCCGGTGAATGGTACTAGAGAAGTAATTAATAATCTAGGATTTTCTTATGATGCTACTGGTTTTTATAAAACAACCTCGGGTCCTTCAACTAGAAGACTTATTGATTTTTCTGATGTAGAAAATAGTATCAGTATTCTACCTACTGGGCAATCTGGTAATCCGTTTAGTAAACACTACAGAGATCAGGCAGAAATGTACATCAATGGGGAGTTTCGTAAAATGATGATGAATGAGGTTGAGATTAAAGATACTGCTAAATCAATTCTTGTCTTTAGACCATAAAATAACTTATTCAGTATCATTTATGTTAAATTTCTAAACTTAATTTATTAAAATCATTAAACGCTATAATATTCTTAATTCTTAATTTTAAAAACGTGATTTGGTTTAGGTATTTCTAATTTATTGTTATTTTTAAAACAATAACCAAACCTATGAAAACCAACCAACTAATATTTTTGCTGGTTTTGGCTTTAATGACATCAATTAATGTGATTAGTCAAGATTTGCAAAAAGAACCGAAATTTTATAATTGGTTCGATAATAATGTTAATAGATATAATACTTCTCTTTACAACGGAATCGAATATATAGAGTTATTTAGAACCATAAACGAAAGACACAAGTTTTTTGAAAGTAGTGAATTTCAACCTGGATCAATTGTTTATGATAATCAATTTTATAATCAAGTTCCTTTAAAGTATGACTTAAATACCGATGACATACTTTTTAATGTAGGGTACAATTATGATTACCCGACCTTAATTCTTCATAAATCTAAAATTGAAAGCTTTCAGATCAATAAGAGTAATTTTATCCAGATTAATACAATTGGAGATAATGTTGAAATGAATGGTTTTTACCAAGTTTTATTAAAAAAACTGCCATTAAAACTGCTTAAAAAAACCAAGAAGAAAAATTTTAAGCGAATAAAGGGTAACACAGTGTATTATGAGTTTGATTATGATAATAGCTACTATGTAGAGTATCACGAAAAATTTTATCCCATTGGCTCAAAAAACGATGTAATTAGAATGTTGCCTGAAAAGAAAGAATATATAAATGAATATTTTAATTCGGCATTAAAAAAGTCTAATGAAGATAATTTTTGGATTAGTTTTTTTGAAAAATTAGCAGATACATTTAATACCCAAAACAAAGAATAAAGATATGAGAAAGTATATAAAATTACTCATGCTTTTATTAAGTGTCGGGGTTTTTGCACAAGAAAATGAGACAAAGTATAGTTTTCAAATAGAGAATAAGAATATTTTAAATGTTCTTAACGAAATTGAAAATAAAGCAGGTGTTACCTTCTATTTTGATGAAAAGTGGTTAGAAAATAAAAACTATTCTGGAAGTTTCACCAATGAAACTATCGAAAACATCTTAGATACGATTTTTAAAGAAACCAATTTAAATTTTTTTAAACTGAGTGACACTAAAATAATTCTAACCCAAAATAATATCATTTATAAAGAGTTACCCGAAGGTTTTTTTGGAAGAGAATTAGATACATTAAACGAGATTAAAAACTACACTAGAATAACAAGTAATCCGGTGTTTTCGAATATCGAAGCTTCTAATAAAAATTCAATTACTAGAACTGTTCGTATTGGTAAAGAAAATTTGACAAATGCAAAAAGTGCGTATTTTATTAAAGGGTATGCAAGAACGGCAGAACAAGGTCAACCAATTTCTAATTTATCAATTATATTAAATGGAAGAAATTCTGGAGCTGTAACTGACGATAATGGTTATTATGAGTTAGAAGTTCCTGTAGGAACAAATATTATTAAAACAAGTTCTCTAGGTATTGAGCCTACTACAACACGAGTAGTTGTATTTAACGATGGTGATTTAAATTTTAATTTAAACGAAAGTGTTGAATTTTTAGATGAAGTTGTAGTCGAAGCAAATGCAGCCAAAAATGTTGAAGAAGCATTGTCTGGTAGTACAGAGCTGAATGTTGAAGAAACTAAAAATATTCCTTTGGTGCTCGGAGAAAGAGATGTTCTTAAGGTAGCAACAACCTTGCCAGGTATTTCAACCGCAGGTGAAGGAGCTGCAGGTTTTAATGTTCGTGGTGGTAGTACAGATCAAAACCTTATTTTGTTAGATAATGCTGTAATGTACAACCCATCTCACTTTTTTGGAATCTTTCAAGCACTAAACCCATTTACTACCAAAGATCTTAAAGTGTTAAAAGGTGGTATACCTGCCCAATATGGTGGTCGTCTTTCTTCTGTTTTTGATATTACTTCTAAAGATGCTAATAATGAGAAATTTGCAGGTGAAGCAGCTGTGGGGCCGGTAACATCTAATGTAGCTTTAGAAATACCTGTAGTAAAAGGTAAATCTGGCTTATTGGTCGGTGGTAGAGGAACGTATTCTGGTTGGATTTTAAGATCACTAAAAGACGAATCTTTAAGTAATAGTCAAGCTTCTTTTTATGATGCTATTGCTAAATATACGCATGTAATAAATGATAAGAATACCGTAAAAGCCATGGGGTATTATAGTGATGATGCTTTTAGTATAACATCAGATTCTGTTTATGGGTATAACAATAGACTTCTTTCTTTTCAATGGGATCATCAATTTAATGAAAAGAATACAGGTAGTTTAATTGTTGCCAATAGTAACTACAAATTTAATATTGGCTACGAAGGCAATTCTGATAGTAATTTTGACTTGGGTTTTGTAGTTGATGAAACTGAGGCGAAATTTAAGTTTACATATCTACATAGTAAGGCACACAAGTTTGATTATGGTCTTTCTGCTAAATTATATAATGTACAACCTGGTAATTTAGAACCTAACGGAAGTAACTCAATTGTAAACGCTAAAATAATACCAACTGAAAAAGCAATTGAGACTGCATTTTATCTATCAGATAATTGGGAAATTAATGATAAGCTACTTATTGACATAGGTCTACGTTATTCGATCTTTGCTACTTTAGGTGTTGCAGATGTACGTGTTTATGAAGAAAACATGCCTAAAAACGAGGAAACTTTAATAGAAACAGTTTCTTATAAAAATAATGAAATTGTTGACACCTACGGTGGACCAGAAGTTAGATTGTCTGCACGGTATTTTTTAGGACAAGATTTATCTGTAAAAGCTAGCTATAATACTACATACCAATATATACATAGGTTATCGAATACTACAACAATTAGCCCTATAGATACATGGAAGTTATCTGATAATAATTTAAAGCCACAAAAAGGAAGACAATTAGGTCTTGGGTTTTATAAGAATCTAGAAGGTAATCAATACGAGATAAGTTTAGAGGGGTATTATAAAGAGTCAGATAATTTTTTAGACTTTAAAGTTGGTTCTGAACTGCTATTGAATGAAACTATAGAAACAGAAACGCTACAAGGCGATGGTCAAGCATATGGTTTAGAATTTCTAATTCGAAAAAATTCAGGTAAACTTAATGGATGGTTGGGGTATACCTACTCGCGATCTTTCTTAAAATTAGATAGTGATTTTGCTGAAGAGCGTGTAAACAACGGCGAGTACTTTCCAACCAACTATGATAAGCCTCATGACTTTAGCGCAGTAATGAACTATAAACTAACAAAGAGATATAGTTTTTCTGCAAATCTTTCTTACCAAACCGGTAGACCTGTTACATACCCAGTAGCACGCTATAATTTTAATAACTCAGAGTATGTAGTGTATAGTAACCGTAATGAGTTTAGAATACCAGATTATTACAGATTAGACCTTGGCGTGAATATAGAAGGCAACCACAAGAAAAACAAATTAGCACATAGTTTTTGGAATATTTCGGTGTATAATGTGCTTGGTAGAAACAACCCATATTCGGTATTTTTTGTAACAGAGAATGGCGAATTAAACGCATATCAAAGTTCTATATTTTCAATTCCTGTACCTACAATTACTTATAATTTTAAATTCTAGAATTAAAATTCAAAATTGATGAAAATTTTAAAATATATTCTTTTATTAATTAGTGTTTTAACTATTGTAAACTGTATTGATCCTTTTGAAATAGAAGAAACAGAATTTAAAAGCGCAATGGTTATTGAAGGTACTATTACAGATGAAGATAAAATACAACAAATTTTAGTATCTCAAACATTTGCTCTTGATACAGTGTTAATGACTGGTATAGGTTCTGCAAAAGTATCGGTAACTAGTAGTAATGGAGAGGTTTTTAATTTTGATGAGGTTTCAGCTGGTGTATATCAGTCTAATACATCTTTTGCGGCAGTTTCGGGTCTTTCTTACACTTTAAAAGTAGAAACTTCAGATGGAAAAAGTTTTACCTCTGAGGAAGCTGTGGCGCCTGCTAAAACTAATATTGATAATTTATATGCAGAAAGAAATTTTTTAAATGATGGCGAAAAAGAGGGTATGTTTATAAATGTTGATAGTTATGACCCAACTGGTCAGTCTAAATATTATCGATATGAATATGAAGAAACCTATAAAATAATCGCTCCAAATTGGAGTGCTTCTGAAGCATATATAGTATCACCATTACCAAACCCAGAGGTAGACTCAAGAACAAAAGATATAGACGATAGAGTAGCCTATAATACTGTGACTTCAAATACAATTATTCAAGAGAACACTACTGAGTTAGGAGAAGATAGGGTGAGTAAATTTCCGGTACGTTTTATTGATAAAGAAAATTTTATTTTGTCTCATCGGTACAGTATTCTAGTTAAGCAATTTGTGCAAAGTAGAGCTGCATTTTCTTATTATGAAACACTTGAGTTGCTTTCAGGCACCGAAAGTTTATTTTCACAAAGGCAATCTGGATTTTTAGAAGGAAATATAAAGTCTGATTCAAATACAAATGAAGATGTAGTTGGTTTTTTTCAAGTAAGTTCTGTAGCAGAAAAGAGGTTGTTTTTTGATTATGTCGATTTCTTTCCAGGGGAGAATTTACCAGATTATCCAGTAGATTGTTTTTTAGTTTCTCCTCCTATAATTACAGAAGGTGGACAGTCACCTTTATTGGTGTCCATAGAATTAGGGCTTCTAAGCTATATTGAAGATTATGATCAAGTCACTAATCCATTAAATTTTAGTGAATACGGCCCTTTCTTAATGGTCGCTACGCCGTGTGGCGATGCAACGTTCTATGGAAGTATTCAAGTACCTGATTTTTGGGTAGAATAAGTAAGTGTTTTATTTAGTATAGGATTAATTAAATTATATAAAGTGCGCTATTTTAAAACATCGATGCAAGTACTTTTGGCTCTTAGCCTAGGCATTTTTATGCACAGTTGTATTGACCCGTTTGAAATTGAAGCTACGGAATTTAACAGTGCTTTGGTGGTAGAAGGTACCATTACTAACCAATATAAAACTCAACGTATTTTGGTTTCAAGGACATTTCCGTTAGATACGGTTTTAATGTCTGGGGTGAGCAGGGCAAAAGTTGAAGTAAAGGATAGTAATGGTAATTTATATGAATTTAAAGAATCTTCTGCAGGTGTTTATACTTCTAAAGAGCCCTTTACGGTTGTTTTTGGACATACATATGTGTTAACAATACAGTCAAATGATGGGAAAACATATGTGTCTGAAGATACTGCAGTGCCTGCAACTAGTTCTATCGATAATTTATATGCTGAAAGAAATTTCAAGGACGATGGCGCCGAAGAAGGTATGTTTATTTATTTAGATAGTTATGATGCTACTGGTGAATCTAAATATTATAGATACGAATATGATGAAACTTATAAAATTATTGCACCATTTTATAGTTTCGCAGATGCCTATGTAGTTTCCCGAACGCCTAATCCTGCAGTAGACATAAGAGTAAGAACAAAAGAAGAGCGGGTTTGTTATAAAACAGTTTCTTCAAATACCATAATACAAGAAAATACTACAAACCTAAGTGAAGACAAAGTCAATAAATTTCCAATAAGGTTTATTAATAGAGATAATTTCATTCTGTCGCATAGGTACAGTGTATTAGTTAGACAATATGTGCAAAACAGAGCTGCATTTGCCTATTATAAGACTTTAGAAACATTATCTGGTACTGAGAGCCTTTTTTCGCAAATACAGACAGGTTTATTAGAAGGCAATATAAAAGCTCTGACAGATGAAGAAAATGTAATTGGTTTTTTTCAAGTAAGTACGGTTTCAGAAAAACGGCTGTTTTTTAATTATACAGATTTTTTTCCTAATGAAGAATTACCAAATTTTGTAAGCGATTGCCCAATAGTATCACCGCCAATAGTGGTAGAGGGGGGCGCCACTCCATTACTTGATGCTATTGAAAATAATTTGTTAAAGTATTATGGTGAATATACACCACCACAAGATGGCTTAATACAGACACAGCCCCATGGGCCATATGACATGGTGTATACCGTTTGTGGAGATTGTACAGTTTTAGGTAGTAATGTAGTGCCCGATTTTTGGATAGAATAAAAAAGTTAGATATGAAAAAGAATTTTAATTATATTTTATTGTTAGTAGCTCAATTTGCACTGTTACAAATTAGCGCACAAGGTACTACTGCTAGCTTTGTAGAATCGGATAAGTTAGTTCCAAACCAAGAACAAGTATTTGTACATGCTAATTCTACATTGGCCTTTGTGGGGGAGTATATTTATTACTCCATTTATTGCTTAAAAGATAATACTGGGGTACTTAGCGATGTTAGTAAAATCGCCTATTTAAAACTTGTCAACGAAAACCAAGAGATTGTTTTAAACCAAAAAATAAAGTTGATTAATGGTAAGGGGAATAGCAACTTTTTTATACCCTCAACCGTACCTTCAGGAAATTATAAGTTAATAGCCTATACTCAGTGGATGCTTAATAATGGGCATAATTATTTTTATAATATTGATATCACAGTGCTGAATCCATATACAAGTGACCAAGCTGTATTTAGAGACAAGAGCACTAATTTATCAGAAAACTCCGGTAATTTGCCGAAACAAAATACACGTAATGCAATTGGTAATGCACCTTTGAAACTAGAGTTAGATAAAACTATTTTTCCAACGCGTCAACCTATAGATTTGACTATTGAATCGACATCTTCAACTGGTCTAGGAAGTTACTCTATTTCAGTTCGCAAATTAGATGAGTTGGATACGAAGAAGAGTGTGACTACTGTCGATTATAAGAAAGTATATCCGAAAAAAAATAAAATTGAAACTATTATTTTACCAGAATTAAGGGGAGAGTTATTTGTTGGTGAATTATCGAGTACTAGTGATTCAATATCAGTACAGAATAAAATTGTGGGTCTTTCATTTCCAGGAGAGGATTATCTTTTTAAAATAGCAACAACAAATAAGGATGGGCGTTTTTATACCAGTGTTGATGAAGATTATTCTACCGAAGATGTTTATGTTCAGGTAATTGACGAAACACCTGAGAATTACGAAATCGGACTGCAATCAGAAACTGATCTTAATTTATCGAATTTAAAATTTGATAAATTTAATATCAATAGAGATATGGAAACTATAATTCAAGAACGGAGTATCTTCAACCAAATAGAGAATGCATATTATAGTAGTAAGCCAGATACTATACTAATTGGTAAACCTAATAAAAGGTTTTATGGTGAGGGTACAATGAATTACATGCTTGATGAGTATACAAGGTTCTCTTCAATTAAGGAAACTTTCGTAGAGGTGGTCGAACATGTTTGGATTCAACAAAATAAAAAAGGCAAAAGTGAATTTCATGTACGTCCAATTTTACCATATATGGAGTCAGGTAAATTGCCTTTGGTTTTTATAGATGGCATTTTAGTTCAAGATCATGATAGACTAATTAATCTTTCTTCTGCTCAGGTACAATCTATAAATATTTCAAGAAATCAACATTTTTATGGAACCAAGGCCTTTCAGGGTGTGGTAGACGTAATGACATTTAAAACAAATTATTTTGAGAATTATTATAACTCAGATATGTTGACTCAAAAATTATTTAAGCCTAGAGAGAATAAAAATTACTATCAACAAACTTATGATGGCAGTTTTTCTGAAAAATATGCACGTTTACCAGATTTTAGATATCAGTTAATTTGGTTGCCATCTTTTAATATGACCGAAAATGAGGAGCATATCGAATTTTACACTTCTGATATCACTGGTGAATTTGAGGTTTCTTTAGAAGGTTTTACAGACCAAGGTATTCC
Source organism: Maribacter spongiicola (assembly GCF_004364165.1). Taxonomy (GTDB): domain Bacteria; phylum Bacteroidota; class Bacteroidia; order Flavobacteriales; family Flavobacteriaceae; genus Maribacter; species Maribacter spongiicola. The sequence goes on from NZ_SOAY01000011.1 coordinate 402,166, forward strand.
TGTTTCTTTAAAAAAGAAATTCATGGTTAAATAGTATGGTTTAAACCTTTGCAATAAAAGCGTTACATTTAAAAACCTAAAAGGTTTTAGAATGCTTACAAAAGTTTATGGGAGTGCAGTATTTGGTGTTGAAGCCACAACAATAATTGTAGAAGTAAATATCGACAAGGGAATTGGTTATCATTTAGTAGGGTTGCCCGATAATGCCATTAAAGAAAGTAATTATAGAATAGCTGCCGCATTACAGAATAATGGCTATAAAATTCCAGGTAAAAAAATCACTATAAATATGGCGCCTGCAGATCTTCGAAAAGAGGGTTCTGCGTATGATCTTACCTTGGCTATCGGAATTTTGGCTGCATCTAGTCAAATTAAATCTGAAGATATTGAGAAGTATATCATCATGGGCGAATTGTCTTTAGATGGTAGTTTGCAGCCAATAACAGGAGCATTGCCTATTGCTATAAAAGCACAACAAGAAGGGTTTGCCGGATTCATTTTGCCTACTGCAAATGCAAAAGAAGCTGCTATTGTTGGAGATTTGAAAGTATACGGCATAGATAATATTAAACAGGTTTTAGATTTCTTTGATCAAGGTATTCCGCTTGAGCAGACTATAATTGATACAAGAGAAGAATTTTATAAGAATTTAGATTTTCCAGAATTTGATTTCTCTGATGTTAAAGGACAAGAAAGTATTAAACGCTGTATGGAGATTGCCGCAGCAGGCGGACATAATATCATTTTAATTGGTCCGCCAGGCGCAGGTAAAACCATGTTGGCGAAGCGATTACCTTCTATTTTACCACCAATGACTTTGCATGAAGCTTTAGAAACTACTAAAATACATAGCGTAGTTGGCAAAATTAAGAATATGGGTTTAATGAGTCAACGACCATTTAGAAGTCCCCACCACACAATTTCCGATGTTATATTATTGTAATGTGATATAATCCAATTTATATTATATTTGGAGTATGATAGGTATATATACAAGGCTTTCCGTAGAGGATGATATTAGTACATCGATTGAAAACCAAATCAATGAGGGCAAGGTTTTTGCAAAGAATCGTAAATATGAAATTTATAATGAGGGTGAGGGCATAAGTGGTCGAGCAGATATAAAAGATAGACCCGTACTTGATAAACTTATGCGAGATATTGCCACCGATAAAATTAATATAGTTTGGTTCAGGAATCAAAATAGGTTAGAGCGAAATAGTGAAACTTTCATTGCATTTTCTTCTTTAGCTAAACGAAAAAAGATTGAAGTTTATTTCAATGATAAACAAATGGATTGGAACGACCCGACCAATTATTTACAGTCCTCAATTCTTACTGCCATTAATAGTTATCAAGCTGAATTACAAAGTTACCAAACAAAGAAAGTTTTACTTAATAGAGTTTTGGAGGGCAAAGCACATGGTAAGAGTACCCCGTTAGGTTATACCAAAGATGATGAGGGCTATTTAATAATTAATAATGAAGAAAAGCCCATTGTCGAAAAGATATATGAAATGTGCTTAGAGGGTAACGGTTCTACAACTATTAAGCATTGGTTGAACGATAACAATATACCAACTAGGTACAGTAAAAGAGATGGTACATTTAAAATCAAGAATGCAAATACTGGTAAGATAACCCACAAGAAAAAAAGTGATGTTATCTGGTCGGATAAACAAGTACAGGATATTTTAAAAAATCCAATGTATAAGGGTAAAAGAAGGTGGAAAGATAAGTTGATTGATTGCCCTAAAATATTCAATGAGTTTTATTGGGAAAAGGTACAGGTGCAGTATGAGAAAAATAAAGATTCAAATAATACAGGAAAGAAGGTAGACCACTTGTATTTGTTGAAGGGTTTGTTAGAATGTGGTGAATGTGGACGTAATTATTACGGGCGTACCAGAATAAGTAAAAAAGATAATTACTACATGTGTTCCTCTAAAAGGTACAAGCAAGAAAAATGTACCAATAGGAGCATTAACATTGATGTACTGGAAAGTTTTGTATGGACTACCATCTTTGAAAATAGAACCATATTTCAAAAGGTACAAACAGCCTTTAAAGATGGTGGACTGGATAAAAAGAAGGTTGAGTTAGAAAACAAGATTAAAGACTATCAGAAGACCTTAAAAGCCCTCGATAAAGAGTATAAGAAATCTATAGATTTAGTAGTTAGGGGTGTGGTAGAAGAAAGTGATATTACAGAAACTAAAAATAGGGTAGTTAGGGAAACCAATAAGATAAATGAACATCTTACCAATGATGAGAACGAACTAAAGAGCCTAGTCAATGAAACATTTATATTAACTCAAATAAAACATGACTTAGATTTTGGTGTTCAAACAGGTATCGACTGGGGTATAATTAACGAGATTGTCGGAAACGGGCAATTTGAAGATATTACAGACCTAAAAAGGAGAAAGTTGGCAAAAGATAGATACGACCAGTTAAACAAAGATGTTATTGATAATAGAGAAAAATCCGCAATTGTTGAACATACCCCATACAACAAGAAGAAAGAAGTATTAACCAAGTACCTAAAGAGAATATATATACAATACGATAAGGAAAGTAAGATATACACCTTAAAAATTGATTACGACCTACCAATTGAAGATGAGAGCTATTATATAGATAGTAACTACATAGCAGCGTATGCCCCACAACAACAAAAGATAGTGGACTGGCATTTTATAGGTAGACACTTTACCAATGAAAAGATTGAAGATACATACAATCAGCTCAAAAATTACGTAAGTAACTGATATTAAGTTATTTGTATTTACTAGGGTAGGGTCTCCATTAGTTTATATGACATACTTTCTATTGTCGAACCCACTTTATAAGGTATTTGTCGGGGGCTTTACCAATGAAAACAGGTATTCGCACCACCTTCACACCCTCTTGTTGATAAGAAAAATGACCTCATGCCAACATCCTTACACGTACACGGTAAATAAGACTTTTTGGATATTTAAGTAAAGTGAAGGAAGCACAGACCTAATAAGCTAAAGACTGTCAACCATAGCCCTATTTTACCAATACTTTTCCATAAAGTCCATTTAGAGCCTAAGCTCCTAGATTCTTTATAACTTTCAAATTCCATGTTACCACTTGAATTTCGTCGGTTGAACATTTCTTCTTCTGACTTGTAATTATATCTTCCTCCAATTACAAAAAGAGGAAATCCAATAAAAAATGCAATGCTGAAAATTCCATGACCTACAAAAAAATCCCAAATAACTCCCATAAATTAATTTTTTGTGTTGAGCGAACAATTTAAAAAAAAATTAAAAGCTAAATGTAATTTGTTGAAAATTTGTTGATTAAGTAAGGGAATAGTACTAAGAATACCTTTAATCGAATATAATTACAAAACAACAACGAACGTTCTAGTAATGTAAAATATAGTTCTATCTTAGCTATATGCAATACATAACCTACTACAGAGTATCGACCAAGAAACAGGATTTAGGCTTAGAAGCCCAACAAACGATTATCAGAAATTACTTAAAAGATGATGATGAGGTACTGGCATCTTATAGCGAGAAGGAAACTGGTACTAAGAAAAGGGTACAGTTGGAATTGGAAAAGGCTATAGAACATTGTAAGCAAACTGGTAGTACTCTTTTAATTGCCAAATTGGATAGGTTAGCCCGTAACGTGTCGTTTATATCCACTCTAATGGACAGTAATGTTGAATTTAAGGCATTGGATATGCCACACGCTAATAAATTAACTATACACATCTTTGCAGCTATTGCGGAACATGAAGCCGAACTAATAAGCCAAAGAACCAAAGCAGCTTTACAGGAACTTAAAAAGAAAGGTGTTGTACTGGGTAAGCCCGAAAACTTTAATCAAGTTGGCAGGGATAAAGGGGTACGGACTAATAAGGCTAAGGCATCCAACAATGAGAACAACCGAAAGGCTAAGGCGTATATCAAATCTTTACTTGTACAGGGGCTAAATCATTCGCAGATAGCAAAAGAACTCAATACAAATGGATTTACTACAAGTAGGGGTAAGAGGTTTCAAGCCGTACAGGTGCAGAGGTTGAGCTAATAAATGAATTCTCTACTTCTATTTTATTATAATTTAACTTAAATTGTAAGAATAATATAATTCAGGATAAGAATGAATACAAATGGATGGTTGGGAGTTGTTTTAGCAGTCACTGGTTTAGCTTTTGTAATTTTAAAAAAGAATTACGAGTTCAAAAATAGAACGGATAGTGGTGTTGTTCAGTATACAAGTTCTTTTGTTGCCTTTTTGTGGTACTTGTTAGGGATGTTGGGTGGATTTATGTTTATTGCTGGTTTAGTTATGGCTATTTTTAATTTTGGTTTGAGTGGTAGCAGATTAAGATACTGGTAAAAGGAGTAGTTACTAATAATTTTTTCATAAACTAAACTATTTAGATGCCAACATTAGTTACCGAACTAAAGGAAGGAGCTGTGTACATATGAAAGGAAACTTAGTTAAACAATGTCAGACTAGGAACTGTAATGAAGGTTAAAGGATTAATTAATTTTAAAGTTGTTTAGAATGAGTAAATATACTTATGGTTGGTTAGGCTTAGTGGTAGGTATTGTTGGAATTATTATCCTAATAATTAAATACAATTACGAATTTAAAAATCGTACTAGTGGGGGGTGTTAGGTTTAATAGTTTTTTTTAGTTCTTTTCTTTCATATTTTATAGGTGGAGTTGGATTATCCTAACTGTAGGTGGTGTGCTTATGGGAATATTTATCTTTTCATTTGGTAAATGATATATAAATAATCTTTAAATTTTTTTATAAAACAATGCCGAGAACCCAATAAAAGACTAACATACTAAATAATATAAATACTACTCCAACCATACCTAAACAACCATACCTTTTTTCTTTTCTTTCCCTCTTTAATTTATTGTCGTAAGTTTCATATGCATTGACCCCAGGATTGTCATGTAATTTTTTTTTACGTTTATAATCAGCTTTTCTGCTCTTGTTAAACAGAAGTAAGCCAATTATGAAAAAAACTATACAAATTGCAAATAGTATAGGTTTATACTTTACCATAAAATTATTGTGTTTAATTTATATTGGTACTAATATACTAATTTTAAGAAATAATAAATTCGCTTGTTGTGGTTATCAAAGGCACTACCAACCAAACTACAGCGAACAATAACCATTCATACCAAACCATAGAGCGTTTATACATGAATTTTGGTTAAGGGAATTATCATTATCGGTTTCTAGATTTTTTAAAATTTCAACCTAAACTTATGGTTCACTATCTTCAATTTTTGGTTTACTTTTTTCTTCCTTTTCCTTCTGCTTCTTTATTTTTTCTGCTTCCTTGACTAATTCTAAAAAAGTTTCACCTTTATACTTAGTTTCTGCATCAATATAAATTTGATTTTTGTGATACCATAGGAAGAATCCTATATTCATCATAATTAAACCAAATAGAAACAGAATTTTCATTTCCCATGAATCAGAACTATTAATTAAGTACTCAATTTTATTCTTTTCTTTCTCTAGTTTATATTGCACATTATCGGCTTCAACTTTTTCTATGGCTAATTCAGCTTGTCGCAACGATTTTATAATTTCTTTTAGCTCTGTTGAATCTTTGGCGGAAATAATTACATTTATAGAATCAGTATTACGTTCTATATGGTACTTTTCTAGAAGTTGGTTATACTCTTCCCAAACTTTATCGTACCTTCTATTGAAGTTAGAGTTTTCATGATTGTATTGAATTATTAAGTCATTGGCATTGCTTCTTAAAGAAGTGATTAAATAAAGCGAAAACACAAAAATAATTAAACCGAAAATAGCCATGAACTTGTAGAGGTTATCGGTAGGAAGGTTAGGTACATTCATATTATAAAGCTATCTAAAGTTCTGGTTGACAGTGGATAAATTGAATTTTGGTTATTCACATAAGTATCAACAATATATTAATCATTTTACTCTCAACATTTCCCATCCATGATGAGGTATAGCCCAATACCCTAGTGAATCAATAATAAATATGCTAATTCCTGACGGGTAACGATGATATAAAGAGATGTTACCTGTATTACACTCATATTCAATATAAAAGCCTTTCATGCTAAGTGGTTTTTGAATTATACCTGCATCCTTTAAAGCTCCTTCATACCTTTCTTTGCCTATTTCCTTTAATAGGTTTTTTATAGCTTTTAAATCGTAATTTCTAAATACTAATTTGGACATTTTCCAAAATTATGGAATAAATCCTAATTAGGTGATTAGATTTAATATATTATTTTAACAACTTTATTTTTTGACTAAAACGGATATGAATAGATATATAAAGGCAATGGAAATTGGAATGGCTAATGAACAGAATGGTATTAGTTATTTTGAATTGGTAAAACAAATTGAAAAATTTCAAGGTTATAGTTTTGGAAAAGAGTCGGAATTATCATTCTTATTTTGGTTTTCACAAAATTTCAGTCGAAGTGACCAAAAAATTAAATCGACTGATATTAAAAATTATCGGCTTGTTTTGGATAAGAAATATGGTAAAACGGTGGCAGATGTGAATAAGGGGCAGATGGAACTGGCTAAGAAATTTTTAAGATATAAGTATTGGTTGGATGGTACGGCTTCCAAGCAATATTTGGATTATTTAGAACTACAAGAATCTCGTATAGCATCCACACAAGCCCGTAAACAGTCTAACATTTCAATTTGGATAGCATTAGTGGCAATTATTTTGAGTACAGCTTTGGGAGCTTATTCTATCTATTCAAGCCCTAAAACACCCTATGACGTAAAAATTATAGAGGATAAAACAAAAAACATAAAATTTGAAAAGGAAAATAAGCAACTAAAGGAAAAACTATATAAAGCTGAATTGTTAATTAAGGTATTAGAGAAGAATGACAGTTTAAACTTAGGTTAGGTAATTGGCACTTGTTAATAACTAAATTACATTTCCAATTAAATTGTAAAACAGAGGTAAATATTACATTGATATTGGGTAATAGTGGTAAATTTTAGATTCGATACTTCTTGTAATCTGTTAATAAGTTTGTTTCCTCCTAAGTGTCTAAAGTTGTTACCTTTACAAAAGAGAAATGCACCCGTAAAAGGTGCATCTATTGTAAGGAGGGTTAAACCGTTTACTAAACACTATTAGAGTAGTGTTAACATTTTTAGAAAGATGTGTAATAGTCTAAAGATGATAATGTAAAAGGTTCTTAATCCTCTTTTTTATTTATTCTTTATTGAGACAAATATAAAAATTAAAGTGGTCTATTGTACCACATTTGTTTACTACTTGTAAACAATTTTTTACTTGACATTGTTTTAGGTGGGTTTCCTTGTCAATGACTTTAATTGTGGTTCTGGTGGTTTGCTTATTGAATGCTAAATAAGGGTAGGCGTATAGCTCTAAAATCGATTATCTTTTCTTTTAGGTACAAATACCCTGCTCGATATAGTTGAGCGGTTATTGGGGGTAATGCTACTAGAATTTGCTATTTGAGTCATTCAACATAAACACGACTTTTTAATTTAATCACTAAACTTTACTTTTTACTTTCTATAGGCTTACCAACCGACTTTAGGAGGTGGTATTTATAAATATTGACCTAGTGCAAGAAGTTGTCCAACAAGAAGATAATTTATAAGATTTTAAGTACACTTTTCTTTGTTTAACTCGATTTTAAAAATGCAAAACCTAGTCCAACAAATGGTTAGCATTTAGGGTTTATGGTTACGTTCGCTGCGCTCTCTTTCTATTGTTTAACTCGATAGGAAAATGCACAATTTAGATAATTAATGTACTATCTCTTGTTTTACATATTTAAGAATTCAAAGTATCGGTAAATATTTGATTTTAAGTAGTTTATTTTTTTTTAATTATTGTAGCAAGTAGCTCATTCTAGTATATATACATATAAGATTGCACATTCAAATTTTAACAATGTTAACAAAAAGTTAAAGAATAAATTTTAAATAAACTCATTTAAAACTAGTAGGGAAACAGCTATAAACTATTAGTATATAGTTTTGGATATATTATTGTAATTTTGTATTTTTGTAAACTAATTAGTTAATTATATAAATTATTTTTACCAAAACGTATTTTGTATTAACTAATATGTAATATTTTAACATAATAATCCAAGAGTAGGTTTAGAACCTCGCCAACCGAGAATTACGGTGGTACATTACTTTAGTTAGTATGGATTAGGCAACAGCAAAATTAAATACCAAAAGTATAATAACCTCGGCTGTTAATTCAGTTCGGGGTTTTTTTAAGCCCAATTTTCAAAATGTAACCAAACTATGGAAAAACTAAGAATATTTATACAAGAACGTAAAGCATTTAATCATAGCTATTTAGCTAGGGAGTCCCAATGGGACAAACTTGATTTTTCGAAATGGATAAGAAACAAAATAGATGTAGTGCCACAACGGGTACTAGATAACCTTAAAAAGGTTTTATCTCTTTACGGTTATGAGTAGTGCTAACTGGTGGGAACAAACCCCTGAACAAGATGCTGTACTTATAGTAAAAATAGACACAATAATATCTAAAGCAAAGTATAGAAACAACCTTAAAAGGAATGGCAAGAGTAAGGAAGCTAAGCAACAAGAAATAAAAAATAAGTATAGAAACCAATTTAAAAAAAATGATTTTGAACAGAAGTGGGCAAAGCTAAAAGATAGTGGGTTAATTCAGCTGGATAACTTAGAATCAGTTGCAAAAGAAAACTATCATTTGTTTAACGGAGAAGCAGCAATATATGACCCAAAAGGTATAAAGTATATAAAAGTTAATTTACCTATAGGTAAAGTTGATTACTTCATTTATGGTACTTTCTTAAAAAAAATAGGTTTTCAATTTAGGTTCTGTAATCCTGACATTACTATTCAAGATTTAAACGATTATTTAATTCACCTTTTTACCACATATGTAAAAGCCACACCTAAAAAGAACTTTGTTTATGATATTGATTTAATCGAAAAGATAGCACAATCAATATTTGATGAAAGAAGTTATCCAGTATATAGTAAAATTAAAGTTTTGTTCAACTCTGATTACAATTTAAACGAGAATGAAAAACAAGGAATTAGAAATAAACTAAGTGGAGCATATAAATCTAGTCAGGGCTTAGATAGGGTTGAAAAAATAAGTCAGCAATCCAATCTAACCCAACAACAAATGGCAGATAAAATAAAAATTAGCTTAGCCACTTTTAAAAGAAAATTAAAGCTTTTAAGAGAATTACAAAAAGAGCAATTTCAAGAAGCAGCCTAAACCAAAATTAACCTACTTATTAATATGAAGCAACCAAAAGAACTACCCAAAATCTTCACAAAAAGTTCTAAAACTTATACTCAAATATGTAAAACCGATAATGTTTACCAGTATGAGGTTGCCGACAATGACCCAAACCACGAAAACATTTATTTTGAGGTGTTTTATAGACGAATAGCTAACGCCAAAACCTTTCCTAATGGTAATACAATGCCAGAGAGAATACTGTACCCCAATAACGAAGCCTTTGGTAATTGGGCTTGGTGTATTTCAAGGGGTAACGATTATTTTTCTGCACTTAGAATAGCAAAAAAAAAGTTCAGCTTTATTGACGAGAAGAAAAGAATAAAACAATCAGCATAGGTGAATAGAAAATGATAAATATTTTAATATGTCATTCTGTGCTTCTGATTTTTAAACATTTACTCCTAATTTACTTAGAGCTATGTTAATAGGTATCCATATTATAAGCTTGTGTAATTCGTAGTATAAAAAATACAGTAGTATTGCTCCTAAAATGATTGAAATATAGTTTAAAATTCCTTTTTCAGTCTTAATTTGTTGATAGAATAACTTTATAAAAAAAATGTCCATTAGGCAGATAAAGCTTAATATCATTGCGTAAATAGGAACTCCGAAGATAATAGCAATGAGTTTTATTGTTAGACCTAAAACACCTTCTTTTGAATCAAATTTTATATTGATTAATGAGGGAATGAATAATAATAAAGAATAAGCAAAGAATATATAGGAAATTTTAGACTCTAAGAAGTCCTGTTTTACTTCTGATATTTTTTCTTTAAGATTCATTTATTGAAAATAATAGAAACAGGGATTTTGACAAATAGTTTTAAGTTTTTAAGGTTTATAATTAGGGGTAAGGCTATTGTTGTGGGGTATGGTATAACTTTTATAAAGGGCGTTGGTGAAGTTTGAGTATAGGATTCTTTTATTTTTACTATCAATATAGTGATAAAATGGTGTTTTTAGGTGTAGGTAAAAAAAAGTTTACTAAAAATTAAGCAAACAAATTTATCATTCTTGTTCAATTTTATTCATAAAATCAACCAAACTTAAACCTAGTGCATAAGCCAGATTCACAGGAACAGCATTGCCTATTTGCTTATACTGTTGACCTTTTGCGCCCTGAAATTCCCAACTATCAGGAAACGTTTGAATTCTAGCACTCTCCCTAACAGTTAAAGGTCTTGTTTCTTTAGGATGACACCTTTCTGTTTGTTTCATAGCAGGTGAGCAAACTATGGTCAATGCTGGTTTCTTCATAGATAACCTTCTGGCTAATCCAGTTTTTCCACCTCCTAGAAAATAACTACCATTCATATATTCTCTTTGCAAGTCATCCGTCAAATTCTTCCAGTTTCCACCTTCTGGAACTTTTTCCATTATTTCTTTTTTTCTTTTCGGATATTCTACTCCTTCACTTTTACCTACATTTTTATCATACAACTCTCCCTTTTTAAAAGCATCGGAAACAGTCAGAACCTTATGATATTTACTAGGAAACGTATACTTCTCGATATTCTTTGCCAAATCATTCCTTATTCCAACAAGTATTAATCTCTCCCTTTTTTGTGGGACTTTATAATACATTGCTTTTAAAACCCTAGGCTCAATTAAAGTGTAACCAATATCTTTTATTGATTGTTTTATAACTTCAAGTGTTTTTCCCTTATCATGAGTGAAAAGACCTTTGACATTCTCTCCTATAAATATTTTCGGCTTTACTTCATTTATACATCTTGCAAAATCAAAAAACAAAGTCCCTCTAGTGTCTTCAAATCCTAATTTCTTCCCTGCGTGTGAAAATGCCTGACAAGGGAAACCACCCGTAACTATATCGACTTTATCTTTATATTCTAAAAAATCAACATTTTGAATATCATCCTCCAAGACATTCCATTTTGGACGATTGTATCTTAATGTTTTACAAGCATTTTTTTCAAATTCGTTCAACAAAACATGCTCAACACCAGCCATTTCCATTCCTAATGCCATACCACCTGCTCCTGCAAATAATTCAATTGAAGTGTATTCCCTGTTCGGCTTTATCTTAATAAATTCATCCCATTCAGAATTAAAGACTTCTTTAGCTATCTCAAATCTTAATAAACTTTGTTTATCATATTGTTTTACTCCATTAGACTTTACAGGAATAAGCTTGCCATTATTAGCCCAAGCATTCAATCGATGAATAGAAACATCTAAAAGGTTGCTAACCTCATATTCATTAAATAACTCCATTAATTAAAACTTAAATTTATTAAATCCTTCATATTTCTTGAATGATAATAGGTATATACTAGTTAGTAGGTCAGAGGATAATTCCTTCAATTCCTTAAAAACTGTATTTTCTTTACTTCTTAATTTAATACTATCAACAGCGTCTTTAATTACTGTAGGAAGAACTGAACATAATTTTTGAAAAGCAAGTTCATCTCCTGTCACAATTTCATAAAATTTATCTATTGAGACTCTTCTGATATTTTTGTTTGAGGGTTGTTTGACTCCATCTAATGTAATTACCCAAGGGATATTTTGACTTTTTTTAGCAATTATTTCAACTAAATAGCACTCGGAATCTGGATTTTTGATAATTGTACCTTGAAACCTCATAAAAGTCTTTGCGCCTGATGAGGAATTCATTGTATTATGTTTATTCTTCATTTCCACATAAATGTTATCCGTTACATTTTCAACGTCATAACCAGATTTAGGAACTTCCCATTTGTCGGAAAAATATTCGAATATATTTTGGTGGAAGTATCCAATTAGGTTGGAGTTCGTCTTGTCCAACTGTCTTAGAACTTCATTTTCAATTGTCTCTTCATACTTTTGGTCATAAACAATGGAGTCAAATGTTAACTTAATCGGGTCTATTAAATTCTTATTAAATTTTTTTAAATCCATCTCAAAACTGTAAGCCTGAACAGTCACAAGAACGTGATTGAATAAATCATCATCTGAAATAAACTCTAAACCATATTTACTCATATTTACTCATATTGATTTATGAAAAGAGACAAATTTAATCAAATACTTCTGAAGTTATTTAGTTCAAATAGCTGTTTACCTTAATTAATCAGATTCTTTTTAGTTCATTTCAATTGTAGCCTACAAAACAGATTATTATAAATTTTAATGTAAGAAGGAAATTTTATAGCCAAATTCATTTCGAATACTATTGAATAAAATAAATCTCTTTTTATTTTGAGTTAGCCGTTATAATTAAATTACTTTAGGTAGGACTTGGTTAATTTGATAGGGGGTACGGGTAATTGGTGGGGGTGTATGGCAGTACTTTTTTAATGGACGGGGGTGTTATAGATAAATATTCATTTTTGTTCTATTCTGCTATAGTGTGTAGGATGTAATATAAAAAAAGGAGGGGGTAGTTTTGAATGAATTATTGAGGTTTGGGGGTAGGTAGATATATTTCTTTGTTTAACTTGTTTATGTAGATTTATTTCTCGTATTTGTCGGAATGAATAGAGTAAGTGTTAAACCCTTCAAAGCAATTATTACCATAGGCTTACAAGTAGGCTATACCGATAAGCTAATTTCTAAAGCTGAAATAGTTGGTGCTATTCAATCATATCAAAACAGCCTAATTAAAGATAAAAGTATCTATCTTAGTGTTGCATTGTCTGAATGTGATATAGTGTTAAGTGGTCAATTAGAACCACATCTACAGCTAAGTATTATAAACTATCCTAAGTTTCCAAATCATATTAGTATACTTAAAAAAGAGGTTGAAAACCTTACCACTTTTCTGATGGACAAGTACAATCAAAACAGAGTTGTTATTGAGTATTTAAATGATGAAACGGTTATGTTGGAAAAATCGAAGGAGATAGATTTACGTATTAATAGTTTATAATCAACTGTTTAAATAGTATTACATTCAAATACTATTACAGATGTTGCTTTAGTAGGTGGTGGCTCATACCCACAACCCGGTGAAATTTCTCTTTCGCATAACGGAGTATTATTTTTAGACGAATTACCTGAATTTAAGCGTGGCGTATTAGAGGTAATGCGTCAGCCTTTAGAAGATAGGGAGGTTACGATTTCTCGAGCTCGTTTTACGGTAACCTACCCAAGTAGTTTTATGTTGGTGGCTAGTATGAATCCTAGTCCGGGTGGGTATTTCAATGACCCAGATGCTCCAGTAACTTCATCACCTGCAGAAATGCAACGGTATTTAAGTAAAATATCTGGTCCGCTTTTGGATCGTATCGATATTCATATTGAGGTTACTCCGGTTCCGTTCGAAAAGTTATCCGAAGAAAGAAAGGGTGAGAGTAGTGTCGAAATACGAAAACGTGTTACTGCAGCGAGGGAATTACAGACTGTTAGATTTGAATCCATGGAAAATGTGCACTATAATGCACAAATGAATACGAAACAGATTCGCGAATATTGTAAGCTAGACGATAAGTCTAAGGCATTATTGAAAAATGCAATGGAGCGTTTAAATCTATCGGCACGTGCGTATGATAGAATTTTGAAGGTAGCAAGAACTATTGCTGATTTAGCCGGTGAGCAGGCACTGAACGGTAATCATATTTCAGAGGCCATTCAATACCGTTCACTCGACAGAGAGGGTTGGTTGGGGTAAAATTTTAATTCATAAAGAGTTGTTCATTTAAGAATATAGCTCCTCATTATTAGTATCGTCTTCGTTATTTTTTGGTGCCGTAAAAATATCTTTGAGTATGTAACTGGTTACAATGGTTAGACCAAGGGTAAGGGTCGGTATTGCGTAATCCCAACTTAATAATTTCATGAGACCACCACAGATTAGGGTGATAACACCTATCACCATTACAAAATTCCATATGATTTCGGTCGTGCTATTCTTAACACGATCTTCTTTAGACATGAAGTAAGAAGTACCTTCCATCGCAAACCATGCTACGAAAGTAAATGCGGTGCCGATTTGAAAAAACAGCGTATGGGTAAAATCTAAAATAGTTAGTAATCCATTGGTCGTCCAAAAAAGTACCAATGCCATTTTAATTAAATCGACGGTCTTTTTTTCTTCCTTTTTCAAAAAACGCAGTCCATAAAGAATAAGAATTGCTGCAAAGGAGATGAAAATTATTCCTTTAGAAAATGGCCAGTCAAGTATTCGCATCACCATACCTATTAAAAGGGTGGCTATTGCTGCTCTAATCGGATTTCTAAATGCTTTTTTAGAATTTTCCATATCTGGATTTTTAGTTAATAACTTTAATGTTGGCTTTTAGACCTTGCATTATTCCGATGATATTGTTTACGGTTTCATTTAGGTAATACCGTACTACGATATGCGGAATTCTAATGGTTGTAAAGCCATTTTTGAAGGAGTGCATCGCTTCTTCTAAATTGTTGATAGCCTCGTGTTCGGTCAGCTTATCATATTCAGAGTCAATTTCAATATTAAGTTTTACACGAGAAATGGCGATATCGATAGATTTTTTACCATCCCACCATTCTAACATGGGGTTTACACCAGCTTCTTTCAGCGCATAATAAAGCTGAATAGCTTCTAAAGGTGTATTGTGTTTATTGATCAATAACTTAATACGTTCATGGTGCTTCATGCAAAGCTCTACGCCAGCACTCTCCATTGCATTTTTGTGATCTAAATAACCGAGTTCTTTGTTACATTCTAAGCAAATCATTAATAGGTTAAGTTTAAGGTTTGGGGATAGCTATAACCCAGTTATTTTGGGATTAGTATGTAATCTCGATGAACGACATCCAAGTTTTAGACGAACTGCATTTTTTTAGATAAACGGCATTTTGAAATGTTAAAATTGTGGTGAAATTGATTCTGGGTATGGTGAGAAAACTCAGATTATCCAATTATATTTACAAGAACTATAATTTAACTACATGTTCAAGAAATTAGGTCCGGGTGTACTGGTAGCCGCAGCGTTTATTGGTCCTGGTACGGTTACGGCATGTACCTTGGCAGGAGTCAATTTTGGATTTAGTTTACTGTGGGCCATGTTGTTATCTATTATAGCTACCTACGTTCTTCAAGAAATGTCTGCCCGTTTAGGTATCGTAACACAGAAGGGATTGGCAAATATAATCAAACAAGAGCTGCATAATCCTTGGATGCGTAATAGCGTCATAGCACTTATTTTTTCTGCCATTATTATAGGTAATGCCTCTTATGAAGCGGGTAATATAGGGGGCGCTACATTGGGTATGGAAGCTTTATTTGGATTGACCTATAGTAATCTATATCCTTTTATATTAGGCGGATTGGCTTTTATACTATTGTATCTGGGCAGTTACAAGTCTTTGGAGAAGGTCTTTATCGTTCTTGTCCTCATTATGAGTTTATCTTTTGTAATGACGGCAATTTTGACAAAGCCAGATATGTGGCAACTTATTAAAGGATTGTTCATGCCTACTATCCCTGAAAAAGGTATTCTTACTATTATTGCTTTGGTTGGTACTACGGTAGTACCTTATAATCTTTTTCTACATGCAGCATTGGTAAGTGAGAAGTGGAAATCGAAAGCCGATATAAAATTAGCTAAGCGAGATACGCTTGTTTCCATTATTTTAGGTGGGCTCGTTTCTGTCAGTATAATTATATCTGCTGCAGCAATCAATTCTACAGAAATAAATAATGTAATGGATATGGCAAAAGCTTTAGAACCGTTATTTGGTTCTGCAGCTTTGTATTTTTTAGGTATTGGTATGTTTGCTGCCGGTATTACCTCTGCGATTACTGCACCTTTGGCTGCTGCCTATGTAGCAAATAGCTGTTTTGGGTGGAATGCAGGTTTTAAAGATGCCAAGTTTAGAATGATATGGATAATGATTCTAATATTGGGAGTTTTCTTTTTATCCTTTGGAATTAAACCTATTGAGATTATAAAATTTGCCCAGATTACTAATGGCTTGTTGCTACCTATAATTGCGATCTTTTTATTATGGGTTGTAAATAGAGTGGGAGTGATGGGGAAATATAAGAACAACATGATGCAGAATATATTCGGAGGATTGATTATTCTGCTTTCCATTTTATTGGGTGCTAAAAGTATTTTAACTGTAATAGGTTTTTTATAGATGACGAAAAGAACTATAGATATTAATTGTGATGTCGGGGAAGGTGTAGATAATGAAGAAGCGCTATTTCCGCTTATTAGTTCTTGTAATATTGCTTGTGGTGGTCATGCGGGTTCTAAAAAGAGTATACTATTCTGTTTAGAGTTGGCAAAGAAGTATGGTGTAAAGGTTGGTGCACATCCATCGTATCCTGATAGGGAAAATTTTGGTCGTGTTTCAATGAATATATCTAGTGATGCATTAATCCAAAGTATAAAAGAACAATTACAATTATTTACTTCTTTATGTGATCAGATGCATGTAGTGTTGCATCATATTAAACCTCATGGGGCTCTTTATAACGATATTGCAAAAGACGAACATCTAGCGAAAACGTTTTTAACTGGTATAGAAGAATTCAAAAAAGGGGTAGTATTATATGTTCCTTATGGTAGTGTCATTCAAATATTGGCAACCAATCAAGGCTTTAAAATAGCTATAGAGGCCTTTGCTGATAGAAATTATAATACTGATTTAAGTTTAGTGTCTAGAAAAGAAAGTAATGCCTTAATAACCGACGGTAAAGAGGTATTGGCTCATCTATTAAGAATGTATAACGAGAAGGAGGTTAAAACGGTTATTGGAGATAATATTCCCATAAAAGCAAATACCTATTGTATTCATGGCGATACACCATCTGCATTGCAAATTTTGGCGTATCTTACAAAGCATCTTTCTTAACATAATCTACAAGTAAAATCGTGAATTCCCCTAAAATACATATCAAACCATTTGGAGTACATTCCGTTTTAATTGAATGGTCAAATGAGGTAAGTGAAATCATATTAGAAAAAATATTACATTTCGAACGCTTTTTAAGTAGAGAGGTGTTTAGTAATAAAGAGTGGGAGTTAGTGCCCGCCTATAATTCTCTTTTATTAATTAATAGAACGAAACAGATTGATTTTGAGAAAATTTCAAATGATATCAATAATTGGTATACGCAATTAAAAGAGTCACCGAAGCCTGATCGATACTTATGGCGTTTGCCCGTATCTTATGATGCGGAGTATGCGTTAGATCTTGATGAAGTTGCGATTACATTACATAAAACAAAAGAAGAAATTATTGCCTTGCATACTGGAGTAACATATACGGTATATGGTATAGGTTTTTTACCAGGGTTTATGTATTTAGGTGGTATACATAAAGATTTAGAATTACCAAGAAAAGCAACACCTAGACCAAAAGTGGTAAAGGGTGCTGTTGGTATTGCAGGTAAGCAGGCAGGTATTTATCCACAAGAATCACCCGGTGGGTGGAATATTATAGGCAATTGCTCAGTGCCCATTTTTGATGCTACGAAAGAGAATCCATGTTTTGTAAGTGTTGGCGATAAAATTCAATTTTATCAAGTATCTAAAGCAGAGCATAATCTGCATAAAATTGAAGCAGAAGTTGGAATTTATAAACCTGAAAAAATTAAAATAGATGCTTAGAGTTCTAAAAGCAGGTTTTTATACCACCGTACAAGATTCGGGCAGATTTCATTATAGAAATAAGGGTGTACCTGTTTCTGGGGTAATGGACGAAATGTCTGTATTTAAAATAAACTCATTGTTAGAAAATAATGAGTCTGCTGCCGTGTTAGAAATTACCATGACGGGACCAACACTTATTTTTGAAGAAGAAACATATATGGCGCTTGGCGGTGCAAAAATGTCTGCGACTCTTAATAATCTACCTATAAAAAATTATAAGGTTTATGAAATTAACGTCGGCGACATCTTATCTTTTGGTCGATTAGAAAAGGGCTTTCGGGCTTATCTAGGGGTAAAGGACGGTTTTACTACAAAAGAGGTATTAGGTAGTAAATCATTTTATAAGCCAATAACAAAGGCAAATAGACTTGCAGATAATGATATGGTTCCTTTTGAAGTACAAAAGCTTTTTCGACCTAAAATATCAGAAATAAAGGTTTCCTCATTTTTGGATGATTCCGTTTTAGAAGTAGGTAAGGGTCCGGAGTTTGATATGTTAAATGATAAGCAACTAGAGGGTATTTTTTCTAAAACGTTTACCGTAGCCCACGAAAATAACAGAATGGCGTATCAGCTGACTGAAACGATTGAAACGCATTCAATTTCAATGTTGACATCGGCAACGATACCAGGTACCGTACAATTGACTCCTGCAGGTAAATTAATGGTGCTTATGAAAGACGGACAAACTACTGGTGGTTACCCTAGAGTAATTCAATTGACCGATAAAGCAATCTGTATTTTAGCTCAAAAAAAAGGTGGAGATTCTATAAGTTTCAAATTGTTGTAGTTTGATACTTTTTTGAGCCATTTTGTGAATGTATTTTTTGTGAGCTGTATTTTCACTATTATTGTAGTATGAAATTAACGAATTTATTTATTGATGTAGTCATTGTCATTCCTAATCAGGGATGATATAGCTTTTCATTATGTAGAAAAACCTGTGTCAGATATATTTGATGCAGGTTTTTTTGTGTTTTACAAGTAATTAAAGACTGTTTTGAAGTATTGAATATGGGATTAAACATTGCTTTAAATGCTTTAAAATCAATTATTTAAGTAGTTTTTTTAGAAAGTGAATTTGTATTGTCAATTATTGTTAAAATTAGAAATTTTTATAAACTTTTATCTTTGATTAACTAGTACACAAAAAATCAAGATAAGTATACGAGATTTAGATTATGGAATTAAATAAATACAGTAAAAACGTTACTCAAGATCCAACACAACCGGCAGCACAGGCAATGCTATATGCAATTGGTTTTAAAGATGAAGATTTTAATAAACCATTGGTTGGTATTGCAAGTACTGGTTATGAAGGTAACCCTTGTAATATGCACTTAAATGATTTGGCGAAATTGGTCAAAGAAGGGGTAAACTCTAAAGAGACTGTAGGCTTAATTTTCAATACTATTGGTGTTAGTGATGGTATTTCTATGGGCACACCAGGAATGCGTTTTTCATTACCATCTAGGGATATTATTGCAGATTCTATGGAAACTGTAGTACAAGGAATGTCTTATGATGCATTGGTAACAGTTGTAGGTTGTGATAAGAATATGCCAGGAGCATTAATGGCAATGTTACGATTAAACCGTCCTGCAATTTTAGTGTATGGAGGAACAATAGCCTCTGGTTGTCATGAAGATAGAAAATTGGACATTGTTTCTGCTTTCGAGGCATGGGGAGAAAAGGTAGCTGGTACCATGGATGAAAAAAACTATAGATCCATCATCAAAAAATCTATACCAGGAGCTGGTGCTTGTGGTGGTATGTATACAGCAAATACAATGGCTTCTGCAATAGAGGCGCTGGGAATGTCTATGCCTTATAATTCTTCTAACCCTGCAATCAGTAATAATAAAGAAGAAGAGTGTATTGCAGCAGGAAAGCAAATGCGTTTTCTTATAGAAAAAGATATTAAACCTTTAGATATTGTTACCCGTAAGTCTTTAGAGAATGCTATTCGTTTGGTAACCATTATGGGAGGTTCTACAAATGCAGTATTACATTTCTTGGCAATTGCAAGAGCTGCAGATATAGATTTTACGCTAAAAGATTTTCAGCATATAAGTGATACTACACCATTTATTGCAGATTTAAAACCTAGTGGTAAATATTTAATGGAAGATGTTCATAGAATAGGTGGGATACCAGCTGTTTTAAAATACTTATTAGCAAATGGTCTATTGCATGGAGATTGTTTAACCGTAACCGGGAAAACTTTAGCGGAGAATTTAAAAAATGTTCCGGATTTAGAAGAAGGTCAAGATGTTATTATGCCTTTAGATAAGCCAATTAAGGCAACTGGGCATTTAAGAATGTTATATGGTAATTTGGCAGAGAATGGTTCTGTAGCAAAAATTACGGGAAAAGAAGGTTTGTTGTTTAAAGGAACGGCAAAAGTATTTAATAGTGAGTATGATGCTAATGATGCGATAAGAGGTGGTAAAGTAGAAAAAGGAAATGTAGTTGTCATTAGATATGAAGGTCCTAAAGGAGGTCCAGGAATGCCCGAAATGCTGAAACCTACTGCTGCCATTATGGGGGCAGGATTAGGTAAAGAGGTGGCGTTAATTACAGATGGTCGTTTCTCAGGAGGTACACACGGATTTGTAGTAGGGCATATTTCGCCAGAAGCACAAGAAGGTGGTACTATTGCTTTGGTTGAAGATGGAGACACAATTATTATAGATGCAGAAACAAATGCTATTAATGTAGAAGTTTCTGATGAAGAGTTGGCTAAGCGTAAAGAAGCATGGGTAGAGCCAGCTTTAAAGTTTAAGAAAGGGGTATTATACAAATATGCTCGTTCCGTATCTTCTGCTGCACAAGGTTGTGTTACCGATGAATTTTAAATAACACCGGCTAGATTTTAATTAATTCTAGAAGGATTTAATGTCAGGTATTTGTAACTCTTGAATGCGATACTTGAATTTGATTATTAATTATGGAAACAGTAAAAGAGAAGAAAAAAAGTACAGATTCCAAGAAAGCTATAAAGATTTCTGGAGCAGAGGCAATAATTCATTGTTTGTTGGCCGAGGGGGTCGACACAATGTATGGTTACCCAGGTGGTGCTATTATGCCCGTCTATGACGAGCTATATAAATTTCAAGATAAACTAACGCATATTCTTACAAGACACGAACAGGGTGCTACGCACGCTGCTCAAGGGTATGCTCGTGTTTCTGGTAGAGTTGGTGTTGCTATAGCAACTTCTGGACCTGGAGCGACAAATTTAGTTACTGGTCTTGCCGATGCGCAGATAGACTCTACTCCTATGGTTTGCATTACAGGTCAAGTTACAAGGCAACTGCTAGGTACAGATGCTTTTCAAGAAACTGATATTATTGGTATTTCTACCCCGGTAACGAAATGGAACTACCAAATAACCGAAGCTTCTGAAATTCCAGAAGTAATGGCAAAGGCTTTTTATATTGCCAAATCTGGTAGACCCGGTCCCGTTTTAATTGATATCACTAAGAATGCTCAAATAGACAAGTTCGATTTCTCTTATAAGAAATGTACTGGTGTTCGAAGTTATAAGCCGGTTCCTAAACCAGAAATGAGTGCCATACAAGCAGCTGCCGATTTAATCAACAGTGCTAAAAAACCTTTTATCGTTTGGGGTCAAGGTGTAATTCTAGGTCAGGCTGAGAAAGAATTGAAAGAATTGGTTGAAAAAGCAAATATACCAGCGGCTTGGACTATTATGGGTGCTTCTGCCTTAGATACAGCTCACCCTTTAAATGTGGGTATGGTTGGTATGCACGGTAATTACGGTCCTAATCTAATGACCAACGAATGCGACTTATTGCTTGCCATAGGAATGCGTTTTGATGATCGTGTAACGGGTAGATTAGAAGATTACGCCAAACAGGCAAAGGTTATTCACTTTGAAATTGACCCTGCGGAGGTAAATAAAAATGTGCATGCTGATGTTGCCGTTTTGGGAAATTCAAAGGATACATTAGGCTTGATCTTGCCATTAATAAATGAAAATAAGCATGAAGCTTGGCACAACATATTCAAAGAGAAATATAAAATTGAGTACGATACGATTATAAAAAATGATATTCACCCAACTAAAGATGGTTTGACTATGGGTGAGGTAATCGAAGAAATCAATTTGGCTTCAAATAATAAGGCGGTTATTGTTTCTGATGTTGGTCAGCACCAAATGATTGCTTGTAGGTATGCTAAATTCTCTCAATCTAAAAGTAATATTACCTCTGGCGGATTAGGTACAATGGGCTTTGCTTTGCCAGCTGCAATAGGAGCAAAAATGGGTGCTATGGATAGGGAAGTAGTTGCTATTATTGGCGATGGTGGTTTTCAAATGACCATTCAAGAATTAGGAGTTATTTTTCAACATAAAGTACCTGTAAAGATTGTTGTATTAAACAATGAGCATTTAGGTATGGTACGCCAATGGCAAGAATTGTTCTTTGAGAAAAGATATGCGTCGACCGTAATGGTAAATCCTGATTTTGTAAAAATAGCTGAAGGTTATAGCATTGAAGCAAAACGAATTTCTGAACGTAAAGATTTAAAATCTACTATTCAAGAAATGATGGCTTCTAAAGAACCTTACTTTTTAGAAGTCAAGGTAGAACAAGAAGATAATGTTTTTCCAATGATCCCTTCTGGTGCTTCGGTTTCTGAGGTTAGATTGAAATAACGGTTACATATAATCTCATGAACGATACTAACATACAGGACATTCCTAAAATACATACGGAGATAGCCCGTAAATCTGAGGAAATCGGATTTACGATGCCGTCAGACTTGTACGTTGGTAGCTTTCTCAAAACATTGATTGCTTCAAAACCAAACGGTCGATTTTTAGAAATAGGAACTGGTATTGGTCTTAGCCTTTCTTGGATGATAGAAGGTATGGATGCTGATTCTAAATTAATATCCGTAGATAACGATCAAGAGCTAATTTCTATTGCTACTAGTTATTTCGGCAATGATGATAGGGTTGAGGTTATTTGTAAAGATGGTACTGACTGGATCAAGGAATATTCAGGTGCAAAATTTGATTTGATTTTTGCCGATGCCTGGCCAGGTAAGTATAGTGAGATCGATGAGGTTTTAGACTTGATTAAAGTTGGCGGATTTTACATTATTGATGATATGACAAAACAACCCAATTGGCCAGAAGGTCATGAGGATAATGTGATAGCTCTTACGGCATATTTAGAACAACGTGAAGATTTACAATTGACCAAAATGAATTGGTCTACAGGCTTGATAATGGCCGTTAAGAAATAGTATAGAATAATTATAATGACACCATAAAATCCTTTTGTAAAAAGGAATAGGTAATTAAAGCTTATGGAAAATAAATGGTTTACAATATCGGTATATTCAGAAAATAATGTTGGATTACTGAACAGAATATCAGGTATATTTTTAAAGAGACATATTAATATAGAGAGTTTAAATGTCTCTAAATCAGAAATCGATGATGTTTCTAAATTTACGATTGTAGCTCATACAACAGAGAAATGGGTGCATAATATCGTCGGTCAGATCGAGAAGCAAATTGAAGTTATTAAAGCATATTACCATACTGATGATGAAACTATTTATCAAGAATCTGCTTTGTTCAAAATAGCATCGGGTCTTCTTTTTGACGAGCGTCAAATTCAGAACATCATAAAAGATAATAATGCACAGATTGTCACGGTATCCAGAGACTTTTTTGTTATCGCCAAAAGCGGTAGAAGAAATGAAATTGATGATATGCACGATCAACTAAAACCGTACGGCATTATGCAGTTTGTTCGCTCTGGCCGTATTTCGGTTACAAAAGATGAAATGAAAATTTCAGCGATACTAAAAGAATTTTAATAAAGAATCTAAACAATAATCAAATAAAGTAAATACAAAATGGCCAATTATTTTAATACGCTATCATTAAGAGATAAATTAACGCAACTTGGAAAATGCCGCTTCATGGATTCGTCTGAGTTTGCAGATGGTGTAAATGCTTTAAAAGGCAAAAAGATTGTTATCGTAGGTTGTGGGGCACAAGGGTTGAATCAAGGTTTGAACATGAGAGATTCTGGTTTAGATATTTCTTACACACTACGTGATGCTGCCATAAAAGAGAAAAGACAATCTTTTGTAAATGCATCTGAAAACGGATTCACAGTGGGTACTTACCAAGAATTGATACCTACTGCCGATGTTGTAATTAATCTTACTCCAGACAAGCAACATACTGCTGTTGTTAGCACGGTTATGCCATTAATGAAAAAAGGTGCAACGCTTTCTTATTCTCACGGTTTTAATATCGTTGAAGAAGGTATGCAAATACGTGAAGATATTACGGTAATAATGGTTGCTCCAAAATGTCCGGGATCTGAGGTACGTGAAGAATATAAAAGAGGTTTTGGTGTACCAACATTAATTGCGGTTCACCCAGATAACGATCCTCAAGGTAAAGGTTTAGAACAGGCCAAAGCTTATGCAGTTGGTACTGGTGGTGATAGAGCAGGTGTGTTGATGTCTTCTTTTGTTGCTGAAGTAAAATCAGATTTAATGGGAGAGCAGACTATTCTTTGTGGTTTGTTACAAACAGGTTCTATTCTTTGTTTCGATAAAATGATCGAGAAGGGAATTGATGCAGGTTATGCTTCTAAATTGATACAGTACGGATGGGAAACTATTACAGAGGGTATGAAATATGGTGGAATCACTCACATGATGGATCGTCTTTCAAATCCTTCAAAAGTGAAGGCATTTGAACTTTCGGAAGAATTAAAAGATATTATGCGTCCATTGTTTCAAAAGCATATGGATGATATTATGACCGGTCATTTCTCAAAAACAATGATGGAAGATTGGGCAAATGATGATAAAAACTTATTAACGTGGAGAGCTGCAACGGGTGAAACTGCTTTCGAGAAAACTCCTGCAGGTAGTCAAGAAATTACCGAGCAAGAGTTTTATGACAACGGAGTTTTAATGGTAGCCATGGTTAGAGCTGGTGTTGAATTGGCTTTTGAGGCTATGACTGAGTCTGGTATTATTGCAGAATCTGCTTACTACGAGTCTTTACATGAAACTCCCTTAATTGCGAACACCATCGCTCGTAAGAAATTGTTTGAAATGAACCGTGTTATTTCTGATACTGCAGAATATGGTTGCTATTTGTTTGATCATGCATGTAAGCCTTTATTAACAGATTTCATGAAGGGTATAGATACAGATGTTATTGGTACAAACTTCTCTGGAGATATTGATAACGACGTTGATAATGCACAGCTAATTGCTATAAACAAAGCATTACGTACGCATCCGGTAGAGATTGTTGGTACACGTTTACGTGAGTCAATGACAGCTATGAAACCTATCGTATAGATTTATAATCTTTTATAGATATACCGATTGTCCGGTTGAGTGCCTCTTAAAATTTGTAATCCTTTGTGGTATTACAGTTTCTAAAGAGCTGCCCTTAAACGGACAATTTAGGTTTTATACTAGTTTTCAAAAAAATCAATAATAGAAATCAAATAATATGAAAGGGACAAAGCCAGTATATTTTCCTAAATTAGATGATGTACTACAAGCTGCTCTGACCATTTCTGAAATTTCAGAAGTAACTCCGCTAACAGATAGTATTAGACTATCAAAACAGTTTAATTGTCAAGTACGATTAAAACGAGAAGATTTACAAAGAGTACGTTCGTATAAAATTAGGGGAGCTTTCAATAAAATAAGCTCTTTAACTGGAGAAGAACGCGCTAAAGGTGTTATTTGTGCCAGTGCAGGAAACCATGCACAGGGTGTTGCTTTTGCATGTTTTCACTTAAAAATTAAAGGGACTATTTATATGCCATCGGTAACGCCAAAACAAAAGGTTGAACAGACAAAACTTTTTGGTGGCGAATGGGTAGAAATTGTTTTGGAAGGCGATACGTTTGATGATGCTTCTTTGGCTGCAAGATCCTATGGTGATAAACACGAAAAGATATTTGTGCATCCGTTCGATGATCCTAAAATTATAGAAGGTCAGGCTACTGTCGGACTTGAGTTAATTTCTCAATCAAAAGCACCCATAGATTACCTTTTTGTATGCATTGGCGGTGGAGGTCTAGCATCTGGACTCATTAGTGTTTTTAGTGAGCTTTCGCCGGATACAAAAATTATTGGCGTTGAACCTAAAGGTGCTCCATCTATGAAAACGTCTATAGAAGCAGGAGAGGTAGTTGCGCTTGATCATATTGATAAATTTATTGATGGCGCAGCGGTCAAAAAAGTAGGTAGCTTAACCTATGCCATCTGTAATTATTATTTAGATAATATGATTACGGTCGACGAAGGCAAAGCTTGCCAAACTATTCTAGATCTCTATAATAGAGATGCTATTGTGGTAGAACCTGCAGGTGCTTTATCGATTGCAGCTTTAGATGATTATAAAGAAGAAATTGCTGGTAAAAATGTAGTGTGTATTATTGGCGGAAGTAATAATGACATTACTAGAACGGCAGAAATAAAGGAAAGAGCATTGCTATATGGAAAATTAAAGCACTACTTTATCATTAGGTTCCCGCAAAGACCTGGAGCCTTAAAAGAGTTTGTGGTAGATATTTTAGGACCTACGGATGACATTACCCATTTTGAATATTCTAAGAAATCTAGCAGGGAAAATGCACCTGCAGTAGTAGGTATTGAGCTGAAAAACCCTGAAGATTTAAAGCCTTTGATTGAACGTATGAAAACAAACAATTTTTATGGCGATTATATAAATGATAAACCAGATTTGTTTGAATATTTGGTTTAAACTACTTTTAATATATTAGATTCAATTTCTAGTTATTTATAGAAATCAATCCTAAGTACGATTATCAATCATAGTGTAAAATATAAAAGAAATGAGTGATATTAAAATTCCAGAAGAATTTCAGATTACATCAACAATAGACCAAAAGCATTATTTGGTCAACGGAGAATTAAAGGAATGGAAGGGTGAAACTACAGAAGTATTTTCTACTATTTCTTCAACTAAAGAATACAAGCCAACATTATTAGGTAGTATTCCAGATCTACAAGAGGCAGAAGCATTAGATGCTTTAAACGGAGCATTAAAGGCCTATGATAAGGGAAAGGGAATTTGGCCAACCATGCATGTGAAAGACCGTATTGAATGTATGGAGGTTTTTGTTACAAAAATGAAGACCAAAAGAGAAGAAGTGGTTAATTTGCTCATGTGGGAAATTGGTAAGTCTTTACCAGACTCTCAAAAAGAATTTGATCGTACGGTAGAGTATATTGAAGATACCATTGAAGATTATAAGCAGCTAGATCGTGATGCTGCTAAGTTTACGAAACACGATGGTGTGTATGCGCATATTAAAAGAGGACCGTTAGGGGTTGTTTTATGTTTAGGACCTTATAACTACCCGTTGAACGAAACTTTTGCATTGTTGATTCCTGCAATTATCATGGGAAACACCACCATATTTAAGCCTGCAAAACATGGCGTTTTATTAATTACTCCGCTTTTAGAAGCTTTTCAAACTAGTTTTCCAAAAGGGGTAGTCAATGTAATTTTCGGTAGAGGTAGAACTGTTGCTGCGCCAATTATGCAAACAGGTAAAGTAGATGTACTTGCTTTAATTGGTAATAGTAAATCTGCAAATGCCCTACAAGATCAACACCCTAAAAGTAACAGACTGCGTTTGGTATTAGGTTTGGAAGCAAAAAACCCTGCAATCATTTTACCAGATGCTGATTTAGATTTAACCATAAATGAATGTTTAGCTGGTACGCTTTCTTTTAATGGTCAACGTTGCACGGCATTAAAAGTGGTGTATGTTCATGAAGAAATTAGGTCTAAATTCAATGAAAGCTTCGCTAGAAAGGTAGATGAGTTAAAATTTGGAAATCCGTGGGAAGATGGAGTGAAATTAACTCCACTGCCTGAACCAGATAAGGCCGCTTATATTCAAGGTTTAATTGATGATGCACTTTCTAAAGGAGCAAAGATTATCAATAAAAAAGGAGGGAAGCATTTTGATAATTTTATATGGCCTGCAGTCCTATATCCGGTAACGAAAGACATGCGTGTGTACCAAGAAGAGCAATTCGGACCCATTATACCCATCGTACCTTTTACAGATATCGAAGAGCCTTTAGATGATATGGCAGAAAGCAACTATGGCCAACAAGTAAGCTTGTTTGGTAAAGATGTGTATGCACTTTCTCCGTTAATAGATACTTTGGTGAATTTAGTTTGTCGTGTTAACTTAAACAGTTCTTGCCAGAGAGGACCAGATGTATATCCTTTCACCGGAAGAAAAGATTCTGCACAAGCAACCTTAAGTGTTCATGATGCGTTGCGTTCGTTCTCTATTAGAACTTTTGTAGCGTTCAAAGACAATGAATTGAATACCGAAATTATTCAGAATTTATTAGAAGCTAAGCTTTCTAATTTTGTAAGTACAGATTATATATTATAATAGTACATAGTTAAGACTATAAAAAACCTCTCCTATTAATTAGGGGAGGTTTCTTTTTTACAGTTGCTGCTGATCTCATTTGCTCTTTCTAAACCTGAGTAAGGGTAATATGGTATCGTTTGCTCTTCTTTATTGAATAATATAATGGCACGTTCAACATCTTCGCAATAGGGAGCGATAGATTTACCAAAGAATTTTGCTGTTCCCATATCCCATTCCGTTTTTCCTAATAATACTCTTGGGTTGTTTGGTGCTATATCTTGTGCTTTTTGATAGATAGCCACGTTTTCACCCGATAAGGTCATACCGTATTTTGCACCGTCAAAAGCAATGTATGCTGTATTTAAAAGGGCATAAGAAATCATTATTTCTGGGTTGTCTTGCGATATTACCGATGCGTTGTCTAGAAAGCCTTTTGCTCTGGTTAGTTTGGAAGTTAATAGTGCTTCATCTTTTAATCCAAAACTGCTTATTATTTCTATTAATCCGGCATAATATGATGGTAACCAGTTATCGGTTTCTGCAGCCGCTATTCTTTCAAATAGTTGTATGGCTTCTGTATTTTTTTGTTGCTCCCATAAGGCAAATGCCTCATTCATCCCTTTTTCATAAGGTGTTTGGGCATTTAAGCTAAATGTAAAAATAAACGTGGCAATTAATAGAAGTGATTTCATGATGTATAGTTTTTTGATGTTATTTATTGTTATTCAAATATCTTTTTATTCCCTCGTATTTGATAAAATAGATGACCCAGTTGTAGGTTTTTTGTAGTGAACTGTAATTTTTAAAGGTTATCTAGTTGATTGTCATCTTTATTGTCACTTATCGTCCAAAAGAAACCAATGAAAAAGAAACGGTCTGTTGCAGGTGTAATGGTTCTTCTATCAAACATTCCATCTATATTGGCTTGGCTGGCGTATTGATATCCGTTTACATTTTTAGTTCCTAATACGTTACTTACAGATAGATATAATATTTTCTGCGGACTGATTAAATAAGCATAGTTGGCATTCAACGAATTGAAGCTTTTTGCCTGTTCGGTTAAGAATCCTCCTTTATTTGGGTCGGTATAGCTGCGACCCGAAGCATAATTATAACTCAAACCTACTTGGCTTTTCCAATCTTCTATCCATCGCTTTAAAACTAAAGATGCATTGTGTTTTGAAGCAAAATCAGGCGTAGCAGATGTTGGGTAGTTCTGGTAGTCCCTTTCAGTATCTAAGTAAGAGTACGACATCCAATACTCTGTATTTTTGATTGATTTATTATCCCTCCAGAAAATATCCAATCCTTTTGCAAATCCACTTCCAGAGTTATTATAGGAAGAAGTTGGCAGTGCGAACGGAGTATCATATTTTACTAAGTCTCCGTAATTTTTGTAGTATGCTTCAGCTCTAAAAATCTGTTTGTTTTTTACATATTGATAGTTGGCAATGTAATGGGTAGTATTCTCGGCAGTAAAATCAGAATTATATTTCAAGTAATCATTCTTCGGGTTTTGAAAGAACTCACCATATGCTAATGAGAATTGCGAGTTTGAGCCGGCTTTGTATGCTAATGATAATCTTGGTGAAATATTAAGCTCTTGCAATAGCTCAGAGTATTCTCCTCTAATTCCAATTTTAGTGGCGAATTTTTTGGAGAAGAAAATATCAGTCTCAACAAAACTGCTGAAAATATTATTATCGAATTCAAAATCATTTTCAAAGATAACATCTTGGTAGTCTTCTGTAAAATTGGTTATGAAATATTCTGCACCAAAGTTTAATTTATAGCGACTAGAAAAAAACTTTTTGAAAGCGATTTTTAGATGTGCTGAGTTTTCAACATCTGTAATGTCAGAATTATTATATTTTATTTCAGAGCGGTCATTGGCGAAACTTACTCCTGTGGCAATGCTCCAGTCTTTTTCTAAGAAATCTTGGTAAGACGTGTTGATGTAGAGATTTCTATTTTTAAGTCCGAAGCGAATACCATCTACTTCATTAATATCTTCTTGTGTTAAGTCAAAATTTACTGAACTATAGGCTCCGTAAACCTTTAGTAACCCGTCGTTATTGAATTTATATCGATACACAGCTTCTCCACCGATAGATTCAATAGGCTTGTGCCATTCATTATTATCAGGATACAGATTTTGATAAGGCGCTAAATTTATATAAGATGTGTTTAAACTCAGAGAACTCTTCTTCCATTTTTGGGTATTCCCAAGTCCTAGTCCCACAGTCATTATAGAAATTTCAGTTTTTTCTTCTTGTGGTTCACTTATACTATTTAAAAGTAGAACACTTGATAATGCTTGCCCGTATTCAGCTGAGTAACCACCTGTTGAAAATGTTATCCCCTTAAATAAGAAAGGAGATAATCTACCTCTTGACGGAATGTTATTTGCAGAAGGGGAGTAGGGCGTAAATACGCGCATATCATCTACAAAAATCTGAGTTTCTTCGGCATCACCACCTCTTACGAATAATCTACCATCTTCTGCTACGTTCGAGGTTCCCGGCAAGGTTTGTAATGCTCCCACGAAATCTCCAAGTGCTCCTGCAGTAGTTACAATATCTAGGGGTTTTAATGCTGTTACTTTGGCATTATCTCCAGCATTGAAGGTTCCGGCATTTACGGTAACGGCATCTAAGGTATTTACATCATCTTTAAGTTTAATTGTAATGCCCTTAAAGCTAGTGATGTCGGCAGATTTGGAATAGGGCTCAAATGAAATTGATGATGCAATCAATGTTTGTGTACCAGCGGTAGTAGTTTCAAAAGAGAATAGCCCTTCATCATTTGTAGCAGTACCATCATAAGTACCGTTTAGATACACGTTGGCACCCATAATGGGTATGCCCTGTTGGTCAATGACTTTACCTGAAATAGTGGATTGAGCAAATAAATTATAACTGCAAAAGGTAAGTAATAAAAATAATAGCGTCTTCATTGTTGATTATATTTTGATTGATGCCACAAATATGAATCGTTCTTTAAGGTTTCAATAAATTGGTTTTCTCAATTGTAGATTTTCTCTACTGAATTGGTGAAATTCACTATGAAGGGAAATTTAAGGAGGTTAATTTTTTACAGATATATGGTAATTAATGAGAGTTGTTAACGACATATGCGTTCTAACTTTGCTTTTTTAATTGCGTGGGTTAAACAGATTAATGTAGAAGAATTAAAATTTGAAGTATGGAAAATTTAAAATCAAATAAAAAAGCATTATTTGCTTTAGCTATAGGAGGTTTTGGGATAGGGCTTACCGAGTTTGTTATTATGGGAATTTTGACCGAAGTGTCAGGTTCTTTGGGTATTACAATTCCGCAAGCGGGTCACTTTATTGCAGCCTATGCTTTGGGTGTAGTAGTGGGCGCGCCGCTATTAACGGGTTTAGGTTCTAAACTTACACCTAAGAAAATGCTGTTCCTTTTAATGATATGGTTTACGGTATTTAATACTCTATCTGGACTAGCCACCGGCTATACCAGTTTGTTGTTTATGAGATTTTTATCAGGTATTCCGCATGGTGCTTTTTTTGGTATTGGTGCTGTAGTAGCTACCAAATTAGCCAAAAAGGGAAAAGGGGCTCAAGCGATTTCAATAATGTTTTCAGGTCTTACGGTTGCCAATGTAATTGGAGTGCCGATTGGTACTTATTTAGGACAACAGTTTAGCTGGAGTGTTTCTTTTTACCTAGTAGGCTTTGTTGGTTTATTAGCTTTAGGAAGTATTTACCTTTGGATGCCAAAGATAGAAGTTGATGAGTCGGAAGAGAAACTAAGTGTTTCGCAAGGATTAAAAAATACAGAACTCTGGGCTTTAATTGCGCTGACTACAATCGGTACTGGCGGATTCTTTGCATGGTACAGTTATGTAGCTCCACTAATTACCGATGTTGCCGGGTTGCCAAACCATTTTGTGGGCTATGCTATGATGTTGGCCGGTTTAGGTATGGTAGTCGGTAACTTTTTAGGTGCGAAGATGGCGGAATTGTTTTCTCCTTTGAAAGCGGTAATCATAAGTTTATCTGTGATGTGTGGTATTCTTGTTTTAAACATGTTTATTGCCACTAACCCATATTTGCTAATGATAATGACCTTTGTTATTGGAGCAATCTCATTTACGGTAGCAACCCCAATTCAGATGGCTATAATTAATACTTCTAAAGGCTCTGAGATGTTGGGGTCTTCTATGAACCAAAGTGCTTTTAACATGGGTAATGCTTCTGGCGCTTATTTAGCCGGGTTGCCAATAGCTTTTGGGTATGGTATTATTTATTCTAGTTTGGTTGGTGCTGTACTAGCTTTTTCCGGTGTTGCCATTGCGGTTGCTATTTTAATTGTTAGAAAGAGAAAAGAAATAAAATATAGAAAAATGGCGATGAGCTGTTAATCTTAAATAGATTATAAATTTCAAAAAGGAATATCAAAGTGATCTTCCTTTTTTTTGTGTTCAATTTTTAAGTTGTGCATGGAAGGTAGATAATCTTCAAGTCCTAAAATCAAGTTGTTCGGATGTTAAATTTTTCATTTTGCGTAGTTCATCGATAATTTATTCCATTTTACCACGTTGTTAGAGAACCAAAACCTACAATGCTGTGTCACGTACAAAACTATTTCTTGGAGCCATAATTATGGTTCTTTTACTTTTTGTTCTTACCGCTTCTTCATTTAAGCCAGAACATTCTAAAGCAATCATCGCTAATCCTAATCCCGTTAAAACTCTTGCAGAGAAGAGGGAAATCAAACTATATAACATTCGCCAAAAAGCATTGAACGATGCCTTGACCGATTATTTCAATAAAGCTATTGCCTCTGGTGATATCGTTGGAGCGGGAGTAAGTATTGTTAGTGGAGATTCTGTTATACTTTCTGATGGATATGGTAAAAGAAGTTTCAACAGTAAAGAAACTGTTAACGGAGAAACCTTATTTAGACTAGGTTCTATCTCAAAAGGTTTTACAGGCATTTTAGCTGCCAACTTAGAAAGTGAAGGTAAGCTACATTTTAATGATAAAGTGGCTGATTATTTACCAAACTTCCATTTTGGAAATCAAAAGAATACTCAAAAAATTGAGGTTGCCCATTTGCTTTCGCATACAACAGGTACTCCGTATCATAGTTATACGGATTTAGTGGAAGCAGGACTTTCTATGTCATCCATTAGTGAGAAGTTCGATAAAATAAACCCAATTGCATCACCTGGTTCTCAATATAGCTATCAAAATGCTATGTTTTCTGTAGCACAAGAAGTGATGTTTAAGGCGACCGGTAAAGATATTCAAACGCTATTAACGGATAAATTCTTTACTCCGTTAGGTATGAGTTCTGTTTCTATGGATCATAAAACATTAATGAGCAATGAGAATATTGCGTTGCCACATGTAAGAAGAGGGCGTAGTTTTAGAACTGTTTTACCTAGAGATAATTATTATAACGCAATTGCGGCTGGTGGAATTAATGCCAATTCTACAGATATGGCAAAGTGGATGCGTTTCTTATTAGGTCACAATCCTGATGTGATGTCCAAAGATGCTATGGCACAAGTATTCAAACCTTTTGTAGAATTAAACGGACATCGCAAATATTATCAAAAATGGCCGGGACATGTGAAATCTGGTTACGGATTTGGATGGAGAATACACACTGTAAAAGAGAACGAAAAGGCAGCTGTAGAAACGATTTGGCATCATGGGGGTAGTGTAAATAACTACAGAAATGAAATTGCACTTTTTCCAGATTCTGATTTAGGAATTTGCGTTTTGATCAACGGACCATCGAAATTGGTTAAAACCGTAATTCCTGATCTACGAGCAATAGTAAAGAGTATTTATGAACAAGAAATTGCAATAGCCACTAGTATTTAAGTATACGTAACTATCGGATATAAAAAATCCCTTTAATCATCGATTAAAGGGATTTTAATTTTTAAATAGATTTCTTAAATGTTGCTAGCTAACCAATCGCCAACTTCACTTGTTTTATAACTTTTACCACCATCGGCAAGATCTTCGGTAACATAACCTTCAGCTAAAGATTTGTTTACTACACGTCTAATTTCCTCCGCTTCTTCTGTCATATTCATGTCTTCAAAAAGCATAGCTGCAGAAAGTACTGTAGCTAATGGATTAGCGATGTCTTTACCAGCTGCTTGTGGGTAAGAACCGTGTATTGGTTCGTACAATGAAACTTTGCTACCAACAGAAGATGAAGGCATAAGTCCCATAGAACCTGCAATTACAGAAGCTTCATCGGTTAAAATATCACCAAATAGGTTAGCTGTAATAATAACATCATATCCTTTTGGCCATTGAATTAATCGCATAGCAACGGCATCAATAAACTCATAAGAAACTTCCACTTCTGGATAATCTTTTTCCATCGCTTGTACGGTCTCTCTCCAAAGTCTAGAAGATTCTAAAACGTTGGCTTTATCAACACAACATAATTTTTTAGAACGCTTCATAGCGAATTCAAAACCTTTTTTAGCTAATCTTTCGATTTCAAAACGTTGGTAGGTCATAGTGTCAAATGCCGTATTACCGTCATCTTTTCTTCCACGCTCACCAAAATAGATACCACCAGTTAATTCTCTTAAGATAATTAAATCGGTACCTTCAATACGTTCTCTTTTTAAAGGAGATTTATCAATAAGTGATGGGAATGTGAATGTTGGTCTTACGTTGGCAAACAAACCTAATTTTTGTCTCATTTTCAACAATCCCTGCTCCGGACGAACTTTTGCAGATGGATCATTGTCAAAACGTGGGTGACCTATAGCGCCAAAAAGAACTGCATCTGCATTTGCACAAATTTCATGCGTTTCATCTGGATAAGGTTCTCCGACAGCATCAATTGCTGCAGCACCAGTTAAAGCTGGTTTCCAAATAATGTTATGATCGTATTTTTTTGCTACGGCATCGCAAACTTTTACTGCTTGGTCAATTACTTCAGGTCCGATACCATCACCGGCTAATAAGGCAATATTTAATTTCATGGGTTAATCGCTTTACGCTCTGCGCTATGCGCATCACGCAATACTTTAATTGTATTACGTTTAAGCTGTTTATATTTTATTTATTAAATTATTTAAACTTCTTCTTACTTTGTTTACTTTATCATGAATTATTAAAAACTCTTCTTCTTGAATATAGTTTAGATCTTTTGCTAAAATCGTAAAATATTCTAATTCACTTGCTGATCCTCGAGAAATGATTAAAAAACGTTTAAACTCTGCGTCAGATTCCCTTCCACATCCTTCAGCTATATTTGCTGGAATAGATGAAGAAGCTCTTCTCATTTGACTTGTTAATCCAAAATTTTCATCTTTAGGGAAGTGTTTAGTTAATTTATAGATCTCTAAAGTAACTTCATGCCCTAATTCCCAAACATTATATTTTTTATAATCTCTCATCAAAAGCGTTTAGCGCATAGCGCTCAGCGTCCTGCGTTTAGCGCTCAGCGCTTAAATAATATTCAACATCTTCTCGGTAGCTTTAATGGCACTAACCGTTTGGTCTGAATCTAAACCTCTTGATGTAAATTCTTTTCCATCCAATTCCCAGGTAATAACCGTTTCGCATAATGCATCAGATGTACTTCCTGGTGGTATTCTTACTGCGTAATCGGTTAACTTTGGTAAAGGAATTTTCTTTCCAATGTACACTTTTTTAAGGGCATTCATAAAAGCATCATACTGTCCGTCTCCCTGTGCATGTGCCTCAATTACTTTTCCATCTATTTCTACAGATAGGGTAGTGGAAGGCATTAATCCCATGGCATGGGTAAGTACGTACGATTTTATAAATACTTTCTGCTTATAATCTGCAGTATCTAGAACATCAGAAATAATAAAAGGAAGGTCATCTTTTGTAACACGTTCTTTTTTATCTCCTAATTCTATAATTCTGGCAGTAACTTTTTTTAGCTCATCATTGTTCAATGTTAAGCCAAGTTCTTGCAGGTTTTTTTGAATATTAGCCTTGCCCGACATTTTACCTAATGCATACTTACGTTTTCTTCCAAAACGTTCTGGCATTAGATCACTGAAATATAAGTTGTTTTTACTATCGCCATCGGCATGTATACCCGCGGTTTGGGTAAACACATTATCACCAACAATAGGTTTGTTTGCCGGTATGGTAAAGCCTGTAAAGGCAGATACCAACTTACTTACTTTATATAAAGAGGTCTCGTTTACATTAATCTCTACTTCTGGTAGAAAATCATTGATAACCGCTACGGCACTTGCCATAGGTGCGTTACCAGCTCTTTCGCCCATTCCGTTTACTGTAAGGTGTAAACCATGGCAGCCAGCTTTTACAGCTTCCATAATATTGGCTACGCCTAAGTCGTAATCATTATGTCCGTGAAAATCGAAATGTAAAGTTGGATATTTCTGTACTATTTCAGACAAAAACGCATATGTTTCGGTATGCGTTAAAATGCCTAATGTATCCGGTAATAATATTCTTTTTACATTCTGAGTGGATAGAAATTCTAAAAACTCAAAAACATATTCTTTTGAATTCCGCATTCCGTTACTCCAATCCTCCAAATAGACATTATTGATAATACCTCTTTCAGTAGCTTTTTTAAAAATTTCTGCGATTTCAGAAAAATGTTGCTCGGGAGTTTTCTTTAATTGATACTTTAGATGGTTCATTGAACCTTTTGTCAGCAAGTTTTGAGAAATCGCTCCAGATTTCTGCATCCAATCTAATGAAACACCACCATCAACAAAAGTTAATACTTCTACACGTTCTAAATACCCTTTTTCGGCTGCCCATTCGGTGATTTTCTGAACTGCTTCTAATTCACCATCAGAAACACGTGCCGAGGCAACTTCAATACGGTCTACCTTTAACTCATCTAATAAAAGTTTTGCCAAGGTTAGTTTTTCCGATGCAGAAAAGGATACGCCTGAGGTTTGTTCACCATCCCTTAGGGTGGTATCCATGATTTCTAACTTTCTTTTTTTCATGTGTTCTAAATGCCATTTTCCGAATCGAAAAATGGCATTGGGTTAGTTAACGTAAATACTTTGTATTGTTTGTATATATGAGTTTATAGCGGAGTACTCTCTGCGAATGTCTCAATATCTTTTTTGATGTTCAATAAATAATCGATATCGTCAAAACCGTTAAGCATGTTGTTTTTCTTGTAGTCGTTAATATCAAAAGACTCACTTTCGCCTGTTGATAGTAAAGTGATTTTTTGCTCTTTTAAGTTAACCTCTAACTCTGTAGTTGGATCTGCTTCTGTAGCATCAAAGATTTTCTGTAAAAATTCGGCACTTACTTGTACCGGTAATACACCAATATTTAAACAGTTACCTCTAAAGATATCTGCGAAGAAACTTGAAACTACACATCTAAAACCATAATCATAAACTGCCCAAGCAGCATGCTCACGAGATGATCCCGAACCAAAGTTCTTACCACCTACTAATATTTTTCCGCTGAACTTATCTTGGTTCAAAACAAAATCTTCTTTTAAAGTATTGTCTTGGTTGTAACGCCAATCTCTAAAAAGGTTGTCGCCAAAGCCTACACGCTCTGTTGCCTTTAAAAATCGTGCAGGTATAATTTGGTCTGTATCTACGTTTTCTATTGGTAAAGGAACCGCAGTTGAAGTTAATATGTCGAATTTATCGTATGCCATTTTAATTTAGTTTTTTGTTGATAGTTGTTCGTTGTTGGGGAGTTAGTTTATAATTGTGAAAATCTACAATCAACCAACAACCACTAACCAGCAACCATTTCTTCCATTAGTTCTCTTGGGTCAGTTACTTTACCGGTTACGGCAGCTGCAGCAGCAACTAACGGACTAGCCAATAAAGTTCTTGATCCAGGTCCTTGTCTACCTTCAAAGTTTCTGTTTGAGGTACTTACCGCTAATTTACCAGCTGGTACCTTATCATCGTTCATTGCTAAACAAGCAGAACAACCAGGCTCACGAAGTTCAAAACCAGATTCGATTAAAATATCAAGTATACCTTCTTCTTTTATTGCCGTTTCAACCTTGTGCGATCCAGGAACCAACCATGCCGTAACATTGTCAGCTTTTTTTCTTCCTTTTACAATAGATGCAAAGGCTCTAAAGTCTTCTATACGACCATTGGTACAGCTACCAAGGAAAACAAAATCAATAGGCTTGCCCATCATGCTATCACCTTCATTGAAATCCATATACTTCAATGATTTTTGATATGTTGTGGCGCCACCTTGTACATCATTTGCCATAGGAATGTCGTTAGAAATTCCCATACCCATACCTGGGTTGGTACCATATGTAATCATAGGTTCAATTAGTGAACCATCAAAAGTTAATTCTTTATCGAAAATAGCATCTTCATCGGTATACAATGTTTCCCAATATGCCATTGCTTTATCCCAATCTGCACCTTTTGGAGTAAACTCACGTCCTTTTACATATTCAAACGTCTTTTCATCAGGAGCGATCATACCTCCACGGGCACCCATTTCTATACTTAAGTTACAAACGGTCATACGACCTTCCATACTCATATCTCTAAAAATTTCACCGGCATATTCTACAAAGTATCCTGTGGCACCAGAAGTTGTCAATTGAGAGATGATAAATAGCGCAACATCTTTAGGAGTAACCCCTTTGCTCATTTTACCATTTATATTAATACGCATTCTCTTTGGCTTTGGCTGCATAATACATTGTGTAGCCAATACCATTTCAACTTCAGATGTACCAATACCGAAAGCAATTGCACCAAAAGCACCGTGTGTAGAAGTATGTGAATCTCCACAAACAATAGTAGCACCTGGTTGGGTAATACCATATTCAGGACCTACAACGTGTACAATACCGTTTTTTGCATGACCTAATCCCCAATAAGAAATACCATATTCATTGGCATTTTCTTCTAACATTTTTAATTGGTTTGCCGAAAGTGGATCAGCAACCGGTAAATGTTGGTTAATAGTTGGTGTGTTATGATCAGCCGTTGCAAAAGTTTTCTCAGGATGCATAACAGGAATACTTCTGTTCTTAATTCCTAGAAAAGCAACTGGACTTGTTACTTCATGAACCATGTGTCTGTCAATAAACAGAACATCTGGACCATCTTGTATTTTATGTACTACGTGGGAATCCCACACTTTGTCAAATAATGTTTTTGTTGCGCTCATATTCTATATAATCTAAGTTCACAAATCTATTAAAAACAGGGGTTTCTTGGAAATTAACACAATTGAAAATTACGATGTTCAACGTGAAATGTGTTAGAAATAAAACTAACTAATATGCGTCCAGATATTCTTGTGCTTCACTAATTGGGCATACATATGTCTAATAATTAGATTTTCTGGTTTGCTTAAAGATGGGTCTTCTTTTAGCAATTGTAGCGCATAGAAGCGAGCCGATTTTAAGATGTCGTTATCCTTAACGATATCGGCTATTTTAAGATTTAATAGTCCGCTTTGTTGCGTGCCCATAATATCTCCCGGTCCACGTAGTTTTAGATCCACTTCTGCAATTTCGAATCCGTCATTAGTGGCTACCATGGTTTCCAGTCTTGTTTTAGCTTCCGCAGATAATTTATGACTTGTCATTAGAATACAAAAACTTTGGTCAGCTCCACGCCCAACGCGACCACGTAATTGGTGCAATTGCGAAAGACCGAATCGTTCGGCACTTTCAATAATCATTACAGATGCATTTGGTACGTTAACCCCAACTTCAATAACTGTGGTGGCTACCATTATTTGTGTTTCGCCACGAACGAATCGGTTCATTTCAAACTCCTTGTCCGCCGGTTTCATTTGTCCATGAACTATAGAAATCTGATATTTTGGCTGTGGAAAATCACGCGCTATACTTTCATAGCCATCCATTAAATCTTTGTAGTCCATGGCTTCAGACTCTTGAATTAAGGGGTAGACAACGTATATCTGTCGCCCTTTTTCAATCTCATCTCGTATAAACCGAAAAACTTTTAACCGGTTAGCATCATATCTATGTACGGTTTTTATGGGCTTACGACCAGGTGGTAATTCATCTATGACAGAGATGTCTAAATCACCATACAAACTCATTGCCAATGTTCTAGGTATTGGTGTTGCCGTCATTACCAATATGTGTGGCGGAAACTCATTTTTATGCCAAAGCTTAGAGCGCTGGGCTACGCCAAAACGATGCTGCTCATCAATAATAGCGATACCTAAATTCTTGTATTTTACTTTATCTTCTAAGAGAGCGTGAGTACCAATTAAGATGTTTAGCTCTCCGTTTTCTAATTGTTCATGTATAGGTTTACGTGCCGATTTTTTTACGGAACCAGTAAGCAGAGCACAGGTTATTTCTGTGCCTTCCAGTAGCTCAGATATGCCTTGAAAATGCTGATTGGCGAGAATTTCTGTGGGTGCCATAAGGCAAGCTTGAAATCCGTTATCAATTGCCAAGAGCATTGTCATTACAGCTACTATCGTTTTACCTGAACCTACATCACCCTGTAATAACCTGTTCATTTGGGCGTTACTTCCTAAATCTGATCGTATTTCTTTTATTACTCGTTTTTGTGCTCCGGTAAGTTCAAAAGGTAATTTGTTGGAGTAGAAATCTTTAAAGTATTCGCCCACTTCATTAAAAGGAAATCCCTTTATCTTTTTCTTTCGAGAAACGTTTTTGCCAATAAGTTGTAATTGAATAAAAAAGAGTTCTTCAAACTTTAATCGCCATTGCGCTTTTGCCAATAATTCCTGACTTTTAGGAAAGTGAATATTGAACATTGCTTCACTCTTGTTTATGAGCTTAAGGTCATGCAGTAATTTATCCGATAGGCTTTCGGTAAATTTTCCGTTGATTTCAATAAATAGTTGCTGCATCAATTTACTGATGACTTTATTGGTAATGCCTTTATTACTTAGTTTTTCGGTGGATGGATAAACGGGTTGCATATACACTTTTGTGCCTTGTTCATGCGCAGACAAGGGTTCCATTTCCGGGTGTGGCATTGAAAACGTGCCGTTATACCAATTACATTTTCCGAAGATGACATAAGGTATGTTCAGCTTAAGATTTTCTCGCAACCATTTTTGTCCTCTAAACCAAACCAATTCTATTTCGCCGGTATCATCTTTAAAACGGGCTACTAAGCGCGAACCCTTCTTTTGCTCAACTGTTTTTAAGTGAACTACTTTACCTATTATTTGAACATCGGCACTGCTACGTTGTAGCTGACTTATTTTATAATATTGGGTTTTATCGATATATCTATTTGGGAATAGATTCAGCAAATCTTGACAAGTTTCTATCCCCAATTCAGACTTTAAGGTTTCGGCCCTATTGGGACCAACACCTTTTAGGTACACTACGGGAGTTTGCAAGAAATTTGCGTTCATGGCACTAAAATAGGAATAAGCCCTTTAATCCACAAAGTAGAAATATCAATACTGCCTTAACTCATTTTGTTCTAAGGGTAACTTGCAAAATAGGTGTAGTTTACGTTTTTTTCAATTTTAATAAAGGTTAGGCAGGTGCTATTAAAAATAGTATGTTTGGTCTGATATCTGTTTATTATTCTACATGAAGAAATTAGTTTTAACCTTTTGTTTAGTCTTATCAATTTTCTCTTTTGGTCAACATCAAGATAAGGTAGATTTTACAAAAGCCAAGATTTACTTAAGTCCATTACCTAAGGAGAAAAAGATTCAAGGCGGAGTGATCTATCGTTTTAATGTGTTACAAAATGTTGATTCCGTATTTTTTGATGCAAAGAATATGGATTTTTCAAAAGTAGAACTTGATGGGGAAAAGGTAGATTTTAATCCTACAGAAAAGACAATTTCCATTAAACATAAATTTAAAAAGGGAGCATCACATAAACTGTTTCTTGAATATGTGGCAAAACCCAAACAAACGGTCTATTTTATTGGTTGGGATGATGAGCTAGAAGGAAATGAACAAACCTTGCCGGCAGGCAAGCAAGTCTGGACTCAGGGCCAAGGAAAATATACTAGTCATTGGGTTCCAAGTTTTGATGACATGGAAGAAAAGGTGGAATTTGATCTTACAATTGAAGCTGATAAGAAATATCAAGTAATTGCGAATGGTAAACTACTTCTAAAAACTGACAATGAAGAGGAAGATGCTATTTGGATATTTGATATGGAAAAGCCAATGAGCAGCTATTTATTGGCATTTGCTATAGGTAATTATGACAAACAAGTATTGAAATCTAATAGTGGTGTAACGATTGAAAACTATTATTATCCTTCCGATAGTCTAAAAGTGGAACCAACTTACAGGTATACAAAAAAGATATTTGATTTTTTAGAAAATGAGATAGGTATAGCGTATCCTTGGCAAGAATATAAGCAGGTTCCTGTACATGATTTTTTATATGCCGGTATGGAAAATACAAGCGCTACTTTTTTCTCTGATGCTTACGTTATTGATTCTACATCTTTTATTGATAGAAATTATGTAAATATTAATGCCCATGAATTAGCGCATCAATGGTTTGGTAATTTGGTTACCGAAAAAAATAGCGAGCACCATTGGTTGCATGAGGGTTTTGCTACATACTATGCCTACCTGGCTGAGAAAGAAATTTTTGGAGATGATCATTTTTATTGGAAGTTATATGAAACTGCCAAAACTCTAGATAATATTTCAGAAAAAGGAGAAGGGGAGAGCTTATTAAACCCTAAAGCTAGTAGCCTTACTTTCTATGAAAAAGGAGCTTGGGCTTTAGCCGTCTTAAAAGATAAAATAGGAGAAGAGAATTTTAAAATCGGAATTCGAAATTACTTGAATACATATAAGTTCCAAAATGTGACTGTTGCAGAATTTATTACTGAAATGGAGGAAACTAGCAATTATGATTTAAGTAATTTTAAAGCTATTTGGTTAGACGGAGACGGATTCCCAATGGATGCTGCGAAAGATTATTTAATGAAAAATAGTGCATCATTAAGAATGTACTATGTTTTAAAACATGATGATGAGAATAGTTTTGATTCCCCTGAAATTTTAAAAGATTCAGAATTAGCTACGGAATTGAAGTTAGAATTGCTTCAACAAAAAGGTAATTTTCCTGAATTAGATCTTTTGCCTTTAATTACTATTGAAGATATTAGAATACGGCAATTTTCTGCTCAGAAAATGGGTGTAATTCCTGAGGGTTT
Source organism: Maribacter spongiicola (assembly GCF_004364165.1). Classification (GTDB taxonomy): domain Bacteria; phylum Bacteroidota; class Bacteroidia; order Flavobacteriales; family Flavobacteriaceae; genus Maribacter; species Maribacter spongiicola. The sequence goes on from NZ_SOAY01000011.1 coordinate 445,715, forward strand.
AAAAGAGTATGCAGAGCCGTTGTTATTAGATGATAGTTATATTACCAATGAGCTAATGCTTTATAATCTATGGTCTAGCTTTGATTATGATCGAAGTGTTTACTTAGAAAAAACTAAAAATATAGTTGGTTTGCCAAATATGAATGTGCGACTATTATGGCTAACATTGGCATTGTTTACACCAGATTATAATCCAACACAACAAACATATTATCACAATGAACTTGTCGGTTATACGAGCGCCATTTATAACCCTGAAGTTCGACAAACTGCGTTTCAATATTTATTTGAAATAAGCGCTTTAAATGATGAAGCCTATATTAATTTGATAAAGGCAACGAATCATCATTCTTGGCAGTTTAGAAACTATGCGAGACGTTTATTTGATACTTTATGGACTGATGAAGAACAGAAAAAAGAAATTGAAAAGGTAGCAAATCAACTAAATTCATCAGATTTGCGTTATCTTAAAACGAAATTAAAGTAATAATGAAAGCATTAGTTATTTCTGGTGGTGGTAGTAAAGGTGCCTTTGCAGGTGGTGTTGCCCAATACCTAATACAAGAGGAAGGAAGAAAGTATGATATTTTTGTGGGTACTTCTACCGGAAGTCTTCTGATTTCTCATTTAGCGCTAGGAAAGCTAGATAAGATTAAAGAAATATATTCTAATGTAAATCAGAAGAGCATTTTCAATAACTGTCCGTTTTTGGTTAAAAATATACGTGGTAATGAGGAAATATCTATAGATCACTGGAGGGTTTTGAAAAACTTTCTTCGCGGTAAAAAAACCTTTGGAGAAAGTGAAAACCTTAGAAAACTTATTGAAAATAGCTTAACCATTGAAGAATTTGAAACGTTAAAAAACGGTGATTCTGATGTTGTTATTACGGTTTCTAATTTATCGCTAAATCAAGTGGAATATAAATCTATTAAAGATTGCACCTACGAAGATTATTGCGATTGGATATGGATATCGGCTAATTACGTTCCGTTTATGAGCTTGGTTCGCAAAAATTATTGCGAGTACGCAGATGGTGGCTTGGGTAGTATTGTACCTATTGAAGAAGCTATAAAAAGAGGAGCAACAGAAGTAGATGTTGTTGTTTTACATACCGAGGTAAATTATATGAATAGAGTAGCATCTCGTAATCCTTTTGAGCTGATTACTACAATGTTGAGCTTTATTTTAGATCGAATTGAAAATCAAAATATTAGAATAGGAAAATTGGTTGCCAACCAAAAAAATGCAATAATCAACCTGTTTTATACACCTACAATATTAACGACCAATTCTTTAATATTCGATAAGGCAAAAATGACGCTCTGGTGGAAAAGAGGTTATCTATATGCAAAAAATAAGAATGAAGAAACAAACCCAATTGAACCAAATGAACATGAATAATGTTCATTAAAAAGTAGGCTTTTTCATATGTTAACAAACAAAAAAAATGCTTTCCATTCGGAAAGCATTTTTTTTATTGTTATACTGTTATCTTTAATTTTCTACCACAAATCGCCAATCTCTTTTTTAACAAAAGATAGGGCTGTAGCCGATGGCGAAGTTTTATCCATAGTTTCGTTCAAAATATCTTCTCTTAATTTATCGGCAGAATCGGTCTGACTCATTGCTGCTTTTCTGATCATTTGAATAGTTGCGCTTTTGGCTGCTTTAATAATATTCCAACATTCATCGGTCAAATAAATTTGCTGTGTAAGATTGTGGTCAAATTCAGTTTCTATACTTTTAATAAGCAAATTCTCATATGCCGCTTTATCTTTTGATTGTGGTGCCACACGCACTACTAAACTTGGTATTGCTATGCGTTCTAAAAATAGTGCCATTCTTTCGTAAGCCTGTAAACGTATAGGTAAAGTGTCTTTTTGAGAATCTTTATGTAAAAGAAAACGTCTTCTTCCTTCTTCGTTGTTGGTATGCATTCTAAAAAAATAGAAGGCAATTGCGCCAGTAACTACCGAAGGAATCAAATAAGCGAAAAGTTGAAAAATTTGGTCAGAGTTCATTTTTTAATTAGTTATGATATATGAAATAAGAACGTCCAAATTTTTCAATTAGTATAGCACTTCATCGATGAAATGCAAGTTATTTAATTTTTAACGTCTCCCTTCGCCATATCATAAAATGCTTTATAATCTGGTTGAAACTTAACCTGCAGCGATTCACGTAAGCCGCCATCTTTACCAACGGCAACAATTCGTTCTCCGTCAACACCAAAATCTTTGATTAAAATACTGGCAATTGCGGTTGCTTGCTGTATGGCGATGTTCATTTCACCTGTAATATTTAAACTCGCAATAGTAATTATACTTTTAGGGTTCGCATTTGCAACTTTCGCTACATTCTCGATCCAAGCTCTAGATTCGCTAGAAGGCGTTATGCCAACTCCGTCAGTAAAGAAATAATCTAATTTCTCAGAAATAACCACAGAACCATCTGCAACACCAACTTTTGCGTTTTCACCCAAAACTTGTTTTGTATTGGTTAGTATAACAACCGCAGTAGAATCATTGCTAGCAACGGCATCTGTTACCCCTTTAAGTTGCTTTTCTTTACGCTCTAAGGCCGCCATTGTCTTATTGATATTCTCTGAATTCTGACTAGACAAGGCAGCAAAACTATTTAAGTTCTTCATCAAGGTGGCATTAGCGTCTTGCAGCTCTGCTACCTGAGATTGATATTCAGTTGAGCGTTGATCGGCTAACTTCTCATTTCGTTGAGATGTACTTACCATTCTAGAAATGGAATCTAACTTGTATTTTAAATTTTGATTTTGTTCTATTAGCTCACTTTTTTTCTGAGCTTGGATAGAAGTTAAACCAATTAAAAAAATAGCTGGACATAAAAATAATCGTGTCATATAAATTGAATAGGTTAATCTAAATTTTGCCGCCAAGGTACGAACAGTCTTTTAATTGTTGAACTCCTGCGAACGGTACTTTTGCTTTATTATAACCGTAGGTAGATGCTAAACTTTTATTTAGGTCGTGGTCATCTACATTTACTTGTACATCGTCCATTGTAAATTGACTAGGGTGCTCATAACCGGTCGCATGCGTAATTTCTAAAAATTCTTTTCTAAACGTATTAAAATATTGAGCCAATCGATCAGATTTTAATGGTACGTTGATTCCTTTCTGCAGCCATTTACTTTGCGTAGCAATACCTGTAGGGCAGGTATTGTTATGGCAAACCTGCGCTTGAATACACCCAATACTCATCATTGCTTCTCTGGCTACATTAATACAGTCAACGCCCATAGCAAATGCCATGGCTGCTTTTGCTGGGAAACCAAGCTTGCCAGAACCTATAAATACAATACGATCGGTAAGGTTTCTATTTAAGAAAACCCTATATAAACTTGAAAATCCATAAACCCAAGGTAGCGAAACGTGATCTGCAAATGATGGAGGAGCGGCACCTGTACCACCTTCACCACCATCTACGGTAATAAAATCTGGACCTTTACCGGTCTCTACCATTAAATCAGCCAATTCTTCCCATTGATCCAATTTTCCGATTGCCCCTTTAATTCCTACAGGTAAACCTGTTTCATTGGCAATATCTTCTATCAGTGTCATTAACTCCCTAACATTCGAAAATGCTTTGTGCGTAGCTGGTGAAAGTACATCTTTACCAACTTCAACACCTCTAATTTCAGCAAGTTCAGGGGTAATTTTTGCTCCAGGTAGTACTCCGCCTTTTCCTGGTTTGGCCCCTTGAGATAGTTTTATTTCAATTGCCTTTATACACGGATTGTCCTCTACCAATTTTTTCATTTTCTCCATAGAGAAATTCCCGTCCTCTGATCGGACACCAAAATAACCGGTACCAAAATGGAAAACAATATCACCACCATGTTTGTGGTAAGGTGATAGACCGCCCTCACCGGTATTATGATAAGCATGGGCTTTTTTAACCCCAATATTCATAGCTTCAACTGCAGCTGCAGATAATGAACCAAAGCTCATGGCAGATACATTTACTACACTTGCAGGTCGATAAGGTTTTCTTCTGTTATTGTGTTGTCCCATAACTTTTGCACAGGGTATAAAGTTCGGTTCTGCAGCATTTGGGTGCCCAACAGGTACTTCATACCCCATCATTCTGTTTTTGATGAATATATGCTGGTGTGCATATAAATCTCTATCAGAACCAAAACCTTCGTAGTTGTTTTCTTTTTTTGCAGATGCATAGATCCAACCTCTTTCAATTCTATTGAAAGGCAATTCCTCTCTGTTGTTAGCAACAAAATATTGACGCATTTCTGGACCAATACTTTCGAGCCAATAACGCAAATGACCTACCACGGGAAAGTTGTGTTTAATGGTATGCTTTTTCTGAATAAAAATATCCCAGATAGCAACTATGAGAAGAAACAAAAAAATCCAAGTCCACCATGGTGGACTTGGAATACTATTAAAGAAATCGTTCATCAAAATTATCCTTTTATTTTAATATCTAAAAGTGGCGTTTTGTCACTATTCAGGTAATCTAGACTCATTTCTGTAAGCGTACGAACACCTAAAAGTAAACCGCTATCGTCAATTAAAAAATCTGGTGTATGGTGCGGAAATGATTCTGTTGTACCGGGAGTCATTCCTCCTAAGAAAAAGAAGAACCCAGGGGCTTCTCTTTGAAAATAAGAGAAATCTTCAGCACCAGTAACCGCTTTTTGAAATTGAACATTAGCATCGCCAGCTACTCTTTTCATGGTAGGTAACATTTGTTCTACTAATTCAGGATTATTATAGGTAATATCTGTAGCGTCTGTTATTGTACAAGTAGCTTCACCTCCGTATGCTTTGGCAATATCACTTACCATTTCAACCATACGCTTATTAAGCTTGTCTTTCATGTCATAATCTAATGTTCTGATTGTACCTATCATTTCTGCAGATTCTGGTATAATATTAAAGCGAACACCACTTTTAATTTTACCAACGGTAATTACCGCAGCTTCATTGGTTAATTCTGTTTCTCTACTTATGATAGTTTGTAAACCGTCAATAATTTTAGCACTGATCAATATTGGGTCAACCCCTGACCATGGTTGAGAACCGTGTGATTGTTTTCCTTTTACATTGATAACGAATTGCTGAGCGGCTGCCATAGTACCACCAGATTTATACTTAATAACCCCTACAGGAGTTTGAGAGTTAATATGTAAACCGAAAATTGCGTCAACTTTTGGGCTATTCATAACACCTTCTTTTACCATTAAAAGTGCCCCACCTTCTTCTCCTGGTGGCGGTCCTTCTTCTGCTGGTTGAAAGATGAACTTTACGGTACCTTTTATTTTATCCTTGTTTTTAGACATTACTTCTGCAACGCCCATTAAAATAGCAGTATGCGTATCATGCCCACAAGCATGCATAACACCTACTTTTTCACCCATAAATTCCGAAGTAACGTTAGATTTATACGGCAAGTCATTACGCTCTGTAACTGGTAAAGCATCAATATCTGCTCTTAATGCAACTACTTTACCAGGTAAGTCTCCTTTTAAAATTCCAACTACACCAGTATGAGCAACGCCAGTCTGAACTTCAATCCCCAAAGATTTTAGGTGCTTAGCAATTTTTTCAGCTGTTTTGTATTCACGATTCCCTAATTCTGGATTCTGATGAATTTCTCTTCTCCAATCAACTACCTTGTTTTCTATTGCCTTATAGTCTTTTTCAAGATTTGGACCTTGTGCCTGAACGGTAAAACCGAAAAGAACAAGGGCTAACACTCCTAGTTTTCTCATAATCAGTATTTAATGTTAATTGGTTCTCTATATTTCGGATGGTCATTTAGCCTAAATGTATCAACCGGTAAGTTCTTTATGCGGAATTAAAGTTTAAATATATTCAAAATGAAAAGAAATACCATCCATTGTTCACAAATCTAAAACACTTCACTTTTTCTATCCCTCAATAATGGCTAAATTTACGTCATTAAAAAAAGAAAATTTGAGCTCATTTATAGATGAATTGAACGATGCCCAAAAAGCTCCTGTTTTGCATAAAGACGGACCTTTAATGGTTATTGCTGGTGCAGGATCGGGTAAAACCCGAGTACTTACCTATAGAATTGCACACCTAATGGCGCAAGGTGTAGATTCTTTTAATATTTTATCATTAACATTTACTAATAAGGCAGCACGTGAAATGAAAGCACGTATTTCTAATATCGTAGGTGCTAGTGAAGCAAAAAATCTTTGGATGGGAACATTCCACTCCGTTTTTGCAAAATTGTTACGTATTGATGGAGATAAACTCGGTTACCCGGCAAATTTCACTATTTATGATACCCAAGATTCTCAGCGGTTATTGGCTTCGATAATCAAGGAAATGGGACTCGATAAGGATATTTATAAGTACAAACAAATTCAGAATAGAATTTCGTCTTTTAAGAATAGTTTGATTACCGTAAAAGCTTATCGTAATGATCCAGATTTGGTAGAACAAGATGCCATGGCAAAAAAACCTAGAACTGGCGATATCTACGAAAATTATGTGGATCGTTGTTTTAAGGCAGGTGCGATGGATTTTGATGATTTACTGCTACGAACCAATGAACTGTTAACACGTTACCCAGATGTGTTGATGAAGTACCAAGATCGATTTAGATATATTTTGGTTGATGAGTACCAAGATACCAACCATTCGCAATATTTGATCGTAAAGGCTTTGGCCGATCGTTTTCAAAATATATGTGTGGTAGGTGATGATGCACAAAGTATTTACTCTTTTAGAGGGGCAAATATTAGCAACATCTTAAACTTTCAAAAAGATTATGATAATGTAGGCATGTATCGTTTAGAGCAGAATTACCGTTCTACCCGTAATATTGTTAATGCCGCAAATTCGGTTATAGGTAAAAACCAAAACCAAATAGAGAAAGTAGTCTGGACAGCAAATGACGATGGTGCAGCTATTAAGATTCATAGAAGTACTACAGATGCTGAAGAAGGTAGGTTCGTAGCCAATTCTATTTGGGAACATAGAATGCAGCAACAAATGACCAATGGTCAATTTTGTATATTATATAGAACAAACTCCCAATCTAGGGCGATGGAAGATGCCTTGCGTAAAAGAGATATTCCGTATCGTATTTATGGCGGACTCTCATTTTACCAACGTAAAGAAATTAAAGATGTGTTGTCTTATTTGCGTTTGGTCATTAATCCTAAAGATGAAGAAGCTTTAAAAAGGGTGATAAACTTCCCGGCTAGGGGAATTGGTGGTACTACTCTTGATAGATTAGTTGTTGCTGCCAATCATTACAACAGGTCTATTTTTGAGGTGATGGAAAATATCGACAGAATAGATTTGAAGATCAATTCTGGTACAAAACGAAAGCTTCAAGATTTCGTAACCATGATCAAAAGTTTTCAGGTGATGAACGAAACTACTGATGCTTTTGCCTTGTCTGAACATGTTGCCAAAAAAACGGGTATTCTTTTAGAGTTTAAGAAGGATGGAACTCCTGAAGGAATCGGTAAAATGGAAAACATCGAAGAGCTTTTAAACGGTATTAAAGATTTCGTAGAAGGTCAAAAAGAAATAGCTGATGCTACAGGTAATATTAGTGAGTTTCTAGAAGATGTTGCGCTTGCTACCGATTTAGATAATGATACCGGTGATGATGATAGGGTAGCCTTAATGACCATTCACTTGGCAAAGGGACTCGAGTTCCCGTACGTATATATTGTTGGTATGGAAGAAGACCTCTTCCCTTCAGGTATGAGTATGAGTACCCGTAGCGAGTTAGAAGAGGAGCGAAGGTTATTTTATGTTGCCTTGACAAGGGCTGAGAAACAAGCATATTTAACATATACACAGAATAGATATCGCTGGGGTAAATTAATAGATGCAGAACCTAGTCGTTTTTTAGAAGAAATCGATGAAAAATTTGTTGAAAATTTAACTCCCGTAGATGGGGGTTATCGCTACAAATCGCTTATTAATGCTAATATTTTTGGTGAAGTAGATAAAAGTAGATTACGTCAAGATAAGCCTGTTAGAGGAACACCGCCTATAGTTGGTCAACCTAATTCAGGTCAACTAAAGAAGTTACGTAAGTTAAAACCGCAATTAGGTGAACCTGTGGGTAACACAAATACCATTGATCCAAATCTTACCGAAGGTTCATTGATTAATCATACTCGTTTTGGTCGTGGTAAGGTCGTGAAAATTGAAGGTGCCGGTAATGATAGAAAGGCAGAAATAATGTTCGATAAAGGCGATATTAAAAAACTACTACTTCGCTTTGCTAAATTAGAAGTGTTGGGATAGTTATGTATATTTAATAACGAAATGGTTTTTAATCTTAAATGGAATGGCAGAATTCATTAAAATATACGAAGAGAACCCAAACCCTAGAGATATTAAAAGGGTAGTGGAGGTATTGTGTAAAGGTGGCTTGGTTATTTACCCTACCGATACGGTTTACGGCTTAGGTTGTGACATTACAAACTCAAGGGCGCTTGAGAAAATTGCACGTATTAAAGGTATTAAACTAGCGAAAGCCAATTGGTCTTTTATCTGTACTGACCTTAGTAATCTATCTGATTATGTACGCCAAATTGATACCGCCACGTTCAAGATTCTCAAAAGAGCTTTGCCAGGTCCGTATACTTTTATTCTACCAGGAAATAATAACCTGCCCAAGGAATTTAAAAAGAAAAAAACTGTTGGTATTCGTGTGCCAGATAACAGTATTATTAAAGCATTGGTTGAGCAGTTAGGCAACCCAATAGTATCAACTTCTATTCACGATGAAGATGATGTATTAGAATATACTACCGATCCAGAGTTGATTTTTGAAAAATGGAATAATCTTGTAGATATAGTTATTGATGGTGGTTATGGCGGTAATATTGGTTCTACGATTATTGATGTATCAAATGGTGCACCTGAAGTTATTCGTGAAGGAAAGGGAAGTTTAGATATTCTTTGAACACTTTATCAAATAAATTTAAAGTATAAAAAAAGCGGCTCAATTGAGCCGCTTTTATTTTATATGACAATCAAATATTATTTGTTGATTGCAGGATCTTTCATTCCTTCTTCAATCATGCTATAGAACTGATCGATTTTTGGAAGAACAACTATACGAGTTCTTCTGTTTTTAGATTTCTCGGTTGAAGAAACAGGAATATATTCTGATCTACCAGCCGCAGTCATACGCTTAGGGTCAACATTGAAATCGTTTTGTAAGATACGCACAACAGCAGTAGCACGCTTAACACTTAAATCCCAGTTATCCAATAAAGAACCGTTACCTCTGTAAGGTACATTATCTGTATGACCTTCTACCATGAATTCAAAATCTGGCTTGTTATTTACAACCTTAGCAACTTTACCAAGAACTTCTTTAGCTCTACTAGTAACGTTGTAGCTACCGCTGCTGAATAATAATTTATCAGAAATAGATACAAATACAACACCTTTTTCAACGCTGATTTCGATATCGTCATCATCCATATTTCCTAAAACACCTTTTAAGCTCTGTACCAATGAAAGGTTAACAGAATCTCTACGTGTAATAGCATCGTTTAATTTACGAATAGTTAAATCTTTTTCTTGTAAGCTTTCTAAAGATTTTTCTAAGTTCTCAGCACCTTTGGTAGTCAAAGTTGTTAAGTTACCCATATTGTTAATCAAATCTTGATTGTTAGCTTTTAAAAATGCATTTTGATCTTCTAAAGTTTGTAGTCTAGAGGAAGCAGTTGCTTTTTCTTCTAAACAATCGTTTAATTTAACTGTAGCTGAGTTCAATAAATCTTGTGCACTTTTATGCTTAGCTTCAAGATCTGCATACTTCTTTGAAGATACACAAGATGAAAGTAAAAGCGTTGCTGCAAGACATCCTAATAATACTTTTTTCATAATTTAATTCTATTATAATTATTTAGTTGTTTACTCTAATTTCGCATCTAAGCGACTCCAAAATTATATAATTACAAAGTCACTTATTTAACACGTTAGTTAATCTTTTACTAAAATGTTAAAATTACTTATTCTATGTACGAAATAAGACCATACTATGGACTTCGTAGCATAATAATTCCTTAGAAATTGAGTTTTTTCTCTTTTACGGTACATTTTTCTAAACTGCCTGTAAAAGCTTAAATGTGCCCTAAAAATAGCGAAAAAGTGCTTAAATCTTAACTGAAAAAGAAAACGTATTGCCGCAATACCATCTAATAGCAATCGCAAGAAAATAATTATAAACGCTTTTCTTCTTGGTAAGTTTTTGGTGATAGAGAATAATGTGTTCCTAAAATTCAAATATGTTTTTTTAGGATTCATGTTACTTAGCGTTGAGCCACCTAAGTGATACACGCTCGATGATCCTACATATAATATTTTGTATCCATGGTTTTTTGCACGCCAACACAAATCTACTTCTTCCTGATGAGCGAAATAGTCTGCATCAAAACCCTTAAGTTCATGAAACACTTCTTTTCTGATAAACATACACGCCCCTGTGGCCCAAAAAATTTCTCTGGTATCATTGTATTGACCATTGTCACGTTCTAGAGTCTGAAAAACTCGACCTCTACAAAATGGATACCCTAACTGATCAATAAAACCACCGGCAGCACCTGCATACTCGAAGTGGTCTTTTTTAAGTAAATCTAAAATTTTAGGTTGTATAATAGCGGCATCGGGTATGTTGGTAAAAGCATCTTTAATTGGGGTCAACCAATTAGGCGTTACTTCTACGTCTGAATTCAATAGACAATAAATATCAGCATCGACATTTACCATGGCGTCGTTATATCCCTTGGCAAATCCGCCGTTTTCTGTATTCTGTATAATTTTTACTGATGGATAGTTGGCTTTGACAAAAGTAACCGAGTCATCTGTAGATGCATTATCGGCAACATAAATATCTGTATCAGCAGAATAATTGATAACAGACGGTAAGTACCTTTCTAAAAGCACTTCACCATTCCAGTTTAATATGACTACGGCTATCTTCAAAACAATCGCAAATTAACGGCTAAAATCAGGAATCTCTTGCATAAATTCATATTTTTCCGCAACAAAGTCTGTTTGACAATAATAATGTGAGAGTCCGTTCGTGACCATCAAGTAGGTAGCGTTCAATTTAAAATTGTATTGAGCAATCTGGTCGAAGGTCATTTGAGATATAGTAATTTCTGGAGCTTTGCACTCCACTAGTATGTGCAATTCACCATTTGTTTTAAATACGACCACATCATATCTTTTCTTTAAACCATTAAGTGTTATTTGCTTTTCTACGTTAATATGGTTCAATGGATAGTTCTTTTCTTGTATAAGAAATTGAACGACATGTTGTCTTACCCATTCTTCTGGAGTAAGAACCACAAATTTTTTACGTATTTCGTCAAAAATCAAGGTTCTATTTTCGCTATTTTTGACCCTGAAAGTGTAGCTAGGGAAATTTAGTCGCTGCATTATACAAAGTTGATGAATTTTTCTGAATGGATGAAGCAATACAAATAGTCAATGCAATTAAGAAAGGGCAGATTAGCCCTATTTATTTCCTGTATGGGGAAGAAGCTTATTTTATTGATAAAATTTCCGATTATATAGCTGCTAATGTGTTGAACGAAGAAGAGAAGGGGTTCAACCAAATGGTGCTTTATGGTCGTGATGTATCTATTGAAGATATCGTAGGTAATGCCAAACGATACCCAATGATGGCCGAACGTCAAGTGGTTATCGTAAAAGAGGCACAACATCTTTCGCGTACTATAGAGAATCTTAGTTCGTATGCAGAGAATCCGCAGCAATCTACCGTACTTGTTATCTGTTATAAATACAAGAAGTTAGATAAGCGAAAGAAGCTACATAAGATCGTAAAAAAGAACGGAGTAATTTTTGAAAGTAAAAAACTTTACGAAAATCAGGTTAGCGATTGGCTAAGAAAGCATTTGGTAAGCCGAGGATACACCATATCTCACAAAGCTGCTTTATTGCTTGTGGAGTACTTAGGTACAGATTTAGGTAAGATTAGTAAAGAGCTTGATAAGCTAAAATTAGTTCTACCCAAACAGACCGAGATAAACCCTCAGCATATTGAAGAGCATATTGGTATCAGTAAAGATTATAATAATTTTGAATTGAAAAGGGCTATTGGTGATAGAGACATCGTTAAAGCGACTAAAATCATCAATTACTTTGCTCAGAATCCAAAAGACAATCCGTTCATATTAACGATTACCTTATTACATTCATTTTTTACACAGTTGTTGCAGTATCACGGACTTTCAGATCATAATCCAAAAAGTGTGGCTAGTGCATTACGTATCAATCCTTATTTTGTAAATGAGATACAAACTGCGGCACGTAACTACCCTATGAAGAAAGTAAGCGGAATTATTTCTAGTCTGCGTGAAATGGATTTAAAAGGAAAAGGAGTAGGGGCAACACCAATGAAGGAAGCCGATTTACTTAAAGAACTACTTTATAAAATAGTATAGCCATTACTTTTTGTCAACTCCGAATTTACCCGGACCTAATAATGAAACAGTAACAAAGGCTACTAAGTAAAACAAAGCTTTTTCTTTAGTTCCAAAATCATCTGCACCATGAGTTATAAATGCTGCTACTGCCATAGTGATGGCTACTGGTATAGCTGCTAAACGAGTTTTAAATCCAATGATGATTAATATTGGGCAAATAAACTCACCGATTACAGCTAAAAATAAAGAGGGAGTTTCACCAATACCGATTGGATCTGCAAATTGAAAATCACCTGAAATTAGCTTTTGAAATTTTGGAAGTCCATGGGTTAACATCATGGCTGAAATTGCTATTCTAAAAAAAGCTAAGCCAATATCTTTTAATATGGTATTTTTCATTTATACAGAATATTTACTCTAAAAGTATCATTTTTTTTTGGTTTTTCTAAAATATGATAGCGCTCATAATGTATTAATTATAAAAATTTTATACCTAAATACAGGGTGGCTTAGTTATCAGTATGTTAAGATTTTATACGCAGCAATTAAAATAATTATATTTTTTTGAGCGAGAAATTTGTACACAAAAAAATCCCAAAATATATGGGATTTTTCTTACTTAATTTTTGAACATTATCTCAATTTCGGATAGTCATCAGGATTTACTTCATGCATTATCGCATATACCTTTTCAAAAATATCTTCTCTGTTCGGTTTAGAGAAATAATCTCCATCAGTACCGTAAGCAGGTCTATGTGCTTTTGCACTTAGGGTTTGTGGTGTACTATCTAAATATTTAAATCCACCTTGTTTTTCTACAATTTCATTTAAGAGATAAGCAGAACATCCGCCAGGTACATCTTCATCTATTACCAATAAACGGTTTGTTTTCTTTACGCTTTCTAAAACCTCCATTTTAATATCAAAGGGTAGTAAGGTTTGCGCATCTATTACCTCAGCATTAATCCCAACTTCAATTAATTCTCTTGCAGCTTTTTCAACGATACGTAGTGTTGATCCATAGGAAACCAATGTGATATCGCTTCCTTCTTTTAGGGTTTCAACTTTACCAATCGGTGTGCAGAATTCACCAAGATTTTTGGGCTTCTTTTCTTTTAATCGATATCCGTTCAGACTTTCTATAACCAATGCAGGTTCATCACTCTTTAAAAGTGTGTTATAGAAACCGGCAGCTTGTGTCATATTTCTAGGTGCAAGAATATACATGCCTCTCAGTAAATGGATAAGTCCGCCCATTTCTGATCCAGAATGCCATATACCTTCAAGTCTGTGACCTCTTGTTCTAATGATTAAGGGTGCTTTTTGTTTTCCTGCTGTTCTGTATAATAATGTTGCTAAATCATCTGTAAGGGTAGATAGCGCGTAAAAAATATAATCTAAGTACTGAATTTCGGCAATTGGTCTAAGTCCTCTTAAGGCCATTCCTATACCTTGCCCAATGATCGTAGTTTCGCGAATACCCGTATCTGCAACACGTATTTTGCCATATTTTTCTTGCATACCCTCAAGGCCTTGGTTTACATCGCCAATAGCACCTGTATCTTCTCCGAAAATTAAAATATTCGGGTATTTTTCAAATAGCTTATCAAAATTATCTCTTAGAATAACTCTACCATCTACTTGTTCTTCATCGTCATTGTATTCAGGAGAGATAGCCGTAACATTTGTCGCTTTGTTATCATTTTCGCTATATAAATGCGAGCTATATTTATGTTGCGATTCTTTTAGAAAGTTGGCAGTCCACTGAATTAGATCTTGCTTTTCTTGCGAATTTTCCCCTAGTAAATAGCGTAAAGATTTTCTTGCTGAAATTGCCAGATCTTTGCGTAGAGGCTCTTCAACCGCAATTAAATCATTTTTTAATTTATTAAGGAAATTCTTGTTGGCACTTTTAGAGGCTGCTTTTTCTATTATATTAATTAAAACAGACTTCTCGGTAAGGTTGTCTTTCAGGTACTCATCCCAAGCCTGTTTTTTAGCTTCTCTAACGGTACGCTTAATTCTTTTTTCAATAGAGTCTAATTCTTCGGTAGTTGCAATCCCCGATTCTATAATCCATTCTTTAAAACGTTTATTACAATCATGGTCACGTTCCCATTCTAATCGAACATTATCTTTATAACGTTCATGTGATCCAGATGTAGAATGACCTTGTGGTTGTGTTAATTCGCTTACATGTATTAATACTGGTACATGTTCTTGTCTTGCAATATCTGCCGCATTTTCATAGGTATGCATTAACGCGGTGTAGTCCCAACCTTTTACTCTTAAGATTTCATATCCCTTTTCGTTTTCAGTTCGTTGAAAACCAGATAGAATTTCTGAAATATTTTCTTTTGTCGTATGGAATTTTGCAGGTACCGATATGCCGTATTCATCGTCCCAAACACTAATGACCATAGGTACTTGTAGTACACCTGCAGCATTTATAGTTTCAAAAAACATGCCTTCACTAGTACTTGCGTTACCAATGGTGCCCCAAGCGATTTCGTTTCCGTTTACTGAAAATTTCGCGCTGTCAAGACCTTCCTGATTTCTGTATACTTTTGATGCTTGTGCCAAACCTAAAAGACGTGGCATTTGCCCTGCTGTACATGAAATGTCTCCACTACTGTTTTTTTGTTTTGTTAAATCTTTCCAACTACCATCGGCATTTAAGCTATGCGTTAAAAAGTGACCACCCATTTGCCTACCGGCACTCATAGGTTCTTTTTCGATATCTGTGGTAGCGTAAAGGGCATGAAAGAATTCTTTTGGTTGTAGTAAACCTAAAGCCATCATAAATGTCTGATCTCTGTAATAGCCACTTCTAAAATCACCATTTTTAAATGACTTTGCCATGGCTAATTGCGGTAGTTCTTTACCGTCACCGAAAATACCGAACTTGGCTTTACCGGTTAGTACTTCTTTTCTTCCCAATAAACTACAGGTTCTACTTAAAAAAGCAATTTCGTAGTCATTGATAATTTGTTCTTTGAAATCTTCAAAAGAAATATCATTACTGGTTTTAGAAGAAACATCCATGTATTATATGTGTTTATACAAAATTACCGAATCAAGTACTTTTTAGCAACGCTGTAACCAGTTAATTTATTCCATATTTTTCAACAAATTTGATATTTTATTGAAAATATCTGAATTTAAGCTAAAAATATTACTATCCGTATTGAGATTTGATAGTTTAAAACCATTTTCTTGTGAATAGTCCTGTTAAGGTTTTAGGACTCACCGTAATGATGAATCTTATTTTTTCACCATAGTTTGGTTGCGATACTTCCCAGCCGTTGTTTGAGTGAACCGGTAGATACAATTCAAAGTAATCGGTTACAAGATTTAAACGTACACCAGAGTCGTATACGAACTTGCCGTTAATACCTCTGTTTTTAACTATTCCGGCATCACCATATAATTCGATCCATTTCCATAGGTTGAAACTACCGTTTACCGTTGCCATCCAATCATTTGAGAATCTATATTGTTGATCAAGAAAAGATTTGAATCCGCCTTCGGCTATAATAATCTGCTGACTGTAAATACCAGAATCTTCCGATCTTCCTAAGTAACCATAATCGAAAAGGTAATCTGTAGGGCGGTCAAGGGCAAAACTAAAGAAATCAGTTTGCGTATTATTACTTAAAAACTTACCTGCAAAAAATCGAAGGTTCAATTGTCTATTATTATCAAATAATTTTCGATATTCATATTCAAACGACAGCTTGCTAAAACTGCCTGCTAATTGAAAATCTGCAAACCAGGAATTATAATCTAATATGCCATTATTTCTACTGGTATAACGTGCGTTAAATACACTATAATCTGGATTTTCCGGGTCGTTAGCCAGAGATATTAGAGCTGGATCAAAATCTCTAAAAATATTTACATACCTGAAAGACAGAAAATCTCTTTTATTTGATAATAAGTCTGCGGGCCTAAAGCCAAAACTTAACGAGGGTGTTACAGATGAGTATCTGGAGTTTTCATTAAAGTGAGAAGTGCCGGCACCGATATTATATTGAGCAACATACAACCCGCTTTTACTTAGGTATTTTCTATAACTGAATTTTCCAGAACCTACAAAAGCTTTCTCTCTGAAGGAATAAGAGGGAGAGAAATCATATACAAATGGTCTTTCTAGTAAGGTCTTGTTATAAAGCCGCATACCTGGGGTCCAGCCATCATAAATATTAAAACTCAATACCGGAACATAGAAAACCTGATTATAATATGGGTTTTCAGCATCTTTAAAGAAAGTAAACTTTAGTTTTTTGTTACTAGATAGAAACCCCTTTAATGATTTCCAGTTGTCTCGTTGATTAAATTCTGGTATTTTTTTGTCGTAATTTAGAACCAGCCTATCTTCTTGGTTATTAGGTATCGCAAAGGTTTCTTCAAACTCAATATTGCTAAACCAATATTCAGAAACCACAGAATCTTTTTTGAGTCCGAATACCGAAATAGGCACGTTCGTACCTTCCTTATTTTTTATAGTAACCAATAGCGAATCGGTGTCTTTCTGTACTTTTTTTATTTTGAAATCGATTTTGCGATCTGTAGATACGTAATCTTTAAAAAACCAATTAATATCTTGTTCGGTAGAGCGTTTTAATATCGATTCAAAATCATGAACCTTGACAGTATTTAGTTTATAATACTCAAAAAATGTTTTTATACTTTCATCAACATGTTCTTTTCCAATATAATCTGCCAAATAAGCTAAGCCTAAACCTGCTTTATACTTATTGGCGATTTTCTGGTTGAACTTTATAAGCGAATCGTTCGAGGTTTGTAGCGCTTGGTCTAAATTTTTACGCGCTGTTAAATTATATAGAAAAGGATACTGGTCATTGAAATCCATCTTTGCCAATTCAAAACTTCTGAAGCCCCAAATATTTGATAGTTTACCCATCATCTTTTGATCAGGGTAATATTTGTCTATATAGGCAATCATTAAATAGTTGGCGATAGCACTGTTCAACCATTGCTCTTTTCGCGGATTCAAGAACATAGTTTCTCTTAAAATACTGTTGATTGCCGTTTTCAAGAATTTCATTTCGAATTGAAATTGTTCTTCGTACGGGCGTATAAAAGAGGGTAGTTGGTTTAGACCATAAAGTGGGTCTTTGTTATAATCTAACTCGCTTACTAATATTTTCTTATGAGGGTAATCTCCTAAGTTTTGGTGGATAAAATTGGCGACTTTATTGATTGATAATCCCTGCCCAATAACACTATATCTTGGTGCTCTGATATCTGTTAAAAAAGTCATGTAAGGTGTGCGGTGTGTAAAAAAGTCTTTTTGCGGACTAAGTATTATTTCTCCACCACGTTGTCGGTTTCCTTTTAGTTGCGCGAACTGCCCATTTGGAAATTTTGACTCTGAGTCAATATCAAAATTAGAAGCAAGATTTAAGCTATCGGGATATTTAAAGTTAATGATGGTATTGGTTTCGTTCATATAAAGATCCTCTAGATTTTTATTTGAATACAGATGCCATTTACCGTCATATACAGCAGGTGTTAAGTACCAGTCTTTTAGGTAGTAATCGCCTCGGTTGCCATACCCATAGGGCGTATATTTATTTGGTGGTAGTTTTACCTTATAGGTGATGAAAACTTTAGTAGATGTGTTGGGTAGCAATATATTGTTAAGCGTGACCTTTAAAATGTCTTTACCTTCGGTACGGCTCCATTCAAGTCCGTTATAAGAATCGTCGACTACACTTATAATGGTAGTTTTACCTCGCTCATCGGCTTTGGCCAAATGCAGCGATTTTTTAAATTCTTGTGCAAACCTTTTCGCTAGTCCTGTATTTTTATCTGAGTAGGCATTCGCCCAATCATTAAAATAAATGACACCTAAGTTGTAATTAGACTTATTATAATAGGTGAACTCTTGACGAATATCGAGCTCTTTAGTATACTCGTTTAAAGTTACACTAAGGTCAGTTTCGTATTGAGCAAAACAACTAGTCGCATTAACAACTAATAATAATATACAGGAATAGAGAAATGAATGAGAATTACGTATCAAGGCTAAGATTAAAAATTAGGACTCATACTATGCCCTTTATAAAAGGTATCTATGATCTCAACAACTTCTTCTTCAGTGTCTACAATTTGAATAAGGTTTAAATCTTCGGGACTAATAGTTCCCATTTTAAGCATGGTGCCTTTTACCCAGTCCATAAGTCCGGTCCAAAAATCACTGCCCACAAGAATAATCGGGAATTTTCCAATTTTATGTGTCTGTATCAACGTGATGGCTTCAAAAAGCTCATCTAATGTTCCAAAGCCGCCAGGCATTACTACAAAACCTTGAGAGTATTTTACGAACATTACCTTTCTTACGAAGAAGTAGTCGAAATCTAAACTCTTATCATTATCGATATACGGATTATCATGTTGCTCAAAAGGTAGGTCAATGTTTAAACCTACAGATGTACCACCGGCAAGGTTGGCACCTCTATTACCAGCTTCCATAATACCTGGTCCACCACCAGTAATAACTCCGTAACCTGCTTCTGCAATAGATTTTGCAATAGATACCGCTAGTTTGTAATATGGGTCTTCTTCTTTTGTTCTGGCAGAACCAAAAATAGATACACATGGTCCTATTTTACTCATGCGCTCAAAACCATTTACAAACTCGCCCATTATCTTAAAAATGGCCCAAGAGTCATTGGTTTTTATTTCGTTCCAGCCTTTATGATGTTTTTCTGATCTCATTCTTTATTTAATATACTTTTAGATAGATTTTTTATCTAATTATTATTTTAATTCTCTTTTTAAAAACTTTGCGGTGTAGCTTTTCTTGTCTTTTGCAACCTCTTCTGGCGTGCCTTTCGCTACTAACTGCCCACCTGAGCGTCCGCCTTCGTAACCGATATCTATGATATAATCTACCATTTTAATTACGTCCATATTATGTTCAATAACTAACACGGTATTTCCTTTATCAGCTAATTTATTCAAAACATCCATTAAAACCCTAATATCTTCAAAATGAAGTCCGGTTGTAGGCTCATCTAAAATATAGAAGGTATTACCCGTATCTCTCTTAGAAAGTTCTGTTGCCAATTTTATACGTTGCGCCTCACCACCTGATAAGGTAGTAGATTGCTGCCCTAAAGATATGTAACCTAAGCCCACATCTTGTATGGTCTTTAACTTACGATGTATTTTCGGAATAAGTTCAAAAAATGATACAGCTTCGTTAATTGTCATTTCTAAAACATCTGAAATGGACTTGCCTTTGTAACGAATTTCTAGCGTTTCTCTATTAAATCTCTTACCATTACAGGTTTCACATTCTACATAAACATCTGGTAAAAAATTCATTTCAATAACACGCAATCCTCCACCTTGACAAGTTTCACAACGACCACCTTTTACATTAAAACTAAATCTACCGGGTTTGTAGCCACGTATAGATGCTTCAGTAGTTTTTGCAAATAGCGAACGTATTTCGCCAAATACACCAGTATATGTCGCCGGGTTTGATCTTGGTGTTCTACCAATTGGCGATTGGTTGATGTCAATAACTTTATCGATATGCTCTAGCCCCGTAATTTTCTTATACGGCATCGGTTTTTTAACGCCATTGAAATAATGAGCGTTCATAATTGGATAAAGCGTTTCGTTGATCAAAGTTGATTTACCACTACCGGATACTCCTGTAACGCCAATCATTTTTCCTAAAGGAAATTTGACAGTAAGGTTCTTTAAATTATTTCCTGTGCAGCCAGATAATACAATTTCATTGCCATTACCGGGTCTTCTCTTTTTCGGGACTTCAATCTTCTTTACACCGGTCATATAATCGGCAGTAAGCGTATGAACATTTTTCAATTCTTCAGGCGTACCTTGAGATATGATTTCTCCACCGTTTTTACCTGCTTTCGGACCTATGTCAATTACATGATCAGCCCTTTCTATCATATCGCGGTCATGTTCGACTACGATAACAGAGTTGCCAATATCTCTAAGAGATTCTAAAGATTTAATCAATCGTTCATTATCTCGCTGGTGTAAACCGATGCTTGGCTCATCTAGAATATAAAGTACACCTACCAATTGGGATCCAATTTGGGTCGCTAATCGAATACGTTGTGCTTCGCCACCAGATAATGATTTAGAGCTTCTGTTCAATGATAAATAATCGAGACCTACATCTAGTAAAAATTGAATTCTAGTACTGATCTCTTTTATAATCTCTTCGGCTATCTTTAGCTGATTACCGCTAAGTTTTTTATCTAAACCATTAAAGAATGCTGCTAATTCAACAATATCTAAATTAGCTAACTCGGCAATATTCTTATCTTCAATTTTAAAGTAAAGCGATTCTTTTCTAAGTCGGAAACCTGTACATGACGGACAAGTAATTCTGTCCATATATTCTTTTGCCCATCGTTTTATAGATGTTGAGGCAGCTTCTTCGAACTGATTTTTTATGAAATTAGAAATTCCTTCATAATCAATTTTATAGGTTCGTTTTACGCCCAATGTTTTCGAATCTACCTCAAAACTTTCTTTACCACCGTTTAAAAGAATCTCGATGGCTTCAGCAGGAATGGTATCTATAGGGTCTGTTATTTTAAAATTATAGCGTTCTGCTATAGTCTCGATCTGTTTAAATGCCCAAGATTTTTTATAATCTCCTAATGGGGCTATTCCGCCACCTTTAATAGATAATTTTTTATTAGGGAAAATCTTCTTCTCATTTACTTCATATACATGACCTAAGCCGCTGCAATAGGGGCACATGCCTTTTGGCGAGTTAAATGAAAATGTATTAGGTTCAGGGGTAGGATAGGAGATACCCGTTGAAGGGCACATTAAATCTCTACTAAAATACCTCGGTAAATCTGTACCTTCTTCTAAAACCATTAATACATTCTCGCCACTATACATGGCTGTATTTATAGTTTCGGATAAACGTTTATGAAAATCTTCGCTTTCAACTACTTTTAAACGGTCAATGACAATCTCTATATCGTGCACCTTGTAACGGTCCACCTTCATGCCTTTAACGATATCTTTTACTTCACCATCAACGCGAACTTTTACGAAACCTTGCTTTGCAATTTGTTCAAATAGCTCACGATAGTGACCTTTTCTTGATTTAATTATCGGTGCAAGAATATTTATTTTCTTTCCGTTATACGATTCAATAATCAAGTTCTTAATTTGTTCATCGCTATAACTCACCATTTTTTCGCCTGTGTTATAACTATGTGCGTCTGCTGCACGGGCAAAAAGTAGTCTTAAGAAATCATATATTTCTGTAATGGTACCAACTGTAGATCTTGGCG
Source organism: Maribacter spongiicola (assembly GCF_004364165.1). GTDB lineage: Bacteria > Bacteroidota > Bacteroidia > Flavobacteriales > Flavobacteriaceae > Maribacter > Maribacter spongiicola. The sequence goes on from NZ_SOAY01000011.1 coordinate 467,516, forward strand.
ATTTGGAAGTCGTCTTTTGTTCAATAGCAATTACAGGCGATAAACCATCAATTTTATCAACATCTGGGCGTTCTAATCCGCCTAAAAATTGTCTGGCATAGGCAGAAAAAGTTTCGATATAACGTCTTTGCCCTTCTGCGTAAATGGTGTCAAAAGCCAATGAAGATTTTCCACTACCAGATAAGCCAGTTATAACAACCAGTTTGTCTCGCGGTATGGTAACATCTATATTCTTAAGGTTATGAACGCGTGCGCCCTTAACTTCTATATTTTCTTCAAAATTAATCATGTATTCATAGCAAAGTTGCAAAAGTACGATTTTGAGTGCTAATTACACACGTTCTTAAGTTCTTTGAAAAGACTGAATGTCTTAAATTATTGATGCAATCGCTTTATTGAGGTGTAATAGTATTTTATACCCATCAGATTACAAATGGAATAAAAATAATAGTAAAGTTCACAAATTTTTATTCATGCATTACAAATAATGGTACTGAAGTTTGGTGGCTTAGTACTTCAACAGAGTTGTTGAAAAATACTTGTTGAAATAGGTTTAAATTTTTCGCAACCAATGTCAACATTTCAATTTCATTTTCTGCGATATAATTTAAAATTGAATCTCTAACACTTTTGCCTAAAATATGATTAAAGCTATGTTTATCGATAAATAACTCTTTTAAATAATCATTGAGATAGGCTTGGTTAATTACCTGAGAATTTGAAAAATTGGGTTTAGATTGTGTAACATGAATGACGTCTAACTTTGCATTTGAAATTTCTAGTATTTCTGTAATAGAATTTAAAATAGGGTAGGTGTAGAAAAGATTAAAGTCTGTAGGAAAAGCAATGTTACTTGGCTTTTTGGTAATCGTATTTTCAGGTATTACTAATACATTACAAGCTACTTTGGTAATCACATTACCTGTACTAGTGCCAATTATAGATGCTTTTATGCTAGAAGCCCCTTTCGTGCCCATTACAATTAAATCTATCTTTTTCTCGTCAACGGTCTTCCTTACTATATCAATAAGATTACCATACTCTTCAAGCGAAATAAATTTGTGATCAGGGTTTGGGAAACACATCGCTATACGGTCAATGGTTTCGTTCAGTTTATCTAAAGCACTAAATTTTTCTTTTGCATTTATTGTCAAAAATGAATTTGCGGCGATATCAGAATTACCTAAATCATCTACATGCAATACATAAAAGGTGCATTTTATGTTTTCAAAAAAACACGCAGCATATTCAAGGGCGTTCCAAGAATTATTAGAAAAATCAGTGGGTATTAAAATGTGTTTCATTCAATCGACTTACTTTACAAAAGTAAATGGTTGATGAAACGTGATAAATGATATTTATCAGATATCGTTTAATTTACATATTGTAATGCTTTAATTTCTAATATTTGAATATTTCTACCTTCGACGGCTATTAGACCTTCTTTTTTAAATCCAGACAATGTACGTATTAAGCTTTCGGTCGCTATACCTGCAACACTTGCTAGATCATTACGCGATATTCTAATGGGCTCATCTGGTTTTGTATTCATGACATCGGCAAATTGTAACAAGGTTTGTGCTGTTTTTCTGCGTACAGAACTATAGGCCATTTGTAATAATTGAGCTTTTATATTCGAAATGTTTGCAGATAAGAGTTCCATTAGCTCCATAGAAATGGTCTTATTTTCGTTCAGTATTTCTTTTAAATTTTCTTTCGAAATACCTGCTAATTCAACATCCTCTAATGCTGTAGCAGATTCTTGATAGGGTACATTGTTTAAAAAGGAGGTGAAGCCTAAAAAGTCATCTGCCTTTGCCAAAGATGTAATCAGCTCTTTTCCGTCAGGATCCATATTGTAGCATTTTACAAGTCCTTTTAAAACAAGATAAATTTTGTTAGAACGGCTATTTTCTTCATAAATATGTTCTCCTTGCTTGAAATTTACTACTTCGCCATTGTCATCAAAGAAATTTTTAAGTTCATGAATGGTGCGCATTTCATTTTCAGAAACTCCGTGTTCTTTAGACGTTTCATCTTGCATGCGCATTAGTAGTTCGGCTTTTGCCAACCTACTTTTTACAGCACTCATTAGTTCCTCTTCTTCAAAGGGTTTGGTTAGGTAGTCATCTGCCCCAAGATCCATTCCCTTCCGTATTTCTTTATGCTCAGTTTTTGCAGATAGAAAAATGAACGGTATGTGCTTCGTTTTTTCGTTACTAGAAAGATTTTCGAGTACACCATAGCCATCAACTTCGGGCATCATAATATCGCAAATGATAATGTCTGGTAAATTTTCAATGGCGGCTGAAATACCTATTTTTCCATTAGGTGCCGTCATAACTGTATAACCCGCTAATTCTAAAAGTTCTTCGGTATTTTCTCGCAAGGCTTTATCGTCCTCAATCAATAAAATTCTTTTCATCTTCTAGTTGGTTTTTAATTTAGGTATACTTAGCGTAAATGTTGACCCTATACTTTCTGTACTTGAAAACTCAAGACTTCCACCTAAGTTCTCTATATGTTGTTTTGCGATATTTAAACCAATGCCGGTGCCTTGTGTCAATAAAGCGTTCTCTGCCCTAAAATAACGATTAAATATGTGTTTTTGCTCTTCTACCGGTATACCAATGCCTTCATCAATGACACTAATGGTATAACCTGTATCTTTGATATCCACCTTTATATCAATGGTGGAATCTTCTGGAGAGTATTTGATAGCATTATGTACTAAATTGGATAGCGCCAATTCTAAGGTCTTTTCATCGAATTGAATATTTAATTCATCAATGTTTTCTGGGTAGTGAATCTGTTGGCCAGACTTGAGCAGCATGTTGGCATTATATACTACCTCGTTAACGGTTTTACTAAGCGGAAATTCTTCGATTTTATAATTCACCTTACCAGATTCTAACCGTTCTACAGATAGAAAATCATTAAGTATGGTATCTAAATATTTTACCTTATTTTTTATTGTAGTTACGTGTTTATCTCGCTTTGGTTGCTGTTCTGTTTCGGTATATTTACCGAGTAAGGTAATCGATGTTAGTATACTGCTTAAAGGTGTTTTAAATTCATGCGATACTAATGATAAGAAACGTGTTTTAAGTTCGTTCAGTTCTTTTTCAACAGCGAGCGCTTCTGTTAGTTGATGGGTACGTTCTTCTACTATTTTTTCTAAGTTTTCTGTATAATTTTTTCTCTCTGTGATATCTAGAATAAAGGCAACAAATACTTTTTCTTTTCCTAGTTTCGATAGTTGTAGATGTACTTCAACTGGGTACGAAGTTCCGTCTTTTCTTCCATGTCTGGTTTCGAACTTAACTTTGGCAGTTTCATCATTAACTAATGGAGCTATCAAGGTATTGAATTCAGAAATATCCATATCGGGTTTAATGTCAACGGGAGTCATTGTGTATAACTCTTCAAATGAATACCCTATATTTCTTTGCGCTTCTTTATTTATATTCAAAAACTTAAACGTATCGGCATCAAAAATGAAAATTTCATTCAGCGATTCATCAAAAATTCGTGCCCAGTGGCTTAGTTCTTCTTCTCTATTTTTACGTTCTGTAATATTAATTACCAAGGCCATTACATAGGTAGCGCCATAAAATTCAAACGGATTCAAACCTGCCTCAACAGGAAATTCTTTGCCGTCTTTACATATGCCATATAGATTTCTACCATGCCCCATTTGGCGTTTATCACTTTTTGCGATAAAATTATCTACATGTGCACCATGACCTGCATGGTACCTTCTGGGTATTAGTATGTCTAAAGGTTTGCCAACTAGTTCGCCTTTCTCGTAACCAAACATTTGCAGCGATGACGTATTAGTGGCTACAATAATTTGATCAGCATTTACAACGATAATGCCTTCTGAAACACCTTCTGATAATAAATTAAAAATGTCACTATTTTCTTGAAAATCCTGCATATATCAAATATATCGATTACTACTGATTTTTGTCATATTAAAACTACATCCTACTTCATATTTTTACTTGAAATCAACTAAGACAAGACAAAATGGAAAATACGCCGAAAACAATGAACGGACTCTATGAAAATTTAGGTAAGCTATTTTATGCCGTGGCTATAAGTGATGGAACCGTGCATAATAATGAATGGGCTAAAGTCAAGGAATACGTAAAAGAAGATTGGTTGTATGTAGATGATTTTACAGACCGGTATGGTACCGATGCTGCAAACCAAATTGAAATTGTTTTTGATGTTTTAATGGAGTCTGAAAAAAGTAGTGAAGAATGTTTTGATGATTTTAAGGAGTTTTATAAAATTCATCCGCATGCATTTTCAGATAAAATAAAAACCTTGACCAAAAAGACGGCCAAGGCTATTGCAAGTTCATTCTCAGGTAATAATAAGTCTGAGTTAATAGTGTTAGCAAAAATAGATCTATTGCTAGATTAAGCTTGTTTCATTAGTTTCTTAATATCAGCATCTTTGTAGATTTTCTGAACCATTTTGCTGTACAAACTGGTAAATTTATCTTCGTTGATTAAGTTACCAAATAATGATTCTTGTCTTATAAAAGCTAGTGGGTCAGTGTTTGTTTTGCTTGCCGCCGCATGCAGTTGATCTTGCATAGCGTCAATAATTTCAATCGGGTTACCGTTTTTATCTATTCCCTTATCGCTGTAATAGCACCATGCAGCAATTACTAAAGTCGCAAATTTAATGCTACCGCCATTCGCTAAATTATCTTGAATGGTTGCAATTAAGAATTTCGGCAATTTTGCTGAACTCTCTGAGCAAATTCTGCTTACGCTATCTTTTATATTTGGGTTCGCAAAACGTTCTTGTAAACTATCTTTATATGCAGTTAAATCGATGCCTTCTAGTTTGTCTAAAACAGGAGTAGCTTCTTCATCCATGAATGCTCTTAAATAGGTAACGAACAAATCATCTTCCATACAAGCGTTAATAGTTGGGTGACCATGAATAGCTCCAAGAATACCCAATACAGAATGCCCTGCATTCAAAAGGCGAAGCTTCATTTTTTCATATGGCTTTACATCTGGCACGAATTGCACTCCAACTTTTTCAAATTCTGGTCTACCGTTAGAGAAATTATCTTCAATTACCCATTGAATAAATGGCTCGCAAGTTACAGGCCATTCGTCTTTTAGATCATAAGTACTTTCTAAATATTCAATGTCTGCTTGAGTGGTAACTGGCGTAATACGGTCTACCATACTGTTTGGGAAACTTACTTCTTTGTCAATATATTCAGCCAATTCTTTATCTTGTCTGTTTGCAAAAGCAAGTAGCATTTCTCTGGTTACATCACCATTGTGCTGAATATTGTCACAAGACATTACCGTAAAAGCTGGTAAGCCTTCTTCTTTTCTTTTTTTAATGGCAGCCGTTAAAAATCCGTAGATGGTTTTAGGGTCTTTCGGATGTTGTAATTCGTGCTGTACATCTGCATTCTCAAAATCAAATTCTCCCGTTGACGAATTAAAATTATAGCCACCCTCTGTAATCGTTAAGGATACTATTTTTGTATCAGGATGTGCCATTTGGTCGATAACTACATCGGGAGTGTCATGACCAAGTTTAAAGTCGATAATAGAACCAATTACTTGTGAATCTATCTTACCATCAGGATGCTTTACAATCAATGTGTAAAGTCCGTCTTGTTTTTGTAGCACATCATGAATCTTCTGATCACCCTTTCGAAGACCAATTCCGCATATACCCCATGCAGCAGCATCTCCCTTTTCTTGTAACAAATGGGTATAAAAGGCTTGGTGCGCTCTATGAAAACCACCAACACCAACATGTACGATTCCAGATTTTAATGATGCTCTATCAAAAGTAGGAATAGGTATTTGCTTGTTTATAGTCGCTAAATTCTCTTTGTTCAACATGATTTCTTTATTCATTTTTAGCTTTGTTTATTGATTTGCCACGTATTAATACCCAGTATGCTGTAACGAAATAAGTTACTGTACATACAAATGCATACGTATAGAAAATTTCTCTATTATTAATATAGCTGTTCTCATTTGCACTGTCGAATAAAACTGTACCTGCTAATATTAGCGTTATTATTAGGGCAACGAGAGATACCAGTTTTAAAATTTTTGAGAATGGGGTAGCGTCTTTCTTTGGCGTTGTTTCTAATTTACTTTTTTCTTCTTGAAAAGCCACAATTTTCTCATTACGAATTTTTTCTTGTTCTTCTGCTTCTGGGTATTTCTCTTTTGCTCCGTAACGACCAGCTAAAAAAGTATAAACTGCGATAGTGAAAATCCATGTTGGTATGAATAAATAGAAGAAAGACATTACATTAAAAGCATTCAAGCCAAAGCCAAATACCAGACCTAATCCCCATGAAACAATGGCTGGTGTACTAAAGGTTAATTTGCGGTATTGAGACCAATAACGTGTGTACCCAATTTTTGGAAATATCTGATGCTCTGCAAATACTATAGCACCAACAGGTACAACCAATAAACCTGCATACGTCAATAGCGGTAAAATCTGTGAGAATACAAATGGGAAACAGGCTATAGCGATGGTAATTAGACCAACAACTATGGTAGTTTTCTTTCGTGAGTGATTATGAAAAATTGCCTGTGCAGCTAAACCTGCTCTATATAGATTGGTAATTGCTGTCGTCCAACCTGCTACGATTACAATAACGAAACCAGACCACCCTAAGGCATAAAAAGCAACATCTCCTGGATCTAATTCGACAATCGATTTCCCGATGATTACTGCTGCACCGGCTCCCATAATTCCGGCAGCTATCCACGCAACATAATGCCCGAACATCATACCTGTGCTGGTTGCTAGACCGTACGATTTCTTTTTGGCGAAACGTAATAACGCCATATCTATTAATCCGAAATGGGTAATAGTATTTGCTGCCCATGCGAACCCGATTACTTCAACAAGTCCGATACCAGGTTCTCCGGCACTATCAACTCCTGTCCAAATGGATTGATCTCCGAGTGATATCAAATCGTTCCATCCGCTAGGTAACGTTGTTCCTAGTACATCTAAAGACAAAGCTGGTAATAAAACCATTGCACCACTGGTGAACATTACAAAAAGCCATGGTGCGCATATTCCTGAAAATTCAGATACTGCATTAAATCCGTATAAAGCAATAGAAACTACTACTAAACCTACGCAGAAAACGATGACCACAAACCACATATTGGTAGGGTACCAGTTTAATTGTGCAGGTATATCGAAAGCAAAGCGGACTGCAGTTGCAGATACGGTAATCATGGCGGCAGATATGACCGAGAAAATAATGACGTTTGCCCAATTGTAAAGCTTGGTCATAGAATCTCCAGCAATTTTATTGAGATAGGTGTATAAACTTAATCTTGTTTCTACGGCAATGGGTGAGGTTATGAATGTCCAGCTGAGAACTGCCAAAATATTTCCGATCAATAGACCCAAAATAATATCCATTGTTTTAGCCCCTAATGCTACGAATGTAGCGCCGATTACAAACTCGGTTGCGGCAACGTGTTCAGCGGCGTAAAGACCAGCAAAATGGGTCCAATCATGTAACTTATGTTTTGCAACGGGTAATTGTTCTTCGTTTAGGTTTTCGAACGCGGCGTAGTCGTTGTTTGTAGACATAAGTTGAGTTGGTAGTTAGTTTTATAAAAAAATAAGTTGAGTTCTGTTTAAGAACTTTTAGGTATCTGTTACCATTTAAACAGGCTTGCAATGTATTTATTTTTGATAATAACAATTGCTAAAATTTGTTAATCTTATTATTTCAAAACATAAGTAAAATAATATGATTTTGACGAAGTTGGGTTAAATTAAGTAGATAGGTGTTTGTTTTAAGTAGTATTAAGGTTTTGTATCATTAAAAAAGCAAATGAACTATCATGGTAAACTCTCAAAATAGTATTACCCTTAATAAAAGCTAATGTTATCTGCCTGTTCTATGGATTGTTAGCCAAGGTTATTTCTTTTTTCCGATAATATTCAATCCAAGTTTGTATTCTTCCAACAAACATTTTTAAATAATTCTCTGATAAAAACACATTAGACCAGTCATATCTTTGGGCTTGAATACCAAGATAAAATATAAAGACCGAGGTTCCCGCCTTGGGGATCAATCCTAATTCTTTATTGGATAATTGTTTGATTTTATTATATCCCTTTAAAAAACTCTGAACTTTTAATTCGTATTTAGTTTTGTCAGATGCTATGAGAAATAACTGTTTGCAAAAATACCCAATATCTAATATTTGCCATCCATTACCACAAAAGTCAAAGTCGAAAATGGTAATTCCTTTTCTTCGGTAATAGCCATGTTATCGTACCAAATATCCATATGAACAACTTCGTTCGGAATGTTTTTAAAATCTGAGTTTTTAAAAGTTTCTCCAAACTCCTTAATGTATTTCATTTCTGATAAATTCTCAGAAAAGAACTGTTGTAAGTACTCGTATGGTTTTTCTAAAAGTGTTTTTTTGTTATAAGAAATACGGTCAATATTTTTATCTGTAACAAGAGTGTGAATTTGTGCCATTAAAGCGCCAATTTGTGAACAAGTTTCATTATTCATAAATCTTACTTTTTCACCTTTTGCGAATGAGAATACTACCATGTATCTCTTTCCTTCTGGAGCATTTATTTCCTGTATCAATTCTCCATTGATATCTTTAATGGGATAAGAAATACTTAAATTATTTTCACGTAATAAATTTAATAGTTTTAACTCTTCTGTAATTTCAGATTTAGTTCTCCAATTGTGACTGTAAACTCTTAAAACATATTTAGAGATATCGTTTGATATGAAATAGGTATGATTCATTCCGGTTCTGAATAACTTACAGGCGTAACTATTATCCAGTCCGTATTTTTCTTGTGCAAATTCCCCTAATTCTTTTGCTGATATGGTACTTGCTGTGACCGGAAATACGTTCATACTTTTTTACTGTGGTTAGTTAATGTATATTTTAGCGATTACCTATCTTTCAAAATCACTAGTTTTTAGTCCATTATTGAATTTAATATTAGACCAGTTTACTGTTACCCAAGGTGAATCGCTAAATGCGGCTTCCCAAGTAGATTTCTTGTATTTTCGCTTAGTAGGGAAAAGCATTCCGTCAACATCTTCATATTCTAAGCTCATTAAATTCGGAGTTTCCATAGCGCCAAAGTCTGCTACTGTAAATAGAAACTGATCTACAAGAGATGTATTTTTATTAATGTAAAGCTGATAAATATCTGTTGGCTTCGAGTCTCCAAAATTGAAGGATACTTTTACAATTTCATAAGGAATTTCGTTTAAGGTTTTTTCGCCTAAATACTCATACGAAATACCTTTGTCCATTAACTTTTGAAACATGGTAAACCAATAGAAATTAGTAGGTCTGTTAAAAGCAACTCTTTTTAAGGCAATACTATCGTTTAGTATTTCTCCATTATGTTTTAACCAGAATTCTTTACCGTCATAACCTTGTTCAATTGTGCCCTGTAAGTCACTTAAGGTTCTTTGGTGCTGTTCGTATTTACCATATGATAGTTCACCATCGAAAATGTATTTCTCTGTTGAAATATCTGTTTTACCATCTGGTGTTTGATAGGTGTATGTGTACACAACATCTTTCTTACTACGAAGCGTTTTGTAATCGCCGACTTTTTCAAGCATTTTTGAAACTAATTCTTCTCCTTTATTCGTGAATTCAGGAGTTTGAATCGTTTCTTTTTTGGCAGTTTGTTCCCCTTTGCAAGAAGTGATTAAAATACTTAATACTAGTAGTGTAGCTATTTTAAATTTCATCAATAGTTTTTTAAAAGTAAGATTAAATTAATGCACCATTTGCAGCGATTACCTGCCCTGAAATCCATTTAGATTCATCGCTGGCTAAAAATAGTGCTACTCTGGCGATATCAATAGGTTGTGCCAATCTGTCGAAAGCATTCATAGACTTTAATTTATCAATGAACTCTTCTGATTTTCCATTTAAGAATAATTCAGTTTCTGTTGGTCCGGGTGCAAGGGCGTTTACAGATATTCCTCTTCCTATTTCTTTAGAAAACACTCTGGTCATTTGTTCTACCGCAGCTTTTGAGGCGGAATATAAAGCGTAAGTAGGAAACATCAATTTTACCGTAGTAGACGATATATTTATAATATTGCCATTATCTGATAATTTACTGTCCGCCTCTTGTAGCATATTGAAGACTCCCTTTACATTCACATCAAACTGTTTGTTGAAGTCTTCTTGAGTGTTGTCTTTCAATTTTTTGTTGAACATGACACCAGCGTTGTTTACCAATACGTCTACTTTACCAAATTCTTTAATAGTTTGGTCAAATAGCCGAGTTACCTGATCTCTATCGCTTACATCTGCTTTTATGGCAATAGCGTTGCCGCCATTACTTTTAATTTTAGCTACAGTAGCGTCTGCATCTTTTTCACTGTTTGAATGATTGACAACTATTTTAGCACCATTTTCTGCTAATAGAAATGCAAATTCTTGTCCGATACCTCTTGAGGCTCCTGTTATGATGACTACCTTATTTTCTAATTTCATTACGTTTCGTTTAGTTAGGGAATTTGAATAATTATTGAATTACAGCCCTTTCCACCAATCGCCATAGTTGTTCACCGAATCTTTTACAATAATCTCTTGCCCAATTTGAGGTGAAATAACGGTAATGTTCAGTTCAGCTGCTTTGGCTTCAACTCTTTTAATAGGGTCTGTCCATTCGTGTAGGGCAAGTTTAAAACCTGCCCAGTGAATTGGCATTATTTTCTTTGCTTTTACATCAATACCAGCTTGTGCGGTTTCTTCGGGCATCATATGAATATCTGACCACATTTTATTGTATTGTCCGCATTCCATTAAGGCAAGATCAAAAGGTCCGTATTTATCTCCTATTTCTTTAAAGTGATCGGCATAACCGCTATCGCCGCTAAAAAAGATATTCTCATGTTTTGATGAGATTACCCAAGAGCTCCACAAGGTGCTTTGTGCATTGTTTAATCCTCGACCAGAGAAATGTTGTGCCGGTGTACAGACGAATTTTAGATTTCCGAATTGTGTTTCTTGCCACCAATCCATCTCCGTGATTTTAGCATCAGAAACTCCCCATGCAGTCAAATGATTACCAACACCTAGCGGAGTATAAAAATGATTGGTTTTATCCTTAATTTTTAATACAGACTCGTAATCTAAATGGTCATAATGGTCATGAGAAAAAATAACTGCATCTATCTGTGGTAGTTGTTCAATTGCTATAGGAAATTCTTTATTGAAACGCTTTTCTCCTAAAAGTGGGTGAGGGGCTGCTACTGCACCGAACATTGGGTCAATTAAAATATTTTTTCCATCAATCTGTAATAAGAAAGAGGAATGTCCGAACCAAACCATTCTTGCTTCTCCGCTGTAATCTGCAATGTTTACAGAATCTATTTTTTGCGGAACTAAATCTGCTTTTGGGCGACCATTAGGCACCTTAGTAGTGAAAAATTTATAGGCTAAACTAAGCTTGTCAGAAAAGGCTAAGTCTTCTGGTACAGGTAACACATTACGAAATTTACCCTCTTTAAATTGTTGCGATTGCTCATAGGCTAATTTCTGTTCTTTGGTGCTATCGCCACCAAAACTTGGGTAAAAATTGGTAAATGCTACTATTGCAATAGCCAATACACCTATGATAATTAAAGTTGTAACCATTATTTTTTTAAGTATTCTTTTAATCATATTATGTTCTTAGACCTATGCCTTGTTTGCACATTAGCTTGAAGTCGCACTTCTATATATAATTATGCAAAGATAGTTTATCGTAATAACTGTATTTTAAAGAGAAATAGATTTTAGTAGCATTAAAATCTATAGGTAAAATTATCAATGTAATGAACCGTAACTGTATAGCAATCTAGATAATTGCTCAAAAGAAAGAGGTCAGGTATTAAAACCTGACCTTAGTTAAATTTGTTATGTTTTAAAAAAAAATTATGCTGTTTTAGGTTTCGGATTATCATAGTATTTCTTCTTCAACCAAAATGAAACCCGAACTAGAAATATCAGTGCCGGTACCTCAACTAACGGACCTATTACTCCTGCAAATGCTTGACCAGAATTGAGTCCGAATACCGCAATGGCAACTGCAATAGCCAATTCAAAATTGTTTCCGGCTGCCGTAAATGCTACTGATGCTGTTTTGTCATACTCTGCACCCGTTGCTTTGGTAAAGAAAAACCCAATAATGAACATTAAGGTGAAATAAATTAATAACGGAACTGCAATGATGAGCACATCCATAGGTATTTCAACTATTAATTCTCCTTTTAACGAGAACATGATGACAATGGTAAACAATAGCGCTATCAAAGTCATTGGTGAAATAGTGGGTATGAACTTATTCGTATACCAATCTTCGCCTTTGAGTTTTACTAAAATCAATCTGCTTAAAATTCCCATTAAAAATGGCAATCCTAAATAGATGGCTACACTTTCAGCTATAGTCCCAATAGAGATATCTACAATTGCACCTTCAAAACCGAAGTAGGGCGGAAGTACCGTTATAAATATCCATGCATAGAAACTGTAGGCAAATACTTGAAATATACTGTTTAATGCCACCAATCCAGCTCCGTACTCACTACTACCATCGGCAAGGTCGTTCCATACCAATACCATGGCAATACAACGCGCCAAACCTATAAGTATAAGACCAACCATGTATTCTGGGTAGTCCGATAAAAAGGTAATGGCTAAAATGAACATTAATACCGGACCAATAATCCAATTTAAGATTAAAGAGATAGATAGAATTTTGGTGTTTCTAAATACCTTCGGTAACAAAGCATAGTTCACTTTCGCCAAAGGCGGATACATCATTAATATTAAACCTATTGCAATAGGAATGTTTGTAGTACCACTATTGAAGGTATTGATGATATCCGGAAAGCTTGGAAAAAAGTAACCGATACCAACACCAAGTGCCATTGCGGCAAAAATCCACCAGGTTAGGTTTTTATCTAGAAAACTTAATTTTTTAGATGCCATTTTTACTTGTTGATTTGTGAGAATATGTAAAACAATTCTGTTGCGATTTGTATACTTCGTTCAGCATATTTTTCTGCTTGCTGCGGCGTGTTGTCAAACGCTTTTGGATCTTCAAAAGTGATGGGTACTCTTTTCTCTGCACCTGCAATAAAAGGACAACCACCATCTGCTTGCGAACAAGTCATTATTGCCGCAAACTGTGAAGCCGGATTAAAAGAATCTTCATAAGATTTTGAAAAACCAATTACCGGATGTTCATTCTCAGAATACTTAATGGCATAAACAGGATTACTGGTGTCCGATAATTTTTGAATCTGAAATCCTTGATTCTTTAATGTCTCTGCAACCATTGGAAACAATGCCGTAGCTTCTGTGCCACCAGAATAGCAATACACATTTTTAATATTAAAATAGGTAGCCATTGTCTGTGCCCATACTTGCGATAAATGACTTCTTCTAGAATTATGCGTACAGATAAAGTTGATTCTTATTTCTTGGTCATTGGTAGTTTTCTCTTGTATAAAATCTACCAATGGCTGTAAAACAACTTTACGTTCTGCCGTAATTGAATCTGGCTGTAACGCTTTAATTAAATCCTCAATTTCTGGTAACATGTTGGTTTCTGTAGTTATCATTTTTTCTAATGTTTATAGGTAGTTAACAGCAGTTTCCGTCAGGTGCACAACATGGTTCATTAGTAACTTCGGCAAGATTTAACTTTGGTTTCTCTGCAGGTATGCCACAATTATCTTTTGCCAAACAGTCTGTTTGTTTCGATGCTAAGATGAAATTAGTGCCGTCAAAATCAAGACCAAATTTCTCAATGGTTTGTCCCTGGTATTCAACTTCTATTTCTAAATCTTCTATGCCCAATACTTTTTCTGAAAGTTCAATAATGTTGATTAATTTTTCTGGGTGAAGTCTATGGTCATAATCATTGGCATTCCATAATTGAAAGTTTACTACTTCCTCATTACGAACAGTACCACCACAATCAATGAAGTTTTTGGTAATCTTGCCAACTTCAGTTACATGAAAATGGTTCGGCACCAATTCGCCATTAGGTAATTGAAAGGCTATAGTTTCTAATTCTGCTAAGTGATTTTTAATTTCTGATAGTTTCATAATTTTGATTTTAAATTATACGTTTTCTTTTTATTTGTTAATCGTAATAAAGCGATAAAAGAAGGTAAATTTTTTTAACAGCAATTTGTATTTGGAATATCTTGATCCAAGAATTTAATCATAATATCTTTCATGTTAGACCAATTGTCTTTATCTATACAGTAACAAACACTGGTGCCTTCTACATTACCCTTTATCAATCCTAAATTTTTCAATTCTTTTAAATGTTGAGAAATGGTTGGTTGTGCCAAACCTATTTCACTAACCAAGTCTCCGCATATGCAAGTATCTATTTTAAATAAGTACTGTAAAATTGCAACACGTGCAGGGTGACCAAATACTTTGGCGAAGAGAGAAATCTTGTTCTGCTCATCAGTAAACATTTCTGTTTTTGCTAATCCCATTCTTCTATTTAATTGTTTCATTGCAATATTACGATATAATAATAGTATAAAGCAATGAATAGGATTTATTTTTTGTTTTTTAACACTATTACCAACCACTAAGTTTAAATTATAATATATTCTTAACAGAGACTTAATACTATGTTTTTCAGTGATTAAATAAAACATAAGGCAATTGGGTAGGATAGTAATTTATTTATAAAATTTACTAATTACCTTGTGCAAACTTTTGAAAATGAGTAATTTCTATGTAACTTTTATCTAGAATTAAAACACTACAGAAAATGGCATTAACAAAAGAGACAAAAGGAAAGGGTACGCATATTACCGTTACGTTTACTGTTGGGGAAAATGAAGCTCCAAGTGCAGCAAATGTTATATTATTGGGTGATTTCAATAATTGGCAAACGAACGATAGTTCTTACCGAATGGAAAAAAAGAACGGGTCTTATGTAAAAAGCATAAAACTTGAAGCTGGTAAACGTTACGAGTTTAGATACTTGAGCGAAGATAAAGGCTGGTTCAATGATCATGCGGCAGATGCTTATGTGCCATCGCCATATTCAGGTATTGATAATAGTGTGGTAGATTTAACGGCTTTACCGGCGAAAAAGAAAGTGGTTAAAAAAACGGTAGCCAAGAAACCAGCAGTTAAAAAGCCAGTAGCAAAGAAACCTGCAGCCAAGGCCAAGAAAGACGATTTAAAAAAGATTGAAGGCATCGGACCTAAAATTGCATCTATCTTAACAAATAAGGGTATCGGCACTTTTGAAAAATTAGCTGGAGCATCTGTAAAGACTCTTGAAGAAATTTTAAAAGAAGCCGGACCACGTTATACTATGCATAAACCAGGTAGCTGGCCAAAGCAAGCTAAATTAGCTGCTTCAGGTGATTGGGATAAATTGAAAGTCTTACAAGATAAATTAGACGGCGGTAAGTAATTGCCAAAACTATACATAGCAAAAAGCCCTAAGATTTATTCTTAGGGCTTTTTGTTTACTTTAAAATCGTTTGATTAGAAGCTACTATTTCATTTTAGTTTGATAATCTACAATGAACTTCTTCATCATGCCTTGTAATTCTATTTTATCTTTTTTGCTCATTTTAATAATATTAAGCCAAGCGGTGCCAATGTTTTTAGGAGCAAAAGTTGAAAAGTTTTTGATGACCACCAAGCCCTTTTCTTTCGGATAAAATGTGAGTCCCTTTTTTGTGATTTTTATATTATTAGCGTCCATTTTTAGAACAGGAAATGTTAGCTGCATTGCATGTTGAATTTCATTATAGAAATAAACATTTTCTTGTGTAGCATTAATTTTTGCGTAATAATTTCTATTGCTTTCACTGTGTTCTTCTATATAAGTATTGATTGCTTCTACTTGAGTTTGTAATTCTTGAGCGTTACTTGTTTTTACAAATGCGACTATCAAGACAATAGCTAAAAGTACTTTTTTATACATGATGATTTATGGTTTAAGTTGGATTCAATAAACGTTTATGAGGTTATTTTGTTGTTTTAATTACAGTTGAGGTTATAATTTGATTTTGGCTGATTGGTGTGTGATTTATTATTTTAAACTGATTTGTATGATTAGTTTTTTTCTTTCAATTTCAACAATACCTCTTTTCCATGTTCGTTATCAGGATTTAACGCTATAGATTTCTCATACATTTCTATGGCTTCCGTTTTTTTATCTGCGATCAATAACGCTTCACCATAACTGTCATAAGCATTTGCACTATTAGGAAATAATAAGGTAGTTGTTTTAAATATGTCTAGAGCCTTGTCTAGTTCTTGAGTTTGTAAAAATGAATATCCTAAAGTATTTAAATCATGTTCTGAACGATTATGAACCTTAGTTTCAATTGATAACTCAATAGCATTGCCTAGCGCCTTGTGTAAAACTACATTTTGTTGACTTTTATCTAATGTTTCTGAATAGGCTTTAATAATGGCGTTGATAACTAATGCAGGATTATCATTAAATACAGCATGGCTGCTGCCTTCAGCTATAATATTAGTTACGTTATTGTTTTTCTCGCCTAAATCTACATGTACTTTTTTCCATCTCTCGGAATATTCTTTTGGATATACTGGAGCAGATTTATCAGGAAAAATATTGGTAACGGGAATGTTATCAGGAAACTGTGTGTTTCTTAATGAACGCATAATTTCGTTGTAATTGAAATTTAAGTAATAATCGCCAGTACCTTTTGGTATGGTGTTGATGTCTACAAACTTGTCTCTCATCGCTAAGAAATCATCGTTCCAGAAATCACTAAGAGTTGCATCTATTAAAACAATCGATTTCACTTTCTTTGGATGTTTATTTGCATATAGTAGATTGTATTGTCCGCCGTAGGAATGGGATACCAAAATAATATCATCACCGTACCCTAATTTTGCAAGTCCGGTTTCAAGCTCTTTTATTCCGTTTTCAATTCCGAAATCTGAATCATTTTTTAATGCCGAATTCAATTCACTCTGTCCAAAACCTGATCGGTCATAGGTGATTAATGTAGTACCAGTAACTTTATGTATTCTTTCTAAAATAGAAGTCCAAACAGAACTATCATCGCCACCACCAGCTTCAAAAAGAATAGGAGTTCCGACACCTTTCATTATATTGAAATGCATGTTGTAACCACCGATATCTACTGGTGTATCTATAGCTTGTGAATGCATAGTTAACGATATGGAGAAAATTACTAAGAAGGTAAAATAGAACTGTTTCATTTTTGGTTCGTGTTTAGTTCTGGTAATTTACATTATTTCAGCAGTAAAGTAGCGTAGTGGTAGGTAAAGAATATATGAATTTTAAACCTTGTTAAAATTGGGGATAGAAAGAATTTTATGTTTTGCTCAAAAGTCTGTAATACTTTTTAATTTGTTGATAGCCGTCACTTAAGCGTTCTCTTTGAAGTCAATTTTTCAATTCCATTTATTGTTTTGTACTTTTTTACCCAAAGTCCGTCTTTATTGTATTTAAATCTGAATTTTTCAATTTGAAACAAAGATGGTGCACCTATAATCGGAATTGGGAAAGTCTTTTCTGGAATATATTCGCGTTTTATTTCAATAACATTATTATTTGAATCATATCTATATCTATTAATTTCTATTTCCTGTACTAAAGAGTCTTTGGTATTTAAGTATTCAGAATATGCCATTTCTTTTGTTTTATTGCCAATAGCATCATATTCAAAGACCTCTTTATACGGAAGGAAACCAAATTCTTGAGTTCTTTCAACTATTCTTGGCTTCCCGAATTCATTAAAGTCTGAATATATTTCAATAGCACCTAAACTATGTTTTTTAACTAATAAACTATCTTGAAAATATAGTAGTTCATTTTCTATGGTATCATTGATTATGCCTTGATTTATGTCAAAAGTTCTGATTGTCCACTTTTCGTTTCCATCGTAAAAATATTTCCATTTACTTCTCAACTCCCTTCTGTAATAAACTTCCTCAACTGTTACAAGTCCGTTCTTCAGAAAACTTTTTGTCTTCCATTTACCCATTTCTAGATTTCTAACCAGATAAGAATCATACTTTTTAAGTTCTTCTCTTTCGTTTTTTTGACAGAATAAATAACCTGAGATTAAACAGAAGATTATATATGGTAGAGTTTTTTTCATAATCGGTTAAAATGGCTGAGCTTGAATGTTTGTTAAACAGTTTCAAGATAAGATAATCAGGTTATCCAAAGAGATAATAAATGAGAGATATTAAGAGCTCAGGCTAGAAACAAGTGTACTTAACTTGTTTAACGCTCACGACCGTTAACTCGATTGCCAATAGCGCTTTTATCCATTTTTTATTCCTTCATATATTATTTTACAAACTGATTTAAATTCAACACCTCAATTCGGTCAGATTTTTATTGAGAAAGTCCGCAGTTTTTTAAATGGGTTTTAAGCTAGTGTTTTATATTAAGGCATAAATGAACGCTTCCTCTTTATTACCTCCTTTTTCTAACGTTATTTCAGTTTTTATTCTTTGATATGCTATTCCTTCAAAATCATCTAATTCCTTCCAATGCTGGTCTAAATTATCAGAGTAAAATATATATCCTTTTATTTTTTCTATTTTGTTTTCAAGCCTTATCCCTGGAAAACCCATTTCCGAGCCCCAGCCTTCTTTAAATAACTCTCCTAAAACATATCCTTTTTTCCAATTCCCTCCTATTTTTTTCAATATATGTTCATTGGGTTTTTCAGGTCCTAAAGTTCCATAAACAAATAGCTTTTGCATTATCAATATCTTTTTAAAATTTTTAGATGTTTTTCAATTCCATAAACGTGCTCAAGCATTATTGGCAACAAATAAATATATGGGAAGTAGGGCAGAAAACAAGCAATTATTTTCGGTTTAGCCCGATGCCCGTATTGTTTATAGGTTTCCTAAGTTAGTATTCTGTTATCTTTTATGGTTTAACAAAAGAACAAAAGAGCAGAGTAAGGTTATTATAGGTTTAGGAACTTCAGATTCCGTCAACAAAGAAAATCCCTGCTCTTTTACTATTCAAATACAATCAGTTCATTAGGTCATTGGAACCTGTTTCTAGGATGATGTATAGCATTAGTGTTTGTTCTTTGTTGTGCTTAGTGTTTTTTTGCGTTCAGATTAAATTCCTTTATCGCAAAGTAGCATCTTTCACAGACCAATTTAATTTTAGCAAATTCCATAGATTCATCACTCCATCCGTCCGTTTTAAGACGTTCTCTTTCGCATTCCTCACACCAAGCTTGGAGGTCATCATCTTCGTTCAATTCCATTCCACGATACGTGTCAAAAGCTTCTTCAAATCCAGTTTTATATTCCGTATTCAAGTGTTGACAAATAAATGCTTTCCGTAATTTTCCGTGCGCACTACATTCTATTAATTCACTTTCAATTTTTTCGACTTCTTCTTTTGATATTTGTTCGGTTAATAAAAAGTACACTTCTAAATGGTCAGAAATAACACGATAAGTACCAATTCCTCCAATTATGTCAAAAGCTATTGATGTTAATTCCCAACCTGTATATTTATCTCCATCGAAGTGCGCATTGATAAGATTTTCATATTTCTTTTTTTCTCCGAGTTCTTTAATCTTTAGTGTCCGAAATTTTCTCGGTTCAACAGAGTCTTCATTTGCCCAAGCCCACATCCAAGTGTTTGTATTCTGAGAAAATGTACCAACAGGAATATATAGAAAGTATATTTCTTTGTCGTCACTATACAATTTTAGTGTTTCGCTCGATTGATTATAAAACCAGCTAGCGTAGTTATCGGTGTCAAATTTCTCTCTAAAATCGGGTTGAATAGCAGAAAGTTTATCTACCGCCTTTTGAGCGTATTTTACGTATTTCAAAGGTCTAAATATCAATAGAATTTCGTTTTTTCAACATTAAGCACAACGGTCTAGTATAAGAATAGTAGCGGTTTTAGAAGCACAACCCTTTTCGTTTACGACCATTTGTAAATATAAAAAAAGCGACTTTGGTAAAGCACCCAAGCCGCTATTAATTTTATACATTGTTGTGGCACTTTTTTTATCCGTACACAGCGTCTTTAGCTGTTTCTCGGTTCGTTTCCAAGTCCGATTTTACGCTTTCTAATTTCATTCCGATTGTCATTAATGCAACTTTTCCAAGTGGTAATCGAAGTGTTGGATTTTCTGAATTTACCAAGGCTATAATTGCTTTTGATGCTTTAATTGGGTCGCCTTCCTGTTTTCCGTCAACTCCTTTTAATTTGGTTCTAAATGCTCCTGCTGTATCGGAATAATCGTCAATTACAGTTGAAGCTTGTCCAAGTCCATTTCCAGCAAAATTTGTGCGGAATGGTCCGGGTTCAATTATGGAAACCTTTATGCCTAAAGGTGCAACTTCTTGTGCCAAAGCCTCGCTAAAACCTTCTAAAGCAAATTTGCTTGCATTGTAAATACCAAAACCTGCAAATGCCTTAATTCCTCCGTGCGAAGAAATCTGAACAATGTTGCCACTCTTTTCCTTGCGCATATATGGCAAAACGGTCTGTGTCATTTTTAGAGTTCCAAAAAAGTTAGGTTCAAAGACAGTTCTAACCTCTTTTAATGATGTTTCTTCAACTGCACCAACAAATC
The DNA here is from genome assembly GCF_004364165.1 of Maribacter spongiicola. GTDB lineage: Bacteria > Bacteroidota > Bacteroidia > Flavobacteriales > Flavobacteriaceae > Maribacter > Maribacter spongiicola. Next base: position 488,193 of record NZ_SOAY01000011.1, read on the forward strand.
CCATTCCTGCGTTGTTGACTAAAACATCAATTTTTCCGTATTCGGAAATAATATTTTTGATGTTTTCCTCGATGCTCTTTTCATTGGTAATGTCCAATAAAATTGCTTTTGCGTTTTTAGTATTGCTTTTATTGAATTCGTCAACTTGCGATTGGTGGCGGAAAGTACCAATAACAAAATCGTCTTTTTCAATTACGGATTCGGCAAGTGCTTTTCCCAATCCGCTCGATATTCCTGTGATTAGCCATATTTTATTTTTCATAATTATATTGTTTTTTGATATTTGATAAAAGTGTTTTTTGAAAATTGCTAATGGTTGTTTCCATTGTTTCCCTGTTTTTGTCTTGAACTTTAAAAACAGCATCAAAGCTAACTTTGTAGCTATTTGTTTTAAATGGGATTATTTTTATTGTTGCCTTGTAGCCTGATATTGGCATTGGTGTTTCTAACATTTCATAAACTATGATATGTTTTTCATTATCCAATTTTGTTACCTTTTCTACAACTTCTAATCCATTGGATTTTAAGGTCAACGTAATAACAGAGCCTTTGCCATTTCCAACCATTGCAGTTTTTGAAATAATTTCTGGAACCAATTTGTCTAAATTAGCAAGGTTTGAAATTGCAGTCCAAACTTCGTCCATATTCCTTGTCATTTCAATATCGTTTGTTACTTTGACTTTATTAAAAGTTTGTCCATTTACAAAGCTTGTGGCACAAACGATAACGATTGATAAAAATATAATCTTATACTTGTCCATAGTTCATAGCTTTTTTGACTGTTCCTAATTGGAAATACGTAATTACCGCAAATAATAGGGTTGGCAACAACCATATGCCATTACCAATAAAATCGTGTGCAATGTGAAAAGCCACAATATTAAAAATTACAGGTAAAAGCAAAAGCCAACCTAAAAATCTGGTTTTAGGAACAATTAGTAAAATTCCTCCAACAATTTCACCAATGGCGACTACCACGAATAAATAGGAAGTGAACATTGCACCCATAAAAGCTTGTGCTGTTGGGTCTACTGGTGGTTCTACTGGTATGAAACCGAAGAATTTGTTGAGTCCGAAGATTACCATTAAGATTGCCAAGAACACAATTGAGATATTTTGAATTGTATTTTTCATTGTTTTATTTTTTTAAAGCGTTAATAATTTCTGAAACTTCTACTCGATTTCTGTAATCGCCACCTAAAGATTTTGCAAAAGAGACAGTTGCATCTTTTTCGATAACAAATACAGCTGGAATTGGCAATTCTCTCGAATCGTCAGAATAATGTGCATCAAAGTCAAAGCCGAGTTCGGTCATTGTATTTACTGGTGCATCTGCATTTTTGAAAACAGTTGTATATTTTCTTGCAACAATATTTCCATTATCGCTCAAAACCTTAAAATCAAGTTCGTTCTTTTCCTTTACGTTTAAAGATTCATCAGGTGTTTGTGGTGAAATGGCAACTAATTCTGCACCTAAATCGTGAATTTTAGTTAATGATTTTTGATAGTGAGCTAATTGAAGATTGCAATAGGGACACCAAGAACCTCTGTAAAAAGTAATTACAACCTTGCCATTTTTAAGTAATTCTGAAAGTTTTGTTGTTTTATCCGTTGCGTTTGAAAGTGCAAAATCTGGTGCTTTATCGCCAACTTGTAATTTCAAAATGGAATTATGGTTGTATTGTAGTTTCTCCGCATCTTGGTCGAAAACGCCCAAAGCATCTTTAGGAAGCATTGTTCCTAAATTTGTACGTAAATCTTTTAGGTTTTCTTGGTAAGAATTTGTTTCTGTGTTCATTTTTCTTTGTTTGATATGAAGCCAAAATTGACTTTACAAAGGTGTGGCAATGTGCCAACTTTAAAAATGAACTGGTTTAGGAAATACTCTTGAACTAGATTAAGTTTTTGAAGTAAGGTTTTTTCTGATTTTAGATAGAAACTCTGGTGTAAACCCTAAATAGGAAGCTATAACCTTTTGAGGAACTCGTTTTACAATATTTGGATAGCGTTCCAAAATTTCCAAATAACGTTCTTCTGCGGTCATACTCAAATTGGATAACGCTCTTTTTCTAGAAAAAGCAAATGCTCTTTCAGTTGTGATTCTAAAATATTCGCTCAATCCGTGAATCTCTTTGCAAAGACCTTCAATATCGTCATAAGTCATTTGAAAAATGGTAGAATCTTCTAAAGCCTCAACAAATAGCGTGGCGGGTGTTTGGGTAATGTAGCTGTAAAAATCGCTCACGAACCAATCTTCAATCGCAATTTGTACCGTGTGTTCTTTTCCCTCGTTGTCAATAAAGTAAGAGCGAAACGAGCCTTTCACGACATAATTCCGATATTGGCAAACGTAATTTGGTTGGTCAATAAATTGACGTTTTTTGATTTTGGTCGTTCGGATTATTCCAATAAGTTTTTCCGTTTCCTCTTCGTTCAGAGTAACGTATTTACTTATGTTTTCTAATATGTTTTTGTATTGTTCCAATGTTTTTTAAATGTTCGTTAAGGGACATAGTTTACACAAGTTAAAGATTAGGGTTTACACTAAATTAATTTCTAATCTTGTTGCTTGTTCTTTATTTCTTAAATTGTTTTCATCAAAGAAACCTAAAAATACGTTTCTATAAAATACCCTCCAAATACCGTTTCCCATTTCTTGAACACCTACATATTTGCCCATTAACGAAGCTGTTACGTATACCCAGTAATATGATTTCCATCTGATAGATCCATTCTGTGTTACTTTAAGAACTTTGTATTTGGCATCATAGTGAAAGTCAGGTATTCTTTCCAGGTCTTGTAGAAAAGTCGTGCATATCGGCAGGTGTCTTCATGTTCAAAGCTTCATGAGGCCTTATGTTGTTATACTCCTTTACAAAGTGGTTCAAACGTCTTTGTTGTGCTTTTAGGTCATAAGCGGAAGGTTTTGCACAAGCGGCTTTTAGATCTCGGTGCATGCGTTCATGTCTACCGTTTTGTTCTGGATGTGCAGGATCAGAAAAGACAGGAGAAATTCCCAGTTCTATAAACCAATAGGAGAGCTGGGTAAAACGTTGAATGGTACGCACGGAACCAAAAGGACTACCATTGTCGGTATGTATTTGCCTAGGTATCCCGTATGTTCTGAATACCCTTGTGAACTCGGCCTTTGCAGACTTTAGATTTTCATGATAATGACCTTTGGCAGTGAACAGGAACCGGCTTTTGGAGTCTGCGATCGTGAGTGGATGACAGTATATTTTATTGCCCATTAAAAACTTTCCCTTATAATCTGCGCTCCACACTTCATTACAGTGTTCAGGGTCGAAAATCGGGTATACCGGTTTTACTCTTCGCATCCGTTTTTGTGGACAAACCAAACCATTATTTTTTAAGATTTTATGAACCGTGACCACAGAGGGGACTTCTTGAGCCGTAAAATCTTTAAACAACAGTTCCCTTAATTTTTTGGCTCCCCAATGCCTGTGTTTTTTCTTGAGTTTTAGAATACCCTCAATGATATTCTGACCGGTTGCATTAGGATGTTTCCCGGGCGCTCTGGACCGCTCTTTTAATGCCTCAAAACCTTGTTCCTCGAACCTGCTTATCAACTTATATGCCGTTGGCCTTGAGATTTTAAAGCTTTTGCATAATTCTGTAATGGTGTATTTTCCTGTACGCCATTCACAGATAAATTCAATTTTTTGTTCCATAGTCGTTGTTTCTTTCCAAGGCATAATAATTTGATTTTATTCTCAAATTATAACCTTAAAAGTGTAAACTATGTAACTTTAACTTTGTAAAGGATGTCCCTTTAACATACCCCATTGAAGATAACGGTTGAGCTATGAACAGTACGGGAGCAAACTAGCGTTTGCTTTCCGCCACGCACAAAGCGAAATCTTTTGGTTTGTTTTATTTTTTTTTGTGTCAAAGCGAAATCCCAAAGATTTCGCGACATTATAAATGTACTCAGACCTTGGCGTTTAAAACCCAAACCCGTATTGTTTATAGGTTTTGTTGTAACCAGTTTTATTCCAGAGTGCTAATTAAATCCGAGTATAATTTCCATTCTTTATCCTCAATTATTTTGTACTCAAATTCTCTTTGGTTCCCATTCTCTTTGATAAATTCCAAAAGTCCAACTGCACCCTCTTTTTCATTTGTAACAATATTAAAGACTCTCTCTTCGTTGAAGGTTGTACGACCAACATAGTAATTGGATATCTTGTTTTGCGTCAAGTTATTTTCAATAAACATTTCAAAATTGTCAAGAACCTCCAATTCATCTTCCGAGGGTAATTTAGAGGCATCTTCAATGGCGTATTTTGTTTTGATTTCAATGAAATAAAAGAATTCTTCTTTATGAGGAAACCTTTCGAATGCTTTATTTGCAACAATTAGTTTAGGTACGCCGTCAATTATTAAATCGTTTGTGCCATATTCTTCAGGAACTACATAAGTATCTCTTTCTATTGGTTGGTTTTTGTCAGCATTACCAACATCAAATCCATCGTATGACGTTACATTGAATTCGTCTGCAACTGCATATAGACTTTTATTCAGTTCGAATAATGAATTTGCATCATGAATTTCAATTCTTTCCATATGCAACCAGTATTCTCCTGTATCATCTGGATAAATGTGAACATATTCAAATCCGTCTTTTTTTAAATGTTCCGATACTTTTTCTAATTGTTTTGGCTCAACATTAGTGAAGAAATACCCATATAACATTTTGATGTCCGTATCAACTCCGTTTGAGTGCATGTTTGTATACATTTCTTGGACTTTCTCGAATGTAATCATATTGGAATTCTGTTTGTTTTGTGATTTTCCTTTACAAGAAGTTAGAAGAATTGTAATTAGTAGTAGAATTATTTGTTTGGTCATTCTTATAGCTTGAAGGCTTGTTTAAATTGGTTACAACAATTGTATAAAGTAACAAGTTACTTTATATCTATTTTATCCGTAATGTAAGAAATTGAAAAAACAAAAGAAATATTTACTTCATCAAATTGATTTCAGCAATACTTTTTATTCTATTTCGCTCTAAGAAAGCGTCAATAGTTTCAAAGTGTTCAATAACACGTTGTTCTTTAAATTCAAACACTTTTTGTGATAAACCTTGGAGAAAATCTCTATCGTGAGAAACTAATATAAGTGTACCATCAAACGTAGATAAGGCTTCTTTAAGTACATCTTTAGATTTCAAATCTAAGTGGTTGGTTGGCTCATCTAATATTAAAAGGTTTACGGGTTCTAGCAATAGTTTCACCATTGCCAATCGCGTTTTTTCTCCGCCGGAGAGCATGCTTACCTTTTTATCGATATCATCACCACTAAACATAAAACGACCTAGAATATTCTTAATTTGGTTACGAATATCCCCAAAAGCAACTTCATCTACTGTTTGAAAGATGGTTAAGTCAGGATCTAGCAATGACGCTTGATTTTGGGCAAAGTATCCGACTTTTACATTATGACCAAGTTGGTAGGTGCCTTCTACGGGAATTTCGCCCAGGATGGCTTTTATCATGGTAGATTTCCCTTCACCGTTTCTGCCTACAAAAGATACTTTTTCCCCTCTTGCAATAGACATATTGGCATCTTTAAAAACCACATGTTGATCATAAGATTTAGAAATATCTTTGACTGTTACAGGGTAATCACCTGAACGTGGTGCTGGTGGAAAACGTAATTTCAATGAAGAGGTATCGATTTCATCTATCTCTATAATTTCAAGCTTTTCTAACATGCGCTCTCGCGATGTAACCTGATTGGTTTTTGAGTAGGTACCCTTAAACCGTTCTATAAATGCCATATTATCGGCAATGAACTTTTGCTGCTCTTGGTATGCTTTTATTTGATGAGACCTGCGATCTTCTCGTAATTGTAGATAATGGCTGTAGTTTGCCTTATAATCATAAATACGCCCCATAGTTACTTCTATGGTGCGGTTGGTAATATTATCAATAAACGCCCTATCATGAGAAATCACCATTACGGCATTGGCTTTATTCAACAAAAAGTCTTCTAACCAAATTACCGATTCTATATCAATATGGTTTGTTGGCTCATCTAACAGAATTAAATCTGGTTTTTGTAGTAGAATTTTTGCCAATTCTATACGCATACGCCAACCTCCACTAAACTCATTGGTTTGTCTGGTGAAATCTTCTTGTCTAAAACCTAATCCCTTTAATGCCTTTTCTACTTCTGCATCATAATTAACTTCATCAAGTGCATAATATTTTTCGCCAAGATCAGATACTTTTTCAATGATGCTCATATAGGCATCACTCTCATAGTCTGTTCTAGTCTCCAGTTCTTTGTTCAGCTTGTCCATTTCATCGCGCATGCTAAAAACATGCTTAAATGCTTTGGCTGCTTCTTCAAAAACAGTGCAATTATCTTCTGTTAATAAGTGTTGTGGTAAATACGCGATAACCGCATCTTTGGGTACACGAACATTGCCTCGCGTACCTTTTTGCTCACCAGCGATAATTTTCATCATGGTAGATTTACCTGCTCCGTTTTTACCCATTAGGGCTATTTTATCGGTTGGGTTTATTACAAAAGATACGTCACTAAATAGGTTAGTGCCACTGAATTCAACGGCTAGGTTATCTACTGAAATCATGCTATATATTTAAAATGCAAAACTAATAATAAGTTGTGGTGCTTGTTACTAACTGCATTAAAAAGTTATAACCGTTCTAACCAAAAAGCTACTTCTTAGGTACTGGTCTTGTTGCTTAACCAATTATAAATTAAAAGTACTACTGCCAATAATAGAAGTAGGTGAATTAGTGCTCCCATAACTTTAAATACAACGAAACCTAATACCCAACTTATGACCAACGCGGCGATTAAAAAGTATACTATATTTTTCATGTTTATTTATTTAAGGTCCAGTTCATAATTTCATCGTGAATCTCTTGTTCAGATTTCTTTCTTCTTTTTGCAATAGCGCTTATTTGGGCTTCAACCCCATCTAGCTCTCCGTTATCATCTATATCTTGTGTTTCAGGAAAATTCGCCAAATATTCATCTTTTACTGCCATCCATTGCTTTTCTATATGTAAATCATATTTAGATGTTGCTACTCCGCCATTATTTACGGGTTCATCAAAGGTTTCATTTAAATCTTCGTTTTGAGATATTCCTTTATTTTGAGGAGTATCATTTTCTAGTCCCCCAGTACTTTTTGTTTTGTGAATGCTTTTATCTTCTGTAATCATCTGTATATTTTTAATTATTACTACTAACAGCAAGGTAGCAACACGATCAGATATAGATTTGCTCTAATATTACATTAATTGACCGTATAAAATTGAAGGAGTAAAATGATGATATAATCGAAGGAGTGGGAATTAATTAGTTAATGCCTTTTTTTTTGACTTTAAGCATTTTTGCCGCAGAGGTGTAACCGCCTTCGGTACCATCAACAAAATGAGAGTGACTGGTTTTTCTATCCAATACGTAACAAGACATTACAGAGGCGTGCGTTACATGAATACCATATACTATTTTATGCTCGCTTTCTAATTGGTTTAGATAATCTACAAACAGATCTATATTGTCTTGTTCAGCAGTAAAAATCGTATTGATCATACCATCTAACATAAATGAATGCGATAACTGACCAACTTGTTTCAGATATTGTTTTCCGCTTTTAGAGAGGCTAAAGTATAGCCGGCCAATGTTGGTTATAATCCAGTTTTTAACAAAGTAATACCAATTTTTATCCGCAAGGCTTACGCGCATTTCTTCCCATATTTTAAACAGGCTGGCATCAAGTTTTAGACGTTCACTTTTTATAGGTTGCCTTTCGGTAAAGGTTCCGAAAATGTCATCCATCTTCCTTAAAATGGCTCTATAATTGTCTCTTTGAAATTCTTCTTCGGTGGCTTCTAATAATAAACAGACCACCTTAGCTCGATTTAGTTCGGGGTTTACTTCTTCCCATCTGCATTCCATACCTTCTAAGTTCAAAAGGTTTTTATTAAAGTTTGAAATAGTAGGGGCTATAAAGTTCGATTTTATAATTTTTTCAGCTTTATGTAAACCGTTGCCCAAAATTATAGGTATTGTTAGCCGTTCGGTAAGTTGGTGTTTTGCTATTTTAAGATGACAATTTTCCGTTACAAGGTCTTTAACCGAAACATGACCAACTCTTAATACCAAATTGGTTTTTCTTTTAATATGTACGCTATAGTTGTTTAGTACCGCAATTACGTTGTTAAGTAGGGCGGTCGGTACTAAAAAAGTAGCGCCATCCCCACCAAAGAAATAGGGAATCTCTATATAGTGTTTAAATTTGCGAACGGTGTTCAATACAGAAATAATACTACCGGTAGCCGTTAAATTTACCTGGTGATGATTACCATTTTGTACTGCCTGGGTAGAGTTTTGTATGTCAACAACTACCACATGCCAAGAAATTGGCACATCTGTAAACGCAGCTTCTTTTTCTAGTAAATCTACCAGTGGTTTTTTAGACTTCCTTAGCTCAGTGTAGAATTTGGTATTTTTCATTTGCTAGTTAGCAAGTCGAATTTTCTAAGTGAAATTACAAGTTTATTCTCGTATTTAGTACAAATTTAAATGCACGTGTTAATTATATGATCTAATTGTTAATCGAAATAGTGCTTTGCTTACTTGTGAATGCCTATAATACTCCACATTAGGTGTTTTACCTTCAGATGTTTTTTACATGAGATTTTCTCCTTCGGATAAAACAGGTATTTTAAATTTGAATTGAGAATACGTGTGTAAACTTTATCATATAGTATTAGTCCGGATAACATACTCCTTTAACGGCAATACTTCTTGTGGCAAGTCTGGTGAAAATTGATGTTTTTTCTAAAGATGAAATAGTTGGATGGTAGTAGGTATTTAAATGCTGCATGCTGCCAGTGTAATTATTGAGCGTAATTTTTGGGTAAGTAGAAGCACCATAAGTAGACAATACAATCCTCAAAATTCTTCATCTCAAACCTACCTACTTTTTATGGCTACTTAAATTCTCAATAGAGTTAATTGGCTTTTGGCATACTACCTATTTTTGCATGGTTGGTAAACAATATTTCTTTTCTTCTTTTATGCATTTTCAAATACGTTAGGAAATATTTCTTAGAAATGTTCATCACCAAATTTAGATAGCAAAAAGGTATATAGACTGAGACCAAACAATAACTTTAAGAGAGTATTATACTTATTTATTTTACATCAATTTGATAAACAACTACATGCGTTCAAAAATCATATTCTTAATATTCCTTATAGGTCACTGTACCATTTTTTCGCAAAATGCAGATGAGCTAAAGCCGAATTCGAAAAACGAGGTGTCTCACTCTTTCTATATTACTTCTAACGTAGGAAATGTTTCATTAGAAGAGGCAAAGAAAGTATTAAATGAAATTAATACGGCTTCTAAGAACGATAGCAATGCAACTTTGCTGCTTATTGGCAACGTTGTCAATAAGGATGGTTTTTCTGCAAAAGAGAAGCATCAATATGCAACTAAAGCGTATTTGAAACCTTTAATGCAATTATGGGATGATTTTAATGGTAGCGTTATTTTAACGCCCGGAGAAAATGAATGGTTAAAAGGAGCACCACAAAGTATTGATGATTTAGAATCTTTCTTGCAAGATAATAGCAAAGCTAAATTTTGGCCCAACGATGGCTGCCCCTTAGAACGAGAAACTATAAATGATGATGTTGTTTTAGAAATGGTCGATTCTCAATGGTTTTTAGAAGATTGGGATCATCACCCATATATCAATCAAAAATGTGAAATTAAGACCAGAGATCAATTTTTTGCGGAGTTTAAAGATGACCTAAAAGATAGCCAAGGCAAAACTGTGATTGTAGCAGTTTATCAGCCTGTAATGAGCAATACCAAAATTTCTATGGCGAACAAAATGGGTGGGTTTACTCCAGAGTCATATCAAAACAAAGAAAATAGAAATTTACGAGGTCGATTAGAAACCATAGCAAGTCAGTTTAATGATGTCATATTTGTTTCAGGTAAAGACCGAAATTTACAGTATTTAGAAGATGATGGTATTCCTCAAATTATTAGCGGTGCAGTAGGCAAAACAGAAAAGGCAAGAGCACCTAAAGAAGAACATTTTGAATCTAGTGCCAATGGGTATGCCAAGTTAACCGTTTATAAAGATGGTAGTACCGAAGTTGATTTAGTTGAAATAGAAAATGGAGCATCAGAAGTTGCTTTTACCAAAAAGATTAAAAGAGAGCGCCTTTCTTTAGACGATGTTTCTTATCCTAATAAAATAAATGCAACTACAGCAAAGGCTTCTATTTATACGAAAGAAGAGACTGAGAAAAAAGGATTCTATAAATGGATGTGGGGCGATCACTATAGAAATCTTTACAGTAAAGAGATTGAAGCGCCGGTATTACAAATAGATGCGCTGCCCAATAATGTAAGACCAATTTCTGAAGGTGGTGGTACGCAATCAAGATCATTAAGGTTTATCGATGACAATGAGAATGAATATACCTTACGTGCATTGCGTAAAAGCGCATTACGTTTTCTGCAGACCAATGCCATCAATACTCATTACGTTGAAGATTACCTTGATAATACCGTTGCAGAACGATATTTGATGGATTTTTATACCACAGCACACCCATATGCACAGTTTGCCATGAATGACTTGTCTGAGACGTTAGACGTGCTTCATTCAAACCCAAAAATATATTACGTACCTAAACAAAAAGGATTAGGTATTTATAATAATGATTATGGTGATGCACTATTTATGTTCGAGGAACATGCAGGTGGTGAGAATAAAGACTTTGAAACTTTTGGTAGCCCAGATGATATTATTAGTACTACAGATCTACGTTTTGAGTTGATGGAATCTAAAGATTCATATGTAGATGAGCCAAGTTTTATCCGTGCTCGTTTATTTGATATGCTGGTTGGTAATTGGGATCGCCATCAAGATCAATGGCGTTGGGCACAATTTAAAACAGAAGATGGTAAAAAGAGATACGAAGCCATACCTCGCGATTGGGATCAAGCTTTTCCTAAATATGATGGAACTATTATTGGTATGCTAAAATTCGCATTTCCGTTGCTTCGTAAAATGGAAAGCTATGATGCCGATGTAAAAAATGTAAAATGGTTTAATCTTTCTGGTTACCCGATGGATAAAACTTTTATAAAAAATGCGAAGTGGAACGATTGGAAGAAACAGGTAGATTTTATTCAAGAAAATTTAACTGATGCAGAAATAGATGCCGCTTTTAATACCTTGCCTAAAGCAGCCCAAGACGGTAGTATAGATGAAATTAAAAAGAACTTAAAATCGCGTAGAGATGGTTTACAAAGTATTGCTAAATCTTACTACGAATACTTGAATAATTTCGAAGTTATTATTGGTACAGAAGACGATGATAATTTTTTAATTACTAGAAAACCGAACGGTGAAACAGATATATCTATTTCTAAAGACACTATAGTTTATAAGAATACATACAATGCAGAACAGAACAAAGAGATTTGGGTATATGGTTTAGATGGTAAAGACACGTTTACCGTAGATGGTGATGGAAAAGATTTGATTAATATTAGGATAATAGGAGGAAAGAAAAATGATACCTATGATTTTAAGAATACAAAAAAAGTGAAGCTGTATGATTTTAAGAGCAAGAACAACACCATTGTAAATGTTAACTCAAAAAAATGGCTTACAGATTCTTATGATATTAATACCTATGACTATCAGAAAAGAAAATATAATGAAAACATTGTTTTCCCTAGTATAGGTTTTGATGGTGATACCGGTTTTAGAATCGGACTAAAAGACCGTTTTACAACCTATGGTTTGGCTAATAATCCATTTAAATCGCAACATACCATTGGTGCTGAATATTTCTTTGCCACAAGCGGATTTGCAATCGACTATAATGCAGAATTTGCACAAGTTTTTTATAACTGGAATTTAGGTTTCGATGCACGATATGGGAGTCCTAATTATACGATGAATTATTTCGGTGAGGGTAATGAGTCAACATATGATTCAGATTTAGACCGGGATTTTAATAGGGTGCGTATACGACAATGGAGGATTTCTCCTTATCTAGTTCACAAGAGTGAAAGTAGTAGTTATTATTTTAAATCTACATTAGAATCTTTTGATGTATCTAATGACAACGAACGTTTGGTTGGTCAAGCATTTGCTTCAGATAATGACGTGTATGAGCAGCAATTGTATTTGTCGGGTGAAGTAGGGTATGGGTACAAGAACCAGAATAACCCAGCTTTTCCTAGTCGTGCCATGTCTGTTGATATCGCTGCAGGTTATAAATCTAGTATTAACGGATTTGATAACAGTTTTGCTTATATAAAACCTTCGATAGCTTTGACTTATCCATTGCACCCAAGTGGCATTGCGGTAATCGCTACTAAATTAGCAGGTGAAGCTATTATTGGTGATACCTACGAATTTTACCATGGTGCCGTAATAGGTGGTAACACAAGTTTAAGGGCATATAGAAATGAACGATTTAATGGTAAATCTGCTTTTTACCAAAGTACAGACCTTAGAGTTGGTGTAACACGATTTAAAACTAATTTTATACCGCTACAAATGGGTGTAAGTACTGGGTTTGATTATGGTCGCGTATGGTCAGATAATGATAACGCTACAAAATGGCATAATAATTACGGAGGATCGGTTTGGATATCTGGTTTTAGCGCCTTAACAGGTAATCTAGGTTTCTATCATGGTGGTGATGGCAATAGGCTGGTATTTAGTTTAGGTTTTAACTTCTAATATTAGATATCATTTTTATCCTTATGAGTTTATATGAATTGAATTATTGATTATAAATGTGTTATTTTGCTTTAGGATGTCTGATATTTTTTAAGCTTTTCTTAGAACGTATTTAGTAATAGTTTTGTAAAATAAATTACAAGCGACTATCTAAAGCGATATATATCACCCTTCATGAAATTGACCTTAAATTTTATTACATCTATTTGCTGTGTTTTTATATTCTTTTTAAGCTTTTCTGTCGAGGCTCAGTTGGTGAATATTGAGTCTAAACGTATGCACACCGATTCTTTACGATTTGTTTTAAATAGCGATTTGCTTTTCAACTATACTGATAACAATGGGGAATATATTCTTCAGGTAAGTTCAAATGTTACCACACAGTTTAAGTCTAAGAACCTCAATAGCATTTACTTCTTTATCGGTAATGTAAACCTAATACGATCTAAAGATGAAGATTTTCAGAATTCATATTTTTTACATGCGAGGTTTAATCAAAAGTTGACTAAGGTAATTCGTTTTGAAGCCTTTATTCAAAATCAGAATAATCAAAAATTAACTATATCTGAACGAAATTTATTAGGTGCTGGTTTACGTTTAAAGTTATTCTCAAAAAATGGTTCACTTGCCTATTTTGGAAACTCTTACATTTATGAAATTGAATCTGTAGATGATTCGGATCAGAAATTCTACAATCATAGAAATAGTAGCTATATCTCTTTAAATCAGAATTTTAAAAAGTATAATTTAGATATTACTGGTACTTTTTATTTTCAGCCTTTGTACAAGAATATAAGTAACCATAGAATTCTGAGTCAGTTTAAAGCAGAAATGCCGTTAACAAAAAGAATAAGTTTTTCTGCACTTTATAATTACTCCGTAATCAATTTTAATTCGACTTTAGAAGACAACCGTTCATCTAATGTAAGTTTCGGACTAACGTTGAATTTATAGTAGTTTATGAATAGATTCTATTTAGATCATTTGAGTGATGAACTCAAATAAACTTACCTAGAAAACGAATACTTAAATTATTTCTTTTCCAATTCTAAATATATTTTACCCAAAAACTAGATAATTGTATTTCTGCTTATGTATTGGCAAGGCTTATAGCACAATTTTTTTCAAACCATGAATAAATAAAACGACGCATAAACTGAATAAGTGTAATCTACATTATTCTAAAAAGTGACTCGTGAATTTTCAAATAATTCTGTAAATAAATAGATTTCGGGGGTTCATTTTGAATTGGATTTACTCGTAAATAATTCTACTGCCTGCTTTTTTTAATTAATAATTTAGAAAATCAACCAGTGTCGCATAGATTTTAGAATTTGATTAGGGACCTTTTGAAGACAGATTATGTTCTAAATCGTGTTCACTTTCGTGTTCAAAATGTATTGATACGTAAAATTTGAGCATAAAAAAACGGTCTAACTTTCGCTAAACCGTTAATAATGTGCCTTTTATTCTGTAGCGAGAGGGGGGCACGATCCCCCGACCTCCGGGTTATGAATCCGACGCTCTAACCAACTGAGCTACCTCGCCATATTATTTTTTAAACGGCTGCAAATATAGTGGTAATTTATTTGTTCTTCAACAAAACTTGATGAAAAAAATAATACCCTACATTTATTTTTTTATCATTTAGAAATATATATATTGCCCGCAATAAAGTAGCATGAACATGAGCGATAAAATAAAATTTGAAATAGAGTTTGTAATACAGTCTTCACCACAGATGTTATATCAGTACCTAGCAACACCATCTGGACTGTCAGAATGGTTTGCGGATAATGTAAATTCTAGAGGTGAGAAATTTACTTTTATATGGGACGGAGCTGAAGAAGAAGCTAAGTTGTTAAAAAGAAAAACCGATGAATTCGTGCGTTTTTCTTGGGAAGAGGCAGATGATGATAGCTTTTTTGAGATGAAAATAATTGTTGATGAAATCACTAAAGATGTTTCATTATTTATAACTGACTTTGCTGAAGATGACGAGGTTGAAGAGTCTAAAATGCTTTGGACGAACCAAGTATCTGATTTAAAACAGGTTTTGGGTTCATCATAGAAATACCCTTATTTACAGTATCTTTGAGCCTTAATTTTTTAAGGCTTTTTTTATGTTCAATTTTAATGGTGAGCTTCTTGAGGATAATACATCTTTTTTAAACGAAAAGAATAGGGGAGTACAACTTGGTGATGCCGTTTTTGAAGAGTTACGAGTGGTTAATGGTGATATTATTTTTTTAGAAGACCATTATTTACGTCTAATGTCTTCTATGCGTATTCTTAGAATGGAAATACCAATGAAATTTACCATGGAATTCATGGAGGAAGAAATTCTTAAATTATTTTCTGAAATTGAATTAAAAGAAGCGAAACAAATAAAATTTACCGTTTTTAGAAATAGTGGAAATGATTTTTCTAATTCCGATAACAGTATTTCTTACTTTATATCTAGTAGTCTATTGGCAAGTCCGTTTTATATTCTAAACGAAAAACCTTACGAAGTAGAGCTTTTTAAAGATTTCTATAAGAATTCTAGCATGCTATCTAATTTAGATACCAACAATAAGATTATTAATGTAGTAGGCGCTATCTACGCACAAGAAAATGATTATCAAGATTGTTTGTTGCTAAACGAGAGAAAGCAAGTTATAGAAGCTCTAAATGGTAATTTGTTCGTTGTAAAAGGTAATCAGATTAAGACAGCCCCTGTAACAGATGGTTGTATTAATAGTATTCTAAGAAAGAAACTTATTGATATGGTTTCAAAACTCAATGATTTTGAATTTCTTGAGGAAAGTATATCACCTTTTGAGCTTCAAAAAGCAGATGAGTTATTCTTAGTAAATAATATTGAAGGTATTGTTTCTATTACAAGATATCGAAAGAAAGATTTTGTAAACGTTACGGCTAAACAATTAATAGGTAAATTAAATGCAGCTGCTAGAATGTCTTTGAGCACCAGTGCCTAATTTAGGCTAGGGTTTTCTGGAGCATTGGACCAAAGTAGATAATCACCACCTAATTGTATCATATTCTCTTTCCAAATTGCTTTTGCGGCTTTTTGAATAATTCTACTTTCATGCTCGTTTTCAACAACAATCCATGATTTTGAAGTCAGTTCTTCGTCTAATTGTAAAGAAGACCAACCGGAATAGCCAAGAAAAAAACGAATATCATCTTCAGAAATAATCTCTTTATTGATGAGTTCTACGGTAGTTTCAAAATCACCGCCCCAATAAATACCATCAGAAATTTCAACACTATTATCTATTAAGTGCGGCACTTTATGTATAAAGTATAGATTGTCTTGTTCAACCGGACCACCATTATAAACCTGAAATGGTAATTCGATTTCTGTTACCAATTCATTTATTTGATATTCTAATGGCTTATTTAAAATAAAACCAACAGAGCCATCATTGCTATGTTCGGCTAACAAAACGACAGACCTATTGAAAGAAACATCGCCTGTTAACGATGGTTCGGCAATTAGTAATTTTCCTTTGGTTGGCTTTAAAGCGATCATAAATATGGTATGATTATAAACCTAAAGTAAGACAAATCCTCTTAAATGCAAAAACATATAAATAAAAAAAGCGCCTATTAAGGCGCTTTTTATAAATTTATCTGTGTAAAATTAGTTTACAGCTTTACCTAAATCAGCACCAGCTTTAAACTTTACTACATTTTTAGCAGCAATTTGGATAGTTTTTCCAGTTGATGGATTTCTACCTTCTCTTGCATTTCTTTTAGATACGGACCAAGAACCGAAACCTACTAAAGAAATTCTATCTCCTTTTTGAAGAGACTTCTCAACATTCCCCAAGAAAGATTCCAATGACTTTTTAGCCGCAGCTTTTGTGATGCCAGCGTCAGCTGCCATTGCATCGATCAATTCTGTTTTGTTCATAATGTGATAATTAATTGTGATTAAATAATTTATACCTACTAACAAATTTATATGGATTTCTGAGCAACACAAGTAAAACAAGGGGAAATCCCTTATTTTGTTGATAACTCAGCGTGTTTGTTGATAAAGTAGGTTTTTTTCTACGTTTCTGCCAGCCCAATAACCACGGGGCTTTACCCCATTTTTGCATTTTTTTCCAAATTAAGGCCGTTCAACAGATCCCTTACAAGCATCCGTTTCTTGCCTTGAAGTTGTATTTCATCGAGATTTAAGTAGCCATCTTGTACTGCAACTTTCATCTCCTTTTTAGTAAAAATCAGCGTTCCAGTAGAAAATTCATGTTCTTCATCTTCTATGGTCGCTGCATAAATTTTCGTAATAATAGTTTGGTCACCGTTTGTCAAAGTTGTCCATGCTGCTGGGTACGGACTCAAACCTCTAATAAAGTTGTAGATAGTCTCTTTAGGCTTGCTCCAATCTATTTCACAGGTTTCTTTATACAGCTTATGTGCATCTTTCAGGTCTTCTGAATTTGGTTGTTTTGTGGTTTCAAAATTCCCTTCTTCTATTCTTGCTACAGTTTTTATGACTGTTTCAGCTCCTAAGTGCATTAATTTATCATGCAAGTCTTCTGCATTATCGGTTATTTCGATTACCATTTCATCTTGCATTATTATGGCGCCAGTATCTATCTTCTCATCAATAAAGAAGGTGGTAACTCCGGTTTTTGTCTCACCATTAATAATAGCCCAATTAATAGGCGCTGCACCACGGTACTGAGGTAGAAGCGATGCATGTAGATTAAAGGTTCCGTATTTTGGCATATTCCAAACAAGCTTTGGTAACATTCTAAAGGCTACAACTATTTGTAAATTAGCATTTAAAGATTTTAGGGTGCTTAAAAAATCAGTGTCCTTTAAATTTGTTGGTTGTAAAACCGTAAGGCTATTTTCAACAGCGTATTTTTTAACTGCAGATTCGTTTATCTTTCTGCCTCTACCAGCGGGTCTGTCTGGTGCCGTAATAACACCTACTATATTATATTCCTTTTTTACAAGCATGTCTAAAATGCCTACAGCAAAATCAGGGGTGCCCATAAATACAATTCTCAATGCTTCCATATTATAATAGTTGGTATTCGTTTATAGTGTTTAATGTTATGTAATTGTCTTCTAATAGTTCTTGTATTGCAGCAATAACTATAGTTTGGGCAATATTTAATTTTGTTTGAATCTCTCGAGAACTAGCATCGGTTTCTTTTAGATACTGAATAATCTTTATTTTGGCATGTACAACATCTGTATTGCCCAACTTTTGACTGATACATACATCGCAAATTCCACATTCTTTTTCTTGAACTTCTCCGAAATAACCCAATAATTGTATGCTTCTGCAAATGGTTTCATTTTCAATAAAGTTCAACATCTTGGTCACCTTATCAATTTTTAGTTGATTTTGTTCCTCAATATTTTTTGCGAACATATTAATGGTGCGGTCATCATCTCGTGGTACCAAAAACAGCATTTCTAAATCACTTGAAACACTGGTGTATTCAATGATTTCATCTTTTGCAAGTTGCTCAAAGTTTTGATGTATTACAGATTCTGTTAACGATATTTTTTTAGACAGTAAATAGGTGTTTATTTGAGTGTCGAATTCAAATAGTCCGCCATAGGTACGTAATACCACTTTAATGAAATCGGCAAGTTTAGAGTTTTTATCTATATATCTGTATAGTGTATCCTTATCTGTAATGAACTTGATGGTTATTTTCTTTGAAAAATTTTCTGAGAGAGAAATCACCGAATTTCGATCCAAGAGCTGTAAAGCATTATAAGTTAAAAAGGTATTTAACTTATAGATACTACAGAATTCATTAAAGTTAAGATGGAATTTGGCTTCCGTAAACTCTCCGTATCCTATTTGAAAAAATGTATTCAACTTTCGATAAATCATTTTAACATAAGAAACATCTGGTAAAATTTCAATGAATTGCTTTTTTACTAAAATCTTATCGGTAATATTCGTTAAAAGAATGGCTTTTGCAAAATCACCATTTCTACCAGCTCTACCTGCTTCTTGAAAGTAATTTTCTACACTATCTGGTATTTGATAATGAACTACTAATTCTACATCTGGTTTGTCTATACCCATACCAAAAGCATTGGTAGCAACCATAATGGTAACTTTATCATTTAACCAAAGATTTAGCCGTTCGGTTTTTGTTTTTTGATCAACGCCACCATGATAAAAAGTTGCTTTTAAATTATTCTTTAGTAAATACGTAGAAAGTTCTTCTGCTTTTCTTCTGCTTCTAACATATATAATAGAACTATGTTCAATTTGTTGGCAATAGTGTTTTAGATGGCCATTTTTGTCTTCGGTATCTATCACCTCAAAACCTATATTTTTTCTAAAAAAGGAATCTTTTACTACAAAAGGATAATTTAAATCTAACGAAGAAATAATGTCTTCGCTTACTCTTTTTGTTGCCGTTGCCGTTAAGGCGACCATTGGGGGAGTAGGGTGTAGTTCTCTTAAGATGGAGCAACTTAAATAGGCCGGTCTAAAATCATGACCCCATTGAGAAATACAATGTGCTTCATCTATAACGAACAAAGAAACGTTCATGGCTTTTATGCGTTCTTGAACAAGTTCTTGTTGTAATCGTTCTGGTGATAAATAAAGAAATTTATAATTGCCATAAATACAATTATCCAATAATTTATCTACTTCGGTAAATTTTAATCCGCCTTTTAGACCTATGGCTTTAATGCCTAGTTTTTGCAGGTTGTCTACCTGGTTTTCTATTAAAGCAACTAATGGGGAAATGACGATACAAATACCGTCTTTCATCAATGCCGGTACTTGAAAGCATAACGATTTTCCACCTCCTGTGGGTAATAAACCTAACACATCTTGACCATTAGATATGGCGTTGATGATTTCTTCTTGGGAGCCTCTAAAACTGTCAAAACCCCAATATTTAAATAATATTTCTTTTGGTGTATTATTCACCCGCTTTTTTTATAAAATCCACTACAAATTGTAAACGATTTTCAATAGTACCAAAGGGCACTTCAATTGGTCGGTATCCTAACTCAATATACGTATTTTCAAGTTGTTCGTGAATACCACATGCTTGTTCAAAGTTCTCCATTCGCTCATTGTCTTGAACGTAGATTTCTTTCCAGGGGGGTAAAATCAACACTTCGTCATATCTATTTTCCATACATAAATCAGCATATTTTTTTTCTGTAGGCTGATTAAAATAGCTCATATATGCAATAACATCAGGTAGCCCGCGATCGTAAAACAAATGTTCCTTGTCTATGTGCTGACCATTGATAAAATGCTGTAATCGGGCATTGATCAATTCATCATTGAAGCTTTTTGCATCTTTAACGAAATCAATAGGGTTTACTAATTTATCATCTAAAGATACATCACCCAATGCATCTAAAGTCATGGTTCTGATTACCTCATGAAAACAGTGATAACCATTTTCTTCAAGTGATGATATCAATACCGTTTTTCCAGTTCCTGGACCGCCTGTAACAACTATTCTCTTACTTTTCAAACTCATCATTTATGAAAGCAAAAGTACGTAAACCAACAGTATTAAAAAACTGGCACATTACACTTATCTTTGCATAAAACACTAGTTATGGACGAAAATAACCCTGTAGAATTTTATAAGAAATTAAAGGAACAATTAACTGAAACTTCAAAATGGCCATCTGACTATCTATATAAATTTATTGTAGAGACGAATACAGGTAAGATTGATAAAATCAATGACATTTTTGACAACACAGGTGCAGTAATCAATTTAAAAAAATCGAAAAATGGAAAATATACCAGTATTTCTATAACGGTAAACTTGGCGAGTCCGGATCAGGTTATTGAAAAATATAAAAAAGTAGGCGAAATAGAGGGTGTTATCTCCTTGTAAAATAGCATTTCATCTATAATTTTCTTAATTTGGCATCGTTATAAGAATACCTCTCAAATACATTAAGCTAAAATTTTCAATTTGCAATTAGTAGAAAACCTAGAATATAATACAGAGCGTGAACATTTGATTATACCCGAATATGGTCGTCATTTTCAAAAAATGGTGAACCATGCGATATCAATTGAAGACCGTGAAGAAAGAAATAAAGTTGCGCAAGCAATCATTAGTGTAATGGGAAACATACAGCCCCATTTGCGCGATGTACCCGATTTTCAGCATAAACTTTGGGATCAGTTGTTTATTATGGCTGATTTTAACTTAGATGTAGATTCACCATTTCCTATTACTTCGAAAGAGGTATTACGAAAAAGACCTGATTCTTTAGAATATCCTCAAAACTTTCCTAAATATCGTTTTTATGGTAATAACATTAAACTGATGATTGATGTTGCCGTAGAGTGGGAGAAAGGTGATAAGCGTTCTGGTTTAGAGTATGCTATCGCTAATCACATGAAAAAGTGCTACTTGAATTGGAATAAAGATGTGGTTGATGATAAAGCCATTTTTAAACATTTGTTTGAATTGAGCGATGGTCGTATAGATTTGGCTGCCGAAGGAGAAAGTTTGACCGATAGCGGACAGTTTCTTAAGAATAGAGTTGCAAAAACACCTCGTTCAAACAATTCAGGAAAGAAAAATCAAAGAAATAATAATAATAACCGCAGTAAAAAGCGGTTTTAAATTTCCACTTCTCTAGATGGGAACATTCAAAATTGAAGGAGGGCACCAGTTATCTGGCGAAATAACCCCTCAAGGAGCAAAGAACGAAGCACTTCAAATACTTTGCGCGGTACTACTTACAGACGAAAAAGTAACAATCAACAATATACCAGATATTGTTGATGTCAATAAATTGATATCACTGTTAGAAGATTTAGGAGTAAAAATTCAGAAAAAAGGCAAAGGCTCTTATACTTTTAAGGCAGACGATGTTAATCTAGATTATTTACAATCAGATCAATTTAAAGAAGATGGTAGAGGTCTAAGAGGCTCTATTATGTTGGTAGGTCCCTTATTAGCACGTTTTGGGAAAGGGTATATACCTAAACCAGGTGGTGACAAAATTGGTCGTAGACGTTTAGATACACACTTTGAAGGTTTTATAAAACTGGGCGCCAAATTTCGTTACAATCGCGAAGAATATTTTTACGGTGTTGAAGCTGAAAAGTTAAAAGGTACCTATATGTTGTTAGATGAGGCTTCTGTAACAGGAACAGCAAATATTGTCATGGCAGCTGTTTTAGCAGAAGGGCAAACGACAATATATAATGCTGCATGTGAACCTTATTTACAGCAACTTTGTAAAATGTTGAATAGAATGGGCGCCAAAATAACTGGTGTTGGGTCTAATTTATTGGTTATCGATGGTGTAGATAAATTAGGCGGTACGGATCACCGTATGTTGCCTGATATGATTGAAATAGGTAGCTGGATCGGTTTGGCTGCAATGACCAAAAGTGAATTGACTATTAAAGATGTTAGTTGGGACGATTTAGGTCAAATACCAACAGTATTCGGTAAACTAGGTATTAGGCTGGAAAGAAAAGGAGATGATATTTACATTCCTGCTCATAAAGACGGATACGAAATTCAAAACTATATTGATGGTTCTATTTTGACCATTGCAGATGCACCTTGGCCAGGATTGACTCCTGATTTATTGAGTATCATTCTTGTTGTTGCTACACAATCTAGAGGAGAAGTTTTAATTCATCAGAAAATGTTTGAAAGCCGTTTGTTCTTCGTGGATAAGTTGTTGGACATGGGAGCTAAGGTTATTCTTTGTGATCCACATAGAGCTACAGTAATTGGTCATGATTTTCAGTCTACTTTAAAAGCGACAACGATGACATCACCAGATATTAGAGCAGGTGTTTCATTACTGATTGCGGCTTTATCGGCAAAAGGTACTTCTACTATTCATAATATTGAACAGATAGATCGTGGTTACGAGAATATAGACGAAAGACTACGTGCAATAGGTGCTAAAATCGTTAGGGTTTAGGCATTTATTCATTAGATATAAAAAACTCCATAATTAGGTTTAGCCTTATTATGGAGTTTTTATTTTATATCATTTGAAATTACTTTTCTACTATTGTACCATCTGGATATTTAGCAAAACGACCTCGCTTTATCTCATGCACATGATCAGGGTGCCGCCATGGCCAACCACCAAACTTCGTAGTTCTAAACTCATTCATCGCATTTTTTAATTCTTCATCAGTATTCATTACAAACGGACCATATTTCGCCACAGGCTCGCCAATAGGTTTACCTTGTAGTACAAGAATACTAGCTTCTTTTTCAATAGCTTTTAATATAATTTCTTCAGATGCCACTACGTCAATACCATGATTGGGAGTTATTGTTTCACCCAAAATTTCTAAAGAATATCCTTCATAGAAATAAATGGTTCGTGTTGAGCCTTCATTCGCTTTTGGTAATTTGATTGAGCCATTGGCTTCAATTTTTATATTCCAAATTGCAACATCATTATCTGTCTCTGAAGCCCATGAATCTGGTGCAGGTTTTAATGCTTGTTCAGAATCGAAGCTACCGGCAATAATCTTAACTGTGGATTGCTCTAATTTTAATACCGGAATATCTTCATGCCATAGCATTTTAAAATGTGGATCTACAAATTTGCTTTTGGCGGGTAGATTCAACCATATTTGAAACAGCTCTAAGGTGTTTTCTTTGTGGGTATGAATCAACGGAAACATTTCTGAATGTTGTACTCCGCTACCAGCAGTCATCCATTGTACATCTCCTTCTCCAAATCGTCCTGCCGCACCCAAGGAATCTGAGTGATCACAAAATCCCTTGTTCACTACTGTAATTGTTTCAAATCCGCGATGCGGATGTGCAGGAAATCCTGGTATGGTGGTACCATGATACATTCTATAGCCATCTTTAATTTGAAAATCGTTCCCTAAATTTCTGCCTTCTAAAGAATCAGCCGGACCTAGTTCGCCATTTCCTTTAGGGTAGTTATCTAAATGATACACGCAGAATAAAAATGGATCTTGCGTTTGCCATGGAAAACCTAATTGAAAAATCTGCTTTATTACGCTATTCATAATTATGTGTCAATTATTATTATTCTAATGTACCGCGTCGTTAATCTCAACCCAATTATTTTCTGGGTCTTTTAGATATATCTGCCGCACTCCGTCTGCTCTTAAGGTTACCGTATTTTCTTTTCCTGGCCAATCATAATACGTTATGTTTTTTTCTTCAAGAGAAGCAATTAATTCATCTAATTTTTGGGTAGCCAAGCAAAGGTGTACACTTTTACTATGTTCCATAGCCACGCTATCTTTACCTATTAAATGTAATTGTGAATTTCCTTGTATTACAAACCACTTAAATCCCGATGGGGCAGAAGGGTGCGGTATCTCTTTTAGGTTTAGCACATCTTTATAAAATGCACCTACTTTATCTAAATCTTTTACAATTACCGAGTAATGGTCGTACTGAAAATCGAATGATTGTGCAGAGACAAAAGTGCCCGTGATTAAAAATAATAATGCGATAATTTTTTTCATTGTTGTTGTTTAAGTATGATGGTTCAAGTTACTTAAAAATGAAAGAAGCTATCTGTTACGATAGCTTCTTTTTATTACTGTTTTATTCTCCATCTAACGGTGGTGGACCATCGATCATTGGCTCATAAACTTCATCACCTTTACGGGTTTTGAACTCTTCTTTTACTTTGGTAACCAATTTCGGATTTTGAAATAAGTCTAACATTGTCATGCCCATTGCTTTAGATGCATGAATCATTCCTTTGTGACCGATAGACATTCCGCCGCAAGCTACAACAGCCCAAGAATGCCAAGGTGTACCTGTAGGTGCTACAGAAACCCCTAAATTAATATTAGGTACATTCCAGCTAACATCACCTACATCTGTAGAACCACCGCCGGGGTTTTCTAATGTTTCTCTTAATGGATGAACGGTACCATCAAAACCAACCTCTGGTTTACCGGTTGCTTTTTGAATTGCTTTACCAAAAACCGTTTCTTCTTCAGTATAGGTAATCGGGCCTAGTAATTCTAAATTATTTTGCATGATTTCTCCGCCAGAGCGGTTAACCAAAGTTTCGTAAATACCTGATACCAATGAAATTTTATACTCTACATTCGCCATAATCGCAGCACCTTCAGCCATGGCTTTTACACGCTCGTAGGTAGGTAACATTTTTGATCTTTTAGGATCCCTAACACGAACCCAAAGCTTGGCGTAATCAGGTACTACGTTTACAACCTGACCACCATCTTGTATATGATAATGAATTCTAGAAGATGGTAAAATATGTTCTCTATAGTAGTTGATACCTGTTGTGTATAATTCTAACGCATCAGAAGCGCTACGACCGTTCCAAGGATCCATTGAGGCATGTGCTGCCTGACCGTAAAACTCAACTACAAAATCGATAAGTGATAATCCGCTTTGTACATCGGCTTCAATACCTGCAGATGGGTGCCAGCTAACGTTGACATCGACATCATCCCATAATCCGGCTTTTACCATCCATACTTTTGCAAAGTATTTTTCTTCAGCTGGTGTGCCTAAGAATTTTACGGTTCCTTTTATTTTACCGGCATCCATTAGTTCTTTAATCGCAATTGCAGATCCAAGACTAGCTGTACCGAACATGTTGTGTCCGCAACCATGACCTGCAGCTCCTTCTTTAAAAGGTTCTTTTACGGGAGATGTTTTTTGAGAAATTCCCGGTAGGGCATCAAATTCGCCCAAAATACTTATTACAGGGCTACCAGAACCATACGTTGCGGTAAAAGCTGTTGGTATATCGGCAACACCTCTAGTAACGGTCAATCCGTTCTTTTCAGCATAATCAGCTAATATTCTTGAAGATTCTGTTTCATCAAA
The DNA here is from genome assembly GCF_004364165.1 of Maribacter spongiicola. GTDB lineage: Bacteria > Bacteroidota > Bacteroidia > Flavobacteriales > Flavobacteriaceae > Maribacter > Maribacter spongiicola. The sequence goes on from NZ_SOAY01000011.1 coordinate 513,829, forward strand.
AGCAGTTTCGGCAAGTGCCCAGATAGAATCACTAATTTTAATTAGTTCTTCTTTGTGTTTTTCGACAGAAGCGATAATTAGGTTTTTGTCTTTGCTCATTTTCTGAGAGAAAACGGAAGCACTCATGCATAAACAAAGTGCCAATAATACTGTTTTTTTCATATTAGTCGTTTTGGTTGTTAGTTCCCTAATCATTAGTAGTGTTAAACTTCAGATTAAAGTCCTAGTAAATATACCAAAATAAAATGCTAGATGTCACTTTGTAAATGAGGGCTCTAATTGCGTATATCTAAGTTCGACTCATTTTTAATGAATTATTTTGGATTCAAAAATTGAGAGTGCAATCACTTGTAAATAATATAATTTAATGCCCAATTTTTCGTTATTACTCAAATCCCAAAGTTTTAAAAATTTCGAACTATGAAAAACCTAGCCTATAAAGTAGTCTTGATCACAGCATTTTTTTCAATAATGGCGTGTAGTTCTACCAATAGAATGACGATGGGTATTACCCAACCTGCTCAAGTACCGATACCAAATGATGTGATTAATATTGGTATAGTTAATAGAAGTAGTGCTTCAGAAAAGAATAAGGTTGTAGATAATATAGATAAGATTCTATCTTTAGAGGGACTTAATTTGGATACCGAAGGCGCTCAAAATGCCGTAACGGGACTCAAATATGAACTAGAGCGTAGTAATAGATTTGATGCTGTTAAGGTAATTGAGAATCAAAAGGACATAGAAAAGGGATTAAGTATTTTTCCTTCAGAAATTTCTTGGGAAATTGTTGATAGAATTTGCAAGGAAAATGGCGTAGACGTTTTATTTTCATTAGAATTTTATGATACTGATACCGCAGCCGATTATGAAATAACGACGGTTAAAATTCCTAATAATTTAGGCATTGAGGCAAACGTACCGGGACATAGAATAAAACTAAATACAGCAATTAAGAACGGATGGAGAATCTATGACCCGTCTAATAGAACAATTATAGATGAATATGTTTCTAATGACAGACTATTTTCTTCGGGTGAGGGAATCAATCCTGTAAAGGCATTAGAGGCTGTTATTGGCAGAAAAGAGGCTGTTTTAAGTGTAAGTTCTAAATTAGGTGCGAACTATGCTCTTTTTACAAGACCTGAAAAAATTCGTATTGCTAGAGATTATTTTATAAAAGGAAGTAACAATTTAGAAATTGCCGATAGACGCGCAAAAGCTGGTGATTGGGATGGTGCTGCAGATTTATGGAATGCCGATTTAAACAATGCCAAAAGTAAAGTAGCCGGTAGGGCATATTACAATATGGCAATTAGCAACGAAATTAATGGTAACCTGAACAAGGCAATAGAATACGCTTCTAAAGCCTATACAGACTACGAAAATAAAGATGCTTTACGTTATGTGAATTTGTTAAAAAGAAGAGTTGTAAATCAGCAAGAGCTAAATCGTCAATTGGCGAAATAATCTTAGCTAACGGCTTCTTTATATGTTGTTAAACAGCGTTCTCTAGCCATTTTGTGATCTACCATTTTTTCTGGGTATTTGTCGGTGCCAAATTCTTTAATCCAGGTTTTTATGTATTCTTTGTTCTTGTCGAATTTATCGACTTGTGTCATAGGGTTGAAAATTCTAAAATAGGGTGCAGCATCAACACCGCTGCCTGCTGCCCATTGCCAATTACCTACATTTGAACTCATTTCATAATCTAATAGCTTTTCAGCAAAATAGGTTTCTCCCCAACGCCAATCTATTAAAAGGTGTTTGCATAAAAAGCTTGCTACCAACATGCGCACACGATTATGCATGTAACCTGTTTCATTTAGTTCCCGCATACCGGCATCCACCAAAAGATAGCCAGTGTTTCCAGTTTTCCATTTTTCGAACTCCTCTTCATTATTTCGCCATTCTATACGGTCGTATTTTGATCTAAAAGCGTTGTCAACAGTATGTGGAAAGTGGTAAAGAATGGTCATGAAAAATTCTCTCCAAATCAATTCGCTCCAAAAAACCTTATTATTTTCGGCGATTGCTTTTTTCATCATTTTACGAATCGATACAGTGCCAAATCGTAAATGTGGACCTAAGTGAGATGTTCCGTTCTCTTTCGCTGGAAAATTACGTGTTTCTTCATAATTATCAATGAGAGTAGGGGTTACATCGTAGTGGGGTACTTCAATATTAGATTTTTCAAAACCAATATCATTTAACGATAAATTGGGTAAACGAGAGTTTTTAATCAAATTAGCTATATGCTGACTCGTGTAGTGAATCACCAAATCTTTATCGGCACTAAAATGCTCTTGCCATTTATTCTTATAAGGTGTGTAGACTACATATGGATTTCCGTCACCTTTAACAATCTCTGATTTTTCAAAAATAACTTGGTCTTTGAATGTTTTAAATTCAATTGAATTCTCCTTTAAAAAACCAGCTATTTTTTCATCTCTTTCTTTTGCGTAAGGCTCATAATCTCTATTGGTATATACAGACATTACCTCGTATTCTTGAGTAAGACTTTTTAAAATATCTACAGGTTTGCCAAAATACATAGCTAAAGAGCTATCATTTTCTTCTTGTAATTGATTTCGCATGTTTTGCAAAGTCTCATGTATAAACGTAAGTCTTGCATCATCTTTCGGTAATTTTGAAAGAATTTCTTGATCAAATATAAAAATAGGCAGTACTGGATGGTTCCCTTTTAAAGCTTCAAGAAAGCCGACATTGTCGTCCAATCTTAAATCTCTTCTAAACCAAAATATAGATACTTTTTTTGACATTTAATTGACGTTTAAAGTTGAAAGTCCGCCATCTACGCCAATAATTTGTCCGGTCATCCAGGTACTCTTATCACTTAAAAGAAAGACCGCAGCATTAGCAATATCTTCAGGATTTCCAACTCTTTTTAACGGGTGACGATCGCTCATCATTTCACGTTTTTTATCATTGTTTAAGAGTCTTTTGGCTAGTGGTGTATCTACCAAGGATGGTGCTATAACATTTACCCGAAGTTTAGGTGCATATTCTGCTGCCATTGACTTTGCAAAACCTTCAATAGCTCCTTTAGCAGCAGCTACGCTAGTATGAAAAGGCATGCCTGTGCCTACCGCAATAGTACTAAAGAAGACCATGCTTGAGTCGTCGTTCATCAATGAAATTATTTGCTTTACGATTTTTACCATGGCAAAGAAATTAAGTTCCATGTCATCTTTTATGGTGTCTAATGACATCATTTTAAATGGCTTTAGATTTATACTGCCAGGGCAATATACAAATCCGTCAAGTTTTTCGGGTAGTTGAGAAATATCTAGTTCGTCTTTAGTTACATCGAATTCGATATGAGTTATGTTTTCGTGCTGCAATTGTTCATCTGTTCTTGATGCAACGAATACATTATGCGTTTCTTGTAATTCTTTTACCATTGAAAGTCCAATACCATGAGACCCTCCAATTAATAGTATATTTTTCATTTAAAAAGATTTTAGTTGAAGTTGATTTGGAATGTTGGGAATTGTCCCGAAAAGTTCTTTTAATTTTTGCTCTCGGAATTTAAAAATTTCCATCAGCTGTTTTTTTACGATGATAGGATGTGCTAGCTGACCTAAAATTCCAAATGGAATTTTGTAGTCTATGATATCTTCCATAATTACGCCCTCATCAATTTCTTTTATAAAGTGTTTGTGATGCCATAAATCATATGGTCCAAATCTTTGCTCGTCAACAAAATAGTTTCCTTCATTTACATGGGTTATTTCGGTGACCCATTTTGTAGTGTATCCTGGAAAAGGAGATACCTTATATTGTATTATTTGACCAGGAAACATTGCCCTATCTGTACCCGATAGAATATGAAACCCCATACGCTCTGGAGTAATAACTTTTAAATTTGTTGGGTCAGATAAAAACTCCCAAGCTTGTTGCTTAGAAATTGGTAAGGCCTGTTGTGAATGTAGTTGGTATAATTTCATAGAAATGTATGGTCAATGCTATAATTTACAAATGTCTAACATAATTCAAAAATAGTTAAACAATTTTAAAATTGTTTAACTATTAACTTAAAAATTAACTTTATCGATTAAATTGAATTTAGGTCACTTAAATACAAGTGGTTAACTTTATTCTAGTTTATTTTGCACCTATGAAATTATTCCTTCAACAGTTGATGTTTGGTCTACTACTTATTTCTACTGCTCAGGTAACTGCTCAGGAGAATGTGCAAACTGTAGGTAATTTACCAAATGAAATATTTGAAACCTCGGGATTACTCTATTTTAATGATTATCTCATAACTCATAACGATTCTGGTAATGAAGCCGTTTTGTTTGAGCTAGATACCTTATCACTTACAATTCAAAGAAGGGTTACCATTAGCAATATTTCTAATATCGATTGGGAAGCACTTTCCCAAGATGAAGATTTTATTTATATCGGTGATTTCGGTAATAATGTAGGTGGCAGAACCGATTTAGCTATACATAGAATTTCTAAGAATGATTACTTAAGTTCAAATATGGTTACCGCGACCACGATTAACTTTTCATATGAAGACCAGCAGAATTTTGAAAACAATGGCAATAGCGATTGGGATGCAGAAGCCTTTGTTGTTATTGATGACAATATTTTCGTATTTACAAAACAGTGGCAAAGTCTTGGATCTGTCGCATATCAATTGCCGAAAACGCCTGGTACACATATAGCCAGTAGAGTGGCAGCTATAGAAAATGTTGGTTTGGTTACTGATGCTAGTTATGATACTGAATCTAACAGACTGGTACTTATCGGTTATTCTTCGATATTGAGTCCGTTTGTTGGTATCGTTGAAAATTTAAATTTGAATGGAGTTTTTGAAGGATACACTCAACAATCTCTAGGTCTTAATTTTGTTCAGGCAGAAGGATTGACACAAACGACGTCGGGAAGTTATTTCTTTTCTTCAGAATATTATTTTAGGCAAACACCAACAATAGAATCACCATCCCGATTGTTTACATTTCAGATTCCTGTTGATGTGCCTGAGGAACCCGAAAATCCTGAAGAACCAGAGACACCAGAAGAGCCCGAGACACCAGAAGAGCCCGAGACACCAGAGAATCCTGAAAACCCAGTTGAACCTGAATTACCCGATAATGCTTCGGGCGATGAACGACTGGTCATTTACAGAGACGGACTTTCCCAATTATATTATTATTCTATAGCCACCGATAAATCTGTATTCGGACAAGTAATTTACGACATAACCGGTAAGCAGGTTTGGCAGAATTCTGGCGAAATTAAAAAGAAGGGTGTCATATCTCATCACCTTGAATCTTCAATTTATTATTTGGCATTATACTTAGAAGACCGAGTAGTTTCAACCTCATTTGCAGTTTATTAAATTCAATGGCAAGTATTTAAGAATTTGTTAACATTTCTACCTCTCCTTTATAAGTAGTTTTGCGATAAATAACTAATCAGCAAAATAATTATGAACAAAGTAGTACTATTTTTATTAGCAATTGTAGCTTCCTTAACTGTTGAGGCACAAATAAATACACCAGCACCTAGTCCCGCAGCTAAATTAATGCAGACAGTTGGTTTAACAGAGGTAAGTATTGACTATTCCAGACCTTCTATGAGAGGTAGAAAAGTATTTGGTAACCTAGTACCTTTTGATCAATTATGGAGAACTGGTGCTAATGGTTACACTTTAGTAACTTTTGACTCTGACGTAACTATCGGTGGTAAGGAAGTAAAAGCAGGAACATATTCTATTTTCACTAAACCAGGAGCTTCTGCATGGGAAGTATTCTTATACACCGATGTTGTTGGTGGTGGCACTCCAAGTAATTGGGAAGAAAATAAAGTAGTGGCTCAATTATCTGCGCCTGTTTATCCTATAGAAATGCCTATCGAAACTTTTACAATTTCTATTGATGATGTCACCGGTAATGGAGCCAATATTGGTATCATGTGGGAGAACACGTATATAGCAATCCCTTTTACTGTACCTACAGATGCTACTGTAATGAGTAGTATTGATAAAGCTTTAAATGGTCCGTCTGCTGAAGATTACTATGCAGCTGCTGTATACTATTCTAGTGAAGGAAAAGATATTAACAAGGCCAAAGAATGGATGAATAAGGCAATGTCTATGACCGAAAAGCCTGCATTCTGGCAATTAAGACAGCAGTCTTTAATATTAGCGAAAGCCGGTGATAAAAAAGGAGCGATCGAAGCTGCTAAAAAATCATTAGCAGGTGCAACTGCTGCTGGTAACAATGATTATATTAAAATGAATAATGATTCATTAAAAGAATGGGGTTCTAAATAAATAGCACCTTTATAAAACTTAAAAAGTCCGTGTTGTGAAACACGGACTTTTTTTATGGAAAATTTTGGAGTAGTTATTCAAATACTTTAACCCCGTCATCAATTGCTAAATGGTAATATTCGGCATCGATACCAGTTTGCTCTTTATACTGTTTTAGCATAGACTTAATACTGGCATCTAGTTTTTCTGTTAACATTAGGTTTATGGTACAGCCGCCAAAGCCGCCGCCCATCATTCTAGATCCTAATACACCATCTAAATTTTCACCAATCTTCACCAAAGCATCTAACTCGCTGGTGGTTATTTCGTATTGGGTAGACATTGCCCAATGACCCTGCCTAAGTACATTACCGACTTCTTGTGCATCACCATTTGTCAATGCTTTGATCATTTTGCGAACACGGTCATTTTCTTCGATAACATATTTTGCACGTTTACAGTCTGTTGCATCGGCTACATTAGATACTTTTTTTACATCTTCAAGTGTAACGTCCCGTAAAGAGGTAATCTCGGGTCTATATTTCTGAACTTTTTTTACGATATTCTCACAAGATATACGGCGCTTGTTGTATTCAGAATCTACTGCTAAGTTGTGTTTTATATTAGAATTCACTAACACCCAGCTAAAACCCTCTAAATTAATGGGAATGTAATTGTGACTTAAATCTTTACAGTCTAAGAAAAATGCATTTCCTTTTTTTCCGAACAGAACTGCATATTGATCCATTAATCCGCAATTTAGTCCGATTTTATGTTCAGCCTCTTGTGCAATCAATGCAATTTCTTCTCGTAAAATATCTTGACCAGATATCTTGGTTACTGCATAGATAAATCCGCAACAAAGCGCAGCAGAAGAAGAGAGACCGGATCCAATAGGAATATCGCCACCAAAAACACAATCAATCCCTTTTATTGGATAATTCTTGGCTACTAAAATTTCAATTATTGCCTTAAAGTAGTTTCCCCAAAAAGATTCAAATTTTTCATGATTACCATTTAATTTGAATTCTATTTTTTCTGGTTGAGTTAAAAAGGTCTCTATACGAATGGTATCATCATTGTTATTAGATACGGCAAAGTATATTCCCTTTTCAATAGATGCCGGCAATACTAGACCTTCATTATAATCTGTATGTTCGCCTATTAAATTTATTCTACCGGGAGCTTTTATGAGAATAGGGTCATTACCATAATTCTCTATAAAATAAGACGCAATTGTTTTATCTATCATTAAAAATCTTCTGAAATACTTTAATTTTTAGCTTGTGGTCAAAGGCTTTTTAAGCATTCGATCAAAGGCTTCAAATATAAATGATATTAATATGACTATAGCGGCACCAAAGAAGTTAAGCCATAGATATCCTAATTTTTCTTGTCCAGATGGATAAATATGTATCAAGTAGTAGTAAATAATACAAATAATTACCTGTGTTACCACTGCTGCAAAGAATACAGCATTCCCTTTTATAAATTTAAAGAAGAATGCAATTAAGAAAATACCTAGTACATTGCCATAGAATATACTACCAATGATGTTGACTAATTGAATTAAATTATCAAATAGATTCGCTACGCAGGCAATTAATATGGCGATAATACCCCAAGCTAGGGTGAAGAATTTAGAAGCTTTTACATAATGTTCTTCAGAAAGATTTTCGCTTGCTCTATTACGTTTATATAAATCTAAGGCGGTAATAGTACCAAGAGCATTTAACTCTGAAGCTGTTGATGACATTGCTGCAGATAAAATTACAGCTAATAGCAGCCCAACTAAACCTGTGGGTAAATTATTAAGTATGAAGTGTATAAATACATAATCTTTGTCATTCGTCTCGACAACTTCATTCGCTTGACTTATTAGCGATTTTGCAGCTACACGATTAGTGCTATCTTTTTGGTTGATACGTATAATCTGCATTTTTGCCTCTTCTACAGCAGAATATTCTTTTATTTCTAATGCAGCAGAAAATTTGTTCTGAGCTATTCTTTTTTCGGCTTCAAGGGCTATTTGACCTTCTTGCAAGAGTTCATAATCTTCTGCATAACTAGATTCCATAACTGCTTGTGTTGCAGACGGATTAAAGTTTAACGGGGATGGATTATATTGATAAAAAACAAATACCATTACACCTACAAGAAGAATAAAGAATTGCATTGGTATTTTTAAAACAGCATTGAAAATAAGCCCTAATTGACTTTCTCGGATAGATTTGCCCGATAAATATCGTTGCACCTGACTTTGATCGGTACCGAAATAGGCAAGAAAAAGAAAGAGTCCGCCTGTTATACCGCTCCAAAAAGTATATCTGCTTGAGGTGTCTAGATCAAAATTTAGTATTTCTAATTTATTACTGGCACCGGCAATTTTCATAGCCTTGCCAAAAGTAATATCAGACGGTAAGTATCCTAATATAAAAAAGAAGGTAATGAACATGCCCGTCATTATAATAAACATTTGCTGTTTTTGAGTAACACTAACAGCTTTTGTTCCACCAGACACAGTATATATAATTACTAGAGTTCCAAGAATAATATTTAATGTACGTAAATCCCAACCAAGTACGGCCGATAATATAATAGAAGGGGCGAAAATGGTAATACCTGCCGCTAATCCTCTTTGAATTAAAAATAATATTGCCGCTAAAGAACGCGTTTTCAAATCAAACCTACCTTCTAAAAATTCATAGGCGGTGTATACCTTCATTTTATGGTACAGTGGAATAAATACCATACAGATGATAATCATGGCAAATGGGAGTCCAAAATAGAACTGTACAAAGCCCATACCATCGTGAAAAGCTTGACCCGGAGTAGATAAAAAGGTAATAGCACTGGCTTGTGTTGCCATAACAGATAAACCTATTGTCCACCATTTAGAATCGTTACCAGCACGAACGTAATCATTTACGTTTTTGCTTCCCTTGGTTTTCCAAACTCCGTAAACGACAATAAAGAGTAGTGTGCTGGTAAGAATAATCCAATCTAATCCTTCCATATTAATTAAATGAAGTCATTACGTAATAGAAAATAAGAACATATATAAAATTGAGCACTAATACAATGCTGTACTCTTTTTTCCAAGTTTTATTTTCGTCGCGTTCTTTGTTCATCCTTTGAATTTCGCTTTTGTTTCCACCTTTTCTTTGCCTACAGATAACATATTTGAGAATAACTTATATGCCCCTGGTACGCCTACTGGTAATTCTCTGAAAAAGCTTAGTCCGGTATAAATATAGTTTCCCTTTCCATATTTAGCAATTAACAAACTACCTTTTAAAGAATCTTCTCCTTTATCGTGCATTTCTAAAATAGGGGTGAACTCATCGCTCCACTTATTCGGAAAATACAGACCACGTTCTTGAACCCAACCCGTAAAGTCATTATTATCGATTTCATTAGGGAAATGTACTAGCGAATTATCTTTAGCAATTATTTCTACTTCTGAGTTCTCATTGGTAACTCTATCGCGAGAAATTTCCAACTCATAAGGCGCTATATTTTCGAACTGCGATCCCCATCTACTTGCCGTATTATATTGAACAATTACTGTACCACCATTTTTGACATAATCTAGTATAAATCGTTGTTTAAATTTTAATTCGTCTACCACATTATAGGCTCTAATACCCAAAACTACAGCATCAAACTTTTTTAATGATTCTTTAGTGATTGTAGTTGGGTCGATTAATTGAACATTGTAACCAATTTGTTCTAAACTGGTAGGTACTTCATCACCAGCGCCCATAATATAACCAATATTTTCTCCTGCTTTTTGAATATTTAATCGAACTACTTTTGTTTCTGAAGGCAGTAAAATAGTTTGCGTAGGTACATGGTCATAAGCGATAGTTACCATTTCTTTGGTAATTTCTTTACCGTTCAATTTTATAATAGGGGAGATAGTGCTTTCATTTTCAGTAGGTGGCGGACTCAATAAAAAGAAAACTGTTTGCTCATCGCCTTTTTTATTTATTGAAAAAGGTTGCGATTTTTCATCGACTTGCCAACCTTCGCCGTGTTGTAATTCTATTGTACCACTAATACTGTCTTTATGGGCTTTAATGGTAATAGGAATTCTTTTTTGACTGGCATCTGCGAAAATTAAAACCTTATCGGCGAAATTCGCCGTAGCTTCTGGCACCACTTCAAAAGGTTGATAGATTTCTCCTTTATCTGGCTTTGCATATTTGTAGATAATTGGTTTAGAAATAGGAATCGCTACGCCGTTAATTTCTAGATTAAAGGTTGCATTGAAGGCTCTTGGTGTTTCGGGTTTTCCTATAAGATTGGCATCGTTTACAGTATAGGTACCCAATGTGCCTTTATCCATTAACCAATACGGACTCGTAAATTTTGTTGTGGTAGGTATTTCTAAAACGACTTTTTTATCAAAGGATTCATTATTATTTAATGCAGTTTCATCTATCGCTAAATCTTGATTATTAAAGAATATTGATTTCAATTTAATAGTCAAATCACTTCTATTTAATGCTTGTATTTGAACATCTACTTTTTCTCCTGGGTTGGTGTAAGATGCTGAAGTACTAGCTTCAACATGTAAACCCGAAATTGCAGAGATAATAGTTGTTAATTCATTGGTCTTAAGTTTTTTCCAATGTTCGTCGGTTGATTTTTGAAGTAGTTGATATGCTTCTAGCAAGGCTGGTAAATGACTCGTAGGATTCTTGAAATTAAAATTCTCTTGTACCTTATATAAAATGTCACCTATTGCTTTGCCTCCATCAATTCTAGACCAGCTTGTGTCGATACCATCAAAAATGTTTGTTTTGTCATTTGGTAAATCGCCTTTTAATAATTCAACGTATTCATCTTCTGAACCTCTTGCAGTTAATCTGCCAAAACCTTGACATAAATGTTGACTGCTTGCTAAAGAAGCTATTTCATTATTAGACATGCCTATCATCGGGTAGTAAGTGCCTACATCCATATTCAGCATTTTAGATTTGTCTGCCTCTTTAAATTTTTCTTCACTACCGTAAAACCACCAAGAGGTATTGAAAAATAATCGTTTTGGTTGCCAGATATTTGTTGTAGCTAATTGTTCAGGATATGCATTTGAGTCATTTGCTAGATCAAAGGCTTCAAAACTTAGCATCGCAGAAGATGTATGGTGCCCGTGAGTACTACCAGGTGATCTGTGGTCAAATCTGTTAATAATGACGTCGGGCTTAAATTTTCTAATGGTTCGAACGACATCACCTAAAATGGCTTCTTTGTTCCAAATTTCAAGTGTTTCATCTGGGTGTTTTGAATAGCCGAAGTCATTAGCGCGACTAAAAAATTGTTCGCCACCGTCAACACCTCTAGCGGCAAGTAGCTCTTGGGTTCTTAAAACGCCTAAAAGTTCACGCAATTCGGGTCCGATTAAATTTTGCCCCCCATCCCCTCTAGTTAATGATAAATAGCCTGTTCTTGCCTTTGTATTGTTAGCGAGGTAAGAAATTAATCGGGTATTCTCATCATCGGGGTGTGCAGCAATATACAGCGCTGTGCCAAGAAAATTTAATTTTTCAATAGATTGGTAAATGTCAGCGGTAGAAGTATTCTTTGGTGTTTGTGCTGTAAGGTTGCCATGTACAAAAAAACTACAGGCTAGTAACCCTAATAAATATCGCATTTCAAGTTGGTTTTGGTAGTAATTCCAAATATAATAAGATTAGTACCTACGCTTGCTTTTTTTAACGACTTCTTTAACAGAATCAAATAATTTGCTCTTCCTCTTCTTCAATATTTAAAAATTCGCCTTGCTGGTAGGTTGAAATCAAAATAACCCCTTTTTGTAGTAAAAGGTTATTTGGGTAGGTTAAAATTTCGCCGTTATTTCTTCTTAGGTGTAAATGAAAAGCTCTAATATCTTCTATTACAAATTGATCTAAATCGGTATTGTTAGGGTCTAGTAATTCTTTATCAAGAATGCGAATTGTATTTCCTATTTTAAATGGGAACGAAAAGAAGATGATGACCCCTGCGGTGATGTTACTTAAAATAGACCATTGCGCAAATAAAGCCACACCTATTACTGCAAATACAGAAGAAAGCATAACGCCTAAATCTCTGTAGTTAACACTCCATACAAGTGTTAACGCAACCATAGCGATAATAGTCAATGCTATGTTGATGAATTTCAATATTAGATTGGTTCTAACGGGATTGTAATCGCTGATTTTGCTCACCTTTCTTACCGCTGTGGTGAAAAGGAATTTTAAAACAAGGATAACAATTAATACAATGAGACTGTATATTAATTCATTATGATGATTATCAAGAAATTCTTTCATATGCTATAACCCTAAACTATCGCGCAAAGATAAATCCTTATTCGAATTTTGTTGCCAATAGGGTGTTGTAATCCTGTTAATTCTTGTTGCTTTAGAAGTTAATACTTTTGACTTTTCACCATAACCGTCTTTATAGGTATCTGTCCAACTTTCTATCATGTATGGAAACTTGTTTTCAAAGTTGATTTTTAAGGAGCGCTGAAGCTCAGGATACTTTATTTCATAAGTACTTATACCACCTTCTTCAGTTAAGGAAGATATTGCCTTATAGGCTTTTAGCTCTTTATGTGTTAGTCTGATAAATTCTAAAGAGGGAACCATACTCATTTCACCTATTGGTAAATCTGAAGGATTAATCCTGATTTTGTTCCAGATTTCGTTTTCAAGATTTGTTTTTTCCATATGATAATCTTGATCACCCTCAGATTCAAAATACGAGTGACTCATAATTTTAAAATCATCTTTGTTGTTCAACTGTGCGTACACATGACCACACCATTCTTGAGATGAAAATGATAATTTAAGTGCATGCTGGTTGTCATGTACAGGGTAAAAACTACTCGTCATAATAGAGTAGGGGTAAATACCTGTTAAATAGTTTTTAGTAAAATTTAGTTTTAAAACCGGAATGTTATTTTTATTGCTATTATCTGCTTTTACTTGAGCATCGGGTAAAAATGGTTCGGTAACATATATCATTACCGCATTACCTTCTCTTAATTCACCATATCTAGCTTGTTCTAAATTATACGATGTAATTTCTGCAGTACCATTATACCAGTACTTTTTAAATTCTTCTGAAAGCTGTTTTTTAGGTAGCTCTTTATCTACTCCAGCTGTGGACATGGCTAAAGTTTTGCTGGTATCTTGTGGTTTTTCTTTACAACTAGTAAATAAAATTAGTAAAGCGAAAATGCTATAGAATGCTGTGTTCAATTTTAAGTTTTTCATATCTACCATTTTTTAGAGTTGTTTACATTTTATTATGCCAATTCTGACAAAGTGTTATACACCATTTGGGTGGGCAGGCCTACTACATTGGTATACGAGCCTTTTATTTCTTCAATACCGATCAGCCCTATCCATTCTTGAATACCATAAGCGCCAGCTTTATCAAAAGGTTCATATTCTTTAATATAATGGCGTATTTCTTCTTTTGATAAGTTTTTGAACTTAACCTCGGTAATGGAATGTTGAACTATCTGTCGTTCAACTGTGGTGAAACAAACAGAGGAAATCACTTGATGCCAAGCTCCCGATAATTTTTTAAGCATTAATTCGGCTTCATCGCTGTCTTTTGCCTTTGCTAAAGATTCATTATTATACCAAACAACGGTGTCAGATGTAATTAAAATATCTTTAGGTTGCAATTCTGCTTTAAATATTTCTGCTTTTAATACCGCTAAATAATCTGATATTTCAGCACCCTTTAATTCTGGCGGATATACTTCATCAACAGATTTTAAGCGTACTTCAAAATCGAGCTCCATATCCTTGAAAAACTGATGTCTTCTTGGGGATCCAGATGCTAAAATTAAATGATAATCTTTCAATTTATTCTGCAACATAAACTAATCGTTTGCGGCACTAAAATGGTTTGACCAATCTCCACGTACTTTTAAAACCTGTTCAATGACGTCACGTACACAACCATGACCACCATTTATGTGAGATATATATTGACTCACACTTTTTACTTCAGCAACCGCATTTTGCGGACAAGCAGCTAGAGCAACCGCCTTCATTGGTGGAATATCCGGTATGTCATCACCCATGTATAAAATGTTCTCGGCTTCAATATGGTAGATGTCCATATATTCATCTAAAGCATCCATTTTATAATGAGCTCCCATGTAAATATCGGTTACTCCTAGAGCACGTAATCTAGTACGTACGCCTTCATTTGTTCCGCCAGTAATTATACACACATTATACCCTTTATTCAAAGCTACTTTTAAGGCATAACCATCTTTAACACTCATTTTACGCAATAATTCTCCCTCACTCGTAATTAAAAGACTACCATCTGTAAATACCCCATCAACGTCAAATACAAATGTGGTAATATCTTTTAAATACTCTTTATAACTTTTTTCCATGCTTTTCTTTAATTGCGTTGCTTAATAGGGTGTATAGTTCCCGTTGGTGTTTATCTTTTATAACTTGTAAATGATTGTGCAAAGTTTGTTGGTCTCCACGCTTTGCAGGTCCCGTTTGGGCTTGCATAGGTGTTAACGTGTCTAATTTTGCAGCAGTTTCTTTAATTAACGGCTGTAATAGTTTAAAATCAATTTTATGTTCTTCGCATATCTCGGCACCAATCGTATACATGTAATTGGTGAAATTATTTACAAATACCGCTGCCACATGCATTGTTTTTCGCTGTTCTGAATCTATTTCAACTACCGTTTTGCTTAATGTTTCGCCAAGCTGTTTTAATAGTTTAAGGTCTTCTTCATGTGTTGTCTCTATACAAATAGGAATGGCATCAAAATCAATAATCTTACCTTTTGTAAAAGTCTGTAGTGGGTAAAAAATGCCCGTTCGTTTCGCAGATTTTATGGCCTCAAGTGAAGTTGCACCTGATGTATGCACTAAAAGTCCATCAATATCTTTAAAATTATTGGCAACTAGTTTTATGGCATCATCTGAAACTGCAAGTATATACACATCTGCAGCTTCAATTCTATTAAAATTTGTGCTTGACAGAAGAGTACTGTTGACAAATGCCAAATGTTTTTGGTTTCTACCAATTACCTGCTTAACGGCTACATCACTTGATTTTTCAAAAGCTTGATAAAGATTTTGAGCCACATTTCCTGTACCAATTATTACGACGGATATCATACCACAAAAATACAAAGTTTATAATAGTCTTGTTATATTAAAATTAACAGTTTTGTTGAAGTTTAAAAGCGGCAAAAGGCATCTGTAAATGATGAAAAGACCTTATTTTTGCATCTTGAAAATCAACTCCTATCTTCCATGACGGAAATGTTCAAAAAAATATTCTTCTCCACGCGTTTAATGTCCATCTTATTTATCGTTTTTGCCACAGCAATGGCATTCGGTACTTTTATTGAAAGTTGGTATAGCACAGAAACCGCACGAATTTGGATTTATAATGCCTGGTGGTTCGAGGTTATCATGGTATTCTTTGTAATCAATTTTTTTGGTAATATCTCTAGATATCGTCTTCTGCGACTAGAGAAATGGCCCGTTTTAGTGCTGCATTTATCTTGGGTATTGATTATTATCGGTGCTTTTGTAACACGTTATATAAGTTTTGAGGGTATGATGCCTATTCGTGAAGGAAAAACGGAAAAGGTTTTCTATTCAGATAAAACGTATTTAACGGTTTATGTAGATGGTGAAATTGAAGGTGAAGCACGAAGAAAGGTATTGGAAGATGACTTGATTGTTACTCCCGAAGCTATAAAATCTAACCTGCCATGGAAAGCTGATTTTAATGGGGAAGATTTTGAAGTTTCTTATGTTGAATTTATAAAAGGAGCTAAACAAGGTTTATTGCCAGATGCTAACGGAACCAAATTTCTTAAAATAGTGGAAGCTGGTGATGGTGAACGTCATGACCACTATTTAGAAGATGGTAAGGTTGCTAGTATACACAATGTTCTTTTTGCTTTGAATAATAAAACCGATGGTGCCATCAATATAATGACCACAGATTCGGTCTACCAGATTCATTCTCCTTTTGATGGTAACTATATGCGTATGGCTGATCAGTTTCAAGGTGTTTTGGTGAAAGATAGTTTGCAACCTTTAGCATTGCGTTCGTTATATAATACTGCGGATATGCAATTTGTTATTCCAGATTCTGTAACACAAGGTTCATATGGTATCGTTGAAATACCAGATGCTGAGAAATCTAAAATAGACCAAGATGCAATTGTTTTTGATGTTACTGCTAACGGAGAAACCAAACAAATTAAATTATTAGGGAATAAAGGACCTTCAGATTTTAGTGAGAAAGTGAATGTTGGCGGACTCAATTTTTCTATACGATATGGATCTAAAGTATATGATTTGCCCTTTGGTATTAAATTGAATGATTTTATCGCCGAAAAATATCCTGGTACGGAGAAAGGGTATTCTTCATATATGAGTAGAGTAACTATTGAAGATGAGCGTCCTTTTGACTATGATATTTTTATGAACCATGTTTTAGATCATCAGGGATATCGCTTTTTTCAATCTAGCTTTGATCCCGATGAAAAAGGTACTGTTTTATCTGTAAACCACGATTTTTGGGGTACTTGGATCACCTATATTGGTTATTTTCTTTTATATATCGGTTTAATGGGGATTATGTTTTTTGGTAAAACGCGCTTTAAAGATTTGGCTAATTCTTTAGATGAATTGAAAATTAAGAAGAAAAAAATGTTTGGTGTTATCGCTGTTCTAATGGCGTTTTCATTCTCGTCTTTTGCACAAGAACAACATACGCCAGAAGAAGGTCATCAACAGGGGCCAAGTAAAACACAAATAGATTCTTTACTCGAGGCCAGTATGGTCAGTAAAGAGCATGCCGATAAATTCGGTAAACTAGTGATACAAGATGATGGTGGGCGAATGAAGCCCATCAATACTTTTTCATCGGAACTTCTTCGTAAGTTAAGTCTGAAAGACACTTATTTGGGATACACTTCTGATCAGATTTTGCTTTCTATGATGATGAACCCTGCTGTTTGGTATAATACGGAGTTTATTGCGTTAGATAAGAAATCGCAGAACGATAGTATTAGAAATGTTATAGGTATCCCTTCAGGGCAGGAATATGTAAAGGCTACCGATTTCTTTGATTCTAAAGGGCAGTATAAATTAGAACCTTTTTTAAGGGAGGCAACGGCCACTGCTAATCCGAATAAGTTTCAACAAGATTTTAAAGATGCCAATATTAGGTTGAGTCTTTTAAACCAAGCTTTAGGGCAAGATATTGTTAAGATATTTCCATTATTAGATGATGAGAATAACAAATGGATTTCAGCAGTAGAGTACCGAGGGGGACAATACGAAATTAGAGATTCACTATATTCTAACTTTGTAAAGAATGCTATGCCATATTATCTAATGACTTTAGGCAAAGCGCAACAAAGTGGTGATTATACGTCGGCTGATAAATTACTAGGAGCCTTTCAACAAAATCAGCTAAATCACGGTAGTGAGGTTTTGCCATCTGAGCAAAAAGTGAATACAGAGGTTATTTATAACAAGTTGAATATTTTTAATAGACTATATAAGTATTATGCACTTGTAGGGATATTAATGTTTTTTACACTTGTTTTCCAAATTTTTAAAGACCGTTCTATTTGGAGGATAGCTATTTACTTCTTTAAAGGAACGATATTGCTGCTTTTCTTATGGCACACTGCCGGATTGGTCTTACGATGGTATATTTCTGGTCATGCCCCTTGGAGTAACGCTTACGAAAGTATTTTGTATGTGGCATGGGCTACCATGGGTATGGGATGGGCTTTTGGTCGTAAAAGTGATATGACATTTGCAGCATCTGCTTTTGTTACATCTATGCTTTTATGGATAGCGCACCAAAGTTGGATCGATCCTTCTATTGCCAATCTACAGCCTGTTTTAGACAGTTATTGGTTAATGATACACGTTGCAGTTATTGTTGGTAGTTACGGACCTTTGACGGTGGGTATGATCTTAGGTCTGGTATCATTGATATTGATGATTTTGACCACCAAGAAAAATAAGAAACGAATGGCAATCAACATAAAAGAATTGACCATAATTAATGAATTGGCTTTAACCACAGGACTTGTGATGCTTACCATTGGTAACTTTTTAGGAGGGCAATGGGCAAATGAAAGTTGGGGTCGTTATTGGGGTTGGGATCCAAAGGAGACTTGGGCACTGGTTTCAATTATGATTTATGCCTTTGTAATTCACACACGATTAGTGCCGGGATTAAGAGGTAAATGGACGTTCAACTTTATGAGTGTTGTTGCCTTCGGTAGTATTATGATGACCTATTTCGGGGTAAACTTTTACTTGGTAGGTCTACATAGTTATGCCAGTGGAGCACAAGTAATTACACCAACATTTATATACTACTTAGTTGCCGGAGTATTAGCGCTAGGCGGAATTAGCTATTGGAGGTACAAAGTCAACTATAGTAAGTAAGATTAAATACAACGCATTAAAAAGCCTCATGGAATTTCCATGAGGCTTTTTTATTTCTAGTAGTTTGTGAAAATTTAGTTTTGATTATCAAGTAAATCCATTAGTTCTTCAGCAGCTACCTTTCCTTTTTCTTTTAAGAAGTCTCTAGGAGTGTTATCGCCTAATTCAAAAACAATAGCAGGCATATTTTGGTTTACATAAAAGTAATTACGCGATACCATAGTTGGCTTAATATCTGTAGAAGGCTTTACATTAGTGTGTTTTTGAGGTAGTCTTTTGGTGATATTATTGATCCAGTCGAAAACAATTTTTCCTTTCTCACCAGTAATCGTAGTGTCTATAGGGTAGTAAATATCGTCCCAGGTGGAATGGAAATCTGCACCGAAAACAAACTCATAACCCTCAGATTCCTTCTTTACCAAAAAGTCTCTTACACTTCTTGTTTCTGGTTGATTGAAATCTTGCCAATCTCTATTCAAATCTATACCGCCCATATTATGACGCCAGTTGCCATTATCAACTCCATCAGGATTCATTAGCGGTACAACAAATAAATCATAGTTTTCTCTAAACTTTTGAGCCTTTGGCGAGTCTCCGCTCAAAGTTTCAATAAAAGACTTCATGGCAAGAAACCCTGTAACTTCTGGTGGGTGCTGTCTAGAAATAACCATAACAGCTTTTTTGTGTACACCGTTACTAACTTCCATTAAATTCATTGCCCTATTTTCTCTACTTTTTCCTATTTCGTAAGTAGATATATAATCTTTGGTGGTTAAAGAATCTATCCAACTTTTTACTCTTGTGGATCCGTATAGTTCTTGAGCGGTGATGTAAGTTGGTTTTTCGCTAATAGCTACTTTTATTTCTACCATTTCTGGTACTGCCTTAATTCCGAAATCACCCGTTCCTTTATTTATTCCTGTAAAATTGGTACTATCTAACGGAGTAAAGTTTTCGCCATCAGTACTAATTTTTGGGTAGTATCTACTCCTAGAATCTTGATAAGTCATTTTAATAGTGATGGTCTTAGGTGTTTTTGACCAAACTTTAAATGCATACCACGGACTCACATTTACCGGTGTGTTTTCAGCCGTAATTAGTGCTGTATAATGATTGTTTCCGTCAGAAGTTATTCCGTTTAACCTTCCGCTTTCAAAATCATTGCTAAAGAAGGTTGTGTCTTCATTAAACGTCCAAATTCCTTTCCATTGTTTTTGAACAGGTTTAGATAAGGTAGAAACAACGGCACTTTTTCCCTGACCTTGATATCCTTGTGTTGCAGGTTTTTGGTTTTTGCATGCTACAAATGCTAGTGTGAACAAAGTGAAATATGCGAGTTTGTTTTTCATCCGTTTAAATTCAAATTGGTTTTGGTGTGCTGAAGTTTAAATCTAGAAACAAAATGGGAAAATAGATGTACTTAAAAGGAAATAGATTGAAGTATTTCGTAATTCTTAATTACTCACTCTATATAATAAAGTTTTGACAGTAGAATAATGATGATTTAAAAACTAGCGCATAAATTTTAATACATTTTGAAAGTTTAATATTTGTTTTGAGACCTAAGTTTTATTGTTTTAATGATAACATACAGATGTAGTATAGTGTGCTTGTTTACATTCTATTTTGTTACCTTTATTTTTTATAATTATTAGCATATGAATTCGAATAAAAAAGGCTTGAACACTATTTGTACCCACGTAGGTGAATTAGAAGATACACAACATAAAGGAGCCATCTCTCCTTTATACATGAGTACTTCTTATGCTTATGAAGATGTTGATGTAAAACGGTACCCTAGGTATTTTAATACGCCTAACCAAGAAGGACTTTGTAAGAAGGTTGCAGCATTAGAGCATGCAGAATCGGCACTTATATTTGGTAGCGGTATGGCTGCAGTAAGTACGGCTTTATTGGCTTTTTTAAGAGCAGGTGACCATGTGGTTTTACAACAGACTTTATACGGCGGAACATATAATTTGGTGAACGAAGAGTTTTCTAAATACGGAATAGAGTATTCTTTTACAGAAGGTTGGAGTGCCGAAGCGTTTGAAGCTCAAATTAAAGAGAACACAAAGGTCATTTATATAGAAACACCTTCTAATCCGCTGTTGACCATTACCGATTTAGAGGCTGTTGCTACCATTGCAAAAAAACACGGAATCACAACTTTGATTGATAATACATTCGCTAGTCCGGTAAATCAAAACCCAATTGATTTCGGAATTGATGTTGTAATACATAGTGCTACCAAGTATATGGGTGGTCACTCAGATATTTGTGCAGGTGCAGTTGCTTCAACGACCGAGCATATGGAGCGTATTTTTCATTTGGCAAAAAACTTTGGTGGTAGCCTTAGTGATTATACGGTTTGGCTGCTAGAAAGAAGTATGAAAACAATGGGTATTCGTGTAAGAGCACAAAATGAAAATGCATTGGCAATGGCACATTTTCTTGACGAATTAGATGATATAGAAAAAGTATACTACCCTGGTTTACCATCGCACCCTGATCATGACATTGCTAAAAAGCAAATGAAAGGATTTGGCGGTATGTTATCGTTCGAATTGAATGCTACTTTGAATGCATCTCAATTTCAGAAGGCATTACAATTAATAAAACCGTCAATGAGTTTAGCTGGGGTAGAGAGTACGCTTTTATCACCAACACAAACTTCTCATGCGCTGATGAGTGCAGAAGTTAGAGCAGAACAAGGTATAGCTGACGGATTAATTCGTTTTTCTGTAGGTATTGAAGAAGTAGACGACTTAAAGCATGATATTTTACAAGCTTTAGAAAGTTTAAAATAATTACATCAATTAGAATTAGCATATCATGAAGTTGGATATTTTAGTATTTGGGGCGCATCCTGATGATGCAGAATTAGGGGCAGGTGGTACCATTGCCAAAGAAATTGCATTAGGTAAAAAAGTAGGCATTATAGATTTAACCCGTGGTGAATTGGGTACAAGAGGTTCTGCTGAAATTCGTGATCAAGAATCAGCGAATGCAGGAAAAATTTTAGGCGTAGCAGTTCGTGAAAATTTAAGATTCAGAGATGGTTTTTTCGTAAACGATGAAACCCACCAACTCGAGATTATAAAAATGATTCGTAAATACAGGCCGCAAATTGTTTTGTGCAATGCCATTGATGATCGACATATTGATCATGGCAAGGGCAGTAAGCTTGTTAGTGACGCTTGTTTTTTAAGTGGTTTAAGACGTATAGAAACAAAAATAGGGGAGGAAAGCCAACAAGAATGGCGCCCTAAATTGGTGTATCACTTCATACAGTGGAAGAATATTACTCCCGATTTTGTAGTAGATATCAGTAATTATATTGAAGCTAAGACCGATGCGATTTTAGCATATAAATCTCAGTTTCATGATCCAAAAAGCAACGAGCCGGAAACACCTATAAGCAGCAAAACCTTTATCGAAAGTATACATTATAGAGCTAAAGATTTAGGTAGATTAGTGGGTGTTGATTATGCCGAAGGTTTTACGGTCGAAAGAATGGTAGCGGTAGATTCGCTAGACCATTTAATTTAAGCAGATTCTTTATATTGTTTCTGTATTCTTGGTATTGTAAAGTAAAAACTAGAGCCTTTTCCTAAGGCACTATGTACCCAAATTTTACCATTGTTTTTTTCGACCATTTCTTTACATAAAGATAATCCTAGACCGGTACCTTTTTCATCATTGGTACCGTAGGTAGTGTGGTTAGAGTCTTTTTCAAATAATTTATCTATAATATCTTCGCTCATACCCATTCCATTATCCTTCACGTATATCTCGCAAGTTTTAATTTTTTGTATGGCACCTATAATAATCTCTCCGTTATTAGGAGTAAATTTTAAAGCATTGCTTAAAAGATTTCTAATGATAATGTCTATTTGATTAGGGTCTGACCAAATTTGACAATTAGGTTCAATTCTATTTACTAACGTAATAGACTTAGCTTCAGCAATCTCAGATAATAATGCAATATTCTCTTCTACTATACAATCTAAGTTAGTTACAGAATGTCTTGTAATTGATCCATTCATTTGTGTTTGACCCCAGGACAGTAAGTTGTTAAGGGTGAATGATATAGTGTCGATATCTACTTTTAGTTTCGGTACAAAATTCAAGAATTCTTCCTTACTCATTTCTCCTTCTTTAAATAATTTTAAGAGCCCTTGAAATGCACCTATTGGTCCTCTTAAATCATGCCCGATGATAGAGAATAATTTGTTTTTTGTTTGATTAAGTTCGTTTAGATAAGCTTGCTTTTCTTCTAAATCTGCTTTTTTGTTTCTAAGCTCTAAGTTTAATTTTTTCTGTTCTTTTTCATTTCTATGGATAAGAAAGGTAATAATAGCGAAGATTATAAGTATTACAATAAAAACGTAAATGTATATATTTCTTTTTGCTAAAGCTTTTTCATTTTCAATAATTAATTGCTGCCTTTGTTGGTCATATTCGACTCTGGTTTTAAGCATATTCAATGCTTTTTCATTATTGGTTGCTGATAAAGACTCATAAGTAGCTTGATAAATTTCATGATACCAAAGCGATTTCTCGAAGTCTTTTTTGTTCTTGAATATTTTAGCTAATTTGTGCGTGCTATTTTTGATTCCGCTTCTTAGTCCGATTTTTTTAGAAAGGTCAAATGCGTTTAATGCATATACTTCAGCTATACTATCTTTCTCAAGATTTAAATATGCCTCAGTCATACCATTTAGCAAATCTATTTTTCCGCGATCATCTTCTATTTCTTTATGTAAAAGTTCACTTTGTTTATACCAGTAAAGAGCCCAAGTGTTTTTATTCTTTTTTAAATATATTTTCCCTTTAATTTCATAACAGTATGCTAGCCATTCTAAAATTCGTTCTTTTTCAAAAGTGGCTATACTAACATTAACATTATACATGGCATAATCTAACTCGTTCATTTCTGCATAAGTAGACGCGATATTACTTAATGTTTCAGCTAGAAATATAGGATTGCCTATATCTTGATGAATGTCTTTAGATCTTTGTAAAAACACCATGGCTTGTTCATAATCTTTTTGTTCTAGATACAAATGGGCAATATTGTCGTTTACAATAGAAATAATATTTTTATAATCATTTTTTTCTGCAATTTCAATGGTAGCCAAATACCATTTTAAAGCTTTTGAATATTCACCCTTATAACCATATTCTTTTGCTAAGTCATTTAAGATGCTAGCTTTTAGTAAATTATTATTATGTTGATTAGCGAGATTATATGCCTTTGTAAAGTTTGAAATAGCCTGGTCTATTTTTCCTTTGTCAGAATAATACCCTCCTAAAGAATGGTAAGAACTTATCTCTCCATTTATAAAATTTGCCTTCTTACTTAGGTCTAAACTTTTTTTGCTAAGTGTTAGTAATGTATCTAAATTATGATAGCGATATTCTGCAGCAAGATCAATTATATTTTTAATATAAAGCGTATCCTTGGGGCTGAAAGAAGTAGAGTTTTTTAGATCTTCTAGTTCTTTTATCAATGTATCTCTTTTAGAACTTTGTGCAGAAATACTGTTTGTAGACAAGCTTAATAAAAAGAATACCACGATGCAGCCTTTTAGAAGGCTATCTTGCAAAAATGGTTTTAGTATTCTAAGATTCATAAAGCTCGCTCAGTAATGCGATTCTAAAATTAGCTTAGAACTTTAGGGAAAAGCAATAAATGTTGTGAAACGCGATTTATTGTGTGTTTTATCGTTTTAAAGATGTAGTTGGTCGATGAATTGAACTTTGAGGAGGGGAATATTAATCTAATTTTATACTAATTTCTAAACGTAATCCGCCTATTTAAGAGTGGCAGGATGAATAGGAGGAGCAAATTCAGAAAAAATTTAAAGCATATCTACAGGTAATTCGACTATAAATTGACTACCCTTGTTCGGTTGACTTTTTACTATTATTTCTCCATTGTTTTTAATAACCATTGCTTTTACCAAGCGCAGTCCCAAACCAGTTCCTTTTTCAAAATTTGTACCATATTTAGAGAAGTTTTCGGTATTGCTAAAAAGCTTTTGAACATCGGTTTCAGTCATTCCAACACCAGTATCAGAAACTTGTATTACTAAATTTTTATTTTTTATTTCTGTTGTAATAGTAATCATACCTTGATTCGGAGTGAATTTAATGGCATTATTGATTAGGTTTCTAAAAATAATATTGAATTGTTGTTGATCGGCAAACACTTTATGTTTTGCAGCAACCTGGTTATTGATTATGATAGACTTTTTGTTTATCTCATTTCTGTACAATTGTAATATGATATCTAGTTCATACTTCACAGAAATGCTTCTTACATTAATAGTACTACCTTGCATTTGTGTTTTTCCCCAATGCAATAAGTTGTCCATGGTAAATTGGACTTGTTCTAGGTCTTCCTTAAGTTGTGGAGCAAATTTTTCGAAATAAACTTTACCTTCAGAGTCTTCTAAATAAAGCGTAAGAATCTCATTTAATGAATTAATGGGTCCTCTTAAGTCATGACCGACAATTGAAAACAGATGATCTTGATTAGCGTTAATTTGAGTAAGACTCTCTTGATTTTTGTTTAAAATTTCTGCTTGGCTAGCTAATTTTTTATTTAGAACTTTTTCTCGCTTATTGACTTTTAAGATTATGAATACAATGATCATTAAAGCAAATAGTCCTATAAGTGACCATTTTACGTATTTACGTTGCTGATTCAAAGCTAATGCGCTCTGAGCTTTTAAATTTTCGGTTTCTTTCTCTAAATTTAATTTAGCATTAAGCATCGTTAAATCATGTCTGTTTTTTTTCTTGAAATTGTCGTTAGAAAGTTTTTCGGTTAATTCAAGATATTTTAAAGATTCGGCTAGGTTATCTTGACTTTTGTTAATTTCATATAATGTTCTATATGCTTTTTCTAGACCTTTTTCATAATCAGAAGAAACAAAAAGCGGTACACTTTCATTTATACTCGCCTTAGCTTTTACTAAATTATTTAGTCCTAAATATGATTTTCCGAGACCATATTTTACTTCAGCCTTTGCTTTGACATCATTGAACCCATCATGCATATTTAAAGCTATCTGATAATTCACTAAAGCATTTTCAAAATCATTTAATTCTAAATAATATAAACCTAATGTAGAGTAGGTCCATGCCAACCATGTTAGCTGCTTATTTTTTTCTAACAGCAAGAATGTTTCGTCTAATTCTATCTTTGCTTGTTCTAAATTGCCTAACTCTATATTTAAGAATGCCATATTACTTAGCAGCATAGCTTCTTTAGTTGGGTCTTTTAATTTTTTAACGAGTTTAAAGGCTACAGCGTAATATTTTAAAGCCTCCTCAGGATTATCTAGGCGATTAAAAATAGTGCCCAAATTCATATTCATTCGAAACAAGTAAAATTGATCACTATTCTTTTTTGCTATAGCTAGCACATGTAAGAATTGAGTGTAAGTAGAAGGATAGTCATTTTTGAAATAATATCCTTGTCCAAGAATATTATAAATTTTCATTTCTGTTTTTGGATAATTCTTTAAATCAGGATTTTTTATGGTCTCTAAACTGAAATCAATTGACTTATCTGTTTGAGCTGTGTATAAGTATATAGTTGCAAGATTTGCCAAGGCTTCAAGCTCACCTTGAATATATTTATTTTTCTTACTCAGTGCAAGTGATCGTTCTGCATTTATTAGCGACGAGTCTTGTTCTATAAGTCTTTGGTAATAAGAGAGCTGGTTTAAATTGTCAATATAAATAGGTGAGTTCTCTGAAAAATTAGGTGAATTAACTAATTCTGATATTTTTTCATGATAATAATTAATACTGTCTTTTTGGGCTAGAGCAGTAAAAAAGCTGGTACATATAAATGCAAATAGTAAAAAATTATGCTTATAATTTGATATAGAATGCATTAGGAATATGATATGATCTTAATAGGTTGTGTTAAATAAAACTTCAAGTTAGAAAAATTATTATAAATGATTCTTAAAATTAATTATTTATTGAATTTTCAAATTATTATTTGTTAGAACTGTTTAAAAAAATTATCTTTGCACTCGCTTACAAATGGTGGTTGTAGCTCAGCTGGTTAGAGCATCGGTTTGTGGTACCGAGGGTCGCCGGTTCGAACCCGGTCTTCCACCCTAAAAGCAGATAAAAAGTCTTAGATTCATTTCTAAGACTTTTTTGTTTTATACCATTTGCTTATCTAAGAAAAAGCATAAAAAAACCTCGAAATCTTTATGATTTACAAGGCTTTTTTATTGTTAAGTGGCTGATTTTTAATCGACTTTCAACTTATTTTCTCTGTTAGCAATTTCCCATGCCGTATAAAAAATTAATCTAGATCTGTTTTCTAAAAGGTCGTAGTTTATTTTATCTGGCGTATCACTTGGTTTATGGTAATCAGCGTGAGTACCGTTAAAGTAAAATATGATAGGAATATTGTTTTTCGCAAAATTATAATGGTCACTTCTGTAATAGAAGCGATTTGGATCGTTCTCATCATTATACGTATAATCCAATTCAATATTCATAAATTTTTTATTTACCTCTTCAGAAAGATTATGAAGTTCTAAACTTAATTTATCTGAACCTATTAAATAGATATAGTTGCGGTCTCCTTCACGTTCTGGGTCTATTCTACCAATCATATCAATATTTAAATTGGCAACAGTATTCGCTAGCGGAACAATTGGGTCTACATCGGTGTAATATTGAGAACCTAACAATCCTTTTTCTTCACCAGTAACGTGCAAGAAAACAATAGATCTTTTAGGTCCATTCCCTGCATCTGCAGCTTTCTTAAAAGCTTCGGCAATTTCTAAAAGCGCAACAGTACCAGAACCATCATCATCTGCACCGTTGTTAATATCACCATCACCAGTGATACCTATATGATCTAAATGCGAAGAAATAACTAAATATTCATTCGGCTTCTCAGAACCTTTTAATATAGCTACAACGTTTTCCGATGAAATTTTATCATTAGAACTCTCAAAATCCAATTGTACTTTTTTACTTAAAATTTGTGGCTTATCATCTGTGTCAATAGTAGCTAAAATATTTTTTGCAAGAGTTTGGTCAATGAATAAGTTGTAGAATTCAGGAGCGCTATTATCTACTACTTCCATTCTGCCACTATTATTGGTTTTCATTGATTCGAACCTGCGCTTAAATCGACTGAAATTACCAGCATCATAATATAGCACACCAATAGCACCTTTATCCATAGCAATTTGAACCCTTTTAGTCAAAGATTCAGACATATTGCTCCAGTTAGATGTTTCGGTAGTACCAGAAATCACAAATGTGCCATCAGCATTTTTTGGCTCACCAGACTTCATTAAAACAATCTTACCTTCTACATTAAGGTCATTGTAATTAGAATAGGAATCATCTTCTATTCCATAAGCTGCATAAACAATATTATCGGTTGATGTGTTGGCTGCAGAAAAAGTTAATACATGCTCGCCAACAGCGAAATCCGTACCGTCAACAGTTAATTTACCAATGGGTAGTTTGCTAATTTCTAATGGTACTTCTTGAAAATAATTACCATCTTTTTTAGCTGCAGGTATACCTAATTTTTCATATGCTGCTTTTAAATATGCTATTGCCTTTTTCTGGCCCGGTTGACCGGTTTCTCTGCCTTCGAATTCATCTGAAGCATAAATGTATAGGTGCTCTTTTAATTCTGCTTCAGTAATTGTTTCTGCAAATGAAATTTCAGATGCGACTGATGATGCTTCTTCTGTTGCGGCATCGGTAACTGTTTTTTGAGAAGAATTACATGACATGGCCGTAGCGACCAATAGAAATAGTGTTTTTTTCATTTTTATAGTAATCAAATTTCTCCAAAAATAATCAAATCTTATCTAGTTTTAAAAGGTAGATTTTAGAATCAATATTTTGGATAATTTTTATTTATTTAATGCTGCTTTAATAGCAGATTCAACCAATGGCTCCATTACCTTATAGCCTTCAACTGTAGGGTGTACTTCATCTTCGGCGTATATTTTTGGTAAGCCATTTCGTTCATCGACCATGGCAGAGAAATAATCTAAATAAATATGTCCATTAGCATCAGCATACTCTTTGATCATTTTGTTCAGTTCAATTATTTTACCTGATGGTTCTAAACCTGGTTTCCATGGGTAATCGTAAGCGGGTAGGGTAGAAGATAAAATTACTTTGATACCATTTGCATGAGCAAGTTCTGCCATACCTTTTATATTATCCATGATCATTTCTAAGGTTGACGGACCTGTATTGCCTGCAATATCATTAGTGCCAGCTAGTATTGTTACTACTTTCGGATTCAGATTAATTACATCTTGTCTAAAACGAATAAGCATCTGTGGTGTCGTTTGTCCACTAATACCACGATTTATGTATGGTTTGCCCTCAAAAAATTCTGGTCGCTTATTTAACCAACCTATAGTAATGGAGTTGCCCATAAATACAACTCGATCTTCATTATTTGATACTGCTTGTACTTCGGCATTAGCTTCTTCGAAACGCTTTAAATCTGCCCAGTCTTGTGCATTAATTGTTGTTAAACCTAAGAATGATAACATACAGGTTAAAATTAAGTTGTTTGCTCTTTTCATGTTGTTGGTTGTTTACGCTTGTTGAATTTGACTTTGTTCTTCTCCAGTCAATGGTACATTTTTAATGATGTGATCTTTATTTGGTCTTTGCACCGCTAAATAGGCTAACAAACAAATCGAGATTACCAGTGGTAATGCGTTACCTGTATTATAATAGGCGAAGAGACCAATAAAGGCAGGCATTTCAATAAGTGCATATTTTATATGTAAGGCAGATTGATATTTTTTTAATTTGTCTTCTAGTCGTGTGTTTAACTGAATTTTAGAAGTCCTTTTTTTAAATATCCATTGACTACCAAAATAACCTAACATAGCAAATATGGGTACGGCATATAAAAATACACTCCCAGCATTACTGTCTGTATTGAAGGTGTTGATTTGAAAAATCACCCAAATGGTAAAAATACTTAAGCCAATAAGTAAGAATAAATGCATGATAGAAAGGCTCTTGATAAAATTTTTTAGTTCCATATAATTTTTAAAATTGTAAGATAATATAAAATACAGCTACAGAGAATTTAACCTACTAATAGTAACGATTTTTATACCATATGCATGATATAGAATTTTATCTTTGCACGGTATGAAAAATATACTCATAATGATTGTTGCTACTTTAACACTACAAAGTGCATACGGTCAAATAGAACAAGATAAAGTGCTTCATTTTTTAGGAGGAAATCTTTATGGATTGGTTGGAGCCGGAGTAGCTAATGAAATTTCTGATGGTGATAGACCCTGGACGTTTATTGGTGCTGTAGGTGGTAGCTTGTTAATTGGTTTGGCAAAAGAAAGTATTGACCAAAAGCAATATGGAGGTTGGAGCAATGAAGATTTATTGGCTACTGTGTTGGGTGGTGCTACGGTGGGAATTACAATCGATATTTTTAAAAAGAAAAAACAACGTAAAAGAGAACAACTTTATAGAGATGCTATTAAATCTGCCGATGTCAGATTTCAAAAGAAATTCCCAATAGAAACAACAGAAATAAATTCATTGCTTGTATTGGGAATGTCTAGTACTGTTTTAGAAAAATAAATTTCTGGCGATTTTTAATATTTCGCACTTCTATCGGTTGCGACGGTACGTTTAATAAAATCGCGAATATCATCATTTGCGGTTTTCAGATCTTCTCTTCTTAAATACATCATGTGCCCTGATCGATAGCCCTTAAAGCTGAATCTATCTTTCATACGCCCGCTTGGATCTACTTGCCACATGGTATATTTCGCATTAAAATAGGTAGTAGCACCATCGTAGTATCCAGATTGTATCAAAACATTTAAATATGGGTTCTGTGCCATTGCCAGTCTTAAGTTATCTCTTGTATTATCGTTTTCATTATTCCAAGGGTGTACAGGGCCGAATAGGTTATATTTTACATCGGTCTTAAAATTCAATTCTTCTTGTAAGTAGTAATTAATTGCCGGTGTAAAACTATGTAGCCATGATGTTAATTCAGAATTGTAATCTGGCTTCATGCCTGCCAATTGTTTATCAATACCTAAGTATCTTGAGTCTAGGCGACCTACGGTATAACCACTTTTATCTTTTAAAAGATTTTTCCAAAAGAAAGAGGTAGGTACTACCAAGTTTTGATCAAGAATATCTTTTTTATTTAATCCTGAATAATAGGCCATTTTATCTGCAATAGCTTCTTTTTCGGTAGTTTCTAGGAATCCGCCTTTTGCCAATGCTGGCATTAATTTATCTATCGTGTACGCTTCCGATTCTGGTAAAATTTCTAGTAAATCTTTACTTTGCAATGCTGGTGGTAACATTTTATGATGCCATGCAGCGGCTGTAAAATAGGGTAGGTTTATTGCATCTGCTACTGGTCCGGAATTACGGATTACTTTATAATCGGCCGGCGAAACCATTATTACACCATTTAGGTACATCCATTGTTGTTCTTGTAATGCTAATGAAAGTCCCATCACACGGGTTCCTCCATAACTTTCACCAATGATATATTTTGGTGAACGCCATTTATTGTTCCTAGTAACAAAGGTGTTCAACCATTCTGCTAAATACTTGATATCGGCGTTAATTCCGAAGAACTTATCCCTATCAACTTCTTTTCCGCTTGCAGGTATGGTTCTGCTGTATCCTGTATTAACAGGGTTGACATATACAATATCGGCTATGTCTAAAACCGAATACGGATTTGCACTTACACCATATGGTTGTACTGGGTAACCTTCATCATCGATCTTTAATACTTTTGGTCCTGTATACGCCAAATGCATCCAAACAGATCCAGAACCTGGTCCGCCATTAAACGATATTAATAATGGTCTAGCTGCGCGATCTTTAATATTATTTCTAGTGTAATAGGTGTAATGTAAAGAGGCAATAGGTTTCGCGTTTTCATCCCATACCGGTTGTGTACCTGTTTGCGCAGTGTACGAAAAAGTTGCTCCATTTATGGTAGCAGTATGTTGTGTGGTAATTACGGTGTCTATGGGTAATTCTCTAGACTGGGCAACGCTAAAGGTGGCTGCCAAACAAATTGATAGTTGTAGAAGTTTTTTCATGGTTTGATAAGGTTCTGTTGTTGAACGAAAATAAACATAAAAGCTCAATAATTACTTAAACAATAATTGATTGAACTGTTAATGTCAATTCTTCATTATTGAAGATTATTATACATAATACGGCACTTAATAGTACTGTATATTCTAAATATAAAATTCATTAAAGGTTTGATGATTTTCAATGAATTTTATTTAATTTTCTAAAGCATTAAAATAGACACATGAAGAAATTATCAAGACGCTCATTTAGCGGTATAGCTGCCAAAGGAATATTAGGAACAACATTGTTAACTAACATGCCACTTGCAAAAGCATTTACTGCAAAACCTATAAATAAAAAGTTAGGTATTGCTTTAGTCGGTTTAGGAAGTTATAGCGAACATCAACTTGCACCATCGTTATTAGAAACAGAACACTGTTATTTAGCTGGTATTGTGACGGGAACTAAAGAGAAAGAAGGCATTTGGAAAGAGAAATACAACCTGTCTAAAAAGAATATTTATAATTACGACAATTTTGATACTATAGCAAAAAATGATGCTATTGATGTGGTATATGTTGTTTTACCTAATAGTATGCATGCCGAATTTTGTATTCGAGCAGCTAAGGCAGGCAAGCATGTTATTTGCGAAAAGCCAATGGCTGTAAGTGTTAAAGAATGTGATGCTATTATAAATGCTTGTAAAGAGAATAATGTAAAATTAGGTGTTGGTTATAGAATGCAGAGCGACCCTTATACCAATGAGGTAAAGAAATACGTGAAAGAGAAAACTTTTGGAGATGTGCTTTTTGTTTCTTCGGATGCCGGATATATTTCTAATGGCAACCCTGATCAATGGCGATTAAATAAGGCATTGTCAGGTGGTGGTGCTTTAATGAATATGGGCGTATATGCGATACAAACCAGTATTTATGGTACGGGGCAGAATCCTATTTCCGTTTCTGCACAAGAGTTTAGTACACGACCAGATTATTTTAAAGATACCGATGAAACTATTACCGCACAATTTAAGTTTGCCAATGGTGCCGTTGCACATATGATGACTTCGCACAATGCAAATGGTAATCGTTTAAAATGTCATTGTAGTAAGGGTTGGTTTGAGTTGGACCCTGCTCATAGCTACGGACCAATAAGTGGGCGAACATCAAACGGAAATACTATAGAATTTCCATTTAAAAAACAACAAGCTTTACAAATGGACGATTTTGCTAAGCATGTGTTATTAGGTTCTAAAAACATCGCGCCTGGTGAAATGGGAAAAAGAGATATGATAATCGTTGAAGCTATTTATAAATCAATAGCAGAGGGCGGTAAAGAACAAACGCTATCTTTAGGTGATTTAGGTATAGTATCGTAACATATTGTAAATCATAGATTTTATATTTAAATTAACTTGAATTTCAAGTTTAGATCACTTCAAATTCAAGTTAATTTTACATGTTAACATAAACATAAACTTCTCTTCATCAATTGCTAATTTTCAGTGAACCTTTCTAAAAAGTTGTCTCTATAGTTTTGCCCTTGTAACCTAAAAACTATATTGATAATGAAAAAATCGAAAAATTTACTAATTAAAGCCCTTTTCCTTTCTTGTTTAGGATTAGCTGTAATGAGCTGTGACGGAGAAGATGGGGTAGATGGTACCAATGGTATAGACGGTGTTGATGGTGCTGATGGTGTCGATGGCGCTGACGGAGCCGATGGTGCTGACGGTCAAGATTTAACTTTGGCGGAATCAATTCCGTTAACAAGCTCTGTAACTCCTAATGAGCTATTTGAATTAAAAGGTGCGTTTAGCGGTTCTGCTGAATTGAACATGATTATGTCATCAGCAGATATATTAGAGTCCGATTCTACTTTTGTGTATGGGTCTTATATGGATGGTGCTGCACTTTACCCTGCTGAAGATGGTAATTACGCATTGATCAACAACTTAGAAGCAGATTATTCTATTGCAAGAATAATGTTGAACTCTGAATTACAACCTTTACAAGGTGATTATATAGTAAACTCTACTGCTACAGCATTTACAGCTATGTGTTCTGGTTCTTCTATAACAGTTGAAGAGCACGGTTTTGGTCCTCTTTATCTTTCTGGTGGAGAATGGGGCGGTAATGCTAAAGGTGTTTACAAAGTTAATCCTTTTAGAGCTAAAGAAGATAGGGTAGAAGCTGAAAGACTACCTGCATTGGGTGAGTGGTCAACTGAAAATGCAGTTGCTATAGGCAAAGATGCATATGCTTCGCAAACGGTTATTTTTATGGGTGATGATGACAGCAATAACACTTATCCTCAAGCACACTTTGGTATGTATGTAGGTCAAAGAGGTGATCTTTACGGTGGTAAACTATATGTTTTAAGAGGTACTAATCCTGTAGAATCTGCTCCTGGTGAAGGTGGTCAGTTATTTGAAATGGGAATGGCTCAAGATATTGAGTATGATGTTGAATGGGTAGAAGTTACCGAAAGAACAATAGATGAGTTAAACCAGGAAGCAATTGATTTAAATGCTATTGGTTTTCAGAGAATTGAAGATATCGATTGGAGAAGAGGTACTGCCGAAGCTCAAAGAGAAGTTTATTTTAATGCAACAGGTAGAATTCGTGGAGATAATCCAGATCTTAACTTAAGAGGTACAGGTTTTGGACGTGTTTACAAGCTTGTTCTTGATGCTGATGATCCAACGGCTCCTGCTAAATTAACTGTTGTTGTAGACGGTGATTTAGAAGGTGGTAAAGGTGACGGAATGCATTCTCCTGATAATATTTTAGTGACTGAGAACTATGCTTACGTTCAAGAAGACCCTAATGGTTATGCTGATTTGAATGCGGATATTACAGGTTTTGCTAAACTATGGCAATTAGACTTAAATACTGGTGATTTTGTAGAGGTGATGGAATGTAACCAAACTTATGCATCTAGTGTTGGTATTGGTAATACTGATAGTATGTGGGAAATTACAGGTTTAATAGATGTTACCGATATTATCGGTGCTTCTGAGCCAACATTTATCGGAGGTGCTCAGGTGCATGGATGGAATTTCAGTACAACTCCTGATACTGCAGTAAGAGCTGACGGACTTAAGTTTGTTGATCCAACTGCAATTAGTGAAGGTAGTGCTAGTTTAGAGGGTTCTGTTTTGTTCAAATTGACAGGCTTACCTAGATAAGTGAAATAATTTAACCAATTACAAAGGTTCCCTTAACTGGGAACCTTTTTTCTATTTATAAATTTTAAAATATAACATGAGAATACTGCATAATAAATGGATAGTTGTTGCTCTTTTTGGTTTTTTTCTTTCATGTAAGGATCAAGAAACCAAGCCATTATTGGCTATTAACTCTAATGATACATCAATGTTTAACGATGCTATTCGAGAACATTACTTTATTACATTAGATAGTACTTCTTATTTTATGCAGCAAATAGATACTTCTAATACTCTGTCAAAGAATAAAACTCTGTTTCTTAAAAGTAGAGCATGGTATAAAAGAGTAGAGCCTATGCTGATTGCTTATGACTATGAGAATTATATTTCAATGAATGCACCTAATCTGCTAAAAGTTGAAATTGATGACCATCAAGACATTAAAATCCTTAAACCGAAGAGCTTTCAAGTTTTAGAAGAGTTGTTATATGCTGAAGAAGGGTTCACAAACAAAGAATTACAAAATGTTTTAGAATATTTAAAAATTAGAATTCCATTTGTACGTAAAAATCATATTCTCATCAAGCAAAGAGATAGGCATCATTTAAAAATGATTCGCGATGCTATTGTAAATATCGCTACAAAAGGTATTACTGGATTTGATTCCCCTATGTTGGCTAACTCCCTAAATGAAGCCATCTATAATTACGAAACTTTACAACATGTTTTGGCTATCTACAAAGATGCTTTTGCAAATAAAAAATTGTACACGCAATGGGAAGACGAAATTACTGCTACCACTGATGTACTTAAAAATGGGAATTTCGATGATTTTGATCGATACTCTTTCATAAAACTGCACACTAATAATCAATTGGGCTTAGTGGCTAAAACCGCGCAAGATTGGAATATTGAATTGAGTAAATCTCGGGCGCTAGACCCCAAAGTTACTAGTTTATTTGACAAGAATTTTTTTAATATGAAAATGTTTTCTACCCAAAGAGCGCCAGATATTACTGAAGAAAGAATTGAACTAGGTAGACAGTTGTTCAATGATAAAGATTTATCTGGATCCGGTACTATAAGTTGTGCCACTTGCCATGTAAAAGAGAAAGCATTTACTGATGGTCATAAAATTGCCAAAGGGATAAACGGACAAGATTTGCAACGCAATTCACCAACCTTAACCTATGCCGTTTACCAACGTTCTTTGTTTTATGATGGTAGGGCAGACGGACTTGAAGATCAAATTGTTGGTGTTACGAACAACCAAAATGAGTTTCATATTGATTTAGAACAATTAGAAGAGAAAATTCAAGCAAAATCAGCGTATAAAGTTCAATTTGATTCGCTTTACGATGGAAAAATCACAGACATGAATGTTCGTAATGCTATAGCAACTTACATAAGAAGTTTAGCACCTTTCGATTCTAAATTCGATAGAAACATGAACAATATTGAAGATAACATGACAGCTGAAGAGATTAAGGGATTTAACCTTTTTATGGGTAAGGCTGCGTGTGCTACTTGTCATTTTCCACCTGCTTTTAATGGTACCGTTCCACCAAAATATATGGAGAGCGAATTCGAAAATCTTGGAGTACCTAAAAACGCTAGTTTCGAAAATCCTGTTTTAGATGATGACTGGGGTCAGTACTACCCATATGAAGTAGAGGAGAAGAAACATTTCTTTAAAACGTCAACGGTACGTAATGTTGATTTAACTGGACCATATATGCATAACGGTGTGTATAAAACTTTAGAGGAAGTGGTAGAGTTTTATAATGTTGGTGGTGGATTAGGCATGGGCTTAGATGTACCGTATCAAACCTTACCGCCAGATTCTTTAAACTTAACTGAAGTAGAATCGAAAGCAATTATAGCTTTTATGAAAACATTGACGGATCAGCAATTTGAAAGTATAAATTAGAACTTCTCAAAGACTCCTAATCCGAATAGGGCAAAATCATATTTAACTGGATCCAATGGGTCCAGTTTTCTTAAGTTTTTATCCAATTCTGCAAGTGCTTTTGCATCGTTTTGCTTCCGTTTTAAAAGCCCTAGTTTTCTGGCTACATTACCAGAGTGTACGTCTAATGGACAGGATAATTTTGAGGGATTAATATTTTTCCAGATGCCGAAATCTACATTGGTAGAAGCGTCTCTTACCATCCACCGTAAAAACATGTTAATTCTTTTTGCCGCAGAACCTTTTAATGGGTCAGAAACATGCTTTGTGGTACGTTGCTCATACGGTAATTCAAAAAATATTTTCTTGAATTCTGAAATTGTGGGCTGTAAGCTGTCCTTGCCTTGATGTTTTGTAAAAACTCCCTCTAAACCCTTATGATTGGTGTAAATGTTTTTAAGACTCTGAATAAAATAGGTGAGATCGATGTCATTGAAAGTTCTATGAACGAAGCCAGCTAAATTTTCAAGATTTTCATCGGTATGGTTTAGTACAAAATCGAACGGACTTTGCCCCATTCTTTCTATAAGTTTATGCGAATTATTGATAATGCTTTTTCTGTTTCCCCAAGCTATGGTAGCGGTTAAAAAAGCACTTATTTCAATGTCTTCTTTTGTGTTAAAAAGATGTGGAATCTGTATAGGATCTGTTTCTAAGAATTCAGGATTATTATACTGAATAACCTTCTCCTCTAAGAATACTTTTAATTCACTTTTTGTCATTCAATGGGTATATCTAAAATTTGCATTATCAGTATGGGTACTATGAGCACCATATTGTAACAAGCGTGCAGTGCCATTGACCAAACTAGTCCGAATTTAACACGTATATATCCTAATAGAAAACCAACACCAATTTGCGGAGCGACTAATAATGGTGAAAACAGTAATACTTGCGTACTCATTTCAAAATTACTAATGTGCATGAAGCCAAAAGCGATAGTGAATACATAGAAAGCATATTTGAAAAATTTTGAATCTTTAAAAAGAATTAATGGTCCTCTAAAAAGTAATTCTTCAAAAAAAGGAGCCACTACTACTGCTAAGAAGAAAATAAGTAAAGGGGTGTAGTTCTCGAACAAATCGTCCATTGCATGTTTGCCCATCTCAAGTTGAAGTAGATTTTCAGCTAAACTGGCAACTATTAATAGCACAATACTTGTGCATAATGCTATAAGCAATAATTTAAAAAAAATTCTTAATTTGTTTGAGAATGAAGTTGTAATATCCTGTTCATAAACTGGATTCTTTACAAATAATAAAAGTTCTTCTAGCATCTGTTTTCCCTTATGCTAAAATGATTTCTTTATCTACAATTTTACCATCTACCATGGTTAGTTTTCTGTCTGCCATTTCTGCCAGTTCGCTGTTATGGGTAACGATAACAAAGGTTTGTCCGAATTTTTCTCGCAATTCAAAGAATAACTTATGAAGATTATCGGCACTTTCAGAATCTAAATTTCCACTAGGTTCATCAGCAAAGATTATTGATGGGTTGTTGATCAAGGCTCTGGCAACTGCTACGCGTTGCTGTTCTCCGCCAGATAACTCAGACGGCTTATGATTATAGCGATGCGACAGACCTAAGAACTCTAATAACTCTTTTGCTCTAGCTTCTGCTTCTGCTTTAGGCGTTTTTTTTATGAATGCCGGTAAACATACATTTTCAATGGCCGTAAATTCTGGAAGCAATTGATGAAATTGAAAGATGAAACCAATATGTTCATTTCTAAATTTCGCTAAATCTTTATCATTCAGATTGGTAGTTTCAATGTTATTGATAAGTAGCGTACTATCCTTACGGTTAGATTGAACATCTAAAGTTCCAAGAATTTGTAATAATGTGGTCTTTCCTGCACCAGAGGCACCAACAATTGAAACGATTTCTCCCTTTTTAATATGAAGATCAACACCTTTAAGAACTTCTAATTCTCCGTAATATTTATGAATGTTAGAAGCTTTTATCATATTAAAGTTTGTGTTTAGTGTATTGTTATACTGAAATTCAAAATTAATGAAAAAGGAGCACGCTTAAAATAGTATTTCTCTTTAAGTTGCGTTTACTGCTAATATGCAGCATTTAATGAATCAAGATTTAATTATGAAATATTTATGTTGGATGATAAAAGAAAATACTAAATTTGTTCAACTTAAATTTAATTAGGTTAAACACAAATATAATTTATGTCCCCATATAGAAATTTAGAAGAGTACAATCTTGAAATTACCGATGAAGTTAAAAGTAGGTATTCATCGATTATTGAAGAAATTGGCGAAGATGTAAAAAGGGAAGGTTTGGTTAAAACCCCAGAACGTGCAGCTAAAGCTATGTTATTTTTAACCCAAGGGTATCAACAAGATCCTGTTGAGATTTTAGAAGGGGCAATGTTTAAAGAAGATTATGATGATATGGTTATTATAAAGGATATTGAATTGTATTCTTTATGTGAGCACCATATGTTACCATTTTTTGGTAAAGCACATATTGCATATATACCTAATGGTCAAATTGTTGGCTTAAGTAAAATACCTCGTGTAGTCGATGTTTTTGCAAGAAGGTTACAAGTGCAAGAAAGGCTAACACACGATATTTTAGAGTGTATCAATAATACTTTGAAACCAAAAGGTGTTGCTGTTGTAATTGAGGCTTCGCACATGTGTATGATGATGCGTGGTGTTCAGAAACAAAATTCGGTAACTACCACATCAGGATTTAGAGGTCAGTTCGAAAAAATTGAGACTAGAAACGAATTCTTGAAATTAATTAGTGCAAAACTTTCATAGTAAATCTCGTACGTATTATTAATTAATTTTTAAAATGTGGCATCTTTGTTGTATTCTTAATTTAGAATAACTAATTTTTCGATATGTCAATTTTAAAAGATAAAAAATACAAACAACTTTTTATGGGGTTGCTTTTTGACGGTATTGGTATGCTGTCTTTCGTTATACCTTTTGTAGGTGAATTTTCAGATATAGTTTGGGCACCCCTTGCTGGTTGGCTCATGACCAGAATGTATAAAGGTAAGGTAGGGCAAGCTGCGGGTGCATTTACTTTCTTAGAAGAGATTATACCAGGGTTTGATATTATACCATCATTTACACTGATGTGGTTATATACTTATATTTTTAAAGGAGCCAAAAAAGGACAAACTATAGAAGTCTAAATCTCACTTTTTATTTTACTAAATACCTTAACTTTAACTCAAATAACTTGAGTTTTGAAGAGAAGAAATTTTGTTGCAAAATCTAGTTTAGGTGGTCTAGCTGCCTTATTAGGTGTAGATATAGTTTATAAAAATGTAATGCCAGCTGGTTACACTCCTGTAGCCCTACAAGATTCAGATCCATTTAAATTATTTAAAAAAGACAAGGGTATGGTCGTTTTAAACGATAAACCCTGGAATATTGAGGCTCAAGCCCATCTATTAGATGATAGGGTTACACCCAATAAATCTATTTTTATTCGTAATAACGGCCTCATTCCTGAAGAGATTGATGTTGAAAAATGGACTCTTACCATAGATGGCGAATCTGTTCAACAGGAAAAAACGTATTCCCTTGCAGAGCTTAAATCGAAATTTAAACATCATACCTATCAATTAACACTTGAATGTGGTGGTAATGGTAGAAGTGAATTTGATCCACCTGCTAAGGGGAACCAATGGACCATTGGTGCTGTTTATTGTGCTAGCTGGACAGGTATTAGATTGCGTGATGTTCTTGAAGATGTAGGCATTAAGGATGATGCCGTTTATTTTGGATACCACGCTGCAGATGTACATCTTAGTAGAGACCCAACAAAAGAACCAATATCTAGAGGTGCACCTATGTCTAAGGCTTTGAAAGATGAAACTATTTTAGCTTTTAAAATGAACGGAGAAGATATTCCATTAGCGCATGGGTATCCGTTAAGGGTAATTGCTGGTGGTTGGCCTGCTTCAGTTTCGGGAAAATGGTTACAGCGTATCAGTATTAGAAATATAGTTCATGATGGAACTAAAATGACGGGTACGGCTTATAGAGTTCCATGTAAACCCGTTGCTCCTGGTGAAAAAGTTGCAGATGAAGATATGTGCATCATAGAATCTATGCCAGTTAAGTCTTTAATAACATACCCTAAGTCTGGGGCAACATTATCTAAAGGGAAAAAACTGAATATAAGAGGGCACGCATGGGCAGGTGAATTAGAAGTTTCTAAAATGGAATATTCTATAGACTTTGGTGCTACATGGAATACCTGTGTCATTGAAAAACCTGCGAACCGTTTAGCTTGGCAACATTTCTCTGCATCTATTTCTTTTCCGCAAGAAGGGTATTATGAGGTTTGGGCAAAAGCTACCGATGCTAATGGTGTTAGTCAGCCAATGCTATTACCTGGTTGGAACCCAAAAGGATATTTAAATAATGCTTGTCATAGAATAGCCGTAAAAATTGCATAGATGAAAGAGCAAAATCATGGCAAATTAAAACGCGATTTTAAAAGTCTGTATCGAAAAATATTATTAGCAAGTGTTGTTGTAGCTATTGTTGGTATTGCTTTGATATATTTTATGGTAGACCCAAGTCTATCAGCTTTTAAGGCTAACGAACCAGATACAGAAATTGTAGATATGCCTGTTGAAGATGACTTCGATAAAATTGAAAACGGTATTCACTCACGAACTGGTTTTATTGATGCGCCTGGCATGACCGAGACTATTCAGAATTGTACCAATTGTCACTCATCAAAACTTGTTATTCAGAATAGAATGAATGCAGAACGATGGAAAACGACAATTAAATGGATGCAAGAAACCCAAAACTTGTGGGATTTAGGAGAGAATGAAGCTGTGATAATCAATTATCTAGTAACTAATTACCCTCCAAAAAAAGTGGGTAGGAGAGCAGTTTTAACAGATATTGAGTGGTATCAATTAGAAGAATAAATTTAAAATAGAAAGCCTTTAGTGAAATACTAAAGGCTTTTAAATTCTAAAAGATTTTGTGTTATTCTACAATAACAGGAAATGTCTGCGCTATGTCAGTTTCTCCACCAGCATCAGCTGTAGTACCGTCGTTTGGTTTTTTAGGCTCATGACGCAAAGTAATGGTAATTGCACCGGAACCAGCATCGCCAGTAGTTAATTCAAATTCAATACCTACTGGGTTACCGTTTCCATCACTATCAGCATAAGTAACTTCCGTCAAAGACCCTGTAAGACCAAAGAAAAACTGGTGCTCATCAGATTCTTCAGCCACTTCTTCAGTAATATCCTCTGCTGGAGTTTCCGTTTCGTTTAATAATACAATACTACCTGTATAGGTTGTGTTTGCAGTTAAATTATCTGCCGTTATAACAGGTTTATTTGGTCCGTCACCATCTAAATCTTGAGATTGAAGTGTTGCAGTACCAGCAGCACTAGTTAAAGTAACAGTCATTGTAGTGATAATTTCTTCTTCGTTTACTACTTCTGGTGTATCATCATCACTAGAACATGATGTTATAACTGTTGCCATTAAGCTTAATGCTAAAACTGTTTTTAATGTTTTGTTTCTTTTCATAGTTGTACTTGTTTTCATTTGTTAGTAATTATTAATAGTTAAAGATTAGACGCATACTTATATTTCTGCCCATGTCATCTACAAAATATCGTTGGCGATTTAGATAATCACGATAATTGGTATTTAATAGGTTGCTCGCACTTAAACCTACAGTTAAATCATTTTTGTTTTTTAGGGTAAAGGATGCTTCGGTATTTAGTGATAAAAGATGATAAGCATCTGGTGGTGTATTGATATCCAATATCACATTTTCTTGCTGTTCAGGCGAAAAGACCTCAATATTATCTGGGTATCTTGTTTGTTCGAATACAAACTGACTTTCTAGACTTACTAGAAAATTATTCCATTTAGGGTTTGTGTATGTAATACTATTCGTAAAATTGGCAGCAGGTATATTTATTAGTGGCGTGTCTGTTTCTGTATCAGTACCTCTTACCCATGCAAACTTGTGATCGGATCTGATTTTAGAAGACCAGTTGTTGTATAATGATGCATCAAGACCTAATAGAACGGCATCAGTCTGGCGATAAGACCATAAAGGAAAAGCACCTCTTATGGTGAATTCTACACCCGTTGGCTCAACAAGTATAAAGTTTTGAATGCTATTTAGAAAAGGAGCGAAGCTATAGCCCCATGTACTGGTATTTCTTTCTAAGGATGCGGAGAGTTTAGATGACGTTTCGCTTTTAATTCTTAAATCGCCCAATTC
The DNA here is from genome assembly GCF_004364165.1 of Maribacter spongiicola. Lineage (GTDB taxonomy): Bacteria > Bacteroidota > Bacteroidia > Flavobacteriales > Flavobacteriaceae > Maribacter > Maribacter spongiicola. The sequence continues at coordinate 557,130 of NZ_SOAY01000011.1, forward strand.
TATACGTGCTGCAGAGTGATGTAGCCCATCACTAAATAACTCTGAAGGATTGGGTGCTCTTTGCGAGTAAGCATAATTAAAACGTAAATGATCTTTATCGTTTATTTCATAATGAAACCCAGCGGTACCAGAGAAATTATGGTAGTCAAAAATAGGATTAACAAGTAATTGTGTGCCTAAGTCCTCAATAATTATATCGGCAAAATCTACATCATAGCCGCGTTCTTCCCATCGGGAAGTTCTATAGAATTTTTTTGAATCAATTCTGCTAAAGTCATAACGAGCTCCAGCATCTAAAGTCCAATCACTATTAAGTTCATAGCTACCAATAGCGAAAAGTCCAAAATCGTATTTATCGTAATCTGGTATCAATCTTCTTACGCCCGTATCAGGGTTTGCAAAATTGGATTGAAATCTACCTAGAGCACCCACTTTAAGGTCAAAACCTTCTTTAGCGTCAAATTTTAAATTGGTTAAAATTGAATGTGTAGTCAATTTTAAGTCTAACGACGCTTTATCTGAATCATCACCTACACGAATATCATATTCGAATCTTCTATTTTGTTGAAAATCATATTGCGTTGTCCATTTTCCAAAACCTTCAAATCTTCGGTAATAACTAAGTTTTCCTAAATGATGTGTTACCTCTTGGTGGGGTTGGGTAATATCATAAGTAAAATCATTTATTATACCTGGTACATCACTATTAATAGCGTTAATCAAATCATCCACATTACCAATATGAGAAGCTCTTAATATGCCAATCTCTGAGTTGAAATAAGAATAATATCCTTCCCATCCTTGTTCAAAATCACGTTTTCCAATATTTAACGATAAACCAGTTTCGTTGATTCCGGTATTTGAAAGTATATAATCTGGGGCTTCTAAGTCGCCTAATTTTTTGTAAGAGCCTTGGGCCTTAATATATAAACCAGATTTGTACGATTTGGTCAACGAAGATGTAAGGTTACCACCGCGTCCATTAGACGATAGATTTAATTGCGTTTTACCAAAAAGGGAATCTGTTCTAACAACAGGTAAAGGCTCTAATACAATTACTCCTCCTATAGCATCACCACCATATTCAATTGCTGCAGCACCTTTTATGACGCTAATATTTTGGTTGGCATTGACATCGACATTTGGGGCATGCTCTTCGCCCCATTCCATGTCTTGCATGCGAACGTTATTGTTTAGAATTAAGATTCTACTTCCATTTAAACCCTGTATTACGGGTTTAACTATATTACCACCAGTATTTAATGTCGATACTCCTGCAATTTTCTTTAGAGCATCGCCTAGGCTGTTTCCGCTATTACGCTCTATATCTTTTACTGATAAAATATTCTCTTGACCAGAATTGGTATTCTTTGGTATGTCACCAATTACTTTTACTTCTTTTAGCTCTTCTAAATGATGTTCAAGTCTAATTTCTGAAAAGGTATCTCCATTAATGGTTACCGTAATAAACTTGGTAGTACATTCTGGATGCGATATTTCCAATTCTAAAACTCCGTCACACAGATTTTTAAAAGTAAATTTTCCATTTTCTTTAGAAACCGTAGAAAGGTTTTTACCAGTGACATTAATAGTTGCGCCACTCAACGTACTGTTGTCATGGAAATCAACTATTTCACCTATTAATATTGAATTGCAATCTTGAGCATAAATTATTGAGCTACAAAAGATTACGAAAACATATAAATAATTTTTCATTATATAAGTTTTTCGAAAGTATGTACCGATTCTAAAAGTAAATCGATTTAATGATGGATAGTGTACTAGTCTTGGAAGGGGGGAGGTCTGCCGAAAGTGACATACCTAAAATAAAATGAAGGTGCCTCTAAAACTAAAGGCGTAAGTTTCTTTTTGATAAAAAAAATAAATGGTAAAAGAATTAATAAGAGAATGGCAACAAAAGTAAATTCAGAATTTTGACTCTGAACTGCCATATCGCAAATGCTACAATTCTCAATGGTATCAACAGAATTGTCATCATGGGAGTATACATGAAATGAAGTCACCTTAATTAGCATAAGGCAAAATAAGATAAATACAGAGAAATATGTAAATATTGACTTCTTCACATCGCTAAAGTACTAAAAGAAGTAGAATTGAATGTTAAAGAAAACCTAACAAAAATTTTTAGAATAAGAATCCGAGTCCTAATCTTTTGAGCATCTTTTTTTCAAAAGCCCAAAAGAATTTGAATTGCCCAAATAACCAGCCATATATTACCAATAGTATCTGATAAAAAGGGAAAATCAAAAGAATTCGTAAAATCCAATACATAGTTGTTCCCCACCATGCATCTGAAAAATTAGTTTGTTGCAGGCCAATTAAATTTAAAAAAGGTTTTGCAACATAGACTGAAGAGGATCCTGTAATTGCAAATACTATAAAAATTATGGTTAATTGAAAATTGCTGGTAATGCCCCAGCGCTCTTTTAATTTTTGCATGACATGTGTTGAATGCCACAAATATACTTTTTAAATACGGGGTATAAAAGGACCTAACCGTTGATTATATTTTCTTTGAAAATAGATGAAATAATTATACAGTTTGTAATTTACATCATACCCGTAATCTATTTGATTTGAGTAATCTATGCGCAATTCATATAAATTGGGGTCAAATCGAGATGGCTGCATTACTCTGTTATTCCATTCTGTAACCATGATGTAGTTTCTATTTTCAAGAAAATTTTGAGAATAATAACCCTCAGGCTTAGCAATTGAACTTAACCAAGTATTAAAGCCAGGTTCAATAATTATTATCTCGTATTCGGTTTCATCACTAGAAATGGTAATAGTGTCGCCTTGAACTTGCTTGAACGCTTGTTCTTCATCGCTGGAAATAGATAATGATTCTTTAGTGGTGCCACAGCTAAATAAAAAGGAAGTAATCGCTGCTAGAATAAATAAATGTGGAAAGATAGAATGTTTCTTTTTCATAGAATATAAGATACAAAAAAACCCGCTGCTTCTGCAAACGGGTTATATAAATAGAATCTTAATACTTTACTTACCGAAAAGACCTCCTAAAAGACCTCCAAGACCTCCTTTACTTTTGTTGCCACCCATTACCATACCGGCAACGTCGTCTAGTATGCTACCATCGCCGTCTGCATCTAATAAAGAAGTAATCAGGCTTTGGTTTTCTTGTGGTTGTCCACCTAACATGCTACCTAAAAGAGCATTCATGCCAGTACTATCACTTACGTTACTTTGTGCCGTTTGCTTTCCTATCATTCCCATAACTATAGGAGCTGCTATTTTTAATATTTGCGCAACTGATCCCGCATCTATTCCAGATTTAGCACTTAGAGCACTTTCTACTTGAGGTTGTTTGTTACCGAATACATGACCCAAAATGCCAGCACCATCTTCCATTACACTATCGTCAACACCACCGCCAAAGAGACCCCCTAAATTATCTAAGATCCCACCAGAATGTTTACTAGATAATGCGCTCATTAAACCTTGAGCACCCTCTGGGGTGGATACATTTTTTTTCATTGCACCAAGAATAAGTGGCATAGCCATACTTAGTACATTTGCGGTTTTATCTGCTGGTTGGTTGGTTTGACCTGCAACTCCGCTAATTAATTGTTGACCCATTGGGCTATTTAATAAATCTAATAATCCTGCCATTATAATAGTTAATTTAATGTTTATGTTGTAAAATACGAAAAAGGGCCAAGAATATTGCCTTTTAAGCCTCTATTTTAATAGCGATATAATTTGGTCGGCCAATTCTAGTCCGATTCTTTCTTGAGCTTCAAGAGTTGCTGCACCAATATGTGGCGTTAACGATATACTAGAATGCATCAATATTTTAATTTCTGGTGTTGGTTCAGATTCATAAACATCTAAACCAGCAAAGGCAACAGAGCCATTTTCTAATGCTTCAATAAGGGCAACTTCATCTAAAACACCACCTCTAGCAGCATTTACGATACCTACACCTTTTTTCATTTGAGCAAATTCTGCCTTACTTAAAACATAGTCGTCTTGCCCTGGTATATGTAAAGAAATATAGTCAGCTTCTTTTAATAAGTCAGTTTTACTACTGTTCTTTAGTTTAAAAGCTACTTTTTGACCATCGAAAAATGAAAGTTCAATTTCAGCTTGTTCAACTTCAGGATCGCTATACAAAACTTTCATACCTGCTCCTATGGCTAACTTGGCCGTTGCTTGACCAATATTACCGAAACCAAATAGACCTAAAGTCTTACCTCTAAGTTCGGTGCCTTTTGAATATGATTTTTTTAAACCTTTAAAGTTACTATCACCTTCTAAAGGCATATTTCTGTTTGCGTCATATAAAAAACGAACACCACCGAAAAGATGTGCAAATACTAATTCTGCTACCGATTCTGACGATGCCGCTGGGGTATTAATGACATGAATATCTTTACTTTTAGCATAATCGACATCAATATTGTCCATACCTACACCACCACGACCTATTAATTTTAAGGTAGGGCAGGCGTCAATTAACTCTTTTCTTACCTTGGTGGCACTACGTACCAATAAGGCATCGATTTTATGTTCGTTTATATAGTTTGCTAACTGCTCTTGTGCGACAGTTGTGGTTAAAACTTCAAATCCAGACTTCTCTAGTTCGGCAATACCGTTTTGAGAAATACCATCATTAGCTAATATCTTCATATGTTTTTATTGATAATAGAGATTTTAATATTTCAAGTCTTTTTTGCCCTTAATGCAGGGATAAACCTCGAAATTTTAAGTTGATTTTTTAGAAATGCCTCTAGGGATTACCTAGAGGCATTTGGCTGAAATTTAAATGTGCTAAGGAGCGTAATCGAATAAATTAAATTGATTATCCTTTACGTTCCATTTCACTCATTACATCTACCAATACACCTACACTTTCTAAAGAAAGTGCATTGTACATGCTTGCTCTGTAGCCTCCCACAGAACGATGACCGTTTAAACCATTAATTCCTGCTTCTTTTAACATGTTGTCAAAAGTTGATTTTAAAACTTCATCGGTTAAATTGAAAGTTGCATTCATTAAAGAACGGTCTTCTACATTTGCATAACCTTCAAAAACAGGATTCAAGTCTATTTCAGAATATAATAATCTGGCTTTTTTCTCATTTACTTCTTCAATGGCAGCAATACCTCCAAGATTTTTAAGCCATTCTAGAGTTAACATTGAAGTATATACGGCAAATACCGGTGGAGTATTAAACATACTATCTTTTGATATATGCGTTTGATAATCAAGCATTGAAGGAATTTTTCTGGAAACCTTACCTAATAAATCTTCTTTTACGACAACTAATGTTGCCCCAGCAGGACCCATATTTTTCTGTGCGCCGGCATAAATTAAGTCGAATTGAGAGAAATCTAAAGTCCTAGAGAATATGTCTGAGCTCATATCACAAATTAACGGACAATCGGTTTTCGGAAACTTCTTGAATTGAGTTCCGTATATCGTATTGTTCGATGTAATGTGTAAATAATCTAAGCCCGTTGGTACAGAATATCCTTTTGGTATGTATTTAAACTTTTCATCTTTAGAAGAGCCTACTTCAACCACCTCGCCAAATAATTTTGCTTCTTTAATTGCCTTATCGCTCCAAGTACCGGTATTTAAATAACCTGCTTTTTTCTCTAATAAGTTATATGCAACCATTAAAAACTCTAGGCTTGCACCGCCTTGTAAAAAGAGTGCTTGATAGCCTTTGTCTTTAAGGTCAAGTAGTTCTAATGCTAATGATCTTGCGTTTTCCATTACGGCAACAAAATCTTTACTTCTGTGTGAAATTTCTATAAGTGAAAGTCCTGAGCCATTGAAGTCCATAACCGCTTCAGAAGCTTTTAACAATACTTCTTTTGGTAATATACAAGGACCAGCGCTAAAATTATGTTTTTTCATTTTGTTTGTAATTTAAGGATGCAAATGTCAGGATTTTTTAAGAATTTTAGGTAAAGAACCGTATTTAATTCAATGATGTACTTAACAAGAAATTAACCGTATCTATACCATCTGCATAATCATTTAATGACGGTTTCTGAGTTTGCCCAAACGAGATTTCATTTTCTATAAAGCCGGATGATACGATACATTGAATTTTATCTTCTTCAGATTTTAACATGGTTTTTAATGTAGGTAAATCTTCGTAATATTCATAAAACAAAGAGGCGATAGGGGAGCCAAAGCTTTTTTCTTCCTTCAAAATCAAGAAACCATTGTCTAAAATTTTGAATTCGCTCATCAAATAAACTGCTTTATTGTAATCATAATTGTTCGCGTATTTATTATGGTTTATAATATCGCTATGTAAAAACATAGCTTTAAAAAATGTATCAATGTCGTATCCTTTCGGAATATAAATTTTAGAGACACTTCTACACCCTAATCCAAAATATCTAAAAATATCTTCACCAAGAGCAGTTAATTCCTCACTAGTCTCATCACCTTTTAAAACGGCTACCGAATTTCTGTTTTTACGAATTATATTCGGTTTTTTGCCAAAATAAAACTCGAAGTATCTCGCGGTATTGTTACTGCCTGTTGCTATTACTGCATCATAGTTTTCCAGTTTTTCTTTTGTAAAGGTTACCCTGTCTTTAAAAAAAGGTTCAATTTCTACAAGGTAATCAATTAGCAGCGGGATTAGTTTTTGGTCATTACTAGATAGCTTGACCAATGCTTTATTTCCTGTAACCAATACACAAAGTAGGTCATGAAATCCTACTAAGGGAATATTGCCCGCCATGATTAGTGCTATGGTCTTTTCATCGTTAGCCTCAATATCATAACCATTTAACCAATTTTCTAGATTGCTGCGGGTTAATACATTTGACCATTCTTGAAACGCATGAACACAGTTTTCTTCAGAAAACCAACCATTATAATGTTGTGCTCTTTCGGCTTCAGTTTTAAAACGTTCGATCCATTTGTCATTTAAATGTTCAGAAACTGCGTTTGTTTCAATTAATTCACAAAATGTTCTTAGAAAATTTCCAAGTTTAACAAAAGCTTCTATACTAAGGTTGCTATGGGTCATTATATTTGTATACTAATTCACTAGGAATTACCTTTGTGCAAAAATAAGCATGCCCGTTCTTTTTTGGGCATTTTAATGAAGAAGAAATTATGGCAATTATTATAACTGACGAATGTATAAATTGTGGGGCTTGTGAACCCGAATGTCCGAATACGGCAATTTATGAAGGTGCTGATGAATGGCGTTACAGTGATGGCACCTCTTTAAAGGGTGGTGTTGTATTGCCTAATGGTAAAGAAGTTGACGCAGATGAAGTTCAAGAGCCGATAAGTGATGAAGTGTATTATATCTCTCCAGATAAATGTACCGAATGTATGGGCTTCCATGAAGAGCCACAATGTGCTGCCGTTTGCCCGGTTGATTGTTGTGTGCCAGATGATGACCATGTAGAAACTGAAGAAGTGCTTTTGGCGAAGCAACGTTTTATGCATCCTGAATAGCTATATTCTTTGTTATTTTTCGACAGACATATACTTTAGTGTCAAAAGCATATGTTTTTCTGTCTATGGTATGCAGTAGTTCGAAATTCGATAGTAATAAATTTGTTTGAATTTCTTGATGTGTGAAGGTTCTAAATATAGCAGAATCTTCACCTATTAGAATTTTATTTTTTTTGCTAGTTTCGTAGTATTTTGATTTCCAAGAGACTAAATGGCTTTTGGTCGATTCTTGTCTTTCCCAAATAGATGCTCTTTCAAAAGTTTTATTATTGACGCTAGAATAATGAATTATTTTTTTATTCTTTAAAATGTATGGCATAAAATGCGCTGCATCGATACAGTCAAAAATGAAAATTCCATTAAGTATCAAAGCTTTGTGAACGGAATTAAAAGTGTTTTGAATATCTATATCTTCAATTAAATAACTTGTTGAACGTCCTGTAATAAGAATGGTACTAAACAGAGTGGTGAAATTTAACTTTCTCATATCACCTTGTACAAAATTTCCCTTTTTATATTTTGTCTTGGCAATTTCTAACATTGCCTCACTGTAATCTAAACCTGTGTAATCTAGAAAGTCGCTGGTAAATGATTCAGATAAATTACCTGAGCCACATGCAATTTCTAAAATTGAGATGGCATTATGCGTTTTGCATAAGGTTTTATAGAAATCATACTCAGCTTTATAATCTACAAAACCTTGATATATTTCATCATAAACCCAAGCGAGATTCTTTCCGTATAAATTATTCATAATGCAAAAAAAAGCTACCTAAAAATAGGTAGCTTTTTGCAAATAAAACTAAATCAAACTAAAATTTATAATTCAATGATAAGTTGAACATTGTACCCAATTGGCTAAAATGATACCCATCATACGTCATTTGAGAATAACGTTGGTTGAAAGTAATCAAGTTAGATTGGTTCTGTACCTGCGCTGGGTCAGCTAAAATAGCATTTCCTGCAGCATTTTTAGACTGGAAACTCCATTCTGGTAATACATTGAAAATGTTGTTTACGTTTAAGGATAAAGTCAATTTATCACTAGCACTGTAGTTAATCCCTAAATCAGTAACCGTTTTTGGTGTAAACTCAGTGAATAAATTCTCATCTAAACCTTGTTGTTGGAACTTCGTTTTACCAAAATAAGTGTTATTCAAAGAAAACCCGAACTTGTTAATATCGTAGTTGATTCCAAAAATCCACTTCGTTATTGGGCGAGATGTGAATAATAAGGCAGCTTGAGTATCGTTAAATACAGATTGTCCAGAATTAGCTACTAACGGAATATCATTTACTTCACCGTCAAGCTCATTTTGAATGGTATAGTTACCCGATAAGTTTAAATCTAAAGTACCATTACCTAGTTCAAGACCTCTATAACCAAGAACAACATCAATACCGGAAGTTTTAGTATCTATAGCGTTAGAAAAGAAACTTACATCAGAAAGGTTGTTTTGAGCTAAAAGAATATCTAAAGGATTTGCAGCATCGCCACTAGCACCGATTTCTGTACCAAGAACAATACGATCTTTTACCGCAATACTGTAATAGTCGAAAGTATAGCTGAATTTATCTACTTTACCACCAAAACCTACAGTGAAGTTTTGAGAAGTTTCAGCGTCTAATGGATCGATACCCAATAATTTAGCTTGAGTAGAGGTATTGTTGATTAAACCACCCACTTGAATACCTTGACCAGGAATAAAGCTATATTGTGCTTTTTGTGTGTGAATTTGGTGAAGCGTAGGAGCTCTAAATCCTGAAGAGATAGAACCTCTTAAAGTGAAAGCGTCGCTAAACTTGTAACGTGAACTAAATTTGTAAACAAAAGCGTTACCAAAATCAGAATAGTTTTCTGATCTAATTGTACCACTTAATAAGAAAGCATCAGTTACATCATAATCTAAACTAAAGTATCCACCAATATTGTAACGATTGAATTTACCGGAGTTTTGAGGTGCAGCACCAGCAAATGAATCGGCACCACCACCATCGTAAGAAGCAAGCTCACCTTCGATGATTTCAAAAGTCTCCGTTCTAAACTCAGCACCAAGTCCAATACTAACTTTGTCAGAAAGTATTCTTGAAATATCTATGTTACCTACGTTGTGAGAGAATTTAGTTCCTCCTGGATCGAATGACTGCTGACTATTTTCTCTGTATAATTCTGACCCTTCAGAAATTTCACCGTCATCAACAGAACCGTTTCCGTTTGCATCAATAAATACAGAAGGTGAATAAACAATATTTCTATTGTGTGACTGATTCACTTTATACGTTTGTGAGTTTCCACCTGTAGTGAAACTAGCATCTATATTCCAATCATTGATAGTAGATTTAAAACCAAGTGTTGCATTATAATCACTTAATAAACCTTCAAAAGTAGGAACATAACCGTCGTAACCACCAGCTGTATTTGGATTGTCACCAGGGAAGAAGTCTGCTAAATAAGGGAAATCATCTACAGTTCTCCAGTAAGGAGTTCTATAATTTGCAAAACTATTTACTGCTTTGTAAACGTAAGCAGCGTTACCATACAGACTGGTGTTCTCACTTAAATCGTAACCCATGTTTACAGAAAACTTCGCAGCAGCTGTTTCAGGTGATCCATTTATGTTATTAGCATCTGGGTTTCTGCTTAAAAACTCTTGTACGTCTGCAATATCGGCTCCAAAATCACCAGCCTCACCTGCAGCGTCAACAGTACCTGGTCTGTTGGCTAAATTTACTTTAGAAAGATCTACTGTGTAGTTTATGAAACCTTTATCTTCTCCAATTGAAGAGCCATTGTTTATAGCAACACCGAACATTTCACCGTCACCTTCAGATGTAATACCAGTTCTAATTGTTGCAGATCCATCGTTAGGAGTATCTTTTAATATAATGTTCATTACCCCTGCAATTGCATCAGAACCGTATTGAGCAGAAGCACCATCTCTTAGTATTTCAACTCTTTTGATAGCATCTGTTGGTATAGCAGAAATATCAGCACCTGTTTCACCACGACCTGGAGAGGTTTGCGTGTAAAGAAGTGCACTTAAGTTCTTTCTTTTACCATTAATTAATATTAATGTTCTAGATGGTCCCATGTTTCTAATTTCATAAGGGTCTAATAAAGATGTCGCATCGTTTACAGGTGTTTGTACCGTGTTAAATGATGGAATTCTGTATTGTAACGCTTTATCAAAAGTAACCTGACCTGTAGAAGTTAATTCTTTAACACCTACAACATCAACTGGTAGCGGAGTGTCTGCATTACTTCTAGGTGCAGTACGTGATCCAACAACAATAAATTCATCTAGTTGCATACCTTCGGAAAGTTGTACGTTAATGGTAGTTTTACCAGCTGTAGAAACTTCTTGAGTTGCAAAACCAATATAGCTAAATACTAATTTTGTATCATCGGTTACATTAATAGTGTAGTTACCATCAAAATCTGAAGTAGTACCGTTTGTAGTACCTTTTTCTATAATGTTTACGCCTGCTAATGGCATTCCAGAACTGTCTGTAACGTTACCAGAAATTGAATTTTGAATAACTTTATTAAGTGTCGTGGCAGTTATACCATTATTGTTTATCGTGTTAACCTTAAGAACTTTTGCTCTTTCTGGTTTTTTATGATAAACAACATAATATTTGTTACCTAAATATTCAAAATCGAAACTTGTTTTACGCTCCAATTTATTGATTATCTCATCTAATACCGGGAATTTATATTCCTCAGGATTTAAACTGGTAGTTGATACCAGTGTAGGGTTGTAAGTGAAAAACACTTCGTGTTTTGCACTGATTTCATTAAGAAACTCGCTCAGGGTAACGTTTTCTTTAATTTCATTAGAAGCCTTCATGCTTATACTACTTGAAAAAAGTAGCACCGCAATCAGCATTCTCACTAGTTTGTTTGTTCTCATAAATAAATAGTTTAGTTAATAAATAGGGTTTTCTAGTACGCGTAAAATATTTCCTTTGTTAATAATTCTTGTTCCTGTAGCCTTTTCTATAGCGGCGATACATATTTTTAAATTCTGATTAGGAATACCGCCTGAAATGGGTATTTTTTTTAATTCGTTCGATGAATATTGAACTTCTAGTCCGTAAGTAAGCTCAAGGTTTAACATGACATCTTCAAGTGGTATTTCATTAAAAGCATATGTGCCACCTCGCCAAAGGGCATATGGGGTTTTTATATCAACTCTTTTATGAATTATCTTTTTACTTTCTTTTGAAAATGATACCATTTCACCCGGGATCATTTTAGTAACTTCTCCATTTATGAACTCCAAATGAATAGATCCTTCATCTAATACTACATTTGTTTTTTGCTTTCTTGTATTTACATGAAAATGTGTACCTAATACTTCAACTTTTAGGTCATTTGTTATTACCCAAAATTTTGCATTTGTACTAGGTATTGGTTTTACCTTAAAATATGCTTCCCCTTTTAAGTGTAATAATCTCGGGGTTTCTTTATCATAAGATATTTCAGAATTGCCATTAAGCACTACAGATGTTCCGTCTGGTAATTTTAAGTCAATGATTTCTCCATAATTTGTTTTATGAACAGTTTGAGAATCATTGGTGTAATAGGAGTAGCTTGTCCAGCTTATTAACACTAGTAATACTGCGGCAGCAGCAGTTAGTAATGTGGTGTGTGATTTCTTTTTGTATGCTGGTTTCTTATTTGAAACGGAGTCTAACCTTATTTCTGGTAAGATGCTTAAAAGTACTTCGTTTACTTTCTCTTTACTAGGATAGTCTTGGTTGAAGTTGATTCCGTTTATTATAGCCTTAGCATTTTCTACTGTCTCTACATAATCCGGATTATTTTGAATCCAATTATTCCAGTATGTTATATCGTTTTTGTTGATACCTCGTGCCCAATTCTCGAATGATGCATCCGTCAAGAAATAATTTAAATCGAATTTATTTTTGTTATCCATTTGGTAAGGTGTTCCATATATAAGAGATGTAATTCTCAAAAATATACCCTACTACAGTTAACTTTTTTTCAAAATATTTTTAATCTGTTGATTTTCAGATGATTTTCGAAGTTTAATTAATGCCTTTTGTAATACATTTAAAACGCTTTGGTAGTTCATATCCATAACTTCAGCAATGTCAGCGCTGCTCATTCCGCTATAATATTTTAAATATAACACCTCTTTTTGTCTAGGAGATAGATTATTAATAAGGTGGGCTAGGGTAGAAGTGCATAGAAATTGTATCTCTTGGTGAATAGAGATTTCTTCAGCTGAAAATGTAAAATTGTTTTTAAAGAGTTGTGCTTCTGATATTGGCAGATTATTCTGGTTTTTTTGTAATTGTTTAATCAGTCTTCGTTTAAAGGATACAAATAGGTATGCCTTTAAGTTCTTAATAGTGGTTTCTTTTTCTCTTTCCTCAAAAAGTTGAATAAAAAAGTTTTGAAGACAATCTTCGGTAATTTCTTGATTGTTACTCAGCTTTAAGCCGTATACATGTAACTGCGGATAATACTTTTTAAAAAGGATACTAAAAGCATTAGTCTCGCCTTTTTTAAAGAAGTACCATATTGTTTCATCTGAATGAAGTTCCATATATTCTCATGAGTTCTACTGCCAATGTAAGAATTATTTCTTAAAATATGTTAAAAGTTATGGTTTTAACTATCATCCGTCTAAAATAATTGAATTTTAAATAAATATATTGTACTCAACCATGTTATAATAATCATTCAAAATTCAATAGAGAATGTTGAAGTAAAAACTATATTTTTGCACCCTCGAAATATTAGTAATTATGAAAGCAGGTATTGTAGGATTGCCAAACGTAGGTAAATCAACACTTTTTAATTGTTTGTCTAATGCAAAGGCGCAGAGTGCAAATTTTCCGTTTTGTACAATTGAACCTAATATAGGTGTGGTAAATGTGCCAGATGCACGTTTAGAAAAATTAGAAGCGTTAGTGAATCCTGAAAGAGTTTTGCCTGCTACGGTTGAAATCGTTGATATTGCCGGACTAGTAAAAGGTGCTAGTAAAGGGGAGGGATTAGGAAATCAATTCCTAGGTAATATTCGTGAGACCGATGCTATTTTGCATGTATTACGTTGTTTCGACAATGATAATATTGTGCATGTCGATGGTAGTGTTGACCCTATTAGAGATAAAGAAACTATAGATATGGAGCTTCAATTGAAAGATTTGGAGACCGTTGATAAGAAATTAGAGAAAGTTAAAAGAGCTGCTAGAACGGGTAATAAAGACGCTCAAAAAGAGGAAGCTGTATTGTTAGCTGTAAAAACAGGTCTAGAAACAGGTACTTCTGTTAGGGCCATCAAAATTGATGACGAATCGAGACTAGAGTTTGTTAAGCCCCTTCAGTTTATTACAGATAAACCGGTAATGTATGTGTGTAATGTTGATGAAGATGCCGCGGTTTCTGGTAATACTTATGTTGATAAAGTGAAAGAAATGGTAGCTGCTGAAAATGCAGAGGTAATTTTCTTAGCTGTTGGTACCGAAGCTGATATTACCGAATTGGAGTCTTATGAAGAGCGTCAAATGTTTTTAGAAGATTTAGGCTTAGAAGAGCCTGGTTCTGCTAAACTTATTCGCGGAGCATATAAATTGTTAAACCTAGAAACTTATTTCACTGCAGGTGTCAAAGAAGTTCGTGCCTGGACAATACCTATTGGCGCAACTGCACCTCAGGCAGCAGGTGTTATACACACCGATTTTGAAAAAGGCTTTATTAGGGCAGAAGTTATTGCCTATAATGACTATGTAACTTTCGGTAGCGAAGCAAAAGTTAAAGAGGCTGGTAAAATGAAAGTGGAGGGTAAAGAGTACATCGTTAAAGATGGCGATGTAATGCACTTCCGTTTTAACGTTTAATATTCATAAATAGTCAACCGATTTCTTAGCAGTCTTACTTCTTGTTCTAATCGGTTGACTTTTTCTAACATATGGTTTAAGGTGTCTATACCTTCCATATTAATACCTAAGTCTTTTCGTAATCTATATATGCGCTCTATTTCTGTAATAAAGTGCGATTGAACGTACAACTTATTTTCAATTCGTTGCACCTCGATCATTTCAAACTCTAAAAGGTCATCTATAAATTCTAATGGAGTTTGTGTTTGTTCGCAATATAATTCTATCTGTATATAATTTTCTGAATCCATATTATCGTAATTCTGAAAGTTGTTTGAATAATTCTTTTTCCTTATCTGAAAGCTTGGTTGGCATGGTCACTTTATAGGTAATAAATAAATCTCCATTTGCCCCCTTCTTTTTATAAACAGGCATACCTTTTCCTTTTAACTTGACTTTCGTGTCGTTTTGGGTTTCTGGTTTTACTTTTAGCTTCACTTTTCCTGTCAACGTTTCTACTTCAATTGAACTGCCTAATATGGCGTCATATAAAGAGATAGATTCATTTTTATACAAATCGTTCTTTACTCTTTGAAAGTTGGTGTTATTGTTAATTTCAAAGGTCAGGTATAGGTCTCCATTTGGTCCGCCATTTAAACCTTCGCCTCCGTAGCCAGAAATTTTTATGGTTTGCCCGTCTTCGACACCGGCAGGTATGGTTATTCTAATCTTCTTAGTACCTAAATCAAGTGTTTGTTTTTGATCTTCAAGAACGTCAAGCAAGTTCAATTTTAGTGTCGCGTTTAGATCTTGGCCTTTAAATTGTGATGACCTCTGTCTGCCTCCTCCACCAAAACCTTCACCAGCTCCGCCGAACATTGACTCAAAGAAGTCTGAAAAATCTTCTTGGGATCCTGCAGAACCAGAATAGTTTCTTCTACCACCAGATGTTGAACTACGTTGATTTCTCTTGGCTTCTTCAAAAGCATCGGCATGTTGCCAATCTTTTCCATATTGGTCATACTTCTTTCTTTTTTCAGGATCGCTTAAAACTTCGTTCGCTTCATTTATGCGTTGAAATTTTTCATGAGCCTTTTTGTCATTCGGATTTAAGTCTGGATGAAGTTTGCGAGCCAATTTTCGATAAGCCTTTTTAATATCGGATTGCGAAGCTTTCTTGTCAATTTCAAGTATTTTGTAATAATCGATAAAATCCATAAGTATTCAAAATCTACTTTAAAGATATAAAAAGCAATAAAGTATTCCTATGACGTAAATCATTCTTTAAATAAACTTTTTGCTAATTTTTTACCGATTCTTTTCTGTCAAAAATGTTGTACTCACTGTAGCTATCAACAAAGAAGCTTTATTTATTGTTAATTACTTTAACAAGTAGGTGTTTTATCTTTTACCGAGTGGTGCTATCTTTAGCGCAACTTTCTTAAACTTTTTTAAATGTCCCAAGACACTACTCAATATACTGAAGATAATATACGCTCGCTCGATTGGAAAGAACACATCCGATTACGACCAGGTATGTATATCGGTAAATTGGGTGACGGTTCTTCTGCAGATGATGGTATTTATATTCTACTGAAAGAGGTTATCGATAATTGTATCGATGAATTTGTAATGGGTGCAGGTAAGACCATTGAGATATCTATTAAAGATAAAGTGGTCAAGGTTAGAGATTATGGTCGTGGAATACCGCTTGGTAAAGTAGTTGATGTAGTTTCTAAAATGAATACCGGTGGTAAGTATGATAGTCGTGCCTTTAAAAAATCTGTAGGTTTAAACGGGGTAGGTACCAAAGCAGTAAATGCATTGTCCAGCTTTTTTGAAGTGCAGTCCTCTAGAGATAATCAGTTAAAAACGGCACAGTTTAGTTCTGGTAATCTTGAAAATGAAGTAGGACCAGAAGAAACGAGCAAAAGAAAGGGTACTAAGGTTACTTTTATACCTGATGAGACCATTTTTAAAAATTACAAATATAGAAATGAGTATGTAGAACGCATGCTTAAAAACTATGTGTACCTAAATCCAGGATTGACTATTGTTTTTAATGGTGAGAAATTTCATTCTGAAAACGGACTTAAAGATCTTTTGGAGGATAATAATAATGTGGATGATATGCTTTATCCTGTTATCCATTTAAAAGGGGAAGATATAGAAGTTGCCATTACACATAGTAGAACACAGTATAGCGAGGAATATCATTCTTTCGTTAATGGTCAGCATACAACGCACGGTGGTACACACCAGGCTGCTTTTAGGGAAGCTATAGTAAAAACAATACGTGATTTTTATGGCAAAACGTATGATGCATCAGATATTAGAAAATCTATAATCTCTGCAATTTCCATTAAAGTGATGGAGCCGGTTTTTGAAAGTCAGACCAAAACCAAATTAGGGTCTACCGATATGGGAGGTAATTTCCCTACGGTACGAACTTATATCAATGATTTCGTTGGTAAATATTTAGATAACTATCTTCATAAAAATGCTGATACTGCCGAAAAGCTTCAGCGTAAGATCATGATGGCAGAGAAGGAGCGTAAAGAGCTTTCGGGTATACGAAAATTGGCGCGCGATCGAGCTAAGAAAGCTAGTCTGCATAATAAAAAGCTTCGCGATTGTAGGGTGCATTTAGGTGATATAAAACATGATCGTAGATTAGAGACTTCTTTGTTTATTACTGAGGGAGATTCTGCATCGGGTTCTATTACAAAGTCTAGAGATGTAAATACACAGGCGGTATTTAGTTTAAAAGGTAAGCCGCTGAATTCGTACGGTATGTCTAAAAAGATTGTTTACGAAAACGAAGAGTTTAATCTTTTACAGGCTGCTTTAAATATCGAAGAATCCATTGAAGACTTGCGTTACAACAATATTATAATCGCTACCGATGCCGATGTCGATGGTATGCATATTCGCTTATTATTGATTACCTTCTTCTTGCAGTTTTTTCCTGAGTTGATAAAAGAAAATCACCTTTATATTTTGCAAACTCCTTTGTTTAGGGTTCGTAATAAAAAGGAAACTATTTATTGTTATAGTGATGAAGAGCGTCAAATGGCAATTAACAAACTGACCGGTAAACCTGAAATTACTCGATTTAAAGGATTGGGTGAAATATCACCAGATGAGTTTAGACATTTTATTGGTGATGATATTAGGTTAGAGCCCATTATGCTAGATAAGGCAATGTCCATTGAAGAGCTATTAAGTTTCTACATGGGTAAAAACACACCTGATAGACAAAAATTTATTATCAACAACCTTAAAGTTGAAGTAGATATAATTGAAGATAAAGTAGTATAAACTAGATTAATACGATTGCTTCTTAATGGAGGAAAATGACGATTTGAACGAGGAAATAAACGAAAACCTTTCCGAAGAGAATAATGAACATACAGATTCATCTGATGCATTAACCAGGGTATCTGGCATGTATAAAGATTGGTTCTTAGATTACGCTTCTTATGTAATATTAGAACGAGCGGTACCTGCTATTGAAGACGGATTCAAACCTGTGCAACGTCGTATTATGCATTCTTTAAAAGAGCTTGATGATGGTCGCTATAACAAAGTGGCTAATGTAGTTGGTCATACCATGCAGTATCACCCGCATGGTGATGCCAGTATTGCAGATGCCATGGTGCAGATTGGCCAGAAAGACCTTTTAATCGACACGCAAGGTAACTGGGGTAACATTCTGACAGGTGATAGGGCTGCTGCGTCAAGATATATTGAAGCAAGACTCTCTAAATTCGCTTTAGAAGTTATATTTAGTCCCAAAATTACAGAGTGGCAAGCTTCATACGATGGCAGAAAAAAAGAGCCCGTAAATTTACCTGTGAAATTCCCTTTATTATTAGCTCAAGGTGCAGAGGGTATTGCTGTTGGTCTGTCCACCAAAGTACTTTCTCATAATTTTATTGAGCTTATTGATGCTTCTATAAAACATTTAAAAGGACAGAGATTTAAAATTTATCCAGATTTTCCGACCGCAGGTATTATAGATGTCACGAATTATAATGACGGACTCAGAGGTGGTAAAATTAGGGTGCGAGCTAAGATATCTCAGTTAGATAAGAATACATTAATAATCAATGAGATACCTTACGGTACTAATACTGGTAGTTTAATTGATTCTATTTTAAAAGCCAATGATAAAGGCAAGATAAAAATCAAGAAAATTGAAGATAATACTGCCGCAGATGTTGAAATTTTAATTCATCTTCCTTCAGGTATTTCACCAGATAGAACTATCGATGCATTGTATGCTTTTACAGCGTGTGAATCTTCTATTTCTCCACTAGGTTGTATTATTGAAGATAATAAGCCCCTGTTTATCGGGGTCACAGAAATGCTTAGAAGATCTACCGATTCTACAGTAGAATTATTGAAGCAAGAGCTTGAAATTCAGCTTAGGGAATTAGAGGAGCAATGGCACTTTGCATCACTTGAAAGAATCTTTATTGAGAATCGAATCTATCGAGATATTGAAGAAGAGGAAACTTGGGAGGGTGTAATAGCTGCAATCGACAAAGGTTTGGCGCCATTTACAAAGCACCTGAAGAGAGCGGTTACCGAGGAGGATATTACCAGGCTTACCGAAATACGGATAAAGAGAATTTCAAAATTCGATTTAGATAAGGCTCAGCAATATTTAGAGAGTTTGCAAGAACGTATTGCGGAAGTCAAGCATCATTTGGCTAATCTCATTGAATTTGCAATAAACTACTTCAAAAATCTTAAGGAAACTTACGGCAAAGACAGAGGTCGTTTAACCGAAATTCGCGTTTTCGATGATATTGAGGCGACTAAAGTTGCTATTAGAAATACCAAACTCTATGTCAATAGAGAAGAAGGTTTTGTTGGTACTTCTTTAAAGAAAGACGAGTATGTTACCGACTGTAGCGATATAGATGATATTATAGTCATTACCGGCGATGGTCAAATGATGGTGTCAAAGGTTGATTCCAAAATTTTTGTAGGTAAGGGCATCATTTATGTTGCTGTTTTTAAGAAAAAAGATAAGCGTACTACGTATAATTTGGTCTATAAGGATGGTAAAGGCGGTCCTACTTACATAAAGCGCTTTAACGTTACCAGCATAACCAGAGATCGGGTTTATGATTTGACTACAGGTAAAGCTGGATCTCAAGTATTATATTTTACAGCTAACCCTAATGGTGAGGCTGAAGTGATAACTGTTTTACTTCGTCAGGTTGGTAGCATTAAGAAGTTGAAATGGGATATTGATTTTTCAGATGTACTTATTAAAGGAAGAGCCTCTAAAGGAAATATTGTTACTAAGTATTCTGTTAAGCGAATAGAATTAAAAGAGAAAGGGGTTTCTACTCTTAAGCCTAGAAAAATTTGGTTTGATGACGTTGTTCGAAGGTTAAATGTTGATGGAAGAGGAGAATTGCTTGGAGAATTTAAGGGAGATGATTTAATATTAGTTATCAATCAGAAAGGAATAGCTAAAACATTTCTTCCCGTATTGACCTCTCATTTTGATGATGACATGATTGTGTTAGAAAAATGGATTCCAGAAAAACCTATTTCTGCTATTTACTGGGAAGGAGAAAAGGAGCGTTTTTATATTAAAAGATTCTTGATAGAAAACGAAAATAAAGAGGAATTGTTTATTTCTGAACATCCAAAATCATACTTAGAGCTTGTTTCTACAGACTGGAAACCAATGGTTGAAATTGAATTTCCTAAGCCTAGAGGTAAAGAAGCTAAGGATAATGAATCTGTTGATGTTGAAGATTTTATATCGGTTAAGGGTATTAAAGCTTTAGGTAACCAGTTTATTACTGAAAAGGTTAAAAATATCAATCTTCTTGATCCTTTGCCATTTGAACCAGAGGTTCCTGAAGAAGTTGAAAATATTGAAGTTGTAGATGAAGAATCTTTAGCATCTGGTGATGATGCTGAGAATTCTAAAGGTGAAGATGGTGCATCTGCAGGTGAACCAACATTATTTGATTAGTCAGAGTTATGAAAAATTTTTTTGAAGAGTTTAAGAATTTTGCCGTTAAGGGCAATATGATTGATTTAGCCGTCGGTATCATAATTGGCACTGCATTTAATAAAGTTGTAAGTACCATAGTTTCTGCTATTATTATGCCGCCACTTTCATTATTAACAGATGATGTTAATCTTTCAAATAAAAAATGGATTCTTAGAGAAGCCGATGGTGCGATAGAAGAAGTTGCGATAGGATATGGTGAGTTAATAGAATCATTAATAGATTTCGGAATTATAGCTTTTACCATTTTTGTTATGGTGAAATTTATAAATAGGTTTAAAGAGAAATCTGAAGATCCAACAAACAAAGAGGTGGAAACCCCTAAAAATATTGCCTTGTTATCTAGTATGGAGCAGCTATTGAAAGAGCAAAACGCCATACTTAAAAATAAAAAGTAATTAAACTGTTTAATTATTGAGTTGTCTTATCGTAAGATAGAATGTTAAGATTAGACAAATTGGAAGAATACTTGCTTTTATAACTACCTTTACGAAAATTTTGAATTAATGGATTTCACTAACCCCCTGGTGTATGGCGCACCAGCCTTTATTGCCTTTATTTTATTAGAATTGACCTATAGCAAAACTCATGGAGATGATGATCTTTATGATTGGAAAGATTTTGCAGCTAGTAGTGTTATGGGAATTGGATCTGCCATAATCGGTCCTTTATTAAAAGTAATTTTATTAGTTGTTCTTTTTGAGTATGCTTACGAGTTATTTAACCCTTTGGTTGATGGTGTAAGAACAAATATTATGGGGTATAAGTCTTTTGGCTATGCTTGGTATGTTTGGTTACTTTGTCAATTAGCAGATGATTTTACGTACTACTGGTTTCATAGAGCAAATCATGAAATCCGTATTCTTTGGGCGGCACACATAGTACATCACTCTTCAGATAATTTTAATCTTGGTACTGCTATCCGTAATGGTTGGTTTACTTTACTTTACAAGCCTTTTTTCTATGTTTGGATGCCTATTATTGGTTTTCCTGTAGAAATGGTAGTAGTTTGTTTAGCAATTGAGTCTTTCTGGCAGTTTCAATTGCACTCTCAGTATGTTCCAAAAATGGGTTTCATCGAGAAAATATTCAATACTCATACAATGCATCAAGTGCATCACGCGCAGAATGTAGAGTATTTAGATAAGAATCATGGCGGATTTTTAAATTTCTTTGATAAGATTTTTGGTACTTGGAAAGAATATGATGAAAATATTGATGTAAAATTTGGTGTTATTCATGCTCCAAATTCTAACAACCCTATAGTAATTCTTACTCATGAGTTTAAAGATATTTGGGCAGATACTAAGAAGTCTAAAAAAATAAGTGATAAGCTGATGTATATTTTCGGACCTCCAGGATGGAGTCATGATGGTAGTACAATGACAGTAAAACAGCAACAACGATTATTTGAAGAACAAAAGCAAGCTAATCCTAGTGTTACCTTTGATAGACCGAATTAATGGTTTAAAATGGGCTTAAATCGACAGCTTAATTAGTATTCTAACAATATTTTAAAACCAAATAGTCAGCATGAAGTAATTGCTTTATGCGGACTATTTGGTTTTCGCTTTGTAATATTTGTTCTTTTCTATTCTCTCTTTTCTCTGTTCTCCTTGTGTTATTAGCTAATAAATGAATCTAATTCT
Organism: Maribacter spongiicola; assembly: GCF_004364165.1. GTDB lineage: Bacteria > Bacteroidota > Bacteroidia > Flavobacteriales > Flavobacteriaceae > Maribacter > Maribacter spongiicola. Next base: position 579,166 of record NZ_SOAY01000011.1, read on the forward strand.
CTATATGCTATGTGCCTATTTGCATACTCTGTGACAGAGTTGGTGAAAAGCATCATAATAATGACAGAGATAAGCGCTGCAACTGCCGCTAGAACAAGTTCATTGTTTGTGTTTGGCGATATACCATTATTCATTGCCGTAGCGGTTAAATAACATCAAACCAGAAAACTATATTTATAACTATTATTTGAAGCACAGTGTTAATTAACGAGTCGGATTTTGCTTTTTTTGCTTCCCACTCTTGATGACCTTTGTGTTCTACTATTTCGTGTATTTCTTTGTGAAGGCTCAGGTTTACCTCTAGCTATAGATATTAAAATAATGTTTTCAATACCTAAAACGATTTCTAAGAACGTTAAATCTATAGGGCTATCTAACTATCTCGAGAGAAAATTTCAAGTATGGTTGGTTTATGGGTTAGTTAATTTTATGGCGGTTCCAGTTTTAACTATTAGTTGCTTATTGGGGTCTTTTACGGCACTTTTATATTGAAAAGTATATGAAGAATCTGTTGTACTTATTATTTTGTAGTGAATAGCAGTTTTACTGCGTATGTCTTGTAGAACGAATTCGCAGTCATTAAACCATCGAACAGTCGCGCTATCGATTTTATTTTCGTAATAATCTACACTGTAATCTTTAGTTCTAATGAATTTGCCCTCTTTTAGGGTATCGCCAATCTCATAAGTGAACTTAAAAGATCCTGTTTTATATTTTTCGCAATCACGTTCAGGTTGGTAGCATGAACCAAGAATAACACAAAGCATAACGGTTAAAGAAATTTTTTTCATCATGTTGCAAAATAATGAAAATAGGAGTGAAGTGGCCTTAAAAAAGAAAAGAAAAATTTGAAGTGTAGCGTTACTTAAACTCAGTGTATGTTTTAAATGTACCATCGGTATAGAACATTACTATTCGTTCCAGTTTTTTTCTACTCTCCATATTTTCACTTTCCTTCTTAATAACTTCTTTAGGGCGAAAGTTCGTGTTTTCAGTTTTAGGAAAGGTGCCTTTTCCGTATAACAGCCATTGTATATCTACCTCGGAAAATGCTTCATCGATTTTCATAATAAACTCTAAGCTTGGTTTGTTTCTACCGCTTAATAAATGTGAAATACTAGATCGTTGTACAGCAATTAGGTCTGCTAACGCTGCAGCTGATAATTCGTTGTGCGCTAAAATTTTCTTTAATCTTGAAACAAAAGATATAGAATCTAACATGTTTACAAAGTTAATAAATTCTATAAAATTTTATCTACAATTGTATTTTACACAATGGTTATGCTGAAATTTTTTTAGATTATATATTTATATAGACTATTATAAAGTACTGATTTACAATATTTTAATTTGAATTTTAAATAATAGGTTAAAATTGTAAATTTTTAAAAGCGAACCTAAGGTATTTAATAGATTGTTAAGTTTACAATTGTAAACAAAGGCTGTAGTATTTTTACAATCCATTAAAGTTTAGTGATGATGAAAGATTTGGACTATAATAAAATTAGTGTAACTACAGTTTCAGGGCGATACATTACCTATGATCATATCAGTGAATTTTTGTCTTCGTTGCCTGGTAGATTTGTAATTAAAATAGAAGGAGAATCTGTAAGAAAAGAATCGATAAAAAGCATCACATTTGGTGACGGACCAAAGAAGATTCTAATGTGGTCTCAAATGCATGGTAATGAATCAACGACTACTAAAGCTGTAGTCGATTTGCTAAGTTATTTTAATCAAGAAAGTACTGATGTTTTAAAACTTGTTAAAGAATGTACTATAAAGATTATCCCGATTTTGAATCCGGATGGGGCTCGTGATTACACAAGAGTAAATGCCAATAAAATTGATCTTAATAGAGATGCTCAAAATTTATCTCAACCAGAAAGTCGCATCTTAAAAAAAGTGTATGACAAATTTGAACCTCACTTTTGTTTCAACTTACATGATCAGCGCACTATCTTTAATGTAGGTGAGACGATCAAGCCTGCAACAGTTTCATTTTTGGCACCTGCTTTTGATCATGAACGCAATAACTCGCCATCTCGAAAGATGAGTATGAAGTTGATTGCCGCGATGAACAGTAAGCTTCAAAAAGAGATTCCTGGTCAAATAGGAAGGTATGATGATGGATTCAATGATAACTGTGTTGGTGATGCATTTCAAATGAAGAATACCCCAACCATATTATTTGAAGCGGGTCATTATGAGAATGACTATGAGAGAGATATAACAAGAAAATTCATTTTTAAAGCGATTTTAAAAGGTATTAAAACTATAGCCAATGATAGAATAGATGAATTCACGGTCGATCAGTACTTATCTATACCTGAAAATGGAAAACAATTTGTAGATATCATCGTAGAAAATATCGATTATAAAAGCAATCATTTAACTAAAAGTAAAATTATTCCTATTCAGTTTAAAGAGTTACTTATTTTAGGTAAGGTAAAGTTTAAACCAGAATTACATATATTCGAAAAAGAACCTAAGGAGTTTTTTGGACATAAAACATTGAATTGCAATGATGCAAATGATATGTTATGGCTAAAAGAAAATGATTTACTGAAGCTGTTATCGTGATATTTTTTGTCTTATTTCTTTAAATATGTAATATTGTTTACGTTTTCATTAAATAAAATCAAGTTTCAATGAATTTAATGCGATAATTTTTTATTTTTGGCAAAAATTTTACAACTATGGGCAAAGTCAAATTAGACGAAATAGACCACCAAATTCTGGATATGTTGATTGACAACACCAGAACTCCTTTTACTGATATTGCAAAAAAACTTCTTATCTCAGCTGGTACAGTTCATGTCAGAGTTAAAAAAATGGAAGAAGCAGGAATAATTAAGGGTTCATCACTTACCTTAGATTACGTAAAGCTTGGTTATGCTTTCATTGCTTATGTTGGTATTTTTCTTGAAAAAACACACCAAACTAAATTTGTGCTTGAGCGTTTAAATCAAATTCCGAACGTTACTATCGCACACATAACTACAGGTAAATTTAATATTTTCTGTAAAATAAGAGCTAAGGATACTACACATGCTAAAAATATTATCTTTAAAATTGATGATATTGATGGTATAAGTAGAACTGAAACAATGATTTCATTAGAAGAAAGTTTTAATGATAAGAAGCGTTTAATGCATACTATTTTTAATGAGTTATAAATAAGAGTTATTCAACTAACTCCAAAATTGCCCAGTTATCTATTGTAATTGGGCTTTTTAATTTTCAATACTTAAATTTTTTAAATGAGAGTTAAAGACTTACAAAAAGACGAATTGCAATTTTTTTATGGTACTTATCTGAAAACGCTTGATGACCATGAAGATGTAATGTCTGCGCTTTTAAAAGGTAGAAAAAGTTTTGAAGATTTGGTTCATAGTTTAACCGATGAACAATTTTTGTATAGTTATGGTGACGGTAAATGGACGGTAGCTGAAGTTTTGGTTCACTTAATTGATACGGAACGCGTATTTCAATATCGAGCCTTTAGAATTTCTAGAAATGACAAAACACCGTTGCCAGGTTTTGATCACAATCAAATTGTTCCAGAAAGTAATGCCAATAGGCGTACAAAGGAAGATATATTAAAAGAATATCTTTCTGTTCGTGAAGCATCGATTAGTTTGTTCGAAACTATACAAAATGACCATTTAAAAAGGATTGGTACCGCTAGCGGTATTCCTTGGTCTGTAGCTGCACTAGGCCTGGTGATAAGTGGTCACCAAAAACATCATGAAAATATATTAGAAGAACGCTATTTCAATTATTCTAGCTCGTCTTGAGTTTTTGTTTCAAAGTTTAGGTAAAGTGCTTTCGTCAAATCTTCAGATTGCATAATCTCTTCTGGTGTTTTAGATTCTAGTTCTTTTTCTAAATTCACTTCAAAGTTTGCAATGAAGTTAGAAAGGCTTTTGCTTATTTTAACTAAATATAAAGTGTCGTCGGTTCTAATTTCTACAGCTTCGACGTAATCGCCCTTAATATTTTTAAAACAAATGATATCTTCATCGCCATAACCATAAGGGTAGGTTTCTATTAATAGTGCTGCTAAATGGTGATCTAATTTACGGTAATCAATAAGTCGTCTTGTCATAACTAATTTATTTATAGCAGTTTGTGTTTTAACTATAACTAAACTAGTAATTATACTCACATATGAGTTTGTAGAGTTGTGAAAGTGCTATTTTGCGTATGTGAAGTTTTTAAACTTTGTAGTAAGCGAATGCTTCAGCAAATAATTCTACAGGAATTTCAATATCGAATACGGGTTCACCAATAGATTTCAATAGAACAAAATTCACCTTACCATGAGAGTTTTTCTTGTCGTACTTCATAAGCTTCAAAATATTCTCAATATCCTCATTTGAAAATTCTACTTTATCATATCTATTTAAAAAAGTAGTTTTTATATCGGCTAAAGATTCATTTGACAGTTCTAATAATTTATTAGAGAGATATCCTTCTAGAATCATTCCTATGGCAATTGACTCTCCATGTAATAACATTTCTTTTGTTTCGTTCTCAAGAAAATAAGATTCTATGGCATGACCAAGTGTGTGTCCGTAATTTAAAATCTTACGTATGCTTTGCTCTGTAGGGTCTTGAAGTACTACTTTGTTCTTAATTTGGATAGAAGTAAGAATATGACTTTTCATATCTTCTAAACTAGTGGTATTCTTCAATGCGTTCCAGTAAGAGGTATCTTGAATAAGACCGTGTTTCAGCATTTCTGCAAATCCGCTTCTAATTTGTCGTTCTTCTAAGGTGTCTAGAAAATCGGGCTCAACAAGTACCATAACTGGTTGATTGATAACCCCAATTTGATTTTTTAAAGCTCCTAAATCAATGCCTGTTTTGCCACCAACCGAGGCATCTACCATAGATAATAGGGTAGTGGGTACATTTATAAAATCTATCCCCCTCTTAAATGTAGAGGCTATAAAGCCACCCATGTCAGTTAATACTCCACCACCTAAATTTATTAAAATACTTTTACGGTCGGCTCCTAATTCAGATAGAGCTTCCCAAACGCCAACACATGTTTCTATGTTTTTGTTGATTTCACCCGATTCTATTTCAATAATTTCAAACTGATAATCGCCGTTAATTTCTGCCATAAAATTAGGCAAACATAACTCGTGTGTATTCTCATCTACTAAAATAAATATTATAGAATACTTTTTTTTTGTTAAGTGTTCGTTCAATGCCTGAAAAGCATTTTCGTTGAAATATACTGCGTAAGAATCTGAAATTATAGAATCCATTGAAAATATAGCTTTGTATTAATGACTATTTAAGCGCAAAATAAAGGTTATTTTAAGTCTTAGGATTATAAATTCTGTGATTATATTTGAGCATTATAGAAATAATAGAAAATGGAACCAATTTTTGAAAATACCGCAACGGCATTTGCTTTAAAATCTGATTCAGAATTAGAAAGAGCTTATTTTCTTTTTAAAATGATATCAAATGAACCTTTAGTGAAAATGGGTTCGGTCATTACCAATTTTGCTTTTAAGGCTCATTTGCCTGTTGAAGGATTAATTAGAGCCACGGTTTTTGATCATTTTTGTGGTGGAATAAATGAACGCGATTGTTTGCCCGTGGTTGAACGTATGTGGGGAAAGGGAGTATGTTCTGTTTTAGATTATTCTGTAGAAGGTAAAGAAGAAGAAGATCCTTTTGATTCGGCGACAGAAATAATTCTAACAATTTTAGATTTCGTAAAAGAAAAAGAAGCTATACCATTTGCTGTTTTTAAGCCAACAGGTTTTGGAAGATTTGCATTGTACCAAAAAATTGGAGAAAAGAAACAGCTTACTAAAGATGAAGAAGCAGAATGGCAACGTGTTGTTAACAGATTTGATAAAGTTTGTAAAAAGGCACATGACCTCGAAGTTTCCTTGCTTATTGATGGGGAAGAAAGTTGGATGCAAGATGCAGCCGATAATTTAGCTGAAGACATGATGCGTAAATACAATAAGAAAAAAAGAATTGTATTTAATACGCTACAAACCTATAGATGGGACCGATTGCCATACCTAAAATCATTACAAGAACGTGCTGCTAGAGACGGATTTTTAGTCGGTATGAAAGTTGTTCGTGGTGCTTATATGGAAAAGGAAAATGACCGCGCCAAAGAAAAAGGGTATACTTCACCCATTTGTAAAACAAAAGCTGAGACTGATGAAAATTTCAATGCTACTATTGAGTATATGATCGATAATCTTGATACGCTATCTATTTTTTCTGGAACACATAACGAAGACAGTTGTTATCGTTTAATGGAAATGATGGAGAAAAAAGGTATCGATAAAAATAATGAGCATGTTTGGTTCGGACAGTTATATGGTATGAGTGATCACATATCGTATAATTTAGCGGCAAACGGATATAATGTTGCCAAATACTTGCCATTTGGACCAGTACGTGATGTGATGCCTTATTTAATAAGAAGGGCTGATGAAAATACATCGGTAGCTGGACAAACAAGCAGAGAGCTTTCATTATTAAAAGCAGAAAGAAAACGCAGAAAAATTTAGGAACTTATTGTAACTCTACTTTTTCAATAGAAGCCTTTTCTTTGCAGTTTTTAACGGTAAATCTATAATCTCGTTCCTTGTACTCTGATTCAACAACATAGGTTCTACAAGGAACAGATTTTGTATCACTTTTACTAAAATCAACATCTCCTTCGGTTAAAATATAACGAATGCCAATGGAATCTAACTCAAATTCTTGAAGCTTTTGTTTTGCCTCATCACTATAATACATAGATTTAGATCTAATGTCTTTTAATGTTCTACAATCAGGTAAGTAGCAAAAATATACTCCGGTTTCTTGAGATTTCTTTTTCATAAAAAAAGTAAGAAATACAATGCCTATAGACAAGCCTACCAAGAAAAACCCTAACCTTTTAAGAAAATCTACATTCATAATTCTAAGTAATCAATAATACCGCGAAATTATGCCTTTTAAAATGGATAGGAAAACGATTGCCTTGAGTATTCTAAAAAATCAGGAAATTAATATCACTGTATTGTAGATCGAACCATTCACCAACAGATTTGTTGGTTAAAATACCGTGATACATGTAAAGTCCGTTTCGTAAGCCTTTGTCAAATCGAAGTGAATTTTCCAATCCGCCGTCCTCACCAATTTTTAATAAATAGGGTGTAAAAATATTGCTAATACTTACAGATGCTGTTTTTGGATATCTTGACGGAATGTTAGGTACACCGTAATGAATAACACCATACTTTTCTTTAGTAGGTTTATTGTGGGTTGTTATTTCGCTGGTTTCAAAACAACCACCTGTATCAATACTTACATCAATAATAACTGCACCTTTCTTCATATGTTCAACCATTGTGCTAGATACAACAACGGGAGATCTATCTTTTCCTCTAGTTGCCCCAATAGCCACATCGCATCTTTTTAGTGCTTTTAAAAGATTTTTTGGTTGAATGGTAGAAGTGTAGACCGTTTGTTTTAAATTAGTCTGTATATTTCTAAGTTTTGTAATTGAGTTGTCAAAAACTTTGACGTTTGCACCGATGCCTATAGCAGATCGCGCAGCAAATTCACCAACGGTACCTGCGCCAATTATAACCACTTCTACAGGTGGCACACCGCTGATGTTGCCAAACATTAAGCCGTTCCCATTATTATTTGCTGCCATCAATTCAGCAGCAATTAAAACTGAAGAAATACCGGCAATTTCACTTAATGAACGTACTGCTGGATATTTACCTTCTTCATCACGAATGTATTCAAATGCAATAGCGGTAATTCGTTTTCTAGCTAATTCTTCAAAATATTCTTTGTATTGTGTCTTAATCTGAAGGGCAGATATAATAGTTGTCTGCGGATTTATATATTCTATTTCTGTTAGGGTAGGAGGCTCTACTTTTAAAATTAGCGGACACGCAAAAACTTTCTTGGTGTCACGAGTAATTTCTCCGCCAGCAGTAACATAATCAGCATCAGTATAATGAGCACCTTCACCAGCGCCAGACTCTATTAATACACGATGCCCGTTAGCTGTAATTGCATTTACGGCATCTGGTGTAAGGCATATTCTTTTTTCTTGGTATTGGTTTTCTTTAGGTATACCAATGTATAATTCACCTTTTTGACGCAAAACCTCGAGGGTTTCCTCTTGCGGAATTAATTGGTATTTACTAAAAGGGGAAGTGGGTTGGCTCATAACTTAATTGCTCTTTATTCAAATCATTGACTTGAAACTCAAATGTACAATTTTTCGAGAAATGAATTTTTGAACAAAATTTTATTATTAAGAGACCTAGGTTTTAAAATGTAGCCAATTTTGTAAACGGTCTTGAAAACTCTTGAGAAAACTCTCTAAATTTCCTGTAGATAATTTTTCATTTATATCTTCAGATATGGTTGGGATTTCATCATGTTGTGCATTTATAATTTTACCTTCCGAATCAAAATTATCTTTATTATCGTACCCTTTATTTTTAAGTTCTTCTAATTCAGCTTCGATTGCTTCTAAATCAATGCCATGTACGTGCTTATCATACAATTTAATCCGGATAATATATACGAAAGGAATGGTTATCATGCAAATAGGTATCAACCACCAAATGTTATCAGTATCTACGACATCATCAGAATCATATAAAACTTCAAATAATTGAAAAGCATACATTGCAATTGGTATGATAATAATATGATACCACCAGTCTCGAGAAGTAAGAAACCAAAAAATCATTAAATAAAGAGGAACAACTTTAGTTGTTAAAAACCATACGTAGGTTTTGGCGTCTGAAAAACCGTTACCTCCTAATATAAAACCAAAAAAAGTTAAATCTCCATTGGAATTATAGGGTAAATATTCATAGCCTTTATATAAGAAAGGAGAAATCGCTATAAAAAAGACTAGTAAAGTTTCTAAAAAAATCTTCTTTTTAGCTTTCTTTTTTTTGACTTTCTTTATCATTTGCATTATAATATTACTATATGCTAACGAAGTAATGACTTAAATATTATATAAAAAAAAAGAGCAATAAAATTGCTCTTTAATTTTGAAGAATAATTTCGAATTATATTCTCTTAGTAATCTTTTTCTTTTCAATATTTAATTGCTGATTATCAATATCAATAATCGGTGCAGTCATTGCTAAAAGGAATACACCTAATGCGATTGATGCTAATAATGTTTTTTTGTTTTTCATGTTCAAGGGGTTTTGGTTATACTAAATATTTAGCTCTCCTACAAACGTAAGAAAAAATATACAATTAAATTACCTTTTGTCGTTAAAATTACATACTTAATCTGATTTTTTATACTTTTTATCGAATTGTTGGTTTTTCATCGAAAAAATGCAATAAAGAAGTGGTCTGAACGATATATGATTTTTAGTTAACAATTCAAAAAGCAACCTTGATAGCAATTTCCTTAATTACGAAAGCGTTAATTTTCTTGTTCGTTCATCAATAATTTCAATTTTAATGTTCTGAACATCATTAGGTATAAGGTTTGGAATCTTTTCCGGCCATTCCATAAATATCCATCCTTTTGAAGCTAAGTAATCATCTAAACCCATATCCATGGCTTCTTCTTCACTATTCAAACGATAAAAGTCAAAATGATACCCAAGCAACTCTCCTGATTCTAGTGCATATTCATTGACCAATCCAAACGTAGGGCTACTAACATTATCACTACTACCTAACTCCTTTATGAGTGCTTTTATTAATGTTGTTTTTCCTGCTCCCATGGGGGCATAAAATGCCAACATCTTGCTGCTTGCTGATTTAATAATCTGTTTCGCAATGCTGTTTAATTCACTTTCAGTATAAATGAATTCCATATTATAATTCTATTTAGGTTCCAAAACTACAAAAGGTATGATCATTTCTTCTAATGAAACTCCCCCATGTTGGTAGGTGTTTCTATAATAGCTTACGTAGTGGTTATAATTATTTGGGTAGGCAAAGAATAAATCATTTTTTGCAAAAATATAAGAACTACTCATATTTATACTTGGTAGGTAAATAGATTTTGGAGCCTTTGCAGCAAGTACTTCATTTTTTTCATACGTTAGACTTCTACCGGTTTTATAACGAAGATTGGAACTTGTATCTCTGTCGCCAACAACCTTAGAGGGCGATTTTACATTAATGGTTCCGTGGTCGGTCGTAATGATTAATTTCATTCCCAAGGTCTGTGCTTGCTGTATGATTTCTAACATCGGTGAATTCTTAAACCAACTCGTAGTCAATGATCGGTAAGATTTATCATTTGAAGCTAGTTCTTTAATTACTTCCATTTCTGTCTTAGCATGTGAAAGCATATCTACAAAATTGTATACGATTACCGTTAAGTCGTTATCTTTTTGCGATTTAAAATTCTGACTTAAATTTTTGCCTTGCTTAAGGCTACTTATTTTATGATATTCCCATTTTAAATCTAAGCCTAGCCTTTTTAACTGTGCATCTAAAAATTTGTCTTCAAACAAATTTTTACCACCTTCATCGGTATCATTTTTCCACCATTCAGGATATTTTTTCTCCATGTCTAGGGGAGTCAAACCAGAGAATATCGCATTACGTGCATATTGTGTAGCAGTTGGCAATATGCTATAGTATGAGTCTTCTTTCTTCTTTTTATAAAAAGAGTTGACCGTTTCTTCAAAAGCATACCATTGATCGTAGCGTAAGTTATCTACTACTATCAACAAGGTTTTTGAATCTTTGATTTCGGGTGCAATCCACTCTTTAAATATCGTGTGAGACATTATTGGCGCATCTGAGTCTGTGAACCAACCTTCATAATTACGTTCTACAAACTTTCCGAATTGTTGATTTGCTTCCGTTTTTTGAGATTCTAAAATTTCAAACATTCCGCTGTCCTCAATTTCCTCTAACTGCAATTCCCAATAAATTAGTTTCTTATATAAATCTGCCCATTCTTGATACGAGTTGACCATTGAAAGATCCATGGCTATCTTTCTAAATTCTTGCTGGTAGTTGCTAGTGGTCTTTTCTGAAACTAATCTTGAGTGGTCTAAATTCTTTTTTAAGGATAGTAGAATCTGATTCGGATTCACAGGTTTTATAAGATAATCGGCGATTTTAGAACCAATAGCCTCTTCCATTATAAACTCTTCTTCACTCTTGGTAATCATTACAACAGGTAAAGAGCTGTCAATAACCTTAATTTCAGATAAGGTTTCTAAACCAGAAATACCAGGCATATTTTCGTCTAAAAAAACAATATCTACCCTAGTTTTAGATAATTCTTCTAAAGCTTCTTGCCCACTTAAGCAGGTAATAACTTCATAATTTTTTGCTTCTAAAAAGATGATATGGGGCTTAAGTAGATCAATTTCATCATCTACCCACAATATTTTTATTTTGTTCATTGAATTATTATTTGACGATAATCAAATTCTATGCTAATGCTTTTGTATAACTTTGAAATGTTAATTTCAGAAAAGACGACGTTATCTTGAAGACATCAAACAAATTGAAAATCTTTAATGATCCAATTTACGGATTTATTAGAATTCCCAACACGCTCATTTTTGACCTCATTGCAGATCCCTACTTTCAAAGGCTTCGCAGAATATCTCAAATGGGATTGTCCTATTTAGTGTATCCTGGGGCACACCATACCAGATTTCATCATGCACTAGGCTGTATGTATTTAATGCAGAAATCAATTCAAGTACTTCGTTTTAAGGGAGTTGAGATAACTGAAACCGAGGAAGAAGGACTTTTGTGTGCTATTCTTTTACATGATATTGGACACGGACCTTTTTCTCACGCTATGGAACATAGTATTGTAGAAGGGGTAAGTCATGAATTTATTTCGCTTCAATTTATGCGAGATTTGAATGAGCGATTTAACGGAAGTTTAACGGAGGCTATTTCTATTTTTATCGGTAATCATTCGAAAAAATTTCTAAATCAATTGGTTTCTAGTCAATTAGACATGGATAGGCTTGACTATTTAAAGCGTGATAGTTTTTATACAGGTGTCGCTGAAGGTAATACCAATGCTGAACGATTAATTACCATGTTAAATGTCGTTGATGGCAATTTGGTTATTGAAGAAAAAGGAATTTATTCGGTAGAAAAGTTTTTAATGGCGCGTCGTTTTATGTATTGGCAAGTATATCTACACAAAACAGCAGTTGTTGCCGAGCGCTTACTGATTAATATTTTAAAGAGAGCTAGATTTTTAATTGAAAAAGGCGAGACCTTAAATTGTAGTAGTGCCTTGCAGTTTTTTTTAACCCATCATATCGATATTAATAATTTTAATATAGACACTTTGGCGAAGTTTGCCAAATTAGATGATGTTGATATTCTCTCTGCCTTAAAAGAATGGCAATTTTCAGATGACTTCGTGCTGGCTTCTCTTTGCGAGATGATTATCAATAGAAAATTGTTACATATTAAGGTTAAAAAAGAACCTATAACTGATAGTAAATTCTTAATACAATTAAATAAAGTAAAAATACAGTATCATCTTACAGATGAAGATGCGTCATATTTTGTGTTTAAAGGCGAACTTATGAATAAGGCGTATGATAGGCAGCATCAGACAATCAACATTTTAAGAAAAAACGGAAAAATTACCGATGTTGCCAAATTATCTGATCACTTAAATTTAAACGCGCTTTCTAAAACGGTGACCAAATATTATATCTGTTATCCAAAAGAAGGTGTTTAACAATTTTTCTTACTTTTACGCTCATGAAATTTACAGCAGGTCAGATTGCAGGTATCTTAGAAGGAGAAGTGCATGGAAATCCAGAAATAGCCGTACATAAACTTGCTAAAATCGAGGAAGGCGAAGAAGGTTCCCTTACTTTTTTAGCTAATCCGAAATATACTTCATTCATTTACAAGACAAAGGCATCGGTTACGATAGTCAATAAGAGTTTTGTTCCAGAACAAGATTTATTTACCACTTTAATTAAGGTTGAAGATGCGTATAAATCGTTTTCTAAATTACTAGAATACTATAACCAGGTCAAAAACAATAAGATAGGTATTGAAGAACCGATTTTTAAGTCGGATACTGCAACCTATGGTGCCGATGTCTATATTGGTGCTTTTGCGTATTTAGGAAATAACGTAACCTTGGGGGATAATGTTAAAGTATACCCCAATGTTTACATTGGTGATAATGTAAAAATTGGTAATAACGTAATACTTTTTGCAGGAGCCAAGGTGTATTCAGAAACCATTATCGGTAACAATTGTGTTGTTAATAGTGGTGCAGTGTTAGGTGCTGACGGATTTGGTTTCGCGCCAAATGAAGATGGTGAGTTTGTAAAAGTGCCTCAAACCGGGAATGTTATTTTAGAAGATAATGTTGATATAGGTGCTGGTACTACAATTGACAGGGCTACTTTAGGTTCTACGATTTTAAGAAAAGGAGTGAAGCTAGACAATCAAATACAGATTGCACATAACGTTGAAATTGGCGAGCATACGGTTATTGCTGCCCAAACCGGTATAGCGGGTTCTACAAAAATAGGAAAGCATTGTATGATTGGTGGGCAAGTAGGTATAGTTGGTCATATCGTTATTGGTGACAATGTAAAAATTCAGGCACAATCAGGTATAGGGAGAAATGTCAAGGATAATGAAGTGCTGCAAGGGTCACCAGCATTAAATTATGGTGATTACAACAAATCATATGTTCATTTTAAGAATTTACCGAGAATAATAAGTAGAATCGACACCTTAGAAAAGAAAGATTGACGATGAGTACAACAAACAACAAACAAAGAACAATTAGTAAAGAAGTAAGCCTAACGGGAGTTGGCTTGCATACTGGAAGCAATGTTACCATTAAATTTTTACCTGCAGATGAAAACCACGGTTATGCATTTAAAAGGGTAGATTTAGAAGGGGAACCAATTATACCAGCCGATGCTAACCTAGTTATAAACACACAAAGAGGCACCAATTTGGAGAAGAATGGTGTTAAAATTCAAACTTCAGAGCATGTTTTGGCAGCTTTGGTGGGTCTTGAAATAGATAATGTACTAATTGAGTTGAACGCTGCAGAGCCACCTATTATGGATGGTTCTTCTAAATTCTTTGTAGAAGTTTTAGAGAATGCCGGTATCGTTGAGCAAGAAGCTGAACGTGAAGAGTACATTGTTAAAGATGTAATTTCTTTTAAGGATGAAGAGACAGGTAGTGAAATAACTATTATACCATCAGACGAATATCAATTGATGACAATGGTTGATTTTGGAACTAAAGTTTTAGGAACCCAAAACGCTACATTAGAAAAACTTTCTGATTTTAAATCTGAAATTTCAAATGCCCGTACCTTTAGTTTTCTACACGAGTTAGAAATGCTTTTGGAAAACGGACTAATAAAAGGTGGTGATCTAAACAATGCTATTGTTTATGTAGATAAGGAAATTTCTCAAGCTACCATGACGAAATTAGAGAAGGCTTTTGATAAGAAGAAGCTTTCTGTTAAGGCAAACGGTATTTTAGATAACCTAACATTACACCAGCCTAACGAAGCAGCAAGACATAAATTATTAGATGTTATTGGTGATTTAGCTTTAATTGGTACACGTATACGTGGTAAGGTAATTGCAAACAAGCCTGGTCATTACGTAAACAATCAATTTGCGAAGAAGCTTTCACAAATTATCAAATTAGAAAAACGAAATAAAGTTCCGAAGTACGACTTAAGTTTACCTCCTTTAATGGATATCCATAAGATTATGGATATGTTACCGCATAGACCTCCATTTTTATTGATAGATCGTATAATCGAGCTGTCGGAAGAGCATGTAGTGGGTATGAAAAATGTTACCATGAACGAACCTTTCTTCGTTGGGCATTTTCCTGGAGCACCAGTAATGCCGGGTGTACTTCAAGTAGAGGCGATGGCGCAAACAGGTGGTATTTTAGTTTTAAGTACGGTACCGGATCCAGAAAATTATTTGACTTTATTTATGAAAATAGATAAAGTGAAATTTAAAAGGCAAGTATTGCCAGGCGATACATTAATATTTCACTGTAGTTTAATTACACCGATTAGAAGAGGTATTTGTCATATGCAAGCTTATGCATATGCAAATGACAAATTGGTAAGTGAAGCTGAATTAATGGCGCAAATAGTTAAAAGAACATAGAATGAATCAACCTTTAGCCTATATACATCCAGGAGCTAAAATTGCTAAAAACGTAGTAGTTGAACCTTTCACAACTATCCATAATAATGTTATCATTGGTGATGGTACTTGGATTGGGTCTAATGTGACCATAATGGAAGGTGCTCGCATTGGTAAAAATTGTAATATTTTTCCTGGTGCAGTAATATCTGCTTCTCCACAAGATTTAAAATACGATGGTGAAGAGACTACCGTTGAAATCGGTGATAACACTACTATTAGAGAATGTGCTACCATACACAAAGGTACCTCTGACCGTATGAAAACAGTCATCGGTAAAAATTGTCTAATAATGGCATATTGCCACGTGGCTCATGATTGCTTAGTAGGAGATAATTGTATTTTCTCAAATAACTCTACCTTGGCAGGTCATGTTACTATTGGCGACAATGTAATATTGGCTGGGTTGGTAGCTGTACATCAATTTGTGTCGGTTGGTCAACATGCTTTTGTAACGGGAGGATCTTTGGTAAGAAAAGATGTTCCTCCTTATGTAAAAGCAGCAAGAGAGCCTTTATCTTATGTTGGAATCAATTCTGTGGGATTAAGAAGAAGAGGATTTGTATCTGATAAAATTAGAGAAATTCAGAATATCTACAGAATTCTATATCAAAAGAACTATAACAACACGCAAGCAGTTCAAATTATTGAAGCAGAAATGGAAGCAACGCCAGAGCGTGATGAAATATTACAATTTATTCGTGATTCACAACGCGGAATTATGAAAGGGTATTTCAGTAATAACTAAATTTGAGGTATTAAATAATTAGATTTTAATATTAATTATTTAAAAAAAAAAACAATCAGTAACTAGTAGGAAATAACGAATAACGAAAATAAAATAATGGCTTCTACATCAGATATAAGAAAAGGACTATGCATAAGATATAATAACGATATCTATAAGATTATTGAATTTTTACACGTAAAACCGGGTAAAGGTCCTGCATTTGTGCGTACTAAATTAAGAAGTGTCACAAATGGTAAAGTATTGGACAACACGTTTTCAGCTGGTCATAAAATTGATGATGTTCGTGTAGAAACACGTTCTTATCAATACTTGTATCCAGAAGGTGAAACATATCACTTTATGAATACTGATGATTATAACCAAATAACGCTTCAAGAGAGTTCTTTAGATGCTCCTGGCTTATTGAAAGAAGGTGAGATTGTTACCATTTTATTCAATACCGAAGATAGCATGCCGTTATCTGTTGATATGCCCGCAAGTGTAGTTTTAGAGATAACTTATACCGAACCTGGTGTAAAAGGTAATACTGCTACGAATGCAACAAAGCCAGCAACAGTAGAAACAGGGGCAGAGGTAAATGTGCCATTATTTATTAACGAAGGTGATAAAATTAAAGTTGATACTGCTACAGGTTCTTATATGGAACGTGTTAAGGAGTAGTACTTTCTTTATAATTCACTAATTAGAGACATAAGACAGTCAATTGAAATTTCCAACTACTTTTTCATTAAAACAGATTGCTGATATATTATCGTGCGAATATGTTGGTCAAGATGATTATCCTGTTCTAGGCATGAATGAAATTCATGTTGTAGTAAACGGTGATATTGTTTTTGTAGATCATCCAAAGTACTATGATAAAGCTTTAGAGTCTAAGGCTAGTGTTATCTTAATAAATAAAAAGGTAGACTGCCCTGAAGGCAAAGCATTGTTAATTTCAGATGATCCCTTTAGAGATTTTAATAAATTAACTACATTCTTTCAGCCGTTTGTGCCAAATAGCCAGACAATTGCTGCTACAGCGAAAATCGGGAAAGATACCGTTATTCAACCCAATTGCTTTATAGGTAATAATGTTGAGATAGGTAACAATTGCCTTATACACTCAAACGTTACCATTTATGATAATTGTGTAGTAGGTAATAATGTTACTATACATGCAGGTAGTGTTTTAGGTGCTGATGCATTTTATTATAAAAAACGTCCTGAAGGTTTCGATAAGCTAATATCTGGCGGAAGAGTTGTTTTGAAAGATAATGTAGATATCGGAGCTCTTTGTACAATCGATAGAGGTGTAACCGGTGACACTACAATAGGTTTTGGTACCAAACTAGATAACCAAGTTCATGTAGGTCATGATACCGTAATTGGTGAGAAGTGTTTAATTGCTTCACAAACCGGTATTGCTGGTTGTGTTATTATAGAAGATGAAGTTACGATTTGGGGACAAGTAGGAACCAATAGCGGAATAACAATTGGTGCAAAAGCGGTAATAATGGGGCAAACCGGAGTTACAAAATCAGTGAAAGGTGGTAAGAGTTATTTTGGTACTCCTATCGAAGAATCACGTGAAAAGTTGAAACAATTAGCCTATATCAAGAAGATTCCAGAAATAATTAAAAAAATGGATAAGAAATAAGGGTGTACATGCTATAAAAGTCATTAACAACTTATATTTTTGTTCCAATCAAAAAATAAAACTACAGTAGTATGAGCGTATTAGTAAATAAGGATTCAAAAATAATCGTACAAGGTTTCACTGGTAGTGAAGGTACTTTCCATGCCGGACAGATGATTGAGTACGGTACTAATATCGTAGGTGGTGTTACTCCGGGTAAAGGAGGACAAGAACATTTAGGAAAACCTGTATTCAACACGGTTTCTGAAGCTGTTGAGAAAGTAGGTGCAGATACTACTATCATATTTGTTCCACCAGCTTTTGCTGCAGATGCCATTATGGAAGCTGCCGAAGCAGGTATTAAAGTTATTATTACAATTACAGAAGGTATTCCTGTTGCCGATATGGTTAAGGTTGCCAACTATATTAAGAATAAAGATTGTCGTTTAATCGGCCCTAACTGTCCTGGTGTTATTACTCCAGGTGAGGCTAAAGTTGGTATTATGCCAGGTTTTGTTTTCAAAGAAGGTAATGTTGGTATTGTATCTAAATCAGGTACATTAACTTATGAAGCTGCTGATCAAGTAGTACGTCAAGGTTTAGGTATTACAACTGCAATCGGTATTGGTGGTGATCCAATTATTGGAACTACAACTAAAGAAGCTGTTGAACTTTTAATCAATGATCCAGATACTAAGTGTGTGGTTATGATTGGTGAAATTGGCGGACAATTAGAAGCTGATGCTGCACAATGGTACAAAGCTAGTGGTAGCAAAAAACCAGTTGTTGGTTTTATCGCAGGTGAAACTGCTCCTGCTGGTCGTACTATGGGTCATGCTGGTGCAATTGTAGGTGGTAGCGATGATACTGCGCAAGCTAAAAAACAAATCATGAGAGATTGTGGTATTCACGTTGTAGATTCTCCAGCAGAAATTGGTTTGAAAGTAAAAGAAGTAATGGGTTAAGAACTCATATTTTTCATATAAAATCCCGTTTATAGCGGGATTTTTTTTAGCCTATAAATTAAACAAAAGGTATATTTGGTAAACATCGGTTTAAAATAACGGACTTATGAAATTATTAGAAGATAAAAATGTAATTATTACAGGAGCAAGTAGGGGTATTGGTATGGGTATAGCCCAAGTTTTTGCTGATCACGGTGCAAATGTTGCATTTACATATAGCTCTAGCGAGGCGCCAGCTCTTGAATTAGAAAAAGAATTGAAAGCAAAAGGTGTAAATGCTAAAGCTTACAAAAGTAATGCTGCTAATTTTCAAGAAGCTGAAGAATTGGTTGCAAAAGTTTTAGAAGATTTTGGTGGTAGAATCGATGTTTTGATTAATAACGCAGGTATTACTAAAGATAATCTGTTGATGCGTATGTCTGAGGCTGATTTTGATACTGTAATTGATATCAACTTAAAGTCTGTATTTAACATGACAAAAGCTGTACAACGTACTTTGTTAAAGCAACGTAGTGGTTCAATAATTAACATGAGTAGTGTTGTAGGTGTTAAGGGTAATGCCGGACAGACAAACTATGCTGCATCTAAGGCGGGTATGATTGGTTTTACTAAATCTGTAGCTTTAGAATTAGGATCTAGAAATATTAGATGTAATGCAATTGCACCAGGTTTTATTGAAACAGAAATGACAGATAAGCTTGATGAGAAAACTGTTCAAGGTTGGAGAGATGGTATTCCTCTAAAACGTGGTGGTTCTACTGAAGATATTGCAAATGCTTGTCTTTTCTTTGCATCAGATTTGTCTGGATATGTTACTGGTCAAGTATTGAATGTTGATGGTGGTATGTTAACCTAAGTCAAAAACAAACTCGGGAGGAACGCTATTTTTTATTTCCCTTTTAAGAACAACTTTAGTTTATACATGGAAAGCATAACGGTATTGTATATTATTCTTGCTGCTATTGTAGCATTGGGTATCGTTGTTTTTCAATACATATATAAGCAGAAGGCTAAAAGCAAAATTCATTGGCTTTTAGCCTTTTTGCGTTTTACAGGTATTTTCGGATTGTTGCTTTTGCTGATCAATCCGCAGTTCTCTCAAAAATCGTACACCTTAGAGAAGCCTAATTTGGTAATATTGGCTGATAATTCTACATCTATTGAAGAGAGCGCAGCGCAATTAAATGAAATACTGTCTGAAATAAAGTCATCAGAAGATATTACGGATAGATTTAAAGTTACCGATTACAGTTTCGGGACTGATTTAGAAATTTTTGATAGTCTTTCTTTTCAAGAGAAAAACACCAATATCTATAAATCGCTATCTGCGTTAAAAGATGTGTATGCACGCGAACAGACAGTTACTATTCTATTGTCTGATGGAAATCAAACCATTGGGCAAGATTATAGCTATTTTAAATCCAACCAAAATAATAGTATCTACACGGTAGTTTTAGGCGATACTACCAAATATAAGGACATTTCGGTGGGGACTATTCAAACCAACAAATACGCTTTTTTAAAGAATAAATTTCCGTTAGAAACCTTTGTTTCATATCAGGGTAATAGTGCTATATCGGAAACTGTTTCTATAAAAATGAATTCGAAAGTTGTTCATAAAGAGAATGTGAAATTAACTTCTCAGAACAATTATAAACCTATTTCTATTGAGGTAGAGGCGAATACCGTGGGAATAAAAAATCTGGTCGTTGAAGTTTCTCAGTTGCCAGAAGAACGAATTATTAAGAATAATAGAAGAACTACAAGCATTGAGGTCATCGATGAGAAAACTAAGATTGCTATAATTTCAGATATTCTGCATCCGGACTTAGGGGCGCTTAAAAAGGCTATTGAAAGTAATGAGCAGCGAAAAGTTTCAATTCTAAAATCTAATGTTGCAAATAGTATTTTAGAGGATATTGATTTATTTATATTTTATCAGCCTACAGCTAGATTTCAGAACTCTTTTAAATATGCCAGAAGTAAAAATGCAAACACCTTTATCATCACCGGCACACAAACAGATTATTCATTTTTAAACAAAGCCGATGTCCCTTTTGAAATAGAGAATGGTTATCCGCAGCAGGAAGTATTCGGTTTGTTGAATAATGCTTTTACAAAATACGATATTTCTAAATTTGATTTGACAGATTTTCCGCCATTAGTTAGTGATGCTGGTCCAATTCTTATTACTTCGCCTTACGAATCTTTATTGGGTACTCAGATAAAAGGGCTGAATATTCAGCAACCATTGTTGTCGGTAATGGAGAAAAATTCTCAGAAAAGTGCACTATTAATGGGGGAGAACCTTTGGAAATGGAGAGTGCAGACTTATAGGAATACAAATGAATTCGTCAATTTCGATGAGTTTATTGGTAATTTTATTAGATATCTAACTAGCACAAAGAACAAATCTAGACTAAACGTTGATTATGAAAAGATGTACGAGGGTAGTAGTAAAACCGTTATAACGGCGACGTATTTTGATGAAGCGTTTTTATTTGATTCAAATGCAAAAGTGAAAATTAAGGTAACGAATACAGAAACTAAAAAGGTTCAAACGAACCCAATGGTTTTAAAAAATGGATATTTCGAAGCAGACCTATCTAATTTAATCGCTGGGTCATATGAATTTGTGGTTTCCGTAGAAAATGAGTCAAAAAAAGAGACCGGAAAATTTACAATTTCTGAGTTTGATATGGAAAATCAGTTTGTATCAAGCAATAATGTAAAGTTAGAAAAGTTAGCTGTAAACTCCGGCGGAAAATTATTTTATCCTTCTCAAATAGAAGAATTACTAGCAGATTTGAAAGAAAATGATGCTTATGTACCTACCGAGAAAAGCACTGAAAATATCGTATCTTTGATTGATTTCAGAATGCTTTTGGCAATTATAGTTTTTGCCTTTGCAGCAGAATGGTTTATAAGAAAATATAACGGATTAATTTAAATAGACATTAATGGATAAGTTACCTAAGATTGCGTTACCCGCAATATTTATTTTTATTGTAATAATTATTGCAATTTCAAAATCAACAGTTACAATAGACTCTGGTCAAGCAGGTGTTTTGTACAAAACTTTTGGTGGTGGTGTTGTAACCGATGAGCCACCTATGGGTGAAGGGTTTCATTTAGTAGCACCTTGGAACAGGGTTACTGTTTATGAAGTACGTCAACAAGAGGTTCTTGAAAAAATGAATGTACTTTCTAGTAATGGTCTTGATATTAAATTGGAGGCTTCTGCTTGGTTTGAGCCAATTAGAAATGATTTAGGAAAGTTACATCAAGAAAAAGGTGAAGATTATATTTCTAGAGTTCTTTTACCAACCATACGTTCTGCTGCACGTTCAGTAGTTGGTCGTTATACGCCAGAGCAATTGTATTCAAGTAAAAGAGATGCTATTCAGCAAGAAATATTCGATGAGACTCAAAAAATAGTTTCTGGTCAATATATTCAATTGAACGAGATTTTAGTAAGAGATGTTACCTTGCCACCTACAATTAAAGATGCTATCGAGAGAAAGTTAAAGCAAGAGCAAGAGTCCTTAGAATATGAATTTAGACTAGTTACCGCTAAGAAAGAAGCTGAAAAAGTAACTATCGAAGCACAAGGTAAGGCAGATGCGAACAGAATTTTAAGTGCTTCTTTAACAGATAAAATTCTTCAAGATAAAGGTATCGATGCTACATTGAAATTGTCTGAATCGCCTAACTCTAAAGTAATTGTAGTTGGCGGCGGAGATTCTGGGTTACCTTTAATTTTAGGTAATAACTAAAACACGTAGATGATTATTTTTGTTTCATTTTAAACTTTTGTTTTGTGAAATGGAAAATACCTTTTACTTTTACAGTATTATGAAAAACAGAACTACACATCATCATTTCCATATTCACGCTCAGGCGAGGTAGGAATGTATTGTAGTAGTACAACATATTTAAAAACCCGTTTGAGCAATCAAACGGGTTTTGTATTTAAATCTCTTTTGATTGCCAAGCATTAAAAAAAGAAAATGACTAAAATTAGAATTGCTATTCAGAAATCGGGAAGACTTAATGAGGAATCCCTACAAATTTTAAAAGACTGCGGAATTTCCATTGATAATGGTAAAGACCAGTTAAAAGCTTCTTCAAGAAACTTCCCTATTGAAGTTTTTTATTTAAGAAACGGAGATATTCCTCAGTATCTAAGAGACGGAGTGGTTGATATAGCTATTATCGGCGAAAATGTATTAGTAGAGAAAGGTGAAGATATTATCATTGCAGAGAAACTAGGCTTTTCAAAATGTAAAGTTTCTTTAGCGGTTCCTAAGTCGGTGAAGTATAATTCGGTTAAAGATTTTGAGGGTAAGCGTATTGCAACTTCATACCCGAATACTGTATTGAACTACTTAAAAGAAAAAGGCGTGAAAGCCGATTTACACATCATTAGTGGTTCTGTTGAAATTGCACCGAATATTGGGTTGGCAGATGCTATTTGCGATATTGTTTCGAGTGGCAGTACCTTATTTAAAAACAACTTAAAAGAGGTTGAAGTAATGTTGACAAGTGAGGCGGTTTTAGCAGTGTCTCCCAAAATAAATGAAGCGAGAAAAGAACTTCTAGAAAAGTTACAGTTTAGAATTCAGTCGGTTTTAAGAGCTAGAGGTTCTAAATATGTTTTATTGAATGCACCTAATGACAAATTAGACGGTATTCTAAAGCTTTTGCCAGGAATGAGGAGTCCGACAGTTTTACCTTTGGCAGATGAAGGTTGGAGCTCGGTACACACTGTTATCAACAAAGACAAATTTTGGGAGGTAATCGACGAGTTAAAGAAAGCCGGAGCAGAAGGTATTCTTGTTTGCCCAATTGAGAAAATGGTATTGTAATTAGGTTTTTAGCTTATAGCCTTTTGCTATTAGCTATTCTAATTTTTAATGTTTTGCCAGAAGCCAAAAGCTTAGGGCTATTAGCTAGTTAAAGAAATGAATAAAATATATAATCCCAAAAGGCAAGATTGGAAAGACGTTCTTATGCGTCCGACCCAAACTGTTGCCGATATTGAAGGATTGGTCAACACTATTTTTGAGGAAGTAAAGCTTGGCGGTGATCGAATCTTAAAAAAGTATACCGAGCAATTTGACAAGGTGAACTTAGAGAATCTTTTGGTTTCAGAAGATGAAATTAAAGAAGCCAAAGCATTGGTTTCAGAAGATCTAAAAGCTGCTATTCAATTAGCGAAATCGAATATAGAAGTATTTCATACTGCTCAGAAAACGGGTAGGGTTGAAGTGGAAACCACAGCGGGAGTTTCTTGTTGGCAAGAAAAAAGACCTATTCAGAAAGTGGGACTTTATATTCCTGGCGGAACGGCTCCTTTGTTTTCTACTATCTTAATGTTAGCGGTACCAGCAACTATTGCAGGTTGTAATGAAATTGTTTTATGCTCTCCTCCGGATAAGGCAGGAAAGCTGAATCCTGCTATTTTATATACGGCAGATTTATGCGGAGTAACCAAAATTATAAAAGTAGGGGGAATTCAAGCGATTGCCGGAATGACTTTTGGAACAGAAACCATACCACAGGTGTATAAAGTTTTCGGACCAGGAAATCAATATGTAACCGTAGCAAAGCAAATTGCAACAAAACACGGAGTTGCAATAGATATGCCTGCGGGTCCTTCAGAATTATTGGTGGTAGCTGATGATTCTGCGAATGCTGCTTTTGTCGCTTCAGATTTATTGAGTCAGGCAGAACACGGTGTTGACAGTCAGGTGATTTTGGTTTCTACATCTAAAGAAATGATTGATGCGGTAGAGAAGGAAGTAGCTCTGCAATTAGAAGATTTACCGCGTAAAGAAATCGCCAGACAAGCAATTGCAAATAGTAAATTGATTTACGTTAATAATGATCAAGATGCTATTGATTTAATAAATGAATACGGACCAGAGCACTACATTGTTTGTGTAGAAAATGAAGATTTCTATATTGATAATACGCTGAATGCTGGTTCTGTTTTTATAGGTAATTACACTCCAGAAAGTGCTGGTGATTATGCTTCTGGTACCAATCATACCTTGCCAACAAATGGATATGCTAAGCAATATAGCGGTGTAAATTTGGATAGTTTTATGAAAAGCATGACTTTTCAGAAAATAACAAAAGAGGGTATTCAAACCATTGGTAATGCAATTGAACTGATGGCGGAGGCTGAAGGATTAGAAGCTCATAAAAATGCAGTTACTTTAAGATTACATAGTTTAAAATAATGTCATTTAGGCTACGCTCAATGACCAACACCATATTGAACTAATGAGTTTCAACTTAGATAAAATAACACGAGAAAACGTAAAGGGCTTGAGTCCGTATTCTTCTGCACGAGACGAATACGTTTCAGATGGTTCTACCATGGTTTTCTTAGATGCAAATGAGAATCCGTTTGAAAACGGAGTCAATCGGTATCCTGATCCTCAACAAAGAGGCTTGAAAGCGATATTGGCTGAACAGAAGGGTATAAAGGAAGAAAATATACTTTTAGGTAATGGTAGCGATGAAGTTTTAGATTTGTTGTTCAGAGCTTTCTGTGAGCCTAAACAAGATAATATCATTACACTACCACCTACATACGGAATGTATAAGGTACTTTCT
Organism: Maribacter spongiicola; assembly: GCF_004364165.1. Classification (GTDB taxonomy): domain Bacteria; phylum Bacteroidota; class Bacteroidia; order Flavobacteriales; family Flavobacteriaceae; genus Maribacter; species Maribacter spongiicola. Next base: position 604,339 of record NZ_SOAY01000011.1, read on the forward strand.
GGTATCAATCTAGTCGAAAATAGAGAAGTGCTATTAACGCATGAATTTCAGCCAAATGTTGAAGAAATCCTAAAAACGATTGATAGCAACACGAAACTATTATTTATCTGCTCACCAAATAATCCTACAGGTAATAGTTTTTCAACTAAGGTTATAGAAGAACTTTTAAAGTCCTTCGACGGATTAGTAGTAATTGATGAGGCATATATTGATTTTTCGTCTGAAGAGAGCTGGACATCAAAACTGGCTGAGTTTCCGAATCTGATTATCACGCAAACTTTATCAAAGGCTTATGGTATGGCGGGTATACGATTGGGTATCTGTATTGCATCCGCAGAAATTATTGCTGTAATAAATAAGATTAAACCTCCGTATAATGTAAATCAACTTACGCAAGAGAAAGCTTCTTCTCGTGTTTTGGATATAGATGCTGTTAAGAACGAGGTGAATCAGATTTTAGCGGAGCGAGCAAAATTAGAAGAGGCTTTAAAAACAGTTTCTTTTGTTGAAAATATTTACCCTACCGATGCAAACTTTATTTTGGCAAAGGTAGATGATGCTACACTTAGGTATAATCAATTATTAGCTAAAGGGGTTGTGGTACGGAATCGAACAACACAGCCATTATGTGCAAATACACTGAGATTTACAGTAGGTACGTCTAAAGAAAACAATAGTGTAATTACTGCTTTAAAAGAATTATCCAACTAATATGGAAAATAAAAAAAGAGTACTATTTATAGACCGAGATGGTACTATAATAAAAGAAACAGTTGATGAGCAGATAGATGCTTTTGAAAAAATGATTTTCTATCCAAAGTCATTTACTTTTCTGGGTAAAATTGCAAAAGAATTGGATTATGAATTGGTGATGATTACCAACCAAGATGGTTTGGGTACAGATGTATTCCCAGAAGATACCTTTTGGCCAGTTCATAATTTCATTCTTAAATCCTTTGAAAATGAGGGGGTTGTTTTTGATAAAGTTTTTTTAGATAGAACTTTTCCACATGAAAATGCCAATACTAGAAAACCTGGCACTGGCTTATTGACCGAGTATTTTTCTGATGATTATGATCTTGAGAATTCCTTTGTAATTGGTGACCGATTAACCGATATGGAATTGGCAAAAAACTTAGGTTCTAAAGGTATATTTATTAATGATGAAACCAATTTAGGCACAGGAGAAATTACAGTAAAACGTGATGAATTAGATAGCCATATTGCTATTGAAAGTAACGATTGGGAGAAGATTTATGAGTTCTTGAAACTGAATGATAGAACTGCAGAAATTCATAGGAAGACCAATGAAACGGATATAGCTATAAAACTAAACCTAGATGGTACGGGTAAGAGTGATATAAAAACCGGATTGGCATTTTTTGATCATATGCTAGATCAATTGGCTCGTCATGGGCAAATGGATTTAATGATTAAAGTTGATGGTGATTTAGAAGTTGATGAGCACCATACTATCGAAGATACTGGTATTGCTCTTGGTGAGGTATTTCATATGGCTTTAGGAAATAAACTAGGTATTGAACGATACGGGTTCTGTTTACCAATGGATGATTGTCTAGCACAATCTGCGATAGATTTTGGCGGCAGAAACTGGTTAGTATGGGATGCAGACTTTAAACGTGAAATGGTGGGTGATATGCCTACGGAGATGTTTCATCATTTCTTTAAATCGTTCACTGATGGAGCAAAAGCAAACCTGAATATAAAGGCAGAAGGCACCAACGAACATCATAAGATTGAAGCCATTTTTAAAGCTTTTGCAAAAAGTATTAAAATGTCAGTAAAGAGAGATGTAGAGAAGATGGTGTTACCAAGTACGAAAGGAGTCCTTTAAAAATAGTACTAAGTATTAAGTACAAAGTATTGAGTCTTTTTAAGATTTGCTTTGTACTTAATACTAAGTACTTAATACTAGTTTTAATGAAAATTGTAATTATAAATTACGGAGCAGGAAATATTCAGAGTATCAAATTTGCTATAAAACGCTTGGGTTACGAAGCGGTTTTAAGTAATGATGTTTCTGAAATACAACATGCGGATAAAGTGATATTCCCAGGGGTTGGTGAGGCGAGTAGCGCCATGCACAAACTGCGTGATAGCGGATTGGATAAACTGATTCCAAACTTAAAGCAACCTGTTTTAGGTATTTGCTTAGGTATGCAATTAATGTGTCATTCATCTGAAGAGGGAAATACAACAGGACTCGGAATCTTTGATGTTGATGTTGTCAAGTTTGATAACACAGTCAAAGTTCCTCAAATTGGGTGGAATCAGATTACGAATCTGAAATCCGAATTATTTAAAGGTGTTGAGGAAAAAGAACATATTTATTTAGTACATAGTTTTTATGCGCCATTGTGCTCTGAAACAATTGCTGAATGTACTTATGGTTTAGATTACAGTGCTGCATTGAAAATGGATAATTTTTACGGTACTCAGTTTCACCCAGAGAAATCTAGTGATGTGGGAGAGAAGATATTAGAGAATTTTTTAAAGATGTAATGAAGAAAGATTACTTTATTTCAAAGGATAAAAGTTTATTGAATGTTGAAGAAATTCAAAAATTCATAGCAACTTCTTATTGGGGTAATGGTCGAACTTTAGATGAAGTAAAATTAACTATTGAGAATTCATATTGTTTTGGAATATATACACCTGATAATAAACAAATTGGATTTGCTAGAATAGTTACCGATTATATTTACTTCGGATATTTCATGGACGTGATTATTCTAGATAAATTTCAAGGTCAGGGTTATGGTAAGATTTTGGTTCATGCAATATTAGAAGATACTACCATCAAGAAACTTAAAACATTAGCATTAAAAACAAAGGATGCGCATCATTTATATGAGCGATACGGATTTGACAAAATAGGAGATTCACCTTTGTGGATGTCCATTGATAGACAAATATTACAATAGACAATGAGAATAATACCTGCTATAGATATCATAGACGGCAAATGTGTTCGCCTTTCAAAAGGTGATTACGACACCAAGAAAATATATAATGAGAATCCGTTGGAGGTTGCGAAGGAGTTTGAAGCTCACGGAATTGAATATTTACATCTGGTTGATTTAGATGGTGCAAAGTCAAAGCATATTGTAAATCATAAAGTATTGGAGCAAATTGCATCTCAAACTGGTTTACGAATTGATTTCGGAGGGGGATTAAAAACTGATGATGATTTGCGTATTGCTTTTGAAAGTGGTGCCAAGCAAATTACTGGCGGAAGTATTGCCGTAAAAGACCCTGATACTTTCCTTGGTTGGATAGAAAAACATGGTGCTGATAAGATAATTTTAGGAGCAGATGCTATGGATGAAAAAGTAGCGGTTTCTGGTTGGTTAGAGGAATCTAAAGAGGAACTCATTCCTTTTATACAATCGTATCAACAAAAAGGAATTCAATATGTAATTTGTACCGATATCAGTAAAGATGGTATGCTAGAAGGTCCGTCGTTTGATTTATACAAAAAGATAATTGCCCAAACTGATGTCAGTCTGAGCGCAGTCGAAGACCAATCTATGTTACAAATAAAACTAATCGCCAGTGGCGGAATATCAAGTTTTGATGAATTACCTAAATTAGCAGAAATGGGTTGTGAAGGTACAATCATTGGTAAGGCGATTTATGAAAATAGAATTAGTCTTAAACAACTGGAAACTTATATTTTAAGCAATGGATAAGGAAGAACGCTTAGTTGAAGAGATTGTTGAAAATGCGATGTATCGTATGGACGAAAGTACGCGCATGATAAAGAAAAGTCTTGCTGAAATTTCAGAAGAAGAAATTTGGCAGAAGCCTAATCCTTCTTTAAACAGTATGGCTAATCTCATTTTACACTTATGTGGTAATATGACGCAATATGTCATTTCTTCCATAAGCGAAATTGAAGATAATAGAAATAGAGACGAAGAATTTTCAGTCAATTCTGGTTTAACGAAAGTGGAGTTGTTACATAAATTAGAAGATACAGTAGACTCGGTAAAACGTGTTATTTTTAATTCCACAACCGATAAGTTGATAAAAGTAAGATCAGTACAAGGAATGTCTTTTTCGGGAGTTGGTGCAATTATGCATGCAGTGGAGCACTATTCTTATCATACTGGTCAGATTGCTTTTTATGTGAAGTTGATCAAAGAAAAGGATTTGGGATTTTATGACGGAGTGGATTTGAATATTAAAAATGATTAAAAAGTATCAAGTACAAAGTATTGCTTGATATTATGTGTGATATTTATTGAATACTTAGTGCTATTTAGGTAGTACTTAATACTAAAAAAATATGCTAGCTAAGAGAATTATACCTTGTTTAGATATCAAAGACGGTAGAACCGTAAAAGGTGTCAATTTCGTTGACTTACGTGATGCAGGCGATCCTGTTGAACTGGCTGAAATTTATAGTCGAGAAGGTGCCGATGAATTGGTTTTCCTAGATATTTCAGCAACGGAACAAAAAAGAAAAACTTTAGCAGATTTGGTATATCGTGTAGCCGAAAAAGTAAATATTCCGTTTACTGTTGGTGGCGGAATTTCATCTGTTGAAGATGTTGATGTTTTGCTACATAACGGTGCAGATAAGGTTTCTATTAATTCCTCTGCAGTTAAGAATCCGCAATTGATTAATGATTTGGTTGCTAAATTTGGGTCGCAGTGTATTGTTGTAGCCATAGATGCTAAACAGATTGATGGCGAGTGGATTGTTCATTTGGTTGGTGGTAAAGTACCGACCGATAGAAAACTATTTGAATGGGCAAAAGAAGTAGAAGAACGCGGAGCAGGAGAAATTCTATTTACCTCAATGGATAATGATGGTACTAAAGACGGATTCGCAAATGAAGCATTGGCAAAATTGTCTACGGAGTTAAATATTCCGATAATTGCTTCTGGAGGTGCAGGTAATAAACAGCATTTTACTGATACCTTTGTTGAAGGTAAAGCAGATGCGGCATTAGCAGCAAGTGTTTTTCACTTTAAAGAAATAGGCATTCAAGAGTTGAAACTTGAGCTGCAGGAGAACGGGATTCCGGTTAGGGTTTAGTTTTCAGTGCTCGGTTGGCAGTATCAGTTGGCAGTATGAGTTGGCAGTCGCAGTGTTCAGTTTTGATTATTGCACTTCGGCTACGCTCAGTGACCGTATTAATATTATAAAATGCAATGTCATTCTGAGCGCAGTCGAAGGCTTGGGAACATCTATTTCACATCGGCGACAATCAGTGACCGATTTTAAAATTGAAGGTTTAAAATAGAATAAAAATAAAATTAGAATACAATACATATGGAGTTTAATACACCAAATTGGGAGAAAATGAGTGACGGATTAGTACCTGCCATTATACAAGATGTTCGTACTAAGAATGTATTGATGCTGGGCTACATGAATGCCGAAGCTTTGAAGAAAACTACTGATAGTGGAAAGGTTACATTTTTTAGTCGCTCTAAGCAGCGCTTATGGACTAAAGGAGAAGAAAGCGGAAACTTTTTGAATTTAGTTGCTATTAAAAATGACTGTGATAATGATTCTCTTTTAATTACAGTGAATCCTGTGGGTCCTACTTGTCATACAGGAACAGATACGTGTTGGAATGAAGAAAACAATTCTCAATTCGGATTCTTTTCTGAGTTAGAAGATACTATTAAAGAAAGACGAACTACTGCCGACGATAGTAAATCTTACGTAGCTTCTTTGTTTAAAAAAGGTATTAATAAAATCGCACAAAAAGTAGGGGAGGAAGCTGTAGAAACGGTTATAGAGGCAATGGATGATAATGATGACTTATTCTTGTACGAGAGTGCAGATTTACTTTTTCATTACTTAATGCTATTACAAGCAAAAGGTTTTACACTTAAAGATATTGAAGCAGAACTAATGAATAGAAAGAAGTAGAGTCTATAGGTTCTAATCATACTTTATTTGCTTATGATGCAGTTTGTCATTCTGCAGTAAACGTATCATTATCCTTGTCCTCAATCCAGTTGTATTCTATTTCCCAAGCTACATTTCTGGCAAAATCTAATCCGTGTCGGTCGGCTAAAAAACCTAAAGCCATATCCATACCGGCACTTACACCAGAAGATGTATAGTAGTTTTCATCTACCTTCCAACGAGCTTGCTTGTCCCATTCTACATCGGGTCCATTGGTAACTACCCATGCAAATGCACGTTTGTTAGAGGTGGCTTGTCTTTTATTTAGAAGTCCAGATTTTGCTAATAAAGCACTTCCTGTACATACAGTCATTACATATGTGCTTGATAGGCTTATATTTTTAATAGATTCTATTAGCTCTTTATTTTTCACTTCTACTCTTGTGCCTAAACCACCAGGTATTAGAAAGGCAAAGGGCTTTTTATTAATATCTGCTAGCTTCTCTGTCATAATAGGAACCTGATGTCTATTGGTAATAATACCGCCTTCAAGTGAATAAAATTTTAAGGTATATAAATCGGTTAATCTTCCAAATATTTCAGCGGGTCCAAATACATCAAGGGTTTCATAGTTGTCGAATAACAAGAATGCAATTTCTTGTTTATCAGTTGAACTTATTTGGTTAGATTTTTTTTGAGCAGAAAGGCTTAAACTGAAAACTAATATAATTGCAATTGATTTTATAAACGTAGTAAACATCTGCAAACCTGTTTTTTAATTATTATCTAAAAGGAAACTCTCGTTCTAAAATAAGATAATATTTAATTTATTTTAAGGGATTACTTCTTGATATTGCGAATACCTGGCATTATTATCAATACCATAAAAAAAGTGGTGAAATTTTTCAGAAATAGAATATTAAAATACTCGTTCCATAACAACAAAATCGATTCCGCCTTTAACATAGGTTTTTTCAGTTATTGTCATTCCGAATTTAGTATAGAAATCAGTTTTATTTTGTCTCGCATTACACCAGATTCTTGTTAGAGATTGGTTAGCGGCAATTTGCATTATTTCATTTAGAAGTAAACTTCCATATCCTTTGCCTTGGCAATTTTCTAATGTAGCAAATTTTCTGAACTGGGCCTCTCCGTCATTAATAAATAACGAGATTACCGAAATTAATTCGTTGCATAATACTAGTCCGTAATGTAGACCTTCATTGTCATTAGGTAATTTTACGTAATCTAAAGGCTTAGTTGGCCACATTACCTGATGTCTAATTGACAAGGTTTGCTGAGAAGTTATTTCAATTATTTTAAGGGACATATTAGAGAGCAACAAGTTACCCAAATGTAATCAGGATTTATGGGTTATTCTAACACTAAATTGTCTTGAACATTTCCTATAGAAACCCACTTAAATTTTATGGGAGACCAATTGTCTTTATTTTTATATGAAGTATTATTCTTTATATAAACGGTGTCGTCTTTAGTAAATACGTGCTGGGTATTAATTACTTCTTGCGAATAGACTTTAGTAGGTTTCTTGTTTTTGATCAAACCGATATTTTTTTAATAAAACCCATAATTCTAAATTTTGTTGTGTTAACTATAAGTTAATTAGTTTTAAACTAGATTATTAGAGGTGTCTTTTGCTCCCCATGAATCTAAACTCAACAGAATATTTTCAAGCGATTTGCCACGATTACTTAAGCTATATTCCACTTTTGGAGGCACTACCGGGTAAACCTCCCGGGTTAATAGTCCATCTTTTTCTAACTCTCGTACGGTTTGGGTGAACATCTTATTAGAAATTCCTGGTACTTTTTTCTGAAGTACTCCAGAGCGTATTGGTCCCTCAAGAAGATGAAATAGTACAATTGGTTTCCATTTGGTACCGATTAAGTTCATGGTATGGTCAAGCGGACAATAATTTTTTGAATTCATTTTTAATATAACTATTTGTAAAACAGCAATTAACTCTTTTTGGTAACTATAGTACTTTTAAGTAAGTTATTGCTTATAAGGCAAATATAGATTTATTTTGTATTAAAATTAGAACTATGGATAAGAATAAAGAATACCCAAAATCATTTTCCCATATTGGTATTACCGTACCAGATTTAGAGAAAGCAGTAGAATTTTACTCAGAGGTAATGGGATGGTACGTTATCATGAAACCGTCTAAAATTAAAAAAGAGAAAGAGACCGCTATCGGTATAATGTGTATTGATGTTTTTGGTGATGATTGGGAAGAGTTTGAGATTGCCCACATGTCTACTTCAGATGGTATAGGTGTTGAGTTATTCTCTTTTCCTCATGGCGTTAAGGAAGCTCCGGAGTTTAATCCTTTTAATACCGGTTTGTTTCATTTTTGTATTCAAGACCCAAATATTGAAGATTTGGTAGCTAAAATTGTGGAATATGGTGGTAAGCAAAGAATGCCCATTCGTGAGTATTATCCAAAAGACAAGCCCTACAAAATGTGTTATGTAGAAGATCCTTTCGGTATTGTATTTGAAGTCTATACTCATAGTTATGAATTAACGTATTCTTCTGGTGCTTATACCGGATAAGTTTTACTTACAAAGCTAAAAAAGCGATTAATGTTAAATAATACATTAATCGCTTTTTTATTTCAACGTCTTCATTACTAGGTGTATATAAATTTTATATATTTAACCTTCCCTCAGACTATTTCATTTTAAAACCACCATCACACTATGAAATCATCTGCTATTTTTCTTAGAATATTCTTATTAGCCCTCATATGGCTGCTTTTTACTTCATTTTTTAAATTGCCAAATTCTCAACCTATAACGGAAGAAGATAATTTGGAAGTTTTGGAATTAAATACGGACGGACTCTACTATGCAGAGTTTTACGATTATATTTTCCGTGGTCATTTTGAAGAAATTGATGTTAAGAGGGATGACATGCAATTTCTGTTGATTTTTGATCAGTAATTAAGAGCTTATGGTGCACAATGTTCTGGTACTTTACCAACAAATAAAGTGCAAATTATGAATGAAGAATGTGCTACCGAAGAAGTGACAACTAACGGGTATGGTACAGAAGTTAGTAGAATTTGTGTAAAATACGTTTGGGTAGGAAGCGGACTTTATGCAAAACCTGAATTGTATGAGGCGTATGCAGAAATCGATCAAATACAACGATCAAAAGGATTAGGTACCATGATGGAAATGATTACCGACCCCAATAGTATGGGTAATTCGGTAGATATGATTCATAAAATCAACGGACTTAAAGGTGATATGCTAAAAATTTTTAAACTTAATGCTTGTGGTAGTCCGGGTTTAGAACGATTTGAAGAAAACTTGAAACTCTTTGCCCTCGACAAACCTAGCATACGAATGGAGAAGGCTAGTAAATATACTACAATGAAAAAGTCTGGCGGACCAACTGGTGACCAGAACTATCATAAACTTATTGATGATTTGGTATACGATCAGTCTAAAACATGGTCTTTTAATAGATATACAGCTGGTAGTATTTCTAGTGTTACAACATCAACTCGTGATAGTGAAGGCAGACCAATGGAAATAAGTGCTAATTATAGCTTTTCTGGGTTTAGCGGAAATAGTAAAGGGTCTGTGCGTATTACTTTTAAAAACGGATTGCCTAAGTGTATCTATTTCTATGATTTTCCGCGTAATTGTAAAACACCTAACAGTAGTATTTTATCATCTTATGCAGAAGGGAAATATGCAGATTAGCAAATTTAGACTTTAGTTAGTTTAGGTTAATTACTATTTATTATTATACTTTTCAATAAACCCTAATGTTATAAAACGATAATAGTCTAGTTCAAAGTCTTCTTTCTTTAAAAATTTGATAGTTGTTTTTGCCATGATTACTGGAGTTACTTTGTGTTTTCTTAAAGATTCCATTTCTTGTGTAAATTCAAATAGCCTTGATTCTTTATATTTTTCAGTGAGAAAGATTTGGTTGGAGCAATCAATCATTCCATGGATATCTGAAGGGTCATCTCTGTCTAAAAATTCAACTTTTTTAAAAAAATTAAAGTTGTTATTAAATTCATAGGTATTAGTCTTAGCAATTTTTTCGTAGAATTTCCAATAACTAATTGGGGCACTCGATTCTAATATTCCTTCTTTAATTAAGTGTTCTTCAAATTCTCTTATTATTAAAATTGTTTTAGCTTTCTCTTCTTTTGACAAAGAATCTATCATACAATTATACAAATCATTTTCTACCCTGTTGGGTTTACTATTACAGGATAGAATAAGTAAACTAATAAAAACAACAAGAATTTTTAATTTCATTTATTAAATAGTGATTTAATCTTTTTTAAGAAAAGATTATTCTACTTCTTATCCATCTCAAGATAATACTCTTGCAATGTAAAAAATGCTTTCTTTTTCATGCCTTGCTCAGAAATCAATCCTTTTCTATTAAAATCATCTTGAATTCTTCTTAATGGACGTCTTGATGAACGGAAATCCATCAAAATCCATGGAGATAATCCTGACATAAAATCGATATTTTTCATCATCTCAATATTCGATTTGAACAATGCATCTTGGTATTCTTCGGTCCATCTTTCATTTGCATCGCCATGTAATCCGTATAAAGCGCCACCACCAATTTCACTCATGATCATTGGTTTATTGTAAGCACTTGCCCACTTAATGCTACTGCACGAATCTACATCGCCATAGTACCATCCGCAGTAATTATTAATACCGATAACATCAACGACTTCACCTAACGGGTCTTCAATTAAATTACCATCATCACCCTTGCCTTGCGTATCTAAAGCTGCCGTAATTAATCGTGTATCATCTAATTGTCGTGCTTTCTTGGCTAGGTTACCAATAAATGATAAACGTGGTTCACTTTCTGGTGTCTCATTTGCCATAGACCATAAAACCACTGCAGCTCTGTTTTTATCTCGGGAAATCATCTCGGTCAACTGATTTTCAGCATTAGCGTAAGTATCTTCATTTTCGAACTGAATTGTCCAATACACGGGGATTTCTGACCAGATCAAGAAGCCCATTTTCTCTGCCTCTTTCACCATTGCCTCGGAATGTGGATAATGCGCCAGTCGCAGAAAATTACAACCCAGTTCTTTTGCCCAATTCAATAGTACTTTACATTCTTCAGCAGACACTACACGACCTGTTTTAAAGGCTGCTTCTTCGTGAATGCTAATACCTTTTAAAAAGGTTTCCTTACCATTGACCAATATTTTTGAGCCGTCTGTAGAAATATTTCTAAATCCAATTTGATTGACTACTTTATCAGTACTGGTTTCAATAATTACCTCATATAATTTAGGAGAATTTGGTGACCATAATTTTGGTTTGGCATTAATTGAAAAAGAAGCTTTACCATTGGTAACTGTTGCCTTTACCGTTTTCTTAAGTTCCGGTATTTCAATGCTTACCGGATCACCATTATTTGCATTTGCCATTGTTACCCAACCACTAATTTTAGTTGTAGTTTCTTTTTCTAATTGAACCGAGTAATCTTCTATATGACTTTTAGGTACGTTTATTAAATGAACTGATCTAGTTATACCGCCATAGTTCCACCAATCTTGGTTAACCGTTGGTACATTTTCCTTTTTACGTTTGTTATCGACTTTAACTACAACAAAGTTATTTCCTTCAACGAGCTTATCGGTTACATTGAATTGAAACGGAGTGTAGCCACCAACATGTTTACCTAATTTTTCTCCGTTCAAATAAACGATTGCTTCGTAGTTTACGGCTTCAAAATATAGAAAGCTTTCTTGATTAGAAGTAGGGGTATAGGCAAAATCTTTCTTGTACCACAATGTACCTTCATAGTAATAAAGCTTATCCATTTGGGTATTCCAATCACCTGGAACATTTAATTGTAAACTGGTGTCAAAGTTATATTCAATAAGGTCTGACGGAGATTGCACTTTTGCATTCTTAAAATAACCTTTATCATATTCTTGCAGTCTGTGGTTGTAAAATCCGTTTTCTAATGGATCTACAATAATATCCCATTTGCCATTTAGAGATGTTTTTTGTCTGGCATCTATATTTTGAAGTAGATACGCGTATTCAGTTTCTTGAGCGGCTATTGATATGAAGAAAAATATAAAGAAAAGGAGTGCAATGTTGTCTAGTCTTTTCATTTAGTAAGCTGAGTTATTAATTAGGTTCGGAATTTACCGTTTTAATTAAAAAAACAGCGCACATTTTGAAAAACAATATGGAATTTAGCCTATGGCTGTCAATGTTAGTATTTTCTTAAATATTCATTTTTGGTGCAACATTTTTAAAAGGATATAGTCATATTGCGGTATTCATCAATTAATTAAACAAACTACATGATTAAAAAAGGAAAGCGTAAAGTACGCTTAAGGTGGCTTAGCGTCACCAGTATTATTATTTTATTACTTAGTTATACGCCGGTTGTAGCTCAAGAAAACTATACTATTAGCGGTAAAATATCTGATATTGATAACGGAGAAACTCTTTTTGGGGCATCTGTATTTTTAGAGGGTACGACCATTGGTGTAGTTACCAATGAGTACGGATTTTATTCTATTACCGCACCAAAAGGGGAGTACCGCTTGTTAATTACGTATATGGGCTATGCCGATATTAAACAAGTTGTAAATCTTAATAGAAATCAGAATTTCAATTTCGAAATTTCTGAAACTTCCACAAAACTAGATGAAGTAGAAGTTACGGCAGAAGAATCTGAAATTGCCGTATTACGAAAACCAGAAATGAGTGTTCTTAAAATGAACATTGAAACGGTAAAACAAATGCCAGTGGTTTTGGGCGAAGTCGATATCCTGAAATCTTTACAGATGTTACCTGGTGTTACCAATAACGGAGAAGGTACTGGCGGATTTCATGTTAGAGGTGGTGCCGGCGATCAGAACTTGGTTTTATTAGATGAAGCTATTATCTACAATACATCGCATATGTTCGGTTTTTTCTCGGTCTTTAATGCAGATGCCATTAAAGATGTAAAACTATATAAAGGTGGAATTCCTGCAAGATATGGTGGTCGTGTTTCGTCTGTTTTAGATGTACGCCAAAAAGATGGTAACAGTAAACGATTTGCCGCTACGGGTGGTATCGGTATCATCTCTAGCCGTTTGGCCTTAGAAGCTCCTTTATTTAAAGAAAAAGGGTCTTTTTTAATTGCTGGTAGAAGCTCATATGCCAATTTATTATTAAAGGCTGCCGGAGAAGATAATAGTGTTGGATTTTACGACTTAAACTTAAAGACCAATTATAAAATCAATGCGAACAATAGGCTTTTTCTTTCTGGTTATTTTGGAAGGGATTCTTTTGAACTAGGGGATACTTTCAGTAATTCTTACGGTAACGCTACCGGAAATCTTCGTTGGAATCATATTTTTAACGACAAGCTATTTTCAAATCTTTCGGCTGTGTATAGTAAGTACGATTATAAGTTAGGTCTTACTTTTGCTGAATTCGATTGGGTTTCGTCTATTACCAATTACAATCTTAAATATGACCTAAAGTATTACTTCAGCGATAAATTTAAACTGGATTTTGGCGCAAGCGGAATATATTATGAGTTTGATCCAGGCGAGATAAATCCAACATCTGAAACCTCGGCTGTAAATCCGTTATTATTAGATCGTAAAAAGGCTATCGAAAGTGGCCTATATATAGACGCCGAACATAAATTGACAGAGAAGTTGACCGCTCAATACGGATTACGCTATAGTTCATTCTCTAGACTTGGTGGTCAACCAATGACAGAATATGCCAATAATCAACCAGTAGTCTACAATGCAGACTTAGGCATTTATGAACGTGGTACCGCAGTTGGCGAAACCGTGTATGAAAAGGGAGATGCCATTAAAACCTTTGGTAATTTAGAGCCTAGAGCTTCATTGGCATATTCCATAAATGACAATTCTTCTTTAAAAGCTGGGTTCTCTAGAGTGGCGCAATACATTCACTTATTATCGAATACTTCATCTGCCACACCGTTAGATGTTTGGGCACCAAGCGGTCAGTATATCGATCCGCAATTATCAAATCAGTATGCATTGGGGTACTTTCGTAATTTTGCAAACAAAGCCTATTCTATGGAGGCGGAAATCTATTATAAGAATACTGATAATAGAATCGATTATATAGATGGTTCAGACCTTATTGGACAGAATACGATTGAGACCGAAATACTAAAAGGGGAATCTAGAGCATACGGATTAGAATTATTATTCCGTAAAAATGAAGGTGACTTTACGGGTTGGATTGCTTACACACTTTCTAAATCTGAACAACGTACGCCTGGTGGAACTGCTGGCGGACCGGGAATCAACGATGGTGATTGGTATAACACTCCGTATGATAGAACGCATGACATCTCCATTTCAGGTTCATATAAATTAAATGAAAAATGGAGTTTTGGAACCAATCTAGTTTTTCAGACCGGTAGACCGGTAACGTACCCAAATGGACAGTATGAGTATGAGGGAGTTTCCATTGCCAGTTATGCCGATAGAAATTCTGATAGATTACCGGCGTATCATCGTTTAGATGTATCAGTGAATTATAAACCGAACAAAAAGCCCGATGCTAAACTAAAAGGGGAGTGGGTATTAGGTATTTACAATGCCTATAACCGTAAGAATGCAGCTTCTGTTTCATTTGGTCAGAATATAGAAACTGGAGCAAATGAAGCTACCAGAACTGCTATTTTCGGTATTGTACCATCTATCACTTATAACTTTAAATTTTAAATCGATGAAAAACTATATAAAACTATTTTTAGCGGTATGTACTATAAGCGTAGTGAGCTGTGAAGATGTTATCGATGTTGATGTACAGACCGATACCTTGCGTTTGGTAGTAGAAGCTTCGTTAGATTGGGAAAAAGGAACTACAGGTAATGATCAGAGCATTACATTACGTACGTCTACACCATTTTTTGACACCCAAAGTACCGATGTTATCGGAGCAGAAGTTAACGTGACCAATAATAGTACGGGTGAAGTGTACCCTTTTACTGATCAGAATAATGGCACCTATACAACCACTACATTTGACCCTCAGATATACGTAACCTACACCTTAGAGATTATATATGATGGTGAACGCTTTACTGCAGAAGACACATTGCGACCTGTACCAAATATAAAGGAGGTCTACCAAGATACGGAAGACGGATTTGATGATGAAACTATAGAACTGCATATTGTGTTTGATGATTTTCAAGATGAAGGAGATAGTTACTTTTTTAAGTTTGAAAGACCACAAGATCTTTTACCAACACTAGAAGTAGGAGACGATGAATTCATTAACGGAAATGAGGTAGATTGGTGGTACGAGATTGACGATGATGAAGATGAGGAAATAAAACCATTATTACCTGGTGATATAGTAACTATAAATATGCACAGTATTTCTAGACCCTATTATAATTATATGGATATCGTAATTGATCAACTTGGCGGGGTGGGTATTTTTGAATCTACACCAGTTGAAGTAAAAGGAAATTGTATTAATACTACTGACCCAGAAAATTACGCTCATGGTTATTTTAGAGTTACTCAGAAAAATTCGGTGATATATACGGTAGAGTAGAAGATGCTGAATGTATTAATAGAAAAGCCAAGTCTTTTTAGGGCTTGGCCTTTTTGCTTTTAGATTATGTGTTTAGATTAGTATTGGCTCAGATAAAAGAAGAATTTGTTTGTCCTTGCTTTAGTTCTTTGTTATGGTGCGTTTTTTTTCACACTAATTGTCCATTCAGACGTGTCCAATTCCATAATTTCGCATCTACTCCAATTCATAAACTCTTCACATTCAAACTCTAATTTATCTCCATTCCAGTTTTTAAATTGAATATGAGCCATTTTAAATGGACTTTGAATTATGTCCATTTCCGATATTGATTTTCCCATTTTTAGAACTTCATCGTAATCATAAAAGATGAAAATGCCATCAGGCGTAACTTCCATTCCTTGAAAATTGGGTTAATCTTCAGTTTCTATTATGTTATATTCTTGAAAATCCAGTCTATATAGATAATCTGACGTCAGAACAATTATTTCATTTAGTTGTGTTGAAACTTTTACAGCTTTCGGTAAGCCACGAAATTGTCCAACAGTTTCAGTTCCAATATCATCCGTAAACTTAATCCAAGTCCAAGATTGAGAGTTCCATGGACTTTCCATATCGTAAATCCGTTCCTTAAATTCTCCTGAGTATGGTTGGTTTATTATTTCTACTCTCACAATATTAGATTAATTTTTTTTTGAATTTAAGAATTCAGATGTCTTACCGTTCCAATAACATTTTTCACATCTACCATTTTTAAATTTATGCTTACAGTTTTCATATCCATATAAAAAATGCGAACAGTTAGGGCATAAGGCTTTCATTTCTGAACTATTTATATAAAATTCAGAACTACATTCATTACATTTTTTAATTTCTTGTTTCATTTTGCAATGCACCACAACGTACGGATATATGTACAATTACACATATCCCAATTTTAAAAGTAATCTAATTCGCACCCAATATAAAACCTAATTCTTAACAGTTATAAACAAATAATTAACGGTCTCTTTTCAAATTTTAAACTCACCACCAAACAATAAAAAACTTCTCAAATTCAGAATCACCTTTCTTCATCCAGATCATAGGAGAGCTTTTGTTTTCAAGTCTTTCTTCAATTATTTCAATAACAGCATCATGAGAAACCCATGCTACTTCTTCAAAAGGATTAAACACCCACTCACTTTTAGTAGGTATGTAGAATTTACATTCAATAAACTCCGGAGAATTGAATTTTTCCATTGGTAACCAATAGCCCACATTGCAACGGGAGTTTATTGGTGAAATATCTAAGGAAGCGGTTTTATAGGGGTGAAACAGTTGTGCTTTGTAGCAAACTTGTTGTTTAATGTTTGTAGTATCTATTCCTTCCGTTAAAAGTGCAGAACGCCCAACATCTGTATGTAATAATAAAAACTGTTTGTTCTTAATTTTCTCTAGTTTTTTATAAAAAGCATCACTTCTATTTGGTCCTACTAATTGATGAATAGGATTCTCAATTGCTGTATCTATCAAGTAAAATTTATAGGTAAGTTCAACATGTATCAGTTGTTGCGTGGTTGCCTCTTTGAGTATGAAATCTATTTCTCCAATGGTCTGTTTTCCGTCTCTTATAGGCATATTATGCAATAACACCTCATATTCATCACTTGCATCTAAAAGTTGCTTACATACATATTCCATTTGATGTCCCAACCGTAAATTTTCAGGTATTAGGATAGGAGATAAGTCGGTTAATTCAATAATCGGGAATTTAAACTGTTGAATTCCAAACTGCTTATATTTCCAAATTGGTGGAGTGCAAAGAAAGCCTTTAAACTGTTTTTTTACTTGTTCGTTTAACATCACTCGCCTAATATAAAGGAAATAAAAACTTTTGTCCTTTTTTATTAAACGCTAAGGAAAATTAATTACAAGTAATTTCACTAAAATTCATACTTGATATAGCATCAGATTTACTAACTGAAGAATTAAAAAGTACAAACTTATCAATAGCATGACCAGATGATCTTGCAGATATTTCCATAATATAAATGCCTGGCTCATTAAATTCTACAAAAACGTTATGTGCATTATTATCAAATGTGCTAGACTGCCATTTAAAGTCTAAATTATTTCCACTTCTGTATATTTTAAACCAGCCATCTTTAGATGCACCTTCTGGATTTGGTGTTTTGCCAATATCACGAGGATAAACGATACTTGTTCCATCTCCGTTTTGTGCATAAAAATCGGTGGCATCGTTAAATCGTAACCATGTATCGTTATGGTCTGAGCCGTTATCACCTATTTTAATGGCAGAATTCCATAAAAATTGATATGTACCTGAATTTTCAATTTTCAGTTTATAAGTAGCTATTCCGTTTCCTGGATTGCCTAAGCTTTGTTCTCCTTCCCAAACCATAAAAGTGACTTCTGAATCAGTACTACCTTCAGATTTCAATTTCCAATCTTCGGTAAATACAGCATTTTCAAATTCGATAAGTAATAGTCCGTCTTTTTCATTAAAAATAAAATTGGTTGGATTATCACACGCTATTTGCTCTGGAATGTCTTCGGTTGTTACTTCTGGTTCTTCCTCTTCAGTTGGACTTTCTGTAGATTCCGTTTCTAAAGATTCTGATAAACTATCATTGGTACAGCTTGTACCTAATACGAATATCGCTATCAAAACATAAAAAAAATTAGAGCTCAACTTAAGTAACATATCTATGGAATATATAATTATAATACTGTGTAGAGAATAACGATTTATATGTACGGTATATTTTTAATGATTTTGTTTTTCGATGAAATTCAGCGATTATCTTTACTTTCATTAATCTTTTCAAATAAATAAATACTTGGCAACCTTAAACAACAACGTTAACATTTCCCAAAAGCCGTGGGCATCCACCGTAAAAGTGTTAATTTTATAGTATGGCTATGAATGAAAGAAAAGGGTTCCGCTTTGAAACTTATGAAGCACCCGAACAATCGATTTTTGATAAGCTGTTTGATATTTTTCAAGAGCTTATTACGCATACATCCGGAGATTTTGACGAAGCTATAGATTGGTTACGTGAATTGGATAAGGAGTATGAACTTACTACGGAAGATTATACCATTGAAGACTTTATTGAAGATTTAAAGGCAAAGGGTTACATACGCGAAGAGTTTAAAGATGGCGGTGGTGATGCCCAAGATGGCGAAGAAGGTTCTGGTGGTGGAGACATTTCTATTACCGCAAAAATGGAACGCATTATTCGTCAACGTGCTTTAGATCAAATTTTCGGTAAACTGAAAAGGAGTGGTGCCGGTAATCATAAAACCGGTAAATCGGGACAAGGAGATGAGCATACTGGAGACTTAAGAGAGTACCGTTATGGCGATGGTCTAGAAAACATATCTATGACAGAGAGTATTAAAAATGCTCAGATCAATCATGGTATGGGTAATTTTCAACTGAGTGAAGATGACCTTGTTGTAGAAGATACGCAGCACAAAGCGCAAATGAGTACTATTCTAATGATAGATATTAGCCATAGTATGATCTTGTATGGTGAAGACCGTATTACTCCCGCTAAAAAAGTGGCGATGGCTTTGGCAGAATTGATTACGACGAGATATCCGAAAGATACACTTGACATTTTAGTTTTCGGTAATGATGCCTGGCCCATACCGATTAAAGATTTGCCGTATTTAAAAGTAGGTCCTTATCATACCAATACCGTTGCGGGATTACAATTAGCGATGGATATGCTTCGTAGAAAGCGCAATACCAATAAGCAGATTTTTATGATCACCGATGGTAAACCTAGTTGTCTACGCATGCCTGATGGTACCTATTATAAAAATAGTGTAGGTCTAGATGATTTTATTGTGGAGAAATGCTACAATATGGCGCGACAGGCACGTAAGTTGCATATTCCTATCACGACTTTTATGATTGCCCAGGATCCTTATTTAATGCAGTTTATTCGCCATTTTACCGAAGCAAATAAAGGCAAGGCATTTTTTACCGGATTAAAAGGATTGGGTGAAATGATATTTGAAGATTACGAAGCTAATAGAAAAAAAAGATTGAAATAAGACTAAGAAAATTTTATGAAATTAGATTATAAAAAAATACATACACTAGGGGAGTTAAAAGTTGCCGGATATAAAACAAAGAGTGTAAAAGACGAATTACGAGATAACCTTATTGAGAAAATTAAGAAAGGAGAAGATGCTTTTCCTGGAGTTTGGGGTTATGAAGATTCTGTTATTCCTGAATTGGAACGTGCCATACTTTCTCGCCATAATATAAATTTGTTAGGTCTACGTGGTCAGGCAAAAACACGTTTGGCGCATTTAATGGTGAATCTGTTAGATGAATATATTCCGGTTGTAGAAGGTTCGGAAATCAATGACGACCCCATGAAACCGATGTCTCGTTTTGCAATGGAACTCATCAAAGAAAAAGGTGATGACACTCCTGTTACTTGGATGCATAAGGATGAACGTTTTGCTGAAAAGTTAGCCACTCCCGATGTTACGGTAGCAGATTTAATTGGTGATGTAGATCCTATTAAGGCGGCGAACTTGAAATTATCTTACGCAGATGACAGAGTGATTCACTTCGGAATGATTCCTCGTGCGAACCGTTGCATATTCGTAATCAATGAACTACCCGATTTACAGGCTCGTATTCAGGTTTCTTTATTTAATATATTGGAAGAAGGAGATATTCAGATTCGTGGTTTCAAACTGAGATTACCGTTAGATATTCAGTTCGTATTTACAGCTAACCCAGAAGATTATACCAATAGAGGTAGTATTGTTACTCCGCTGAAAGATAGAATTGGTTCTCAGATTTTAACGCATTACCCAGATGATATTGAAATTGCTAGAAAAATTACAGAGCAAGAAGCGAAGTTAGATTCTCGACAAACAGATGCTGTCTATGTACCAGATTTAGCAAAAGACTTGTTAGAGCAAATTATTTTTGAAGCTCGAGATAGTGAGTATGTAGATGCTAAAAGTGGTGTAAGTGCCCGTACTAGTATTACCGCCTTTGAAAACTTATTGAGTACTGCAGAACGCAGATCATTATTAAATGGTGGTAACCATACGATGGTTCGCTTAAGTGATTTCTTGGGTATTATTCCGTCAATTACCGGAAAGATCGAATTGGTTTACGAAGGTGAGCAGGAGGGAGCAGACGGAGTTGCGGCTATATTAATTGATGATGCCGTTAAATCTTTATTCCCTAAATACTTTCCTAAAATCAATAAACTGGAGCGAAAAGATGAAGAAACCGTTTATGACGAATTGTTGCATTGGTTCTTTCAAGGTGAGGGAATTGAGTTAATGGACGATTTTACCGATGAAGAATACAAACGTGCTTTAGATAGTATTCCCGCATTAAATCAGTTGTTAAAAGAACACCAACCAGAGTATGAGGTTAAAGATGTTTATTTCTTAAAAGAGCTCTTACTCTGGGGATTGGTCTCCTACAAAAAATTGAACAAACAGCGCTTTACTGATGGATTTGAATTTAAAGACTTGTACAGTAGTTTCTTAAAAGATATTTAGTAAAAAAGCCCTATCCAAATCGGATAGGGCTTTCTCTTTTTCACAGCAAAATTAATATTATTGTAATTGATAAGCAGGTAGTTTAAATATGAAAGAACTTCCTTCATAGGGTTTGCTTAAAACTACTATGGTTGTATCATGTAAATCCATAATTTTTTTGACGATGGCTAAACCTAATCCTAGTCCTTGTTTCCTGGTATGTTCATCAACTTGTTTGTAGCGATCAAAAATAAAGGGTTGATCATTTACGGGTATTCCGTTACCAGTATCGGTTATATTTATTTCAATCTGATTACCCATTTTCACCAGACCTAAAGTAACCTTACCATTAGGCTCAGTATATTTAATGGCATTTTCAATTAAATTCTGTAGCGCTCTTTCAACCAAACCTATATCTGCGTAAACCATACAGTTGTCTTCAGGGTTCTCTAATTGTAATTGTATTTGATTCTGTTCAGCCAATAGCTTGAATTTAGCTATTAGATCATGCGATAGTTCTGTAATTGAAAATGGCTCTTTAATAGGGGTTACTTGTTCAGCCTCTAATTTTGAATATTCAAATAACTGATTAATTAGACTTGAGAGCTTGTCTATATTATTATGTGTAATCTGTAAATATTCTTCTTTTTGAAGCTCGGTAAGCGAGTCTTTCTTAATCTGTAGTGTTTCAATATACCCTTTTAAAACAGCTAGCGGTGTACGTAAATCGTGAGAGACATTTGCAATTAACTCTCTTCGTAGATTATCTACAGATTTCATTTTATCCATGTTATCTACAATGGTATCTGCCATTTCATTAAAAGACAAGGCTACCACTTCAATATCTGATTGCTCAGGATTTTTTATTCTAATATCTAAATCACCTTCTTGAAATTTACGTACCGTCTGGGTAATTATTCGAAGGTTTTTGGTTAAAAACCAAATGCTTAATATTCCTACTAGAGCTGCAAAAAGCATGGTTAATACTATTGCACCTATACTTAGTTTGGTAAAATACGTTCCGAAGAGGTTATCACTTATGAGTGCTAATTCTTTACCTGCTACGATAATATAAATATAGCCTTCATGACCATCGACAGAAAAAGGTGCGGCAGAAAAGATATTTTGAGTATCAGAGTTCAGAGGGTCATCACCTAAAATAAATTCATCGCCCTTGGTTTCAATAAACTTATGTATTGGTTCTAGAGATACCGACTTCATCGGCTCATTGTCATTGTGTTCGAGCACCACAGAATATAGAATGTCACCAGATTTGTCTAAAAGATAAACTTCGATACCACGATTTACAGCCATCATATCGTGCATAAGATCTCCGAAAAGTTCTTTATTTACACTGCCATCTTCTAAAAACGGAGCGGCATTTTGAAACTTTTCTTGAATTACATGGTTTGCCACATTGGCATTAATACGCTGTGTAATAGCTTGGTTGTAATTCAACGTTAGGTAGCCGGTAATGAAAATATACGAGGCTCCCATCAGCACAATCAAAAATATGAAAGCGCCCCATAGTTTCTTTACTAATTTCGGAGTAAGGGTTTTATTGTTATCTATCATGCCATTATCTCTTCATTAAATTTATACCCAACGCCCCAAGTCGTTAAAATGTAATTTGGGTTTGCCATATCAGATTCTATTTTGGCTCGTAACCTGTTGATATGAGAATTTACGGTGTGCTCGTAGCCTTCGAAATTATATCCCCATATAATATTTAACAATTCGGTTCTGGTATAATTTCTACCAGGGTTCGATGCCATTAACACTAATAATTCAAACTCCTTGGGCGATAATTCAATTTTATAATCACCTAAAACTACTTTTCGCTTATCAATATCAATTGAAAGTCCTTCTGCCAAAATAATTGAAGTATCTGGCTGTTTCAGTTCCACTTTATTAGATCTGCGAAGTACTGCCTTAATTCTTGCTAAAAGCTCTCTAATACTAAAAGGCTTCGTCATATAATCATCTGCACCTATCTCTAAACCTAAAACACGATCTATCTCTTCAGATTTAGCGGTTAACATAATTACAGGCGTGTTTTTGGTGGAACGAAGCTTTCTACAAATCTCAACTCCGTCTAAGCCGGGTAATGTAAGATCTAAAAGAATTAGCTCATAATCGTTCTCCAAGGCTAAGTTTAACCCTTCGTTACCGTCCATCGCCATAGTGGTTTCATAACTAACATCAGAAAGATGTAGTTCTAATAGCTTAATGATTTCAAGATCATCTTCAATAATAAGTATACGTT
This sequence comes from Maribacter spongiicola, assembly GCF_004364165.1. Classification (GTDB taxonomy): domain Bacteria; phylum Bacteroidota; class Bacteroidia; order Flavobacteriales; family Flavobacteriaceae; genus Maribacter; species Maribacter spongiicola. The sequence goes on from NZ_SOAY01000011.1 coordinate 627,620, forward strand.
TCATAATCAATTACGAATAAAGAAAAAAAGTATCACAGAAAAATCACAATGAATAGAAAATAGCCTATTTCATTGTAATTTAGCTGATAAGTCAGTCGATTATTACCTTGATAATTACAGCGCTAGCTGAATTAAATAGCATTTTTTCGTTATAATTCTGAAGATTAAAAGCAATTGTAGAGAAAACATTTTGTGATTGACATCACTTATGACAACATATTCCAAATAAAAAGCCCTAGATAATTACTTACCGAGGGCTAAATATATTTTTAAGTTTTAGTTATTTCCAGTGGTCAACATGTTGATTCATATCATCGAATATATACGTACCAACCATTTCTTTTCTATATACTACCGCTAAAAGTGTTACCAGTAATAAGACTGCGTATAATGTCAGCATTAAATATCCGATAGGTAAGAAGGTGTCAGGTATAAGATGATTTTCAAAATCAGAGTAACTAGACAATACAATAATAGTTTCTACCAATTTATATAGATATACTAATGATATGATATAAAGAATATATTCTAAAGTTCGCATTGGTGGGTCACTTAATTCTTTCTCTTTAATTTTAAACCAGAGTACATATAGAAAGACGAAGTGTATAATGGATAAAATAGGAAATATGTAATTATCAATTTTAAAAAAGTAAAACTTATTGGTATATAATCCATAAAAACTAAAGATATTCAATAAAAAAAGTACGACAATTGAAACAATTAAGGTTCTTTTCCAAGTAAATAATCCTTTGATAGAATTCATAAAATTTAGTTTTTATGGTCTAAGGGTAACCATAGTTTCGCTGCAAGTAATGGTATGATTTTGGTTTTGTCCAAACAAATCGACAAAAGGCTAACTTTGTTGTTCAAGACCTTTATTTTAAGGTAACCGCACACTAATATTACTATATTTTTTAAACATTAACAATAATTTACCTATAATAATTCTGTAGGAATTAATAGTGTAATAATCTATCTAAAACTGGGTTCTACAGGTGATGGGTAAGAAGACAATTTATATGATGTGTTTAGTAGTTATGAGAATGTAATTACATTTACAAAATGAAGAAACAGCGTTTTTGTTATTTAGTACGTCTGCAATATTTAGGCTTTAGATTTAATGGTTGGCAGGTGCAACCTAAACTACGTACCATTGTAGGCATGCTCGATAAGACTTTCACCTTTTTATACCCCGATATATCCTATAAAATTTTGGGTGCTGGTAGAACCGATGCAAAAGTTTCTTCATTAGATGGTGCATTTGAACTTTTCGTTGAAGAACCTTTAGAAGACTTAGATGTATTTATACAGGATTTCAATAAAAACCTTCCCTCAGATATTCGTTTACTTTCAATAGCACCTATTGGTCAAGATTTTAATATTATAAAGGATAGTAAAACGAAAGAGTATAATTACTTCTTTTCCTTCGGATGCAAAAATCACCCGTTTAGCGCACCTTTTATTACAAATTATCTAGACCATCTAGATTTGGAATTAATGAAGCAGGGAGCGTCTCTGTTTCAAGGCATGCATGATTTTAGCGTATATACGGCATCGATAAAATCTACTACAATTGCAGTTCGAGAAATTGAATCTTGTTGTATTGTTCCCAATGATATTTTAACAGCTAACTTTTTTCCTGAACACAGTTACATTTTAAAAATTAAAGGAAAAGGTTTTATAAGGTATCAAATTCGAATGATTATGGGCGCATTGGTGCAGCTTGGTAAAAATGAGCTTACTTTAAAAGAAATTAAGGCTTCTTTACTTACAGGGTCTACTCATAAACTAAATACTATTGCACCTGGTTCTGGTTTAATTTTAAACAAGCTTCAGTTCAATAACTAGTTTGTAGTTTAATATATTTATAAAAAATTGTTCATGGCAGTAAATAAGAAGCTCAACTTCCCTAAACGTAAAAAGAAAAAGTCTCGCCAGCAGAATAAGCTAGGTAAAGCACCGGGTACCATAAGTTACATGGGCGATAAAGAGCTTAGTGATAGTATAATTTACAGCACAACCTATAACTCTGATGGTTTTGAAACTGCCGAGTTTACAAACTTAGAGCACTTTTTTAAAGAGGAACGAGCAGATAAAATATCATGGGTCAATGTTGTTGGTATTACTGACGAACCTTTTATCGAAAAAATAGGCAAGCACTTTAATTTGAACCCTTTGGTGCTTGAAGATATCGTCAACACTGAACAAAGACCCAAGATCGATGAGTATGAAGATTATATTTTTGGGGTCTTTCGAATGTTATACATTTCTGAGGAAGATGAAATTGTCGGCGAGCATATAGCAATAGTTTTACATGAAAATACAGTTTTAGTTTTTCAAGAAGTGAAGGCTGATGTTTTTAACGGACTACGAGAGCGTATTACCGGTAAACTTGGTCGTATTAGAACTAGGGGAGCAGATTACCTGTTTTTTGCTTTACTAGACGCTATGGTAGATAATTACTTTTTAGCCATTGAAAACTTGAATAATAGAATAGAGAACCTAGAAGAAGAAGTGTATCAGAATCCTGAACCGATAGTCGCTAAAAATATTCAGCTACTTAAAAAAGAGGTTTTAAAAATTAGAAGATGGATTTATCCTGTCAAAGAATTGATAAGTAGATTGATAGATACCGAAAATAAGCTCATTACAAAAGACACGAAACTATTTTTACGTGATGTATTGGATCACACCATGGAAATTAATGAAAGCTTACAGATATATAGAGAAATGTCTATGAGTTTAATGGAAATGTATATGAGTAACATGAGTAATAAAATGAATGAGGTGATGAAGGTGTTGACCATTATGGCATCTATTTTTATTCCTTTGACCTTCATTGCAGGTATCTACGGTATGAATTTTGACCATATGCCCGAGCTTCATTATAAATACGGATACTACGTGGTTTGGGCTGTTATGATTATTCTCTTTATAGGAATGATGTTTTATTTTAAAAAGAAAAAGTGGTTGTAATCTTCATTCACAAACTTTCGTTTATTAGATAGTACAACAAAGCATTTCCATTAAAGATTAATTGTAATGGGTCATTCCTATTGCTACACATCATATATCTTGCTTATATCTAAAATATTAGATATGAGTGATTTAAGTACAGTATAGTGTTGTGTTTAAGTCTATTATTAACTACTATAATATATATGAAAATGAAAACTATTTATATGTCAATTGCGGGACTGTTCTTAATGACCGGCACTTTATTGGCACAGAATCAAAATCAAGAAGTATTGAATACCAAAATTTCTAAATCATACACCATTAACGACGGAAAGAAACTGGTAAAGAATACGGTAGTAATTACAACGAAAAGATTAAATACAGTAGAAAATGCTGAAAAGGACCAAGGAAAAGTAAACCAAGATAGAATAGTGGATAGTGTTTCGACCATTATTAAAACAGTTCAAATAGACAATGATGATGACGATGCTTTCGATGAAAAAATTGTCTTTAGCTATGAATCTAAAACTCCAGAAGATTTTGTTTTAGTTTCTAAAAATGACGAATTGGTTGTGGCCATGAATGAAGGAGAAAACTTAAAAATTGTTGAAAATTTGAGTTTAAAAAGTAAAGCGGCTTTAGATAATAAGACCACCTACATTTTTACTAATGAGCATGGTGAGAATTTAGAATTTCTAGTACAAGAGTACAGTAAATCAGTTGATACTGCGATGCTAAATGAATAGTACTTCGCTTTCATTTTAAAACAAAAAAGAGCCGTCTACACGGCTCTTTTTTTATATCCTATTTTGAAAAATATTATAATTCAAATAATTCTGATGATAAGTAGCGATCTCCGCGATCACAAACTATAGAAACAATTACACCATGATCTAATTCTTGAGCTAAGCGTAGTGCAACCGTCGCTGCACCGCCACTACTCATACCTGAAAAAATACCTTCTTCTTTTGCCAATCTCCGAGCCATATTTTTAGCCTCCAGTTCATTGACTTCCATGATGCGGTCTACTTTCTTTGGATTAAATATTTTTGGTAAATATTCTTGAGGCCATTTTCTTATACCTGGTATACTGGCATTATCGCTTGGCTGGACACCTACTATTTGCACATTGCTGTTTTTCTCTTTTAAGAAAGTAGACGTACCCATTATTGTACCTGTCGTACCCATCGAAGAAACGAAGTGGGTGACTTTACCATCGGTATCTTGCCATATTTCAGGACCTGTTGTATTATAATGAGCTTTCCAGTTATTTTCATTTCCGAATTGGTTCATCATTATATAACCTTCATTGGTAACCTTACTTTCCGCATAATCTCGAGCGCCTTCAATACCCACATCAGCAGACGTTAAGGTTACTTTGGCACCATATGCCCTCATGGTCTGGACTCTTTCCTTGGTAGCATTCTCTGGCATTACCAATTCAATATCTAGTCCGTATACACCAGCTATCATAGCTAAAGCAATACCGGTATTTCCACTGGTAGCTTCTATTAATTTATCGTTAACTGTAAAATCGCCATTGTCAAAACCGGTTTTAATCATATTGTAAGCAGCGCGATCTTTTACACTACCACCTGGATTATGACCTTCTAATTTAAAATACAGAGAAACATTAGGGTTTGTATTGAGAACTCGGGACTTTACTAGCGGAGTATTGCCAATAAGAGATAATAAGGTATTAGACATGTGGTAATGTTTTAATTTTTATTTCAGGTGTGTGAAAAACTGTGGAATGTGGTGGTACCGAGGCGGTAATCCAAGCGTTTCCTCCTATAACACTATTGGCACCAATAACGGTATCACCACCTAAAATAGTGGCATTTGCGTAAATGGTAACGTTATTATCTATGGTTGGGTGACGTTTGGTTTGCTGTAAGTTTTTAGCAACAAAGAGTCCGCCCAAAGTTACGCCTTGGTATATTTTGACATCATTCTTTATAATTGCAGTTTCACCAATTACAACTCCGGTACCATGATCAATATGAAAAGACTTTCCTATTTGTGCACCTGGGTTAATATCTACACCAGTTTGCCTATGCGCATATTCTGTCATTAATCTTGGTACTAAAGGAAAACCCGTTTTATATAACTCGTGAGCTAATCTATATACTGAAATGGCATAAAAGCCTGGGTAAGCCATATACACTTCTTCAATTGATAATGAGGCGGGATCACAATTTACCGTCGCTTCAGCATCAAGATTTAAGCTCTCTAGAACTAAAGGAAGTTTCTCTACATAATTCTCCCAAACCTTCTTACAAGGTTTATCGCTTTCCCAACAGGCTAAATTAACAAGTTCATCAAATTGCTTTTCAAGTACATCTAAACTTTCTGCTACTGGTGTTTCAATATCAAACAACATATAAAAAAGAAGGTCGGTAAATTTCTCCGTATTCTTTTTTAAACGAAATCTTAAATTCGGTTGTTTTTTGTGGGTATTAATCTTTTCGATTATAGATCGATGGTCCATGGGTCTTCATTAATTCATCAAAATTAACCAAATAACTAAAAGTACTTCTCTTCTTATGGTTAACTTTAGCTTAAAATCACAAGAGTTAGGTCGTATGTTAGAAACGAAGATTACAAAAAGCACTTTTCAATTTTTAAATAAGCTTAAGAAAAACAATAATCGAGATTGGTTTACAGAACATAAGGCGGAATTTAAAGCCGAGGAAACTAAAGTAAAGAGCTTTTTTAATCATATACTTGAAAAGCTAAAGACACATGATGAAATTGAAAAATTAAAAGTATTTAGAATTTATAGGGATGTTCGTTTTTCAAAGAATAAAACTCCTTATAAAACTAATTTCTCTGCTTCGTTTTCTAGAGCAGGTAAGCATCGTAGAGGTGGGTATTACTTGCAGGTAGCACCAAGTAACAGTTTTGTTGCTGTCGGATTCTGGAATCCTGAAAAGGAAGACTTATTGCGAATAAGAAAAGAGTGGGAGATAGACACTAGCGATTTGACGGACATTATCAATGATAAAAAATTTAACGCTATTTGGGGACCATTAGTTGGCGATGAATTAAAAACTGCCCCGAAAGGTTTTGATAAGGAAGATCCTAACATTGAATATATACGCAAAAAGCAATATATTTTCGTTAAGAATTTTACCGATAAAGAAGTCTTATCAGATGATTTTGCTAATAAGGTAAATGACAGTTTTGCTGCAATACGACCTTATTTCGATTTAATGAGTAATATTCTTACCACGAACCTAAATGGCGAATCACTTTTGGATTAAATCATATTTTTCAAAAAATTGAATTTGATCTTGCAATCTTTTAACGACCATATTCATCATTCTTTTATTCAGCGCAGACGAGTTTTGAATGTAGTTTTCGTATTCATCTACGGTAAAATGACCTATAATCATTCCTTTTAATGAATTTCTATATTTGATGTCTTTTTGTATGGCTTTTGCTATATAATCTAACCGTTTTTCAAGTTTTAGCTCGTAAAAGGTATTTTTCATTTTTTTAATGTAATTCTGAAAAGAAGCTAATAACAAATCGTTCTGAAATTTTATTATTGGTCGCAATGTTTCATTCTGAAACCGCTCATCATCACTCATGTCGGGCATTATTTTGGCAGAGGTAATTGTTGGTCGAATTGATTGCAATTGCTGTTTCCTGTCCATTTTTATGATTTTATTTAAAGGTACGTATTAGATAAAACTCATAATTATCACCGTAAAGAAGTTTTTAACCTGTTATGAACATTATTGTTTAAAGCAATAATTTGCATTGTAAATTAAAGTAATCATAAATCTCACTATCGACTATTATTAATATGTAACTAATTAATACTTCAATTGTTACTATTGGCAATTCGTAGTTGCTAAAGCATTGAAAATCGTAGTTTTCTTTTTTTTCAACATAACTTTGCACCGTAATTTTTTAAAAAGGAAACTATGAGATTTCATACAAGAAAATTAGTGAAGCCAGGTGATTTGAATTCTAACGGAACATTGTTTGGAGGTCAATTATTAGCTTGGATAGATGAAGAGGCCGCATTATATGCAATTATTCAATTAGAAAACGGAAAGGTAGTTACCAAATATATGTCTGAGATTAATTTTATGAGCGCCGCTGTAAAAGGTGACGTTGTTGAAATAGGAATTGAAGTTGTCAAATTTGGTAAAACATCGTTGACCTTAAATTGCGAAGTTCGTAATAAAATGAACCATGAGACAATAGTAACGGTCGATAATATAATTATGGTGAACCTTGGGGAGAATGGAAAACCGACTCCGCATGGTAAAACAAAAATTGAGTTCGTTAAAGATCGTTTAGCAGCCTTGGGTGAAGATTATTAAATCTCACCCAATATTTTCGCCTGAGCTTGAACCTCGTCTAATACACGCATAAGGTTACCGCCCCATAATTTTGCAATATCTTCTTCTGAGTAACCACGTTCTACAAGTTCTAAAGTTACATTGAAGGTTTCTGATGCATCATTCCACCCCTCAATACCGCCACCACCATCAAAATCTGAACTTATACCGACATGGTCTATACCTATTAGTTTCACCATATAGTCAATGTGGTTAACAAAATCGGCAACATTTACTGCAGGTGGCGCATCAGTTTTATTTTCAACCAAGCCCTTACCAATTTCAAGTACTTTAGGGTAGTTTTCCATAAAGGCTTCTTTTTCAGTATCAGATAAACCTGAGAACTGAGAACGCTCATACCAAGCTATTTCTAATGAATCGGCAATTTTTTGGTAAATAGATTTCATATATGCGGCTCTGGCATCATGCTTTTCAGTATTTAAATAAGAGCTGAACGCAACGGTTTGTACAACCCCGCCATTTTCTTTCATCATCATTAACTGCTCATCATCAAGGTTACGGCTGTGTCCGCATAACGCTCGTGCAGACGAATGTGATGCTATAATTGGTGCTTTTGACAATGCTATCATTTGCTTCATCGCTTCTTTTGAAGGGTGCGAAACATCAATCATTATACCTAGCTTATTCATTTCTACTACTGCTTCCTTACCTAAATCACTTAATCCGTTATGTAACCATACATCATCTGCTTCACCGGTATTGGAGTCAGAAAATTGACTGTGACCATTGTGCGCCAAAGAAATATAACGTGCCCCTAAATCATAATAGGTTTTAAATTGGGTTAAATCTGTACCAATAGGGTATGCGTTTTCAACACCTATCATTGCAACTTTTTTTCCAGCCCCAGCAATTCGTTTTACATCTGCAGAGGTTAAAGCCAATTCTATTTCATCGGGAGCAATTTCTTCACACAATTTATGAATAGCCTCAAACTTTTGAATAGCGTTCTCTTTTGCCTTGGCATAGCCATCATCCGTCAACGTATCTTGACCTGTATAAACGATGAGCCAAGAGACGTCTAAACCACCTTCTTTCATCTTCGGTAAGTTTACTTGGGTATCTAACCTCTGACTGTAATTTACACTGTCTGTAAAGTTTTTAACATTGATATCATTATGGGTGTCAATGGTTATTACATCATCGTGAATTCGATGTGCTTTTTCTAAGGTAGATTCCTCAATTTTTTCTTTTTTTTCTCCACAAGAGAAAATGGTTGTAAGACACAGAAAATAGATAAGCTGCTTCATGAAGTGAGTTTAGACCTACAATTTAAGTGTATTCACAACAAATAACCACTCTTAGGGAACATTTTATTGTTCTCGCAACAGTATTGATGCATTTTTAGGTAATAATAAAAACCAACCCCCTTAAACTAAAGAATATTTATTTATGTCAATTTCAAAAACTAAGGATTTACTTGGTCAATTAGCCCAACTTGAAAGAACCGTTAGCGAGTTCTCTTTTGATGAGTTAAGTGCAGACGATGCCAAAATCTTAAAAGGTTCATTTAACACCTTTCGAGCTAGTTTAGAAAATCATATTTACAAACCTAAAAAAGGTGCGGTTGTTTCGCATGCTATCAAAGCCTCTAATGATGAAAATCAAGAGATTTCACAAAAACAATTTATTGCGCATATAAGTCATGAAATTAGAACCCCATTGAACAGTATTATTGGTTTCGCCAATTTACTGAACGACGAAAAACTAACTAGTGGCCAACATAAAAAGGTAGATGCCATACAGTTTGCTTCCAATACATTATTAAAGCTTATAAATGAAGTGTTAGACTATTCTAAGATTTCTTCTGGCGTTTCTAATTTTGAAACGGTCGATTTTAACTTACATAGTTTACTTAAAGATGTTATGTTTTTATGTGAAACTTTGATCGTTGATCGCAAAATTGAACTTTTAGTGGAGATTGATGACAATGTACCTAAAATTATAAAGGGAGACCCTTCAAAATTATCTCAAGTACTGCTCAATCTTCTTGGTAATTCTGTGAAGTTCGTTGAGCAAGGTTTTATAAAATTAGAGGTATTTAGTAAAGCATCTTATGATAACCATTGTGTGCTAGAATTTTCTGTAGCAGATACCGGAATTGGGATTGCTAAAGAAAAAATCGATACAATCTTTAAACGTTATACACAAGCAGAAGCAAATACTTCAAGTAAATATGGCGGTACGGGACTCGGTTTAACGATTACGAAAGAAATTATTGAGAAACTTAAAGGAGATATAGAAATTGATAGTACCATTGATAGTGGTACTACGGTAACCTTTCGATTGCCTTACACTATTGGCAAAAACATAGGTTTTTCTAAAATATCGAAAAAACCATATAAAAATTTAAAAGGTCAGCATTTATTAGCAGGTGCTGAGATTATGGTTTTTGAAGACAACCAAATGAATTCACTTCTAATTGTTGAGCAATTAACAAAATGGGGTTGCAAGGTGCATGCAAATGTTTCTTTAACCGAAGGTCTAGAAATTCTTGGTTCTAGTAATGTAGACCTTATTCTTATGGACTTAAAAATGCCTAACCAAAACGGGTTTGAGGTTTCAAAAATTATTAGAACTCACGAAAACAATAAAATCAAGTCTACACCAATTGTTGCCTTTAGTGCAGATTTCACCGAAAAGGATAGTATAGAATGTAAAACAATAGGAATTAACGATTTTCTGTTAAAACCATACAGCTTAAACGATTTAATGACGACCATTTTAAAGAATAAAAAAAGTAAAGTTGAACTCGAAGATTTTTCTTCAATACTTCAAAAGCCAATGATAAAGCCTAAAGAAACCACGGTTGTTGATCTAAATCATCTATTAAAAGATTGCTTTGGTGAGATAGATATGTTGAACGAGCTAGTAAAATTATTTAAACTGAACGCCATCGAATTCATTGGTAATGTTACTATTCATTTAAAAACCGATAACCTAAAAGAGATTGCCTTATCTGCACATAAATTAAAAGCAGGTTTTGCTATGATAAAGGCTGACGGAATGCGAAAGCTAATCGTTGATATAGAAGCAAGTTGCAAAGCAAATAAGGTAGAAAAAGTAAAAGAATTGTATGAAGTTTTCTTGATCGATTATCCAGTATTGGAAGAGAACCTTACCGCAGAATTAACAGTAATGAACAAAAAATAATATGAGTAAAACCGTACTATTAGCAGATGATGACCAACTATTGGCCTCTTTATTAAATTTTAGGCTTAAAAAGGGTGGTTATGTAGTACACCATTCGGCTAATGGTAAAGAGGTAAAAGAATATTTAAAAAATTCTATGCCTGATATTATAGTGAGCGATATAATGATGCCTTATTGTTCTGGTATAGAGCTTATTGACTATGTACGAAACGAACTAAAATCTAATACACCCATAATTATTATATCATCAGCGGGTAACGAACAGAATGTTCTCACCGCTTTTGAATTAGGTGCAAATGATTTCATCACTAAACCAGTAAGTCCAACTGAATTATTAGTTAGAATAGCCAGAGAAGTAGAGAAGTAGAGAATAGAGAATAGAGAATAGAGAATAGAGAATAGAGAATAGAGAATAGAGAAGTAAAAAAAGATAAAATTTGTTGATTCCCCCTAATCAAATTAAAATATCGCTGATCACTGCACCAGAATTCAATTTAGAATATCTCTGGTGGCTGACTATATTATTTTTTGTATTGGCGGTTATCTATTTTATTGGCGTTTTTGTCATAAGAAATAATATCAACACAAATAACCATCGAACGAAAGATAAGAAGATTGAATTTTCCCCCATGATTAACGAATTTTTGTTTTTTGAAGATTCAAATTCAAAAGAGGAGAAAATGAACTATCTAAATCTGAAAGTTACTATTAGAGAGTTGATCAAAAACGATTTTGATAGAAATGTGCTTACAGAGGTTTTACTTGATCTTCGAAAAGATTTATCTGGTGAATCTCAATCCGTGTTAATTAAATTATATAAAGACTTAGGTCTACACCACGATGCTTATAAAAAAATTGGTAGTAGAAAATGGCAAGTCGTTTCTAGCGGAATAGTAGAATTGACCACCATGGAAGTTGATGAGTCATATGGACTTATTATAAAATTCATAAACCATAGACAAAGCACTATTCGTAAACAGGCAGAAATTGCAGTAGTAAACCTAAGAGAAGAAGGCATTAAATATTTTCTTGACAATACAAAGTTTAAGATTGCTGAATGGCAACAACTAAAGTTGTTAGATGTACTTAGGCATAAACCTAATTATACTCCGCCACAATTCGCACTCTGGTTGACTTCTACAAATACCCATGTAGTTTTATTTTCTTTACGTTTGATTAAATATTATAGTCAGAACGGTGCTGAACAATCTATCATAACGCTTTTAAAACATAAGAACCGCGATATTCAGGCAGAAGCTATTGAGTGTATTAAAGATTTTCATTTCGTGAGTGCTTTAACGACATTGAAATTAGTGTATTCAAAGGCTAGTCATGATATTAAAATAGCAATTCTTGATGCTATTGGGGAGCTAGGTACCATAGCAGACGTTCCTTTTTTAGAAAATTTACAACTTACTGAACGCCATTTTAATATTAAAGGAAAAGTTATTGGTACGCTTAATAAAATCGATCCAGAAAGAATAATGCCTACCAAAAATATTTCGAGATCAGATTTTTATAAAACAGAACCCAATATCGATTCTCATTATGTTGAAGATGAAGTAATTTCTGAAAGTATAATTGAAGAACCTTTAGAAAACATTGTAGTAGTTTCAGATGAAGAAATTATAATAGAAACCGTTGATGTAACCGATAATGGTAACGGTATTGTTGCTGCCGAAGAAGAGCTAAAAGTGGCAATAATCGAAGAAGATTGTATTGAAAATCTTGAAGAGCAATCGGATAACATAATCGATTCAACTACAATAAATACAGAGGTTGTAACTAATATAGATGAAATTGACCTCTCATTTTTACCCCATGTTCATCATGAAACTGAATGGGTAGAAAAAAATAAAATTGAGGAAGAAAAATTAGAACTGAAGCAACATATAGACGAAGAATTAAGCATAGATTTTTTACCATTGGTTACCGCAGAAATACCTATTAAAGCCCCAGTTTCGACTTTTACACAAGAAGAATTTGAACCCTTATTTGAGTTAGATGACGATTATAGCGAACATAAAAAAGTAATTGAAACTGCAATTTTAAATGACGTTATACCGACAAAAGAAATTGAAAGTATTGATTGGTCATCGATTATTGCTAATAATAATTTGAATACTACTATTGAAGTAGGTGATGATTTAAATCCATTTGATTCTCTTGAAGAAAATGCTGTGTTTGTCGCTAATTTTATGCCTCAAGAAGAATTGGATACTATGGTGTTGCTAGAAAATATTGCTGAACTTGGCGATTGTAGAGAGTTAACAATACTGCATGAAATTGCTAATAATAATACATCAGACCTCGTAATAGAAAGAGCTAATGAGCTTATTACGAAATTCTCATATGAGACACCTAGACCTAGCGAATTATTTTCAGGAGAAAATGCTTTAGCTGAAAGTGTATTTACCGACATCTATAATCTCGCAGATCAAGAAACCAAGCTTATACTTTTAAACGAAATTAAAAGTATTGGTGATGAGAAAGAAATCCATTTATTGGAAAGTATCATAAAAACTGCGTCTGAAAAACTTGTAGAACAGGCTACAGAGGCTTTAGAGTACATAAAATCTCAATTAGAAATTACCGAACAACCCGAAACAGAAACAGAAGAAAGATCACTTTTTGAGGTTGATTTTGAGTTAGAACTGAACGAGTCAATTAAAAGAAGAATAGCATCTAACGACAACGGCTCTACTTTATTCGATCAGTTATGTTCCTTGTCCAACTCCTTATACAAAAAGAAAAATGGATAGTGAACTATTTGGTGTGGTATTGGAATATATCAATTTTGTATTCTTTGTTTTTACTATGATTCTTTTTACACTATTTTCTCTAATGGCATATTTCTCTACCAGAAATTCTATTCATTACAGAAATAAAAACAGTTTTACAGATATTTCTAAAATAATGGCTTCTCCTTTAGCACCGACAATTACTATAATTGCGCCTGCGTATAATGAGGGACTCACCATTGTTGAGAATATTCGTTCATTATTATCATTGCAGTATGTAAACTACGATGTAATGGTAGTGAACGATGGTAGTAAAGATGATACCTTACAAAAACTAATTGATTCATATGACCTTGAAAAAATAGATGTTGAAATGGATCCCGACTGGAAATCTAAAACAGTTCGTGGTATTTATAAATCTAAAAATAGGGCATTTGAAAAATTAACCGTTGTTGACAAAATGAACGGTGGTAAGTCCGACGCTTTAAATGCAGGTGTATCTTTATCTACTAGCAAATATGTAGGGTGTATTGATGTGGATTGCCTATTACAGCCAGATGCTTTATTACACGTTGTTAAATCATTTTTTCAACGTTCTAAGAAAAGGGTTATTGCCGTTGGCGGAGTAATTCGTGTTGCCAACTCTTGTATCATTCAAGGTGGTAAGCTTGAAGAAATTAGATTGCCGACGAATTGGCTGGCACGATTTCAATTGTTAGAGTATACCCGTTCTTTTATATTAGGTAGAATGGCATGGGGTAGAATCGATAGTTTGCTAATTATATCAGGTGCATTTGGTTTTTTTGAACGTGAAATAGCATTGGCTGTAGGTGGTTATGATACAGATACTGTTGGAGAGGATATGGAAATCGTTTTTAAAATGCGTCGTTATATGCATGATAGAAAAGAACCATATACTATTGAATATATACCTGATCCTCTTTGTTGGACAGAAGTTCCTGAAGACCTTAAAATACTTGTAAATCAGCGTGACCGTTGGGCTCGTGGAAATCTAGAAACTCTGTTCAAGCATAAAGACATGCTGTTCAATTCAAAATATGGTAGGCTTGGTTTATTAAGTTATCCGTATTGGTTTTTCTATGAATGGCTTTCTCCGTTATTGGAGTTTTTTGGCTTTTTCACCATCCTACTTTTTGCCTACTTAGGTATTCTAAATTGGGAATTCTTCTTCATGATTACGTTGGCAATATTCCTGTTTTCTATCATGATTTCGTTTTACGCCATTCTTTGGGATGTGTATTCGTACAACCAATACCGAAAAACAAAAGATATTCTAATATTAATGGGTCTGGCAATTCTAGAACCTTTCATTTTTCACCCAATTGTAGTGTATGCTGCAGTTAGAGGGAATTATAAGAAATTATTTAAAATAAAATCTGGTTGGGGATCCCAAGTTAGAAAGGGTTTTGCAAAAGCATCATAATAAGCAATGAACACAAGTCAAATAGATAGATATTCCTTAAAGCAGTATACCCGGCTTATGATATCCTTTTTCGGATGTTTGTTCGTGTTGACGCTTTTTCAATACGGCATGCTGTATTACAAAGGGGTTATAGATACTATTTTTTCGGTGAGCTTTTTAAAAGCTATTGTTCACCAAATAGGTTTTACCGCTTTAATGGGTATTGTTATGGTATTTCCCTTTAATTTTTGGGAAAATCTACGCTCTAAATATGGTTTTAATTTGGTCTTTGTTTTATTGAGTTTTATACTCATATTCGAAGCGCTACTTACTGCATATTACTGCACTACTTTAGTGCCTTTAGGTTCAGATATTTTAGGATATAGCTATGCAGATATAAAAATAACGATAGCTAATTCTGGCGGATTCATGATATCAGTTTATCTGCTCATTGGTATAGCTATATTAATAAGTCTGTTTTTGATACTTTACAGAATCACTTCTAAAGTCTATCATCGAATTAGCAAAATGTACCCGTTTACGATTGTCTTGTTCAGTCTTTTTATGGCGTCTTTATTTACAGATGGCAAGCCAATAAACCAAAATAAAGTACAATACCTGGCTGTAAACCTTTATAATTCTTCTACTGAAGACAATTCTTATACTTCTACGGAAGAATATCCATTAGTAGAAAGTGCAAATATCGAGAATGTACTTGGTGAATACTTCGAATTAAAAGAGGAGAAACCCAATATCGTTTTTATCATGGTTGAAGGTCTGGGTAGGGATTTTGTTGGTAAAGGTGCCGAATATGGTGGCTTTACTCCGTATTTAGATTCATTGACCACCAAATCTTTATACTGGGAGAATTTTTTGAGCAATACGGGTAGAACATTTGGAGTACTACCATCATTATTAGGTTCGTTGCCTTTTGGTAAAAGTGGCTTTATGGAATTAGAGGAGTACCCTAATAAGTTGACACTGTTCAGTGTGCTAAAAAATAATGGGTATCATACTTCATTTTACCAAGGTACCAATAGTTCTTTTGACAAGGTAGACCGATTTCTTAAAAGTGAGAATGTTGATTTCGTATTGGATAAATCAGGATTCGGAAATAAGTACCAACAACAAGCTGAAGATGCGGCTGGTTCTTCGTGGGGTTTTCCAGATTTAGAATTATTCAAAAAAAGTATCAGTTTAGAAAGAGGAGAAAATCAACCTAGGTTAGAAGTTTACATGACCATCAGTACACACGAACCATTTATTCCGCCAAGTCAAGATTTGTATGAAGCTAAAGTTGAAAATATCCTGTTAAAAGGAGGCTTCGATTCTAGGGTTGAAAAAATCATTGAAAAAAACGATAATGTATTTGCGACACTTTTATACACGGACAGTTCTATTAAGTGGTTTATGGAATCGTACAAAACGCAACCCAATTATGAGAATACAATTTTCATTATCACTGGCGACCATAGATTAATTCCTATTCCACAGCGTAATACTATCAGCCGTTTTCATGTGCCTTTAATTATGTATAGTCCAATGCTAAAAACTACACGAAAGATGAGCTCTGTTTCTTCTCATTTCGATGTTACCCCATCAATTTTGGCGCTTTTAAATGGTTCGTACGAATTAAAAATGCCTAAAAAAGTTGCTTGGATGGGTGGTGCCATTGATATGCAAACTGCTTTTAGGTCTACAAAGAATATTCCATTAATGCGAAATAAGAATGAGTTGAAAGAATATATAAGTGGCGAAACACTGTATACCGATGGCGATATTATGCAACTAGAAGAAAATATGGATATCAGTTCTACCTTCGGTGGTGGTTCGGTCCAAAAAACACTAGAGCGTTTTAAATCGGTGAATCATTACGTAACTACAGAGAATAAAATTATTCCTGATAGCTTGGCAATTTTCACCATTCAGAAAGAAAAGTTTACCGATAGTGAAACGGTTTGGTTGAACAGTGTTTACGATGGTAAAGATTCTGATAAGGGATATTTTGTTGCCAGGGATTTAGCATGGAATAAAAAATGGGACAAAGCGTTATTATTATGTCGCTACAACCTTTCTGGAGCACCTAGTCATATAGATACCAAAATATTAATGGGCAGGGTTTATTCATGGAAAGGAAACCATGATAAGGCTGCAGAGATATTGCAAGAATGTATTTCTATTAATCCGAATTACATAGATTCTTATGCTGCGCTATTTGATGTTTATTACTGGTCAGATAAGTTAAGAGAAGGTCTAGATTTAATAGACAAGGTTCAAGAAAATAGTTCTAGTGCCAATGAAATCGCAGATAAAATTTCACGGGCTCGAACCATTGCAAGAAATGCAGGTATTAAAATACATAAACCAGAAAAAAAAGAAACCGAAAAAACATTGGCGTCCGTTAAATAATGATCAACAAGTACTTTCATATTATTCTTTTGATTCTATTAGCCGGTATCTATCGTGGTACTGGTCAAGATTCTGCTGATAATTTTAATACGGCATATGAATTGGCTTATGAGGGCAAAACGAATACTGCCCATAATATGCTCTATGTATTAATCAATAATTCGGCTACCAATATAGATACTTCATTATTATGGGCGAAAACGTTGAGTTGGCGTGGTGATTATGATAGAGCTCGTTCATCCTTCAATACTATTTTATCCGAAACCAAAAAAAATAGAGAAGTATGGATCTCAGCCATTAAAAATGAATTGTATGCCAAAAATTATGCTACGGCATTGGGTCTGTCAAATAAAGCATTGGTGCATATAGAAAATAATCGTGAACTATTACGACTTCAAGCACTAGCTACTGAGGGTGTAAATGGTTTTTCGTATGATGATGATGGTTGGTATAATGTAGATAGTGCTGTCAAAACTAAATTAGTAACAGCCAAAAAACAGAAGGTAACCTTAGCAAAAGATATTGAAGATAAGAACGAAGTATTAGTTAGAAAAACACCGGTTACAGAAGAGAAACTAAAGAATTCTGTAATGGTAAATAGTTCTGTAACTGTTTTTGACCAGCGTTTTGATCCTATTACCACATCAAGCATTGCTTTTAAAAGACAGACTCCCTTGGGCTCTATCATACCTAGAATAAACAATAGTAATAGAGTAGGTAAAAACGGAATTCAATTAGACATTGATTTGTACCCAAAAATTGCAAAAGGCTTTTATGCTTATGTCAACTACGGTTATTCAGAATCGGATCTGTATCCTAATCATAAAGTTGGTAGCGATATTTATTATAACCATAAAAGCGGTTTAGAATTCTCTGGTGGTGGTCGGTACATAAATTTTGCAACTAGAGATATAAAATCAGTTACCAACTCAATAGGGTATTACAAGGGTAACTATTATTTTTCTTTACGATCGTTCATTACTCCTAAAGTGGATAACTTAACTAACGTTTCTGGAAATTTATTGGTACGTAAGTATTTAAAGGATGCTGAAAATTATATGGGAATTAACTTAGGTTACGGATTTTCACCTGAGCTGCGACAATTTACATCGGGAGATCAATTGTTAGCAGAAACACTTTTGTATATAGAATCGCAACGTTTAAGCGTAGAATACCAATTTACCAGTAAGAATAATTTAAGCGCTTATAGAACTAATGTGGGTGTTCTAAGGCAAGAACAGTCTTTTGATCCCGGAAGTTATTTTTATTCTATTTCTGCAGGACTAACGTATGAGTTTAATTTTTAGACTTCATAGTATCTATCCATTTGTCGGCATACATGCCATAGACCAAACCTAATTCATTATCATAAACATATTGTTCGTCTTTACCTGCATCAAAGTTTACATTATACACGTACACCTTAATACCTGCTTCTTTTAATTGCAGCATCAATTTCTTCTGACTTGCAATTATTCTTCTTGATAGTGCCACATGTTTTACATTATTCACTTTTAAGAAATTGACTTTATCACCTTTAATAGATATTAATGGATCTTGGGAAATCATGGCATGTATACCGTGCTCAGATGCTTTTTCAACTGCCATAACACTAAAGAGTTCCATTATTAAACGGTCTTTGTCAACAAAAGCGTCGGCAAAGGCTATGGGATCATTAACCTTGTCCGTAATTAAGGTAGCATCTGGGTGATTCTTGAACCAGGTATTAATGCCATCCATATCTAGCGTTGTATAATCACCATAAATTTTCTGTTTCATGAATTGAGAATGGGTAGGAGGTAAGCTTCCGGTATAATCGGTAAATCGAGCCCACATTTCCCAATCATGTGCGGCTACCAATTTCCCGTCAGATGTTTCTATAATGTCCAATTCAAAATTGCGGAATCCCTTTTTATAGTTTTCATCTAAAGCGTGTTTCGAATTGGTAGATTTTACTCCGTTAATCTCTCCGCCGGCATGGGCAATGTATCTATCTATTTTTGATTCAAATTCATACACCTCTTTTGGAAAGTAAATTGCCGTACTATAAATGCCTGATGTATTACTTAAGGTTTCTGTGATAGAATTATCATTTACCTGTTCGGTGATAACACCATTAAGATTATGCATAATGTATGCTTGCCTTCCTTTTAAGGCACTTAATTTTAAAAAACTTAAATCAGAAAGCTGCTTTTCAAAACCTGTTAATTGTGCAGCGGCGGAATCATGCGCTAATATGGCGAATATTGCTTTAGCTTCTACCATTTTAGAAAGTACTGCTACAAATGTCTTTACATCTTCTTTACTCCCATACGTATCAAATGTCTTGAATTCAAACTTGTTGTCTGCCTGTAGATGTATAATCGTTAATCCGCGTTCTACGGCTTCTGTTTGTGATGCGTAGGTAAAGGTGCTACGTTTATGTGTATTAAAACTATGGCTATTTAAAACTAATGCTGCAATTTCTAAATTTTGGGCAGGAGAAGATTTTAAACAGTTACCATCTGCTTTAACCGGAATTGTTATAAAAAGGATAGCTACTAGTAAAACCAATTTGTATATCAAAAGAATAGGGGAGAATCTCTTCATTAGATTTTAATTTTCAACTTTAGTAATATTATATTAATAGGGTCACTTTAAAAACGAATATATAGAACGGGTATTGTAAAAGGGTGATTCAATATGCTTTATTAATATTGCACATTGTCATGTTTAAGAAGAAATAAAAAATTTATAACCTTAATTTAAAGAACATATCATCTTTTTAGTTTATCAATTTTAACAGATAACTGCCTGTAAATAAGTCGTTTTTATAATCTATATCGATAAAATACCAATATATGGGATGAACTGCACATCTCTAAACCCCTATAAAACCTAGTGCTTGGGCATTTTCAAGCCTAAACAACACATTTTTGTATGTTTTACAACACTTTTAAATTGGTTCACCACATTTTGTTGTCACAATCTTATCATCGGTATATATTTACTTCAAGATATAATTACCCAAATCAAGTTTAACTTTTAAACCTACAATATGCTTTACGACACCTACGGAGAAGAATACCTAATTTTTCTTCAAGATTTAAATGAGATTCTTAGTATCAACGAACTGGCTGAGTTGGACTATATGTAAAAGTCAAATAAACCAAAACCAAAAAAAAATCCCATGGCACACCAAAATCAAGATTTTTCATCTTATCAAAACTTTATTCAGGATCTTAATAGCATCCTCGTAAATTTTAATATCAATAAATTAACCTATTCATAGTGTTTCAAAACAGTATAAAAAAGAAAGCGCCCGTATAAACGGGCGCTTTCTTTTTTTAAAACAATTGGTAAGGTTTACCCTAAATAGGTCTTTAACAATTTACTTCTAGAGGCATGACGTAATTTACGTATTGCCTTTTCACGAATTTGTCTTACACGTTCTCTTGTTAGATCGAATGTCTGTCCAATTTCTGCCAAAGTCATTGATTGTTGATCACCGATACCATAATAAAGCTTTACAACATCTGCCTCTCTTGGAGATAGTGTGTCCAATGCTCTATTTATTTCAGTATTCAGAGACTGTTGTAATAAAATATTATCTGGTCTTGGAGACTCGCCTGAACGCAAAACGTCATATAGGTTAGAATCTTCGCCTTCACGTAAAGGTGCATCCATAGATACATGTCTACCTGAATTCTTAAGTGATTGCTTCACTTCAGAAACCGTCATTTCTAATTCTTTTGCAATTTCTTCAGGAGAAGGCGGACGCTCATGTGCCTGCTCTAAGTAAGAAAATGTTTTTTTGATTTTATTAATTGAACCAATTTTGTTCAACGGTAAACGAACAACTCTAGATTGTTCCGCTAAAGCTTGTAGTATAGATTGCCTGATCCACCAAACGGCATAGGATATAAACTTAAATCCTCTTGTTTCATCAAATCTTTTTGCTGCTTTAACCAAGCCTAAATTTCCTTCATTTATTAAATCTGGTAATTTAAGACCTTGATTTTGATACTGTTTTGCTACGGAAACTACGAACCTTAAGTTAGCAGTGGTCAATTTTTCCAAAGCTGCTTGACTACCTTCTCTAATCTTCTGCGCTAGTTCTACCTCTTCATTCGCTGTAATTAAATCAATTTTACTGATATCTTGCAAATATTTATCCAGTGATTTCGACTCACGATTCGTTACCTGCTTGATAATCTTTAGTTGCCTCATATGTGTGTATGGAATTTAGAAGTTGTACAAGTTTACAGTATACCGCTTTTTATCCGTATTTCCTAATGAATACCACTATTGTTGTACAGCATTTATTAGCTTTAACAAAGATTTAAGCATTTGAGGCTTTTATAGTTGTATAGCCTATTTTTGATATTAGACACGAAATTTATATGAGTAAAAGAGCCTTAAAGACATATATATCCAAGCTTCCCAAAAAGGCTTTGGAACAGCAAATAATAGAGCTATATGAGAAATTCCCCACCGTAAAAACCTATTATGATTTTGCATTTAATCCCAAAGAAGATAAACTGGTACAAGATGCCAAAGCCAAAATATCCAACGAATATTTTCCGCTGAAGCGAAAAAGACCAAAAGCAAGACGTTCTGTTGCTCAAAAATTCTTGAAACATTTTATCAAACTAGGAGTTGACCCACATTTAATTGCCGATGTTATGTGCTATAATCTAGAAATTGCACAAACCTTTTCGATGGAGAAGAATGTACCCGATTCTTTTTACAGAAGCATGCTGAATTCATTTAACGAGGTTATTCAATTTACTACCGTTCAGGGTGTTTTTCCTGAATTTCGAGAGCGTATCTTAAAAATATATACAGAAACACAAAATCAGAAATGGCTTTTTGAGGATGAATTCTCAAAAGCATTAGATATTATAGATTAGCATATGGCAATAGTTGTTATCAGACGGGATAAGAAAATTGAACTTTGGAAAAATGCTCTAAAGAAAGCTAGCAATGGCATAAAAGTATATAGCTATCTAGAAAATCACCCAAAAGAAGAAATTACCATGGCGGTCATCTGGAAGCACCCAAAAGGTTCTTTGGCAGATTACCCTAATTTAAAATGTATTGCTTCTGCCGGTGCCGGGGTAGATTATATTTTTGAAGATGAAACCCGACCGATGAACGTTCCCATTACACGTATTGTGGATCCGTTTTTAGCGAGCGATATGTCTGAACATGTGCTAGCCGTGATATTGGCACATTTAAAAAACCTGAATGCCTATAAACTTGACCAAGTTGCAAATAATTGGGCACCAAAAGACTACCTGCGCATTAAAGATGTTACCATTGGTATTTTAGGTTTGGGCGAATTGGGGGCATTAACTGCTACCGATCTTACCAAATTCGGATTCAAAGTACAGGGGTGGAGCAGGAGTAAAAAGAAAATCGAGGGAGTAATAACCTTTTCTGGTGCTGATGCACAACAAGAGTTCTTAAAAACTACCAATGTGCTGGTGTGCTTATTGCCATTAACGCCAGCTACCGAAGGTATTCTAAATAAAGAACTGATGTCTCAACTACCTAAAAATGCCTTTGTAATTAATGTTGCCCGTGGCGGCCATTTAATTGACGAAGATTTAATTGAGCTGATAGATGCAGACCATCTTTCTGGGGCTTGCTTAGATGTATACCATACAGAGCCATTACCCGAAAGCCATCCTTTTTGGAATCATAAAAAAGTGCACATGACACCTCATTATGCCAGTGTTTCTGATACAACCTCCGTTATTCCGCAGCTAATAGAAAACTACAACAGGATAAGTTCTGGAGAAAAATTGCAAAATTTAGTAGATTCTGACAAGGGTTATTAATATTGTTTTTTTCAAGTTTTTTATTTCCTAGACCCATAAAAATCACATAATTTTATAAGGTTTTTGCATTGTTAACATAAATAAACGCCTACAAACCTTTTGAAGCTACATAACGAGATTACTGAAAAAACCCTTTATGATTATCAAGAGGAGGATCTTCATTCCATTTTTAAGTATTTAGATGAGAATGGCGATAATTCTAACCTGTTGTACCAATTACCTACCGGTGGTGGTAAAACCGTGGTATTTTCTGAAATTGCCAAACGCTATATTGCAAAGACAAACAAGAAGGTCATTGTTCTTACCCATCGTATAGAGTTAAGTCAGCAGACTTCTAGAATGCTAAAGGGCTTTGGGGTAAAAAACAAGATAATCAATAGCGAAGTTAAAGAGTGGCAAGACCAAGATGAGTTTATGTGTTTTGTGGCCATGGTCGAAACATTAAATAACCGTCTTCAAGAAGAGAAAGTCGAGATAAATAATATCGGACTAGTTATTATCGATGAGGCGCATTACAACTCGTTCCGTAAACTATTTAAATTCTTTGAGAACTCCGTTATTCTTGGGGTTACGGCTACTCCGTTGAGTTCTAATATTAAGCTACCCATGAAAGACAACTATAAAAAGTTGATTGTGGGCGAGTCAATAGAATCGTTAATACAGAAGAAATTTTTGGCAAAGGCAAACATGTATAATTATGATGTTAGCTTACAGACCTTAAAATTGGGTATTAGTGGCGATTATACCGTAAAATCTTCTGATGAACTGTATGGTAACCACAGTATGTTGAACAAATTGGTTTCTGCCTATAATGAAATAGGTAAAGGCACAAAAACCTTAATATTCAATAACGGAATTAATACCTCAAAATACGTTTACGAAATCTTTAAAAAGGCTGGTTATAATATTCGTCACCTTGACAATAAGAACAATGCTACCGAACGAAAAGATATTCTAAAATGGTTCAAAGAAACTCCTGATGCTATTCTTACTTCAGTGAGTATACTGACAACTGGTTTTGATGAACCTAGTGTTGAGACTATTATATTAAACCGTGCTACGCGCTCTCTTACCCTTTATTTTCAAATGATTGGTCGTGGCTCTAGATACTTACCTCAAAAGCAAGAATTCAACGTTATTGATATGGGGAACAACGTAGCTCGTTTCGGGTTATGGAATGCAGGTATCGATTGGCAAGAAATATTTCATTTTCCTGATTTCTACTTAGAGAACATTAAGAACGACGAAGAAATTGAACGGGAATTCGTGTATGAAATGCCGCCTGATCTCCGTGCAGAATTTGCAAATTCTACCGATATCGATTTTGATATTAAGGCAGAATATAAGAAGAGCTTTGCCAACGGTGAGAAATCTAAATTGGTACTTGAAAAGAGTATTCAGCAGCATGCTAAAATTTGCGTTGAAAATTCTGAAGATGTTTTTGATGCCCGTATTCTAGCCAAAAAATTAAAAGAGGAAATCAAATATCGTGTTCGCCAATATTCATATTGTATAATGAATAATACAAAGAACTATAAAGAATGGCTAGAAGAAGATTATGAGCGAAAATTGCGTTCTAAAATCTCTAAGATGTTTGCAGCGAAAATGTAAATTTTAAAGAAGTTTTAAATTCACAACTACGTTTGGTCTCATTATCAATTCGCTATTCTAGGTTGATGATAATTAGTTGATATTCAAAAATACCCTGTGGGTTATTTATATTCATATAAGTTGTTTAAATTCAAGTGCTAGAACCACCAGAATTTACCCTTCTAATGAAAAACCGCTTATTCTACTTCATTTCACTGCTTACACTTGTCTTTTATGCAATTGCCGGATACCACTTTTTAACCGGTTGGCATCCGCTTATAATGATGCTCATAGCCATTCTTTTAGGGGTAGTCATCAATTTTGGTGTTTATATCCTATTTAATTTTTTAGGAAAAAGAATCAGGAGTATACCACTGAAATCGGTTACGGCAATTTTGAGCGGTATCGTAGTTTTCATCATTTTAAAATATGTTGGTTTTGGGTGGCCTTTGGTACTCTATAGTACAATTGCCGCTGTCGGTATACTTTTGTGTATTGCCATTTATAGATTTCAATTAAAAAGAAATTTTTCTTCAAGTGCTTTTCTAATCATAATGCTCATCGGTATCGGTTATATCTTATTCATTTTAGCTAATTCAGGTACTGACCCTTATGATAAAGAAGTTCCTTTGGCTTTTTCTGAGAGTACTTCAATGGTTTCTGAAGTGGAGATAGAGAATCCTGCTGCTACTGGTTCTTACACGGTTAAAACATTTACGTATGGCAGCGGAACTGACGAGCAACGTGAGGAGTTCTCAACGGGAGTAACCTACACCACCAATTCCGTAGATGGTACCTGGCTAATTCCTGATTGGAAGGACAAAAAGAAAAAATGGCGTGAACGTTATTGGGGTTTCGGTGCTGAAAACTTTCCGCTAAATGGCAGGGTGTATATGCCCGAGGGCAATGGTCCTTTTCCATTAACGCTCATTGTGCACGGTAACCATAGTATGATCGATTACTCTGATGATGGTTATGGCTATTTAGGCGAACTTTTGGCAAGTAGGGGAATCATAACTGTTTCGGTGGATGAAAATTTTTTAAACGGACATTGGTCCGGTGATTTTATGGGTAAAGAAATGCCAGCTCGTGCTTGGTTGCTTCTAAAACATTTAGAACAGTGGCGAAACTGGAATAATGAAGATGGTCATGAGTTATCTCACAAAGTAGATATGGAGAATATTATGCTCGTTGGTCATTCTCGTGGTGGCGAGGCGGTTTCTATCGCAGCAGCTTATAATCCGTTACCCTACTTTCCTGATCAGGCGAATCAGAAATTCGATTTTAATTTTAATATTAAAGGTGTCGTGGCACTAGCGCCTACAGATTATAGATATGATCGCAAAATCATACTCAACAATATCAATTTTTTGAGCATACAAGGTTCTTATGATGCCGATGAAGTTAGCTTTTGGGGTATGAGACCGTATCGCCGTTTGCAGTATACAGATTCTATTAATCGATTTAAATCGGGAGTATATATTCACCATGCAAATCACGGCCAATTTAATTCCACTTGGGGTAATTCAGATTTTGGAGCACCGACAAAGTGGTTGTTGAATCTAAAGCCATTACTTAAAGAGAAACAACAGCAAGAAGCTGCCAAGGTATTTATTAGTGCTTTTGCCGATGCTAGTTTAAAAGGCAAAAAAGAATATCGCTCTATTTTTAAGAACGTTGCCGTAGCCAAACAATGGTTACCTGTGGAACATTATTTGACATCTTTTGAGCCATCTAATTTTCATACTATTGCTAATTTTGAAGAGGATTTAGATATCACTACCGCTAAAAATAGTACAAGTATTAATACGAGCAACTTAGGATTATGGAAAGAGCAATACCTGCCAACACGAGATGAAGGTAGCCAAGAGAATAATGCTGTTATTTTAGGATGGGATTATGAAAACCGGACTAGTTCTTCGGATAAAGGAGTGTATGAATTAAGGCTTTCTGCGGATGATTCTATTTCGTTTTCAGCAAAATCAAGTTTACAATTTACACTCGGGGCAGGAAATCATGAATGGCTAGATATTAATTTAACGGAAGCTCAGAAGGAAGCAAAGAAAGATGAAGAGAAACGGGAAGTTCCAGAACTGGATTTCACTATTCAGCTAACAGATGAATCAGGACAAACTAGTTCCTTAAAAGTGAGTGAGATTAAAGGCATTACAAAACCCTTAAAAACTAGGTTTACCAAATTCGCATTTTTAGATAAGCAAATGATCGGTGCAGATTGGGAAGTTCAACTGCAGACCTATCATTTTCCCATGAAAACCTTTTACATCATTAACTCCGAATTTAATGTGGATGCTATAAGTTCCATAAAATTCATTTTTGACCAAACGGATTATGGGGTAGTGGTGCTTGATGAAATTGGTGTTTCCGGAGATGATTAGTTGTTGGTTGTTCGTTGTTGGTTGTTCGTTGTTGGTTGTTCGTTGATGGGTGTTCGTCCTAGCGAGCAGAGCGCGGCTATCTGTTTGTTTGGAACACGCGAATATTCTATACAACTCTTTTGTCAGTTCGAGTGAATTTCGAGACACGAGAAATTAGCTTGCCCGCCGATTAGGAGGGTATCGAGAACCCTTTTGTGTACCAAAGTTCTCGATACCTGCCCGCCGGCAGGCAGGCATCTTTTAAGTTTCCGCTATGCTGCAACTAAAAGCCACTCGAAGTGACAGTATTACTAAACTAGAACATTGGAAACTGAAACTGAGTACTGAAAACTATTTTCTAGCAATCAACGAACAGATTGCCACATCGCGAAAAGCTCCTCGCAAAGACGAATTAAAACTGAATACGGCTAACTGAAACTGCCTACTGATACTATAAACTTGCCAACCAACAACCATTTCCCTTACTTTGTACTTAATACTTCGGACTTTGTACTTAAAAAATAACACCAAACAACTCCTCGTAATTGCACTTGTATGGCCAGAACCTGCATCTACAGCTGCTGGAGTGCGCATGATGCAATTATTAGATGTGTTTAAAAAGCAAGGGTATTCGATAACCGTTGCGTCGGCGGCTTCTAAGTCTGATTATTCGGCGGATATGGAAGCTCTTGGATATCAAACGGCAGATATTAAAATGAACGATAGTTCTTTTGATGTTTTTGTAAAAGATCTGAATCCTGATGTGGTGTTGTTTGATCGCTTTTTGACCGAAGAACAGTTTGGGTGGCGCGTGGCGGAAAACTGTCCCGATGCGCTTCGTATGTTAGATACCGAAGATTTACATTCGCTACGTCATGTACGTGAGCAATGCTTTAAAAAAGATATTCCATTTACTACAGATGCTTGGTTGGCAGATGATAAAACCAAACGTGAAATCGCAAGTATTTATCGATGCGATTTGTCATTAATTATCTCTAGTTACGAATTAGAATTATTGACCGATGTCATAAAAATAGACAAAAGTCTACTAATGTTACTTCCTTTTATGGTCGATGAAGTTACTAATGAAACTACTTGGAAAACCTTTAAGGAAAGAACGGATTTCGTATTTATTGGTGGAGGAAAACACGCGCCCAATATTGATGCGGTAAAATGCTTAAAATCGATTATATGGCCATTAATTCGTAAACAATTGCCAGAAGCCAAACTACATATTTACGGTGCTTATTTACCGCAGCAAATTGTAGAAATGAATAATCCAACAACGGGATTTCTAGTTCACGGTAGGGCAGAAGATGTGAATGAAGTAATGCAATCCGCAAAAGTATGCCTAGCTCCGCTACGTTTTGGTGCGGGAATTAAAGGAAAACTACTTTCTGCTATGCAAAACGGTACACCAAGTGTTACTACCACTATTGGTGCCGAAGGCATGCACGGCATTTTAGATTGGAACGGTGGTATAGAAGATGAGCCTTCTGAGTTTGCAAATGCCGCTGTACGTTTGTACACAACTGAACCTGAATGGGAAAACGCTCAAGAAAAAGGTAAAACCTTAGTGAATACTTTGTATGCTAAAACCAGTTTAGAAAGTATTCTTTTAGAAAAAATAGATCAACTTGAAAGGGGGTTAAAATCTCACAGAACAAAAAACTTCACAGGGGCTTTATTACAGCACCAAACCATGACAGCAACTAAGTTTATGAGCAAGTGGATTGAGGAGAAGAATAGAAGGTGATGATAAGTTTCGTTATCGTTTATGTGTAAGGAACTTTGCGTGATTGTGTGCGAGGATTCTCCGCAGGAAAATCAGAGTTAGCAAACACGCAACGACCAAACGGTTTAACTAAAATAAGCAATGTTTTTTACACGATGTTGTATGCAGTTTATTTTGGTCTAAATGTGTTTAATATTTCATCAATTACCTCTGCTGATACAGCAACCGAATAGCTTGAATTATTTAGTACATTATTTGAAATGTATGGGATGTATTGAGACACTACACCTACTAATTGGAAATTTCCTTCCGAATCATAACTATAGACTGGACCTCCACTATTGCCACCATAAGCAGGACAATCTAAAATTATAGTTCTTTTTACTTTATATATACCAGCTACTATTCCTTTTCTCAATAATGGTTTATTATAGTCGAATTGGGGACTTTTTTGTATTCCAAGTGTTTTCGGATATCCGAATATATATGTGTCTAATCCTAAAATAGTTTCCTCTATTGAAGCTAAACGTTTAGAATCTATTGTTGTCCAACTATTTCCTTCATAAACATTAATTTCTTTGAAATCTGCTGCGGTGACATAGTTTATTTTTCCATCAACGATTTTCCCTATAATTAATACTGCAACATCATTATCATCCAGAAATCTAATTAAATTATCATTAAGCATTTGACCTACATTAATACTGACAGTATTCATTTTTTCTTCAGTTACCTTACCAAAATATGATATGTTCAAAATGTTGTCTTTGAGATTAAAAACGCCATTGCTATCATTAGTTCCAAGTACATGTTTAGCTGTCACGAGATATACAAAATCTCCAACAGCAGTATTATCTCTTACTAAAAAACCACTACCAAATTCAATTTTGTTATTTGTTTTAAATTCGAGGTAAATGGAATTTTCAATTATTTTGTTTTTATTAATACTTTGTTGTCCATTCATGTTTAAAAATATCAGGAATAATATCGCGAGTAATTTATTTTTAATCATTTGTCAGTTTTATTGAAATTGCATACAACGTGGAGCTAAGAAGAGTTTCAATTCTTTTTAGCGGATGATAACGAAATTCGTTCTTTCAAAAATTGAAAGCAAGTACTTACACAATGAGTTGTAATCAAGTTATTAACGAAATAGTTAATTAAAAAGTCGTTCCTGCTTACTTTTCAAAACTACTTCTCACCAAATCCATTAATTCTTCGCCATGTAAATTTTTAGCAATGACTACGCCGTTATTATTTAGAATGAAGTTAGCAGGTATGGTACGTACACGTATTTTTTTCAAAAATGGTGCATCATCACCTTGTAAGTCAGATGATTGCAGCCAACGATCGGCACCATCGCGTTTTGCAGCGGCTTTCCAGCTTCTTTCATCGCTTTCTAAGGCATAGGCAAGTATTTGTAAACCTTGGTCGTGATATTCATCATAAAGGGGCGCTAGAACTTTTCTATTCTCTATTCTGCAAGGCGCACACCATGATGCCCATAAGTCCACAATCGTCAATTTTTTACCCAATACATCATTTAAAAGCACGGTGTCTTTGGTCATCATAGGCAATTGAATATTTGGAAATTCATCACCTATTAATACCGGTAAATTTTTGGGTTCGCTTTCTTTACACAGTTGCTTTACCCAAGGGTGATCGGCTTCTTTCACTTTCCACTTCGTACATTGATCCACTAAAAATTCGGGTATGCGTTCATAATCATTTTCTGGGCTAACCCAACGTAAGGTTACCATAGCTGGTAGTAGGTGCGGAGTGCTATTTGCAAATTCCATCAATGCTGTTTGGTATTGTAATACCGCATGTTCTTTTGCCATTAATTCATCACCTTCTTCCACATTCCATTGCTTGTTGGCAAGGTGGGTTTGGTAAGCTTCTTGTTTTATATTCCTTAAGTTCAGTAAAGCCCTATTTATCTCCGAAGGGTTATCAATAGAAAAGATTTTTTGAAATTCAGTAAACCTTGCGGTTATTTGTAAATGTTCTCCATTTTGCCAAATTATGGGCATATAATTGGCTCTGGTATTAAGGTCATTGTTGAAATAGTTGCCCGCTTTTGCTGTGGGTTGCACGGCTAATTCATATAATGTCGGTTCTTTGGTATCAGGTAGGTTATTGAACTTAAAACGACCATCAGAATGTACAATGGCAGAGTCTATGATTTTCCCTAAATAAGAAGCTGCCACATGTTGTAAGTCCTCCGGTTGAATTAAGTAGATTTTAGTGTTTTCCTTTTCGGCACCTTCTACTGTGCCCGATATGACTGCGGGAGAATTACATGCCGTAAGATTCAGAACTAAAAAGACGGCACCGGTAATGATTTTAAAAAAGTTTTTATCCATGTACATGTAATTATTCCCGGCGCTAACTAATTGAATTTTTGACTGTCTTGACTAATGGTAACGAAGTTCGTTTTTTCAAGAATAGAATGCAAGCGTTTAAAATTTGCGTTTTTTTAATTTGAATCATGTTTTCATAATTAACATGCTGACCGGTCGAGTGAATTTCGAGGTACGAGAATTTAGTTTACCTACTGTTTAGGACGGCGCAGTCGAGGGGAATGGAAACTGAACAATGCCTACTAAATACGCTAATCTACATGAAACAGATTACCACGTCGCGAAAGGCTCATCGCAAAGACGTTTTAATTTTACACTACCAACTGGTACGGTGTACTGAGAACTGAAACTGCCTACCGAAAACTTTAAATACGTTCAATTATTACGTAATTTTGAATAGTCAAAAAGAGGATAAAAATGGAGCTAAAAAAAATGCTAGAATATATTTCAAATGTCATTAAAAATATGCCAGAAGATTGGTTGAACCTAACGACCCATCGATTGGATATTTATAACGAAGAACTAGCGAAAGTTCAATTTTTAGACCAGTTCCAAGTTTTAGCGAAAGAGCATAATGCAAACTCAACTGCATTAGGAAATTTACCTACGGCTTATGACTATATTCGTTTAGGTCATCCGTTGTCTTGTATTTTAGAATGGGCTATTGGCAATATCAATCATCTTGCATCTGAACAAGTAATAAGTTTTCAGTCAGAGACCATGCCTATTTTATCCATCCTAAGAACAAATCTATTGAAGAATAGAAATACGCTTATTGCTTATACAGGAGAGTTGCCTAGTTCTATTGATGCGGAAATACTGCGAGCTGTTTATGGTTATACGTTTGATATAAAGCAAGTTGATTCAGCTTCTTCAGTTGAGGCTTTTGATGGTAGTGTCATTTTTGTATCTGAACAAGATAAGATTGCCGCCATGGACATCAACCCGAATATAGATTTTTATATCAATCTTCATGGTGATTTAGGTAGCGTGCTTTTGGTAAATGGTGAGCAGAATACAAGCTATATTTCAGACATTCAGCATGTGCGCAGAAGGGAAACCGTTGCCATGACTCCCGCAAACTGTCTGGTGGCTTTACAGTCTTTAGTGAAACAACCTTCTAATGATAATCAGAAATCATATGTAGCTGAAAACAAAGCTGCCGTGTTAGATTTAATTAGAGAGGTGAGCGGTGCCAATACATTACCATTGGTAGCTTCTAGCGGATTATCTATACAATACGCCATTATGATGGGCTTGGTGCATCATGCATTGGAAGACCATAAAGGGAAGGCAATCAAAATTGTGGTTCCTCCAAATTGTTATGGTGGTACTAACGACCAAGCAAGACGTGTTGCTGCTTGTAGCGATGCTATTGAAATAGTCGATTTACCTGTAGATGGAGACAACGATATGGTACAAAGTATTGATATGGTTTTGGCTAAACTAGCGAAAGAAGATGCTATACCTTTTATCATTGCCGAAATACCGACAAACCCGAGAGTTGAAGTCCCTGATGTTCATAAATTAAGAGATGTTTTAAGTGCTAAACGAAAAACGGCTAGCGGGAGCGAGGCTATCGATCCTGTATTTATATTAGATCAAACTTTTTGCCCCAATGTTCACTTTTTAGGGGATGCAGATATATTATCATCGGTTAGAACAATTTCATTCTCAAGTGGTTCAAAATTCCCAAGTGGCGGAAAATGTACGGCTGGTTATTGTATAGCGAATAAAAAGGCGGAAGCTTTGATTGAAAAAATAGACCTGCACCTAAATCTTTGTGATAACGAAGCTACGGACTTACAGTATGAAATTTTAGCAAAGCAAATGCCATCGATGAACAAAAGAATTCACGATGCGTATTTGAATACTCTTGGTTTTGTAAACTATATTAAGCAAACATTACCTGCCGCGAAAATCAATTTTGTATCTGAAGAATTGGCTGACGAAGGATTCACTCCCTCTGTTTTTTCATTAGACCTCCCAACAAAAGGCGATAGCCCTGAAGAAAGAGAAACGTACAAACGAGAAATGAACCATAGGTTAATCAATCTAATGATTACCGAAATACCAAATGAGAGTAAGTATTGTGTCAGCTACGGACAATTAAATGGTTGCTATTGGACAATACCGGCAACTTCTACCCAAGGCACTACGAAAGAAGATGATAAGGACTATATAGCCCGTGTATCACTTTCTCCGAATATGGATGTGGAACTGCACAAAAAAGTATTTCTGAAGTTTGTTGAAAGTATGTAGAAAATGTTTAAAAAAAGGCTATTCTATATAGCCTTTTTCACGCATCCAATCATCATTGAACATTTTGCCAATATAACGGCTACCATGGTCATGAAACAATACTACGACCACATCGTCTTTTGTGAAATGTTCTTTTAGTTGCAGCACTCCTTTTATGGCAGATCCGGCGGAGTTGCCTAAAAACATGCCTTCTTCTTTCGCTAAACGTTGCGTATACACTGCTCCGTCCTTATCGGTTACTTTGGTGAATCCGTCAATAATGCTAAAATCAACATTTTTTGGTAAAATATCTTCTCCGATACCTTCGGTTACATACGGGTAGATTTCCTTTTCATCAAAAATGCCTGTTTCATGGTATTTTTTAAAAACACTACCATAGGTATCTACACCCCAAACTTTTACATTAGGATTTTGTTCTTTTAAATACTTACCTACACCCGAAATTGTACCGCCAGTACCGACACCAACTACAAAGTGCGTGATTTTACCATCGGTTTGTTTCCAAATTTCTGGTCCCGTACTTTCGTAATGTGCTTTTGCATTACTTGGGTTATCATACTGATTTACATACCAGCTATTCGGAATTTCTTTTGCCAATCTTTTAGATACTGAATAATAAGATCTTGGGTCTTCTGGTTCTACAGCAGTTGGGCAAACCACAACTTCTGCACCTACAGCACGTAAAATATCGCACTTCTCTTTTGACTGTTTATCTGCCAGAACAAAAATACATTTGTACCCTTTTATAATAGCAGCTAAAGCAAGCCCCATACCGGTATTACCCGAAGTTCCTTCAATAATGGTTCCGCCAGGTTGTAGTCTTCCATCAGCTTCTGCATCTTCAATCATCTTCAATGCCATACGGTCTTTAACCGAGTTACCCGGGTTAAAAGTCTCGTATTTAGCTAACACTAAACAAGGTAACTCTGCTGTAAGTTTATTCATTTTTACAAGAGGTGTGTTACCAATTGTGCCAAGTATATTTTCTGCGTATTCCATAGCTGCTTTTAAAGTCTTTCAAAGTTATAAAACTAGATCGGCATTCGCAATATTGTTGCAGATACATCAATAATTGATTTTCCGTCATAGCGAGCGGAGTGCGGCTATCTGATTTTTTTGGGCTACGCCAGTTTATAACATTACGTTTGTTCAGTTCTAATGGCTTTTTGTATGAAGCAAAGCAGAAGCTACAAAGTTATTATCGAGAACCATTGGGATTTATAAGGGTTCTCGATACAAATTTCTCGTACCTCGAAATTCACTCGAACTGACAGTAGGTACTTAGAATATACTTAAATACATACATTCAACAGATTGCCACGTCGCGAAAAAGCTCCTCGCAAAGACGTTTTTAAATTTGTCATAGCGAGCGAAGTGAAGCTATCTGTTTGTTAGGAACACGCTCACTTCGGCTACGCTCAGTGATCTTGACTTTTTTATTCAACATTTTTTCAGTTCGATTGGATTTCGAGGGAAGAGAAATTTGCTTGCTCGCCCTATGTACTTACTTTTTCCCATTCAGCCTATCTTGTAGATCTAACAATCATGGTGTGCCGGAATAGTGAACCTGAAAAACCAATATCATCATCTTCATTTGGCGTTTCAATTAATTCAATAGTGCAGTAAATATCATCTTCAACATAAATTCTATATTTTTCTAGGTTCAAAGAGAAATCGCCCTTTTCTATATCAAGAGGAAAAATAATATTTTCATACACTAGTTTCTTATCTGGTAATCCGTTTTAAATGCTTTGAATATTCAATCGATACCTTCACTTCTTACTTTTCAAGGTAATTGTAATTATATCTAAAAACAATCTCAAAATAGAAAATAGCAGTATACCTAAAAATAGCATGAACAGAAAGAATGTAAAATAATGTTCTGTACTAAGAAAGTAATCTATGGATTTTATCATAACATAATAGATTCCACATAATGCAACATAAGAAATTATAAATACGCTTTTCGATACCTTTCTTTCAACAATTAATTGCTTTATGTAATTGGAAAATGAATAGGAAGAGAAAACGTTTAATAACATTATAAATACAAATAGTACTATAAAATAACCAGAGCCTATTTTATAATTCAAGACTTTAAGTGCGTCTAATAAAATAGCGATTACAATTGAAATCATAAACAGGTATAATGATATTTTTAGGTAAGGGTTTTTCATTTAATTATAACCCAAAATGATTAATTGGTCCGTTACCATGACCTAAGGTTTTGTATTGACCAGCGGCTATTGCTTTGTTGACATAGTCACATCCTTTTTTAATGGCAATTTCCATAGGTTCTCCTAAACTTAAAAAAGTGGCAATGCTTGAAGATAGACTACAACCGGTGCCGTGGGTGTTATTTGTAGCTATTCTTGGGTTGGTAATGGTAAAAGTTTTTCCTGTAGGGTATTCATAGAAAACATCGGTCATTTCGTTGTTATCAATTATATGTCCGCCTTTTAGAAGTACCGAAGTTTTATAATTTTCTGCTATTTTCTTTGCCATAGCTTCCATATTAGCCCCATTGATTTTTTCATCTATCAATAGTTCTGCTTCCGGAATATTCGGAGTAATTAAACTAACGTGTGGCAGAAAGTTTTTTAGACATTCAATGGCATCATCGGTAATTAATTTATGACCAGATGTGGTCACCATTACTGGGTCTAAAACAATGTTCTTTAGTTTGTATTCTGCCAGTTTTTCTTGTACTATTTTTATCACTTCGCAAGAATGAAGCATCCCAATTTTAATGGCTCCGAACTGAATATCACTAAGTACTGCGTCTAATTGCTTTTCGAAATGAGAAATCGGTATGGCGTGTATATCTGTGACTCCCAAAGTATTCTGTGCCGTAGTGGCTGTAATTACCGTAGCGGCATAAGCACCGCAGGCACTAATACTTTTAATATCTGCCTGTATACCGGCACAACCACCAGAATCGCTTCCTGCGATGGATAATACACTGTTGTATGGCGTCTTTATATTTTCCATGCTTCTTTATTATAGGCGCTGTCCCAAAACATCCATTCTAGTTTAGATGCTTTCTCGAAGACGGATTCCATTCTCTTTAAAACATCATCAGACGCGTTTGTAGCATATTTGTTGGTGATTGCAATGGCATTATTTACCGAGGTTGCAAATTCTTCGCCACCATAAGTATCTATCCAATCTTGATACGGATTATCTGCTTTATTCGTTTGGTTCGTCTGTATGTAATCTCCGATTTCTTTATAAATGGTAAAGCAGGGCAGTACGGCAGCCAATGCTTCTTCTAAAGAATGATTCGCCACTATACGGGTCAAATAACTAGTGTACAGTTCGCAAGTAGGAGAGGGCTCCTGTGCCAACTGATTATCCTTTAAAAATATTTGATGTAGCGCATTTTCTACATTGATGATCCCCGTGGCGGAATCTAGAAAAAACTGGGTATCATCTACATGCTCACATTTTACGCCAACAGTTGCCAGAACCTTTTTGTATTCCGATAAATACATGGCATCTTGATTAATGTAAAATTGAAATACCTCAGTCGATAAAGTTCCGTTTATCAGTTCTTTGATAAAGGGGTGCTCTTTTATAGCTTCCAAAATATAATCTGTATTTTCTCTTGCTAGTTTGTACCAGTCTTGCATACTATTTCTTTAAGTTCTTTTGTTGCCGCTTCAGGATGTTCTGCTTTAGAAATGGCAGAAACTACCGCTATTCCGTCTGCTCCATTTGCTATAATTTCTTGAGTGTTGTTTTTGTCTATACCGCCAATGCAGACAATTGGTTTTTTGTAGAATTCTCGTATTTTTTTTAATCCCGAAATGCCCAATGGATGCGCTAAATCCGTAGTCTTCGTAATGGTTGAAAAAATAGGGGAGATGCCAATATAATCTGCTGACTGAGCATCCTGTTGAACGGCTTGTTCTGTGTTACTAACCGATAGTCCAATAATCTTACTATTGCCCAATAATCTACGTGCAACAACATAAGGCATGTCGGTCTGACCAATATGTACGCCGTCTGCATCTATGGCAAGTGCAATATCCAACCGGTCGTTAATAATCAGTGGAATTCCGTAATTGTTACACAAATCTTTACATCGCATTGCACGTTTATAAAATGTCAACGTATCAGAAGTTTTCTCTCGTAATTGAATAAAAGTTGCTCCGCCTTGTAAAGCAGCTTCTAGTATGGCAAAAAAGGAATTGTCATCTCTAATGCTGTCATCGGTAACATACATTAAAGCGTAGTCTACTTTAGGCATTGGTCTTCACTTTTGCGTCTAAAATATCTGGAGTGATTTCATATAAACTATCGTAAAAATTCATTTGAAAACTCCCTGGTCCGGCACTTTTTTCATTTGCCATATCGCCCGCAACACCCATAATTGCCATTGCCGCAGTTGCCGCCAAATGCGCATTTTCTTCCACACCTAAACAGGCACCAACCATTGCAGTTGCCGTACAGCCCATACCGGTGATTCTAGCCATAAGCGGACTCCCGTTTTCAATTTTACTTACGTTATCGCCGGTAATTATATAATCAGTTTCACCACTAATTACTACCGTATTCTTGAATTTCTTTGATAGTAGGGTAGCACCTTCAATAGCATCTTGGGTATCCATCGTACTATCGACCCCTTTTGTAGAATTTGTTAATTTTGCCAATGCCATAATTTCAGATGCATTACCACGAATTACATTTGGCGTAGCCGCTTTTAAAATCATCTGCGCAACTTCTGTTCTGTATGCAGATGCACCAACACCGACAGGGTCAAATACAAATGGAGTGTTGGTTGCTTTTGCTTGTTCTGCAGCCATTAGCATACTTTCTACCCATTTTTCGCTCAACGTGCCCATGTTTATTACCAGAGAAGAAGAAATAGTAACAATGTCTTTTACTTCTTCTATAGCATGTGCCATAACAGGCGATGCGCCAACAGCTAACAGTGCATTGGCGGTATTGTTCATTACCACATAATTAGTGATGTTATGTACTAACGGACCTTCAGTTTTTACTTGTTCTAATACGGATGCAATACTGCTCATTATTATACCTGATTATTGATGAATGATTCATTTTAAACGGAATCAACTAAGATCGCAATAATCAAAAAAATAGCATGGAAAATCATGTTACGATTGTGATAAGTTATTAACGAGAGGTGTTCAAATAAGAAGTTTTAATTAGCAAATGTCATTAATCGCTATAAGGGAAATATCTTCCGTCAGATGCGGCAGAAGCGCTAACTTGTATTCTAACTTTTCCAAACCATGACCACTTTACCTCGTGTTCGCATCTTCTCAATGTGCGCTATAGCATGTGGAATTTGAGTATGTGGAAATGTCTTTTCTAGATGGACCTTAATTTTGCCTTCTTTTACTAGTGATGCCAAAATATCTAAATCTTGAGTATTGGCTTCGGCAGTAAATTGGGTTAAAGGGAACTTATTAAAAGCCTTTTTTAAAAGAACAGAAAACATATGACCTATAGTGGTGAAACCGACCATAATACCTCTTTTTCCCATTCTTGTGTAGTCAGAATGTTTTAGGTTTCCGTGGGTATCAATAATCACATCATAACTGTCATTGTGCTCGTGAATATTAACCTGATCATAAGTAATAACATTATCTGCACCAATAGATTTTACAAAGTCTATATTTCTTGAGGAACAAACTGCTGTGACTTTAGCTCCATAGGCTTTTGCAATTTGTACCGTAAAATGACCCACACCACCCGATGCACCATTGATTAAAATAGATTCCCCTTCTTTAATTTTTCCGTGGGTAATAAGTGCTTGGTATGCGGTTAATGCCGCAACAGGAATACCTGACATACTTGGGAAATCTGCATGCTCTGGCATTTTAGCACAAACATTTGCTGTTACGCATGCATATTCTGCAAAAGCACCACCACCTAACATTTCACCAAATACGTGATCACCGACTTTGAAATTGGTAACTCCATTTCCTACTTCTTCTATAATCCCTGAAAAATCAGCACCTAAAATAGTATCCTTTGGTTTGAACAACCCGAAAGAGAATCTTGCTATAAATGGTTTACCACGTAAAATGTGCCAATCTGCCGGATTAGCGGAATTTGCCATAACCTTTACCAAAATATGATTGTCTTTAACTACCGGTTTAGCCACTTCTTCTAACTGAAGTACCTCTGGTCCGCCATATTTATATTTGGTAAATGCTTTCATGAGTTTTATTACTGGATTATTCAAGAGCCTTTTCAACCTTCATATCTGGCTGATTCACAGCGTTATATTCAAAAATATCATTTCTTGAGTAATGACCAATAACATCGAAATCTAATTTGGCGTGCACTATTTTTTCTAAGTCTATTTCTGCAATCAATACACCAGCTTCGTCAAATAAAGGTCCGGCAATTATTTTTCCTAATGGAGAAACAATCACACTACCACCACGACATAAATTTTCAGGTTCATTTGTAACCAAATGCTGATATTCTTTTGGATACATTGACTTCGTATAAAACTGATTGCAGCCCAAGACAAAACATCTGCCTTCTAAAGCAATATGTTTCATAGTTGAAGTCCACTCGTCTCGTGAGTCTGCAGTAGGGGCTATGTAAATCTCCACACCTTGTCTGTACATTGCCATTCTCGCCAAAGGCATGTAATTCTCCCAACAAATTAGTCCGCCAAGCTTTCCGATTTTAGTATCGAAACTAACTAACGATGAACCATCATCTTCACTCCAAATAATACGTTCGCTACCTGTTGGTTTTATTTTTCGATGGACACCTAAAAAGCCATCAGTAGGGGAGATGTAGAGCATAGAACAATACAAACTGCCATTGTTAGATTGCTTCTCTGTAACACCAATAACCAAATATACCTTCTCGGTTTTGGCTAGTTTAACCAGTCTTTGTAATTCCTTACCTTCTAAATCTAAGCTGTTTTTATGGTAATCGGCATAAAGCTTTCTGCCCTCATCGGTTCTACTGCCAACCACGGCGCCAAAAGAAAAACCTCTTGGATAACCGGGAATAAAAGATTCAGGAAAAACAATTATTTCACATCCTTGCTTGGCATGGGTTTTTACTAGGCTTTCTATTTTATCGATTGTTTTCTCGATATCAAAGTAAACGGGGCTATCTTGAATGAGGCAGACTTTTAATTTCATGGGTAACGCTTAAGTACCCTTAATATATGTCATTTATTCCAATCCCTTTTTATCAGGATTCCAGAAAGGCTTTGTTTTTATCTGCTTGGCACTCCAATTCAATTCTTTTCTGAAATAATTGGTCAACGCAATACAAACGCGACTATCACCAGCAATATACACCATGGTATCGCCTTTCATCTCAGGAATTATACTATTTAATTTTTGTACAATTTCTGTGGATGGATTTTCACTCATCACATGAAAATCAAACGGATTTGACCCATCAACATCTGCAAAAAAGTCGGTGCTGTCTTGACTATAAACAACACTTTCAATCTGTTTATTATCCGGTAGATTTCGATTGATGATATACAAGTGTGATAGTGCCGATAAATCACCGATCATTAGATAACTATCTGCAGAAACATCAACTAAAAATTTTCCTTTTTTCCATTTAAAATATACCGTATCATTCGGAGCACAGGTTTCTACCCATTGTGCTCCGATGCCTTGACTATGTGTTGCTATAGCGATATCTAAAGTGTTTTTCTCTTTGTTGATGTCCCAAACACTATAGCTTCTGACTTTATCTTTTAAAGAAATATCATCTTTACCAATACCGACACCTAATCTTAAAAAGTGTCCTGGTTCAAAATCATAGTTACCAATACCATCACTCTGGATCCGGATTTTATAAACCGAATTTGACAGTTTTGTTTTCTTTATAATAGTTCCCTTTTCAAGGACTTTTTTTATGATGGATTCAACTATTCCCATATTCTATTATTCAAAATTAAAGACAAAGTATAAGGTATTTAGAACACCATATACTTTGTCTTTAAATGTAATTAGCCATTATT
Organism: Maribacter spongiicola; assembly: GCF_004364165.1. GTDB lineage: Bacteria > Bacteroidota > Bacteroidia > Flavobacteriales > Flavobacteriaceae > Maribacter > Maribacter spongiicola. The sequence continues at coordinate 668,817 of NZ_SOAY01000011.1, forward strand.
CTTAAAATCAGAAATCATCTCAAAAAGAGATTTTGGAGCTCTACCAGCTGCTTTCTCATAATCTGAAGGTACATTATTCGCTCCGCTTTTTATACCCTCGTAAATGCCTGCAATTACGGTACCCATAAAATCACCTAATGCAGCTTTTCTATCTGCTGCATAATTTTCAATTGTTACTGAATTATAGATTAGATTGGTACCATACACTTTATTGATGTTTTCTGCCAATTCACTTTGCGTTACAGGCTCACCAACTAGATTGTAAATATTACCGTTATGTTTGTCTTCGGTGAGTATTTTAGCATATGCAAAACCTAATTCTTCTCTACTCGTATAAGTACATTTTCCTTGACCTGCACAGTTCTCGATTCTGCCTTCTTTTACATAGGTATCTATATATTCAAGATCTGGTTCTATGTAAATTCCGTTTCTTCCAATTACCCATTGTAAACCTGATGCCTGTACGTCTTTTTCTGTCTGTCTGTTACTCTGCACAATAGGGCTGAAAGCATTTTTATCTTCATCACCGACAATACTGGTGTACACTATTTTTTGTACTCCGTTTTGCTTGGCTGCTTCTATTACATTTCTGTGTTGATCAATACGTTTTTGGGGTTCGTCCATTCCAGAAACTAAAAGAACTGCATCGACACCTTGTAATGCCTGGTTAAAGTCTTCGCGACTGTTGTAATCGCCTTTTCTAATCTCTACGCCTAAATACGTTGCTTTTTCAACGGTTCTGGCAATACCGATTACATTCTCTTTACCAATTAAACTTACTAGATGCTTAACAATAGATGCACCTAATTTTCCGCTTGCTGATGTTACTGCTATTTTCATGCCTCTAAATTTTATTTGATTTAATAGCTTCTAGTTCTTTCTCCAATTTTTCTGCTTTTGTCTTAAACTTTTGCATGGCAGCTTTTAACTGACCTATTTTTTTGAAGGCATCTTCGTCTTGTACGGCTTTATACGTAATTATACCGTCCTTTTCTTTTATTTGTGATTTGCTCCCACAATTGGGGCATATTGCTACTGTACTCATAATAGTTTATTCTTTTGAACAAAGTTATAAGTAATATGAGGTTTGCTAACGGTAAATATTAGATTAAGAATGGTAAAAATAATACCGATATACTCTATTTTAAATAACTGTCTTATTGGAACAATTATAAATAGTGTTTTATAATTTTCGTTTTTTTAGAACGATATTGGTTCTATAATTTGAGGCTGTCACGTAATAGGAATCGCAATTTTATTAGCTGCTACTTTTTGACCAACTTTTTCTTAAGTCTAATAATACCGCCAGAAATAAGGGCAGGTATACCAATTAGGACGGTAACTTTTACCAATGGTAGCACATACATCATCCAACTAGCACGGGAGTTTGGTTGACCACTATTTTCTGTATTTGATTCTACCCTAAAACTATCGGCCCAATCGGTAAAGTTTAATAACCAGACCGCAAATGATAATAATGTAGTAATGGTAATCAAGAAAATTAAATCTCGAGAATATGTTTTTATAATAGCACCAACACCTGTTAAATTATGAAGGTCAGCTTTTAGTTTAAGTTTTCTAAAAGCACCCAAAATCCATTTCCAATGTAAGGTAATATGAATACCTAAAACCACCATAAAAAGTGTGGCACTTATGTTATGAATTGTAGACCAAAAAGCATCTGGTATAAAATGAATGCCGAAAACGGGTAGTGCGGCTTCAGAAATAACAATACCAGAAACGGTAACTGTAATCATTAAAATGTAAAGCAACCAATTTAATACATAATCAAATCGAGTTTTATTAACTTCTTTTTTGAAGAATTTCCTTGAGTTAACGGTAATCCAATTCCAATTTATAATTACATGAATAAAGAAGGGAATAATGATGATAAAGCTTGCCCATTCGTGAATAGGTATGCCTGTAGATTGTGGTACTAATACTAAAATCATTAGTATAAAAAATAATAGGTCTACCAATATTCTAACCTTCGACGCTTTTTTAGGCTTTTTAACTTCATTCATTTCTAAATCTTTACTCATTGATTGCTAATACTTCATATGACCATTTTTAGTCACAAAGGTTTAATTTTAAATTGTTTTTTTTAATTTCAGTAAAATTGATAAACTATAGTAATCGTCTTAGTTCTGATGTATTAATACCACTTTACCTTGATTTTTAGACTGTAATCTAAATTTATTGTTCTTTGATATGGTTTTAAGAAACGCTTGGGTATCAGACATTTCTGCATTGTCTACATAAATGATGGTACCTTTATGAAAGTTCGGTTCAAGAATTTTAAATACAGGTAAATACAGATCTTTCCAACCGTCTAAAAGCAGAAAATCTACTACTTTATTATGATTTTTTAGAGTTTCAATAGCGTTACCAATTCTCAGTTCTATAAAAGAATCTACTCCCGCTTTTTTAAAGTTTTCCTTTGCTTTTTCTGCTTTAGATTCAATTAGCTCTGTGGTAATTATATTACCTTCTGTTTTAATTGCAGCCTGTGCCAAGAACAAGGTTGATATACCAAAAGAAGTGCCAAATTCGACGATATTCTTTAAGTTGTTCTGCGCTATTAATTTAACCAAATCTGCACCTTGAGATTTAGTTATAGCTAAGTAAGCCTCTTTAAAATCATTAGGTTGCATAGTTCTATTTTGAACATTTGCAAAAGCTTTCATAATCCTTAACTGATCGTATTTTGCCTCGTTATAAAGCTCGTTTAAGGTACTATTGATTTTATGTTGTTGTTGTTGTTGTTGTTGTACTGTATTCATATGCTTAAAAATGTAATTATTTCTTGCCAAACTTCTTTAGCAATTATTTTTTAGGACTTTAAAATAGTAGTCCCTAAACGATGCATACCATTAAAGGCATTCATCAAAATTTATTAAAAAAATAAGGGGAACTTTTGTTGATCTAAAACATGCCGTTTTTATGTGGCATATCTTTATCTGCAGGTACGGGTTCTACGACATCCCAGTGTTCAACAAGTTTACCGTCCCTAATTCGTAAAATATCTATAACTGCAGTTATACCTGCACTTGAAGTGACTTTTGAATAAACGACTACGATATCATTTTGAGCCAAAACATATTTAATATCATAGCAAAGCGCAGGAATTTTTCCGCTTTTAAAAATTTCTTTTACAGGAGCAATACCATCAGCAATCATCGGGTTGTGTTGTATATAACCTTCATACACCATATTGTCTAAAGCATTATCAAGCGCACCTTTGTTAAAAGCTCTGTTCAAAAATTTAACAGCTGTTTTTTTATTAGCCTCTTCTTGTTTTTCAGAATAGTTAACAGGCATTTCTACGAATTTTCCCGTTGTACCTGTCTCTGAATGTCCGGATACAGTTTTATCTGATAGCGGCTGACGAATATCCCAATGCTCGGCATATTTACCTTCATTATCAAAACGCATAATATCAACTATTTTACTCTTTGGAGTACCATCGCCACGGTTTACCTCTCTAAGCATTACTAAAAAATTACCATTATCTAGAAGCCCATCCGAACCGAGCCATTCTATTTTTTTAGATGAAAAACCTGCAGGCCTTTCGGTGGTTAATTTCCAAACAGGTTCCCAACCATCAGGCAAATCTGGACTATGTTGAATATAGGGATCTGAGGCTATATTCATAAATGCTTCAAAATTATTTGTCTTGGCAGTTCTGAATATTGCCGTTAATGCAGAACGTGAGCGATCACCGAATTGATGACCTTTTTCTGACGTGTAAGTATTATCCATTTCACAAGTAGTCGTAGATTGCTTACCAATACTTTTATTTGAATTACAAGACGATAAAACTAAAATTATAGCCATCGTTAAAATATTCTTTACTATTGTTTTTTGGAGCATTTTGAATGATTTTTAAGTTAATAAACTATATGTGCTAATAACATATAAACTTTCAGGAATTATTTTTTTTCAATTAAATTCATTTTCCTTATTGCCAAAATCTCTGGTATGATACATAGTAGTATTTAGACAGCATATATAATCGATACAGCTCCAATAATCCCTAAAACTATTTTGAACGCCGACAAAAAGCCGCTAGAACAAATGACCCATTGGTATTTTTATTTTATTCGGGAATATCAATTAAATTTATATGTGGTTTTATAGATATTCTGTTTGAAAATTATTTATACGTAAGTAGTATCAACATTATCGTAAACACGAATAGCCTTTATTTTACCGGTGTCTTTATTAATATCATAAATTGAAATGCCCGCCTGTGGTTTAAAACTGGCACTGCCCCAAACATCGCAGGTGTATTCTCCTGCAAAACTTCCTTTGTTTTTATCAAAAATGTAATTATGGAATTTTAAGGGCACACCGCCATCTGCAAAAAAATGTTTAAAATGTTCATGAAGTCCTGCTTTGGACTTATGGTTCCAACGCCAACCAGCAGGTTCTCTAAAATACACATCGTCTTCAAATGACAAGGTTCGCATGGTTTTCTCTATCGAACCTTTACTAATAGCATCAAAATAATGAACTACTTCTGTTGGCTCTACCAAGGGTATTAACCTATCAAAAATAGAAGCTCTATAAATATGACCTTCGGTAAGCGGGTAAACAGAATGATACGTTCGTATGCTATTATATTGAGCGCCGTTTTTAGTTATTACGGCTACCAAAGGTAAATCGAATGTATTTTTTAGTAAAATGTCATATTCTACAACTAATTGATTATCATCTTCGAACTGTCTAAAAATTTTGATTTCCGTTATCTCGTTTTCAAGATATTCGTTTTGTTTTTTCAAAAGTTCTAGACTCTTATTTTTACCTTTAATGGCACCCACAGTTTGTAAATCTAATTGCACATCGTCAGTTAACTGTTCTAGAATAGTTGCGTATTCATTGGAAATTACAAGTTCTATAAAATTCATTTTTGTTTATTGTTTGAAGTGATTTCTTTACTATTGAGAATTAACAATCAAGGGTCTAAAACTATTATGTGCATAAACATGGTTTGAAAATTTTCTGCCGCGTTCAACTCTATATTCCGTAGTTTTTTAGACCAATCGCTTTCTATTAGTTTTTGGGCACATAAATTCATTGCAGAGGTAATACCAGCTTTGTATTTATAATGTACCTCAAATTCAGCAAATCGTTTATCTGTTTGTTCACCCAACACTTGATAGACTGGAGACTTTACTACCTCAATCAATATATTTTTCATATCTACAAGCAATGCATTATACTTCTCCATATGTGCTTTTGTGCCTATTATTTTTTCGTGCCCGACCACTACAAAATCAAAGTCATAGGTATTCATCAATAAATCGGGTAGACCAAATGCAAACATAGGATCTGAAGACTCTCCAAAATGAATCCAAGGTGCTGCATCTGGATGGAACATATCTATAGCAATCAAGATTTTTTGTTTTGGTGCATACATAATAACATCTTGTTGCGAATGCCAATTTCTGCCCAAATCTTTCATCTCCAATGTGAATCCACCGGTGGTAAGTGTAAACGTATCTGTCCAAGTAACATCAGGAGCCGGACGCATTGGGTCATTGGCGATTGCCATAAACTCAGCCACTTTTTTGTGTGCAATAAGCTCAGCTGATTCTGGAAATAAATATGCTCCTTGTGAGTGATCTCGATGATGATGAGAATACACCACGTGTGTTATAGGTTTGTCAGTGACCTCTTTTATTACTTCAATAACCGTTTGTGATAAAGCAGGTTTAGGGTCTACCACTACAACACCTTTTTTAGTAACGAAGAAGACCATATTATCAAAATCATTATGAACAAAATAGGTGTCTTTAGCGACCTTGAAATAGTTGTACCCACGGTCCGGTAACGGTGTAAATACATAATCTCTAGTACTATATTTGGCGAGCACTTCGCTTTTAATTTGCTCATCTGTTTCTTGAGCAAATACGGTTACGCTAAACAGCAGTAAACAAAAGAAAGCAAATTTTATTATTTTCATAATTCTCATTTTTTAAATTTTTCTTATAAAATCTGCTGCTCTTTCGGCTATTAATACCGTAGGTGCCATAGTATGACCGCTTATTAGATTCGGGATTACAGATGCATCGGCAATTCTCAATTTTTCGATACCTCTAACTTGTAATTTGTTGTTAACCACAGCCAAAGGATCATCATCGTTACCCATTTTTGCAGTACCTACAGGGTGATAGATAGATTCTGCTCTATTTCTAATATAGTCTTCAATTTCGGCATCGGTAGAATCGATACTTAAAGTAATGGTACTATGATCTGTAAATGGTTTTAATGCCTTTGAATTGAAAAACTCCAATGCTTTTCTGATACCTTTGATATAAAGCTGTATATCCTCTTTATCTGATAAATAATTCGGATTTATTAATAGCGAATCTTTTGGATCAGCCGATGCCAAATGAAGCGTACCTTTACTTTTTGGTTGTACCAAACCTATATCAATGTGGTAACCAGCATTTTTTGTTGGTTCTTTTCCCCATTCAACAGGAGCATTGATATTGAACATCAACTCTAAATCTGCTACAGGAACATCTGGTGATGACTTAAAAAAAGAAGCACTGGTGTTTTCTAAAACCGATAGCGGACCATAGCCCGTTTTACGCCATTCTTCTAATTGTTTTGGATCTTCTGCATTTGCACGAAGCGATACACCCACACCATCAGGAGCCGTAACCCCAATATCTGTACGTAAATGATCGGCAAGGTTTTCACCAACACCAGGCAAGTCTTTATGCACTTTAATATTTAAACTTTCTAAGTATGCTGCAGGACCAATACCTGATAACATTAATATTTTAGGAGTCGCAAAAGTACCTGTACACAGAATAACTTCTTTGTTGGCTTTTATTGTTTGATATTTTCCATCTTTAAAGTACTCTACACCAACAGCTTTGCCATTTTCGATAATTACCTTAGAAACAAATGCCTCAGTTTCAATGGATAAGTTAGAACGTAGTCGCGCACCATTAAGATAGTTGTGAATGGTATTATGTCTTGTTCCATTTTTATAGATACATTGCCAAACATCGAACCCTTCATTATTTTCTGCATTAAGGTCTTCGGTTGCCCCCAGTCCTAATTCTAAACAGGCTTGCTTAAAGATTTGGGTCATGTAGGTGCCTTCTGGCGTTGTCTCTAATTTCATAGGTCCGTCGGCACCTCTGAATTCATTTGCACCACGGTCACTATTTTCAATTTTTAGGTACCATTTTAAAATTGTTTCCCAATCCCAATCGGCAATATTCCAGCTATTGTAGTTAATTGCTGTACCTCTTGACCATGAACCAATGTTTATTGCGGCCGAACCACCCATTACTTTTCCACGTGGTTGCATAAGTTTGCGTCCGTTTAATCCTTTTTGAGGTGTTGACATAAAACCCCAATTAGTATCTTCTGCCCACATTTGACCTACACCATTGACGTAGTTCATGGCTTCTTTTATATTTTCTTTTCCAGCTTCCAATATCACTACTGAATTTTCTGGATTTTCTGTTAAACGTGTTGCTACAACAGGTCCTGCTGTACCGCCACCAACAACTATATAATCATATGCATTTTCCATAAATTGTTCTTTTTAGAGTTAGAAGAAGATGGTGCTAATACCTTCTTTTAAAAATGTTTATTCTTCAGGCTATTATGATTTGATTTTTGAAAAAGCAAAAATCTCGATCAAACACATGACACCACCCATAATAGCGACTGGCATATTGCCTGCAATTAAATTATTTATAAGATCTAATCCGTCACTAACAATTCTTAGTAATAACACTAGTTTGATCATTGAAGAGTTATTTTTTACTAGAGCAAAAGCCGTTACCACTGCCGTTGCAACATTTCTAGAAAGAAAAAGCCCTAATGGTCCAGCCAAAGAAAGAGCTCCTGCAGCTAAAAGTGCCTCCCAAGTTTTTAGTAAAGCATCTGGTTTAAAATAACCTGCCAAGCTTGCAGATATGGTTATGAATGCTGTTATCCATAAATAAATCTTTATCCACCTTGGTATTGAAATTGTAACATGGTTTGTCATTTTTTTTGGTTTTAGATATTTATAATTTAATTGATATTGCGTAATTAATTTTCTATAAAATTTAGAATTAGACGTTTTTAAAAACACAAAAAACTCTCGTAAATCTGTTTGACCCAAGAGTTTTTTGCGTTAAAAAGCTAAGCGCTTAGACCTTATACTTTAAAAGACTTTTCAATTTAAAGTAATAGTAAAAGAGGCTCCTGGTTCAAATACAAATCCTTCTCCAATTTCTACAACTAAAATTGTATCAGAATCTATTCTAAGATTGACTGCAGGATCACTTGATGTGAAGCTTTCTACATTGTGTTCTAAACCAAAAGTGATATAATAACGATCAAACGAGCCCGCTTCAATAGTTCTAAAAAGAGAACCATAGTTAGGGTCACCTGCCTGAGCTACCAAAGTATACTCAATACTATTTTCGTTTACATCAACATCATACAACCCTAATAGATAAGCAGGAAATTCTACACCTTCTACAACTGTTGTTGTTGCCTCTAAAGAGCCAGCAGGAACTCCAAAAAGATCTTCTATTCTTTCTTCAACACCATCTGTAATTTCAATACCCTGAAAAGTATTTCTAATCGCTATACTTTCTCCATTTAAAATCTGAGGAGTCGTTGGCAAATCTTCACTTAATGTTATCGAAAATGATGCTCCAGGTTGAAATACAAATCCTTCTCCAATCTGAACAACCAAAACATTATCAGTATCAATTCTAAGATTTACAGAAGCATCACTAGATGAAAAGCTTTTAACATTGTGTGCTTTATCAAAATTTAAATAATAACGATCAAAAGATCCAGCTTCAATGGTTCTGAAAAAATTAGCGTATGTAGCATCTCCTTCTTCTGCTGTCATTTTGAAATCAATACTGTTTTCATTAATATCGACATCATACAATCCTAATAAATAAGATGGAAATTCTACACCATCTTCAACTATTGCTGTCCCAGACAATTCTGCAGGGTCGGCATCTGGAAAAAATGCTTCGATGGGCACCTCAGCACCATCAGTAAATGCAGGTCCCACACCTCCTTGGAAAGTATTGGTTATACTAACGCTCGTTCCCTTCTCAATTATAGGGCTTGCATTGTTATTATCATCATCATCACTACATGATACTAATGATATAGAAACTAGGGTAAGCAGTAAAAAACAGCTTGTTAATTTTATTTTTTTCATAAATTTTGTTTGAGTATTATTAATTTGATTTTAATTAAAATTTGCCATTGGTATTTTTCCACTCAGATTTTGCAGGAATAGGTGCAATAACATCCCAGTGCTCTACTATTAAACCATCTTCTAATCTGAATAAATCGTAGTAAGCAGTGTGGTCTCCTTTACCAAATTTACCTTCGCTTACGCTTAGTACAAAGTTACCTTGACCTAGTACCATATGAAGATTGTCATACTCCATTACCAATCCGTTTTCTGCGAAGTACTTCATTGCAGCTCCAAAGCCATCTAAACCATCTGCAACAGCAGGGTTATGTTGAACGTATTCTTTAGGATTGATGTAACTAGCCACTTTATCCATTTGGTGACCTAATAATACATTCTCAATAAATCCTCTAACTACAGCTTTATTAGCTTCTGTTTTATCTAAATCTGATAGCGTAGTTGTACCGTCGAACTGAGTATGTCCGCTTGGGTTTGGTTTTTGAACCGGTAATAGATTATCCCAATGTTCTACGATTAGTCCGTCTTCGAATCTGAATATATCAAATGCAGCTTTTGGACCGAAAAAATCATATTCTGTATGTGTAAATACGTAATCTCCATCTTGAAAAGCACGAATAACATTTGCTTTAAATCCGCCTTCTGGAGCATTGTGCATTAGCTCACCAAAACCTTTTAAACCATCTGCAACACCTAAATTGTGCTGAATATATTTATCTGGATTGATGTATGAAATTGGAGTTTGATCTCCCGTATTAAAACTGTTCAATAAAGCAACTACTTTATCTTTATTCGTTAACGTAACGTTCTTTAAAGACGTTAAAGATTGATATCTAATCATATCGATACTTGACTGATCCATCATGCCCATAAATTCTTTGGCAACTGCAGCATTCATAAAATCTTGAATTACAGCATCTGAATGTGCTTTAGTATCCCAATAGGCAAGGGCAACTTGTTCACCAGCGTCATTTTTACCTGTAATGCGTTGTAAAAAGCCAGTTTGTTTTTCACTAAATTCTGGTCCGACTCTGTCATTAACTTTATTAAAAACTTCGACGTCAATACCGTCTTTTGTTTTAAAGGTCATTACCTCTGTAAAGGTGCTATTGCTTGCCGTAAATTCATCGGTTATGGTAAATCGTGACATCTTCATTGTTTCACCATCGATCATGTTGGCATAATTGGCAACAGATGCATCTGCCATAAACTTATCCATAGATGCTTTTGCATCTGCTAAAGATTTCCAATAAACCAATACAACATATCTACCTTGATCATCTACACCACTTTGGCGTCTTATGTAACCAGGTTGTTTACTAGTAAATGTTTCTTCTATTTCGGCGTCCAGGGTGTTGAACTCTAATTCGCTTGCTGTAGTTTTTATATGGAAGCTAGTTACTTCTAATACAGTTTCAACTTTTTTGTCTTCATTATTACAACTAGCTATTGCCATTGTAAAAAGACTTAATGCTGCTATTTTAATTTTCATAATATTCTATTTAATTTTTTAGTTAGTAATTTTTTACACTACAAAATTAAAGGGAGACTACTCGTTTATGATAATCAAAATGATGCTAAGAATGGTAAATGTGCGATTGTGTCAATTATTTGTTTTTGAATGCTTTAGGAGATAATTGTACATTCTTTTTAAAAAATTTGGTAAAATTGGTCAGCTCATCAAATCCTAATTCAAAAGCTATTTCCTTAAAACTTAAATCCGTACTGACAATGGCGCGTTTGGCTTCTAAAATGACATAGTTATCAATAAAAGTTTTGGCGGTATCTAAGGTAAATTCCTTTACTATTTCATTCAGGTTTTTAGTTGTAATAGAAAGCTTTTCAGCATAATCTTTTACGTTTCTTGTTTTCGTGTAGTTTAGTTCTACTAAATTTTTGAAAGCTATAAAATGGGGAAAGTTCTTGGAGTTATTTCGGACTGTAATCTCCTTATTTTCTCGTTCTAATCGTAATAAATAGAGATTAATTAATGATGCAACAATATTATTCTGAGCAAAAGAAATATTTTTTGCGAGTTCGTTATTTAATTGATCTATAAATATTTTATTACAAGCCTCATTATCAGAAATAGGAGAGGTAATGTGGTAATTGTATAAATGTGAAATGATATTTATAGAAGATTTTGAGAAATGATGTATTACAAATTCTTCTGTAAATATTACTAAATATCCTTCATAAGTGGCATTTTTTTGAAAAGCATGAACTTGTCCTTTTGCTAATCTAAGGACGCTGCCTTTTTTTAAGGTATAATCTTTTAAATCTACCTGGTGTATACCGGTTCCCTTGGTAACTATTAATAAAGCAAAGAAATGAATTCTATGAGGTAGCCTAGGGTCGTGGTCTTCTATTTCTGGTAGTCTTTTAAAAAAATTGGTCAGATTTAAGCACTCGAAATTTTGTTCGTTTTCTGCATCTTGAAATGATATGTTGGGTATGTTTTTCAAACTTTAATTAAAAGAATTTCAATAACTAATAGTCAATTCTACTCTTTCCATGTCCCATGCAATATACATCACACCAACTCCTTTTTCTAAATCATCAAATTGAATAGAAAATTCTTCAACTGGCTGCTGGTTTTTTAAAACATGAGCACTTATTCTTAATACATCATTATTTACATCGTAGCTGTAATGACCCCAATGATCTATAGCGGTATTGAAAATGATTGTCCATTGTTCTTTAGTCGGTATTGCATACATAGAATACGTACCTTTTCTAAGTAATTTACCATCTATTTCTACATCTTTATAGACTTTGATTTCTGTAGCTTCATTAGCACCTAAGCGCCATATTTCATTGTATTGGACCATATCACCAAAAACTTGTCGCCCGTTTTTTTGTGGTCTACTATAATCAATTCTTAATGCAGGAGAATCAGGAAGATTTCTTTCTGGAGCAAATTTTATGTCATGGGCAAAATGGTCTGGTAAATAGACCCTATCTAACGGACTCTTATCTAACCCTCTAAATTCTTGAGCGAATCCAATGGTGGTAAATAAACTAGAAATGACAACTACAGCGATAAATCTTCTCATACTACTTTATATGTTGAATCTATTGGTATGGGAATTTAAGAATTATCAGCGAATTATGAGATAATGCCTAGTAAATCTATTTACTTTACTTCATTTGTCAACTCCTTATTATTCTTAAAAGCCTTTATATTATCAAGGGTTGTTATCGTTATTTGATCCATAGCTTCTTTAGTGAAATAAGCTTGATGCGAAGTAATTAATACATTCGGGAAACTTAATAACCTCAATATTTGCTCATCTTGAATAATATGTTCAGATAAATCTTCAAAAAATAAATTCTCTTCTTGCTCATATACATCTATACCTAAGTAGCCAATTTTTTTAGTAATAAGACCTTCGATAGCATCTGCAGTATTAATTAACGCACCACGACTAGTATTTATAATCATGACGCCTTCTTTCATTTCGGCAATTGAAGTTTTGTTGACTATATGTTTGGTGTGTTTATTTAGCGGACAATGAAGTGATACTATATCTGACCGTTTAAATACTTCTTCTAATGAAGCATATGTTACCCCCAATTCCAATAACTCTTGATTTTCGGCGACATCATAAGCAATAATATTACAACCGAAACCTTTAATTATTTTGCAAAAGGTAGCTCCAATTTGTCCTGCTCCGATAACACCGACCGTTTTTTTATGCAGATTAAATCCGATGAGATTCTTTAGGGAAAAATTACCTTCTCTAACTCGGTTGTAAGCTTTATGTGTTTTTCTATTTAAGGTTAGTATTAGTGCTAATGCATGTTCTGCCACTGCCTCTGGCGAATACGCAGGTACTCTGACTACTTTTATGTTATGACTTTCAGCCGCTTCTAAATCTACATTGTTATAGCCTGCACAGCGTAATGCTATTAATTTTACTCCATTAGCTGCCAAAACCTCAATAGTAGCTTTGTCTATAACATCATTTACAAAAACACAAACTACATCGCTATCTGTGGTAAGTTTAGCGGTATCTGAATTTAATGCAGTCTCATAAAATGAGAAGGTATATTGATGAGCGTCGTTATACTTTTCAAAGTATTCTTGGTCATAAGATTTTGTACTAAAAACAGCTATTTTCATAAAAATTCAATCGGTAAATTATTAAGGAATTAAGTTAATTAATGGAACCTAAAATTTTATGACAATTATCAGGTTTGTAATTTATGTTTTCGGGTCTCTTCTAAACAATTCAATCAAGTCAAATACTAGTACACAAAAAACAACCCAAATAAATCCGGCAATGAACCCGCCTGCGATATCCGAAGGAAAATGGACTCCTAAATATATTCTGCTAATGCCAATACTTAAAATAATTGTTATTAAAACGATAATCAATACATATTTCATCACCTTCTGAATATTGAACTTGGTAACTAAAAAAATTAGAAATCCGTAGAAAGCCATTGCACTCATAGCATGTCCGCTAGGGTAACTTAATGTTTCTACAGAAACCAAGTGTTCTATGCCCGGTCTTGCACGATCAATAAAACGTTTTAACATCATATTAGAAACGGTAGCCAACGCCAAAACCAAGGTCGCTTGAACAACATATTTCCAACGTTTAAAGACGATAAGAGAAACTAATAGAAAAATACTCAACACTATTAAATAACCATAGGTATCACCAATATTGGTCATAAACTTAAAGTAAGATGTTAAGCTCGGTGAGCGATGAGAAATTACGTAATCCGTAATCGCAGTGTCGTAGTAAGCAAGCGTTTCTGTCTTCAAGGTATCTGTTAATTCTATAAATAAATTTATGCCTACAACAACTATGATCAAAGCTACAATAACTGTAATTACATAAGGTAAGGTAGTATTGTACTGGTTTAATTTACTCGCTAAAAATTCACGTAGCGACTTTATAAATGTAAAAAGGGATTGTTTCATGAAACGCACTATTTGTTTAGCCGTAAACATAGCTTTTATTGGATAAAAGTAGTGTTTCAAATAAATTGATAACTGACTCGATTGAGTTAATACCGATATTTTAAATCAGGTAACCTAGTTTTCAAATTTGGAGAGGTATACCTTGAACCCTTATCTTTATACGATAATAGAATTGTTAGAAATTATGAAATCACCCAACTGGAAAACAGCTATAGAATTTGATGATATTACCTATAAAAAATGTGACGGCGTAGCGCGTATTGCATTTAACCGACCTAATGTGCGAAATGCTTTTAGACCACATACGACAAGCGAGCTTATAAAAGCTTTTTATGATGCTCAAGAAGATACCTCGATTGGAGTAGTTCTACTTTCTGCGGAAGGTCCTTCAACTAAAGACGGCATATGGTCTTTTTGTTCTGGTGGTGATCAAAAGGCTAGGGGAGAGAAAGGATATGTTGGTCAAGATGGTCAGCACCGTTTGAATATTTTAGAAGTTCAGCGGATGATTCGCTTTATGCCAAAAGTGGTTATATGTGTTGTACCGGGATGGGCTGTTGGTGGCGGACATAGTTTGCACGTTGTTTGCGATATGACGTTAGCGAGTAAAGAACATGCTATTTTTAAACAAACCGATGCCGATGTAACTAGTTTTGATGGTGGATACGGTTCTGCTTATTTAGCAAAAATGGTGGGACAGAAAAAAGCACGGGAAATATTCTTTTTAGGTAGAAACTATTCTGCACAAGATGCTTTTGATATGGGTATGGTAAATGCCGTAATACCTCATGATGAATTAGAAGATACTGCTTTTCAATGGGCACAAGAAGTTTTAGAAAAATCGCCTACATCAATAAAAATGCTAAAGTTCTCTATGAACCTAACCGACGACGGAATGGTGGGACAACAAGTATTCGCAGGTGAAGCAACAAGGTTAGCCTACATGACCGAAGAAGCTAAAGAAGGTAGAAATGCATTTCTAGAAAAGCGTAAACCAAATTTTGGTAAAGATAATTGGCTACCGTAATAATGGCCGCTAGCTTTTAGATGTTGGCTATTGGCTACATTAAAAAAAGTTCATTTTTCCTTTTGGAAAAATGAACTTTTTTAGGCTAAAGGCTAAAGGCTAAAGGCTAAAGGCTAAAGGCTAAAGGCTAAAGGCTAAAGGCGAATATTGGAAGGCGAATATTGGAAGGCGAAGCGTTTAAGTATCAATAAAACATTACTTAATACTTAGTACTTTTACTTCATACTTTTTTTCCTGAATACTAAAACTGCCAACTGAAAACTGAAATGGCTATAACTAAAAAGAGTCCGATCAGTGAAGATCAGACTCTTTTACGAGAACACTATATGAAAATGAAAATTTTTAATTCGTTTTTAATAACACTGTAAATGTATATATCATTTAGGGTTCTTTGAAACTATTGTTGCCATACAAGAGAATTTTGTTGTGAACTGCTTTAAAAATGTGGTATTGTATGCAAAAGGTTAAAATTTTGCCCCTTTTATCGAATAGATGCTATAATTTCTTTCAATAAGGTATTGAATTGTTCGTCGGTCTGCTCTTTTAATCCGGTTCTGACTACCACAAGATCTTTAGATGGTATTATAAAGATGCGTTGCCCTTGAAATCCGTTTACCGAATATAGGTCACGAGGAATGTCTTCATATTTACCTTCGGCATTCAACCAAAAGTGTGCTCCGTAGGTTCCGTTAGAATTGATTGTAGGTTTTGCTACATAGTCTGACCATGATTCTGAAAAAATGCGATTACCGTTCCAATCTCCCTTATTCAAGTATAGCAATCCGAATTTAGCCCAATCTCTCGTAGTAGCCCATCCGTAAGATGATAATATATAGTTCCCGCTTAAATCGGTCTCTAGAAGCATAGAGTTCATGCCAATTTTATCAATAAGTTCTTTATAAGGAAAATCTAAATATTCTTGATGCGAATTAAACTGTTCTCGTAGAATACCTGAAAGTAAGTTGGTGGTACCAGAAGAATAGTTCCAAATTTCTGTAGGTTGTGCAACGACATTTTTATTTCGTTGTGACAATGTCATATCAGAGTCTAAGAACAACATTCGGGTAACATCAGATATTTTAAAATAGTTCTCATCCCATTCCAATCCGCTTTGCATACGTAATAGGTGATTAAGGGTAATACTATTTTTGGGATTCTTCATTCGTATCTGATTAGAAAAAGGCTTGTATTCTATATCAATTTTATCTTGGTATTCTAAAATACCGTAAAGCGTAGCCAAGATACTTTTGGTCATTGACCACCCAAGAATTTTGGTATCCTTCGAAAATCCTCGAATATAACGTTCACCAATGATTTGGTTTTTATGAACTACTAAAAGAGATCTTGTTTTTTGCTCGGGATCTTGAAAAGCATTTTCGAATGCCACTTCTAGTTTATCATAAGCTACATTTTCTAAAACCGTATCGACAACTCCGTTATTTCCATAAGGGAAAGGCAGTGAATCTTGTACTTTAAATCTATTGGGAACAATATCGAAATTATGCTTAGAAAACTCTTTGTTGGTAAGTACAGCACCAAGTCCTTCTTTATAAACCGCTGTTCTAGGCATTAGTCCGTATACCTTGGCCGTGGCAGATGTATTCTCATTTGACACTTCTGTATCTGCCAATTTGATCAACGGCATATCATTATCGTTCAATGTTATATCATCTTGATCTCTATTTGCAATAAAGACACTGGAAGCCATGTTTTTAGAAGCATAGCCAGATATTAGATTTAGTTTAGGGTAGTTAAAATATGCCGCGGCAATGATACCTACTAAGACAATGCCTAAAAGCAGTTTTGTTTTATTCATTCTTAATGTGTTCTTGATAAGATTAAAATGTGTTGATATCTTGGGTTAAGATAGACTACTTTTTTGCCGGAATTATTTCACTTTCTCCCACGTTTTATCCGAGGTAAGCTTAAAGCTTCCAACATGATTAAAATTACATTCTTGAGGTAAAATCAATGATAGAAAGGTGCTTTCATCTTTAGCTTTATACAAGTGATATACCTTACCTACAATGGGTTCAAAATTGAATTTTGCACTGTATACCAAATTATTGTATTCAAAATTTGCCATCAGTTTCTTGTAGGTTTCTTGAAGTGCTTCATATTCTGCCTTAAACTGATTATTGGCACTAACAATATGTGTATTCTTCCAAGAAGTTACGTCTGGCGGAGTAATTTTTGGTGCTGATACTCCGGTTGCAAAAGGGGATAGTTTTCCGTGATACTCTTGGGTATCTTCATTGAAAACTACATTATCTGGTTTTTTTTCTTTTTTCATAGCGATACAAATTTAAAGAAAAGCCTGCATTTATCACTTGCAAGATTATAAGGGTATAAGTATCTTCCATTTTTCAATTCTGAATTCAAAGAAACAACCTAATTCTAATGGCTTCTAAATCTGTCTTCTACTTCATTTTATTATGCGTCATTGTATCGTGTAACACAGAAAAACGTTCAAGAGAAGTAGTACTATATGAAACCTATTGTGCCAGCTGCCATATAGCACCGAATATCAATGATTTACCAAAGGATATATGGCGAGATAATATACTACCTGATATGGGCGCTCGATTGGGAATTATTACACCCGAAAATCACCCATACTATAAAAAATCTTTCGATGAACAAGTTGCAATTATAAAATCTGGAATATACCCGGGTAAACCATTAATTAACGAACAAGATTGGCAACTACTGGTGGATTACATTATTAGTTTGGCGCCAGATAGTGTAGTCAACAATTCAATGAAAATTGAAAACGATAAGCTTTCGCAATTTAATACCAAACCGGTAACATTAGATAGTATTAAGGGTAATCTGTATACCTTTTTAAAAATCGATACACTTCGTAATCAAGTGCTAACAGGCAATAGGAGAGGAGTTTTAAGTAGCTATAATCTAAATACGGGCGAAAATAGGTATTTGGGTAATACTGATATGGCTATTACAGATGCTCGACTAATCGGCGATAGTATTTTTGTTACTACTATGGGCGTAATGGATCCTTTTGAAATACCTAGGGGGAAAACCATTCTCAAAAGTGGAAGTGCTACAGCTATTTTACAAGATTCGTTACATAGACCTGTACATACCTTGTATATCGATTTAAATAAAAACGGAAACGAAGAAATTATTATAAGTGAATTCGGTAACCTTAAAGGTAAACTTACACTGCTTGAAAAAGACAAATACGGATTCTATAAAAACACAACATTACTAAATGTACCTGGCACCATAAGAGTTATCGCCAAAGATATGAATGCAGATGGTCAAGAAGATTTAGTAGTCATGGCAGCGCAGGGCGATGAAGCGATGTACATATTATATCAAAAAGAAAATTTGACATTTGATACTGAAAAAGTGATTCGCTTTAGTCCCGTTTATGGCTCTAGTTGGTTTGAACTGGTGGACTATAATGGTGATGGTTTCGACGATATTATAACGGTCAACGGTGATAATGCAGATAAATCTATATTTAATAAACCTTATCACGGTATGCGAATTCATATCAATGACGGAAAAAACAATTTTACAGAAACTTTTTTCTATCCTTTAAACGGTGCTACTAGAGTTATTGCCAATGATTTTGATGAAGACGGCGATATCGATATTGCGCTATTAGCGACTTTTCCTGATTATGAAAAACACCCAGATTATAATTTTGTTTATTTAAAAAACGAGGATAGTGATAATTATTCTTTTAGATCTGAGCATTTTGCAGATATTAATTTGGGTAGATGGTTTTTAATGGATGCCGCCGATATTGACGGTGATGGCGATAAAGATATGGTGCTTAGTGCTTTAAATTATTCTTTTACTAAGGTGCCTAAAGACATCAAAAAAGCTTGGGACGAAAGTTATACCGACCTTTTAATTTTAGAAAATAAACTACATTAGTAGTTATGATAAAAAGGTTGTCCATTTTTTTTCTGCTACTCATAGCTTTTGGCTGTTCAGATAAATCTTTGGATAAAAAATATAATTGGATTCCAATACAAGTAACTGCAACTGCATATAATTCGGTTCCCAACCAAACATCATACGAGCATCCTGCAATTACAGCATGGGGAGATTCTATTAAACCTGGTCAAAAATGGATTGCTGTTTCTAGAGATTTGTTAAAGAAAGGATTAAGCTATAACACCATGGTGAAGATAGATACCTTTGAAGGCGTTTATATAGTGAAAGATAAAATGCATTCGCGTTGGCGCAACCGCATAGATATTTATATGGGAGAGAATATTGACCAAGCGAAAGAATGGGGAAGAAAAAAAATTACCATCTCATATGCCGTTGAAATAGATAGTTTGCAAATTGCTGAATGATGAAAAAACGTATACTTTATTTTACTCTGTATCTGGTCTTAGTATCGTGTTCTTCTACCAAAACAATTGTAGAACAACCGATAACCTTTAATGAAGAACGCAAAATACTAACGTTGGAGTATCTTCAAAATAGATACGGATTAGATCAAGATTCCCCAAAAATTGAGCCTAAAATGATTGTTTTACATTGGACGGTCATTCCAACTTTTCAAAAATCATTTGAAGCTTTTGACCCGGTTACGTTACCCAATTGGCGACCAGATATTAAAAATGTAAGTGGCTTAAATGTCTCTTCTCAATTTATGGTCGATAGAGATGGTACTATTTATCAATTATTACCAGAAACTACTATGGCACGCCATGTCATTGGTTTAAATCATTGTGCAATCGGAGTGGAAAATGTTGGCGGTACCGAAGAATTGCCATTAACAAAAGCGCAATTGAAATCTAATATTTGGTTGGTGAAGTATTTGAAAGATGAGTATGATATTGACTACTTGATCGGACACTACGAATACACTCTTTTTGAAAATCACCCTTTATGGTTAGAGACCGATGAAGGCTATAGAACTGTAAAAACAGATCCGGGACCTGAATTTATGGAGAATGTGAGAAAGGCAGTGAAAAATTTAGATTTTAAAGAACTACCCAACAAACAATAAAAAACATCTAAAGAACAACAGAAAATGAAAAACATATTTCTATCCATATTAAGTTTATGCTCGCTCTCGGTTATTGGACAATCAGATAATATTACTACCCAATTATACGATACTTACGAAAACTATAAAGAAAGTTCTATTGGTAAACGACGTATTAAAAGATCCGATATTCAACCACTTATTGACAAACTTTCTGCTAACAACAAGTTTAAAGTACATACGGTTGGTAAATCTATTGGTGGCAAAGATTTAAGTCTTATTAGTATTGGAACAGGAGAAACCAATGTCTTCCTCTGGTCTCAAATGCATGGCGATGAACCAACGGCTACACAAGCTATTTTTGATATTCTTAATTTCTTTGATAGTGAAGATTTTAAAGAGGAAAAAGAGGCAATATTAGCCAATTTAACGGTTCACTTTTTACCAATGTTGAATCCTGATGGTGCAGAACTTTATCAGCGTAGAAATCTGCTAGGTATAGATATTAATAGAGATGCATTGCGTTTACAGTCCCCAGAATCTCAAACTTTAAAAAGAGTACGTGATAGTCTTGATGCCGATTTCGGATTCAATCTTCATGATCAAAGCACCTATTATAATGCGGAACGTACCGAAAAGCCTGCTACGATATCTTATTTGGCTCCGGCTTATAATTATGAAAAGGAAATCAATGAAACCCGTGGTAACGCCATGAAAATTATCGTATTTATGAATGATATTTTACAGAAATACGCACCAGGACAAGTTGGTAGATATAATGATGATTTTGAACCAAGAGCTTTTGGAGATAATATTCAAAAATGGGGGACAAGCACTATTTTAATTGAATCTGGTGGTTACGCCGAGGATGTAGAAAAACAAGAAATTAGAAAATTAAATTATACTTCTATCTTATCTGCCATTTATACCATCGCTCAAAAATCATATGAAGCTATAGGAATTGAAGAATACGAGAAAATTCCGGAGAATGATAGGAAACTGTTCGATTTGAAAATTGTTAATGCTAATTATAATCTTATGGGTAATACATATACTATAGATATCGGTGTGAATCAGATTGAGGTAGATTACCCAGATCACAACTCTTTTTGGTACAGTAGCCGTGTTTTAGATCAAGGAGATTTGTCTACTTATTACGGTTATGAGACATTAGACGCTACTGGTTATACTATTAAACAAGCAAAAGTTTACCCGAAGAATTTAACGAATTTTGATGAAGTAAAAGCGTTGAATTTTAAAGATCTTCTAAAGAAAGGATTTGGGTATGTACGTGTATCGTCAATTCCTTTAAAAAATATCAATTCACCTTTTCCTGTTCATATATTAAGTACAAAATTTAAAATTCCTGAATTAAATTTAGCCCCAGGTATTAACCCTACTTTCTTCTTAGAAAAAGACGGTATTTCTGAGTATGCAGTAATTAACGGATTTTTGGTTGATTTAAAAAAGTCAGATATTCAAGTACCAAACGGAATGATCTTTAGATAACAGGTTTAGATTTTAAGCATAAAAAAAGGGAAGCAGTAGCTTCCCTTTTTCAATAGTATTTAATCCTAATGATTATAAGCTATCTTCTGCATCTAAAAGTGCAAAGAACTTATCTAAGTTAGGTAAAATGATGATTTTAGTTCTTCTATTCATCGCCATATTTTCTTTTGTATCGTTTTCTACCAAAGGCAAGTAGCTACTTCTTCCAGAAGCGATAAGTTGAGAAGGATCAACATCATATTCTTTCTGTAATTTACGAACGATTGAGGTTGCACGTTTTACACTTAAATCCCAGTTATCGGTTACCATTGGAGTGTTGATTGTTCTTGAATCAGTATGACCTTCAACCATAACTTCCATGCTTGGTTCTGACTTTATAACGTCTGCCAATTTTTTAAGAATTTTATCAGCTTTGTTACTTACATTATAACTTGCGGTGTTGAATAATAACTCATCAGAGATGTTGATCATTACTACAGTCTTGTCAATGCTAACATCAATATCTTCTCCTTCTTCAGAAATTGATTGTTTCAATTTATAAGAAACCGCCAAGTTCATAGAATCTTGTAATGTTTGTGCACCTGCTAATTTTGCCGGATCTACATTTTTCAATGTATTTCTCATTTTAGCTTTTGTATTATTGCTCATAACCGCTACATCATCAACACTTGTGAACTGGCTATCGTTCATTTCTTTTAATGAGTTGATTTTTGAATTATACTCTTCAACACGAGCTTCAATTCTTGTCATTTGACCTTGTAGCTCTTCTTTCTCAACCTGGGTCTTTTGTAATGCACTTTGTGTTTGAGATAAATTATCTTCTAATGCAACATATTTCTTTTTAGAAACACATGAAGTTAAAAGTGCTACCGATAAAATAGTAACTAAGGATACTCTTTTCATTTTGTTCTCTTTTAATTAATATTAGTGTAATCGGTTTTATATACGGCACAAATCGATAAACGGATGTTTAAACCTTTACGCAAATACGTTTCACACTGAAACTACATAGTTCAACAAAATGATTATCAATAGGTTGTTGTATTCACATTAGGGCAAAAAAAAAGAAGCATTTTCATGCTTCTTTCTATATTTTCATCGGTAATTACCTATTCGCAACCACCTGTAAATCCGTTTGCACTAAACTTGGTCTGTACTGCACCTTGTCTAGATCCTGTGTTGATTTCAATTGCTAAATTATTTTCGCCACTACCATCTCTTTTAGGGCTACAGTATTCGAATAAGTAAAAGCTGTTAGCTCTTTCAGAAACTTTTTCAGAGATATCTCTAAAAGTTCTTTCTAGTTCATCTTTATTCTGCGCGAATACACTTGCCGTTTTACCAATAGCAGATAATACTTCAGTATCTATTTCGGCACCTAAACCAATACTAAAGAATGATATGTTAGCGTTCGCCTCTTTTACTTTTTTCAAAGCAGCATCTTCTGTAAATCTAGAAGCTTGATCGGTACCATCGGTAAACAAAACTACAGATGCCGCACCAATTTTACCGCCAGCAGTAGATACCTTAACTAAGTCTGAAGCGATGTCGGTAGATTTTATAACCGCACCATATAAATCGGTAGATGGGTCATTACTAATATCATTGGTAATACCATCAACAGCATCTTTAAGTTCTGCTCTTGAGGATGTCAATGCATTTAATAAATGAAGCTCGTCTTCTCCATCAAACCAGTAAATAGCCATTTTTACAGACTCTTGTGGGGTAGATGGCATAACTGCATCAATAAAACTTGTTGATGCTAACTTCAACTCATCTAAACTACTGCTCAATACGCTATTACTTAAATCTAATACCAATAGAGTATTGTTAGAAAATATCTGCGAGTTCGGGGAAATACGTGCCGATGATTCTGACGTAGATATGGTTTTAAAACAATCGTCGTTTCTGCCTTGCTCGTAAATGGTGAATTGATTTGCTGTTAAACCCGGAACCGGATTACCGCCTGTATCCGATACTCTAAAGAAGATAGATACTTTACCTGGTAGTGTGGTATATTGTTCTTGAATAGATAAAACTAACTCTCCATCTTCAAGTCCTAAACAATCATCAACTTCAGTTCCTTTTCCTAAGCCATCGCCTGTAATCAAATCCAAATTCACATCATCATCTGCATTGCCACAAGAAAAAAGTAGTGTTAAGATAAATAACACACTAAAGGACTTCAAAAAATTTTTCATATTAATTAATTATAGGTTCAACTAGCAGAACGGACAAAGTTTATTTAAATTATGGGGATTAAAAAAATAAATGTTAAAGATTGTTAAAGCGGAAACTGATCCTTTACTTAACTTATCAATTGTCCTATATTTCCTTAGGTTCAAGACATATACACTTTAGAAATATTAGCCTTAATTTTACTAAATTAGAAGGTGTAAAAACTAGTATCAATGACCCATGAATTTAAGAAAATTATAAAAGAATATATCATAGCTGCATCTGCAAATATAAAATGCGTTTTGGCAACTGTAGTCGATTTAGATGGGTCTTCGTATCGTAAGCCTGGTGTACGCATGCTTATTCGTGAAGATGATGTTATGATAGGTGCGGTCAGTGGTGGCTGTGTTGAGAAAGAAGTATTGTTTCAGGCACAATCTGTTTTTGAAAATCAAACCGCAAAATTAATGACCTATGATGGTCGATTTAGATTAGGCTGTGAAGGTATTTTATACATATTGTTAGAATCTTTTTCCCCAAACGAAGCGCTCATTGAAGATTTTAACTCCGTTATTAAAAATCGTCAATCTTTTGAGCTTCGTACCTCATATGAAAAGGAATATGGTATTTTGGACGGATATGGCAGCTTTATAAACCTTTCTTCCAAGTCCTACACTTTTAATAAAAATACCAAAGAACAGTCAAAGGCTTTAGTCTTTACTCAATTCATGGAACCGTGCCAACGCTTATTATTAATAGGAGGAGAGCATGACGCTGTTCAATTGGCACATTTCGGATTAAGTATGGGTTGGGAAGTTAATGTTGCCGTAACTCCGAAAGAAAATAAATCAATTTCAGATTTTCCTGGCATTGATGCTTTACTGGACTGTGAACCCGAAGATTTTCCGGTTGAAACAATAGACAAGAATACAGCCATTCTCTTAATGACACATAGTTATGTTAAAGATTTAAAGTATTTAATGATGCTTAAAAATAGCAGTCCGACCTATTTGGGAGTATTAGGACCAATAAAACGCAGAGAAAAATTGTTGTCAGAATTGCTGGAGCATGATATGGATATTGATTTAGATTTTATAGAAGGTATTCACGGACCGGCAGGATTGAATATTGGTGCTGAAACTCCGCAAGAAATAGCAATATCAATTCTTGCAGAAATTTTAACCGTTATTCGTAAAACAAAACCGGTAATGTTGAAAGACAGATTGAAACCAATTCATAATTGAAAACAAATTTAGATATAGCAGTACTAATTATGGCAGCTGGCGCCTCTAGAAGAATGGATGGCATCAAGCAATTAATGCCTTGGAGAGATTCTAACTTCTTATTAGAAACCATTAAAACTGTTCAAAATACCAATGCAAAATCATTGCATGTTGTCTTAGGCTCAAACGCTGATTTTATTACTACTCAGTGTAGTTTAGAAGAAAAAAATATAGATATTATCGTTAATGCAAATTGGGAAAACGGTTTGGGTGATAGCATAGCACACGGAGTTAAAATTTTACTTCAGCAAAGACCTGCCTTAGACGGAGTCTTAATTTGCCTTGCTGATCAGCCTTTATTGAGTTTTGAATATTTAAATTCCTTAATTGCAGAGTTCATAAAACATCCATCAAAAATTATAGCTACAAACTATGGTAAAAAGGTAGGTGTACCTGCATTGTTTCCTAAATTGCTTTTTGAAGAGTTGTCTGTATTGAAAGGAGATTTCGGTGCTAAGGAAATTCTAAACAATAAAAGCAATGTAATTATCTCATTAGACGCGGCAGATCAAATTGCTGATGTAGACACAAGCCTAGAATACCAAAATCTTATAAATAGAACCAATAACACGCTTAATTCGTAATATGATCAAATTAAAATATACATTCATTGTCCTTCTAACTACCTTACTATTCTCTCCATTACTAGCCCAAGAAATGGGTTTTGAAGAATATAATCCGACATCTACCTTGGTTGTGCCCGGTGGTGAAATCACAAAAGCAAAATTCCCTTTTATAGATGTACATAGCCATCAACGAGATATGTCAGTTAAGGCTTTAAATGGATTAATTTCTCATATGGATGCTATGAACGAAGCGATAATGGTGAACTTGAGCGGAAGGTCTGGTGAAAGTCTTAAAGAGAAAATTGATAATATTAATAAAAGCTATCCAAATAGATTTGTTGTCTTTGCCAATGTAGATTTTGAAGGAGCAAAAGATATGGAATGGGGAAAACAGGCTGCTGCCCAATTAGAACAAGACATAAAGAATGGAGCTAAAGGTTTAAAGATTTTTAAAAGCTTAGGATTACGAAATAAGGATGCAGCCGGTAATCGCTTGGCAATAGATGATTCTCGTTTGGATCCTATTTGGGCTAAATGTGCTGAAATGGGTGTACCAGTATTAATACATGCTGCAGATCCAAAGTCCTTCTGGGATGATATGGATTCAGATAACGAACGTTGGTTAGAATTAAAAACGCACCCTAGAAGAAAACGGTCAGCTACAGACCCTGCGCCATTCGAACAAATTATTCAAGAACAACATAACGTGTTCAAAAAACATCCGAATACCAAATTTATAAATGCTCACATGGGTTGGCATGCGAATAACCTTGAAAAACTAGGTGAGTTATTAGATGAAATGCCAAATATGAATGTGGGTATATCTGCTGTTATCGCAGAACTTGGTAGGCAACCGCAAAATGCTAGAGCCTTTTTTATTAAATATCAAGACAGGGTCTTATTCGGAAAAGATAGTTGGAAACCAGAAGAGTTTCCTACATATTTTAGGGTATTGGAAAGCAACGATGAATATTTTCCGTATTACAAGAAATATCATGCTTTTTGGTCAATGTATGGCTTGAACCTACCTGACGATGTGTTGAGAAAATTGTACTATAAAAATGCCCTAAACCTTATTCCTGGATTAGATACATCGTTATTTGAAAAGTAGATTATACTTTTTTAAGTACTACCGTTTCTGCCTTAACAGGAATATCTTTTACATCTTGAAAAATGCCGCATGATACTTGCTTTTTAGCTAGTGCTGGGGTATTTTTTCTTTTTGTCAAAGCCTCAATTTCTGGATTTAAAAACTGCATATCAGAATATTTTTTTAATAAAACGCACATATTCACCTCATGTTGTATGAGTTAGGGTTATTTTACTCTAATTTAAAAAAGAATTTACATTGAAGTGTGACAAATTATATAAATCTCATACTAATGGGTAAATAGGTTTTTATAAATGCAAAAAGAAGCAGTCTTTACTGATTTAATACGAGCGCATCAGGCGCTATTATATAAGGTGACTTCAATTTACACCGATAATAAAGAGGATCAAGAAGATTTGTTTCAAGAAATTGTCTACCAACTATGGAAGTATTTTGACTCGTTTCGTAACGATTCAAAAATAACAACTTGGATGTATCGTGTAGCGATGAATACAGCAATCACATTTATCAAGAAAAAAAAGAGAAGACCAGATTCCGTTCCCATTGCAGATATTTTTATCAAGCAATCAGATACTAATAATGATACTTATGAAGAGCGATTGCGATTGCTATATCAGCATCTAAAACATCTAAATACCTTAGAAAAAGGACTCATTTTTCTTTTACTTGAGGGTAAAAGCTATAAAGAGATAGCACAAATTACAGGACTAAACGATAGTAATGTAGGCACTAGAATATCTCGAATTAAGAAAAAATTAAAAACTAACATGACAAAGCATTAATCATGGAACTAGAAGAACTACAGTCTGCATGGACACAAATGAGCGATGAACTCAATCATCAAAAAAAATTGACGAACCAAATAATATTAGATATGACAAAGCAGAAATATCAAAATAAATTCTCAACCATTACCAAATACGAAACCTTAGGTGCCTTAGTTTGTTTTGCTATAGCATTATTTGTGCTGCTAAACTTTGGTAAATTAGATACCTGGTATTTACAGATTTGCGGAGTACTTACCCTTTCTTTTCTAATTGTGTTACCTGCAATGGTGCTTATAACTTTAAAAAGAATAAAAAATATAGATATTTTAAAAGGGACTTATAAAGAAAATTTAAAGTTTTACTTGAAGACAAAGAATAGACTTTTAAGATTGCAACAAATTGGTATAGCAGTTGGTTTTATTGGACTATTATTTATAGTTCCGGTAACATCTAAAATTATCTCGAACAAGAATGTATTTTTAACCAACTTAAAAACAGAACAATACGTAGTATTTGCTTTAACATTAATAGTAATGGTGTTTTTCTGTAGATGGGCATATAAAGGATACCTTAAAGTAACACAATCTGCCCAAGAGTTGATACAAGAATTAGAGTAAATTCTCTATTCAGTAAGTTTCTTTTGAACGTAATTTAAAATTAACATCCAATTCATTTTTAATAGGAGGGAAGCTGTCGGCACATTGTCATCGGCAATTGCTGAAATAATAGAATCATGTTGATTATCAGATTTATTGTAGAAAGAATCATCATTTGTAAAAGCACGTTCATAAAAAAAGATGCGTGTCTTTAAGTCATGAAGAATTTTAAGCGCCAATTTGTTTTTATAACCTTGGGTCAATAATCTATGAAATTCTAAATCAGCCTGAATTCTATCGATAGCATTTGTTGCATTTTCAAAAACCTCTTGTTGATTTTTTAAATTAACGATATCTTCTTGACTAAACTCCGTATTTTCAATAGCCATCACCTCTAAGTTCGCTACTAGTTCATACAATTCTTCTGCCTCTTCAACATCAAGTTCAGCTATTATGAATCCTCTATTGGGTATCGCCTTAATAATATGTGCTTGTTGCAACTGTGTTAACGCCTCTCGTATTGGAGTTACGCTAACATTCAAATGACGTGCAAGTGCAGCTAAGTTGATGGTTTTACCTGTTTTCAAATTTCCCGTAATCATCTCTGACAACAAGTAATCGCGCACTTGATCTCTTAAATTTATTTTAACCAGCATACTTCAAATATAATATATCGTATACGATTATAACCAAATTACAGCGTATTTAGTGCCTTAATTATCTACAAAATATGCATGTAAAAAAGATATGAATGATGAATTCATATCTCTTATACTATTTAGTATGCTAAATGTCTTTCAATAGATAATAGCTTTCTCTGCTTGTCTTTTATAGCATTTAATAACTTATACTTGGCAGAAGTTATAGGTAATATTTTTTGAAAATTTTTCATGATGTTCGTTTTTAGGTTCGATGATTAGCCGAGTGATTGATGAATGTTTGTTGTAATAAACTTAATGGGTATGATTTCTTGATGATGCCCATTGTACTCTTTTACTATTCTTAAAACTTGAAAAGAATGAATTTCTTCTTGTTTCTGTCGGTGTGTTTCTGATAAAAGTTCTCATGATGTTTGTTTTTAGGTTCGGTGATTAGCCGAGTGATTGATGAATGTTTGTTGTAATTATTTTAATGAGTATGATTTCTCGATGATGCCCATTGTACTCTTTTACTGTTCTTAAAACTTGAAAAGAATGAATTTCTTCTTGTTTCTGTCGGTGTGTTTCTGATAAAAGTTCTCATAATGTTTGTTTTTAGGTTCGGTGATTAGCCGAGTGATTGATGAATAATTATTGTAACTATTTTAATGAGTATGATTTCTTGATGATGCCCATTGTACTCTTTTACTGTTCTTAAAACTTGAAAAGAATGAATTTCTTCTTGTTTCTGTCGGTGTGTTTCTGATGAAAGTTCTCATAATGTTTGTTTTTATTTTCGGTGATTAGCCGAGTGATTGATGAATGTTTGTTGTAATTAATTTAATGCGTATGATTTCTTGATGATGCCCATTGTACTCTTTTACTGTTCTTAAAACTTGAAAAGAATGAATTTCTTCTTGTTTCTGTCGGTGTGTTTCTGATAAAAGTTCTCATGACGTTTGTTTTTAAATTGCTGATTAATAATTTTCTTATACTTACAAGACGAGGGTATTTGAAATTTGTTACAGTACTATGCATAAAAAGGTACTATTTTTAACAAAATTCATTCTACATAATACTCTAACTATATGTTTTTTAGCTTATTAAGCACTATTAGAATTATTCCATTTTAACAATAATTCTACTAATAGAATAAAAATTAAAACGATTAGAGTATAAGAGGAGCGTGTAAATTCTAGAATTATGGTATGTAATAAGATATAAATCTGAGTTATAAATTATCTCTATTAAAAGATTAATAGAATGAGTCATTATAATGCTAAATAATTGAAATACAAATCATATCTTTGTAGAACTTTAAAGGGATGCAGATGATTCTTGCAATGACCTTACAACAAATAGGATAATTAGTTTTACTCAAAAAACTTACCATTTGTTTTACATGTCACCACGTATTTCAATTCCTTTACTGCAAAATCTATTATTATCATTAAAATTACGAATGGCAAAATCGCAACAAACATTTAATAAAACTGAAAAAGAAAAAAAACGCTTAAAAAAGCGTGAAGAAAAGAAGAAAAAAATGCTTGCTCGTAAAGCAGCTGCAAAAGAAAGTGGTACTTCTGGTATTCCACTTGCTTATGTAGATTTCAACGGAAACTTGGTAGATACTCCGCCAGATCCGGCAATGAAAGTCGAAATTGAGGCAGAAGATATCGTTTTAGGTATTCCAAAGAAAGAAGAAGGTGATGTGGAAGAATTCGATCCAGTAAGAAACGGTAAAGTTTCTTTCTTCGATACTACAAAAGGATTTGGTTTCATTATAGACGCTGAGAACAACGAAAAGTACTTCGTTCACGTTAGTGGCCTTATCGATGAGATTATGGAAAACGATAAAGTATCTTACGAGTTAGAAAAAGGCATGAAAGGTATGAACGCCGTTCGTGTAAAGAAAATTTAGTTTTAAAGATTTTTAATGGCGAAAATGCAACGTAACACCATTCTGGTAGTATTGTCATTTTTCGCCATTTATTTCATATGGGGATCTACCTATTTATGGAATAAAATAGCAGTAACCGAATTGCCTGCCTTTATGTTGGCGGGCATTCGTTTTGTTATTGCTGGTAGTCTAATTTTTGTTATCTCAAAAGTATTAGGCTTTTCTCTGAAAATTACAAAGCTACAATTCAAGAATACCTTTCTTGCAGGCTTTCTATTTCTAACTTTTGGAAATGGAGTAGTAGTATGGGCTCTTAAGTTTGTAGATAGTGGCTTTGCGGCTCTAGAGGTATCTGCCCAGCCGCTAGTGGTTTTATTAATGATGCGTGTATTTCAAGGCAAAAAAATTCAACCAATGTCAATTGTAGGTGTAATTCTTGGTGTCGCAGGTATTAATCTTTTAGTGGGTCAGAAAGAAATAATTGCACAAGACGGAGCGATTTTAGGAATGGTCCTAATTTTTCTTTGTATGCTGAGCTGGTCTTATGGCAGTTTGTTTGTCGGTAGTGCCGAGTTACCCAAAAATTTCTTTGTAAATACGGGATACCAAATGCTTACCAGTGGATTTTCACTTTTAATCATAAGCTTAGTTTTAGGTGAACAATGGTCTTCTCCGGTTACATGGAGCACCCCTGTTCTTTGGTCTATGTCGTTGTTGATTATTTTTGGTAGCATCGTAACCTTTACCGCCTTCAATTACTTACTACGCATTGTATCGCCAGAAAAAGTAGCTACTTCTTCATATGTAAACCCGATTATTGCGATGATTCTGGGTTGGTATTTTTTAAATGAAGATATCACCATTCAATCAGCCATTGCATCTGTTGTGCTACTAACCGGTGTTTACTTTATTAATACCAAAAAGAGTTTGACTATTTTCTCTAGATTTTCAGGAAAACGGATTCCTAAAGCGCCGGCAGAGTAATTTCAATAGGAGTTACACCTCTAGGATTCATTTTATCTAGGAGAATTGTACCGATGCGAACACGAATTAACCGAACGGTGGGGAACCCTACGTACGCTGTCATTTTACGAACTTGTCTAAATTTACCTTCTTTAATAATTATGCGAACCCACGATGTGGGTCTATGCCTACCAATTCGCAATGCTAGATCAGCATCTGGCAGTGATGGAAAATGGTCTAAAATTGTTATTTCACAAGGCTTTGTTATGTATTTCTTGCCGAATATTCCAATGGGTACTCCATTAGTAATTTTTTTAATTGCATCTGGAGTGATTAAGCCATCAAGTTGGGCTAAATATTCTTTTTCTATCCCTGAGCTATTTATGGTGTCGCTCAACTTTCCATCCGTAGTCATCAATAATAAACCCTCAGATTTTTCATCTAATCTACCAATTGGCATTATTCCATCCGGAAAATTATAAAGCTCACTCAAAAATGTTTTTTTTCGAAGCTGTCGATCTTCTCCAGAGCTCATCTGACTCAACATTGCAAAGGGTTTGTAGATTTTAAAATGGCTGTGTTGCATTAATTTTACCGTTTACGGTTTATTTTGATGACATATGGTCGCAAAAGATACCCTTTTTAACGCATGAATTAGTAATCTACTATAGAGAATGTTACCTTTGTACCCTCCAGAGAAGATTTTATGCAAGAGACAGTTTTTGAATTACAAGATAGAAAAACCGATAAGGAACTTTACAGCTATCAACAAGGAGCAATTCAACAAATTTTTGATAAGTTCGATTCAGAACGAGAAGACTATCACCTACTATATCAACTACCGACCGGTGGTGGTAAAACAGTGATTTTTTCTGAAATGGTACGTCAGTATTTAAAAAACCACAACAAGAAAGTTTTGGTAATGACACACCGTATAGAACTCTGTAACCAGACTTCTGAGATGCTAACAAGTTTTGGCGTTGTAAATAAAGTGGTCAATAGTAAAGCAAATCTTGATGACCATGAACGCTATAGCTGCTATGTAGCCATGGTAGAAACCCTAAACAATAGGTTGAACGATGATCAATTAGATATTTCTGATGTTGGTCTTGTTATTATTGATGAAGCTCACTATAATTCTTTTACAAAACTATTCAAATTTTTTGAAAATTCTTTTGTTCTTGGTGTTACGGCAACCCCGTTAAGTTCGAACAAAGATTTGCCAATGAACAAAAACTATGATGAG
Source organism: Maribacter spongiicola (assembly GCF_004364165.1). Classification (GTDB taxonomy): domain Bacteria; phylum Bacteroidota; class Bacteroidia; order Flavobacteriales; family Flavobacteriaceae; genus Maribacter; species Maribacter spongiicola. The sequence goes on from NZ_SOAY01000011.1 coordinate 701,723, forward strand.
CTTATACCAGGCGAAACCATAGAAAATTTAATAGCCAATGATTTCTTGGCAAGGGCAGAGGTATTTCAGTATGACATGGGACTTACATCTCTTGAAATTGGTTCTAATGGTGATTACACCGTAAAATCATCTGCTGATTTATATACGAGTCCGGCAATGCTGAACAAGCTTTTAGAAGCGTACACTAAGCATTCTAAGAATAAGAAGACATTGATTTTCAACAATGGTATCGAAACTTCTATTCAAGTTTACCATACTTTTCATGCTGCAGGTTTAAATATTCGGCACCTTGATAATACCGCTACTAAAAAACAGCGTAAGCAAATACTAAAATGGTTTAAGGAAACACCTGATGCTATTCTAACATCGGTTAGTATTTTAACTACTGGTTTTGATGAACCTACTATTGATACTATTATTTTAAACAGAGCAACAAAATCACTAACACTTTACTACCAAATGATCGGTAGGGGTTCTAGGATTTTGAATAACAAATCGAAATTTACCGTTATAGATTTAGGTAACAACCTTTATCGTTTTGGACCATGGGGTGCAGATTTAGATTGGGGAGCTATATTCAAGTCTCCGAACTTCTACATGGACCGTATTAAAGATGATGAGGATATTGAGAGTGATTTCAAACTTGAGCTTTCTGATGAAGTTAAAGAAGAATTTAAAAACTCTAAAGAAACTTATTTCGATATTAAAGAAACCTACGAAACAGCAACGTTTGCAGGGGAATCTTCTAAAGTTGTTTTAGAACGCTCTATCGCTCACCATGCATATATGTGTATCGAAAACAGCGAAGATGTTTATGATGCATTAGCTTTAGCTAAATTATTAAAAGAAGATATTGACAATCGTATTCATGTATACGGAAAATGTATTAGTAAGAGTACCTACAATTTCTTAAGCTGGTTAAAAGATGATTATCAAAAGAAATTAAACGCCTACTTGCGTGAGAATTTTGATACGGTTTTTGAAGAAATTCACGGGCATCCGCCAGAAGATTAATAAAAAAAAATAGTTTTCTATTTCCATAGATATTATAAAAACGAAAAGGGCTGTTCTTTAAGAACAGCCCTTTTTATCTATAGCTAATTACTTCTTATTCAACAATAAGACTGTATTGCGGAGTTGGGTTTAAAGGACAGAAATATACATATTCACCTTTTTCCAGTTTCGTTTCTTTAGAATGACCTACAGTGTTATTTTTAACCGCGGCAGTTACATATGCAGTCTGAATGTGATTTTCTGGTTTAGAGGCATCTTTACCTTTTTTAACCAGTACCAAACCAACATCTTTACCTACATTGTTATTTGCAACATCGAAAACATAAGTTCCTTCGCTAACAGTAATTGATTTCTGTGTAAACTCGCCAGTTGTTTGCTCTAACGCAATCTTCTTAACTGGTTGCTTCATCATTTTATCTTGAGCGTTTGCGCTAAATGAGAATGCTAATACGATAACTAAAATTGATACTACTTTTTTCATGTGTTTAAAATTTAAAGGCTTTTGCCAAATGGATAGATTACTATTAATTGTTTGTGAAATTATTTATAATGATGGAGCTACAGGAAAATCTACTGGTACCCGTGTAGTGCTATGTATGTAGTTCGATATTGTTTTATCACCAACTAAGGAGAGGGTGTCTATTAAATTCGCTTTTGTATAGCCTGCTGCAAAATAGTTTTCTAAAACTTTTTCATCTGTACGCCCTCTATTTTCAGTAACATTTTTTGCTAACTGTGCCAATGCATCTAATTTGGTATTGAAGGAAGCTTTACCTGCTCTAAGTTCAAGAATTTGCTCGTCATTGAACCCGTTCATTTTACCAATTGCTGTATGTGCAGATAAACAGTAGATACAGTTGTTTACTTGACTAACTGCTAGGTTTACTACCTCTTTTTCTTTAGCTGACAATGATGTTTTAGCATTGGCAAAATTTAAATAGTTTTCTAAGGCTGTATCACTATTTGCGTAGGTTGCATATAAGTTTGGCACAAAGCCTAAAGCTTTTTTTAGGTTATCGAAAATTGCTTGATTGTTTTCACTTACTTCTTCCCTTGTTGGTACATTAAATGTGCTCATTATTTTATTTTTAAATGTTAATATGTATTTATTTGTTTTACTAATAATCTGATACAAAGGTATATTTAGAATGATGTTCTAATCATGTAGAGACTTCCTTTCTACATGTCAATTTTTCCTTTACATAAAAGAACTGAATGCTTTAGTTAATTTTGAAGAGCTATCAGAATCACAGTAGTAATCTGACAAATGGTTATGATGACAATGTTTTTCTACATTGATAGCACTAGTAACCACCGCCTTTTTAGACGTAAATATTTCTATTAAATTGAAGATTGATTTGTGTTTTAAATTCATGTCTTTGTTGTTTTATTTCTATACTACAAAGATCTAGTTATTACGAATCTTAAAACGGGCAATATCACCCAAGGTGTTGTCGATATTTCCCTAAAATGACTTTTTGAGTTGTTTTTTAAAATCTGATGGAGATTGTTGTGTCTGGTTTTTAAAAAGACGACTTAGATGCGAGGCATCATCGAAACCAATTTCATACGCTATTTCTTTTGCTGTCTTATCGGTATAGATAAGTAACCGCTTTGCCTCAAGAATTATTCTCTCATGAATTATTTGTAGGGGAGTGGTATTAAATTTAGAAAAGGTATTAGATAAGGTTTTAGGAGATTTAAATAATTTGTCCGCATAGAACGAAACTGAATGTTCTAACTTGTAATGCTCTTCGACCAATAAATTGAATCCTCTTAGTAAATCTACTTTTATATCGTTGGCAGTTTCACTGAACCCTTCCTTAGCTTTAAGTAATCTTGTGCTCATAATCATAAAGCGAGCCATGAGCATACGCAGCATTTCTGCTTGTATAGTGTCTTCGGTTTCTAACTCATCAACAAATACCTCGTGCAAGGTATCAAATTTTCGCTGTTCTTTTTCGCCTAAATCTATAACAGGTATGTGGGCATTACCGAAAAATAATAATCCGGCACAACTTACTTCTTGATCATGGTCTTTAATGCAATAGAACTCTCTGTTGAATTGATAGACAATTAAATTTCTACCTTCAGTGTAATGCAAAAACTGAATAGGGGTCAATGCTAATAAGCTATGTTCAGATATCGTATAAGGAACACCATCTACTTCTATTGAAGCCTTTTGAGTAGTGGTTCTAATAAAAATATAAATACCGACTTGCTTTGGTTTTCTATAAGGTTCTAATAATAATTCATTACCAATTTTGAGTAATCCACCAGTACTAAAATCTTTAAAAACTTCTTGCATGATGCCTTGGTCTAAAAAAAGGTTGATTCATTACAGACGTAATAAATCAACCTTTATACTTTTTTAAGCAATAGTTTTCTTAAAACCGCACAGAAACCTTTCCCCTTAAATAAAACGGAGTACCGGGAGTAAAATGAATTTCTTCTACTGATGCAGTTTCATTGAATAATCTACTTTCTGTAGCAAATTGCGTTTCGTTCCATTCGGTGTCAAATAAATTCTCGACAATTACACCAACTGTCCAGTTTTTGATATGGTAGTTTAGATTTAAATCGGTTACGAAATAGCCCTCCGCAACAATACTATTATCTTCATTCGCAGCTCTATCACCTAAATACCTATAATTAAGGTTTCCAGAAAAATTACCGATATCGCTAAAAGATAATCCGCCAACAGCTGTAAAATCTGGTGCTAGCGGAATGTAATCTTCGCCATCTGCTTCTTCTGTACTTCTAGCATACGTATAGTTTACATCACTATATAAATATAACCAATCTAAAACTTGGTAACGACCACCAACTTCGACACCAACTCTTCTGGTTTTTCCACTTGGCTCAACAATACCAGCATCACCAACATATACAAATTCTTGATCTAAGAACAGTCCCCATAATGTTGCATTAAGTACTAGTTTATCTATTGGCTTAATGATAGTTCCGAAATCTACACCATATGCTTTTGGCAATACATCTCGACCTTCATTTGCTGTAACTACACGCGCATCGTTTGAGTGAAAACCTATCCCTGTCTTCAAGAATAATTGCCAATTTCTATTTACAGCATATATAGTATTTAATTTAGGACTTACAACTGCTTTACTTTCGCTTTTGTTATCATACAACACGCTCATTTTATTCTCATATTCAAAATTGAAATAGTCTAAACGTACGGACGGATTAAAAGTCCAGTTCCCTGTTTTGTACTCTCCATTTACAAATCCATAGATATTTGTTTCATCAAGATCACCAAATGCATATTGCTCTAGAGAGGTTTTTCTATTTAAGGTGTGCTCTAAAGTAACATCATCTACATTATCATTTCTAAACCCGATTCCTGTAGCATATTTGAATCTATTATCAGTACCTACCGCTATATCAATCTGTTCAAAAACAGTTTCAGCACCCATTATGGTTCTATCTTCATACTGTCGTATTTGGTCTCCATTAACAGGGTCATCTAAAAAGAAAGTGAAGTTTGAAAACAACTCAAAATCGTACTTGCTTACAAAAGCGCGTGTCTTTAAAAATTGATCTTCACCTAAAAATTTAGTATGATTCAACATTAAGTTCGTTCTACTTGTTTGTCCGCCCTCGGTATCATCAATAGCTCCAAAACGACCTATTATATTTTGATCTATTGCGCGTTGTGGCACCTGACCAGAGGCATCCCACTTACTTTGAAAATGCGAAGCGGTTAATGTCAATTCCTCTTTTCCTATATCCTTATAATTATAGCGACCTAGAATATTTACACGGTTAAAATTCTGTGGAGAATCAAAAGGTCCGTCGGTTAAATAAATCTCTGAGGCTAAATACGCATCACTTTTACTACTTTCTAAAATATTGAAAAGCCCAACAAATCGATTGGTATTAAACTGACCAGACTCGTAAGAGACCATACTTTTATCAACGCTTTTCTTAAGGCTTAAATCGACATATCCTGCTGTGTTAAAATCTCCTTTATCAGCATAATAAGGTCCTTTTCCGAAGTTAATATTATCTATCGTTTCCGGTATAACAAAGTGTAAATCAGCATACCCTTGCCCATGGGCATGAGACACCATGTTTACTGGCATACCATCCACACTAATTGCGACATCTGTACCGTGATCAACATCAAATCCTCTTAAAAAAATCTGTTCTGCTTTACCGCCACCAGCATGCTGACCAATTAATAGTCCGGGTACTTTACGTAGTATTTCCTGCGAGGATTTTACGGGATCGTTTTGTACATCTATATTCACAAATCTTGTCATGGCATCTACCTTAGAAACAACTACTACTTGATCTAAATTGATACTTGATTCTTCTAACATTATATTTACCCCTTCATCAAAATGGTTTTGATTTACAACTAATATAAACGTCTTATAACCCAAGTTAGAGAAATAAACGGAATCATTTACAGCTGTTGACGGGAGTGAAAATGCGCCTGATAAATTAGTATGGCTATGTTGTCCTGATGTTTGATTAAATATACCGACATTCTCTAAAGCAATGCCTTCTTTATCGGTTACAATACCTTTTAGATTTTGTGCTTCTACAACATTTGATGCAATTAGTACAAACGTAAATACAAAAAGCTTTAATGCCCAATTATAGCTATAATTCATAAAATAAAATTTAGATAAGGTTGTCTTTTACAGTACCTACGATAAAAAACAAGATTGGTTTTATATTTTTTAGAAAACGGCAAAACTAATTTATATAGCCATAGTTCAAAGTAATTTATGCTTTATAGCAATCTTTTTTTGGTAAGAGTCAAAAAGCCCCATTTAATAGTGAGATCTTTGTGACATAAACAAAACATTTTACACGCACATATGAGCAATCAAGCATTATTAACCCCGTTTCATAAAAATATCAACTTAAAAAATCGTGTCGCAATGGCACCTATGACTCGAAGCAGAGCTGCAAATGAAGGGAATGTACCTACCGAAGATTTACATGTACCTTATTACACTCAAAGAGCATCTGCAGGATTAATTATTACCGAAGGTTCGCAGGTTTCTAAAGATGCAGTAGGTTACATTAATACTGCAGGTATATATTCTAAAGAACAGGTAGAAGGCTGGAAAAAAGTAACAAAATCCGTTCATTATAAAGGCGGAAAAATTTTTATTCAATTGTGGCATGTTGGACGTATGTCTCACCCAGATTTTCATAATGGGGAATTGCCATTAGCTCCTTCAGCTTTAAACCCGAATGCGAAATCATTCACACCAGAAGGGTTTAAAGATACAGTGACCCCTAAAGCAATGACTACAGCAGACATTAAACAAACGGTTGAAGATTTTAAAAATGCCGCTATCAATGCAGTTGAGGCAGGATTTGACGGAGTAGAAATTCATTCTTCCAACGGCTATTTATTTCACCAGTTTTTTAATGGTACTTCTAATAACAGAACAGATGAATATGGTGGGGATATGGAAAATAGAACTCGCTTCTTTTTCGAAGTTTTAGATGCTATGAAAGCCGTAATTCCACAAGAAAAAATAGGAGCTCGATTCAATCCGTCGTTGAACGGTATGTTCGGCATCACTTTAGATGAAGAAACGATACCAACTTTCGAATATATTATTAAGAAACTCAATGATTACGACTTAGCTTACGTTCATTTATCTGAGCCATTTAATGACGTTTCTAATGTACCATTTGCTGTTGAACATATAGCGAAGCATTTTAGACCTCTTTATAATGGAACTTTAATGATTAACGCTGGTTTTGATCAAGATTCTGGCAATAAAGTTATTGAAGAAGGCAACGCAGATTTAGTTGCATTTGGTAAGCCATTTATTTCTAATCCGGATTTGGTTGAGCGTTTTGGGCATAATTACCCACTTGCAGAATGGGATGAAGATACTTTTTATACTCCAGGCAAAGAAGGTTATATAGATTATCCAGAATATGATGAAGCAAACTAGGACTTAAAAAATAAAAGATAAATAAAAAGCAGCCAAAGGCTGCTTTTTATATTATTACTATCTAATAGTATCGGTGTCTTGCTCTAAATTTTCATTTTCGCCTCCACCTTGACTATATAGTTGATTCTCCTCATCTTTTAGGTTCATTTTATTTTTTGGTAAATTTCGACCAGGCACATCTAAATCTTTACCTGCAAAATCTACATCATTCTCTCTTTCATTTAACTGATCATCATCTCCACCATCTGTTCGTGTATTTTTTGTCTTTTCTCCTAATGCAGATAAATCTTGTTCTGTAATATCAGAATTATATTCCGCTTTTTTATTTTCACTTTCCATAAAATTTTTTTAAAGTATTAAAGGCATAAGGTATAGGTACTACATCTTTTTCATTATCGCTTTCCAATAATATTCATGCTCTTTTAAAATAATATGAATAGTACATGTGGGTTTATTTACATAAAAGTAATCGTGCTAAGAAAAAATGGTAAAGCATCAATGTTGATTGCGGTATTTCACCATCTTGCAATAAAAATAAGACATGGAAAATATATTAGTAGCCGGAGCCAACGGTACAACCGGAAAAAAAATAGTAAACCTTTTAAAGAACTCTCAATATTTTCAACCTATAGCAATGGTTCGGAAAGAAAAGCAAAAAGAACAGTTTGAAAAAGAAAGCATAAAAACAGTGCTTGGTGATTTAGAAAAGGATTTATCGCATACTGTAGAAAATATAGATAAGGTAATTTTTGCTGCTGGTTCTGGTGGTAAAAAAGTGGTCGAAGTAGATCAAGAGGGAGCTAAAAATCTAATTAATGCTTCCAAAAAAGCAAATATCAAAAAGTTTGTAATGCTTAGTTCAATGGGTGCAGATAACCCGGAAGAAGCAAGTGACCTTAAAGATTATTTAAAAGCAAAACATAATGCTGACGAATATTTAAAATCAGCTAATTTAAAATATGCTATTGTTAGACCTGGCTCATTAACAAATGAGGTAGGCACTGGTAAAATTGAACTTCAATCTAAATTGAACAAAAAGGGTTCTATCACTAGAGATGACGTAGCGCAGACTTTGGTAAGGTCTTTACACGATGATGCCGCCATCAATTCAACTTTTGAAATTATACAAGGTGATACTTTAATTGGTAAAGCAATGGATGCTTAATAGCACAGCTGTAAAATTAATTAAGACCCATTATTGGGTCTTTTTTTTTGAATTAATATTTCCTTTTTTTGGAACAATAAGATGTTTCTGTTATTAGGCAAAAGAATGAAACTCGCCTTAATTTAGATTAAAAAAATTATGGCTACTAAACATCTATTTAATAAGAGCGCACAAGATAAAATCAAAGAATTAGCTGAAGCAATAGATTTTACAATGCTCGCGACCAATTTATCTAAAAGACCAATTCATGCAATACCTATGAGTACAAAAAAGGTTGATGAAAACGGAAATATTTGGTTTTTAAGTAATAAGCACAGCACACATAATGCAAATATTCATATAGATGAAGAAATTCACTTATTCTATGCTAAGGCAATGAGTATGGAATTTATGAATGTTTATGGCACTGCCGAAATTCTAGAGGATAGAAGTATCATATCAAAATTTTACCAAAAAAGTGATGACAACTGGTTCAATGGTGAAAACGACCCTAATATTACAGCTATAAAAGTGACACCAAAAGATGCACATTATTGGGATACTAAGAATAATATGCTAATTAGTCTTTTTAAAATGGGAATTGGCGCATTTACAGGTGAAAAACCAGATCTAGGCGAAGAGGGTAAATTAACCATATAAATATTCGATTAATAGGTGCTTTTACAATTACGTACATCTATATTTTAATACGTTAGAAACTAAAGCTTGTTGCGTATCTTCGTAATAAACTAAATAACTAATTATGAAAATTTCATTTTTAAAGATAACTATGGCGCTCGCCGTAGTAATATCTCTAAATTCTTGTAAAGAGGAAAAAAAAGAAAATAAAGATAGTGCGGTTAAAGAGATAGAACTTGACAGTACCGATTTGGCATTGTTAGATTTAAACTTACCTGAAGGATTTAAAATTGAAGTTTATGCTAGGGGAGTAGATGGTGCTCGTTCTATGGCTATGGGTGATAACGGGACGCTATTTGTTGGTACACGCACAGAAAATAACGTGTATGCGATACAAGATACTGATGGAGATTTTAAAGCTGATAACATTATTGTTTTAGATACGATGGAAGTTCCTAATGGTATCGCCATGAGAAACGGAGATTTGTATGTTGCTCAAGTGGGTAGCTTATGGAAATATCTGAATATTGAAGAGCAGATTGGTGGCGAATTAGAAAAAGAATTGATTTATGATGATTTTCCGACGGAATTTCACCATGGATGGAAATATATAGCCTTCGGGCCAGATGACAAGCTTTATGTTCCTGTTGGGGCACCTTGTAACATTTGTAATAAGACGGATGAAGATGAACGCTTTGCAACTATCTCAAGAATGGATCCTGACGGTAGTAATCGTGAAATTTATGCTAGAGGAGTTAGAAACTCTGTCGGATTCACTTGGCATCCTGATACGAAACAGATGTGGTTTACAGATAATGGTCGCGACATGTTAGGTGACGATATTCCGCCTTGCGAACTAAATACAGTTACCGAAGCCGGTCAGCATTTCGGTTATCCTTTTTGCCATGGTGGTATTGTTAAAGATCCAGAATTTGGAGATTTACACCCTTGTTCAGATTTTGTAGATCCTGCTTTGCAGTTAGACGCTCACGTTGCCCCACTTGGTATTAAGTTTTATACTGGCGCTATGTTCCCTGCAGAATATACGGGTAAAGCTTTCATTGCAGAACACGGTTCTTGGAACAGAAGTAAGAAAGTGGGTTATAGAATAATGATGGTTGATATCCAAGATGGTGAAGCAATTAGTACTGAACCTTTTATAGATGGTTGGTTAGACGAAGTAGCTCAAAAAGCAACAGGAAGACCTGTAGATATATTAATGCTAAAAGATGGATCAATGTTGATTTCAGATGATTTTGGCGACGCCATATATCGAGTTTCTTACAGCGAAACTGCTGTGGCTAGTAACCAGTAGATTTACAAACGCAATAGAATAAAAAGCAGCCTTTAAGGCTGCTTTTTTGTTTATAATATGTTCAATTTCTTTATGCAAACCTTATATTTATAATCCGTATTTATTTAATTGCTATATCATCATGAACGACTCAAATTCTCGCAGAACATTTTTAAAACAAACCGGTGTGCTTTCGGTAAGTTCTGTACTTCCATTATCTGTATTACCGATGGATTATAAATATAAAATGGGTTTGCAATTGTTCACCATTCGCGATGCAATGGCGAAGGATCCAATCGGGAGTATTAAATATGCACGTGAAATAGGGTATGTTGACGGGGAAATTTATGGATATGATGGTGAGAACGACACCTATTACGGTATAAACTCTAAGGAATTTAAAAAACAGATCGATGATTTAGATTTTACTATTTCTAGCGGACACTACGATTTTTCTAGTCACTTTAATGAGCCTATAGAAAAGCTCGAACGTTATGTAGACCAATGCATAAAAGGTGCTATCACCCTAAATAGCGCATACATTACATGGCCATGGTTGGCACCAGAATATCGTACAATTGAAAGTTTTAAAATATTAAAGGATAAATTAAATGTAATAGGGGAACAAGTAACCAATGCAGGTTTGCAATTCGCATATCACAATCACGATTTTGAATTTACAGACCATAATGGTGAGCAAGGCTATGATATTATTTTATCTGGCACAGATGCAAATTTGGTAAAACTACAGATGGATATGTACTGGGTTGAGCATTCTGCAAATAAGAGTCCGGCTGAATTAATTGCCGAAAATCCTGGTCGCTATGTTATGTGGCATATTAAAGATATGGACAAAGTAACTCGCGATTATTCTGAAATGGGTAATGGATCTATTGATTACAAAAGTATGTTATCATCTATTAAAAAAGATGATTTACAATATTACTATATAGAGCAAGGTGGTAATTTTGCAGAAAACGCTATGCAGAGTATTTCTGATAGCGCTACCTACTTCAAAAAACATCTTCAACGTTATTTATAAGTTTTATGAGTTATCCTGATAAAGTATATCTAAACGGAAGTATTGTAAATTCTGGAGATGCTAAAATATCTGTTTTCGATCGCGGATTTATTTTCGGTGATGGATTATATGAAGTGATGGTTCAGATAAACGGTAGGTTCTTTTATGAAAAAGAACACCTAGCCCGCTTACAATCGGGACTCCAAAAAATTAATATTGAGTTTTGTGTTAGCTCACTTAAAAATGAAATTATTGGTTTATTAAAAGCAGCAGCGCTATCAGATAAAGATTGCTTGCTGTACATTCAAATTACTAGGGGTGTAGCACCAAGACAACATTCATTTCCTGCACATATAAAACCAACGGTTATGATGTATGCGGTACCAAAAGTGTTACCCGAAATAAATACTATAAATGCCCATGTAATTACTAGAAATGATTTTAGATGGTCTCGCTGCGATATTAAAATGACCTCACTTTTAGGTAATGTAATGTTGAATGAAGAAGCCATGCAATATGAATGTTTTGAGACAATTCTACATAGAAATGGCGTTTTCACAGAGGCATCTCACAGCAATCTGTTTTTTGTAAAAAATGGGGTAGTATACACACATCCGGCAGATGAGTATATTCTTAATGGTATTACTAGAATTGTAGTAATCGAGCTTTGTCACTCTTTAGGTATAGAAATTAAAGAAATACCTCTTGCAACAGAAGAAATCAACACAATTGATGAGGCGTTCTTGACAGGTACGAGTACACAGATTGCTGCGATTCAAAAAATTGATAATCATTTACTATTTAAAGGAAATGAAAAAGGCCCCGTAACGCAAAGATTACAAGAGGCCTTTTTAAAACTTAAATAAGATTCTAGTCTACTTTAAAATAGGTGAAGAATTCATCTGCATCTTTAATTTCCATTAGATCTAAAATATAGCATACTTCACTTAAATCAGAAAAATCAAGTCCGCCTTCAGCAACACTTTCATTTAAATATCTGCCATCTTTTCCGTTATACTTGTTTCCTAAACGAATAGCGGTATTCCAAACTTTGGTTAAATGTTCATCGTTTAACTTTGATTCCCAATCTACCTTACCATCAGACTTTAATCCTGGCGTACCATTACCCACTTCATTACCATCTGCAATTTTATGGTAATCTGTAACCGTTTTTGTATACATAAGTTTAACAGGTTTAGTAACCGACTCGTTCCAATCGCTATGCTGAACCACATTAACACTTTCTCTTGTTTTAATCGAAATATCCTTTCTTGACAACTCCTTAACCCATTCTGACGTGAAATCTGATTGTCCCGCTTCTGCCACCCAAATAGAACCACCATTTTCAATGATTTTTAATGCCTTAGTTACCACTTTATCTACCGAAGCTTTCCATTCTTTATCTGCATCTAACCAATTTTTACCGAAGACCATTGGCATTAATTCGTTTGGTGGCACATATAAACCTTCTTGAATGCCATAAGTACCTGCAACAGCAAGATAATTTAGGTTCTTATAATCTGGGTGATTTAGTAGCGTAGCGAAACCAGCTGCGGTATGTAAATCGTCAATATCAGTTTTGCAGTCTAATTGCACTAGCAATAAGTCTTTTTCCATATCGAATGCTGCTTTTTGGGCATTTACTCCAATACTGAAGAGTAGGGCACATGCTAAGCCTGATATTATTTTATGTACACTGATTACTTTTTTCATTTTAAAAAATTTGAGTTGATTGACATGTTTTTTCTACTAAAGTATCAATTATTAACTTTATTATCATAGAATATATAGCCACGCTAACCAGGCAAATTTTGATTTTAATAGAAACCCATTCACATTAAAAGGTGAAAATGTGACGCTATGAGGTTATTAGCTGCTTAAAAAAAGTGAGAATTAACTTAATTATACTCAAAACAAGCAAAAACTCTTAAAATATTCACAAAATATTGATTTAAAATAAGTTTAAACCCTGTTTGTCAACTATTGGCGTCATCTTTGCAGCTTAATAAGTATTATAAATTAAATTACATTACAATGAGTAAAGGAACAGTAAAATTTTTCAATGACACAAAAGGATTCGGTTTTATCACTGAAGAGGGAGTTGAAAAAGACCACTTTGTACACATTTCAGGTTTAATCGACGAAATTCGTGAAGGCGATGAAGTTGAATTCGAACTTAAAGAAGGTAACAAAGGATTAAACGCAGTGAACGTTAAAGTTATCTAAGACATATATACTTTCAAGTTTAAGAAAAAGCTCTTCAGAAATGAAGAGCTTTTTTATTTATCGCTCATTTTTAAGTCTATCGAAATCTTTTTCTAATTGAAATAGTTTTTCTTCTAAATTAAAGTTGGTCTCTGGTAATCTGTGATAGAACACATACCTAACGCGCCACATCTCTTTTATTTCTTTAGATTGCAATTCCACATCATCTACATTTTTGTGCTCGGCACGTAAAACATAACTATCATTGGTTATAAATAATCTTCTTAGAATGATGTTTTTATCTGTAATTACAAAAACAAGTGTTCCATTATTTAATTTTGAGTAAACCGATGGTGGAATCAATTCGCCAATCGCTATATCTTTTGGAAACATCCCCAATTCGTTCTTGCTCATTTCTAAATTCTGTACGGTGTAAGCCCGAAATTTCTTATCAGGATTTATCGGTAGTGACAAAAATGGTAAGTCTTGAATGTAAGAATCCTTATTATAATACTTAATATAATCGTTCTGATTTAAGGTCGTAATACAAGGTACTTTTATAAAAAATTCTTGCTCACCCAAATCTTGCTCGACAGTTAAATTTCCTTTAAATTTTAATAAATTATTTACCGTTAATTCTGTTGTTAATAGGTCATCTATAGGAATGCTAAAATAATTAGCAATTTTTATTATTGTTTCTAATTTAGGCTCACTTCTTCCTTCTTCATAAGCACCTAAAGTACCTCTCTTAAGCTCAAAGAGCTCTGCAAACGCCTGCTGACTAAGACCTTTTAAACTTCTTATCTTCCTAATGTTTTTTCCGAAGTATGACATTTTTTTGCTAATTTAATTTGCAATTGATAAAAATATAATTATATTTGTCTAACAAAATTAGCAATAATTATTCAAATTGCTATTATTTTGAGCCAGTATTTTTTATTAACCGAATTTAAAACACAATATTATGTTCATCGTAATTGTTTACATTTTAGCGTTCCTAATCTCATTTTAAAAAATCACTCCAATAATATGTTGTATTATTGAATTTAAGAAACCACCTACATAAACCAACACATATGAAAAACCATTTTAATATAACCAGAGATTATCTTCTTGAATTAAACTTTAATATCGTTAAGGAAAATAGAGCAGACGGAATTTTAGTGGTGGCCAAAGAAGATTCCGGAATTAAAAATCTCATTTTAGGGGTTTCGCCACCGATATTGATAATGGAACAATTTATATTCTCTGTCCATAATCAATCTGAAAAAATCTTCAGAAACTTACTCCAGAAGAATCGAGATATTATACATGGAGCATTTGTTTTAGACGAGACCGCAACCCGTGTCATTTTTAGAGATACATTACAAATCGAGAATATGGATTTAAACGAATTTGAGGCCAGCCTTAATTCTTTAAGCTTATTAATGAGTGAATACTCAGATCAAATAATTGAATTTTCTAAATATTAAAAATAAAAAATCATGAATATATTTAAAAGACTATTTAAAATAGGAGAGGCTGAAACCAATTCAGCGATTGACAAAATGGAAGACCCTATAAAAATGACTGAACAGGGCATTAGGGACATGAAATTAGACCTAGAAAAAAGTTTAGAGGCACTTGCACAAGTAAAAGCACTTGCCATTCGTTCTAAGAACGATCAAGACGTATATAAGAACAAAGCAAAAGAGTATCAAGACAAAGCCATTATCATTCTAAAAAAAGCGAACAGCGGTGAAATGGATGCTGCCGAAGCAGACAGACTTGCAAAAGAAGCTTTGATGCAAAAAGAAACTAATGAAAAGCAATTAGAAGCTACCCAAACAGAAACCGAAAAATTTGAAGCTAATGTTAGTCAGATGCAAGGCAATGTCGAAGCTTTAAAAGCCAACATCGGTAATTGGGAAAATGAGCTTAAAACGCTTAAAGCGCGTGTTAAGGTAAGTAACGCAACCAAAAATTTAAACAAGCAAATGGCTGAATTAGATAGTACTGGTACAGTGTCAATGCTTGAAAGAATGAAAGAGAAAATTGCACAAGAAGAAGCTTTGGCCGAGGCATATGGCGATATAGCAAAATCAAGTAAATCAATAGATGATGAACTTGACAAAGCTGCTGATACCACTGATGCCGTGGCAGATGATGAGCTTCAAAAGTTAAAAGAACAGTTAGGGTTTAATAAAACCAAAAAATAAAAAATTTGAATCAACTAATAGACATATTATTTTCTGAGGTAAATATCACGCTAACATTATTGCTGATAGTTCTTATGGTATACTGGATTATTACCATGATAGGCGGTCTTGATTTCGATATAGACGTTGATGTCGATATTGATGTAGATGCAGATATAGACCTAGACTCTGGAATAGAAGGTGGTAATCTTGATTTTGAAGATATCTCCAATACCGAAGTCAATCAAGATGATGTATTGGGCAAAAGGCGAAGACCACTTAAATGGTGGCAAATTTTCCTTATCTATTTCAACTTCGTGGGTCTGCCTTTCATGTTCACGTTCACGTGCTGGATATTTGTTTGGTGGTTGATAACGACGATCTTAACTACTTTGACGTTTACCTATGATAATTTTATTGGCTTCATTATAATGATAGCAGCTCTTTTTCCGGCTTTGTTCGTCAATAAATTGTTTACCACTCCGTTTAAGGGCTTTTTTAAGCAATTGAACAAAGATGGTGATGCACCAGTAGATTTTTTAGGTCGAGAAGCAATTTTATTATCTAACATCAGTGAAGACAAAATGGGTAATGCAGAAGTGAAAGCAGAAGGTAACAGTCATTCAATTTACGTTAAGTCTTTAGACAAAAAGCCATTAACATATGGTAGTACGGTTTTAATCATTAAAAGATCTGCGGATCATACATACTTTTTAGTTCAATCATATAATCAATAAATCATTTATGGAATCCATCTTTTCAATTATCGGTATAGGTCTAGGGATTATCCTCTTCCTTATCATCGTTTATTTTGCAATTATTGCAATGTTCTACAAAAAAGTTCATCAAGGTCAAGCCTTGGTAAGAACCGGATTTGGAGGAACTAAAGTAGCAACCGACAAAGGTCTTTACGTTGTACCAGTATTTCATAGGGTCGAAATAATGGATATTTCTGTGAAGAAAATTCAAATCGAAAGACTCGCAACGGAAGGACTTATTTGTAAGGATAACATGCGTGCCGATATAAAAGTGGCATTCTTTGTTAGAGTAAACAATGAAGTTGATTTTATTAAAAAAGTAGCACAAACTATTGGTGTTCAACGAGCATCTCGTCAAGAAACATTAGAAGAACTTTTTGAAGCTAAATTTTCTGAGGCTTTAAAAACAGTTGGTAAAAAGTTTGATTTCATTCAATTATACGAGGCTCGTAGAGAGTTTAGAGATGAAATTGTAGATATCATCGGTACAGACCTTAATGGGTATACTTTAGAAGATTGTGCTATTGATTATCTAGAACAAACCGCTGTTGCGCACTTAAAAGCTGATAATATTCTTGATGCAGAAGGTATCAAAAAAATCAACGATTTAACTGCCGCTCAAAATGTGCAGTCAAACCTTATCAAGCGCGATGAGGAAAAAACCATTCGTAAGCAAGATGTTGAAGCACGTGAAGCTATTCTAGAACTTGATAAGCAATTAGCTGAAAAAGAAGAACAGCAAAAAAGAGAGATTGCGAATATAAAATCTCGTGAAGAATCTGAAACTTTAAAAGTAGCTGAAGAAGAATTGTTAAAGTCAGAAACTGCACGTATTGCAACTCGCGAAAAAGTGAAAGTTGCCGAAGAAAACATGGAGCGTCAAATTATTGTTGCTTTAAAGAATAAACAACGTACCGATGCTGTTGAAACGGAAAGAGTTGAAAAAGACAGACTTTTAGAGGCTACAGAAAGAGAAAGAGTAGTTACTCTTGCACAGATTGAAAAGGAGAAGGTAGTTGAAGTTGAGAAGAAGAACATTCAAGATGTTATTCGCGATCGTGTTACTCTAGAAAAAGGGGTAGTGGAAGAGCAAGAAAACATGAAAGACATTCAAGCTTTTAAAACTGCCGATAGAGATAAGCAAGTAAAAATTACTATTGCAGAAGCGAATGCGCAAGAAGACCTAATTAAAACGATTAAGGCCGCAGAAGCTCAAAAAGAAGCTGCTAAGCAAAAAGCTGAAGAGATTAATATAGAAGCTTTAGCACATAAAGAAGCTAGTGAAAAAGAAGCCGAGGCTCGTAAGATCTTAGCGGAAGCTCAAGCAAAAGAAGAAGCAACTGTGGGTATGTCTGAAGCGCAAGTGATGCATGCTAAAGCTGATGCCTACGAACGTGAAGGAATTGTACAAGCAATTATCATCGAGAAAAAAGCAAAAGCTGAGGCTGTAGGTATTGAAGCTAAGGCAGAAGCGAAACGCAAAGACGGATTGGCAGAAGCTGCTGTTATTAAAGAAAAAGCTTTAGCAGATGCCGCTGGTATAGAAGAGAAAGCTAATGCGATGAAGAAATTAGATGGCGTTGGTAAAGAGCACGAAGAATTTAAATTACGTTTAGATAAAGAACTACAAGTAGATCTTGCCCATATCAATATTCAGAAAGATATAGCAGATGCTCAGGCACAAGTTATTGGTGATGCATTAAAAGCTGCTAAAATTGATATTGTTGGTGGTGAAACAATGTTCTTTGATCAAATTATCGGACAAATTACCAGAGCTAAAGGCTATGATAGATTGGTAGCAAACAGCACGAACATACAAGATGTAAAAGATGCTATTTTAGGTAGTGATGATGTTAAAGGCAACTTATTGGAGAAGGTAAAAGAATTCGCTGATAAATACGGAATTTCATCTGAAGATCTTAAAAATGTAACTATTGCCAATTTACTGATGGACTTAAAAGCAAAGTCCAACGATAATGAAGAGCAAACACTTTTTAGCAACCTATTTAATCTTGCAAAAGGATTAGGTATGGGCGATAAAAAGCTGAAGTAAACTACACCTGAGGTAAGTCCACAAAATATTCTTGAGTGAATAACTGTGAAATTTTGTGGCAAACCTTGAAGTGTTAACATCCCTATTATCGATTAAGAGCTTTGAAATGAGTGATTTAAAGTAAATTATTAATGTAATATTAAAGTCTAGTTACTTTTATGGCAGAAGAATCCCGAACAGACAAAACGGAAGAACATATTTTAGATGGTGGTACTTATGATGTAATTAAGAATCGTCTGCAGAAGCAGAAAGAATTATTACAGAGTAAGCTCATCGAACTAAATAATGATAGAAAAACCGTATTCGGCTCATTAGAAACAAAACTTATTGCAAATGCCAGAATCAATACAGAAAACAACTGTATTGCACGCGACATTGTTTCTTTTGGTGATACTTGTTTGTTCGGGTACAATGTTCATTTCGGACTCAGAACCGAGATTACTATTAAAGACGTTTTTAGTAGTTTCACTTTTACAGACAACAGTTTTAAAGCTGCTAGTCTTGATTTTTTAGAAGATGAAACTTTCAAAACAGATTTTACCAACTTATATAAATACTATAGAAATACGATATTTTCCAATTTTGCCATCATCGGAAATTATCTTCTTATGGTTTTTCAGTTAAGCGAAAGTCCAACTGATATTAAGACCTTTAAATGGTTATTGGTCGATAATGCTTTAAAATATATTGATAACCGTAGTGAACAAGAATACCGATTTCCGGTTCAACAAGAATTTAAATGGCAAGAAGCTACACGAGATATGCAACGTTATGGTGTTCATCCTCATGTATCTATCAAAGACCGTGTTTTTGTAGAAACTATTGGTGGTGATCTTACCATAAAAATTGAAGATAATACTGCTGAAGGCAAAGGTATTTTAGATGAACCTGTAGAGTACGCTGATCAAACTCTTGATGATGGTCAGTATCGTTTTGGAGATTTGGGTAATCTCTTAATATTAGAAATAAAACCGTTTCAAGAATCGCCTCGCTACTTTGTATTTAATGACAAAATGAAGGAGGTTCAGAAAATTGAATCCGTTAAAAATGCCTGTATTTTATTGCCAGATGACCAGGGAATTATTTTCCCAACGGGCTATTATTTACAAACAGGGGAGTATCACATTTTTGATAATTCCATTCCCAATGTAAAATTTCAGGAACGTATTGTTTCCCCGAACGGAGAAGATTTTTTATATGTTTTTTATTCTGCTGCCGAAGGGCTTTATAACCTTATGTCTTATAACATCATAAGTCAGGTTATTAAAACTCCTATCATTTGCAACGGATTTACCATTTTAAAAAATGGTGAGCTTTGTTACTTTAAAACAGAACAAGAGCAAACCAAACATCATGTCGTTCAAATTTGGCAAACTCCTTATTTAAAAGGAGATTACGTGCCTTCTCAACATGAAGATACACTGCTATATAAAATCGGGAATAAAGATATTGTAAAAGCTATGGCAGAAGTCAATAGCTTAATTACATTGTTAAATAAAAACGATAATTACGCCGGATTATATAGTGATATTGCAAAGTTCTCGAAAGATATACTAGATGCGTATTATTGGCTGCCTGAGCCAGATACACATCAATTAAACGAGCCTATTGAAGAAATCAATAAAGCATCTAACGCTGCTATTGATGAGTTTGAAAAGGTAGTACAACTTCGTAAAAACGCTCAAAATCAGTCTAAATTAATACAGAAAAACTCAGAAGAGTTATTTAGTAAAATTAAAAGTACCTCATTTAAAAGTATAGATGAGTTTGTCGCATTACTTACAAGATTGCGATTTTTAAGAGGCGAAGCTATTTCACTAAAAGAAGTGAGGTATATTGATGTAGAGTATTTAGAGGCACTCGAGATACAAATAGCAGAACAGACGAAGAAAATATCTGAACGTTGTGTTCAATTTCTTTTGAATCCGAATGCGCTACAACCGTATCACAATGCTTTAAACGAAAAGAAGGAGTTTATTGCCAAGGTTGAAAAAGTAATTGAAGCCAAAGAGAAAGAAGAAGAAATTAATAAAATCAGTGCCGATCTTGAAATGTTGATCGATATTGTTTCTAATTTAGACATTGAAGACACTGCGCATTCCACCAAAATAATCGATGATATTTCATTGATTTTCTCTACTATAAATGAGCTAAAAGCTGCTTTAAAAAACAAGAGAAATTCTCTTGGTATATCTGAAGCCAAGGCAGAGTTTGCCGCTCAGTTAAAATTGATTGATCAAAGTATCATCAATTATTTAGATATGGCATCTACACCAGAAAAGTGTGATGAATATCAAACAAAAACATCTATTCAATTAGAAGAGCTTGAGGGTAAATTCACCGATTTTGAAGAGTTTATTGAAACTATCATTGAAAAGAGAGAAGAGGTATATGCTGCTTTTGATGCTAGAAAAAATTCTTTAATTGAAAAGCGGAATAAAAAATCTAGTGCATTAGCAAATGCATCTGGCAGAATACTAAAAGGTGTTCAGAAAAAGGCACAGAGTTTTAATTCTGCTGTTGAAATCAATGGTTATTTCGCTTCAGATTTAATGATCAATAAGCTTCGCGATATTATTGCTCAATTGCAAGAGCTTGATGATAGCGGTAAAGCAGAAGAGATTGAAACCCAGTTAAAGACTGCTAGAGAAGATGCCCTTAGAAAGCTAAAAGACAAACTAGATCTTTATGAAGACGGTGACAGTGTAATTCGATTAGGAAAACACAAATTCGGAGTTAATAAGCAACAGTTAGACTTAACTATTGTTTTTCATAATAATGTACTTAACTATCATTTGACAGGTACCGATTTTTACAAGGAGCTGAACAATGAAGCGTTCGTTAAAAATCGCCATCTGTGGGATCAAGAATACGTTTCGGAAACCGATGACATATATCGTGCTGCATATTTAGCATATAAAATATTTACAAATTTCACTGAAGATGATTTGCTTCCGCTAAGTGAAGAAGAGCTTTTGAAAGTTGTTCAAGAACAAAGTAAAAATGATTATTCTGAAGGTTATATCAAAGGTGTTCATGATGTAGATGCATCAAGAATATTAAGGCTTTTAGTACATAAACACCATGAACTAGACTTGCTGACATACCGACCAGAAATTCGTGGTTATGCCCAATTTTTCTGGAATGATTTAGATAAGGATGTAAAAGATGAATTGGACCAAGGTTTAAAAGCCGCTGGTGAGGTTCTACAATACTTCCCAGAATCTAAAGAGTATACTTCCATCATAGAAGAATTACAAAAGAAAATAGAAGTTTTTGCAGAAGAAACAAAGTTGTTCGATGCGCTTTTAAGCACAGATATTGCCGAATATTTATTTGAAGAGTTAAAATCAGATTCTGAATTTGTTTATAGTGGCTTTGCTATTCAATTAAAAGATGAGTTTTTAAAATTGCTTAAATCTCAACAGGCAGATTTAAAGTTTAAGAAAAGTGTTGAAGAAGCTCCTAAACTTGCTTCTAAAATTCGTTTGGTAAAACAATGGGTTGGTGCATTTTTAAAATCTAAAAAATATATTGAAAACACAATTGACAGTAACAGATATGTAAATGAAATTGTTGGTGCAATTTTATTTAGAGATGAATCTGCATCTAAAATTAAAGCGGTTTCGCCAAATGAAGTTTTAAAGGACTTAAGAGGGTCCCATGCTACTATTGTTGAAGGAATCTATTCGTTTAATTATCATGATTTTATAGCTAGGTTGAATTTATTTCTGTCAGATGAAGTTCCTGCTTTTCTAAAATTTAAAAAGACAAAGCTTGAAATCACCGAGAAATTAAAGACCGATTTAAAGTTAGAAGAGTTTAAGCCAAGAGTGCTTACCTCTTTCGTACGTAATAAATTGATTGATGAAGTTTATCTTCCAATTTTCGGGAATAATTTAGCCAAACAGTTGGGTACAGTAGGTGCAAACAAACGTACCGATAGAATGGGTATGCTGCTGTTGATATCTCCACCGGGTTACGGTAAAACTACCTTGATGGAATATATAGCTAATAGACTTGGTTTAATTTTCGTTAAGATTAACGGACCAGCAATTGGTCATGAAGTAACTAATGTTGATCCTGCTTCTGCAAAGAATAGTGCTGCTCGAGAAGAACTTAAAAAGCTGAATCTTGCTTTTGAAATGGGAAACAACGTAATGCTTTATATTGATGATATTCAACATTGTAATCCGGAGTTTCTACAGAAATTCATTTCCCTATCAGATGGTACTCGTAAAATAGAAGGTGTTTATGAAGGTCAGCCAAAAACCTACGATTTACGCGGTAAAAAATTCTGCGTTATTATGGCGGGTAACCCGTATACGGAAAGCGGAGAGAAATTTCAGATTCCAGATATGTTAGCCAACCGTGCCGATATTTACAATCTTGGTGATATTATAGGTGAGACTGAACATTTGTTCAGATTAAGTCTTATTGAAAATTCACTTACAGCAAATCCTATTTTACAAGAATTGGCTAGTAAAGAATTTGAAGATGTGTATACTTTGGTAGAACAAATTGAGTCTAAATCTGATGAAGGTCAACTTATAGGAAACCATTCTAGTCAAGAAGTGGAAGAATATAAAAAGGTATTGGAGAAGGTATTACGGGTTAGGGATGTATTGTTAAAAGTAAATGCTACATACATTAAAAGTGCTGCCATGCAAGATGAATACCGTACGGAGCCTTCTTTCAAACTTCAAGGTTCTTATAGAGATATGAATAAATTGGTAGCTCAGATAGTTCCTATAATGAATGAAAAAGAACTAAACACCATGTTACGTTCACATTACGAGAACGAAGCACAAACTTTAACCGGCTCTGCCGAAGCTAATTTACTAAAGTACAATGAGTTAATAGGTAATCTTTCAACAGAAGAAAATACACGTTGGAGTGCTATTAAAGAACAATTTATAAAAAATAATAAGCTAAAAGGATTTGGTAATGCTAATGAAATGGCACAAGTGCTTTCTCAAATGATGGAATTTTCTGAAAATTTAGCAGGTATTAAATCTGTTCTTGAAAAAGGTCTCAATAACGAGTAGCTATCAACAAGCGGTTATTTTTTTCTTTTATTACTGAATTTCAAGCTTTCACGTCAAAATAAAGATGTAGTTTTGCACCCGCAAAAAAGCTGTATTATGAAGCGCATTAATGAATACAAGAAACTCTTCGGGGTTGAAAAAGAGATTGAACTTAAAGCACTTAAGTCCACGTATAGAGGTTTAGTAAAAGAATGGCACCCAGACAAGTTTCAAGAAGGTGATGAAAAAAGAGAAGAAGCTGAAGTTCAAAGTCGTCGTATTATTGACGGATACCACTTCCTAGTAAGTATCGCTCCTGAAACTAAAGAGGCTAACAAAGAGATGTACAACGAATCTATTAACTCTGGTGTTGCCGATTTTCAGCATAATGGTTTGGTATTAGAAGTTACTTTTGTTGATGGTGCTACGTATGAGTATTTCGGCGTAACAAAGCCTATTTTTCAGAAAATGATCAATTCTAACAAATTGAACAGATTTGCGAAAAGAAGTATTTTTCCAAATTATTTGTACAGAAAATCGAAACGTGACCTTCAAGAGGCATAATCATATATAAATTAATGGTTATTAAAGACGCATGAAAAATCAAGAAGAGATTTTATCAAAATTGAATATTGATGCGTTAAATCCGATGCAAGAGAGCGCGTTAGATGCTATCTCGTCATCAAATAATACCATATTACTTTCCCCGACCGGTACAGGAAAAACATTAGCTTTTCTTTTACCGGTTTTAGATTTTTTAGACCATGACAATCCTGAAGTTCAGGTATTGATTCTAGTTCCTTCTCGCGAATTGGCTATTCAGATAGAACAAGTTATTCGGAATATGGGTACTGGTTTTAAGGTAAATGCCATTTATGGTGGTAGGGCGATGTCTAAAGACAAGATAGAACTCAAACATACACCTGCGATTTTAATTGGTACTCCTGGTAGAATTCTAGACCATTTTATGGCAGACCGTTTTACTAAGGACCATATTAAAACATTGGTTCTTGACGAATTCGATAAGTCTTTAGAAGTCGGCTTTGAAGAGGAGATGAGTGAAATTCTAGCGGAATTACCAAATCTTAAAAAACGTATTCTAACTTCTGCGACTGAAGGTGTTAAGATTCCGAAGTTCGTGGGTAT
The DNA here is from genome assembly GCF_004364165.1 of Maribacter spongiicola. GTDB lineage: Bacteria > Bacteroidota > Bacteroidia > Flavobacteriales > Flavobacteriaceae > Maribacter > Maribacter spongiicola. The sequence goes on from NZ_SOAY01000011.1 coordinate 726,152, forward strand.
GGAAAATCCGAAGCGTGTCAACTTTTTAAATAAAGTTACGCCGTCACAACTTACGATTAGCACTGTTATTTCTGAAGATAAAGACAAGTTGAAATCACTTGTACAATTATTGAAATATATAGGTGAAGAACCTGGTATTATCTTTTGTAATTTTAAGGATAGTATTGATAGTGTTAGTGATTATTTAAGTCAGAAACGCATTCAGCACGAGTGCTTTTCTGGTGGTATGGAACAGAAAGACCGAGAGCGTGCTTTAATCAAATTTAGAAATGGTAGTAGTCGTATTTTAGTTGCTACAGATTTAGCTGCTAGGGGAATTGATATTCCCGAATTAAATTTCATCATTCATTACGAATTACCACACCGTACTGAAGAGTTTACCCATCGTAATGGTAGAACCGCTCGTGTAAATGAAGCAGGAACAGCCTATGTTTTACAGTGGGATCAAGAATCTTTACCTCCTTTTATAAAGAAGTCTAAACCTATAAACATCGGTAAAACAAATACCTTAGGAGATCCTCTTTGGGAAACCTTATTTATTTCTGGCGGAAGAAAAGATAAGATATCTAAAGGTGATATTGCGGGACTTTTCTTTAAGCAAGGCGGATTAATAAAAGAACAGTTAGGTGCTATTGAACTAAAGCAAGATTGTGCTTTTGTATCAGTGCCTAAAAGTAAATCAGACAAGCTTGTAAGCGAATTAAACAACTCCCGATTAAAAAAGAAAAAAGTGCGTATTACCGTACTTTAATCATAGTTAGTATTTTTGCCCTTTTTAAGGTAGTATGATGAAGGATAAACAACAAGAGAACGAAACTGAAATCGATTTAACCGAGATTGAAAGTTGTATTGAAATTTTAAATCGTTTGGTAACCGATACCAATCAAATATTTGAAATTCCTGAAGATAGAAGAATTGCCTTAATTAAAGTTGCTGGTCAGTTATCTCGCCCAAACAAGCAAGAGTTTGCTAAACGGGTTAAAGATGCCAAACGTAACGAAAAAAGAAAGCAAGCTGTTCGCGATAAGCATGCTCGTAAAGAAACTGGAATTCGTAGTGCTCGTGAAGCTCATGTATTTGTTGCTCCAAAATTACTACCTGCAGCTGAGCTGGCAAGTAAAGATTTACCAGAACTAACAACTCCTCGTAATTGCTACGTTTGTAAAGCGGAATTTACCAAGCTTCATCACTTCTACGATACTATGTGTACCGACTGTGGTGATTTCAATTATGCGAAAAGATTTCAAAATGCCAATGTAAAAGGTCAAGTTGCGGTGATTACCGGATCTCGTTTGAAAATTGGTTATCATATAACGCTAATGTTGCTGCGTGGTGGAGCAACGGTGATTGCAACCACACGTTTTCCTGTAGATTCTGCACTTCGCTTTTCTAAAGAAGAAGATTTTATGGAGTGGGGGCACCGACTTAAAATTCACGGTTTAGATTTAAGACATATACCTAGTGTTGAGATTTTTTGCAATTTTATTGAGCAGCAATACGATAAATTAGATATTCTTATTAATAATGCTGCACAAACTGTTCGAAGGCCTGCAGGTTTCTACCATCACTTAATGGAGAATGAAGAGCGCGAGTTTTCTTCATTGCCGAAATTTGCTCAAATGGTTTTAAGTGATCATGAAAGTTGTTTAGATCAATTAAAATCGTTCAGTAGCAAAGCTTCTCCGAATCAAAATATGCCAGTTACTTGGCACGGTCCAGAACCTGGTATTGGTTTACGAGCTTCTGCAAAGCTATCTCAAATACCTTATAGTTTTGATAATGCTTTGGTTGCGCAAGAAGTTTTTCCTACGGGAGAATTAGATGCCGATTTACAACAGGTAGATTTACGTAAAACCAATAGCTGGCGCTTAAAGCTAGGTGAGATAGAAACTACTGAAATGATTGAAGTTCAGTTGGTAAATTCTGTTGCTCCCTTTGTACTTTGTAATCGTTTGGCTGAGTTGATGAAGAAAGAGAATACAGGTCAAAAGCATATTATTAACGTTACCGCGATGGAAGGCAAATTCCACCGTTTCTTCAAAGAATCGCGTCATCCACATACCAATATGGCGAAAGCTGCTTTGAATATGTTGACACATACGGCTGCAGGAGAATTGGCGAAAGACGGAATTTTCATGAATGCTGTCGATACAGGTTGGGTAACAGATGAAGACCCTGCAGAATTGGCAAAAAAGAAACAAGAAGTTCACGATTTTCAGCCTCCTTTAGATATTGTTGATGGTGCTGCTAGGGTAATGGATCCGTTATTTGACGGTATTAATACTGGAAAACATTGGTCTGGTAAATTTTTAAAGGATTACTTCCCAATTGATTGGTAAAAAAATACTTTCATTTTTGTGAAAAACGCGTCTTTAAATGAGTAAAAGAAATAATAGCTACCTTTATATAGTCATTTTTTTATGTTCCATTATGGGTAACAGTCAAGACAACTTGAATAAAATCAAGAATGAAATACTAGCCTCAGATTTTAATATTCCTTATAGCTGTAAAATAGAAATTTGCGAATTAATTCAGCCAACTGTAGGTGTTAAAACAATAGCCAAAGATGATAAGGAAATTAATATAGGCTTATCAAAGATTGGAGGTAAACCCGATTTACCGAGTAACTTTGATTGGCCCAAAATGGACAATGAGTTCCTTACTTTTTGTGCTCAATATAACCTAGAGGAAATCAATATCTATGATGTTTCTAACGGATTACCGCCTAGCGGAATAATTTATGTTTTTATCTATATTGACAAAGAATGGTTAGGCTTCTTAAATAAGAAAAATTCATATAAAGTTATTTTTCAAGAAAACTCAGATAATTTAATTAGAACAGAATTTCCTATTAGTTACTTCAGTGAAGGAATTTTTGAACCTTATAAGATTGAATATTTTGAATCTTATACCATGCCTGATGATGAGAGCATTATCTTGAAAAATTTTCAAGACAGTTATGAAGATTTTCATAATTTCTATCATTCAACTTATGAATATATAGAACATTTAACTGAGTTAGATGTAGATGATTTTAATCAAGTTTTAGGGTATGACCGCTCTATTCAATCAACTGTGATGTTTGATTTTGCCGAAAGGGAATTAGAAATTTCTTCGCTAAGTGAATGGAAATTAAAACAAACTGAAATTTTGGAATTATCGAAAAAATATAAATTACTTCTTCAACTTGAAACAGACGGCAACAGCTTAGATAGGTTTGGAGGCAGTTCAACTATATATTTTGGAATTGAGCCTGAAGATTTAAAAAAGAAGAATTTCGATAACGTTATTATGGCTTTTCAGGGTACTTGATATCAATATTTAAATAATATTGCTTTATAACTTTGATACCAATTAATAACTTAAGTCTTTTATCAAATGCATTTTCTTAATATTATTGAAACTTACGTAATTTTTACAGCTTTTATTACTTCATTCTCAATTGTTTAGAAACCTTTAATAAATAGTTGAAATTTCTACGTTTCATATTTACTAGTCTGAATCTATTTTCGTTTTTTTGCGGGATGATTAGGCTAACTATCAAAGTATTACTACAATTTCTTGCATTTATAGTTGTCGGAATTTCTATTCCGATGAATGCTCAAGAAACACAAACGTACAACGGACCTCTACAAATAGGTAAGTATAACGGCAAGGCAACATATTCATATAAACTGATTGACAACGACACTGTACTTCATGGCGATTTTACGGTACTGCGTTCAAATCTTCAAGAACTTTTAGAGAAGCAAGATTATTCCTTTCAATTTAAAGGTGCTTTCGTTGACGGTACCGCAAATGGACCTTGGAAATTTCAATTCGGAGAATTCAATTCTAAAAGTCAGTCAGAGGTCATAGATTACCAATACCGTGTTCTAGTTAGCGGAATTCAGAAATCTGCCGCTGGAAAAATCCAAATGGGTAAACCCAATGGTAAATGGACCATTTTAGAAGAACAAATTGAAAATTCTGAAATATCTAGCACCCTATTTAAAAGTGTAATAACTTTTGATAACGGCGTGCCACAACAGAACTTTAGTATTAATAATGAAAACTATACGCTGGTTGGCAGGTTTTTACGAGATGGCTTAGCTCATGACGAATGGTCGTTGTTTCCTGCTAACGGAATGGACCAATCTGAAAGCTGGTATTTTAAAGATGGTATTCTTCAATCTATTAGAGTTGATGATGATAATGACCATAAAACTATAAAAGCATACCAAGCATATAATGGTGAAACTAAGGTGATCAATCTTGATGCTGGATATATTAAAGCTTTAGAAATTCAATTTTCTCAAGTAGATGTTGATATACTTCACCATAACAGTTTGCCTGAACTTCTAAAACAAAATGCTGCACGTTACCAAGAAGTAGACGGCATTCTATCTGAACTGGGTAAGTCAGAATTTCTTCCAGAATTTAAAGTTAAGGTACCTTATTACCCCTTAGATTCTTTAGAAGTTCGAAAGGTTGATAGCATCGTATCCTATTATAAAAAAGCAAATGAATTAAGTGAATCTATACTACACAATTCGCAATTGAATATTCTAAGATTATCTGATACCAATACAGCATATCAATATAATACAGTGCTTCAGTTAAAGGAAAATTATCTTAAACCGATTCAAGAAATAGTAAGTTATGATTCTTTGGGTATCCTAGAATATACATCGCAAGAGCAACTGGTCAATCACGTTTTTGCAAATGGAATGCCAAAATCTGAAATGGATATAGAGATGCAAGTTGATAGTGTTTCTTCATCCAAATCATATACTATTCCAACAACTTCCTTAACTAAGTCTTCAAATTCAAATATCGAAAATATTGAAGCTGTTGCTAAAATGGGTTATGACGGTATTCTAGCAATTGCCAATGAAGTAAAAGAAACGCTGGCTCAAGAAAAACGACAGAATGAGTTGGCGAGTTTAGAAGAGGAAATCATATTGCAAAACGATTCACTTGTCTCTTTTATTGAAGCCACAAAAGATAGTATTCCATTAAAATATGCCAATTCCTTACAACAAATTAAATCATTTGCAAACACAACGCTAAACGATTACTCAAAAGTGAAATCTGCTCAAAACAGATTAACTGCAGCTAGAAGCACCGTTAAATGTCTTGAAAATTTAAACGATTTATCAAGTACAGTTTCACAAATGCCGGCATACCAAACCACTATAGAAGAAAGTTATACTGACAGAATTTGGAATCCGTTTATGGCAACATTGATGGATGAGGATATTAAAAAGAGAATAACAGCAGCCTATTCTAAAATTTTAGAACCTTACTTCATAACAGAAATCGAAAAACACTTATCGTGTGAAACCATTAAAGATCTAAACAACACTATTACCGCTACGTATATAAAGGTGCTAGAACTAAAAGATCAAGACACCAAAAAACTGGAACGGAAGCTTAAGAAAGAAAAAGACCCCATTGCCATATTAGAATTGTTGAATGTACAAAACACTACAAAGGAATAGCCTATGAAAACGTTTCGTACATATATAACTAATTTAGTGTTCTTTGTCTTGTTTGCAGTTGTTTTTCAAGGATTAGCACAAGAAAAAGAACCAGTAGAATTACCAGAATATTCGAAATATAAAGATTTAGGTACCAAAACCTGGATCAATACTTACGGGAATATTAGAATAGGCAAACGCTTATTTTGGGATGCACAAACACACCTTAGATTAGAGGAAACAGAGGCTACTCCGTTTTTTGGGCAAGTAGCACAAGTATATAACAGACATGCTATTGGGTATATACACTCCAAGTATTTTAATGTAAGATTAGGCGGAGTGTTACGTTTAAACTTCAATACAGACGAAGCTTCTACAGATCGTAATTTAGTACCTGAATGGCGTATTTGGCACCAGTATCAATTTGCACAGTCATTGGCAAGTATGATGATTTATCACCGTATTCGTATTGAACATCGTTGGACACAAAGTTTTGTGGAGAATAGTGAATATATATTTAGAAACCGATGGAGGTATATGTTCAGAATGAAAATTCCTTTGAACGATCACAAGTTAAAACCTAAGACATTGTACATTGCACCAGAGGCTGAATTAATCATGCAAAGTGGTAAAGCCGTTGTCGCTAGCCCTATGGAAGATTTACGATTAACAACAACCTTAGGTTATATTCTTACACCAAGATTAACTGTTGCAGCAGGCGCCATGTATTCTCAGGGTCAAGATTTAAAAAATGGCGGTTATTACAAGCAAAGTTGGGCAATGCGTTTTCACGTATATTACTCACCAGATTTTAGAAAGGTAAAAAACAAACTTCCAGAAATTCATTTAACGGACTAGAGGTTTTTCAATTAGAAAAGGATGAAGAAAAAGGATATAACATTGTATGGTCTGTTAGCCATCATATCTATATTAGCTGTTTATTTTGGTATTAAATCGAATACATTACAAAATGAAATAGGGGAGAGCAGCAAGGCAAAAAAAGAGTTAGATGTTCTAGTAACCGGTAATAAAAAATTGGTAGCCATCGATTCTGTTTTGATGCGAGGCGATTATAATAGAGCGATTGAATCTTACAATACTACTTTACAGAATCATGAGGAATTGAATACAGTAATTCCATTACGTATTGCGCTAGCTCAAAAGCTTATGCAGAAGGATTTAAAAAGTAATTCTGAAAAATTAAATGAAGAAGTTTCTATCGATTCTATTGCGAATGCCCCAGTTAGTCAAAGTCAAATTAGAAGTATTGATTCTCTAAATTTTGCATTAGAGAAAGCACGTGTGCAATTAAGTAATATGCGTAAGCAACTTAATAACAAATCGTTCGGTGAATATCTTAGTTTTACTAGTAAAAAAGGAACTGCTTTGCACTATGTTGGTCAAGTTAAAAACAACAAAGCCAATGGTATTGGTATTGCCGTACTTGAAACGGGCAGTAGATACGAAGGCGAATGGAAAGATAATCTGCGCGAAGGCAATGGTACTTTTTATTGGGCCGATGGTCAATATTATATAGGCAGCTATAAAAATGACATGCGAAATGGAGAAGGAACTTATTTTTGGCCTAACGGTGAAAAATATAAAGGGCAGTGGAAAGATGACAAGCGCAATGGCAAAGGTATTTTTCATAAGAAAGAGGGCTCTGTTATAAGTGGCATTTGGGAAAATGACAAACTTAAAGAAGCGGATAAGTAACCAACACCATTCTACAGCACTATTTTACATAAATTTCCGCGATGAGATTACGTCAAATCTCAATATGAAATTCTCAAATTAAGAAAATCGTAAAAATCATCTTGAACGTATGTTTTACGTAATCGTTTAAGTAACTTTAGGTCTTAACCAAACTATTACTCAAACCTAAATGAAATCGTTCTTTCGTTACCTCGCCGTTGCATCGTTTGTATGCATTTCTTCTTCTCTTTTTTCACAAGATTTTTCAGCATTCGAGTATCGGACTATTGGACCATCGCGAGGTGGTCGTGTTACTACGGTAACAGGTACGCCTGTTTTACCTGGTACTTTTTACTTGGGCGCCTCTGGTGCCGGAGTATGGAAAACTGATGATTACGGAACATCATGGAATAATATTTCTGACGGATTTTTTGATACGCCGTCTATTGGTGCAATTGAAGTAGCTCTTAATGACCCTAATATTGTTTATGTGGGAACTGGTTCTGATGGATTACGCAGTAATATCATCAGCGGGAAAGGGGTTTATAAATCTATAGATGCTGGAAAAACTTGGGACCATATCGGACTTGCGAAAGCCGGACAGATCGGTGCCGTAGAAATCGATCCTACCAATAGTAATATCGTTTGGGTAGCTGCAATTGGTGATGCATTCAAAGCAAATGAAGAACGTGGTATCTATAAAACTATTGATGGTGGCGTTTCTTGGGAAAAGATGTTGCATATTTCTAACACGACCGGATTCGCAGATTTAGAATTATTACCAGGTAACCCAAATGTGGTTTATGCAGCCGCATGGAAAGCCCAGCGTACACCTTGGACCATAATTTCTGGTGGAGAAAATAGTGAGGGCGGAATCTATAAATCTGTCAACGGAGGTAAAGATTGGACAAAATTAGAAACTGGTTTACCTAAAGGATTAATCGGAAAAATAGATTTAGCAGTGTCTGCGGTAGATTCAAGTATTCTGTATGCCGTTATTGAAGCTCCTGGTGATGAAGGTGGCGTTTATAAATCAGAAGATCAAGGAAAGACCTTTGTGCAAACATCTAGTAACGAAGGCTTGGTAAACAGACCGTTTTACTACACTAATATAGAATTGGACCCTACCAATCCTGATATTGTGTATTCTAATGCTAATCCGTTATTGAAATCTATTGATGGGGGTAAAAACTGGGCGATGATGTCAGTACCTCATGGTGATAATCATGATATATGGTTAAATCCAAATAATCCTGAGTTATTGATTCAATGTAATGATGGTGGTGCCAATGTTTCGCATAATGGTGGTAAAACATGGTCTTCACAATTCAATCAGCCTACGGCAGAAATATATCAAGTTGCAGTAGATGACCAATATCCCTATTGGATTTATGGTGCTCAGCAAGATAATACTACGATTGCCATACCAAGTTCAGCTCCAAGCGGAACTTCTGCACAAGGCACACAAGTTATGATAGAAGTGGGCGGTTGCGAAACCGGTCCGTCAATACCAAAACCGGGCAATCATAATATCGTTTATAATAACTGTAAAGGTCGTTTTAGTGTTTATAACAAGATTACAGGCGTAGGCAGGGAATATTCTATTGGAGCTTCTAATATTTACGGACATAACCCTAAAGATTTAAAATATCGCTTTCAGCGTGTAGCTCCCATTCATGTTTCTCCCCACGATCCAGATGTTGTATATATGGGCTCGCAGTTTGTACATAAAACGAGGAATGACGGAGTAATATGGGAAACAATTTCTCCAGATTTAACCGCTTTTGAAGCTGATAAGCAAGTGAATTCCGGTAGCCCGATTACTAGAGATATTACGGGTGAAGAATATTACAGTACGATTTATTCCATCCGTGAGTCAAAAATTCAGAAAGATCTTATTTGGACAGGTTCCAATGACGGTGTGGTTTCGTTAACGCAAGATGGCGGTCAAACTTGGACAACTGTTACACCAAAGAAAATGCTGAAAGGTGCTAGAATAGAATCAATTGAGCCATCACAATTTGATGCTGCCAAAGCCTATATTTCTGTGGATAGACATTTATTAGGAGATGCTACTCCGTATTTCTATAAAACTGAAGATTATGGTAAAACATGGGAGTTATTGACTAACGGAATTCCGTCTGACTATACCAGTAAAGTATTACGTGAAGACCCAGAAACAGCGGGACTTCTATATGCCGGTACAGAATACGGAATGTTTGTTTCTTTTAATGATGGACAAAAATGGGAGGCATTTCAACAGAACCTACCTGTTACCCCAATTACAGATATTGCTATCAACAGAGGTGATCTGGTTTTAAGCACTATGGGACGCGGATTTTGGGTATTGGATAATATTACTTCATTAAGAAATCCGGCAATCGCAACTTTAAAAGACACTCCTATTTTGTTTCAACCAGATAATACTATTAGATATCGTTCGCCACGAGGTTCTGGCGATTTTCCAAATTATCCTTCAACCGGAGTATTAATAGATTACTATCTACCAAAAGAAGGTAAGAATGAAGTTCGGTTAGAAATTTTAGATGCTAACAAAAAATCAATAGCCACTATAGTTAGTGATTCAACCAAAGTGAAATCTACTAAAGAAGAAGTGGATAATATGAGTCTTAGCATGTCTTTCAGCTACTTTGATACAAAACTAGAAACTAAAAAAGGTATCAATAGATTTCAATGGAATATGCTTCAAAAAGGAGCGTGGAGCGATAAAGAATCTAGAAGTTATAAAAACGGACCAATGGTACCACCGGGAACCTATATCGCTAAACTAACCGTAGGTAAGGAAACGTTTGAGCAGCCATTTGAAATTTTGGTCGACCCTAGACTAGCAGAAGAAGGGATTGATGAAAAGATTATTGCTGACCACCTAGCTTTTGAAAACAAAGTATTGGATTTACTGACCGAAGCCAGAAAATTTCAATCGGAATTAGAAGCAGAAATCAAGAAAAGTACGGGAGATAAAAAACAATCTTTAGAGACCGTTTTAAAAGCTATAAAGAATGAAGAAGGTGCTTATCCGCAACAAATGCTAGTACCACAAATAGCCTATCTATCTTACATTGTTGGTGGTGCCGATAAAATACCTGGCAACGAAGAAGTAGAGCGTTTAAAAGACCTACAGCAGCAATTGACGACATTAAAATCCCAAGCTGCATTGTAGCTTTTAAATTTTCACATTATAACCGCTTCGTTGAACTATTAGATTTTTGACAAAATTCTTTGAGATAATTATTTAATGAATGTCATTAATACTATCTGTACATCTGTTTTAAGTTTACTTAAAACTAAAATGTAATGAGCAGAGGGTTTGTTAAAGAAGAAGATCAGGAAGAAATACCGATGGTGCCACCAAGGGCAGATTTACCCAATGGAGCAGTTAATTATGTTACTCAAATAGGGTATAATAATTTATTGGAAGAAAGAAATGATTTATCGCTTGAAAAAGAATCTTTACAACACGACAACGAAAAAGAAAGACGTATTGCTAGTAATTTAATCAATGCTAAATTACAATTACTGAATGAGCGTATTGCAAATGCAAAAATTGTAGCATTAAATGAACAACCTCAGAATGAGGTTCGTTTTGGTGCAACGGTAACAGTAATAATTGATAATGCTGAAACATCACAACAATTTCAAATCGTTGGTGTTGATGAAGCAAACATAGCAAAAGGTAAAATATCGTTTCTATCACCGATTGCTCGAGTTTTAATATCTAAACATGTTGGTGATATTGCAACATTACAATTAGGTAATTTAAATCGTGAATTCAAAATTTTGAATATATCGTATACTAATTAGCTATCCATTTTAAATGCGCATATTAATTATGTTTTAATTCTTACGTCAGAAAAATAATTTTCTACCCATTTATTTCCGATAAAGCCCATTTTATATTTTTCACAGCTAATTGGTCGTTTTTAATACCAATAATTTTATTGGAACAATTGAAACATCCTACACAATGAAAAATGATAAATCAGCAAAAATTAAGGATTTAGAGAAATTCCAAAAAGACATGAACGGCAAAGCTTTGACTACAAACCAAGGCTTAAAAGTAAATGATACCAATAACAGTTTAAAATCTGGCGAGCGTGGGTCTACATTATTAGAAGACTTTCTGTTACGCGAAAAAATTACAAATTTTGACCATGAACGAATTCCAGAGCGAATTGTACATGCGCGTGGTAGTGCCGCACATGGATATTTTGAGCTTTACGAAAGTATAGAAGAGTACAGTAAAGCAGGTATTTTTACAGATACAAAACGTAAAACTCCCGTATTTGTCCGCTTTTCTACCGTTGCCGGTTCTAAAGGCTCACCTGATCTTGCCAGAGATGTTAGAGGATTTGCCGTAAAATTCTATACACAAGAAGGTACCTGGGATTTGGTAGGTAATAACATGCCTATTTTCTTTATACAGGATGCCATGAAGTTTCCAGATTTAATTCATTCCGTAAAACCGGAACCTAATAAAGAAATTCCACAAGCGGCATCTGCTCATGATACTTTTTATGATTTTGTTTCATTAACGACAGAAACTTTACACAATCATATTTGGGCAATGAGCGATAGGGCAATTCCTAGAAGTTTTAGAATGATGGAAGGTTTTGGGATTCATACTTTTAGATTGATCAATGATAAGGGAGAAGCACATTTTGTAAAATTTCATTGGAAACCAACTTTAGGCGTACACTCCGTTACTTGGGAAGAAGCCGTAAAGATTAATGGCGCAGATGCAGATTTTCACCGTAGAGATTTATGGGATGCTATTGAAGCGGGACAGTATCCAGAGTGGGAACTAGGGGTACAAATTGTTCCTGAAGCCGATGAACATAAATATGATTTCGATTTATTAGATCCAACGAAGTTGGTTCCAGAAGAAATGGTTCCGGTTAAAATCATTGGTAAAATGACTTTAAACAAAAATCCTGAGAACTTCTTTGCAGAAACAGAACAAGTAGCTTTTTTACCAGGACATATTGTGCCTGGTATCGATTTTACAAATGATCCATTATTACAAGGTAGATTGTTCTCTTACAGAGATACTCAGTTATCTCGTTTAGGGAGCCCTAATTTTCATCAAATTCCGATAAATCGTCCGGTTGTAGATACACATAACAATCAACGTGATGCTCACATGCAAATGGATATTCCAAAAGGGCAAACAGCTTATTTCCCAAATAGTTTAAGCGGCGGCTGTCCTCATTTATCCAAAATGGCAGAGGGTGCATTTCATTCTTATGAAGAACGAATAGATGCTAAAAAAATAAGAACCCGTAGCGAAAGTTTTAGTGATCATTTCTCTCAACCTGCATTATTTTATAGAAGTCTTGCCGATTGGGAAAAAGAACATGTTGCAGCGGCTTACACTTTTGAATTAGGAAAATGTAACCATGACCATATTAAACAACGTATGCTTTGGTTGATTTCTCAGATTGACGATGAGTTGGCTAAAACCGTTGCAGACGGATTGGGAATGGAAATTCCTAATGATATTGAACAGCCAATTAATCAAGCAATTGGTGCAGATGCCGATGTTAAAAAACATCAGCCCAGTAAAAAGAAAATCTATTTAGAAAAGTCAGAAGCGTTGAGCATGGCAAATACAAAGTTTGATAGCGTTGCAACAAGACAAATAGCTGTTCTTGCTGCAGATGGTTTTAGTTTGAAAAATTACAAGCCTATAAAAGAGGCCTTGGAAAAAGAAGGTGCTATAATGAAAATAGTTGCTCCTCATGGTGGTACTATTAAATGTGATCAAGGTGTTGCACATAAAGTTGATGCGGCTATTGCCACTACAGAAAGTGTTCTATTCGATGCTATTTATATTCCAGGTGGTGAAAAATCTGTAAAGGCACTAATGGAAAATGGAAAATATATAAAATTCATAAACGAAACTTTCAAGTATTGTAAAGCTATTGCTGTAGATAATGAAGGGGAAAAAGTATTAGACCAATCTTTTGTTTCGAATTTTAAAGAAGATGATAAAGCCATTCATATTAACGACTCGGCATCGAATTTTATTAAAAGTATAGCAAAACACAGAAATTGGGATCGAAGAGAACATTCAGACAAAGTACCAGTATAATTAAGATATTGCTCACGTTTATAAATCCATTGAAGGCTATATACTTCAATGCATTCTTTTAAATATTTGGGCATATCTCAAAGATATACTTGTTGTAGACAAGTTCATTTTTAATCATTAAATAAACATCAAAAATTATGAAAAATAGAAATATCAAACATTTAGTACTTATCGCCTTTGCTGCACTAGCTTTAGGTTCATGTAAAGATCAAGCAAAAATGGATGCTGATAAAAAAGCTATGGAAGAAAAAGTAGCCATGGAAGAAGCTAACGTTAAGGCTGAAGAAATGAAAGTGAAAGAGGAAGCCAAGCAAAAAGAAATGATGGCAACCAGTATTTCTGCAATAGCAAGTAACAATCCAGAACTGTCTACATTGGTTTCTGCAATTAAGGCTGCCAATTTAGATAAAATGCTCTCTGAACCTGGTAGTTACACGGTATTTGCTCCATCGAACAATGCTTTCGAAAAGCTACCTAAAAAAATGTCTATTGCTGAACTGGGTAAACCAGAGAACAAAGAGCTATTGACTCAAATATTACAATATCATGTAGTATCTGGAGTAATTACCAGCGATAAATTGGTAGAAGCTATTAAAGGGGCTAACGGCAAATATACCTTTACAACCGTTGGCGGTAAAGATATAACAGCTAGTCTTACAGGAGATAAAATTACTTTGAAGGATGAGAAGGGAAATAAAACAGAAGTTGTTTTAGGCAACGTAAAAGCATCAAACGGAGTAGTACACGTTATTAACGATGTGCTTTTAACGAAGTAAATAAAGAAAAAGCTTTGAAAAGAAAAGAGGACCAATATGGTCCTCTTTTTTATATTTTAAAATAGCAACTATTCTTCGCTGCTCATGACATCACTTAGCTCCAGCTCTTCATCCATAGTATTATCAACCGGTACGGAATCTTTTAATATGTTGAATTTTTCAACTCGTTCCATATCATCTTCTTCACCAGAGAAATAAGGGAATACATCCATAATTGGAGATTCTGATATAGAAGGTACAGAGTATTCTCCCATGGTATCTTTCATCACACTAATGGTATTGTCATAAGCTTCTTTAACGTCATTTGCCTGTATCAATAAATACATATTGGTTTTACGTTCTTTACCACTTTCTTCATCAAAAGCAATTAAAGATACTTTTGATTTAAACCAACGATCTGAATTTTCGAACGGATGAATTTCGGCAAAATTAGCCACCTTTATGTTCGTGATTTTAATTTCTTCGGTGTCACTTAAGTAAGCGGACATTTCTTCAGTAATTCTACTTTCTGCTTCTGTATAAGATATGGCATCGACCAAAAAAGGCTCTGTCTTTACCTTTAACATTCCTGAAGCTTCATCTAATTTTCTATATTTTATTTTACACTCGTACCAAGTTGCACTCATATTTTCCAGTTTTTTTGGGGTGCTAAATATACTTCTTAGTCATAGTTTGAAACACCAAAAAATGTAATAGATATTCACAATCTCAATTATAAAATTGTAGGTACCTAAAAATTAGATACTTATATAAAACTGAATATTGTAATTGTTTTTTGAAGAACTACATGTGCCTAAAACAATTCATCTTTAACCTTGTCATAATAAGAATCACTTACAGGTATAATAACATCAGAAAGTATTAAATCTCTACCCTTTAGTCCCGTTACGCTACTTTTATTGATGATATATGATCGATGAACCCTCATAAACATAGCACTCGGTAATTCTTGCTCTAGAGCCTTTAAACGTTGATTGCTTATGATTTTCTTATCAGCCATATAAAAGGTTACATACTCACTATCGCTGACGATGTACTGAATATCTTCATACTTTACCTTGTGCAAATCATAGCCCGATTTAATCGTAAATGCATCTGACTTTTCTACTATTTTATTGGTTTTCACCTTAGTTACCGCAGTAACAAAACGTTCGAAAGTTATGGGTTTTAAAAGGTAGTCCACGGCATTTAATTCATAGCCTTCTAATGCATATTGAGAGTATGCCGTGGTGAAAATTATCTTGGTATTGGAGTCGACCATTTTAGCAAAATCGGTTCCTTTTATCTCGGGCATTTGAATATCTAAAAACAAAAGATCAACTTGATGTTCTTTCATTAATTGTAATGCCTCTAACGGATTTTCAGCTTCGCCAACCAAATTTAAAAACCCTAATTTTTCAATATAAGTTTTCAGTAGCGCCCTAGCCAATTCTTCATCATCTACAACAATACAATTGATATTAGCCATTTAGTTCAAGTTTTAAATTTACCTTAAAAGCTTGCGAGGTTTCATTTATGGTCAATTGATGGCGATTAGGATATAATATCGCCAAACGCTTTTTTACATTCTCTATACCAATACCACCTACGTCGTCTTTTATTACTTTAAATTCTGGTTTACTATTCTCTAATTCAAAATCGATACTATTTTCGGTTGCATTAATTTTCAGATTGATAAAGGTGCCCGTTACTTTTTCAATATTACTGTGCTTTAAAGCATTTTCCAAAAAAGGAATCAATAACATAGGTACTATTTGAACATTTTGATTCTCAATTGAAAATGATGTCGTTATTGGGTATGTTTTACTACTCTTTAGTGAAAAAAGTTTTATGTAGTTCTCGATATAATCTATCTCTTTATAAAGAGGTACAATTTCTTGCTCGCACTCATATAACACATACCTGAGCATATCAGATAAATAACTAATGCTTTTTTGTGTTCGCCCTGAATCAATTGCAGAAAGGGCATAAATGTTATTCAGTGCATTAAATAGAAAATGAGGGTTAATCTGTGATTTCAACAGTTTTAACTCGGTCTGCAGTGCTTCATTTTTGTTGATGATTATTTCTTCTTCTTTACGTTTGGCAAATAAAAATATCTCTACCAATGTTGCAATTACATACGCTATTGCAATTAGTAATAAATTGATAAAAAAACGCGAAGGCGGTCTAGGATTTCCTAACAATGACTGACCATCTTCAAATCTAGGTCGAGGTCCCGGTCTAGCTCCAGGACCTGGCAACCTTCCCATTTCGCCCTCGATACCTGCCATAGAATCAGGTAATAATCTTGTTAAAATTAAGGTGATTACAAGAATTGTTACTATAGAGACTAAAGTAAATGCAACATACTTTTTTTTCAATAAAAGCTGTGGTATCGTATAGTATATTAGTATGGCAATGACCAATATTTGAAAGATTAACGCCATCCCATTCTCACCTGCAAACTGTAAATCACTACCACTAAATATCCATGCAGTTGCCCAGATAAGAAGCCATAAAGCTGCGTGAAATATAAAATTCTTATGTCTATTCATGACGCAAATAAAAGCATTAATATTTCAACCAACTACCGAAAACAAGGCGGTAAATAGGTCATAATAAAGTGCTGGTTGTTTGTTTACGGCCATTCACTTAAAAGTAAACGGCAATCACTTAATACGCTCATCTTGTATTGAAGATTCGTACATCTTTGCTAGCGAATTATTAATCATTAAAAATAAACATATGAAACGTAATACATTAAAAACAGGATTATTATTTGCGATGTTAGTTGCTTTTGGAACGGTAACCGTAAGTGCACAATCTAAAGGAGAAAGAAAAGAACCACCAACTATTACAGAGCTTTTAAAAGAACTGGATAAAGACGAAGACGGTCAGCTTTCAAAAGATGAAGTAAAAGGTCCTTTAAAAAATGATTTCGATAAAATTGATACTGATGAAGATGGATTTCTTACTAAAGAAGAATTAGAAAAGGCACCTAAACCAAAGGGAAGACCTAGAAACTAATTCAAATTAATCCTTAAAATTTAACACATGTGTTATAAAGATATGAAGTCTGTTTTTCCGATTGAAAAGCTATTATTTTTCTTATTTATTTCTGTTTTGATTGCCTGTAGCGATGATGACACTGTAACTAGTTCTAACGAGGATGAAGAAGAAATAGTTGAAGAGGAAGAAGTTAGCACTACTGTTGACGATACCGATTTTGAAGCTACAGATTGGACCACGGCAACTCATAGTAAAGATGCCGATCCAGATTTTGAAGAGGTATTTGAAGATAATGCCGTTAAACGCCTTGATATTGTTATTACAGAAGACCGTTGGAATAGTATGCTTGATAACATGACAGAACTTTATGGTTCTTTTGGTGCTTCTAGTCAAGGCGGACCTGGAGGTGGTGGCGGACCGGTTGGCGCTACAACAACCGATGAAGATCCGATTTTTGTTCCGGCAGAAGTATTCTATGAAGATAAAGAGTGGTATAGGGTAGGGGTTCGTTTTAAAGGTAATTCTAGCTTACAGTCTACTTGGCAATCTGGTAATTTGAAACTTTCACTTAAACTAGATTTTGATGAATTTGAAGATGATTATCCTCAAATTGATAATCAAAGGTTTTATGGCTTTAAAAAATTAAGCCTTAAAAATAATTACGATGATAAATCTATGCTTCGCGAAAAAGTGGCTGCAGATGTATTTCGTAGCGCTGGTTTAGCAGTTTCTAACACAGCATTTTACACGTTGTATGTTGATCATGGCGATGGACCTATTTATTTCGGACTGTACACACTCGTTGAAGAAGTTGACGATACTGTTATTGATGAACAATTTTCTGATGATGACGGCAACCTTTATAAGCCAGATGGTGATGCTGCAACCTTTGCTTCAGGTACATATGATGAAGATGAGTATGTTAAAAAGACTAATGAAGATGATGCCGATTTTTCTGATGTAGAAAGCCTATTGAATATTTTACATGATGCATCAAGAACAACAGATGCAGCAACTTGGAGGTCAAATTTAGATGCTGTACTCGACACAGATGTATATTTAAAGTATTTGGCTACCAATACAATCATTCAAAATTGGGATACCTATGGTAGAATGTCTCACAACTACTATCTATATGACAATCCGGATACAGGTAAATTAACGTGGATACCTTGGGACAATAACGAAGCTTTACAAGCTGGGAAACAACAAGGTGCTGCAGCGCTAGATTTTTCAAATATAACTGCATCTCAATGGCCACTAATATCATATTTGTATAGTGACGAGGTTTATCAAACCAAGTACGATGCATATGTTCAAGAAGTTATTGAAGGCGCGTTTAATGAAGCTACAATTCAAGCTTTATATTCTAACTATTCGACACTGGTTGAACCTTATGCAACTTCTGAAAACGCAGGTTATACATTTTTAAATTCTAGTGCAGATTTTCAAAATGCAATAAATGAACTTAATACACATGCTACTAGTAGAACAGCAGCAGTTAACAGTTATTTAAATAGATAATTTTTGTTGAAGTTAGCCCAAAGCTTCATGAGAAATCATGAAGCTTTTTTTTACAAATGAAGTCTATAAGACTTGTATTAAGATAACTGGTAATGGTATTATTCAGAAAAGTTAGAAATGAACTTATACGGTTAGAGAAGTTTAAAACTTATTTCATTTATGCACTTGGCGAAATAGTACTCATAGTACTAGGTCTTTTAATTGCTTGGAAAATTAATGACCTAAATGAAATTAGAAAAAACCGAATCGTAGAGGTAAAAATTTATAAAAGCTTAAGTCAAGAGCTAGACACGAATTTAATAGTTCTCGATAGTGCAATTGTAAGTTATACAAAGAGCATTCAAATGCAACATAATACTATAAATTATTTAGGCGATCAACCCCATGAATTAACCCAAGAAGCGAAGTCATTGATTGTCAATTTAAACTATGATAAAACCATTATAAGAAATGAAGCTATTAATTCAATAAATGTCACTAGTAAGTTTGAGTTTATTGAAAGTGAAACCCTTAAAGAGTTGATTGCCGCTTACCCTAATGACCTGGATAGCTTCAATAATCAACAAATTAAAATTGAGGCTGTTATTTCAGACCGGTTAAAGCCCCAAATAGAAAAATACATCTCTCTGATGGAGATCTTACCAACAAACACCTACAGCTATCAGCGTGTAAAAAACTACGGTATACAATCGAACTATCCAGATTTATTGGTGAGTAGAGAGTACCAAAACGGAGTAATAGATAGACTCTTACAGACTAAAAGTCAATTGGAAATAGCAAAAAACCTAAGAAGTAAAACTAAAACTATTGCCACGAAACTAAATCAAGAATTACACAGACCATAAATGCGTAGAATAAATTGAAAACCTAATTGTGCTTTTAGCTAAAAAACTGATTGAATTAAAACAAAAGTCGTTAACGGTAAATCATTAATCTGAAAGTTACTGGGTATTCGCTGAAAACTATGTCCTATTCACTGATTTGCACATTTTGGTGTGCGTTAAGTGCTTAGTATTGTATTGATTATAAATAGAAACTTAGCTCAAATTAAATATTATGAAAAAAAATAATTTAAAAAATGTACTCTCATTTCCCTTTGTTTTGGCATTGGCATTGATATCTGTAATCGCTTGTAGTAGTGACAGCGTAGATGATACTATTATCAGTGACGAATCTACTATAGAAGATGAAGAAGTAGTTACCGAATTACATGCTGCATATGCTGCATTTAATTCAGATGCCGTAACCGTTTATTTAGACGGCTCTGAAGTAGTTATCGAAACAACAGGTTTACCAAATCATGAAACAATTTATTGGGGTGAAGGTAATGCCTTGTATAGAGAAGAACCTGATGTTGACAAAACTCCAAGTATCATGTCTAGCAATAATAATGCGACAACGATTCGTATAGATGCAACTCCAAATTTAACAGGTAGCACCATTGAAACCGAATTAGGTACCATTGGTATCGCTGTAAGTGGTTCTTCATTATTTAATGATCAAGAAGGTGGTGGTCCTTTAGATGGTGCAGCAGGTAGTTTAGATTGGACGGGTGCTCATATTGGTCCTGGGGTTTATCACTATCATTTAGAGCCTGTAGCATTTTCAGATGATGATGAAAAATTAGTTGGTGTTTTATTAGATGGTGTTTTTATTTACGGTCGTAAGTGTAATTCTACAGGTGAATACCCAACTGATTTAGACGCTTCTGGCGGACATACTTCTACTACTCAGTATACTGATGGCGAAGAAGAATACCACTACCACATTATTAATGAATTGTATTCAACAACTGGTTCGTACTTAGCATTTGCAGGTCCTTACCAAGGATATTAAAATATGAAAAAGTTCCATTTCCATATCATTTATTTTATACTACTTTTTCAAGTCGGTTGTAAAAATACAGCTGAACCAGAAACTGTAGCCGAAGAAATTATAACGATAAAGGAAGAAACAAAATTTAAGGAAGAATTAGTCCTTAATCAACTTGAAGGAACTTGGTATTACAAAAACTCACCTTATGATGGTTATGCACTGACCTTACATGAAAATGGAACTTTAGCTGAGAAGGTGGGTTTTGTAAAAGGCAAAAGAGAGGGTGTTGCACAAAGATGGTCAGACACCGGTGTTTTACGAGTAAAATACCATTATAAAAATAATCGCTTAGAAGGTTCTTATAAAAGTTGGTGGGAGAATGGGCAGTTAGCGCAAGAAGCTACCTATGTTAATGGTAATATGGAGGGAGTAGAAAAAAAATGGTACTCAGATGGTCAATTGGCAAAAGAACGCCAGTTGATTAATGGAAAAGAAGAAGGTCTACAAAAAGCATGGTTGCAAAACGGAACCTTATACGTGAATTACGAGGCTAAAAACGGACGCATATTCGGATTAAAAAGAGCGAATTCTTGCTATCAATTAGAAGATGAAGTTGTTGTAAAATCAGAAAACGAATTATTATGAACAAGACAGTACTTTATATAGTTGCGATTCTAATGTTTACTGCTTGTAAACAAACGGTGAAAAAAGAAAACATAAAGGTTATAGAAAACAGTAGGGTAGAGTACTTGCCTTATTATAACGATGAATCTTTTACTCCGCATTGGATCACTCCTAATTCTGCAGAAGAGAAGCAATTTCACAAGATTCCCGATTTTAAGCTGGTTGATCAATTAGGTGATACATTGACGCAAAAGTCTTTTGATAATCAAATTTATATCACTGATTTCTTTTTTACGAGTTGCCCAGGTATTTGTTTGAAGATGACCAATAACATGACGAAAGTGCAAGAGGCGTTTTTAGATAATGATGAAGTTTCTATATTATCACATTCCGTAACTCCTTCAATAGATTCAGTTTCTGTTCTTAAAACATATGCTGAAAAGAACGGAGTTATAGATGCTAAATGGCATTTGGTTACAGGTGATAAAACTGAAATTTACAACTTAGGTAGAAACGAATATTTTGTAGAAAATGATTTAGGTATTCCTAAGGATATCAATGATTTTTTACACACAGAAAATTTTCTGTTGATTGATAAAAACAAGCACATAAGAGGTATTTATAATGGACTCAACCGAGCTTCGATAGCGCAATTGATTACAGATACTGAAACATTATTGAAAGAAATGTAATATCTACTAGCTTAGTTTTACGTTGAATACACTATATGATTGTATACCTAGTATTAGGTATATTAATGTTAAAAATTGCATTACAATCTATTAACAATCAATCCCCTATAAAAAAATACTTACTTTTATATGGCTTACAAAACATAATCCTCCGGTTTTTACGAGCAGTAACCTTGTAAAAAATACCAACATGCCCATATACATGGATAGACACGATGTGTCTCAAGGAGTAACCGCAGAGGATGTAGCAGATCTACATAATCAAGATTTAGTTGTTCAACATAAATATTGCTGTAAAGGTCTAAGCTATTGGTTCGACGAAGACCGTTCTACCGCATTTTGTTTAGTCGAAGCTCCAAATATGGAAGCGATTATAGAAATGCATACCAATTCACATGGTGATGTGCCTAACACTATAATTGAAGTCGATACTAGTATTGTCGAATCTTTTTTAGGACGCATTGAGGACCCATCCAAATCTCAAAAAAAAGAACTAAATATTGTCAATAATCCTGGTTTTCGAATTTTGGCTGTACTTAAATTTATGGATAGACAGTATTCAACTTCTCCGAAAAAAAGAGTACTAGAAAAAATAAAAAACATCATTGAAAAATATGCAGGTCGACTGATAGACAGTCATAAAGAATATTTGCTGATATCTTTTTCATCTACAACCAACGCACTACATGGTATTTTAGAATTGAAAAAGTATTATGTTCTAAATAAAAAAAGTGCAGAACAAATTCGTATTGGTATTGGTGCTGG
Source organism: Maribacter spongiicola (assembly GCF_004364165.1). Taxonomy (GTDB): domain Bacteria; phylum Bacteroidota; class Bacteroidia; order Flavobacteriales; family Flavobacteriaceae; genus Maribacter; species Maribacter spongiicola. The sequence continues at coordinate 748,608 of NZ_SOAY01000011.1, forward strand.
CGTTCCCATTACCCAAAACCATGGTTTCTTTGAAGAAACGATTAAAACTGCCAAACGTTTAACTGATATTCAACATTCACACATTATTATAACTACTGAAGTTAAAGAGTTGTATGAAAGTGAAAATCAAAATAAAAAACTTGACCCTAATTTGTTTAAAACTTTACTTTTTCAAGAAGAAGAGTTTTTAAACGATGTTATGAATTATTTAGAAAGCGAATGGCAAAACCCCAATTTAGGTGTTGACGATTTTTGCTCTCATTTAGGGTTAAGTACTTCGCAACTTTATCGTAAAACCAAAAGTCTATTACAGACATCAACTAATAATTTAATTCAAAGTCATCGTTTAAATAAAGCGATTAAACTTCTACTAAAAAAGGACCGTAATATTTCTGAAGTAGCTTTTGAAACGGGTTTTAATAGTGCTGCGTATTTTACAAAATGTTTTCAAAAAAAATATAAAGTACTGCCATCTAATTACTTAAAGAGCATTTAAACATATTTTTTGTTCCTTTTTATACTGAACGAAATGTTATAGTGTTTGGTTGAAATGTAGAATTAACAATGAAAAAGCATGACTAGTTTTGGAATGTATAACCAAAACAAACAATGTCATGAAAAAAATCATCATCCTTATTTACGGTATTCTAGCTTACATCATTTTTCTATTCGCATTTCTATATGCAATTGGTTTCGTCAATAATTTATGGGTGCCAAAAAGTATAGATTCTGGTATTGAAATAAATTACATAAATGCGCTACTAATAAATATTGGTGTGCTCAGTGTTTTTGCTTTACAACATAGTATTATGGCAAGACCGTCTTTTAAAAAGTGGTGGATTAAAATAATTGGCAAGGCTGCGGAACGGAGCACCTATATTCTTTTATCAAGCTTGGCACTAATACTGATTTACTGGCAGTGGAAGCCTATGACCGCTGTGATATGGTCTGTTGATAATGTAATCTTAGCTACTATTGTTCAAGGTGTATTTTTTATGGGTTGGTTGATTGTTTTATTATCCACATTTATGATAAGCCATTTTGAACTTTTTGGTCTTACCCAGATTGTGGATAATCTAAAAAATAAGGTTACAAAAGAACCTTCATTTAGAGTAAATTATTTTTACGGATTGGTACGTCACCCTATAATGCTAGGATTCATAATCGCTTTTTGGGCTACACCAATTATGACCGTAGGTCACCTGTTATTTGCAGTAATAACAACTAGTTATATTCTAGTTGCCGTTAAATTCCTAGAAGAAAAGGATCTTAAAAAAGCATTAGGCAAAACCTATGAAGAGTACCAAAAAAAGGTTCCCATGATTATTCCTTTCACAAAATTTTCTAACAATAATACCATAGAGCCAAAAGGTGTGCAAAGTGGACTTTAATACCAATCTAAAAATTTAAATTATGAAAATAGAGACACAATCCTTTTTAAAAAAATTAGTTGACGACCTACACAACTTAATTAACTGTACTATAATAACACCTACAGACCAGGACTATAATATTTCGCGCAAGGTGTATAACGCTATGATAAATAAACATCCTGGCGGTATAGTCATGTGCAGTAATGTTACTGAAGTACAAACCGCTGTAAATTTTGCACGTAAAAATAATTTACTTGTTGCAATAAGAGGTGGCGGTCATAATGGGGGTGGATTAGGCTTATGTGATGATGGTATGGTCATTGACCTATCAGGTTTAAAATCAATCACCGTAAATGCAGAAAATAAAACCGTAAAAGTCGGCGGAGGTTGTATTTGGAACGAAGTAGATAATGCTACACATGAATATGGTTTGGCAATCCCTTCTGGTATGGTTTCAAGCACCGGTGTAGGCGGACTCACACTTGGTGGAGGTGTGGGTTATCTTTCTCGAAAATATGGCTTAACCATTGATAATCTTTTAGAAGCTGAAATGGTTTTGGCAGATGGATCAATTGTAATAACTAATAAGGATGAACACTCTGATCTATTTTGGGCTATTCGTGGTGGGGGTGGCAATTTCGGAGTAGTAACAGAATTTACTTTTCAAGCACATCATCAAAAAATGGTGTATGGCGGGCCAACATTATGGCCTATAGAACAGACCGAGGAAATTATGGCTTGGTTCGATAGTTTTATTAGAACGGCACCAGATGATATTAATGGTTTTATAGCCACCATGATAATTCCTGAATCTCCATTTCCTGAACATCTACACAACAAGAAGTTTTGTGCCATTGTATGGTGTTATACTGGTGACATGGATAATATAAAAGAAACTTTTGCGCCGGTTTTAGATAAAAATCCGCTGTTTGCCCATATGGGCGAAATGCCTTATCCAGCGTTGCAAGCTATGTTCGATGGTTTGTTTCCTACAGGAATGCAGTGGTATTGGAAAGCTGATTTCTTCAAATCTTTAACTCCTGAAATAAGTGCCCAACATTTAAAATTTGGATCTAAAATACCTACTCCTTTATCACAAATGCATTTATACCCCATTTCTGGCGCAGCAAGCAGAGTGGGAGCTACAGATACGCCTTGGGCATATCGTGACGCTGAGTATTGTGGCGTATATGTTGGTGTTGACCCTGACCCCAAAAATGCCGATAAAATTACCAATTGGTGTAAAGATTATTACAACGCACTACACCCATACTCTGCTGGCGGAGCGTATTCCAACTTTATGATGGATGAAGGTCAAGAGCGAATTAAAGCAAGCTATAAACAGAATTATGAGCGACTAACCAAAATAAAATATCAATATGACCCAAATAATTTTTTTAGAGTAAATCAGAACATCGCTCCTAAAGCGTAACTTATAGCTATATAAAATAATGATTATTAATAAGATAATCTATTACGTTGCCATTTCTATTGACGGATTTATCTGTGGATTGAATGATGATATTAGCGGTTTTGTAGGTGAGGGTAGTGGTGTTACAAAATACTTGTCTGATCTAAAAGAATTTGAAACCACTATCATGGGTAAAGACACTTATGAATTTGGATACGCCTACGGATTAAAACCTGGTCAGCCAGCATATGCACATATGCAACACTATATTTTCTCTAAGTCTTTACAGTTTGATACCATAAGCGATCAGGTGCATATAATTGCTGATTATAGTTTGGGTAAAATAAGAGAGTTGAAACTAAACTCAACTACAGATATCTACTTATGCGGAGGTGGAATTTTCGCCGGATGGCTATTTGACAATCAATTGATCGATATCATTAAAGTAAAAATTAATCCCTTAGTATTAGGTGAAGGCGTACGATTATTTGGGGAATCTAAACAAGGACATCAACTAGAACTTAACTTAACGGAAGCTTATGATGGCGGATTGGTATTTAACACCTATTCCGTTAACTATAATATGAAATAGTCCTAAAAGAAAAAGTCCAGAAAATCAATTGATTTTCTGGACTTTTAACTAATAACCAAACTTAAACTTTTACTTTAAAGCAGCTAATAATTTCTCTGCTACTAATTCAGATGATGCAGGGTTTTGACCTGTAATTAAATTACCATCTTGAATTGCGTATGCTGCCCAATCTTCTTTTTTAGAATAGATTCCGCCATTTTCTTGTAACATATCTTCTACTAAGAAAGGAACAACTTCTGTCAACTGAACAGCTGCTTCTTCACTATTTGTGAATCCAGTAACTTTTTTACCTTTAACTAATGGCTGACCATCAGTTCCTTTAACTCCTTTCAAAGCTGCAGGTGCGTGACATACAAATGCAACTGGTTTCGCTTGCTCATTGAATGTTTCAATCAATTTAATTGATGTTGCATCGTTAGCTAAATCCCATAACGGTCCGTGACCACCTGGGTAGAATACGGCATCAAAATCAGAAGCATTTACATCAGCTAATTTTTTAGTGTTGTTGATAACACTTTGCGCATCTTTATCATCCTTATAACGCTTTGTATCTTTTGTTTGAGCATCTTCAGTATCACTACTTGGGTCAATTGGTGCTTGACCGCCTTTTGGTGTCGCTACTGTAATTTCAGCACCTTTATCCAATAATGCGTAATACGGAGCTGCAAACTCTTCAATCCAAAACCCTGTTTTCTTTCCTGTGTCTCCTAATTGATTGTGGGACGTTAATACGAATAATATTTTCATTTTATTTTTGTTTTTAAGTTATTGATTTATAGCAAGTCTTGTATTTAGACTTTAACTATCATTTTTCCTTTATTCTTACCATCCATCATATCTAAGAACGCTTGTGGCGTATGTTCAAAGCCTTCAACGACAGTTTCTTTATACTTTAATTTACCTTCACCTAACCAAGTTGCTAGTTGCTTCATAGCTACTGGGAATTTATCTGCGTAGTTGGAAACAATAAATCCTTGCATTAAAGCACTATTCTTAACCAAGAACGGTTGTACAGCCACTGCCATCGGAATTTCCGTTTTGTTGTACACAGAAATTGCACCACAGATGATAATACGTGCAAACTGATTGATATTAAATAGAACAGCGTCAGATATTGGTCCGCCTACATTATCAAAATATATATCTACGCCATTAGGGGCTGCCTCTTTTATAGCAGCTTGCATATCTTTTGTAGTTTTATAATTGATACCATAATCAAATCCGAATTCAGATTTTATCATATCAACTTTTTCATCTGAGCCTGCAATACCGATAACATTCAAACCAAGAATTTTACCAATCTGACCTACAACACTACCAACGGCGCCTGCAGCACCAGATACTACTAAAGTTTCACCTTTCTTAGGATTCCCGATTTCGTTTAGACCTAAAAATGCCGTTAAGCCCGTCATACCAACGATACCTAAATAAGCACTTAGTGGCGCTTTGCTTTTATCTATTTTCTGCAAGCCTTCACCCGTAGAAACCTGCTTTTCTTTCCATTGTAATAATCCTGATACAAAATCACCTTTCTTAAAACCTTCGTTGTTAGATTCTATAACTTCTGCAACAATTCCAGAACTTATCGGCTCCCCTAATTTAAAAGGAGGAACATAAGATTTGGCATCGTTCATACGACCTCTTAAATAGGGGTCAACAGAAATATATTTGGCTTCTAACAATAGTTGACCATCAGATATACTAGGATTTATATCAGATTCAACAAACTCAAAGTCAGAAAGAGTAGGAGTACCCACCGGACGTTTTTTTAAATTAATGGACTTATTCATAAGTTATTATTTAAATTCTATGCTAATTTATAGTCTAAGAAATATGTGATAATTAGTGCATTCACTAGTATACTTTTATATTATAAATTGCAAACTTATAATCTGTGTTTCTTAGACACTTCAAAGATATTACAAAAAAAGAATGAACATTCATTTTTTAACAAAGGTTTATAAAACGAATTACTTTTTTGCATTAAAAAAAGCATCTGTAAAGATGCTTTTTAGTTCTTATTATAATTTATTTCTTTATAGTAATGGCTTTCACATTCACAAATTCTTTCATTCCGAATCCGCCATGTTCTCTTCCGTAACCTGAGTCTTTAACACCACCAAATGGCATCATCGGATTTGCTAATCCGAAGGAATTTATAAATACCATTCCCGTATCAAAATGCTTTTCTGCCAATTCAATTGCCTTATCAACATCTCTAGAAAAAATTCCGCCGCCTAATCCGAATCTACTATCATTAGCGATACGCATTGCATCTTCATTGTCCTTTGCCTTAATTAACGAAGCAACTGGTCCGAATAACTCATCATCATATGCTGGTTGACCTGGCGTTACATTACCTAAAACCGTGGCAGGGTAGAAGTAGCCCTCACCATCAGGGATTTTTCCGCCACATAAAATTTCAGCACCTTTATCAACACTTTCTTCAAGCTGTTCGTGAATCTTTTTTCTTAAATCTTCACGCGCCATTGGTCCTAATTCGGTTTCCTCTTTTTTAGGATCACCCACTTTTAAAGCATCCATTGCTTTAACAAATTTCTCTTTAAACTCGTCATACACCTTTTCGGTAGCTACAAATCTTTTAGCCGCGATACAGGTTTCTCCATTATTATAGATTCGCCCCATAACACTTTTTTCTATTGCCAAATCAATATCTGCATCATCAAGCACCAAATAGGCATCATTGCTACCCAATTCTAATACTGTCTTTTTTAGTTGTGCACCGGCTAGTTCTCCGATTTTTTCACCTGCAACCGGACTACCAGTTAAGGTAACACCTCTAATTAATTTGTGTTCTATAATCGCATTAGACTGCTCATGGTCAATAACCATTACATTAAATAAATTCTCTGGTAAACCAGCGGTATCAAAAATGGATTTCAATAATTTTGCCGTACCCGTAACGTTAGATGCATGCTTTAATAAAATACTATTACCAGCCATTAGGTTTACAATAGTATATCGCAATACTTGATAACTTGGGTAGTTCCAAGGTTGAATACCATAAATTATTCCCATGGGTGAATAGGTGATTATTCCTCTTCCGCCATCTGATAATTTTCTTTCTTCATTCTTTAAAAATTCTGGAGCGTTCTCTGCAGAATAATTACAAATTGAAGTACATAGGTCAACTTCGTGTTCGCTTTGCGATAAAAGTTTACCCATTTCGTCGGTCATTAACTCTGCTAGTTCTTTTTTATAATTCTGAAGCTCTTTACCTATAGATTTAATAATCTCGCCGCGTTCTTCAATAGATTTCATTTTCCATTTCAAAAATGCTTTCTGAGAGTTTTGAATGCTTTCTTCTACCTGTTCATCTGTCATGTAGGTGTGTGAAGCTATTTCTTTACCTGTTGTTGGGTTAATTGTTTTGAATGTATCTTGTTTTGTTGTCGTAGACATATCTTGTGTTTTAAGTTAATTTTACTGTTGCTCGCTTGGTACCAAATAGACATCGTTGATATTGACACGTTTTGGTTGAGTTAATACGTAGTAGATAGAATTTGCAATGTCTTCTGCCTCTAAGGTTTCCATTTTTTGCATTTCTTTCATTTTGTCCTTAATATCTTCATCGCTAATCGTACTTGTCAAATTGGTAGCAACGGCACCAGGTTCTATTGACGTAATATTAATTCCGTATTTAGGTGCCAATTCTTGACGTAGCCCTTCTGAAAACATTTTTACTGCCGATTTGGTAGCGCAATACACAGCCCCACCAGGAAAATACCTGTTCGCAGCCATGGATGAAATATTAATAATATTACCGCCCTTATTTTCTTTTAATTCTGGTAATACAGCCGCTACACCATTTAATACACCTTTTATATTAACATCTACCATCTTATCCCATTCATCTGTCTTCAACTTTTCTACAAATGAAAGCGGCATTAAGCCTGCATTGTTTATTAATCCTGATATTTTACCATATTCGCGTTTCGTTTTAGAAACTACATTTTCGAAATCAGCTTTCTTAGTTACATCACCGGCTACTGCTAATGCTTCTCCGCCCTTTTTAGTAATATCAGATTTTAAATCGTTTAGCTCATCTTCGCTTCTCGCCATCAAAACTACTTTTGCTCCGTTTTCTGCCAATTTTATTGCTGTAGCTTTACCGATACCACTAGATGCTCCTGTTATAATTAGTACTTTATCTTCTAAATTCATTGTGTCTTATTTTGATTTGAAGGCAATTTACTGGGTGTGACTAGATTCTTTTAGCTAGATTAAATGAAGAATTGACGGATATGGAAATGAGCTAAGAATGAAACTTTACGAGTCAAAAAAGTGACCCTGACTATATCGAATGAAAGCCGATTTAGAAATTATAGATTTATTAAGACCATTACTTATTTAAATGCCATTAATTTGATGCCTTAATTCTTTTTCAAGAAAAAGACGGAGTTATGATGACAAATAAAATGATCGGCATAGTTGGCGGAGTAGGTAGCTATGCCGGTATCGATTTAATTAAGAAAGTGTACGACTTAACCGAAGCTACATCTGACCAAGACCATTTGCCTGTTTCTATGCTATCGGTGCCTCATAAAATTATTGACCGTACCAAATACCTTTTAGGTGAAACAGAAATTAATCCTGGTATTGCGATATCTGAAATTATAGCTTCTTTAATTGCCAGTGGTTCTAGTATTATAGGTATACCCTGTAACACTGCACATGCCAAGCCGATTTTAAGTTTAATTGAAAAAAGCATACCAGAATCATGTGTTTTAGTAAACCTTATTGAAGAAGTAGGATTATACATTTCTGAAAAGCATCCTGAAATTACTAGAGTAGGTGTACTGGGCACAACAGGTACTATTCTTGCGAAAGTTTACCCCGAAGTACTTGCTAAATATAATATTGAAGTGATTCAACCATCCGAAGATATTCAAGTTTTATTTGTGCATCCGTCTATTTACGATACCAGCTATGGTATTAAAGCTTTTTCAAATCCTGTAAATCAAAAAGCAAGAGAAAACCTAAGCATGGCAGCAACCTATTTGTCTAGAAAAGGCGCCCAAGCCGTTATATTAGGTTGCACAGAAATTCCGTTAGCCATTCAATACGAAAAAATTGAAGACAGTTTAATTATCGATGCAACCACAGTATTAGCACGAGCACTGATCAGGGAATCTAAAAAAATGGAAATGACTGCTTAGGCACTTGCCGTTGGTGAGCAAGATGCTCTTTTCAATAACATGTATTCTCCCTTTATTTTAAAATCACGAATAGACGAACCTGTATAACGTTTAAAGGTTTTTGAAAGATGACTTACATCGGTAAAACCTAAATCATCTGCAATTTGGGTTAATGTGTAATCTGAGTTTAGAAGACGAATTTCTACAAGCTTCAACTTTGCTTTAATGATGTATTCTCGCAAAGACATGCTCACTTGCTTTTTAAAATATTCACTCACATATGTAGGCGACATCATAAAAACATCAGCTAAATTTTCAACTTTCAGTAATTCGGTTTTGTCAATATTTGTGTTGATATAAGTCAGCATATTAGTAATTCTATCATCAGAATTGTTCTTTGGTAATTCAAAGTAGGTGCTCTTTTTAATATTGCGAATTAAAATCTCTAAAATACTGGTCATTAAACTAGTAACCAGGTTTATAGATTCTTCACCATAATTTCTAGATTCTTGAAGAATCATGCCAATAAGGTTTTCGAGATAATTTCGATCCAGTTCATTTTTAATGATATCTCCTGGTAATTGGTTGTAATTAGATAAGATATACGAAGCTTCCTTAAACCATTCGTTTCTATCAATGGTTATTCTGTTCGCATTCTTAAAAAACGAATCGGTAAATTTTAGAAATACAAATCTGGTAGGTTTTTCTATAGTAAAAGAATGACATTTCAAAGGTGGTAACAAAAACATGCTATTCTTCTCATAAGTATAGTCATTATAGTTTATGCATTGTGTGCCTTCTCCATCTTTAATTAAAACCAGTTCAAAAAAATTGTTTTTAACGGGACGTTGTTTCCAATCTGTCAACTCAATTTCTTGTATTTCAAAAGGTTTGTAGGCTTCTAATACTTGCATTTACAGAATTATTAAAGGATATATCAGCTAAAATAGGTCAAATCTGTATTCACTATCAAAATTTAACCTTTATTTATACAATTATCACCCATATAATTACCTATGGTTTTGCGGTAAAGCAAGTATCTTTGTGTTGGCTTAAAAAACATAAAGCTTATTTACTCATGGATATATTTAATCAAACCAATTTATTTTCAACAAAAGAAGTCTGTAAAACAGTATATGATTTACCAGGAGCAGATGTTACGTTGTTCGAAAATTTTTTCAATATAGAAGAAAGTAATAAGCTGTATAAGAGTTTATTAGAAAACACACCTTGGCAACAAGAGCAAATTATCATTCACGGCAAACTGGTAGATTATCCTAGGTTAACCGCTTGGTATGGCGACATTAGTAAAGACATTCAATACACCAATACCAAAAGTAAAATGCATTTGTGGAACGACGATTTACTTTTTATTAAAAATCGGATAGAGCAGGAGGTAGACGTCAAATTCTCACGTTGTCTTCTTAACTATTACAGAGACGGAAAAGACAGTGTAGATTGGCATCAAGATTATAAAGGCGATCAACGTAAAAATACTGTAATTGCTTCGGTAACTTATGGAGCAACAAGACCTTTTCAGTTAAAACACGTATCTCGTAAAGATTTAAAACGTGTAGATATTCCTTTAGCAAATGGCAGTCTATTGTTGATGCAAGGTGCTACCCAAGAAAATTGGAAGCATAAAATTCCGAAAACGTCAAAACCAATATCGCCTAGAATTAACCTAACCTTTAGGTGGATTACATAGTCTTTCGTTCATCAATCTTTATATTTATACACCAATTGTAGAATCTATTTGAAATATCTTATGAAAAAATCATATTTAACCCTTGTAGTAAACGTTGTAGTAAAAGAGGAATTTAGAGAAGAAATAAAATCAGAATTGCTGAAACTAGTAGGTCCTACTAGAGGCGAAGAAGGCAATATTGCTTACGATTTGCATCAAGATAACGAGAATCCCAATTTATTTTTATTCCACGAAAAATGGGTAAATCAAGCGTATTTAGACAAACATTCTCAAAGTAGCCATATAGCGGTGTATAGAGTAGCATCCAAAGACAAATTAGAAAATTTAAGTGCTTATAAAATGACTGAGTTAACTGCTTAGTTTGTATTTATAAAGGTTTGCTATATAATTCAAGTATTTAAAACCTTAGTTTTTACTTGTTATAATTACGTATTAGGAAAATTTTAAGATTTATCCCTTAAAAAACCTCTATTTATACCAACATCACCTCTTTTTGTACTCAAATTTGGCGGTATCACCTATTTATCTTTGTTCTATAATATTCAATCAACATAGTAAAAAGATAAAAATGAATTTAAACGATACATTAAACTGGAGATACACTACAAAGGAATACGACATCACTAAGAAAATATGTGATGCAGATATGGCTGAAGTCAAAAACTTGTTGAGAATGAGCCCTTCAAGTGTAAATCTTCAACCTTGGCACTTTATAGTTGCCGAAACTACAGAAGGTAAGGCACGTATTGCAAAAGGAACACAAGGCTTTTTTAGTTTCAATGAGCCAAAAATAACTAATGCTTCTGCTGTTGTATTGTTTTGTTCAAAGATTGATGCAGATGACGCATACTACCAGCATATTGCAGATACTGAAGATAAAGACGGAAGATTCCCTAATGAAGATATTAAAAACGGATTTCTAGGCGCTGTTAAAGCTTTTACAGGTATTCATAAATACGATTTAAAGGATTTACAACACTGGATGGAAAAGCAGGTATACCTTAACATTGGTAGCTTTTTGTTAGGTGTTGCTAGTTTAGGTTTGGATGCAACACCAATGGAAGGTATTGATGTAAAGGCATTAGATGAAGAATTCGGATTAAGAGAAAAAGGATACACGTCATTAGTAGCTGTGTCTTTAGGATACAGAGCGCAATCCGATTTTAATTCTACCGAAAAAACACCAAAATCAAGATTAGCTGAAAGTGAAATTTTCACATTACTATAATTTCAAAATTTACAATTCAGATGAAAGCAATAGGATATAAAGAGAATCTACCGATTGATAATATAAAATCGCTACAAGACATCACTTTAGATACGCCAAAAGCAACTGGAAGAGATATTCTAGTAGAAGTGAAAGCGATTTCAGTAAACCCTGTAGATTACAAAGTACGTGCCAATATGCCTGTAGAAGGTGATGATTGGAAAGTAATCGGTTGGGATGCAACGGGAATTGTAACTGCTATTGGAGAAGATGTTACGCTATTTAAAGTGGGTGACGAGGTTTGGTATGCAGGTGATTTAACACGTCAAGGTAGTAATGCAGAATATCAAGTTGTAGATGAGCGTATTGTGGGTAAAAAACCTGCAAGTTTATCATTTGCTGAAGCTGCTGCTTTACCATTAACTACACTTACAGCTTATGAAATGTTGTTTCACAGATTACAAGTTTCTAAAGATGATGCCAACAAATCTATTTTAGTAATTGGTGCTGCTGGTGGTGTAGGTTCAATTTTGGTGCAATTGGCTAAAAAGCTGACAAAACTGCATATTATTGGTACCGCTTCTCGCGAAGAAACTACCGATTGGTTAAAAGAGTTAGGTGCAGATACGGTTATCAATCATAGACATAAACTCAATGATGAGTTTGAAAAATATAACCTACCAGCTCCCGAATATGTGGTGAGTTTAAACGCTACCGAACATCATGTAGATGAAATTGTAAAACTGATTAAACCTCAAGGTAAATTCGGATTTATTGATGACCCAAAAGTGATGAATGTGATGCCTTTTAAAGGGAAAGCAGTTTCTACGCATATCGAGTTAATGTTCACACGTTCTATGTTTCAGACAGATGATATGATAGAACAGCATAACATTTTAAACGAGGTTTCTGAATTAATTGATAACGGAACCGTTAGAACCACTTTGGGCGAAAACTTTGGAACTATAAATGCCGAAAACTTAAGAAAAGCACATGCTTTTTTAGAAACTGGTAAAGCAAAAGGTAAAATTGTTTTAGAAGGATTTTAGGCTCAATGAGTCAAATAAATTAAGTAAAATGAAAAACACATTAGCAGCATTAGCTGTGACAGCATTATTTGCCAGTTACACAGCAAATGCACAAGTAAATACGATAGATTCTATAGCCACTTCGAAAGTGCAACATTTCAATTTTGATGAAATGGAATCGGAAACTATTGGTGAAGGAATTAAACGCAAGTGGTTTCACGGTCAAAAAGGACAAATGACGATTTTCAATTTAGAAAAAGACGCGCATATTCCTTGGCACAAACACCCAAACGAGCAGATAACATACATAATGTCTGGTAAGGTTAAAATCAAGACTATTATTGATGGTAAAGAGGAATTTGTAGAAGTTGGAGCAGGAGAAGTGATTGTTTTTCCTGAAAATGTACCTCACGAATTTTGGGCATTAGAAGAAACTGTAGATTTAGATGTTCACGTTCCTGTTCGTGAAGATTGGTTGTCTAAAGAGCTACCAGATTATTTAAAAAAGACAGAAAAACAAGATTAATACTATTTATAAAACTTTAAAATGAAAAAAAGTATCTTAATCGCATTGGCATTAGTCGCAGGCTTTTATGCAAATGCACAGACACCAACTACAGATGCTGCAAAATCTATAAATGAAGTAGTAACCGCAGACAACGTAGAATGGGGATGGTTAAATCCGTTACGAGGCGATAAAAGTCCGGCTGCAGGAAAACTTTGGGGAGATCGTACCAAAAACGGACCAGCAGGATTTTTAGTAAAATTCAACAAAGGATTTTCTTCGCCACCACACATTCACAATATTACCTATCGTGGAGTAGTAATTCAAGGTTTATTACATAATGATGATGAACAAGCAGCAAAACAATGGTTGCCAGCAGGTTCTTATTGGCAACAACCAGCAGGAGAAGCACACATAACTGCTGCAGATGGTCAAGAAAATATGGCTTTTTTAGATATTCAAGAAGGACCGTATTTAGTAAAACCAACTTCAGAAGCTTTTGATAATGGAGAGCGTCCAGTAAATGTAGATAAATCGAATTTGGTTTGGTTAAATGCTAACGATATTGAATGGGTTTCTGCAAAGAGTAATGTTGAAACTGCTTTTTTATGGGGAAGCCACGAAAAAAATCAATTGCGTGCAACGCTTTTAAGATTACCAGCAGGTTTTAAAGGTAAAATTAAAAATTTGAGTCCAAATTTTAGAGCAGTTGTTATTTCTGGAGGATTAACACACCAGTTTTCTAAAAAAGGTGCAGTAAACCAATTAGATGCGCCATCTTATTTTGGTGCAGAAGAAAATGCAACTTCAATAATTTCAGCAGAAAAAGAAACTGTGCTTTATATTAGAAGCAACGGAGATTTTGAAGTGAATATTTAAATTATTTAGGTTGACGTATTTCGATTATCAACCTAATACAAACTTAGTTTTTAGATGACTTGAGCTAATAGATGTAGAAATTTTTAAGGTTTTCGTAATTAGTAAAACAAATCTTACAGATTTAAAATTAGGAACTAAAAGTATTAATAATTATTGTAAATGAGCTATTTACAGATTATGAACAGCTAGTAAAAATCAATTTCTATGCTTAATTTGTCGGGGAAGTTTAAAAATTAAATTAAAAATAAAGGAAAATGAAAACAAACATCGGAATTACAGAAGAAAACAGAGAAAAAGTTGCTGAACATTTATCTAAAATTTTGGCAGATGAATATGTAATTTACACTAAGACATTAAGAGCGCATTGGAATTTAGAAGGTATTGATTTTCATACCAAACATGTATTTTTTGAAGACCATTACAATGCTATAAAAGAATTTACTGATGGGGTAGCAGAACGTATTCGTAAAATTGGTCATTATGCTCCAGCTACTTTAAAGCAATTTTTACAACTTACACATCTTTCCGAAGAAATAGAAGGTGACAATTCTAGTTTAAACTACATGAAAGTCTTGTTACAAGACCACGATACCATCATTGTAGAAATTAGAAAAATTATACCTACTATTGAAGATGATTTAAATGATGTAGGTACAGCAGATTTTCTTACGGGTTTATTACAAGAACATGAAGAAATGGCTTGGATGTTACGTGCTAGTGTAAGTTAAACTTCACTGGTAATTTTCAACTTCTTATTTAAATTTTTAATACCAAAAAGCCATGCAGCAAGAATCTTGTAGTCATATCAATGCTATTTCAGAATTAAAAACGGCTACCAAGCATGTGTGTGAAGAATGTGTAAAACTCGGCGATGGTTGGGTTCATTTAAGAACATGTCAAGAATGTGGCGTAACGCTTTGTTGTGACGACTCTAAAAATAAGCATGCTACTGCACATAATCATACTACGGGTCACCCGGTAATTAGTTCTGCAGAACCTAATGAACGGTGGCTTTGGTGTTATGCAGATAAAGCTTTTGTAACCTACTAAACCAAACTAAATATGATAGATGCCAGATTCCCTGAACTCACCAATCAACAAGTAGAAAAGTTGAAAGGTTATGGTATTGTAGAGAATTTTGAAATTCCTACTACGATACTAGATTATGGTGATAAGAGATATGATTTTTTTGTTGTTTTAGAAGGAGGTATTAAAATTATTGACCCAGAGAAGGACAAGGGCAATGTTACCATTCATGGTAGGCATCAATTTTCAGGGTCTAGTAGTATTCTTTCTCACCGAGCTATTGGAGTACGTGGAGAAACATTAAAAAACACTCAAGTAATACGCATAAAGCCAGACCAGTTAAAAAAAGCTATTTCAAAGTTTAGTGATATTAGCGATTTACTTTTAAACGCATTTTTATTGCGCGAAGAAAGTTTAAAAAACAGTATACAAGGGGTCAAGTTAATAGGTTCGGAACATTCTAATGAAACGTATGCTATTCGCGATTTCATGGACAAAAATGACATTCTATATACTTTTGTCGATTCGGATAAAGATGATGGACTTAAAAGTATATTAGAAGCTTTTGACTTGAAAGAATCAGATTTACCTGTTATGATTAATAGTCAGAATGAGATTTCTATTCGTCCTTCTATTGATGAAATAGGGGAGTGTTCTGGTGTTCGATTAAAGTTAGATGATGAAATTTATGATGTATTGGTGATTGGTGCGGGACCAGCAGGTTTAGCTGCCAGTGTGTATGCTTCATCTGAAGGATTAAAAGTATTGACCATTGATAGTAATTCTCCTGGAGGACAAGCTGGTAAGAGTTCTAAAATTGAAAACTACCTCGGGTTTCCTACGGGAATTTCCGGTAGAGATTTAGCGAATAACGGCTACATACAAGCACAAAAATTTGGGTGTACCATTTCGGTACCGCATAGGGTTGAAAGTATTCAAAAAAATGCAGGTCTTTATGAGGTAAATGCAAGCAATACATCAACTTTAAAGGCACGTACAGTTATTGCTGCAACAGGTGCGGCATATAGAAGATTGCCATTAGATGGTATAGAAAAATATGAAGGTGCAGGTATTTATTATAGCGCAACTTCTATGCATGCCAATATGTGTAAAAACAGTGAAATTGGTATTGTGGGCGGAGGAAATTCCGCAGGACAAGCGGCATTATTCTTGGCAAATTACGCACATAAAGTCTATATAATTATTAGAAAAGAAGATATAGGTGCAAAAATGAGCGACTATTTGGTTCAGCGAATTATTGCTTGTGAAAACATTGAAGTATTGACCAATAGCAACGTGGTCAAAGTAGATGGTGATACCTATTTAGAAAAAGTTGACATCAAACAAAAAGACACTCTTGTACCTAATGAAATAAGCTATCTTTTTACTTTTGTTGGTGCAAAACCATGTACAGAATGGCTAGATAATATTATTGATACTGATGCGAAAGGTTTTGTACATACGGGACTCACCATTTGCGATAATGCTTTAAATAGCGAATCAGAATTTAGCCAGAGAAAACCATACACTTTTGAAACCAGTTTACCAGGATTATTTGCAGTTGGTGATGTACGCTCGGGTTCTGTAAAGCGTGTAGCATCAGCCGTTGGAGAAGGCTCTATTGTGGTAAGCGATATTCATAAGTTTCTGGCGCAAGATAAATTTGCTACTACCACCAATTAAACCATCTATGCAATATGGCGCGTACTATCATAGAAAATATTGTAATTGCGAAATACGAAGAACAAACTTTTTTTGAGTTTTGTAAATACACGACCATTCGTTTTTTCGAAATTGTATATTTTGAAAAGGGAACAGGAACGATTAAGATCAATGGCAAAACCGTACCCTACGCTGCAAATAGTGTTTTTGTTTTTATACCTGATGATATTTATATCGTGAACCCTGATTCCGCGACGACTACTGTGGCTATAAAATTCTTAAAAAGCTTCTTTAGAAATACATCGGCTCAGAACGAAACACTGCCCGTTAACAATTGGTTTCGAAAAATTGAAGAAATATTAAATAGCGAAAGTCATCAGCTTCGCGAAATGCAATTTGAAACTGAATCAGATAGGTCGCATCTGGTATCTTTAATTAATATGGTTGCCACTGAATATATGAGAGAGCAGACCTTTGATATTTTTATCATTCAAAACTCTGTATCGGTTATTCTACATCTTATTGCGAGAAATATTCAGTTTATCAATACTGCCGACACTGTAAAGGAGGTTAAATCATCTAAGATTCAGCAAATCATAAATTTTATTCACGCTAATATTTATAATTCCGAATTGCTAACTACCAAAAGTCTGGCAGAGGAGTTTCATATGGCAGATAATTATATGAGTGAATACTTTAAAAAGCATACCGATGTCTCTTTAAAGAAATACATTATCAACTATAAATTAAAACTTGTTGAAACCCGATTAAAATATACCGACTTACAGTTTTCGGAAATCGCAATAGAGCTTGGCTTTACGGATAGCAGTCACTTAAACAAAACCTTCCAAAGTTATAAAGGAATGACGATTGGGGCTTTTAAGGCTAGTATTTCAGCTTAGAGAAATTAAATACCGTCAAAAATTCCTGATACGAATTCTCCAACGCCTTCTAGTAAACCATCAAACACATCCCCAAAATCTAACCAAGAAGCATCTATATCCAAGTCCGGTATATCGGTCCAGTCAGTTACCGTAGAAACTGATAATCCGCTTAGCATTTCTGTTTTCATAGCTACATAATCACAAACCTCCCCTGTTTTTTCATGGTACAAATCAAAGTCTGTATGTGATGAGAAAATACTCAATGCCCAACAAGACCAATCCACATAATCATACCATTTACTGTTTCTGTGCGCTTTTTTCACTTCTTCGGGCGTATAGTATTTCTTCTTACCGTTATCCTTTACTAGTATTTCACCTATATCAGAAATGAATTCTCTTTTATTCTGTGGTGCGGATTCGCAAGATGTTCTCATAGAAATTTTGATTATAAAGCTGATTAAATTAGTTACTTAAACTTGAAAAAATACCATTTACCTCTTTTTTTACCAAAAGCACTTTGTTTTTTACCCATTTGAACCTTGTGTCCCCAGATACCTTTGTACTGTAATTAATACAGAACGAATAGCAACCAAAAATAAAATATTATGGACTACAAGAACTTTCAAACATTTACAGCAGAACAAAAAGGCGGAATTTTAACAGTTGACATCAACTTCGGACCAGTAAATGTACAGGGACAAGAAATGTTAGCAGATTTAAGCAGCTTATGCTTACGACTAGAGCGTGATAGAAGCGTAAAAGTAGTGGTTTTTGAATCTTCAAATCCGGGGTATTGGGTATGTCATTATGATACCGATTTATTAAAAGATATGTCTACCGAAGCTGTACCAAGAAACGAAGTACAGTTGTTGGATTTACAATCTGTTTTGGAGAGATTAAGCAATGTACCCCAAGCAACCATCGCAAAAATTGAGGGATTTGCAAGAGGTGGCGGACACGAAATGGCATTAGCATTAGATATGCGTTTTGCAGCAAGAGGAAAAGCCAAATTCATGCAAATGGAAGTAGGTATGGGCATTTTACCTTGTGGAGGTGGTGCATCTCGTATGGCTAGACAAGCAGGATTAGGAAAAGCATTAGAAATTATTTTAGGTGCAAGAGATTGGGATGCTGATGAAGCTGAAAAATTTGGAACCATAAATAAAGCCTTAGATGCGGATGAAATTGGTGCTTATGTAGATGCTTTAGCAGAACGAATTTCAAAATTTCCGGCAGAGTCCATTGCAGCATGTAAACGTGCAGTATATGCATCCATAGATTTACCAATAAAAGAAGCATTAAAAGAGGAAGCATACCAATTATTTCAAGCGACAAGTAAAACTCCGGCAGTAAAACGTTTCCAATATGCAGATGATAACGGAGCACAATTTGACCATAACAACCAAAAGAATTGGGAACAAATGGTAATGGATATTCAAGAAGTGAATTAAGGCGATGAGCGCCATACGCTTTGCGCATAGCGCTTTTCAGTTTTTGCGTAGAGCGTCTAGCGCACAGCGAAAAACGAAAAACCAACAACGAACAACCAACAACGAACAACCAACAACGAACAACCAACAACCAACAACGAACAACAAACAACGAACAACCAACAACAATTAAAAATTAACAAAATAAAAGAAGATAGAAATGAAAGCAATGTTACTAAGTGAATACGGAGAAAGCGCAAATTTCGAAGTATTAGAAATAGCAAAACCAGCAATAAAAGCAAATCACGTATTGGTGAAAATAGCAGCGTCAAGTGTCAATACTATTGATATGATGATTAAGAATATGGGGTCAGATTTACCATTATCGCCTGCTGCACCAGCCTTATTAGGTATGGATTTCTCAGGAACAGTAGAAGCTGTTGGAGAAGGGGTAGAGGGATATAAAGTTGGCGATGAAGTATACGGTTGTGCTGGCGGATTAGCAGATTTACCTGGTACATTAACAGAATACATTGTTGCCGATAGGAGTTTAATTGGTCACAAACCAAAAGACTTGACTATGCGTGAAACTGCAGCTTTACCTTTAGTTGCAATTACAGCTTATGAAGGGTTGACAAGAGCAGGCGTAAAAGCAGGACAAAAAATATTAATACACGGAGGTTCTGGTGGTGTTGGTCACTTAGCGGTACAATTGGCGAAATACTTTGGAGCAGAAGTTTATGCAACAGGAACAGGCGACAAACAAAAAGCGATTATTGAGAAATTTGGAGCAACCTTTATTGATTTTACTATAGAAAAAGCAGCAGATTACACAGCAAAATACACCGATGGTGGTTTTGATGTTGTTTTTGATACTGTTGGTGGTCCAAACCTGACTAACTCTATGGAAGCAGTTGCCTTAAACGGACACATTTCTACTACAGTTTCCTTGTTGGAAATCGATTTAACTCCGTTGCACTTTAAAGGAGCGTCATTACACGTGGTCTTTATGTTGATCCCGATGTTACATAACTTCAAAAGAGAAAAACACGGTAGTATTTTAGAAAAATTAGCTGAAATTTCTAACGAAGGTCATTTAACCCCGATTGTAGATGAAAATCAATTTTCATTAGAACAAGTCGGCGATGCTTATGCACACTTAGCTAGTGGTACAGCCATTGGTAAAGTTGTGGTTGAAAACTAATAATAGATAATAAATATGCAGTAGGATTAGAGTTGCACGCTCTAAACATGCCGATTAATATGTTTTGTTGAATGCCCCAGAAATGGGGCATTTTTTTGCTTTAAAATAAAACCTTGAAATTTACCTAAACAACCGTTTTTACTACCAAAAAATTACTGGTGTCTCATACTACCTTTGTTATCAGAATAAGTAAACAAAACCAAAAATACTTTTAAAGAGGTTTTGGTAAAAAACAAATATATCATGAAAACAATAACAAATATTAATGCACTCGCACAAGCTCGTGCGCTTACACTACCAACTCGCGAAGCTTCACTAAATCGTGATCCTTCTGTGTCACAATTTTGGAATAGTAACCGAGAGTTACTTGAAAATGCATGGAGCGAATGGGAAATAGAAAACAAAGACAGTTTATTAATTCCTGATGAAACGCTACTTGACCCAAAATTGAGAAAAGCGATAAACGATGCTTGGGAAAATCCAGAAAAAGAAAACGCTGTAGCTGATTTATGGGAAGAGATTATCCCTGGAGTATATTCTGCTCAGTTTTTTGATTTAGAACGCTTAGCAGAGTTTCGCAAGTATTTAGAGGCTACTGTAAATTCTGAAATCCCTAGACGTGCACCTTATGGTATTCAATTGAATCGTCATGGCGTTATGCTAGATCCGCGATCAGAAGGTCACCTTGCAGCACCTAATTTTCAGGCATTTTACAACGAAATCATGGATCGTTATATGCGTCCAATCGCTCGTTTGTTATTGGGTACTTATGGTTATGACAATCAGACATTTGGATTCTCTATTCAGTACAATCCAGATAAAGACAAAGATTTACATGCCCATACGGATGCTTCGGCTGCTACCTTGAATATCAATATCAACTTACCTGATGAAGGATTTACAGGTTCACAAGTGGATTTTCACGATACAACTACAAGAAAGGTTGTTCAAACTATCTTTGAACCAGGAAAAGCAATAATTCACACTGGGAAAGTACCACATGCTACACACCCAATTACTAGCGGACAACGTAGTAACTTAGTAGTGTGGCTATACGGAGACCGTATGCAAATACCGCGAGGTGGTGCAAGTAGCTATGGTAGTGTTGATAATTCAGCCGCTAAAGTTGTTACAACGGAAAACGTAACCGCTCGCGAGCGTTGGAGTATACCAAATAGCCCTAAGGATTCCTTTGCACCGTTTTAATAAAGAACAGAAGTCAGAATTTTGGCAGAACATTTTCTGCCAAAATTCCATTTAGAATATTCAAAAGTTTAAAAAAATGAAACATATAGTAATTACAGGAAGTACAGATGGTATAGGAAAACTATTAGCGCTTCGCTTAGCTAAAGAAGGTCATTTCGTGGGCGTTCATGGTAGAACTGAAGCTAAGTTAAAAGCTACTGTAACCGAAATCAAAGCAGAATCAAAGAATGAAAATGTAGTAGGTTTTTTAGCAGATTTCTCAAACTTGTCAGAAGTAAAAAGAATGGCAAAAGAATTTGCTGAAAAAATGCCAAAAATTGATGTTTTGGTGAATAATGCAGGTATTTTTAAAGTCAAAACGGATACTGCTTCGAACGGAGTAGATGTTCGTTTAGTCGTGAATTATTTAGCGCCATATCAATTTACAAATGCGGTATTACCGTTATTGAAAAAAGCCGATGCACCTAGAATTGTAAATCTTAGTTCTGCGGCACAATCTCCTGTTTCTTTAAATGCGCTGCAAGGCGGTATGAGTTTAGGAGCGAATGATGCGTATGCGCAAAGCAAATTAGCCTTAACGATATGGAGTTTTGATTTGGCAAAAAAAGAACCTAGTATTTTGGTTGTTGCAGTCAATCCCGGTTCGTTATTGAATACAAAAATGGCTAATGAAGCTTATGGTCAACATTGGTCTCCCGCAGAAAAAGGTGTAGCTATTTTGTATGATTTAAGTATGACAGCAAAAGCAAAAACAAGCGCCTATTTTGATAATGACAAAGGCGATTATGCACAAGCACACCCAGATGCATATGACGCTAAAAAGATTGAAGAATTACTTTCATTGACTAATACATTGGTTTAAATAATATGGCTTGTTATTTTTTGATGGTACCTTTGAATTAGGAATATTTTCAAATTTTAACTTTCACTATTAAAAACCGATAAATGAAGATTGTAGTTAGAACGTTAATTGTATTTATAGTATTATTAACCGTGATTTCTTGCCGTTATAAAAATGAGGTTAAAGAAACCAAAACCAATCTAAAATTGCGTTTTATAGATGAATATGTTTTGCCAGATGAAACTACATTTGAGAACACTAGAGTAGGGGGATTATCGGGTATTGATTATGCAAATGGAACCTGGTATGCTATTAGTGATGATAGCGATTTTCCTCGATTTTATAGCGTCAATATTTCTTATGACATCAACGGGTTTGATTCGGTTACGATAAAATCTGTTACTCATTTCAAAGATTCTATTGGCGAAGTTATACCTAAAGGAATAGTGGACCCTGAATCTATTCGATATGATAATGGTGCTTTTATTTGGACAAGTGAAGGAAACATAAAAGATGGATTAAAACCTTTTGTACAAATAGCTGATTCTAGCGGAATGTTTGTAAATGAGTTTACACTAGCAAATCGATATTTGCCCAATTCAGACTTAAATTTTGGACCACACCACAACGGAGTCTTCGAAGGCATTACATTGAGTTTTGATAAAAAGGGATACTGGGTTGCGATGGAATTACCATTAAAAGAAGATGGAGAAGAACCTACTTTAGAAGAAACAGATTCCCCCGTAAGAATAGCTTTTATAAATAAAGAAACAGGGCATTTCGAGAAGGAGATAGTATATGAATTGGACAAAGTTGCTCGCCCAGCAACTGACGGAGCTACTTTTGAATTGAATGGTATCGTAGAGATTTTAGAATATGAAAAAAATAAGTTTTTTGTTTTAGAACGGTCTTATGCTATGGGATAACCTGACGGAGGTAATACCGTTAAAATTTACGATGTAGATGCAAGCAAAGCAACCGATGTAAGTAGTTTTAATAGCTTAAAAGGTGAGCACTATACCAAAGTAACAAAGAAGCTTTTATTCAATTTTGAGGATATTAGAAAGGAATTAACCAACGGTATTGTCGACAATATTGAAGGTATCAATTTTGGTCCTGATTTTGAAAATGGAAATCGCTCATTAGTCGTTGTAGCCGATAATAATTTTAGTCTTTATGGTCCTCAGCTGAATCAGTTTATCCTGTTTGAAGTAGAGAAATAAAATTGCAAATAATTTTCAATAAATCATTGAAAACTTAATATTGCAATTAGACTATAATATGCTATATAATTCATTAATAAGCTAAGATTAATTTAAAGTTTTCTCTTCTTTTCTTATATTCTAATAATTCACAAAAGATTCAAAATAAACTTGGAATTTCAGTAAGAAATCAAGTTCTTGCGCGATTAAATTTTGCTTAAAATAATGAATGATTTAACTACCTTTTCTATTGCTGTTTTTACTGGTTTTTTCGCCATTACAAACCCAATATCTAACATGACCGTTTTTCTTTCTTTGACGCAAGGTGCAGATGAGAAAACCAAAGCTGACATTAATAAAAGAGCAAATATTATTGCCTTCATTATTGTATTAGTTTTTGTTCTTTTAGGAAAATATATTTTCGAACTATTTAATATTAGTATTCCTGCATTTAAGATTACCGGCGGTATTTTAATATTCTACATAGGTTTTGACATGCTTCAATCAAAACAGTCTAATGTAAAGAATATTAAACACGTAAATATTGATGAGAATATTGCGGTGTCGCCTCTTGCGATACCTATTTTGGCTGGTCCGGGTACAATTGTTACAGCAATGAACTTTGTTTCAAATGCACAACCTATTCATATTACTATAGTAATTGCAATTTTTGCTTTTATGAGTTTACTAACTTACCTTACTTTTAGATTAAGTAATTTAATTGTTAGACTAGTAGGCTACAATGTTATTTCGGTTATCGGTAAAATTATGGGTTTGATCATAGCCATTATTGGTACCGGTATGATTATAGAAGGAATAAAAATTTCTTTTAATCTGGTTACTAATTAATTACCAATACCAATAACTACTTATTTTCCTTAATTTAACGGAACATGAAGAAAGTCCTAATTTTATTTGCTCATCCTAAGTACGAAAAATCTAGAGCGAATATGGTTTTAGTAAATCATATAAAAAATAAAGAGGGCGTTACTTTTCATGACTTGTATGAAGAGTATCCAGATTTTAATATAGATGTTCCGTTCGAGAAAAAATTATTAGAAGAGCATGATGTTATTATATGGCATCACCCTATGTATTGGTACAGTTGTCCGCCGTTATTAAAACAATGGATCGATATGGTACTGGAATTTAATTGGGCTTACGGACCAAATGGAAAGGCTTTATCTTCTAAAATCTGCTTAAACGCTATCACCACTGGTGGTAGTAAAGAATTATATTGTACACAAGGAACAAATAGCTATACCATAACAGAATTTTTAAGACCCTTTGAGCAAACCGCAAATTTATGTTTAATGAACTATCACAAACCTTTTACCGTGATGGGAACTTATAAATTAACAGATGATGAATTAGAGGTTTATGGTGCTGAATACAGTTCGCTCATAGACAAGCTAAAAAATTAAAACCAATAACTTCATTACCACAGTAATGTCTAAAAACACATTACAAATAAACCAACCAATATGACCGGCAGCTTATTATTTGATGCAATTGTTTTCTTGTTAGGAGCAATTATTTGTGTTTCTATTGCGAAAAAATTAGGACTCAGCTCTGTTATTGGCTACTTAATGGCAGGGGTAATCATCGGACCTTATGTTTTAGGTTTTATTGGTGAGGAAGGTCAAGATATTCTTCATTTTGCTGAATTCGGGGTGGTGGTAATGCTGTTCTTAATCGGATTGGAAATTGAGCCTAAGAATTTCTGGAATATGCGAAAGACTATTGCTGGTTTAGGCGGGCTACAGGTGGGTGGAACCATGGTGGTATCATATCTCTTTTTTATATTATTAGATTTTGATTGGAAAGTAGCTTTGGTTATTTCTATGGCAGTAGCGTTATCATCTACTGCAATTGCCATGCAGACCATAAATGAAAAAGGATTGATGGATACTACCTTTGGTAATTCTGCCTTTTCTATCCTATTATTCCAAGATATCATCGTCATCTTCATGTTGGGTGCTATTCCGTTACTTTCGAATACAGATGTGGCGGCAACTACCGATGCACATGAGGCAAGTAGCAACCTTTTAGATGGTTTACCTATGGGCTATCAAACACTCGCCATTATTCTTTCTGTTGCATTAATTATTGGTGCAGGCCAGTATTTAATAGTACCGATGTTAAGAAAGGTAGCACAGACTGGGGTACGAGAACTATTAATTGCTTCTGCGCTATTAATAGTGTTCAGTATTTCTTTTTTAATGGAATATGTAGGGCTATCACCTGCTTTAGGAGCATTCTTAGGTGGCGTAGTGCTATCTAATAGTGAATATAAACATGAGCTAGAAAGTACCTTGGAACCTTTTAAAAACCTGCTTTTAGGATTATTTTTTATTGCCGTTGGCGCTTCTATAAACTTTGTGGTTATTGCCAAAATGCCGTTTACTATCGGCGGAATTTTAATTGCCGTAATCTTAATTAAAGCATTGGTTTTATTTGTTATAGGTACAATATTTAAAATGAAGCTTGACCAAAAATTATTACTGACCTTCGGCTTGGCGCAAATTGGGGAATTTGCTTTCGTACTTCTTTCATTTGCTTTTCAATTAAATATTCTAGAACAAGAAGAAATGGATATTTTATTGGTAATTACAGCATTAACAATGTCGTTAACACCTATTATAAGTATCATTAACGAACGATTAATTCTACCTAAAATTGGAACAAAAGAATCTATTAAAAGACCAATGGATCACATTGCTAAATCGCAAAATGTTATTCTTGTCGGCTTCGGTCATTTTGGTAGTACGGTTGGTCGTTTTCTAAGATCTCATGGTATAGAAGCCACTATTCTAGATCAAGATTCTAACCGTGTTGACTTTCTTCGTAAAATGGGGTTTGAGGTGTATTACGGCGACGCCACACGTATAGATCTATTAGAATCTGCAGGTATTGCACAAGCTAAAATATTAATATGCGCAATTGACAACCCTAGTGTTACCAAAGAAATTACAAAAATGGTAAAAGAAAAGTACCCGCATGTTGAACTCATGATTCGTGCTCAAAATCGGTATGATGCCTATGAATATTTGAATATGGGCTTCGAGAATATTTATAGAGAATCTCTAGACACCTCTTTATCATTGGCCAAAGATGTATTAAGCAAGCTTGGCTTTAGAAAATATACCTTAAACCAACAGGTACAGAATTTCATTAAATATGATGAAACAAGTTTAAGGAGATTGGCCGCTGAACCAAAAGGTGAAGAGAATTATATTTTTAAAGCTCGTAAAGAATTAGAAGAGCAGCAAAGATTGTTAGAAGAAGATTTCAAAAGAGGCATTGTTGAATATGATAATCATTGGGATAGTGAATCTATTAGAAAAGTCTTGGAGAACCAACAAGATGATAATCCGACTTCTAACTGATTCCAATTTTTATCTCTAAATAATAAGTTTTTAACTTCTATAGAATCCCTAGATTCATAGATAAAATTTACCTACCCGTCGATTTCTAATTTAATTATAGGGCAGTAGATTAAACCATTATTTAATTCATATGTCAAAGTATTGAACGCAAAAAAGTTTAACCTTTTAAATTCAATATAATGATAACAAATACTAAAACATACGTAGTACTAGGTTTATTTCTAATAGCTTTTGCTTTACCTAGCACAGCACAAACACGTAAAAGAACAGCAACAAAAACAATAACTACGAGAACTACCACTGTTACCAAAACACCCGGAAGAGTTTCTAGTAAGAAAGTTCAATATAGAACTCCTACTAAAAAAGTAGTGTCGGTTAGAAATGTACCAAACAGAAGTGTTGTTAAACATAATGGTCAGAATTACTACTACGCTAATAATAGGTATTACACGCAATCTCGAGGTAGATATATTGCTATTGCACCTAGGGTTGGCTTTAGAATAAATAGCTTACCTCCAAATTATGCAAGAATCAATTTCAACAATCATTTATACTTTAATGTTGGTGGTACCTTCTACGTAGAATCAAATGCCGGGTATGAAGTGGTAGATCCTGAAATAGGAACTATTGTTTACGAATTACCAGAGGGATATGAAAAAGTAACTATAGACGGTTTAACATATTATGAGTATTCTAATATACTTTATGAAAAAGTACAATTAGATGGTTCCAGAGCTTATGAAGTGGTTGGGATCATTGAAATGGAATAACATATAATTTAGTTTTGAAAATGAAAAGGCTTACGAATTTCATCGTAAGCCTTTTTTATTGTAATCTATAAAACATGATATTGGTTAGGTTCAAGAAAAACCGAATTACTTACTTTTACATTGGTCACTAGAATACATTTCTAAATTTATTAAACATTTTAAGATGCCTTCAATTAATCAATTTGTTATAGTTTTTGCACTTCTCTTTTTAGGCACTGTTGGTTTTTCAGATAAAGATGTAGCGCATATAAAAAATACATTTTACTTTGATATTATACATAAAGATAACGTGATTGGTAGTTTAAAGGCATCAAAGAGTATTAAAGATTCTAAAGTTCATTACCAAAGTGTTACTACTATAAACACAAGGGTTATCAAAGAAATAGATGTAAATTATTTATATAATGTTACCTATGAAAATGATAAATTAAAAAGGGCAAACGTACTTATAGATGTTAATGATAAACCCTATGCAGATATTCTTACCAATTGGGAAATAGATTATTACCAAATATCCAAGAATGACAAAAATGAGTTAGTGATAGAGGAGGATATCAACTACGCCACTATATTGCTATATTTTGATGAACCTATAAATGTCAACAGATGTTATTCTGAACAAGACGGAAGTTTTAACATTATCATACCTTTAGGCAATCATACCTATAAAAAGATAAATTCTAAAAATCATGAGAATATTTACCACTATAAAAATGGTTTTTTAGAAAATGCAGAAATTAATGGAGGATTAATAAAATTTGGCATTATTGCTCAAAAATGATTTTTTTAAAAGGTAATAAGAACATAAATTATGATGAATACCGGATTAGTACTATCAGGCGGAGGTATTAGGGGAGTAGCCCATATAGGTGTAATCAAAGCCTTAGAGGAACATGGTATTTATGCAACTCATATATCTGGCACAAGTGCAGGTGCTGTTGTTGGCGCCTTATATGCCGGTGGTGTAAAATGGGAAGATATTTTAGAGTTCTTTAAAGTAATCCCTATTTTTCATGCCAAGAAATTCGCTCGTAATAAACCCGGATTTTTAGACACCGAGAAGTTTTACGATGAGTTTAAAAAATTCTTTCCTCATGATTCTTTTGAATCATTACCTAAAGAATTATTTATTACGGCTACCGATATTATTAAAGGCGAATTAAAGATTTTTTACAAAGGAGAATTAATTAAACCTGTACTTGCATCTGCAACATTTCCTGGTGTTTTTTCCCCAATTAATATTGATGGATCTTTCTACGTAGATGGTGGTGTGTTAAACAATTTTCCTATTGAACCTTTAAAAACATCATGCGACAAAATAATCGGCAGCTATGTAAATGCTCTGAAGGGAATTAAAATAAAGGACTTAAAACATTCTTATAATGTACTGGAGAGAGCCTATAAAATAAAATCTGCCTCTGAATCTATTGCTAAATTTTCAGAATGTGAACTGATTATATCACCAGAAGAGCTTTGTGAATATGCTACATTTGATATGAAATCTATAGATCCCATTTTTGATATTGGCTACAATAGCACTATTGACGAACTAAGGAAACAGGGATATTCAAAACAATAATAAAGCTTATTTTATAACTTCACATGACTAGCACGTTCCATGAAATAATCTTCAAAACGTTGTAATTTTGGATGCATCTTTTCAGAGTATATCACATACTGGCATTTCATAATACTCTGTGCAACCGTGATCATTGCGGTATAATCTGATTTTTGAATTAAAAAATCACCATCATCTATACTGCAAATCTTTAATTGTGAAGTACTTACCCCATTTAATAAAAACAACTTGTGTAGGGTAGTAGGGGTAGTGATCAATACATCTATACCTTCGAAAATTTCAGACTTTTGAATATCAATATGTAATTCTTTATAACTAGCATATAGTCTAACATCGGTATATTTAGTGTATTCAAAAAACTTGTCATAAAGTTCCAATACTTTTTCTTTATTCTCCACAACAACTACAGCTCTTGGTGCATTGCCTGCTGCTTTGCATTTTAATTTTTGTAATGTGGTCAATATTAAAGTGGTTGTTTTACCACTATCTTTTGGAACGGTACAATATACATTAGCTCCACTTTTTACAACAGGTATACTTTGCTTCTGAAATGAAGAAGGTTCTGTAATTGAATGATATTCTAATCGTTCTAATAAGTGTGGATTCAATTTTTTAAATGACATACTGCTACATTAACTAATTAAATATATTGTAATAATACAAAGATACAGCCTACAAATGGGCAATCATTATTATAACTCCGTATTTTCCTATTGCCTTTAATAAATTCAATATTTTAAGAGTATAGAATAAGAAAAACACCTAGCATTATACCTGCCAACGGCACTAATTTTTTACGCTTATTCTGCTCCTTAAAGATGAATCCGCCAACAACAACTGCTATTAGTATCTGACTTCTTTTTATAGCAGATAATAGCATAATCAATGCATCTGGATCTTGTAACGCTTTAAAATAGAAATAGTCTGCCGTTTGCAATAATATACCCACCATTGGTATGGTCCATCGCCATTTGAAAGAGCCTTTTAAATTGGAATTTGTAGAACGTGTAATAAGAACTAACATACCAATGATTAACATGGTATAGGTACAAAACCAAAACTGAAGGGTAGGAGGGTTTAACGCTAAACTTTGAATCAAGAACTTATCGTACAAACCACTTGAAGCCCCTAAAAAGGTGGCTCCTATAATGGCAAATATCCACTTATTGTTCTTAAAATTTATACCTTCTTTTTTTCCGATTTTAGAATATAGAAAAACAGAAAATATAATTAGAAAGAAGCCGATCCATTGCAAAAAATTAGGGCGCTCTTGATATATTAAAATTGCACCGATAAAAGTGAAAAACGGACCAGCAGAACGAATTGGTGTTACAATAGTAATTGGTAAGTGCTTCAACGCTTGATATGCCAATACCCATGATGAAGCCATAATCATTGCCTTTATAAATATAAAACCGTGTGTCTTCAATGAAATATCCGATACAAATAAATCGATAGACTGAAATTCCTCCGGATAGTATTTAGAACCCAAAAACAAGGGTAAAAACAATAAAAAACCAGTTATCAGAGTGCCTAGCAAAACAGAGAAAGCATCATTACCTTGTACGGCATGTTTCTTACATAAGTTGTGTAATCCTAAAAAAAGCGCTGCTAAAAGTCCGAGGTACATCCACATAATGCGCGCGAAGATATTGGTTTTTAGCTATTCTGCCTTCTAGAATTCAAAATCAAATTCTATTTGTAATTGGCACAGGCGTACATAAAAAAGGGCTGTCTAAAATTAGACAGCCCTTTAATAAATAATCTATTTAGCTTAGTAAGCCATTTTCACAATCTTCTGTGCATCTTCTGGCATTAAAGCTTGACGCTCACCTAATTTCCATCCGCGGTCTGTAAAACGTTTTGAAATTTCTTCGGCAGTACCTTCATACTCTTTAGTGTAATCAGATAACTTAGTATCGATGCCTAATTCATGAAAGAATTCCTCGGTCTTTTCAATGGCAGCATATGCTTTGTCATCGATACTACCTTCGGTAATATTCCAAACACGTTCCCCGTACTGTGCTAATTTTTCTTTTTTAGCTTCAAAATTGTACTTGTAGTGACTTGGTGCAATTACAGCCAATGTACGTGCGTGGTCAATACCGAATAATGCGGTTAACTCATGACCCATCATATGTACTGCCCAGTCTCCCGGAACTCCTTTTTGAATTAATCCGTTTAAAGCCATAGTACAGCTCCACATAAAATCTGCAGCTGGTTTATAGTCCGTTGGATCTTTTAATACTTTTGGTGCCACTTCAATTAGCGTTTGCAAAATACTTTCTGCAAATCTATCTTGTAACAATGCATCTATCGGGTACGTCATGTACTGCTCTAGAACATGTGTAAAAGCATCTGTAATTCCGTTTGCCAATTGACGCTCAGGAATAGATTTTATTACCTGTGGGTCTAGTATAGAAAATTCAGGGAATAATCCTGGTCCGCCCATTGCTAGTTTTTCCTTAGTCTCTGCTCTTGTGATCACCGATCCAGAATTCATTTCTGATCCTGTTGCCGGTAAAGTTAGAACGGTACCAAAAGGCATCCCTTTTTTAGTTCTAATGTTTTCCGTTAGAATATCCCATGGGGTATCTCCATCATATACCGCTGCGGCAGATAAAAATTTAGTTCCGTCAATTACAGAACCACCACCAACTGCTAATAAATAGTTGATTTTTTCATCTTTTATAACCTGTAGCGCCTCCATCAATATCGCGTACTCTGGGTTGGCAGGTATACCACCGAACTCGATTACTTCAATACCAGACAATGCAGTTTTAACTTGATCGTAGATTCCGTTTTTCTTAATACTACCACCACCGTAAAGCATTAATACTTTGGCATCTTCAGGTATTTCTTTATTTAATTTTTCTATCGTATCCTTACCAAAAATAATTTTAGTGGGATTTTTAAACTCAAAATTGTTCATTTTCTTTTTCTTTTAATTTTTATTCTTCACTTGCATTAATGACCGCTTATTCAATAACAGTTACCAATTCTTCCATTGGTTTTCTAACCTTCACTAAATTCACCAACCAGTCTTCACTTTCATTTCTATACCCTAATGGTAACAGTACTGCACTGCGTAATCCTTTTTCGCGTAAGCCTAAAATTTTGTCTACAGCAGCTGGATCAAAACCTTCTATAGGTGTAGCATCTACTTCTTCAAATGCCGCAGCAGCAATCGATTGAGAAAAAGCGATGTATGCTTGCTTTGCAGCGTGATTAAAGTTTTCTTCAGGATCTCTCTGCGGATACATATCTAACAACATTTTACGGTAATTTTCCCATCCTTCGTTTTTAAAACCACGAATTTCATTGGTTAAATCGAACATATAGTTGATTCTATCCTCTGTATAATTATCCCAAGCTGCAAAAACCAATAAGTGAGAGCAATCCGTAATCATAGACTGGTTCCAAGCTACTGGTCTAATCTGTTCTTTAATATCTTGATTTTTAACCACTATAATTTCAAATGGTTGCAAACCACTAGAGGTAGGAGCAAGGCGGGCAGCCTCTAAAATACGTTCTACTTTATCTTCTGCTACTTTTTCGCCGTTCATTGCCTTAGCAGCATATCTCCAGTTTAATTTATCTAATAATTCCATTTTAATCTTTCTATTTTAAGTTGCGTTTTGCTAATTGTTCTATATCGTTCGATGTAATAATAACATCGGTATTACTTGTTGTATTTGCTAAATTCAACATTGCCTGAGCAATGCTTTCTGCATTGATAATTTTATATTTTTTAAGCGGACCAATAAATAACGGCTGAATGGCTTTAAATACTAACAATCCTATTTTTTCTAATATCCTTTGCTCTTCTCTTTCACCTCCAATTAATGACGGTCTTAAAATTGAAGTGTTTGGTATGCCTTGGTTGACAACATCTTGTTCCATTTCTCCTTTAGTTCTATTATAGAACACACTACTTTTTTTATTCGCACCCATTGCAGACACTACTAAATAAGTAGGGATACCGTTTTCTTTCGCTAATTTCGCTGCAGCTACTGGTATACCATAATCAATGTTCTTATACATTGCTTTATCTGGAGTCTTCTTTGCTGTCGTACCTATACAACAATACACTTCGTCCGCTGTAAAATCATTTTTAAACTGATATAGCTCTAATAAATTGCCTATATATTGATGTACTTTATTGGGCAATCCGTCTATTCGTGATCTTGAAAATAGTTTTATGGTGTCATACCTATCATCTGCTATTAATTTTTCTAATAATAACCCACCAGTTAAGCCAGAAGCTCCTAAAATAATTGCCGTCTTTTTCATATTAGTTACAAACTTTTATACTACTCCATGCTGCTTGGTATGCTTGCTCTAATTCTTCTTCATCCATTTTTACAGAACCACGAACTTGAGTAATCATAAGAAAGGAAAGTGGATTAATTGAATACGCATACAACATGTAATCTGACAAAGGCTTTATGACTCCTTCTTTTTTGCCACGTGCCCATAAATCGAGTAGGGGTTGTAAATGCTTAATGCCCTCTTGTCTGCTTTCTTCATCGATCATAGGGGTATTATCGCATTGTGCAAGAAACATGGCGTTAGCACTTTCTTTAAGTTTAAACTCCGCAATACGTTTCCAAATCACTTCAAAACCTTCTTCAACCGACATGGTCTCGTTATAAGTTGCAAATGCATACGCCGTGTAGCTCGCCTTAACTTCTATATAGGTTTTGTTTACTAAATCTTGCTTGTTTTCAAAATAAAGATATATGGTCGCTGGTGAGACACTTGCCATTTTTGCAATCTTGCTCATGGGTGTCGCATGAAAACCGTCATTGTTTACCAACTCTATGGTGGCATTTATCAGTGCGTTTCTTTTGTCTATACTTTTTTGAAGTGCTGCCATTTTTATTATATCAGAGTACAAAGATATAATAAATGAACGTTCATTCTTTTTTATTAACAGAAATTTAATTTCTCATATCATTTGGAATAAAAAACAGAATATCCTCATATATTCTAAGAACTTCCTATGACAGCCTTATGCTATAATTCAGTAAATTTAAAATATTTAATAAAGGTAGTTCCCGCGTTACTTTTTTATTACCTGTTCAAGTACCGATATTTAGGCAATTAAAACAGCCATTGATATGTATAAAATTCTCTCTTTAGATGGCGGCGGAAGCTGGGCTATTATTCAACTACTAACCCTTAAAGACAGATACGGAAATATTAATGGACATCAGATTCTACAAAAATTCGATTTAGTAATTGCCAATTCTGGCGGAAGCATTGTTTTAGCAGCTCTTGCCGAAAACTATACTCTAGATAAAGCAATTTCCTTATTTAAGGAACAGAAAAATAGAGAACTCATATTCCATAAAAACACGTTTAAAGATCGTTATTTTCCGGTGGATTATTTGGGACTATTCAATGCCGGATTCGGACCAAAATATAGCGCTACCAAAAAGAAAGAGGCTTTTGAAAATCTGTTCCCTGAAATTGATAAAATGCAGATGGATGAACTGCCAACTCTTATTGGCAAAGAATCACTAAAAATAGTGGTTGCTACCTATGATGCCTTAAATAACCGAGCTAAATTCTTTAAATCATTCACAACAAATCCTGATTCGTATGATTCTGTTAGACTTACTCAGGCTATCAACGGATCATCTAATGCGCCTGTTCAATATTTCGATTTCCCGGCACGGTTTAAAGCGAAACAAAGTGAAATATATTATGAGTTATGGGATGGCGCTTTGGGTGGATTCAACAACCCCATTTTAGCAGGAATCATTGAAGCTTACAAACTCGGTGTAGATTTAAAAACGATTCAGATTATATCGCTTGGCACCAGTAATTCTTTAATGTCAGCAGATGCGAAGAAAGATTTTTGGGATTGGAAACAGATTGCATTAATCTTTAGAAGAAAGAAATTTGCCTTCTCTAAATGGAAACCGCAGTTCAACTTTTTTAAAGAAACAGTAATTCATCAAGCTAAAACTATTTTATACCAACCCCCAGATACCGCCAACTATATCGCCATGATGTTTTTAAAGGTGGCTACGGGTAAATTACTTAACGAGCAAATTATACGCTTATCGCCATTAATTCATTTCGACTCGAATACACCTAAAGAGGTAGTACCCTTGGTTCATGAATTATATCAATTAGATATGGACCTCACTAAAGATGAAGAAATTGAAACACTTATTAATTGTTTTAACGCATGGAAAGCCGGACAACTTTACAACCAGCCCATAGAGTTTAAAGTAGAGCGTAATAATGATTTAACGCTCTTACAAGGTGATAAGTTTTATAAAATCGGAATGAATAGATGGAGAAATTTGGATGGAACCAAATAAAAATTTGAAAATTGGTAAACAAGATTGCTCAATTACAATTATTAAGTTAAATTTAACAAAATAGATATTTTTAATACAACTATTGTATTAAAAATTTGGAACAATTATTTTAAACACTATATTTTTATGAAGAACACTTTACAAAAAACAGGTAAATTTTTAGCTATGGGATGCGCTATGAGTGCATTTTTTATGACTTCTTGTACAGAAGAAAAAATAGATTCTGAAATTGAAACTACGCAAGAAATCAAAACGCTAGAAATTGCTTTAAAAGCCCCCAATAGTACCCCAATAATCATTGATGACTTAGGTATTACAAATTTGGAAACAGCCAAATCTAGCAATGCAGAGAAAGGTCGTTACAATATTACCTTAAAGTATTTATTACCCCCTACCGAAAGGCAAGTGGAAGTTTTTGAAGCTGCTGCAGCAAGATGGGAACGTATAATCATCAAAGATGTACCAGATGTTGCTGGTCCAATACCTTCAGCTTTCGCAGGTTTTCCAGATATTGATGCTATTGATGATTTGGTTATCGAAGTAGCGTTAGCCCCAATAGATGGTCCAGGTGGTATTTTAGGTCAAGCAGGTCCTCAATTTGTTAGAACCGAAGATTTCTTATCATTAACAGGTGTAATGTTCTTTGATGTTGAAGATTTAGATTTTCTTGAAGAAATTGATTTGTTCGAGGAAGTTATTGTTCACGAAATGGGTCACGTTTTAGGCGTAGGTACGCTTTGGAACACGGTACCTTTCGGTTTTGACAGAACCCTAAGAGCAGGACCAGACAGTAACCCCTACTTTACAGGTAAAAAAGCTAACGTATTCTGGAA
Organism: Maribacter spongiicola; assembly: GCF_004364165.1. Taxonomy (GTDB): domain Bacteria; phylum Bacteroidota; class Bacteroidia; order Flavobacteriales; family Flavobacteriaceae; genus Maribacter; species Maribacter spongiicola. The sequence continues at coordinate 784,834 of NZ_SOAY01000011.1, forward strand.
TGCTGAAGGTGGAACTAATGAGTTACCTATTGAAAACATGGGTGGTCCAGGTACTGCTTTAGGTCATTGGAGAGAAGCTACCCTAAATAATGAACTTATGACTGGCTTCTTAAACCTTGGAGAAAACCCATTAAGTAGAATAACTGCTGGATCAATGAGAGATCTTGGGTACGGTTCTGCTTCTGTTGGCGAGTCTTATGATTTACCTCGTGGTACAGAAGGTGTGGATATTAATGATCTTGGTGATTTTGGTACTGCTGAAAATCAAGGTTTAAATATTGCTAAAATGGAAGAATTAGTTCCGTTGAGAGGTTTTGTAAACGTTAAAAAATAATACTCATGTGCATCTAAGGTTATCATAAACCTAATACCGTGTAACATTTTAAAGCTTGCATCATTTAAATATGGTGCAAGCTTTTTTTAATCTTTAAATTAACTTTAAGTATAGAGTCAATGTACTTTAATCTTAAGCTTTGGCCTATATAATAGTTGCGTTATGAAACTGTACCTATCTTTGCCAAAAATTATTTTATGTCAAGCACGTTTTCAGATTTAGGAATTTCTAACGATTTACAAAAAAGTCTAGAAGAATTACAGATTACCGCACCCACAGATATTCAGAAGAAATGTATTCCTGTTATTCTTAATCAAAAAGATGACCTTGTTGCCTTAGCAAAAACCGGAACCGGAAAAACCGCTGCATTGGGCTTGCCTTTATTACAATTGGTGAATACTAAAAGTACGACCGTACAAGCTGTTATTTTAGCCCCAACAAGAGAATTGGCGCAACAGATACATGCTAACCTGATTTCGTATGCAAAACATAGTCCTGCGATATCAATCGCTGCAGTTTGTGGTGGTATACCCATAAAACCTCAAATAGAACGTTTAAAAGAAGCTACTCATATTGTAGTAGCTACACCTGGTCGATTGGTAGATTTGGTGAAACGTGAGGCTATAGATATTAAAAAACTAAAGTATTTGGTTTTAGATGAAGCCGATGAAATGGTTACAGCCTTAAAAGAAGATTTAGATACTATAATAGAAGCCATACCAAAGGCTAGACGTACATTATTATTTACCGCTACCATGTCTGGAGCAATAAAACAGTTGGTTCAAAATTACATGTCTAAACATGTAGTACATGTTGAGGCAGATATGTCTACTCTTGGTCATCAAGGAATTGATCATAAATATGTGGTTGTAGAGCCCATTGAAAAGTTAGATGTGCTTATGCATTTTTTAAATACAAAAGAAGGGCAGCGCGGTATCATTTTCTGTAAAACGAAAGCGGCAGTCAATAAGCTGGCGAAAAACCTAGCTATAAATAAATTTTCATCGGGAGCTTTACACGGTAGTTTATCTCAAGGTATTCGTGATCGTATAATGGGTCAGTTTAGAGAAGGTCATATCGATATATTAGTGGCAACCGATTTAGCTGCGCGTGGTATCGATGTAAAAGAACTTGGTTACGTAGTTAATTATCATTTACCTGATACTTACGATGCCTATGTTCACCGAAGCGGAAGAACAGCTAGAGCAGGGGAGAAGGGACTTTCATTGACTATTCTTCAAAAAGAAGAAGTTGCCGAAGTTTTCGATTTTGAAAAAGAATTAGGTATTTCTTTCTCGAAATACCAAAAGGCAGATGCACAGAGTATCGAAGAGAACAACACCTTACTTTGGGCTAAAAAAATCTTTAAAACCAAGCCTAATCGCGAAGTGTCTGAAGAATTTAAAACTAAGGTAAGAACCATTTTTCATCACTTAACGAAAGAAGAATTGGTAGAGAAAATATTGGCGAACCATATAGCACAAACTGCTAGTTTACATATGAAGTCAGAAGAGCCGAAAAGAAAAAAATAATTATAATTAGTAATCTTCATCGTTTACAACACCTTACTGCATAAAAAAGCCGACTACATAAGTCGGCTTTTTTAATTTCTAAAGATTTGTGATCTACAAATATGCTTTCAACATTTCGTTTTGAGACTTGTTACGCAATTTACGTACAGCCTTTTCTCTAAGCTGTCTAACACGCTCTCTAGTCAAATCGAAAAGTTCTCCGATTTCACTTAAACTTTTAGGGTGACTCTCACCGATGCCATAATAGAGCTTGATTATTTCGCTTTCTCTACTAGGCAGGGTATTTAATGCTTGATTAAGATCTGTTTTGAGGGAATCCATCATCATACCGGCATCTGGTCTGTTTGCATCTTTAGAGCTTACAACATCATATAAATTTGATGACTCTCCCTCTTGAAAAGGTGCATCCATAGATAAGTGTTTGCCTGAATTTTTTAAAGCGAGCTTTACTTGCGTACCACTCATATCTAGTTCTCTAGCTATTTCGGTTGTACTTGGTGGTCTTTGTAAAGATTGTTCTAAAGAAGAATAAACCTTATTAATTTTACTGATTTCCCCGATTTTATTCAGTGGAATACGTACCATACGCGATTGCTCAGAGATTGATGATAGTATTGATTGTCTGATCCACCAAACAGCATATGATATAAATTTAAAACCTCTGGTTTCGTCAAAACGTTTTGCGGCTTTTACCAAACCGATATTTCCTTCGTTGATTAAATCTGAAAGTCGTAATCCGCTACCTTGATATTGTTTTGCCGTAGAAACTACAAAACGTAGGTTGGCGTTTACTAAGGTATTTAGGGCAATTTGATCTCCTTCACGTATTCTTCTAGTTAGCTCCACTTCTTCATCTGCGGTAATCAAATCAATTTTTGATATTTCTTGAAAGTACTTTTCTAATGATTTAGTGTCTCTGTTTGTAATTTGCTTAGTGATCTTCAGTTGCCTCATATATTATTTTTGTTTTTATCGTTGTTATAATTTAAGCTATTTTTTGATGAAATCCTAATGAATTTTAATATTTATTGATATTATTTTAATGATTTCTTAATATCACTTAAATAAATATAATTATTTCTAAGAAAATGATATGATATTGTCAAATCTATAATACATAGGCATAGTATAACTGTTTAACTCAGAAACCCTGAAGACCTAAAGATTTTTCTGATGCTTTAATCTAGTGCTGTTGCAATGTGAAGTTCTCATCACTTTACAGGAATAAACAACATTTGTTTTGTAGCCTTTAGCTATTTTATTACAATTACTTAAAAACGAATACTAATTGAATGTTATTAATCACCCATTAAGAGTTCAGGTAAAAACAGGGTTATTTCTGGAAATAGGGTAACTACAATCAACACTAAAAAGCTAATGCCTAAATAAGGTAAATTGGCTATGCTTACTTTCTCTAAAGGTACTTTCCCTATACCAGATGCTACAAATAAACAAACCCCTAGAGGAGGTGTCGTTAAACCAATAATTAAATTCAATAGTGCAATAATTGCAAAGTGAATTGGATCTACATCAACACTTATAGCAATTTTTAATAAAATTGGAAATAGAATAAGTAGTGCCGCTATCGTCTCCATAAAGGTACCCACAAGTATCAAGAGAATATTTATAAGTAGAAGCACTACATATTTATTATCCGAAAAACCCAAAATCATATTAGATATTTCATGAGGTACTTTTTCTGAAACCAATATATAACCAAACAAGTTAGCAAAACCGATAAGGACCATTAGACTCGCAGACGTTTTCATGGCATCAATAATAATTGCCATGGTTCTTTTAAAATTCAATTTCTTGTACACAAATGCGCCTACCACAAAGGCATAAAGTACTGCTATAATTGAGGCTTCAGTTGGCGTAAATACACCGCCTATTATTCCGAAAAGAATAATAAAAGTCATTAATAACGACCAAAAGGTATCTATGAATCCTCTAAAAATTTCCTGTAAAGAACTACGCTCGTGTTTGGGATAATTTCTTTTTTTAGCGATGTAATAGGTAAGTATCAACATTGCCACACCCAATAACAAACCCGGTATAGCACCTGCTAAAAACAATTTACCGACAGACAGACCACTTAAGGTTGCGGCTATAATCATTGGTACACTTGGTGGTATAATTGGACCAACGGTAGAGGAAGATGCGGTAACCGCACAAGCAAAGTCTGCATCATAACCTTCTTTTTTCATAGCGGGTATCATCACTGACCCTATGCTTGCCGTATCTGAAATAGCTGTACCAGAAATACCTGCAAACAGCATAGAAGATCCAATATTTGCCAATGCAAGCCCACCAGGAACATGACCTATTAAATGATTACAGAATCTAATGATCTTTGCAGTTAGCCCACCTTGGTTCATTAAATTACCTGCTATAATAAACCCTGGTATACTTAACAAAACAAAAACATCTATACCAGAATACATTTTCATGGGCATTACAATCAAATCTGTCCCATTAAATATCAAAAATACCATACATGATATACCAAGCGAAAATGCTATTGGAAATCGTAATAGTAGGCACACAACAAAAACCACAAAAAGAATAGTAATCATAAGCTCGATATTAAATTTTTGGTTTTTGATCTAATAGATGTACTAAAATGGAAAGTCCCATGATGGCTATTCCTGAAAATGATATGGCCATTTTATATTTTAAACTTGGTGATTTTTCTATTAACCCCAACATTAAAAAATCTATAGCGTAATAGGTAAATAGAACAATGAATATAACAGTTACACCCCAAACAAAATAAGTAAGCCGTTTTTGTAAACGAGGTTTTAGTTTTTGAGCCAAGAAACCGAAATCGACGTAATAAGAACCCCTAACCGCTAAACCGGCCGCAAAGGCAATAGCATAAATAAAAGCTACCCTAGCTGCTTCTTCTGACCAAGAAGGCGCTTTAACCATAAAAAATCTACCATATATTTGAATTAATGTAATCCCTATAAATAATAAAGTACTGGTAATTGTACCCCATATCATTAATTTTCTAAAAGCTTTAAATAGTGATTTCAAGGCAAATCTTCTTTAACTGAATTATATATAATCTGCATTTCTGGCGAAAGAATATCATACATGGTGGTACCACATTTTTGTACAAATGCTTCGTTGTCAACATCAACAAAAATCATCCCTTTAGCTTCTAATTCTTCTCGTATTTTCTTTTCATTTTCTAGAAACAAGGTTTGATGATAATCAATCATCTCTTTTGATGTTTTTAAAAATATCTTTTGTAAATCTTTCGGAAGCTTATTAAATGATTTCTCTCCAATAACCGGGTAGGTCCAGCTTACTACATGGTTGGTGAGGTTAACGTATTTTTGAACTTCATAAAATCCTGATACTTTGATTAGTGCTAATGGATTTTCTTGTGCATCTATAGTGCCTTGTTGTAATGAAGTAAATACTTCTGAAAATGCCATAGGAGTTGTTTTTGCGCCCAAGGCATCCCATGCGGTTACAAAAGATGGCACATTGGGCACTCTCAAAATTAATCCCTGTAAATCATCTGGATGTTTTATTGGTCTATTAGAAGTAAGTTGGCGAACACCTGCCTGAAAATAACCAAGTGGTATTAAGCCTGTGGTTTCTTGCATTTCTTGAGATATACGTTTACCCAAAGGTCCATTCATTAATATTTCAACGTCATCTGGACTCTTTAATAAAAAAGGCAACTCGCAAAATGTCATAATTTCTGTCCAGTTACTAAGTAATGAACTGGTAGTGGTCATATCTAGAACGCCCGTCTGAATCATTCGTATAGCCTCTACTTCTTTAGCCAATTGTTCAGAAGGAAAAGTTTCTAATTGTAAGCGACCATTAGATTCTGCTTTTAAGCGTTCTCCGAAAAATATAAATGCTTTATGCCAAGAGTGATCTTCGCTTACTAAAAGACTTGCTTTTAAAACAAAGTTGTTTTGGTCGTTTGTTTTGCAGCCTAAAAAACATATTAGAAGACATGAAAAATAAATAATCCGAAACTTTTTACGAACCATAAAATCAGCTGAATTATTTAAATATTTAGGATTCTAAGATACAAAGATTAAAACTTTAAAAGCCAACCATTTTTCAAATTCACTACTTATAATCAAATTGTTACATATTTATTTTATTGTATTAAATACACTTTAAAATATTTCTTATCTATATTTATAGTGCAATGCCACGAGGCATTCGAAAGGAAATTGTAGTAAAATCTATTAATTAACTATACAAGGTATTATCATGCGAGATAACATGTTCTTTTACCTTGTTTTGAAACTCTTGTGGAGTCTGTTCTGCGTGTTGTTTAAAGAATCGACTAAAATAGGAATGATCTTTAAAATCTAGGTTATACGCAATTTCCTTTATCGTACTCTCACTATGAATAATCTGTCTTTTGGCTTCTAGAATTAATCGATCATGAATTAATTGTACTCCGGTTTTATCTAGCTTTTCTTTCAATATCTGATTCAATCGCTTTGCACTAATACCCAATTGCTCTGCATAGAACTTGGCATTACGCTCTTCCTTATAATTATTTTCAAGCAAAAGCATGAACTCATAAACGCGCTTTTCATTTATATCCTGTAAGGTAAAATGTTGTTCTTTTAAATGTATCAACTTCAATAAAAACACCTTTAACAATGCTTTTATCATAATTAGGTTTACAGTCTCTTTGTTGTAATCATCTTTCAATAATTGTAATACGGTCGCCAGTCCTTTACTGGTTTCTTCATTTACTTGTAAACAAGAAAACTCTCCTTGTATATTGAACATTCTAAAAACATCTAACAAAAACTCTTTTAGATCGCCTTCTAATAATTCTTGTTTAAAAGAAATTAGCACTCCGTTTTTACCTGCTTTATTCAATTGATGAACCCGGTGTGGGGGAATCAAATAGATCCAATCTCCTTTTAAAGTTTGAAAATCATGTTGTGGTACATGAAGAGCATCCTCATCAACCAACCATACAATTTCATAGAAATCTCTTCTAGCAGGGTCGTTTAAATAGGATGGGGGACAGTTACCTAAATCTTTAATGTATAAAACCTTATCACTCAGCATAATTCTATTTTTTAAACACTTTAAAAGTTGATTTTAGAAATTACAAGTTAAAACTTCATCATTTCCAAAATGTACCACAAAAATAGGAAATAACACCAATGGTTTTTACGCTTTGGGCAGATTGTACCACACATCTATCAAATTGTATAAGTAATAGAGCAAGTACCGCCATAACTTTGTACTCGAATTAGTGAAGCAGTAAAAAAATAACAAAGTAATTATGGAAAATTTACTAAAAAATAAGGATACCCAATTGGTTGAAAGTGCAATGAATATTATTATAAATGAGCACATAAAACTAGTACACACCATAAATTATGATGAAGTAGCCGCACTGATACCTATTATTACCAATTCCAAGCATATTTTTATAATGGGTGCAGGTAGAACAGGGCTGATGATGAAAGCTGCTGCCATGCGTTTAATGCACTTAGGCTATAGCGTTCATGTAGTAGGAGAAACGACTTCACCGGCAATTGCAGAAGGAGACTTATTAATTGCAGGTTCTGGTTCTGGTACAACTGGCGGAATTGTGAATGCTGCAAAAACCGCAAAAAATGTAGGTGCAGATGTCGTCTGTATTACAACCAATAGTAGTTCTCCATTGGCTGAGTTATCAATACAAACAGTATTAATACCTGCTGCACAAAAGCAAAAGCGTGACGAAAATGTTTCTCAACAATATGCGGGTAGCCTTTTTGAACAATCGTTGCTTTTGGTATTTGATGCATTAATACAAACGCTTTGGGATCTTGACGGCAGTTCTGCTTCTGAATTATGGAAACGTCACGCGAATATGGAATAATTAAGAATAGAAAAATAGATAAAAATTAATAACATTTTAAATAGAATATTATGGCAAAATTACAAGTAGCAATAGATTTATTAAACATTGATGACGCTATTGCATTAGCAACAAAAGTAGCTCCGTATATTGATATTATCGAGTTAGGTACACCGCTTATTAAAAGTGAAGGTTTAGCAGGTATTAGAAAGATGAAAGATGCTTTTCCTGATAAATTGGTATTGGCTGATTTTAAAACTGCCGATGCTGGTGAACTAGAAGCTAACATGGCTTTCGGTGCTGGTGCAGACTATATTACAGTTTTAGGTGCAACGGGCGATTCTACAATTGCAGGTGCAGTAAAAGCAGCAAAAGCACATGGTAAAGGTGTGGTTGTAGATACTATCGGTGTAAAAGATAGAGTAAAACGTGCACAAGAAGCTATTGCTTTAGGTGCCGAGTTCGTAGAATTGCATGCTGGTTTAGACGAGCAAGCTGAAGACGGATACTCTATTCAAGTATTAATTGATGAAGCAACAAGAGCAGGGGTGGCAGTTTCCATTGCCGGTGGTGTTAATTTAAGCAGTATTACCGCGGTTAAAAACTCTGGCGTAACAGTTGCAGTAGCTGGTGCAGCTATTTATGGTGCAGAAGACCCTGCTAAAGCTGCCAAAGAATTACAAGAGTTGGCAATGGCTTAAGCAAGTAGAAGGCGATAGTTACACTTTTACAGCAACACAAATCCTCATTAGTTTAATGGGGATTTGTTGTTTTACACCCCTAGTTATATTTCGAAAGCCTTATTGATTTATCACAAAAAATTATAGAATCAAAGCCCAAGATTATAAATATTATTACAAATTTAAATCTTATCTAAACTATTATCAGATAGGATTTAAAATAACCTTACTTAAAGTATTACTCGTAGAACTCAGAAACCTCATCTATTGGTTTTCTTTCAATGTCTGGCACATACGTTGGTGTTTTTGGATAGCCAACTGGTAACAATAAAAATGCGCGTTCATTACTTGGTCGATCTAATAGCTTTGCTAGAAAGTTCATCGGACTCGGAGTATGTGTTAATGTAACCAAACCGGCATTGTGAATCGCTGTAATTAACATTCCTGCAGCAATACCTACAGATTCGTTTACATAGTAATTATTTACCTTTTTACCATCATCATCGAAATCATGTACTTTTTTGAAAATGATGATAAGCCAAGGTGCATCTTCTAAAAAGGGCTTGTACATATTTGTACCCATCGGTTCTAAATCTTTTAACCAACGTTCGCTCATTCTACTTTCATAGCTTTCTTTCTCTTCTGCTTCAGCGGCCTCTCTAATCTTGGTTTTTAAAGCGGAATTAGAAACCGCGCAAAAGGTCCATGGTTGTTTATGTGCACCTGATGGTGCTGTAGATGCCGTTTTAATTAAATTTTCAATCACTTCTTTTGGTACATGGGTATTTGCATACTCCCTTATGGATCTTCGCTCATCTAAAACCTTATAAAATTCCTCGCTCTGTTTTATAAGTTCTACTTGAGACAAGGTATTATCTTTATAAAGTACATGTGTATGTCCATTTACAGATATATGAGATTCGGTCGCCATTTTTCGAGTGTTGTTTAAATTTAAATTTCTACTCTCAAAGATATTGTTTTAAAAAGTTTCTATAAGTTCAGAAATTTAAAATTGACTTCGTTAAGTAATTCGCTATACAAATTTCAAGTAGACTGTTTTTAAAATTACTTAATATTTTAAACCGTAATTTTCTTATGTATACACTAAATAAAAATTACATTTATGACACAAAATATGCACCTTAAACATGTTACATTTTCTTTAATATCAGCAACAAGTAGAATACGATCATCATATGTACAAGCTATATTACAGCAGCTAATCTACATGCCTGATTTATGGCACGTTTAGCATCTAATTCCGCTGCAACATCGGCACCACCTATGACATGTACCTTTATACCCTTTGCTTGCAATGGTTCTAAAAGTTCTTTAAAAGGTAATTGTCCTGCACAGATAACAACAGAATCTACTTCCAGTATTTTTTGCTCGTTATTTTGGGTATAATGCAATCCTTGATCATCTATCTTAGTATACTGCACTTCATTTATAAATTGTACATTTTTCTTTTTCAACGTAGAACGATGTATCCACCCTGTTGTTTTACCAAGATTACCACCAAACTTACCTTTGCTACGCTTAAACATAAAAATCTCTCTCGGCGAAGGGTGTACTTCTGCCTGTATATTCTCAATGCCACTACGAGCTTCTAAGGACTTATCAATTCCCCATTCTTTCAGCCAAGCATCAATATTTAAGGCTGTACTTTCCCCTTCATGGGCTAAATATTCTGAGACATCAAAACCGATTCCGCCTGCGCCAATAACCGCAACGCGTTTACCCACAGGTTTTTTCAACTTTAATACATCAATATAATTCAGGACTTTGGGATGGTCTACACCATCAATTTTCGGAGTCCTTGGTTGTATTCCGGTCGCAACAATAACTTCATCAAAATCACCAATTTGCAAGTCTTCTGCAGTTACGCGTGTATTCAATTTCACCGTTACATTATGAAGCTCTAATTGTTTATTAAAATAGCGAATAGTTTCGTAGAACTCTTCTTTACCAGGTATTTGCTTTGCAAGGTTAAATTGTCCGCCTATTTCTTTTTCACCATCAAATAGTGTAACATCATGCCCACGTTGTGCTGCTACTGTTGATGCTGCCAATCCTGCCGGACCAGCTCCTACAACGGCTATTCTTTTCTTTGTTTCTGTTGGGTTATAATTCAGTTCCGTTTCATGACATGCCCGCGGATTTACCAAACAACTAGCCACCTTACGTTGAAAAACATGATCTAAACAGGCTTGATTGCAACCTATACACGTATTTATTTCATCTGCCTTTTCAGCTTCAGCCTTATTTACCCATTCTGGATCTGCTAAAAATGGTCGTGCCATTGAAATCATATCCGCATGACCTTCCGCTAAAACTTTTTCAGCAGTTTCGGGCATATTTATTCTGTTCGAAGTTATTAACGGAATAGATAATTCTTCTTTCATCTTTTTGGTCACCCAAGTAAATGCAGCCCTGGGTACCGATGTTGCAATAGTGGGTATGCGTGCTTCATGCCAGCCAATTCCTGTATTTATAATAGTCGCACCAGCTTTTTCTATTTCTTTACCCAAAGCAACCACTTCTTGCCAAGTGCTTCCTTTTTCTACCAAATCTAACATTGACAAACGATAGATAATAATAAACTCCTTACCAACCGCTTCACGTGTTTGCTTTACTAAATCTATTGGTAAACGCATTCGATTTTCATAGCTTTCACCATAGTTATCGGTACGTTTATTTGTTCTTTCTACAATAAATTGATTTATTAAATAACCTTCAGAACCCATAATTTCTACACCATCATAACCCGCTAATTTTGAAAGTTTAGCAGAATTTACAAAATCACGAATGGTACGATTAATGCCAGATTGGTTGAGCTTAAATGGCTTGAAAGGGGAGATGGGAGATTTTATTGCGGAAGGGGCAACTGCAAAAGGATGATACCCATACCGACCGGCATGTAATATTTGCATACAAATTTTACCGCCTTCTTTATGTACGGCATCAGTTATAACCTTATGATGTTTCGCATGTTTTTTAGAACTCATTCGCGCTGAGAAAGGACCTGTCCAACCTTGTACGTTGGGCGCTATTCCGCCAGTTACAATTAACCCGACTCCGCCCTTTGCACGTTCGGCATAATATGCGGCAATTTTCTCTATACCATCTTTTTCTTCTTCTAATCCGGTATGCATCGAACCCATTAATATTCGATTTTTAAGGGTGGTAAATCCTAAATCTAGTGGCTCAAAAATATGGGTGTACTTGGTCATTACTTGTTACTTTTTAGTTACTTTTTTATTATGCATGCATAATAATTAACAAGATACGTTTTTAATTTTTGAAAACTAATTAAACATTTTTTAGCGAGTACTGAGCTTATTTTCAATCATACAGTTAGATTTTGAATATGCTCATTTCTTAAGCAGTATGTTTAAAACCTAACTGCCAGAATTAAAAAACCCCTATAAACTAAAAGTTTTATAGGGGTTTTCTTTATTTCTGAAAGAACTTAACCTTTTGTAATTATTCTTTTATAGCACGCGTAAATTTGTACGTAATACCAAAGTTAATACCGAAAGATGAATAAGGCACTTTTTGAGATAATTCATTTGAAGTATCTGTATTTGTATTCGATAATTCATCTACGTACGTGGTTTTATTATTTATACCCTCTGGTAAATTATCGATAGTATATAATCCGCTAACCGCAACTGTACCATCAGGAAGTTTAACATCAGTATTAAATTCAGAAATCTCAGAATCTTTACGCTTTAAACTGATTCCGTAATACTCTACTTCAGCAAAAAGACTGAAATTAGAATCTAAGTCATACTTATAACCAAGTGCACCTACGAAACCTAAAGGAAAATGTCCGTGAAAATCTTCCTTATAATTTGTTTCAGAATAAGAACCGTTAGGTACACCTAAGGCTTCTGCTTCTTGCTCTGAAAAAACCGATTTTTGATAGATAACTCCCTCAGTTTTACCACCTAATTTTAATAAGGCTCCAAAACGACCGTAAATATTATTAGTAAACTTATATACTACAGATGCGGAAGCACCAAAAGCTCGCGCTCTTGCTATAGCATTTACCTCGGTACTTGGAAAATCAATAATCGATATGTCTTGACCCGTACCATGTAAATAACCCACACCTAAGTCAAAACCGAAAGAATCGTCGAAAAAATAAGTTCCTCTAAGTTGAAAATTTGTTCCTTCACCGTAACTTCCATAAGAGTTTTCAGTAGAAGTAGCATTAACGCGTTCTCCTAATTTCATGGTCGCGCTACCTATTGCGTATCCAGAACTAGCAGATACTTGCCATTGACTGTAAGACATCGTGCTAATTAAAACAGCTGCACAAACAGCTACTAAGTGTTTCATAATAAATGATTTAGATTTGTAAAAACTATTAAAACTTAACCCTTTAGTAATACGAACGCACATAGTTAATTAACAATACTTTACGACGTATATCATAATGTATTACTAAACACAATAAGCGTCTGATTTAAAATCGGGATATCAAAGTTACTTTTTTAGGGAAAGTTCTTACATCTAAAGGCATGGTTTAACACTCTATTTGAAATTTATAACTGATTTTCTCCTCTGTATTACTAATTAAGCAATACAAAATCGATATAGCACACTTTATTGTAATTTATTGGGAGTCGATAATTCAGTTTTTGTTTAACCTCAGTCATTTTTATTGGACCTATATACACTGACGTAATGTATTTAGACCACAATTTCGAGAAATAATTATGAATGATATATTCTAAACGCTCCATACCACCAAACTTAAATAAAGGTAATTACGCATGCTGTCAATATGGTTGCTAGAAATAGATTTGCAAATGCACAATTAGCAAACAGATGGTTCTTGACCTGTAGATATATATTAGCTTCTTACTGCCTTTGTTTATCGGCTATAAATACCTGTCTTATTTATTGGCGCCGTTATATGGAAGATAACGGAAATAAAAAAACCTATAGTTTCCTATAGGTTTTTTTATATTTAATGATAGTTTTTATTCTAATTTAATTACTACAATTTTCATTGTAATACAAAACAATAGCAGCTAATTCTGCGCCTTTACCATATTCATCATCTTTGAAATCACCATCATTCATTTTTTGAATAAGTGATTTACAATCTCCTAATTGTTTTTTCACCTTTTTCTTGTATCCTATCCAATCTACATCACCAACAATTAGGCGGTACACTTGTTCAATATTGTTAGCGCCTGGCTTTTTAATAAAATATTTAATAATAGTGCCTCTACTAGTAGGTCCTCGAACAACCCTTCTTGAAACTTGTGTGCTTTGACTTGCTGTTAGTTTACCACTTTGAGCATAAGAAGTCTCGTTTTCAACCTTCATACTACCGTAGTTTGTTTGAATGTTTCGTGCCACTAACATTGTTTCTCCAGAAATTATCACCTGAAATTCTTCTAATTTCTTAGAATTTGGTGAGCTTCTAAAATATTCAATATCACCTGTTTTTATATGTTCTATATCTTCATGATCAATTTTCTCAGGTTGCGAAGCTTCAATTTCAGTAAAGAGAATTTTACTTCCCTTATTCTCAATAAGGCCTTCTTTAATATCTCCATTTTTAAAAGTTACTACACCTTTGTTTTGTGCGAAAACATTTGAAATAAAAATAAAAAATACGGCAAACGATAACATCTTGAAATTCATTGATAATGGTTTTGAAATTTATAAGATACTAGAACGTACTTTTATCAGAAAAATTACTTTTTAAAAATTGCTGTATCATATTAAAGACTACTTCATATGTATAGGCTTAAGCCCAATAAACAGTAACGTATAAATAAACAAAAGAAGTAGATACCACGTATTACTTACCAAATCTATATAATCGATTTTCCCTTTGGAGAAGCTTAAAATCATTAAAACCTGAGCTCCATAAGGGAGTAAGCCTTGAAAAATACAAGCAAAAATATCTAAGATTGATGCCGTCTTTTTATTATCCAAATGATACTCGTCATTTATAGTCTTTGCAATAGGACCAGCAATAATAATAGACACCGTATTATTTGCAATTGCCATGTTAATGGTACTCACTAAAGTCGCAATACCAAACTGGGCAGATTTCTTATTTTTAATCAGCTTTTTAATATTGACCAGTATAAATTCAATTCCGCCATTTCTTTCCACTAAGGCAGCTAGCCCACCAGTTAACAAAGACAGCAGAAATATTTCGGTCATATTGGTAAATCCGGTATAGGCGATTTTGGTTGATTCTATTAATGAGAAATCACCATAAGCGATTCCTAATGCACCTGCTGCAATTGTACCTAACAACAAGGTTACAAAGACATTGACTCCCACGACCGAAAGAACAATCACCAATACATATGGCAATATTTTAATGATAGAATAATTGTAAACTGTAGTTTGGTTTACATCAGATTCCAATCCTATTCCCTGAAATACTAAAATAGCAATGGTGAATAATGCTGCAGGCACCGCTATTTTGATATTCTGTTTAAATTTATCGCTCATTTTGCATCCCAAAGACTGAGTCGCGGCAATTGTGGTATCTGAGATAACAGATAAATTATCTCCAAACATACTACCACCTAACAAAGCACCACATAGTATTGCCAAATCTGCACTGCTTTCATCTGCAAAACCAACTACAATTGGTGCCAATGCTACAATTGCACCAACAGATGTTCCAGTAGAAACCGATAAAAATCCTGCAATAATGAAGATCCCTACATAAATATATTGAATAGCTATAACATCTAACCCAAGGTTAACGATGGCATCTACACTTCCCGTTTCGTTTGTAATAGCAGCAAAAGCACCTGCTAGCAAATAAATAAGGCACATGGTCAATATTTTATCATCGCCACAACCTTTTAACAGAGTGTTAATTTTGGAAGTAATGCTTTGTTTAAAAAGTAAAAATGCTACAATTATACCGACAATTACCGCAATAGGAGCGGGTAGTGCATAGAAATCGTTTTGATAGATACCTACGCCTAAAAACGTAAATACAAATACGAATAAGGGTATTAAAGCTGAAAATTTTGGTATAATCTTTTTAGTGCTTTCCATTTCTCTTTCTTCATTTTCAAAAAAGGAAATAGCTATAAATTAGAAGAATCATGTGTTAACATTTGTTCCAATTAATGGCTTATCTATTTAGCACCTTGCTTGTTATTGCAGGTTGCTATCTCCTTTTTCGAGATTCTTGATAACAATTTTAAGGCGGCAAATGTAGTCTATAAATGCATCTTGTAAATCTTAAAAAAGGTTAATATTTCACTTTTTAATTTGGAGGAAATAAACGTAAAAAGAAATTCAATATGATGGTAATGACGAGCGTTATAAATTAACAATCACTTGTTTCATCTGCGAAGACGTTACAATAACTGATGCAACTGATGTTATAAATATGGTGTCAAATGATATTATTATAGGCGCGTTGAGCATTTACTATGGTTTAAATTATTATTGGCCATAACAAGTTCGAATTTCAAAATCCTTATAATTATTAAGAATTTTGAAATTCAAAATTATGCGCTTACTTTTTTTCCATAAATATTGGCGTAAACTAAATCTATGGCATTATGAAGTTCACTTTTTGTAAATGGCTTTCTTACAAAATCAACACAGCCAAGTTCTCTGGCAACAACTTCAAATTCTTGTTTGGTAGAACTTGATATAAATGGCAAACGATCTGCGAACATTTCTAGAAAAGAGAGTCCGTTCATACCTGGCATCTCAATATCTGACATTACAACTTGTGGTTTCGCTATTTGTATATGTACCCAAGCATCATAAGAGTCTTCAAAGGTAAGGACACTACGCACTAACGGGTGATTTTTGGCAAGCTTTTCGGCTAATGACAACCATAAAGGGGAATCATCTACTATTATTAGTTCAAGTTTCATTAATCTGCTTTCGGGGTTTGAGTGCCGAAAAGTACTTTAATGCCTTAGTATGAAAAAGTAATTCAGATGAACAGCTTAAAAATATCTTTATATGTTAATATTACACTTTAAAAATGACCTTTTTGTTACGTATAACTAATTCTATTATCTAATTTTTCTACCAATTATGCTTCGGTAAAATCAACATTTAACGAACCATTCACCAATCTATTTTCATTATCTATACCACTAAACACACCTTCTTGGTTTCTACTATTATTTTTTAAATAGTAGCTTTTAAAGTAGATATTTACACGTTCCAAAGCTATAATCCCAGAGAAGTTAAATCTGAAATTAATTACAGATCCTTTGTTCAACAGTTCTATTCGGTCCTTTTCTATATAGACATTATCGGTAAGTGTTACTATTTCAAAATTGGACTTCAAAATTTTGAATTTCAATTTTTCCTGAAATCCGTCAACAAAGTCAAAAGTTACATTATAGGTGCCTGGTAGTTTGCCATAAAGTGATGCGTACGGACTATTGCTTGATAGTTCTAGTGCATGTTTTGGAACAACACTAGGGTTTACAATACGCTTGTTTCTTATTTCCATAGCTATATAAGGAGGTATGCTAGGGTCCATAGATTTTTGTTCCATTTCTCGCTTACTCTCACATTTTTCTAAAATGGAACGGCCGGCAACAGTATTTGTAAATAGATCGAATGTGCAATAGGTACCGATCAAGTATTTAATGTTAGATGGCGCTCGGTGTCCTAAATAATAGATTTCACTAGCCCCATCAATATATCTGTCCCCAGAAAGGGTATTTGTCTTAATGGTCAAGGTATCTCCTTGGCGTTTTATATTGCCGTGGCTATAATATTCACGCATGGTACCATCTTCTAAGGGATACATAAAAATATGCTGAATCTTTTTCCAATTTTTAGAAATGATACTTTGCCCTTTTAAAATGGTATTGTCTTCCCCGAAATAGTAATTGATATAATAATAGGTAATGTCTTCATCATTACTTTTAAGAAGGGTTAACTGCTTATCGAACTCATCTTCAGAGGGTTTGTTTTCTGCAAGAAATACTTCGTAGTCTTGATATCCTAAAAAAAGTAAGATGATGGTTTTATAATAATGATTCAGTTTTATAAGTGGTTTCCCTTTTTCAAATTCTCGAAACTTATCATATAAGTACTTTCCATTTATAAACTCGGACCCTAAAGCTTCAAAATCGTTTTTAAGACTAGGTTTGTTTTCATCAAAAGCACCATAACCATACAATTGAAACGTTTTTGGTAATTGGGTAAGTTTATGTTTTTTTATAAACTCATCATGTATCTTGTCTATTAAAATTTTAAAGTACTCTGAAGTAAAAACCAATGACCCTGAACCTGTTATCATAAATTCCTATTTTAAGAATAAAATTATTAAAAATATTTTTAGTATTAAGAATTAATAAGAATTAATAGATGTGTTTCTACATTTAGCAAACAAACTAATCTAAACAGATCATGAAAAAACTATTCTTACTTATTTGTTTTCTGGTTTCTACCTTCGGTTTTTCACAAACTTTGGTGACTGGTAAAATTACAGATCAAAATGGCGAACCGTTGCCCGGAGCCAGTGTTAGCGAAAAAGGCACATCTAATGGTGTAATTTCAGATTTTAACGGAAATTTTGATATTAGCATTGCATCTACCGAAGCAATACTATCTGTCGCTTTTATTGGGTTTGAAACTCAAGAAATAACAGTTTCAGGGCAATCTCAAATTGATGTTGAATTGGTAGAAACCGCTGTTTCATTAACTGGTGTTACCGTACAAGGGTTCTCTGGTGTTATGGGTAAATCTTGTAAGCGAACAGAATCTATACAAACTACGCCAGAATCTGTTACGGCTTTGAATGCGGAAGGCATTGAAAGTGCCGGTATTACAGATGTAAGTTCATTTTCAACTTTAGTACCAAACTTAAAATTCAATTCTTCGCAATCTATTGGTCTAAATTTTATTACGGTTCGTGGTATTCCGCAAGTTAGGGGAGGCGATGCTCCATTGGCTTTCGTTATTGATGGTGTTACCATACCTGATCCAAGTTTATTAAGTCAAGATTTGTATGACTTGGCTTTGGTTGAAGTGGTTAAAGGTCCGCAAGGTGCCTTATATGGTAAAAATGCAATTGGTGGCGCGGTTAATATTTACACAAAAGACCCTACCAATAAAATGAACAACCAAATTAAATTAGGTGTTGGTAATGGCGGATTTAAACAAGCACAGTTTGTATCATCTGGGGCTATAGCGAAAGACAAATTGTTCTATCGTTTTTCAACACAATATAAAGATTTTGATGGTTTACTTACCAATGAATTTCTTAATGAAAAAGTTGATTTTAGAGAAGACATTAATGTAAGAGGTCAATTGAAAGCAAAATTATCTTCTAACTTCTCAGTTACGGGTTCTTATCAGTATTTTAATATTGAAGGTGGTGCAACATATTATTCGGTAAATCCAACTGGTACAGATGGTGAATTTACGGGTGGTATTTTAGACCCCAATCCGTCTGATGGTAATAATGTAATATTTTCTGATGTGCTGGGAAGGTCGGATATGACAAATAACTACGGTACCTTAAAAATGGATTATAACCTTACCGGTGTTAAATTACAGAGTATCACTTCTATCAATAAAGTAGAACGTTCTACTAATGGAGATTTAGATTTTCTTGAGTTGGACGGCTTAACACAAGGTGAAGAAATCACTTCCAAAACATTCAACCAAGAAATTAGAATCAATAATTCAAAATCGGACACTAAGTTTGATTGGAGTTTAGGCGGATTCTATCAAAAAATAGAAAAAGACTTTTACCAAAACGGGACTACAGGTGTTGATTTTGGCGGTCCAGATGCTTACGATACAGCAGACTATATTAACGAAACCCAAACTATCGCTTTATTCGGATTCGGAGATTACAAACTAACCGATAAATTAACCCTTTCTGCAGGATTCCGTTTAGATATGGACAACTTTACACAAGATGATGTATTGTTTGTTACCAATTCAGAAAGAGATAATAGCGAGTTTCAACCTAAAGTCTCTTTATCATATCAAGCGAATAAAAATGTTTTGATGTATGCAAACTATGGTCGTGGTTATAGAAATGGCGGATTTAATGCACAGCCAACTAATCTGTTCAATAGAGAGTTTGACGATGAAACATCAGACAATTATGAATTAGGATTTAAAACTACTTCATGGAACGATCGCTTTATACTTAACGGTTCTGTATTCTATTCTACTTTAAATAACCAACAACAATATATTTTAGACCTAACCACTTTTATTGCAGGTGTTTATAATTATGATAAGAGTGATGTATTCGGTTTTGAGTTGGAATCTCGTGCTAGACTTTCAAACTTCTTAGATGTATTTGCCAATGTAGGTGTAACAGATGCTAAAATTGTAGAAGGTGGTACTACTGGTGGTGACGATGGTACTTTTACAAACAATTCAGCTTACGATGGTCAAAAAACACCGTTTGTACCTGTAAGTACTTTCGCTGTTGGTTTAGAATCTTCATTCAATATTACCGATGATTTAAAATTCAACGGATTCTTAAACCTAGATACTACAGGAAAAACCTACTGGCATGAAAGTAATAGAGATGCTTTTACAACAGATGCTTATTCTTTATTAGATGCTCGTTTGGGACTATCATACAAAAACTGGAAACTTGAACTTTGGGGCAAGAACTTGACCGATAAAGCATATTACCAAGAATTCTCACCTGGTGAATTTGTTGGGAGTCCTGATGATGTTGCCTGGAGAGGTCAACCATTAACCGTAGGTACTGCAATTTCTGTTAAATTCTAAGTACACGTCAACCATTAACTGATATTTATGGGCATTGTCTTAGGATGCCCTTATCATACTTTTTTCAAATACATATGGAAACTAAAAGAGAACGTTTTTCAAGAATATTAATGGAAGATATGTTTCAGGTACAACCTGGAGAAACCATTGCCATTACATCAGATTTAGGTACAGATAGAGCTACTATAGATGCTATGGCGCAAGCTGCACAAAATGCTGGTGCATTGCCATTGGTCATGTACATTCCTCAAGCTGAAAAAGACAGTCAAGCCGGAATGAAAGATTGGCCTTCTGAAGCATTAACCGCAGCCTTATTAAAAGCTGATGTATGGATTGAAGCTAATGCGGTAGTGCTATTATATTCAGACATCTGGGAAACAGCTATGAGAGATAATAAAAAACTGCGCTACTTAATAATAGCAGAAAGCTCTATAGATTCGCTAGATCGCGTGTTTACGGGTTATGAAATTCCCATTTTAAAGAAACTTCTGTCTAAAGTAACCAGTATGGTCAAAACGGCAAATACGGTACGCATCACCAGTGAAAACGGAACAGATGTATCTTACGATATCGATATCAATTACACGTTCGATTATGATGATGGCGATTTTTCCATGCCTAAGTTTGGTACAGCACCAGGTTTTGTAAATGTGGTTCCAAAATTAGATAGTATGAACGGGCGTATTGTTTTCGATTATTTACAACATGCAAAACTCACTAATAAAGTTGCATTTGTAATGAAAGATGGTAAAATTGTTGATGTAGAAGGGGAGGGCGCTGCTCAGTTTAAAGAATACCTTAGTTCTTTTGAAGACGAGAACATGTATAAGATTTCTCATAATATGATAGGTCTTAATCCGAAAGTTCACGCCATTACAGGTGAACTTGTTGAAGACGAACGTATTTGGGGCGGTGTAGATTTCGGATTTGGACACACAAGCGCTATGGACATGCCGCCATTCGGACAAATGGCAAAATCGCATTTTGACGGAGTGGTAGCGAAAACCAGCATTTATTTTGATGAAATACAAATTACCGATAATGGCGAAGTTTGTCATGAAGAATTGAGACCTTTAGCTGAGAGCTTATTAAGCGCCACAAATGTCTAACCAAGCAGATCAATACGCAACTACCAAAGTTCAACCCAAAGACTTCGTTTCTGGTTGGGTAGTTGCGTTGATTATTGCCAGTACCGGGTTATCCGTATCTACCTTGTTTTTAGGCTCTGAAATTGCACTTGGTCTTGGTTTTAAAGATGCTCTTATCGCATTTGGTATTTCTACCTTGGTATTGACCATTATGTGTATGGCGACTACCCTAATAGGTAACCGTTCACGATTATCTACCTACATGATTCTCCATTTTAGTTTTGGAGAACACGGAGCAAAGATTGTCAATTTTATTTTTGGAGTAACCTTGGTCGGGTGGTTTGCCGTAGCATTAGAATTGTTGGGTATTGCTATTTTTGACACTACCGAAAGCACCTTTAGCTTTACAATTTCAAAAGAACTGATTATTATCGCAACTAGTCTGTTTATTACGATTACCACGGTATATGGAATTAGAAGTATTGAAAAAGTCGCGAATATTTCTATTCCTGTTTTAACCGCTTTTCTAGGTTATGTTTTTTATCTGTCTCTAGAAAAATTAGAAAGTCCATCAGCACTGTTCAACTATGTGCCAGAAGAAAGTTCAATGACGCTTTTTAAGGCAACTTCAATTTTAGTAGGCGCTGCGGTTTTATTCCCTGTATTAATGGCAGATTTTTCTAGATTCGTAAAAACCGACAAACAAAGTCTAGCCTCCGTTTTAGGATTAACCATTGGTACTCCGCTTGCCTATATTTTAAGTGCAGTACCTTCTATACAAACTGGTGAAGTAGATATCATAAAAATAATGGGTGAGTATAACTTGGTGATTCCTGCTTTTCTATTGTTGTTTATATCTACATGGAGTACCAACGCTACTAACCTCTATTCTGCAAGCTTAACGTTTACCACCATTAATAAAAAATGGACCTTTAAAAATGTAGTTATTGTTTCAAGTATTTTCGGAACCCTATTGGCTCTGCTAGGTTTCGCTACCTACCTTTTTGAATTCTTAGAATTTTTAGGTATTCTAGCCCCAGCAATTTCTTCTATCTATTTTATTCATTTCTTTTGGATAAAAAGACAACAGTACAACCTTGAAGATATTGTTAAATGGGAACCTGCAGCTTTAATTAGTTGGGTTTTGAGTTCACTGATCAGTATGCTAACTTACTTTGAAGTATTTCAGATTACAGGTGCTTATTTTCTTGATTCGTTTCTATTGGGAGCGGTTATTTATTTAGCCTTTAAATGGAAAGCAATTTTTAGGCCTACTGATTGATTTTATTTTTATAGCATGAGATTTATTCTTTTTTGTAATTATAGCAAAAGTTTACCTGGCGCAACTTAAAATAGCAATTAGAATTAAATATATTTATTGGTATGAAAACGATTATAAGTTTTGATAACAAAATAGTAGCATATACTGAAATAAATACAAGATTATTAGCCGACCAACCATCATACTAAAAGTCTTAAATCAATTAGACAACATTATTGATAATGCTATAATTAACAATGACCGCATAGGCTATTTTGCTTTCTTATATCGAAGGGTTACTGCTGAAATATTGAAAGAGGTACAATTAGGGAATTTTGAAGATAATGCCAGAATGGAATCCTTCGATGTTACCTTCGCCAATTACTATTTAGATGCCTATAATGGTTATATTAACAATCAACCCATTAGTGCATCATGGCAATTTGCCTTTGACACCAAAAATGACACCCTAACCATTTTACAGCATATTATGCTGGGCATTAATACCCATATTAATCTAGATTTGGGTTTAGCCGCAAGTACTGCGATGAAAGGTTTAGAAATATCTGATATTGAGAAAGATTTCAATACCGTAAATACCAAACTTGGCAATATAGTAAATGAAATGCAAGACCGCCTTAGCCGTGTTTCACCTTTATTATTTCTATTAGACCTTGTCGGTAAAAATACAGATGAAGAAATCATCAACTTCAGTTTGCGCAAAGCAAGAGATCTCTCGTGGTATAATGCAAATCTGCTTTGGGGCTTAGGTACAGAACAGCAAAATGCAGCTATACAGCAAATGGACATAACTGTTTTAAGTCTTGGCGAATTTATAAAAGCACCTAAATCTAAAATTGTGATGTACGCTCTAAAATTTCTAGGCAAGTTTGAAGAAAAGAATGTGGGTAAGGTAATTTCTAAATTGAGAGAAGAGTAGCTCATAAAAAATCACTACATTTAATTTTGTTTAATTATATATAAAAATAATTAAACATTATGTATCTTTAACGTCTAGAATCTTATTACACAGATATATCAAATTCATAAAATTATGTTCGGATTATTTAAAAAGAAATCAGAAAAAGAAATATTACGTAGTGAATATGAAAAACTATTAAAAGAAGCCTATTCCTTATCTACAACGAATAGAAAATTGAGTGATCAAAAGACTTTTGAAGCCGATGAGATAATGAAAAAAATAGAACAGTTATCTTAATTCTTTTGACCCCTACAACTAGCTACGAGTATAAAAAAACAAAATGAAAATTTTAAACATTGCCATACTTTTATCAAGTAGCGCTTTTTTATACTATGGTGTAGAATGCCTTTTCTCTCAAAAAATGAAAGATGAGTTCGAAAGATTTGGTCTCAAGAATCAGAGAGTTCTTACAGCAATCTTACAGCTAGCCGGTGGATCGGGATTAATTATTGGTTACTTCTTTTCACCTATTCTTGTATTAATGGCCTCAGCAGGTCTAGCACTTCTTATGTTTTTAGGTTTCGCCGTTAGAATAAAAATAAAGGACAGCACAGCAGAGTCGTTACCATCTTTGGTATTGGCACTTATAAATTTATTTATTGCAGTAAGCTATTACCAACAACTTACTGCATTATAAATTTTATGCAAAAGCTATAATTAAACAAAGGACTAGAAATAAAGCTGCAGGAAAAGATTTTAGTAATGGGTCTTTTATTTTAAAATGCATCACTATTGAACCTAACAGCAAAGCTGCCAAACCTAATGCTGCTGGTTGCTTTATTACAGGAAACCAAATTGCAACAAGTAGTAAAAGAGCCAAGGTCACCTTTAAAAAGCCAATTATATAGCACATTTGCTTTGATAGACCATAAACCTCAAATTCTTCGATAATAGTAGTCGCATTTCCACCACGCCATCTTGTTGGTTTTTTATTCTGTATGAGCCATACATTTAATATACTTAAGGCTACTATAATTTCAAAGGTGATGATTAAATAATTCATGATTAAGATAGTTTTATAGATCAATTACATATATTAGTCTATATCAAAAATACTAATTTTGTTCACATATACACTAAAATAGTTAAACAAAAATATAGAATGGGTAATCAAGATTCTAAGATTCATATCATAGGTGCCGGAATTAGTGGCTTAGTAGCAGCAATTGTACTTGAACAAAACGGTTTTTTTCCTGTATTAATCGAAGCAACAAATCGGATAGGCGGTAGGGTGAAAACAGATATTGTAAATGGGTATCAGTTAGACCACGGATTTCAAGTTTTATTAACGGCATATCCTGCAGCTCAAAAATATCTTGATTACAAATCATTAGAACTGCAAGAGTTTTTACCTGGCGCATCCATTTTCAAAAATGGAAAACAAGAAGTAATTGGTGATCCGCTTAGAGATGCATCTTTATTATTTCCTACATTATTGGCTAATGTTGGCACGGTTACAGATAAATTGAATATTCTTAAACTCAATACGAAACTGAAGAAAAAATCAATCGGCGATATTTTTTCAGATGAAGCACAAACAACATCTTCGTATTTGACAGATTTAGGATTCTCTTCTAAAATAATACAAGATTTCTTCAAACCTTTTTTCAGTGGAATATTTCTTGAAAACAAACTAGAAACTTCTAGCAGAATGTTCGAATTTGTCTATAAAATGTTCGGCGAAGGCAATGCTGCATTACCAAAAGGCGGAATTGAAGAAATACCCAAGCAACTATTAAAACAGCTAAAAAGCACCGTTATAAAATATAACACCGCTGTATCTTCTATTAGCGATAACAAAATTCTACTTGCTGACGGACAAGAATTAGAGAGCGATTACATAATTATAGCAACCGAAGCGAGTGACTTAATTCAAAACTTAAAGAATCAAGCTATTGATTGGCAAAGTTGTGATACACTGTATTTTGAGACGGAAAACAGAACGATTAAAAAACCTCTTATCGGATTAATTCCTAATCAAAAGGCTCTTATCAATAATATCTTTTACCATACAAGTCTAAAAACCACATTAAATGCAGGGAAAGAATTACTTTCTGTTACTGTGGTTGATAATCAAGGGTTAAATGGTATAAAGCTAATAAGTCAAGTTCAAAAGGAGTTACAAGAGTTTTGCGGTATTACTTCTACTACATTTATAAAACACTACAGCATACCAAAGTCGCTGCCAAAGTTGAGCGAACTACAATACGAAATATCCCCTTCGGAAACGCGCTTGTCGGAAACTATTTATTTAGCCGGAGATATTCAATTAAACGGCTCTTTAAATGCAGCTATGATTGCAGGTGAAAAAGCTGCGCTGGGTGTGTTAGAAAATTTGCAGGGTATTTTTAAATAATAGACAATTTTAAAACTTGATAGGCTAGAAGGTTTTGATAATATGTTTGTAATGTGAATAATTATTATTCCATATATTAGCGTAAAATATACGCATAATATGCAACAATCCATTCAACTCTCAGTAGATGCTGTAGTCTTCGGCTATGAAGCTGGTAACATTTCTATATTACTTATTAAAAGAAAATATGAACCTTTTAAAGGTAAATGGGCAATCCCTGGCGGATTTGTGTTGGATGATGAGTCACTTGAAGAAGCTGTTGAACGTGAGCTTAAAGAGGAAACTGGTATAAAGATCAATTACCTTGAACAGTTGTATACTTTCGGAAAACCGAATAGAGACCCAAGGGGCAGGGTAGTATCCATTGCTTATTTCGGATTAATTCGCCCTAATGCGTTTAAAATATATGCTTCTACAGATGCAGCACAAGTACAGTGGTTCCATATAGATGAACTGCCAGAATTATCTTTTGACCATAAGGAAATTTTAGATGCCGCTATTAAAAGACTAAAAGCTAAAATTACCTACGAACCGCTAGGTTTTGAATTGCTTGATAACAAATTTCCGTTTTCAGATTTAGAGAAATTATATAGTACGCTTCTTGGTAGGGAGGTAGATAGGCGCAACTTTAGAAAGAAGATCATCGGCTTAAATGTACTTGATGAACTTGATGAAAAGGTCTCTAAAGGATCTGGTAGACCTGCCAATTTATTCCAATTCAATAAAAAAAGATACTTCCACCTTAAAAAAGAAGGAATCATATTCGAGATATAATTCACTGAATTTCAGCAACATAAATAATTTGCGTAAAAATAACACATAATATTTTAGGTTGGTATCTATTTGTATTTTATATTTGTGTCATAATAACACAAATTATGATTTACAATTCAACTACTTCATTACCAGAAAAAGCAATAGGAGAGAAGTATGCTTTCTTAGCTGGTAGTATGGACGATAACACCACAACGAATTGGAGAACAAAATGCATAACTGCATTAGAAAATAGCCATCACATTTTTGACCCAACACTTAAAGAGCACGATTCTTTAAACAAGTGCGAGATAGAGCATCATGTACATTGGGAACTTGATGCCTTAAAAAGGGCAGATATCATCCTTCTAAATTTTCTTCCAAATGCCTTATCCCCAATATCTTTAGTTGAGCTGGGATTATACGTGGCTAGCGATAAATTAATAGTTATTTGTCCTAAAGAATTTTATAAGAATACCTACGTTACTACTTTGTGTAAAAAATACAATACGCCTATAGTTCTTAGTATAGAAGAGGCTTTAAATACTATAAAATAAACCAACATTATGAACGGATTACTACTAACAGACGGATATAAAACAGGACACCACCAACAATACCCTAAAGGGACAGAAGAGGTATATTCTAACTGGACACCTAGAAGCAACAAATATGCTCCTAAAGGTTGCGATAAAGTGGTTTCATTTGGGCAACAATATGTATTTCAATGGTTGCACGACTATTTTCAAGACAATTTCTTTTCTAAGCCAAAAGCAGTAGTTTGTAATGAACTAAAAGAAGAATTATCACTGTATTTGGGTACCGATTATGATGTTACCCATTACGAGGAATTACATGATCTCCAGTATTTACCTATTAAAGTAAAATCGATTGTAGAAGGGGTAGAAGTTCCTATTCGAGTGCCAATGGTTACGGTAGTAAATACCGATAAAAAGTTCTATTGGATCACCAATTTCTTAGAAACCATACTATCTACCATGCTATGGCAACCAATGACAACGGCATCTATTGCTTTGTTATACAAGCGTATTTTCAAAAAATGGACGCTTTTGACGGATAAAGATAATTTGGCTTTTATTGATTTTCAAGGTCACGATTTTTCTATGAGAGGTATGGGCGGACTTCAAAGTGCTATATCATCGGGTATGGGTCATGCTTCTGTATTTCTTGGATCAGATACGCTACCGGTTATTAGTAGCCTACGCAAGTATTATAATGCAGAAGGTTTTGTAGTTGGGTCTGTAAATGCTACCGAACACTCCGTAATGTGCGCCGGTACCAAAGATGATGAAATTGGCACTTTTAGAGCTTTAATGAATACGTACCCAACGGGAATTTTGTCAGTGGTTAGTGATACTTGGGATCTATGGAAAGTACTTACCGAGTATCTGCCTCAATTAAAAGAAGAGGTGCTTTCTAGAGATGGTAAACTTGTAATACGACCAGATAGCGGCGATCCTGTTGATATTATCTGTGGAGAAACTACAACACTTGGTGGTAACACACCTAAAGATAAAGGGGTTGTAGAGTTACTTTGGGATATTTTTGGCGGAACCGTCAACGAACAAGGTTTTAAAGTTTTAGACAGCCACATTGGCGCTATTTATGGCGATAGCATTACTACAGAAAGAGCGGAAGCTATCTGCCAGCGTTTAAGCGACAAAGGCTTTGCAACCACCAATGTAGTTCTTGGTATTGGATCATTTACGTATCAATTTAATACTAGAGATACATTCGGGTTTGCAATGAAAGCTACTTCTGTTGTGGTAAATGGTGTACGAAGAGAAATTTTCAAAGATCCTATTACCGATGACGGAATTAAAAAATCTGCAAAGGGATTGGTGAAAGTAGAACTAAACGATAATGAATATGTATTGGTGGATCAAGTGACACCAGAACAAGAAAATACGGGTGAGCTACAAGTTATCTATGAGAACGGACAATTTGTTCATCAAGTGAACTTACAAGAAATAAGAGATAGAATCAACAAAAATCTATAAAACAAAGACTATGTGGTTCGAAGAATTGACAGGATTTAAAGAAATATCACCTAAAAATGTGCGTGATAATATCACTATTGACGGACAGCATTTGATTTCTAAAGTCAATAACAAATCCTATCAATTTGGATCGTTAGTGGTTGTTTCCTTAGAACAATTAAGAGAACAGCAAACTTTCAATGATAGTTCTAGTAGAATAAAGATTTCTGAAGTTGTAGCCGATATTCAAGGATTGCATGCCAACCCAAGAAACGAGCATGCGCTATTTCAAGCGGCATCTCAGTTTAATTTATTGGAAATGGTAGGTCCTGAAGTGTCGCCTTGTGCTGGAGTTGGTATTTACGAAAATGATTTTACCCAAGGTCCGGCATGTGCAATAGCTTGTGGTGCAGGAACCATATATAGAAATTACTTTGCTCCGGTTAATCATCAAACGGGACAAACAGAGGGGCATCAAATTGATTGTTTAGCCGATATCGGTAAGGAACTGAATAACCAAGAGCTTCAACTATGGAAAATGACCAACGGATATGCGTTGGTTAGTCTCGAGGGACTTCTTTCCATCAATAAGCAAATTGGTAGTTTTACTACCGATCAACGGGAAGCTCTAAAGGGAAAATTGAAGGTAGGTATACAATGGAATACAGAAGTAACGCTGAATGACAATAAGCAACTGGTATCGCAAATATATTGCTCGGCTTTAC
Source organism: Maribacter spongiicola (assembly GCF_004364165.1). Taxonomy (GTDB): domain Bacteria; phylum Bacteroidota; class Bacteroidia; order Flavobacteriales; family Flavobacteriaceae; genus Maribacter; species Maribacter spongiicola. The sequence continues at coordinate 814,150 of NZ_SOAY01000011.1, forward strand.
CCGTTGCGTATTCTAATATTGAATCTTATTATTGGGAGAATTTTGCGAGAATTGTTTTAGAAGCTACGTATGAAGCTACGTTATACTCTGCCATGATCAATCTTAAAAACAACAAATCAAACTCCGTGTTTTTAACCTTAGTTGGTGGTGGGGCATTTGGTAACGATTTAGATTGGATATTAGAATCACTATTCAAATCCCTAGAAAAATTTAAGCATATACCTTTAGAGGTGAACATAGTTAGCTACGGTAGATCAAACGAAATATTGAAACAAGAAATAAAGAAATTCAATAATACATTACCTTAAAGCGAGTCTTAAGGGCAGTATCAAAAAACAACTTTAAAATTCTGGGAGTATAATAGTGCGGAATTATTAATCTAGATTATCGAATAAAAACGGACATATGAAATACGAAATAAAAAAATTCCATGACGGACAGGTTACTGCTAAAATCGCTGAAACTGGAGATATTCATATAAAAATTAGAGGGAATAGTTATGAAGATTTATTTAGAGCTGCTGCAATAAAAGAAGCTTGGGATGCTACTAATGCAACTCATAAAACAGCTGTAGCTAAACTCTCCATCTTTTGCCTAATTGGTCAGCGCTCAGATAGGCGATTTAATAAAGGGGAATCTTTCGATCTAAAAGTGATCTGTAAATTTATTAATGACATGAAATTTGATGCGGTTTCTATATTACATCCGCACAGTGCTATTTCATTGGCTTTAATTGAAAATTCAGAAAAAATATCGCATGTAACCTATGTTGAAAAAGCATATAACCAAATCGGTAATCCGGTATTGGTGAGTCCAGATGCTGGTGCGTATAAAACCACCCATGAAATTGCAGAAAAGCTAAATGCAGACTTAGTGCCCTCTAATAAGGTTCGTGTAGATGGAGCACCTGAAATTAGTATTCAAGGTGATGTAAAAGGTAAAGAATGCTTAATTGTCGATGATTTGGCAGATGGTGGTAGAACCTTTAAATTTTTGGCGGAAGCACTAAAGAAACAAGGTGCTACCAAAGTATTTTTATATGTTACCCATGGGCAATTCAATTATGGTTTTGACGAGCTTAAAGAATTTATAGACCATATTTACTGTACCAATAGTTATAAAGATATTGATGATGATTTTGTAACACAATTTAAGTTAGAAGGATTGTAATTTCTAAAGAATAGTAAAATGAAAAATAGCGCAATACTGCGCTATTTTTTTTGTGTTGAATCGTAAACTCACACTGACATCGTAAGGTAGATTACATAGTTTTTGCAAAGAAAACAAAGAACTTCTTTTGATTTTTAAGTACTACCAATACAAAGAAAAAATATAACTCTAAGTGACTCATAATCAAACAGTACTAAACCTTCTCTTCATAGTTCGATTCAAAAATTCTGTATTTGAATAGACCAACAACCACTGCACCACCAACACTGTTGCCCAACAATGCTAAAAATAAAAACCAGAGGTAATCTAAAAAGCTAATATCAGCGGAATGTAGAAAGGCACCGAATACCTCTATGTTACCTACAATACTATGGTGAAAGCCGCCAAAACCAATAACACCGGTTATCATAATGATAAGTACCACACGGGTAAGCGAATTCATGGTACTGTTCAATAACCAGGTCAAAAGCCCCATAAGCCATCCGGCAACTACGGCACTAGTTAGTAGTACCCAAGAGTCTTCTTTTGCGACATGGGTACCAATTTCAACCATGGTTTCCGCGGTAAACAAATGAAGATGGGGCGCAAGAAATCCGATGAACACAGCAAAAATAATTCCCCCTATAACATTACCTAAAATAACCAATCCCCATACACGTAATAACTCCCAAATGCTGCGCTGACCATTTAACATGGGCAAAGCCAATACCGATGTTTGTTCGGTAAATAGTGCAGATTTTCCAAGAATAACCAATATAAAACCAACAGGGTATACAAGTGCAAAAAGTTTGAAAATGAACGTCGTTTCAATTGTACCGTTCAATAGATAATAAAGTGCACAGACCATAAAATAACTAAACCCAATTTCTAGTCCCGCAATTAACGAACTTAAGAACATGGCTTTGTTTTTTACTTTGAAAATTTCTTCTCCTTCATGAATAACCCTACTAAGAATAACACTGTATTCATTGCCTCCTTTAATTTCTTCAGATTTTTTCTCTAGTTCTTTCTGATGGTCTTGTTGTTCTTCTTTTTCGGTTTCCATGATTTGGTAATTTTTTTATAAATGGCAGCTGTAATTAATGCTTCACTATTTCTAGGTAAGATATTAATAAATAGCTAATTACATAAATTAACCAAAAGCATTATATTTCTTTAAGATTTACGCTACTTTAAAAATTCATTTTTAAAATACGTAAGCACTACAGAATATATACCTAGTATTTTTATTTTAAAAATAGATAACGGACCGGAATATAGTTGCTCCTAATACATTTTTAGATAGCTTTAAAAAATCAAGTTGCATCTACAGTTTAGCTGTACATAAACCATTCGTAGATTAATTATGGTTTCGACATGCTAAAAAATCTATTGCCCATAGATTTTGCACCAATAGCTATAAAGATATTGATGATGATTTTATTACGCCATTTAAGTTAGAAGGATATTAAAACGCTCCAAATCAGTAAGATGAAAAATAGTGCAGTACTACGCTATTTTTTATTCAAATGTATGTCGCTGTTCTGCTATTGAAGATGCTTGCAGTAACTGGTGAAATGTTTTTATACTATTAAAGTTGCTCGTAATTTCTTCGGATACCGTAATGCCAGATACTCCTGCTTCTAGTAAAGCTTTCACATCTGCTGTGGAAAGGCCCCCAAAAGCAATAATTGGGGTTTCGGTTTTTAAAGCTTCTACGAGTAACGTATACCCATTTAAACCCAAAACCGGACTCGGATTATCTTCGTTGGCAGTAGCTTTAAACGGACCTAAATTGATATAATCTACTTCTTTGCTCAATAGTGCTTCTGCGTCTTGTAAATTGTTTGCCGTACCACCGATCATTTGCCAAGTATAAAGCAATTTTCGTACCTCGGTAGGGGATGTTGCTGATTTATTTAATACAACACCATCTGCCTTTACCGTTTTTGCAATCTTAATCTGATTATCAATGATCAACCGCGTTTGAAAATGAGAAGTGATTTCTCTAGCTTCTTCTGCTATTTTTAAAAACTTCTTTTCTGAGACATCTTCTAAAACCAACTGTACCAATTCTATACCCGAAGTACATGCCTTTTGTATATTTTCCAATACCTCTTTTGGCGAGTTTCCTTTTGGTATGTAGTGCAGTTTAGGGATAATCATGTCCATATTTTAGGGTGTAAATGTTATGGTGTTTGAATTGGCAAAGTTAGGGATGTATAAATATATATTTATGATATAAAGTTGAAATTGGGAAAATAAGTTTACTTCTTAGAAAAAGTCTCTGTACACCATAATTTGTTAATAGCTAATTAGTATGTATAGACTTTTATATTGAACAGGTTTAGTTGGTGTGTTTTAATTTGAAATCTAAAAATAGGAGGGAAGGCAATGTGTTTGGAATATTATTTTATACAAAAACGCTAAAAAAGCTAAAACAGTTGCAGTAATTTTGTACTTCATATACGCTACAAAAATTTAGAGGCTTGCTAGAGAAAAGAAGACAATTACCCCAAAAACACGTAAGTGATCAGGAAAATTTCATCTATTGTTTAGAAGGGGTCGATGATATTGAAAATGTGAACGTCACCGAAGCCCAAGAAAGCTTAGAGCAATTAGCCATGAAATATGGTATTGCCAGTATCAATAAAACGTGCGATACTATCGAAGGACTAGAAGACAGCTTAAACACTTTAGTCTTGGATGACCATAATTTTAAGGATTATGAAATTATCTATCTGGTAATGCATGGTGAAGCCAACAGTATTTGCTTGAATGATTACTATTATACTTTACAAGAAATTGCGGAGATATTTGAAGGACGATTAAAAGGAAAAATCCTGCATTTCTCCAATGCAAAAATTCTAGACCTGGACGAAGAGGAAGCTCAATACTTCTTAGATATTACCAATGCAAAAGCTGTCTCTGGCTACGGTAATGAATATGACGGAGTAAGCAGTGCCAACCTAGATAAGGCATTCTTTAACTTATTTAAAGAAGATGATAATATGTTCGATGTGGTAGAAGAACTACACCAAAGACATTACAATGTATGCAAACTGCTAGATTTTAGATTGTATTACTAAGCTACTGACCAAAACAAATCACTAACTCATCAATTTAATAACCATTTCTCTATTATTGCTTGTAAACAATTAAAGTAAATTTTCGTTGTTTAAAAAGTGTGAATATAAGAAGCTATTACATATTATTTTAAAATTCATAACTCTTAATTATTCACGATAAATATTAAATCTATATTCCTATTTTTACGAAAATCATATAAAAGAATTTAAGATTATGAGCAAAACAAAACTAACCATAAATAGTAATGGGTCTGTAAAAGTAGAAGGAGATTTTGAAGTTGTAGATAGCCAAGGTAATTCATATAACTTACAAGGTAGAACAGTGTTAGGTATATGTCGTTGCGGACTTTCTAATAACAAACCTTTTTGCGATGGTTCTCACAGAAATCATTTTGAGCACGAAGCAACAGCTTTCGATTTACCACCAATGAAAAAGAAATAAAACATATGAATTATTGCTTTTTAATGGACTTCTCTCATAAAAAAGCAATAATCAGTTTTTGTACTATAATGTTCCGCGTTATGTAACTTGAGCTTTGGTTAAAAGCGAAAGTTTCTACTTTTTTCCTTGTTTTTTCTTTCTAAAAACTTTCTTCTAAAGGTAGTGGAACACTTATTATACGAGCCGACGGTAGGAGGGGAGTGTAATGTGTGTGAAATGGTTTTAACTTCAATTAATTAATAGAGGCCATAAACTCCTTAGGGGAACGCCCTACTTTTTGTTTGAACAACCGACTAAAGTGTTGCGGATATTTAAAACCTAGTTCATAGGCGATTTCACTCACTGATTTGTTAGGGTCGAATACTTTTTCCTTAGCTACATCTATCAATTTCGCTTGAATAAATTCTTGGGCAGATTTGCCGGTTTCCTTTTTAACCAGATCACCAAAATAATTGGAAGAAAAATGAAGCTGATCCGCAAAATATGCTACTGAAGGTAAACCATTATTTTTTGGCTTTTCCGATGAAAAATATTGAGAAAGTAGATGATCAAACTTCTCTAAAGTACCCTTATTCACTACTTCACGTGTAATGAATTGCCTGTCATAAAAACGAAGGCAATAGTCTAAAAATAGCTCAATATTGGTCACAATCAGTTTCTTGCTATGTTTATCAATGGGCTGTTCCAATTCAAACTGAATTTTTTCCAATAAACTCAAGATTAGCTTTCGCTCTTTAGCGGATAAATGCAAAGCCTCATTACTTGAGTACGCAAAGAAATTAAATTCGTGAATCTTTTTTGCCAAACTTGTACCCAGCAATAGGTCTGGGTGAAAAAGCAAAGCATAGCCTTTGGGTACAAAACCCGGTTCATAACCGCCAAGTTCAATAGTCTGGTTGGGCGCCATAAAAACCAAGGTACCTTCGTCATAGTCATATGAGTTACTGCCATACTTAAGTTTACAACCCACTGCATCTTTCAAAAAAATAGCATAACAGCTGTAATGAAATCCGTCGTACGATTTATTGGTATATCCGGTTTGGTTTACCTTTTTAAAATCGACAATACCTACCAAAGGATGCAGAACTTCGTAATTTCTCAATTTAAAGTAGTCTGCAATGGTTTTAATTTCTAAAATATTCTTCACGACTCATTGTATTTGAAATAAAGATAACCTATTGATGATCACATCATCAAGCTACATATGTATTATCTGTAATTTTGGTATAAACATCCGTAATTTGGGTAGTACCGCACCTAAGTTCTTCCCCTAATTTTGGCATTGTAATCACGTACAATGAAGAAGATAGGAACTTTAATGTTATTGCTGTTATTAAGTACTGCTAATGCGCAGGAAAATGCAAAAGATAAAAACTATAGGTTTTTAGATGACTTTAGAGGAAGTGCAAGTATAACTCATAATGGCGTTTCATTAGTTCCTTCTTTTTCTTTAGGTGATCCCGCTTTGCTGTTCGATTTAAAATTCACCAAAAAAAAGTTAAGTTTTGAGCCTGACATGCGTTTTTCTCTCGATGCCAAACCGTGGACTATGCTTTTTTGGTTTCGCTATAAGGCGATTGAAAAAGAAAAGTTTTCACTGAGGGTAGGGGCGCATCCCGGACTGAATTTTAGAACTGTAAATGTTATTAGAAACGGCAATACCGAAGAACTTTTAGAATCTAGAAGATATTTAGGTGCCGAAGTGGTACCCAGTTATAAATTATCAAAGCATACTAGTATTGGCATGTATTATCTGTACGCCCGAGGTTTTGATAAAGGGGTAAAAGAAACTAATTTTTTGGTGCTTAATGCTGCCTTTAGTCTATTTCCCATTTCAGACTCGTTTTATATAAATTTTACACCACAAGTTTACTATCTTACCTCTGACGATTTAACCGGATATTATACCTCAGCGTTCTTGACCATTGGTAAAAAGCAATGTCCATTTTCGTTGACAGGTGTTATAAATAAAGGCATAAGCACCCAAATATTGCCCGATGATGATTTCACTTGGAGCGTGCTATTGAACTATAGTTTTCCAACAAAAAGAAAGATTTAAGAAAAGGCATAACCCTTATTAAAATAACTACAAAAACAAAGTAATACATGATAAAGCTAAAATATACATTAGTACTTGGTAGCATACTTTTATTTATTGGCTGTAATGAACAAAACAAGCAAATAGCAGATACTCCTGTTGAAACGAATGATATTATTTCTATTCAAAAACAAGGGACTTTTGCCGTTGGTGGTTCGGTTAAGAAAAGCCATGGAACTTTCGACCCCATTGCCCATGGTGCTTTTAATCCTTCAAATCAAAGTACCGAAGGGCAGACCTTGCATGGTGACCACGCATCGGTATTTTATCAAATTCCTACGGAATCTCGCAAACTACCGCTAGTGTTTTGGCACGGCTACGGTCAGTCCATGCGAACTTGGCAAAGCACTCCAGATGGCAGGGAAGGGTTTCAAAATATATTCCTTAAAAAACGGTATCCTGTCTATTTATTAGATCAACCCAGAAGGGGATTGGCAGGACAAAGCTTAGAACCAAAAACATTGGAAGCTAAAACTGAAGACCAACTGTGGTTCGGCATATTCAGAATGGGCGAGGGTAAACGTTTTTATCCGAACGTTCAATTTTCTAAGGACCCTGAAGCTTTAAATCAATTCTTCCGTCGTAGTACTCCAGATACGGGACCTTTAAACATCAATCTAAATATTGAAGCGGTTTCTCAATTATTCGGAAAAATTGGTGACGGAATCCTAGTTACCCATTCCCATAGTGGCGGACAAGGTTGGAGTGCAGCTCTAAAGACCGATCGAATAAAAGCTATAGTAGCTTACGAACCTGGTAGTAATTTTGTATTTCCAGAAGATAACATTCCTGAACCTATTTCTTATGTGGGCGGAACATTACGTGCTAAAGGTATTTCATTGGAAGAATTTCAAAAACTGACCAAAATTCCCATTGTAATTTATTATGGGGATTACATCCCTGAAATTGAAGTTAAAAACCCTGGTCAAGACCAATGGCGCGCCGCCCTTTCCATGGCGCGTAAATGGACAAAAACAGTAAACGACGCTGGTGGTGATGTAACTTTAGTTGTGTTACCGGAAATAGGAATCAAGGGAAATACGCACTTCCCTATGTCCGATTTAAACAATCAAGAAATAGCCGATGTAATGTACAATTGGCTAGAAGAAAAGAAATTAAAGAAATGAAAAATCTAATTACAATAGTACTGTTTATGCTTCCAATTTGCATTTTTGCTCAAAATACGGACTACAAAGTGTCTTCATACAAAGACGAGGGCTTCAAGGCACCAAATACGCATTATATTGGCGAAGCTTGGTTGAGCGGTGTATTACAGGCTGATGATGAAACCGACTTTAATATTACCAAAGCCACTTTTAAGGCTAATTCTACATTAGACTGGCATAAACATTCAACATCTCAAGTTCTTATTTACGTAGACGGTGAAGGTTATTATCAAGAAAGAGGAAAAGACCCTGTGATACTTAAAGCAGGCGATGTAATCAAATGTGACAAAGAAACAGAGCACTGGCACGCTTCAACTAAAGATAGTGATGTTACCTATTTAGCAATTTATGGAGGAGGACAACCCACCACATGGACCGAAGTGGTAACACAAGAATATTATGATAGTGTTGCCGATCAACTGAACGACTAATTCACCACTAATGAAAGTAACGTCATTAAGACCAGTACCTATCATGCGTTTAAAAAATATCCTTCGCACGGCGAATATATTCGTCGGGTTAGTATTATTTATCAGCTGTCAATCAATAGCGCAACAAGCAACATCAGACAATGCTTTATCCAACCAAGAGAAATGTATAATCAAAATTGCAAGTCACACTGCCCAAGGCAATTTATCTCAGCTCAAGGATGTTCTCCATGAAGGATTAGATCATAAGCTAACCGTGAATGAAACCAAAGAGGTATTGGTTCATTTATACGCCTATGCCGGGTTCCCAAGAAGTATACGCGGTTTGCAAACACTTTTAGTAGTACTGGAAGAAAGGACGGCTAAAGGTATAGAAGATGAGTGGGGCCCAGAAGCCACAACTATTGACGATTCTAGAAGCAAATATGAACGAGGAAAGACTATTTTGGAAGAACTTGTTGGAAGACCGTTAGATGGAAAACCAGAATACCAAAAGTTTTCACCCGAAATGGACAGGTTTCTTAAAGAGCATTTATTTGCGGATATTTTTGAGCGAGATGTGCTTACCTATAAACAACGTGAACTGGTGACCATTTCCGTCATTGCAAGTTTGGGAAGTTTAGAGCCTATGCTAAGAAGCCACTTAAACCTTTCATTGAACGTTGGCTGGCAAGCCGAACAATTGAAAGAGTTTACTGAAACCTTAGTGATTACTACAACTGAAGACAATGTTTTTGCAACAAAAACAGTCCTTACAGAAGTATTGAAAAGACGAACTGAATAAAAACAACCATGAAAAATACTGGATACTATACTATTGCCATTTTACTGATACTTTTGACAGCATGTAACACGCCAAAGGAAAGTAAAAAGGAATTTCAACTTTTCGAGAAAGGGACTAAAATAGAAAATTCGAATTTTACAGGTACCGCATGGTTAAATATGTTGGCAGCACCGGACAGTTTAAATACCATGTATGCCGGTTTGGTTACTTTTGAACCCGCTGCACATACCAATTGGCATTCACATCCAGCAGGGCAAATATTAATCGTAACCCAAGGTGAAGGTTACTATCAAGAAGAAGGAAAACCCAAACGTATATTACGCATTGGAGAGACGATAAAGTGTTTACCAAATATTAAACATTGGCATGGTGCCGCTCCAAATTCCGAGTTTGCACATATAGCAATTTCAAGTCGCGATAAGGGACCCGCGCAGTGGTTTAAACCGGTTTTAGACGAAGAATATAATGGTATCTGAATAATTTTCTATTCAAAAGTAGTTTCTAAAACGTTGGTTATTGAAGTAAACGTTATGGCCTAAGAGAATTTTAGCTAAACAATAGGCGAGGGGAGCGGCCATATTCTAGATGGCTGGTTAAAAGGTTTGTTGACCATCTTAATGTTTCAAAGAGTTCAAAGTGGTCTTAAGAGTTAAAATGATTTCTAGAATATAGCGACTGAGCCATACATTGTTTCTAAAATTATCTGTAAGCCTTGATTTTTTTGTTTCTTTTTTTATCAAGAAAAAAAGATAAATAAAAACGCTTACGGGTACAATGCTGAAAGTCTATTTTACATAATGTTAGGAACACATTCAAAAAAACTTCAAACAAGACGAGAGGTTAGCAAGGGCTAAGAAATTATCTCGCAGAGTAATTTTTAGCTGTTGCGGCAAGCTGACGAGAATGTCGTAGAAAAAAATTTTGCACACATTTCCTCGAATACTCAAATTTTGAAAGAATCTAAAATGCTAGCTTTTAAATGGCGTTGGCAAGCTGTGGCAAATTGTGTTTAAAATAAATTGCCTGAGCAATTTGATTTTAAAAAGCAATCGAGCGTTTGGCAGCGGCTATTTTACATAACGGCAAATTATGGTACAAATGAAAATATGCGTCGCAGACACCGCTTAAAAAAGTTTAATGACCCTGTTGTAAGTTTTAATCGATTCTCGGAGCTTGAGGGATATTTTATATAATATAGAATTATAGCTTACAAACGTATATTCTTTTGTGTGGTTCAAATGCTATACTTTGTACTATAATTTATATTATGTAAAATAGACTTTTAAATAACCCACTATTAGCTACATATTTCAACCCTAATAAAACATTACAAATCTTCTCTCACCGGCTTCTTAATAACACCCTACTAATTTCAGAACTAAAAAAAAACTAAAAAACCGCTCATTATTGAACGGTTTGCACTATACTTTAAAAATAGATTTATCTATTTAGCATATACGATGCTACTTCTAGTTCTAATTCGTAACACTCTTCCATTTGTCGTTCTACATCATTCATACTATCCATGATAGAAATATCGTTCATTTTTAGAATAGACAATAAAGAACTGGTGCTAATTGCGATACGATTAATTGTTGATTTTAAAATTTCTTTTTTCTCGAAGCCACTATGTGTCTGAGGTTCATATAAATAAGATTCCAATTTCAATAATAATTGCTCAACCGATTTACGTTTTCTTTCTAATTCGGACAATACAGCTATTTTTTGAGCACTCATTGAAATTTTCATAAACCAATTTATTTTTATAAGAACGGAGCATAATAAAATTGATTGTGTTCACAATTGCTAAATCTAGCATAAGATATTTAAAACAAAATAACCGCTCAGAAAAGAGCGGATATTTTGTTTTAAATTTAATAAAAAAAGTCCGTCATTGCTGATGGACTTTCTGATGTTTAATCTATAACTTTTACGTTAACTGCGTTTAATCCTTTTTTTCCTTGGGTTAGTTCGAATTCAACTTCATCGCCTTCGCGAATCTCATCAACTAATCCTGAAATGTGAACGAAATGTTCTTTGTTCGAACCTTCTTCTGTTATAAATCCGAAGCCTTTAGCATCGTTGAAGAATTTTACTGTTCCTGTACTCATAAATGTATTATAATTTGATATTAATAATTACTAGATGAATTACAACTATGATGCCAAAAATTAAATACTGCCATAGTTTTACTATTTCATCTATTCATCACTACTACCATCTTTTAAACGTATTAAAAATATTTCTACCACCAATTATTAGGTATTGTTTATCATCAGTAGCGGCGATTATATCCGCTTAACCTCTATTTAATAACCAAAACCAAAAAAATTAGGATCACATAAATAAATGCATTATTTTAGTATCGTTAAAATAACTAGCGTGACTACAAAACCTAATTTTGTTCTTCTTTCTGAAAACAACACCTACTACGTAGAATACCTTATTGGGCATCTTGTTTTAGCGAATAGCATTACAGAAGCCGTTGTTTTTGAATCGCAATCACATGCCATCAAATTTCAAAAATACCTCTACAAGAATTGTAGCGTCCGCTTTTCGGTAAATACCTTTATTGCATAACTACTATACCCTACTATTCTTTATTAATGGTTAAATACATCTTAAATAGGTGTAAGTTTCTTAAGCAAAAACTATCTTTCTAAAAAAATATCATGAAATACATTGCTATACTTCTTCTTGTTACTACTATGATTTCTTGTGGATCTAACGATGACAAGCAAACACCTCTTGAGGCTATCGATTTTACCGCAATCAATGAAGAAGAGATAAATGCATATTTAACTGCTAACGAGCTGGAGTCACAAACCACTGCTTCTGGCTTACACTATATTATTGAAAACCAAGGTGACGGATCAAAACCAACTTCTTCTTCCAATGTAACTGTAGCTTATAAGGGATATTTTCTAGATGGTGAAGTTTTTGACCAAAGCTCAGAAGGATTATTTATAGGTCTTAACCAAGTAATTGCAGGGTGGACAGAAGGTATTCCCTTATTTAACGAAGGCGGAAACGGCGTACTTTTAGTGCCATCTCACTTAGCCTACGGTAGTTTTGATTATAATGGTATACCTGGTGGTTCTGTTTTGGTTTTTGATATTGAATTAATTTCGGTCAATTAAACGAAAAACCTTCTACCAGCATCTTAGCTGTACGTACTTGAGTAACTGCACCATCTTGTTCGGTCCATGCAAAATATAGGGTTTCCTCAACAATTTCCATTTGAGGAAATCCGGATTTCCGAGAATCTACCATTTCGGTAATCACTTGTTTTTTAGAAGTTGAACCATCTTTATTCACGACCATTGCTTTGAACAATGCTGTTTTATCATCGGCTTCCATCCAGCTTACTATAGCGTTATCTTCATCCATCCATACAACATCAACACGCCCCATTATAGCACCTTCGGCAACTAAAACTGGATTCGAAAATACAGCTCCTCCATCTGAAGAAAAAGTAATTTGTACCTTTTGCTTATTTGATGCACCTGTAAACCAAGCGACTACCAAATTATTACCCAAAGCATCTACTTTTGGTCCGTTTACGGGACATCCTTTGATCTGCCAATTATCTTCATGTATTACTTTAGGTGCCGTCCACTCCCCTTTTACACGTCGCACAATACTAATATCGCGGATTTCATCGTCTGAGCGATCACGATAGATCACTACCGGACCATTATCTGTTATAGCCGAAGTCGTTTGGCAGCAATCGCATGTACTAGAATCCAATTCGTATTCTTCTAATAATTTTCCTGTAGCAGATACCACTCCGCCACGTAAAGTCATTGCTCCGCGTTCCCCTGCCTTATTTTCTTCCGTATTTCTACCATCGAGCCAATTGACGAAGATGTTGTTATTGTACGGCACAATGCTTACAAATCCATGTTCGGTCGGCGTACCATCGGTATGTAGTTCTAAATCGGTTTTCCAATCGGTTGCTCCCTTTGGTTTCACATTCATTTTTATATCATATGAATATGTTCCTTCTGTGGATTTCTTTAAAACGTGAGACCATAAATTACCATTGTTTTCAGTAATCATAGGGTAATCTGCCCAGTTTACGAACCAATCTGTACCACTCCCTATATTTTGCGCTTCTTGCCACTTACCATCGATTAATTCTGAGTAACGCATGGTTGCAACAGTATCATTTGACATTTCTACCCAAGAAAGCAGGGCAACATCTTTATTGGACATTAGGTGTGGCAAAGCACTAGATTCGCCTGCAGGTGAAATCATGTCTTCTATCAAGCTTACCGGTACTTCAGGCTGTATATTTTTAGTTTCTTCTTTGCAACCTAGCATCAAACTGGTTACCAAGAAAAGAAAAAAAGTCTTCTTTAATATGCGCATTACTTTACCGCTCTAAGTTTTTCGATCATTTCGGGACTATCCCACTTCAATCCGCCATCAAAACGCAATACCTGCTCCCCTACTTCATTATAAATAAATGTTGCCGGTAAGGCACTCACATTTTCTTCTGCATATACGCCGTTGAATTTTATAAAATCTAATTGAAATTTACGTGCCTCTTTAAATTTGATAATTTTATTTATAGACTGATCAGACGCAAATAGAAATACGTAATTGTCTTGTTCTAGAATGGTCTGTGCTTTCTCCATATCGGGCATTTCTTCTATACATGGCCTACACCACGTTGCCCAATAGTTCACCAACACACGTTTACCTTTGTAATCACCTAATTCTATGGGGTTACCTTCTAAATCTTCATAAGTTGAAGTGGAAACCTTTTCTACCATAGCTTCGGGTATAACTTCTGTACTTTCCTCTGTTTTTACCTCTTTACAACTTGTAAAAGAAATACTTAAAATGAAGAAAAATAATGTTCTTAAAATCATATTCAAAGATACCATTTCGAGGAATTAATACCGTACCATTTAAACCAAAAAAAAACCGCCTATTAAGCGGTTTTTATATACTAATTAATACGTCTTATTTAACTTCAACCAATTCTAATTCGAAGGTTAAATCTTGACCCGCCAAAGGGTGGTTTGCATCTACAACGATATCATTTTCGTTTACTTCTGCAACACGTAATTGTCTTTCACTACCATCTGCATTGGTTGCCATAAGTGCCATATCTACTTTTGGCTCCATATCTTGTGGTAAATCTGATTTTGGAACAGTTTGAAAAAGCTCTTTTTGCTTTTCACCGTATGCATCTTCTTTAGCAATTACGATTGTTTTTTTATCGTTTGCCTGCATGTCCAACAATCCCTTTTCAAAACCAGGTATTAAACTGCCTTGTCCTAATTTTACCTCTAAAGGTTCTCTATCTACCGAACTATCAAATATTTGACCATTACTCAATTTACCTGTGTAATGTACTTTTACTTGACTATCTGCTTTTACTTTACTCATACTATTTAATTTCTACTATTTCACTTAATTAAGGCACAAAGGTATTATTCTCAATAGGGAATAACGAAGATTATGGCAAAACCTTCCCTTTTTAGCCTCTTCTTAACATCAAAAGCTTAAAAATAAGGTCAAACACCTTTATATGAACACGTTATTCATCTTCTTTTATAGCCTTTACATTACCATTATATTGAATGGCATTTCTGTTCGCCATGTTTATAGAAACTACACTTGATGTATTCGGATAGATGTCGATATAAACTATATACCGATCAGATTTATGGGATACTTGAAAGCTTATGGCATACTTTTGCTTGTCACTAATAAATGTTTGCGTATAATTCTCTGGTAATCCATTAAACTCAATTCCTGGGGCAGCGCCATAACCGCCACCAAATTGGCGTTCTCCATAATACGGTAAGTTAGCCGATACACTATCGCCAAAAATCTTAAGGTAATTACCTGTACCCATTAAATCGATACGCGAAATGGTACTACCGGGTGGAATAAGTCCGCTATTAGCGACAGCATTTAAACTTTGAGTAACGGTTGGGTTGGCAGATGTGGCAATAAATTCTATTTGCTTTGATGCCACCAAGTTATGAATAGCATGAGTGTCGCTAATTACATTTTTTGAAGATGAACAACCTGACAAAAAGCTATAGGCGAATATAAATACAAGTATAGTTCTCATAGATGATACTTTTAATTATCTAATAAGCTACGAAATCTATGCCAAAAATTGAAGTTTAATCTTCGAACTCTTCTTCTTCAAATTCAGTGTTGACCAATACAGATTTTTTAAAATCTAATGCGCGAGATTCTTTGTACAATGCTTTAATTAATCGTTGACGTTTTCGGTCAGTAATGTTTAAAGTGTCTAAACTTCTGATTTTTTGTTTCAAAGCGGCTCTTTGTAGCATTACCGCCGTTTCGTAATTAGGTTCAAACTGAAACATTACAGGACCTTCGTTTTCTTCGTTTGGGTTTGTTTTTGTAGAATCGTTCATTTGTGAATACGACAAGCCAGTAAAAAATAATGAGCAGCAGATTGTCAGCCGCATTAAGGTTTTCATAGAAATATAATAAGTGTTCTAGGTCTAAATTATGAACATTTATTTTAAAATTGATTTAATAGGATAACATTATGATAAATAATGGATTTTTTACCAATTGGCTAAGAAATAGGTCGTTAAACGGATTGCCTAAATTTTAATGCATACTCCATAAAATCAAATTCAAGTTCAAAAGTTTCGCGAATATGATAGTTGACCATTTTATATTGATCAGGCAATAGATCTTTTGAAGATTTCATAAATTCTAAAAGCTTCTTATTGGCATCTGAAAGATGCGCAATTTTATTCATTAGATACAACTTGGTTTCGAATAATGCCATGGTAGTAGGTTCGTATAAATAAGAATCTACCCTAATTTTAAAAAGCTGAATAGTGTTGTAACACCGTTCTAATTTGCCTAAACACATCGATACATCCTGTCCATTCTCCATAGCTGTCTTATTAAAAAATGAATTTGTAAGAAATTTACCTCAAAGTAAAGGAAGAAAGTGTTATTTTCAACTATGATTTTGTAAGTTTAACTAAACTTTAAAATAGCATCGTAATTGCTAACTTTTTAGAAACAAAAGGATTAGAAAACCTTAATATTCGCCTTGGCAATCTTTAAGAATTATTTAATTGGTATGCTCTACTATAATGAGTACCTTAAACTAAACTTTTAACCTATGAATATCAATTTTGAATACGACGATGTAAAAGCCAGCAATCGATTAGAGATCATGGCAGCGCAAAAACTTGAGAAATTATTGGACAAATTCGATTTTATAGTAAGGTCTGATGTTTTCTTTAAAAAAGAGAATACCTCTTCACCCGATTCAGGTATGGTATGTAATATTCGCTTGAGTGCACCGGGTCCACGATTGTTCGCACAATCATCTTGTGGTAGTTTTGAAGCTGCGATTGCTTCATCAATAGAAGATTTACAACGACAATTAGAAAAAAGAAAAGCAAAAATGCAGTCTCATTAGACTGCATTTTTTTTATTATTCGATCATTTCATCAGACTTTGAGTGATTGGCAATCACAGACTGTACTTTTTCAGAAAAAGGGTTTCGCTGTAGTTCTTGAATCAATCTCTTTCTTCTTCCATCAGAAATATCCATAGAATCTAAAATCTCTTTCATACGATATTGATAGGCGATACGACTCTGTTTTAATGCCACACGCTCAGAAGCAGTTAACACATAATCAGATTCAAACTGATTTAAAAGCATACGTTGTTTTACTCTAGCATCTGACTGTAAAGAGTCTTGTGCCAGGGCAGTTTGGATGCTCAAAATACCGCAAAACAAAAAACCACAAAAAATGGTTAGTTTTTTCATTTTAATAGCTTGTTCTACTTTAAAATTAAGCTAAAAAATTCGATTTCCCTTTGAATATCAAATAAAATGGTAGTTAATCGAATAAAGAAGTTCGTTTGTCCAATTTATACAATAATCCTAAAGCACCAGAATAAAACACCTGATTTTCAATATTTTAAACAAGCATCTTACAAATACACCACAATTTTGATATTTTGAATAAAGCTGCTGAACTCTGTTTTTTAACAAGAATACATCTTAATTTGACAATTTTTTTAAGGCTAGTATTTTTAGTAAAAACATCTATTCGTAAAGAAATTGTTTTTCAAATTTGCTATAGTATTGAATTCTAAAATATATTGGTTTTCATTTCACCAACATTATAAAGAATTAAAATAGGTAAAGTCAATTTTTAATACCTTTGCATCTTGAAATATTATATATGATAGTCTGGATTGTTTTTATTGCTTTTGTACTTATATTTCTTGCGTTAGATTTAGGTGTTTTTCATAAAGATGAACATGTTATTAAATCTAAAGAAGCAGGAATCTGGACTGCCATATTTGTTACCGTAGCATTTGCCTTTAGTGGCGTTATCTATTGGTTATTCAGTGCAGAAATTATTGACAACCCAACAGGGTTAGCACCCAATGATGCCGTACTAAAGTATATTACCGGTTATCTTATTGAACTTTCACTAAGTGTTGACAACGTTTTTGTAATTGCTGTTATTTTCTCATCATTTAAGATTCCGCCATTATACCAACATCGCGTATTGTTTTGGGGTATTTTGGGTGCAATTGTATTTAGAGCATTAATGATATTTTTCGGAGTTGCTTTAATTACCAAGTTTGAATGGATCATTTATGTCTTCGGTGTATTCCTTTTATATACTGCATTTAACATGCTAAAAGGTGAAGACGATGATTTTGACCCTCAGAACTCTTTTGTTTTTAAACAGATTAAAAAAATATATCCCGTTACATCAACAATGCACGGTCATGATTTTTTCGTAAAACGGATGGGTATTAATGCTGCTACTCCCCTATTTGTTGCCCTTATTATTATAGAACTTACTGATATTCTTTTCGCT
This sequence comes from Maribacter spongiicola, assembly GCF_004364165.1. GTDB lineage: Bacteria > Bacteroidota > Bacteroidia > Flavobacteriales > Flavobacteriaceae > Maribacter > Maribacter spongiicola. Next base: position 832,179 of record NZ_SOAY01000011.1, read on the forward strand.
TTAGATAGTATACCTGCGATTCTAGCCATTACAGCTGATCCATTTATCGTTTTTACTTCGAATATCTTAGCTATTTTAGGTTTGCGTTCTATGTACTTTTTAATCTCTAGAATGCTAGAGAAATTTAAGTACATTAACTACAGCTTGGTCATTATTCTTGCTTTTGTGGGACTAAAGATGTTATTCTCTCATTACATACATCTACCTGAATGGGTATCGCTAACTGTTATTTCAGTGGCATTGGTATCGGGAATTTTAGCGTCAATGCTAATTAAGGATAAAGAATAGTTCTTTTTAAAGCTATTTTAAGATGTTACTTTTCCGATAGCTTAGCGTCAATAATCACCATGGCATCATTGACAGTTTGCATTTGATCCATGTCTTCATTTTCTAAGCGAATGTCGAATGCGTCTTCTACATCTAATACAATATCTACCAGATTTGCAGAATTGATATTTAGATTATTCATTAAGTGACTGTCTTGCTTAATGTCAGTAACTGCTACGTCTTCGGGAAGATAGATTTTTATAATTTCTTTTAATTTCTGATATTTTTCTTCTTTAAGCATATATAAGTTCAATTAAAATACTCTTCGGTATTATTATAGTTTTTGATTATTCTTTTGAAAACGATTTAAATATAACACAAGCATTTACATCTCCGAATCCGAAGCTTGCTTTAGCGATTACTTTCGGGGAATGATTTTTTGTTTCCCTCGGAATACAAGATTCTGAAATCAATTTAGAAATCTCTGGATGAATATCGTCACAGTTCACATTCTTAAAAACTACCTGCTCTTTAAACTGCAATACCGTCGCAACACTTTCAATACTACCTGCTGCCGCCAAACAATGACCCACCGAACCTTTAAATGAATTGATATACGGAAAATCGTCATATGCTCTTTCCAGCGCCTTACTCCAGTTTTCTATTTCTAGTCCGTCTTTGGTTGTTGCAGTCAAATGTCCGTTAATGACATCAATATCCGAGGCTTCAATACCTGCATTAGTAACCGCATTTCGTATGCAACGTTGTACTGCAACACTATTTGGTGCGGTCATGGATCCTTCTCCTAATTGTCCGCCGCTATTAATTTCACCGCCCAACATTTCTGCATAAATATAGGCACCTCGTTTTCGGGCACTTTCTAAGGACTCCAACACCAATGCTCCTGCCCCACTACCAGGAATGAAGCCTGCTGCAGAGGCACTCATAGGTCTACTTGCTTTCGTCGGATTGTCATTATAACCTCTCGGCAGAATACGCATGGCATCAAAACCGCCCCACACATACGGACCACTATCACTACAACTACCGGTCAGCATAATTTCAGCTTTGCCTTGGCTTATACGATCATATGCCATTAAAATACCCTCGGTACCCGTGGTACATGCTGCAGAATTCGTGGTGACTTGATTTCCACAACCTAACAATCCGCCTAAATAGGCACTTATACCGCTTGCCATCGTCTGTATCACCGAAGTACTGCCGAGCCTACGTACATTTCCTTCATCTATTAAATGAATGGCTTCCCTAAATTTATCGACACCTAAAATTCCGGTACCAAATATGATTCCGCGATCCCAACTTGGTTCATCGGTTGTATTCTTTTCTAATCCGGCATCTTTCCAAGCATCTACTCCCGCGATTACACCATAAACAATTCCCGTAGCATTTAATCCTCTACGCTCTAATGGAGTAAAATAATTATCTATGAGATTGTCTTTCACCAAAGGTTCACCAGCAACCTGACACCCAAAACCTAACTTCTCTAGATTTGGTTGATGTCGAAGTCCGCTTTTACCCTCTAATAACGCAGTTGTAAAATCAGTTAGACCAACACCATTTGGCGCACATACTCCTAAGCCTGTAATAACTACGCGTCTATGCATTCGCTACACCTATCATGCCTGCCAAAACTCCCTTACAGACCAGTTTATCATCTTCATTATACATTTTTACTTCGCATTTTAATTTCTGAAACCTAAAATACACTAATTCAGAAACTACTTTGACCCGTTCTCCAGGAAATACGGGTTGCAGAAATTCCATTTGAGAGCTACTCATACCGATACGTACATTTTCTAGTTCAGTCTTTTGACCCAATAAATAAATACCCAAACATACCAAGCCAATTTGTGCGCAACATTCCGTTAAGATTACTCCCGGTGTTACAGGATTATTCTTGAAATGCCCCTTGTAAAAATCCGTATCAGGTGAAAACGTATAATAACCTTCAGCGCCTTTATTAGTAATATTCAAAATCTCTTCCACAAATAGAAAAGGCTCTGAATATGGTAGTTGCTTCAATATCCAATTATAAGATTCCTTCATCATCTTTCTTATTATATCAAACTTTCTCCGCCATCAACTTTTATAACCGTTCCCGTAATCCAACTGGCTTCATCCATCGTTAGTAAATACACCGCATTTGCAACGTCTTCAGGAGTGGTTAAGCGATTCTGCGGATTTCTTTTTAGCGCATTTTCTTTAATCTGCTCGTAACCGGGAATCATAGATAACGATTTGGTCATCGTGATACCTGCCTGTATGCAGTTTGCTTTTATACCGATTGGTGCAAATTCCAATGCAATACTTCTGGTCAATGCTTCCAAAGCTACTTTAGCCACCGAAACAGCACTATAATTTGGTAATGCCCTGGTATTCCCTTCGCTTGTAAATGAAATTATACGTGTATCATCTGCAAATAAATTTGCCGTAACCAGTGCTTTTGTCCAATCATACAAGCTCAACGCCATCGCATCAAAAGTGATTCTAAAATCGGTATCGACCAAGGTTGGTCTACTTTCTGAATACATGGGCTTAAGCGTTCCTTTGGCCACACTATGCATCAATACTTTTATTTGATGCCCTTCAGGTAACTGTTGCTGGATATTAAAAATGATATCTGCTCGTTTTTCAGCATTCAGAACATCTACATTCATCGCTATCAATCGATTACCAAAGGCACGAATTTCATCGAATTCTTTTTCAATCTCATCCATGGCTGCACGTCGATCTCTGTGCATAATTAAAATATGGTAACCGTGACTAGCCAATTTCTTAGCGGTAGCGAGTCCGAGTCCGCTACTTCCTCCCAATATTAAAGCCCAATAGGTATTTTTCATATTTTTCTTTGATTACACTACCATTCTATCAATACGCGTTGGGCCGAGAAACCGGGACCAAAACTCAATATCAAACCTTGCTCTCCTTCTGCTATTTCTTTTTCTAAAAAACGCTCTAACACGTATAAAACAGTAGCACTACTCATGTTCCCATAAAGTCGTAGTACCTCTCTAGTATCGTCAATATTCTTCCCTAGGGCACCAAAAAGCGATTCTACGGTTTGCACTATTTTCTTGCCTCCGGGATGAAATATTAAATGATCTACATTCTGAATATCACTACCATATTTTTCTAAAAACGGATGTACGATTTCTGCAAAATGATTCGATATCGTTTCGGGTACAGCCGGATCCAGAATCATCTTTAATCCGTGATTGGTTAAATCGAAACCCATCATTTGGGTAGCGTCTTTAAAGTGATACATTTCTTCCCCAATGATCTTTGGACCGACAGCATCTTCTTCTGACGAAAGTAGTACGCAAGCCGCCCCATCTCCAAATATTGCAGCACTTACCATGTTAGCCATGGAATAATCTTCTAGCTGAAATGTTGCCGTGGGACTCTCAACAGCAATTAAAGCAATACGCTTACCAGGATTTGATTTTAAAAAGTTATGAGCATATATAAGCCCAGATACTCCTGCAGCGCAACCCATTTCTGTCACTGGAAGTCTCACCACATCTTGACGCATACCCAACTCATTAATCAAATAAGCATCTAAAGAAGGAATCATGATACCTGTACAGCTAACGGTAATAATATAATCGATTGAGGAAGCATTCCAATTACTTTTCTGTAGCGCGTTTCGAAGTACATTCGTACCCATACGCTTGGCTTCTTCGCTATATATCTTGTTTTTATCCTCAAAAGAAGTGGTTACAAATACATCTTCGGGTGGCATAATAGAATATCGCTTGTCTACTGCAGCACCTTCAAATATCTTAACGACCTTTCGTGAAAAACGCTCCTCTTGACCGCTCAACCAAAATTCAACAAGGGGAATGATATCCTTGGTATTTTTTGAATACGGTGGCAATTCTTTTGTAACACTAACAATTCTTGTATGATTCATAGTTGCTCTTAATCTTCAATCTACTTATTTCTTTTGTAAAACCCATGCATATCTAAAAGCCCATTTCCATTTAATATAATGCGTTGCATTGGTTACTTCATCAGCGAAATGCAATAATTCTTTCTTAATAAATGCCCTACGGATAGATAATAAACCGTCTTTCTTGGCAATTTCAGTTTTGATAAAAAACAAACTAAATGCTTTGAACAAATAATAGGCAACGGGGCTCCGTTCCAAATCATTAATTACTACACCCAAGTTTGCTATTTCTACAAAGCGATTCACAAATTCAACTACTCCTTCATCTGTAAAATGATGCAAGGTTAATGTCGTCATGACCACATCAACATTCCATTCAGAAAAATCAGTTTTTAAAATATCAGTATTCAAGTAACTAATTTCGGGGTAATCAGATGAATATTGCTGCGCTAATTGCAATCCTTGATCGTTAAAATCTACTCCAATCAATTTGAGTTTTATATTCTTCTTTTTAGCCGCTAATGCCAGCTTTCTAAGCATGGTTCCTTCGGCGCAACCCATATCTAAAATCGTATACGATTCTTGTTTGTTTTTTTTAAGCAACTCAAATACAGCATTTAAGGTGATGCCATAACCCCCAAGCAGCTTATTTACTCTATTGATGTCTTGCAGAATAGTTTCTAGCTCATTAGTAGTACCCGAAAAGGTATCCATAATCTCCACCTCACTACATCTTTGTGTAAAATCTACCATTACGATATTAATTCTCCATGGGTTTTAGAAATAATAAACTTCAATATTGATTTTGATTTTCCGACAGATTTAATTCCCATTGAAACTAATCTTTTATTCATTAATAAGGACTGTAATTTTCTACCAAACCATAAACGATCACCAAAAGCTTTTGACCAAGCCTTTTTATAATCGTGTTCTAGGTCGCTACGTTTGTAATCTGATTCCCTAATATATTTTGATATTAATTCAGAAGCAATTTTAGCGCTATGAATAGCCATTGCCATACCATTACCACAAAGTGGATGAATAAGACCTGCACTATCGCCACACATAAGCATGTGGTCAACGACATTATCTTTCTGATCAAAGGCAATTTGGGCAATGGTCATAGGTTGTTCAAAAACAGGACTTGCATTTGATAAAAACTGTTTTAAAAAAGGATTTTCTGATACTACAGCAGCGTTAAAACTCTGGACATCTTTATATTTTTTAAAACTTTTATAATTAACTAAATAACAGAAATTCACCACTCCAGTTTCCGTTTTTGAGAGTCCGCCATAACCGCCATTAAAATTGTGTAGCGCCACTAGGTTTTCCTGAAAATCTTCAAGTTCATAATGTGCCTTTACCGCCAGCCACGATTGTTTTTTCTTACTGAATGCCCTGTCCAAATTTTTATCTAAGACCGATCGTTTACCGTAAGCTCCTATGGCTATATTAGAAGAATAGAAATTAGACTTGGTTGTAATAGTGAACATATCTTTCTTGAATACGGTTGCTATGACCTTCTCAAAGTAAAAAACAACTCCAAGCTCCTTTGCTCGTTCAAAAAGCAAATTATCAAGCGCATATCTACTTATGCCGAATCCACCTAATGGCAAATCGGTCTCAACGATAAATCCGTCCTCTGTACTTATTTGAAATTGTGAAATATCTTTAGCTCCTGAAGCCATTAGGTCTACTCCTAACCGTTTTAAGTACGGATTAATTTCTTTTGACACATATTCACCACATACTTTATGATGGGGATATGGCTGCATTTCAATCACAGCAACATCCAATCCTTCCGAAGCCAAATGAATAGCAGCAGTCAAACCCGCTAATCCGCCTCCTATAATAATTATGCCGTGGTCTTTCACTGCATGAAAGTTACACCAAAAACAAAAAAGCCCTGCATATGCAGGGCTTTTATTTTAACTCAATACTAAAATTTGTATCTCTTAGTTCGTTTGTGTTTGAGCTTCTTGTTTTAAAGACTCACTTGCAACAATAGCTAATTCTACACGTCTGTTCTTAGCTTTGCCTTCAGTAGTTGTATTATCTCCAACAGGTTGCGTTTCGCCATACCACTTGGTATCAAAACGGCTTGCATCGATACCCTGACTAATTAAATAATTAGTTACAGACTCAGCTCTTTGTTTTGAAAGGGTAAGGTTATATTCATCTGCACCAGCACTATCGGTATGCCCTTCTACTAAAATATTCGATTGTGGATATTCCTTAAAAATACCAACTAGTTTATTTAATGTAGTTGCTGACGTACCTTGAACATTTGATTTATTGGTGTCAAAATACACACCTGCATCTTCATTAAAGGTTACATTGATACCTTCACCTACACGCTTTACTTCTGCACCAGGTATCTCTTCTTCTATACGTTCTGCTTGACGGTCCATTCTATTACCTATATAACCACCGGCTGCACCACCTATGGCAGCACCCAAAATTGCACCAAGAGCAGTATTATTACCACTCCCAACATTATTCCCCAAAATTCCGCCGATTACGGCTCCTCCTGAAGCACCTATTACGGCACCTTTTTGGGTTTTATTTGCGTTTTTTACAGTACTACAGCTCATAACCAAGGCAAGAGCTAGAATGTAACTTGTTCTACGTAATATCATTGTTTTCATATGCTTATTTTAAATTTTAAGTAGGTTTATTTTTTACTGAATTGGTAAACAACATTAATTGGTGCACCTTCTACCATTACATTAGATTTTAATGTCATAGCTGTTTCGGTAAGGTTTTCAATATTTAAACGATAACCGGCACCTCCAGAAATATCTTGATTTTTTTCGTTAATGAATTTAAATTGTAACTGGCTCGTGTAATTTTCTTCACGTTCTACAACAGACCATCTAATATAACGGTCTCCTCCAGTACAAAATGTAGATTGGTTAATTGTGTATCTCCCAGTACTATTGTTGTCACGAAAGAACCACTCGCTACCTTCTAAACATATATCTTCTACGTCATTGAATAATACCGCTTTTACATTACCGGTATTACCTTCAAAGGAAACATCATTTAAAGTCCATGTGCCACTTAGCAAGTTTCTCTTTCCTCTCGCATCTTTTGACACTGAACATGAGGATATTACAAGTACTATACTAAAAAGCCAAATCATTTTTTTCATAAGTAAATTTATTTAGGTTTGATCTATATACGTTTAAAGGTATTTTTTGGACGGATTTATTTTACATATTCGACCAATTACCACGCAAAGATGCTGCTAAATAATTGTACCTATTACCTCTTTTAACAAATTTGTTGACGGGTTTACCCTATAATCGAGATTATAATATTCTGAGATATGCCTCGAATTCTAATGGTTCATTTAAAAATACCTGATAGACATAACATAAGGTAGTTTATTAATATGCTAACAATTCTTTTAATTCAGCTTCGAACCTAGACTTGGCTAGATATTGTTCTTCAAGCTGGGTATTAAAAGGAATTGGGGTTTCTAAACTACCCACTCTTTTTATAGGACCATCTAAGTATTGAAAACAATTCTCCATCACCATTGCCGAAATATCACTTGCTATGCCCCCAAAAAGGCTGTCTTCCTGTAAAATAATTAATTTTCCAGTACGCTGTACAGATTCATAAATTGCCTTAGTATCTAAAGGTTGTAAACTTCTTAGATCCAACAGATCGGCATGAATATCAGTGTTCTTTTCCAAAGTTTCTAACGCCCAATGTACACCTGCTCCATATGTCACAATAGTAATTTGATGACCTTGTTTCAGCAAACTTGCTTTACCTAAAGGCAACGTGTAATAATCAACTGGCACATCTTGATATAAACTTCTATACAACCCTTTATGTTCAAAAAACAAAACAGGATTTGGATCTTCTATAGCTGTTGCCAACAAACCTTTCGCATCATATGGAAATGCAGGATATACCACTTTCAATCCGGGAGTTTTGGTAAACCAAGCTTCATTTGTTTGTGAATGAAACGGTCCGGCAGAAACTCCGCCGCCACAAGGCATGCGAATTACAACATCTGCTTTCTCTCCCCATCTATAATAACTTTTAGCTAAATAGTTGACAATGGGATTAAATCCGCTACTGGCGAAATCGGCAAATTGCATTTCCATAACCGCTTTCATACCATTAATAGATAAACCCATTGCCGTAGATACAATTGCCGATTCACATATAGGTGTATTACGAACGCGTTCTTTACCAAACTCATTTACGAAGCCCTCGGTAATTTTGAAAACTCCACCATATTCTGCAACATCTTGCCCCATGATAACCAGGTTATCAAATTTTTGCATCGACTGCCTTAATCCTTCTGAAATAGCATCTACCAAACGAATATTATTTGTAGAATTACCAAGATTAATCTCTACTAAATCAAATTTTTGATATACCTCACTTAATTCTTTACTTTGATCGGGAATAATTGACGCTTCTTCTAGGGCTAACTTTAAATGTTCATCGATTTCAACTTGTATTCCCTCTTTATAAGAAGCTATACTAGCTTCTGTTAAGAGTCTTTCACTTATCAAATATTGCGTAAAATTTTCTAATGGATCTTTCTCTGCCCAGACATCTAAAAGCTCTTGTGGTACATATTTTGTTCCACTTGCCTCTTCATGTCCGCGCATGCGAAATGTTTTAAATTCTAACAAGGCAGGTCTCGGATTTATTCTCATATCCCGAACCAATTCCGAAACCTTATAATAGACCTCTAATACATTATTACCATCTATTATATGTGACTCCATTCCGTACCCAACGCCCTTATCTGCGATGTTCTCACATTTAAACTGCTCGTTGGTTGGCGTTGACAGTCCGTAACCATTATTCTCTACGCAGAAAAGAACTGGTAAATTCCAAACAGAAGCAACATTCAATGCTTCATGAAAATCACCTTCACTTGTCGCGCCTTCTCCAGTAAATACTGCAGTTACACTCTTTTCATTTCTTAGTTTGTGAGCTAGGGCTATACCATCTGCAACACCTAATTGCGGACCCAAATGCGAAATCATGCCAACAATCTTGAAATCTTGTGTGCCAAAATGAAAGCTACGGTCTCTCCCTTGGGTGAATCCGCTTGCCTTACCTTGCCATTGTGCGAACAGCCTTTTTAAAGGAATCTCTCTTGCCGTAAATACACCTAAATTTCTATGCATAGGTAAAATGTACTCATCACTACTCAATGCAGTAGTAACACCTATAGAAATTGCCTCTTGCCCTATGCCACTAAACCATTTAGATATTTTACCCTGTCTAAGAAGAATCAACATCTTTTCCTCAATCATTCGAGGTTTAAGCATTGATTTATATAGCTTTAATTTTATGTCATCAGCTACTTTAAAATCGGCGTAAATCATTGATATGGTCCATTTTGACTATTAAATTATAAATGTAACAAAAAAGCAAAGAACAAGTATAGATTATAACAAGGCTTGTAAATCCACAATAATTATTAATTTTACGTAAATTCTTTACAATATGAGCTTAGTACCTAGTGTAGATTTATCCGATTTTCTTTCTGACGACCCAAAAAGAAAACAAAAGTTTATTGATGAAATTGGAAAAGCCTTTGAAGAAATTGGCTTTGTTGCCCTAGGCGGTCACTTTCTTTCAGACAAGTTAGTAGATTCTTTATATGCTGAAATTAAAGATTTCTTTGATTTGCCCGCTGATGTAAAAGATGGCTACCAGATTGAAGGTATTGGCGGTCAACGTGGTTATACTTCTTTCGGTAAGGAACATGCAAAAGGAAGAAAAGAAGGAGATCTTAAAGAATTTTGGCATTTCGGACAGTATGTAGAGGATAATGATGAACTAGAAAAGGAATACCCTGCCAATGTTATGGTTAAAGAATTACCTGAATTTAATAAAGTGGGAAAGGAAACCTATAAAATGCTAGAGAAAACAGCGAGATACGTTTTACGCGCGCTAGCTTTACATTTAAATTTAGATGAATTCTATTTTGATAATTATATTAAAAACGGAAATTCCATATTACGCCCAATACATTATCCTCCAATTACATCTGAACCTAAAAACGCAGTAAGAGCCGCAGCTCATGGCGATATTAATTTAATAACGCTATTAATGGGAGCACATGGTAAAGGATTACAAGTTCAAAACCATGAAGGCGAATGGGTAGACGCTATCGCAAGACCTGATCAATTAATGATCAATGTTGGCGATATGTTATCTAGATTAACAAATAACAAACTTTTATCGACTATTCATCAAGTGGTAAATCCTCCAAAAGAATTATGGGGAACATCTAGATACTCTGTACCATTTTTCATGCACCCAGTTAGCGAAATGCCATTAAATTGTCTTGAGAACTGTATCGATGAAGAGCACCCTAAACTTTATACTGATATTACTGCAGGTGAATTTCTTCATGAGCGCTTAATAGAGCTTGGGTTAATTAAAAAATAACCACTATGGACCTTAAAGACCAATTAAAAAATTTATTTCCTGATCACGAACAAGAAGATATTCCGGTTGAAAATGAAGCAGAAAAAGACATTTGGCTTCAAGATGACCCCATTATTTGCAAGTACGAAAAGCGAAAGGGCAAACCTATTACCATCTTAGAAGGCTATACCGGCGCCGATGAGGATTTTAAAAAATTAGCTAAAGAATTAAAGACCAAATTGAGTGTTGGCGGTAGTTTTAAGGATAATAAAATTATTATTCAAGGCGATTATCGCGATAAAATCATGACACTACTAAAAGATAAAGGTTTCGCAGTCAAGCGTGTAGGCGGATAATTTTATAAACAACCTACTTTTAAAGTTCCATTTGTTTTCTGTTAAATAATTTTATAACGTTGTTATTAGTATTATTTTTATTCTAATCAAATTAAATCAAACCTGGTATGAGTTCTCTCTTGCACATTACCAATGGGGATGTTTTCACCGAACGTCTTCAAAAATTAAATTTAGGTGGTGATGTCATTACTTGGCGCGAAATGCTTTGTGAAGGTCAAACATTACCAACCGTAGGTACAGAAACCTTTTGGAAAGCTCGTTTCGAGTTTCTTCATAAAAACTATAAAGTCTCAAAATCTTGGTTTATTGAAAAGACCTTAAAAGAATATAGGTCTTTGTGTAGCCATAAACAGCAGGATCATATCGTTCTTTGGTTCGAGTATGATCTTTTTTGTCAAGTAAATATGCTAGCTGTCATCAGTTGGCTGCTTACCCACAGAAAATATGCCCAAATATCTTTGGTCTGTAGTGGTAATGAAGACGAAACTGATAAAATGTATAGCCTCAATGAGCTTTCTAACGAACAGTTATTAAATCTTTACAATAAAAAAAAGGTACTAAACCAAGATGATACCGAATATGCCGATTATGTGTGGCAGCTATACTGCAGCAATAACCCAATTAGATTAGAGAATTTGACAGATTTCAAAGATTATCAGTTCGACTATCTTGGTGATGCCGTTAAATCTCATTTAAAACGTTTTCCAAGTATCAACAACGGATTAAATGAAATGGAAAACACCATTTTAAAGTTAGCGGTAGATAAAAAGCCAAAATCGAAAACCGAATACATGGAAATCTTGCTTAAAAACCAAGGTAACCTAGGTTTTTCAGACACACAGTACGACCGTGCATTAACAAGATTAAAACCTTTAATTACTAGTTTGAACCCTGTTCGCATATCTAAAAAAGGCAAGGAGATTTTAGAAGGCAAAACCAGCTACTACTCTTGTATTCAAGACAACGATGTGTATTTAGGAGGCGCATTGAAATACAATTTCCTATACAATACTTCTACTAACAGAATTTTAAAATTATAGCATGCAACTAAAGCCTGCTGAGCTTATCATCAACGAAGATGGCAGTATCTACCATCTTAATTTATTACCAGAAGATATCGCAACTACCGTAATTACTGTTGGCGACCCAGATAGGGTGAGCCAGGTATCTCGTCATTTCGATACTATTGAGGTAAAAAAAGGTAAACGTGAATTTCATACCCATACCGGTCATTTGAACGGTAAGCGTATCTCTGTAATTTCTACAGGGATCGGTACAGACAATATCGATATTGTTTTAAACGAACTTGATGCGTTGGTAAATATAGATTTAAAGACCAGGACACTTAAAGCGAATCATACTTCTTTAAATATTATAAGAATAGGTACTACCGGCGCCATTCAACCTAATATTCCTATTGATACATTTTTAATCAGCAAATATTCGATTGGTTTTGACGGACTTTTACATTTCTACGAGCATGATAACATCAACTTTCCTGAAATAGAAGATGAATTTATAGCACACACTTCTTGGGATGCTTATAAAGCAAGACCATATGTGCTCTCGTACTCTGAAAAATTAGGTGAATTGTTTGCTGATAATCGTATACGATTAGGTTTTACTGCAACGAATACGGGCTTTTACGGTCCGCAGCAGCGTCAATTGAGAATAAAGCCCAGCCAAATGGAATTGATGGAGAATTTATCTACATTCAGCTACAATGACTTAAAATTGACCAATCTTGAGATGGAAACTTCGGGTATTTATGCTCTTGCACAGCTATTAGGTCATGAAGCAGTATCTTTAAATTGTATTGTAGCGAATAGATCTACTGGCGAATTTTCTGCTACACCTACCGAATCTGTCGATAAGCTTATTGAATTATGCTTGAAAAAATTGGCTTAACAAACATTTACCACTTTCTTACTCTAGTACTTGTTATTTTTACTGAAATCTTAGCATGAAAAAAGAAAACATAAAGCATAGAGATATTAATTGGCTCTACTTTAACGAACGTGTTTTACTTGAAGCTGAAAATAAGGATACGCCTTTATTAGAAAGATTAAAATTCTTGGCCATATTCTCATCTAACTTAGATGAGTTCTTCAAGGTACGAGTATCGCAATTGCGTCAAATTAAACAGTTAGATAAGAAATTTCGCAAAAAACTAATGTTTAAAGCGAATAGCACGTTACAGCATATTCTAAAAACGATTAATGAACACCAAATTCAATTCGGAAAAGTTATTGCAAGCACTTTAGCCGAACTTGAAGACCATAATATATTTTTTCGGAATACGTCAAATTTTACACAAGAGCAAAAACAATTTTTAGCATCGGTATTCGATGAAACCATAAAAGCATCTTGCACTTTACACCAAATAAAAGATGAATTAACAGATGGCGCTATATATTTAGTAGTTACACACCCTAATCACGCTTACAGTGTTGTTAAAATACCTACTGATCAAGAGCGTTTTATACGTTTACCGGGCGACGGACATCAATTTACATTTATAGATGATGTTATTAAGCTCAATATTCAAAAGCTACTGCCGAATAAAGAAGTTATTGATTGTTTCTCGATTAAATTATCTAGAGATGCCGAGCTTTACTTAGAAGACGACTATTCTGATATTGAATTGGTCGAGAAAATATATAATTCTTTAGATAAAAGATTATCAGGACAGGCGACAAGATTACTTTACGACGAATCGATGCCCAACTGGCTAATTGACGCCCTTAAAAATGATTTTAATCTGGGAGTAGTTGATCTATCTCCCGGTGGCACTTATCATAATTTATCTGATTTCTTTTCTTTTCCCCTTCCTGAAGGAACTGAACATTTGCAATACCAGTCAAAACCAGCACTACCACATAAAGAATTATCAAACACTGAGAATATCTTTGATAGTATCGCTAAAAAAGACCAATTGGTACATTTTCCGTATCAAGATTTTAAAGTGGTTGAAGATTTTCTTACCGCAGCGGCTACCGACCCACAAGTAAGTGCCATTAAGATGACGATTTACCGCATTGCAAAGTCTTCGTCACTGGCAGATGCCATTTTAACAGCTTTAGATAATAACAAGAAGGTTACCCTATTTGTTGAAGCCCAAGCCCGTTTCGATGAAGCCAACAATATTAAATGGGGGCGTATTTTTGAAGAGAAAGGTGCTAAAGTTATTTTTAGTATTCCCCAGGTTAAGGTACATTCTAAGATTGCAATGGTTTACCGCAATGAAGATAATAAAGTAAGGCGATATGCTTACATAGGCACGGGTAATTTCAATGCTAAAACATCAAAGATTTATTGCGACCACGGACTCTTTACTGCTGACAAGAAGATTACGAAAGATTTGGGTCAGGTATTTCAGGTATTGGAAAGAAAAATAATTGTACCGAAACTGAAACGCTTAATGGTCTCGCCATTTACCACTAGAATTACATTCTTAAACCTTATTCAAAACGAAATCAATGCCGCTCGTGAAGGTAAAAAAGCCGCCATCACTGCTAAAATGAACAGTCTTGAAGATTCTGATATGATTAAAGCTCTATACCGAGCAGTAAATGCCGGTGTTGATGTTCGGCTTATTGTTAGAGGTTTTTGTTGTTACTTAACTGCTAACAACGAGCCAGCTGAGGGTATGAATGAAAATATTTACATTACCAGTATTGTGGATCGCTATTTGGAACATGGTAGAATTTATCTTTTTGAAAATGGAGGAAATGAATTAATGTACATTGGTTCTGCTGATTGGATGACACGTAACTTAGATAGGCGAATTGAAGTATTAACGCCTATTTTAGATCCTGATATTTTTGACGAGCTAAAACATATTTTGACTTTACAGCTTAATGATAACCAAAAGGCACGTATTTTAGATATAGAAAACTCCAATAAAAAGGTTGAACAAGCTGCTGACCAAGAAAATATACGCTCTCAATATGCCATTTACGATTTCCTTAAAAAAAAAATTAAATGAAGACTGTTAAGATTATTGGCGTACCTGAACATTTTAATCTTCCTTGGCACTTAGCTATTGAAGAAGGTGCTTTTGAAGAAAGAGGTATCAACTTAGAATGGACAGAAGTACCTGAAGGTACCGGCAGAATGAGCGAAATGCTTAAAAATAAAGAAACTGACCTTGCTATCATCTTAACCGAAGGAATCGTAAAAAGTATTACCGAAGGCAATCAAGTTAAAATTATTCAAGAATACATTGCCTCACCGCTGTTATGGGGAATTCATGTCGATGCCAATAGTTCATATAGGTCTTTAAACGGTTTAAAGGGCACCACAGCTGCTATAAGCAGATTTGGTAGCGGTAGCCACCTTATGTCTTATGTTCAAGCAACTGAAATGGGCTGGGACACTAAAAATTTAAAATTCGATTTAGTACATAATTTAGACGGAGCAGTTGAAGGCTTGTCTTCTGGTAGTGCAGACTATTTTATGTGGGAGCGTTTTACTACAAAGCCTCTTGTAGATAGAGGTGTATTTAGGCATTTAGGCAACTGCCCTACGCCATGGCCGTGTTTTGTATTGGTTGGAACAAATGATTTTTTAAAGGAAAACGAGGGAGTTTTAAACCATATACTAGAAATCATCAATATGTATACGGCTGAATTTAAACAAATTCCACGTATTGATTCTACTTTAGCAAACAGGTATAATCAAAAATTAGAAGATATTCAAGAATGGCTACAACTGACAGAATGGAGCCAGAAACAACTACCAGAAAGTACATTGACCAAAGTTCAACATACACTGAAGGAATTGACTTTAATAGAAAAATCAATTCCGGTATCCGATATTCTTAGATGATTTAAATGGTAGCTAAGCTGTAATGCTTTTGAATTAACGCTTTGAACGTTTCATCAGATAGAGGTTTTTGGGCAAAATCAGCAATATATTGATTGGCGATAGCACGTTCTTTATCCTCTTTATTATCACTTATCGTTACTAAAACAATAGTAATTTGATCTTTTAGCTTTTTAGGAACCAACTCCTCATAAGCATTCATAAACTGCCACCCGTCCATAACAGGCATTCTTAAGTCTAACATGACCATACATGGCAATTCTAATTGCTCTTGACCTTTACCTAGAATAAAATCAATGGCTTCCTGACCGTTAAGGGCAGAATTAATATTCACATCCATATCCAGTTTATTGATAAAGATGGAATGTAAAAAGTTGCTCGCATCATCATCATCTACCAGTAAAATAGTATTTAGCCTTTCTAAGTTATTCATTTGAGTTGTTGTTTATGTTGTTAACTACTATTGTGCCCCAAAGCACAATCTAAATTTAAAGCTTTAATAAGTATCTAACTTACCATGCTATAATTTTATTGCCTAAATCTTCTAATATTTTATTACAAGACGAAAAATGTTTATTTCCAAACCAATATCCTCGATTGGCACTTAACGGAGAAGGATGGCCAGAAGTCATTAAATAGTGCTTTTTCGAATCTATAAGTTTTGCTTTTTTCTTGGCATATCCACCCCAAAGCATAAAAATTATTTGTTCTCTATTTTCAGATAGTTTTGAGATCACGGTATCGGTAAATACCTCCCAACCTTGTTTTTGGTGACTACCAGGTTCATGAGCCCGAACTGTAAGCGTAGCGTTTAGAAGCAATACGCCTTGTGCTGCCCACCGCTCAAGATTACCGCTTTCTGGATATTTGATACTTAAATCTTTCTCTATTTCTTTAAAAATATTGATTAATGAAGGCGGATGCTTAATACCATCTTTTACTGAAAAACATAATCCATTTGCTTGATCCGGACCATGATAGGGATCTTGACCTATAATCACGACTTTTACATTTTCAAAACTACAGGTATCGAATGCAGCAAAAATATCGGTAGTATTCGGGTAACAGGTGTGGTGTTCATATTCCTGCTCCACAAACTGCATTATATTCTTAAAATAGGGTTTATCAAATTCACCTTTTAATTGATTTTCCCAACTAGTATTCAATCTCAAATTCATTATTTTCCACTTACATATTTGACTTCTTCAAAGTTAATATTTCATTAGGTTTGAGCAATGGTTAGTCCAGTTATCTATCCGTAATTTATTCTACGCGAACACTAACTTTACGAGTTAACGAATATTTATCTAAGCTAATCTACCCCTATTACAATTCATTGTCAATGCGTACCTTTGTAGCTTACTAAAGTATAACGTGGCTAACATACATTCCAAAACATTACAAGACTTAGAATTTCCATCTGTTTTAAAACAAGTATCTGCTCGTTGCAATACCGAATTAGGTAAGGAAGCAGCATTGGAAATCGCCCCTTTTATAACTGAAGAAGTTATAAAAATCGAATTGGGGAAAACGGCGGAGTATCTTTCGTCGTTAATTAGTGAAAACCGGATTCCCAATCACGGTTTCGATAGCATAAATAATGATCTAAAGCTGCTTAAAATTGAGAACACCACTTTAGAACTTCAAGGATTTAAGAGAATTGCCGGTATTTGTATTACTGTTGAACAACACCAGAAATTCTTTAAAAAATTCAAGGAATATTATCCTTTATTTTTTGAATTTGCCTTAAAACTTGAGCCAAACAATCAAATTCCGAATTTAATCAATAATGTTATTGACCGTTTCGGTGAAGTAAAAGACAATGCCTCTGATCAATTATTTTCAATAAGGAGACAAATTAATCTGGTACGCGGAAAGATTAGCCAAAGTTTTGGAAGCGCCCTAAATACCTATAATTCTTCTGATTACTTAGATGAAATTAGAGAATCTGTTGTTGAAAATAGACGTGTATTGGCAGTAAAGGCAATGTATCGTAAAAAGGTAAAGGGTGCCGTAATGGGAACCTCAAAGACCGGAAGCATTGTTTACATAGAACCTGAAGCTGCCTTGAAATATAGTCGCGAGCTTAATAATTTGGAATTTGAAGAGAAAGAAGAAGTTCAACGTATTCTCAAGCAATTAACGAGTCAAATAAGACCATTTAGAGCTCTTTTAAGCGATTATCAAGTTTATTTGACGCAAGTGGATGTTATTGCTGCCAAAGCAAAGCACGCGGAAGATATCAATGCTTTATTGCCCAATATAAACTCTAACAACAGATTATATCTACGAGATGCCTACCACCCGCTGTTATTTTTAAATAATAAGCGAAAGGGCGAAAAAACATATCCACAAACCATTGAACTACACGCTGAGAATAGGATTATTGTGATATCAGGCCCTAATGCCGGTGGTAAAAGTATTACCCTAAAAACGATTGGTTTACTTCAAGTAATGCTTCAAAGCGGCATGTTGATTCCCGTTCACGAAAGAAGTGAAGTTTGCTTCTTTAAAAAGATTTTAACGGATATTGGAGATAACCAAAGTATTGAAAATCATTTAAGTACATACAGTTACCGCTTAAAGAACATGAACCAATTTCTAAAGCGATGCGATGGCGATACTTTATTCTTAATCGATGAATTTGGTACTGGTAGTGATCCAGAATTAGGTGGGGCTTTAGCAGAAGCCTTTTTAGAAGTCTTCTACGAACGTGGATCTTATGGTGTAATTACAACGCACTATGCCAATTTAAAAGCACTTGCCAACGAATTACCACACGTTACAAATGCAAATATGCTTTTCGACGGAAAAACATTAGAGCCTACTTTTCAATTGATTTTAGGGCAAGCTGGTAGTTCTTTCACTTTTGAAGTTGCCCAAAAGAACGGTATACCCTACTCTCTTATCAATAAAGCAAAGAAAAAAATTGAACGTGGAAAGGTTCGTTTTGATGCTACCATAGCCAAACTACAAAAAGAACGTAGTAAAATGGCCGAAACAGGTTCTCGACTAAAAGAAGAGGAAATTAGAGCCCGAGAAGAAGGTCAACGTTTAGAAAAGTTAAATGCAAAGGTCAAATCTAAGTTAGAGAACTATCAAGAACTTTACGATCATGATCAGCGCATGATTCAGTTAGGAAATAAGGTAAATGTCGCGGCAGACAAGTATTTTCAAGATAACAAGAAGCGCCCTTTGGTTTCAGAACTATTAAGAATCGTTGAGACAGAGAATAGTAAACGAACGAAGAAGACTGCTAATCAAGCCAAAGCCGAACGTGTTAAAAAAGCCAAAGTCGCCGAGGAAGTCCAAAAAGAAGTGAAGGTTATTCGTGAGAAAAAGAAGGTTGAAAAGAAGAAAGCAATTTTCAAAGAAAAGAATAAACCAAAACCGGTATTTACTATCGGAGATCGTGTTCGTATGCTTGACGGTAAAGCCGTAGGTAGTATAGATTCTCTAGAAAAAGGTAAGGCGATAGTTAACTATGGCATTTTTACAACCAATGTAAGTGTGGATAAATTAGAATTGGTTGAAAGAAAAAAATAATACTGATTTACAGCTAGTTATATAAAATCGTATACGATTTTATTCTAATTTAAAATATACTATTAGATTTAAATTTTATGTTTTATCAATAATATTCTGATAGGATATTATAAAAATGTTGTGAGATGTTGACTAAATATTGTTTTATTTTTACAGTGTGAATTCAAATAAAAAAATCATTCTTTTTGATGGTGTTTGCAACTTATGCAACAACAGTGTTCAATTTGCCATAAAGCGAGATAAAAATGATATTTTTAGATATGCCGCCATTCAAAGTGAAACGGGAAAAAAATTATTGAAGGAACGTAATATCGACACGAATGAAGTTGATTCCATAATTCTTATAGAACCGAATATTGCATATTATACCAAATCTACCGCAGCACTTGAAATTTGTAAGGATTTGAAAGGACTTAACACCGTATCTACTATTTTACTATGGTTACCGGAGTCCTTCAGGAATATCGTATACGATTTTGTTGCAGCCAATAGATACAAGTGGTACGGCAAAAAAGACGCTTGTATGATACCTACCGAAGAATTAAAAAGCAAATTCATTTAATAATTACTGCTACCCTCGCCCTTCAACAAATTTTAATTCAAAGAAGATTTCTTTTACCTCTAACCATTTATATTAGCGTTCGTTACATTTTTAACATTTAACTTTTACTCGTTTGTTAATTAGAAAGTAAACTATGAGCGAGGTTAAGCGTAAAAGATATAAAAAGAAAAGGTATGTACTCCCAATAATCCTCATTACACTATTGGTTATAATTAGGCTTTCACTCCCCTATTTTATAAAGAACTATGTAAATAAAGTTCTTGCCGATATACCTGGCTATTATGGTCAGGTAGACGATATAGACTTATCTATTATTCGAGGGGCCTACACTATACACGGCATGTACTTGAACACGGTGAAAGCAAATTCTGAAATTCCATTTCTAGATTTTAAAAAAACTGATATTTCTGTAGAATGGAATGCGCTTTTTCATGGTAAAATAGTTAGCGAGATTCAAATGTCGGAACCAACTATTATTTATGTTTTTGAAGACCAACAAGACACTACCGGTCAAGCCGATACAGAAGACTGGTCAAAAGCTCTTACTGATTTAGTCCCTATCGACATCAACCAACTGACAATTGAAAATGGAAAATTCGCTTTTTTACAACTTCAGGCAGATCCGAATATTGATTTAAACTTATCGAAGGTTCAGTTATCAGCTTCTAACCTTAGAAATGTTGTGGAGAAGACTAGGACCTTACCCTCTACTATTCATGCTACCGCTACATCTATTGGTAATGGTGACGTATTGTTGGATGGAGAAATGAATTTGGTCAAGGAAATTCCTGATATGGATATTTCTTTCAGCTTACAAAATGCGAATGCTACAGCTTTAAATGATTTCACAAAATATTATGCTGGAATAGATTTTGAAGAAGGTTCCTTCGATTTATTCGGAGAGCTTGCTATTGCCGATGGATATATGAAAGGTTCTTTTAAACCTATTTTAAAAGACGCCAAACTCATTGGCAAAGATGACGGATTTCTAAAAACCCTCTGGGAGGGATTTGTAGGCTTTTTTAAGTTCGTTTTAAAAAACCACAAACAAGATACACTTGCCACTAAAATACCTGTTGAGGGGGACTTAAATAACGTAAAGACTAAAATTTTGCCCACAGTAACAAGAATATTTAGAAATGCATGGATTCAAGCTTATAGTGATGTTGTAGATGACGACCTTAATTATCATGATGCTATAGAAGGTGCGGACAAGCATAAACAATAAAATAAATCATGAATAATAAAATTAAGAATGTTGCCTTAATAGGCTACACAGCAAAAGGGGTTGTATATGCGATGACCGGTATTCTAACCTTTTTGACATCTATTAGCATGGGTGGTCAAAAAGCAGGTAAATTATCCACAATCAACTTTTTAGAGGAACAAAGTTTTGGTGCATCTATAGTCATTATTTTAGGTCTCGGTTTATTGTGCTACGCTTTATGGCGTCTAATACAAGGCATAGTGGACCCTGAGGATATTGGTGCCGAACCTAAGAATATTGCAAAGCGAGCTGGCTTTACAATTAGTGGCTTCATCTATGCCGGTTTGGGATTGATTGCAATATTTGATGGTTTGGATATAGGACTTTTCTCGGGTAGTGACAACTCAAAATCTTCTTTTCTATCAGGTACTAGCGGGGCCATTATATTTCTAGTTATAGGCACAGGATTAGGCTTAAAAGGTGTGTACCAATTCGTTAAGGCATTTAAAGGTGAATTCCTCGATAAGTTTCAAATAGATTCTTTATCCTCTATTACTAAGAGAAAATATATCAAAAGAATTGGCTATGCCGGTCTAATTTCTAGAGGAATTGTAACAAGTATTATCTCGTATTTTTTTATAACAGCCGGTAAGAATCTTCAAGGAATAAGATCACAAGAATTAAAAGGCACTTCAGAAGCTTTTTCATTCATTCAAGAGCAGATTTATGGCAAATGGTTACTTGGTATCGTGGCGATAGGTTTAGTATGTTACGGGTTATTTATGTTCAGTACAGCCGCCTATCGGAAATATGATGATTAAACCACCTTATTTTTTATAATTATCATCCCAATTCTTAACCTTTGGCTCATGTAATTTACCGATTGATTTTGCAACTACCATAGACACAGTTGCATCGCCTGACACATTAATAACGGTTCTACACATATCTAAAGGTCTATCAACAGCAAAAATCAATGCCAATCCTGCCTCAGGAATACCAGCTTGGGCTAAAACAATAACCAACATAACCATACCGGCACCTGGTACTGCAGCACTACCTATTGAAGCTAGTGTAGCGGTAACAATAATTCCTAATTGTGCAGATAAACTTAAATCCATTCCAAATGCCTGTGCAATGAAAACAGCCGCTATCGCTTGATATAAACTTGTACCATCCATATTTATAGTGGCACCAATTGGCAATACAAAACTTGTGACTTCTTCATCAACACCTAAATGTTCTTCTACCCTTTCCATGGTTACAGGTAAAGTTGCTGCGCTTGAACTCGTTGAAAATGCTAGTAGTTGAGCTGGCGACATACCTTTCATAAATGCACTTGGAGATGTTTTTGTAAAAACCCATACCATTAATAAGTAAACGCATAACATTAATGATAGCCCTAAAACAACACAGAAGGCATACCATGCCAGTGCTTTGAATAAATCTAAACTTGGAGATTCTACAATCAATGCCGCTAGCAATGCAAAAACGCCGTAAGGAGCAGCTAGCATTATTAGGTCGATCAATTTTAATATAACTTCATTGAAGCCGTCAAAGAACTTTTTAACGGGACTTGCTTGTTCTTCGGGTATAAGTATCAATCCGATTCCAAAAAATATAGCAAAAAAGATAACTTGTAACATGTTTCCGTTATCCGAAGCTGCTGCAAAAATATTGCTTGGCACCAAATCTTCCAATGCTTGTAACGGTCCAGCTTCTTGTTGCTTATCTGCCTTATTTTTAATGGCATCAGCATCACCTTTATAATTCTCAACTAATTCTGTTCTAGTTGCCTCGGTAATTGAAGCACCAGGTTTTACAACGTTTACAACACCTAAACCAATGGTAACCGCGATAACTGTGGTAGCGATATAGATTCCTATAGTACGCCCACCCATTTGAGAAAGCTTAGAAATATCCTTTAAATCTGATACGCCTTTTATTAAAGAACCTAAAATAAGTGGTACGGCAATAAGCTTTAATGAGTTGATGAAAATATTACCGAATGGCTTGATCCAATCTGAAATGAATTTTGGTCCCCAATCTAGCTGAACCATGGCTAAAGCAAATAAAACTCCCGCTAACATTCCTATTAGAATTTGCCAATGCAACTCAAGCTTCCTCATATATAAATTAGTTTAGGGAAGTAAGATAGTATTTTGCAAGGAAAAGTGCTAAAAACCCAACCTATAATTTAATGGTACGGTTTAAAAGGGCATAATCTGCCAAAACCAATGCGGTCATCGCTTCGACTATAGGTACAGCTCTTGGAACTACGCAAGGATCATGTCTTCCCTTACCCTGTGTTTTAATGTTATTACCTTCTTTATCAATTGTTTCGTAACCTTGAATAACCGTTGCTACTGGCTTAAAAGCAACATTAAAATAAATATCCATTCCATTACTTATTCCACCTTGAATACCACCACTATAGTTGGTTTTTGTAGAACCGTCAATATTAAATTGATCGTTGTGTTCGCTACCTTTCATCTTAACACCTTCAAAGCCGCTACCATATTCAAAGCCTTTTACTGCATTTATAGA
Organism: Maribacter spongiicola; assembly: GCF_004364165.1. Taxonomy (GTDB): domain Bacteria; phylum Bacteroidota; class Bacteroidia; order Flavobacteriales; family Flavobacteriaceae; genus Maribacter; species Maribacter spongiicola. The sequence goes on from NZ_SOAY01000011.1 coordinate 855,824, forward strand.
TAACATTGCCTTCCCTAACTCGGCATGAAGCTTATCGAAAACCGGCTCTCCTAAACCAATCGGTACATTTTTAGCTACACAGGTAATAATTCCACCAATGGTATCACCGTCTTTTTTAATGGACTTGATATAATCTTCCATCTTTGCGGCCATTTGTGGGTCGGGGCAACGAACATCATTACTTTCTGTTAGAGATAAATCTAATTCTGTATAATGCTTACCTAAATTCATATCTCCTACTTGAGATACAAATGCTTGAATTTCTATTCCTTTTAAAAACTGTTTTGCAATAGCACCCGCCACTACTCTACTAGCTGTTTCACGAGCAGAACTTCTACCACCACCACGGTAATCTCTAAATCCGTATTTTTTATCGTATACATAATCTGCATGCGATGGTCTATAAGAATCTTTTATATGTCCGTAATCTTTAGATTTTTGATTTGTATTATGAATAGCAAAGCCAATTGGCGTTCCCGTGGTTTTTCCTTCAAAAATTCCCGAATAGAACTCTACTTCATCTGGCTCTTTTCTTTGAGTAACAATGGCAGATTGACCTGGTTTACGACGATTAAGATCATTTTGTATAGCATCAAAATCCAATTCTATTTCTGACGGACAGCCATCAATAACTCCTCCGATTGCTTTTCCGTGAGATTCTCCAAAAGTGCTTACCCTAAATATATTTCCGAAGGTATTTCCAGCCATAATAAATGCGTTCTAAATGATGAGATACTGATTGTAATACTTACCAATCAACCGACTTCAAAGGTAAATGTTAAATGCTGGAAAGAAAAATTTTAAAAGCGCATAATATTAGCTTAACCTTACTCATTTGTGATAATGATAATTTAACCTTAAGATTAAAAATTGTTGACCCAATAAGTAACTACTGCATATGCAATTAGGTTTAATTTTGTCATAAAATTTATCCCCTTGAAAAAACGACGTCTTGAAATAGTTGTGCTTTCTGATATTCACTTAGGTTCTTATGCTTGTCATGCAGAAGAATTACTAACATATCTATCTAGTATAGATCCTAAAATATTAATTCTCAATGGTGATATACTTGACGCAAAGAAAATGCGTAACAATTACTTTCCACCATCTCATTTAAAAGTAGTTAAAAAAATATTTTCACTGGCATCAAAAGGTACCGATGTACATTATATAACCGGTAACCGCGATGAACCTTTTCGTAAAATTGATGAAATTTATATGGGTGCCATACAAGTTTCTAATCGGCTTACATTAAAACTGAATGGGAAAAATACATTGTTTTTTCACGGAGACATTTTCGATTTTTCATTTAGACACTCGCATTGGCTTTTGAATTTTGGAGGAACCGGTTTTGATATGCTTTTAAAACTTGCCAAACTAAAGACAAAAACCCTTCATATAATCGGAAAGAAGAACAAACCATTCACTAATCCGGAATTAGAATATGGAGAGCGTGATCCACAGCAAATAGCACTTTTTGAAAAAAATGTAGCTAAAATGGCTATTAAACAGCACTTTGACCATGTCATTTGCGGTCATAGTCACGCTCCGAACAAACAAGTCTTTGAAACCAAAAAAGGAGAATGTCTTTACCTAAACTCCGGTGATTGGGTAAAGCATATGACAGCTCTTGAATACTCTTTTAAACGTTGGAAACTTTACCGCTACGAGAATGATAAGCTCGCATCGTTTTATATGGATGAAGAGTTGAAGTCAATGGACATGAACGAGCTTATGGATACTATAACCCAACGGAAAGAAAGTGAACTAAAAAGTCAAAAAGAGACAGACGATTTAACCGACTAGCTCTCCAAAGCCTCTTTTAAGATACTTACCGGATGTTTCGCTATTCTTTTGGTACCGTCAAAAATTTGATGTCTACAACTTGTTCCGTTAGCTGCGATGATGGTTTCTGGACTAGATTTGCTCACGGCAGGGAATAATTTTAGAGCTCCAATTTTCATGCTTGTCTCGTAATGCTCTTCTTCATACCCAAAAGAACCAGCCATACCACAACAACCAGAGGCTATAATAGTAACCTTATAATTTGTGGGTAGATTCAATACATCAAAAGTTACTTTTTGGTTACTCAACGCTTTTTGATGACAGTGATTATGAATTTTAATATCTCTAGCGTCATCTGTAAAATCTGACGAAGTTAAATTACCATCTGCAATTTCTTTTGCTAAGAACTCTTCGATTAAAAAAGAGTTGTCAGCAATTTTCTGGGCCGTATCTTTATCTGCTGTCATACGCTTGTATTCATCTCTAAAAGATAAGATGGCTGAAGGCTCTAAACCTAGAACAGGCAAACTTGCATCTGCGAACTTCTTTAATTCTTGCGTATTCTTAATCGCTAGCTTTTGAGCCTGCTTTAAAAAGCCTTTTGAAAGAAATGTTCTTCCACTTTCGGCATAGTACAATTGCACATCGTATCCAAGTTTTGTCAATAGTTCTATTGCATCTTTACCCACTTCAACATCTAGGTATTTGGTGAATTCATCAACAAATAGTACTACTTTTCTCTTTGACTTAATATTTTGACTACCATATTGTTGAAGGTGTTTATCGAAATTAAAGCTATAAACTTTAGGTAAACTCCGTTCTTTAGCTACTCCGCTTGTTTTTTTCAACAATCCGCCTAGAAATTTGGAATCATATATCGCATTTGTCAAGCCGGAAACCTTACTTCCTAATCCGTTTAACTTCGTATTGTAAGCAAACAATTTTCCTCGTAAAGAATAGCCATTTGCTTCTTGATATTGATACAAAAACTCTGCTTTTAAAGTAGCTACATCCACATTACTGGGACACTCACTTGCACAAGCCTTGCAACTTAAGCAAAGATCAAATGCCTCTTTAATTTCAGGACTATCAAAACTATTCTTTGCTGCACTATTTGGGTTCGTCAAAAACTCTCTTAAAGTATTTGCTCTACCTCTGGTAGTATCTTTCTCGTTTTTGGTTGCGTGGTAACTAGGGCACATACCGCCGTTCATATGATGGGTTTTTCTACAATCGCCACTACCATTACATTTTTCTGCTGCCTTAAGTATACCTTCACTATCAGAAAAATCCATCAAGGTCTTAATCTCTGGCTCTTTACGGTCTATTTCGTATCGAAAGGACTTATCCATAGGGTAAGCATCGACAATTTTACCCGGATTGAAAATACCCTTCGGATCAAAATAAGATTTAATTCTTCTAAGAAGTTCATAATTCTTATCCCCTATCATTAATGGTATAAACTCTGCACGAACAATACCATCGCCATGTTCTCCACTAAAAGAACCTTTATATTTTTTAGTCAATTTGGCTACATCGGTGGTTATATCTCTAAACAACCCAACATCTGTAGATTTCTTAAGGTTTAAAATAGGGCGTAAATGCAATTCTCCAGCACCTGCATGTGCATAGTACACAGCACTTTGCCCATAGCCTTTCATGATTTCAGAAAACTCGGCAATAAAATCTTTTAAATCAGGTAAAGCCACTGCAGTATCTTCTATACAAGCTACCGCCTTCATATCACCCACTATATTCCCTAACAGACCTAAACCTGCTTTACGTAACTCGATCGCTTTAGGTATTTGATCACCATAAAGCACAGGGCCCGCATAACTAAGTCCCGATTGCGCTATTGTCTTTTGCAACGATTCAACAGCCTCTTTCAACTCAGATTCTGTATGTGCAGACACTTGCAACATTAATAATGCAGCCGGATCACCCTCTACAAAAAACCGATTCGCCAATTGCGCACGGTTGTTTTTGGTGCAATCTAAAATGACCTTGTCCATTATTTCACATAATTGCAATGGGTGCTCCATTACAGGCACCACATCCATTAGGCAATCTTCTAAAGACGTGTAATGTGTAACGACCATGGCCGACAATGCTGGCGGCAACTCATCTAACTGAACTGTAATTTCCGTGGTAAAAGCCAATGTTCCTTCACTCCCACATAGCAATTCTGCCATGTTAAAATAAGGCAAGTTACCACCGAATACGTCTGACTTCAATAACTCATCTACAGCATAACCTGTATTTCTTCTATGTATTTCTGGCTTCGGAAAATGTTCTTTTATTTCAGAAGCTATAGTTTTATTATCTAGTTCTTTAAATATACTATTATAAAGTGATACTTCAAGTGTTTTTCCTTGCTGTTTTTGTTTGAATTCAGCCGCTGTAATCCTGCCAAATTCAGCTTCGTTACCGTCTGATAAAATGGTTTTCATCGAAATAACCTTATCTCGCGTAACCCCGTATTGAATCGATGTGGTACCCGATGAATTATTACCCACCATACCACCGATCATACATCTATTTGAAGTTGATGTATTAGGACCAAAGAACAAGCCAAAAGGTTTTAAATATTGATTTAGCTCATCTCTAATAACACCTGGCTGAACAGTTACTTGCTTTTTTTCTTGATCCAGGCTTATGATTTCTGTAAAATGCTTAGATACATCAACTACCAAACCATCACCTACACATTGCCCTGCCAGCGATGTACCTGCAGTTCTCGGTATTAGTCCAATGTTTTGCTCGTTTGCAAACTTTATAATCTTTTTGATATCATCTACCGACTTCGGAAAAGCTGCTCCTAAAGGTATTTTTCTGTATACTGATGCATCCGTAGCATAAATAGTCTTGGTAAGATTATCAAATCGTACATCTCCCTCTATATCTTGTCGTAACTTTGACAGCAAATTATTATCCAACTTAACACAATTTTGATTGCTAAATTAAGTTTTATTGTGTGAGCTACATTACAAATTAGATCATTTTTAATCACAAAAAACAAGAACTATATGAAGATTTTAAAAGGTATCAGTGTATTATTATTTATGGCAACCTGCTCGCTTTCTGCACAAGAAATATCTAATCATGCATTAGGATTACGATTAGGAGATAGCGACGGCTTCGGTGCCGAAATCAGCTATCAAAAATCTCTTACACGCGACACAAGGGTTGAATTTGACTTAGGATGGAGAGATAGTAGAAATTTTAATGCATTTAAAATAGCCGGACTGTACCAATGGGTTAGAACTATTGAAGGTAACTTTCAATGGTACTATGGTGTTGGTGGCGGATTAGGAAATGTTGATTTCCCAGGTGATGACGGCGGAGTCTTTGTTTTTGCCGCTGGTGATATAGGTATAGAGTATAATTTTGATATTCCGTTAGTTCTTTCTTTGGATTTTAGACCAGAATTAGGAGTCGTGGGCTATGACGGCTTCTCAGATAATTTTGATTTTGATATAGGACTAGGCATTAGATATCAGTTTTAAACATAAATAAAACTTTATTTCAAAGACCTTTAACCATTGCGTTAGAGGTCTTTTTTTATATCCTATATATAAGTACATTTGCAACTTAACCTAAGTGAAATTTATGAAACATAGTATTGTAATACTGCTTACAGGTATATTGTTATTTAGCTGTAACTCAAAGCCAGAAAGCTTTACCCTAAATGGTAAGTTAAGAGGAGAAATGACCGATGGCACCCGTGTTTTCTTGAAAAAAATCGGAGAAAACAATCAACCCATGGAAGTAGATACCGCTACCACAACAAATGGCGAATTTACTTTTACCGGAAAATCTGATATACCTGAACTTCATTATATTTTCGTTGAACAATTACCTGGCTATACTGCCGTAATTTTAGAAAACGGAGAAATTCAATTTAGTGCACAAAGAGATAGTATGGGCTTTGCCGATATTAGTGGAACTTTTCAGAATGACACTTTCGCTGATTACATGGAGCAGTCTAGAAAGATTTCAATGCAAGCACAATCTATTCAAAGAGATAAGCAAAACGCTACTGGAGAGGCGGCATTGGCTTTACAAGACGAAATGAAAGAATTGCAAGAGGAGTATAAAAACTTTGAACTTGATTATGTTAAAAATCACCCGAAGGCATTAATTTCTGCATTGGTACTAGACAGAGCACTTGCTACTAAAGCAGTTGACCTTGAAGAAGCCGAAGCAATTTACAAGACTTTATCGGAAGAAATAAAAAACTCTAAACCGGGTAAACAAATTATAGAAAGCATCGAGAAATTAAAAGTTTCAGAAGCTGCTGGTAAAAATTCAAGTATTGGCGCTAAGGCTCCTGATTTTTCCGGACCTAGTATTGATGGAACTGAACTTGCCTTGAAAGATGTAATGGGAAAAGTTACTTTAATAGACTTTTGGGCAGGATGGTGCAGACCATGTAGAGCCGAAAATCCTAATATTGTGGCGGTATATAACAAATATCATGATAAAGGTCTAAACGTTTTAGGTGTTTCGTTGGATAGAACAGAAGAAGCTTGGAAAAAAGCTATCGCTGAAGATGGATTAGTATGGAACCATATTTCTAACATTGCTTACTTTGACGATCAAATTGCCAAGCTTTATAATGTTGATGCAATACCTGCAGCATTCTTATTGGATGAAAACGGTATTATCGTTGCAAAAAATTTAAGAGGACCAGAACTTGAAGCTAAAGTTGCAGAACTTTTAAACTAAAGATATTTTTTTAAAATAAAAAAGCCCCAAGGTTGAATATACCTTGGGGCTTTTTTTTATTAAATATTATATTTAAAATTTATCGAAGTAATCATTAAAACTACCTGTTACATTGGCAGTTGCGCTTTTAACAACACTACCTGTTATAGCAACGACTGCATTTTCGTCTATGAATTCAATAGTAGCTCCATCATTAAGAACTAAATCACCATAGATAGTCAAATTACCTTCTACCCTTAGTGTTGCCCCAGAGTTTATGGTAACATTTCTTTGTCTATTATTTCTACCGATAACCAAAGTACCGTTCATTTCAAACAAGCCATTTTCATTTATGTTAACTCCGTCTTTCACAGTCCAAGAACCACAAAGTAACAGGTTACCACCAATATTCATAGTATTGAATCTTTTTGACCCTCTGTATGCAAAATCATCGCCGCTATTGACGTTTAAATTTGCACTACCAGAATAATTAACCAAATCTGAACAGCGTTCAGCTAAGCTGGTACTTGGTCTGTTCAATTTGATAATCTGGAATCCGGATTTACCTGATGCGGCAAAAATATAATCACCTTTTGAAGCTACATAATTAATTGAACCTGTTAGTTCAATTACCCCAACACCATTAGTACTGTCATCTTTATTCTCAGAAAGACTTAAGCCACCTGCGCCGTTAGCCATTAATAACACTTCTTCATTAACTGCAACACCATTCGTTACAATTTCACCTGGCTCGGCATTTTCAGGATTTGTCAATATTGATAAATACTCAATAAAGCTACCAGTAGCAGCATTATATACACCAGCACCTTTAATACCTTCAGAAACTACAATAGTTTCATTTAAAAAATCTAAAGTACGTTTGGCGTCAACACCAAAATCAGATTCAATATTAATAGATCTTAAAACATTTAGATTTTGATCTAAAAAACTAACACCTTGTGCAGCATCTAAAACTGCAATTTCACTACCATTATAAGCTACTGAACGTAAATCTGCAAACGCAGTCTCGTTCAAAGCACTTAAATCGTTTTTATCATATACGACTACGAAGCCATCTTGACCACTTGTTACTACCACATTGTTGTCAATAATTCGAACATCTGTAGCATTAAACCCTTCTTGAAAGCCGTAGGTAATGTTAGAAGTATTCATTCTACCACCACTAACTGCAATTTTAGCAACTAATGAGTTTGCCGTAGCAGTTACCGATTGCTCTGAATCGACACCACCGGCAACATAAATAAAGCCATTATCGTAAGCGATTGAATTTAAATCGGCATTGGTATAATACACTCTAGATGTTACTCTAGGGTTGTTCGGGTCACTAATATCTATTACATCGATAGCACCTACATAGTCCTGACCTACCGTATTATATGATACAAAGCCATAATCACCATCAAGTACAACATGGGTAGCCGCTAGATTTTCACCATTTGTAAAAGTCGGTGGCGCAATTTGGGCAACTAAGGTTAATGGGTAATCGCCGGCTTCTTCAGTTTTACCGGTTGCATTAAATCGTTTGGCACTTGCAATAGGATCTTCATAGATATCTAAAACACCAGCACGCTCAAAACTTACACTATTGTCAAGCTTAGATTGGTCAGTTTCACTAACCAAATTATCGTCAGGGTTTTCAAAAATTGTAGTTTCATCACTACAACTGGCAACAAAAAAAGAAGCAGAAATAGCTATAAACCATACTTTTCTTACAGATAGGATTGATTTCATTTAAATCGGGGTTTTTGCAATAACGGCCCAACCTCTGCGAATGTTGTCTATACACAGAGAAATACGATGAAATACACTTTATTAGGGTAAATAATACACTTTAACATATAAAAATCTTAAAAATAGCCTAAATCTTACCCATTTTCTCAAGTACCACTAATAGTACAATTGGCAATGCTAGTAAACCGACCATAAGTGTTTCTGTCTGTAACAGACTGGGCATGAACAACAAGGTACATGCGTACCCTCCAATGGCACCACCAAAGTGTGCGGTATGCCCAATATTGCCTAATCGCTTTTTCATACCATAAATAGAGTATAACAAATAACCAATACCTACAACGTAAGCCGGTACAGGAATTGGAATAAACATAATACCCAATTGCATATTTGGCTGCAATAGTATAGCTGAATATAAAATACCGGTTACAGCACCACTTGCTCCCACCGCTGAATAATAAGGCTCATCCTTATGAAAGCTCAACGCTAATAAACTACCACCAATAAGACTTACGGCATATATAATTAAGAACTGAGTGGTACCAAACCAATTGATGACTACGCCTGCAAAGAAATAAAGTGTAAGCATATTAAACAATAAATGTGAAATATCTACATGCAGAAATCCCGATGTTGCCATTCGTTCTTTCTGACCCGCTTTAATTGCCCCAATACTAAATTTGTAGCGTTCAAAAAAAGTAGTATCATTGAATCCCTTCATTGACACTAATACATTTGCCGCTATTATTGCTATGGTCGCTATATCAATGTTGTACATTATCTGCCCTTTATTTGGCGTCAAATATAACTATATTTGCCCATAATTTTTTTTGAAAATGCAACTACTGGCCTTTGTTTTGATCTATCCCTTTTTATGGGTTGTTTCTATTTTGCCACATCGCTTATTTTATGGTTTATCTGATATTGCCTGTTTCTTTATATATCGTGTATTCGGTTATAGAAGAAAAGTAGTGCAAGAGAACTTGAATTTGGTTTTTCCAGATAAGTCTGCAGATGAAATTCATCATATTGAAAAGGAATTCTACAAACACCTTTGTGATATGTTTTTAGAAATGGTTAAGACCATGAACCTTAGTAAAGAGGCTGTCGCTAAAAAATACCATCTTGTAAATCCTGAAGTTTTACTGGAAATTGAAAAAGAACGTAGCATTATTATTTTATGCGCACATTATGCCAATTGGGAATGGAATGTAAGTATCAATAACTACGTAAACTCTAAAGGATATGCAGTTTACCAAAAAATAAACAACTCTTATTTTGACAATTTCATTAGAAAAACTAGAGCTAGATGGAATACTACATTAATAACCCAGGGACAGACCGCTAAAACGGTCATTCATAATTTTAGAAATAATGTTCGTGCTACCTACGGTATGGTAAGCGACCAGTCGCCACAAGCGCATAGAGCGCATTATTGGACAGATTTCATGGGTATTACTGTTCCTATTTTTAATGGTGGTGAAGCGTTAGCACGTAAAACGGGATTAGCAACGGTATTTTTAAAAGTTAGCAAAGCTAAGCGCGGACACTATAAAGCAGAATTTACCCCTATCGCTATAAACAGTAAAGAGACCGAAGAACATGAAATCACCGACAAATTCTTAAGGCTGACCGAAGAGCAAATTCGAGAAAAACCTGAATACTATCTATGGACCCACAAACGTTGGAAACATAGAGGTAAAAAACCTGCAGCATTTGCTGATGTAAGTTGAAATTATAGAAAATAAAAAACCGGAAACAGTTAAACTACTTCCGGTTTTTTTATCGACAAATATGATTTTTATATACCTGCTATAGATTTTATCTCACCAATAATTCTATCTGCTAAGCCGTCAGCCTCGGTCTGACTTTTAGCTTCTGTGTAAATTCTTATGATTGGCTCTGTATTAGATTTTCTTAAATGAACCCAGTTTTCTGCAAAATCAATCTTTACACCATCAATAGTAGACAGCTCTTCATTTGCATACTTTTCAGCCATAGATTTTAAAATTCCATCAACATCTAAACCAGGGGTCAATTCAATTTTCTTTTTGCTCATAAAGTAACTTGGGTAGCTAGCTCTTAATTCAGCCACAGTACCCCCTTTTTCAGCCATTAACATTAAAAACAAAGCAGTACCTACTAATGAATCTCTACCATAGTGACTTTCTGGATATATGATACCTCCATTACCTTCACCGCCAATAATAGCATTATTAGCTTTCATTTTAGTAACCACGTTTACTTCACCTACTGCTGCAGCCTCGTAAGCACCACCATGCTTTTGGGTAATATCGCGCAATGCACGAGAAGATGATAGGTTAGAAACCGTATTACCTTTTGTTTTACCTAAAACATAATCAGCACAAGCGACCAATGTATATTCTTCACCGAACATTTCGCCATCGTTACTAATGAATGCCAAACGATCTACATCTGGATCTACTACGATACCAAAATCGGCTTTTTCTTTAACCACTAAATCACAGATATCTTTTAAGTGCTCTTTTAATGGCTCTGGGTTATGTGGAAAATGACCAGTTGGTTTGCAATAAAGCTCAACTACTTCTACCCCAAATTCCTTTAAAAGCTTTGGTATAGCAATACCACCTGTAGAATTCACTCCGTCTACAACTACTTTGAATTTCGCTTTTTTTACTACTTCGGCATCTACCAAAGAAAGGTTTAAAACTTCATCTATATGTATATCTATATAACTATCATTCCTATTTATAACTCCCAAATCATCAACTTCAGAAAAATCGAAATCTTCCTTTTCTGCTATTTCAAGAATTTTAGCTCCTTGGGCAGCATCTAAAAATTCGCCTTTTTCATTCAACAACTTTAAGGCATTCCATTGTTTTGGATTATGACTTGCTGTTAATATAATTCCTCCATCGGCATTCTCCATTGGTACCGCTATCTCTACGGTTGGTGTTGTAGACAGGTCTAAATCGATAACATCTATACCCAAACCTACCAGAGTAGACACTACAAGATTCTGTATCATCTCGCCAGATAAACGGGCATCGCGACCAATAACAACTTTTAATTTATCCTTTTTAGAATAGTCTTTTAACCAGATTCCGTAAGAAGCAGCAAACTTTACTGCATCAATAGGTGTAAGATTGTCTCCTGGTCTACCTCCAATTGTTCCTCGTATTCCTGAAATAGATTTTATTAGTGTCATATAATCTTAATAAGTTTTTTGCAAATATAAACGTATCATACTTATCACTATTGCCCTTCTTTGTAAATTCGAACAACTAAGCATAATTTAGGCGAATGAATTTTTTAGCCCATATTTACCTGTCTTTTAATGATAAAGATATTACCATAGGCAACTTTATAGCCGATAGCATTCGTGCCAATAAATTTGACCACCTTCCTGTTAAAGTACAAAAAGGCATAAAACTTCACCGTCATATAGACACCTATACCGATAGCCATGCGATACCAAAAATTAGCAGTAAAAGACTTCATGCTAACTACAGTCATTATAGCCGAGTTATCGTTGATATCTACTATGACCACTTTTTAGCTAAAAATTGGTCAAAGTATTCTGATGTACCGTTGGATGTTTTTGTGGATAATTTCTATGACCTTTTAGAAGAAAATTACGAGATATTACCTATCGGTGTCAAAAAAATGATGCCCTATATGATTACCGATAATTGGATATTCAACTATTCTAAAATGGACGGAATCGCTCGTGTACTGAATGGTATGAACCGTAGAACAAACAATAAATCTAAAATGAATTTTGCCATTCTAGACCTTGAAGAACACTATGATGCCTTTGAGGCTGAATTTACCGAGTTCTTTGAAGAACTAATAACATTCTCAAAACAAAAATTCAAATCTCTTACCAAATAAACATGTTATGCTAAAGCCATTTTTAATATATGTTTTCTGTCCGCTATATATTCTTTGCGCAAGTATGTGCTGCGGAGATGATGACGAACCTTATTACGAAGAATATGACATAAAAACGTCTGATGCTATTTTTATACAAGATGATAAAAAGGTGTTTGCAGTTGGTGACACTTTATGGATAAATGTTCAAATCTCGAATATATTAAAAGATGTGGATGGTAAAGAATTAAATATCTACGAGCTTACAGCTGAAAATACTGCTCTAATAAACTTAACGCTGTTTTTAGAAACAGAATTCGACCAACCAGCAACTATTAATATTTCTGAACGCGAAATTATAAATGTAACAGGTACTCTTAGCCCCGATGAATATGACACAAGACTAGTTTCATCTGAAGCTACATTAATTGATGACTTCTATACTGCGAAGCATGGTATATTATTAAGTCAAGCAGGTCAATTCAAAATCAGATCATTATTTAATGATAATTTGGTTTATTTTTTTTCATCAGAAAATAATGATGGCTTGATTAATTTTATAAACCTTGAAACTAGTTTCAAGTCATCAACAAACCCAAATGAATATACTTTTGAAGTATTAGAATAATGACAAAATAGATTTTACTTTTAAAAAACCAATTGGACTTTGAAATGCCCAAAAAGAAATTTAATAATCTGTATAATCAATTAATTACATCATAAAAAACCTTAACAATCATCCAATAAATTAAAATTTAAACACTTTAAGATCATTATTTTAAAATAATCTACTTAAACTTATAATTTAATAACGTATGAATCAAATTAAAATAACACTTTTGCTGGTTGCCTTGATATCTTTTGGAAGCTGCAAAGAGAATCCTGCAGTACCAACGGGTACGGTTACAGAAAAAGCAATGGTAGTTTCGGCACGTGAAGAAGCTTCTAAAATAGGTAGCGATATTATGCAAAAAGGCGGTAATGCTTTTGATGCAATGGTGGCTACTGAAATGGCTTTAGTTGTCGCTTATCCCTTTGCAGGTAATTTAGGCGGTGGCGGATTCATGGTATACCGAAAAGCAAATGGAGAAGTAGGTTCCCTAGATTACCGAGAGAAAGCGCCATTGTCTGCGCATAAAGACATGTACCTAGATTCATTGGGTAATGTTATACCAGGTAAAAGCACATTAGGGGCTACCGCAGTTGGTGTTCCAGGTACTGTTGCTGGTATTATTGAGGTTCACAAAAAATTCGGTTCCCTACCCCTTGAAGAAATTATGGCTCCCGTTATTGCTTTAGCCGAACGAGGTGTCATTGTAACTGGCAATCAAGAAAAAAGACTGGCTAGCCAACGCGATAAGTTTATAGAGGTTAATGGCGATAGTACCAAATTCGCTACTGTTTATAAAATGAACGACACCATTAAATATCCTGCTTTGGCTAATACCTTTAGAAGCATTGCAAAGAATGGTAGAGACGGATTTTATAAAGGTGAAATAGCTCAAAAACTTGCCGCTTTCATTCAAGGGAAAGGTGGCTACGTTACAGAAGAAGATTTAGAAAAATACCAAGCAGTATGGAGAGACCCCATCACTTTTAACTACAAAGACCTGCATATAATTTCTATGAGTCCGCCGAGTAGTGGTGGCGTAACCATCAATCAAATTTTCAAGATGATGGAAAAATACGATGTTGCCAAACTAGGTCACAATTCCCCTAAAATGGTGCAATTATTTACCGAAGCATCTAGAAGAGCCTATGCAGACAGAAACTACTTTTTAGGCGATCCCGATTTTGTTGAAATACCTTATGATAAATTACTAAGTGACGAATACCTTGCCGAAAGAATGGCAAACTTCTCTTTTGATAAAGCTACCAAGTCTTCTGAAGTAGAACATGGCAATATTGAGATTGTTGAAAGCATGGAAACTACCCACTACTCTATTGTTGATCAAGAAGGTAATGCTATTTCGGTAACAACTACATTAAATGGCGCATATGGTTCTAAGTTGTATTCAGATGAGCTAGGTTTCTTTTTAAACAACGAAATGGACGACTTTAGCTCTAAGGCTGGTGTTCCCAATATGTTCGGACTTGTAGGTGCCGAGGCAAATAGCATTGCCGCTGAAAAAAGAATGTTGAGCAGTATGACCCCAACTATTGTTGAGCGTAATGGCAAACTATGGATGGTTGTTGGTACACCGGGAGGATCTACAATTATTACGGCCGTGGCACAAACTATTTTAAACGGATATGAATTTAAAATGAGCATGCAAGATGCTGTCAATGCTCCTCGTTTTCATCACCAATGGTTACCTGACATGGTGATTTTTGAACCGGACGGATTTTCTACTGAATTAAAAGAGGAAATGAAATCTAAAGGATATATAATTAATGAAGAAAGAACTCCAATTATTGGTAAAGTTGATGCTATTCGTATATTGGACAATGGCAAACTTGAAGGTGGTGCCGACAAACGTGGAGATGATGCCGCAGTAGGTTTTTAGTCTTCTTTGAACCATATTTTAATTGTAGTCAATAATTTATTAATGAAATATTTAAACATATTATGCTAAAGAAATTATTTAAGTTAATTGGTATCTTAATATTAATAGCTACAATAGGCTATGGTGTCTTATATTACTTATATAATGAACCCGTACCTACAGGGGAATCTGGACCAGAGGCAGATGCTTTAGCATATAGAATGTTTGACGCGCTTAATTATAAGAACTACAATAACACAAAGATTTTAGAATGGTCTTTTAGAGATGACCACCATTATAAATGGAACAGGGAAAAAGAAATAGTTACCGTTTCTTGGGACGATATTATTGTTCAATTAGATTTGATTACTCCTTCTTCTAGTACGGCAACCATCAATAATGAATCTGCCTCTTATGAAAAGACACAAGACCTCATTGAAAAAGCGCAAAGCTATTTTAATAATGATTCTTTTTGGTTAGTAGCACCGTTTAAAGCGTTTGATCGTGGTACCGAACGCTATTTAGTTCATTTGGAAGATGGTTCTGAAGCGCTGCTTGTTACGTACACACAAGGTGGCGATACTCCTGGTGATTCATATCTATGGATAATAGAACCTAGCGGAAAACCTAAGAGTTTTAAACTTTGGACAAAAATCATCCCAATTGGTGGTGTTGAAGCGACATGGCAAGATTGGATTGAAACAGAAAGCGGCGTTTTCTTACCTACGCAACATAAACTTGGTCCTCTCTCTATTTCTATGGGAGAAGTTATTGGGCGCTAACAGCTATTTTCTTTACTGAAAACATAATATAACATTGTCGACAGAGTTATTTGAAGACAACAGAAAATCAATTTCATGCAAGATTATAAATTCCCTTTAGATTTCACTTTCCATATTGGTACACTATCCAATGATTTTTCAGCCGTAGATGCCAATGGTAAAATGGTTGCCTATGTAAAACAAAAGCTTTTTAAATTCAAAGAGGCTGTTGGGGTTTATGAAAATGACAGTAAAACTAATTTGCTTTATAATATAAAAGCAGATAGATGGATCGACTTCTCGGCATGTTATTCTTTCTCTGACCCATCTGGTAAAGAATTTGGTAAAATTGGTCGTAAAGGGTGGGCTTCTTTATGGAAAGCACATTACGAAGTTTTTGACGAGAACAAACAACTAAAGTATACGATTAGAGAAGAGAATGCTTGGGTAAAAGTTATGGATGGTTTAGTGGGTCAAATACCTATTATCAACCTATTTACAGGATTATTTTTAAACCCAGCTTATTTGGTAATCAACGGTAACAATGAGACTGTAGTTCGATTGTCAAAAGAAAAATCATTAGTTGGTCGTCGCTTTAAGGTTAGTGAAGTAAAAAAACTGAACGGTAATGATGATGACATTATCATTTTAAGCTTGATGATGATGGTATTGCTTGAACGTCGAAAAGGCTAAAATTCTGCTAACCCATATTCATTTAAAACAATATCCCATTCTTCGGTTTCTATAATTTCAAGAATTCGCTGAGTAATGCGTTGCTCTAATTCTACATGTGTTTTTGGGAGTCCGAAGGCATAGAACTGTATATCAAACTTAACGGGTAACAGCTCTAGTTCACTCAATGTAGAATCTCTTTGAATGGCATATTTTAAAATGGGCTCATCATACATGAAGGCCTTAATATTTCCATGATCCAAATCTCGTAGTCCTGACGGTACGTTTTCATAGGTGTTGATATTTTTAAAAAAGTGTTCTGACAAGAAGTCTTCTGTTCCAGAATTATGGATTGTACCCACTGCCCTATCCTTAAACTCATTAAAACCATCTGGATTATTTGTCAACTGATTAACAGTTAAACTAGATGCTATACTTGCTGTTAATCCTGAAATAAACAGGAGTCCACCAAACATTAGAACCAAAGCGGTAACCTTACCTAATTTGGTCACCGGGGCTTTGTCTCCATAACCTACGGTGGTCAATGTTACTGCAGACCACCACATGCCATCCCACAACCCTCTGCTACCTGGTCTAAATACATTAGGATTCAATTTCCGTTCAAAGAGCCATCCTAAAACTCCAAAAAGAAATATGATAAATAATAAAATTAACAATCCACTTAAGAAGCCGAAATTAAAAAATCCGCCAACAAACAACTTAAACTTGTCAAACGAAGATACTTCGGCAATAGCTATTGTGGCATTTGATGCATAGAAAGAATGTGTAAACTCCATTTCTTTACTGCGCTGACTGGTAATGGTTAACGGATTAATACTTAAATCAATTCCGCCACTGCGAAGAGAATCTAACATTGGAGAAAATTCCATAGGTATCATCTCATATTCAATATTCAAATCACTAGCTACCCTTTTCCATAACCAGACATTAAGTCCCTCAACATGCTCTCCGCTTTTAACTATAAAAGGTGCTGCAGCAGTGTAACCAATACGTAATTTTTCATCATCGACTTGACTGCTTGCCGCGATTGAAATTAGTAATACGAAGACTAATAAAAGAACTCTCATAAAATGGTCGGGTTTACATTCTTTTAAATATAATCATTTTATAAAGTATCGACAGATTAAGCTATTCACCTAAAATGAAGTAATTTTAGGTTCTTAAAGCAACTTAGTCTATGAATATTAAACTAATCACTTTCAACGAAGTTACAGCAGACCTACAATCTCAACTTACTGAACTCTATAAGCAATTAAATGCTGAGTTAACACAATTAGATTTGGCAACCGCTCTTTCTGATTACAATACCACAGATGTTGTAATTTGTTTAGACGATGATAAATTAGTTGGTATCGCTATGATGGCAAAATACAAAGTGGTATCTGGACACAAAGGAATGATTGAAGATGTGGTCGTTTCTTCTGAATATAGAGGTCAAGGTATTGGCAGAAAGCTAATGGAAAAACTTTTAGAACAGGCAGAAAAATCTAAACTTGACGATGTACTATTATTCAGTGGTCACCACAGAACTGCAGCAATTTCACTTTATAAAAGCTTAGGTTTTAAATTAAAAGAGAGTGGTATGTATATTAAAAAATATTAAAGATATACTTTTAATTAACCTTCTTAACGTGTTGTAATTGATCTTTTAACTCTTTCATTGATTCTTGTAACTGACGTAAAAGACTATTATCGGTAGTTGCATCTACATTAAAAGTAATTTTACTACTCACCTCCCAAATTTCTTGTATCTGAAATGGTTTAATATCGTAAGGCGGATAAGTTTCATTTAAAGAGATTAGCGTAATATTATTAGAGTTCGGTCGCTTTTCTACCTTCTTGACCATTATGGAATCTTGAAGCACAACAACGTACATTTTATTTGCACTCACATAATCTATATGTTCAATAGCCCTTGCCAAAACCCATTCACCCGGATGTAAATTAGGCAACATACTATCACCTTCTACTTGAAATCCTCGATAGGTTGCATTTCTAAATTCTGGAATAGGTAGATCAAATGCAGGTAATTGTTGATACCAACTAGTATCTGAAATATTCTGAGGATAACCAGCTGCCGCTTTTGCATTCACTAACACCATGTTATCGCGATTTGCAGAATCAACAGTAACCACTTTAGGTATAACACTTGTTCTTGAAGTCTCTAAATATTGTTCTTCACTTTCTCCAAACAACCAAAGCGGATTAATTTTAAATTGCTTCAACAACTCTAAAACAACTTTACCAGAAAGCTTGGTTCTACCTCGCTCTATATCTGCTGTTGTATTAGAAACGCCAATTAGTGCAGCAAAGTCTGCTTGAGTATAACCCAGTTCTCTTCTTAAATCGGTAAATCGCTTTAATGTCAGTTCGTTTTCCATATTCTTTTCCGCTTCAATAAAGATTTTTATACCTCTTTATATTTCAAATATAGTGATTATGGATTATATCCAAAATATTATTTGGATTATTTCCATAATTAGGTATATTTCCATAATTTTGGACTAATTACCAATTACTATGGATTTTAATAGGATAAAAGAAAAATTAAATATACTGGCAGATGCAGCTAAATACGATGTGTCTTGCTCAAGTAGTGGTAGTAACCGCAAAAACAAGGATAATGGTTTAGGTGATACGGGTAATGGTATTTGCCATACCTACACAGAAGATGGTCGTTGTGTTTCTCTATTAAAAATTCTATTGACCAATCATTGCATTTTTGATTGCGCCTATTGTGTTACGCGTAAAAGCAATGATATTCAACGAGCTGCTTTTAAAATTCAAGAGGTAGTCGATTTGACCATCAATTTTTATAGAAGAAACTATATAGAAGGGTTGTTCTTAAGTTCTGGCATCTTTAAAAGTGCCGATCATACTATGGAACGTTTGATAGCCGTTGCCAAAAAACTTCGTGAAGAAGAAAACTTCAACGGGTACATTCACCTTAAATCTATACCTGGCGCAAGTGATGAATTAATGTATGAGGCCGGTTTATATGCTGATCGTTTATCGGTCAATATTGAAATCCCCACTATCTCCGGCCTTAAACTTTTAGCTCCTGATAAAAAACATGAAGATTTCATTAAACCGATGCTGAAGGTGAAGAATGAAATTATACGCTATAAAGAAGAAAGTAAAATCATTAAAAGCACTGCAAAATATGCTCCTGCAGGGCAAAGTACCCAAATGATTGTCGGTGCTACTGGCGAAAGCGACAAAGATATCATGTACTCTGCAACTCACTTTTACAAAAACTATAAGATGAAGCGTGTATACTATTCTGGTTACGTACCCATCTCCACAGACAGTAGATTACCTTCTTTGGGTTCTGAAGTACCAATGCTCAGAGAAAATAGATTATATCAGACAGATTGGTTACTTCGATTTTACGGCTTTAGTGTCAATGAAATTTTAGATGCCGATAATCCGAATTTAGATATGGATATTGATCCCAAATTGATGTGGGCACTTCGAAATCTAAATCATTTTCCTATAGATATTAATAAGGCAGAACCACGAATGTTAGCAAGAATTCCGGGTATAGGAATGGGCTCAGTTCATAAAATTATAAGCGGAAGAAAATACCGTCGTTTAAATTGGGAGCATCTAAAAAAAATGGGAATTGCACTCAATCGAGCAAAGTATTTTATCATCTGTAACTCCTCTGATTGGGAACAAAGAGATTTAGACGCAGCTACCATAAAAGGAATGATTCTTCAATCTCAAAATAGCAAATTCAAAAATCAGTACAACAATCAATTATCCTTATTTAACTAAACTAATAATTTAATCAAACCAAATGACTATGGAAAATATTAATAACACATTGAATTCAACAAATATTTCAATTTCAAATACTGTTATTGACCGTAGTCAAAGTCAAATATTAGCAATAGGATACCAAATGGTATTATTAAAAACTAAGATTAAAAAAAGGCTAAAAATTGTATCACGAATCTTTTTCTTTCACTTTTAAAACTTGTTATATGAATGCTTCAAAAACTTTAGTTTACGATGGTAGTTTTAATGGTTTTTTAACTGCTGTATTTATAGGCTTTGAACAAAAGCTTACGCATGCCGATATTCAGAAACAAGGGCAATTACAAAGCGGACTTTTTGCTGAAACGGAAACTATATTTACCAACATTGAAAAAGCACAACGTGTTTGGAACGGTGTACGTAATAAGAGTAACAGCGCTATCAAAAATATATATTTTGCTTTCTTAAGCGAACAGAATAATATGGAAGCGCTAATCTACCGCTATATTCAAAAACTAATGGGAAGTAAATATAACGGCGCAACCGATTTTAGTGATGATGGAGTTTTAAAAATAAATCAGCTTGCCCATAAGGTGGGAAGAGAAAAGCATCGTATGGAAGCATTTGTACGGTTTCAATTAACAAAAGATGATGTATATTTTGCGAACATAGAACCAGATTTTGATGTATTGCCGTTAATCTCTAAGCATTTTAGAAATAGATATGCCGACCAACAATGGATCATTTATGATGTAAAACGTAAATATGGACTATTCTATGATTTGAATACTGTTGAAATCATTTCATTAGATTTATCTGATATTCATACAAATAGCACGGAGAAAAGTGCTGCCTTCACAGATGCTGAACATGAATATCAAGACCTTTGGAATAACTACTTTAAAAGTACAACTATAAAATCTCGTATTAATAACAAACTACATGTTCAACATGTACCAAAGCGTTATTGGAAATACCTGTCTGAGAAAAAAGCTGTATAATACCTTACGGGTTAATACTATGAACTTGGTATTATATAATTTTCAATGAAGCGTACCAGCCTCTTTGAATTTATTACAGCAAATTGTAAGCTAAAACTTTATTCTCATGTTTTGCTTATCTCAATTTAAAAATGAGATTTAATACAACTTAAATCACAGGTGCCTTAAACCTATCTTTTATTATCTATTGGTATACATGATAATTTAATATCAGAGTCATTACTTGTTCTAGAATGATTCACTTTACCAATTGAACTCGCCTTAAATTCTGGAGTATGACCTTGGTCATTTTTCATGAAAATCACTAACCTTACTTTTACCTTTGAAATTAATACATGAAACTTAGCCCATATGCTATTTTACGGTGATGGATTCATGAATATAATTGACTGTTTTGTTCGTTTTTAATTTCAATACCATAACCCAAGATATTTTTAAATTGAAAAATAGTATACATGATGAATTATCAAATAAAGGCTTCTTCGACGTACAATAATGATGCTGAAATTCATATTAAGCAATCTGATATTGACTTTGGCACTACGGCTAAAACATCTGAGGTGTTACCTAATCCGGCGGAACTGTTTTTAGGTTCCTTTGCCGCTTGCATGCTTAAAAATGTGGAGCGATTTTCTGAGATGATGAAGTTTACTTATAACCGAACAACTTTAGAGGTTAAAGCAGAACGACTTGATAATCCTCCTAGAATGGATAATATAGTATACAACTTAACGATTTTTAGCGATGATATTAAATTAAACACATTGCTCTTAAAAAAAAATATTGAAAAATATGGCACTATTTATAATACCGTAAAACTATCATGTACAGTATCTGGCTCAATTAAAACCAATACTATTATTTAATTAATTTTCAACAATGCTTATTAACTTATAAATATATTATTAAAATTAAGTAGCAGTATAAAATTTCTACCTCACTAGCCTACCCGTTATATTACCTGCAATAATATTGTTGACCTCATTAACGGTAGCAAAGTTTACATCACCTTCATAAGTATGTTTCAAAGCACATGCAGCACTTGCAAACTCCATTGCTTTATAATCATCATATTGCTGCAATCCATAAATTAAACCAGCCGCAAAAGCATCACCTGTACCAATGCGGTCAACAACATGGGTAATATCAATATCTTCAGTTTCTCTAAATTCAATACCATTCCACATTCTAGCTCTAATTTTATGCCATGAAGAATTTAAAGAAGTTCTTATTTTATCGAATACTTTTTCGATGGATGGAAACTCTACTATTAGCTGTTTACTAGCTTTTATAAAATCTTCATTACTGTAGCTAAAATCTGTGCCTAACACCTCATTAATCTCATTTACACCGCCTATAAAAATCGTTGAATAATGCATCAGTTCAGTTAATGCCGCTTTTGGATCTTGACCATACTGCCAAAGTCCGCTTCGGTACGTTGGGTCTGCAGAAACAGCCATTCCCTTTTCTCTGGCAAGCTTCAATCCGCTTTTAAGTACGTCGAAAGCTCCTTGAGATAAAGCAGGTGTAATACCTGTCCAATGTATCCATTCGCCATCCGCCAGGGCATTTTCCCAATCAACTTTAGAAGGTTCAATTTCTGAAAATGCAGAGTGTGATCGATTATACGAAATCATACTTGGTCTAATAACTGCACCTACTTCAAGAAAATAAACACCTAAAGGTCTCTTCGACTTTATAACGGATGATGTATCAACCCCAAATTTTCGAATATAAGTCAATGCCGTATCACCAATAAAATCATCTGATACAGCACTAATATGCTTCACATTACCACCAAAATTTGAAATTGAGATTCCCACATTTAATTCTGTACCCCCAAAATAAAACTCGACAATATTAGACTGCACAAACTTTTTATTTCCTCTTGGTGAAATACGCATTAGCACTTCCCCAAATGTTATAATCTGACCCATTTTGATATTTTATTCTAAAATAGCTAATACAAAATAAAAAATCTTTTGTTATTTAAATTATATCAAAACAGTAAATATTTGATTTTTTTCTAGCCTGAAATAAACCAATGCAATAGCTATTGTTATAATTTATTTTAAGTACAACTTTCTTGTATAATTGTTTGGTTTTTATATGTATAACAGCGCCAACAAAGGCAAAAACAAAAACACCTAAATTTACTATATGTCGAATCTTATTCAGTTTTAAAGCTACAAATTATCTCAAGGCAAGCCCTTCAATTATTTATAGAGAATCAACTACATATGTTAAGATTTTTACGAGCGTTTAGGTCGAGAAAGCCTAATAGCATTAAGTTAAAGTGTTAAATAAGTGTTCACATACTATTGCATTGAAAAATAATCCGTCAACATAGATATCTTCGTATATTAATTAAGCATCGATTTTTAACTATGAAAATAACCTCAATTCTTGTTCTATTATTATCATGTAATACGTTCATATCTTTTAGCCAAAATAAAATAGCTGAAGAGAAATTTGTTACTATTGGTGGTATAGATCAATGGATTACCATAAAAGGTGATCATAAAAACAACCCTGTAGTACTCATGATTCATGGCGGACCTGGTAGTACAATGAGTCAATTTGAAGACCATATATACAGTAATTGGAAAAAAGAATTTACAATTGTACATTGGGATCAGCGCGGTGCTGGAAAAACATTTGGCAAAAATAGTCCCGGTGAAATCAACGAAGAATTTTACGTAAACAACCCCTTAACCCTTGCCGATATGACAAATGACGGTATTTTGGTTACGGAGTACCTTTTGCAGTATTTAAACAAAAGAAAAGTCATACTAATAGGTTCTTCTTGGGGCTCTATATTAGCTACACAAATGGTACAACAAAATCCAAATCTATACCACGCTTATATTGGTCATGCGCAATTTGTGAATTTTTCTAGTAACATCTCTAATGCATTCTCAGAGGTATTTAAATTAGCTGAATCTAATGACGACCAAATAGCTATTGAAAAACTAGAAACCTTAGGTGCCCCACCTTATAAACAAGCTAAAAACTACGGACAATTACTACGAATCGTAAAAAAATATGAAAAAATAAATGCTAGTCCAGCACCACTAGAATGGTCTAAAATAGCTGGTAGTTATGAAAATAATGAAGATAGCAGAGCTCGATACAATGGCGATGACTACTCGTTTTTAAACCTGGTAGGTGATGATAGTATGGGGATAAAATCTATGGTAAGTAATATAAATTTTGAAAAACACGGACTTAACTTTCGCCTACCTGTTTATATGATACAAGGTGAACATGATATATTGTGTTCTAAAGATTTAAGCAATCCATATTTTGAAAAAATTAGGGCTCCTAGAAAAGAATATTTTATCGTTTCAAAAGCAGCCCACGGTTTTAACGAAGCTATTATTGCAAAACAATATGATATTGTAAAAAATCTTAGAGTTCAAAATTGAAATTCAATCAAGAATTACTTCCCTCCTTTTTCACCAATAAAATGATCACTTTTTACTTTAAAAAGTACATTGAATGAGGTAAGACTGCCATAAATACGTGTAATATACTGCTGTAAGTCAACTTTCTCTTGATCATCTAAATTCTTGCTAGAATTTATCTTTTGTTCCATTACCCGAATACGATCACGGACCATAACAATTTTATGGAAAAATGTATTAATTGGAATTTCTTTAGTACTCATGCCCGCTTCACCAGGTGCTAAAATTAGGTTACCACCTTTCCATTTATCTGCAATGGCAACGCGTTGGGTGGCGTCACTCCATTTTTGAAGAATAGCCACTAATGAGCTTTCAACATCAAAAAAGCTAACTGCATCTACTTCATTTTCAATCGCGTCTATCACTTCATATTCAGATTCTATATCAATCGTTTCAAGTCCGCTATCCATAAATGTAACCCAGTACATGGTACTTGAAACATTTGTTATTACCCCTTTACCTAATTCTTTATGTCGAATTCTAGACCCTATTCCTAATAATTTCATTGTATGCTATCTTTTAATTCATGCTAATTTAAGATCAGTTTCCATCATCAGCAAACAGAAATCTATTTTTTGCGCTTTAGTTATTACCCTCTGTTTTTTGTCACCTAAACTTCTTCATGTACTTTTAAAGCCAACATTATAATTAGCGAAAATCCATCAACATGAAAAATTTAATGGCAATTGTTTTATTAAGCTTACTACTTACAGCTTGTGGAGAAAAAAAGAAAGAAATAGCAGAGCAAGTTCAACCACAAGCCAAACTAAAAGCTTTAATTATTGACGGACAGAACAATCACTACGTTTGGCCAAAAACAACCATGATGATGAAAGATTATTTAGAACAAACCAAATTATTTACGGTAGATATTCAAAGAATGGATTCTATGTGGTTGGGTATTAAATACAATAAGGATAGACCAGAAGCCTATCATTCATTTATAGAAACTTATCCATTAACAGATAAGACCTATCATACATCTGAGAGTGTGGTACAGACATCAGAATTTACATTTAATTTCAATGATTACGATGTTATTATATCGAACCTTGGCGCTGATTCTCCTTTATGGCCTGAGAAAACCAGAAATGATTTTGAAACTTATATGAACAGTGGTGGTGGTTTAGTAGTGGTACATGCAGCTAACAATGCTTGGGGTGAATGGGATGAGTTTAATAAAATGATAGGTTTGGGTGCTTGGGGAGGTCGAAATGAAAAATCTGGACCTTACGTATATTACAATGATGCAGGAGAATTAGTAAAAGACCCTGCGGAGGGGGTATGTGGTTCTCACGGACCTGAATATGAATTTGAATTAACTACAAGAGCACCTGAACACCCCATAATGAAAGGTATTCCCGAGAAATGGTTACACACACCAGATGAAATGTACGAGCGCATGAGAGGACCGTTTGAAAATGCTACAATCTTGACAACTGCTTTTGCCGATATAGAAAAAAACGCTCCACCATGGGACCCTACTATTACTGGTCTAGGTCAACATGTACCGCAACTAATGGCTATAAATTATGGAAAAGGTCGTGTATTTCATTCAACACTAGGTCATTTCGATTACTCGATGGAATGTGTAGGTTTTATCACTACACTACAACGAGGTGCAGAATGGGCGGCTTCAGGCAAAGTAACTCAAGAAGTGCCAAAAGATTTCCCGACAGCGGATGCCTCAATTTCAAGATCTTGGAAATAGAATAGTTATTTATTCAGAAACCGGACTACAATCTTCTTTTCTTCTAGAATCAACTAAGTAAATGATTTTCCAAGCATCTTTATCTTTAAATAACTGAAAAGAATTAACGCCGCAATGACTGAATTCACCATTGTACCAAAATTCATATGGCGCCCAAACGTGCGCCATACCGCCATCTATTTGTATTTTATAATCCAATATCTTTTCATAAAAAGGTATAGAATCTGGTGTAGTAATCATGAAGTTTACTAAATCATTAAAATTCGTATTTCGTACGATCATATTACCTAGTGCATTTAAACTTATCGTCTGCATTTTAACATCGGCATCTACAACTCCTTTGATTGCAAATTCATTTTTTCCATTAAAGGCGTAAAAAAAAGTCTCTACTGCGTACTTAACTTTCACTTCTTCATCTACTTGCCCATTAACTAAACTACACGCAAATAGTGTAATTAGCACATAGATATATTTCATATTTCAACTTCTTTAAAGTTCTAAACCTAAAAATAGATAAATTTTAATTGTTCACTTTTAAATGGATTATATAGTGAACGCTTAATCTCATTAAAACTCCTTACTTTTATGGCAATAAATCAAAAATAGACAATGTCAGTAGCTAAAAAAGAATATAAGAGAGTCACGGTAAAATCTTTAGTTGATATGAAAAAGAATGGAGAAAAAATTTCCATGCTTACCGCATACGACTATTCAATGGCTAAAATTGTTGATGCCGCAAAAGTTGATGTTATTTTAGTTGGTGATTCTGCAAGTAATGTTATGGCGGGTCATGAAACTACGTTACCCATTACATTAGATCAAATGATTTACCATGCATCTTCTGTAATTAGAGCTATAGACAGAGCATTAGTTGTTGTTGACTTACCTTTCGGAAGCTACCAAAGTGACCCCAAAGAGGCTTTGCGTTCTGCTATTAGAATTATGAAAGAAAGTGGCGCACATGCTGTAAAACTTGAAGGTGGTGCTGAAATTAAAGAATCGGTGAAAAGAATTCTTGCTGCAGGTATTCCTGTAATGGGGCATTTAGGTCTTACACCGCAGTCAATATATAAATTTGGAACATATACCGTTCGTGCTAAAGAAGATGAAGAAGCAGAACAATTAATGGAAGATGCCAAATTATTAGAGAAACTAGGGTGCTTCGGAGTAGTTTTAGAGAAAATACCTGCCGAACTCACCAAAAAAGTTTCAGAAAGTCTTACGATACCAACCATTGGTATTGGTGGTGGAAAATATGCTGATGGCCAAGTTTTAGTCGTTCATGATCTATTAGGCATGACGCATGAATTTAATCCTCGATTTTTACGTAGATACATGAACTTATATGAAGAAATGGGTAATGCGATATCTAACTATGTTAGTGATGTAAAAAGTCAAGATTTCCCTAATGACGAGGAGCAATACTAAATAATTCATACATGTCGAAACCTTCTAGATACTTTTCTAAAATTTGGATTATTATCATTGTTTTAATAACTGTTGGCTGTGATCAAGCATCTAAAGAATTAACTCGACAAAAAGTAGTACCACAATCTTTTATACCCGTAATAGAAAATCATTTAATCCTAACCAATGTAGAGAATACCGGGGCAATGCTCGGGTTTGGACAAGACTTCCATCCTATTGTTAAAAAAATAATATTTCAAGGTTTACCATTACTTGTATTGGTCCTTATGCTTTTTAGAATAATGACTAAACCAAATTTAAACACACTTTTACTAGTTGCATTTGCACTTGTAATCGGTGGTGGAATAGGTAATTTGATTGACCGAATTGCTTATGGCTCGGTTACCGATTTTTTTCAATTACGCTTAGGGTTTCTAAGAACAGGAATTTTTAATATTGCCGATGTAGCTGTAACCACGGGAGTTTTACTACTACTATTTTTGATATTCAGAGGAAAAAAATTAGCTATTTAGGTAATTGAATATTCAATTAATCCAATTAAATTTTGTCAAAAAAAGAACATTCTACTATAGGTAATCTTCAAGTTTTATTTGAAGATAACCACTTAATTGTAATCAATAAACGCCCTGGCGATATTGTTCAAGGAGATAAAACAGGTGATTTACCTTTAAGCGAGACCGTAAAAGGCTATATAAAGAAGAAGTACGATAAGCCCGGCAATGTCTATTTAGGGGTTGTACATCGATTAGATAGACCTACATCTGGTATTGTAGTTTTTGCTAAAACGTCTAAAGCGCTACCTAGATTAAATAAAATGTTTGCTGAAAAGGATGCTAAAAAAACCTATTGGGCAATAGTAAAAAACAGTCCTGAAGAGCCAGAAAAAAGATTAGTACATTATATGAAGCGCAATACCAAACAAAATAAATCGTACGCTCATAGCAATGAAGTTTCTGAAAGTAAAAAAGCTATTTTATCTTATAGAATAATAAAAAAACTAGACCGATATTATCTTTTAGAAGTTGACTTAGAAACAGGTCGTCACCATCAAATTAGGTCGCAACTAACTGCAATAGGAAGCCCTATCAAAGGGGATTTAAAATACGGGTTTGACAGAAGTAATGCTGACGGAAGTATACATTTACATGCACGAAAACTACGTTTAATGCATCCGGTAAAAAAAGAACCTTTAGAAATTATTGCCCCTCCACCAAATGACCCTATTTGGAATGCGTGTCTTTAATTTCACTACTTTTAAAGAAACACTATAATCATGTTAAAGAAAATTTACGCACTAAGCGTATTACTACTAATTACTTCTTGCGGCAGCTACAACTCTATTGACACCTTTTATAATGCCCATAAAAATGACAACCAAGTAACCGCTGTTCGAGTTCCGAAATTTATGCTGTCAATGATCAGTGAAATTTCACCTGAAATGAAAGCTATGGTGGGTAATGCCAAAGATCTAAGATATATGCAATTTCCTAGTGAAACAGCCAGCAGAACTCAATTCTTAAATCAACAAATGAACGGCATTACCGGTAATTCATTTATTGAAGTTTTTCGAAAGAACGATGATTTAAAACGTAATGTTGTTTCGGTAAGAGAGAAGAAAAATTTAGTCAAAGAAATTCTGATTTACAATAACAACAGTCAAACAGGTTCTTTTTTATATTTCAATGGTGATTTTGACCCTGCAAAAGTTAGAGAGATGGCTAAAAACGAACAGTTTACTAAATTCGGAGATAATATAATTAGTCAGTTTGGAGCTAGTACACCAGGAATCAATTCTCAAAATTAAAACGAATCTTTAAGTTGGTTTTTTAGAACGAATGCTTTCTATTACAACGGAACTTAAAATTAGTATTCCTCCTAAAATAGTAGTTCCCTTTGGTATTTCGGACAAAAAAATCGCTCCGATTATAATACCATAAACCGGCTGTATACTGCTTAATATACTTACTGTCGTAATATTAAAATGCTTGAAGGTCATTAAAAACATCGTGTGACCAATGGCTGTCGTTAAAACGGCAAGTGCAACAAGAACTTCCCATTGACTAATGATTGTATTTGCTGAAACAGTAAATAAAAATGGGAACAAAATAACCCCGACAATTGCCGTTTGGTAAGTCATTAGCATAGACCCATTATATTTCGCCACTTTCTTTTTTAATAAAATATTTCTTAAAGCATATGCAAGTGCCGAGAACACCCCAAAGCCAATGGCTATCGTATATTCGTTTTCAAAATCTAAAGACGGACTCAGAAAAAACATACCTGTAAGTACCAAGAAAGCGAGTAATAAATGTATTAGTTCAAACTTTGTTTTTAAAAGTAGTGGTTCTAAAAATGCCGTTATTACCGGGTAAGTAAATATCGAAAGCATGCCAATGGCTACATTAGACAACTTTAAAGCATAGAAATAACTGACCCAATGCACACCCATTAACATCCCACTGAGCAATATCACCGGAATGTCTTTTTTATCAACTTTTAAATTGAAACCCTTCCATTTACAATACAAAAACAACGCTACAAAAGCTAATAGCGCCCTTGAACCGATAGCAACTGGCACTGGAAGCTGAACATAACGCCCTAATGCCCCAGAAGTAGCTACAAAGAGCATAGCAAGGTTAATTTCTAATAAATGCTGAACGTGATTACTTTTCATCTACACAAATTACGCCTAGCGTATTTTAGCCAAAGCTTTTTCTCTCATAATCTGAGATACTGGTTTATTCTGCAAATGACTTTCTAACCATGATAGAATATCTAAATATAAAAATGCCCTTTTTTCATACGGATGGTCTTCATATTTTTTTAACTCGGTATATAATTTCTGAAACTCCGCTTTTAACTGACTCGGATAAATACCACCAAGACTTCTTAAGAACTTGATCATCTCTTTTTGCACTGCGTGCATGTCGTTCATTTTTAAGAGAAACTTATAGGTGCTTTTTAATTGAATTTCTAAATGATAATCCATACCAGCCTCATAATGAGCAACTAAACTTAAAACACGAGCAAAACACATTAGGTCTTCCCGCATTTTTAAATTCTTATTATCTATAATTTTTTTCAGATATTGAATACAGGTCTTATTGTCACCTATACCGAAATACAAGCATGCAATTTTATAATAAAGCACCATTACATGATGAACGTCTATTCTATCTCTATGCTTATTAATACCATATTCTATAATTTTCACTAAATACAGCCCTTTTTCGAAAGTACCTTCTAGAAAATGTAGGTTGAGCTTATTGGCATTTAAGTACATAAAAACCAGTGAGGTGATATTATCGTTATCTGGAAAATCTTTTTCCTTAATGGTATTCTCTAAACGTTCTAAAACTTCTTTAAACTGAGAGCTATATTGCACATAAAACAGAGATTCTAATAGATAATGATTCCCCTTTAAAAAGAAAACAGGGTTCAAATAAATCATGTCTTTATGATCATAAAATAAATCTACCCATTTGCTCGAATATTTATAACATGATAAAAAATCTTGAGTAAGAAAACTATACCACAGATAGGCTTTATACAACCATAACTTTTCTCGAAAACCTAAATCTTCAATATTATATAAAGGCAAGTGATTGTTAAAATAAGTTTTTACTTTTTGGTAAT
Source organism: Maribacter spongiicola (assembly GCF_004364165.1). Taxonomy (GTDB): domain Bacteria; phylum Bacteroidota; class Bacteroidia; order Flavobacteriales; family Flavobacteriaceae; genus Maribacter; species Maribacter spongiicola. Next base: position 886,868 of record NZ_SOAY01000011.1, read on the forward strand.
CTTCATCACTACGTACATAACCGACCTTCAACATCATTCCGTACAGCTGTAAAGAAAGATTTGAAAGTTTACTGGTCATTACATTATGCCCCGATAATTCTTTTGCCTGTATGGCAAGTTCATCTGCCCTATCTGGTATACTTCTGGTAATATATTGGGTTTCAATAATTTTCTCAAGCTCAACTATTTCGTACGCAATATTCTTTTCTTCGTTTTCAATAGCAACACTCTTAACCTTATCAAGAATTTTTAGACTTTGTTTATAAAGTCCTTTTTGATATAAGATGGTGGCAAAATCTAATTGCTCTCTAATTTGAACCCTAATATTTTGATTGACAGGGTTCAATCTTAAACTGACTAAAATTTGCTTATATAAGTGCGCTTTAAGGTTTGAGAGCTGTGCTTTTTTTACAATGCCACTTTCTAAAATAATTTTCTCATCATAATTCTTAATTTTATCCAATAGGTTGAACAGTGCCAAGAACTTGGCATCGGTATTCACTCCTAATCTGCCAACATAAAGCTTAAATTGGCGCTTCTCAGATTTAGATAGTGATTTAACCAAAACGAATAAAGCATCTTTATGCGCATTTGTCATCGTAAAAATAAGAGTTTAAAGTATTGTAATTCAATGTTTTATATGCCTAAAAAACGGACTTAACGTTGTAAACATGTTAACAAAATTTGAGTATTTTGTGTTTTAGGTTATATATTCGTTTGACGAGTAAAACTACGTAAATATAATGAGTAAAGATATAGTACAAATATTTGACACTACTTTAAGAGATGGAGAACAAGTTCCTGGCTGTAAATTAGACCGTGAACAAAAATTAGTTATCGCCGAACGTCTAGATACCATGGGTGTTAACGTGATTGAAGCTGGTTTTCCTGTTTCAAGTCCGGGAGATTTTAAATCTGTAGAAGCCATTGCCAAGCTCGTTAAAAACGCTACTGTTTGTGGTTTAACTCGTGCGGTTAAAAAAGATATAGAAGTTGCAGCAGAAGCTCTAAAACATGCTAAAACACCAAGAATTCATACAGGTATAGGCACATCTGACTCACATATTAAATTTAAATTCAACTCTAATAGAGACGCTATTATAGAACGTGCAGTTGATGCGGTTAAATACGCAAAGACTTTTGTAGAAGATATTGAATTTTATGCGGAAGATGCAGGTCGTACAGATAATGAGTTCTTAGCTCGTGTTTGTGAAGCTGTCATTAAAGCCGGTGCCACAGTGTTGAATATACCAGATACTACCGGATATTGCTTACCTGATGAATACGGTGCCAAAATAAAGTATTTACGAGAAAATGTAAAAGGTATTGAAAAAGCCATTCTTTCATGTCACTGCCACAATGATTTAGGGTTAGCTACTGCAAATTCTATTGCAGGCGTTGTAAACGGAGCTAGGCAAATTGAATGTACTATTAACGGCATTGGTGAACGTGCAGGTAATACTTCTTTAGAGGAAGTAGTTATGATTTTACGCCAGCACCCAAATTTGAATTTAGACACGAGCATAAACAGTAAATTATTGTATGATACCAGTTTAATGGTATCTAGTAAAATGGGTATGTTGGTACAGCCTAACAAAGCTATTGTAGGCGCGAACGCATTTGCCCATAGTTCTGGTATACACCAAGATGGTGTTATTAAGAATAGAGAAACATACGAAATTATAGACCCAGCAGATGTTGGTGTTACCGAATCTTCTATAATTCTAACCGCTAGAAGTGGCAGAGCCGCACTGGCGTATAGAGCTAAAATTGTAGGATACGAATTAACCAAAGTACAATTAGACGAGGTATACGAAGAGTTTTTAAAGTATGCCGACACTAGAAAAGAAGTAAAAGATGATGATATTCATCAAATTATCGAAACTTCACATATAGATTTACAAAGTATTAGCTAAGTATGCATTTAGAAATTGCGATTTTAGGAGGAGACGGAATTGGACCTGAGGTCGTTGCACAATCAATAAAGTGCCTGCGTTCTGTTGAAGAAACATTCGGGCACAGTTTTACATTTAAAAAAGGACTAATTGGAGCTTCTGCAATTAAGAAAACAGGAAGTCCGCTACCTGAAGAAACATTAAAGCTTTGTAAAAATACCGATGCAACATTATTCGGTGCTTTAGGTCTACCTGAGTTTGATGATAATCCTAGAGCAAAAGTTTGGCCAGAACAAGGTCTTTTAAAATTGCGTAAAGAATTAGGTCTTTTCGCAAATATTAGGCCTGTAAAAGTATTTCCGTCTTTGGTAAAACAATCTCCATTGAACAAATCTCATGTTCAAAACACTGACTTAGTTATTTTTAGAGAATTGGCCGGCGGTATTTATTATGGCCAAAAAACGAACGATGAAGATAAGAACTCTGCTACAGATACCTGTACCTATACCGAATCTGAAATTAGCCGAATAACTCACTTGGCCTTTAAATCTGCTCGTTCTAGAAAAAAGAAAGTAACCTTAGTAGATAAAGCAAATGTTTTAGAGACTTCTCGTTTATGGAGACGCGTAGTTCGTTCTATAGCCGAAAGCTACCCAGATGTAGAATTAAATTGTCTATTTATAGATAATGCCGCGGTTCAGATGATTTTAAACCCTTCTCAGTTCGATGTTATTTTGACCGATAATATGTTTGGTGATATTCTTTCTGATCAAGGTAGCGTTATTGCCGGCTCGATAGGTCTTTTACCATCTGCCTCTGTTGGTCTTGAACATGCCATGTTCGAACCAATACATGGTTCTTACCCAGATGCTGCCGGTAAAAATATTGCAAATCCAGTCGCTTCAATTCTGAGCATGGCAATGTTATTACAACATTTTAAAATGAATGAAGAATCTGATGCTGTCGTGGCCGCCGTCTTAAAATCATTTTCTAAGAAAATAGTAACTCCAGATATCTTAGGAAGCTCTAAATACGGCACCAATTATGTTGGTGATTTTATTGCTGATAATATTATGGAATTAGATGGTAACTTTAGTATTAACGATGAAAACATCGGTTTAGGAAAATCGACCATTATCTAAATTACTCACTATCTAACTCAGAGATTAATTCGTTAAAATTCTTTTTGAATTCTAGGAATTTCTCACCTGTTGCAGGACCATTAAATCCCGTATGAATTTTTCGTACATTTCCTTTTTTATCTATGATTATGGTAGTAGGGTATGATAGTACATGGTTTAGCATTGGTAATTTTTCTTGCGCTTTTTGTTTATCATATGTACCATACTGAGCCAATAAAATAGGATACTCTACCCCTATTCTATCTTTTAATCTTTTAATACCTTCAAAGGCTTTAGCTTCGGTTTTTGCTGATTCAAAAGCAAGACCAATAACTTCTACGTTTGCGTTATCTTTTAAATAATCTACCAAAAATATAGTCTCATCTAAGCAATTTGGGCACCAGGTACCCATCAGCTGAACTATGATCACTTTATTTTGATAAGTGTCATCTGCAAGCGATATCATATTGCCATTTCCGTCAGGGAAAGTGAAAGCTAGCTTATCATACCCTTCATTCATAAATGTAAGCGAGTCTGGATCTGGTAATTCAAATGTGTCATTTCTAGTAGCTTTAAAAGGCTCTTTAAAATGATTGCCAGAATAAAAAATACCGTTCATACTCGAATCGGTAACTTTTGCATTAAATAGAAATGCATGGGCACCATCAAAAGCAGATAACTTAAGCGAATCGCCATCTAGTATACCTTCAAGAAATCTATAATCACCAGTGGTAGTTCTGAACGTTCCGGTTACCTTATGATCTTCCTGTAAAAAGATTCCCTTACCCACGTATTCTTCTGCTAAATCTGGACTAAAATAAGTCTCCCAGATTCCAGAAACATTTTTATCGTTACTTTTATTATTAGCCTTAAATCTTTCTTCTGTACCATATACTGCCGTAAATGGCACTATTCTATCTAAGCTTTCTTTTATAAAAAGACCTTCCATTTTATTCTCGGTAAACGTTCCTGTTAAATATCCCTCAAAAACAGGTGTTTGCAAACGGATAGAATCTCCTTTAATTTCTACTTCATCGACATCTATAACTTCTTCTGCATTAAATATTTGCATGGCGTAGCTACCGTCCATTTTCTTATCGACCTTTAGATTAAAAGGTAATGATTGCCCATCCATTACATCAAGCTCAACTAGCCAAATTCCTTCAGATAAATTTACCGATGGTTTTTCTTCTTTACACCCAACCAATATTAGTAAAATTGACAGTACTGCAATACCTAATTTCATGTTTAATCTATTTTAATCTGTAATAAACAATTAAAATAGCAGAATTAAAAATTAAAATAAACACTTCATAGCTTATTGAATGTATACGGGCATTGTTTTATCTTTGCGCCCTATAAAAGTTTTGAATGAAAATATCATATAACTGGCTTAAACAGTTCATACAAATAGATTGGGAATCACAGAAAACTGGCGAACTTTTAACCGATTTAGGTCTAGAGGTAGAAGGAGTAGAAAAATTTGAATCTGTTAAAGGCGGATTAAAAGGTATCGTTGTTGGGCACGTACTAAGTTGCGAAAAACATAGTAATGCCGATAAGCTAAATGTTACCATGGTAGATATTGGCTTAGATGCACCGGTGCAAATTGTATGTGGCGCAAAAAATGTTGCAGTTGGTCAAAAAGTACCTGTTGCAACTATTGGCACTACACTTTACACTGCTGAAGGAGAAGCCTGGACTATTAAAAAAGGTAAAATCAGAGGTGAAGAAAGCTACGGAATGATCTGCGCCGAAGATGAACTTGGCCTTGGCGATAGCCATGATGGCATTATGGTTTTAGATAAACATTTAAAACCGGGAACCCCATGTGCCGAAATTTTCAATATTGAAGAAGATGAAGTTTTTGAAATAGGTTTGACCCCTAACCGTGCAGATGCCATGAGTCATTTTGGTGTCGCTAGAGATTTAAAAGCGGGATTAAAGCAAAAAGAAATTAGTAAGGAGTTGATTACACCGTCAACAAGTCATTTTAACGTTAATGATCGATCTTTAAAAATTGATGTTGACGTTTTACAGCCCGATTTAGCACCTCGTTATTGTGGGGTTACGCTGAGTAATCTTATTGTACAGCCATCTCCAACTTGGCTTCAAAACAGACTTAAAGCAATCGGTCTTACGCCTAAAAATAATGTCGTAGATGCAACTAATTATGTACTACATGAACTTGGGCAGCCTTTACATGCATTCGACGCTTCTAAAATAAAAGGACATAAGATTCTGGTTAAAACTTTAGCAAAAGGAACCAAATTTGTAACATTAGATGGTGTAGAAAGAACATTACATGAAGATGATCTAATGATCTGTGATGCTGAAAAACCTTTATGTATCGCGGGTGTTTTTGGCGGTTTAGGATCTGGGGTTACCGAAGAAACAACTTCAATATTTTTAGAAAGTGCTTATTTTAATCCCGTATCTATACGTAAATCGGCAAAAAGGCATGCTTTGAATACAGATGCTTCTTTTAGATTTGAACGTGGTATTGATATTGAAAATGTGGAGTATAGTTTAAAACGTGCCGCATTATTAATTAAAGAGATTGCAGGTGGTGAAATAACTTCTGATGTTTATGACCTGTACCCTAAAAAGCAGCCTAACTTTGAGGTTTTCCTTGCTTTCGAGAAAATTAACAAGTTAATAGGTCAAGAAATACCGCAAGACACTATTAAATCTATTTTGGCATCACTTGATATTAAAGTGAAAAATGTAACCGAAACAGGCATGGGGCTTGAAGTGCCATCCTATCGCGTAGATGTGCAAAGACAAGTGGATGTAATTGAAGAAATATTGAGAGTTTACGGTTATAACAATATAGCATTTGGTCAAAAATTAAATGCCTCAGTTGCTACTACAGAATCAACTGCAGACCACACAATACAATCAATAATTGGTAACTCTCTTGCTGCAAAGGGATATTTTGAAATTTTGACCAATAGCTTAACAAATCCTGATTACACAGCACTATTAGGTGCAGAACAAGATGAATTTAAGTCTGTTGAGATTATTAATCCTTTAAGTGGCGATTTATCGGTATTACGAAGAGCATCAATATTTTCTGCACTAGAAGCCGCTAGTTATAATATTAACCGAAAAAGGGGCAATCTTAAATTGTTCGAATTTGGGAAAACATATTACGCTAAAGGCGACAAGAGAATTGAACCAAAGTATTTAAGCATACTGCTATCTGGAAATTCATTTCAAGATAGTTGGACGAATAAAGCATCTACGACTACCTTTTTTGAACTAAAATCTACCGTTAGAGCGGTATTAGTAAGACTTGGTATAAATGATTTAAAGAGTGAACCAACTACTTCTTCAATTTTTTCTGAGGGACTAACTTTTACCTATAATAAAAAAGAATTGGTTTCTTTCGGATTGATAAAAAAGTCGCTTCTTAAACATTTTGATATAAAACAAGATGTACTATATGCGGATTTCGACTGGGGAGCAGTTCTAAACCAAATTAAAACAACACCTGTTATTTTTAAAGAAATACCAAAGCACCCTGAAGTTAAAAGAGATTTTGCTTTATTACTAGACAACAAAGCGACCTACAGAGAACTTTACGAGCTTGCATTTGGCACTGAGCGAAAGTACCTTAAAGACATGACTCTTTTTGATGTGTATGAGGGTAAAAATCTACCTGAAGGCAAAAAATCTTACGCAGTAAGCTTTACGCTTCAAGATGATAAAAGTACCTTGACAGAGAAACAGATAGAGAAAATTATGTCGAAATTACAAAACACCTATGAGCAGAAATTAGGTGCGTCGCTTCGATAATTAAAGCATTTTCTCAGGAACAAAAACGGTGTCAATCTCATGAATGATGCCGTTACTTTGATTAGAATCTGCAGTAACAATAATTGCACTATTACCAGATTTATCAGTTAAAACTATATCAATACCTCTCATTGTTGCCGTAATTTTTTCTCCTTGAATGGTGGTAAATTTAGCAATACCATTACCTCGGCACATCGCCTTTAAAATTGTTGAAGCAGAAAGTTTATCAGCAATAATATGATAAGAAAGCATAGCCTTTAATAACTTCTTATTTTCAGGATTATATAATTTGTCAATAGTCGCTTTTGATAATTTTTCAAAAGCCAGATTAGATGGAGCAAAAACGGTAAATTCTCCACTATAATTTAGCACTTTGTCAAGATTTGTTACTCTTAAAGCATTTAATAATGTTGAATGATTTTCATTAGTAGCCGTGCTTTCAATAATGGACTTTTCTGGTTGTATATTTGTGATTAAACGTTCAAATTGTAATTCAATCACATTGTCCTGTGCAAAGGTGTTAAGCCCTATAAACAGGGCACACAGGGACACGAGGGATGTCCATTTTTTCATAATAGGTGGTTCTTAAGGGGCAATTGTTCTAGCAATCGATAAACGGTTCGATTTCGTCGTCAAGATACAATTAGAAGTCTTTTACACCTAGTAATATTTTCAAATTATACTTTTTTAACATTTTATTAACTTTTAATTAAGTTAAACAAGATTTTAGTCAATTTACTAATTGATTAACTTTGAGTGTATTGCTAAAAAAAAGAACATGTTAGTATCTAAAACGAATATAGAAGAGAAACTTTCGAAGGTTAGAAAAAAGCATATTTTATCTGAAGAAATGAGGATGAAAGAGGTTTATAAAATCTTTTCACAGGTTGATGATGAGTTAGATAGGATCAAACAAAATGTTACAACCAGTAAGGGTGAAATAAATAACCAATTTATAATTGATAAGCTTGATAGCGCAAATATTTATCATATAGAAGAAATAAAACAAATCTGTATTGATTACCGTTTACGTTTTTTAGATACAAAATTTTTTAAAGGACAAATACCATCTGAAGCTTTATCAAAAATTAAGGCGATTGAAAAAGTACATAATCTCGAGATTAAAGGATTTAAAATAATAGCGCCTTCTAAACTTTTTAAATTGGAAGACAAAGATGATCCTTTATTATTTGCACCTATTGGTAATGGATATCATTATTTAATTCACCAATGGGGAAATGACCTTCATCCTTTACGCAAGTTATTGATGTGGCCATTTAAAAGTATTGTCAATCTCGCTATTCTTGTTCTTTTTATGAGTTTCGCTTTAACATTAATGATACCTGACGGACTTTTCTCTAAATCAAATTCTAACGCCCAATTTTGGATATTGTTTTTCTTTATGTTTAAATGTATTGCCTCTGTGGTTATTTTCTATGGGTTTGCACTTGGTAAGAATTTCAACCCTGCTATTTGGAATAGTAAATATTTCAACAGCTAGTCGAATTTTACTTTGTAAATATGGTTTTAGGAACACCTTCTAAATCAATATTATCAATTAATTTAAAATCTGGAGCGGGGGTAATTCTTAGGATACCGCCTTTGTCTATTTGCCCTTTTTTCTGATATCCGATTAAAACATAATTGTTTTCTTCATCGTAGGCAATCGAAGTTGCTGCTGCAATATTGTACTTAACATTCAATTCGGTTTCAGTCAAGAAATTCTCAAATAAATAAACTACCGTACTATTTTTATCAAAATCATAAATTGCAGGCACCTCCACTACTTCTGCTGTTGGCACACTTTTTTGAAAATAAAACCTACCTAATCTATCTACAAAAAAATCAGTCGTAGTTATAAAGCCTGGCTCGGTATTTTCACCATATGTCGTATAAGACTTTTCTAAGGTAATAGGATCTATAGTTGTATGTAGTTCTGGATAACTAACAATTATTTTACCGGTATTATTCGTAAACAATCTAAAAGCATTGTATCCTAAATCTAATTCCAATATAACAGCTTCTTCAGCTAAATCAATAACTGATAAATGAAATTCATCCGTAACGTATTCATTCAAGGTCAAGACAAACAACCTATTTGAAGATGACACAATTGCAATAGGTTTTTTATCTAAAGAAATTTCAGTCTTATTTTCTACTTCAGCATTCAACGTATTTAATCGAACCATGAACTCTTTATCTTTTCCTAATAACTCTCTTTCATAAGCGACAGCCACAATTTCATCAGTATGTGCCATTGCAAGAATTTCTATTGAACAAGGATCAATATCGGTAAAAAGAGAAATTGATTTAGATATAGAATTTTTAGCAGTATACCATTGCAATGAAGCTTCACAATTACTAATTGAATAATAACTAATATTTGTAGAAGTGCGATATTTTAATGCGTTTGCCGGTATCGTATTAAATGAAGTCAATGTATTTTTAACAACTAACCCATCATCTGAAGAAGCAATAACTACGCCACTTAACTGATTATTTCGCTGTAAAAAAACAGTATAATCAGCATCTATAGTAATAGGAATTTCTTCTTCAACTTGTTCAGAAGATTTGTCGCATGCGAAGAAACTTAAGGCTAGCACAAAGCAAGCCACATATTTGTAGATTTTCATAAAACATCGATTTGGGTTAATCTATTTTATGCTTATTCTGCGTACATTTTATTACGCTGATCTTTCAATGCCTTATCAGACATATATTCATCAAACGTTGAATACCTGTCAATGTTGCCTTTAGGCGTCAATTCAATAATTCTATTGGCAACTGTCTGAGCAAATTCATGATCATGTGTGGTCAACATTACGGTACCTTTAAAATTCTTAAGAGAATTATTAAAAGCTGTAATACTTTCCAAGTCTAAGTGATTTGTTGGTTCGTCTAACATTAATACATTAGCACGCAATAACATCATTCTACTTAACATACAACGTACTTTTTCTCCTCCAGAGAGCACTGTACATTTTTTTAGTGCTTCTTCGCCACTAAATAACATCTTTCCTAAGAAACCTCGTATATATACTTCTTCGCGCTCTTCTTCTGTTTTTGCATATTGACGTAGCCAGTCTACCAAATTAATATTATCGGTAAAGAAGCCTGAGTTATCTGCTGGCAAATAAGATTGGTTAGTAGTTACTCCCCATTGAAAAGTACCTTTATCTGCTTTTTTATTTCCGTTTATAATTTCGTAAAAAGCTGTTGTAGCTCTTGAATCTCTGGAAATAATAGCAATTTTATCACCTTTAGCTAGGTTGATGTTTACATTATGGAATAACAGTTCTCCTTCATCGGTAGATGCAGAAAGTCCTTCCACTTGTAATATTTGATCACCAGCTTCGCGTTCCCTATCAAAAATAATAGCAGGATACCTACGACTTGACGGCTTAATATCATCAATTTTCAATTTTGAAAGCATTTTTTTACGAGAAGTTGCTTGTTTACTTTTTGCAACGTTTGCACTGAATCGAGCAATAAATTCTTGCAACTCTTTAGCTTTCTCTTCTGCCTTCTTGTTTTGTTGTGCACGTTGGCGGGCAGCTAATTGGCTACTCTCGTACCAAAATGTATAGTTACCAGAATATAAATTTAGTTTTCCAAAATCTATATCACCTATATCTGTACATACAGTATCTAAAAAGTGACGGTCATGACTTACAACTATTACTGTATTTTCATAATCAGCTAAGAAATTCTCTAACCAACTAATTGTTTCATAATCCAAATCGTTGGTAGGCTCATCCATAATCAATACATCAGGATTACCAAATAAAGCTTGTGCCAATAGCACACGTACTTTTAACTTAGAATCTAGTTCTGACATCAAGGTATAATGCATATCTGCATTAATTCCAAGATTTGATAATAGTGCAGCTGCATTACTATCGGCGTTCCACCCATTCATTTCTTCAAATTTCACCTGCAACTCCCCTATTCTATCCGCATTTTTATCATCGTAATCGGCATAAAGCGCGTCGATTTCTTTTTTGATTTCATAAAGCGGCTTGTTGCCCATAACCACTGCCTCTAAGACTGTAAAATCATCTGCAGAGTTGTGGTTTTGCTCTAATATTGACATTCTTTTACCCGGCTCTAAATGAACGTGACCAGAGGTTGGATCCATTTGCCCGGCTAGGATTTTTAAAAAAGTAGATTTACCGGCACCGTTGGCACCAATAATACCATAGCAATTACCTTGAGTAAAAGCAACGTTTACTTCATCAAACAAAATTCGTTTGCCAAATTGAACAGATAAATTAGAAACAGATAACATAGAAACAAAATTTTAAAAATCCGTGCAAAAATACTGAATTTCTAGCCTTACAGTACCTAGTTTACCATCAAATTCGACAAAAGATTCTTAAGTTAGCGGCTGACAACATTTAACTAGCCATTAACAGCAACTGGTAATTAGGTTTGTTATTTTTGACTAATACCAGACTCATATACTATATGATAAGAATTTTACTCTCTACGTGCGTAGCTTTATTAATGGGATGTTCCTCTACCAATAAAGATTCAGAAACGGTACTATTCGCTGGTGAAATAGTCAACCCTACAAGTAATCAAGTTATTTTAATGAAAGGTGGACTCAAAATTGATTCTGCTAAGCTTGATGATAAAAATCGGTTTAAATTTAAACTTGCATCTCTTGAAAATGGACTCTACCATTTTAATCTAGCCCCTGAATTCCAATACGTATACCTTGAAAAAGGCGATAGTTTAATGGTGAGGCTAAATACTATTTACTTTGATGAATCGCTGGTTTTTTCTGGAAGCAATGAAGAAACAAATAATTTTCTTTTAGATCTTTTCCTTACCGCTGAAGATGAAGATTCTGCCATGTATACAGACTACTACGAACTTGAGCCAGCAGACTTTTTAGAAAAAATAGAATCATTAAAGCAAGAAAAAGTTTCTAATCTTAATGAAATAAATTCAGAAAATCTTCTTTCTGAAGAGGCTGTAAAATTATTGACAGGTAGTATCGAATATACTTACAATAGGTATAAAGAGATTTACCCCTTTCAGCATAAGCGCAAAACAGCCGAACAAAATTTTCACGATTTACCAAAAGATTATTTTAGCTATCGAACTCAAATCAACTACGGCGACAATACACTTACTTATCTAAGACCCTATTATGATTTCATGAAAGCACATTTCGGAAATTTAGCGTACATGAGCTGTGTAAAAAATTGCAAAGATTCTGCTAATGATGATAGTAAACAGTTACATTATAAAAAGCACAAATTACATTTAATAGACAGTCTTGTTGTCGAAAAAGAGTTAAGAGATAATTTGTTTAGAAATGTGGCATTAGATTATTTGCTTAAGAAGAAAGATGCCCCTGAAAACACTGAAATATTCTTGAATGAATTTAAGAATGTATCTAAAAACAATATGCACATCGAAGAAATTGAAAACCTATATCAAGGTATTACAAATCTTCAACCGTCTAAGATAATTCCGAATTTAGAAGTTTTAAATTTTGAAAATCAAAGCAAAACTTTAACTGAAATATCAGCTAATAGAAAAGTCTTATTTTATTTCTGGTCCGGCACTAATAAAAAACAATATCTAGATATTTTTAATCGAATCGCTGTACTTAAAGAGAAAAAACCTGAATACGAATTAATTGGTATTAACATTAAAACGGACTTTGATCAGTGGAAGTCTATCATTGCAACACTTGGCGTAGATTCTACCCTACAATACCATAGCACCGATTTTAAAGAGTTAACAGAGAAACTGGTTTTATACCCCATGAACAAGGCTATTCTTACAGACAATACGGTAATTGTAGATGGTTTTTCAAACATCTACAAGAATTAAACCATACGTTTAACTGTATATTTCTTAATGAGAGCTGTGACCTTCTAATAGTTTCTCGAACCATCTGCCTGGTAGAATACCTTTAAGCGTTAATGAGAATTTTTGAATAAAAGAACCTACCCTATAATGTGGCTTAGGATTTTTGGTTTCAATAATTTTAGCAATTTTCTCACCTACTTCAGCCGGATTACCGCCGCTATCAACATCTGCATCTATAGATTCTAATGTGCTCTTATAAGCTTGTTTATAAGGCGAATCGTCATGAACAGGGGTATGATATCTACCAGAAGCAATATTGGTAGCAAAATCTCCTGGTGCCAATGTGGTTAACTTTATACCGAAGGCTTTGGTTTCCATTCTATAACTTTCAGTAACAATCTCTAATGCACCTTTTGAAGCAGAATAAATACCTCTATAGGGTAAACCCATATAACCTGCTATCGAAGTAATATTAATAATAAGCCCTTCTTTTTGCTCACGCATAGCAGGCAAAACATTGTTCATCACATTTAATGGTCCGTTGAAATTGGTAGCAAAGGCTCGTAAAACTTCTTCATGCGGAGTTTCTTCCATTGGCCCTGTTATACCAACGCCTGCGTTATTAATTAGTACATCAATTCTACTTTCAAGTGCTAATAATGATGCAATACAACTTCTAATGGTTTCTACATTTCTAACATCCATCTCTAACAGAGGGAAATCAGAAAATGCCGGATATTTTCTTTTATTACGTGTTGTACCGTAAACTTTATATCCTTTCTCCTTTAAATGTATACCTATTGCTTTTCCAATACCTGAAGATCCACCTGTAATTAGTACTACTTTTGTTTTCATTTTATAGAAAATAAGCGATGCTAAACGTTATATAGAATTGGTTTTGAATATGTTACCTTAAATTTAAAAATTTCATTTTAAGGCACAAAAAAAGGCAAGCTACCTACATCGCACCGCTACGACCGTATACCCTTGCTGCGTTCCCACCCTGGGGGATTCTACAGGAGCTGGTCGTGTAGGACTTGCCGGATGCAAATATACAATCTTTTAAAACTTTGACAATCCTTTTAGTTTCTAATTTTTATGAATTAAATTGCCTGTTTATATCGTGAAACCCATTTTACACTCCTTTATCACATAAATCTAAACACCAATTTCTTAATGAATTTCGTAAAAATTTTTTCTATCATTCTTATTACCAGCTTATTTACATCTTGTGGCAGTGGCAATCAAAAACCATCATCTCTATTCGAAATCAACTTAGAAAAAAATGCAAGTCAAGTTAATTTGAACCAAGAAATCGGTGTTAGTATAAAAAATAAAATGGAAAAACAGATAGAAAGTGTTGAATTTAGCATTGATGGCACCAAAATTCCGGTCAATAATGATAAAATCAAAATAAATTTACCCACATTAGGAAACAAAATTCTTACAGCAAAAATTACTTTTGATGGGAAAACAGTCGATATTAATAAAAACCTGAAAGTACTTTCTGATAAAGCTCCTGAAATTTACACATATACCATTCTTAATGAATACCCGCACGATACTAAGGCATATACTCAGGGCTTAGAATTTCATAATGATACCCTCTATGAGTCTACAGGAAAAAAGGGACAATCTTTCTTAAGAAAATTAGATTTTAAAACTGGAAGAGTTTTTGAACAAATAGATTTAGACGAAACTTATTTTGGAGAAGGCATCACTATATTAAACAATAAAATTTATCAGCTTACATGGCAAAGTGGGCTTGGTTTTATATATGATTTAAACTCATTTAAAAAATTAGACAATTTTCAATACGGAAAAAGTAGCGAAGGCTGGGGATTAACGAACGACGGCTCTAAAATTTTCAAAAGTGATGGCACCGAAAAAATATGGTTTTTAAATCCGGATACGATGACGGAGGAAGGCTATATTGAAACAGTAACCAATTCTTCCATATTTAATTCAGCTAACGAATTAGAATATGTTAATGGTAAAATTTATGCCAACGTTTATCAAAAACCTAGTGTCATGATTATTGACAGCAAAACAGGTGCTATAGAAGGTGTTATCAATTTTAGCGGATTGAGTGATATCATTACTAAGACTGAAAATTGGGATAAAACAAATTACGTGCTTAACGGTATTGCTTATCACCCTGAACGAAAGACATTTTTTGTTACCGGTAAGTTCTGGGACAAAATGTTTGAAGTGCAAATAGAGAAAAAATAGAAATATGGCATTTCAAAAAGAAATTGTTGTTTCCCATGAAGATTTAGACGATTTAAACCATGTTAACAATGTACGTTATGTACAATGGATACAAGATATTTCTAAAGAACACTGGCAAACAGTGGCAACTGCGAAAATGCAGCAAGATGTCATATGGGTAGTATTAACTCATCACATAGAATATAAACGGGCAGCGGTACTAGATGACCCAATTGTTATATCAACACACATAGAATCTAGCTCTGGTGCCAAATGCGTTAGAATTGTAGAGATGAAACACAGCACATCCAAAAAGTTATTGGTTAGATCAAGCACTGAATGGTGTCTTCTTGATAGTACATCTTACAGACCTACACGAATACCTGAAGAAATTAAAGAAATATTTCTTTAATTTAGTAAAAAACCTCGGGGTAAGCCTTTGAGGCATTCGTAGGAATATGACCTTTAATTTTCGAGGGAAGCCTCAGAGTATTTAAATCTCGATTATCGAGTAAAACTTTATTAACGTGCGCCTTAGATTCTTAACAGTACTCACTATTTTATTTATTATTCTTTGGAGCACCTCTTGTAGAAAAGATTTTGAATATGCCCCAAGTAACGGTCATCTTTCATTTTCTAAAGACACCGTTTACCTAGATACCGTTTTCTCAAATATTGGTAGCAGCACGTATACATTAAAAGTTTATAATGATACCAAAGATGATATCATCATACCTACTATTACCCTTAAAAAGGGTGATAAAAGTTTTTACAGATTGAATGTTGACGGTGTTGCGGGCAAAGAATTTGAAAATATTCCCCTTTACGCCAAAGACAGCCTTTTTATTTTAGTCGAAACAACCATAGAGATTAATGACAATACATTAAACGAACTCTTATACACCGATGCTATTCAATTTGATAGTGAACCCTACCAACAATTGGTAGAACTTGTTACCCTTGCAAAAGATGCTATTTTCCTTTTTCCTGATGTGGCTTCAGAAAATAGCAACCAACCTGTTGTACTCTATAATAATGAATCTGGAACCCCTATCGAAGTAAAAGGTTTTAAATTAAAGGAAGAGGAATTAAATTTTACAAATGCAAAATCTTATGTTATTTACGGTTATGCCATTGTTCCCCAAGAAAAAGAACTTGTTATAGATGCAGGTGCGAGGATTCACTTTCATCAAAACTCTGGGATTTTAGTACAAGACGGAGCTCAAATTTCCATTAACGGACAACTTAGCGAAAATGGAGATCTTTTGGAAGGTGAGGTAATTTTTGAAGGTGATAGACTTGAACCAGAGTTTGCTGAGATACCTGGCCAATGGGGCGCCATTTGGATCAGTGCAGGCAGCCAAAATAATACCATAAATCATTTAACTTTAAAAAATGCCGAGCTGGGTATTTTCGTTGAAGGCAAACCAAACACCACCGAGAAATCACTTACTATTTCTAACAGTCGAGTTTTTAATAGTTCTAGATATAACCTTTGGGCACGTAATGCTAGTATAGACGCTACAAACTTAATTTTAGGTGCATCTGGCAATTCATCTCTACTTATTGAAAATGGAGGCAGCTATTCATTTACACATGCAACGATAGCCAATTACTGGAATAAAGGATTTAGATTCAATGCTGCACTAGAAATTTACAATTCCAGAAAAAATGCTAGCGAAGACGGATTCGATTTAACCAAAGCCGAGTTTAAAAATTGTATTATTGATGGCAATAGCTCAACTGAGATTTTACTGCAATCGAATAATCAGAATTCATTTAATTTTAGTTTTCAAAATTCTTTTATCAAATTCAACGAAGCTACTATCAACGACAATTTGCTTTACAACTTTGATAATGAAATGCTTTTCTCAACTATTATTCTTGATGGTAATATTGATTATTATCTACCATTCGAAAATGATTTTAGAATTGGGCTAGAATCCGAAGTCATCAATAAAGGTGATGTCAATACAGCAAATTCAGTGCCTTTTGATATTTTAGGCGAACCACGATTACCTAACCCGGACTTAGGGGCTTTTCAAGCAAAAGAGAAAGAAATGTAATTGTATCAGCAAATTTTTTGACAGATTTTTCTCTCACAAGCCCCGTCAATGCTGATTTTATCAATATGTCCTCGGTTTTTATAAGGATATTCTAGGTCTTCTTTTTCTTACCTATGTTTAATTTCGTAGAATACACTATTTATTTTGAGTTATACATACACCATAATAGATTCTGATGCTGTATCTAATTTGCAATTGCATGCATTTTTAGATGAGTATGGTGATTTTGAATGTATTAATACCACTAGCAACCCTTCAGACGGTCTAAATGATATTCTAAAATTTTCGCCAGATATTGTTTTTATCAATCTTAATAAAGACTATTCATCTGTTTTTATGATGGTTACCGAGATTCACCAATACATGAATCAATTGCCAATATTAATAGGCATAGCATCAACTAAAAATTACGCTTACGATGCAATTAAAAATGGATTCTTTGATTATTGGCTACAACCATTTAATGAATTCGATATTCGAAAATCGCTATTAAAACTTCAAAAGCGTATGCCAAAAGAAAAGGCTCCTGCTACTTTATGCTTAAAATCATACAACGATTTTCAATATCTGAATACCAATGACATTCTTTACTTAAAAGCAGATAACAACACCACCGAATTTTTCATGAAAGATGGTACAATTATAAATGCCTTTAAAACGTTAAAGACTTTTGAAAACACGCTACCAGAAAACTTTATGCGTATTCATCAAAGTTATATTGTTAATACCAGTTACGTTTCTCGTATTAATTTTGGTAAATCTGTTTGTGCTTTAAAACAGGTAAACGAACAACTACCGTTTTCAAAAACATACAGAGAGAATATGAATAACCTTAAGAATATTCTTTCAAAAACCACCTTTTCTTCTTTAAATTAAAGAATTCTCTCACAATTGGTTCGTTTACTAACAGAATCAGGTCATCTACTTAAGACTTAAAATACGCTCTTCATTGCTCAACGAATGGTAGTACTTTGGCTGTATCATAAACCAAAAACCCCTAATAAACAGAAACATTATGAAAAAAGTTACAAGTATTTTAGCAGTTGCGATAATGACTATAGGCATGGCAACATCGATTATTCAAAACACAGCTAGTGAATTTGAGTTCATGAACGACATTTCAAAAGCTTTAACTTGTAATGATTGCGCAACTTTCCCTGATGATAGAAAACCGCCAAAAGGTATTGCATAAATAAGCTCTATAAAACAAAAATAGCCTTTAACAATCATGTTAAAGGCTATTTTTTTATACCTTGGTTTTTAATCCTTATAAAATCATTTTTTTTGAACAAGTCTTATTTTTACATAATAATACTCTTTCTACTTTGCCTCAGTTGTTCAAAAACAAAACCTGAAAAGGCAATTCAAGAAACACCCACAGCTATAGACAGTATCTCTGTCTGGGCATCTGAAAGCAATAAACCTGAAATAAAACAAGAAGATAAGTTAGCCTTACAATTAAAAGCATTTAATCTTGCTAAAAATACAGGCAATGACTCTCTAAAAGCGCTATACTTCTCAAACCTTTCTTACAACACCAATTTTATAACTGACAGTTTATTATTCCGGAAAATAAATAAACAAGCTATTTTGCTTAATCAGCGGATTAAAGATTCATCTGCTATTGGCAATGCCTATTGGGATTTGGCATTTTTTTTTGAAAGATATAACGTTAAGGATAGTGCCTTTTACAACTATTCAGAAGCACTAGATATTTTTAATTACAATGATGATAAATCTAGCATTGGTCAATTGCATTTGAATATAGCCACTATTCAAATGAAAATAAAAGATTACACTGTTAGCGAAGCAAATGCCGTAAAAGCTATAGAAAAATTTAAATTTATTAAGGACGACAAAAAACTGTCTAGAGGTTACAACCTTTTAGGCATTCTTTTGAACGATTTAGAAGAATATGACAAATCACTATCCTATTACAAAGAATCATTATTTTACCTAAAAAAGACTCCTAGTTCTAATATTGAAGAAGCCACTCTCATTAATAATATCGGAGTAACCTACAGGAACAACGAACAGTACCTAAAAGCGATTGAAAATTTTGAAGACGTTTTAAGAACCAATAACTTATTCGTAAAAAATCCCTCACTGTACGCCAAGGCGTTAAGCAATCTTGCCACTTCTAAATTATATAATAAAGATACCGTTGATGTTGAAAACCTTTTCATCAAAGCAATTGAAATTAAGCGGAAAGAAAATGACCTAGGTAGTTTATCATCAAGTTATTATAATTACGCAGAATACAAAGCATTCGCTAAAGACACTTTAAATGCTGTAATCAAAGCCAAAGAATCTGAAAGATTAGCCTATGCTGTAAATTCAAATGAGCAGCTTTTAAAAACATGGCAATATTTAGCCATTTTAGAAAAGGAAAATGCTACAGAATATTTTATAAAATTTACTGCACTTAACGATAGCCTTCAACGTGAAGACCGTAAACAGCAGAATAAATTTGCTAGAATACGTTTTGAAACCGATGAATTCATCGCAGAAAATTTAGAGCTTGAAAGCGAGAAAGAAGTACTCTCAAAACAAAAGCAGATGTGGATCGGTATTGCTACAGGTTTCTTCTTACTTGGACTTTCAATCTATATCATAATCAACCAACGCGCAAAAAATCAAAAACTTCGATTTGACCAGCAACAACAGGCGAACAATCAAGAGATATTTAACCTTATGTTAACCCAAAAACAAAAAGTAGATGAGGTAAAGCGTTTAGAACAAAAACGAATATCAGAAGAACTTCATGATGGTGTTCTTGGTAAAATGCTTGGGGCCCGTATGATATTAACCGGATTGAATAAACGCTCTACTGACGAAGCTATTCAAGAAAAATCAAAAGCTATTGGCTCTTTACAAGAAATTGAAAATGAAATTCGCTCAATTTCACATGAGCTAAGCCATAGTGCCTATCAAAAAATAAATAATTTTACAGATTCTGTTGAAACCCTTCTTGCCAACAACAAAAATGCAAATATTAAAACTATCTTTCATTTCAACGAAGACGAAAATTGGGATAGTTTGGCCGGTGATATTAAAATTAACGTATACCGAATAATTCAAGAAACTTTTCAAAACGCGATCAAGCATGCTAATTGCACCTATTTTGAAGTAACATTTTATAGAAATGATGCCATTTTTAATGTAATTATGAGTGATAATGGTATTGGTTATAATGTCAATAAAGGCAAAAAAGGAATCGGAATAAGAAATATAACTTCTAGAATAGATAAATTAAACGGAACTTTTCATATAGATTCCTCTGCTGGACAAGGAACTACCATATCTTTAAATATTCCTGTTAAAATTGAATCTAAAAAATAATGCTATAATAATACCACTTATAAAAACGTTTAGTAAATTACATTAGAATCGTAATTTATGAACACTGTACGAATTTTAGCGGTAGATGATCACGAAATGACCGCATTAGGATATAAATATATTCTTGAGGATGCTGATTTTACAGATTTCAATGTAAAAGTTGAAATTGCTACCAGTTTCGAAAAAGGTAAATCCAATATTGAAAACTCGAAACGAGCAATACCTTATGATGTCATTTTATTAGATATACAATTATTCTCTCCAGAATCGAAAGACCCAAGAACAGGAATTGACTTAGGAATTGTTGCGCGAGCTGAGGTACCTAATTCAAAAGTTGTGTTCATGTCTTCTTATAGTGACAATTATAGAATCAATAATATTTTTAAGACTGTGAACCCAGATGGGTACATGGTTAAATCGGAAATTGATGAATTGTCACTTAAAACCATGGTAGAAACCATCGTGAAAAATTCTCCTTACTATACTGCTAGTGCACTATCTGCTATACGTCGTAGAATGTCTACGGATATCGTAATCGATGAACAAGATCAAAAAATTCTATATCACCTTTCTCAAGGTATACACACAAGAGACATTGCGCCATTGATTGGGTCTGCAAATACTACCGTAGAAGCTAGAAAAAGGCAACTTAAGGCACTCTTTGACGTCAAGAACGGAAATGATCTCGCCCTAATCAATGAAGCCAAAACACGAGGATTTCTTTAAACAGCTAAATTATATTGTACTGAATATCAATTGTTTAAAAATTTAATAGTGATTTTATAATAATATCCTCCGAAATTCTAAGGATTTCCTAAGTCAAATTGCGACGTGAGAAAGGTATCTTTATAATAAAGAATGCTATAAATTTCAAACGATATGCCATTTAACTACGAAAACTTTATCAATAATTCAAAGTTAGAATATACCAAAGAGATTGCTGGTTTAGATGAATTTCTAAGCGCTATCGGCTTTCATTATTTCTCTAATGTTAAGCTTAATAACAAGCATATTACGTTTAATTCTATAAGCTTAGTATTAGAAGTATCTTGCAATTTAGACCTTCTAGAACTACTTGCACATTTTAATACCGGTAGATGGGGCAACAACGGTAAAGAGGATTCTCCTTTACATAACGAGCTAGAAATTCTTGATTTAAAAAATAAACATACTATTGATATTGAAGAACTTACGTTATTTTTAAATGACACAAGTATTGTTATAAAAAGAATTTACGACAAAAGTATATCCACCCAATTAAATGACATTTTAAAGCAAATTGCCTTCAACTATGTTTTTTTAACAAGAGGTCTTTCTCAAAAACCATATGAGATTTTCGTACCTATATTTGAAGATGTATTTGAGAATATAGATGCCAATGAAGAGCAATCGAATATGACACCAAAATCTTATTCTGAATTTTGGGGTATCTATTTAGATAAAGACGATGAGGCTTCTATTTACGATGTAAATAAAAATACTTATGTAAATGGTGATTTAGAGTTTTTATCAGAATAAAAACTCTAAATCAATTTACTATTTAAATTATGCTTTAAAAATTGGTCTTGTATTCATCATTGCATTGACTTTACCTTTAACCTCATTAATGATGGTTTCGTTTTCAGGATTCATTATAACCTGATCAATAAAATCAACAACTATTTCCATATCACTTTCTACCAAACCTCTAGTAGTAATAGCCGCAGTACCAAAACGAATACCTGAAGTTACAAATGGTGATTTATCATCAAATGGCACCATATTCTTATTCGCAGTTATATCTGCTAAAACCAAAGCTTTCTCGGCATCTTTACCTGAAATATCTTTATTTCTAAGATCTATAAGCATCATGTGGTTATCAGTTCCGTCAGAAATGATATTGTAACCGCGTTTTACAAAAGATTTAGCCATTGCATCAGCGTTTTTCTTTACTTGCGATATGTATGTGGCATATGATTCTGTCAAAGCTTCACCAAAAGCGATTGCCTTACCAGCAATTACATGCTCTAACGGACCGCCTTGATTTCCTGGAAAAACTGCTAGATCTAATAAAGCCGACATTTTTCTTAGGTTACCATTTTTTAACTTTATACCAAATGGATTTTCAAAATCTTCACCCATCAATATTAATCCTCCTCTTGGGCCTCTTAATGTTTTATGTGTTGTTGTAGTTACAATATGACAATGAGGGATCGGATTGTTCAAAAGTCCTTTAGCAATCAATCCTGCAGGGTGAGAAATATCAGCCAATAAGATAGCATTTACACTATCTGCAATCTTACGAAAACGCTCAAAATCCATATCTCTTGAATATGCAGATGCACCAGCGATTATTAACTTAGGTTGCTCTTGCGTAGCTATTTCTTGAATTTTATCGTAATCTAATCTTCCAGTCTCTTTATCCACCCCATAAAAAACTGGATTATACAATCTACCCGAAAAATTAACAGGTGAACCGTGTGTTAAGTGACCACCATGAGATAAATCGAATCCTAAAATTTTATCCCCTGGCTGTAAACAAGCGTGATATACTGCTGCATTAGCTTGAGAACCTGAATGAGGTTGCACATTTGCGTAAGCCGCACCAAATAGCTCCTTTGCTCTATCAATAGCTAACTGCTCTACTTTATCAACTACTTCGCAACCGCCGTAATATCTTTTACCAGGGTAGCCTTCAGCATACTTATTTGTAAGTACTGAGCCTTGAGCTTCCATCACTTGTGGACTAGTAAAATTTTCAGAGGCAATTAATTCAATGCCATTGATTTGACGTTGTCTCTCTTCTTCAATTAAATTAAAAATAGTGGTGTCGCGTTGCATGATAATATTTCTTTTAAATAAGTTGCAAAAATACAAATAGCGTATCTATTGAAATGCAAAAAAGAGCAAAAACACATAACTTATTTATTAAAATAAGTTAATAACTATACTGCTAAATCTTATTAAATAAAGCAAGAATTATTGCATCTCACCGAAAATATACTATTCCTTATCCTATTACGTTTAATAATAACCCTTTTATGGCACGGCTGTTGAATAGCTATTATAAATCATAAAAATAATAGACATGAAAAAATTTCTACTATTTAGTTTTATCGGGCTACTACTTTCTTGTAGTGGTGTTAAAAAAACGCAGGAGGCTCTGAACTCTGGCAATTATGAAACTGCTATTAATAAAGCAGTTATGAATATTGCAGAAAATAAGACCAAAAAAAGCAATCAGCAATATATAGTTCTTCTTGAAGAAGGGTATAAAAAAAATACCGAAAGAGAGCTGCAACATATTAAATTCCTTAAAAAGGATGGTAACGCTGCAAATTATGAAGAGATTTTCAATGCCTATGGTAGATTAAAATCTATTCAAGAGCGAATTCGCCCGTTACTGCCGTTACAAATTCAAGATGAAGGCAGAAGAGCGCAATTCAGCTTTAAGAATTATGATGATGATATCATCGCCGCAAAATCTAAATTATCTGAGTTTTTATATAACAAGGCGAATACACTTTTAACTGACGCTAATTATAAAGCTGATTTTAGAAACGCATACAATGATTTAAATTATTTACAGGAAATAAATCCGAATTATAAAGATGTTATTTCTAAAATAGATGAAGCTTATCAAAAAGGCTTAGATTATGTTATTGTTGATATGACAAACAATACAAATCAGATAATACCGAAAAGATTAGAAGATGAGCTTTTAAACCTGAATACATACGGATTAAACTCTAACTGGACGGAATACCATACGAATAGAATACAAAATCAAGTGTATGATTATCAAATGGAAGTTTCTTTTCAAGATATAAACATCTCGCCCGAACAAATTAGGGAGAAACAAATTAGCAAGGAAAGACAAATTAAAGATGGTTATACTTTTGTAGAAGACCGCAATGGTAATGTAGTTTCTGACAGTTTAGGCAATAGCATTAAAGTTGATAAATTTAAAACCGTACGTTGTAACTTCTACCAGTTTACACAATTTAAAAGTGCACAGGTAACTGGCGTTGTAAATTTTATAGATTTAAAGAAACAACAAAAAATAAATCAATACCCATTAACTAGTCAATTCGTATTCGAACATATTTATGCAAATTACGATGGTGACAAAAGAGCTCTTGATAATGATTTAGTCTCTCTATTACAATTGGCAAGAGTACCTTTCCCGACCAACGAGCAAATGGTTTATGATGCAGGTGAAGATTTAAAAAATAATCTCAAAAGTATTCTGAACAATCAAAAGTTCAATTAATAAAAAAGCCCCGTAAATTGGGGCTTTTTTTATACGTATTGTTCTAATTTGATATCAGAAATAGCACTGTGCGAATCATGTATGACAACTACCCCATTCTTTATTATTAAAAGTTGAGGAGATTGATGCATTACTCCAAATTCAGAAGCAACGGCATTTGATACATCTCTATTCGCGAGCAAATCTAAAAAATACAAATCCATTTGTCCATTTTCTAGACCATAGCTGCTTTTAAACATATTTAGCACCATTCTACTTATTCCACAAGATGTAGAATGTTTAAATATTACCTGAGGTCGACTGCTTGACGCCTCTTTTATTTCCTTTAATTGAACTACTGAGTTTAGAGGTATCCAAGGAATGCCCGATGAAGAATTTTCTCCATCGCCCTTAGAACCTCCAAATAAACCACCAAATAATCCCATAAAATTCTTAATTTAATATTGTCATTTCAACACCCCTAAACTGACTAAATGTCATTCAATTTTACTGATTTACAGACATTTTGTCCTGTTCAGTTAATTGGTAAGATTGTTGAACATTAGCTATCAAAAGTATTACAATTAACTAAAACTACAGAAAATGAATATAAATAATTTCACTATAAAATCGCAAGAGGCCATTCAACAAGCACAGCTGATTGCCCAAAACAAAGGACATCAGCAAATTGAGAACGAACACCTATTTAAAGCACTTACCGAAGTCGAAGAGAATGTCATGCCTTTTTTATTAAAAAAACTAGGTATCAATTTTTCACTAGTTCAACAAATTTTAGAAAAAGAACTCTTAAGTTTTCCAAAAGTTGAAGGTGGCGACATCCAATTCTCTAGAGAAGCCAGCAAGACTCTAAATGAAGCCAGTATTATCGCTAAAAAGATGGAAGATGAATATGTCTCTATCGAGCATTTATTTTTAGCCATCTTAAAATCTAAAAGTAAAATTTCACAGATTTTAAAAGATCAAGGGGCTACTGAGAAGCACTTAGTGGCCGCTGTCAATGAACTTCGTAATGGTGACAAAGTAACTTCGCAAAGCGCTGAAGACAACTATAATTCACTAAAGAAATATGCTAACAACCTTAATGAACTAGCAGATAGTGGCAAACTAGATCCGGTAATTGGTCGTGATGAAGAAATTCGTAGAATACTTCAAATTTTATCTCGACGTACCAAAAATAACCCTATTCTAGTAGGTGAGCCAGGTGTGGGTAAAACTGCCATTGTAGAAGGCTTGGCACATAGAATTATTCAGGGAGATATACCTGAAAACCTAAAGGATAAAGTTATTTATTCTTTAGATATGGGTGCCTTAATTGCCGGTGCAAAATATAAGGGTGAATTTGAAGAGCGATTGAAAGCAGTAATCAAAGAGGTAGTTAGCGCAGATGGCAATATTATCTTGTTTATTGATGAAATACACACGCTTATTGGTGCTGGTGGCGGACAAGGTGCTATGGATGCTGCCAACATTCTTAAGCCTGCCCTTGCAAGAGGTGAGCTAAGGTCTATTGGAGCAACTACTTTAGACGAGTATCAAAAGTATTTCGAAAAAGACAAAGCTCTTGAAAGAAGATTTCAAAAAGTGGTGGTAGATCAGCCTGATACTGAAAGTGCTATTTCCATACTTAGAGGTATTAAAGAAAAATATGAGGCTCACCACAAAGTTCGTATTAAAGATGAGGCAGTTATATCGGCTGTTGAATTATCGCAACGATATATAACCAATAGGTTTTTACCAGATAAGGCTATTGACCTTATGGATGAAGCTGCTTCTAAACTTAGAATGGAGATTAATTCTAAACCTGAAGAATTAGATGTGCTAGATCGTAAAATTATGCAGATCGAAATTGAAATTGAAGCAATCAAACGTGAAGATGATAAGCAGAAGCTTCAGATTTTAAATCTAGATTTAGCGAACATAAAAGAAGAGCGAAACGAAATTTTTGCACAATGGGAAAGTGAAAAATCAGTTGTTGATAATATTCAACAGACCAAACTTGATATAGAAAATTTTAAAGCTGAGGCTGAACGCGCAGAACGTAATGGTGATTACGGTCAAGTTGCCGAAATTAGATACGGTAAAATTAAGGAAGCACAAGAGAACCTGACTAAATTGCAAGATGATTTAGCAGAACAACAACATTCTGGGACTTTGATTAAAGAGGAAGTAACTAGTGATGATATAGCAGAGGTTGTTGCAAAGTGGACTGGAATTCCCGTTACTAAGATGCTACAAAGCGAACGCGAGAAATTGCTAAAACTTGAACAAGTATTACATAAACGTGTGGTTGGTCAAGAAGAAGCTATTGAAGCGGTTTCTGATGCAATAAGAAGAAGCAGAGCCGGACTCCAAGATTCTAAAAAGCCTATTGGTTCGTTTCTTTTCTTAGGAACTACAGGTGTTGGTAAAACGGAGTTAGCTAAAACACTGGCATCGTATTTATTTGACGATGAAAATGCTATGACAAGAATAGACATGAGCGAATATCAAGAAAGACATTCGGTCAGTAGACTTGTAGGAGCACCTCCAGGATATGTGGGCTATGATGAAGGCGGACAATTAACCGAAGCGGTTCGTAGAAGACCTTATTCTGTTGTGCTGTTAGATGAGATTGAAAAAGCACACCCAGATACGTTCAACATTTTACTACAAGTGTTAGATGAAGGTAGGCTGACAGATAATAAAGGTCGTGTAGCAGATTTTAAAAACACCATTATTATTATGACTAGCAACATGGGTAGCGACATCATTCAAGATACTTTTGAAAATGCCGTAGATGTAGTTAGTGCAGCAGAGACCGCCAGAGTTGAAGTTCTAGGTCTTTTAAAGAAGACGGTTCGACCTGAGTTTATAAATAGAATCGATGACATTGTAATGTTTACACCTTTGACAAAAGATAACATCAAAGAAATTGTAAGACTACAACTGGAAAGTTTAAAGAAAATGTTAGACAAACAACAAATTACCTTAGACGCTACCGAAGAGGCTATCGCTTATTTAGCCGAAAAAGGTTATGATCCTCAGTTTGGTGCAAGACCTGTGAAAAGAACCATTCAAAAAGAGGTTTTAAACAATATGTCCAAGGCACTACTTAGTGGTGAAATTAAATCTGATAGTGTCGTATTGCTTGATGCCTTTGACAATAGTTTGGTTTTTAGAAATCAAGAGGAAATTACAGTTTAAAATTTTAAAATTGATAAAAAAGCGTCCATATTAAATATATGGACGCTTTTTTTTATCAACAATATATACCATACAGTATAGATTTTTTATATTCGCATAAAACAGTCTTATATGTCTACCAAAGCCGAAAGAACTACCGCTTATATTATTGAGACTGTCGCTCCTGTGTTTAATAAACACGGTTACATAGGTACCAGTATGAGCGACCTAACCGATGCCACCAATTTGACGAAAGGTGCGCTTTATGGTAATTTTGAAAATAAAGAAGCCTTAGCCCTTGCTGCATTCGAATTTAACAGATCTGTATTGCTCACAGCTATTGATGAGCACTTATCTATTGAAGGTAAAGCAATTGCAAAAATCGAAAATCTTATTGAATTTTATAAGAAATACGATGTTTTTACCATGAATATGGGTGGTTGCCCAATATTGAATGTTGGTATAGATGCACAACATAATAATAAATTACTTGCTGCAGCAGCCAAAGAGACTATTAAAGAAATAGAAGGTAAAATTGCTTTGGTTTTTGAAAATGGTATTAATAATGCCGAATTTAAATTACCGGTATCTCCTCTTCAATTTTCAAAACAATTATTCACGATTATTCAAGGGTCTATTGCAATGGCAACAATTACAAAAGATCGTAAATACCTTTTAAACACAGTTACTTACCTAGATGTTCTGATCAAAAGAGAACTTAAATAAAATACTACTTTTTTTTAATTAAAATACTAGAATATTGAAAGATAACGGGTTAGTCTACTACTCTCCCGTTACCCTAAATATCCAGATTTTATCGGTGTACTTGCCGCCTAATTTTGAGTCCCTAGCTTCTCTAGCATCTTTAATAAAGTTGTATTTAGCCAGATAAACATAATTATATTTATTCTTTTGCCTAAAAAACGATTTGGCATTGATTCCTTTTTTCTGCATATCTGCCAAGAAAGCGTCCAGGTACTTTTTAGTTCCGAATACATTGGCAATTAAGTAATAACCCGGATCTAGAGAACCTTCTTTCGTTACTTCCTCATACTTCTCACCTGCTCTAACTTTTACAACTTCATTTTTCATTGCCAAGGCTTCACTTTGTGCAATAGAATCTTGTCTTTGTTGTTGAGCCAACGCTACTGCAGCTGCTTCTTTTTTCATAACCGCAGCTATAGAATCTTGTTGCCTTTGCTGTTTTAAGGCATTTGCAGAAGCGAGTACTTGAGCCGCCCTTGCACTTTCTATAGAATCTCTTTTTCTTCTGATGTCTCTCTTTGATTCTTTTAATACCAAATCAGATTTTCGTGAAGCAAGCTGAATTGAATCTTTAATTCTGTTACTTTCAATAAGCGCTAAGCGCTCTTGTTTTTTAGATTCACGCTTTAAAGCCAACTTTTCTGCTTTGGTTAATTCATTAGAAACCATAGCTTTTTCTTCTTGCTCAACAAGAGCATCTTCTTTTTGCTTTTCCTCTTCAGCTAATAGTTGCTCTTCAAGCTTTTCCTCTGGTGTTTGTAACGGTCCTAATTTATAAGAAGTAACTAATTCAAACGAAGGGTCTTGTCCTTCTAAGTCTGAACTTGCCCCTATTTCAACCAATGCACCAAAGGAGAATCGCTTAAAGAAACGACCACCAACTCCTCCTGAAAAACCGTAAAAACTATTGTAACCTGCCTGTGCCCAGTATTTAGTTGTCGATAGCAATGTTGTTAATCCTACTTGATTATCCAAACCTGGTATAGTCTTGTAATATAACATAGGTCTTAAAACCGAACTATCATCTGTACTTAAGATACTAACAGGAAAATCATAGCTTACCAATGCCTGAAACATTCTGTCATCAGGACTAGAGTTACGCTCATTAGAAGTGAAATTATAATCGAATAAGTTTTCAGATACTAGACCAATATTAAATCTATCTATACTTAAATTAACTCCTGGTGCCATTTGTAGAATAAAATCATTCTCAGGAGAAGTCTGTAACGGGTTAGGCACAAAAAAGCGATCATCTGCTAACTTCTGCTGAAATGCAAATACATTTAAACCAACACCTAAAACAACACCTTCACTTAATTCTATGGTATGTGCATAATTAAGAGCTGCTCCTGTATTCAAGAAAATTCCTGTATTATGCTGAAAGAAACCAACACCAGCTGCAGAAACATCATTAAGTCTTGTTGTATAATTTAAAAATAACGAAGTTGGATCACCATCATAAGATTGCCATTGCCATCTAGCCCATAAAGCTACTGAAGAAGGGTTATTGCGATCTAAACTATAAGCAGGGTTTATCAAGCTCCCGTTATACTCCGTAAGGTTTTGTTGCCTAAAATCAGTAGGTAAAACGACTTCTTGAGCCTTAAGACCTAGAACTACAAATCCGATAAGAAGTGCCCCACAAAATTTTTTCATATGCAAAAAAACAAAAAATAGACTATTTATAGTACTATTTTGAAGTAATTTTAGTTATTAATTTAATACACCAAACATAATTTCATGAAAGCATTCAAAATTGTTCTTTTTATTTTGTTAGCAATCAATCTTGCTTGCAAAGATGAACCAGTAATTGATAGATCTCAAGAACAAACTTCAATTTCGACATTTTACCTTATTAGACATGCCGAAAAGGACAGGAATAATCCTGATGATGCTGACCCAGAGTTAAATCAAAAAGGATTAGGTAGAGCTATGCATTGGGCAGAAATTCTAGCAGATACAGAGTTAGACGCAATTTATTCTACAGATTATAATAGAACCTCTATGACTGCCGCTCCTACCTCAGTCAAGCAAAATATCGATGTTCAATATTATGATCTAAGCACTATAGACGTTGCCCAATTTAAAGCTGAAAATTTAGATAAAAGTGTATTAGTCGTTGGTCATAGTAACACTACACCAGAATTCGTGAACAAATTAATAGATGAAGAAAAATATTTTTCTATTGACGATAGTGAAAATGGAATTTTATTTATCGTTAAAATAATTAACGGAATACCTTCAGTTGAAAAACTTATTTTCAATTGCAACTGCCCTAATTAATAATTTCTCACATTAATATCATTAGCAATAAGTTTTAAAAGGCTAAGACATTCATTGAAATGTTCTTACTTTTGCCCCTGATGCAGAATACAGTCAACATAAAGAATAAAAGAGCCCGTTTTGAATACGAGCTTTTAGATAAATACACGGCAGGTATTGTTCTAGCGGGTACCGAGATTAAGGCTATTCGAGAAGGTAGAGCTTCCATCTCTGAAAGTTTTTGTGAATTTAACGATAGAGATGAGCTGTTTGTTATCAACATGCAGATTGATGAATATTCTCATGCATCACATTTTAACCACAAACCAAAAGCGGAGCGTAAATTACTTTTGCAAAGAAGAGAGCTTAAAAAACTCAGTAAAGAAGTAAACACGTCAGGATTAACCATTGTACCGCTTCGTGTATTTGTAAACGAAAGAGGATTCGCAAAAATGCAAATTGCATTAGCCAAGGGTAAAAAGCTCTATGACAAAAGAGAGTCTATTAAAGATCGTGATAATAAGCGAGACCTTGATCGTATTAAAAAGAATTTCAATAATTAGTTTTTATTTTCCAGTAAGGGCACAAATCTAAAAGAACCGTACTCTGTTTTTGAGAACTCTTTATCAGTAGTTCTAACAAACAAGGTCATTATTTGTTCTTCAAAACCAATTGGTATCACTAACCTACCCCCTACTTTTAACTGCGACAATAAAGCTCTAGGCACTTCTGGCGCACCGGCAGTTACGATTATACGATCAAAAGGTGCTTCTTTAGGCAAGCCTTTATAACCATCGCCAAAAATCACTTGTTTTGGTCTATAACCCATTTTCTTAAAAAATAGACTGGTCTTTTTGAAAAGCTCTAACTGCCTTTCAATGGTATACACCTTTACTTTTAATTTTAATAGAACTGCTGTCTGGTAACCACTACCTGTACCGATTTCTAATACCTTTTGACCCTCTTCAATCTGTAATAGTTCTGTTTGAAAAGCAACGGTGTACGGGTGGGAAATAGTCTGGTTTGCAGCTATAGGAAATGCTTTGTTTTGATAGGCATGCCCTTCAAAACTACTGTCCATAAATAAATGCCTAGGTATTTCCTTAACGGCATCTAGCACTTTTTTATCAGCTATTCCTTTGTCTATCAATACTTGCGCTAAGTGGTTGCGCATGCCCCTGTGTTTTAAGGTATCTTTCAATGGTAGTCGGTTTGTCCTTCAAAGTTAACAAAGTTCTTCAAACGACGGAAGAAGCAACGAAAACTAATCTTCATTTTTTATAAAATTGAAATAACCCATAGGATAAAAGTACCTAACTATGCGTATTTTTGGGAAAAACGAAACAAATGCTAAAAGTTGGTGTTTTAGGAGCTGGGCATCTAGGAAAAATCCACCTCAGACTTCTAAACGAATCTAAAAAATATGAACTGATAGGGTTTCACGATGCCGATAGTTCAAACGGAGAAAAAGTTAGTTCAGAGTTCGGATATACCTATTTCAAAAACCTCGAAGATTTAATCGATGTTGTAGACGTTGTAGATATCGTAACCCCCACTCTTTCGCACTACGAATGCGCTAAGAAATCTGTAGAAAAAGGGAAGCATATATTCATTGAAAAACCTATAACCCACACTATTGAAGAGGCTAATTCTTTACTTTCATTAGAAAAAGAGTATGGAGTAAAAGGACAAGTAGGACATGTAGAACGCTTTAATCCTGCTTTTACTTCTGTAAAACACGCTATCAAAAATCCTATGTTCATTGAAGCACATCGGTTGGCTGAATTTAACCCTAGAGGTACTGATGTACCTGTAGTTTTAGATTTAATGATTCATGATATCGATGCTATTTTAAGTGTTGTAAATTCTGAAGTTATACAGGTTAACGCTAGCGGAGTTTCAGTAATTAGTCAATCGCCCGATATTGCAAATGCCAGATTAGAGTTTGCAAATGGATGTGTAGCCAATTTAACCGCAAGTAGAATATCTTTAAAGAATATGAGAAAATCTCGCTTCTTTCAAAAGGATGCCTATATATCAGTAGATTTTCTAGAGAAGAAGGTTGAAGTTGTAAAAATGAAGGATGCACCCGATTTACCAGGAGATTTTGATATGATTTTACAGAATGCAGAAGGTATTAAAAAACAGATTTATTTTGAAAATCCTACGGTTGAGGCTAATAATGCCATATTAGACGAACTTGAATCTTTTGCTGATGCTATAATAGATAATACTACACCAGTTGTCAGTTTAAAACAAGGAACACAAGCTCTAAAAGTTGCTTTACAAATTATTGCAGCATTTAATCCAAAGAAAATATGAATACAATAGCAGTTATAGGCGCAGGCACTATGGGTAACGGAATAGCCCACGTATTTGCTCAAAACGGATTTCAGGTACACCTTATAGATGTTTCTAAAGACGCTATAGATAACGGTCTTTCTACCATCGCCAAGAATTTGGACAGAATGGTAGCTAAAGAAAAAATAACTAAATCTGATAAAGAAAATACTCTGGCGAACATCAAATCTTTTACAGAATTGAAATTAGGGGTTGCCAATGCAGATCTTGTTATAGAAGCCGCTACAGAGAATGTAACTATAAAACTAAAAATCTTTAAAGAACTAGATGCTCTTTGCAATGCCAATACTATCCTAGCCTCAAATACGTCTTCAATATCGATTACTCAAATTGCGGCATCGACTAATAGACCGGAAAAGGTAATTGGCATGCATTTTATGAATCCTGTTCCGATTATGACGTTGGTTGAGATTATTAGAGGATACAGCACCTCTAACGAAACAACCCATGCCATCATGGATCTTTCTAAGAAATTAGGCAAGACCCCAACCGAAGTTAATGACTATCCTGGTTTTGTGGCCAATAGAATTTTAATGCCAATGATCAACGAGGCAATTGAGACCTTACATCATGGCGTTGCTGGTGTTGAGGAAATAGATACCGTGATGAAATTAGGTATGGCTCACCCAATGGGACCATTGCAGTTGGCAGATTTTATTGGGTTAGACGTTTGTCTTTCTATTCTTAATGTAATGCATGACGGATTCAAAAATCCGAAATATGCGCCTTCGCCATTATTGGTAAATATGGTTATGGCGGGTAAAAAAGGAGTAAAATCTGGAGAGGGCTTTTATGATTATTCCACGAGTAGAAAAGCTGAAATCATATCAAGTCAATTTTCAAAATAGTAGTACTTAAGAATTCAAAGTAATATGTCTATAAAAGAAAATCTATTAGTTATTAAAAAGAACATTCCCGATACTGTAACTCTGGTTGCCGTATCGAAAACGAAACCCATGACATACATTCAAGAAGCGTATGATGAGGGACAACGGGTTTTTGGGGAAAACAGAGTTCAAGAAATGACCGAAAAATGGGAGAATATGGCAAAAGATATTGAATGGCATATGATCGGCCATTTACAACGTAACAAAGTCAAATATATGGCTGAATACGTGTCTTTGGTTCATGGTGTTGACAGTCCTAGATTATTGTCAGAAATAAATAAGCAAGCAGAAAAACACAACAGAGTTATTTCATGTTTATTACAGGTTCATATTGCTGAAGAAGATACTAAATTCGGTTTTAATGAAGAGGAGCTACTTGATTTAGTAGCTAACGAAGAATTTAAAGCATTCAAAAATGTAAAAATTGTAGGGCTAATGGGCATGGCCACTTTTACCGATGATATGGATCAGGTTCGTAGAGAATTTGCCAACTTAAAATTACTCTTTAACAAACTCAAAAATAATTATACTGATTTTGCTACACTATCAATGGGTATGAGTGGTGATTATCAAATTGCAATTGAAGAAGGT
Organism: Maribacter spongiicola; assembly: GCF_004364165.1. Classification (GTDB taxonomy): domain Bacteria; phylum Bacteroidota; class Bacteroidia; order Flavobacteriales; family Flavobacteriaceae; genus Maribacter; species Maribacter spongiicola. The sequence goes on from NZ_SOAY01000011.1 coordinate 921,413, forward strand.
AGTACCATGGTACGTATAGGAAGTAGTATCTTTGGCTCCAGAAATTGATACCTAAAAACACCACTACCCCATAAATCAGATTATATTACATGTACGCAATTTTAGATATTGAAACTACAGGAGGGAAATTTAATGAAGAGGGAATCACTGAAATTGCCATTCACAAGTTTGATGGTCAAAAAGTAGTCGATAAATTTATTAGCCTAGTAAATCCTGAAAAAGAAATACAACCTTTTGTAGTTAAGTTGACGGGTATTAATAGTAAAATGCTCAGAACGGCGCCAAAATTCTACGAGGTAGCCAAAAGAATTATTGAAATTACAGAAGACACTATTATTGTTGCTCATAATGCACAATTCGACTATAGAATTTTAAGAACTGAATTTAGACGTTTAGGTTATAATTTTGAACGCAAAACTTTATGCACAGTAGACTTGTCGAAACTTTTACTACCAGACGCAGAATCGTATAGCCTAGGTAAATTGGTAAGGTCTTTAGGCATACCGGTGAGCGATAGACATAGAGCAAACGGTGATGCTCTAGCTACTATAAAACTGTTTAAACTTTTACTGGCCAAAGATTCGGAGAAAGTAATTATTAAAGAAACTATACGTAAAGAGACCCAAGGCGAACTCTCTGAAAAACAACTAGATATTGTTAGAGATTTACCTAATAAAATTGGTGTATTCTACATGCATGATAAGGATGGAAATATTATTCACCTTAGTAAAACAAGCGATATTAAAAAGAGGGTCAATCAGCTCTTCACCAAAACAAGTGATAAATCTCGTAAAATTGCAAAAGACACTAAAAAAGTAACTTTTGAACTTACAGGAAATGAACTTATTGCGATTTTAAAAGAACATGAAGAGCTTTTAAAAATTAGACCTAAGTACAGCATAATACCTAAAAAAAGAATGTACAGTCATGCAATTTGCATGACCACAAACGAAAACGGATATTACGCTTTAGAAATAAAACCATATCGAGAATGCAAACAACCACTAGCTCTTTTTAACGGAGTATTTAGTGCAAAAAATTACTTGTATAAAATTACGAAGGATTTCGAATTATGCGACAAAGTGAATGGCATTAGTGAAGCTCGTAAAAATTGTTCTGGATATGACGATGACACCTGCAAAGGTGCTTGTATTCATAAAGAAAATATTGAAGTATATAATGCACGTGTAATTTCTGCTACTACTAAAAACAGTATCAGCGGTAACAAGGTTTTAATAATAGATAAAGGAAGAGAAATTGGAGAACAGAGTGCTATTTTAATAAAAAATGGTTCACTAGTTGGCTTCGGGTTCTATGATCTTAACTATCAAATAAATAATATTCATATCTTAGAAAGTATAATCACCCCTATGAACGGTACTCGAGATGCTAATTATCTTATTGAATCTTATTTAAGAAAGAAACGGGTACTTAAAATAATGGAAATAAACGATTAGTTTGAACGAGAACGAAAAACTGTCACCTTGGAGGAATAAGATTCATGAAATAATTTATGAAGCAGATACCCCTATGGGTAAATTGTTCGATATTATTCTCTTCGTGATTATCATTTTCAGTGTAATTCTTATTATGCTCGAAAGTGTAAAGGCTATTGATGCTGAATACCATGAAATTCTTTTTGTATTAGAATGGATAGTTACTATATTCTTTACCATTGAATACATTGCACGTATTATCTCCATTAAAAAACCGAGTCATTATATTTTTAGTTTTTACGGTATTATAGATTTCCTTTCTACTATTCCGCTATACATATCTTATATTTTGGCAGGCTCTCAAGTGCTATTGGCAGTTCGCGCTTTTAGATTACTGAGGGTTTTTAGAATTCTAAAACTTGCCCGTTTTCTTGGGGAAGCCTCGCAATTAAAAAGAGCGTTAAAAGCTAGTAGAGCAAAAATTACCGTATTTCTTTTTGCCGTACTTATTGCCTCGGTAATGATGGGTACCCTTATGTACTTGATCGAGGGTGATGAAGCTGGTTTTACTAGCATACCTACAAGTATTTATTGGACGATAGTAACTTTAACTACCGTAGGGTATGGTGATATTGCCCCTATCACTCCCCAAGGTCAGGCAATTGCTACCATAATTATGTTATTAGGTTATGGTATTATCGCCGTACCGACGGGTATGGTTACTGCCGAATTTGCGAAACAAGGAAAAGACACTTCTAACTTAAAAAATTCAGGAAGCTATGTTCATGTCAACACTCAATCTTGCCCTACCTGCAGCAAAGAAGGTCATAGAGATGACGCCAAACATTGTTATAACTGTGGATCTATACTAAATGAATAAAATTCTTATCTCTGTTGTTGGTCCTACTGCCATCGGTAAAACTAAATTAGCTATACGCTTAGCCCAACATTACAATACAGAAATCATTTCTGCCGATTCAAGGCAGTTTTTTAAAGAAATGAATATTGGTACTGCTGTACCCAGTATTGACGAACTAAACCAAGCCAAGCACCATTTTATACAGCATAAAAGTATTACCGAACAATATACTGTTGGTGATTATGAGCGGGAAGCTATTGAAAAACTAGCTCATTTATTTAAAATACATGATGTGGTCATTATGGTTGGGGGTAGCGGACTCTATGTGAATGCCGTTACTGACGGACTAAACACCTTCCCCACAGTAGACCCAAACATTAGAGAAGAGCTGAATACTGAACTCTCTAAGAAAGGTATTAGGGTTTTGCAGTCAAAACTAAAACAACTAGATCCTTTATATTACGAAAAAGTAGATATCCATAATCCGCAACGAGTAATTAGGGCTCTTGAGGTTGCCGTCGGTAGCGGACAACCTTATTCTTCTTTTATTAACAAGCCTAAGGCAAAAAGAGATTTTAAAGTTTTATCTGTCGGTATTAAGGCTGACCGCCCATTAATTTATGATCGCATTAATTCGAGAGTAGATATTATGATAGATACAGGATTGCTAGATGAAGCCAAAAGTGTAATGCCATTTAAAGATTACAATGCATTACAGACTGTTGGTTACAAAGAGCTATTTAAATATTTAGATGGCGAATGGACGTTAGATTTTGCCATCTCAGAAATCAAAAAAAATACTAGAAGATTCGCAAAAAGGCAATTAACCTGGTTTTTAAGAAATGAAATAACCAAATGGGTCGATTACGATTATAATGCGGAAACACTATTGCCAGAAATTGACAATGAATTATTAAATTTAAAAAATGGGTAACAAACAGATTTTATTTGTAATGGGCGTATCTGGTAGTGGAAAATCTACTGTAGGTAAGCTCTTAGCCGATAAATTGCAAATTCCTTTTTTTGACGGAGATAGTTTTCACCCAGAGGCAAACGTAAAAAAAATGAAAGAAGGCCACCCGTTAAACGACGAGGATCGTCAAGGGTGGTTAGAGAAGCTAAATGAAGTTGGTCTAGAGAATATCTCTACGGGAGCAGTAATTGTTTGCTCTTCGCTTAAAAAAAAGTATCGAACCATTCTTGGGCAAAACTTAGAAAACAAACATCAATTCGTTTATTTAGAAGGTAGCTTTGAGCTTATTAATGCTAGATTAAGTCAACGAAAGAATCATTATATGCCTGCGGGACTATTACAATCTCAATTTGATATACTTGAATTTCCTGATGAAGCTTTAACAGTATCTATTGACCAAACTCCCAATGAGATAGTAAACGATATTATCGAAAAGTTATAATAACAAAAAAGCATCCGAAAAGGATGCTTTTTTATGGTAACTCTTGTTGAAACTATTCGCCTTCCGTCTTTACTACCAAACGGAAACCTTCACCATGAATATTCAATATCTCTACGGTATTATCAACTTTTAAATACTTACGTAACTTTGCAATATAAACATCCATACTACGTGAAGTGAAGTAATTATCATCTCTCCAAATTTTGGTCAATGCTAACTCTCTTGGCATTAAATCATTTTCATGCAAAGCCAGCAAACGTAACAACTCATTTTCTTTAGGAGAAAGTTTAATAGACTCGGTATCTTTATATTTCAAAAATCTTAATTTAGAATTTAAGTGGAAACCACCAATTGTAAATTCAAATTTTTTGCTATCTGCCAATCCATTAGAAGCTTTTCTTTGTAGAATAGCTTTTAATTTCATTAATAGCACCTCAGAATCAAAAGGCTTGTTCAAATAATCATCTGCACCAGCCTTATATCCTTTAAGAACATCTTCCTTCATCGTTTTTGCCGTTAAAAAAACGATTGGCACGTTCTCATTCTTCTCACGAATTTCTTTCGCTAACGTAAAACCGTCTTTATAAGGCATCATAACATCTAAAATACAGATATCATAATTATCTTTTTTGAACTTCTCAAAACCTTCCATTCCATTCTTCGCCAATGTGACATCAAAGTCATTCATTGACAAATAATCTTTCAATACAATTCCGAAATTCGGATCGTCCTCAACTAAAAGTATCTTCTTGTTTATTGTTTCCATATTTTTTTATATTAACGGCAGTTTAATGTAAAATGTACTTCCTTTTCCTTTTTCACTCTCGGCATAAACTTCGCCTTGGTGGTCTTCCACTATTTTTTTAACGTATGACAACCCTAATCCATGCCCTTTAACGTTATGTAAATCTCCGGTATGTTCTCTATAGAATTTTTCAAACACCTTCTTTAGAACAGCTTTACTCATACCAGAACCTTGATCTTGCACTTTTATAATGATATAATTTTTAGCTCTTTCTGTAAACACATCTATTTTAGGTGCTTCTTCTGAGTATTTTATTGCATTATCCAGCGTATTTACGATGACATTGGTAAAATGCATCTCATTGGCCAAAATTTCATATCGTTCTGCATTTAAATGTGTGTGAATATACCCACCTCTATCATCAACGATCAATTGAACATGTGTAATGGCATCTTCTATAATGTCGTGAACATTAACCCTATCCTTACTTATATCAAGCTGATTTTTTTCAAGTTTCGATATACGCAATACATTTTCTACCTGAGCATGCATTCTTTTATTCTCATCTCGAATCATCTGCAAATACCTCAAAACCTTTTCATGGTCATTGATTATCTTCGGATTCCGAATTGCTTCAACAGCTAAATTTATAGTTGCAATGGGTGTTTTAAACTCATGCGTCATATTATTTATGAAATCCGTTTTTATTTCAGAAATCTGTTTTTGTCGAATTAACTGATAAATTGCACCCGCATAGGCTACTACAATAATAATTGTGAACAACAATGAAAGTAGTGCCAAACCTAAAATAGACTCTACTAAAAATCGTTTTTTCTTCGGAAAGGAAATTAACAAATCGAAATTTGAAACCCCTTCATAATCAACGAACATAGGAGATTTATAGATATTCGCCTCTGCATATTTAAATTTTGGCGATTTCACTTTGGTTGGTAGACCATTACTATAAACACCATATTCAAAAGCGATATCAACACCTCTATTCTCTAACTCGCGTTGCAATAACAGCTCTATTTCCTGTTTAGAAACACGTTTATGAATAGGCACACGCTTGGCATAAACCATAAACACATCTTCCATGGCGGCTTTTTCCATTTTAGTAATCCCACCAATTTTTTCAAATCGTTGTATAGGATTCAATCTTGGAGTATTGCCTTCTAAATCGAAATCTTTTCTAAAAATAGATGTCGTTCTTTTACTGGTATAACTTTTAATGATGGTGGTATCTGCACCATCACTACTATCAAAGAACGTAGAAGAAATACCATAATCCTCTTCTAAAATACCGTGTTCGTACAGTAAAATTTCATTAGAATTGACATCCTTATCAATAAAGAAAAAGTTTGTAAGCTGAGTACCTTTTAACTCTCCTCCTGCACTATCCTTCGCATGTAAATACCTGTCGAAATAATTTTTAGACTCTCTTTCTGTAATCTTATTGGTGACGCTGTTCAAGGCTTCAGATACACTGCTAGAAAATTGCTCTTCTCCGCTATCTATAGATTTACTAATCCAGAAACTTTGAACGAAAATCAGACCAATAAGAGAAAGGCTCATTAAAACTATTAAGAGCACAAATAACTTTTTGTTCATTGGGTGTTAAAATTAAAGATTTAACAGTTAGACGATAGTACGTTTAACCTAACCTTAACAAAAATGTTAAAATTGCCAAATAACTAGCAATCAGTTAAGATAGAAGCATGTACTTGAAGAACAATTGAGCTAGTTCTTTCTAAATCAATATTTTCGATTACGAAATTGCTTGTTTTAATTTTTATCTCATCATCAAGTTGATTATTCATTCTCGCCATTACCTGTTCTCTAGTTGAATTATCGCGATCTAAAACACGAGATATACGTAGTTCTTTAGGAGCTGTTACTACGATAATTCTATCATAAAAATTTTGAGAATTGTTCTCGAACAACAAAGCAGTTTCTTGAATTACATAGCAAGAATCTTGTTCTTTTACCCAGGCAAGAAAGTCTTGTCTAACTACAGGATGCACAATACCATTAAGATTTGCTAATAATTCAGAATCATTAAATACTTTTTTAGCTATAAACGGTCTATTTAACTGACCATTTTCATATGCTTCATCGCTTAATAAAGCAATTAGCTTTTTTTTGATTTCAATAGATGTATTCATTAAATACTTAGCTCGGTCGTCTGAGTTATATACGGGCACATCTAGTTCTTTAAACATCGTTGCCACAGTAGATTTACCACTACCGATCCCACCCGTTAAACCTACTATCATCATTCTCTTCGCAATATAAATTCAACTTCATTTGTGGTGATGATCGCATTATTCAACGTACTCGGATAACTGATCAATTGTATCGAGAGCCTATTATCTGTTTCTTTCGTTACCTTTTCATAATCTGCTTCAACTAAGAAATCTGTACTCTCCAATTCTTTTAAATGTTCTAAAGTACCTTGACAGCGTACGTCAACAATTTCTGGAAACGTACGAACTTTTACATTTGCCGGTAAATTAATTACGGTGATTGGTACCTCGATTACTTTTTCTGAAAACTTAACTACTTCGCCTGAAATAGTTACCATGTCCTTTGAAAAGGTAGTGCCATTCAAATGTTTAGGTAATTGAAGTGCGATTTCATCTGTAAAAGAATTATTTAATTCGCTCTTAGTAATAACTGCAGTTTTAAGCACCGAAATGGTATCGATTTGACTTTTAGGTCCTGAAATTTGAATAGAATCTGGACTAATTTTTATATCTCCTTCAAGAATATGATTTGCAGCAAAAGTAAGATCTAAGACAGCCCTTACCGCTACTTTCTTTGTATCTAATGATGTAAAGTCAAAATATATGGCGTCACTTTCAAAATCGGTCAGTGTGCTATAATTATTCAACTGGGCTTCTAGTTGAATTCTTATTTGATCAGCCGTTAGATAATAACTGTCATCTTTATGCATTACCTTACTTACGTCTAATTGAATATGCTTGGGGTTAAATTCATAGCCTAAAAACTGGAAGCCTGCCGCTTTTAAGCGCACTTGTATCTCATCTTTAGGAGTATTCGCCAATAAAAACTTTTTCGGAATATTTATGTATTCCACTTTAAAGGTCGTGTTATTGGTATAGGTAAGAGATAGTTTATTTATAAGCCATGCAAGAGACGCACATAACAAGAACATAAGAAAGACTTTTACCTTTCTTTTCTTCAATCCTGTCCGTATCCATTCTATTAGCCGTTCCATCAATTCACTCTAAAAAATAATTTTGGAAAAATTTCCTCTGGTTTTTTACTTGAAAAATTAATATACAAGGTTGATTTTAGAAATCCGTACCCATAACCGAAAAATTGTATCGCAGTTGCCATTAAAGATAAAAAGGCTACTTTTAAATTACCAGTTTTTCGAAGGGCGTCTACAAACAACAGCAAAAAATATATAGCATAGACATAAATCGGAAACATATAACCCGCCAACCCAAATACGACTGAAAACAATAATACTAAACAGAATACTGTCGGAAACCAATAGGTAATCTTCTTTGTTTCTGGATGCCACTTATTTAAAATTGGGCGTACCATACCAAATTTGTTGACTTGAATATAAAATTTGTTCCAGTCTATTCGTCTTTTATGATATACAAAAGCTTCAGAAATCAATTTTGTTCTATAGCCCTTGTTCCAAATACGAATGGTTAAATCTGGATCTTCACCAGGGTGAATATTTCCGTATCCGCCTACGTTTTTAAATGCTTCTTTAGAAATACCCATATTAAAACTTCTGGGCTGAAATTTATCTACTGCCTTTTTACCACCACGAATTCCGCCTGTGGTTAAAAAAGAGGTCATTGCATAATTGATGGCTTTTTGAACTGTAGAAAAAGATTCGTGTGCAGCATCTGGACCGCCATAGCAATGCACAAAATCTTCTTGCAAACTCTTTTCTGCTTCCACAAGATATTGAGGAGGCAGTATACAATCAGAATCTAATACGATAAAGTAATTGCCTTTTGCCCTGCTCATACCGTAATTACGAGAATCACCAGGACCAGAATTAGGTTTTTTATAATATGAAATTGCCAGAACGTCTACATACTCACCTATGACTTCTTCTGATGAAATGGTAGAGCCGTCTTCGACGATCACCACCTCAAAAGTTTTGTCATAAGTTTGTAAGCGTAGACTATCCAACAATTCTTTAATTTCGTTGGGTCTATTGTACACGGGAATTATAAAAGAAAACGATAAGTTCATTATTCCTCTCCTTTGAATAGGCTCCAACAAAATTGGAAAACTAAATCTATATTAAAACTTTTCTATTACTTCTTGACTAACCCCTGTGTTAGAGAAACCACCATCATGAAATAAGTTCTGCATGGTCACTTTTCTTGTAAGGTCAGAGAATAGTGTTATGGTATAATCTGCACAGTCTTGCGCAGTTGCATTCCCTAACGGAGACATTTTTTCTGCATAGCTTATAAAGCCATCAAATCCTTTTACTCCTTGTCCTGCAGTAGTTGCAGTCGGCGATTGAGAAATCGTGTTTACACGTACTTTTTTCTCTTTACCAAAGAAGTACCCAAAGCTACGGGCAACTGATTCTAAATATGCTTTGTTATCTGCCATATCGTTATAATCTGGGAATGTTCTTTGTGCCGCCATATAGGTCAATGCTACAACACTACCCCATTCATTCATAGCATCTGCCTTGTAAAGTGATTGTAATACTTTATGAAAAGAAAGAGCTGAAACATCCCATCCTTTTGCTGTGAAATCATATTTTTCATCTGTGTAAGCACGTCCTTTACGTACGTTAACCGACATACCGATTGAATGCAATACAAAATCAATTTTTCCTCCTAAAATTTCAACTGCCTTTGCTACTAAATTATCCAAATCTTCCACACTTGTTGCATCTGCTGGTATAATTTGTGAACCTGTTTCTTTAGCCAGTTCATCAATCTGTCCCATTCTCATGGCAATCGGGGCATTTGTCAATACAAAAGTACCACCTTCTGCGTGTACCGTTTGTGCCGTTTTCCATGCAATAGAATTCGCGTCTAATGCTCCAAAAATAATTCCCCTTTTTCCTTTTAATAAGTTATATCCCATGATGGTTGCTTCTATAGTTAGATTTAATATTCAAAGATATCTAAAATATGTTAAAAGAGAATTGATGTATCACGTTAAAAACCCTAAAACAATCGTCTTGCTTAAAGTGTTCGAACATCAAAATGCAAAAAGCAATATTTTACTATCTACAAGTATTTTCTTTTATGATTATAATGCAGCATTTAAAAGCTCTTTTGCATGTGCCAAAGCAGAATCTGACAAATCTTTACCGCTTAGCATATGAGCCAACTCTACAACCCTCTCATCATTGGTCAATTGCTTTAAGTTCGTCATGGTACGCTCCTTACCTTCGGTCTTAAAAACTTTAAAATGATGATTTCCTTTTGATGCTACTTGTGGTAAGTGTGTAATAGAAAACACCTGAAGATCGGCACTCATGTCTTTCATAATATCTGCCATTCGGTTAGATATTTCGCCAGACACCCCTGTATCTATCTCATCGAACATAATGGTCGGCAGCTTTTCATACTTAGCCAATATCGCTTTGATCACCAACATTATTCTTGATAATTCCCCACCAGATGCTACCTTTTTTAATTCGCCATAGCTACCACCTCTATTGGCCGTAAACAGAAATGAAAGCTCATCTTTACCGGTTGACATAAATGTCTCTGAAGCATTCAGTTTTATCTCAAACGATGCACTAGGCATACCCAAAAGCCCTAAGTCGGATTCTAATTTTTTCTTTAACTGAGGAATAACGGAATTTCGTTTTTCGCTCAACACTACCGCTTGAGCTTCTAAAACAACTTCTAACTCTTGAATCTCTTTAGTTTTTGTCGCAATTTTATTATCTAAATTGGCAGTTTCAAAAACCTTATCGGCGAGGTCGTTCTTTATGATAATTAGCTCAGCTATATCGCCAACATTATGCTTTTTTAATAAATTATATAGTAACTGCAATTTGTTGTTAACTTGTTCAAGCTGATCAGGGTTCGCTTCTACACCTTCTTGTAAGCGTTGCAATTCTGAACTTACATCATCTAATTCTATAAGTACAGATTTTACACGCTCAAACAAATCTTTATAATTCGATCCAAAATCGACCAATTTAGAAAGTGACTGACGCATTTCTGTCACCAAAGGTAAAACTCCAATTTGCTCATCATTGAACAATTGATCGCCTTTAGACAATTGCTCCATAATCAATTCTACATTGTTCAGCTGCTCATACTCTTCTTCTAATTCTTCTATAATACCTGCTTTTAAAGGGGCTTTCTCTAATTCTTCTAATAAGAAGGTATTATAATCTTGCTCTTTATTTGCAGTACTTTGTATATCGATTAAGCTCTGAAGTTCTTTCTCTGCTTTGCGATACGTCTTTAAATCTTTTCTAAATTCGCTTAATCGCTTTTGGTTATTAGCCAATGCATCGACTAATTTCAACTGAAAGTCGTTTTCGGTAAGCTGCATGGTCTGATGCTGAGAATGAATATCTATAAGATTTTCTCCCAATGAAGATAACACTCCTAAAGTAACGGGAGTATCGTTTACAAAAGCTCTTGATTTGCCACTTGGCAGAATCTCGCGTCTAATAACCGTACTATCTTCATAGTCCAAATCATGTTCTTCAAAGAATTTTTGGAGTCCGTAGGTATCTATTTTAAATGTACCTTCTATAATACATTTTTCATCCTTAACACGTAAAGATGTTAAGTCTGCCCGTTTACCAAGCACTAGTGATAAACCACCAAGTAAAATAGATTTACCAGCACCTGTTTCACCGGTAATAACCGTGAAACCTTTATCGAAGTCTACTTCTAGACGATTAATTAATGCGTAATTAGAAATGGAAAGGGTTGAAAGCACGCGTTAGAATTTTAGATTCACAAAGGTAATCTATAATTCCGTTTTGTAAAATGGTTCAATATTTAATATCGTTCCAAGTAGAAGCGTATAAAGGAGCAATTTTATTTAATGTTTCTTTCAGCTTTATAATATCTATTTTTGGTCCGTCAGAAAAAATATTTTTTATTTCTTCAGATTTTGCATCAAAGAATGTAGAAATCAAAAAAGCATTTGGTCTTCTATTGATCATTGTTTGAAACAGATTCATGGTACCCGCAATAACTTGCTTGCCCGTACTATTATTATCTGGCAAAATATCAAGACCTTTTCTATGATAGTTATACATTGCTATTCGATACTCTCTATAGGTATTCGATAAAAGATTATCTACCAGCTCAAATCTACTTCTGTTAGAGTCGGAAGACTGGCTCCATCCTGCAGAGTTACTTCCTTGGGCTTGGGTTACAATATTCTGTGCCTTTCTATAAAAATCTGTTCCGCCTTCTAAAGAAAAAGTATCGGCATCTAAGCCTAACATAATATATACATAGTAAGCCATAACGCTTACGAGATTAGATTCGAACTGGTTTTCATTAAAAATTAAAGGTTGAAATTCAATATATTGAAAATTGAACGCATTGTCTTTATAATTAAAAACCGGAGATGAGTAAGAAGTATTGTAAACTGGTCTAGAAGATTGTATTTGAATATTACCACTAAAATTATTTGATTCGAAAGAGGTAATGGTAATAAACATTTGGGCATTTACCCGTTCATTCTCTTTGTAGACACGGTTTGTCCATTTTGTTTTATTAATGAAATCATTTAATGAACGCTCTAAAGTCTTAAATACCTGCTGCTCACCTCGTGATAATTGATCGGAATTTACCGTAATCGTACAGGTTAGTTCTTGCGCATGTGATACTAAGCTAAAAAAGGTAAAAAGTAATAGAAATATAGCCTTACGCATACTGTCTTTTAATAATTTCATTAAAGATATCCACAGCAACTTCTGCCTTGGTCTTTAGTTCAAACGTAGTAATGTTAGAATTGGTATCTATAAATGAAATTTTATTGGTAACACCGCCAAAGCCAGCACCTTTATCTCGCATTGAATTTAATACTATGGCATCTAAGTTTTTACGTTTTAACTTACCTTTTGCGTTCTCAACTTCATTTTCGGTCTCTAATGCAAAACCTACCAGAAATTGATTTTTTTTATGATCACCGAAAGTCTTCAAAATATCTTTATTCTTTACCAATTCAATAGTAAAGTTTTCTTCGGATTTTTTAATCTTTTGTTCCGCTACAGTTTTAGGTCGATAATCTGCAACTGCTGCTGCACAAATGACAATATCTGAAGTATCGTAATACATTTGGGCGCTATGATACATGTCGTCTGCAGAAACTACATTGACAACGTGTATATTATCATGAATGACGGACAAATGTGTGGGTCCGGTAACCAAATAGACTTCAGCTCCAAGACCGGCCGCTGTTTTGGCAAGTTCAAAACCCATTAACCCAGAGGAGTGATTACCAATAAAACGTACAGGGTCAATTGCTTCATATGTCGGCCCTGCAGTAATCAACACTTTTTTACCTGATAACGGTAATCCATCAAATAACTGCTTTTTTATAAAGCTTACAATATCTTCAGGTTCTGCCATTCTACCCTCGCCATGTAAACCACTAGCAAGTTCGCCACTTGTTGCCGGAATTATCATATTACCAAAAGATGCAAGGGCATCTAAAGAACTTTTGGTACTTGGGTGCTTGTACATATCAAGATCCATTGCGGGAGCGATGAAAACAGGACATTTAGCCGATAAATAGGTAGCCATTAAAATATTGTCGCAATTACCTTTTGCCATTTTAGACATGGTATTCGCTGTAGCCGGCGCAATGACCATTAAGTCTGCCCATAGTCCCATTTCTACATGATTGTTCCAATCCACAGTATTCTCTTCTGTCTTAACAAAATCAAGTACTACAGGGTTTTTAGCCAAAGTAGCCAGGGTTAGTGGGGAAACGAAAAAGCTGGCACTATCGGTAAGTATGACCTTAACGTTAGCGCCAGCTTTTATAAATAAACGAACTAAGAATGTAGTTTTGTAAGCGGCAATTCCTCCGGTAATTCCTAAAAGAATATTTTTGCCGTTCAACATAATTCTTAAGCGTCTTTTTCTGTATTTCTATGGTAGATCTTATCCATCAACCACTCTTCTACTGCCATAGCGTGTGGCTTAGGTAATTTTTCATAAAACTTAGAAACTTCTATCTGCTCTTTGTTTTCAAAAACTTCTTCTAAACTATCGCTATAAGTAGCAAACTCTTCTAATTTCTCTAAAAGTTCTTTCTTAATTTCAGAATTGATCTGAATAGCACGTTTAGAAGCTATTGAAATTGCCTCATAGATATTTTCAGTAGGTGCATCGAACTCATTACGGTCAATAGTTACCGTTGACACAGCTGCTTTAGAGTTTTTTAAATCGTTCATATTCATAATTACATTATTTATTTTGATTCAACGTTTTGCGCTTGCATACGTTGTAATTCTTTATCAATTTTCTCAATTAAATCTGTTGCCTGCTTGTCGAATTTAGAATCTGGAAATTGCTTTTTCAAGGCAACATGAGCAGTTTTAGCATTTTTCAAACGCTCTTCTTTTACCTGTTCGAAACTATTTACCGCCATATGTGTTAAGGCATCAACCTTAATATACATCGCTTCTTCTCTAAAAGGAGAACCAGGATTATCGGAAACAAAATTATCACTTGCCGCTACGGCAGATTTTAGCATATCATAATTGAAACGACCAAGTTTATTATACTGCTTTACAATTTCAAAAGCTTTTTCTTCCTTTTTGGTAGTTAACTCCTGAGCCATTGCATTAGCTTCTGCGAAGTATTCTGAATCAGGGTTGGTGTTAATGAAATTCTGTAATTTCAATAGTGCTTTATCTGTATCTGTTTGGTCTAAAGAATATTCTGGCGATAATTCATAGAAACTTTTTGCACCTAAGAAATTTGCCTCAATAGCCTTATCACTTTTAGGATATGATTTTACAAAACGCTCGAATTGATAACCGGCCATGTTGTAATCTTCTCGCTTAAAGTAACTATTAGACAAAAAGAACATAACACGCTCACCTTGAGGTTTACCTACATATTTAGGTGCAATTTGCTCAAGCAATCTATTCGCTCTTTTAAAATCACCCGCTTCGTAGTAAGTTTCTGCCAAATCGTATTTAGCTTTTACGTCATCGTGCTTCAGTACTTTTTGGTACTCGCTACATGATTGTAAGGCTATGGCAATCAATAGTAATGGAAAAACTCTCCTCATTTTAAAAAACATTTTGCAAAATTAGTGATTATCAATGGATTTAAAAAACATTTTAAACCAATAAAAATACAGGCTTTACAGCACACGAATGTCCTACTAAGTGAAGATTTAACGAATATTTATGCTGGTATGCGTATCATAGATTCCATAAATGAAACAATTCTATGCTTTAAGGCATCACTCGCAGTAATTAATGGTAATCTTACAAAAGGCTTTGCAAGACCTAAGTATTCAAATATAACTTTGATACCTGCTGGGTTTCCTTCTTCGAAAATCAACTTCATGCCATCTTGCATTCTATAATGATAACTGTAAGCTACTTCGGTATTACCATCTAATCCTTCATGCACCATTTTAGAAAACTCTTCTGGCAAACCTTGACCGATTACAGAAATTACTCCATCACCACCCGCAACTATAGTTGGTAATGCTGTAATATCATCCCCAGAAAGCACTAAAAATCCTTCTGGTCTTTTTGATATTAGTTCTTGTACCTGTGTCATATCACCACAAGCCTCTTTTACTGCCACTATATTATCAAATTTCTTTGCTAGGCGTACTACGGTTTCCGGTAACATATTACTACCCGTACGACCAGGTACATTATATAAAATGATTGGTAAAGGCGACGCTTTAGAAAGCGCTGCGAAGTGCTGATAAATACCTTCTTGTGTAGGTCTGTTGTAATATGGAGAAACAGATAAAATGGCATCGTAAGCAGATAAGTCAGCCGATTTCAGTTCTTCTACCAAAGCCATGGTATTATTACCACCAATACCTATAACCAATGGTAAAGCTCCTTGATTCGCCTCTTCAACAGTGCGCATAACCAATTGTTTTTCTGCTTTTGAAAGTGTTACAGATTCTGCAGTAGTACCTAATACCACCAAGTAATCTATATTGCCTTCAATATTAAAAGCTACAATTTTTCTAAGAGCCTCTACATCTACTGATCCATCTTCTTTAAAAGGCGTAATTAACGCTACTCCTGCTCCCCTTAAATCTCTCATAATTAAATTTCTTTAAAAATGCCCAAGTACTTTTTCAATTCTTTTTTAAATATTTGAAAGTCCTTTAGCGGCGTATCTAACATTAAATCATTGTAAGTCGGACCCACTTCTTTAAACCCGACTCTTAAACGAGCTTTTGCCTTCATCGACATTAAATTCAACAGTAGGCTATCCTCATTATAATAATTAACTAAAAGGTCATATTCTCGTCCTAAAAACTCAAGGGCATAACTGTTTTCTATTTCACCGTTCCATCCCAAATCCTTATCTGAAAAAACAGGAGTGGCATATGGTGAGTTTTTATCATAAAAACGTTTATATCCAATAATTTTAACCGCATTGGGATGCAACGATAGCTCCTCTTGAAACTGAAAAAACAATTCAGTTTTCTCAAACTTATCTAGATCCACAATAC
Organism: Maribacter spongiicola; assembly: GCF_004364165.1. GTDB lineage: Bacteria > Bacteroidota > Bacteroidia > Flavobacteriales > Flavobacteriaceae > Maribacter > Maribacter spongiicola. Next base: position 937,553 of record NZ_SOAY01000011.1, read on the forward strand.
AACCTACAGAACGTATTCCCTTACCCTCACGCGTTACAGCAACTGGTGTTGCCACCAACTGTTTTAATATCTTACGGCCAGATTTCCGTTTAAACTTGTCCTTAATTCCTTTTAAAAACATGTATTTTTACATTTAGACAAATGTAAATAATATCCCTGCAACTATATGGCGAAGTTAAAACACTTTGGTATTTTAAAAATAAAACATTTTGTTATATTTTTAACATTGCTCAGTTTAGCATCTTGCAAAAACAACCCTGAGCAACTAAAAGAACTGACTGGCAAGCAAATACCTATCGATACAAGTTTTACATCAGTTGATAGTATTCAAAAATTTATTCTGCCTTATCATGATCGCGTTGAAAGTATTTTAGACAGTACTTTGGCATATGCACCTTTTGTAATCACTAAAACCGATGGCAAATTCAATACAACAGCGGGTAATTTAATGGCAGATATTGTATTAAGCGAAACCAACCCAATATTCCATAAGCGAACTGGACAAACAATTGATTTGGTTTTATTGAACCATGGCGGTATTCGTTCTATTATCTCTAAGGGTAATGTTACTTCAAGAACTGCATACGAAGTGATGCCTTTCGAAAATTCTGTGGTCGTCGTTGAACTTAAAGGCGATGCATTATTAAAGATGGTCGAGTACCTCATACAATCTAAAAGAGCGCACCCTGTTGCCGGCATACAGCTTATTCTAAATAAAGATAACACGGTCAATACTTTTACAATTAACGGGAAACCTGTAGACAAAAACAAGTCTTATTATGTTGCTACTTCTGACTACCTAGTAACTGGTGGCGATAATATGAGCTTTTTCAAAGAAGCACTTTCTAAGACAGAAACCGATTATAAAATACGAAATGCCATGATAGATTTCTTTTCTAAAGTGGATACCCTTGCCCCAAAAGTTGATTTAAGATACTATCAATTACAGTAAAATGGAAAGAAGAAAATTTATAAGAAATACTGCCGCATCCTCTAGTCTTTTAACCCTTGGTGGTTTGAGTCTAAACTCGTGCAACGTATCTAAAAAGAAACACATTACCATTTTACATACCAATGATGTGCATAGTCATGTTGATGCTTTCCCTAACGATCATGCAGATTTTCCTGGGTTGGGCGGGTTAGCACGTAGAGCAGGTTTGGTAGATAGTATTAGAAAAGAGAATCCACATACTTTACTTTTTGATGCTGGAGATATTTTTCAAGGTACCCCCTACTTCAATTTTTATGGTGGTGAATTAGAATTTAAACTAATGAGCATGCTTAATTACGATGCGACCACTATTGGTAATCATGATTTTGATAATGGTATTGACGGATTATTAGCTCAAATGCCCTACGCTAAATTTAATTTTATTAGTGCCAATTACGATTTCTCTAATACGGTTTTAGACGGATTAACACAGCCCTATAAGATTTATGAGAAAGACGGAATTAAAGTTGGTGTCTACGGATTAGGAATTAAGTTGGACGGACTGGTTACAAAACAACTCTATAAAGAAACTGAATTTCTAGACCCTTATGAACTGGCAACCGATATGGAGACCAAACTTAAGGAAGAGGAAAAGTGCGATTTGGTCATTTGCCTTTCTCACTTAGGATATGAATATAGCACTGAAAAACCCGATGATTTAAAACTTGCCAAAAGAACTAAGTACACCGATTTGATCATTGGCGGTCACACCCATACATTTTTAGATAAACCCACCATTGTTACTAATGCTGCTGAGCGTGATGTATTGGTAAATCAAGTAGGATGTTTTGGAGTAAACCTCGGTAGAATTGATTTTTATTTTGACAACAGCACTGTTAACGCAAATGGCTACACTATTAAAGTCTAAAAAATAGACCTCTTATGCTTTACTACAAACGTTGTTCTAGCGATAACCAAAACTTCAAAGAATTAGTAGCCTTACTTGATGCTGATAAAGCACTACGAGATGGTGATGAAAATGCTTTTTATTCACAGTTTAATGGTATTGATACACTGAAAAACTGTGTTGTCTTTTATTCGGATGAAACCCTTGTTGCTTGCGGTGCTTTCAAAGAATTCGACAAAGATTCCGTTGAGATTAAACGAATGTACGTTCAACCCCATTTTCGTGGTAAGGGTATTGCCTCAAAAGCGCTAGTTGTTTTAGAAGAATGGGCAAAAGAACTGAACTACTCCTACACTGTTCTAGAAACCGGATTACGACAACCAGAAGCCATTGCACTTTATAAAAAGAATAATTATACAGTGATTGATAATTACCCACTGTACGAACATATGGCGAATAGTGTATGCTTTAGGAAGGTGTTAAATTGAAATACTAATTAAACATCAATCAATCTTCTAATTAGGATTCTCAAAAAAAGCACCTCTAAAAAGAGAGCTCAATAATTAATCCTACTCAAAAAAATCATATTCGCATTTCTTAGCTAATACGATACTATTCACACGTAAATAAATGATTTTCAAATGATTAATTTTTATCTTAGATACTCATCTAAACTCAATATTATGCAAGTAGACATTTTACAGGAAAAATATTCTATCAAAAACAACATTAAATTGAATGCTTTAGAAAAGCCAAATGAATTGAAAAATGGCAAGGAGATGTTTTTTGAAAAGAAAACTCAAGTTATGGGGACCCTTTACTAATTCTATCAATACATAATGCTGTAAATAACATAAGAAGGAAATCTTCTGAACGGGTTACTGTAACATTTTCATGGTTTGGTTATCTCTAGTAAAAACCAAACCATGAAAAGATTATTTACAGTTTTATTTACGTTGTTATCACTTCACTCCTACTCCCAATCAAAAGTTGATTACTTAGAAAATAATCGATTTGATATGACGGGGCCAAATTTTGATTTCCCTCAAAAAGACTTCAACATCATCGGTTTTGGTGCTTACCATGGCAGTGTAAAAACTGAGGCTGTAGAACACGCTCTTCTTACTTCGCTAACTAAAGTTGATGCTATTCAGTATTACTTACCTGAAACAGATTTTAGTCTTGGTCATTATTTTAATACATACCTACAAACTGGTGACACTTTATTACTAAAAGATTTAGTAATTAATTATGGTGCTAGAGTACCACAAGAGCGAAGTATTGAAACTTATGAAAAGTGGAAAGGCATTAAAGACCTCAACGATAAATTACCTAGAAAAAATAGATTCTCCGTCGTGGGTATTGATCAGGTAGTGACTTATAAATACACGGCCAGACACCTTTTAGAACTTTTAAACTCTGATAAAATTCAGGATAATGCAGTGCAGCAACTAGAACAGATGGTTGCTTTAGATACCACAGATTATTCGCCATACTACGATAGTTATTCTAAAAGTATTATGAAGGCATTTGTAGAATCTTATGAGGCAAATACTGCGTTGTTCTCAAAGTCCGTTATTGATAAATTTGCCTTTAATCATATTATTCAAGACTTAAAGTATTCATTTAATCCCGATGTAAATCGTGAAGAGGTTATATTCAATAATTATGTGCACCTCGACTCCATTTACAACTTCAAACAAAAACCTCAATTTTTAAGGTTTGGTTTCTTCCATTTAGAGAAACAGAGAGAGGGTAATAATCCATCATTTTTCACCAGACTAATTGAAAATAATTTTTATCCAAGAAATAAGGTAATTTCGGTTATTGGCTATTTTACAGATAGCCGTGTACTTTGGGACCATTTGTATGATGACAACGGAACATATCAATCTTTTACCACCGAGGGCGGATTCGGAATTGGGGATTATGAAAAAGAATATTTTCTCGGCATTGAGCACCTAAAAAAGTCTAAATTTTCTGACATGACTTTATTCCGCTTAAATGCTACCGACACACCGTATAGCGACGGAATGCCAGATTTAATAGAGGTTGTTACGCAAGATGAACCATCTAATGGTGAAGCAGTCAAAAGAAAATCTACCACAGAGTTTATCGATTATGCTATTTTAATTTCGAATTCAAAAGCGAACACTCCGATTGAAGAGCTGAAGTAAATATGCTAAGCCGTCAACTCTTCAAACAAAAAATAGTATTAATGTGATTTCTACCAAAACACAATTCTATGCTTGGTATAATGTTTAATTTTACCGCATAAATAATACACTAACACCACAATCATGAAAATAATAGGTATTGGCAAGAATTACGTAGTAGATAAATCTGAAATTGACGGGTTAAAAAATGACGTACAGCTCATTTTTACCAAACCAGATTCTACACTTGTCACAGATAGTAAAGATGTAGCGTTTCCTGTTATCACCAATGAATTAATTTATGAAGTTGAATTGGTTGTGAAAATTGGTAAAACAGCTAAAGATGTTAGTATTGCAGATGCAAACTCTTATATCTCTGAAATAGGTATAGGTATTGACTATACCGCTAAAGATGTTCTTACTGCAAGTAGAGAGAAGAAAGGTCCCTGGGCTTTGGCGAAAGGTTTCGATGGTGCTTCACCTATTGCAGGTTTTAAACCAGTATCTGACTTTCCTGAATTAGATAATATTAATTTTGATTTGGTAATCAACGGTGAAAAGAAACAGGTTGGTAATACTGGTTATATCATTTATAACTTTGCAGAAATTATCAGCTTTGTATCTACATTTATGACCTTGAACCCTGGGGACATGATTTTTACCGGTACACCTGCAGTTGGTGCAGGTCAAACATTTAAGGGTGATCACTTACAAGCTTCCATTGAAGGAGAGTTATTGTTAAATTTTAAAATGATATAAACTTTTTAATAATTTTTATATTGAACCGGACACCCATAAGGCGTCCGGTTTTTTGCTAAAAATATAGTTTCATTTCACTCACAGTTCTTAAGTATTCCTCTTAAAACACCTACCCACTATAGATTACCAGCTTTTATAAATTCATCTTGCATTTCTATTTTCGTACTTTTTATATTGTAATTTCGTACGCTTTATTATATATTATACAAAATAGTTGAATGAACTTTGTTTTCCTGTTAGTTGCAATCTTCGGATTTTTCTTAACCGTCTTACTACTTCTAAAGAAAAATGTAAATAAGCTACCTCAGTATTTTCTTGCTTTCTTTTATTTTATTTATTCTATATACTCCCTACAAACTTATATTATTACAGAAGGTTTATTAACGCAATTTAAATGGTTCTATTTTTGGCCTTTACTACTCTATAGCATCATAACCGTGCCTGTATACTTCTATTTTAAGACGGTTATGGACGATAAATTAACATGGAAATGGCAATACCTTTTACTTTTCGTTCCATTTATGATGAGTGTTATAGATGTTACTTTAGTATTTTCTAAACCGGCAACCTATTATAGTGAAATTGTAGAAAATGCTATTGCTTTCCCCAAAGAGCGGTTCAATGCTCAATATGGTTTACTTAATTTAAATGAACATTATAGCTTGAGGCATTTATGGCAAGTAGTATATCTGTTTTCTTTATTACCGTTGTTAAAGCGATTTTTGACTATAAACCCAAACGACAAACTAAAGGTTGTTCTTAATAGATGGCTGCTCTTGTTTTATTCAGCATTATGCACAATGGGTTTCATCACCTTATTCCTTGGAGTAGAACGGCTATTAGGATTGAACACTTTACAAATAAACAACTCTAGTTTGCTAAGCATGAACCTTATATTATTATTAGTATTATTGGTGATTAGCATTGCTCCCTTGTATTTTCCTTCTATACTCTACGGATTTCCAAAAAATCAATTATTGGTATCATCACCGATTTCAAATAATACAACATCTACAGAAAAGATGTACGGATTAAATAACCAAGAGCTGAATAACTCACTAATCTTAATTGAAGAACAAGGAGCTTTTCTGCAACAAGATTTTAATCTAAAAGCATGTGCAGATATTTTACAAGTGCCGCCATATCATGCCGCCTATTTTTTCTATCAGACGAAAGGCATCAGTTTTACTTCTTATAGAAACAAAATTAGAGTAGAAAAAGCAAAGCAGCTATTAGATTCGGGATATTTAGAATCGAATAATCTAAACGCTCTTATTTCTGCATGCGGATTCAATAGCAAAAGTGATTTCGAGAAGACTTTTGAGAGATTGACATCTACTAGTTACAATCTATATCAATTGAGGTAATATAAAGTCTAGGCTTTATCTTGTATAATATATTCCACAATTACCCTAAGCTCTTCGTCTAAGGAAATTGTGGGATATTCTTTTTTCGCCAAACGATACCAATAACCTGCATTAAAGCGGTCGCCTTCCTTTCTATGCAAATAGGCATGTAACCAACTACCTAAAGTATTATGCATATCCTGTGCTATGTTATGAGAAGCTTCCCAATTGCCCTTGGCATCATACCATATCGATTTTAGTCCTTCTGACCATTCTTCTGGTACTTGAGACAACTCTAAGCTCTTTTCAAATTCTAGGTAAGTCTTTGGTATCATTTTACAACTCTTTTAATAAGCTTCTCTACCGTTAATCCCTGCCCTATAATAGAGAATACCACAACTATATATGTAATTACTAAAAATGCATCTCTATGCATCTCATCAGATAAGCCTAATGCCAGTGCTATAGATATACCGCCACGCAATCCGCCCCACGTCATTACCAAATTAGTTTTCGGTACAAAATCCAATTTCTTTTCAAAAAATTTAATGGGAATTAATAACGACAAATAACGACAAATCAATACTAAAGGAATTGCCAGCAATCCGGCAATTACGTATTCTGTTTTAAAGGATAATACGAGCATTTCCATCCCAATTAAAACAAATAAAAGCGTATTCAAAAGAATATCTAAAAGCTCCCAAAATTTATCTACATAGGTCTCTGTAGTTTCTGACATGGCAGAGTCACGCACCGTATCATTACCCACAACTAAACCTGCAGCTACCATCGCCAAAGGAGCTGATAAATGAAACTTTTGGGCAATTAAGGTACCAACCATTACCGTAGCCAAGGTGATGATTACTTCTATATCATAATCATCTATAGATTTCATAAGCTTCCATGTTCCCCAACCTAAGGCTAGACCTAATGCCAACCCACCAATGACCTCAACACCAAAAAGTTCTAAGATGTCTAACGGACTAACCGCTACGTCAGTTGCCGATGCCAGTTGAAAAATGGTTAAGAAAACAACCACTCCTACTCCGTCATTAAACAAAGATTCACCTACAATTTTAGTTTCTAGTTTCTTTGGCGCCCCTGCTTTCTTTAATATACCTAATACGGCAATAGGGTCTGTAGGTGAAATCAATGACCCGAACAGTAGACAATAGATAAAAGAAACTTCCATCCCTATAACTTGTAACAAATAATACATGCTTGTACCTACTAAAAAGGTCGACACCAATACACCCAAGGTAGAAAATACCAATATAGGCCAGCGTTGTACTTTTAATTGTTCAAAATTGGTGTGAAGTGCACCTGCAAACAACAGAAAACTCAACATAATATCCAACAATACAGATTTAAAATCTATTTGGGTAATTATATAACGTTCTGCATTAATTAAGGTGTCATCAATATAACCTATTAAGAAAACCGCCAAGGTAAATAGAATTGTAATCAGCATTAAGCCGATACTGTTTGGTAGCTTTAGAAAACGCGCATTTATATAGCCGAATATTGCCGATAGAAATACTAATACTGAAATAATTGTAAAAATGTCCATAGTTGTTTATGCTATCATATTTATAAAATCTTGCTCACTAATAATTGGTATTTCTAGCTTCTCTGCCTTGGTACGCTTGCTTGGTCCCATTTTATCACCTGCTATCAAGAAACTAGTTTTTGATGATATAGACGATCCTACCTTACCGCCATTATCTTCGATTTTCTTTTTAAGCTCATCTCTACTTAGAATCTCAAACACACCTGATACTACAAAGGTTTTACCCGCCAACATATCGGTCTGGTTTTCCAACTTCTCGGCAGATATTGCTAATTGTACGCCGCAGGTACGTAATCTTTCTATGGCATCTATATTCTTTTCGTTAGCAAAAAAGTCTATAACACTTTGCGCTATACGCTCACCTATTTCATCAACCGAAGTCAAATGCTCTAGGGTAGCTTCTCTCAAGGCATCTATATTTTTATATGCCTTTGCCAATTTCTTTGCTACAGTCTCCCCTACAAAACGAATACCTAAAGCAAATAGTACACGCTCGAAAGGTACTTGTACGGATTCGGATACTCCTTTTACCAGATTCTCGGCGGACTTCTCAGCCATTCGCTCCAAAGGCAATACATCTTCTTTGGTGAGTTTATACAAATCGGCATAATCGTCTATTAAACCTTCTTTAAACAGCAATTCTACCGTCTCACCACCTAAGCCTTCAATATCCATTGCCTTTCTAGAAATGAAATGTTGAATACGACCAGTTATTTGTGGCGGACAACCATATTCGTTCGGACAGTAATGTTTGGCATCACCTTCTGAACGGGTCAACTCTGTTCCACATTCCGGACATTGATGAATATACTCCGTGGGAACCGAATCCACAGGTCTTTTAGTTAAATCTACCGCTATTATCTTCGGAATGATCTCTCCTCCCTTTTCTACAAATACCGTATCACCAACACGAATATCTAATTTTGCTATCTGGTCTGCATTATGCAACGATGCTCTTTTTACAGTTGTACCTGCCAGTAATACTGGTTCTAAATTTGCCACGGGAGTGATAGCACCTGTGCGCCCAACTTGATATGTAATTTCATTAAGCGTAGTAGAAACTTGCTCCGCTTTAAATTTATATGCCATTGCCCATCTTGGAGCTTTAGAGGTAAAACCTAATTCTTCTTGATTCTGAAGACTATTTACTTTGATTACTACTCCGTCCGTCTCATAAGGCAATTCATGGCGTTTTACGTCCCACTCCTCTACAAATGCCATAACTTCATCTGTGGTCTGGCAAAGCTTTGCTACTGTTGGCACTTTAAAACCCCATTCACGAGCTTTCTCTAACATATGATACTGAGAGTCTATATTCAGGTTTCTACCAACAATACTGTATAGCAAACACTCCAACGGTCTTTCAGCAACAGCACTACTATCCTGCAGTTTTAAACTACCTGATGCCGTATTTCTTGGATTCATGTAGGGGTCTTCACCATTTGCCACTCGTTCTTCGTTCATTTTTAGGAACCCCTCGAATGGTAATACTATCTCTCCTCGTATATCGAACTTCTCTGGATAATCTCCCTTTAGTTGTAACGGTACTGATTTAATGGTTTTGATATTATTGGTAACATCATCTCCTTGAATTCCGTCGCCACGCGTAACTGCTTTTACCAGCTTACCTTTTTCATAGGTTATGCTGATAGATGCACCATCGTACTTTAACTCGCACGTAAACGCTACAGGCACATCACCAAGGTTACGCTGAATTCGTTTTTCCCAATCTTCTAAATCTTCTTTGGAGTACGAATTATCTAAGGAATACATTCTGTGTTCATGAACTACAGTTGCAAAATTCTTGGTGATCATGCCACCCACACGTAAGGACGGCGAACTGGCATCATAGAATTCTGGATGCTTTGCTTCCAGCTCCTGTAATTCCTTCAACTTCATATCGAAATCATAATCAGAAATGGTCGGATTATCCAACACGTAGTAATTGTGATTGTGCTCGCGTAATTCTTTTCTTAGTGCTTCTATTTTTGCTTTCATATTCCCTAAAGCTGCTCTTTATTAATCCATTTTGGTGTTAGTAACGGAATGTATTTTTCCATTTTCTCTAGCAATGTGTCTATATCATCAGCTACCAAAATAGTATTTATATGTTCTTGTTTTACAAATCCTTCGCTGACCATGTCATGCATCATCTTTAAAAGAGAATCGTAAAATCCGTTTGTATTTAATATTCCTATCGGATATTGATGTAGCCCCAATTGCGACCAGGTCAACATTTCAAAAAATTCTTCTAGTGTTCCGAATCCGCCAGGTAGCATTAGTATGCCGTCAGATAGGTCATGCATCTTCAATTTACGTTCATGCATATTTTGGGTAACGATTAATTCTGTTAACCCTTCATGAACTACTTCTTTCTTTCTTAAGAATACAGGAATAACACCTACTACCTTTCCGCCGTTGTTTAAAACTCCTTCAGCTACTTTACCCATGATGCCAATTTTGGCTCCGCCATACACGAGCTGAATAGTTTTCTTTGCGAATGTCTCTCCCAATTCATACGCCTTCGAACCATATTCAGAATTGACACCTTCACTACTACCGCAAAACACTACTATACTTTTCATTTTCTTATTCCTTTTATCATGCGGTCATTGCCAAACATATCTTTTCTTAATTCAATAGTCTTAAAATTAGAGTCTAACAATAATTGCTTAGTTTCTTCGCCCAAATACTGATTGATCTCTAAATACAGACAACCATTTTCATTCAAATGTTCTGCTGCAAATTTAACCACTGCGGTATAAAATTTTAATGGGTCTTCGTCTGGTACAAAAAGTGCTAAACTAGGTTCATGGTCTATGACATTATTATGCATTTCTGCTTTTTCTAATTCTCGCACATATGGCGGATTAGAAATAATAATATCAAATTTCTGGTTTAATTCCTTTGCTGAGGTTTCCGTATTCAAAGACAGCATATCTGCCTGTAAAAACTTGACACCAGCACCAAGCAATCCGTTATTTTCCTCAGCTACTTTTAAAGCATCCGTAGAAATATCTAGTCCGAATACTTTTGTATGCGTTAGGTTTTTATCCAAAGAAATTGGAATACAACCGCTACCTGTACCCATATCTAAAATGGTCAGCGCTTTTGCTGCAGTTTTAAAATCATCTAAAATCCAACGAACCAACTCTTCGGTTTCTGGTCTTGGTATTAATACATGCTTATTGACCATAAAATCTAGGTCCATAAAATATGCCGTGCCTATAATATGCTGAATAGGCTTCTCTAGTTTTAATTCAGATAAGGCTTGGAATATAACAGTCTCTTGTTCTTTATCAATAACCAGATTTGGCTGAATTGCTAATACAAAACGTTCTAAATTAAAATAGTGCTCAATAAGTAAATAGAAAAAGCTATCTACTTCTTCCTTACCATAAATAGCATCTAATTCTAAATGAAAAATATTCTTGATTTCTTTAAGCAGCACCTTTAAAATGTTTTTAGCATGAACACCGGACAAGAATAATGACCTGTATCGCCCATTCTGGCATCTATATATTCAAAGCCCATTTTCTTGTATAATTTCTGAGCAGCCTCCATATTTGGCATAGTCTCTAAATAACAAGCCGTGAAACCATATTCTTTGGCACGCTCTAAACAAACTGTAATTATTTTGTGACCTAAACCCTTACCTCTCGCCTCTTCTAAAAAGTACATTTTCTGAAGCTCACAAACATTACCGTCATAATTGTCTAGCTGCGCTACACCCGCACAACCTAAAATAGAACCATTAACTTCGGCTACAAAATAAGTCGCCTTAGGTTTCTCATAATGCTTAAACATGCTATCTAATGAAGGATCCTCATAAGCTGTGCCTACTTTTGGCACACCCATGTCTGCCAATACTTGTCGTATAACTTTGGCTACTTGCGGGTTATCTTCTTTTCTAATTTCGCGAATAATGACATTTTCCATGGGAACAATACAATAGGTTTTAAAGTACTATTTTTGAGGTGTGAAGATACGTGATATGCGTATAATGTTAAAGTTTGATGTCCATTAATAATCTAGATTCCAATAATTCGATGTCTTTACAAAGTGATGCGCTTTCTACCCATGATACCTACATGCTTCGTTGTATACAAATTTCAAAGAACGGATTAGGTACTACTGCACCCAACCCAATGGTAGGTGCCGTTATTGTGCATAATGGTAAAATTATTGGCGAGGGATTTACTAGTGCCTACGGTGGCTCTCATGCTGAGGTAAATGCTATTAACTCTGTTTCTGATGTTTCCCTTTTGAAATCATCTACCATTTATGTTACCCTAGAACCTTGCTCCCACTATGGTAAAACTCCGCCTTGTGCAGACCTGATTGTAAAAATGGGAATCCCTAGACTAGTTATTGGTCTTAAAGACCCGCATGAAAAAGTAGCAGGTAACGGAATTAAAAAATTAGTAGCTGCGGGATGCATTGTTCAAGTAGGTATTCTTCAAAAAAAATGCGAAGAACACCATAAACGCTTTCTCACCTTTTTCACTAAAAAAAGGCCATATATCATTTTAAAATGGGCAGAAACAGCTGATGGATTTATTGCTCCTGAACCTTTGAAGCGAGGAGAAGAAAAGAAGCCTTATTGGATCACCAATACCAAATCGCGACAATTAGTGCACAAATGGCGCAGTGAAGAGGCTGGTATTTTAGTAGGTACAAATACCGTCTTGGCTGATAATCCGCAATTAAACCTAAGAGATTGGACTGGCAAAGCACCTACACGCATTGTTTTAGATAGAAGCTTAAAGATTTCTAGAGATTATCATGTTCTTGACGGAAAACAAAAAACCATTATTTGCACCGAAATAACTGATCGCAAAGATGAAATAACTGGAATAACTTATAAAATTATCAATTTTAATGCTGATGTACCCCAACAGCTGTGTAATGTGATGTATGAAGAACAAATACAAAGCGTCATAATCGAAGGTGGCTCACATACACTGCAAAGTTTTATTGATGCTAACCTTTGGGATGAGGCTCGAATTTTTAAAGGAGCAACCAATTTTACAAAAGGTATCGCTGCACCAAAAATAGTAGGACATACCCAACAACAAATTCAAATTTTAACTGACCAACTAACCATAATACGTAATGATTAAAAACATCATATTTGATTTTGGAGATATCTTCATTAATCTAGATAAGCAAGCTCCTCTTTTAGAATTGGCAAAATTCGGATTCACCGAATTGACCCCGGAATTGGATTCCATTTTTAAAGCATATGAAATGGGCTTAATGGAGTCCGATGAATTCGTGAATCAATTACAAGCTATTTTCACCAATGCTACCAAAGATCAAATTAAAGACGCATGGAATTCTATTATTTTGGATTTCCCTGAGGACAGACTTAAATTCATTGAAAAACTAAAAAGCGATAATCAGTACCGATTATTCTTGTTAAGTAATACCAATGATCTACATATAGACAAAGTGAAAGAATCAATGGGACTGGAACGTTTCAATAGATTCAAAAATTGCTTTGAGGTTTTCTACCTATCTCAAGAAATGAAAATGCGTAAGCCTAATGCTGATATCTATGAGTTCGTCTTGAACGAAAATGAATTAAATGCAAATGAAACCTTCTTTTTAGATGACACTAAAGAAAATACAGATGCCGCGTCTAAACTAGGTATACATTGCTGGAATCTTCAAGTAGGCAAGGAAGATGTTCTTGAAACTTTAAGCAATCTCTAAATGATATATTTAGCGTTTAGCATTCTATTTTCAAGCTTAATTTTTGTCATTTTTAAATTGTATGCCAAATATCAAGTTCAAACAATATATGCCATAATTACCAATTACTTTGTTGCCTGCACCGTAGGAATCTTCTATTACAAAGAGCCGATACACCTTAATGAAATACCACAAAAAAGTTGGTTCTGGGGAAGCGTCGCTCTAGGTCTTCTTTTCATACAAATATTTAACTTGATGGCAGCTACCTCTCAGAAATTAGGCGTATCGGTAGCTTCAGTAGCCACCAAAATGTCGCTTACCATTCCGGTTTTATTCGGAGTGTTCTATTATAAAGAATCTCTTGGAGTATTAGAAATTATAGGAATTTTACTTGCCCTATTAGCTGTTTATTTTACATCGTTAAAGGAAAAGAAATTAAAAGCAGAAAAATGGGCTTTCGCATTACCTGTTTTAGTTTTTCTTGGATCGGGAACTATAGATACCAGCATAAAATACTTTCAAGATGCACATATGCCAGAAGAAGAATATGCGTTATTTTCTGCTACGGTTTTTGCATCTGCAGGTATATTCGGTCTATTTTTCATCGGATTCAAATCTACTCAACAACGATTAAAAGTAAATTTCAAAAATATAATTGGCGGTATCTGCTTGGGAATTCCTAATTATTTTTCCATCTACTTTTTATTAAAAGCACTACAGCACCCTACTTGGAACAGTGCATCGATTTTTACCATCAATAATGTGGCAATCGTAATGTTCTCTACGCTATTAGGTATTATACTGTTTAGAGAGCGTTTAACGGTTAAAAACTGGTTCGGAATAGGATTGGCTATCTTTAGCATTGTACTAACAGCTTTCGGTCAACAACTAATGACTTTCTTTTAAACAATTACGATTACATATATGGATGCTTATAAAACAATCTCTAAACCATCTGAAAATGTTATGTTCAAAGAGCGAAAGAGCAAGTTTTACGGCTATTGCTTTCCGGTTTCTGATGAAGACACCATTAAAGAACATATAGAAGCGCTTAAGAAAGAATACCCCACGGCAAACCACGTATGTTACGCTTGGCAAATAGGAATTGAAACAAAATCATACCGCGATAATGATGATGGTGAACCAAACAACTCTGCTGGTATGCCCATTTATGGTCAATTGCAGTCTTTTGATGTCACGAATACCTTAGTTGCCGTAGTTCGTATTTTCGGTGGAACCAAATTAGGTGTCGGCGGATTAATTAGTGCTTACAAAGAAGCCGCTAAGTTAGCATTAGAAAATGCTACAATAATTACGAAAGTTTTACAAAAGCAATTATCGGTAACTTTTGAATACTCAGAAATGGATATTGTTATGCGTTTGGTAAAAAAATACCAACTCAATATTGTATCGCAAGATTTACATTTAAAATGTAAAATGTTACTGTCTGTCAATAAAAGTGATTTCAAAAAGACAATGAAACTTTTAAAGGCGCATCACAAATTAGAAATTAAGGAAATTGATTAATTTCTAATATTTCAATTTATCTAAAAGTATTTGCGGACATTTAGTTGGTCTTTTACGCTTCATATCCATAAACACCAAAACTGTATTCGCGGTCGCTAACAAATCTCCTGCTTCATTTAAAATTTCATAGTCAAATTCAATTCGAACAGCCGGCTTTTTAGTCAAAATAACTTTCACTGTAATTAAATCGTCATACAGAGCTGGCTTTAAATATTTTATTGACAAACTTATTACAGGAAGCATAATTCCGCCTTCCTCCATGCTTTTGTAAGAAATACCTAACGACCTTAACCATTCAACTCTTGCCAATTCTAAATATTGAGCATAATTGCCATGATAAACCACGCCCATCTGGTCGGTTTCACTGTATCTAATTCGAAAAGAAATTTCGTTTGTACGCATTTATATGAAGTAAAAAGTATATATTTAAAAACTCCCCTATAGAGTAAGCGAACATGCGAAAAAAAAAGGTCAAATTCAATCACTATCGATTTTTTTTTTCAATAAATTGTTCACATATTTGTCCAAGTTGAAAGAGAACCTATATTGATTTTTTATAATCACCTATAGTTCAACACTAACCATTAAAAGTGAAAATTTTATTATGAGTGTTACTGCAAATTCCGTCTGGAAAAACTGTTTGGTGTTTATAAAGGATAATATCCAACCGCAGGCATTCAAAACTTGGTTTGAACCTATTAAACCTGTCAAGCTATCTGAGAACGCATTAAGCATTCAAGTACCTAGTAAATTTTTTTACGAATGGCTAGAGGAACATTACGTGAAACTTTTGAAAGTTGCCCTAACTAAAGAATTAGGTGAATCTGCAAAATTGGTGTATATCATTAGAATGGAAAATACCTACGGTAACAAAGAACCTTTTACCGAAAAGATTCCTAGTTCAAACAGAGGAGCCATGGCAGCTCAAGAAATGGATGTTCCTATTAAATCTAAAAATCCTGAATTACGTAATCCATTTGTTATTCCTGGGATTAGAAATATTAAGATAGAATCGCAGTTAAACCCTAATTATAATTTTGATAATTTTTTAGAAGGTGATTCTAACCGTTTGGCAAGATCTGCCGGTATGGCGGTTGCCAACAAGCCAGGTGGCACATCTTTTAATCCGTTATTAGTTTTCGGTGGTGTTGGACTTGGAAAAACACACTTGGCGCATGCCATCGGTGTTGAAATAAAAGATAAATATCCAGAACGTACCGTACTTTATATTTCTGCTGAGAAATTCACGCAACAATATATCGAGTCAGTTAAAAAGAATACTCGAAATGATTTTATTCACTTCTACCAATTAATAGATGTATTGATTATTGACGATGTACAATTCTTATCAGGTAAATCTGGTACGCAAGATGTATTCTTCCATATTTTCAACCATTTACATCAAAACGGTAAACAAGTTATTCTTACGTCAGATAAAGCACCTGTAGATATGCAGGATATTGAACAACGCTTACTTTCTCGTTTTAAATGGGGATTATCTGCAGAATTGCAGAGTCCTGATTACGAAACAAGAATCTCCATCTTAAAGAACAAGTTATATAGAGATGGTGTTGAAATACCTGATGACATCATAGAATATGTAGCTAAACATATTAAAACAAATATTAGAGAATTAGAAGGTGCTATTATTTCTTTGATTGCACAGTCTACCTTGAACAAAAGAGAAGTTACTATCGAACTTGCCCAACAGGTTGTTGAGAAATTCGTAAAAAATACCAAACGAGAAGTTTCTATCGACTACATACAAAAAGTAGTATCAGATTACTTTGAAATGGATGTAGCAACTCTACAGTCTAAAACAAGAAAAAGGCATATTGTACAAGCAAGACAATTAGCGATGTTCTTTGCCAAAAAATTTACCAAAGCTTCATTAGCAAGTATAGGTTCGCAAATCGGTAAAAGAGATCACGCTACTGTTTTACATGCTTGCAAAACTGTTGACAATCTTGCCGAAACCGATAAGCAGTTTCGTAAATACATAGACGATTTAACTAAGAAATTTTCTTAAAATTTACGTTGCATGAAAGTGTTGATGGTATGCCTAGGTAATATATGTAGGTCACCATTAGCTGAAGGTATCCTAAAAAGTAAGGTCGATACTACCAAAATACTTGTTGAATCTGCCGGTAAAGCTGGTTATCATATCGGTAAAGCGCCAGACCCAAGATCTATTAATGTAGCCAAAGAATACGGCATAGATATAAGTTCGCAAATTTGCCGAAAGTTTATTGTTTCAGATTTTGATTTTTTTGATATCATATATGCCATGGATAAAAGTAACTATGGTAATATTATTGATTTAGCAAGAAATAAAGGAGATGCCCAAAAAGTGAAGCTTATTTTAAACGAAATAGGTTCTTCAGATAAAGAAGTTCCAGATCCATATTATGATGCCGAAGACGGATTTGAACATGTTTTTCAAATGATTGATCAAGCTTGCGATAGCATAGCAAAAAGACTAGAAAATAAAAAACCTTAAAGCAAGCACACGAAGCGTTCGTAGTAGAACACCATTATATTATGATGTAAGCCTTGGAGCATTTAAATCTCCATTATCAACTAAACAGTAATGAGCACACAAAACGGAAAAATAGGGAAGGTATATTTAATACCAACAACATTGGGCCATATGCCCCCATTAGAAGTTTTACCCATTTCAATAAAGCAAACTATTGAAAAATTGGACCACTATATCGTTGAAAACGAAAAAACCGCTCGACATTTCATAAAAAAAATCAGTCCTAGAAAATCGCAACCCAGCTTAAAATTATTTGCTTTAAACAAGTTTACCGAAGCGGCAGAGATTCCTAGTTTTCTAAATCCTTGTTTAGAAGGTTACGACGTAGGCATACTTTCTGAAGCTGGTTGCCCCGGTATTGCAGACCCAGGTGCAGCAGTAGTCAAAATTGCACACGATAAAAATATACAGGTTATTCCCCTAGTTGGGCCGTCTTCAATTCTCTTGGCATTAATGGCAAGTGGCATGAACGGTCAAAATTTTGCCTTTAATGGTTATTTACCTATTGATGGCGCGGATCGTAAAAAATATATTAAAAATCTAGAGCGTAGATCAAAAGAAGAAGACCAATCGCAAGTGTTTATTGAAACGCCTTACAGAAATAACAAAATGTTAGAAGAGCTGATTAAAACCCTAGCTCCTAGTACTCGCATTTGTGTAGCCGCCGATATTACCTTACCAACAGAATATATTAAAACCAAAACTGCCATAAATTGGAAGACAGAAAATGTAGATCTACACAAAAGACCTGCAATTTTTATTATTCAAGCATAAAAAAACCTTGACAACGAAATTGCCAAGGTTTCACATTTTCATATCTACTTAAACTCTTAAATTCTTGGATTTCGTTTTGCTTCTATCATAGAAACATCGTAACCAGAAAACTTTTTCATATAGTTAGAAATACTGGTACCATAACCATCGGAAATTTCCATTCGACCATGTGATCTTAGATATAATTTTACATTACCTGCACCTGCTAAATGTGCGGCTGCCAGAATACCAGACTCTGTAACTTCTACTCCATTCATACGTACACCTACGTAACGCTTAATATCTTTTCTAAGTATCCACTTATTACGGGATGTATTTATATGAAAAACTTTTTCTTGCAATACAGGATTGCTTAAAAACTGATTTCCATCATACACACCAACTAATTCTAAGGTGCTCAACCCAAATTGATATTTCCCCAAATACCCAAAAGTATTGGTAACAAAATAGTTACCTTGAGACTCTTTAAAAGCTAACGCTTCTTTAAAGCCTATAAATTGACTACCAAGAAAGGGGGGAGCGATTTGATAATTTGATAAAAGAGCTTCGTCTTGAGGAAACGAAACCATAATAGGTTTTTTTACTTTTAACTGCTCTGGCACTTGAACCGTAAAGGGTTTAAAGCCATAACCAGATAAAATAAACATCACAATAAGAGGACAACTTGCTAATATCCATCTTCTCATACCATATATTTCTTAAGACCTACAGCGACTATTATTGCTTGCTTAAATTTCTGAGGCAAAGGTAGACCTGAAATTATAAGAGTTTAAGAAGGTTCTGTTAAAAGAATACAGATTTAGTTAAGAAGTTCAAAAATTCGGTTGAAAGTTTATCTATTGATTTTCTGAGCATTGATCCATCGGATGTACTGTGCTTTATTTCGGTTGTGCTGCGCTAAATTCTCTGCAAACATATGATAACCGAACTTTTCTACATTAGCCACGAAATAGTAATAATTATGTTTTTTAGGATTTAAAACAGCATCTATTGCCGTAATATCGGGCATTGCAATAGGGCCTGGCGGCAAACCTGCATACTTGTACGTATTATAAGGTGAATCCATCTCTAAATCACGGTACAACACTCTTTTTATAATCGTATCGAAATTTCCGGTTTCTTTCTTAATTGCATAAATAACTGTTGGATCTGCCTGCAACAACATCCCTTTTCTTAGCCTATTTAAGTACACACCCGCAACTGTTGGTCTTTCGTCTACTTTTGCCGTTTCTTTATGCACAATCGATGCCAAGGCAATTACTTCATTAGGCTTTAAGCCAAGTGCACTAGCCTTCTCTTTACGGGTATCGGTCCAGAAACGATTATATTCCTTTAACATTCTTGCTCTAAATGATTCTGCCGAAGTGTTCCAAAAGAACTCATAACTGTTCGGTATATAAAGTGATATTTTATTGGCGTCATCAAAACCATTCGCTTTCATAAAATCTTTATCGCCGAACGCTGCAACTAAAGAGATACTATCTGCCTCAATTTGACTTGCAATTCTACCTGCCAGATCATTTAAATTTTCTTGATTGTTGAAAGACACTTTAACAGGTATATTGCCGCTTCGTAATGAGTTTACTATCTCATTATTATTCATACCATTACTTAACCTATATTTACCTGCTTTGATTTTATTTAAATATCCTTTTCTATCAGCTGCAGATTCAAATGAACTGAAATCTTTTACAAGCGGAGTCAGTTGTTCTTCTAAGTCACTAATTGCAGCATCGGTAGGTATAAAAACTATAGCTTCATCATTGTCAAAACTAGTATTGGGAGTGAAAAAAGTACGATATGCCGAATACCCAAAAATTCCGCCACCAATTAATCCTACAACTACTACACCTAATAATATACGCTTGATGCTCATTAATTATTTATTTTTTGTAATAAAACTTCATTCTTAAACATTCCCTTAAATCGTACCCAATCTTTCTTCATTCCAACTTCTTGAAAACCTAACTTTTTAAATAAATGTAAGCTTGGTGCATTTTCTTCTAAAATATTGGCATATACCTGCCTTAAGCCTAAAACTTCAAACAAGTAATTGCACAGCAACGTAACTGCTTCTGCTCCTACTCCTTTATTTCGTTGATTTTCATTGAGAATAATTATGCCAATACCAGCTCTCTTGTGATTTGGTTCAAAATCAAAAACATCAATAAGACCTATAGCTAGGTGCTCATGCGAACATATCACTAAACGCAATTGTTTTACATCATAAATATCTCGATGGGCATTATCAAGATAGAGCTGTAATACATCTTTTGAATATGGAGTAACCGTACCGCTAACTTCCCAAACATCCGTATCATTCTCAAGTGCATACAGAAAATCCAGGTCTTTTTGTTCTAAAGCCCTTAAATAAATCTGTTCTCCTTTTAATGTTACCACAACATCTCTCCTTTAAATACTTGTTTGGCTTCTCCTTTTAAATAGATATCGCTATAAGAGCCTTGATTTTCTTGAAAAGTAACCTCAAGATTACCACCAAGTGCATTCACAGCAATAGTATTATTCTTGGTATTACCTAAATGATACATGCTCAATGCAATTGCCGTTACACCTGTACCACACGATAAGGTTTCATCTTCAACTCCGCGTTCGTAGGTTCTAATATCAAATCCGCCTTCAGCATTGGCTTCTACAAAATTGATATTACTTCCTTTTTCTCCGTAAATACCATAACGCATACGCGCACCTTCTTTAACAACATTAAAAGACTTTAAATCTTTTACCATTTGAACATGATGTGGCGAACCCGTATTCATAAACAACGCATTTGGCTTCTCTTTTACTTCACTCACATCCGCCATTTTAAGACTTACAACTTCACCAATAATCGTTGCTTCGTGTACCCCATCTACAGCAATAAATGTGGTTTCCCTTTTTATAATTTCAAGAAAATGGGCAAAGGCAACAATGCATCTTCCCCCATTACCGCACATACTTCCTTCTTTTCCATCCGCATTAAAATAAACCATTCGAAAATCGGTAGTCTCGTCATTTTCTAATAAAATGAGTCCGTCAGAACCTACTCCGAATCTTCTATGACAGATTTTAGCGATTAACGCATTATTTTCTTTCGGGAACTGCCCATTGCGATTGTCGACCATCACAAAATCATTTCCCGTACCTTGATATTTATAAAATATATTTTTCATCCTCTAGTAAAGCCCAAAGATAGTATATAAATAGGTTTTCTTTGGTAGTTAAAAAGTAGTTAAACGCTTATCAAATAGCGCAAAAACGAGTAGTTTTGCGTAAAATATGTTAAAACATTAATGAATATGAAAAGAATAGCAAGTCTGTTATTTGTATCAATTTTTGCCGGTGCAATTACATTGGGTGCTTACAAACTTTTTTTCGAGAAGGAAAATTTTACCATCATCAGCCAAGAAAACAATGGCGGTGTTATTAACGCTAGTTATACGCCTACGTCTGCTAGAGGTGCCGGAATCAATGAGGTCGACTTTACCAGTGCTGCTGAAAATACGGTAAACGCAGTGGTTCACGTTAAAAATATTACCCTTAGCAAAGGACCAACAACTATATTCGATATTTTTTATGGAACTGGCGGTAGTGCCGTACCACAAGTAGGTACCGGATCGGGAGTAATTATTTCTTCTGACGGATATATAGTTACCAATAACCATGTCATTAATAAAGCTACACAACTACAAGTTACGTTAAATAACAACAGAACATATAAAGCAGAACTTATTGGTACTGATCCAAATTCTGACATTGCTCTTATAAAAATTGATACAGATGAGAAATTGCCCTATTTAGCATTTGGCGACTCTGATCATACAAAAATTGGAGAATGGGTTTTGGCAGTTGGCAATCCCTTTAATCTTACCTCTACGGTAACAGCAGGTATTGTAAGTGCCAAAGCTAGAAATCTTGGAAAAAATCAGTCTTTTATACAGACAGATGCAGCCGTAAACCCTGGAAACTCAGGTGGTGCTTTGGTAAATACTAACGGTGACTTAGTGGGTATAAACACCGCGATTACTTCACAAACTGGTTCTTATGTAGGTTATTCTTTTGCGGTACCTAGCAATATTGCCAAAAAGGTTGTTCAAGATATTTTAGAATACGGTAATGTTCAGAAAGGATTTATGGGGATTAGCCCTGCGCCTATAGATACTAGAGATGCTATTGAAAAAGGAATTAATAATATAGATGGCGTGTATATTGAATTGGTAGAAGAAGAATCTGCAGCGCAGGAAGCAGGAATTGTTGTCGGCGATATCATTAAAAAAGTCGATGAAATAACTGTGCACAAATATCCTGATTTAACCGGATACCTTTCTACAAAAAGACCAGGCGATACTTTAGCCTTTGTTATTGATAGAGATAAAGACCTCATTACTTTACCACTAGTTTTGAAAGAAAGACAAAAATTGGTTGTGCCTGAAATGGGCTTAGAAGTTAAGAACCTTACCGAGCATGATAAAAAGGTTTACAAAACAACATCGGGAGTAAAAATCACCGGCGTACCCGAAAGATACAGAGGTTATGGTTTATCTGAAAAAGTTATCGTTAAGGTAGACGATTTTGAGATAGGAAATATTGACGACGCCTATAATGCTTTCGGCGCTATTTCTAAATACGGAAAAACAGTTATTGTTATGGTAGGATCCAATGGAGAACGAGACCGATTAATCTTCCAATAAAAAATAACTAAAAAATACAGCCTTCGTAAAAACGAAGGCTTTTTTTTGAAAAATATTTATTTTAAGTGGTTAATTTTTCTAGTTTTGTGCGAATTATAAAAATAATCAACTAATTATGGCTCCACAAACCACTTTTGAAAAAGAGCTGGCATTTCAAGCAGACCGTAGAAAAGCTACAACTGAATTTATTAAAATTGTTAGCGATTTATGGTATGATAAATCTATTGAAATTGTCCTTTTTAAAAATCAGGTTATTGATAAAAACGTAAGTGACATCATTCATTTACACGAGTATGCTGGTGAATTCGTGCAAAAACCAATATCAATTTTTGATTCTGTTGAAATTTTGCGCTCCATCTCAGATATGCTTTTACCACCTTCTAAATTAGATATCGGTAAATTAACTTACGAGTACCATTCTGACACCAATATCTTAAACAATGTAAAATCTTTTGTAATTGATAAATTACAATCTGCGCAAGACTTTAAAAGCATAGAACCGAAAGATGTTGTTTTATACGGTTTTGGACGCATTGGCAGATTAGTTGCCAGAGAATTAATGTCTAAAACCGGTAAAGGAAATCAACTTCGATTAAGAGCTATCGTGGTAAGAGGTAAACCTAGCATTGAAAATCTTGAAAAAAGAGCCAGTTTACTTAAAACAGATTCTGTTCATGGTATTTTCAATGGTACTGTTAAGATTGATTATGCTAATCTTAAACTAGTTATTAATGGAACCACGGTGCATGTCATTTATGCAAACATGCCAGAAGAAATTGACTATACCGAATATGGTATTAATGATGCTTTGGTTATAGATAATACTGGCGCATTTAGAAATAAAGAACAATTAGAAAGACATTTACAGGCCAAAGGAGCATCTAAAGTACTTTTAACGGCCCCTGGTAAAGAGGTCGCAAATATAGTTCACGGAGTAAACCATTTAGAATATAATCCAGATGATACTGAAATATTTTCAGCAGCTTCATGCACAACGAATGCCATTACCCCTATTTTAAAAGCTATCGAAGAAACTTTAGGAATCGATAAGGGACACTTAGAAACTATTCACGCATACACGAACGATCAAAATTTGGTCGATAATATGCATGGCAAATACAGAAGAGGTCGTGCTGCCGCACTTAACATGGTCATAACAGAAACTGGAGCCGGCCAAGCCGTTACAAAAGCATTACCGTCATTAAAAGGTAAATTGACATCTAATGCCATTCGTGTACCTGTACCAAACGGATCATTAGCTATTTTAAATCTTGATGTTAAACAAAAAACATCTCTTGAAGGTGTAAACACCATGATTAAAAAATATGCCCTTGAAGGTGATTTAGTAGAGCAAATTAAATACTCGTTAGATAAAGAATTGGTATCCTCTGACATTATTGGTACTTCTGCCCCGTCTATTTATGATAGTATGGCGACAATTGTATCTGAAAGTGGCAAAAATATTATTCTGTACATCTGGTACGACAATGAATATGGCTATTCGCACCAAGTTATTCGTTTGGCGAAGTATATTGCCAAAGTACGTCGTTTTACATATTACTAATTTTTTTAAATAATAACGTCTATTTGTTGATATGCTACGTAGTTAAATAAACGTTTTTTAGCATTGACTTTTTTTTATAGTATGATAATTATAAAGTACTTTAGTCAACTCTAAATTATTCAAATTAACCTAAGAATCTATTACATGAAATTCTATAGAATACTATTGTTACTGGCATTACTATTGGCTAGTAACTTACAATTTGCGCAAGACACTGAAGAAGAGGACGATAAACTGTCTTTAGACGAAGGTCCTATTAGCAATCAATTCGATTTTATTGCTAAGCGATCAGGTAATTATAGAGCTGATGGTATTAGGTATGAAGTAGTAAAAGAAACCAATCTTTTTAAAATTCGCGAGAATGTTCTGGATTCTATAGCGGCCATGAATAAAAAAACCGGCGAGCTTAAGGCCACGATTGCAGAACATGAGACAACAATTACGTCTTTAAATAATAAGTTAGAGGAAACGACAACTAATTTAGGCGCTGTTACAGAAGAAAAAGATAGTATGTCATTTTTAGGACTACCTGTTTCTAAAGGAACATATAATTTTGTTCTATGGACGATTATTGGGGCATTGTTTCTAACACTTGGCTTCTTTATCTATAAATTTAGAAATAGTAATATTTTGACTCAAGAAGCAAAACAAAACCTTTCTGAACTAGAGGTTGAATATGAAGACCATAGAAGAAGATCCTTAGAGCGCGAGCAAAAAATAAGTAGGCAACTACAAGACGAAATTAATAAACAGAAGAAAACTAAATAATTAAAAGCTCCTTAACGGAGCTTTTTTTAGATATGAAAAGTATACGTAGAATTACAGGAACAGATATTATCGATATTATTTCGCTTTTCGATGGGTATAGAGTATTCTATAAAATGAAATCAGACCCAGATGCTGCAGCCGAATTTCTAAATGATAGAATTACCAAAGATGAGTCTATTATTTTCGCAGCTTACGAAGATGACAAGGCTGTCGGCTTCGTTCAGCTATATTACACGTTCTCTTCTGTAAGTTTAGAGAAATCATTAATTCTAAACGATTTATTTGTAGATACTAATTTCAGGGGCGAATCTATTGGTGAACAGTTATTGTTAAAAGCGCAAGAATTTTGTAAAATGAATCATTACAAAGGACTCGCACTAGAAACCGCCATTGACAATCCGGCTCAAAAATTATATGAGAAATTAGGATGGACAAAAGATTACCACGCTTTTCATTACTTTTGGCAGGCTAAATGATGATGCAAAATAAAAGATGCGAATAGATATTATTACCGTATTGCCCGAGTTACTTACCAGTCCCTTTGAAGCCTCTATTCTAAAAAGAGCTGTTGAAAAAGGATTGGTAGAAGTCCACTTTCACAATCTTAGAGATTATACCGACACGAAATACCGTAACGTCGATGATTATCAATTTGGTGGCGGAGCCGGAATGGTGCTTATGATAGAGCCAATAGATAAATGTATAACCGATTTAAAAGCACAGCGCGATTACGACGAGGTTATATACATGACGCCTGACGGTACTACCTTAAACCAAAAAATAGCAAACACATTATCTATGGTCGAGAATATAATCATTCTATGTGGTCATTATAAAGGTGTTGATCAGCGAGTAAGAGATGCATTTATCACTAAAGAAATATCTATTGGAGATTATGTACTTTCTGGCGGAGAATTAGGTGCCGCAGTATTATGTGACGCCATAATACGATTATTACCAGGGGTATTAAACGATGAAACATCTGCCCTAACGGATACTTTTCAAGACGGACTCTTAGCTCCGCCGATTTATACAAGACCTGCTGAGTATAAAGGAATGCATGTACCTGATATTCTATTAAGCGGAAACTTTGGCAAGATCGAAGAATGGCGAGAAGATAGGGCGTACGAGCGTACCGTAAAATTACGCCCGGACCTGCTTGAGTAGCTTAAGTTTGATTTTTAAAGAAAAACAATATAAATACTTGTGTGTTTTAATTTAAATATTATTTTTGCACCCTGTTAGAACAACCTCTGACGATAATCGTGAATGTTGCTTTAATTTAATTCCTATTAACTATACAATGGAATCATTAATAAAATTTGTACAAGACGAGTTCGTAACTAAGAAAGATTTTCCAAAATTTTCTTCTGGTGACACAATTACTGTATACTACGAAATTAAGGAAGGTGAAAAAACAAGAACTCAGTTCTTTAAAGGTGTTGTAATACAACGTAGAGGTTCTGGTTCAACTGAAACTTTTACAATTCGTAAAATGTCAGGTACTGTTGGTGTTGAGCGTATCTTCCCAATTAACTTACCTGCACTTCAAAAAATTGAAGTTAACAAGCGTGGTAAAGTACGTAGATCTAGAATTTACTACTTCCGTGAATTAACTGGTAAAAAAGCTAGAATTAAAGAGATTAGAGGATAAATTTATCTTCTAAAATTATACAAAGCACCGTGTCAAAATGATACGGTGCTTTTTTTATGAACAATAGTTAATAATACATGTTCATAAAGTGTTGATTAATAAAAGTTTACAAAAATAAGGTTTGAACTACTTTTTTTTGTAAATTACATTATGGTTAAAGAATGAAAATGAGAAAAATTCATTTAAAACCACTACGAAGTTTACGTTCTATCGTATTATTGTTTGACCATACATTTAATGATTATTAAATGAGGGTGAATTTTAAAAAATCTATATACTAGGTTTTTAATCTTCAATGAAGACAATAAAAAAGAAATGATGTGTAGATGTTAGGTTACGTACCTGAGAATCGAAAAGCATTTTAAACGTTGAATTAGTGAAACGGGTGCAATCAAGGGTTGCCGTTTTAATGAAAAATTAGAACAAACTGTCCGTAAACTATTTCTAAAAAGCCATATCATTGTATGCGTACATTGATATGGCTTTTATTATTTAACAAATCCACCTTCGCGACCTAAAATATTAAGACCTCTCCCCGCTTTCAAACTTTTAGAAAATCGTATATTTGTTCCGCTTAAATTAAAACAAACCGCAAATGTCCAAAATTTTTTATACCAAAACAGACGAGGCGCCTGCATTGGCAACGGAGTCTTTTTTACCTATTGTAAAGGCGTTCACTAAATCATCAGGAATTGAAATTGAAACTAAAGACATTTCTTTAGCTGGTAGAATAGCTGCTACTTTTCCCGAGTTTTTAACGACAGAGCAACAGGTGTCCAACGATTTGGAAGAATTGGGCAATATGGCAAAACAGCCAGAAGCGAATATTATCAAATTACCTAACATTAGTGCTTCGGTTCCTCAATTGAACGAAGCTATAAAAGAATTACAATCTAAAGGTTATAAATTACCTAGCTACCCAGATGAGCCTAAGAACGATAAGGAAAAAGAGATCAAGGCAAAATATGATAAAATAAAAGGTAGTGCAGTAAACCCGGTATTACGCGAAGGCAACTCTGACCGTAGAGCACCTAGAGCTGTAAAAAATTACGCAAAACAAAATCCGCACAGCATGGGTGCTTGGAGCTCTAGCTCAAAAACTCATGTAGCAACAATGGGTGATGGTGATTTTCAAGCCAATGAAAAATCATTGACTTTGAACAATGCTACATCTGTACAAATTAAATTAGTCTCAGAAGGTTCTGAAAGCATCTTAAAAGACAACTTGGCTTTGCTTAAAGGCGAAATTATCGATGCTACGGTAATGAGCAAAACAGCTTTACTTGATTTCTTGAAGAAAGAAATAAAAGATGCTAAAGATAAAGGTGTTCTATTTTCTGTGCACTTAAAAGCTACAATGATGAAAGTTTCTGATCCAATAATCTTTGGGCATGTTGTAGAAACTTTCTTAAAATCTGTTTTTGAAAAGTATGCTGGCACTTTCGATAAATTAGGTATTAGCCCTAATGACGGTTTAGCTAGTTTATATCAGAAAATTGAAGTGCTTCCTGCAAGCGAAAAAGATGCTATCACTAAAGATTTAGATGCCGCATTAATGAACGGACCTGATTTGGCTATGGTAAATTCCGATAAAGGTATTACCAACCTTCACGTACCAAGCGATATTATAATTGATGCCTCGATGCCGGCAATGATCAGAAATTCCGGTCAAATGTGGAATAAAGAAGGTAAAGCTCAAGATACAAAAGCTGTTATACCAGATAGCAGCTATGCTGGTATTTACTCAGCAACGATAGATTTCTGTAAAAAGCATGGTGCATTTGACCCTACGACTATGGGTACTGTACCAAATGTTGGCCTTATGGCTCAAAAAGCTGAAGAATATGGTTCACATGACAAGACTTTTGAAATCAAACAAAACGGAAAAGTTCAAGTTGTTGATGTAGAAAGTGGTAATGTTTTAATTGAACATTCAGTAAGCGAAGGAGATATTTGGCGTATGTGCCAAGTAAAAGATGCTCCTATACAAGACTGGGTAAAATTAGCTGTGTCAAGAGCTAAGGCTACGAATGACCCTACTATATTTTGGTTAGATAAAAATAGAGCACATGATGCCGAGCTGATTAAAAAAGTAAATACTTATTTAGCTCAAGAAGATACTAATGGTTTAGACATTCAAATAATGTCTCCTATTAAGGCTACTGAGTATACGTTAAAAAGAATGAAAGCTGGAAAGGATACTATTTCTGTATCTGGTAACGTATTACGTGATTACCTAACTGACCTATTCCCTATTTTAGAGGTAGGTACAAGCGCGAAAATGTTGTCTATTGTTCCTTTAATGAACGGTGGTGGACTTTTTGAAACTGGTGCAGGTGGTTCTGCTCCAAAACACGTAGAGCAATTTATAGAAGAAGGTCATCTTAGATGGGATTCCTTAGGTGAGTTTTTAGCACTAGGAGTTTCATTAGAATTTTTTGGTGAGAAAAATTCCAATCCAGCAGCTAAAGTTCTAGGCGATAGCTTAGATAGCGCAACTGAAAAGTTTTTACTGAACGATAAATCTCCTTCTAGAAAGGTTAAAGAAATAGATACAAGAGGTAGTCACTTCTTTTTAGCTAAATATTGGGCAGAGGCATTGGCATTGCAAGATGACAATGCTGAATTGAAATCTATATTCTTAAAAGTTAGCACAGAAATTAATCATAATGAATCTCAGATTCTTTCTGAATTAATAGACGCTCAAGGTTCTAAACAAGATATCGGTGGTTACTACAAACCAGACCCAATTCTAGTCGAAAAAGCTATGAGACCAAGTAAAACTTTAAATGGTATTTTAGATTCTATTTAACTTAATAAACTTCGTTACAAAGCACCCTAAATACATTTTGAGGGTGCTTTTTTTTGTATCATATTGAAGAAGTAAAAAGTTCACAAGTATACAATCATAGAATATTCAAAAAACCGCTTGGTGTTTAATCTACTGAATCGAGCTAAATTTGTTTTAGGAGCATCAGCAATTTCTAAGTATTTTTACAAAAAAAATTGATGAAGGGATATTTACCAATTATTCTTATATCGCTGCTATGCCTCTCATTTTCATCATGGGGACAACAAAAATTTACCCTGAGTGGCACCATATCAGAATCTAGTAGTAACGAAACACTAATTGGTGTTACCATTGCTGTTCCAGAATTGAGTACAGGAGTAACTACAAATGAATATGGCTTCTATTCTTTAACACTACCAGAAGGCACATACAAAGTTTTAATTAGCTACCTAGGCTTTAAAGATGTTCTCCAAGAAATAACGTTGACAGAAAACAGACGTTTAGATTATTTACTTGACGAAGAGGCAGAAGAATTAGAAGAAGTTGTGGTTACCGAAAATGTGGAAAAGATGGATATCAGAAAACCACAAATGAGCGTTAATACGTTATCGGTTGGTACCATCAAAAAAATACCGGTAATTCTTGGTGAAGCCGATGTCATTAAATCTATTTTATTGCTTCCTGGTGTTACCAATGCTGGTGAAGGTGCTTCTGGTTTTAATGTTCGTGGTGGCTCTGCAGATCAGAATCTAATTCTATTAGATGAGGCTATCATCTTTAACTCATCGCACTTATTCGGATTCTTTTCTGTTTTTAATCCTGATGCAATAAAAGATGTAAAACTTTATAAAGGTGGAATTCCCGCACGTTACGGTGGTAGAGTTTCTTCTGTCCTAGATATTTTTCAAAAAGAAGGAAATAGTAAGGAGTTTAAAATGAATGGTGGTATTGGGGCCGTGGCGAGTCGACTTTTGATCGAAGGACCTATAAAAAAAGATAAAGCCGCTTTTCTTATAGGCGGTAGAGCTTCGTACGCTCATCTTTTTCTGCCGCTATTCGATGTGGACAATACTGCTTACTTCTATGACCTTAACACCAAATTAAACTACAGAGTAAACGATAAAAATAATATTTTTCTGTCCGGTTATTTTGGTAGAGATGTTTTCGGCATAAACGATAGCTTTGTTAATACCTACGGGAATACTGTAGGTAACTTTAGATGGAACCATTTGTTCTCTGATAAGCTTTTCTCTAACCTATCTCTAATTTATTCGGATTACTATTACGGATTGAAATTAGATTTTGTTGGATTCAATTGGAATTCAGGTATTCGTAATTTCAACATCAAATATGACCTAAAACACTACGCTACAGATAAGTTACAGGTAAACTACGGTATCAATAATGTATACTACGAATTCAATCCTGGTAAAATAGAACCTAGTAATGATGAATCAGGAATTGTTGAAGAGCAACTGACTCAAAAATACGCTAATGAATTTGCGGCCTATGTAGATTTTGAACATCGAGTTACAGATAATTTAAGCCTTGGCTACGGGTTACGATTTAGCCATTTTACGAGACTTGGTCAAGATGAATTAAATGTCTATGCCAATAACAATCCTGTTGAGTTCGATCCTTTTTTGCTGATTTACAAAGAGGCTGAACCTATTGATGTTATAAATCCTGGTAAAGGAACCACTTTATCTGATTTTAGCAATTTTGAGCCAAGGGCATCTTTATCTTACACCTTAAATGAGACCAGCTCAATAAAAGCTAGCTATACAAGACTGGCTCAATACCTACATCTACTTTCAAATACAAGCTCTCCTACTCCTTTAGATGTTTGGACACCAAGCGGACCGTTTACCAAACCACAATTATTGGATCAATATGCCTTCGGATACTTTAAAAATTTAAAGGACGGTGATTACTCCGTTGAAACTGAGGTGTTCTATAAAGATGTTCAAAATAGAATAGATTACATTGACGGTGCTAATTTAATTGCGAACAATGCTATTGAGCAAGTAATTTTAAACGGAGAAGCTCGCGCTTACGGTTTGGAGTTTTTGTTACGCAAAAATGAGGGTAAATTACAAGGCTGGCTAGCATATACATTATCTAAATCTGAGCAACGTACGCCTGGTAGGGCATCTACCACAGATGACGGTCGAAGTAATTTAGAATCAGGTATTAACTTTGGCAATTGGTACAACACCCCTTACGACAAAACGCATGATGTGTCTTTGTTCGTGAATTATGATTTTAATGAAAAATGGAGTGTTAGTAGTAACTTCACCTACCAAACCGGACAACCTACCAACTACCCTATTGGCCAATTTCAATTTCAAGATTTAACAGTACCCTATTATGGTCTTCGAAACACTCAAAGACTACCAGCATATAATCGTCTTGATTTGTCCGCAACATTAACACCCAGAAAGAATAAGAATAAAAAAATAAAAGGAGAATGGGTATTTAGCCTTTACAATGTTTACAACAGAAGAAATGCAGCTTCAATTAACTTCAGGCAAAATGATGATACCGGTGTCAATGAAGCTGTTCGTACCTCAATTTTCGGTATCGTACCTGCTGTTACCTATAATTTTAAATTATAAGCCATGAGACGTCATTTGTTGATATTATTTGCCATTGCGTTTTGCATTTCTTGTGAGGACGTTATTGATGTTGATTTACCAGAAAACGAAACTAGACTTATCGTAAACGGAGTTATTAGAGTTGATGAAACACAAGAGTATCTACCTATAGAGATAATGGTTTCTCAAAGTAGTTCGTTCTTCGACGACAACACTGTTGCGACAATTAAAAGTGCCATTATATATTACGGAACTCCAAGAGAAGATGCCCCAGAAATTTTAGAAGGTGGTGGTGTATCAAACTTAGCGGAAGTGGAACCAGGTAGTGGCAAATGGGTGCCAGACCCCTCGTTTGATAGTGACCAACGAATTAGAGTAAATAGCATTAATGAAGGTGATGTGTTTCAGCTGATTCTTGAAACAGATGAAGAACGCTATTTCGCAACCACAACTTATGTGAAATCTGTACCAATAGACTCGCTGGTTCAAGGTGATGAGACACTCTTTTCAGGTGATGAAACAGAGGTCATCGTAACCTTTACAGACCCTGACGAAAGTGATGATTTTTATCTTTTAGACTTAGATTTCGGAGAATTTCTGGTAACTGAAGATGAATTTTACCAAGGTCAAACTTTTGTGTTTTCATACTTTTATGACAATGATTTAGAATTAGATTCAAGCTCAGTGGTCAATATAAGCCTTTTAGGAGTAGATGAATCATTTTATAATTACATGAACCAAATCATCGTTCAGTCTGGTGGTGACCAAGGTCCGTTTCAGACACCGGCAGCAACGGTACGCGGCAATATTATAAATATTACAGGCATCGATAATAACGAGGTTTTTGATAATGTAGAACGATCAGATAATTTTGCCTTGGGTTATTTTGCTATCGTAGAAGAATACAAAGACAGTATAATAATTACCGAGAATGAGACGAACTGATAAAGATTTACTTGTTACAGGTTTAAAAAAATTAGCGATAACCGTAGTGCTCATGTTTACGGCGCCTATAGTATTGTATCAAGCATTTAAAAATCAAGAAAATTTTTTGTTCTGGCCTGTTTGTATTGTTGGCATAATTCTGGCATTCTTCGCCGTTAGAACAGGCTTTAAAGGCATTATGACAATAATGGATTCTATGTTCGGCAAAAAACCAAAATCATCTTAATCTTTAGGTACTTTTGTAGTTCTTTTCCATTTATTATACAACTTATCATAATCGTAATCAAGAACGGTTTCTTGCCGTTCTAATTTACCTTTAGAAAAAGCGCGTTGTAAAATATCTTCTATTAAGTAATCTTCCTCAATCAAATCAGGATGAAATTCTTCTTTAATACTAATACTAAAAAGCTTTGCCGTGGTATTGTACCAAAATGCACGCCATCCGTTTCTTAAATCTTTCACTAGATCAAAAGCAGTAGTACCTGTTTGTCTATAAATTAGTTTTACTAAAATCTGCCCTTCGGTTCGGGTCAATTTTTTCAACTCTTCAGAAAACTCCTCTTCAATAAATTTCTGTACTTTTTTGGTATATTTTTTTCTTTTACGATTGTTCTTCATGTTCGCCAAACTATCATTTAGCTCCACCAAACGCTCCGCCGCCATTTTTGCGTACGGATACACTTTTTGTGTTTTTCTACGTAAAATATAATATCTTAACTTTTCGTCGTAAGAAGAGAATTTAAGCTTACCAAATACATAAGCTTCTTCTAGGGCAATAGAACTTTGCAGTAAAGAATCACCCGTAATGATGATCATTTTTTCGGTAATAGAATCAAGCTCTTGTTCTTCCACTTGGGCATTACCAGTAAAAACACCAGTAAGAAGTATTAAAAGAAGTATTAAATTATATTTCATTACCATTGGTTAAACAAAAGTCCTGCCAAAATTAACGATTATTAAAGAAGGTTATTACTAATACAACGCTAATATTCTTAAGTTTGTATCCTAAATTTACATTGATGGCTAATAAAAATATAATTACCAAAAAGTCTGAAGACTTTTTCGAAAAATACTTGAATAACGCTGCCCCGACAGGATATGAGTGGGAAGGGCAAAAAATATGGATGGACTATCTAAAACCTTATGTAGATACGTTCATTACCGACACATACGGTACTGCTGTTGGTGTTATAAACCCTGATGCGAAATACAAAGTTGTTATTGAAGGGCACTCTGATGAAATTTCTTGGTATGTAAATTATATCACTGATAACGGTTTAATTCATGTAATTAGAAATGGTGGTAGTGATCATCAAATAGCGCCATCTAAATGGGTAAATATCCATACTACAAAGGGAATTGTAAAAGGTATATTTGGCTGGCCCGCAATTCATACACGTAAGGGAGATAAGGAAGAGACACCAAAAATTGAAAATATTACGGTTGATGTTGGTGCAACAAATAAGGAAGAAGTAGAAAAACTTGGGGTTCACGTTGGTTGTGTAATTACTTACCCAGATGAGTTTCAAATTTTGAACAAGAATAAATATGTTTGTAGAGCAATAGACAACAGAGCTGGCGGTTTTATGATTGCTGAAGTTGCACGTTTATTACATGAGAACAAGGTGAAATTGCCATTCGGACTTTACATCACTAATTCTGTACAGGAAGAAATAGGTTTACGTGGTGCAGAAATGATTACACAAACTATAAAACCTAACGTAGCAATAGTAACAGATGTTTGTCATGATACCACAACACCAATGATTAAAAAAGAGGTACAAGGACATACTGAAATTGGTGCAGGTCCTGTTATTTCTTATGCTCCTGCAGTTCAAAACAAATTGCGCGAACGTATCATCAAAACAGCTGAAGATAACAAGATACCATTTCAAAGAATGGCTGCCTCTAGATCTACAGGTACTGATACAGATGCTTTTGCCTACAGTAATGGCGGAGTTGCATCTGCATTGATTTCACTACCATTACGTTACATGCACACAACGGTAGAAACGGTTCATAAAGACGATGTTGAAAATGTAATTCGTTTGATTTACGAAACACTCTTAACAATCAAAGACGGAGAAACTTTTAGCTACTTCGATTAAATTTATATAATCCCTCTTTCACCGGAGGGATTTTTTTATTTTATGGATGAATTAATTGACATTTTAGATCCTGATGGAAACATGACGCATACGACTGCCATGAAGTCTGAAGCGCATAAAAATGGATGGTTTCACCAAACTGTTCATATTTGGTTGTATACTTCGGATGGAGAAATTTTACTGCAGCAACGCGGTAAAGAAAAAAATATATACCCGCTATTGTGGGATGTTTCCGTTGCAGGTCACATTGGAGCAGGCGAATCAATACTAACTTCAGCGGTGCGTGAAGTACAAGAAGAAATAGGATTGAAAATTTCATCCTCTGACTTAGAAAAAATAGGAATATTTAAATCCGTCAAAAATCATTCTGAAACTTTGAAAGATTATGAGTTTCATCACACGTTTATAGCCGAACTAAAAACACCGTTTAGCGCATTGCAAAAACAGGATAGTGAAGTTGAAGCCTTAAAACTAGAATCTATAAAACAATTTATCAAGGCTCTAAATGACACTTCAAACTACAAATACGTACCTCATGACATTTCATATTTTGAAACTATACTAGAAGAAATATCAAATAGATTAAATAGCATTTAAAAGAATTACTTACGCAGAGCAAAATGGAATTAACTAAAATCCGGATTCTTCAGCCCTCTTAACTACACCAACGGTTAAAATCAAATTAGCGAAACGACGCTGCTCTCCTGTTTGTATAATTAAGGTCGTATTTTGGTCTCTTATTTTATCATAAAAAGCCCAACGCTCCATTTCATCCCAAATAACATCGCCAAGTAATTTTTTATAGGCATCATGAATTTCAGCGTTTGCTTCTGCAGGTTTCTCCATTACAATTGCACCTTGTACCGGACAAACTTCTAAAATACCTTCTAGAACTGTAAGTGCATCTAACAATCCAGGACGAAAATTTAAATGTACCGTTGTAGAATTAGGACCGGTCATAGCACCTACCGGTAAATTACCATCTGCAATGACCACTTGCGCATAATGACCTGAACGCCCAAGAGCTTCCATAATTGTTGGATGAATAACCGGAGTCTTTAGCATATTTATTTTTTTAAGAATAATGAGAATAAAACCCTAATTGCCAGATTGCAAACTAGGGTTTTTATAGATTTATCTGGCACTACATGTTGTAAACTCCGCCGTTGATATCAAGCGTAGCTCCTGTAATAAAGCCATCGTATTCAGATGCTAAATACAAAACTGCTCTGGCAACATCATCTGCATTACCCGCTCGTTGAATAGGAATACCTTTTGTAGTTTCTGCAGCAGATTCTTTGGTTGTGTGTGTATTGTGAAATGAAGTACCTAAGATAAGTCCTGGTGCAACAGCATTTACACGTGTGCCTTGAGGCCCTAATTCTGAAGCAAGTGCCCTAGTGTAGGTTAAAATAGCGCCTTTACTTGTAGCATAAACTAAAGATCCTGGGTGACCTCCTTTACGACCTGCCAACGAAGCCAAGTTGACAATGCTACTATTCTCATTTTTTGCTAAATAAGGTGCTGCTGCTCTTGTAACAAACATCATTGATGTAAGATTGATATCCATCACTTTGTGCCAAAATTCAGTTTCCATTTCGCTAAGCATTTTACGCGCAACTAATGAACCTGCATTATTGATTAAGATGTTAAGACCTCCCAAAGCTTCAACTGTTATCTTTACTAATGCATTGGCGTCTTCTTCTTTCGTTAGGTCTCCACTTATGGCGATCGTCTTTAAGCCCTTATCTGTTGCATATTTTACTAATTCGTTTGCAGTATCTGCACTTGAAAAATAATGAATAGCAACATTGGCACCACTGTCAATAAAATGCTTTGTAATTGCCTCTCCTATTCCTTGAGCACCAGCAGTAATAAGTATATTTTTTCCAGATAATTTGTTACTGTTCGTCATAATTTTCAATTATAAATCTTGATATTGTTTCGGTTGAAATCCAACCCAATTACACAATATAAAACTGCTTAACCAAATTGGTTAACCAAATATAATCAAAAATGACTCAGTAAAATAGTATCTGATTTTAAAGTACTTAACTTAAATAGGTAACAAATTGATAAACATTGTCTAAACTATACTCTTGCTGCGAACCTTCTTTCATATTTTTAACGATGAAAGAATTATTATTTAGTTCTTGCTCCCCTATTAAAATGACATAAGGCACATTACGATTATTGGCGTATTTCATCTGCTTTTGCATCTTAGCACTTGATGGGTAAATATCTGCTTTAACACCCGCCTTACGCAACTGACTTACCAATTTCAATGCAGCCATAGCTTCATTATCACCAAAATTGACACATAATACTTGGAGCGATTGATTAATAGCTTCAGGGAAAAGATTTAAATCTTCTAACACCAAATAAATACGGTCTAACCCAAAAGAAATACCTACACCGCTTACATTTTTTAGTCCGAAAATACCGGTAAGGTCGTCATAGCGACCGCCACCACCTATAGATCCCATAATCACACCTTTTGGTGCTGCAACTTCGAAAATGGCTCCTGTATAATAATTTAGTCCGCGTGCAAGAGTTACATCAATCGATAAATTAGCAGATTGCAAACCTAAAACAGCTATCGTTTCTAAGATAAAACGAAGTTCTTCCAATCCTTTTTTACCTTCTTCCGAATCTTTTAGAAGTGCATCTAAACGCTCTAATTGCTCTTCATTAGTAGATTGAGGTAAAAATAATGGAGATGCTTTTTCAATAGCTTCTCCAGAAATTCCTTTAGCAAGCATTTCTTTTTTAACGCCGTCCTCTCCTATTTTATCTAACTTATCAAGTGCTACGGTAAAATCTATCAATAAATCTTTTGCACCGATAACTTCAGCTATACCTGCCAAGATTTTTCTATTGTTCATTTTAATCGTTGCACCTTCCAATTTTAAATCAGAAAATACAGCATCATACAATTGAATCAATTCTACTTCTTGCAATAAGGAATCTGACCCTACAACATCGGCATCGCATTGAAAAAATTCTCTAAACCGACCTTTTTGTGGTCTATCCGCTCTCCAAACTGGTTGAATTTGATACCGCTTAAAAGGAAAATCCAATTCATTTTGATGCATTACTACGTAACGCGCAAACGGCACTGTTAAGTCATATCGTAATGCTTTTTCCGTAATTTTCGGTGCAATACTGTTCGAATTTTTATCAGCATAAGTGGCGTCATCTACCTTACTTATAAAATCACCAGAATTTAATATCTTAAAAATTAATCGATCACCTTCTTCTCCATATTTACCCAAGAGCGTATCTGAATTTTCAAAAGAAGGAGTCTCAATCGGCTGAAATCCATACGTTTGAAAGTTCTTTTTGATAATA
This sequence comes from Maribacter spongiicola, assembly GCF_004364165.1. Classification (GTDB taxonomy): domain Bacteria; phylum Bacteroidota; class Bacteroidia; order Flavobacteriales; family Flavobacteriaceae; genus Maribacter; species Maribacter spongiicola. The sequence continues at coordinate 976,225 of NZ_SOAY01000011.1, forward strand.
TCAAAAATGTAATTACGCTTAGCTATTTCAGATGGATTGAAATCTCTGGTGCCTTTTGGTATGGATGGTTTCTGTGCCATTAATTTTTTATTGTATTACAAATATAGCCTTCAAATAACTTAGGCAATATTTCTATAGTGTGAATACTAGATTATTATTGTTTTATTTGGTAACGATTACTTTTTCGAACCATTTATACAATTCTCCTTTTGTTATAACCGCTCCTTGCTGTAGCAACAAAAATTTGTCTACATTCTTATCATCGGTATATGCCTTTGCTGCAGTCAAATATTCTACGAAGTCTGATTGCCAGTTTCTTTTAAACCAATCGAACCCTACTGATGTGGTTAAATCTATTTCAGGATTCATCACTTTCACCGATATCAGTTTCATCTCTTTATCGGTTAAATGAAATAGGTGCATTTGCTTATCTGAAATATTCTCTAAATAAGAAACCTTGCTCAACACTCCTTCCCAAACCAAATCGCTAAAAACGTCTAGTTCTTCTTCCGCTACTTTTGGTTTATCTCTCTTAATTTCATCCCACTCATCGCCCGTAATAGATTGTGTTGCCAGAAAATTAATGAATTCTGGATGCAATTCTTCCAATTGCTCTTTTGTAAGCCTCGTGTATTTCATTTTGCAAAAATAAAAAGCCCTAACATATTTGTTAGGGCTTTTACAACTTAATTTTAAAAACTTAGAAGATATATCTCAATCCTACTTGTGCTTGCCATCTAGATAACAAACTTGCATCATAACCAAAAGTTTCTGTCAACTCTGGATTAAACGTGTATGTTGGTACACTTGTATTTGGATCAACAGTTACACCTACTGGCTGAATGTTGTTCGGTTGTTGCACCAAGCCCCAATCAGAACTGATCATATTACCAATATTCAATACATCAACACTAAATTGAATAGTATTTGTTTTCCCTTCTGAAACAGTTATCTTATAGTCTTGTAAGAACTTAACATCCCATCTACCTCTCCATGGTGCTAAAGCTCCGTAACGCTCTGCATACTGCCCTCTTTGACCACTTAAGTAATCATCTTGAGCAATATAAGCATCAAAAGCAGCACCTTGACCAGCTCCTGCAAATTGCATCTGTCCTATTTCTGCAGATGTTGGTACATAAATAAGGTCATTTAAGCCTGATCCATCTCCATTAATGTCACCACCATAAGTATAGTTGAATCTACCACCTTGTGCATACTCAAAGAACGTAGAAAGAGTACTACCCCATTTACCGTTTCCGTATACCCAATTTTTACTGACAACACCAATGAATCTGTGCTTATCTCCATATTTAGAAGGTGCTAAAACGTCTGCATTTGCATCGTTTACAACTGGGTTACCAACGAAAGCATCTGATGTAATTTCTGCTTCAATAGAATTCACATCTTTAGCATCTAAATAGCTATATGCCAACATAGTATATAAACCTTTATCAAATGTCTTTTGAGCTTTAAAAGAAGCGTTCCAAATTCTACCCTTATTTGAGTTTGTAAATACATAAGGTCCCGCTCCTAAACCAAAGCTATTTAATAAATCGCCCGATGTATATGTCGGTCTAGTATCAACCCCAGATAAATTACCTGAAGGAGATGTCAATGCCCAGTTTTGTACATGTGGTCCATTAATATCTTTAGTATACGATAAATCTGCCGTAAGCACCATACCATTATCTAAACGTTTATCTGCACCTAAATTCGTTCTCCAAACTTGTGGAAATTTGTAATCTGGATCAACTGCTTGTAAGAAAAATACGTCTGGAGAAGAAATTTGGTTTCCTAGCCATACGAACGGGAAACGACCTGTAAATAATCCAGAACCACCACGTAATTGCAATGATCTATCGCCATACACATCATAGTTAAAACCAACTCTCGGTGAAATTAACCAATCATTAGAAGGCATTTGAGTGTTATCTATAAATACTGTTTCACCAGTATTTGGATTTTGGTAAGGCTGATCAGCAATTATAAAACCTCTGTCGATTACATCTTGTGCTTTCTCCGCAGAGTCAAAGAACAAAGGCTTATCAAAACGAACACCGTATGTTAATTTAAATTTCTCATTTACGTTCCATTCATCTTGCACATAAAATGCCAATTGACCTACATTGGTTTCTGCCAAAGCCCAACCTTCGCCATCTGGCACAGCATTATTTGCATTAAATGTTGCTTGTGGACCAGCAAAATCATAAGATGATGCATCAAAATCCGCAATATCTACACCACCAAATAAATCAAAACCATAAGCGGTTAGGTTAAACGAGTTGTCAAACATAAATTTCTCTAATGAAAAACCTACTGTATACGTATGATCACCTTTATAAAAGTTAAGGTTGTTAGTAATTTGAAGTACCTTTTGATCTAATCTGTTATTTGCTGAAAATGGCTCATGACCAGCAATTATATAGTTAGAACCATCTTTTGTAATGTTAATAGAAGGAGCAGGAGTAGAAAACGGATTTCTAAAATCGTTAAAATGAGTATAACCTACTTGTAATTTATTTGATGCCGTTGCAGACAAAGTTGAGTTTAACTCTACTTGAATAGATTTTAGCTCATTGTTTATCTCATATCCTGAATTCTGAAACTGCAATGTGTTTGCATTCGGACCTCTAAATTGTATCGCTGATGGGTGAGCTGGCTTTTGCTTAGATGCATTCAAAAAGTTATAAATAACTGCTAAACGGTTGTTATCATTAATGTTCCAATCTAACTTAAATAGACCTTTTGTAGATTCTGCATCATGCGTAAAACCTTGATAAGCACCCGGATCATATCCTGCTGCCAATAACTGATTTTGCACATTAATCAAATCACTTTCTAATACTCTAGATTCATTAATTGCTCCTGAACCTGTATTTGGCACCCAACCGTTTGTACCTAAATCTGTACGCTCATCTCTTTCAAAGTTGGCGAAGAAGAATAATTTATTTTTCACGATTGGTCCACCAATACTAACACCGTATTGACTTTGATCTAACTTAGGCTTTACAATCTCATCTCCTTTAATTTTACCACCGGTCATATCTTCATTTCTAAAGAAACCATATACTGTACCGTGAAAATCGTTAGAACCACTTTTAGTCACTGCATTTACAGAAGCTCCTGTAAAACCTGATTGCGTAACATCATATGGTGCGGTTGAAACTTGAATTTGTTCAATTGCATCTAGTGAAATTGGCTGAGAATCTGTTTGACCACCTGGTGTAGCTGCATCTAACCCGAAAGGGTTATTAAAAATAGCACCATCCAAAGAAAAGTTATTGAACTGATCATTTCTACCTCCGAAAGAATTACCACTCGCCGTTGGCTCTAAACGTGTAAAATCTGCTGCAGAACGTGAAATAGTAGGAAGACGTGTTAATTCTCTTCTACCAACACTCGTTTCTGCACCTGTACGGTCGCTACTAAAAGTACCTGAACGGTCAGAAACTACAGTAACTTCGTCTAATGCTTGGCTTTCACTTGCTAATTTAACATCTACATTGAAAGTTTGCCCTAATGACAAATTAACATCGGTAAGTTCGTAAGGTTTAAAGCCTACATAAGTAATTTCTACTTTGTAAGGACCACCAACACGAAGATTTAGAAGGTTGAACCTACCATCTTCATTAGTAATTGACCCATACTTTGTACCTGTAGGGGTGTGGACAGCGACAATGTTAGCGCCGAAAAGTGGTTGATTCTGATCATCTATTACTAAACCTCTGATATTAGAGGTGGTAACTTGACCGTAAGTTGCGCTTACAAAAAGTAGCAACAATACTTGAAAAAGCAAGCTGTTTTTCATTTTTATTGGTTTTGAGTTATTTATGAGTTCTTTAACAAAAATACCAATAAAAAAAGAGCTATGCACGCATAGCTCTTTTAAATTTATCAACTTAGATAGTTAATTATTTCTGTTCGGCAACTACTTCGAAACCAAAGTCAACAATTACCTCACGGTGTAATCTAATTTGTGCATTGTAAGGTCCAGTTCTTTTAACTGCACCACCTTGAATGTTAATGAATTTCTTGTCGATTGAATGTCCTTCTTTCGCAATTGCATCAGCCAAATCACCATTAGTAACAGAACCGAACAATTTATCGGCAGCACCTGTTTTAGCAGTAATTTTCAATTCTAAAGCCTTTAATGCCTCTTCAATTTTCTTAGCAGCATCAACAACTTTTTTCTCTTTGTGTGCTCTTTGCTTTAAGTTTTCAGCTAAAACTTTTTTAGCAGAAACAGTAGCCATAGCAGCTAAGCCTTGAGGTATAAGGAAATTTCTTCCGTAACCATTCTTAACATTTACTACGTCGTCTTTAAAACCTAAATTTTGTACGTCTTCTTTTAATATCAGCTCCATGATTCTTTTCTTTTATTTTAATAAATCAGCAACATATGGCATTAACGCCAAATGACGAGCTCTTTTTACGGCTTGTGCCACTTTTCTTTGATACTTCAATGAAGTTCCAGTAAGTCTTCTAGGTAACAATTTACCTTGCTCGTTTACCAACTTCAATAAAAAATCAGCATCCTTATAATCTACGTACTTAATACCAGATTTTTTAAAACGACAATACTTCTTCTTAGTGTTGGTTTCAATGTTTAATGGAGTAAGATACCTGATCTCTCCATCTTTCTTTCCTTTTGCCTGTTGTTGTAATGTTGCCATAATACTTAAGCTTTAGCGGTTTTGTTTCTTGTTCTTCTTTTTTCTGCCCATGCAACAGCGTGCTTGTCCAACTTAACGGTCAAGAAACGCATAACACGTTCATCTCTTCTAAACTCCTGTTCGTAAGGTGTAACTACCTCACCAGTGTTAGTAAATTCAAACAAGTGGTAAAAGCCACTCTTTTTGTTTTGAATTGGGTAAGCTAATTTCTTTAGCCCCCAATTCTCTTTAGCTACCATTTTGGCGCCATTGTTAATTAAGAAATCTTCGAATTTCTTAACTGTTTCCTCTATCTGAACATCAGATAGAACGGGATTCAAAATGAAAACAGTTTCGTAATGGTTCATATTATATTTGTTTTTAAAGAGTGCAAAAATAGATATTTTTTTAAAATAATTATAAGAAATGCGAATATTCTTCGTTATTGAATGGTAACAACATTAAAAATTAAACCAAATCTTAAACATATCATCATTACCAATTACACGATCAACAGTGCATTGTTCACATCTTTTGTTGCAGTTCAGCTTGTTTTTTCTGTTCTTTGTCGATGATTTAACCCCACAAATCAACCCTTATGAAGTTAAGAAGTATCATCGTTGACGACTCATCTATGCAAAGGATGGCCGTTGCCAAGTTGGTAAACAATCATCCGAATTTGACTATGGTAGCTGAGTACAGTAATGCTATCGAGGCTAAAAACGGAATCAAGAACCATGAGATCGATCTTATATTTCTTGATGTTGAGATGCCAATTATTACAGGATTCGACCTACTCGAGTCACTAGAAAACAGTCCTCAGGTAATTTTGATTACTGGTAAACCAGATTATGCACTTAAAGCATTTGACTATGATGTAACGGATTATTTACATAAACCGATTACCATGGCACGTTTTGATGCATCTGTTAAAAGAGCTGTTGCGAACTACGAACAATTGCACAGAGTTAATGAAGACGAAGAGCACATTTTCGTAAAGAGTAACCTAAAGAAAAGAAAGGTTATTTTAAATGATATTAAGTGGATAGAAGCACTTGGTGACTACATTAAACTAGTAACTGATGAAGCAAATATCGTAATCTTATCAACAATGAAGTCTTTTGAAAAGCAATTGCCAGAAGATAAGTTTTTAAGAATTCACAAATCATACATTATCAACCTAGAAAAGGTTGAAAAATTCAACAGTAAAAATGTTGAAGTTAGCGGTAGATCAATACCTCTAAGTAGAAATAAAAAGACAGAACTAGCCGAAGCGCTAAGTAACGTATAATATATGGTATAATTTTACTTTCAAAAAAGACCGCTACTTAGCGGTCTTTTTTAGTTTATATATGGTCTACATTATAAATGACTCTAACACTTCTGTACATTGCCACTGCTTTAAACGATTTTTCTATTCGCCTAATATTTGCTTTTGTCTGTGCTAAAGAATGTGCTTTCTGAACTTTAATTACGATATGTTTTAAATACTGATTTCTAATTCTCGCCACTGGCGGATATTCAGGTCCTAAAACAGTACCACCAAAATTAGTACGTAATGCCCCTGCAAACCAATCTGCAGCTTCATTCAGCACATTGTAATTTTTATGTTTAAAAGTTACCTTAATAATTCTATTTACCGGTGGATATTTAAATTGCTCTCTTTCATACAGCTGCTCGGTATACATACCCTCATAATCACTAGTAGTTACTTGTTTTAATATTTGATGATACGGATTATAGGTTTGAATAATAACACGACCTCTTTTTTTGGTTCGCCCTGCCCTACCCGATACTTGCGTTAATAATTGATAGGTTCTTTCATGAGCGCGATAATCAGGAAAATTTAGTAATGAATCTGCATTCATTACTCCTACCAAATTCACATTTCTAAAATCGAGACCTTTAGTGATCATTTGGGTACCTACCAGAATATCTAACTCGTGTTGCTCAAAAGCCGTAATTATCTTTTCATAACCGTGTTTGCCCCGGGTAGTATCTAAATCCATTCGACCAACCTTAGCTTCTGGGAATAATGCTGAAACCTCTTTCTCTATTTGCTCGGTACCAAAACCTTTGGTATCTAAATCTGGACTGCCGCATGCAAAACAAATTTCTGGTAATGCCGTATGATGACCACAGTAGTGGCAACGTAATTGATTTCTATATTGATGATACGTTAAACTTACATCGCAATTTGGGCATTGTGGCGTATGACCACATGTTAAACACTCCATTAATGGTGCAAAACCTCGTCTATTCTGAAAAAGTATGATTTGCGCACCTTCTTTTAAAGTTTCTTCCATTTCCATAAAAAGTCGCTCAGAAAAATGTCCTTTCATCTTTCTTTTTCTAGAAGCTTCTTTAATATCTACCAACTCCATTTCTGGCATTAGCACATTTCCATAACGTCTTGTTATTTCTGCATAACCATATTTACCTGTTTGCACATTGTAATAACTTTCTACACTTGGTGTTGCCGAACCTAATAGAATATTTGCCTTATGTAAATGACCTAATACTATTGCAGCATCTCTAGCGTGATATCTTGGTGCCGGATCAAATTGTTTAAAAGAACTCTCGTGTTCCTCATCTACAATGACCAACCCTAACTTACTAAAAGGCAAATACATTGCCGAGCGTGCACCTATTACCAATTGCGCTTTAGGTTTTGCTTGCAAAACATTTTGCCAAACTTCTACACGTTCCTGAACATTATATTTAGAATGGTAAATAGCAATTTTTTCACCAAAATACTCTTGCAGCCTACCTATAAGTTGTGTAGTTAAGGCTATTTCTGGCAATAAATACAATGCCTGCAACCCCTTTTCAAGACATTCTTCTATCAGTTTTACATAGACTTCAGTTTTACCCGAAGATGTTACCCCTTTTAATAAGGTAACTTTATTGGCTGCAAAAGAAGCTTTTATATCTAGTAAGGCTGTTTCTTGATATTCATTTAAATTTTTGGTATCAGAATTATCTGGCTCACCATCATAATTGACCCTATCGGTCTTAATAAAATATTCTTCTAAAATACCCTTATCTACTAGCGATTTTATTACCGCTTTAGAGCTGTTGCTAGATTTCTCCAGTTCAGAAACCTTTATCGGATTTTGACTTTTTCCTTGTAATTGAAATAAGGAAAGTACTACTTGACTTTGCTTTGGTGCCCTGGTAAGTGAATTTAATAATTCTTCTAATTTTTCATCAGATGTATGCTCTGCACCCAATTTAACATACCGAACCAACTTTGGTTTATATTGATCATATACTTCTTCTTTTAAAACAATTACCTTTTTCTCTAATAATCGTTGAAGAATTGGTAATACATTTTTACGGTCTATTATAGAGGAAACTTCTTGAACCTTTAATATAGATTGATGTTGTAATGCTTCGAATACTAAAAACTCATCATCTAAAAGTTCATTTTCATCTATTTCGTATTCTGTATTTCTAAGAACTAAGGTTTCACTTTCTAACAAGAAAGCGCTAGGTAAAGCACTGCGCACCACTTCACCCAAAGTACACATGTAATAAGAAGCTATCCACTCCCAATGTTTAAGTTGGGTCTCATTTACGATGGGGTATTCATCTAATAATTCATGAATCTCCTTTGCCTCATAAACTTCTGGCGGATTCTTGTGGACACTTTGAACAACGCCCGTATATATTTTTGATTTTCCGAAAGGTACCGCAACACGCATACCCGGTTTCAGCAACGCCGCCTCTTCTTCAGTTACACTGTACGTAAAACTTTTCTCTAGCGGAATAGGTAATATTACATTAATAAAGTTCGCCATAGTTATCCCTCCACACGTATCCATGTTTGGGTTCTGTAGATAAATGCCAAATACCCGCGCACTTTTAACTCATCTTCATTTTCTGGATTCAACCATATTTTAAAACGAAAAGTCATCGCCTGTTCTGGATCAAATAATCGTTTACCCTTCCATTCACCATCATCATGCAACTCACCGTCTGTAATAATTTCCATACCGGTTACGGGCTTATCTTTTAATTCTCCATCGCATTTATCACAAATCCTTCCTTCTTGTCCTTCTTCTAAAATCTTAACGACTTTGCCATACATTCTCCCTTCTTTCTTATAAATTTCAATTACGCCTTTTGGTAAACCTGTGCGGTCATCAATAGTTTTCCACTTACCAAAAACTGACTGGGCAGAAATGCTCATTGTAATAAATAATGTGAATAGAATAGTTAATTGTATGCTCTTATTTATCATTCTTTTTTGTGATTTTACGTAATGTGTTCAACGATGCGTTCAGCTCGAACCCAAGTAGCAATATATTAGAATTTAACCATATGTAGACCATTAAAATCAACAATCCTCCTAAAGCCCCATATAATTCATTGTATCTGGCGAACTTTTCAACATAAATTCCGAAGAGATATGATGTTAATAAAAACAAAGTCGTTGTCATTAAGGCACCAAAGGAAAAAAACTTTGCCTGCTTACCTTCTCTCGTACCAAAATAATAGAGTATTGCAGTAGTAAAATAAGATAGAATTATAAAGAATAATACTTTAGCAATTTGAACACCCACTACTTCATCTTCACCTAAAATATAACCGCCTTGCTTTGCTGCAAACTCAGACAAATATCCTAAGACATAAAATTCAAAGTATATATAGGCTACAAAGCCTACTATAATTAATATTGCCAAAATTAAACCTACCAATAAAGCATATAAATATTGCCTAAAGAAATGTCGTGTTAGGTCAATATGATAAGATGTTTCAAAACCTCCAAAGATGGAGTTTACACCGTTCGCAATTAAGAATATAGAAAGTAAAAATGCCGATGACAATAAGCCACCTCTTTTTTGATCTTTTATCTGTGTAAATACTTCTCCAAAATAATCACCAGTTGCACTCGGTAAAAAAGACTCTAAAAACAATTGAAACTGTACATCAAAATCGCCATGTTCAATACTTATATATGACACCAAAAAAGGTACCAAAGTCACCATAAAAATGATTAATGGAAATAGTGCCATAAATAGACTAAAGGCAATAGCACTGGCTCTAGTAGACAAAGTACCTCTTAAAATACCAAGCACATACATTTCTATAAGGTCGTAAATAGAAAGCCCCTCGAAACCTGGCAGCCTGATTTGTTTTAACAATCTGACCAACCAATTTACAATAGGAATTTTTTCTAGCTTCTCTTCGACCTCTAAAGACATCTACACCGCTTTTAAACTCAAATCTAAATTATAAACCGAATGTGTTAATGCACCCGATGAAATATAATCAACCCCGCATTCTGCATAATCTCTAATTGTATTTTCATTAATACCACCAGAAGATTCAGTTAAACATTTGTTACCGATTAATTTGACTGCTGTACGGGTATCTTCATAATTGAAATTATCAATCAAAATTCGATACACCCCTTCTGTCTCTAAAATTTCTTTGATCTCGTCTAAGTTTCTTGCCTCAACAATTATTTTTAAATCGCGATCCGTTTCTTTCAAGTAGTTTTTAGTCTTATTTATTGCCTTTGTAATTCCACCAGCAAAATCAATATGGTTATCTTTTAACATAATCATATCGTACAATGCGAATCTGTGATTTTCTCCACCACCAATTTTTACCGCCCACTTCTCTAGAGCACGAATACCTGGTGTTGTTTTTCTAGTATCTAGAATTTTTGTTCCGGTTCCTTTCAATAGATTGACGAACATATGGGTTTTGGTCGCTATAGCACTCATTCTCTGCATAGCATTCAATACCAAGCGTTCAGCTTTTAATATGCTTTGAGAACTACCTTCTACATAAAATACGATATCGCCGTGATTTACTGGCGTACCATCTTTTATTAATACTTCTATTTTTAAATTAGGATCTACAAAATAAAATACAAGCTCAGCAAAATCTACACCAGCGATAATACCTTCATCTTTTACCAACAATTTCGCCTTGCCCGTTGCCGTATCTGGTATACAAGCTAATGAGCTATGATCACCATCACCAACATCTTCACGTATGGCATTTGCGATGATCAATGTTATCTCTTCCTTAAATTGTTCTTCTGAAATCATATATATTAAATCTATTGTATTGCTAATTTACAAATCCATTTGCGAAATTGATTTACTTTTGGCATATGACTATAAAACTTTTAGCTATTGGCAAAACCGATAGCTCTCAACTACAAGAACTCATTGAGGTATATCAAAAACGATTACAACATTACATCAATTTTGAAATTGAACTCATACCTGATTTAAAAAAGACCAAAAACTTATCTGAAGACCAGCAGAAAGATAAAGAAGGCGAACTTATTCTCAAAAGATTAGCACCTACAGATGTTTTAATTTTATTTGATGAAAAAGGAAAACAGCTTACGTCTGTTGAGTTTTCTACTTTTTTACAAAAGAAGATGAATTCAGGTATAAAACAATTAGTTTTTTTAATTGGTGGACCTTACGGATTTAGTAATGAAATTTACTCGAAGGCATCTGGAAAAATTAGTTTATCAAAAATGACCTTTTCTCACCAAATGGTGCGCTTATTTATAACCGAGCAAATTTATAGAGGGTATACCATTTTAAAAAATGAACCCTACCACCATCAATAAAATCATATCCTCGGGGGTTTTAAGCATTCTACGCTTGCTTCTCGAGAGATTTAACCATATTATCAGATACACTTTCTAAATCCGTTAATTCTTCCATAAGAAAGGAGATGAGCTCTTCTTTATGTGCTACATTTTTCTCAATCTTAAGCACATGATTATAGTTCTTTATATTTTTCATGTGCCCATTAAAAGCATGTGTTTGGTGCCACGCTATTTCTTTTAATTTCTGATTTTGCATTGCCATCTTTTTTATGGATGGATTAATGAAGAAGAAAATCTCAAGGATCAATATCAACAACGAAAAAACCGCAAGCTCTAATTCTATAATCATCAGCGTTTTAATATCTTCTTCTGATGATTTTTGAAATTGATTAACAATGGTGTCCATAATTACTAAAAACTGATCTGATTCAGCTGATAATTTCTCTAAATCAATAGATTCCAATTGATTAAAGTCATTCGTTGATTTTAAAATGAAATTTAGATGAGGTTGTAGTTTATCAAAGTTTTTTTGAATTTCTTCATTATCTAATATCGGAATTCCAGTTGTATCATTACCTTCTTGTAATGATGTATTCGCATTTGCAAATTTAGCCATCTCCAAACGCAATTGACCATAATCGCATGTACCATATTTACACTCGTAAACATTTTTTACGATCGATTGCGACAACATTCTTTGCCGACCAGCTACATTTATTCTCAACGCATCTTGTCGCTGTCTAGCTAATGAATACTGTATTATAGATTGTATAATAATGGTCAATACAATTACCGTAAAAACCAACAGATAATAGTTATTGAAACTTTTACCAGATTTTAATTTAGATAAAATCTTTTTAAGCATAATTAAAGATATTTCCTACAAGTTTAAAATATACTTTAACTATAACATTGTAGAACTAAAAATGTTGTCACGAATGACAAAAAATGAACAAAAAAATGCAAGTTTTTCAACTTGCATTTTTGCACTAAAACGATTTTATATTTAAATAAGCATTACCGCTTAATTATCAACTAATAAAGCACTCTAAATTTAATGGTATTTTCTACTTTCTTTAGCGCCTTTAAGACTTCTTTATTATACTCTTTATCCAAATCTGTAATTACATAACCAACTTCATTATCTGTAGACAAATACTGGCTGTTGATATTCAACTCATACTCTGCTAACACCTTATTGATTTTAGCCATAATACCTGGTACGTTCTTATGTATGTGTAAAAATCTATGCGATTTATTCTGTTTTGGTAAACGTATGTTCGGGAAATTAACGGCATCGACCGTATTTCCAGAATTGATATAATCCATAATTTTATTAGGAACGAAATCTGCTATATCGCGCTGTGCCTCTTCTGTACTACCACCAACATGCGGAGTAAGAATTACATTTGCAAAACCCTGTAATTTTGTTTGAAAATCACCATTACTAGCTGGCTCATCTGGATAAACATCTACTGCCGCACCACCAATATGACCATCTTTTAAACCATCTGCAAGCGCATCGATATCAACTACAAAGCCTCTAGAAAGGTTAATTAGCATAGCACCTTTCTTCATTTGCTTTATTTCGCGTTCACCAATGAAGTTTTTGTTTGCTTTATTATCATCTATATGCAATGTAACCACATCAGACACATTCAATAAATCTTCTAACGTACTACACTTTACAGCATTACCCAAAGCTAATTTATCATCTACGTCATAGTAATAAACACGCATACCCATTGCTTCTGCCAATACAGATAATTGCTTACCAATATTACCATAACCAACGATACCCAAGTTTTTACCGCGGACTTCTCTAGATCCCGCTGCCGTTTTTTGCCATTGACCACTATGTATTTCCCTACTACGGTCAAATACACTTCTCATTAACATTATTATTTCACCGATAGCCAATTCTACCACTGACCTTGTATTACTATAAGGAGCATTGAAAACCACAACACCTTTCTTTTTTGCAGACTCTAAATCAATTTGTGTCGTTCCTATGCAAAAAGCACCAACAACCAATAATTTATCGGCTGCTGCTAAAACAGTTTCTGTTACCTGCGTCTTAGAACGAATACCAAGAACGTGTACGCCCTTAATTTTTTCGATCAGCTCTTCTTCAGATAAGCTATTTTTAATTAATTCTACAGAAAAACCATCTTCTGAGAGATTATCAAATGCAGCGGTGTGCACATTTTCTAATAATAGAACCTTAATTCTATTCTTTGGGTACGAGATATTTCTTGGCAACTTGTTCACAAATAAAAATTCATCTAAACTTGGTGTAACATAATCCGCATTACTTGCGGCCTTTTCTCTATGCACGTTTTCGGTATATGCAAAAAATTTATGTGCAATACCTGCTTCGCGCATGACATAATCACTGTAACCATCTCCAATCACTTGAACTTCGCCGTCCAAATTCATTTGCTTTAGGCAATCAATTTTGCCGTTATGCTGAGATAGTACATTTTTTTCATCGAAACCGATGATATTTCCTTCTTCGTCGAATTTAAACGTATTTGCATAAACTCGATCAGTTGGTATATTATATTCTTTTACAATAGGATCAATAAACTCTTTAAATCCGCAGGATATTACATAAATATCATCTGCATACTTCTCAAAAAACTCTTTATTGGCCGCTATAGATTTTGATATTTTATTTCTAAGATTTTCAACCAATCCGTCTAAATCCTCTTTCTTGGCATTTAATAGTTTAATTCTACGCTCTAAAGATTCTGTAAACGAAATATCACCGTCAATACCTAAATTGGTGATTTTTTGTATTTCTCTAATTACTTCATCTTTATTTGACCTTCCTTCTAAAGTCATTTCTGCAAGAACATCTAATGCTTCTACCCTGGTTAACGTACTATCAAAATCAAAAACGTATTTTCTACTTACTTCTACCATTCTTATTTTTTGGTTTGGATAGGAATTTTTGTCGTTAAAATAAGTAGCAAAAGTAAAAATTTAATTTATCCTGATATATGATATCTTGTAAATAAAACAAAAAGGGTATGTTATGATGTAAATTGACAAATTAACTAGCTCTTAATCTAAAAATAGAAGAGCGGCTAATGAGAAATCTAGCGTCTTATATGTACCGTTATGATCCCCAGGTACTATCTTTAATATCCCATTTTTAAAAGCATCGCTTAATTCTTGCGAATTACCGTTGTCTGTATCTTGATCTCCACAAATTATCAATACATTAACAGCTATTGTATTTAAATCGCTTACAGAAGTTACGGGTTGATATTTTTGCTGTAAATGTAATGATCGTAAATCTGCATTTATTGATTTAGCATAGTCTACCGCATCTTTGGTTTCTTCGTTTATATCGCCATCAAAAGCTTTTGCAAACATAATTCTTCGATCCCATTCGGCATTGGTAAAATCGATTCCCATACCACCTAAAACCGCTTTTTCTATACGATTGTCTTCTGTTAGTAATTTTGCTAAGACAATGCTGCCTCTTGAATAACCGATAGCCTTATACATTTTAATATTTAAAAGATTCATCAATAAAACCAAATCTTTTACCTCAGCATTATTTTGATATGCTTCTTCTTTTTGAGGTTTATCAGAATCACCATTACCACGTAAATCGGGAATAATTACTCGATATCCGGCAGCGATCAAGTCTTTTTTTAAAGCCGTTTTATTCCAAGATTTTCTAGAATTTATAAATCCGTGTAACAACAATACCGCATCTCCACTACCTTCATCGGTATAAGCAATTTGCACACCATCAAAAGATTCAAATTTACTAGATTGAGAATTAGCTGTTTTAGATAAGGCTATCATCAATAAACAGAATAAAATATACTTTGATGACATGGTGTTTTTATTTAGGATATGTACAGAAGACCCGCTAGTATTGCCAGCCCAAAACTCACCAGAGTACCAATTAATATATACTCTGTTAGTTTTCTATTATTACGCTCTTTAAGATCATTGAACCTAAAAACAGATTTTGCAGCTATTAAAAGACCTATAACTTCCCACCTACCGATTACTATAAAAATCAATACAAAGAGACGTTCAATAATACCGATGTACTTACCTGCGTTGGGGAGCGATTTGTGATCCGTTTCGATTTGATTGGACATGCCCTCTAATATCATTCCCATTATAATTGCCGCCGGATAGGTTACAAAAACAATTGCCGTTACCAAATACCAATCTAAATTTTCAAATAACGATAAGGTATGTTCGTATAAATCTGTGTAAAAAGCACAACTATATATAACCAGTATATGCAATAGCTGATCTATAAAAAACGGAATGCTTTTATTCTTAAATAATGTATTCGTATATAGTTTTAATACATCGATACCAAAATGCGCTACAGTAACTACCAAAGCAATTGCCCATAAGCTTAAATCCCATAAAAACAGCATGTATAAAGCAAAATGCAATAGCACGTGTACGTACAAAAATTTAGATGTTATCTTGTTAGATTGTTTGTGAAGTACCCACCTTGTTGGCTGTAAAACAAAGTCCCCGATTAAATGAGCCAATACTAGTTTTATAAAAATCAACATATTTATTTACTGGTAATTAATTCTTTATAATATGACAATACATCTAAAACCAAATCTAATCGAGCTCTTTTTAAACGTTGACTAACGGCTGACTGTTTTATGCCTAATTGCTGGGCAATTTCCTTCTGTGAATAATGCGGATAATCTAACGACAATGTTACAATTTCTGCAGAAACAACACTCCAATCATCCATGAAATCTAAAGCTAAACGCAACATTAGATTTAAAGTACGATCATAATCTGCATTACCTGTAGCTATACTGATGTTAATCTTACTTTCTTTTAGAGTTTCAAAATTACGTCCTGATCTTTGATATGCGGGACCATTAGATTCTGTTACCCCCGTACCTACATATGTTTCTAAACCTATGCCAATACCCATTCTTACATCTAAACCTTTAATGGTTTTAAGCATTGCTTTAATTCGGATAGCAGTAAACAAAGCATTTTTCTCGGTAACCTTTAATTGAAATTCATCTCCGCGATAAATCTCCCAATTCATTGGTGATGCCCCAAATTGGTTAAAGTAATTCTTCAATAAATCAATCCATTGCGAGCTAGGATGATTTTCAGAATTTATAATGTCACCTGTTATTATAGCTATCATAATTATTAGTTAAAACGCTAATATAAGAATTTATAAGCTAATTAATTAATATTTGTATTTATAAGTCTATTTGTCAATATTATAAGAAGCATGCTTAAAACCAACGCCTTGTTAAGATACAATAATCTTTGAACGAACGCCCGAATTTTTCTAATAGAATTCGTTCTTCGGGTATAATTTGAAACCGATTCATATACCCAACAAACCCCGCAGCAATAAGGGTATTGAAAGCATTTCCTAAAATAACGCCTAAAGCCAATAAAACTAAAAGAAGCGACAAGTACATAGGGTTACGAGAAAATTTAAAAATTCCGCCAACCACTAAATTAGAAACTTTATCTGGTTTCGTAGGATCTATAGTTGTTTTAGCTCTATTAAATTGAAAAAGTGCCCAAAGTGCAATTAAAATTCCTAGACCTACTAAAATTTTAGCGAGCAACATTCTTCCATAAAAATCAAAATAACCAATCGGTAAAAATTCTGCCAACAGGTACATCATCAATCCGAAACATAAAAAAACTAAAGCCGGTGGTACTTTTAACTCCATTTTATAAAATTACTACATTTGATGGTGTAAATTGACAAACTAGATTTCAAATTATTTTAATGAAGCTTGTATTCGCTACCCATAACCCCAATAAACTAAAAGAGATTCAGCAATTGGTACCATCATTTATCGAACTTGTTAGTTTAGACATGATCGGTTGCACTACCGATATACCCGAAACGGCAACCACCCTAGAGGGTAATGCAAGAATAAAAGCAGATTTTATAACAAATACGTATCAAATACCTTGCTTCGCAGATGACACAGGCTTAATTGTAAATTCTCTAAACGGTGATCCAGGCGTATACTCTGCAAGATATGCAGGACCTGAAAATGACGCTAATGCCAACATGGATAAACTCATGGCTAATTTATCCGACCAAAAAGATAGAAGTGCTTACTTCAATACCATAATCGCTTTAAATTTAAATGGTAAAACCCATATATTTGATGGAAGCATACATGGCGAAATTATAGAAATAAAAAAAGGAAATAACGGATTTGGGTATGACCCAATCTTTAAACCTAATGGTTACAGCGAAACATTTGCGCAACTACCTTTATCGATAAAGAACAAAATAAGCCATAGAGCGCTAGCGTTTAAAAAATTGATTACCTATTTAAATAGTATTCATGTTAAATAAAAAAGACAACGGCGAAACTGTAGTCGTATCAGTTGCATCAGAAAGAGCAGAAGCTATTGGCGGTGTTCTAATTGCCCTATTCGCAGCCTTAATGGCCATATCACAAATGGTCAATGGCGAATTAGAGGAAGAGATGATGATTGCACATAACAATGTTGTCAGTTATTCTAGTTGGTATCAATCGAAAAGTATTAAAGAAAGTTTAAAAGAAAGTGAACTTGACTATCTAGGTGCTTTAATTGAAAGTGGCATAGTCACAGAAGAAAATAAACCGGTCATAGAACAGAAAATGACTGATGTAAGAGAAAAAATAGTAAAATACGAATCTGAAAAAATAGAAATTCTATTAGGATCTGAAAAAGTAGGTAAAGAAAATTGGGTACAAGATATCGAAGGCAAAATGGGTATTATTACAGGAGTGAAGGAATGGGAACAATTAACCAAAACCTATGATTATGCCACCAAGAAATTTGACTATGCACTACTATTTTATCAGATTTGTATCGTACTTGGCGCCGTTTGCATCATAATATATGATAGTCCTGCCCTTCAAAAAGGCTTAATTGTACTCATGATTATCTTCGGTATAATAGCCACTTTCCTATCTATATATGGGTATACACTGGCTCCGTAGCATAACTTAATAATAAATTATACCGATTCAATTATTAGCAGTACCTTTGCCGCTTAATTAACGCCGCTGGTATAGCATGTGTTGCCCTGAGTCTAAATAGGTTATATACGATAATCGCTCTATGCAACATTCATATTTGCGATTTAGTATACATATTTATGACAAAGTTTGAAGCACTGGGACTGCAGAAGTCCTTATTAGATGCTATTACTGATATGGGTTTTGAAACCCCATCAGAAGTTCAAGAAAAAGCAATCCCTATTTTATTGGAAAGTGAAACCGATCTAGTTGCGCTTGCGCAAACAGGTACAGGTAAAACTGCTGCATTCGGATTCCCATTAATTCAAAAAATTGATAGTAATAGTAGAACCACACAAGGTTTAATACTATCACCTACTCGTGAACTGTGCTTACAGATTACGAAAGAAATGCAAGCGTATTCAAAATACGAGCGTAATATCAATGTAGTTGCCATTTATGGTGGTGCAAGTATTACAGACCAAGCAAGACAGATTAAAAAAGGTGCACAAATTATTGTGGCTACACCTGGCCGTATGAAAGATATGATCAGTAGACGTCTTGTAGATATTTCGAATATTGACTATTGTGTTCTTGATGAGGCTGATGAAATGCTTAACATGGGATTCATGGAAGATATCAAAGATATTCTTTCTGGTACGCCTAATGAAAAATCAACATGGTTGTTCTCTGCAACTATGCCTAGAGAAGTAGCTACTATTGCTAAAAAATTCATGCATTCTCCACAAGAAATAACTGTGGGTGCTAAAAACTCTGGAGCATCAACTGTACAACATGAGTATTATGTTGTAGGCGGTAGAGACCGTTACCCTGCTTTGAAGAGATTGGCAGATACCAACCCAGATATATTTTCAGTTATTTTCTGTAGAACAAAACGTGATACACAAAAGGTTGCCGAGAGTTTAATCGAAGATGGTTATAATGCAGGAGCGTTACATGGAGATTTGAGTCAAAACCAACGAGACTTGGTAATGAACTCTTTTAGAAAAAGACAAATTCAAATGCTTGTAGCTACTGATGTTGCTGCACGTGGTATTGATGTTGACGATATTACACATGTCATCAATTACCAATTACCTGATGAAATTGAAACATATACGCACCGTAGTGGTAGAACTGGTAGAGCTGGTAAATCTGGTATTTCTATGGTTATTATAACACGTAGCGAGCAACGTAAGATTAAAGCTATTGAGAATAAGATCAATCAAAAGTTTATTGCAAAACAAATTCCGTCAGGAATCGAAATTTGCGAGATTCAATTATACCACTTAGCAAATAAAATCAAGGACACAAAAATTAATGAGGATGTAGATGGATATTTACCTGCTATTAATGATGTACTTGAAGGAATAGACCGCGAAGAATTGATCAAGAAAATAGTTTCTGTTGAATTTACAAGGTTCTCTAATTACTACAACAAGTCTAAAGATTTAAATTCTTCTGACAGTGGCAGAAATAGAGAAAGAAGTGATGATGGAGGCGATAACAGAAGAGGTGGCGAAATACCTACAAGTGGAGCAGTTCGCTATTTTGTAAATGTTGGTGAAAGAGATGGTTATGATTGGATGACCTTGAAAGATTTCATTAGAGATACTGTAGGTTTAGGACAAGAAGATGTATTTAAGGTTGATGTTAAAGAAAGTTTTTCTTTCTTTAACACTGAAGCAGAAGTTACACAACAGATTCTAGAAAAATTTACTGAATTTAAAGTAGATGGTAGATTTGTGAATGTAGAAGTTTCTAAAAACCCCGGTGGTGGTGGTGGAAATCGCAGAAGCGGCGGAAGCGGTTTTGGCGGAGGCTATAAAGGAAAAAGAAGTAGTGGTGGCAGAAGAAGAGATGATGACCGTGGCGGAAGAGGCAAAAAAGAAGGAAGCTCTGAATCTAAAGGACGAAGACGCGACCGTAGCGAATCTAGCTCACCTAACTCAGGAAAAAGACGTAGCACCAAAAGAAAGGGAGATTTCTTTTAGTTAATTGTATATTAAAAATACGCTTCGGCGTATTTTTTTTGTTTTGTTTGCAACTTAATTACGCTGTCAATACAATGAAATATTTATTATCGATTACACTTATTTTATTTTCATTAATAGTTTTCTCTCAAGAAACAGAAGAAGGTCAACGCCTAAGTGCTGTTGTAGTCAATGCTCAATCTGGCGAACCTCTTGAGAGCGTGCACGTTGTTAACTTGAATCAGGTTTTTGGAACAATTACCAATGAAAAAGGCGAATTTTCAATCACTGCAGCGGTAAATGACACCCTTTACTTTTCTTTTCTTGGTTTTAAATCACAGAAAATAAGGGTTACGAACGATATGTTCAAATTTGAAAATACAGAAATTGCACTGACCGAACTTGCATATGCCCTAGAAGAAGTTATTGTTAGACCATATCAGCTTACTGGTTACTTAGAAATCGATGTGAAAAATCTTCCCATCAACAATGCTTATCAATATAGTATATCTGGCTTAGGCGTAAGCTATGAGGGTGGTAACAAAAACCCAAGTGCGGTAACTAAAGTTTTAGGAGCTATTCTAAACCCCGCAGATTTATTACGAAACCTTTTTGGCAAGAAACCTGCACAGATGCGTAAGCTTAGACAAATGAGAGAAGATGAAGACATTCGTAATCTTCTTGCCTCTAAGTTTGACAGAGAAACTTTAACAGAGTTCTTGCAATTAGAAAAAGTAGATATTCAAGACATTCTTAATAACTGCAATTATTCAAAATCTTTTATCACCACAGCCAATGACCTTCAGATACTTGACGCCATTAGCAGCTGTTATGAAGAGTACAAAGTTTTGAATAGAAAGAAATAATATTTTTTAAAACGGAATCCTTGTTATAGTTTTATTGCAAATAACAGGAAAATGAAAAACGTATTCTTATTAGGGCTATTATCTATAGTATTGATTTCTTGCCAACCTAAGAGCAAAGAAAAATCAGAAACTATTGCTGTAGTTAAAGATTCAGTTGAAACCCCTAAAAAGAACCCCAATTTTCAATGGGAAGCTGCTACCGTTTATTTTCTACTTACCGACCGATTCAATAACGCAAATACTGCTAATGATCTAAATTTTGAGCGTGACGAAGAAACCGGAGAACTTAGAGGTTTTTTAGGCGGAGATATTGAAGGCATTACAGAAAAAATTAAAGATGGCTATTTTACAGACCTAGGAGTAAACGCCATTTGGTTCACTCCGGTTGTTGAACAGATTCATGGTGCCACAGATGAGGGTACTGGTAACACATATGGCTATCATGGCTATTGGGCAAAAGACTGGACAGCCATAGATCCAAATTTCGGCACCGATAAAGATTTAGAAACTTTAATTGAAACTGCTCACCAGAACGGTATTCGAATTTTACTCGATGTCGTTCTAAATCATACTGGTCCTGTTACTGAAAAAGATCCTGTATGGCCAGCAGAATGGGTACGTACCTCCCCTACTTGCGAATTTACTACTTACGAGAATACTACAGCGTGCACATTGGTTGCCAATCTTCCAGATATATTAACTGAATCAGATGCCGCAGTTAATTTACCCGATGCACTTTTAGCAAAATGGAAAGCCGAAGGTAGACTAAGCGAAGAATTAGATGAGCTTGAATTGTTTTTTGATCGTACCGGTTACCCAAGGGCTCCTAGATTTTACATCATTAAATGGCTAACCGATTATGTTCATAAATATGGTGTAGACGGTTTTAGAGTCGATACTGTTAAACATGCCAATGAAAATTCGTGGGCAGAATTGTACAAAGAGGCTTCTACTGCTTTTGACCTTTGGAAAAAGAAAAATGCCAACAAAGTATTAGATGGCAACCCTTTTTATATGGTCGGGGAAGTTTATAATTACGGAATTTCTGGAGGACAAGAATTTGATTTAGGCGACAAAAAAGTAAACTATTTCGATAATGGATTTAAGAGTCTTATCAATTTCGAATTAAAGAACGATGCCAATAGTGACTATGATACTATTTTTACCAAGTACAGTAAACTACTGCATACCACTTTTAAAGACAAAAGCGTTTTAAACTATCTTACATCTCATGATGATGGTCAGCCTTTCGACCAAGAAAGAACAAACCCTAAAAGAGCAGCGAACGTATTGCTATTGACCCCTGGGGCATCACAAATATATTATGGTGATGAAACTGCTCGTAGTCTAGTTATTGAAGGTACGCAAGGTGACGCTACATTAAGATCGTTCATGAATTGGAACGAGCTAGACAGCCTACCAAAAGCAAAAGAAACCTTAGCCTATTGGCAGAAATTAGGAACTTTTAGAAATGACCACCCATCTATAGGTGCTGGTATTCATAAGAGGATTTCAAAAGCACCATATGTATTTAGCAGATACTTTAGTAAAGATGATTTTGTAGATAAAATAGTTATCGCTTTAGACGCCCCTAAAGGGAAAAAATCTATTTCTGTAAAGGGTATCTTTGGCGATGGCACAAAATTATACGACCGCTTTTCTGAAACTGAAGTAACAGTCAACAAAAACAAAGTGTTGTTAGATAATGACTTTGAAGTCGTCTTGTTAGAACTTCGTAACTAGAACTTTAATTGATATCAGGCATTAGAATGCACTGCAATTCTATTGCCTTCGGTATCTTTTAAAAGCCCCATAAATCCGTGTCCGTCACCTATTTCAGTTTTTGGCTGCAATACGTGTCCCCTGGCTTTTTCAACTTTTCCTAAAACAATGGCGGCATCGTCGCATGCAAATAAACAAGTAGCCCTTCCCATTGGCTAGGTATATTGGTTTTGCTGAACCAAAGCACCATTAGCCTGACCCAAAATCTGTTTGTCTGGGAATAGACCCATTTCAAATTCTCCGAAATTGTTCACTGCAATGCTAACATTTAAAATAGACTTATAGAACTTTTGAGCTCTGGTCATGTCTGCTACAGGAATTTCATACCATGCTATCATTTCTAACTATTTAAATTATGTTTAAGACTCTGTAACCCTTCTTCAAAATCCTTACCTACCATTTTATCCATAGACTTGAACAACATCATTATACTCATAGGAAACTTGTTCTTACCAGAGAATCCCCAGCTAACTTTGCACCTATTTCCATCCAAATCGTCAAGATCCATATAGCAATCTGATCTTGACTTATACGGCTTTAAGAATCGTAAATCTTGTTCTATGCGCCTACCCTCATCTATTCTAGTAATTTCTTGTTCTCCCTCACCTACATCTTTATTTCCGCTCCAATGGCTAGTAGCACCAACTTCACCATCGACACCCGTATATGTCAGTTTCATATTAGGGTCTTTTTTAGCCCAAGGAGACCATTCTTGTTGCTTCTTTAAAAACTTCAAATGCTCCCAAACTTTTTCTGGTGCATGCTCCAATTCAATACTCCTCGAAACCTCATAGGTTTTTGGTGCAATGAGAGCTAGAAAAGTTATTAAAACGAATACTACTGCAATAATTATAAATACAGTATACATGGGCTGGTTAATTAGCTATTAAACAACAAGTTAAACAAAAATTAATTATCAGACTTATATCTTTCTAAAATATCATCGATACTCTTTATTGACTTTTTAGTCCAGTTTAATCGTCTTTCAAATATTTCTTCATCGGTTAATTTCCAATCTACATCTGAAGCTTTTAATTTTGTTGTTAAATGCTGAAGTATAATTGCTGCTGAAACAGAAATATTAAGACTTTCCGTAAAACCTACCATGGGTATTTTCAAATAGGCATCTGACTTTTCTAATACATAATCGCTTAATCCATTTTTCTCTGTCCCAAAAAACAAAGCTGTTTTACCATCTAGATTAAAATCTTGTAAAAGCGAACTATCTGCATGCGGACTAGTAGCTACAATTTTATATCCTTTTTCTCGCAACGAATCAATTACTTGTTTTGAATTTTGATATCGTTTTATATCTACCCATTTCTGCGCGCCCATGGCAATTTCCTCATCTAAATGTTGTCCGTTTCTATCCTCAATCAAATGCGCAGTCTGTACACCGAAAGATTCACAACTTCTTACCACTGCACTTGTATTGTGCATTTGAAAAACATCTTCTACAGCGACCGTTAAATAGTTCGTTCGCTGAGCCAATATTTCATTAAATCGCTGTTTTCTATTTTCTGAAATAAATTCTTCTAAATACGCTAAAAGCTTCAAATCAATCATGCGCACAAGATAAGAAAAGTATATTTTTATGCCTATCATTAAGACCTCATGAAAAATATAGTCGTATTAACTGGTGCAGGAATTTCTGCCGAAAGCGGATTAAAAACTTTTAGAGATGCTAATGGTTTGTGGGAAGGGCATGATGTCATGGAAGTCGCCACACCAGAAGGTTTTGAGAACAACCCGGCTTTGGTCTTAGAGTTTTACAACCAAAGAAGAAGACAACTATTGACCGTTGAACCTAATGCGGCCCATAAAGCACTGCTTGATTTAGAAGCGCACTACAATGTACATATCATTACCCAAAACGTAGATGACCTTCATGAACGTGCCGGTAGCTCAAATATTCTTCACCTACATGGCGAATTATTAAAAGCTAGAAGCATTTCTTCTGCAGAAGATATTTTTGAATGCACACATGATATTTTACTTGGTGATACCTGTAAAAACGGATTTCAACTTAGACCACATATCGTATGGTTCGGCGAGGCAGTTCCTCTTCTAGAAGATGCAATAGCCATAACCGAAAAAGCAGATTATTTAATCATTGTCGGTACATCGATGCAGGTATACCCAGCAGCTGGTTTAATTGATTTTGTACATAGCGGCACACCCATATATTTTATCGACCCAAAACCATCTATCACAGAATCTCACAAAAAAAATTTAACGATAATCACGCAAAATGCGGTTGACGGTTTGCCTACTTTGGTTGCTTCCCTAATTGATAAATAATTCGCGTCTGCCTTACCCACTCTACCAATTTATTAACTTCATTGGCAGTAAGCTCTGTGTTTTTATGAAATAAGGTGTATTGAGATAAAGGCATATTGCCATTAACCACTTCCTCTTCTATCTCCCCTAATAAATGATCTTTTTTATCTAAAGAATAATTTTCCCATTCAGAAAAATTTAAATGTTCTTTACCTTCCTTAACATGATCTGCAAGCAAAAATGAAATCGGGGCAATATTATTATACCACGGGTACTCTGTATTATTGCTATGACAATCATAACAAGAAGTTTCAAATAGACTTTTAAGTTCAGTTGAAGGGTTTGTCTGCTTTATAAAAGCTTCTGTATGCTTGCCGGCTGTTATATTTTTTGTAGGACTGAAAAACTGCATGGCAACAAACACAACAACGACAGTTAGGATAATTTTTTTTAGTAATTTCATATTTGGGGGAAATGAAAATTAAAGATACAATTTTATGACCAAGGAAGAACTTTATGAAGCATTGAATTATGTAAATGCTTCAAGAGAGAATCGTACTAAAATGGCATCTAAAATTGAAGGTAATCCGCATTTAATTCCTATTCTTATTGAAATAATTAAGGAAGACACAGACCCTATATCATGCAAAGCGGGCTGGGTTTTAGAAAGTGTTGCCAAAATAAATTTGCATTATATTTTAAAACATATTGATGTATTTACAGAGTCGTTAAAATATATTTCATTAGAGTCTTCTGTTCGTCCGGCTTCAAAAATCTGTCAGTTATTGGTGTTAAACGAATTTTCAAAAAAATCAGTTAAATCAATCCAAAAATTAACTACAGATCACCTAAATGCTATTACCGAAGTTGCTTTTGATTGGCTTATCGGAGAATATAAAGTTGCCCCAAAAGCATATTCAATGACTACCCTTCTTTTAATTGGCAAAACAATAAATTGGATCCATCCAGAATTACAGCAAATACTAAAGAAAAACTATGAAAGCGGTAGTGCTGCATATAAGGCAAGAGCAAGAATGACCTTAAAAGTTCTAGAAAATAAGTAGTGTATTTAAGAAGCTTTAAAAATTGTTCATTAAATCATTGTAATTGCCCATAACTTAAAGTACTTATGGTTTTAAACTTTGATACGATTAGGTATATTTGCCCCTTATTAATTTAACCATTGATTATGTCTCTTAATGCACTTAATGCCATTTCACCTATAGACGGTCGTTATAGCTCTAAAACCAAATCTTTATCTGCTTACTTTTCTGAAGAAGCACTAATAAAATATAGGGTTAGAGTTGAAATAGAGTACTTTATTGCACTTTGTGAGATTCCCTTACCGCAACTTTCTTCTTTCGATACATCAAAATTTGATGCCCTTAGAAAAATTTATCTTGATTTTTCTACTGCAGATGCCGAAGAAATAAAAGAGATAGAGAGAACTACCAATCATGATGTTAAGGCGGTTGAATACTTTATTAAAAAAGCTTTCGATGCTTTAAATTTATCAGAATACAAGGAGTTTATCCATTTCGGATTAACTTCGCAAGACATCAATAACACCGCGATTCCGCTTTCTATTAAAGAAGCGATGAACGAGGTGTATGTACCTCAATATTTTGAGTTACTTGAAAAATTAGATGTATTGATTTTAGAATGGTCAGACATACCAATGTTAGCTAGAACACATGGTCAACCTGCTTCTCCTACACGATTAGGAAAAGAAATTATGGTTTTCGTAGTTCGCTTAAAAGAGCAGTTCAATTTGTTGAACGATATACCAAGTGCAGCAAAATTTGGTGGTGCTACGGGTAACTTCAACGCTCATTTAGTAGCCTACCCTTCGATAGATTGGCGAGCTTTTGGTCAACAGTTCGTTCAAGAGAAATTAGGTCTTCAACATTCGTTCCCAACTACGCAAATAGAGCATTACGATCATTTAGCTGCTTTATTCGATGGTCTTAAACGTATTAACACCATTATCTTAGATTTAGATCGAGATTTCTGGACATACGTATCTATGGATTATTTTAAACAAAAAATTAAAGCTGGTGAAGTTGGATCTTCGGCGATGCCACATAAAGTGAACCCTATAGATTTTGAAAACTCTGAAGGTAATTTAGGTATAGCCAATGCACTTTTCGAACATTTATCTGCTAAGTTGCCTGTATCTAGATTACAGAGAGATTTAACCGATAGTACGGTTCTTAGAAACATAGGTGTGCCATTTGCACATACTATTATTGCTTTTCAATCTACTTTAAAAGGATTGAATAAACTACTTTTAAACAAAGTGAAGTTTGAGCAAGATTTAGAGAATAACTGGGCTGTTGTAGCTGAAGCTATTCAAACTATATTAAGACGTGAAAGCTACCCTAATCCATACGAAGCTCTAAAAGGACTTACACGTACAAACGAGAAAATCAACAAAGATTCTATTTCCAATTTTATCGATACATTAAAAGTATCTGACGAGATTAAAAAAGAATTAAAACAAATATCACCAAGTAATTACACTGGAATTTAATCCAGTTTTAATGCATTAAAACTTTTCTTTAGTTCATATACTTCAAATCGCCCGTTTAGGGCGATATGCATTTTAGAATACGCCTCACATCATATATATTTCGAGTGAACGTAAAACTAAAATTAAATGCAAACAAATTTCTCAGTTGAAGAGTCGGTTAGTAATTTATGGGATAAACTTGATGGTTGGTTAGAAGCTATCATCTTAAAATTACCAAATTTAGCCATGGCAGTTTTGGTAATGTTCTTATTTTACTTTCTGGCGCGAGGAATACGCAAAGTACTTAAAAGAACAATTCTTAGAAAAATATCTCAAGTCTCTATTCAAGAGATTATTGCTAAAGTCGTTTTTGTGGCGGTTATCTTAATCGGATTTTTTATCGCCCTAGGTGTTTTAGATTTAGACAAGGTCTTGACAAGCATATTAGCTGGTGCAGGTGTTGTTGGTCTTGCCGTAGGTTTAGCACTGCAAGGAACACTTAGTAATACCTTTGGAGGACTCATACTTTCGTTTATGCCACAGCTTAAAATCAATGATTTTATTAATGCTGATGGTGTGTCTGGTTTTGTTACCGAAATAAGTCTACGAAACATCATACTGAAACAGCCAGATAATAATGTAGTGGTTATACCTAACTCTAAATTTATTGATGGATCTTTCATCAATTACTCCATGAATGAAAGAAACAGAATTTTTGTGAATTGTGGTGTTGGTTATGAAAGTGACCTGCAAATGGTCGAGGATTTAACCGTGAAAATTATTGCAGACAATTTTAAGCAGAATGATAATGAATCGGTGGAATTCTTTTTTACCGAATTTGGCGATAGTTCTATCAATTTTATGGTTCGCTTCTGGGCAGATTGTGTTAATGTAAAACAAGAGCATGCCGCAAGACATAAAGCAATTAAAATAATCAAGAAACATTTTGATGAACGTGATATCAATATTCCGTTTCCAATCAGAACATTGGACTTTGGAAAAAACAATCTACAGATTGCTAAAGATTAAATAGCTATTATAGAGCTAGATTAAAAAACCCCGTTGAATAAGTTCAACGGGGTTTTAACTAACTAGACTTGATTTTATTTATTGATTTGAACTTCATGTGGATAAGGAATTTCAATACCTGCACCATCTAAAGCTTTCTTAGTTCCTTCAATTGTTGCGAAGTAAACATCCCAGTAATCTTCTGGCTTACAAAAAGGGCGCACTGCTAGGTTTACAGAGCTATCTGCCAATTCAGATACATTTACTGAAGGTGCTGGATCTTGTAATACTTGTGGGTTTGCCTTTAACATTGCCAGTAACACATCTTTTGTTTTTTGTAAATCTGAATCATAAGCTACGCCAACTGTAGTATCAACTCTAATTTTACCTTCTGCCGTGTAATTTACTATGTTACCGTTCGCCATAGCACCATTAGGTACAATCGCCAACTTATTTTCAGGTGTAATCATTTTTGTTGTAAAAATCTCAATCTCTTTTACATTACCTAATACTCCTTGAGCCTCTATTAAATCGCCAATTTTATAAGGTTTGAAAATAATAAGTAATACACCACCAGCGAAATTAGAAAGAGAACCCTGTAATGCTAAACCAATAGCCAAACCAGCTGCCGCAATTACTGCTGCAAAACTTGTTGTCTCAACACCTAAGGTTGAAATAACCGTAATAATTAAAAAGATAGTAAGTGCCCATTTTGCTAAATTCAGCAGAAACTTCTTTAGCGATTCATCATACTCTTGTTTGGTCATGCCTTTGTTTGCTAAACCAATCAATTTCTTTATTACCCAAGAACCAATAATGTATATTAGTATTGCTCCAATAATTTTTGGGCCAAATTCCATTGCAAATTCAATTCCTTTGTCAATCCATACTTGTGCGCTCTCCATTTTAAAATGTTTTTTTAGGTTGTTTATATATTGTCCTCACTTTTTATGACACCATTTTTATCGAATGGTCACATTAAAAATTGATAAAATAAATTTTTAACCTAAAAAAAAACCACTGCAATTATGTAGTGGGTTGTTTATGAAATAGTTAGAATATCAATTATCCCTTTAACAAATCTCCAAGTTTTTCTAATCCTTTACCATCAAAATCAGATTTTTCCATAGCCTGAATTAACTGAACAAAACTAGCTGGGTTCATATCATCACCTAATACTCGAACAAGAATTAGTCCTTTTTCATCATTATCTCCATAAATTATTAACTCATCTATGGTATCATCATCACCCTTTAACTGCAAAGTTGCCTTTCCTATTGAAGTATTCATTTTCATAAGTTCACTATAGTCATCATCTTTCAAGATTGATTTAATAGCAGCTTTTTGTATCTGATAATCTGCTTCGTTTTCAGGTTTCTTTTGAAATGCCAGTATATTCAACTTTTTAAGTGAAGAAGCTGCCTCTAGTTCTGTTTGGGTCAAATTTGCCTTTTCTAAATTCAAAAGACTAGAAGGTAAATCGAAGGACATAAAATTAGGATTTTGTGCACTTGCTATATAATACTCTTGTAGACTCTGCTCTGACGAGCATGAGGATATGGTAAAACCTATTACCAACATCATTAACCAATATGCTTTTTTCATAATATGTTGTTTTAATTAAATAAAGACCTTCCTATTACTCGAAAGGTCTTTTGTATACTGTATTATTTACCTGATGCCTTATTTAGGTCCTTAGGTAAATCCATTTTACTGGTCAAAGTACCTATTTTATTCAAGTCAATATCGCCAGTTAGGCTTACTAGAACCGTTTCAAGCTTTCGTCCGTTATGACCTACTTCGATATCGCCTAAACCACTAACAAACATTAATAGCTCTGACACATGGTCTTTCTTTGAGCCATCTCTAACATAAAATTTTACGTTTACATCTTTGTCTTTTACCCGCATCAATTCTTCTAACTTAGAAGATTTAAGGTATTTCTTTACCGTTGACGTCATGTCTGCAGAAACCGATGCATCTTCGGTCATGAACACCTTTACATTTTTGAGTCCGCTGGCTACTTCCATAAATTCTTTCGCCTCGGCATCATCACTCATACTACCTAATTTAGAAACCAGGTCGATCATTCCTTTGTTTACAATTACAGATCCTACATTATCCATATTCTCATATTTGTCAAATACAGATTGTGAAAAACCAAATACAGGTAAAATTGCCATTAAAAATACTACTGCTACTTTTCTCATGATTGTTGTTTTTAGTGCCTTGCCTTTAATTAGGAAAGGCGATTGATGAATTGATGAATACTTAACTTGCATTGAACCTATTAAGTTCAATGCAAGCTATTTTGATTAATTTACTTTTTTAGATGCTTTACCCAATTGATCGCCACCTGGCAGATCCATTTTTTCGGTCAATTTTGAAACTGAGCGTAGATTTATATCACCTGTTAATGATAATAAAACAGTTTCAAGTTTTCTACCGTCAATATCTATGTCTTTATCTTTTAAACCGGTTACGAACATTAAAAGTTCTTTTACATGATCGCTATCCTTACCTTCCTTTACGTAAAACTTCACATTAGAGCTACCATCACGCACTCTCATAAGTTCTTCAAAAGAAGAGCTACTTAAACGATTGGTAACCCACTTGTCTACATCTTTAGAAATAGCTGCATCTTCGGTGGTAATTACCTTAAAACTGGTAATAGAGTTCACCAATTCAAAAAATTCTTTAGCTTCGGGATCATCTGAACTTACGCTCATTTTACCCAACATCTGAAACATTTTTGGCTGCATGGCCACAAAGGTTACCTTATCATTATCCTCATACTTTTCAAATATATCTTGAGCATTGATAATTACAGGGGCTAACACCATAAGAGTTAATACTAGTATCTTTTTCATCTTAGTTATTTTTCGTTAAAAATTTATTCGTTGTTTTTTCAAATTCTTCTAAATGATACAGTTGCTCTGTACCTTTATTAAAATTCATTGCCAATAAGGCTAACGCCTCCTTTGCAGATTCTATTTCCTCTGGTGTATACTCATCTGCTAAAGTAACAGGAGGTGGAGTAGGCTGATAAAAATAAAGCCCGACCATAAAGACTGCTATCGCCGCAACAGATACCCATTTCAAATAATTTCTTCTAGGTTTTAATGGCACTGGCTTTGTAAAGCGTTCTTTTTTTGCTTTTGAAAAGTAATTGAACAAAGGCGCATGCTGCTCTAAATGAGGAGCGACATCATCTTCTGAAAAATACCTTCTCAGCTTTTCTTCTTCAGCAACCGTAGTGGTCGCTTCAAAATACTTTTCTATTAATTTTTCTATGTTATGCAATTCCATAATTATGCTTTTCCATTAATTTTTCCCTTACGGTTTTTCTAGCTCTAGATAAGGCTACCCGTATGGCTGTAGGCTTCATATCTAATAATTTTTCTATTTCTTCATATTCGTATTGTTCTACATCTCGCAATTGTAATACCATTTTTTGTTGCTCGGGCAATTCTGCCATGATGCGTTCTACCCAATTTATGCTATCCTTTGCCTCTAATTCGCTTTGCAACGATGTACTAGCATCTGTATAATTACTGTGTACCAATTTTAAATTACCAGCTTGTTTAGATTTTAATCTATCTAAACAAAAGTTTTTTGTCATTGTCATCGCAAACGCTTCTACATTATTATATGATTCCATTTTATTTTTCTTGGACCATAATTTAATAAGAATCTCTTGCGTAGCATCTTCAGCCTCTTCTGTTGACACCAATAATCTTTTGGCCAGACGGTACAGCTTATCCTTAAAGGGCAATACAATATTTAAAAACTCCGTTTGTTTCATTTTGGTTTGGCTGTTTGTAAACTTTCATATCGGTCTACAAAAAGAAGACGAAGTACAACGATTTTTGTTACAATAAATTTTTAATTAAAATACTTGTAAGTAACTTTAACAACCTTATACTAATTATTTACGTACTTACTTAGACGTATGTCCATGTATTATCTTGACAATTCTATTTCTTAGAATATTCGTAAACTTGAAAAAAAATAAAAAAACTATGAAAAAATTTTTCTTATCCCTCCTTTGCTTAGGCTTTGTTATTACATCTTGTAATAATGATGATGATACGGTTATTGAAGAAGAAGTAATTGAAACTCCCGAAGAAGAAGTAATTGTTGATATTGAAGTACAGAATTTTTTCTGGCAGACTTTAAACCTTTACTATTTTTGGCAAGGTGATGTGCCAGATTTGGCAGATGATCGCTTTGATACTCAGATTGCATATGAAGATTACTTAACTGAAAATTCTGACCCGGTAGATTTATTGGAAAATAAATTATTATTCTCTGAAGATAGATTTACCTTCTTTAGTGATGATTATACCGAATTAGTAAATAGTTCTGCAGGTGTATCTAAAAGTAACGGACTCCAATTTGGTCTAGGTCGTATTTCTGGTACTGACGAGGTGTTTGGTTTTGTTGAATACATCGTTAAAAATTCTAATGCATCAGGACAAGATATTAAAAGAGGAGATTTATTTATTGGCGTTGATGGTCAAACTTTATTTTCTAACAGAGAAAATCCTGCAGATAACAACCTTGATTTACTTTTTGGAGACAATGATACCTACGCTTTAAACATGGCCGAAATCGTAGATGGCGGTATTAGCCCAAGTGACAGAAAAGTAACATTGACAAAATCTGAAGGATTGGTTGAAGACCCCATTCACGTAAGTAATGTCATTACTTCTGGCGATAAAAAAATCGGCTATCTAATGTATAACCAATTTGTTTCTGGCTCTGAAAATGCGTTAAATGCCGTATTTGCAGATTTTGTTGCACAGGGTGTTAACGATTTAGTATTAGATTTAAGATACAACCCAGGCGGTAGAGGCTCTACAGCTGCTGTACTTGCCAGTTTAATTAAAGGCACAAATACTTCAGACTTACTTTATAAAACTGTGTATAACGCAAAATTACAAGCAGAGTTCGGCAGCTCTACAGAAAATTATTTTGTAAGTACAACAGGGACATTTGATGGTAACTCTGATGCTCCTTTAAATACACTAAATTTAAATAGAGTTTATACCATTGCAGCAGAGGGTTCTGCTTCTGCAAGCGAGTTAGTAATGGTTGGTTTAGCTCCATATATTGATGTTGTTCATATCGGTGGTACTACGGTTGGTAAAAATCAAGGATCGGTTTTATTTGTTGATGACCCAGAAGGTGGTAATGTTTATGACGCTGAGAGAGTTGAAAATATAAACCCTAACGTACAATGGGGATTACAGCCTATTATTAGTCAAGTTGAAAATAGTGCTGGGTTTACTGATTATGTAGATGGTTTAGTGCCTGATATTGAACTTGATGAAGATATTACAAACTTAGGTGTTCTTGGTAACGAAAACGAACCTTTGCTGGCTAGAGCAATTCAAGAGATCACAGGGGTTAGTGGTAAAAGTAATTTTGAAGTATTAATACCTGCTAATGTGGTTTCTAGTTCTAAGCTTTATAATCCTAGAAATACTGTACTACTATTAAACAATAGTGTTCCTGTTTCTAAAATTCCTTTAACTGAAAAGAAATAAATTTAAAACATTTCAGTTTCCCTAATTATGAAGAAGATATTAATTCTATTAGTTACGCTTGTTTGTTTCTCTTGTTCAAAAGACGATGATTTAAACTTGCCAAACTCAGTAAACCCAGATGGATCTGCTGATGTTGAAGTACAAGACTTTATGTGGAAAGCCATGAATTTTTGGTATTTCTGGCAGGCAAATGTTGATGATTTAGCAGACGACCGTTTTGAAAACACAGAAGAGGGTAGAGCCGATTATACTACCTTTTTAGATTCTGGCAATAATCCAGGCGATTTCTTTGAGAGTAAATTGCAGTTTATAGATGACCGTTTTAGCTTTTACAATGACGATTATCGTGATCTTACCAATTCTCTCGCAGGCATATCTAAAAGTAATGGTCTAGAATTTGGACTTGTTCAGTTTCAAGATAGCGAAGATCTTTTTGGTTTTGTACGTTATATCGTACCCAATTCTAATGCCGCTACAGTTGAAATTCAACGAGGCGACTTATTCACAGGTGTTGATGGTCAAACTTTAACCTTATCTAATTACCGTGAATTACTTTTTGGTGCTAATGACACCTATATTTTGAATATGGCTAATTTCAATAATGGTAATATATCACCTAATGAAGTTGAAATATCATTAACAAAAGAAGAAGGTTTAGCTGAAAACCCTGTGTTTTTATCAAAGTCATTTACTATTGGTGGTGAAAATATCGGATACATTATGTACAATCAATTTACCAACGAATATGATGATGACCTGTACGCAGCTGTTGAAGATTTAAAATCTGCCGGTATTACAAATTTGGTTATGGATCTCCGTTACAACCCTGGTGGTTCTGTAAATACTACTCGCCTATTGGCAAGTATGATTTATGGTACTAATACAGAAGATATATTTCTAAGAAAAAGGTACAATGAAAAACTACAAGAGCAATTTAATGATAGCCAATTAGAAATCTATTTTGCCGATAAGGTAAATGGTCAGACTATTAACTCCTTAGGGTTAACAAAGCTGTACGTTCTTACTTCTACTAGTTCTGCTTCGGCAAGCGAATTGTTGATCAACAGTTTAGAACCTTATATGGATGTTATTCAAATTGGTGGTGTAACTAGAGGAAAAAACGAATTCTCAACTACACTGGTAGATGATCGTGATAATTCTTACTTGTACACTCCATCAAGGGTAAACAATATTAACCCAGATAATCAATGGGCTATTCAACCCTTAATAGGTAGAAATGAAAATGCTGATGGTTTCTTTGACTTTACAAGCGGTTTAGTGCCTGATCATCCTTTACAAGAAGATTATAGCAACTTGGGTATTTTAGGCGAGCAAAACGAGCCTTTGTTAGCGAAGGCAATTGAATTGATAACAGGTGCTACCGGTAAACGCGATTTTACCGTTGAATATCCAATCAATATTATTAGCAGTTCTAAAGAGAACAGCCTAATAAGCGATAAAATGGTAGATGATACGGTTTATGATTTAGAGTTCTAAAATACAACCAATCATAAAATAAAGAGAAAAGGACAGCCAATTGGTTGTCCTTTTTTTTTGGATTACAAACTCAACTTAAACCCTAAACGAACATTTCGTCCCTTAGTGGTAAACGAAACTACCTCTGTATACTCTTCATTTAAAAGATTATCGACTGCAAAGAATGCAGTTAGATTACTACAAAACTGATGTCTCAATTGTAAATTTGCTAAACTAAAACTATCTAAAGTTACGTTTGAAAATGTAGCAAAATCAATATCGGTTCTATCGGATACGTACTGGTAAGAGAGTCCAACATATGTCTTCTCTTTTATAGCATACCCAATAGTAGCGTTGATTTTACTTTTAGTTACTCTCAGTGCCAATTCTTCTTTAGAATTGGTATACGTATAATTAGCATCAAACGAAAGACCTTTTGCTAGTTCTGAGTTCAAGCCTACTTCTAACCCATCAAAATGTGCGATTTCAGCAGCGTTTCTATACAGACTCTCAAAAGTAACTGGATCAATGGTTTCAAAAACTATTCGGTCATCTTCAGTTCTATTAAAATAAACGGCATTGATTGTAAAAGCATCTGAAACTTTAAATTCAATACCTCCTTCTAAAGTAGTATCTTCTTCTGGATCTAATTCAGGATTTGCCCCAAACGGACCATATAATTGCGATAAGTTGGGTGCAATGTATGATGTGGCATAACTACCCATAAACTTTAAATATCCTTCATTGATACTAATTCTGTATGACGGATTAATGTTATATATAAAATTAGAACCGTATTCGCTGTGATTGTTTAATCGTACACCTGCATTTACATTAATTCCCTGCTCACCAACATACACCGCATTTAAATAAGGATCAATTGTATTGGAGTTGTATTCTTCAGAGAATAAGGTTTTGTTGTCTATATAGTTTACCCCAACTATCGTGTAAATATTTTCTGAAAACGTGTACTTATTAAAAACATCCAATACATAAGATTGTGAATCGTAAGTTGCAGGAAAACTAGATTCGAAAGATCTCGTAATCTGATTAAATGCCGTATTTACATTAATACTCCCGTTTTCATACTCATATTTAGAACTTAACCCAAATCTAGATTGCTCGCTTGTAAAATAAAAATCTGCATCTTCAATAGGGAAACCGTTATCAAAATCGCTATTCAATTTGTTATAGAAGGCCGATGCATTTAGCTCAAAGCGTTCAGAAAATTGATATCCTACTTTTAAGTTACCATCTATTCTAGAAACTTCGTCTGATTCTGTACCTATTGCAGCCGATAATCCATCTGTAAATTGGTGTCCTCCAGATGCTAAAACAGATAAGTTTCCATGCTTAGCTGTTAAGTTTACCGTATTCGAAATATCAGAAATATTATAATTCTGATCATCTTCCGTTTGGTTGGTTCCGAAACTTGAAATGACATCTAATGCAAGACCTTCTTTCTTCGCTTTCTTCGTCGTAATATTAATTACCGCCGTTGCTGCTGAATTTCCATAAAGCGTGCTCGCTGCGCCTTTTAAAATTTCGATACTTTCAATTTGAGCAGCATTCAATAATCTTAAATCATACTCTGCACTTGTACCCGATGGATCAGATACTTGTATACCATCAATAATGACCAAAACTTGGCGATTATTACCGCCTCTAACAAAGGTAGAAAGGTTCTGACCAGCATAACTTCTGATACCGTTAATTTCAATTCCGCTTTTTGTGTTAATAATTTCAGCAACCGAACGTCCCTGGTTTTGTTTCAATTCTTTTTGAGAAATAGTAATTACGGTCTTACCCGAATTTTCACGCTTTAATTCAAAACGCGAATCACTAACGACAACCTCATCTAATTGTAACGTTTTTGTAGAATCTTGCTCTTGCTGTGCTCCTACTTTTGCACATAACAATACAGTGACCGCAGGCCACAATAAATAATTTTTCATTCGTTTAAATTCATAAACGGGAGCGTAGTATGTCTGTACCCATACGCAAACTTTTATCCCGAAAGTTTAACATTGTTTGTTTGAATAAGGCAGGTCTCCTGACTTGTTTAATACTATTCTGCCTTCCCATGTTTTCCAAACCGGTTTGGATCCCAAAGTGACTTTGAAGAAAATAGTACCTTCTTTAAAAGAAGTATCAAACAAAATCTATTTGCCAATAGATAGGTTTGAAATAAACTTACAGTTGCGGGAACAGTTCTAGATTTTCACTAGATTCCCTTTTAATCTCATTACAAAAAGCAATGAAAACCAAAATTCACGGCGAAAGTAAACATTTAGTTTAATCTTTCTAAGTAAACTTTTATAATACTACTTTTGAAAAATAGACAAACTACCACCATGTTTAAACACTTACTTTTTATTAGTTGCCTTATTTTGCTGTGCGGATGCAAGCAAGAGAAAAAAGACCCATTTTCGAATCAAACCTCTACCGGTAGTACATCTATACGGTATGCTAATGGTTTTGAAATTGAAACTCAGAGTAGTGGTATTACTATCATTAAGGTCTTAAAACCTTGGGCAAATGCCGAAACTACGCACACATATGCTTTAGTCCCCAAAGAAATACAAGCAAGCGTAACCCTAAACAAAAATGAATATGATGCCATCATTTCAACACCTGTAGAAAATATCGTGGTAACCTCAACAACTCATATTCCTGCTTTAGAAGAAATGGGAGTTTTAAATAATCTTATTGGCTTTCCAGACACCAAATACATTTCTTCAATAGCAGCAAGAAAATTAATTGATGCCGGGCAAATTAAAGAATTAGGTGTCAACGAAAGTATAAATACAGAGGCGGTTCTAGCTTTGCAGCCAGATCTTATATTCGGCTTTGCCATTAACGACGGTAACAGTACCTACGAAAGCATACAACGTGCTCATATTCCTGTAGTTTATAATGGCGATTGGGTAGAAGAAACTCCTTTAGGTAAAGCCGAATGGATTAAGTTCTTCGCTCCGTTTTTCAATAAAACCGAAGAAGCTGATACTATTTTTAATAAAATTGAAGCATCTTACCTAGAAGCCAAAAAGCTAGCTTCTGAGTCTAAAAACAAGCCTACGGTTCTAAGTGGAGCCATGTTTAAAGATATATGGTATTTACCTGGCGGAAAAAGTTGGGCGGCGAATTTTCTTGAAGATGCCAATGCAGATTACCTGTGGAATTCTACAGATGAAAACGGAAGTCTTTCGTTAAGTTGGGAGAGCGTTCTTGATGTTGGGCAACATGCCGAGTATTGGATCGGACCTGCACAATTAGCCACTTACCAAGAAATGGAATCATCTAGTCTGCATTATACACAGTTTGATGCCTTTAAAAACAGAAAAATATTTACAACAGCAAATACAAAAGGTGAAACCGGGGGAACGTTATACTATGAACTGGGGCCGCAAAGACCAGACCTTGTTCTAAAAGATTTAATTCATATTTTGCACCCAGGGCTACTGCCAAACTACGAACCCTTCTTTTTTAAGCCACTACTTTAATTGTCAAAAAAATCAACATACAATTTTCATTTCATAGCCTTACTAGTCGTATTGCTATTATGTTTTATTGTAAATATTTGCTTAGGCTCTGTAAACATTTCATTCTTAGATACGCTAAAAACGTTATTGGGAACAGCAACTAAAGACTCATCTAGCTACTATATCATTTGGGAATATAGACTACCAAAAGCGATAACAGCTATATTGGTGGGTGGCGGACTATCACTTAGTGGATTGTTGATGCAAACCTTATTTAGAAACCCTTTAGCAGGTCCATATGTACTTGGCATTAGTTCTGGCGCTAGTTTAGGCGCTGCGCTCTTAATTATGGGAACTTCACTATTTTCTGGCGCATTTACCTTTTCCACCTTTAATGACATTACACTTGCAATTGCATCTAGTCTTGGTAGTTTTCTAGTATTAGCACTAGTTCTTGTAGTTGCAGCTAAAGTGAAAGATACTATGGCACTACTGATTATCGGACTCATGTTTGGCAGTATAACAGCAGCTATTGTAAGCGTACTTTCATATTTCTCTAAAGCTGAAAAATTACAACAATACATTTTTTGGTCATTTGGTAGTTTAGGTAATTTATCTTGGGTGCAATTACTAATAGTCGCGCTTTGTACTATAATAGGTATTTTTCTAAGCATCATTTCCATTAAACCTTTAAATGCTTTTTTACTTGGCGAGAATTACGCTAAGAGCTTAGGTATTGGTTTACAAAAATCGCGTTATATTATCATAGTAGCCACAGGGTTACTTGCTGGATCCATTACTGCCTTTGCTGGGCCAATTGCTTTTGTCGGTTTAGCCGTACCTCACATTACCAAACAACTATTACACACTACGGATCATAAAATTCAAATACCTGCTGTACTTTGTTGTGGAGCGATATTAATGTTGGTTTGCGATACCATTGCCCAACTACCGGGCTCGGTAAGTGTTTTACCCATTAATGCTATAACTAGTATTTTTGGAGCTCCGGTAGTAATATGGTTACTTGTACGAAAAAGAAAAATGATATTTTAATATAAAACTAAAGTCATCATCAACAACAAATTAAATAGTATTTTACAAGTTGCCGACCTATCTATTGGGTATGACAATATAGTCATTGCTTCTGCTATTTCTTTTGAACTACAGAAAGGTGAACTTGCCGCTATTGTTGGTGTAAATGGCATTGGTAAATCTACATTACTTCGTACGATAGGCAATTTTCAACCTAAAATATCTGGCTCTATACTCTATGAAGAAAAAGATTTAAATACATATAACGAACTGCAAATAGCTTCTAAAATAAGTGTGGTACTTACAGAACCTATTGCATCAAAAAATCTATCTGTTTATGAGTTATTGGCTTTGGGCAGACAACCATACACTAATTGGTTAGGCAAATTGGCTAATGACGATATTTCAATTATTAATAAAAGTATTGCTCTTTTAGAATTAGAGCCTTTTTTAGATAAAAAATGTTTTCAGTTGAGTGATGGTCAATTACAACGTGTACTTATTGCTCGTGCCCTAATTCAAGATACCGATATTATTCTTCTAGATGAACCTACTACTCATTTGGATCTATACCACAAAGTTCAGATTTTAAAACTACTAAAATCTATAGCGCATGAAACGAACAAATCCATTTTGTTTACAAGCCATGAAATTGAACTCGCTATTCAATTATGCGATAAAATGTTGATTTTAGATGGAACTAACAATGCTTTTGATCAACCTTGTAATCTGATAGCAAATAACAGTTTTGATTCCCTCTTCCCCACTGACACTATTTCTTTTGACCCAAATACCGGTTCTTTTAGAATTAAGAAATAGATATTTTAACATATATAAGAATTTAGATATGGTATGTTAATTAAAATATACCGGCTCTTTTAAACTTTACTATGCAATCAAGTATCTTTACCCGATTACGTTAGCACACCGATGAACGAAATTTATATTTATTTACTAATAGGAATCCTTTGTCTTGCCATCGGATATTTTTTGGGTAACTATATTCAGCTTCTAAAAACAAAATCTCGTCAAAGTACTTTAGAAGAACGCGAGCAGCAAATGCTTAATAACCTTTCTGTTTTTCAGGATAGATTAAAAGAAAGTGAGAATCGTAAACTACAGCTACAGGCAGATAAAGAACAATTAGGCAATCAGATTGTACGCTATCAGGCAGATTTAGAAAACTTGCAGCAAAAGAATAAAGAGCAAAAACAGGAAGTTGAAAAGCTTCAAGAGAAATTTACGAAGGAGTTTGAAAATCTTGCCAATAAAATATTAGAAGAAAAGAGCTTAAAATTTACGGAACGTAATGAGAAGAATATCAAAAACATTCTTACTCCGTTGAATGAAAAAATCCTCCTTTTTGAAAAGAAAGTCGAAGAAAGCCAGAAAGAAAACATCAGTATACATTCTGCCCTAAAAGAGCAGTTACTAAACCTACAGATCCAAAACATTAAAATTACCCAAGAAGCAGAGAACTTGACCAAAGCCTTAAAAGGTGACAGTAAAATGCAAGGTAACTGGGGCGAGCTGGTATTGGAGCGTGTGTTAGAGAAATCTGGTTTGGAAAAAGACCGTGAATATAACGTTCAACAAAGCTTTACTCGAGAAGATGGCAGCCGCGTATTACCAGATGTTATCATCAACTTGCCTGATGGTAAGAAAATGGTGGTGGATTCTAAAGTATCCTTAACCGATTACGAGCGCTATGTAAATGCTGAAGATGAACTCAGAGAGAAGTTCTTAAAAGACCATATCAACTCCCTTAGAAGGCATGTAGATCAATTATCTGCCAAGAAATATGAGGATTTGTATGAAATGGAGAGTCCCGATTTTGTTTTAATGTTCGTACCTATTGAACCTGCCTTTGCTATTGCAATAAATCAAGATAATTCTTTATACAATAAAGCTTTTGAGCAAAATATTATTATTGTTACCCCTTCAACACTTCTTGCTACCTTGCGCACCATTGATAGCATGTGGAATAATGAGAAGCAACAACGAAATGCTATTGAAATAGCACGGCAAGCTGGTGCTCTTTATGATAAATTTGAAGGCTTCGTTGGTGACTTAATGAAAGTAGGCAAAAAGATGGACGATGCTAAAGATGAATACCGTGGCGCAATGAATAAATTAGTCGATGGGCGTGGCAATATCATCACTAGTATAGAAAAGCTTAAAAAAATGGGTGCGAAAGCAAAAAAATCGATTCCCGAATCATTAATTAATCGCGCGATTGAAGATGACGATTTCGAAGAAGAACCTAAATTAAAATTATAATACCAACCATTAATAATATATTAAAACTAAACACATGAAAAAGATAGTATCATTACTTTTATTAAGCGTAGTCGTTATTGGTGCGCTGTATTACGCCTTTATATACTTTGTTACCTTTAGTGAAGGTGTACGTTCTGGAGAACTCATAAAAATTAGCCACAAAGGTGTCTTAGTTAAAACTTGGGAAGGTGAAATTAGCCAAGGAATTTCAGGCGCTCAAATATTCTCTTTTTCTGTATTGGATAAGGATAAAGAGGTTATTGATAAACTTCAAGAATACCAAGGTCAATATGTAAAAGTAAGTTATGTTGAAAGATATGCTACGTTCTTTTGGTTAGGCGATTCAAAATATTTTATCACCGAAGTACAAGCAGAGAAATCGCCACATTTTAGAAATTAGATATTACTTTAAAAAATTACTACATCCATATGGAAAAGTTTAAAAGCGTAAGAGAGTCTAGAGTTTCTATAACAGAGTTGATGCTTCCCTCCCATTCTAATTTTGGAGGAAAAGTACATGGCGGATATATATTGAACCTAATGGATCAAATTGCATTTGCTTGTGCTTCTAAACATTCGCAACAATACTGTGTTACAGCATCGGTTAACCGAGTAAATTTCTTAAACCCTATTGAAGTAGGAGAATTGGTTACCTTGAAGGCAAGTATTAATTATACAGGGCGTACCTCTATGGTAGTTGGTGTTCGTGTGGAATCTGAAAATATCACCTCAGGAACAAAAAAACACTGTAACTCCTCTTACTTTACCATGGTAGCTAAGGGAACAGATGGTAAAAATGTTCCCGTACCAGGATTAATAATTTCTGATGATCAAGGAGTCAGAAGATTTGCACGAAGCAAATACCGCAAATTAGAAGCTCAAGAAAGAGACACTAAATTTGAATCTAAAACTTTTAATTCAGAAGAATATATTAAAGAATTGGAATCTGAAA
Source organism: Maribacter spongiicola (assembly GCF_004364165.1). Classification (GTDB taxonomy): domain Bacteria; phylum Bacteroidota; class Bacteroidia; order Flavobacteriales; family Flavobacteriaceae; genus Maribacter; species Maribacter spongiicola. Next base: position 1,019,677 of record NZ_SOAY01000011.1, read on the forward strand.
ATATTAAGATTGAGATGAAGTAAGAAGCTTTGCCGCGGCAGCATCTAAAAACCAGACCAAGTCTTTTGTTTTAGGTGCTACGTGACTTGCAGGGTATTCTAAATAGCCTTCTTCTCTATCAATAATAATCTTTACCTTTTCTGCCTTGCTTTCTCCTGTCACCAAAAAAGCTACAGTTTTAGCATTATTGATTATTCTACCGGTAAGAGAAACTCGCCTTTGACCAGATTCTGGATGAATAGCAACTTCGCAATTATCGGGTGAAACCCAAAGATTGATCTCATGTGGAAAAATAGATGCCGTATGACCGTCATCACCCATACCAAGGATCACTAAATCGAATTGTGGTAACCCTAATGCTTTAGGTAATTCTTTATCCAACAATTCGCCATATCGTTTTGCTTCTTCCTTAGGGTCGTTTTCTCCTTTTATTCGATGAAAATTCTCCTCTGGTATATCTACTTTAGAAATGAGGTGTTCTACCGTCATTTTATAGTTACTCTCATCATCCGTGGGTGCTACACATCTTTCATCGCCCCAATACAAATGAATGTTTTTCCAATCTACATCAGTAGAAAACTGTTCAGCTAATACGTCAAATACAATTTTAGGCGTACTACCACCGGACAAGGCTATGTGAAAAGCCTTCTGAGTATCTGATTTTTGAATCAAATATTTAGAAAACTCTTCAGCAACCTTTACTTTATTTTGATATACTTTTAATTCCATCTTCTCTCAACACTTAAATTAATCTTCTACCCTACTAGCAAATTACACAGTAGCCAGATTCATCTGCTAAATTTTCGCTAGGGTTTCTCCATTCTCCCACTCCTTCAATAAGCTCGTTGGCATTCTCTGGTCCCCAATCTCCGGCTGCATAACCGTACATTTTTACATCCTTACCATTTTTCCAATAGTCTAAAATAGGATCTACAAATGCCCAAGCTGCCTCTACTTCATCTGCTCTAGCATACAGAGTGGCATCCCCCTGCATAGCATCTAATAAAAGACGCTCATAAGCTTCCATAACATGAGTTTCCGTTAAACTAGAATAGTAGAAATCCATATTTGCACGCTCTACCTCAAAGCCTTGCCCAGGTACTTTCACTCCGAATTTTAACAGTATACCTTCATCTGGCTGAATACGGATAATCAACTTATTGTCCTTATTATTTATACCAGACTCTTTAAAAATTTGATGATGAGGAGTTTTAAAATGTATAACTACCTCAGTAACTTTTGTAGGCATACGTTTTGCCGTTCTAACATAAAAAGGTACATCTGCCCAGCGCCAGTTGTCTACAAAGAATTTAATAGCAGCAAAGGTTTCTGTAGTTGAATTTTCATCAACACCTTCCTCTTCACGATAGCCTTTTACTTCTTGTCCGTCAATTTTTGAAGCTACATATTGCGCTCTGATGGTATTATCAAAAAGCGTCTTTTCATCATTCATTATTTTAAGTGACTTCAACGCCTTCAGTTTTTCATTACGAATCTCTTCGGCATCAGCACTCAGCGGCGGCTCCATAACAATTAAAGCAACAATCTGTAATAAGTGACTCTGAAACATATCTCTCAATGCCCCAGATTTATCGTAATAGCCACCTCGTTTTTCCACACCTACGCTTTCGGCATTGGTAATTTCTATATGGTGAATGTAATTTCTGTTCCATAATGGCTCGAATATACTGTTGGCAAAACGGGTAACCAATAAGTTCTGAACTGTTTCTTTACCTAAGTAATGGTCAATTCTGAAAATTTGACCTTCTTTAAAATAGGTATGTAAACCTTGGTTTAATTCTTTGGCAGATTCTAGACTATAACCAAATGGTTTTTCAACTATAATTCTTCTCCAACCAGAAGTTTCATCATTTAAACCTTGGTCAGATAGATTTTTGGCTATGGGCTCATATAAACTTGGCGGTGTAGATAAATAGAACATATGATTACCGTCAGTACCATATTTCTGATCTAAATCAGATATACGCTTTTCTAAACGTTCATATGATGTGTCATAATCGGAACCTAAATCTTCGTAAAAAAGTTTGTCAGCAAATTTTTGAATATAATCTGCATCAAATTCTTTTCGTTCTTTTTCTAAATAAGGACTTTCTAAAACTACCTTATTTCTAAATTTTAAATCGCCCAAATCACTTCTGCTAACACCAAGGACTACAAAATTATCAGGAAGGTCATTTCCCTTATATAAATTGAATATTGCTGGTATCAATTTTCTTGCCGTTAAATCTCCAGATGCCCCAAAAATTACGAGCATTTGATTTTCTGTCTTCTTCATTATAGGTTGATATTCTTTATTCTTCAAATATCTTAAAAAGTAAGCCATTATAGGGCGTTATTAAGATACATTTTGGATTTAAAGTCAATATTTTAAATTATTTTTGATTCTCATTATGTTACGAACAATAAATAATTAAGAATTGTAACATTTTGATGTATTCTAATTATAAAACATTCAATTTATGTATGATTTTGGTTTAGTAGGTCTTGGAGTAATGGGACAAAATTTTATCCTCAATGTAGCTGACAACGGATTTTCTGCCTACGGATATGATTTAGATAATGAAAAAGTAGAGGCTTTAAAAACTTTAGGAGGAGATGAAGAAAAAGTAAGCGCTTCAAGCAACATAAAGACGTTTGTAAAAAACTTAAAGCAACCACGTAAAATAATGTTATTGGTACCTGCCGGTAAAATTGTAGATGGTGTTATAGAATCGCTTTTGCCACATATTGATAAAGGTGATATTATAATTGATGGAGGGAACTCTTTCTTTACCGATACTGATAGAAGAGAAGCTTATTTACAACAAAGAGGCATTAACTTTTTTGGAGCAGGTGTTTCAGGTGGTGCTAAAGGTGCTCGAAAAGGTCTGAGTATTATGCCAGGTGGTTCAAAATCTGCATACGAACATATTAAACCAATTTTTGAAGCAGTATCCGCTAAATATAACGGCGAACCTTGTGTTGCTTATTTAGGACCTAAATCTGCCGGAAACTATGTAAAAATGGTTCACAACGGTATTGAATACGGATTAATGCAGCTGACTTCTGAAATTTATGATGTTCTTAAAAAAGGTGGCGACTATAATAACGATGAATTACACAACACTTTCGCAAAATGGAATTCAGGAAGATTACAATCTTTCTTAGTTGAAATTACATCTGAAATATTCGAGCAAGAAGATGACTTGGTAAAAGGACGACTAGTTGATCAAATTTTAGATAAAGCAAAACAAAAAGGTACTGGGAAATGGACAAGCCAAAATGCAATGGATCTTGGTATACCAGTACCATCAATAGATGTTGCCGTTAGCATGCGTGAACTCTCTGCTTTAAAAGATGAAAGAATTAAAGCTGATGCTTTATATGACAGACCATCTGTAGCACATATGGATAAAGAGAAATTAGAAGCGATTACCGAAAAAGCGTTATACTTTTCATTCATAATTACATACTCTCAAGGTCTTCACCAATTGGCAGATGCATCTAGAGAATACGGATACGATTTAGATATTTCTGAAATTGCCAAAATATGGAGAGCTGGTTGTATTATTCGTGCTGGTTTATTAGCCGATATTACTGAAGCTTTTAAAGCTGAACCTAATTTGCCAAACCTTTTACTTTCTGCAAATTTTGTAAGCAAAGTTAAAGACACCGTTGGTGCTGCTAGAGAATTGGTTGCTTTTGGTGCACAAAACGGAATACCGTTACCTGGCCTATCAAATTCATTAACTTATTTTGATGCGTATACTTCTAGCAAATTACCTTTGAACTTAATTCAAGCGCAACGCGATTATTTTGGCTCTCATACTTATGAACGTTTAGATCGTGAAGGTATTTTTCATACAGAGTGGGAAGATTAAAAATCAACATTTGAAAAAAATAAAATCTATTTTAAATCGCATTTGCCTTTCAGTGGTTATTGTAGCCACAATTGTGTCTTGTAAAGAAGTTTCAAAAGAAGAAATTCCGGTTGAAGTTCTTGATAACCATGCATTAGACAGAAAGGCAAATACGGTTTTAATAGATTCTCTAGTTAGGCAAGTTTATGTACCTATTTATTCTGACATTTACAATCAGACGAGAGATACAAGAACTTTGCTTACCGCAACTTTAAGCATCAGAAATACGAGCTTAAAAGATAGCTTGTTCGTTAGTAAAATCGATTACTATAATACCGAAGGCGATTTGGTACGAAGCTATATCGACTCCCCTATATACCTTACTCCAATGGAGTCTATTGATTATGTTATTGAACAACAAGATACTTCTGGCGGTAGTGGGGCAAATTTTTTGATTGATTGGTATTCGAAAAAACAATTAAACCCATTATTTCAAGCAGTTATGGTTGGCGGTTTAGGAGCACAAGCTTTTTCTTTTACTACAGATGGTATTGAGATAATTGAGTAAATTCAAATATCACTTTGATTACTATTAGCAATCTTTAGTCTAAAATTCATACTGCATTTATGTATTCTATTTACGTCATTGAATTATCTAAAAAAGTATTCACCGAAAATAGAAAGTTTAGAGAAGCAAATCCGCAATTTAATGGTGTAGTTGAATGTCTATATGTCGGCATGACAAGCAAAACCCCTAAAGAACGATTTGACCAACATAAAAATGGGTCTTTGAGTAAAAAGGGGCATAATCTATCTTCTAAAATTGTACAGAAATACGGCTTGTATTTACGCGGCAGTCTTTTTAATCATATCGACCCCATTAAAACCAAAGCTGAAGCTTTAAAAATGGAAGAGCAATTGGCACTTGAACTTAGACGTAAAAAATATGCGGTGTGGTTTAATTGATTTCTCTTATTTAGGTAAAGGAGTAACTGCATCTAAAAGTTCGTCTTCCATTCCGTAATACTTTAGTGCAAACCCGAATGCTACTACAGATAAAATTATGCCAATAAGAAATATGGTATATGTCCATCTTAATAATCTGTACTTTTCTTGCAATACCTTACCCAAGTAATACAAGTCCATACTTAACGAATCATAAATAGATTCTTTGTTCTTTATAATAGTTCTTAGTTTAGATTTAAAGTCGCTTAACTCCATCGCATGAAAATTTCCGAAGAACAAGAAATTTGTATCCTTCGCTTTAATTTCATCATCTACCACATCGTTATTGCTAACTTTTGGGCGTGTAGCAAGTACAGACATTATCATTGAAGCAATACTAAAAAGTACAAATATGACTGTTGGATAAATTAAATATGAATTTGTTGGAGAATCTAATTTCGGAATCAAATTAGCCATAAGCAAAGAAATAATAATTGCATTAACAGAAAGTAGAATGTTAGCTTTAGTATCTGCAATATCACTTAATTTTATATGGTTCCTAAGTTCTATGCGATATAGCGATTGAATTGCCCGTTGCGGACTTTCATCTTTTAACTTTGCTTTTAAAACCTCTTTCTTTTCTGTTTTTTCAGACTTCTGTAATTTAGAAATCAAGTTAAGAATATTTTCTTCTTTTTGCTCTTGCCAATTCTCTTTGGCATAGTCTGTATAATAACTATGCTGTACACGAAGTTTTTCTACATAGTTTAATCGCCAATTATCTAAATCAGGAACATCGCTATTAAAATTTTCTAATTCTAATCGCAACATCTGTAACATTTCTTCAAAACTACCTGATGCAAAAAACCAAGTGCTACCATCTTTTATAATCGCCTCTTCATCATTATTTGGCTCATCATTTTGCCAAGCACTTTTCAATAAATTGACGATAGCATCAATATCATCTTGAGCTACTTTTTGCTCGGTTAAAAATTGCGAAGCCAAAAATGCACTCTGGTCAACATGGTTATCATAGTCTACCGCATAACCTGCGTGCAAAAACCAAGCAGCTATTAATACTTGATATGAATTAATTTGAGCATTTGTATTTTGTTCAAGAATTTTTTGTGTTTTACTAATCGTCTTGTTCGTATACCCCTGACTATGAAAAAGAAAGTTCTTATTCATTTGATCTGCCAAAAGATTCTTGACATACTTTTCTACTGCATTTACCGTAGTTTGATTCATATTCGTCTATTTGATGGTTCTTTATATTCAGTAACCTAAATTGATATCCTTTAAATAAATTTAAAGGTTATTGGTCGTTGCAAGTAAAACATGCCATTTGTGCTTTGGTCATATGTAAGTCCTCTGATCCTTTTAAAGCCTCTGTCAGTTCTTCCCTCTCAACCAATTCTTGATGAAATAGAAACGCATAATCTACCAACTCATTTCGCCTATTTTTCATTTTTGCAATTAGCTCTTTACCGTCCAATGCATAAATCTCAATAGGCCATACGGCAAAGGATGATTCAATGGCTTCATCTGTTAGTAAGCGCTGTAATTCTCTCGCTTCTTTTTCAAATATAGATGGTGATATGCCTCTCATAAAATAAACATCGAAAGGGGATATTAAACCTGGTAAAAAATCAATTTCTTTTTCATAAGACTGTACCTCTGGCAGAAATGCCTGGTACGAAATTAGAGTAGGTAAAACCCCTTCTAGATTAAAAAAAGCATTGTCCCTATCGCACGGTAAGGGAATTGCATTAATGGAATCTCCTAAATTTTCAATAGCCCAACCCCATTGTTTTGAATGTCTGTCCCAATCACCAATTAACAAATCGAATAAACGAGCCCTTACTAAAGCATTATTATCGATACCCACTTTGTTAGGACTCTTCAACTTTAACTTTTGCAAATCTTCGGTATCTACGAGCGAATCCATATTTTTTTGTCCCAACCAACTGGCATTACCTTCCGTCTCATATTCTAAAAGAAATAAGCGATTACCGAATTTGTTATTATAATCAGAGAGTCGTTCTTGCTTAGGTACAAATACCAGCTTAGGCTTAGTATTTAATATTCTGGCATATTCAGAAAGTTTAGCAACCACTATTGCCGCATATGGATGTTGTGCAGATATACCATCAACTATAATATTTTCAATACCCATAGTCTCAGCAACCTTGGGTACTAATGGCGATGGATCTTTAGAAACACTTCTTAATGTCATTAGGGTACCATCATCTCTTTTCAATTTAAGTGAATGGGTCTGTTGACCGCCACCCTCTTCAAGAATTTTTATATTTCCTTCTAAATTATCCAAATACAAAATAGGAACTTTAACTGGTGTCGCCCATGCATTTCTATACTGCTCCCCCTGCATTACACTTTTAATTGCGTTTGCTTCATACAATGTACTCGCGGCAACCAAAACAGAATCATATTTTTTAAAGTCTATTTCATCGACTTTAGAAAATTCTAAAATCTCGCATGTATCAAAAGTTTTGCTCGTACTTGATAATGACCAATACGTAAGTATTCCAAATACAATTACCAAAATAACTAGACCTAAAAGAATCTTTTTCAACTGAATGGTTTAAATATTAGACCACACAAGATTAATTATAAAACATACCAAGGACTTATCTAATAAAATAAATTTTTGACCTGAAAAGAGATATGGATTAAATAAACCGTCAGATTATTATTTTCTCAATACATTGTTAAAAATTTGATGATATCTTAACTTAGAATGATTAAATTTATAAGACACGCAATTACGTAAACTAAAAGATTTTTTATGAACGGATTAATAATGGATTACCCACTTACCACTAATACCATTTTAAAATATGCAAATAGTGCATTTCCTGACAAAAAATTAATCTCTTACCTGCCGGATGGTAGTAGACATGAATATACCTATGGTCAGCTATACAAACGTTGCTGTCAACTTGCAAATGCCTTACGAAATAAATTAGGAATCTCTAAAGGAGATATGGTCGGCACATTTGCATGGAATCATTATCAACATGTTGAGCTTTATTACGGAATTCCGGGAATTGGTGCGGTTTGCCACACTATAAATATTAGATTATCATCTCAGCAAACAGAGTTTATAATCAACCATTCTGAAGACAAGGTTATTTTTGTAGATGCGACCCTTGTGCCTCTTTTAGAAAAAATTGCTCCGAAATTAGAAACTGTAGAAAAATATATTATCATCAATGCCCCTAAAGGTTTTACAACTAGTTTACAAAATATTGTGCACTATGAAGATTTAATTGGCGAACAATTAGAAACTATAGATTGGCCAGTCATTAACGAGAACGATGCTAGTGGAATGTGTTACACGAGCGGTACTACAGGAATGCCTAAAGGAGTTCTTTATTCGCATCGATCTACTTACCTGCATGCCATGACTATTCTTTCACCAAATGCTGGCAACTACAGTAATAATGACATAATACTACTCATTGTACCTCAGTTTCATGTTATGGCTTGGGGGTTTCCGTATATGTGCCTCTTAACTGGTTCAGACATGGTAATGCCTTCGCTTCACTTACGCCCAGATGCAATAATTAGAATTCTAGAAAGTGAAAATATCAATAAAGCTAACGGAGTGCCGTCTATTTGGCGTGGAGTATATGATGAAATGAAAAAGAATCCACCAAAGAAAAAACTAGCTTTAGAAGAATATTTAGTAGGTGGTTCTGCGTTATCCGCGAGCCTGATAGCAAATTTCGAAAAAGACTTTGGCATTAGAGGAGTTCAAGCTTGGGGAATGACGGAAACCTCACCACTTGGCACAGCAAGTAGACTTCAGAGAAAACATGAAGAACTTAGTGAAAAAGAACAAATTAAGGTCCGTGCGAAACAAGGAATTGAATTTCCAGGGATAGAAATGCGAATAATCGGAGAAGACGGAAAAGTAGCTCCACGTGATGGCAAAACCATGGGCGAATTACAGGTGAAGGGAGCTTGGGTCATTAAGTCTTATTTTAAAACTAATAGCCGAGAAAACTTTACCAAAGATGGTTGGTTTAGAACAGGCGATGTAAGTACCATTGATAAAAACGGCTACATGGAAATTACAGATCGTACAAAAGATTTAATAAAAAGCGGTGGCGAATGGATTTCTAGTGTTGCATTAGAACTGGCGTTAATGTCCCATCCAAAGGTTAAGGAAGCTGCCGTAATCGCCATTCCAGATAAAAAATGGTCTGAAAGACCTTTGGCTACTTTAGTATTAACTGATGAAAATAATCCTGTATCGACCGAAGAACTGAAAGAGTTTTTATCTAAAGATTTTGCCAGTTATCAAATACCTGATAACTATGTAACTATAAATGAAGTACCAAAAACTAGTGTTGGCAAGTTTGATAAGAAAGAAATTAGAAGATTGTATGCAGAAGGGAAACTTTAATTATATTAAAGTTTCCCTTCTACTATAACATAAGTCTTGAAAAAAGACTATTTACTTAAATACATTTTACGCCTTGCATATAGGTTGTAAAACTCATCATCTTTAAGACTATCTATGAACAGAATACTTTCACCTGTACTTTTCATTTCAGGACCTAAATTCTTATTCACATTCGGGAATTTATTGAAAGAGAATACAGGTTGCTTAATAGCAAAGCCTTCTAATTGAGGGTTGAAGTTAAAATCTTTTACCTTCTTTTCTCCTAACATTACTTTCGTTGCATAGTTGACATAAGGCTCTTTGTAAGCCTTTGCAATGAAAGGTACCGTACGAGACGCCCTAGGGTTTGCTTCTATGATATATACAATATCATCTTTGATAGCAAATTGAATATTGATAAGACCTACAGTATTTAACGCTAAAGCAATTTTCTTGGTATGATCTTTAATTTGCTGCATAACAAATTCACCAAGGTTAAATGGTGGCAATGTTGCATTTGAATCCCCAGAGTGAATTCCACAAGGTTCAATATGCTCCATAATACCAATGATATATACATCTTCACCATCGCAAATGGCATCTGCTTCAGCTTCTATAGCACCATCCAAGTAATGATCTAGCAATAACTTGTTATTTGGTATTTTTCTTAAAAGATCAACAACATGTTCTTCTAATTCTTCCTTATTAATTACAATTTTCATTCCCTGACCTCCTAAAACATAAGATGGTCTTACTAATAACGGAAAATCCAATTCATCTGAAAGTGTTATTGCTTCTTCAGCAGTCTCCGCTACTCCAAATTGAGGGAATGGAATATCATTCTTCTGTAATAACTCAGAAAAACTACCTCTATCCTCAGCTAAATCTAAAGACTCGAAACTTGTACCAATAATCTTAATTCCGTATTTGGATAACTTTTCAGCAAGTTTAAGCGCTGTTTGTCCGCCTAATTGAACGATTACTCCCTCAGGTTTTTCATGACGAATAATGTCATATATATGTTCCCAATAAACTGGCTCAAAATACAGCTTGTCTGCAGTATCAAAATCAGTTGAAACCGTTTCTGGGTTACAGTTGATCATAATAGTTTCATAACCGCATTCCGCAGCTGCTAAAACGCCGTGAACACAACAGTAGTCAAATTCTATACCTTGACCAATTCGGTTCGGTCCAGATCCTAGAACTACAATTTTCTTTTTATCAGAAACTATACTATCATTTTCAACATATCGTGTACCGTCTGGCTTTTGTATTTCCGCTTCAAAGGTAGAATAGTAATATGGAGTCATTGCCTTAAACTCTGCTGCGCAAGTATCTACAAGCTTATATACCCTATTTATGTTAAGCTCAGTTCTCTTATTATAAACCTCACTTTCATAACAATCTAACATGTGGGCAATTTGCCGGTCCGCAAATCCTTTTTGTTTCGCTTCTAACAATAATTCTTTTGAAATTGTTGAAATAGTAAATTTAGATATTTCCTTTTCTAAAATATAAAGCTCTTCATACTGCTTAAGAAACCACATATCAATTTTTGTGATTTCATGTATTCTACTTAATGGAATACCTATTTGTATTGCATCATAAATAACAAAAACACGATCCCAACTAGGTATGGTAAGTTTACTTATAATTTGCTCATAATTTTTGTAACCCTTACCATCGGCACCTAACCCATTTCGTTTAATCTCTAAAGATTGGGTTGCTTTATGCAATGCTTCTTGAAATGAGCGACCAATACCCATAACTTCTCCCACAGACTTCATCTGCAGACCTAAAGTACGGTCAGATCCCTCAAATTTATCAAAGTTCCAACGTGGTATTTTTACGATAACATAATCTAATGTCGGTTCAAATAATGCGGATGTAGATTTTGTAATCTGATTATCTAATTCATCCAATGTATAACCTATTGCTAATTTAGTAGCCACTTTTGCAATCGGATACCCAGTTGCTTTTGATGCTAAAGCAGAAGACCTTGATACTCTAGGGTTGATTTCAATCGCTATAATATCTTCTTTTTCATCAGGACTAACTGCAAATTGCACATTACATCCGCCTTCAAAATCACCTATACTACGCATCATATGTATAGCCATATCACGCATTTTCTGATAAGTTCTATCTGAAAGTGTCATTGCGGGGGCTACTGTTATAGAATCTCCGGTATGAATACCCATTGGATCCATATTCTCAATAGCACATATGATAACAACATTATCGTTTTTATCCCTAAGCAATTCTAACTCATATTCTTTCCACCCCATTAGGGCTTTATCGATCATTACTTCATGAATTGGTGAAATCTCTAGACCATAACTTAATTGCTCGTCAAAATCTTCTGGCTTGTACACTATAGAAGCTCCTGCCCCACCAAGTGTGTAAGAAGCTCTTATTACTAAAGGAAATCCAAATTCTTGAGCTATCTCTTTACCTTTTAAGAAAGAGGTCGCTGTAGCTTGTGGTGCCATGCCTACACCTATCTTCAACATTAGCTCTCTAAATTGCTCTCTATCTTCAGTAATATTTATTGCATCAATGTCTACACCTATTAATTCTACCCCGAAATCTTCCCAAATTCCTTTCTTATCAGCTTCTATACAAAGATTCAGCGCTGTTTGACCACCCATGGTTGGTAATACCGCATCTATTTGAGGATGAGCTTTTAATATCTCAATTATAGATTTTGTTGTTAACGGTTTTAAATAAACATGATCCGCCATTGTTGGATCCGTCATAATAGTTGCCGGGTTACTATTTATAAGAATAGTTTCAATACCATCTTCACGTAACGAACGTAAAGACTGACTACCTGCATAATCGAATTCACATGCTTGACCGATAACAATAGGACCTGAACCTATTAATAAAATTGAGTTTAAATCTTTTCTTTTGGGCATCTTACTACTTTTTATTTTGGGAATTGGACAAAAAAAAGGTGCTACTTTTAAAAAAGTAACACCTATATATTTTATAAACTATGCAATCATTATTTCTTATGTCTTGTTTCAGAGGAAACGGTCAATTTCTTTCTTCCTTTTGCTCTTCTTCTTGCAAGAACCTTTCTACCATTTACGGAAGCCATACGCTCACGAAAACCATGTTTGTTCTTTCTCTTTCTTTTTGACGGCTGATATGTTCTTTTTTGTCCGGGCATCTCTTAAACCTTTTCTATTTAATATGAAATTATTCAGAATTCTCTGTGAAACTGGGCGCAAATATACAAAGAGTTTTTTCTTTAACAAGTGATATGAAAAAAAATATTTTTATTAATCCGTACGTGACAAAACCAAGCTTTTGATTAATTTTGCCAGAATCTAAATTTAGTGCCGAAATCGCTTTATTTTATTAGGGTTATGATTAATTTCAAATTTACAATCAAACTATCATCGAGAAATAAAAACTTAAAATATGTTCAATAAAAATTTAAAATTAATCATTGCGGGACTTATAATCGCTTTTTCTGTGTACCAGTTTATAGAAGGTAACATCGGAAATGGAATATTTTTAATCTTACTATCCTTAATTTTTATTTTTCTTTATTTTAGAAACGAGATTATATTGTTAGCATTTTTAAAAATGCGTAAACAAGATTTAGCCGGCACAAAAAACTGGTTAGATAAAATTAAAAACCCTAAAGGTGCATTAACGGTTAAACAACAAGGCTATTATAACTATCTACATGGTATCATCTTCTCTCAAACTAATCTAACCCAAGCTGAAAAATACTTTAAAAAAGCACTTAAGCTTGGTCTTACGATGGATTACGATGTAGCCATGGCAAAGTTAAGCTTAGCTGGTATTTCAATGCAAAAGCGTCGTAAAAGAGAAGCGACCATGCTGCTTAACGAAGCAAAGAAATTAGATAAAAACAACATGTTGACAGATCAAATAAAAATGATGCAACAACAACTGAAGAAAATCTAAGTCTTATTTTGTTTCTCTGTAGTAACCTTTATTAGGGATTTCTAAAGTGTATTTTTTACCAGAGCCATTGTTTAAATGTGGCTCTCTTAACCATGGGTTATGTCGTTTTAGAATTTTATAGTTGATTTCGTACTCTTGTGCGAAGTCTGCAAAATCAGTAACTGGCTTATTAATCTCAACATTAAAAGTAGGTATAGCTTTATACATATCTTCTTGCTCGACATGAAAACCATACTTTTCTGGATTGGCAAGAATTTCTTTTATTGCCATAATTCTAAAAACATACCTACCGGTTTCATCGCCCAATAACAAATCCCAATAATTATCTACTTGCTGAATACCCATGTATTTATTAATAGCTCCCGGACCAGCATTATACGCAGCTGCAGTCAAAGCCCAACTACCATATTTATCTTTCCATCTATTTAAATACTTACAAGCAACCTCTGTAGACTTTTCTAAATGGTAACGTTCATCAACATTCGAATTGACCTCTAAACCATACTCCCTACCTGTTTCTCTCATTATCTGCCAAAAACCTGTGGCACCTGCTGGCGAAACTACATTTGTTAAACCACTTTCTGCAACCGCTAAGTATTTAAAATCATCTGGAATACCATTTTTAGCCAGTATTGGTTCTATTATTGGAAAAAACTTGTTCGCTCTTTTAATTAGCAACAAAGCGTTAGACTGCCAATACGTATTTACCAAAAACTCGCGGTCTACCCGTTCCATAATTTCTGGATCTTCTTGCGGAACCACTTCTCCTGCAAAATTTAAGTCTTGAGGAATATCAATTGAAGAAATTTTATACGATTTCGCTACGTTTTTCTGGACACTATCATTCGCCACAATTTTATCTTTTACCGCTATAGCATCAGTACTTTGTACCGCAAATATCAAGGTGCCTGCAACAAATACAACACCTAACAACATCAATATATTCTTAATAGTTTTCATGAATTTTATATTTAAAATTATTTCTACCCAATCTGTAGTGAACCAAAGGTATATATAGAACTATCTTATTCCAAAATAATTGTTGGCAAGTTCTCGTTAAACCACTTTGACCTATGTATAATCATAGTATGTGTACCATTGACCACAGGTATACAATTATTAATATTCGCGATAGGAAAAACTGTGTCTTTTTCGCCATGTATATGAACTAATTTTTTGCACGGCACCTCTTGTTTCCAATTTACCAACTCATTTATACTCCAATCTATATAGCTTTTATCTCTAACGGATAAATATTTTTCATACAGTGATAACCGCTTTGTTACACTTTCACCGAAAGCATATTTTACCAGTAATTCTACATTGTTCACCAACCCCGTAGGCAGTAATTTATGAACACTTGTATACCTAGCAAACATCATACGCTTTGGCAGCTCATATCTAGTTTTAACACTTGACACAATTATTACTTTTCTTACCTCTATATATTTAGTCATTTCTTGAACTAGGAGTCCGCCCAACGAAACCCCCAACAATACAACATTTTTATGTTGTACGAGTTTACACATATTTTTAGCGTACTCACTAAATGAAATATCTTTTGTAGGAATACTCCATTCTAACAAATGCAGTTCAAATCTCTCTTCGGGCAATTGTATATATTCAAAAATTGTAGGACTTGCTGCCATACCTGGCATACAATACACATGAATTATATTATCTATCATAGTCACGAAACGTAGTAAAAACTAGGAAATTAAGTATTTTTTAACTAGTTTTGTAAGAGAATGCGAAAAACACATGTTTTTACATGTCATATAATCTGTACAGCATTTTATAAACGAGGAATTACGATATGAGAACATCGTAATTTTTTTGTCTAATAGCAACACTAAAATTATCTATATGAACGATGTTATCATTAATGACAATTCTTTTCTGCGCCAATTTGAAACTACTGTAGATGGTCATCTTGCCAGAATTGAATATTCTTCTCAAGAACGAAAAGTTTTCCTTACCAAGTTAGTTGTTCCTGAAGAAATTACAGATGAAGATTTCAGAGAAAACTTCATCAAAGCCGTTCTAAGTATAATTCAAGAAAGAAATCTTAGGGTTGTACCAACAAGCCCACATATCGCCGGATTTCTACGAAAAAATAGAAGACAGTATAAAGAAATGCTGCCTATCGGTATTCGTATCTAAAAAATTTAAAGCCTTTCAATCGAAAGGCTTTTTTTATGCTTCTACTTGTACGTTCACAAATTCAAAACGAACCAAACCATCTTTATCTATTTCAGTAAGCCTAACTTGGTGTAAAGTATTCACCAATTCAGGATTCCAAGGTGATTTTACTTTTACGTAATTCTCAGTAAACCCATGAATATAGCCTTCTTTATTCTCACCCTCAAACAATACGGTTAACTCGTTACCTAACTGACTCTCATAGAACGCTCGTCTCTTCTTTACAGATAATCCGCGTAACATTTTACTCCTTTTACTCCTTACTTTATTAGACACAACACCATCCATTGTAGCAGCGGGAGTATTATCTCTTTCTGAATACGTAAAAACATGTAAATAAGAAACATCTAAATCATTCAGAAAGTGATACGTTTCTAAAAAATGTTCTTCTGTCTCACCAGGGAAACCAACGATTACATCAACTCCAACACAGCAATTCGGCATTACCTCTCTAATCTTCGCTACACGTTCTTTATAAAGATTTGTCATATAACGCCGCTTCATTAACTTAAGAAGATCATCACTACCGCTCTGCAGAGGAATATGAAAATGAGGGACAAATGTTTTACTTTGAGAAACAAACTCAATTGTTTCGTTCTTTAAAAGATTGGGCTCTATTGAAGAGATTCGCAAACGATGAATACCCTCAACATCGTCTAAAGCCGTAACAAGATCCAAAAAAGTATGCTCATGTTTTTTATTACCAAACTCTCCTTTACCGTAGTCACCTATATTTACACCGGTTAATACAATTTCTTTAATACCCTGCTCTGATATATCGGCCGCATTTTTTAATACATTTTCTAAAGTATCGCTTCGAGAAATACCACGCGCTAGAGGAATTGTACAGTAAGTACATTTATAATCACAACCATCTTGAACTTTTAAGAAAGCTCTTGTTCTATCACCAATAGCATAACTACCAACGTAAAAATCGGCATCTGCTATTTCACAAGAATGAACCTTACCGTGATCATTTTTGGTTAAATCGTTTATATAATCGGTAATCTTAAATTTTTCTGTAGCCCCTAAAACCAAATCTACCCCATCGACATCAGCAAGTTCTTCTGGTTTTAATTGCGCATAACAACCCACAGCAGCAATAAAAGCATCGGGATTTATCTTCTGCGCTTTCTTAACTATAGTCTTAAATTTTTTATCCGCGTTATCGGTTACAGAACATGTATTAATAACATACATATCTGCCTCTTCTGAAAAGTCTACCCTATCAAACCCCTCGTCTGCAAAACTTCGGGCTATGGTAGATGTTTCTGAAAAGTTCAACTTACATCCTAAAGTGTAAAAAGCCACTTTTTTCTTCATCTAATAATCTCTTTGAGCGTTTAAAAATACCTAAACTACAATTAGCAGTAACACGCTAAATAATTGAATTTCAATTCTAAATATTTAATACTTTCTCCATTTTTTTGTTACTTCAAATACATGGGTTAAAATATTGGCTTCAACTTCATCAAACTCCACCCCTCTTCTAGCCATCATTACTTTAGCAGCATCAAATGCTTTTGCAGGTTGATATGCCGTAAACCCAGATGCACCACCCCAACTAAAACTAGGAACAAAATTTCTAGGAAACCCAGGAACGTAAATATTCGAATTTACCCCTATCACAGTACCAGTATTAAACATGGTATTAATAGCGGTCTTACTATGATCACCCATCATTAGACCACAAAATTGCAACCCTGTTTGTTCGAAACTCTCTGTGGCGTAATTCCACAAACGGACTTTAGCATAATTATTTTTTAGGTTTGAGTTATTTGAATCTGCACCTATATTACACCATTCCCCTAACACAGCATTACCCAAGTACCCTTCATGACCTTTACTTGAATATCCAAAAATAACCGAATTACTAACTTCACCACATACTTTACTAAACGGACCAATAGTAGTTGCTCCATAGAGCTTACCGCCCATCTTTATGATAGCATTATTACAAAGTGCCAAACCACCACGTATAAGGCTACCTTCCCAAATTTCAGAATTCTTACCTAAGTAAATAGGTCCGTCGGTAGCATTTAGTATACTAAACTCAACCTTTGCTCCTTCTTCTAGAAATATACGCTCTGGGTGAATTAATTGGTTGGTACTTGATATGGGTTGACTCTTTCGACCCTTTGTAATGAGATTAAAATCGAACTGTAAGATATCTGCGTTTTTATCGAAAATATCCCAAGTATTATTGATTTGAACTATATCACCCTTAAATTCAACTATATTAAAATCACTTAATTCATCTGCAGTTTTAGAAGTTGCAGCTAAATAAGCGATTATCAATTCGCCTAACATTAGCTTTTCGCCCGACCGCAAAGCTTTAACCGCCTTTAGCAACTCGTTAGAGGGTAATACCGAAGCATCTATAAAAACATTAGAATCTTCTAGATTAACAGGATATTTTACACTTAAATATTCTTCGGTCAAAGATGTTACCGAAACTTTTAAAAATGCTTCCCAACGCTCTTTTAAGGTCATAATGCCTACTCGAATTTCTGAAACAGGACGCGTAAAAGTGAAAGGTAAAAGATGATTCCTACGAGGACCATCAAAAAGAATAAAGTTCATACAAGATGATTTTTTTCAAAATTAACAAATATCCGTAGAGCATCTATATTTAATAGATAACTTCCTTTATTTAAAAGTTAAATGCAAAAGAAACGCCTTCGAAAATTTCGAAGGCGTTATATTTAATAGTAAGAATAAGAATACTATTCTTCTTCTTTTTTCTCTTCTTTAACGAATTTCTTGTACTTGTTCTTGAACTTGTCGATACGACCTGCTGTATCCAAGAATTTAGCTTTACCAGTGTAAAACGGGTGAGAAGTTCTTGAAATTTCCAATTTTACCAATGGATACTCAACACCATCTACATCTAAAGTCTCTTTAGTGTCAGCTGTTGATTTGGTCAAAAATACTTCTTCATTAGACATGTCCTTAAAGGCCACGATTCTATAATTTTCTGGGTGTATGTCTTTTTTCATTTTAAAAACTTTAACGCACCCATTCCGACGGGCACTCATTTTAAGGCTGCAAAAATAGTGAAATTATACAAATGCACAATTAGAAATCAAAAAAAATATTAAAATTAAATTTTAGCACTTTTGTAACAAAATAAGTTTTCTATATACTAACTTAGAAAGTCAACCTTAAACCAATATTTATTATGGAAGAGAATCAACCAAAAACAGGAAAGTTTGCATTAAAATACGGTATAATACTAGGGGTTATCGGTATTGTTCTTAGCTTGATGCTCTATTCTCAAGATTTGCATTATCAAATTGACCTCAAAAGATTATTTATTAATCTTTTACTTTCCTTAACCTTTATCGTTGTGGGAGGAAGTTTAGCCATGATAGAATTTAGAAAAGTTAATAACGACTTAATCTCATTTCGGCAAGGTTTAAAAATTGGTGTTGGGGTAGCTCTTGTTTCTGGAATTATTGGCATTCTTTTTAATTTTATACTTACTGAAATTATTGACCCTGAAACAACTGAAAAAGCAATTAATTATGCCTCGGAAATGATGCTAGATGCAGGGATGTCCAAAAATGACGTTGATAAAGCAATGGAAGATCAAAAAAATCAAAACCCTTTTAAACAGCTTGGAATGGGTCTTATTTTTTCAATTATTCTTGGTTTCATTGGGTCTATAATACCAGCATTAATTATTAAAAAACAAGAAAATCTGAACTAATTCGTACTTTTGACAGGAATACTTATATAACGCATGCAATTATCAATAGTAATTCCTTTACTTAACGAAGAAGAATCACTTAAAGAACTTCATGATTGGATTGTATCTGTGATGCAAGCCAATCATTTTTCTTATGAAATACTATTTGTTGATGATGGCAGTACCGATAGTTCATGGAGTATAATTTCTGAACTATCAAAACAGAATCCTTCAGTTAAAGGAATTCATTTTTTACGCAACTTCGGTAAATCGCAAGCACTACATGCCGGATTTAAAGCCGTAAGCGGCGATGTTATCATCACTATGGATGCCGATCTGCAAGATAACCCAGAAGAAATTCCGGAATTATATCATATGATAACCAACGAAGGTTACGAATTGGTATCTGGCTGGAAAAAGAAACGCTACGATTCTATCGTCTTTAAAAACACGCCTTCAAAATTATTCAATTGGGCAGCTAGAAGAACATCTGGTGTTCTATTACATGATTTCAACTGTGGTCTAAAAGCATACGCGCATGATGTTGTAAAGAACATTGAAGTATCTGGCGAAATGCACAGATACATACCTGTTCTTGCAAAAAATGCCGGTTTTTCGAAAATTGGAGAAAAGGTAGTTCAACACCAAGCTCGTAAATACGGTAAAACAAAATTCGGAATGGAACGTTTCATAAATGGCTTTCTAGATTTACTGACCATTTGGTTCGTATCTAGATTCGGTAAACGACCTATGCACTTATTTGGAGCATTGGGCGTTTTAATGTTTTTGATCGGATTTGGATTTGCTATCTATTTGGGTATCGATAAATTATTCATCAACAAGTTTGGAAGATTAATTACAGACCGACCACAATTTTATATTTCACTGATAGCCATGGTTATAGGAACACAATTGTTCTTAGCTGGTTTTCTTGGTGAAATATTAATACGTTCTAAGAAAGAAGAAAAAAGATATATCGTTTCAGAAGAAATAAACACAGCACTTTTACAATAGTAAAATTCTTACTAACTTAAATGCACATAAAACTATAAACCAAATGGATAACATCCTTGATACTGCTAAAACCTGGCTAACCGATTTTTTCGACCCAGCTGTAAAAAAAGAAATTGAACACCTTATCGCCAACGATAAAGAAGAACTGAACGACCGTTTCTATAAAAATATGGAATTCGGTACTGGCGGTATGCGAGGCGTTATGGGCGTGGGCACCAATCGTATTAACAAATATACATTGGGTAAAAGCACACAGGGACTTAGCAATTACCTTAATAAGGTATATAAAGGGGAAGAAATTAAAGTGGTTATCGCTTTTGATTGCCGTCATAATAGTGATACACTAGCTAGAATTGTAGCTGAAGTATTTTCTGCAAACAACATTAAAGTTTACCTTTTCTCAGATTTGCGTACTACTCCAGAACTTTCATTTGCAGTTAGACATTTAAACTGCCATGCCGGTATTGTACTTACAGCATCTCATAACCCACCAGAATATAATGGGTATAAGGTATATTGGACAGATGGCGGACAAATTGTACCTCCACAAGACGGAGCTATAATTTCTGAAATCAACTCTCTTGATTTTGAAGATATAAAGTTTGATGCAAATGATAGCCTTATTCAAGTAATTGATAAGGAAGTAGATGAAGCTTTTATCTCACAGTCTGTAGCTGCAGGAAACTTTAATGCTGCTGGTAAAGATGATTTCAAAATTGTTTTTACATCATTACACGGAACTTCAATAACAGCTATACCAGAAGTATTAAAACGTGGCGGATATGAAAATGTAACTATTATCGAAGAACAGGCTAAACCTGACGGAAACTTCCCAACGGTAAAGTCTCCGAATCCTGAGGAACCTGAGGCGCTTTCTATGGCTGTTAAAAAGGCTGAAGAAATTGGTGCTGATATGGTTGTAGGTACAGATCCAGATAGTGACCGTTTAGGTATTGCCGTTCGTAATCTTGATGGAGAAATGGAAATTGTCAACGGAAACCAAGCTATGGTTTTAATGACAAAATTTCTTCTTGAAAAGAGAAAAGAAAAAGGATTTAAAGGCAATGAATTTATTGCGACAACAATAGTATCTACCCCAATGATGGAGGCTATGGCTAAGGCATACGGAGTAGAATTTAAAACTTCGCTTACTGGCTTTAAATGGATCGGTAAAATGATCAAAGATTTCCCACAGTCAGATTTTATTGGTGGTGGTGAAGAAAGCTTTGGTTATATGGTAGGTGATTTTGTTCGCGATAAAGATGCGGTTACCTCTACCCTATTGGCGTGTGAAATTGCTAGTCAGGCGAAAGCTAATGGTAGCTCTTTCTATAAAGACTTAATTCAATGTTATGTTGATTATGGCTTCTACAAAGAGCATTTAGTTTCTATTACCAAAAAAGGGATTAGTGGTGCTGAAGAAATTAAGCAGATGTTGAAAGATTTCAAGGAAAATCCGGTGGAATCTGTTGCTGGTTCTAAAGTAAAGTGGATTGAAGATTATAATACTTCAATTGCTAAAAATGTATTGACTGGCGAAGAGAAAACTATTGATATACCAAAATCTAATGTTTTAATTTACGAAACTGAAGATGGTACAAGAATAGCAGCAAGACCAAGTGGAACGGAACCTAAGGTGAAATTCTACATCAGCACGAATACGAAATTAGAAAAAACTGAAGATTATAAAAAAGTGGCAGCAGAACTTGACAATAAAGTCAAGAGCATTCTTGCTGAGCTTAATTTAGCTTAATGAACTATTTCAAAAAGATTCTTCGCTTTGCGAAGCCTTACAAGATATATGCTATTCTAAACATTATATCTAACATCTTTTATGCACTGTTTTCAACATTGGCCATGATTTCGTTATTTCCAATGTTGACAGTTCTTTTTGACAAAACAGAAGAAGTATATTCCAAACCAAAATGGAATGGCTTTTCTGATTTAAAGGATTATGGTACAGACTATCTAAACTATTTCGTTACGGAACGAAGTAAAGATAACGACCCTGGCGAAGTGCTTATGGTAATGGTTGGTTTAATTATCACCATGTTCCTTTTAAAGAATTTGTTTAATTATTTAGCCATGTATTTCATCACGTTTTTACGTAATGGCGTACTTAAAGATCTACGTAATGAACTTTATGACAAAACTGTAGAACTACCTATTTCGTATTATTCTGAAAAAAGAAAAGGTGATACGATTGCGCGTATTACTTCAGATGTACTAGAGATTCAACATTCATTTTTATCTATTTTAGAACTAATTGTAAGAGAACCTTTGACGATTGTATTTACGATAATAGCTATGCTGGCCATTAGTCCGAAATTAACATTGTTCGTATTTCTATTTCTTCCACTTTCGGGATTTCTAATCTCCTTAATCGGAAAATCATTAAAGCGAAAATCAGATAAGGTTCAACAAGAACAAGGCTACTTCTTATCCATTTTAGAAGAAACATTAGGCGGATTACGAGTTATAAAAGCATTTAATGCCGAGTCTGTTTTTGCCAAAAAATTTCAAGCTTCTACTAAAAGATTTTTCAATTTTTCAAATAGCCTACTTAATAGACAAAACTTAGCTTCACCTACAAGTGAATTTTTTGGAATTGCTGCCATTGGCGTAATTCTATGGTATGGCGGTCAAATGGTACTAGTAGATAAAACGCTTGAAGGTAGTTTATTCATAACCTACATGACATTGTCATATCAAATATTAACTCCCGCAAAAGCAATTAGCAAAGCTTCTTACAGTGTCAAAAAAGGTAATGCCGCAGCCGAACGTGTATTAGAGATTTTAGAGACAGAAAATCCGATTTCTGAAATTGAAAATCCTATTCAACAAGAAACTTTTAATACAGCCGTTAACATCAACAATATCTCATTCAAATATGAAGATGATTATGTGTTGAAGAATTTCAACTTAACTGTTGAAAAAGGTAAAACAGTTGCCTTAGTAGGGCAATCTGGTAGTGGAAAAAGTACTATTGCTAATCTTGTTACTCGTTTTTACGACGTTAATGAAGGAGATATTAGTATTGACGGGAATAACATTAAAAACCTCAGTAAAAAATCGCTTCGAGCTTTATTAGGCTTGGTTACTCAAGATTCTATTTTATTTAACGACACTGTTAAAAATAACATCGGATTAGGAAAAGAAAATGCTACTGACGAAGAAATTATTGCAGCCGCTAAAATTGCAAATGCCCACGATTTTATCATGGATTTACCGAATGGCTATGACACTAATATTGGTGATAGCGGTAATAAATTAAGTGGCGGTCAAAAGCAACGTTTGTCTATTTCAAGAGCGGTATTAAAGAATCCACCGATAATGATTTTGGACGAAGCTACATCTGCTTTGGATACTGAAAGTGAGCGTTTAGTACAAGATGCACTTGAAAAAATGATGAAGAACAGAACTTCTATTGTCATTGCACACAGGCTTTCTACCATTCAAAATGCAGATACGATTGTAGTACTTTTAAAGGGCGAGATTGTAGAGCAAGGCACTCATGCTGAACTTTTAGAGCTTAATGGTACATACAAGAAATTAGTACAAATGCAATCGTTGGCTTAAGACTACAAACCAGCTACATTAGAAATGTTTACGAATTAAAAAGCCATCTTTTTAGATGGCTTTGATTTTTTATGAATAACACGAAACTATCGAGCAACTTTAATATCGACAATCATAATTTGACCGTCGTTACTTTTCATTTTAATAGCTCCTTTGTGTCCCGCTGCATTCTCAAATAAAACAATTGTCGGATAATCTTGTGGTCCCATTGCCTCATCTTCATTTTCAATTACTAAATCTATAAGCGAACTTTCATCAGCAATTGCATCAAATTCTTCAACAGTCATTTGATCAGCTGTATTTTCCATTTTAGTCGTTGTACCGCCTTCTATTTGCTCATCTTGAAACAAATCATCTGGACTCATCCAAAATAAAAAGCCAGAGTTTGATGGACTCATATCATACCAAGCTAAATCAATAGTTGGTGCTATTTCTGCATCAATTTCATTGTATGTGTATAAATTTCCAGTACTTGTTGAAAAGAAACGCTTAGTATCCAACCCATCAGTATCAACTATGAACTCCACATTTTCATATAAAACATAACTCGACAATTCTTCAGCTTGCTCTTCAGTTTCTTCCGCAACTACCTCTTCTTCTACTTCCTCCTCGGTTTCTTCTTCTGCTTCCTCCTCAGCCTCTTCTTCGCTTTGGGTTTCTTCTTCTACTATTACTTCCTCCTCTTCTTCTGTTTGCTCAGTTAAGCCTTCGATAATTACATCTTCATTATCGTCACTACATGAGATAATAGTAATTGATACCGTTAAAAAGCATACTAATAAAAAAATCTTCTTTAAAATCATAAAATTAAGTTTTGGTTTATTTTACAACGGATAGAATATATAAATATTTGTATACCTATTAAATATTATAAAATACCCTACGGAATGATTAAACCTTTTTCTAATTTCATGGTCTAAGGATAAACAAACCTCATTTCTAGGTGATTGAAGAGGAAACATTAGTATTAGATTTAAAAACTAAAAGCAAGCAAGCACAGGCTTTCGAGGTATTAGTAAATACCTACAAAGAGCGCTTGTATTGGCAAATACGAAGTATTGTTTTAAACCATGCCGATGCTGATGATGTTTTGCAGAACACTTTTATTAAAGTTTATAAAAATATAGACGGATTTAAAGGAGACAGTAAACTCTTTTCTTGGATGTACCGTATTGCAACTAACGAGGCTTTAAATTTTATTAAGCAAAAAGCAAAAATGCAAGGTGTTTCAGATACTAACTATCAAGATAAATTAGTATCTAATTTAAGAGCTGATGTGTATTTTGAAGGAGATGAAATTCAACTTAAACTTCAAAAAGCTATTGCAACACTTCCTGAAAAACAAAAGTTGGTTTTCAACATGAAGTATTTTCAGGAATTGAAATATGAAGAGATTTCAGAAATATTGAATACTTCGGTAGGCGGATTAAAAGCTTCTTACCATTTAGCAGTAAAAAAATTGGAACAGTATTTAAAAGAAGATTAAACCTTTTATACAATTGATTGTCAAACTAGTATCATGAACAAAAACAAAAATAATCCGTTTAAAATTCCAGAAGGCTATTTCGATAGCTTTGAAGATAAACTAATGGATAAATTATCTAAAACTGAAAGCACTATCCCAAAAGATAGCGCGTTTAAGGTGCCTGATAATTATTTTGAATCGTTCAATGAATCTCTTAAAGGAAAACTTGATAATGAACCAAAAGTAATTTCGCTTTTTCCAATTAAGAAAATAATAGCTGTAGCTGCTTCAATTGCCGCTATTGCAATTATAGCTTTAAATTACAATTGGAGCCCATCCAGTGAATTAAGTTTCAGTGATTTAGCGAATGCTGATATTGAAGCCTATTTTGAAAATAACGATTTTGAGCTTTCACCTTACGAGATTGCTGAAGTTTTACCAGTAACGAATACTGAATATTCAGATTTTTTAAGTTCGCCTATTGAGAGCGATAATCTACTAGATTACTTAAATGAAAACGTAAGTGATTTTGATGAATTAAATATTGAAGACAATGAATAAATTTATAATAATCATATTCCTTTTTGTTACTACCCTATCTTTTGGACAAAGAAACCAAGATTGGGAAAAGATAAACACGCTAAAAGTTGCTTTCATTACCGAAAAACTTTCTCTAAGCACCAAAGAAGCTCAACAGTTTTGGCCTGTTTACAATGAGTATCAAGAAAAAAGAAATATTTTACGCAAAAAGAGTCATAACCAGATCAGAGGTAAAATGAAAGATACCGATGCGCTGACAGAAAAAGAGGCTGAAAACCTATTAGCCTTACATATACAAATTGAGGAAGAAGAAGAAGTGTTAGATGCTAATTTTCTTAAGAATGTATCTAAAGTTATTTCTGCCAAAAAAACACTCTTACTTTTAAGATCCGAAGAGGAATTTAAACGTCAATTAATGAAACAGTATCGCCAGAATAAAGGCGGAAGATAATTACCTGAAAGTTAATTTAGATATACGGTTCTTACCCGCCGCATAAGCAATAGAATCGTTCTGAAAGCGTATGGTAAAGAAAGGCTCTTTTGATAGTTCTTTCCAATTTTTACCCATATCCGAGGAATACGATATCCCTGTAAAACCTATGGCTACGAGTCCGGTACCATTTGATCCAGGTACAAATTGTACACAACTTTTGTAACCTGGGGCATTACCGTCAGCTACCAAGCTCCAAGTTTTTCCACCATCTTTTGTAATTGCTTTGTTAGCTAACGAAGTATCCGGATTGGTGTAGTCTCCACCAATGGCAAATCCTAAATTTTCATCATAGAAATCAATGGAATAAATACCCTCAGTTGTCTCGGCATTTTTGATAGGAGTCTGATAAGTTTCCCATGAATTCCCTTTATCCGAAGAAAACAGAATTCTTCCAGATGTGGTTGCAATCCAAATATTATCACCTATTGTTTTGATATTTGTATTACTAGCCGCAAAAGCCCCCTCACCTTCTATACCTTCTGGCAATTGAGAACATGGTAGCTTAGACCACGTGTTTCCACCATCCGAAGTTATGATAACACTTAAACATCCGTCGACAGAATCTCCTATTGCAATTCCATCCTTATCATTCAAAAAGGTCATGGCATCATAAAACACGCCTTCTCCCTCCTCTTTATACACCAATTCCATTTGACCGTTATCTCCCGTTTTGTACAATAGTGCTGGCGATTCTATAGATAGCATAAAGAAATCGTTAGCTGTATGTGCCACTGCTCTAAACGCAGGTACGCTGGTATGGTATTTTTCAATATTCGCACGCACTTTTCCAAAAGTTAAATCTACAGTACCAAAAGTGCCTTTATTTGCAGCGAAGGCTAAACTATTACCCATGAGTTCTATAGCTCGAATGCTAACAGAATCTGAATATATAGTTTTTATACCTACCGAATTAAATGCAGTTGGCTGTACACTTTCTGAACATGAAACCACTAAAACAATTAAAAGAATGGTGTAACGCATAGGAATATGGTATAAAGTTGATCAAAAATAAATGGAATCGCTTCTAAAACAATACCTTTGCAGCCATAATTTTTTAGAGGACATTAGCTAATCTAAACTGTAATCGCTACAATGACGGCTTCAAATCTTCTGACAAAGTAATAATATCTATTCTAATGAAATTACACAGAAATTTGGTGTTTGCCGTTATAGACGCCTTAAACCTTGTATTTAACGAAAATGAATATGCCGATAAGGTGGTTCAAAAAGTGCTTAAATATGACAAACGTTGGGGTGCGCGTGATCGTGGCTTTATTGCAGAGACCACTTATGAAATGGTACGTTACAAACGTTTATATACTGAAATAGCCGAAATAAAAGCACCATACAGTAGACCAGATTTGTTTCGCATGTGGGCAGTTTGGGCTGTTTTAAAAGGAATTAAATTACCAGATTGGAAACAAATCGAACCAACACCAGAAAGAAGAATTAAAGGTAAATTCGATGAGCTTTCTCAAATAAGAAAATATAGAGAAGCGGTGCCAGATTGGATCGATGAGTTATGTGAAAAAGCCTTAGGTGAAAAATTATGGACCGAAGAGCTTGCAAAACTTAACGAGCCTGCTGAAGTAATTTTACGTACAAATACGTTACGAACTACAAAAGAAGAATTACGTAAAGCACTTTTAGATGAAAATATCGTTGCAGAGCCTATAAAAGGTTATGCTTCTGCATTGAAATTGGTTGAGAGAGCAAATGTTTTTGTTACCCAAGCTTTTAAAAACGGAATGTTTGAAGTTCAAGATGCCTCGTCTCAATTAGTTGCAGAATTTTTAGATATAGAACCAGGGCAACGTGTGGTTGATACATGTGCCGGTGCCGGTGGTAAATCTTTACACTTAGCTGCTTTAATGGAAAATAAAGGTCAATTGATCTCTATGGATATTTACGGAAGTAAATTGAAAGAACTTAAAAGACGTGCTAGACGTAATGGTGCTCATAATATTGAAGTTCGTGAAATAGATTCTTCTAAAGTTTATAAAAAACTTTATGGTAGCGCCGATAGAGTTCTTATCGATGCCCCTTGTACAGGATTGGGAGTTTTAAGAAGAAACCCAGATTCTAAATGGAAAATGCAGCCAGAGTTTCTTGATAAAATTGTGAAGACACAACACGATATTATTAGAAGCTACAGTAAAATTGTTAAACCTGGTGGTAAAATGGTATATGCTACGTGTTCTATTCTACCTCAAGAAAACAGTCATCAGGTTCAATCTTTCTTGAAGTCTGAAGAAGGTAAAGATTTTAGCTTAGTAAAAGACAAAAAAATATACGCTTCTAAAAGTGGTTATGACGGATTCTATATGGCGTTGCTAGACAAGAAAATCTAAGTCTTCTTTTTATACAAGTAAAAAAGCCTTTCAGTTCAATTAAACTAAATGGCTTTTTTTTATGAATAGTATTCAAAAACCTAATCTTTCAATGTTGGGTATTCAATACCTAATTGCTCTAAATATGTATCGTATTTGGTTTCATCGTAATAAAACTTTTCTAATTCTGGTCTAAACTGATCTTGCTTGTCTTTATTTAAATAAATTGGCGGCATATCACTTTCAGAAATCATAGGTTGGTATTTGGTTTCTTTTTGCTGCTCATTATTAAAATAGTCCCACGCGCCTTTCATTAAATCTGGCTTCAATAAAAAATCTATAATAGTCATAGCTTCTACCTTTGCTCCTGCTACCACGCCTTTATGGGCTATTGGCGTTGCCATTGCTATCGCATTACTCCAATGATGGCCTTGTAGACCAGGTATGTTACTTGGGTACCTTAACGTTACTGTTGGCACTTTCCAAGATACGTCACCAATATCATCAGAACCACCACTAATAGGCTCTAGAACCGGGAGACCTAATTCATCTAATTTTACAGGCAAACCTTCAATTTTCTCTGAATTAACTTCTGTTTGTACCGCTTTTGCCAACTGCTGATCAGCATCTGACCATTCTGGCAATCCAACCTCTTTTATATTAGCATACATCGTTTCTGCAATTACCTTATTATAATGTCTTGGCCATGCTGTACCCAAAACTTTAGAGGTCATGGTTGTACCTGTCATTAATGCCGCACCCTTGGCCATATCGTTTGCCATGGCGTACATTTCCATGATTCCCTCATACTTTATATCTCTAAAATAAAACCAGATAGCCGCTTTAGAAGGTACTACATTAGGCTGATCACCAGCATCTGTAAAGATGGAATGAGAACGTTTTAAAGGGTGTAAATGTTCTCTCTTATAATTCCAAGCAATATTCATTAATTCAGCAGCATCTAAAGCACTTTTACCTCTCCACGGTGAACCGGCGGAATGTGCTGCTTCTCCGTCAAAAGAATATTCTACCGATATCAAACCCGTACCTCTTGTTGGCCCGTACGAGACTCCAAGATTATTACCCACATGGGTAAAAATGCACATATCAATATCGTCAAAACGACCATCTCGTACATACCATGCTTTTGCTGCCACAAGCTCTTCGGCTATACCCGGCCATACTAGAAGTGTACCTCCAATATTCTCACGCTCCATAATTTTTTTAACCGCTAAGGCGGATGAAATATTCATCGGAATACCAGAATTATGTCCTTCGCCATGCCCCGGAGCTCCTTCTACTATTGGCTTGTGATATGCCACACCCGGATATTGGGATGCTTTAGGAATGCAATCTACATCACTACCCAAAGCAATTGTAGGTCCTTCTCCATTGCTCCAAGTTGCAAACCATGCTGTGGGAATTCCTGAAATGGAGTTTTCGATTTCGAATCCGTTTTCAGCTAATATT
Source organism: Maribacter spongiicola (assembly GCF_004364165.1). GTDB lineage: Bacteria > Bacteroidota > Bacteroidia > Flavobacteriales > Flavobacteriaceae > Maribacter > Maribacter spongiicola. The sequence continues at coordinate 1,049,625 of NZ_SOAY01000011.1, forward strand.
CCTGTTAGATATTTTGATGATTCTACTTCTTGAAAACCCAATTCTGAAAAACTAAAAATCTTATCTACCATTACCTGAGATTGTTTTTTATTCTCCTCGACAATAGCGGCAACCTCGGTTTTTAGTTTTTCAATTTCTTTGTTTGATCTTTTCTTTTGTGCGTACACGCCACTAAAGGCGAGTAAACAACATGCGAATGCACATAGTGTAGTTCTTTGTTTCATGGTGGTTATTTGAATTAGTTGCTAGAAGTTACATAAATTGATTGTTATGCGTACGCAACAAACCAATTTTTATCTAATTCAAAACCAGAGCAATCTATTTTATGGTAATAGGATTTTAAATGGCATTAAAATCCATATTTATAAGCCAACTAAATTTATGTAAAGGATTTTTAAAATAGTGGTAACTGTTGATTTTTTGGAGCTTCTGGTGCAACTGGCACCACCACTTTTTCTTCCATTTGTTTTTGACCCCAGGTGGTCATCGCCTTCACAACCGGAAGCAATGATTTACCTAGCGATGTCAACGTATATTCTACACGTGGCGGAATTTCACCATACAAGGTACGATCAAGAATACCCGTACGTTCTAAAGACTTTAATTGCTTACTTAACATCTGGCGGTTTATACCTTCAATTTCAACAAACAGCTTATTAAAACGATTGGTTCCTTTATTTACATGATACAAAATTATAGGCTTCCATTTATTATCTATCATATTCATACTATAATCAAGTGCCTGAGCATCATTATTTTGCTTCGCCATGGTTTCTAATTTTTTTAACAACTACAATTTGTCGTTTCTCTCATCAATTATTTTAAGTCTAACAAACATACTAATATTTAAATTATAGTAAAAATCTAATTTTCATACTATAAAGTAAAACTTTATATCATCAATAATTGTGATTGATAAAGGTAAAACAAATTCTCACTAATTTCATTAACAATTACTGTTTAAAAGTGTTTCAATTTCTCGTAAATAGTTACCAGTAAAGCCTTAATTTTGTACTTTAAAAATCAATACCAGACACACTACAATGATTCACTTTTTTGGGGAACCTAGCAAAAAGGTTTTTGCGGTACAGACCGCTAAGGAACTTTCATCTGAAGATACAAGTAAACTTATATGGTTGTTCGGCAACCAACCTAAAATAAATGCGGCGTCTCTAGACGCCTTTTTTGTTGGTCCAAGAGCCGCGATGATTACTCCGTGGAGTACCAATGCCACAGAAATTACTCAGAATATGGGTGTTTCCGGAATTATTCGGATTGAAGAATTTAACGCTGTAGAAGAAAAATTCACAGGATTCGATCCTATGATTTCTCAGAAATATAGCACTCTAAATCAAGAGGTTTTCGATATTCATGTAGCACCAAAACCTATATTGAATATTGCAGATATTGCAGCTTTCAATAAACAAGAAGGCTTAGCACTTAATGATGAAGAAGTTAATTATTTAGAGGACCTCAGCGAAAAACTAGGCAGAAAGCTTACCGATTCTGAAGTATTCGGATTCAGCCAAGTAAATTCTGAGCATTGTAGACATAAAATATTCAATGGCACTTTCGTTATTGACGGTGAAGAAATGCCTTCTTCGCTATTTAAATTGATTAAGAAAACTTCACAAGAGTTCCCTAATGAAATAGTATCTGCTTATAAAGACAATGTTGCCTTTGTAAAAGGGCCTAGAGTAATGCAGTTTGCTCCTAAAACAGCAGACAAGCCAGACTTTTACCAAGAGAAAGAATTTGACTCCGTAATTTCAATAAAATCAGAAACACATAACTTCCCTACAACTGTAGAGCCTTTTAATGGTGCTGCAACTGGTGCTGGTGGAGAAATAAGAGATCGTTTAGCTGGTGGCAAAGGTTCTTTACCTCTTGCCGGTACTGCAGTTTACATGACTGCCTACTCTCGTCTAGAAAAAGAGAGGTCTTGGGAAAAGGGAATGAAAGAGAGAGATTGGTTATACCAAACTCCTATGGATATTCTTATTAAAGCTTCTAATGGTGCTTCTGATTTTGGAAACAAATTCGGACAGCCCTTAATTACAGGTTCTGTTCTTACGTTTGAATATGATGAAGCTTCTACTCCGTTTGAATCTTCCGAAGAAAATAAAACTTCAGCTGAGTCCAGTCATCGTAGGCTGGGTTATGACAAAGTGATCATGCAAGCTGGTGGTATTGGGTACGGAAAAATTGAGCAAGCTATAAAAGACAAACCTGAAACAGGTAATAAAATAGTAATATTAGGCGGAGACAATTACCGAATTGGTATGGGTGGCGCTGCGGTTTCTAGTGCAGATACGGGTGAATTTAGCTCTGCTATCGAACTAAACGCCGTACAACGTTCTAATCCTGAAATGCAGAAAAGAGCTGCGAATGCTATTCGTGGTATGGTTGAGAGCGATGTAAACACCATTGTTTCTATTCACGATCATGGTGCTGGCGGACACTTAAATTGTTTATCTGAATTAGTGGAAGAAACTGGCGGTAAAATAGATTTAGACAAATTACCTGTTGGTGACCCTACCCTATCTGCCAAAGAAATTATTGGTAACGAATCTCAAGAACGTATGGGTCTTGTAATTGGTAAAAAAGATATTGATCACCTTAAGCGCATTGCTGACCGTGAGCGTTCGCCGATGTACGAAGTTGGTGATGTTACTGGTGATGACCGTTTTACTTTTGAATCTAAAACCAATGGTGCCAAACCAATGGATCTAGCTTTGTCTGACATGTTCGGCAGTTCTCCTAAAACGGTAATGATAGATAAAACGGTTATTCGCGATTATAAGAATGCAGATTATTCTTTAGAATTCTTTCATGATTACTTAGATGCTGTGCTTCAATTGGAAACTGTTGCGAGTAAAGATTGGCTTACAAATAAAGTGGACCGTTGTGTTGGTGGCCGTGTGGCAAAACAACAATGTGTTGGGCCGTTACAGATTCCTCTAAACAATTGCGGCGTAATGGCATTGGATTTTAAAGGAAAAGAAGGTATTGCCACTAGTATTGGGCACTCCCCAATTTCCGCTTTGATCGATCCTGCTGCCGGCAGTAAAAATAGTATTGCAGAATCATTGACCAACTTAGTTTGGGCTCCGCTAAAAGACGGATTGGCCTCTGTGTCTCTTTCCGCTAACTGGATGTGGCCTTGTAAAAATGAAGGTGAAGATGCTCGTCTATATAAAGCCGTACAAGCAGTTTCTGAATTTGCTATCGATTTAGGTATTAACGTGCCTACAGGAAAGGATTCTCTTTCCATGAAACAAAAATATAAAGATGGTGATGTTATCTCTCCTGGTACCGTAGTAATTTCAGCTGCTGGTAACTGTGTCGATATAACTAAGGTTGTTGAACCTGTTTTACAGAAAGATGGTGGTTCAATTTATTACATCAACCTATCTAAAGACAATTATAAATTAGGTGGCTCTTCTTTTGCGCAAACTAGAAATAGTATTGGTAACGAAACACCTACAATTACGGATTCTACATACTTCAAAACTGTTTTTAATACGATTCAATCTTTAATTAAAGAGGATAAAATCGTTGCCGGACATGACGTTGCTTCTGGCGGATTAATTACCACCCTTTTAGAATTATGTTTTGCAGACACTAATTTAGGCGCTAATCTTGACATAACAGATTTAGGTGAAGCTGATACTATTAAAGTATTGTTCTCTGAAAACGCTGGTATTGTTTTTCAAGCAGAAGATGATAGTATTGAAGCTATATTAAAGTCTAAAAATATAGATGCCAAGAAAATAGGAACCGTTGCTAACGAAGCTACTCTTACCGTTAAAAACAATGGGATGGAAATGGGACTCAACATTGAAACCCTTCGTGATACTTGGTTCAAAACATCATATTTACTAGACAATCAGCAAACTGCAAATGGTTTGGCGAAAGATAGATTTGATAATTATAAGGTTCAGCCTTTAGTATATAACTTCCCTTCTATAACACCGCTACAACTTCCAAGTCGAAGTTTAAGTGGAGCCGAAATGAGACCAAAAGCAGCAATTTTACGTGAAAAAGGAAGTAATTCTGAGCGTGAAATGGCAAATGCTATGTATTTAGCCGGATTTGATGTAAAAGACGTTCACATGACCGATTTAATTTCTGGTCGTGAGAATCTTGAAGATATTCAATTCTTGGGCGCAGTTGGTGGTTTCTCTAACTCTGATGTGCTAGGGAGTGCAAAAGGATGGGCAGGCGCTATTAAATACAACGAAAAAGCAAATACGGTTATCAAAAACTTCTTTGCGAGACCAGATACATTATCCGTAGGTATTTGTAATGGTTGTCAGTTGTTTATGGAGTTAGATTTAATTAATCCGGAGCATGAATCTCACGGTAAAATGACATACAACGATTCTCATAAGCACGAGAGTAATTTTACATCCGTAGAAATTCAGAAAAACAATTCTGTAATGCTTTCTTCTTTAGAGGGTAGTAAACTTGGCGTTTGGATTTCTCATGGTGAAGGTAAATTCGATTTACCACAATCTGAAGAGAATTATGATATTGTTGCCAAATACGGTTACGAAGGTTATCCGGCAAATCCGAATGGTAGTGATTTCAACACCGCTATGCTTTGCGATAAAACTGGTCGTCACTTAGTAACTATGCCACATATTGAACGTTCCATTTTTCCATGGAACTGGGCACATTATCCATCGGATAGAACTGATGAAGTTTCACCATGGTTAGAAGCATTCCAAAATGCTAAAAAGTGGGTAGATAATCAGAAATAAATATATCAATTTCATAAAAAAGCAAAAGCTGTGCACTCCCATGTCTGGGGTACACAGCTTTTTTACAACCAAAACGTATTATTTAACCAACAATCTACCGCTCCAAGTTTTTTCACTAGAGTTTTGTAATTTGTATAAGTATAACCCCGGGGATAGGTCTTTTCTTTTTATTGTTATTTCATTCTGACCTGCGTTACTTTCACCTTCCATATGATGGCTACCAAGTAATTTACCGCTCAATGAATAAATATCTAGTTGATAGGTATCTGCCTTTTCTTCGTAAAAGAATAAACTAGAGCTTTCTATCATTGGGTTCGGATATACAATCGACTTGTTTAAATCTGAATCGACAAACTCTTGACCTAGTTCACGATTATGAAAATCTATATGCTGTAACTCCATCGACTTCTCTTCCGCATACCCATTTTCAGCAACTAGATTAAAAGAAAGGACTTTTATATCAGAGAAATCAGTACCTGCATCTGAGTCATTTTTAAAATCGGTTGCTAATAAGGTGTATTCATCCATTTCACTTTCCAAACTAATACTAGTTTTATAAATTGAACCATCACCTTTTATCAACTGCACATCTAAATTCCCTGTCCCTTTTGCCTCAAAACTTACTTTGCCATATTCACTTAAATCGACAGCCGCAAACCTCGGACTCATAGCGCGGTACACGCCTAAATAGTTACTAGTACTACCTTCTAATTTTATATTTCTTTCTATAGGATATCCTTCTCCAACATATGGTCCAACTGCCGGTAATACTTCATAAGTAGCTACAGTTGTTTCTTCAGCAGAATCATCTAAGCCCCATGGCGCATCGGCAACAAAAAGATCATCTGGTGTCATACCTAAACCAGCACTTATTCTAAAACCTAAATCGAACAAGGTCCCTGTTTTTAAGGCTACGGAATCTAAGTACCCGTCAATATCTGCAGTTACTCCTAATACTTCAGTATCACTAGTTTCGGTCAATTTTAATCCGCCTTCTAGATTAATACTTTGAGAATTGTTATTGTTCACTAAATTCAATAAAACTTCTCCGTTCTTATAGCTGGCAGACTTTACGAAAACTGGCGGCGGCGTTGATCCGTTATATTGTGTGATAGCTGCATTAACTTCTAATAAATTTAAAATTTCATCGGCTAGCAATAATAAATCATCTACCGAATTTGACCAAATCTGAAAATTATAATACCCATTATCGCTGGCATAAGCATCAATATTCCAATGAGATTCTATCGTAAAATTACCATCAGCATTTACCCTCGCTGAGAAAGTTAAAGCAAATTCAAGACTACCGTCTGGTTGTTTAATAATGGACTTGATAAAATCTTTTTCTCGTAACTGAATATTTGAAACCGATAATAATTGTGCTCCAAGAAAACGGTCGCAGATAAACTTGCTGTGCTCATAAACCTTGTCATCTGTTTTAATGACCATTAAAGATCCTAAATTTTCAGAACCGTTTAAGTAATCTACCGAATAGATATCTGATGCATTCGTTAAGTCTAATAAATCGCTAGGTGATGATTCTATTGTACTTGTCTCGCCTACTACACCCAATGGCACTAAGCTATTTAAAGGTATTTCATCAATCGCTGTTTTAGAGGTTAGTCCGTAGAAAGCATTTTTTACTAACTTCTTCGCATTTAACTTATCAAATACATAATTGGTTTTTGCCCTATTAAAGTTTCTTTTACTAATTAAGTTCGCTAGCCTATCGTTACTTTCTAATCCGCCTTTGTTAGCACTAGAAGTGGTTACAATTACCGGACAAGCAGCGACACCAGAACATGATGGGTCATCGCAATCTACCAATCCGTCACCATCGTCATCTATACCATTCATACAATCTTCTTGCGGCACCGGTGCTGTGGGGCAACGTGCACCATCATTACTAGATGCAGCCGGACCGAATGCAAAAATATTTGAATTCATATTTCCGTCCGTAATATTTTGGACTTCCTCAATTTTATAGACTGAACCTGTTTGATTGGCAGAAATGTAGAAGTTACCATCAACATCAAAGTAGACTGCACCAAAAGTATAGCTCAACCCTTCTATAATAGGTACTTCACCTAGGTTGTAAACTTTACCTGTTTCGGGATCAATTTTGTATAGTTTCCGAGAGCCTCCTTCTACTGTGTACAACATACCATCCGCCGCATTGAAAGCCCAATCGGCAATTCCTAAACTTTGACTTAATTGGAAAGCGCCTAAGTATTGAAGATATGTTGGTGAATCTGGATTAATATCTACTTTAAAATAAGAGGAACCTCCTGCTTTAAAATAATAAATACCGTCAGGAGAAATATCACCAACATACTTATTCCCCGTTGGTAATTCTGCTATGGTATATTGATTTACAGTATAGTTTTTTCCAATTCTTACTATGGTACTAGATGGGGTCGATAAATACCCCCATAAATAACCGTCTGTTGGGTTGTAACCTACACCGTTTACATTTCCTGAAGTAATATCCTCAGCTACCAAATAAGAACTACCTGATGCAAGATCTAATGCATATATATCATTATATTGAAACAAATAAGCATTAAAATCGCAGTTGAAAGGTTCTGCCTGTGCGTTCATATTAGAACTAATAAGTGCTATAATAATGATAGCAAGTGAGTTCAAAAATATGTTTTTAAAGTATTTTTTTTCCATGTCTTCTACGATTTGGGAATATTCTTAATACTCAAATCTAATGGAAATATTTAAAGAATTTTCCTACAAATATTTGAGATGTATACATAACACGCTCAAATACAATTTATTGTAGATGAATGGCGAAATTCGATGCATTACATTGTAATAGTCTAGAATTAAGAATATTGTAACGAGATGCTAGTTTATTTAACAATACAATTTTAAAATATGGAGTTCTTTCACTATTTTGCAATTCTTATTAGAAATTACATATGCAGAAAGTTACCCGTCTTTTTGACTTCCCTTATTACCAACTTGAAAAACATGCTTTAAAAGAGGCGTTGGTGTCAAAAATAAATGGAGAGTGGATAAAAACCTCTACTCAAGAATATATAGACAAAGCAAATGCTATTAGCCGTGGGCTTTTACGTCTAGGTGTTAAACCTAATGACAAGATTGCCGTAATATCACTTACCAATAGAACGGAGTGGAATATTATGGACATCGGTATTCTTCAATTGGGTGCACAAAATGTACCAATATACCCTACTATATCTGAAGAAGATTACGCCTATGTGCTCAATCACTCTGAAGCAAAATTCTGTTTTGTTTCTTGTGATGAAGTATACAACAAAGTACTTTCAATTAAAGATCAGGTAAAAAGCTTAGAAAATGTCTACTCTTTTGAAGAGGTTTCTAATTGTGATAATTGGAGCAAAGTTTTAGAATTAGGTACAGATACTTCAAACCAAGACGAAGTTCAGAAATTAATGAATGCCGTTACACCAAACGATTTAGCAACATTAATCTATACTTCAGGTACAACAGGTAGACCTAAAGGTGTTATGCTATCGCATAATAATTTGGTAAGCAATGCTATTGAAAGTTCTAAACGTTTTCCGATAGAAGACGGAAAAACCAAGGCATTAAGCTTTTTACCCCTATGTCATGTATATGAGCGAATGTTAATTTACTTGTATCAATTTAGAGGTGTTTCTATTTACTATGCTGAATCTTTAGAAAAAATTAGTGATAACCTGAAAGAAACTAGTCCGCATGTAATGACAGCGGTACCTAGACTTTTAGAAAAAGTATATGACAAAATATATGCAAAAGGTACGGAGCTTACCGGCATTAAAAAGAAACTATTCTTTTGGGCGGTAGACTTGGGTCTTAAATATGAACCATACGGTCAAAACGGATGGTGGTACGAAACACAGCTTTCTATTGCCAGAAAATTAATTTTCAGCAAGTGGAAAGAAGGCTTGGGCGGTAACCTAGGTTTGATTGCTTCTGGTAGCGCAGCTTTACAACCTAGATTATCTAGAATTTTTAATGCTGCGGAATTCGGTCTCATGGAAGGGTACGGACTATCTGAAACTTCACCTGTAATTTCTGTAAATGATATGCGCGAAGGCGGATTCAGAATTGGTAGTGTTGGTAAACCTATTGATCGTACTGAAGTTAAGATTGCCGCAGATGGTGAAATATGTATTAAGGGGCCACAAGTAATGTTAGGTTACTATAAGGATGAGGAGAAAACAAAAGAAGTCATTGTTGACGGTTATTTTTTAACCGGAGATATTGGGGAATTGGATAGCGACGGATTCTTAAAAATCACAGATCGTAAAAAGGAAATGTTTAAAACCTCTGGTGGTAAATACGTCGCTCCTCAACTTTTAGAAAATCGATTTAAACAATCACCATTCATTGAACAAATTATGGTAATCGGTGAAAGTGAAAAAATGCCGGCCGCATTAATACAGCCAAATTTTGAACATATTAAAGAATGGGCCAAAAGAAAGAATATTGCTGTAGGTGATAATACCGATATTGCAAAAAACGAAAAAGTTATTGCTAGAATTGATGAAGAAGTTGCTCTAGCAAATGAAAGCTTTGCCAAATGGGAAAAAATTAAACAATTTAGATTGACCCCTGAAGTTTGGAGTATCGAAGACGGACACCTTACCCCTACCATGAAAATGAAACGAAAAATAATTAAGGAAAAATACATTGACCTTTACAATGATATTTATGAGCATTAAGTAATGCTTTGAAGTTTTTAAAATTTCAATTCATAAAATTGAAATTCATAATATATACCACATTTCAACTTGAAATTCCTAAAATGGTTTGTTGAAATGTGGTATTGTTGTTTTATCTATTAGGTTTTTACTAATATATTGTTTTCTCAAATTCCATTATTAGTTGTCATAGATTTCAACTATATATTGTTACTACAATTTGTACAAATACAATACTTGTAGCTATTTTTAGTCTATCCATAGCGGAGTGAATAAAATAGTATTAGTATACCACTGACCACATAACATACTATTACTGTAAGATTTGAACATTATTATTTTACTAATTTATTATGCATGCATAATAAATTTTCTTATATTTGGAAACCAACAAATAGAGTATGAAAGAAGCAACGATAGATTATGCGTTGAGAGCTACATGGCAAGCAGTAGCTAGAATGTATAATGAAGAAGCAAAGAATTTTGATTCTACTATGGCTGTTGGTTTTACATTATTAAGTATTGATCCAAAAACGGGTACACCTTCTACTTCATTAGGTCCAAAAATGGGAATGGAAGCTACTAGTCTTTCTAGAATCTTAAAAAGTATGGAACAAAAAGGTCTTATTTTAAGAAAACCCAACCCCAGCGACGGCAGAGGCGTTCTTATTTATTTAACTGATTTCGGACTAGAGAAAAGAAACGATTCTAAAAGTACAGTTCTTAGATTTAATGAGGCAGTAAAAAATGAAGTTACAGATGAAAAATTAGAAAGTTTTTTTGAAGTTACAGATGCCATCAATAAACTCATTGCAGACAAAAAATTATTTTAATACAACTTATCAAATTAATACAGCATAAATTACATGAACAAGCACATTAAAAAAATAGCGGTAATTGGCTCAGGAATAATGGGTAGCGGTATAGCCTGTCATTTTGCAAATATTGGCGTAGAGGTTTTATTGTTAGATATTGTTCCTAGAGAACTGAATGACAAAGAGAAAGCAAAAGGTTTAACCTTGCAAGACAAGGTAGTTCGCAATAGAATGGTAAATGATTCTTTAACGGCAGCGCTGAAATCTAAGCCATCACCTATCTATCATCAAAATTTCGCAAACCGTATTACTACCGGTAATATGGAAGATGATATTTCAAAAATATCTAAAGTTGATTGGATTATTGAAGTTGTAGTTGAACGATTAGATATTAAAAAACAAGTTTTTGAAAATATTGAAAAGTACCGTACTCCGGGTACTTTAATTACCTCTAACACTTCTGGTATTCCTATCAAATTTATGTCTGAAGGTAGAAGTGATGACTTTCAAAAGCATTTTTGTGGTACCCACTTTTTTAACCCAGCACGTTATTTAAAACTTTTTGAAATTATCCCTGGTCCTAAAACAGATGCTGATGTATTAAGCTTTTTAAATGGATACGGAGAAAAGTTTTTAGGTAAAACTTCTGTAGTTGCTAAAGATACTCCTGCCTTTATTGGTAATAGAATTGGAATTTTTAGTATTCAAAGTCTTTTCCATATGGTAAAGGAAATGGATATGACCGTTGAAGAGGTTGATAAGCTTACCGGTCCTGTAATCGGTAGACCAAAATCTGCTACATTTAGAACTGTTGATGTTGTTGGTTTAGATACTTTGGTACACGTTGCCAATGGTATTTATGATAACTGTAAAGATGATGAGCGTCACGATTTATTTAAACTACCTGGTTTCATCAATACTATGATGGAGAACAAATGGTTGGGTAGTAAAACAGGACAAGGTTTCTATAAGAAATCGAAAGATGCAAAAGGTAATACCGAAATACTAACGCTTGATTTAGATACGATGGATTATCGTTCTAAAAAGAGTGCAAAATTTGCCACGTTAGAACTAACAAAAACGGTTGATAAGGTAGTTGATCGCTTTGCAGTACTTTGTGGTGGAAAAGATAAAGCAGGTGAATTCTACCGTAAGAGTTTCGGACAGTTGTTCGCTTACGTTTCTCATAGAATACCTGAAATAACAGATGAGCTTTATAAGATCGATGATGCCATGAAAGCTGGTTTTGGCTGGGAACATGGTCCATTTCAAATTTGGGATGCCGTTGGTTTAGATAAAGGTCTTGAATTTATTAAAGCTGAAGGTTTAGAAGCTGCAGCTTGGGTTCAAGAAATGAAATCTAACGGTAAAGACTCTTTTTACTCGGTAAAAGAAGGAAGTACCTATTTTTATGATATTCCGAAAAAATCCATGGAAAAAATTCCTGGACAAGATTCATTTATCATATTAGATAACATTAGAAAATCTAAAGAGGTATTTAAAAATGCCGGTGTTGTAGTTGAAGATTTAGGTGATGGAATTTTAAATGTAGAATTCCAGTCTAAAATGAATACCATTGGTGGTGATGTTTTAGCTGGCTTGAATAAAGCAATAGACATGGCCGAAAAAGATTTCCAAGGTTTGGTTGTAGGTAACCAAGCTCCGAATTTCTCTGTAGGTGCAAATATTGGTATGATTTTCATGATGGCAGTCGAGCAGGAATATGACGAGCTGAACATGGCAATTAAAATGTTCCAAGATACGATGATGCGCATGCGTTACTCTGCTATTCCAACAATTTCTGCTCCACATGGTATGGCATTAGGTGGTGGATGTGAAATTTCACTACATGCAGATAAGGTTGTTGCAGCAGCTGAAACCTATATGGGACTTGTAGAATTTGGAGTTGGTGTCCTTCCTGGTGGAGGTGGCTCTAAAGAAATGGCATTACGTGCACAAGACACTTTTAAGAAAGGTGATGTTGAATTAAACGTATTGCAAGAATATTTCTTGACTATTGGTATGGCAAAAGTATCTACTTCAGCCTACGAAGCTTTTGATTTAGGATTGCTGCAAAAAGGTAAAGACGTTGTAGTTGTTAATAAAGACCGTCAAATAGCAACTGCAAAAGCACATGCAATTTTAATGGCAGAATCTGGATACACGCAGCCAGCAGCTCGCAATGATATTAAAGTACTAGGCAAACAAGCCTTAGGTATGTTCGTTGTAGGTACAGATGCTATGGAAGCAAGCCACTATATTAGCGAACACGATAAGAAAATTGCAAACAAGCTTGCTTATGTAATGGCAGGTGGTGATTTATCAGAGCCTACATTAGTATCTGAGCAATATCTATTAGATATAGAGCGTGAAGCTTTCTTATCTCTATGTACAGAGAGAAAAACTCTAGAACGTATTCAGCATATGTTGAAAACGGGTAAGCCATTACGTAACTAAAATTACGTAGCTGTTAGCCTGTAGCAATTAGCTATCGGTCTATTATAAAACATTAATTAAATGCTAATAGCTAAAAGCTAATAGCCAAAAGCATAAAAAATGAAAACTGCATATATAGTAAAAGGATATAGAACTGCTGTTGGAAAAGCTCCGAAGGGTGTTTTCCGTTTTAAGCGAACTGATGAATTGGCTGCCGAAACCATCGAGTATATGATGAAGGAATTGCCGCAATTCGATAAAAAACGTATTGATGATGTTATCGTAGGTAACGCAATGCCAGAGGGTTCTCAAGGTTTGAACATGGCAAGACTAATTTCATTAATGGGATTAGATATTGTTGATGTACCAGGTGTAACGGTAAATAGATTCTGTGCATCAGGTCTAGAAACTATTGGTGTTGCCGCAGCTAAAATTCAAGCAGGTATGGCCGATTGTATTATTGCTGGTGGTGCAGAAAGTATGAGCTCTGTTCCAATGACAGGTAATAAACCAGAATTGAACTATGATTTAGCAAATTCTGGTCATGAGGATTATTACTGGGGAATGGGTAATACTGCTGAAGCTGTAGCAAATGAGTACAAAGTATCTCGTGAAGACCAAGATATGTTTGCTTACAACTCTCATATGAAAGCGTTAAAAGCACAAGCAGAAGACCGTTTTCAAAGCCAGATAGCACCTATTGAAGTTGAAGAAACATATTTGGATGCTAACGGAAAAAAAGCACATCGTAAATATACAGTAACCAAAGATGAAGGACCCAGAAAAGGTACTTCTGTAGAGGTATTAAATAAACTTCGCCCAGTTTTTGCAGCAGGCGGAAGTGTAACCGCTGGTAACTCATCTCAAATGAGTGATGGTGCGGCATTCGTTTTAATCATGAGCGAAGAAATGGTAAAAGAATTAAATCTTGAACCAATTGCTCGTCTAGTAAATTATGCTGCTGCTGGTGTACCACCTAGAATAATGGGTATAGGACCTATTGCCGCTATTCCGAAGGCATTAAAACAAGCAGGTTTAAAGCTTAACGACATTGATTTAATAGAATTGAACGAAGCCTTCGCTTCACAATCTTTAGCAGTAATGCGCGAATTGAAAATAAATCAAGATATCGTTAACGTAAATGGTGGTGCAATTGCACTTGGTCACCCACTAGGATGTACAGGAGCAAAATTATCTGTGCAATTATTTGACGAAATGCGTAAAAGAGATATGCAAGGTAAATACGGTATGGTTACCATGTGCGTAGGTACAGGTCAAGGTGCTGCCGGAATATTTGAATTTTTAAATTAAATAATAAGAAGCTAGAGAATAGAAAAGAGATTAAAGATTAATACTTAATGGCTTTGAGGCATAACTATAGAAACTTGAAAATTTGGAAGCTAGGTTTAGAAATAGCTAACGACATTTCAGATGTACTATTAAGTTTTCCCAAACATGAAAGATTTGATTTAAGCTCTCAAATGAGTAGGTGTTCAATTTCAATCCCAAGTAATATTGCAGAAGGGTCGGCAAGAACAGATAAATCTTTTAGTCATTTTCTAAGTATTACTTTAGGTTCTTCTTTTGAATTAGGGACACAATTATTAATTGCGAATAATAGAAATTATATAACTGATTATAAATTAAAATTACTTGAAGATAAAATTGAAGAATTTCAGAAAATGACCATGGGCTTTCAAAATAGCCTTTCATAAATCTATTTTCTATTTTCTCAATTCTAACTTCTAAATACTATTAACAACATGAGTACAGATACAGCAAAAAAAGATATTCTTAGAGGAGGACAGTTCCTCGTAAAAGAAACCAATTGTGAAGATGTTTTCACATTAGAAGATTTGAATGAAGAGCAACGCATGATGCGTGAGAGCACCAAAGAATTTGTTGACAGAGAACTTTGGGCACATTGGGAGCGTTTTGAGAATAAAGATTACGCTTTTACAGAAGAAACCATGCGTAAAGCTGGTGAATTAGGACTATTAAGTGTGGCTGTACCAGAATCATACGGTGGTATGGGTATGGGTTTTGTCTCAACTATGTTGGTTTGTGATTACATTTCTGGAGCAACTGGTTCTTTCAGTACTGCTTTTGGAGCGCATACAGGAATTGGAACTATGCCAATTACACTTTATGGATCTGAAGAGCAAAAACAAAAATATGTACCAAGATTAGCTTCTGGAGAATGGTTTGGCGCTTATTGCCTTACGGAGCCAGGTGCTGGTTCTGATGCAAACTCAGGAAAAACTAAAGCTGTTCTTTCTGATGACGGAAAATCATACAGTATTACAGGTCAGAAAATGTGGATTTCAAACGCAGGTTTCTGTAATATGTTTATCGTATTTGCTCGTATTGAAGATGATAAAAATATTACTGGATTCATTGTAGAAAATGACCCAAGTAACGGTATTACCTTAGGTGATGAAGAAAAGAAATTAGGTATTCACTCCTCTTCTACGCGTCAGGTATTCTTTAATGAAACTAAAGTTTCTGCTGAGAATATGTTATCTACAAGAGGTAACGGTTTCAAAATTGCAATGAATGCATTGAACGTAGGTCGTATAAAATTAGCGGCTGCTTGTTTAGATGCACAAAGAAGAGTTATCGGTGAAGCTACTAAATATGCTAACGAACGTATTCAGTTCAAAACTCCGATTATGAACTTTGGCGCTATTAAGTCTAAAATCGCCGAAATGGCAACTAGCGTTTATGTTGATGAATCTGCCAGTTACCGTGCTGCTAAAAATATAGAGGATCGTATTGCAATGCGCGAAGCGGAAGGTAATACACACCAAGAGGCTGAACTTAAAGGTGTTGAAGAATATGCTATCGAATGTTCTATTCTTAAAGTAGCTGTTTCTGAAGATTGTCAAAAAACCACAGATGAAGGTATTCAGATTTTTGGAGGTATGGGCTTTAGTGCCGATACACCAATGGAATCTGCTTGGAGAGATTCAAGAATTGCCCGTATCTATGAAGGTACAAACGAAATCAACAGAATGTTAGCTGTAGGTATGCTTGTGAAAAAAGCAATGAAAGGTCATGTTGATCTTTTAGGCCCTGCTACTGCTGTTGGTGAAGAGTTAATGGGAATTCCTTCTTTCGATGCTCCAGATTTTTCTGAACTATTCGCTGAAGAAAAAGATATTTTGAAGAGACTTAAAAAAGTTTTCTTAATGGTTGCTGGATCTGCAGTACAGAAATACGGAGCGGAATTAGAAAATCACCAACAATTAATGTTGGCTGCATCTGATATTCTTATTGAAGTATATATGGCTGAATCTGCTTTATTACGTACAGAGAAAAATGCAAAACGATTTGGCGAAGAAGCACAAGCTACTCAAATAGCCATGTCTAGATTATACTTGTTCAGCGCTACTGAAACCATCATAAATAAAGGAAAAGAAGCTATCGTTTCTTTTGCTGAAGGTGATGAGCAAAGAATGATGTTAATGGGACTTAAACGTTTCACGAAATATACAAACTACCCTAATGTAGTTGCCTTACGCACACAAATTGCCGATAAGGTTGCCGCAGATAACGGTTATACGTTTGACTAATTCAGATTACCTTTTGTTGTTTGGTAACTTGAATACTAAACCGTCCCAATTGGGGCGGTTTTTTTGTTTGGTAAATATTGATATTGCGACTACTTTTAAACCATGCATAAAAAATTACTTGAACAGGTTTATAATACTTCCGAATTTAATTCGAATGGTCATATTCTTATCGACCAATTGACTTCTCACTTAGAAGATAAACTAAATGCTTCTTCTCTTAATACAATCAACTGGAACGAACCTGAAAAGGAACTAGAATTCTGGAAGAATTTTTTAACTGATGGTATTGAAACAGACCTTTTTCCAGAAATAATAAAACGTACCACTTACGTACACCACCCTAGGTATATGGGACATCAAGTGAGTCCGCCAGCTCCAATTACTGCACTCACTGGTCTAATTAGTTCCTTATTAAATAATGGCACTGCGG
This sequence comes from Maribacter spongiicola, assembly GCF_004364165.1. GTDB lineage: Bacteria > Bacteroidota > Bacteroidia > Flavobacteriales > Flavobacteriaceae > Maribacter > Maribacter spongiicola. The sequence continues at coordinate 1,066,329 of NZ_SOAY01000011.1, forward strand.
TATACGAGATGGGCATGTCTTCTAATGCTATTGAACGCATTATTATAGAATTGCTTTGTAAGAAAACTGGTTTCGATGACACGTCTGGGGGATTCTTAACTTCAGGCGGAACTTTAGCAAATTTAACTGCGTTATTAAGTGCACGAAAAGCAATTACTAAAAGGGATATTTGGAACGAGGGCAACCAAAACCAATTAGGAATTATGGTAAGCGAAGAAGCGCATTATTGTGTTGATCGTGCCGCAAGAATTATGGGATTGGGTGATCAAGGAATTAATAAAGTTCCTGTAACCAAAGATTTTAGAATGGATACTGAGTTAATGGTGTCAAAATTTAAAGAAGCACAAGAAAAGGGAATTGAAATATTCGCTATTGTTGGTAGCGCTCCTTCTACTGCTACCGGCATTTTTGACAATTTAGAAGTGATTGGTGAGTTTGCTAAAAAACAAAACATTTGGTTTCATGTTGATGGCGCACATGGCGGAGCGGGAATTTTCTCCAAAAAATACAAGCACACCCTAAAAGGCATTGAATTGGCAGATTCTGTTGTTATCGACGGACATAAGATGATGTTAATGCCAGCACTAACCACTGCCCTACTCTATAAAGATGTTAAAAATGCTAACGCCACTTTTAGCCAGAAAGCAGATTACCTACTTACAGAATCTGAGCATGAAGATTGGTATAACTCTGGTAAACGCACGTTTGAATGCACCAAAAATATGATGGCTATTCATTGGTTCACGCTACTAAAATTATACGGAGAAGAAGTTTTTGATGCCAATGTTACCGAACTATATGATTTGGGTGCTCACTTTGCTCAGCTTATTCAAGAAGAGCCCAATTTTGAACTTGCGCTACAGCCAATGTCCAATATTGTTTGTTTTAGGTATTGCCCTACTGATATGGATAAAGAACATATAAATGCTCTTAATGTAAAAATTCGCCAATCTCTTTTAGAAGATGGCGAATTTTATATTGTACAAACGAAATTAAAAGGTACGCATTATATGCGTATTACGGTTATGAATCCGTTTACCACAGCGCTTCATTTTAAAGCCTTAATACAAAAAATTAAGTCTGTTGCTATTCGCTAATTATTCTCTTAAAGATTCAAGCATTTGATCTTCACTTTCCTTTTTAGAGAAGTTGATTGCACACTCAATTAACGCTAAATGTGAGTAGGCTTGTGGGAAGTTTCCTAATAATCTTTTCGTCTTAAAATCAATATCTTCACTAAAGAGACCTAAATGATTACTATAACTCAACAATCGCTCAAAATACTCCAACGCTTTTTTGCGTTCTCCTATTTTAAATAAGCTATTTATATACCAGAATGTACATACTGTAAATGATGATGATGGCAAACCAAAGTCATCTTCATTTTTATAACGATAAAGTAATCCGTCATTATTCAACTCCTTCCCTATGGCATGTACTGTACTTATATATCGTTCATCTTTTGCGTCCACACATCCGTAAGATTCCATTAACAATACTGATGCATCTAATTCTTTAGATCCGTAAGACTGCGTGTATGCGCCTACTTCTTCGTTCCAAGCATTGTCATATATATCTTTCCATATTTCTTCTCTAATTGGCTCCCACTTCTCAATTTTATGCTTTTTACCAAGCATTTCCGCCACTTTTATAGCACGATCTAAGGCTGTCCAGCATAATACTTTTGAAAATGTAAAATGTCTGTCTTCTGTTCTGAACTCCCAAATACCTTTATCGGCATCCTTCCAATTGTTACCTACTATCCAAACGATTCCTTTGGTTATCGCCCATAAGTCTTCACCATTATCGATGTCGACACTGAATTTTACCATTTGCTCGTATATCACATCCATCAGAATACCATAAATATCATTTTGTTTTTGATGGTATGCTGCATTGCCGATACGTACCGGTTTAGAGCCCTTATAACCTGATAAATGTTCGAGTGTTTCTTCTGTAAGTTTTTTCTCTTTGTTGATACCATACATAATCTGAAGCTTTTCTGCCTTGTCGGGTATCAAATCTATAATGAATTGTAGATAGCGTCTTGCAACATTTTTATGTCCTAATTCAGATACTACTTTAATTACCATCGACGCATCGCGGATCCAACAAAAACGGTAATCCCAATTACGTACCTCGCCTATTGTCTCAGGTAAAGATGTGGTCGCTGCAGCTAAAACTGCACCTGTTTTATCATAACTTAATAGCTTCAATGTTAATGCACTTCTAGAAATTTCTTCGTTGAATTTCTTATAGGTAGGTGTCAAATTTGACCAATTTAACCAATACACTTTTGTATTCTGTAAATCTAGATAAGCCCTTTCTGTAGTAGGCAACAACAACTTTTCATTGTAACCCATCAACATATACTCATCATGGGTGAGCGTAACTTTTACATTGTTAACTATAGATTCTTTATCAAGTGAGGTGTATAAGAATACGGTATCGAATTTAACATCATGCGTAAGACTGGCGATAAAATCTTTTTTAATAAAAGTTTCTGTCGTGCCCATCGCATACTCTAGCTTTGGATCATAGAGCACCGAAAAACTTGGTTTTCCTGAAATATATTTGAAATAGCGTATCAATTCTGGTGGAGAATGATATGCATTCCCCTCTTTACGGTACCTTGGCATAAAATCATGTATCTCAAAATGGTCATTACCAGATTTAAAAGAAGTGATTAATATATTAGTATACTGTTGATATTTTTGGGTGATTGTGTAGCTATCATCCACATGTATTTCAAAACTACCGCCAATTTCTTCGTCTAATAGTTTAGCGAAAACTGACGGACTATCGAATTCTGGCAAACAACACCAGTCGATACTTCCTGTCTTTGAGATTAATGCTGCACTTCTGCAATTTCCTATTATTCCGTAGTCTAAATTATCCATTCAATAAAAATGTTGATTCATATGAGGTTTCAATTGGTATTGCCCTCCTTTTTCCCGAAATTTAGAGAAATAATTATCAAGAAGTAGTAAAAAAATCTCTTTTATGGCTAAAACTATCATTATCTCAAATAGACTACCTGTACAATTACAAATTAGCAATGGGGGCATTACTGCAGTGCCAAGTGTTGGCGGTTTGGCTACCGGAATGAAATCAGTGCACTCTGGTGGAGATAGCCTTTGGATCGGTTGGAGCGGACTTACAGATGAAGAAATACCTGAAGAATTGATTCCTGAAATCGATAGCGCACTAGCTAAACATGGTTCTTCTAAAGTTAACCTTACCGAAAAAGAAGTAGATGGTTTTTATTACGGATTTAGTAACAGAACCATATGGCCATTATTCCATTACTTTTTAGAGTATTCTGAATTTGAGCTAGAAAGTTGGGAGGTTTACAAAGCTGTTAATCAAAAATTCGCCGATGCTATTCTCGAAAAAGCAGATAATGATGATACAATCTGGATTCATGACTATCAACTGATGTTGGTACCTCAAATGGTTCGTGCCCAAAGACCAGATATTTCTATCGGGTTCTTTTTACACATACCTTTTCCTTCTTACGAAATATTTAGAACGCTGCCCTGGCGTAAAGAGGTGCTACAGGGCTTACTAGGGTCAGATTTAATCGGTTTTCATACGTATGACTATGAACGTCACTTTTTAAGCTCTGTACGCAGGTTACTAGGTCTAGAGGTGAGTTTCAATGATATCTACTTAGATGATAGGGTAATTAATGTTGATTCCTTCCCAATGGGAATCGATTATAAAAAATTCAGCGAAGCTGCCAAAGAACATTCTCAACGTAGCGAAAATGAGAAGTCCGAACTACAAAAACGTTTGGATACTCATAAGAAATCAGCACCTGACGCTAAATTCTTTCTGTCTATCGACCGCTTAGATTATACAAAAGGTATTGCGAAGCGATTAAAGGCGTTTGAATATTTCTTAAATAAATATCCGCAATATAAAGAGAAAGTTCGGCTAATTATTCTAGCCGTTCCCTCTCGTTCCAATGTACCGCAGTATCAATTACTAAAACGAGAGATAGATGAATTGGTCGGTAGAATTAACGGAGAGCTTTCAACGGTAAGTTGGACACCGATTTGGTATTTCTATAGATCAATGCCTTTTGAAAACTTAATTGATCTGTATACCTCTTCTGATATTGCTTGGTTGACACCTATTAGAGATGGTATGAATTTGGTCGCTAAAGAATACATAGCTACCAGAACCGATAAAACAGGAGTTTTAATATTGAGCGAAATGGCAGGTTCTGCCAATGAAATGAATGAATCGCTATTGATTAACCCAAACAATTTTGAACAAATTGCAGATGCTTTGAACGAGGCTATCAATATGCCTAAAGAAGAGCAGATTTCTAAAAACACTTTATTACAAAAACGACTGGAACGTTATAACGTAGAAAAATGGGCGAACGACTTCATGAATTCATTAGTGGGTCAAAAAGAGAAAGATCAAACCTACCGATCTAGAAAACTCTCTGTGGACATCATGAACACGGTTATGCATAAATATGCAATTGCTAAGCGAAGATTGGTGTTTTTAGATTATGACGGTACATTGGCAGGTTTTCACAATGATCCGCAAAAAGCTGCGCCAGACGAGGAATTATACAAGCTTCTTGATGAAATTTCATCGCAACCAAATACAGATATGTATTTGATCAGTGGTAGGGATAAAGAAACATTCACCAAATGGTTCTTACCTAAAAAATATAACATGATCGTTGAGCATGGTGTTTGGATCTCTCAAGGTGGTGAAGATTTTAGGATGCTAGAAACGGTGAAAAAAGACTGGATGGAGAAAATTTTACCGGTGTTAGAATCTTTTGTTGACCGAACACCTGGTAGTTTTATAGAAGAGAAAAATTACTCCCTTGCATGGCATTATAGAAAAACAGATCCAGACTTTGGTCAAAAGCGTTCTGTTGAATTGAATACAGTATTGACTAGTCTTATTGCCAATGACGACCTAAGTGTTTTAAATGGCAACAAGGTGATGGAAATTAAGAGTAGCAACGTTAATAAGGGTAGAGCCTCTATGCGTGTATATACTGAACATGAGTATGATTTTGTTTTTGCCATTGGTGATGATTGGACCGATGAATTTATGTTTCAAGAGCTTCCTGAAGATTCTATTACCGTAAAAGTAGGTCGCCAGAAAACACAAGCAAGGTATTTTGTTGATAACCCTAAAAATGTACGTGCAATTTTGAAGAGATTTGCCGACAAAAAATAACGTTACTCACATACTTTTCATAATGAAACAAATTCTCAAAATTGCATTTGTAAGTGTTATTTGTTGTCTAAACTCTTATGCTCAACAAGGTACAGAAGTATACCTGGCAAGTTTAAATTGGTCAAATGATTCTTTAAAAATTGGCACTCCAATAAATATTTCTGAAAACGAAGGCTATGATAATCAGCCTTCGTTTTTTTCTGATGATAAAATTCTATTTGCATCAACAAGAAATAATCAAACTGATATCGCTCTTTATAATGTAAACGATAAAACAACAACTTGGCTTTCTAATACCCCAAATGGCAGTGAATATTCTCCATTGAAAATTCCGGGTAGAGATGCTGTTTCTGCTGTTCGTTTAGACAAAGATGGTTTACAACGTTTATATGCGTATGATTTGAAAACGGGTGATTCAAAGGTATTATTACCAGATTTAAAAGTGGGTTATCATGTTTGGTTTTCTAGTGATATTATTGTTTGCACGGTTTTGATTGAAAATCGTATGGATTTGGTGGTGTATAACCTAAAAGAGAACACCCATTATACTGCACAGAAGAATGTAGGTCGATCGTTGCATAAAATTCCCGATACAGAGCTAATTAGTTTTATAGCAAAAGAAAGCGAGAATGCTACTATTTCATCGCTAAACCTGAAAACTAAAGAAACAAAGGTTATCACAAACCTTATAGGAGATAGCGAAGATGTTTGTTGGATGAACAATGGTCGATTGCTTACTGCCAATGAATCAAGAATCCTATCTTTTGACCCCAAAACGGATACAGAATGGAAGTTGGCATACCAAATCAATCATCCAGATGTCAACGGGGTGTCTAGATTAGCGATTAGTCCAAAAGGAAAATATCTAAGTTTTGTTTCTAAAGATTCTCAAAAAAAAATTATTGACAAGCAAGTAGAAGCTTTCAATGCACGAGATTTAAAAGCATTTGCCAATTGTTTTTCCAAAAATGTTCTAGTAAAAAACTACCCAAATGATATATTGTACTTTGGGCGGGAAATTTTAAAGGAAAAATATCAAAGCTTTTATGATGGTACACCAAATATTGATGTAAAAGTATCATCTAGAATACATTTAGGAAAGACCGTTATTGATCAAGAACAGATAACCATTGGCGATAAACAATTTCAACAAGTTGCGATTTATGAAGTTGACGGACTTATAGAAAGCATGACTTTCATAAAAGAAATACCTATAGATATTAATCCTGAAGTTCTTGTTCAGAAACAACTTGAAGGTATTAATGCTCAAGACGTAGATACTTTTTTAAATCAATATAGCAAAGACGTGAAAGTTTATGATACTTACGGTATAATACCTTCCGTGGGTATTGAAAATATGCGAAAGAATTATGAAGATTTATTCAGTATTAAAGCAAAATTTCATTGTGAAACGAAGAATAGAATTGTAATCGGAAATATAGTTATTGATGAGAATTTCATTTCCCTCGACGGAAATTTTTATTCTTCCATTGGTATTTATGAAATAGAAAATAACAAAATAGCCAAGGTTACCTTTTTACATTAATCTATTGAAACAAAAGCTACATATTCTCCCGATTATAATTCTATCACAGTTCGCCTGCACTTCTACATGGTTTGCAGGGAATGCGATATTAGAATCGCTAACCAAAAAGTTAGATTTTGGTGCGGACATTGTTAGCTATGTCATTTCTTCAGTGCAATTCGGATTCATCATCGGGACTCTTATATTCGGAGTTTTAATGATTGCAGATCGATTTTCTCCTTCAAGAGTATTTATGATTTGCGCCTTTCTAGCATCCCTTTCTAATCTAACATTGATCTATCCTGAATTGAACGTGGGTGGTATACTATTCGCAAGATTTAATACGGGTTTCTTTTTAGCCGGTATTTATCCCGTAGGAATGAAAATAGCGGCAGATTACTTCGAAAAAGGGCTCGGTAAAGCATTGGGGTTTTTAGTCGGAGCATTAGTTCTAGGTACTGCTTTTCCTTTTTTAATAAAAGGAAGTCCTTTAGCAAGTCATCCAGATAAGGTTATTATGTTAACCTCTGGTATTACGGCTTTGGGCGGACTATTACTTTTTTTACTTGTACCCAACGGACCGTATAGAGTGGCAAGTACTACTTTAAAATTTGATGTTGGTCCGAAGCTTTTTAAAAATTTTGAATTTAAGAAAGCTGCATTTGGGTATTTCGGGCACATGTGGGAACTCTACGCCTTTTGGGCTTTTACACCTATTGCCATTCAATATTTTGCCATTCAATCAGGTAGTGATATTTCGGTCTCTCTTTGGTCAGGAATCGTCATTGCCCTCGGCGGATTATCTTGTGCCTATGGCGGCATACTTTCGCAACGCATAGATAGTAAGAAGGTAGCATTGATAGCGTTAATAGCATCGGGATTTTTATGTTTAATTTCTCCACTTCTATTTTCACTTCCTATATATGTATTCTTGGCAGGTTGGTGTTTGTGGGGCATTGCAGTTACTGCAGATTCACCTCAATTCTCAAATTTGGTGGCATCGGCCGTGGCACCCGAATTAAAAGGTACGGCACTTACACTCGTAAATTGTATTGGTTTTGCCATTACTATTATTAGTATTCAACTTCTAGGATCACTTCAATCGATCATCCCTATTGATCTTTTGTTTATTCCTTTAGCTATTGGTCCGTTGTTTGGTGTTTACTATTTATTGATCAAAAGGCGATGATAAGTCCTGCTTAAAAAGAAATACCTTTTTTATCCTATTAAAACTATACTATATGCGCTTATACTTTTATAGATGAAATTATGCTCAACCCTATATTTTACTTAATTTTAGAAACCGATTACCCATACTAACACGACTCAACAAAAAATCTTGAAATGAAAAAATTATTACTACTTACATTATTAACCTCAGCCATTACGTTAACTGCACAAACCGACCAACGTATTTATGATATTATTGATGCAGTTTCTGCAGAACGAATAGAAAACGATGTTACTAAACTTGTCAATTTTGGTACTAGACATACCTTAAGCGATACCGTTTCAACTACCAGAGGTATTGGTGCAGCAAGACGTTGGATTAAAAGTGAATTCGAAAAAACCGCTGCTGAATGTAATGGGTGTTTAAATGTTTTCTTTCAAAAAGACTTAGTTAAAAAAGGTGCTAACGACCGTATTGTAAAAGATGTAGAAGTAGTTAATGTGCTTGCTATTCAAAAAGGGACAAAATACCCAAATCGCTATATTATTATGAGTGGCGATATCGATTCTCGTGTTAGTGATCCAACCAATTTTACCGATGATTCTCCAGGTGCAAATGACAACGCCAGCGGTATGGCGGGTACTATTGAAGCTGCGCGCGTATTATCAAAATATAAATTCGAGAATAGCATTATCTATATGGGGCTATCTGGTGAAGAGCAAGGTCTTTTCGGCGGTGGCGGTATTGCGCAATACGCAAAAGATAAAGGCTGGGAAATTATTGGTATTTTCAATAATGATATGATCGGTAATATTACTGGTGTCGATGGTACGGTAAGTAATGTAGATTTTAGAATTTTCTCTGAACCTGTACCACCGACCGAAACTGAAGCGCAGCGTAAAGCAAGACGTTTTTATGGCGGTGAAGTGGACGGAATTTCTAGACAACTAGCACGCTATGTTCATAAAAACGTGAAGCAATACATGCCAGAAATGAACCCAATGATGATTTATCGTTTAGATCGTTTTGGTCGTGGTGGTCACCACAGACCTTTTAACGATGCAGGTTTCCCGGGTATTCGTATTATGGAAGCTCACGAAAACTACACGCAACAACATCAAGATATTCGTGTTGAAGATGGTATTGCTTATGGCGATGTGCTAGAACATGTAAACTTTAAGTATGCCGCTAAATTAACGGCTGTAAATGCCATAAACTTAGCATCTATAGCATGGGCTCCACCTGCACCGAAAACAGTAAAAATAGGTGGTATTGTGGAACCTGCAGCTAAATTCCAATGGAGTAAGGTTAATGGTGCAAAGGGATATAAAATTTATTGGAGAGATACCACATCTCCCACGTGGGATAATAGTAGATATGTAGGTGATGTTTCTGAATTTGTTTTGGAAGGCATTGTTATCGACAACTTTTTCTTCGGAGTTTCTGCCGTTGGCGAAGACGGATTTGAAAGTCCGGTTGTTTTTCCTAACGGAATTTTCAGATAGGCTTAATCCGAATTAGACATGAACAAACTACTTATAGCTTTTACCCTTGGGATATTTACTTTTTCTCAAGCACAGACCTTTACGGAACAAGACACGCTTAGGGGCAGCATTACCCCTGAACGTGAATGGTGGGATTTGAATTACTATCATTTGGATATTGACGTTAATCCTGATGATAAGTTTATCAACGGAAGCAATACAATTCGCTACAAAGTGCTAAAACCGCATCAAGTACTACAGGTAGATTTGCAACCGCCATTGCAAATTGAAAAAGTGACCCAAGATGGAGTAGAACTTAATGTGACGCATAACATAAATGCTCATTTTATACAGTTAACAAAACCTCAGCAAGTAGGTGATTTTAATGAGGTTGTTGTTACCTATTCCGGTCACCCAAAAGAGGCGGTTAGAGCCCCTTGGGATGGCGGATTTTCATGGAAAAAAGATGCTAACGGCAAAGATTTCGTCGCTACTTCGTGCCAAGGTTTAGGCGCTAGTGTCTGGTGGCCTAACAAAGACCATATGTATGACGAGGTTGATAGTATGCTGATCAGCGTTAAAGCACCAAAAGGATTAATGAACGTCTCTAACGGTCGTCTTAGAAGTGTTGATAAGGAGACTAACACCTATAATTGGTTTGTTTCTAACCCCATCAATAATTATGGTGTTAATGTTAATATAGGAGATTATGTCCACTTCGATGAAATCTATCAGGGAGAAAAAGGTGTTCTTGATATGGATTATTATGTTTTAAAAGATAATCTAGAGAAAGCAAAAGAACATTTTAAAGATGCCCCAAAAATGATGCAAGCTTTTGAGCATTGGTTCGGCCCCTACCCTTTTTATGAGGACTCTTTTAAACTGGTTGAAGTGCCTTATTTAGGTATGGAACATCAAAGTTCTGTTACGTATGGTAATCAATACCAAAAAGGATATTTAGGTAGAGATTTATCAGATACCGGTTGGGGATTAAAATTCGATTTCATTATTATTCATGAAGCCGGGCACGAATGGTTTGCCAATAATATCACTTATAAAGATGCCGCAGACATGTGGATCCACGAAGGATTCACTTGCTACTCTGAAAGTCTATTTTTAGACTATCATTATGGTACCGAGGCGGCAAATGCCTACGTTCAGGGCATTCGAAATAATATTAGAAATGACAAACCCATTATCGGCATCTACAATGTAAATCATGAAGGTAGTGGCGATATGTATTATAAAGGTTCTAATATTCTTCATACACTGCGACAGGTGTTAAATGATGATAGAAAATGGAGAACTATTCTGCGCGGACTTAATTCAGAATTCTATCACAAAACAGTAACTACTGACGAAATTGAAAAAGTCATCGGTATAGAGATGAAGCGTAATTTAAAACCTTTTTTCGACCAATATTTACGAACGACCAAGATTCCGGTTTTCGAGTATAAGGTGAAAGGTAAAAAGCTATCCTATCGTTTTACAAATACTGTTGAGAAGTTCACCCTTCCTATAAAAGTATTTATAGATGAAATTCCTGTTTGGCTAGAACCAAGTAATGAATGGCAATCAGAAAAAATGAAAGGCAGCTTTAAAACCTTACGTGTAGACCCAAATTTCTATATTGAAACTAACCCTTAAAGTCCACTTTACATAATATTCATTTTTAGCGTTCATCATAAATGATATCAGGTCAATTTCCTTTTTTAATTAAAGTAATTTTGCCGTTACTATTTGTTAGGTACCCATGAAAAAAACGCTTGCTATATATAGAAATAGTGCCTTTAGAGGTTTTATTCAAAGGCATTCTAAATATGCACCGATACTGTTCTTTATTGGTGGTTTCATTTTTGACACCTTAACTTTAGGTCGTATTGACCGTACGTATGACCTTACGGTATTATGTCTGCATATGACATCATTATCCATCACATTATACCTTTATAATTTAGCGGATGATGGCAAATGGAAAAATACCTTTTTAGCACGGTATGAAGAATATTTGCCTTTAGCGATTCAGTTCTTTTTTGGGGGATTATCTAATGCCTATGTAATTTACTTCTCCAGAAGTGTGTCCTTATCAAAAACCGCATCGTTCTTTATAATTCTTGTGCTATTGCTGATTGCCAACGAATTTCTTAAAAAACGAATTTCAAATAAATACCTGCAATTTGGGGTGTACTACTTTATAAGTTTTACCTTTTTCACCTTTATGATTCCTGTTTTCCTGAAGGAATTAAATACCACCATATTCTTAATCTCTGGCGCAGCTAGTTTAGTTAGTACCCTAGTTCTACTCACATTTATCTATAGTAAAAGTCCGAGTACACGTAAAGAGATTCAACTGGGCAAAATGATTGCCATTATATTGGCTATATACGGTATTATAAATGTATTCTACTTCTTAAGATTAATACCACCGGTACCCATAGCTTTAGATAAAGGTATTGTGGCTCATGATATCGTTTTAAAAAATGGCAAATACGAAGTCACCTACGAATCTGAAGAGTCGCATATATTTTGGCGTAAGCACAAATTAGACTTTAGCTACGTTCCTGATCAAAAGATCTACATATTTTCTTCAATCTTTGCTCCAACTGATTTAAAAAAATCGATTTTTCATCGATGGAGAAGATTCAATGATGACACAAAAGAATGGGTAACCGTAGAGGATATTGGTTATGATATTAAGGGTGGTAGAGATGGCGGCTTTAGAGGTTACACCTATAAGACCAACGTGACGCCAGGTGAATGGGAAGTACAGGTTCTTACTGAAGAAGAACAGCTTCTTGGGGTTATCGGGTTTCATATTAATCTTAGAAAAGACGGCGAAGCCCCTAAACTAAAAACAACTAAATTTTAAATTAACTCCATTATTCAAACATAACATTTTAAAATTCAGTTAATTACATTATTCTAATCTACTACAAAATGCATGTAATTATTTAATTTACATGAATTGTTTACCGCATTAAAACATAGATTACCTTCGCGCAACTTTAAATAAATATGTGTCAATATACCTAAAAGTCAAAGCGGTAGAGCGTCTTTTCTACCAATTAGATAAGGAGTTAGGCTCCTTTCAACAATCTACAGGACTTGCATGTGTAGCCAATTGCGGATTCTGTTGTCTAAAACCCGACATTAACGCTACTTCGTTAGAGTTTTTACCCCTAGCATACCACCTTTTAAAAAATGGAGAAGCCGAGGAATGGTTAGAACAATTGCGAAATGATGGCGACAATAAACTTTGCCCTGTTTTAAATAGAATTATTGCTCCAGGTTCAAAAGGCTTTTGCTCTGATTATGCTCACCGCGGGCTCATTTGCAGACTGTTTGGATTTTCAGCCATGTTACATAAAAATCACATACCTTCATTGGTTACTTGTAAACCTATAAAAGAACAAAAGCCAGAGGCCGTTGCTAAAGCTAATGCACATATTGCTACAAAAAGCAACTATCCTTTAATTAGTAACTATTATACTCAGTTACGCACAATAGATAACTCTTTGGGGATAGAATTATTTCCTATAAGAATAGCCATAGAAAAAGCTATTCTTGCAGTATTAGGATATTACGCATACCGTAAACCACCAAAATATACTAAAGTTGCTTAATACATCTATCTTCAAAAAAAGATAAAAACGTACCTTTATACATACATTAATAACGACTATTTTATTGCTTTGAATCGTGGCAATGTATCATTATAAATAACCTATTTTGAAAGTATACGGAGTAAGTGGTTTAGGCGCTGATAAAAGGGTCTTTGAGCATTTAACCTTAGATGTTGAGATAATACCCATTGTTTGGATAATACCTAATAGAAATGAATCTATTAAAAGTTATTCTGAAAGGCTTAGCTCAGTTATAGACACCTCGAAGGAATTTGCCCTGATTGGTGTAAGCTTTGGTGGGTTAATAGCCACTGAAATCAATCAAATACTTCATCCGAATAAAGTAATTCTTATTTCTTCCGCACAAACAAAACGAGAATTAAGACCCATCTATAAATGGATTGGTAAATCTAGGATTTTGAAGCTTATACCTGCTTCTCTATTCAATCCGCCCAGGTTTCTTGCGAGGTATATCATCGGAGCTAAAAACGCTAAACTGTTTTATGAGATATTAGATGATACCGATTTAAACTTTGTGAAATGGGCGTTACAAGAATTTACAACATGGCAGAATCTAAAAGAATCTGTAAACGTAGTTAAGATAAACGGCACAAATGATAAATTAATTCCGCCCCGAGGTACTACTGCCATGAAGCTTATTGAAGGCGGAGAACACTTTATGATTATAGATAGAGCAGATGAAATCAGCGAAATCATTAATTTTGAATTGAAAAATCCTAAGAAAAAATAAAATGACCATCTCTAAAAAAATTATAGCAGCCATACATACTGAATTATCAAAGGACACACCAAACTGGGATACTCTATTGAAAATAATTTTAGAACATTTTGAATGTTCTACAGGTACTTTACATTTTTTAGATAAAGACTTTTTATTACAGCTTCAATCGCAAGTAGGTATTCCTGAGTTTTTGATTCCGAAGTTGTCCACTATTCCTATTGGAAAAGGTATGGCCGGTATTGCTGCAGAGCGTAAAAAACCTGTTGAACTGTGTAATCTACAGACTGATGATTCGGGAGTAGCTAGACCATCGGCAAAAGATACTAAAGTAAAAGGTTCATTAGCTGCACCATTGATGCACAACGAAAAGCTTTTTGGAACTATTGGTATCGCTAAACCAGTACCATACGATTTTACGGAAGCTGAGATAAATTTACTTATGGAAATTGGTGAATTGATAAGCAAAAAATTGAATTAAGTAATCCGCCTTTAAAAATAAAAAAAGCCCGCTATATAGCGGGCTTTTCAATTCTATGTATCAGAGTATTATTTAAAAATAGCGCCTGTCAATGCTATTTGAGAAAGTTCCTTACCCTTTTCTCCTATAAAAGTTACATAATATGGTCCGTCACCTGAAACTGTTCCTGTAATCGGAATAGTTATCATAGTGCCCTGAGAACCTTCCGGTTGAGCTGGTAATTTACCTGTGCCAATTACTGGTCCGTCTACCGTGTTTTCATGTATTTCGAAATCAAAGTACATGTTAGGTGGTGCTTGCCACCCTGCGGTTAGCGAAACAGATTTCACACCTTTTAAAGACATGTTCTCTAACATAAACCATCCTGTAGACTTACCGATAAGTAAAAGATCCATTCCCCCAAACTGCATTGCTTGCATTCCGTCCAATTTCATTTTGTCATTGAACTTTACGGTACTACTTGGTATTACGACAGTTTTAGAACCTGTTAACGGTATAGTACCTTCGGCACCAGCATCTGTATAACTGGCAGTCAATACCAACATATTACCCGGTGCAGAAGACGCTGCTGTAATTGTTCCCTTAGCCGGTAACGATTTTACTTTTTTATCGTCTCCATTTAACGAAAGAATATACAATGCAATCTGTCTAGATTCATCTGAAGTAACATTAGGGTGTGCTGGCATGGTTACCTCACCCCAAACTCCGGTGCCACCAGTAACAATTTTACCTTGTAGGTAGGCCAATGCATCACGACGCTCTTTGTACTTCGCCGCAACATCTTTGTAATTAGGACCTATAGAAGCTTCTGCCTCTTTATGACATGTTTTACAGTCCATTGCCTGCGTTAACGCTTTTCCTGTTACTGCTGCAGAAACTTGTTGGTGACCCATATTCATGGCTACCTTATCCATCCCTTCTAAATAATCAACACTTACAAAAATATTACTTGCATCGATTTCAGTACCATCAGGATCTGTTACCGTAACATTATAGGCAATTTTCTGACCCGGCAAGTAAAAAGCCGGTGCACTATCACCTAACGATATGGCAACTTCTGGCCTAGAGTTACCAGCAACAATACTTGTACTTTCACTAATTGCCTCTTCTCCTTTATCATCTGCAACGGTTACTTTCAACTTATAAACACCAGTATCTGCATAACTATAGCTAACCTTTGGTTCTGTAGTTTCTTTGGTGTCGCCGTTACCAAAATCCCATATATATTTAATAGCATCATCTTCACGATCACTAGCTTCTACTGCAGCGTTAATGGTCAACGGGGTCTTACCTGCTGTTTCGCTAACGGTTACTTCATTGATTAATGGTGGTCTATTTCCGCCATTGAATTCGATATATCCTAAAGCAGAATTTGCATTTTGTGAGAACCAACCACTACCGTATTCTAGCAGGTAGATTTTACCGTTAGGGCCGACTTCCATGTCAATTAGGTTATTCACTTTTACATTAGGTGCAAAAGGTTCCATTTTACTGAAATCTCCGTTTTCATCTAAATGCACGACGAACATCCAACCACGCATCCAATCATAAATGATCACCTTACCGTCATAGTAACTTGGTAGTTTCTCATCACCTTCAAACATATCTGAATAGTATGTAGGACCTGCCATTGCATTTCTACCACCTGTGGTAGTTTGCGGAAAATCTTGAGAATCGTCATACGGGTAATACACATACGCCGGCATTGCAGGCGGTAATTCTGTTAACCCTGTATTATTACGAGAGTTGTTTATTGGTTTTTCTGGATCAAAAGCTTCTCCATTTTCACCTGTTTCGTAATTGTAGGCCTTATAGGCGAAATTGTTACCTATAAATAAAGGCCAACCAAAATTACCTGCCTTTTTGGCCTGGTTCATTTCGTCATATCCTCTCGGTCCTCTAGTGCCTAAACTATCTGCTCTTGCATCAGGACCAACATCGCCCCAATACACATATCCCCTTTTCATATCTACAGATATTCTATAAGGATTTCTATGACCCATAGTATAAATTTCAGGTCTCGTTTTATCTGTACCTACCGGGAATAAGTTTCCTTCAGGAATGTCATACGTACCATCTTCTTTTACTTTTATTCTAAGTATTTTACCACGCAAATCGTTGGTGTTCCCTGAAGAACGACGCGCATCAAATTGTTCATGACCAGGGGTGTCGTTTAAAGGTGCAAATCCATTATTTACATACTTTTCGTTTTTCTCATTAAACGGAGTTGAGTTATCTCCCGTTGAAAGATATAGTAAGTTATCTGGACCAAAAGCTATGGAACCACCGGTATGACAGCAAATTTCTCTTTGACTGTCCACATCCATAATTACTTGCTCGGACGCTACATCGAATTTACCGTCGGCAAACTTAAATCGTGATAAACGGTTTACCCACTTATCGCCTGTTGGTGCATAGTACAGGTATATCCAATGGTTATTTGCGTAATCTGGATCTTTTTGCAAACCCATTAATCCTTCTTCCGCATTTACACCTGGTGTGTTCAATGTTTTGCTATAGACATCAAGTTTAAGCACCTCGCTAAGTTCTTTTGTCTCATTATTGTATAACATAACCTCACCCCTACGTTGTGCTACCAATACGTTTCCGTTAGGTAGAACAGCCATTTCTGTAGGTTCAAAAAACTGACCTTCGCTCAATGTAACTTTGGCAAAACGATCAGCTTCTGGTGGAATTTGAGAAGTTACTTTAGAATAATCTAAATTTAAGTTTTCACCGATGGCATATTGAATTCCGCCTAACAAATGCTTTATAAACAAATCTTCGGTAAAACTGGCGTCAGCATGTCCACCTCCTGTGTAAAATGCGCGTCCGCCGTCAAAATCATGATACCACGCAATAGGATGAAAATCTCCGTTTGCACCGCCTTCATAAGTTGATTCATCTAAAGTCATAAGAACGTTTATGTCGGGATTGATGTTTTTGTAATTATACAATTCATCAGTTCTATTCCACACCGTATCGGTAAAAAACTGTGTAGCAACAAAATTCTTGTCCTTTACAATAAAATCTGCCGTTGGCATTCCCCTTGGGTGACTCAAAAACTGAGCTCCTGCCAAGTCATTGTACCAACCCCAGTCATATTCGGTATCTGCCGCAGCATGAACACCTACGTAACCTCCGCCTGCTTGAATATAGCGCTCAAAAGCGGCTTCTTGAAATTGATCAAGTACGTTACCAGTAGTGCTCATAAATATTATCGCAGAATACTGCTTTAGATTTTCATCTGTAAATAGTTCGGCATTCTTGGTCGTATCGACCGCGAATCCATTTTCTGCGCCTAACTTTTGAATAGCAGCAATTCCGGCAGGTATAGATCCATGTTTAAAACCCATAGTTTTTGAGAATACTAAAACCTTAGGTGCTCCCTCTCGTTTATTGCCACCACAAGAGACAATAATAAGCGCAAAGCCCAAAAGCAGCGCAATAAAAATTTTTTTCATACGTAAATTGTTGTTGTTGTTGTTGTTGTTCAGTTGATTTAATAATGTATAAAAATAGTTCGAGTTACTTTATTTACCAATACTTTGTATTAATCATTGTACATTTAATGTAGATTATTAACCATTTAGTACTATTATGCTAAATATACCCGAATTATATTTTAAAAATGACATCGAATTTAAAGATTGGATACATAATAACCATTCTGAGCATAAAGGTATACATTTAATTTTCTACGCTGTTGCCCACGAAAATGAAAGTATGCGATGGGAAGAAGCTGTACAAGTTGCACTTTGTTATGGGTGGATAGATAGTACGGTAAAAAGCTTAGGCGATGGCAAACGAAGACAATACTTTTGTCCACGAAAACCAAAAAGTGTGTGGAGCAAAGTCAATAAGAAGTATATAAAAGAGCTTAAAGCAAATGGCAGAATGCATGCTGCGGGATTGGCTTCAATTAAAATTGCAAAAGAAAATGGTTCTTGGACCTCTTTAGACGATGTAGAAAATGGAATTATACCTGAAGAACTACAATTAGCTTTCGACAAAAACCTTGATGCATTTAGCAATTTTAAAAACTTTACACATAGCCAACGTAAAAGCTACTTGTACTTTTTAAACCAAGCTAAGCGTCAAGAAACTAAAACTAAAAGAATCAAAGAGATTATAGACCATTGCGCTGAAAATATAAAATATAGAAATGGTGGTGGTTGGCAAACTAAGAAATAGTTAAAAGCATTGTATTTCCATATACAGTCATACTTTTCTAATTGTTAATTAAACCTTATTTTTGCAATCCTTTTGTGGTGTACCAAGCCAACGTGTTTCCGTTATTGGTTTTCCCGAAGATGTATTACATGTCTAAATTACCTAAAGAACATCAGTTCTTAGATTTATCTGATTACGGTAGACCTTTTGCTTTTTTAATTGCCAACCGTTTAAAAACAACCATATTTACACCATTACACGTTACAATGGCCTTTACCTTCTGCGGAATTTTGGCAATTGTTTCTATTTTGAACGGATTTTATTGGTCGGCCTTTCTTTTTCTAGTTTTAAAATCTATTCTTGATGCTGCAGATGGCGAACTTGCACGATTAAAGAATACCCCCTCTCATATTGGTCGGTATTTTGATTCAATTTCAGATTTTATACTAAACCTGCTTTTCATGCTTGCTGTTTGGCATATTACCAATACCGATATATTTTTGGTGCTGCTAGCATTCGTGGGACTGGAATTACAAGGAACGCTCTACAATTACTATTATGTAATTTTAAGAAATAGACATGATGGCGATAGCACCAGTAGAGTATTTGAAAATAAAACCCCGAATGCATTACATGGCGAAAATCAACAAACCGTTAATTTGCTATATAAGATTTATAGCTATTGCTATGGACCATATGACCGAATCATCTATAGCCTTGATAAAAATGCCATAAAAGGAAAGTATCAACCTAATTGGTTAATGACAGCGGTTTCTACATTTGGGCTTGGTTTTCAATTATTACTCATTGGGCTGTTTTTAGTGTTGGGTTTAAAAGCCTATATCATCCCCTTTTTTATAGGATATAGTCTACTAATTTTTGTTTTTATTTTGGTCAGACAATTATTAAACAAGTAATTATTTTTACCTTTCTGAATCAACCAAAAGCAAAATGAAAATTTCTATTTTATTGAAACGGACTTGTCTAGCGTTATGCTGCTTAACATTGCTTTTATCATGTAAATCTGAGCCGAAAATCACCTATGATGTCATTATAAAAAATGGCAACCTTATTGATCTCGAAGATGGTTCTGTTTCTATTTCGAACATTCTAATTACCAATAATAGAATTGTCAAGATAATTGCTGATGCTGATTTGACCAGTATTGAAGCCGAAACTATTATTGATGCAACAGGTAAATTTATTGTACCTGGATTTTGGGACAACCATACACACTTTAGAGGTGGTGATTCTTTAATTAATGCCAACAAGAACTTCTTGAAACTCTTTATGGCAAACGGAATTACAACGGTTCGTGATGCTGGTGGCGATCTTACCTCGTCTGTTTTAGAATGGCGAAAAGCTATTGCAAACAATGAACTCGTAGGACCTACCATTTTTACATCAGGACCTAAGATTGACGGACCAGGTGGTACTTGGGCTGGTTCTTTAGAAGTGGATAGCGACGAAGATATTACTAAGGCTTTAGATTCTCTACAAGCCATACCGTCTGATTTTGTAAAAATTTATGATAGCCGTATTTCTGGCGAGAATTACATAAAGGTGATACAGGAAGCCGAAAAGCGTGGTTTAATAACATCGGGTCATATGCCTTTTACCGTAGAACTTGACGCTACTATTGATGCTGGTATTGATGCAGTAGAACATCTATATTATATTATGAAAGGCTCTTCTGCTCAAGAGAAAGAAATCACACAACAATTAATTAATAAAGAAATCGGATTTTGGGATGCCATGCCCCTACTCCAATCTTCATACTCAGACTCCACGGCTTTGAAAACATTCGAACATTTAAAATCGAAAAATGTGTTTGTAGTACCTACCCTGCATATTGGAGGAGTGCTCAGCTATTTAGATGAAGTTAATCATTCTAATGATGCCTACTTAAAATATATGAGTGACGGAATTCAGCATACGTATAAAGGTCGAATTGACCGTGTAAAATTTGCTAGTGAAAAGCAAGTTGCCGACCGAAAAGCTTTGGATCGATTCTTTGGTGAACTTGCACTTAAATTGAATGAAAACGGAGTGTCTCTTTTGGCAGGATCAGATAGTGGGGCATATAACAGTTATACCTACCCTGGCATTTCTTTACACAAAGAAATGGAAG
Source organism: Maribacter spongiicola (assembly GCF_004364165.1). GTDB lineage: Bacteria > Bacteroidota > Bacteroidia > Flavobacteriales > Flavobacteriaceae > Maribacter > Maribacter spongiicola. The sequence goes on from NZ_SOAY01000011.1 coordinate 1,086,873, forward strand.
CCATGGTCGCTACTGGAATTTCGCCGTTAGATGCACTTAAATCTTCCGCTTACAACGGTGCTAAATTTTTAAAACAAGATTCAGATTACGGAACCATTTGTGAAGGTAAAATTGCTGATATTGTTTTACTCAATAGCAATCCGTTAGAAAATATTAAAAATACCCAAGACATCTTTATGGTACTATCTAATGGAAATCAGCATACCAGAACGGAATTAGATAACTTATTAAATTCTGCCATTGCCAACTAAACAATCTACTTTCATGAAATCAATAGTATTTTTCTTCTTATTCTCTGTAAGCCTATGTTCTGCTCAAACACTCTTAAAACCAGACCAAGTCTTTGACGGCACCGAATTACATACCAATTGGGTGGTTTTAGTAGAGGGAAATCAAATTACCTATGCAGGAAATGCGAACGGAATAACACTACCAGACAACACCACAGAAATAGATTTGACTGGCAGCACTTTAATGCCTGGCATTATTGAAGGTCACTCTCATGTTTTATTACACCCATACAATGAAACGGACTGGAATGATCAGGTGCTAAAAGAGTCTCCCGTTGAACGTGCCGTTAGAGGTACCGTTCATGTAAAGAATTCTTTACTGGCCGGTGTAACCACCATGCGAGATTTGGGTGCTGAAGGTGCCGGTTATACTGATGTATATTTGAAGAAAACTATTGATAACGGAATTATAGACGGTCCACGATTATTGGTTGCCGGTCCGGCTATTGTTGCTACAGGAGCATACGGTCCAAAAGGATTTCATGATGGCGTAACCGTTACATTAGGTGCTGAAGCCGCAAGCGGAGTCGACCAATGCATCGAAACGGTGCGTAGACAAATGGGTAACGGTGCCGATATAATTAAAATTTATGCGGATTACCGCTGGACTCCCGGTGCCGATTCTAAAGCGACATTTTTACAGGAAGAAATTAATGCGATGGTTGCGACCGCTACTACAGCAGGAAAATACGTGGTTGCACATGCTGGTACTCCCGAAGGAATGAGAAGAGCAATTCTTGGTGGTGTTGAGACCATTGAACATGGTGATGGTGGTACGCCTGAAATTTTTAAGATGATGAAAGATAAAGGTATCGGACTATGCCCTACCCTTGCCGCTGGCGATGCCATAACTCAATACAGAGGTTGGAACAAAGCGACAGACCCAGAACCTGAACGAATTCAACAGAAACGCAAGTCTTTTAAAATGGCATTAGAATCCGGAGTGCAAATTGTTTTTGGTGGTGATGTGGGTGTTTTTACACACGGAGAAAATTATCGTGAAATGGAATTGATGGTCGATTACGGAATGATGCCTTTAGCTGTCTTAAAATCTGCTACCTCTGGCAATGCCAGTTTGTTTCATTTAAATCAACTAGGAAGCTTAAAAAAAGGGTTTTTAGCTGATATTATTGCCGTGAAAGGAAATCCGATTGAGGATATCTCAGCTGTTAAAAATGTGTCTTTTGTAATGAAAGATGGGGTTGTTTATAAGGAGTAGTTGTTGGTTGTTGGTTGTTGGTTGTTGGTTGTTGGTTGTTGGTTGTTGGTTGTTGGTTGTCACTTCGCTTTCGCTCAGTGACCTTTATAGCATGTCATAGCGAGCAAAGCGTAGCTATCTGTTATTTTGGATCACGTTCACTTCGGCTACGCTCAGTGAACTATAAATTGCATACGTTGTACTTTGTACTTAATACTCTTTACTTAAAACTTTGTATTCGATACTTAATACTATTATCTCGCATCCTCTCCAATTCTCAACGCACTTGAAACCATAAAACCTATAAACGAAATCTCTATAACACGCTGTAAAACGCCTCTGTAATCTGATTCTGGATTGGAGAATAATATGAAGATAAAAATTCCGCTGATGATAGCTGTAGCCATTGCTATTTGTGATAATCTATTATAGCCTTGAAATTTCTTTAATCCAAGTCCAATTGCGATAATACAAATCGGCAGAAAAATATAAGTCAACGACGCCATTGCGTTATGTATTAATTGTGAAGTACTCGAAACCATTAAGTTGGTTGGACATCCTGCATCACAAGGGAATAACCCAACAAGTGTGGTTCCTAGACCATAGAAAATTGATAAACCAAAAAAGCCTGCTTTCACTAGTTTTGACTTTGCAAGAAAACTTGGTGCACTAAAACAAAAAATGGTAATTAGAATTCCACTAGGTACATATCCGAAGTACTGCAAATACCAACCATATTCAGTATCAGCCGCAAAAGATTCACTTATATATTGACTTACTACACTGTAATCATCAATTAATAACGGACCTACTATCGCAGCAATTGCAAATAAACTAACTCCTAAAATACCTATATATGCTACTAATTTATTGTTCATTCTGTCTTTGATTGGTTGCTTGTTCGACGACAGCGTGTATAGAATGTTACAGTATTTAAAAATATTTTAGAGCTGACCGTCGCTATCTAACGCATTCATTACTTTAACAATTTCTTCCTTTTCATATCGTAAAGGGTTAAAATTTGCGGCATATTCTGGTAAATCTAGTTTATCAAAAATATAACTAGCACATAACTTACCTGCTGCACAGGCGCTCATTGTGCCATACCCGGCAAGTGCACCCACTACATAAACATTGTCCACTTCAGTTTGCCCAATAAGCGGCCAGTTCTCTTTTGTTCTGGTATAATACCCTGCATATTCAATTAATGGCGTTGGAATATTATTTTCGTACGCTGATAATTCTGGTATAAAACGACTGGCTCCTTTTAACACCACTTGCGGAAAAAATTCGAAACTCGGTATTTCGAATGACGGTTCACTTTTTTCTGTTTGAAATGCCCAACCCAATTTAATGCCCTCTGTTTCTGGTTTAATATGGAGTCCACCAGGGAATTCATTCAACAACCATGTGTATTTCTCATCCGATTTAAAAAACTCCAACTCATCTTCAGACCAATCTAAATACTGCTTATCGGCATAAATGGTAAAAGGCATGTCTTTAGGTATGATTTTATTGGGGTCTGGTATGATAAATTTTCGCTGCAGTGTGTTCGAAATAGGAAATTGAAATCCAAACATATTTGCTATGGTATTTAAAAAAGGACCTGAAGCAATGACTACTTTATCAGCATCGACCGATTGTTTTGAATCTAGTACAACCTTAAATTTATCAGCGCTTTTTCCAATATTTGAAATTTCACCATCTACTAGTTCAAGCCCCATTTTCTTTGCTTCTTTCAGCAATAAAGTACCCAAATCGTACACATCAATTTTACCCGCGTTCTTAATTCGAACTACTTTCTCTATTTTTTGATCGAAATACGGAAAGTCCTTTTGAATTTTAGCCTTATTTGTATACTCTTCTAAATAACTAGTAGAATTTTCTTTGTCACCAGAACCAAAAATAGGATTATCAATATCGTGACTAATAAAATTATAGCCCGAATTTTTCATTTCAAATGAGTCAACTCCATATTCAGTTTTGAGTTCTTTCATTAACTCAATGCTGTCACTAACAAACTGACGCATATTCTTCTCTGGCCAGTAATCTCTAAAATTTTCACCAGACTTACTTGTCGTGAATGATAGTGGTTGATTTTTATCAATTAAGATTACATTACAGTCCTTTCTTTCTTTTAAAATATAGTATGCGGTTGCTACTCCTGCAATGCCAGCTCCACAAATGGCAATAGTTTGTTTTTCGTGTATCATATTTAATCTTTAAAAGATTTTTAATTTCGTTTAAGAAAGGTACTTAATGCTACACACCAACCTATTCAAGATAGGCAATATCACTATATCCATTGAATCTCTAAAAAATATAACTAATTTTAAATCAACTCCTTACAAAGAATCAGATTTGTTATTCTCTTCCCACTCTCTTCTTAAATCTGTTGATAGAATACTGGTACCATCATGTTTCCACCCAGGTGGTTTAGTTAGATATTTAAACCTGTTTGACAATGTAGTTTTTGATGTGAAGAAATCACCCAACATCTTGTACCATTCTGCAAAGGCAATTTTAATTGGGTTATACGTATTAATGTTCGCTACCAAACCATAAACGGGCTTTTCAACTTCTGGCTCGAAGGTGCCGAATAATCTATCCCAAATAATAAATACTCCGGCATGATTTCTGTCTAAGTACTGCGGATTGGTTGCATGGTGTACCCTATGGTGACTGGGCGTATTAAAAACGGCTTCGAACCACTTGGGCATTTTTTTGATCATTTCGGTATGTATCCAATATTGATAGATAAGACTGACGGACATCTGTACCAATATCATTACAGGATGAAAACCGATAAGCACTAAGGGAGTCCAAAAAATGAAGGTATAAAAGCCGCCAGACCACGACTGTCGTAATGCGGTGCTTAGATTGTAGTTTTTAGAGGAATGATGCACCACATGGCTCGCCCAAAAAAATCGGCTGACATGGCTAGTTCTATGAAACCAGTAATAGCATAAATCTTCCGCGAAAAGTAAAATTAACCAAGACCACCATGCAAAGGGAATTTCAAACAGATGATAAAAATTATACAACAGATAAAAGAAGCCTAGCGCAATGCCTTTAGTAATCAACCCTATGGCTACATTACCTAAACCCATAAGAATAGAAGTGCCGGCATCTTTAAACTCGTAGTCATGAAGTTTCATCTTAACCGATAGAATGACTTCTAAAATTACGGTAACCGTAAAAAAAGGAATGGCGTAGTGAATTAAATTGGGGATTTCAGGAATTTGCATGGCTAGTAATTAGTCTCTTTAAAGATAAAGATTAATAACAAAAGGTGCACTTACATCTTTTTCCGTTTTTCAATCTCGAGGGCTCTTTTATAAAAATCTCGAAACTGTTCTTTATTATATTTCGCGCGCATAGCGCATAATACATCAGGTAGACTTAGGCTACACCAATCCCACAACATGGTATCAAAATTATAGGCATACATTTGATTTTTCACCTCTTCCCTTATCGTATCTACTTCATTTGCCGTGAATCCGTTTTCTAGTAGTCGCTCTAAAGCGCGTCGTTCATTTTCTTTAGTAAATTCTGTATCTAGGTAAGGCTCTAAAATCCAATCCCAGTTCCAACTTTGCGTTATTAGTCTAATATTGTTACTTTCAGCGAACTGCTTCAGTTTTTCTTTATGTTCTGCGGAAGCAAAAATGATATCATCTTTGACATGAATTTTGCACACCGTAAAATCAACCGCCATGCATTCAATATCCATTGCAGAAATTACAGCTGTAGGGTATGCGATTGATGGCTCAAAAGGATACTCGCTTATTATGATATCCTTTTCTCCTATTTCAGATTTACCGATACCGCACAACAAATTTTTCAATGTAAAAATGTTCTTAGAACTACTAAAACCTGTCAAAGGCATTTCACCTTTAAAATTGAATATGTTTTTAAGATACTTCCACATGTTTTAGTAGAGATAAAACGACTAATTTATTGTTGTTTTTGTTATTGTTGTTGCTGTTGCTGCTCTTGTTGTAGATTTTTAATTGGCTCTAATAAATCCCACAGGTTCCCATATAAATCTTCAAAAACAGCAACCATACCATAAGGCATTTTCTCTGGTGAACGCACAAACTTAATTTTACGTTCCATCATTTTGTAATAATCCCTCCAAAAATCATCAGTATATAGAAACAGAAAAACGCGACCACCCGTTTGGTTACCAACACTTGCCAATTGTTTTTCGTTAGCTGCTTCTGCCAATACTAACGAACATTCTTTAGACCCTTGCGGAGCTACTACGACCCAACGTTTACCATCGCCCAAGTCGGTATCTTCAATTAGATTAAAATCTAATTTCTTGGTGTAAAATTCAATGGCTTTATCGTAATCACGGACTACCAATGCTACACGTGCTATGGTCTGTTTCAAAGTGTTCTTATTTTTGTGGATATTAAAAATACCGCTTATAAATTAGTTATCGCTGTAATATGGTTTTAATGAATTGCGACGGGTTTAAAATTTGCTATTTAGACCTCTTATTATCCATCTCATGAATTATTGATATAAGAACACTTTTTACCCACCGCTTATTTTTCATTTTAATTCTAAGGAAGAGCTTACCTTTAATAATTAGTTTCTATGAGAAGGAGATCGACACATAAATATGGAATACGACTTTTCATTTCCATTTCTGAATAGGAAAGTTTGAAAGAATAAATCCCGAATGTTTTATTGAGAGCGCCGGCATAGTTTAAAGAAAAGAATATGGAATCAGATTTTTATAAAAACTTGATCGATAATAATAAAAAATGGGTAGCTGCTAAATTAGATAGCGATCCCAATTATTTCAAGAAATTAGAAAAAGGTCAGTCACCACCATTATTATGGATCGGCTGTTCTGATAGTCGCGTACCTGCCAATGAAATAATTGGAGCCATACCAGGTGAGGTTTTTGTACATAGAAACATTGCAAATATGGTGGTACACTCAGACATGAATATGCTTAGTGTTTTAGACTATGCTGTAAATGTGCTGAAAATTAAACATATAATCGTGTGTGGACATTATGGTTGCGGTGGGGTAAAAGCTGCTATGGGAAGCAAGTCTTACGGCTTGGCAGATAACTGGATCCGTCATATTAGAGATGTATACAGACAACATCAAAAAGAGTTGGGAGATATAACTGATGAAGAGAAAGCCTTTGATCGTTTTGTCGAATTTAATGCTATGGAGCAGGTGTATAATCTCGCTAAAACTTCGATTGTACAAAATGCGTGGGAAAGAGGTCAAGAACTATTTTTACATGGATGGGTATATGGTGTGGGTACCGGAATCGTAAAAGATTTAGAGGTTAATTTTAGCTGTAATTCTCAATTAGAAGAGTTCTATAAACTAGGGATTATATGACCAAAGTTTAATCACAAAAAGAACTATTAATCTTTAAGAATATTAGTTTCAAATCCGTCAATACTTTTGGTGTTTTTGTTTTTCCAATATTCTTTTATTTTATCCTCTCCTTGCTTTTTAGACCAATCATTTAAGGTTGTTCGCTCTTCTTTAAAATCCATGAAAGGAACTGCGAAACCACACGAGGTCTGAACCAAATCTACTTGCATTTCAATAATTTGTCTTGCTCCTGTATTCACTGGAAACTGGTGTACATATTCAGAAAATTCTTGATCTCTTTTATGGAATATTTTCGCCGTACCATATAATCTTAAAATGATAGGTTTCCCCTCAAAAGCACAGAACATAATCGTCATTCTATTATTCTTGAGTAGATGAGCAGCTGTTTCATTACCACTACCAGTAAGGTTCAGCCAAATAATTTTATTGCTATCAATTACCCGAAATGAGTCCGTTCCCTTTGGGGACACATTTACATTCCCCTCAGCAGCAGCCGTACCCACAAAAAATATCTTTTGTTTTTCTATGAATTTTTGTAAATCGGGAGTGATGGATTCTAATTTCTTTCCCATGGTTTCTTGTTTGGTTGATGATTGTCCTAATTTACTACCCTTAAAATGGTTATCATAACCTGGCTGTCATTTTTCCTAAATTAATCTTCTCTGCTTTAGTAAAGTTGATATCACGTACATACTCCATTTCACCCCATAAATAGGTATTACCTTTAAGTCCTTTGGTCATTCGCATTCTGCGGTTGAGTCGTTTTGTTTCTTGTTCGGTCGCTAATCTTCTTTCACCAAGCTCACCATATAATTTTATAGCGGGATAGTCTGAAAATTTTTCTTTGAACAATGCTCTAAGCCAAAATAGACGACTACTATTAACCCCAAGAAGACATACATTTTTATTCGTTTTTGCATGTAATGGTAATTTCTTCGGAAACTTTTCGAAATAGAATCCTGTTTGATTATCATTCAAAAACAACGAACCAATTGGCGTAACAGTCGGGTTGTACTCCGTATCTACAGATGCTATTGAAATATGAAAATTAGAACTAAAACTCTTATTGAAATGGGTTCTTATCTTCTTCCAGTCTTGAGTAATTTTCATTTTTATTATTTTACTAAAAATTAGAATAAACGCTTAAATCTTAAGACTTACTCCCTAATTATTATTTAAACATCCTTTTGTTCAAAAATAATTTTAAGCAACTGGCTTTTCCGTTCTGCTTATACAAAATTTTTAAAATTCAATGATAATTTTTTAAAAAAGTAGTTAATTAATCTTGAATAACCCCCTCAATTTCCTTTTGTAATTCTCTTTCCGAAACCATAATATCCTGCATCATTAACATTATAAGTTCTTTTTTATCAATACTGGTGTCTTTTATATTTGGATAAAGGAAATTCATTAAATATTGAGTTTTTGATAACAATAACTCTTTTTGCTCTTCAATATTTGCAAAAGCGGAAACCCTGTCGTATTCAAGCAACTCAATTTTTTAACTAGAAATAGCTTTCCATGAACTAATTCTAATTTGGGGAATTTGAACTCCATTCACTTTCATCATTACATCAAAAATAGAGATTGTATCATTCTTTTTGTAAAAACCTAAAGTGTCGATAAGTGTTTGCTGTTGTGGCATTTTTTTCTTGATATCGTCATTGCTTTCTATCAATTCCTTATCTATTGATACAAATATTTTATTAATATAATTTGCATCTTTCCGATTTTCGTTCCAATTGTTGATATAAAGCGCTATCAAAATACCGACAATAATTGTAAGTATCTCTTTGAAAAATTCCATGATAGTTTTATTCATTTTATAAGTTTGGTTAGTTTTAAAATGCTATCAATTTATAAAGCCTTATTTCCTATTTAATCTGCGCTTTATCAATTAATCCAAATACCAATAAGATTACAGTGATAATAAAACATTTACTTTTTCAATATTTCATTGATATATATTGAACGATATTTTTCTGGATATTCTATTTGCACACCGTGTGTACCATTTTCAAATAGAAACCACTTTTTAGATGGTGCAACAATGGAATCAAAATAAGCCTTTGCTACAGATGTTTCGGTAAAATGGTCATTATCGCCTTGAAATATATAAACTGGCACTTTAAATTCAGGAATATCCCGCATTAAATTAATATCAATTGCGGTTGATTCTAGAATTTTAGATGCTGGATAATAAGATTCGGGACTATTCAGCATATCGGTAAATTTTTCTTTGAACGTCAAGCCATTATCCATGAACATATCTTTAAGAAATGAATAATCGGTATCTAATTGTAGAGGTGCATATTTCATAACGATACTTCGTTCTATTTCAAAGGCTTCCGTTACGGTATTGTTTACATTATTTGAATAAGGTGGTCTTCCTATTTCTTTTAATTGAGAAATAGAAAGAGTGTCATTATATTTTTCGGCTTCTGACATTGCAAAATCATAAGATAGTTCTTCAGAAAGCGATTGATTCGCCATGAGACCGCTACCGATGTAAGCATGATATAACTCAGGATTTTTTTGAACCATGTAAGCAGCCACAGCTGTGCCCCATGATAAACCTTCTATATAAATTTTATCTTTTTTGAATGTTTCTTTTAAATGCTTTGATAGTTGTAAACCATCATCTACAATATTATTTAAGGTAATTGATGAATCAGATATACTGTCATTATACGCTAGTCCTGAACCTCTTTGATCCCAATAACATACCGTAAATAAATCTTCCAAATCAACTCCTGTGAGTTTATAAATTACAGGTAAAATTGGCGCTCCTGGTCCGCCATGTACAATTAAAAGTACAGGGTTGTTTTTGTCTTTTCCTCTAATGGTAATTCGTTGTGCTACACCATTGATAATCATATTCTCGTGCATTGCAATACTATTGGCAAGCACATTTCCATTTTCGTCTACAAAAGACTCTTCTTTTCCAGAACTATTGATTCGGATAACCAATAAAACAACTAAGATAAATGCAACTAATATTCCCAGTAAAACCAAAAACCACTTTCCTATTTTCTTTACTATTTTCATATGAACTTAATTTATTTTATGGTTGTTCTTACTTCTTTTATATCAATTAGTTACAAGTTAAATTAGCGATTATTTTCGATTTACCACGGGCGTAAGCAATTCCGAGTGGATTAGGACATAGTCGAATCTGTCGTAATTGCGGTCATACATTTTTGTTCTGCTGTCGTACTTTTTATTCCAATTTATGTACTTCCAGTTCTATTTCAACCATAAATTCCGGAAGTGCCAATCCTTTTACTTCTAGCCAAGAGCCTGTTGGAAATCCATTTTTATAAATTTCAGCACGATATGCTGATTTTTCCAACATTTGTGCCATATCAGTAGTAAAAACGTCTTCTTTTACAACATCGTCAAATGTGCAACCAAAGTGTTTCAATATTTTTTCCAAATCAGCATAACAGTTCTTCATCTGCTGTTCCATATTGCCAATAGCAGTCGGATTTCCCTCATCATCCATACTTACAGCACCAGAAATTTTAATGCTATTCCCTATTTTCACAGCGTGAGAATATCCGTAAGCTTTTTCAACTTCTGGTCGCAATAGAAAATATTCAGGTTTCTCGGGTTCAACAATTAGCTCTTTTACCACTTCTTTAGTTTCCTCCTTTTGTTTTTGTTCACAACTTTGGAATACAAAAGCCATTGCAATAAGTGTTGCGATTAATGTCAATCGGTTGGATAGTATTTTCATAATTCTGTTTGTTTAGTGCCTACATTGGTCGGTTTTCGGCTTTCCCGTTCATATTATCCGTTTCGTTTTTCAGTATGAAGCACGAGGCTTGTGCTAAACGTAGAGGGGAAGTAAGGAAACTTTTAGCTTCCGCCTGCCTGCCGGTAGGCAGGCAGGCGGATGACGCTAAATCTTATTGTTTTGCTTTTTCTTTTTTGTTCCAAAGCTAAATCCATAAGATTTGGCGACTTTAATATTATAAACAGATTATTTGGTTTTACTCAAAAACCCGCATTACGTTTAGGTATTGTTACCAAACGTTTTTCGGACTAGTTTTTTAACTCGTGTTATTCGTCTTTTAATTTATTAATTTTTTTATAATTCGTTAAAGCAAGACCAGCACCGACTGTTGTGCCAGAAATTCCTATAAGCGTTTTGCCCCAATATAACAATGCAATTCCTGCTATCATTGAAACAATACCTAATAATATGATTCCTTTAACTGCGTTTTGTTGTCCCTTCTCCATTATTTAGTGTTGTTTGTTTTAATTCCATCTACGTTTAAATTCTGCTATTTTTGTCAATTCAGTCTGCATATTTTTGTTGAGTCCAGAATCGTAATTATTTGCACCGAGTAAAGTCCGTATGCATATTTTTGGTAGGTCTTTTTCTGCAATTTATTTCAATAGAGTTAAGGTTGTAATTATTCACTCTAACTTTCAGATTTTTTCAATTTAAAATAAGCTGAAAAAGCTGAAATACTAAAGAACATAAACACCAAAGTCATTATCCAGTCAATATCATATGAACTATCAATTAGATAGGCTATGATATAGTAAAGAAAACCTATGCCGGTTAAGATTCCAGATATTAAAAATAAAATTTTCTTGTTCATAGGCTTGGTTTTAATTGATTGTGCTAGTGTTATTCCAAAATGTTTAGTAACAATAAAATATAGTCACCAGCGGCTATATCCTAATTCTATATTTTTTTTTAAAAAAAAGCATTTCTACTCCACCTCCTTCATTAACACCTCAATAGATTTCTCCAATTGCTCATCAACGCCCTTGGCGATTACTTCTGGTTGATTTTTAATAATGATTTCTGGGTTGATTTCATTTTTTTCCATCCATTTGCCTGCTTTGTTTTTGCCACCTTTCGATTTCACAATTTTTATTAAATCCATTAAAACAACTATTACTTTCGAGTGTAATTATCTGAATAAAATTGCTAGAAATTATATTAAATTTTCACTTCTTATAGGTTTAACTCTTCTTCAATTTTATTTCTAAGCAATTCAATTTTACTATTGACATCATCATAGTAATTTATCATTGACTCCCGATTAATTTGAATTTGCCACAGGTAGGTTGAAAACAACTGTTTTTCTTCATCGGTCAGCTTTAATGGAAATTTTAAATTTTCAATATCTCCATTTACGGAAAATTGAAAATTCTTTGATAACATTTTATTTATCTCTTCAGAATATTTGTCTTCAAACTGCATTTCAGGAGAATCCTCTTCTAATCGTTTCAAAACATAATAATCATATTCATAAAGTGATATTATCTGAAATCTTAAAGAATCGTTTTTTATCAATTCCAACCCCTTAGATTTTAATGTTTCATATCCTGCTTTATTCTGGACTGGAAAAAAGGTTCTTGTTAAAGTAACGTAGTAGACTGACAAGGTATCTAAGTTTTTTTCCTGTTCATTAATTATTCTACGCCAATAATTACATGCTTTTATACCTGTTTCATGCCCGCTTACATTATTTTCAATATCCGCTATATCCTTCAATAAACCGCTCGACATTTCTCTCAATATTTTTGTTTCTGCCTTTTGGTCTCGACGATTATCGTTCCAATTATTAAGTGCAAATGCAGAAACAACTGCAATAAATATTGAAATAAATTCAAATGTATATTTCTTCCAATTTTTAATATTAAACTTCATTATTCTAATAGGTAATTAGTTTAGTCAAAATTTACACCTGACTATGGAATATAGTCACCAGCAACTATATTCCTATTTTAAATTATTTCTACTCCACCTCCTTCATCAACACCTCAATAGATTTCTCTAATTGTTCATCAATACCTTTTGCAATTACTTCCGGCTGATTTTTAATGATAATTTCAGGATTTGTTTCATTGTTTTCCATCCACTCGCCTGCTTTATTTTTAGCGCTTACAGGTACAACGCCCCAAACACCACCATTGGGCAATCGCTCCCAACCAGCAAAGCTACACGTACCTGGTACTGGCATTCCTACGGTTTTACCGATCTTTAAATCTACATAGCCGCTTGCAAAGCAAGAACCATCGCTGTACATAGATTCGTTGAACATTGCCAAGGTTGGCTTTGTCCAACGAGAGGTTGGTTCGCCACCTACTACCCTATCTTCGGTTTCATAAGACAAAAATGGTATACCGGTAAAAAACATAGCCAAATCTGCCACTAGATCTCCGCCACCATTAAAGCGGGTATCTACAATAACTCCTTTTTTATCATTGAATTTACCCAGCATTTCTTCATAAATGGTACGGTATGGTCCGTCGCTCATGCCTGGTATATGCACATACCCCAATGTACCGTTACTCTTTGCCAATACTTCCTTTTCATTATTCTTTACCCAACGGTCATATAACAATCCGTTTTCTACACGCAACGAAATAGGTTTAACGGTAAGCTGTTTTCTCTTGCCTTTATCATCGACAACATCTAACAAAGTAAAGTTCCCCGCAATACGGTTTAAGTAGAAAGCGGCATCAGTAGATTCGGCTATAGTTATTCCGTTAATTTTCTCGATTATTGCACCTGGTTGAATATCGAATCCTGCTTTGTCTAATGGTCCGCCTTTAATGACTTCCGTAATTTTTAATCCGTCACCATTATGGCTGTAGTCTATAAAAACACCTAGCGATGCTGTTTGATCGCCGTTATCAATATCATCTGAAAAACGACCTCCGGCGTGACTTACATTCAGCTCACCCAACATTTCTGAAATCATTTCAGAGAATTCATAATCATTACCAATATGCGCCAAGTATTTCTCATATTCTGTACGTATGGCTTCCCAATCAATGCCGTGAAAAGTAGAGGTGTAAAAGATTCCGTTTGTTTTTAGCCAAATATGGTCAAACATAAACTTTCGCTCTGCATCGGCATCTAAAACCATTTCGGCATTTAGTTTCACCGGTTCTGTTTTAGCGGCTTTTAAATCTATTTTAGAGATTTTTCCATCAGATAATAAAAATAGATTTTCCTGCTTGGCATCCCAATGTAACGTTGCTGATTTAGCTCCTAAACCTATCAACATTTTTGTGCTTTTGGTGCGTATTTCTGTTTCCCAAAGGTTATAGTCCTTCTCAAACTTGCTAACGTAGTATAGCTTTTCCCCATCCTTAGAAAGTACGGCATCAGATAATTTTGAGGAGTGTATGGTAAGTCGTGATTTTCTTCGGTCTACATCCTCCAAATCAAACTTTAGCGATTTCACTACTTTTTCCTCAACCTTCTTATCCTTCTTCTTTTTATCGTCATCATCAGCGCCTTCTTCTTTCTCTTTTGCCGCTTCTTCTATCATCTTCAATAAATCATACTCTTCTTTGGTATTATTGAATTTATCCCATGATTCTTGGGTCAAGAACATGGTATACACATCGGTTTCAAATGAACCGCTAGTGGCATAACTTTTTAGTCCGTCACGGTTGGTAAAATACATAATCTGACTACCATCATTCACCCATTTAGGTGAAAAATCATAATACCCACTTTGGGTTAAGTTTTTACGCTGTTTACCATCTTTTGAAATCAACAAAAGCTCAGAGTTATTCAACGATACACTCCAGTCTATCAACAGCCACTTGCTATCTGGACTCCATTGGTAATACTGATCACCGTCTCGCATATGAATAACTTCATCAGGAGTTAAAATGGTCGTAACCGTCTTTGTTTTTAGGTTCTTGACCTTCAACGTTCTTCTATCTTCCATATACGCCACATAAATACTATCTGGCGAAAATTCCGGTAAGTAGATATCATATTTTGAGGTCACCAAAGTATCTTCTTTTATCAATGTAGATGCAAAGAAATAAGGTTCTTCTTTTCGCACTTTAGTTGATTTGAAAATGCTCCATTTACCATTGCGTTCACTTGAGTACGCGACCGATTTACCATCGGGCATAAACTTTACAAAGCGTTCTTGCTCTGGGGTATTGGTGATACGTTTTGTCAACGAACCATCTACAGATGTTACAAAGACTTCGCCCCTACTTATAAAAGCGATTTCTTTACCGTTGGGTGCTACATCCATTTCTTGAACACCACCGTTAACGGACACATATTCTATAGGATTGCTGTCTTCTTGTGTTCTAACTATTATTTCTACTTTCTTAGCACCTTCACCTGTTTTTAGCGTATAAATTTCGCCATCGTAACCAAATGCCAAGGTATTATTGCCAATACTTAATGAGCGTACCGGGTGTGTCTTAAAACTAGTATGTGACGCAATTTCAGGTGCACCTGTCAATGATATTGAAAAGACATTAAAAGAGCCTTCTTGCTCACTTAAATAGTAAATAGCACTACCATCTTTTGAAAAAACCGGATTACGATCTTCCCCCTTAAAGCTTGTGAGTTTTTTATGTCTTCCGGTGGATGGGTCATACGACCAAATATCTCTGGTAATGGCAGATGTATGATGCTTTCTAAACTCGTCTTCGTACCCTTTTTTATCGTGATATACCATTATAGTTCCATCCGCATTTACTTGCACATCTTCTACTGGAACGGTCAATACCTGATCTATCCTTCCGCCATTTACGGGAACACTATATAATTCTGGTTGTGAACCTGTCGGGTATTGGCGATGCTCGGCAATATCTAGTCGATTTGCACCAAAAAGAACGGTTTTATCATCAGCAGAGAAACTATAAGGTTTTTCGTCATTGCTATGGTAAGTCAATCGTGTTGCTTCACCTCCTTGGGCATCCATCACATAGACATCAAAATTGCCATATCTGTTCGATGCAAAGGCTATTTTTTGTCCGTCTTTACTCCATACTGCTTTATAATCATGTGCAGAATGATAGGTAAGCTGCTTTGCCACACCACCATCTGAAGGTACCGTAAATAAGTTGCCTTTGTAAGTAAATGCTATAGTAGTGCCATCTGGAGAAATAGATGGGTAACGTGCCCATTGGGGATTAGTTTGTGCCGTACAGACATAAGTTAAGCATACCGCGATTGCAGTTAAAAAAGAGTATTTCATACGTTTACTTTGTTGGTAGTTAGTCTGTTCTAAAGATAGCAAAATGGTTCGTTTACTACAATCAATCTATGATCAATGGTATTGATTTCTACATACTTTGCAAAAACTGATCAAATCTGATTAATTTTACTCGATAATCGCGTATTTTAATGATGCGACGCTCATCGAAACATAAATCATATTTTCAAGTAGATACCTCTTAGTCTTGTCACAACGGTATTTACTAAGATATACAACACACAATTTTATTGAAAGAAGAACAAGATTACTGGACGCAACGCTACCAAAAACAACAGACCGGTTGGGATATTGGCTACCCCTCTACGCCCATTAAAGAATATGTTGATCAATTAACAGATAAAACCATTCAAATCTTAATACCCGGAGCCGGAAATGCCTACGAAGCGGAATATCTGTGGAAAGCGGGATTTAAAAATGTTCATATTCTAGATATCTCTGAGATTCCGCTGAAAGAATTCAAAAAACGGAATCCCGATTTCCCGGATGCTAATATGCATCAAGCAGATTTCTTTGAGTTCAAAGGTCAGTATGATCTTATTCTTGAACAAACTTTTTTCTGCTCTTTTGTACCCACCGATGAGAATAGAAATGCCTACGCCAAGCATATGTCCGAATTACTAAAACCAAAAGGAAAATTAGCGGGACTCTGGTTTGAAATTCCCCTAACCGGCAACATGGAAAAGCGCCCATTTGGCGGAAACAAAGATCTGTACACCAAATATTTATCACCCTATTTTAAAACGATCACTTTCGATTCTTGTTATAACTCCATAGCACCACGACAAGGCAATGAGTTGTTTGGAATTTTTAAGGTTCGTTGATGGTTGTTGATTGTTGGTTGTTGGTTGTTGATTGTTGGTTGTTGGTTGTTGGTTGTTGGTTGTTGGTTGTTGGTTGTTGGTTGTTGGTTGTTGGTTGTTGGTTGTTGGTTGTTGGTTGTTGGTTGT
>NZ_SOAY01000012.1 GCF_004364165.1 Maribacter spongiicola
TCTCGATTCCCCGGCTTCGTTTCCCTTAGGTGTTTCCCTAAGCGGCTGCAAATATACAACTGTTTTTTAACCTGGCAACTTTTATCGAAAAAAAATTATTTTTCTTTTTTCCCAGACCTAATCAACATATATATGAACCTTTTTCCAACGCCCGGTTCAGAAACAATCTTCACCGTTTGCGGGGTGCAAATGTACACACTAATCTTAATATCACAAGCCTTTTTCAAATAAAAAAAACAAAGTTTTTTGACCTAACCATAACATCATGATTTACCGCACGTTAGAATCAACAAAATTCACATAAAAATTAACTCACTGTTTCACAGCTACTTAAAAAATGTTCCGTCAGTAGATTGCTATATATCAACATATTAAATGAATCATTCTTTATGTTAAGAAAAGAAATTCCACACTAAACCAAATCTTATTACAAAATCACGATACGGATAATTAGGCGCGGAATAATAGTCTCGCCCAGAAAAAGACGCATTAAAGTGTTCTGCCTTCAAATAAATTCTCGTTTGTTTAATTCTGGCATTAATAAAGAAATCTAATAAAGGATACCCACCTAACTCTTCTTTATTCTGCACATAGAACTCACCAAGAATAGGATTATACCCATTCATGTTATAACTGGAGAAATATTTAAACGTAATACCTGTTTGTAAATACATTGCTTTCTTAAATACATCTGAAGAAAAATACAATGTATTTCGAGTAACTAATTGAGGGACATTCAATACTTGAGTGTCTTGGATTACATTCTGATACATCAGCGTATTATTCAAAGCAAACATACCTACCTTAAACTCCTTCTCATATTTAACTTTTAAATGCGAAATAGCATTACCTTCTTGTAATGGCTTTATAAATGCATTGTTTAATCCGTCTGTTATTTCCTCTTCTGACACAGGAGAAAAGTATGTATAGTTATCAAGATTACTATACTTCACCATTAAATTACCCCAAACCTTAGATAGCAGCTCCCCTTTTAAACTACTTGTTCGTTCTTTCTCGAACACACTGCTATTATCCCAGTTATAATTAAGGTATTCACTTTGATACAATAGGTAGTTGAAATTGGGCATTCTACTAGAAGTGTGTATAGAGAATCTCAGTTTGTTATTCTCATTTATACTATATGAAGCCGATGCATTAAAGAGATTACCCGCCAGCTCACCAGAAAGATTATATTTTAAGTCAGCATTAAAATCAAATTCCCCTATCCGCTTTGCATACTTACCTACTATTCCAAATTCAGTTCCATTTAATCTATTAGGTATTATGGTACCATCTGCTTCTATAAAACGACTATTAAAATAGTAATCATAATTATATACGTTGACGCCACCTGTTAATCTACCTAGAGTTCTATTATAAAATTCTGCATTAACTTCATTATAAAACGTTTTTAAAACTGCCTTATCATTAATACTGCTAAGAATAGCATCACCAAATAATGTATCGCTCGCTGTCTGTACAAATTGATAATATTTAGTTTCATAATCGAAACTATGACCAATTGATAATGAAGTTTTTTCAAATCGAGTTGAATCTAACTGCTTTCTAACCAATTTATAGGTATGATCGAAATAATATCTTTTACCTAAAATCTTATTATCTGCATCATCTAAATAAACATCTACTCTCGGTCTATTAATAAAATCTTCATCACCAGACTCAAATTGCTCTTCCTTTTCTACCAAACCTCCATTTTCTTCCGAAGAAATATTTTGCGCTGCTATATGTGCCCTTAGTGCATATCTACCGTTTTTAGACAAGTAATTTGTTGTAGTGATAAAGTTGCCAGATTCTATTTGTGTATCATTATACTTACCAAATGAGCGAAAACCAATATAACCAATAGAAAAATTTAATCTTCTAGATGTATTAAATGCCAAATTAGCATCTAGCAACTGCCCTTCTTCTAAAGTTGTTTTAAAAAACAGTTCGGTCATTGGCGTAGCAACATTATAATAGTTGATCTGCTCTTTTTCTAAATACTTACGGTCTTTAGCAATAACACCTAAATTTGGATAACTTGTTACCCTTTCAAAATTTACCCCCAATTCATTATATGCTTGACCAATATTGGAAAATGGCATTAATTCAAAATCATCTTCTCGTAGGTAATTGTACTTATACTCTTTTTGAATAGTTAGCGTAGTATCTAAATAGGTAGTGTCTCTTGCAAAAGAAATAATCTTATAATCCTCTATTGTCAATGTAATAGAATCATTTTGCATTTTGCTTTTCGGATTTATTGGCTTAGTCTTTTTACCCAGAGGAATTGAATCGCTCTTTTTTTCAGACTTTTCAATTACATCTTGACCTAAAACAATCGAAGAAGCTAAACACAATAAAACTAGAATTATATATTTCATGAAGCATTGTTACCCTTGCAAAGTTAATTTTTTTGTTGCTAAGTAAATGTGAAAGTTTAATTGACTTTAAATACCTGAATATAAAGGACTGCTAAACTATTATTAAATTTTAACTGTGAACATTATTATTTTAAGGAATATTTTTCTGATTTTTATAAAAAAATGTTAATGAAAGTACTGTTTTTTAATGTTTTCGCATTTTTAGCGTTTACATCGGCATCAGCTCAGTTCAATGAGAATGCCCCATGGATGAAAGATTTAACCGAGAATCAACAATCTTCAAAATCTTCTACTAACACACATTCGTTATATGACATATCGAATGCATTCAATGAATATTGGAGCAATAAAGACTATTCTAAAAAAGGTAGTGGTTTTAAACCTTATAAAAGATGGGAGAATTATTGGAATTTTTATGTAGATAAAAATGGAAATCTACCGACTTCTTCTCAATTATGGAATTCTTGGAAAAGCAAACAAGAGAGCATCGGTAAAGCAACAAACCCTACTGCAAACTGGAATGCTATCGGACCCTTTACTCACGACACCTATTCAGGCGCACTTTCTGGTCAAGGTCGAGTTAATGCAATTACCGTAGACCCAAGCAATGAAAATATTTGGTATGTGGGTGCACCAGCCGGTGGTATTTGGAAATCTGTTGACGGGGGCTCTTCATGGGCAAACCTTTTTGATGATTTTCCTCAAATTGGTGTTTCTGGCATTGCCGTTGACCCTAATAACTCGCAAATTATATACATAGCAACAGGAGATGATGATGCTGCAGACTCCTATAGCGTGGGTGTTTTCAAGTCTATTGATGGAGGAAACAGCTGGAATGAAACAGGATTGAACCCTAGCACATCGAATATTAATTTATTGATGAATGAAATTACGATTGATCCAACCAACTCTAATATTATTTGGGTCGCCACTACTGTTGGGCTTCAAAAATCTACAGATGGTGGTACTACTTGGGAGGTAAAAGCAACAGGAAACATTCAAGATTTCAAATTAAAACCTAACGACCCTAATACTGTTTATGCCGTAACTTCAAATACTTTTGTAAAATCTACAGATGGCGGCAACAACTTTGTAGAAATAACCGATGGTATTCCAGAAAGTTCTGGTCGATTAGTAATAGGAACAAGTGCAGCAAATCCTTCAGGAGTATATGTTCTTAGAGCATTAACTGGTGGTAATAGTTTTGCTTTTGGCGGACTATACAAATCTTTGGATAGTGGAGAATCTTTTACAAAAACTGCTAGTGAACAAGATATTTTTGAATCAAACCAGGCTTGGTTCGATCTTGCTATTGAAGTTTCACCTACTAATTTTAATGAAATATATACTGGTTGCTTAAATGTATGGAAGAGCACAAACGGTGGCGATATCTTTACCAGAATCAACAGATGGAATATAACTGACCAAGGTTATACCCACGCAGATATACACACTATTAAAGTCTTTAACAACAAAGTTTATGTAGGTAGTGACGGTGGCATCTATATGTCTGAGAATGGCGGCAATACTTTTACTGATTATACAGCTGGTATTTCTATTAGTCAATTTTACAGAATATCCGTTGCAAAAAATGATTCAGGTAAAATAACAGGTGGCTTACAAGATAATGCTGGTTTTATTCGTGATCAAGGACAATGGAATGTTTTCACTGGTGGTGATGGAATGGATTACGAAATTGACCCTAACAATAGTAGCTTAGTTTATGGATTTGTACAATTTGGAGGTAGTTTATTTTTATCTTCTGATTCTGGGCAATCTATTGGTGTGGTTGGCGCACCAACTGACGCAAATGGAAACACCATTCAAGGAAATTGGGTAACTCCTTTAGCAATAGGTTCTGACGGCTCTGTTTATGCAGGTTTTGATGCTTTATATAGACTAGAAAACAATCAATGGAATAAAATTTCTTCTTCTATTGGCTCTGGTAATATAGATGACTTAGAAATTGATCCTAAAAATCCTGAAACTATATTTGCCGCTGAAAGCAACATATTATATAGAAGTCGAAACAGCGGTGCCACATTTAGTCTTATAAAAGTGATGGATTCTGAAATTTCGGATATCAGCATTAATTCTAACGACAGCAACATTATCTATATAACGACTTCTGACAGAGTAGGTATAGCTTTAAGCGACCAACCATCAAACAGAGGTGTTTTTAAAGTTACCATAAGTGAAACAGAAACAACTTCTGAAAATATAACATTTGATATACCGACAGATCAAGCATTTTTCTCGATTGCTCACCAGGGCAGACATACTGACAATCCTATTTACGTAGGTACTAGTTTAGGTGTATATAGACTTGATGACACCTTAACAGAATGGGAAGAGTACTACACCAATTTTCCGAATGTTGCTGTTAGCGATATTGAAATTAATTTAGATGATGAAAAAATTATAGCTTCTACTTATGGTAGAGGAGTGTGGGAATCTACAATACCAGTTCAAATACCAGATAATGAAATTAGATTAGTCTCTATAACACCTAATTCAAATGAAGTACTATGCAATGACTTTGCACCAACTGCTACTGTAGAAAACCAAGGAGTTAATGCTATTACCGCTGTTGATATTGAGTATTCTATTAATGGTAATACTACACAAAACTTCACCTGGACAGGTAATTTACTAAGCAATGAAACAGTTATTATAGAACTACCACTAGAAACAAATGTTAATTTTGGTGAGTCTACAATTGAGCTGACCGCCACTATTGACAACGATAGCTATGATGACAACAATACTTTACAAAACAGATTCTTTTTAAACACCCCTGGTTCAGGTGGTGAACTAAATACTTTTGAAACTGAACAAGAATCTTTGATCGCATATAATGATGGTAATTCTGAAAGCGTATGGCAAAGAGGTATACCCACAGGTTCTAACTTAAACACAGCTACATCTGGCAGTAATGTTTACGGAACCAACCTAAGTGGAGATTACCCAAATAGCACCAAAGCCATCCTTCTAAGCAATTGTTATGATATGACCTCTATTATCGCACCGGTTCTTAAATTTAATATGGCATATGACCTTGAACTAAATTTTGATATAGTTTATGCCGAATACTCTATTGACGGCGGTAGTAATTGGGATATTCTAGGTAGTATCAATAGTGAACCAAATTGGTACAGTAGTGATAGAACCAATGCCCTTTCTGAAGAAGCAGATGATTGTCAAAATTGTCCTGGAGCACAATGGACAGGTGAAAGCACCGAAATGACAACATACGCTTATGATTTTAACTTAAATGCTGCTAATGGCGAACAAAACCTTACTGGCGAGACCAATGTACTATTTAGGATTGTCTTTCAATCTGACCCTTCGGTTACTGAAGAAGGTGTAATTATTGATGACTTTGTAGTTGATGGTTCACCCGATGACGATGACGATGATAACGACGGTATTTTAGACGTAGATGATAATTGCCCTTTGACAGCAAATGCCGATCAATTAGACACTGATAGTGATGGTGAAGGTGATGTTTGTGATACCGATGATGATAATGACGGTATTTTAGATATTGATGACAACTGTCCCTTAATCGCAAACCCAGGTCAAGAAGATGATGATTTAGATGGTATCGGTAATCTATGTGACAATGATAGCGATAATGACGGAGTACCAAATGATATTGACCAATGCGATGATACTCCTAACGGAACTATAGTTAATATTGAAGGTTGTGAAGTTTTCTCTTTACCGAATACTAACTTTCAAATTCAGACTACTGGCGGAGCTTGTAACTCAAGTAATAATGGAAGTATCTTAATAACTGCTGCAAATACTAATTACACGTATAACGCAATTTTATCAAATACTGGCGGCACCACAAATAATAGCTTTACAGACGTAAGTACATTTGATGACTTAGCTGCTGGAGATTATCAATTATGTATTACAGTTGAAGGTCAAGCAGACTATGAAGCTTGCTTTGATTTGACCATATCAGAGCCAGATGCTTTATCTGTTTCTGCTAAAATCAATTCACTGAATAATGAGGTTACATTAAGCTTCTCTGGCGGTGATTTATATACTATTTTCTTAAACGAGAAAATGTATTCTACAACGGCTAAAGAAATTACTTTACCATTAGAGGATGCAACCACATTGATTACTGTAAAAACCGGATTGGATTGCCAAGGGGTTTATACTGAAAAAATAGTATTAAGTGATAATTTGTTTATCTATCCAAACCCAATTGAAGGTGGAGATTTAACTATATACCTAGGTGGGAATGCTGCACCAGAGGTCACTATTTCATTATTTAATGTAAATGGCACAAGTATACTATCGAAACAAATGAAATCTACTAATAACGAAATTAAACTAAGTGTAGATGGACTAGCAACCGGAGTCTATATTTTAAACATTAAATCTGGTAACACGCTATCTAACTACAAAATCATAAGAAAATGAGAATATTAAAATATATAACTATTACATTTCTGCTTGCTACAGTTTTTATATCATGTGGTGGTGGCTCTGACAGTGAACCAACCCCGGTTGACCCAATTGCACCAGTTGTCTTAGATCCTGCTGCAGCTGGTTTAGTTTTCCCTGAAGATAATACTGAATGTAACGAAGGTGTCGTAAATGCAAACGACGAAACTAAGAGTACCGTAACCTTTCAATGGTCTGCTTCTGAAAATACCGATTCTTATGAGGTCAAAGTAAAGAACCTTGAAACAGGTAGCATAACTACAGCCATTTCTGCTACCAACCAAAAAGAAATAAGTATAAATAGAGGTACACCTTATGAATGGTATGTTATTTCTTTAGCCAATGGAACATCTTCTACTGCAACGAGTGAAACTTGGACTTTTTACAATCAAGGACAAGGAATAGAAAATTACGCCCCATTCCCTGCAGTTGCCATAAGTCCGCAGAGAGGCGCTACCATTTCTAGTGCAAACACGACAATTACTTTAGAATGGTCTACTTCAGATGTTGATGATGATATTGTTTCTTACGAAGTATTGTTCGATACGGCTGAAACACCGATAACATCATTAGGTGAAACAACAGAATCTTCTATAGAAGTAACAATTACTGCTGGCACTACGTACTATTGGAAAGTAATAACAAAAGATTCTTTTGACAATACCTCAAATTCAGAACTGTTTGAATTTAGAGTAGAATAATAGAAATTAAAAAAGCCAAAGATGTAATTGCATCTTTGGCTTTTTCTTTTAACACTAAATTTATCTCTATAACGAATTGAAGTAATTAAGAAAACTCACTACATCTTCCTCGTGTCTAAGATTTAAATTGTTTTCTTTCACATACAATTTCATTTCTTCCTTTTTTACTCCTGTAAAATCTAATATCTGGTTCTTGGTCAAACGAACCTTTACTGCATGGTTCTCTTTATCAGTATTAGTTTCATCTAACAAATAATAAGAACTATTCCAAACATATGTTGGTGGAGAATACTTTTCATAAGAGGTACTAGGACTACGTGCTTGTTTTAATAAAGCTTCTGGCTTGAACAATAATTTTAAATTACCCTCATTCAAATTAGTGAAATAACTGGTTTTTATAGATCCGTCAGTATCAACGTACGTGTAAATACTATACATCTTACCTCCAATTTCTACTTGTATATAAGCACGTTTTAATAAGGAATAAAAGGAATCTTTAGAGATATTATCTAAAATCTCCACTTCATTTCTATATGCGTTATAACGCATCTTTCCTATTTCTTCGACTTTACCGTGTACAATAACCTCTCCATGTACAAATTCCTCATTTAAATACGGAGTTCCCTTTGCTTTTGTGGGTGCTATTTCAGTGCTACTAGTAACAAAATTAACAATACCCTCTTCTGGTACTGGAGAATATGCATTTTGCGCATTTACACTATTAAAAGCTAAGGCAGCAATTGTAAAGATTGTGAACTTTTTAATCATTTTATTCATTAATTTTTTTTCAATTTAATTGTTTATAATTGATTAGTAGGTTTAAAAAATGTTATTAAAAACTTAAATAAGGATTAGTAATTTAGATAATTACCTAACTATCAATTTAAAACGGTTTAAGTTATTTGATCATCAAAGAATAATAAAAGTAAACTGGGAAAATTGAAATGATTTAAATTATATAGTAAATCCTAAGCCTTCAAATTCGAAGAGAGTAGAGATTTATCATTTGTAGCTTCGATTAAACTAAATTTACATGAGGTAATATTTATTTTATGGAATTGAAAATAAAATTTTCATAAATACAAATTCTTTCTATTATAATATAAACCTATTTATCATTGTTGAATTGACTTTATCCTAAATAAAGCTGTATATAATATTCATAAATCGTTGTTTGAACTGAAACTCAATTACCATTTGCAAAAATTATAATATTACATAATCGGTAGCATCATTTTTAGAGGAAATAAAATGATAATTGTTAATAAACGATAAAAAAAAATTTCAAAAAAAATCAGGCTAAATTGCTTCAGCCTGATTTTTAATAAATAATAAAATAATGTATTTAAATCACTATTGAATTATATGAAATTATAAAAATCCAATACTATAAAATATATAGTAAAACATTCAACTTTTACTTGCAATAATCAATTGTAAGTGCACCTGCATCTCCACTTTCATAACCTCCGGCTACATTGCCATTAGGAGATATAATTTCAAATCCTATTTCACCATACTGGTCTCCTGGAAAGAACCACTCGGCAGACTCAGTACCCTCAGGAATTGTAATCGTTACGGTTCCGTCTGATCCATTATTAGGTGTACATTCGCCATCTCCTAAAAAAGTACCGGCTGCACTACCATATGGAGAACAAAGTCCTACTTCAAATACAGTACCATCACCCAAGGTAATAGTTAAACCAGAACCACCAGTAGCTGAATCTGTCTGCCAACCATCACCATAAGAATCAGTCATATTAATGACCCAATCACCAGCTGTTATAGGACATTCTCTGTAAAATTCCAATTGTAATGGTGAATCTTTAATGACAAGATCATTAGACCCAGAAACATCAACCAAATTAAGAACAAGATTTGCTCTTCCTTCTTCTGGCAAGGCATCGAAATTACTACTTATTGTAAGTGTAGCTCCGAAAGCTCCCGCAGGAATCGTTAAACCACTAAGAGTATATTGATCGGCTGTCGCTGTTGATGATGGATCAACCTCCACCGAAATAGTTCTTTCACTTTCCGTCTTTGTAGTTACAAATACATCTACAGTTATTGTTGCTCCTTCCGTCGGAGTTGGTACCAAAATAGAACTTTCTGAAAAGTTGGCAAATGTTTGACCATTTTCACTATCAAATACTATATTCTCTTCTTCACAAGAAACAAAAGCAAATAGTACTGCAATTATTAAAATATATTTTTTCATAACTCTATTGTTTTTAGTATCCAGGATTCTGAACCATGTTTTGGTTAGCATTAATCTCTGCTATTGGAATTGGCAATTGAAATCTAAAATTGTCAGCAGCTAAAGTTGGGAAATCCGGAGGTGTTCCAGTACCATCAATAATGTCTCCCATCGTAGAACGCATAACAGGTTCTCCCCTACGTTTTAAATCAAAGAATCTATGACCTTCAAATGACAACTCAACTCTTCTTTCGAACTGAATTGCATCTTCAAGATCTTGACCTGCTTCACCACCATCATAAGCTACATATCTTAAATCTCTAAGCTCATTTAATGTAGACAATGCATCTTGACCTAATTCGAATTGTGCTTCTGCTTTATTTAATAAAACTTCTGCAGCTCTCATAACCTTAACATCAACACGACCATTAACCTGTCCTGTTTCTCCCAAAAATTTTGAGATGGCGTTATATTGATTATCTTG
The DNA here is from genome assembly GCF_004364165.1 of Maribacter spongiicola. Lineage (GTDB taxonomy): Bacteria > Bacteroidota > Bacteroidia > Flavobacteriales > Flavobacteriaceae > Maribacter > Maribacter spongiicola. The sequence goes on from NZ_SOAY01000012.1 coordinate 10,234, forward strand.
ATTTAAACCAACAAAAGAAATAACATCTTTTCTTAAATCATCTTCATCAATACTATTGATAAAATCAAAATCGAAAACATATTCTGAAATTGTAGAAGTAGCATTTGACTGGCTGTATAATACACCAACATTGTTACCATTACTTTCAGAAGAAGTATTAATTGCCAACTTAACAACTATACCCGCTTCATTTGCATCAGTATACAAACCTTCTAATTCTTCTGCAGTTGCCAATGGAACACTTACTTCATCAGCAGCATCAATAACCTTTTGATATTCACCATTATATAAATAAACTCTAGACAAAAGTGCATAAACACCATCGGTATTTAATTTTCCTTGACCGTTATCTGCACCAATTAACTGACTTGCTCTTTCTAAATCACCGATAATTTCGGCATAGTTGCTAGCAACAGTTTCTCTTACAGGTTCCGCAAAAGGATCTTCTGTATCTCCATCTTCAACTTTAATATAAACTACACCTAAGGATGCATTAGCATCTGCAGACTGAGTTGGTATTTTACCATAGACCCTAACAAGATCAAAATGCGCCCAAGCTCTTATAGCAAGCGCTTGACCTAAGATATTGTTTTTTTCATCACCGTCACCTAAGTTGTCAATTTGTGCAATTACCAAATTGGCTACGTTTACAGCCTCGTAAGCCTCACTCCAATACAAATCAATTGCACCACCAGTACCGGCTACATATCTGTAATTAAAATAATCTTGGTTAGAACGTCTACCTGTTTGCGCAATAATTACGTTATCGGACAAAATATCTGGAATACCTTGTAGACCTGAACCGGTGCTTGAATAGTAATTCCATAATTGTCTGTACGCTCCATCAACACCGTTTTGGAATGCAGAAACACTATTAAAAAATGTTTCAGGATTTCCTTCTACAAACGGTTGTAGGTCATTCAACTCATCATCGCAGGACATAAAGAACCCGAACGAAAATAAAAGAACTAATAATTTTATGTTATTTTTCATTTCTTACTTTTTTTTTGTTTTTAAAATCCTACTTCAACACCAAAAGTATAAGACCTTGTGTTTGGATAGCTAAATAGGTTAAATGATCCTGGTACGAAACCTACATCACCAGGCTCACCTGATTCTGCAGAACCTAAACCTACTTCTGGATCACCGCTGAAATCGGTGATTGTAAATAAATTCTGTCCAGCTACGAAGAACCTTAATGAATTTAGACCCATACCATCAATCATATCTCTTGGCATATTGTAATCTAAAGTCATTGTACGCAATCTTAAGTAATCACCCTTCTCCAAGAATCTTGTTGAAGTTTGATCAGCAGTACCTTGAAATAATGGACTAGGCAAAACATCAGTATCACCAGGTTGTTTCCAGTAATTAAAAGCATCAGTTCTTTGATTGCTATCAATGTTACCAATTGCAACACCTTCTTGCAGTTGATTATTAAAGATATAATTACCTCCTTTATAGACAAAATCACCTCTTAAACCAAAACCTTTGTAAGAGAACGCTGTATAGAACCCCCCTTCAAAATCAGCTATTGGAGACTTACCTTCTTGAATTTGTTGGAAGCTATCACTAAATTCATTTGTAATATTGCCGTCTAAATCATAATATAACGGCTCTCCATTTGCAGGATTAACACCAGCATATTCAACTGCGTAATAAGAGTTAATCTCTTCACCAACACGCAGTATGTTATCACCAAATGTACCAGTAACGATATCTTCACCGTCAACTAATTCAATAACTTCATTATCAATGAACGTGATGTTACCACCAAGTGTCCATTTAAAGTTTTGAGTTCTAATAACATCACCACTTAAAGAAACTTCAATACCTGAGTTCTGAATTTCACCAATATTAGAGAATATAGAGTTGTTCTCATCACCAACAGTGTATGAAATAGGTCTATCTAAAAGTAATTCATTTGAATTTTTCTTGAAGTAATCTACTACACCATTCAATCTATTGTTGAATAATCCAAATTCTACACCTACATCAAATATCGCTTGAGACTCCCATTGAATTTGTGGGTTACCCACACCTACAGGCAAAGCTGTTGTTTGACCGTTATATGTATTTGCGAAATCTAGTAAGTTTAAATATTGAAAATCACCAATATTCTGGTTGCCAGAAGTACCATAAGACGCTCTTAATTTCAGAGTATTGAAAATAGAGTTCTCCATGAAGCTTTCGTTTGCAATGTTCCATGCTGCACTACCACTATAGAAATAACCATATTTATTGTCAGGACCGAATCTTGAAGAACCATCTCGTCTAACAGATCCAGAAACGATATATCTACCATCATAGTCGTAATCAACAAATAAACCTTGAGAAAATAAAATTCTTCTTGATTCATTTGACCCTACAGATGTTGCTTCTGCAGCCACATTTAAAAATGGAATATCTGGTGACGGAAAACCTCTACCGGAAGCGAACATGCTTGTCGCAATATTCTCATTATATTCTAACAAGAAACTAGCTGAAAGATTATGAACACCGTTAAAAGTATCTGCATACGTAAATACGTTGTTTACATTGTATTCAAAATCTACATTCAAATTATCAGTTTGAGTTCCAGGAAAGTTAGCATCACCAACAAAACCCTGTAATACACCACCCGCTATAGAACGTGAAGTTCTATTATATCTGTTACTAATTAAACCAACACTGAAATTGTTAGAAAATTTTTCACCGAAGGTCATACCAGCGGTTATGTTACCTATCAACAATAAGTTTCTTGTATCTTCTTGCTCAGTCTGAAGAGCTAAAGCTATTGGAAAACCTGTTCTAGTAGGGTTATAAACATTGTTACCTTGATCATCAGTAACTATTGAACCATCATCATTAGTTAAGAATAAAGGATCATAAGGATTATAATCATACATTGCTCTAAATGGGTTTTGAACATTGTTTCTATCTCTTGGCAAATCCGTAGTGCTACGCGATACCGAAACATTGGCACCAATATTCAACCAATCTTTTGCTTGGTAATTTGTATTTAAACGAGCAGACATTCTTTCAAAACCATCTATGTTTTTGATAATGCCCGTGTTCTTGTCATAACCTAAAGACATGTAGTACGTTAATTTTTCATCACCACCAGAAACCGAAAGATTGTTAGATTGAATGATTGAATTCTTAAGCAATGCATCTTGCCAATCCGTATCTAAAGCAGTTAATCTTGCAATTTCTTCAGGAGTAGCATTTGCACCAGGTAAACTACTTGCAGCACCTACACCTAAAGCAGCGTACTGGCGCTCTAACTCTAATTTCTGAGTAGTATTCATGATATCGAAGTTGTTCGGAATCATTTCACCAAAACCATAAGATGAAGCAAATTTAATTCGAGCATCACCAGCTTTACCTTTTTTCGTCGTAATCAAAATAACACCGTTAGCACCACGAGAACCATACTTAGAAACGGTAGCCGCATCTTTTAATATTGAGAATGTCTCAATATCACTTGGGTTCAAGTTACTAATTGGATTGAAATCTCTTTCTGTATCGATAGGAATTGGAACACCATCAATTACGTATAAAGGAGTAGTTTGTGCGTTAATAGATCCAACACCTCTAATTTGCACAAAAGCAGTGTTACCCGGTCTACCGTTTGAAGCAGTTACCTGCACACCCGCAGCTTGACCCTGTAGAATGTTATCAATACTAGTAGAAGGCACAAATGCTTCAATCTTTTCTGTACCTACCGTTGATACTGCTGAAGTCGATAACTCTTGAGACCTTGTCCCGTAACCTACTACAACAACTTCTTCCAACGCCTGAGCATCTTCTTCTAGCTGTACATTAATGGTATTGGAGGCACCAACACTCATAGTCATTGTTTTTTGACCTAGGTAAGAAAACCTCAATTTTTCACCTGAATTTACATTAATGGAATAATTACCATCAAAATCTGATTGAGTACCATTGGTTGTTCCAACAACTACAACGGACACTCCCGGTAATGGCAAACCGCTTTGATCGGTTACAACACCGGTCACTGTTTTTTCCTGTGCATAGGAAAATGTCATGAAGAGCACCAATAACGGTGTCAACATCAACGTCAACTTCTGTTTCATAAAATTTGTTTTTTGAATTAGCTTGCGCCAAAAGTCTAAAAATTTGCTTAGTATTCCAAAAGCTATCTTAACTCAAAAAAGTTATATGTTAAAAAAACACTTATTATTATTTTTTTCTTTTTAAAATGTCAAATTTGTTGAAAATAAAACAATTATTTAACATTAAATCAATATTCAAAAATCAAAATTTTAAGTTAAAAAAATCATAATGCTTCTTAAATATTACCAAAATACTAACGAAACAGGTACCGATGAGGCTGGAAGAGGTTGCTTAGCAGGCCCTGTTACCGCTGCAGCGATCATTTTGCCGGAATCTTTTGAAAACTCCATTTTAACAGATTCAAAGCTTCTATCTGAGTATAAAAGAGAACTTCTAGAACCACTTTTAAAAGATAAGAGCATTTGCTTTGGCATTGCCCACATTCAACCTAATGTAATAGATGAAATCAATATTTTAAATGCTTCAATTCTGGCAATGCATAACGCCATTGATTCGATGTCTCAAATACCCAAATATATAATTGTGGACGGTAACAGGTTTAAACCTTTAAATGATATACCTTATTCATGTATAGTTAAAGGTGACTCGAAATACCTAAGTATAGCAGCAGCTTCAGTTTTAGCTAAAACAGCACGTGACGCTTATATGCTTCAACTACATGAAGAATACCCCATGTATAATTGGAAGAAGAACAAAGGTTACCCTACCAAAGAACATAGAGCCGCCATAAGAAAATATGGCCCCACTAAATATCATAGAATGAGTTTTAAGCTTTTACCTGACAACTGACTCTAATTATACAAATAGTATAACTTTGCACAAACTTGACGCATGAGGCACACTTTACTATTTGCAGCACTTTTACTTCTATGTTTCAGCTGCTCAACTAAAACAGAATCCGAAAACTCAATATTAGAGCTAGTCCCTACCAATGCAAGTTTAGTTTTTAAGATCAATGATTTTGAAACGTTGACAAATGAATCGTCATCAAACGAAATTTTCGATGCTTTAGAAGGTCAAGATTCATTTAAACAAATAAAGAAAAGTATAACCTCATTAAATTATATTGCTGACAAGAAAAAAGGACTACTTGCCTTTTCTATAGATAGTACGTTAATTGATTATACCTACATTTCAACTGATAGTCTTAAAATACGAGACGGAGATAGCCTGCAAAATAAAAGTATTGAGACACTTAGTTATGATAACCTAAAAATTATCAAATACGAGATTGAGAATTCCGTATTTTATAGTACACATTTTGACAACTACTGGGTAATAAGTTCGTCACAAACTTTACTCCAAAATAGTATAACAACTGCCGAAACTTCTGTTGTTGATGAATCTCTTCAGCAATTCTACAACGTTGCCAATAAAGATAAGGTCATGAATATTTGGCTAAATATTGATGATGTAAATAATAAACCACTACTTGACCATCTTTTAGGAGCAGACGAAAATATTTTTAACTTCGCTAGTACTATATCCTTAGACCTTACTTTAAACGATACCGAAATTTCACTCAGCGGAATTGCTGAGTCCAACAGCACTAAAAACCTATTTTTGAATCTTTTTAATAACACTAAACCCATACAGAACAAGGCATCTCTTTTAGCGCCAAGTGATGCTGAGTATTTGATCTCTTTTGGCTTAGATGATTTTAAATTGTATACCGCTAATAAAATTGCCATTAACCGACCGGCAACTACTATGGATTCTTTGCTAAATACGGTTGAAGAGATTGGAGTGGCAGCGTATGATAACGAACATGTTCTGTTTTTAAGAACATACGGTACCGCAACTCTACTTGATTATATTAATGAAGAGAAAATATCTACCGAAGAATTTAGCAGTAATGAAATTTGGGGATTAAAACCTAATACTAAAATATTCGACCCGTTAATTCCATTAATTGGAGAGCATCCTTTTGAATATGCGAGCATCATTGAAAATACTTTTCTCTTTTCTACATCTAAGAATACTTTAGAATCTGTTATTTCTAAAATAAAAACTGGAGATACTTTTGATAAAACGAACTTATTTAAAAATGCCGAAAGAAAACTTACTTCATCATCAAGTGTACTTTCAATTTCCAATTCAAAAGGCTTCTCTTCCTTGTTAGATAAATCAGTTTCTAGAACTTTAGCCGAGACATTTCGTAAAAGCAATTTGAACGACTATGTTTTCGGGACCCAAATAATCGCAGATGCAGGATTCTTTCACACAAATTTCCTTATAAAAAAAATAACTGAGGAAGAAGATACAAATTCCGTCTCCTCAGTTTTTGAAGTAAAGTTCGATACTGACCTGGCTACCCTACCTCAGTTTGTTACCAACCACAGTAATGGACGAAAGGAGATTATAGTACAAGATCAAGAAAATATACTTTATTTGATTACTAATAGCGGGAAAATTCTTTGGAAAAAACAACTAAACGGAACTATACAAGGTAAAATTCAGCAGGTTGATTTGTTTAAAAACGGGAAATTACAATTGGCATTTACCACGAACAACGAGTTCTTAATTTTAGATAGAAACGGAAAAGAGGTTCAACCGTTTTCCAAAAAATACACTGGCGGAAATCTAAATTCCCTAGCCGTATTTGACTATGAGGGACGCAAAGATTATCGTTTTGTTGTTACTCAAGATAAGAATGTGTTTATGTATAACGGTAAAGGAGACGTAGTTAAAGGTTTCACTTATGACACTGCCGAAGCCCCTATAGTAGCAGCCCCTCAACATTTTAGAATTGGAAAAAAAGATTATATCGTTTTTAAATTAGAAAACGGTCAATTAAAAATTACCAACAGGGTAGGCAAAACCAGGGTAAACGTAAAAGATAAGTTCTCTTTTTCTGATAATGATATTAAGCTATATCAAAACAAGTTTACATTTACCTCTGTCGAAGGTAAATTATATCAAATAGATACGCAGGGGAAAATTTCATCTAGCAACCTCAACCTTGCCAAAGACCACGGCATAGATGCAACGTCTAAAACTTTGGCAATCATGAATGATAACACACTAACTATACGAGATAAAAAAATTCAACTGGAATTAGGTGTATATTCTAAACCAACGGTTTTTTATCTAAACGATAAAATTTATGTCTCGGTAACCGATATACAAAATCAGAAAATATACCTATTTGACAGTCAAGCTGAATCAATTCCTAATTTTCCGATTTTTGGTAGCTCAATAATTGATATGGCTGATATAAACGCCAACAGACAACCAGAATTCGTATTTAAAGATCAAGAAAACAGTATTAGGGTTTTTAAAATACGATAATACAGTTGATAGTTGAATTCACAAGCATTTAATTACCGATCACACATATCGATCAAAATATTGAAATGTTTTTCATAAATTCAAATAGTTATTAATCAGAATCTTAACTATATAAAAATGAACTCTAAACTATTTTCAGTATTATTATTTTTAACAGGAACCATATCCATTACCGCTCAAGACAACTGTAGCAAGTTCTACCCTATGAACGAAGGCGTTTCAATGGAGTATACCAATTACAACAAAAAAGGTAAAGTTGAAGGCGTAAGTGCATTTAAGGTGGTTGAATCAAATAATACAGGCGACGCCACACATGCCACCATGGCTATTAATATGAGAGATGCCAAAGGTAAAGATGCCTATAGCACCAGTTATAAATTAACCTGTAGTGGCAATATGGTTACTCTTGATTACGAATCGCTATTACCGACAGAAATGATGGAGCAATATGGTGATATGGATATTGAAATATCTGGCAATGACATTGAAATACCCAATGAACTCACCGTAGGTCAAAATTTGAACGATGCTAATGTAGCTATGAAAATTAGCATGAGCGGTATTAACATGAATATGACCGTTGATATGACAAACAGGAAAGTAGAGAAAAAAGAAAGTGTAACTACGACTGCTGGCACTTACGATTGCTTTGTTTTATATAGCGAAAATCGATCTAAAATGATGATGGCTAACCAGGTGTACCCATCGAGGGTTTGGCTTGCAGAGGGCATTGGTATGGTTAAACAAGAGACCTATAAGAAAAATGGTGAACTAATGAGCAGCACGTTGCTTACGGCACACAGCAAATAATAACTTAACCATACACCAACTTAAAACCGAGGCTTACACCTCGGTTTTTTCTTTTATCTCAGCTTCAAAAAGCACTTGAAAATGCTTTAACAATTTTTGTTTCACCTCATCTAAATCCACCTCTTTTTTCCCTAATTCTACATTTAAAGAAGTCACGGCTTTCCCTTTTATCCCGCATGGGATCATCATATCAAAATATCCTAAATCGGCATTTACGTTTAATGCAAAGCCATGCATAGTTACCCAGCGTGATGCTCTTACACCCATAGCACATATTTTTCGTGCAAACGGGGTACCGACATCTAACCACACTCCGGTTTCGCCTGGAGATCTTTCAGATTTTATTCCGTATTCAGCTAAGGTCAAGATGACCATTTCTTCTAAAAAACGAAGGTATTTATGAATATCAGTAAAGAAGTTATCTAAATCTAAAATAGGGTAGCCCACTATTTGACCGGGACCATGGTAGGTGATATCTCCTCCCCTATTTATTTTATAAAAAGTAGCTCCTTTATCAGCTAAGACTTTTTCATCTACTAAAAGATTGGAAATATCTCCGCTTTTACCAAGTGTATACACGTGTGGGTGTTCAACTAACAGAAAATAATTCGGAGTCTCTAAACTCAGTTCCTCTCTTCTATTTCTAATTTTAAGGTCAAGGGTTTCTTGAAACAGTTGTTCTTGATAGTCCCAAGTTTCTTTATAATCCTTCAGGCCTAAATCTTGTACGTGCACCTTCTTATTCATCTTACAAAGATACGAAAAGGAATATCCTATTTTTCTAATTCTACTTCGATGACCATAGATTCTGGATCTTTCATCATCTCTAAGAAATTTACTTCATGTACCATGGTTTTTCCATCCATAGAAAAAGTTGCTTCTTCAATATTGGTAGCCTTTACGCGTCTTGGAAAATGATACTTAAACGTGTAGGTAGAACCAGACAAAAACATTTCTGCACTAGCCAAACTGTCTAGACTTTTTTCAAATAATTCTTGATTTAAAATTACCGTCTCACGTTTAAATTTGTTCTTATCAAAACTGTAATTTACAGTTGTTAGTTCTTCTGTTGCACCAGCTGGCATTGATTTACCGCCTGCAATAGGACCTATAGTGCTAGCATTTTGAAAAGCATTAAATGCATCATTTACTTCAGACACTTTTTTGAAGTCTGTAAACATATTAAAATTCATAACTCCTACTTCAGGATCAACTTGCATACGCAAACTAAAAGGCTCTAATCTTTTTAGCTTAGCTTGCTCTTCTGGCGACAACTGCGCTATACTATCCTTTTTTTCTCTTAGTAAGTCTTTAAAAACTAAAGTTGAATCTATTGCCTTATCCAATTCTGTAGAATCTGTTTCTGGTATCATTTGCATCATTTCATTACCGTCGAAAAGAATGCTCATTTTACCTGACCCGTCTTCGTTGAAATAAATTTCTTCAGTAAAATTACAGGCAGCGAAAAGTACTGTTATAACAACAGCAGATAGAATTTTAAAAAGTCTCATGTATTTTTGGTTCTAGTTAGGATTATTCAATATAACTAATGCAGCGATTACCCCTGGTACCCAGCCGCAAAAAGTCAAAAGTAGAACAATTAGAAAAGAACCGCAACCTTTACCTAGAACCGCTAAAGGTGGAAAAAATATGGCTAGTAATACTCGAATTAAACTCATTTGATTTTTATTTTGATTGATTGATGTACCTTATAAGTCGCAATTAAAAATACTTTGTTACAAAATCTACTAGTTTTATTCCATAGAACCCGACCAATGCTTAGAACAGTGTTTTTAATCCTTATTCTTTTCTCTTGTTTTAAAGTTTAGAAAGTAATAAAAATGTAATCATTGAAACACCTATTACAATCAAAGAAGGTGACATATTGCAAATTGTTTCGCAAAAAGAATACATTCCTAATTACGCTTCTTCATTACATTTCGACTAATATTATTCATCAATCAAAAGCATATGAGCGTATTTTATAGTAACTTTTAAAACCATTATAACCCCTATTACGTTAGATTACCATGAAATACGCTCACATGCTCTATAAATTAACCTTCATTTTTTCGCTACTCAGCTTTATACCATCATGTAGCCAGACGGAAGAAATAAGATCTGAACAAATTGTAGACGAACCCAATAATCAAGATATTATCACCTATCTAGCCCTTGGCGATAGTTATACCGTTGGGGAAAGTGTTGATTTTGAAAATAGTTTTCCTGCTCAATTGAGTACAAAAATTGAAGAAAATAGAAATCTTCAAGTCAATACAACGGTTATTGCACAAACCGGATGGCGAACAGATCAGCTCATTTCTGCTATTGGCAGTCGCGAATCTGCAGATTATAATTTAGTTACGTTATTAATTGGTGTAAACAACCAGTTTCAATCTAGAACTTTTTCTCAATACGAAACTGAGTTTACCGAATTATTAAACAAAGCCATTAATCTAGCTGCTAATGATGCTAACAGAGTAATCATACTTTCAATACCTGATTACTACTATACCCCATATGGTCAAAGTAATGGAGACCAACTAATTTCTTCACAACTAGATGAGTATAATAATTTCGCCAAATCCACAGCCAAAGAAAAGGGGGTTACTTTCCTCGATATTACAGATATCACTAGAAAGGGATTAGACGAAAAGGAATTGGTGGCTTCGGACGGATTGCATCCTTCTGGACTCGCTTATGAAAAATTTGTAGAAAGACTCTATCCTTTAGTGTCTACAAGATTGAAAGATTAAGACATATCGATTATATTTGCCAGCTAAATAAACGACGGCATGCAATTATCGGAGCAAGAGCTTATCAGAAGAGAAAAATTAGAGAAATTAAGAGCACTAGGTATTAATCCTTATCCAGCAGCTTTATATCCTGTAGATGCTACATCTGCAAGTATCAAATCTAATTATGAAGAAGGCAAACAGGTTATTGTTGCCGGTAGACTTATGTCGCGTCGTATTCAAGGGAAAGCATCTTTTGCCGAACTACAAGATAGTACCGGTCGTATTCAGGTATATTTCAATAGAGATGAAATTTGCACTGGCGAAGATAAAACCTTGTACAACGATGTTTACAAGAAATTACTTGATATCGGTGATATCATTGGTATAGAAGGTGATCTTTTTACCACTCAGGTAGGTGAAAAAACAATTATGGTAAAGAAATTTACCATGCTTAGCAAATCACTTAGACCGTTGCCATTGCCAAAAAAGGATGCAGAAGGTAACATTTATGATGAATTTAATGATCCTGAGCTACGTTACCGTCAACGTTATGTTGATTTGGTGGTGAACCCAAAGGTGAAAGAAACCTTCATTAAAAGAACTAAAATAACCACGAGTATTCGTGAGTTTTATAATGCAGCCGGATATTTAGAGGTGGAAACTCCAATTTTACAACCTATACCTGGTGGTGCCACTGCACGTCCGTTTTTAACGCATCATAATGCTTTAAATATTCCTTTATACTTAAGAATCGCAAACGAACTTTACCTTAAACGATTAATTGTTGGTGGTTTTGATGGTGTTTATGAATTCTCTAAGGATTTTAGAAACGAAGGAATGGACCGTACCCATAACCCAGAATTCACTGTAATGGAATTGTATGTTGCATACAAAGATTACAACTGGATGATGGATACTACCGAGAAATTATTGGAGAAAATTGCGATGGATTCTAACGGTACCACTAAAATTACGGTGGGTGAGCATGAAATTGAATTTAAAGCTCCGTATGCACGTGTGCCTATTCTTGAAGCAATAAAAATACATACAGGTTACGATGTTGCTGGTATGCCAGAAGATGAACTTCGTGAAACTGCCAAAAAATTAGGTCTTGAAGTGGACGAAACTATGGGCATCGGTAAATTGATCGATGAAATATTTGGTGAAAAATGTGAGCATTTCTACGTGCAACCAACATTCATTACAGATTACCCAAAGGAAATGAGTCCGCTAACGAAAGAACATAGAGACAACCCTGCATTGACAGAGCGTTTTGAGCTTATGGTTAATGGTAAAGAGTTGGCTAACGCCTATTCTGAGCTTAATGACCCTATTGAACAAAGAGAGCGTTTTGAAGAGCAATTGAAGCTTTCTGAAAAAGGGGATGATGAGGCAATGTTCATTGACCAAGATTTTCTTAGAGCGCTTGAATATGGTATGCCTCCAACTTCTGGTATTGGTATTGGTATTGACCGTTTGGTAATGTTGATGACCAACAATGCATCGATACAAGAAGTATTGTTTTTCCCTCAAATGAGACCAGAGAAAAAACCATTACAACTGTCTGAAACAGAAAAAGTAATTTTCGATATTCTCAAGGCAGAAAAGAAAATGGAACTTGATTCTCTTAAAGCTAAATCTGACTTAAGTAACAAAGCTTGGGACAAAGGCATTAAAGGGATTACGAAGCAACAATTGGCTAAAATCTACAAAGAAGACGACGTTCTTTTAGTAGAAATTATAAAATAGTCATTTCAAGGGACGTTAAAAAATAGTAGCTTAGAAGCTGGCAAAACCAACCAGCATGAATTTAAGTAGTAAAATAGGCCTGTTCGCAGGTCCTATCATATTTTTCATTCTTATTTCTTTACCGAATGTACTCATCTCTGAAAATGCAGACGCTGTAATTGCTGTTGCCCTTTGGATGGTTATTTGGTGGGTTACCGAAGCGGTTTCTATTTCTGTAACCGCACTGCTGCCGTTACTCCTTTTCCCTATTCTAAAAGTAATGCCTATTGGCGATGTTGGTGCAAACTACGGCAGCCCCATAGTTTTTCTATTCTTTGGTGGTTTTGTAATGGCATTGGCTTTAGAAAAAGTTAACTTACATAAACGTATTGCTCTAAACATCATTAGACTCACAGGTACAACAGCTAATAAAGTGGTCCTCGGTTTTATGATTGCTACTGCCGTATTAAGTATGTGGATCAGTAATACGGCGAGTACGGTAGTCATGCTGCCCATTGCGATGTCTGTTATTAATCTATTGATTGAAGATGAAGACGGATTCACCAAACGAGATCGAAACTTTGCGTTAAGTGTGATGCTAGGTATTGCTTTTGCCGCTAACGCTGGCGGTATTGCCACTGTTATTGGCACTCCGCCAAATTCGGTTCTCATTGGCTTATTGGAAAATGAGTACAATATTGAAATATCATTTTTAAAATGGATGATTATTGGGCTACCCTTTTCCCTCATCATGATTTCCATCTGTTATTTTGTTCTCGTAAAAGTCTTTTTCCCTACTCAGGGTTTAAAATTTAAAGCATCAAAAACCATTATTCACGAAGAACTTGACAAATTAGGTCCTACCTCTGGAAAAGAAAAAATGGTTCTTTCCATATTCGGAGTAACTATTTTTCTTTGGGTATTTAGAACTTTAATCAATTCGATTTTTCCGAGTTTGGGGTTATCAGATACACTGATCAGCATGTTTGCGGCCATAACGCTATTCGCACTCCCTTATAATCTCAAAAAAGGTGATTTTATATTGCAATGGCAAGATACTCAAAAGCTCGCCTGGGGAATCTTAATTCTATTCGGTGGCGGACTCTCGTTAGCCAACGGTATGTCGGTTTCTGGTATTGTCGATTTAGTAGCAGCAGTTATCGGGCAAAGCGATTTGAGTATTCTACTCACCGCATCTTTATTGATCATACTAATGTTATTTATGACAGAACTCATGAGCAACGTAGCACTTGTTGCCGTACTTGCCCCAGTAGTTGCTGGCATTGCAATTGGTCTTGGTATACCAATCACTTATTTATTAATACCTATTACTATTGCCAGTAGCTGTGCTTTTATGCTACCTATGGCTACACCACCAAATGCCATCGTATTTGCCAGTGGCTATATTAAGGTCCATGAAATGGCACGCGCAGGTGTCATCTTAAACTTAATTGCAGTACTATTATTAATAGGTCTATTTCAATTTATTCTTCCGCTCATATTTTAAAATTCCCTAAAAAAATAAAGCCCTTGCAGTTGCAAAGGCTTTATAATCGACTAATTCAGAAATGAAAAAATGTTTATTCCTACTTAATAGACGCCTTTCTCTAGTCTTTGTTACAATTAGCCTTAAGAAATTATTAACTATTTGTTCCAGATATTATTTCAATCTTTGAAAGATTACCAAACTAACTCACAAATGAAAAGAAAATTACTTGTAAAATTATTGCTATTTGTTTGCGTTTTTGGCTACCAAAATGCCGAAGCCCAAATTTTTAAAAAGAAGAAAAAAGATACTGAACAGGAAGCCAGTAAATCATCAAAAGACAAAATTCAGCCTTATAATAAGGTTATTACAAAAGACGCCGTTAGTGATGCCGGACTTTTTACTACTCACATAGTTGACGAGAATCATTATTTTGAAATTCCCGACTCATTATTCAACAAAGAAATGTTGATGGTAAGCCGTATTTCTAAAACTGCCTCAGGTATTGGTTTTGGTGGCGGAAAAATTAATACCCAGGTTCTACGATGGGAAAAGAAAGATAAGAAGGTACTACTCCGTGTGGTTTCTCATGATGTAGTTGCGGCAGATTCTTTACCCGTGCACGAAGCCGTTCTAAACTCGAATTTTGAGCCTGTACTATTTTCGTTTGATATTAAGGCGGTGCAAAAAGATTCTTTAAACCCGACTACGGTTATTGAGGTCAATGATATTTTTATGAAAGACACAAAAGCTTTTGGCATGCCAGAACAGTACCGCAAGCGCTATAAGGTGTCTCGTTTAGATGAAGGCAGAGGGTATATTGAATCGATCAAGAGTTACCCTTTAAACGTAGAAATACGTCACATTAAAACATATTTAGCAAGTGCCGCACCTAGCAACCAAAGTTTGGGTTCTATATCAGTAGAAATCAATAACTCTATGGTATTGCTACCTGAAGAACAAATGAAACGCCGTTATTTTGACGAACGTGTTGGTTGGTTTGCTCGTGGTCAAGTAGATTACGGATTAGAAGCGCAAGAGAGCAAGACCATCAAATTTTTAGATAGATGGCGTTTAGAGGTAAAAGATGAAGATGCCGAAAAATTCAAGAATGGCGAATTAGTTGAGCCTAAAAAACAAATTATCTATTATGTAGATAGGGCTACACCTAAAAAATGGGTGCCTTTTATTAAACAAGGTATTGAAGATTGGCAAATTGCTTTTGAAGCTGCAGGTTTTAAAAATGCGATTATTGCCAAAGAAGCTCCGACTGAAGAAGAAGATCCAGAATGGTCTCCTGAAGATGTACGCTATTCTGTAGTGCGCTATTTAGCTTCACCCATACCAAATGCAAACGGACCACATGTTAGTGATCCCCGTAGTGGTGAAATATTAGAGTCTGATATCAATTGGTACCATAATGTAATGACCTTATTAAGAAACTGGTACTTTGTGCAAACTGCAGCTATTAACCCGGCAGCTAGGGGCGTTTCTTTCGATGATGATGTTATGGGTCGCTTAATCCGTTTTGTATCGTCTCATGAAGTTGGGCATACTTTAGGTTTACCGCACAACATGGGTAGTAGTGTCGCATATCCTGTAGATTCGCTTCGTTCTAAAACCTTTACAAAGAAATACGGCACCGCTCCGTCGATTATGGATTATGCCCGTTTCAACTATATAGCACAACCTGGTGACGAAGGAGTGGCATTAATGCCAGATATCGGTGTTTACGATAAGTATGCTATTCAATGGGGATATAAGCCTATACCGAATACCACTGCAGAAGAAGAAAAATCTATATTAGATAAATGGATCATGGCACATGCAGGTGATTCTTTATATCGCTTTGGACACCAACAGGTAGGTGATATCGTTGATCCAAGCTCACAAACTGAAGATTTAGGTGATGATGCCATGAAAGCTGGCGAATACGGTATTGCCAACTTAAAGAGGATTGTCCCGAAATTAATTGAGTGGACAGCCGAAGATGGTAAGACTTATGAAGATTTAGATAAGTTATACGGACAAGTATTCTCTCAATTCAACCGATACATGGGTCATGTCTCTAATAACATTGGTGGAGTCTACGAAAACCACAAAACTTATGATCAAGAAGGTGCTGTTTATACCGCTGTACCTAAAGAGAAACAACAAAGAGCAATGGCTTTTCTGCATGAACAACTTTTTGAAACACCAATGTGGATGCTGGATCAAGATATTTTGGAGCGCACAGAGTACTCCGGTTTCTTAGAGCAAATGCGTTCTATGCAAGTACGTACATTAAACAATGTATTAAGCTTAGGCAAAATGGCACGATTAATAGAAAATGCAACTATTGATAAGTCTGAAGCTTATTCTCTTGTCCAAATGATGAGTGAATTAAGGAAAGGAATTTGGTCCGAAGCTAAAAACGGAAAGTCTGTGGATACCTATAGAAGAAACTTGCAAAAAGCCCACATTGATCGCTTAGCATATTTATTAACCGTAGAAAATCAAGCCAAAGCATCCGATTTCGGTGGCTACAGAAAATCAACAGTTGTCAACACTAGCCAATCTGATATTAGGACTATTGCAAGAGCAGAACTGAACATATTAAAGCGAGATATTGGAAATGCACGTAATAGAACCCCTGATATGATGACAAAATATCATTACGACGATGTTATTGAACGTATTAACGTCATTCTTGACCCTAAATAAAAGGTCAAAAAAAGATCGATAAACTGCACGTATCGATGAACAACCAATAACATCGATGAATGAAATGTATTAACCACATTTTAAATATTCTAGACATCAAAAAAAGCCCATTACACAACAATGGGCTTTTTCGTGCGTTATTCTTTTTTAGATTAGCAATGAATTTAAAACCCCCAAATCATGACCAGTAAATTAAAAAGTCTTATTTATCTAGCTTGTTTCATTTTTGCTTCTGTTGTATATCATCAAAGCACAACTGAAACCAATCAGGAAGAAATTGTAACTAACACTTACGAACAAGAAGCTGATATCGTAATCAACCCTTACAAAACAATGGAGGGAAGAACACCAGCGAATTAGCATATTAACAAAATTTACCTACTTAAAAGCGCAGCTACCTACAGCCGCGCTTTTTTATTTTAAGCACTTTACTCAGCCGTTAAACTTTTACTAAAATGAAGTTTGGCATTAAACCTCTTTGAAATATTCCTGTCAAAGAAGCAAATAAATAAAATAATAAACATGAAAAAAATAGTAATGGCCATTTTAGTAATGGCGGCAATATCGGTAAGTGCACAAGATCATAACATGAAAGGTAAAAGAGGCGACATGAAGGATTTATCTCCTGAACAAGTAGCTTCTCTACAAACAAAAAAAATGACCTTGGCATTAGATTTAAATGAATCTCAACAAGCTAAAGTAAAAACTATTCTTACCAAAGATGCTACAGATAGAAAAGCAAAAATGGAAGAAAGAAAAGCCAGTAAAGACGAAGGAAAAAAAATAATGACTTCCGAAGAAAAATACGCAAAGCAGAATGAAAGATTAGACCATCAAATAGCACGTAAGAAAGAAATGAAATCTATTCTTACCGCTGATCAATTTGAAAAATGGGAAAAAATGAGCCACAGAAAAAAAATGCGTGGTCATAGTAAAGATAAAGGCGACAAAAAAGGAAAACGTTCGTCTAAACAGTAAAATCAAATTTTACATAAATAAAAAAGACCTGCTTTTAGCAGGTCTTTTTTGCATTTAATCGATTCGTGTTTTGTTCTTCAAATGCCCTAAAACACAGCATTAAGCACGTAAATGATTCATTCATGGATGAATTTGCATACTTAACCATTAAATTTTATGATACTGCTACTATTAAGGTACTTAGTTAGTTCGAATTAAAGACCAAATTAATTTTCAACCTGTGGTCTTCGATTAGAATTTTAAGATACTAAACCATGATATCAAAAAAAATAGGTTATTTATTACTTCTTATAGCCTTTAGCTTATTGACCAGTTGTCAACAAGAACTATACAAGTCTAACAACAAGTTTAATATTCCTGAAAAGAGTACTGAAGAACCTCTTGTTCAGTTTTTAATAGAGCCTACAAATTATAGCGCTATTCTTGAAACAGAGAATTTGGCAAAGGCTTTTGACTATTCTAAAATTGCGCACAAAACTTTATGGGTCAATCAATTCAACGAGAAACTTAATATTGCACCTACTACGAGGGTTGTAACGGTCCACGAAACTGCAGGACTAAGTACTATTGCCATAGACAGTCTTTTAAAGTTTGTTTCTAAAGGCGGAACCTTATTCGTTACCAAAGCTGCCAAAGATGAGCGTATGTCGTACTTTTTTGGAATGACACCTGGTGCTGACTGGAGCACGAACAAAGAAGCTTCTGGTCTATTCTTTAATAAAGCGCTTTTTCCGGGTATGCAAGGGCGTGGTTTTGATAATAAAACAGTTCACCTAGGTTTTGACGGAGCTAACTTTTCTAGCAACGTAAATGTTTTAGTAGCGGCGCATAATAGTAAAGAATATCCTGTTTTAATTGAAAATAGAATAGGTAACGGAAAAGTTATTCTTTACAACTCATCACAAATTCTTAAAAAAGAAATGAGAGGTCTTTTATTTTCCGCAAGTTTATTAGGGCTTGAAGGTATTCCTTATCCTATTGCAAATATTGGAACATTATTTCTTGACGATTTTCCATCTTCCATGTACGATGATAACGGCAAAGCGATCAACGTACAAAAAGGTATCAGCAAATCTGAGATGCTAAAGGCTGACTGGTGGCCAAAAATGAAAAAACTAGCTCAAGAAGAAGATATTAAGTACTCTGCCTACGTAACTTTTAATGCCAATGAAAAAAATACCGGAGACCCCAATTATAAAAGCTGGGATCAAACTGGCTTATTAGACGGTAAAAATGATAACGGTACCAATAAATGGTTAACAAATGAATTTACCAATAGAGGTCATGAACTTGGCTTTCGTGGTTACAACGACTTACCGCTTTCAAAAAAATTATGGGAAGACACGGATCTTATTTTAGACAACGCAAAAGCTTCTGCCAATAAATGGGAAGATAATGTTTCAAAAACATTGCCCAACTCTTATGTTGCTCCAGACAATCAAATAGATAGTCTAGGCCTTATAGCGCTAAAGAAAGGGTTTCCTAGCTTAAACTTTTTACACACTTCATTTTTAGGAGATGTTTATGAAGGTGGTAATAGAGAGTTTGATCCTGACCCACTAAACAACCGCTTTTTTGATTACCCGCGTTTAAGTAGCGGCTATACCATTTCACAGAAAGAACAATGGGCAATAGAATCTACATACCTGTATACCGGTATTTGGTCTCATGTATTAAATACTAATGATGTTTTAAAAATCGGTAGCACATCAAATGCTATTGGTGAATTAAAAAAACACATTGTTGATTACAAAAAAAGGCACCCATATATGAAGTTTTTAACTGCCAAACAATCTACAGAGGCAGCAATGGACTGGCGTTACCAAAGCATCCGCCATTTAAGCTACGAAGGGCAATATGAAGTTTCAAGTTCATTAAATACCGATGAAAAAAAAGACTCGTATTGGCTCATGTATGTTGAAGAACATAACAATGTTAAAGTACATGAAAAACTATTCTTTGATCAGGTCGAATTCTCTTCGGTTCCTTTACTAAACGGTTTTCTTTATAGTATTAAAACGAATACGCCGAATATTAGCGTACCAGATATTCGTCCAGAAATAAGAACTCTTATAGGCACCACCTCAACGTTGATTACCAACACCAAAAGCGACTACAAATCTTATAATAAAAGCAAACAGACTATGGTACCACTCAAGCAAAAAATCGACAGATTGGTTGTGGAGGAAAAAACAGAAGAGGCAACAAACTTAATGGAGAAATTATTCAAGGATAACAAATTCATCAACTCTCAACTGATAGTCAGCTATGCAGAGGGAATGGAAAAGCAAGGGAAAACAAAACAGCTATGGTCTCAATTAAACAGTCTATACTTAAAAAACCCTTCTAGTTCTTATGCTAATTTCTCTAGAGACATTAGTACCGTAAGTAATTACCCTTCACCCGCAGTTAAAAAAATGTGGATGGAAAGACAAATGGAATGGGGTCAAAATGACGTTAACATATTAAAGGATTATTACCTGAACTTTAATACCGAAGACAATTCTAAAATTATAGAACAAGTTTTAGAAGTGATGTACACTTTAAAGCCTACCGAGAATAACAAATTGACCTATTACGAATTTCTAGTAAAATCCAATCACGAGGATTTGTTGAAGAAACTTGATGCTATTGAACCTTGTAGTATTTCTAACAAAGATTTAGCTACATCAATTAGCCAAGTGTATGCCGAAAAATTAAATTTTGAAACGGCTGAACTATGGCAAAAATGTGGAAATATTTCTGCTGAAGTAGTCAAAGAATGGAAAGAAAAAACGAAGACTATAGCAAGTAAGAAGTTTACAGATTTCGAATATTATACAAGATACTTATTGGTTAATGACCCAAATAAGGCAGTCGAAGAATTACAAGATATTGAACCTTGTAGACCTGATCTAATACGATTATCTAAAAACATCGCCTTATTATTCGCTGAATATGCACAATACCAAAAGGCATTAGACTGGAGCACTTGTACGAATACTATACCCATTGCAAAATTGCTAGACTGGAATTTAGAATTTGCCAATGGCAGGTATTTAAAGAAAGTTTATGCGAACCATATAGAAAAAAATCCTAGAGATTACAATACCATGAACCACATGGTGAAGTTGCTCTTATTAAA
Organism: Maribacter spongiicola; assembly: GCF_004364165.1. Classification (GTDB taxonomy): domain Bacteria; phylum Bacteroidota; class Bacteroidia; order Flavobacteriales; family Flavobacteriaceae; genus Maribacter; species Maribacter spongiicola. The sequence continues at coordinate 31,172 of NZ_SOAY01000012.1, forward strand.
AGGTGATGTCAATGCTGCTGGTGAAATTGCCGTTAACATACCACCTTCTAAAATTGATCCCGATTTTAAAATTGCATTTAATAATGAGGTGAAAGCAACATCTGACGAAAAGCAATCTTTATACATTAGTAAGTTTAAAATATTAATGGATGATGCCATTGTAAAAAAATCAGAGGTTGAAGCAAGAAAAAAGAAAGGGCACTCTATAGGGCTTACCTCAACGGCAATAGCAGATGAATTTAACCCAACATTGTTTAATAATGCATTTCATTTTGGTTTTTATAATAAGAAATTAGATTTTCACCAGTTCTCAATTGTTCAAGGTACAGCATATACTATTTTAAAAGATACGATAATACCTAATGATATTGGTAGAGATTTACTAGGTATGGAATATATTTATAAAAAAGAATCTGACCAAAAAAACCCTATTTATGTAGGTGCAAGAGTTGAGATGGACAACTTTAATAAAGTATTTTTCCATTTTAAATCTGGTATAGATTTCGTTGGTGACACTAGTAAATCTTCTTTAGCATTAAAAGCCAACCCAGTAACAACTGGTCCGGGGTATAATTTAAACATTTACGACATACAAGTAAAAGCTAAACAAGAGTTTGAATACTCATCTAATTTAAACCATGAATTCTATGTAAAAGCAGATTACTATACCGATAGTCAATACTATGCCATTGGTGGTACGCGCGTAGAATACAATCTACTGAACTTAGACACATTTAAACTAGGACCGTTAGTTGAAGGAGCTTACGGTGTAGGCTCTGAAGATAGACGAAACGGTTTCCCATACTGGTTGACCGAAGACAGACTTTTTGCCGGTGGCGGATTGCAATTTCAACTTGGTAATGATGATTCTGATTTTAACCTTAAGAGTGATTTCTCTCTTTTTGCCGAGCAAGACGAAGACAGATTTCAACGTTATGAAGGTGAATTGTCATACAGAATTAAAAACTTCACTACTATCAACTTAAACTACTCGTACTTTACAATTGATCAGTTTTTCTCAAATGCTGTTCAACTAGGTATTCAATATAATTTTAAATAGTATTATAACTAACTCAAACAAAAAGAGCCCTCATATGATGGCTCTTTTACTTTAGTTCAACTAAACAATACTATGATATTATTTAGAATTTCTACACTATTTTAATGGTCTTTCTAGACAACCATGCTTTCAAACATAAGTAATAGTATATTTGAATAATTCTTATGTTTTAGAATAATCATTAGATTGATACTTACTTCTAATTTTAAAATACATCATGAAAATTATACAAATAGTTCTAATATATTTATTTGCATTTTTAATGCTTGCAGGTGCATTCAATCATATTTATGCACCTGAAACCTATAAAGCATTTATACCAAATTTTATACCCGAACAACTAGCTAATATACTATCAACAATTGCTGAAGCAATAATTGGTATTGCTTTGATTATTCCTAAATATAGAAAATGGGCCGGACTCGGTTTTGCTATATTGATGATACTATTCTTACCAATTCATATTTGGGATTTAACAAGAGAAATACCTGCAATCGGTTCTAAAGTCGGTGCTATGGTCCGTCTTGCTGTTCAAATACTATTTATAGCTGCCGGTTGGTGGATTTACAAATCTTATCAATCTAAAAATTAAAATTCTATTTCTTTCAACGCATTTATAGTCGCATCTAAATCTTCGTAACTTAAAGCATCATTTAGAAAATAACTTTCAAAAGCACTTGGTGGCAAGTAAATACCGCGCTCTAACATACCGTGAAAATATTTCTTAAAGGTTTCATTATTACCTTTCGCTGAAGAAGCAAAATCGATAACCGGGGCATCAGTAAAATGTACCGAAATCATACTACCATAACGGTTAATTTGATGTGTTACCTTTTTCTCTGTCAATACTTTTGCAATACCTTTATGCAGGTATTCTGCCTTATCAGCCAGACTTTTAAATACTTCAGGATTATTATTCAATTCGGTCAACATTGCTAAACCTGCACTCATCGCTAACGGATTTCCACTTAAGGTACCTGCTTGATAAACGGGACCATCAGGAGCTAGAAAATCCATGATTTCTGTTCGCGCGGCGAAAGCGCCTACTGGCAATCCGCCACCGATAACTTTACCGTAAGTAACGATATCAGCCTTTATATCCAGTACTTCTTGTGCTCCGCCTTTTGCCAAACGAAATCCCGTCATTACCTCATCGAAAATCAATAGTATTCCTTCTTGGGTACATAGCTCACGTAGCCCTTTCATAAAAGAATCCGAAGGTACAATACAACCCATATTACCGGCAATTGGCTCAATGATAATTGCAGCCAATTCACCTTTATTTGCAGCTACCAATTCTTTCACTCCGGCTAAATCATTATAATCTGCCAACAAGGTGTCTTTTGCCGTGCCCTGAGTAACACCCGGACTATTAGGGCTACCAAAAGTAACCGCACCACTACCCGCTTGAATCAAAAACGAATCTGAATGCCCGTGGTAGCATCCGGCGAATTTGATAATCTTGTCTTTACCCGTAAACCCTCTAGCCAAACGAACCGCACTCATACATGCTTCTGTTCCGCTGTTCACAAACCTAATTTTATCCATATTGGGCACCATAGAAATAGCCAGTTTCGCAAGCTCTGTTTCTATTTCAGTCGGCATACCAAATGAAGTACCGTTCTGTGCCTTTTCTACCACAGCGTTGATTACAGGCTCGTAGGCATGACCTAAAATTAATGGCCCCCAAGATGCGATATAGTCAATTAGCTTATTACCATCCTCATCATACAAATAAGCTCCCTTGGCTTTCTTTACAAAAATTGGATCACCACCAACAGCTTTAAATGCACGTACTGGTGAATTTACGCCGCCAGGTATATATTTTTTAGCCTCTGCGAACAGGGCGCTACTTCTTTGATAAATCATTCTCTTACTAAATTTTACTATTATTTGACTTTAATAGGCTGCCCAATAGACAAATCTGCACTGCGCAAATTATTCAACTTCATCAGTTCATCGACGCTCATATAGTACTTTCTTGATAATGAATATAAAGTATCGCCTTTTTGTACCGTATGTATATTATTAGAATCTGTTGTGACTACCGCTGTATTGTTATAATTGACTTTTCTAGATTGCTTATCATATTGATGCAAATCGTACTTTTCTATTAAATAGATAAGTTTTTGTGGATACCTTGGATCCGTTGCATAACCTGCCTTTCTTAAACCCCTTGCCCAACCTTTATAATCGGTATGCCTTAAATTAAAAAGAAATGCATATCTAGACCGTGTCGTCAAGAAAATACTATGATCTCTAAAAGAATACATTGGGTGGTTATATTTTCTAAAGCATTCTCCCTTTTCATCATCATCATGAAAATCATAATCACCTTCCCAACCTTTATGGCACTTTATACCAAAGTGATTATTGGTTTTCATTGCCAATTCACCTTTCCCGTAACCACTTTCTAAAAGTCCTTGTGCTAGGGTAATACTTGCCGGTATACCATAACCCATCATCTCTAACTGAGCGGTCTCTGCAAATGTGCTGATGTATTCTGAAGGAGAATCTATACTGAACCGAATAAACTTTGAAGGCTCTGCGGGCAGATTCGCTTTTGTAACTTTTTTAGAACTCTCTGTACTGGTATTTCTACGTTCGTTTTGAACATTTTTGGTGCGTAACTGATCTGAGTACCTTTTTTTAGATTTACACGATGATAATCCGATACCCATCAACAACACCAATAAAATTATCTTTTTCATATATGTAACAAAGGTAAATTTTTCTTTTTCAGTACACTATTCATGCCAGCAATACCTTGCAAACCTCCTGTATGGATTGCCAAAATCTTTGTTCTAGGTGCAAAAGTATCGCGCTTTAACATATCGAACAACCCAAAAATCATTTTTCCGGTATAAATTGGATCTAAAGGAATACCTGTTTGTTCTTTAAACTCATTTATAAATACAATAAGTTCTTCGGATGTTTTTGCATAACCCCCAAAGTGATAATCGGTCAATAGCTGCCAACGGTTATTGTGGACCATTTTTTCGATTTCAATTTTCAGAAAATCACCTTTCAATGCCGAAAACCCAAAAACGTTCTGATGCGGAAAAGATGCATTTATTAATCCGGATACCGTACCACCAGTACCAACACTACTACATATCACATCAAACTCCACATCATCTTCGGTAATAATTTCTTCGCAACCTTTTATGGCCAAACTATTTGTACCACCTTCTGGCACCAAATAGAATTCTCCAAACTCATTTCTTAAAGTCTCAATAAATTCTAAACTTTCTTTTTTTCTATAGTCACTTCTGCTTATGAATTTAAAACGCATTCCGTCATCATAAGCCTTCTTTAATGTAGTGTTCGTTTGCCAAGAATTTTCAAGCTCTTCGCCTCGAATTACCCCAATAGAACAAAATCCTTTTTCTTTTGCCGCGTAAGCCGTCGCCGCTATATGGTTAGAATATGCGCCGCCAAAGGTTAATACGGTATTCTGATTTTCTGCTTCAGCAGCCAGTAAATTGTACTTGAGTTTTCTGTATTTATTACCAGATATAAAAGGATGAAGTAGGTCTTCGCGCTTAAGAACAAGGGTTACTTGCTTTTCTGTTAATAAAGGATGTTCAACAAGTTGATTGATGCTTTGCAAGTAGGGCGAATTTATCGCCAAAGATATTTAATAAAGCTGAACGTTTTTCGATTCCCTAAATAATCCATATCATTTTCATGTATGTAAGCTTCACGTTCAAAGCTTAGATTTTGATATGCCTTATAGGTATCTAAATAATAAATTGCACGAATTGCCCATTCGGTTAAATACAAGACATAAAAAGGTAAAATCAATAATTCTTGTTGCTGGCGCAAATGAATTTTCTCATGATTTATAAGAACATCATCATTTTTTAAACTTCTATTTTTTAAAAATATAAAGGGCCATAGTGAAAGCCCCACATAATTTTTATAGAAGAAATGTCTAAAAACCAATATCATAGATTTACTTTGGTGATACTGTAACAAAGATAAAGCCAAAAATAGGTTGTCAGAAAATTACTGGTTTTTGTTGCCAACAAAACCGTTCAATGGTCATAATATGGCTTAAGGGCTTTTATAGCTATCTTCCAAACAACTTGCCTTTAGGTTATCAACAGAAAGAAGTAACTTTATACTATTAAAAGGCGTCGGTTACATGAAAGAGATAATCCCTATAGAGGAAGGTGATTTTTATTGGTCTGAAAACGGATTTAGGGTCTTCACCAAACAATTTCACCTTAAACGAGGATATTGTTGTGAGAGTGGCTGTAGACATTGCCCATATGGCTATGACCCAAAAACAAACATGCAATAAGTTTTAACATACCTCGGCATGATATTTGTAATTAATTTTAATAGAAAATTGAGTACTTAAAACATATAACGTTATGAAAAACATCAAATTACTTGGCTTACCGCTGCTACTTTTATTTTTTATTACTTCTTGCTCATCAGTTAGTGTACTTTCTGATTATGATCAAAAAGCAGATTTTAACGGCTACAAATCCTATGCCTTCTACAAAACAGGTATAGACAAAGCGCAGATATCTGATTTGGATAAAAAAAGAATTCTAAGAGCCATTGAAACAGAAATGAGTTCTAGAGGATTTGTGAAGTCTGAAACGCCAGATATTTTAGTTAGTATTTTTACCAAAGAACAAGAAAGAGTTGATGTTTATAATAACAACTACGGCTGGGGCGGTGCCTGGGGCTGGGGTTATAACCCATGGGCATGGGGTCCTGGATTTGGTTGGGGAGGCGGTACTAGCGTAAGCGCAAGTACACAAGGTTCTCTATATATAGACCTAATCGATAACAAAACAAATGAATTGGTTTGGCAAGGTAAAGGTGTTGGCACACTATCTAACACTAAAAACATCGCTAAAAAAGAAGAACGTATTAGAGAATTTGTTTCTCAGATTTTAGAGCAATACCCGCCTAATGCGGTTGCAATGAAATAATAAATGTGGATTTTAAAAAAAGGGCTTGGAGATAAACATATCTGCAAGCCCTTTTTATTTATAGCAACGGAAAATGAGTATCATTCTTAACCTCGTTTAAAACGAAAGCGCTTTTAACATTACCTACACTTGGTAGAGACGCTATTTTAAATTTCGCAAAATTATAATATGCATCTAGGTTTTTGACAACTACTTTTAAATGGAAATCAAACTCCCCCCCCCACTACAAAACATTCTACCACTTCTGGATATTTCATCACTTGCTCAAAGAAATCATCCATCATGGCTCCCTTTTGTGCTTCTAGTGACACAAAACTGAAAACAGTAATACTCTCTTCAATTTTATCTTTATTCAAGATAGCTACATAGTTCTTTATAAAGCCATCTTGCTCCAATCTTTTAATACGCTCATAAACGGGTGTTTTAGTTAATCCCAATTGCTCTGCTATAGACTTTGCCACCGTCTTAGCATCTTTCTGTAGTATTTTTAATATCGCTCTATCTATGTCATCTAATTTCTCTGTCATAACTTTTTCCTGTTTTATGATTATAAGCTACATCTAAAAAGCACTTATTCCTTTAATAATATCATTTAAAAGTCTTATTTCCTAATTCACATATTATTAACAATTAATTGGACTGTAAATGATATATTTAATAGAAATAATGTGAATCCACCATATAAAAGTTAAGTGTATGAATAGTTCTGAATACGAAAGCAATCCTATTTTAGATAAGCTTCCTAAGCATTTAAGACAATACATAAAACCTCAGAACTATGAGGATTATACACCTATCAATCAGGCGGTGTGGCGTTATGTAATGCGTAAGAATGTAGATTATCTAAGTAAGGTTGCTCACAAATCCTATTCCGAAGGATTACAAAAAACAGGCATTTCAATTGACAATATTCCCAACATGTACGGTATGAATCGTATTCTGAAGGATTTAGGCTGGGCTGCTGTCGCGGTTGACGGATTTATACCACCTGCTGCTTTTATGGAATTTCAAGCATATAATGTTCTGGTAATCGCTTCAGACATTCGCCAGTTAGAAAACATTGCTTACACACCTGCCCCAGATATTATTCATGAAGGTGCCGGGCATGCTCCTATTATTGCTAACCCAGAATATGCAGCTTATTTAAGACGTTTTGGTGAAATAGGATGCAAAGCAATATCTAGTGCTAAAGATTTTGAACTTTACGAAGCTGTACGCCATCTTTCTATTATTAAAGAAGCCAAAGGAACTCCTGCAGAAGAAATTGAAAAATCTGAGAAACATATAGAATTTCTTCAAGATAATATGGGCGAACCTAGTGAAATGGCTTTTATTAGAAACCTGCATTGGTGGACGGTTGAATACGGACTTATAGGCACTTTAGAAGACCCTAAAATTTATGGGGCGGGACTTTTATCTTCTATTGGTGAAAGTCAGTGGTGCATGACCGATAACGTCAAAAAACTGCCGTATTCTATTGAAGCCGCAAAAACATCTTTTGACATTACCAAAAAACAACCGCAACTCTTCGTCACTCCCGATTTTGCATTTTTAAGTCAGGTGTTAGAAGATTTCGCCAATACTATGGCGTTACGTAAGGGCGGACTCTCAGGTTTACAGAAGCTTATTGACTCAAAAGAATTAGGTACTATTGAACTAAGTACTGGCTTACAGGTATCTGGTAATTTCGAAACATTGATTTCTCATGAAGGCAAACCTATTTATTTTCAGACGAAAGGGAAGTCTGCTTTGGCGTACCGAGAGAAAGAATTGGTTGGGCAAGATGTCAATCAGCATGAAACTGGTTTTGGATCCCCTATTGGCAGACTTAAAGGCATCAATATTCCTATCGAAGATATGAGTCCGAGAGATCTTAAAGCTTATAAAATCTATGAAGGAGAAATTGTTTCATTAGATTTTACAGGTGGTATCAATGTTACTGGTAAAATTATAACCGGTACGCGTAATCTACAGGGACGCATTATTCTAATCACATTCGAGAATTGCAAGGTGACACATAAAGGCATCACACTTTTTGAATCTAACGAAGAATTATACAACATGGCTATTGGCGAAGAAATTGTTTCTGCCTACCATGGTCCTGCAGATTTAAAGAGTTTTGACCTTTTAGACCATTCACTAAGTACCGGTAGCCAAAATAATGACCAATTAGGTTTAAGCGAACTGGAATCGTACTATAAACTTATTCGCGATTTTAGAGAAGGCAACAACACCATTATCTCTAGAACAAAGGTTTTTGAAGTTATACAAGAAAAATATCCTAAGGACTGGTTATTGCCGATTGAAATTTATGAACTGGCAATTTTAAGTAACGAAAAAATACTGCCAGAGAAAATAAAAGCACACCTTGAAAACATTAAGCGAGACCAACCTAACCTCGGACAATTAATTGATGACGGATTAGAATTGGCAACTATAAAAACTAAGGTTTAAGAAGTTGCAAGCCATCTAATGATTCTATGGTCTGTTCTTGATACGTTAATCGCCACCCCATAGAGTTAGTGAGAATATAGAATTTCTGTAACTCGCTAATCAACCTGTTTTCGGCATTAGTACGCAAGGCAGAAGCTTCTACCTTTTTCATTAAAGAAGCATTTACTGTTTTCTTTATTTTGTTATAATCTTCGGCATCAAACTGGTTCAGGTAATCTGCAGTGACATCGTAATATTCAAAATCAGGATTCAGATTTATCTCTGCATCGGGTATGCTCTTAATTTTTACCGTTTTAGTTGCCTCGTCAATTTCAAAGTCGACCTTACGTAAATCATAAGCGACGGTTACATCTGCGTTTACCACCACCAATGCTTTTTTCTCCGCTCTTAAAAGCGGACCAAAAAGTTCTTTCGAGTCTTTATAATTATAGACCTCAGCAAAATGCCCTTCTGTTACCACTAATTTAGAAACATTGGTAATTTCTTGCTGAATAAGCATAGAATTTTCCTCTAGAATAGATTTATCTTGTTTATTATCTTGACAAGAACGAACAATGAAAACTAATGCTAAGGTGATTAAAACGCCTGCTACAAATTTTCTCATGCTATTGAAATATTAAAATCCATAAACGGATAGTCTTTCTTTATATACGCAATTTTCTGCGCTAGTGATGTTAAGAATTTTTGATGAGCTTCTCCTTCAGAATTGAAAGCTCTATGCTGCAAACCTCGCTGAACTTCACCAACCTTTTTCATCGTTTCAGAAATAGCATTATCAATCCACACCTCAACAAACTTCTCCCAGATATAATCTATTGCCACCTCATTAGGGTGAATCATATCTTTTGCATAAAAACGATAATCTCGAAGCTCATCCATCATTAATTCATAGCTAGGGAAATATGAAATTTTATTCTCCTCTAGAACTTTATGAATAGCAGAAATCAAGTGCGATTTGCTTAATTGATTTTCTACAAACCCGTTTTTCAAATGCCGAACAGGAGATACCGTGAAAATAATTTTAGCAGAAGCATTTGCAGACTGTACCAAGGTAATAGTTCGTTTTAAACTTTCGGCTACCTCATCGACACTTAACAATTCTTTCGTAAAATTAGACTGCGGTACTTTATGGCAATTTGCGACTACTTCATTACTTGAGGTATTGCGATACACCCAAGCGGTTCCTAAGGTGATAATGATATGACTGGCTTTTTTTGCTTGTACAGCAGTAGATCTTAATGCCTCATTTAAATCTATAATTATTTTTTCTTTGGATGGACTACTCATACAAGAATGCGCATCAAAACTATGCCATTGCTCATTCTCATGGAACACATCTTCTTCAATAAATAATTCTTGATTGACGCTCTTTTGAATCAGTTTTTCAATTGCCAAAGGATGAAACAATATCCCAAACGGATTCTGTAATCCCTGAAATTTATAGTATTCTAATTTTGCTCCAATATTCTCAGAAAAACAGGAGCCCAAAAGCAACAATTGACTAGTATAGTCAATCGGATTTTTAGATTTCGATAATGGTATTGTGGTTAAGAGATTCATTTAGGTCGCACACTCTCGTTTAACTTATGAAACAATTGATATGGGTAAATTTCATAAATAGCATTATCTTCATTAATAGTGTTATCGGCGTATTCAAAAGCTTTTTTCTCCCACTCCGCTCCTTCTTCATTACCTGACTTTGTCATACTTCTTCCCTTAAAATAAAGTGCATCGGCAAAATTATCGTAAACCATTAATGACATATCAAAAGATGAAATAGCTTCCTTATAATTACCTAGCTCAAAATCTGCGATTCCCAAATAATACCAATCTAAGTAATGACAGGCTTCTTGCGGCGAATCATCAGGAAAATCTTTTAACTGCTGCTCTTTACTTAATAACAAAAACTCTTTAGCTTTAGAGAATTCATTTAACTGAAGATAATCTAAACCAATATAAAAATTATACGTATGGTCCATGACATAACCATCGCCGTACTCTTTTTTAGCCCTCATAAATTCAGATATCGATTTCAGGTAGTCTTTTGAGAAAATACATCTCATGAAGCCGCTATAATCTAAATATTTTTTAGGATCGTACTCAACTGCCTTGTCTAAAAATGGTTTGCCTAATTGGTATTTTCTAGCTTTATATAAAGGCATTGCCTTTTGTTGCCAAAGCCAAGCATTGGTAGGATCTATGGTAAGCGCGGAATCTAAATACTGCTGGTGCTCAAGAGAATGCATGGGGGTTTGAAAAGATTTTTCAACATACTCTCTAATATGCATAGAGTCTATACCTGACAAAACTTGTGTTTCAACACCATCCGCACTTTCTAAATCATTTTGATTTTTATTAGAAAGATTACAAGAAGCAATTACTAGTATTAAGAGAAAATACTTTTTCATAAAACTATCATATTATATAGCATCTTCAATTAATTCAACTGAAGTTTCACTAGTTACAATTTGAAGATAGCCTTAATTATTTAAGATAATCTTCTGCCTTCGCCAATGCCTCTTCTATACCTGCCGCATTTTTACCACCTGCCGTGGCAAAGAATGGCTGACCACCACCGCCACCTTGTATATATTTACCAAGCTCTCGAACAATAGTACCTGCATTCAAATTCTTAGAAGCTACCAGTTCTTTTGAAATATAACACGACAACAAAGCTTTACCTTCATGCTCGGTACCGAACAATAAAAAGATATTATCTTTTTGATTACCCATTTCAAAACTCAGGTCTTTAATACCGGCAGCATCTAAATCTATCTTTTTTGCTAGAAATTGAATTCCGTTAACTTCCTTCAACTCCGAAAGTAAATCTCCTTTTAAGCTCTTGGCTTTGTCTTTCAACAATTCAGCTACTTGCTTTTTAAGACTTGTATTTTCTTCTTGAAGACTTGAAACCGATTTTACAGGATCTTGGGTATTACCCAGAACAATTTTTATTTTCGATAACAACTTATCATTATCTAAATGAAAATCTTTAACTGCGTCCCCCGTAATTGCCTCAATTCTTCTAATACCGGCAGCTACGGCACCTTCTGACTTAATTTTAAACTGCCAAATATCTGCTGTGTTTTTCACATGCGTACCACCACACAATTCTATAGACTGACCAAAACGTATTGTTCTAACCGCATCGCCATATTTTTCACCGAACAATGCCATGGCTCCATCGGCAATTGCAGACTTCATGGGTACATTTCTTTCTTCTTGTAGTTGCAATTGCCCGTCTATACGAGCGTTCACAAATTTCTCTACTTCATGTAATTCTTCTGGAGTCATTTTAGAAAAATGAGAAAAATCGAATCGTAAATATTTAGAATGTACCGCTGAACCTTTTTGTTCAACATGCGTACCTAACACCTCTCTTAAAGCTTGATGCAATAAGTGTGTCGCTGTATGGTTCGCTTCAGTTCTAGCACGTTGTTTTTTATCTACAACCGCCTTAAAACTCTCCCCTATATGATTTGGCAGGTTTTTGGCAAAATGTATGATTTCATTATTCTCTTTTTTGGTATCGGTTATATACACGACATCGCCATGAGTATCTTCTAAATACCCTTTATCACCAACTTGACCACCTCCTTCAGCGTAAAACGGAGTTAGATTGAAAACCAACTGAAACTGTGTTCCGTCTTTTTTTGAAACTACTTTACGGTATTTGGTAATTTTCACTTCAACATCTAGCATATCATACCCAACAAACTCCTGTTCGTTATCATAAAGCAAAACCTCCCAATCTTCCTTTGAAACTACTGATGCCGATTTGGAACGGTTTTTTTGCTGCTGCATAGCTTCATCAAATCCTATTTCATCTAATTGGTATCCTTTTTCACTTAGGATCAAGGCGGTTAAATCTATCGGGAAACCAAAAGTATCATAAAGCTCAAAAGCTTTACCGCCATCTACTGTTTTACCTTTTGTATTTTTTATGATCGTATCTAAAAGTAATAATCCTTGATCTAAGGTTTTCAGGAAAGAATGCTCTTCTTCTTTTATGACATTTTCAATTAATTGCTTCTGCTCCATTAATTCTGGGTACGCATCACCTAAAGAATCTGTCAACACATTTACCAAACGAAACATAAATGGCTCTTTGGTATCTAAAAATGTGAATCCGTAACGTACGGCTCTTCTCAATATTCTTCTGATTACATAACCTGCACCTGTATTGCTTGGTAACTGACCATCGGCAATAGAAAAAGCAACTGCACGTATATGATCACTGATTACACGTATAGCTATATCAACTTCTTCATTTTTACCGTAATCAGAATCTGTAATCGTTTCTATTTCTCGAATTAACGGCGTAAAAATATCGGTGTCATAGTTTGATTGTACCCCCTGCAAAACCATACACAAACGCTCAAAACCCATTCCGGTATCTACATGTTTCGCCGGTAAACTTTCTAACGACCCATCTGCTTTGCGGTTGTATTGCATGAATACAAGATTCCAAATTTCTACTACCTGTGGATGGTCTTGATTTACCAAACTTGCACCTGAAACTTTAGCTTTTTCTTCTTTTGAACGAATATCTACATGAATCTCTGAACATGGCCCACACGGACCTTGATCGCCCATTTCCCAGAAGTTATCCTTCTTGTTTCCCATGATAATTCTATCCTCGGGCACGATATTTTTCCAAAGCTCAAAAGCTTCTGTATCCAACGCTAATTTATCTGCATCATCGCTTCCTTCAAATACCGAGACATACAAACTGTCTTTATCAATTTTAAGAACCTCGGTCAATAATTCCCAAGCCCAAGTAATGGCTTCTTCCTTAAAATAATCACCAAAACTCCAATTGCCCAACATCTCGAACATGGTATGGTGATAAGTATCTTTACCAACCTCTTCTAAATCGTTATGCTTACCGCTTACACGCAAACATTTTTGAGTATCTACTACTCTAGAGCTTTTAGGCTGACTTATGCCTAAAAAGTATTCTTTAAACTGGTTCATGCCCGCATTGGTAAAAAGCAGGGTTGGGTCATCTTTTATGACCATTGGTGCAGAAGGCACTATTTTGTGATCTTTACCCTTGAAAAAATTCAGAAATTGAGTTCTTGTATCTTTTGAATTCATCTAAAATGCTAAGCTTTTACAAATTTTAACGGTTTATATAAAACTATCTTTATATTTGTTTGTTCCCTAATAATTAAAAAACAAAAATAGGATAAATAACATTCATGTCTAAGGTAAAATACTATTACGACCCAGACACGCTGTCGTACCGTAAAATAGAACCCGAAAAATCTAAGCGTTATAGAAATATAACATTCTTTATTTTGGGCGCATGCCTTTTTGGTTTTTTAGGTCTTATTCTTCTTTTAAACACCAATCTTGTTAATACCCCAAGGGAACTTTCTTTATCTCGAGAAGTAAAAAATTACGAACTACAGTACGAGTTATTGAATAAGAAAATGGAACAAATTGAAGAAGTTCTAGGCAATATCGAAGAACGAGACAATAATATTTACCGTTTATATTTTGAAGCTAACCCGATACCAGACGAACAACGTAAAGCAGGTTTTGGTGGTATTAATCGCTATAAATCATTAGAGGGATTCAATAATTCTGAAATGATCGTCTCTACGACAAAAAGGCTAGATATCATAAAAAAGCAAATGGCCATTCAATCTAAATCGTTAGATGAGATCACTAAATTGGCAGAAGAGAAGGAAAAATTATTAATGTCAATACCTGCCATTCAGCCCATAAATAACGAAGACCTTACTCGCATGGCTTCTGGTTACGGCTGGCGTTCAGATCCATTCACAAAGGCTAGAAAAATGCATTATGGTATGGATTTTACAGCACCAAAAGGCACTCCTATTTATGCTGCAGGTGATGGTAAAATAACGCGTGCAGATAATAATTCTTCTGGTTATGGTAAGCATATTCGTATTGAACATGGATATGGTTACTTGAGTCTTTATGCCCACTTAAGTGAGTATAATGTTAAACCAGGACAAAAAGTTAAACGAGGCGATCTTATAGGTTTTGTAGGAAGTACAGGTCGTTCAGAAGCACCGCATCTACATTACGAGGTGTGGAAAGAAAATGACAGAATAAACCCCATCAATTTCTATTATGGAAGTTTATCGCCAGAAGAATTTGAAAACATGTTGAAATTCGCGAATCAAGAAAACCAATCATTGGATTAATGCAGATAGATCTCCCAGAAAAAAGATATTATGGTATTGGCGAAGTTGCCAATGCCTTTGGCGTAAACGCTTCACTAATTCGTTTTTGGGAGAAAGAATTCGACGTGCTTCAACCTAAGAAAAATGCAAAAGGAAATAGAAAATTCACCCCTCAAGACATTAAAAACCTTCAGTTAATATATCATTTGGTAAAAGAAAGAGGTTTTACTCTCGACGGCGCCAAAACCCACTTAAAAGAAGAAAAGCAGAAAACGTTGTCTAATTTTGAAATCATTCAAAAATTAGAACGTGTTAAAGCAGAACTCAATAAAATTAAAGACCAATTATAACACAACCATTATGAAAAAAGGACTTATTGCATTAATCGTTATCGCTGTCATAGCATTTGGACTATACCAATGGGGCGTAGGCTTCAACAATACTGCTATTGCTTTAAAAGAAACATCTACCAAAACATGGGCAAACGTAGAAAGTGCCTACCAACGTAGAAACGATTTAATAGGTAACCTTGTTAAAACAGTACAAGGTGCCGCAGATTTTGAAAGAGGAACGTTGACAGATGTTATCGAAGCTAGAGCAAAAGCAACGTCGGTCAGTATTGATCCATCTAATATTACACCTGAGCAATTAACACAGTTCAATCAAGCCCAAAGCGGACTTAGTAGTGCACTGAGTAGGTTGTTGGTTACCGTTGAACGTTACCCTGACCTAAAAGCAAACCAGAACTTTCTAGAGCTTCAATCACAATTAGAAGGTACAGAGAACAGAATAAATGTTGCAAGAGATAGATTTAACGCTACCGTTGAACCTTATAACCTTCACATTAAAAAATTCCCGAATTCTATTTTGGCAGGTATTTTCAACTTTAGCGAACTAGCTTACTATAAAGCAGATGCAGGTTCTGAAAACGCACCAGATGTTGACTTTGATTTTGATTAATAACCTATGTCAAGAGTAGAAGATCTTTTATCGGCAGCAGAAGAGCAAGAGGTAGTAAATGCTATTCTTAAAGCAGAAAAGAATACCTCTGGCGAAATTAGGGTACATATTGAAGCACATACGCGTAAAGATCATTACGAGCGCGCTAAAGAGGTATTTCATTTATTGAAAATGGATAATACCAAACAAGAAAACGGAGTCTTGATCTATGTCGCCGTTAATGACAAGAAATTTGTCATCTGTGGCGATAAAGGCATTGACAATGTGGTACCTAAAGATTTTTGGCAGACTACTAGAAATAGCATTCAAACACATTTTGAAAAAGGAGCTTTTAAAGACGGTCTTGTTGCCGGAGTTTTAAAAGCAGGCGAAGAATTAAGAAGTCATTTTCCTTGGCAATCAGATGACACCAACGAATTAAGCAATGAGATATCTAAAGGTTAGTCTTTTACTACTTTTTCTCTGGTGCGTCCCGTTATGGAGTCAGTTCGAAATACCTGAAAAACCAGCATTACAGACCAGTGTTTACGATTACACCAATCTTCTAAGCGACCAACAAAAAGTAGCTTTAAGCCAAAAATTGGTTCGATATTCCGATAGTACCTCAACACAAATTGTAGTCACAATAATTACCAGTACCAATGGTGAAGACATTAATTACCTTGGGGCAAATTGGGGTCAAAAATGGGGAATTGGGCAAGATGGAAAAGACAATGGCATTCTACTGATTCTAGCAGAAAATGACCGAAAAGTTGCTATTAGCACCGGTTACGGTGTGGAAGGCTCACTTACCGATGCCCTTTCAAAACGGATTATTGAAAATGTAATTCTCCCAGAATTTAGGGTCGGTAATTATTATGGCGGACTAGATAAAGGGTCTGATGTAATTTTCCAAGTCTTAAACGGTGAATTTCAAGAAGACCGAACCTTTGGTGAATCCGGAGGTACTCCATTCTCATCTCTTTTACCATTTATTATTTTTATAGTTATCCTGTTCATTCTTTGGAGTCGTAAAAACAATGACAATGATGGTAGTGGCGGAAGAAGACGCGGAGGACTTAGTCCTTGGGACATGATTATTCTTAGCAATATGGGTCGTTCTAGTAGTTCTAGCGGCGGATTTGGCAGCGGAGGCGGAAGCTTCGGTGGTGGCGGATTCGGAGGAGGTTTCGGCGGAGGCGGATTTGGCGGCGGCGGCGCTTCCGGTGGATGGTAGCTTTGTTTCCAAAAAATTATAAGTCTGTTTTATCATTTTTTTTAATTCAACCCAGAAAAACTGTTGCTCTTTTGGAAGGAGTTACAGGTGTGTTCTAGTTTGTGAACTTATTACAATCTTCATCATAGTAGCACCCACCCCTTTATCCCCTCCCAAGAGAGGAGGATTACCTTTATATCTGTGGATTTAATACCAACTGAGAGTTTTTTTTACTACAGGAGTCACTTAGGCTGTCTTATCAAAAATGTTTAATTCAAGTCAGAAACTATTCCCCTCTTGGGAGGGGTCATGGGCGGGCTCTTGTTTGTCGACTAACACTAAAAAAAATGATCAAATAATTCTGCTTAACAAAATATTTGACCATTTCTCATTATCCCTAACCTAAGAGTAGCATTTATTCAACAAACCTAACATATCAAGTCCTTAAAAAATCTATTTCTTTCTCATAAATACCGTAATAGGCACCCCAGAGAAATCGTATTCTTCACGTATCTTATTTTCAAGATAACGCTTGTAAGGCTCACGTACATATTGCGGCAGGTTACAGAAGAATGCAAATTGTGGATACGGAGTAGGTAACTGTGTACAGAATTTAATTTTAACGAATTTACCTTTATATGCCGGTGGCGGATAATTTTCTATTATCGGCAACATCGTCTCATTGAATTTTCTGGTAATTATTTTCTTATTTCTATTATTGTAAACTTCAACAGCAGTTTCTATGGCTTTGAAAATACGCTGTTTTGTCAATACAGATATAAAAAGAATTGGTACATCTACAAACGGCTCAATAGCCTTTTTAATTTTTTCAGTATAATGCTTTATGGTATTGGTTTCTTTATCCTCTACCAAATCCCATTTATTCACAAGAATAACAATACCCTTATGGTTACGTTGAGCTAGCCAAAATATGTTCTCTACCTGCCCATCGAAACCTCTAGTTGCATCTAAAAGTAAAATACAAACATCGCAATGTTCGATTGCTCTTACTGAACGCATTACTGAATAAAACTCCAAATCTTCCTTCACCTTCGCCTTACGACGAATACCGGCCGTATCTACCAAGTTAAATTCAAAGCCGAATCTATTGTACTTCGTATCAATACTATCTCTAGTTGTACCTGCGATATCGGTAACGATATATCGATCTTCACCAATTAGTGCATTTATAAAAGAAGATTTACCTGCATTTGGCCTACCTACTACAGCGAATCTTGGTAATTCACTTTTTTCTTCAACTACATCTGGCAATTCTTGAACTAGAGCATCTAATAATTCTCCGGTACCACCACCATTCATACTTGAAAGCGTATAATATTCTCCTAATCCTAAAGAATAAAATTCAACGGCGTCTTCTGCACGTTTCGCATTATCAACTTTATTAATCGCTAAAAAAACAGGCTTTTTAACTCTTCGAAGTAACTTCGCAACATCTTCATCCATACCGGTAACACCGGTCTCCACATCTACCATAAAAATTATGGCATCGGCTTCTTCAATTGCTAGCTCTACTTGCTTATCGATCTCTTTTTCGAAAACATCATCACTACCAACAACATACCCACCTGTATCAATAACCGAAAATTCTTTGCCGTTCCAATCACTTTTTCCATAATGACGATCCCGCGTAACACCACTTACTGCGTCAACAATAGCTTCACGTCTCTGTATCAAACGATTAAAAAAAGTAGACTTACCTACATTAGGTCTTCCTACAATGGCAACAATAGCACTCATAGCTTAAATTTGGCGCAAAGGTAGTACTTATAGTCGCAATTACACTATAAGTTAAATAGAGAGATTTGATTGTACCTTATCTAGGGACTTTAATTCGGTAAAATATTGTTTTTTAGGGGTTGACAAGTACGGCTCGCCGATAGTTCTATTTCGAATAATTCTAGCAGGTGAACCATAAACCACAATCTTATCGCCGAAATGATCAACCACAAGAGAACCAGCACCTATAACTGCATGTTCACCAATTTCAATTCCATTAATAATATTGACACCTAAACTAATTGCAGAAAATCGTCCAAGTTTTAAACCACCTCCCGCACAAACCGATGGGGCTAAACTTGAATATGAATCCATAATACCATCATGACCTAAAGATGAATTGGTATTAATGATACAAAAATCATGAATTATTGAATTGGCATTTACTATAGCCCCTGGCATAAATACATTACCGCAACCCAGCAAAACATCTTTACCTAGAATCGCCTTTGGGTGAATGGTGTTTATGAAATTAAAATTCGGAACTACTTTAGATATTTTATCTACAATTAATTTTCTTGTCCAATTATCACCAATGGCAACTATACCGCCAGAAACATTAAATCGATTTATTAAGTATGGTAAATCAATTTCACTACCCAGAACTTGATAACCATTTATTCTATATCCTTTTGATTTATAAGAGTCTACAAAGCCAACAACATTGTATTTACCCTCTTTTTCAAGACAATCCAAAACAACACTTCCATGACCTGAAGCTCCAAAAATAATCACATTTTGCATTTCATCGGGGTTTTAATACACTTAATCGATAATTCAAATGTAATCTATTCTTTTTGAAAGGAAGAATTAAAACTCAATTTGAGTCAATAAATTATTAAAAAAAGTCAAAACCTTATTCTTTAAAAATGGCAACTTATTGATACTTAAGCTATATTTAAAAAATGAAAATTATTTAAAAACTGAAAACTTGAATGGATAAACGATAATCAGCTTAAAATCTAAATTAGGTTATTTATTATATCCGAATCGCCTTAACTGCTTGGCATCACTTCGCCAATTTTTATTCACTTTTACATACAGTTCTATATGCACTTGCTTACCGAAGAATTTTTCTAGGTCTTTTCTTGATTCTACACCTACTTTTTTCAATGCTGCCCCTTTATGACCAATAATAATCCCTTTTTGAGAATCTCTTTCGACCATAATTACCGAACGCATGCGAATGATTTCTTCATCTTCAAAAAACTCTTCAGTTTCAATTTCTACTGAATACGGAATTTCTTTCTTGTAGTTCAGTAAGATTTTCTCGCGAATAGTCTCATTTACAAAGAAACGTTCTGGCTTATCGGTTAATTGGTCTTTAGGATAATAAGCAGGTGACATCGGCAATAATTCGATAATACGTTCGAATACGCCTTTTATATTAAAATTGGATAATGCAGAAATAGGATGCAATTCTACACTCGGCAACATTTCTTGCCAATACTGAACTTGCTCTTCTAGCAACTCTTGTGTAGCGGTATCCACTTTATTCAATAATAACAATACGGGAATTTTACTATTCTTTATCTTTTCGAAGAAGGCTTCATCTTTTAACGCTTTCTCTCCTATTTCTACCATATACAAAAGAACATCGGCATCTTCAAAAGCAGATTTAACAAAATCCATCATACTGCTTTGAAGCTGATATGCCGGTTTAATGATACCAGGAGTATCGGACAGAATCATTTGAAAATCATCCCCATTCACAATACCCAGAATACGATGTCTAGTAGTTTGTGCCTTTGATGTAATTATGGATAATTTTTCACCCACAAAAGCATTCATCAATGTTGACTTACCTACATTAGGATTGCCAATTATATTTACAAATCCGGATTTATGATCTCCCATAGTTTTATCTTTTAACGTAAACGCGGTTTTGATAGATTTCTATCATACATAACAATACTACCGGCTACTGCCACATTAAGGCTTTTAACCGATTTAAAACGAACCAAATGGTGCGATTTTTCACAAGCTTTATTGGACAGTCCGTGATCCTCTGCCCCAAGTAAATATACACATCTTCTAGGATGCTCAAATGTTTCCAAGTCTACCGCACCTTCTTTCATTTCTACGCCAACTAGCATAGCACCTTTCGGCAAATTATCATAGAACGCATCAAACGTTTCATAATGAAAATAAGGCATAGCCTTCACCGCATGGTGCGTATCACTTGCTTGTTTGGCATATCTATTACCAATAGTGAAGATAAAACTGGCTCCAAGATTTTGTGCCGTTCGCCACAAAACACCCAAATTCTCAGGCGTTTTTCCGTTTTGGATACCAATACCAAAAAACTCATGTTCAAAATTATCAGTGCTCACCCTTTAACTTCTGAAAGTATTTCTTTGCTTCTTTATTCACCTTTGGAGCCAACAAAAGTACGGCAATCATATTAGGTATCACCATTAGTGCGTATGACAAATCAATTAAATTCTTCACCAACTCCAATGACGCAACTGCTGCAAAGACAATCATAATTACAAAATACCAGTTGTAAAACTTTCCTATTTTGGCATTTGTCAAGAATGACAATGATTTTACACCGTAATAAGAATAGGTAAACAAGGTAGATAATGCAAAAGCAGTTACAATAACCATTAGCAGCACATCGCCCCAACCAAACAAGGTTTTTTCGAAAGCGGACAAAGTCATTACTATACCACTAGAATCTTCCAAATATGCTCCACTTAATATGATAACGATTGCCGTAAGCGTACATACCAATATGGTATCGATAAACGGACCCAGCATGGCTACAAGACCCTCTCGAATAGGTTCATCATTTTTAGATTGCCCATGATACATTGGTGCACTACCCAAACCAGCCTCGTTAGAAAACATTGCTCTACGTACCCCAATAATAACAAGCCCCCAAAAACCGCCGGTTGCTAGCGATTTAAAATTCCAAGCTTCTGTAATTATCATTTTTAAGGCTGGTAGTATTTGTTCAGAATTAAGCGCCATTACCACTATTACGGCTATTAAATATACTGCTACCATAAAAGGCACGATAGCAGATGCTACTTTAGCTATATTTTTTAACCCTCCAAAAATTACCGAAGAAGTTATGACAGCTAGAATAATACCTATCGTCCATTTCCAATTTACCTCACTCATTTCAAATAATGTAGATGATGGTTTAACTACACTCATGAATGTTTCGGTAAACTGATTGGCAGTGAAAACACCTAAAAATCCGAATAGCCCACAAACCGCGAAAAATATCGCTAACGGTCGAGCCCTTTCACCTAATCCTTTGGTGATGTAATACATTGGCCCGCCTTGCAAATTGCCATCAGAATCTTTACCACG
This sequence comes from Maribacter spongiicola, assembly GCF_004364165.1. GTDB lineage: Bacteria > Bacteroidota > Bacteroidia > Flavobacteriales > Flavobacteriaceae > Maribacter > Maribacter spongiicola. Next base: position 53,078 of record NZ_SOAY01000012.1, read on the forward strand.
ATACATAATTGCCAAACTACATGAGTAAAATTTAATACACATACCAATTAAAGCGGTCATCCATATCCAGAAAACAACACCCGGACCACCATCATGTATTGCAATGGCAACTCCTGATATATTACCTAACCCAACTGTTGCGGCAACCGCTGCCGATAAAGCCTGAAAAGAACTTACATCTCCTTTTGAGTCTTTATTATCATATTTACCCGCCGTAATAGCTATTGCATGACCGAAAAAACGATACGGCATTAGTTTTGAATAGAAAACCAAAAAGAGTCCGCCCCCTATTAATAGTAGGAACATTGGCCACTCGGTATATGGTAGTGCGCTGGCTATAAAGTCGTTAATTGTATCCATAGAATTGTAAAAAACCGAAGTTATGGATTTAATGTTTTTTAAAAGATATTGCTCTTAAAAAATATTATTTAAATAAGTTTTGAATATAGAGAAAATGTATTGTATATTTGCAGCCCGTTACAAATAGTAGCGCACCTTTATCTCGTCAGCTTAATGACCTGAAGTCGCAAGACAAGTGAGATAAAAACCCATATCGCGGGGTAGAGCAGTAGGTAGCTCGTCGGGCTCATAACCCGAAGGTCGCTGGTTCGAGTCCAGTCCCCGCTACTAGTTAAATCAAGCCTTTCAGGAAACTGAGAGGCTTTTTTTATTACCTTCCTAAAACATACCTAAAACATTTACTCTTTATTCTGCAATCTCTAGTTATTTGAAAAAATAGTTATGATATTTGATAAACTTCTCTATTTTAACCAATACAGAACTAAATTAACCAACGGACAGTAAGTAGTATGGACGGAAATAGCCAAACCCCACAGGAACAAAAACTTAATGCATTACGTGAAGTGCTACCCGAAGCTTTTGCAGAAGGTAAGATTGATTGGGAAAAACTAAAAGCTGCTCTTGGGGAAGATATAAACTTCACCAATGAACGCTACGTATTGAACTGGGCAGGAAAAAGTGAAGCCTTTAAAGTTCTGCAAGCCCCTACTACGAGTACGTTAGTTCCCGCAAAAGACGAGTCTATAAACTTTAATGAAACCAAGAATATTTTTATTGAGGGCGAAAACTTAGAAGTTCTTAAAGTACTTCAAAAAAGTTACTTCGGAAAAGTGAAAATGATTTATATAGACCCGCCATATAATACAGGTAATGACTCTTTTATTTATCCCGATAAGTTTTCTGAAACCAAAGAAGAATACGAAAAACGTGTAGGCGATAAAGACGAAGAAGGTTACATGACCAAAGATGGTATGTTTAAGAAAAACAGCAAGGAAAACGGGCAATACCATAGTAATTGGTTAAATATGATGTATCCCCGCTTGTTTTTGGCTAAAAACCTACTCAGACAAGATGGAGCTATATTTATTTCTATAGACTACAATGAAATGGATAATCTCGTCCATGTTATAAAAGAGGTCTTTGGAGAGGAAAATCTTCTAGCAGTAATAGCCAATGTGAACAATCCTAAAGGAAGGTCTGATGACGCTTATTTCGCTACTTCTCATGAATACCTAATTGTCGCTGCGAAAAATATAAATGAAGTTGCAATTTCGGGTTTTGAACCAGAAGAAAAAATCACTAAAAGATATAATAAGGTTGACGTAAACGGTAAAAAGTATCGTGAAATTGATTTGCGAAAAACTGGTGATGCGGATTTACGAGAAGATAGAGAAGATATGTTTTACTACTTCTATCATAATGAAAAAACTAATGAATTAAAAGTTTTCAAAGACCGACAAAATTTACAAGAATGGAGAGAAATTGTTCCTCTAAGGGAGGATGGCAAGGAAGGTAGGTACAGATGGGGTTTTAACACAGCTAAAAGAGATATTTCTCAATTATTTGCTCGATATATGCCTAATAGAAAAATATGGGGTGTTTTTGAGATGGATTATTTAGAAGGCAGAAAGCCAGTAAAATCAACGACAAGCTGGACATTTAAAGATGTTAATAGCGAAAGAGGAACCGAACAGTTCATGGACTTAGGTTTTGAAAAAGAGGTTTACCCTAAACCAAAACCAATAGGTACACTAAAAAGAGCAGTTCAACTAACACATACCGACGATAAAAAATATATTGCTTTAGATTTTTTTGCAGGTTCAGGTTCATTTGGTCATGCCGCTTATGAATTTATATGTGAAAAGGAAAAAGAAATTCAATTCATATTAATTCAACTGCCAGAATTGCTTGAAGAAAATAAGAAAGAACATAAAGCAGCTATTAGTTTACTAAAGTCTCTCAAAAGACCTCTCAATTATGCGGAAATTTCTAAAGAACGCTTAACGAGAGCCTCCGAAAAATATCGAAAAAAATTTCCAGATTTTAAAGGAGATTTAGGTTTCAAAGTCTTAAAACTTGCCGATAGCAATTTTAAACAATGGCAGCAAATTAAGGGTAAGGATGCAAAAGCATTAGAAGCACAAATGAAATTATTCGTTGACCCCGTTTCCAAAAACGCCACAGTTGAAAACATGGTTTACGAACTGCTCTTAAAAAGTGGTAAAGACCTCAATAGTAAGATTGAACATAAAGAAAATTACTATTCGATTAATAACAATGAATTGATTTTTATACTCGAGAAAGCAGATAAAAAAATCGTCGATGCGGTTTTAAAAGAACAGCCCCAAAAGGTTATCGCCTTGGATAAATTATTCAAAAACAATGACCAGTTAAAAACTAATACGGTTTTACAAATGAAGGATTCAGGCATTGAATTTAAGACAATATAAGCCATGAAGATACATTTTGAAGCCAATCTACAATTTCAACAAGATGCCATTAAATCCGTTACGGATTTATTTGAGGGGCAGCCTTCGGATGATTCCTTACTGGAATACGATTTTGACATACAGGGCGAACTACATTCTATCGTAGGGGTTGGCAATAAACTGATACTATCCGAAGGTCAAATACTGACCAATTTACAAAGCATCCAAGAAACAAATGAAGTTGAAAAATCCACCAAATTGGATGGGATGAATTTTTCCATAGAAATGGAAACGGGAACGGGGAAAACATACGTTTATCTTCGTACCATTTATGAACTTAATAAGCTTTACGGCTTTAAGAAGTTTGTGATTGTTGTGCCTTCGATTGCCATTCGTGAGGGTGTTTTAAAGAACTTGGAAATCACTCACGAACATTTTCAAAATTTATACGACAATGTGCCTATTAATTTTCAGGTCTATGATAGCGGAAAACCTTCTACACTAAGGGGCTTCGCTATCACCAATACCATTGAGGTTTTAGTTATTAATATTGATTCCTTTGCCAAGGATGAAAATATCATCAATAAGCCAAACGATAAGCTGAACGGGCGCAAGCCTGTCCAATTTATTCAAGCGGTAAATCCGTTTGTTATTGTGGATGAACCGCAAAACATGGAAACGGTAAAAAGAACCGCAGCCATTGAAAACCTAAAAGGTCTTTGTACGCTTCGCTATTCTGCAACACATAAAAACCAGTACAATTTAACGTATAGCCTAAACCCTGTAAAAGCCTATGATTTGGGCTTGGTAAAACAAATTGAGGTCGATTCCATTGTTGAGGAAAATGCCTTTAACGATGCTTTTGTTGCCGTTGATAGCATTAGAGCAACAAAAACCAAAGTAACCGCCAAACTCGTTATTAATGTGAATGATAAAGGTGGCGTTAAAAAGAAAAAGGTTTCTGTAGAAGTCGGTAAAGACTTGTACGCCCTCTCCAACGAACGGGAAATTTATGCGGATGGTTACATTGTTGAGGAAATAGATGCATCGAACGAATGTATCTCCCTTTCCAATGGTACAGTATTATACAAAGGGGATAGCCAAGGCGGTCTTTCCGATGAAATTATGAAATTTCAAATACGAAAAACCGTAGAGGAACATCTAAAAAAAGAAAAAAGGTACAACAAAAAAGGAATTAAAGTCCTGTCGTTATTTTTTATTGATAGGGTAGCAAATTATAGACAGTACGATAGCAACGGTAATCCTTTGGATGGAAAATATGCCCAATGGTTTGAAGAAATCTACAAGGAATATGTAGCGAAAAGTGCTTTTAAAGAATTAGACAAATTCCCTATCGAGCAAATTCATAACGGTTATTTTTCACAAGATAAAAAGGGAAAAATAAAAGATACTAGCGGTGTTACCAAAGCCGATGATGACACGTATAGCTTGATAATGAAGGATAAAGAAAAGCTTTTAAGCTTGGATAATCCGTTGCGGTTTATCTTTTCGCATTCTGCACTTCGTGAAGGTTGGGATAACCCCAATGTTTTCCAGATTTGTACGCTAAACGAAACAAAATCGGAAATCAAAAAACGTCAAGAAATAGGAAGGGGTTTGCGTTTGGCAGTTGACCAAAATGGTAAACGAACCTATGACCAGAACATCAACCGTTTAACTGTTGTTGCTAATGAAGCCTATGACGATTTTGCGAAAACGCTACAGAAAGAAATCGAAGATGATTGCGGTGTTTCTTTCCAAGGACGTATCAAAAATAAAAGAGAACGTACCCCAATTAAATACCGAAAAGGTTTTGAAGCTGACCCCAGATTTTTAGAAATATGGGAAAAGCTAAAACAGAAAACTACCTATCGGGTAGATTATAATACAAGTGATTTAATCACATCGGCAGCAAAGGTCATAAGTGATTTACCTAAAATCAAAGCCCCTGCCCTGCGCTCGATAAAAACATCTGTAACAATGGATGAAACCGATGGCGTAGGTGGTGAGTATAAAGGCGAACGATTAGAAACCTATGAAGGGCATACGTGGCAAATCCCCGATGTATTGGGTTATATCCAAAGTAAAACCGAATTAACACGTTCGACCATTCAAGAAATTTTGAGTAAATCAGGGCGTATTGGCGATATATTGGTAAACCCGCAATTATTCTTAGACCTAGCTGCACAAGAAATAAAAAGAGCGTTATACGCCATTATGATTGATGGTATTAAATATGAGCATATCGGCAGTTCTGAATATGAAATGGCGTTGTTTGAAGCGCAAGAATTGGAAGTCTATTTGAATGATTTTACATTCAATGTTTCAGATACTTCCAAAACCATCTATGAAGAATTCATACCCTTGGATTCAGGCGTTGAAAGTAGGTTTGCAAAAGATTGCGAAACAAGCGACCAAATAAAATTCTATTTCAAATTGCCAAATTGGTTTAAGATTCCAACACCTATTGGAAATTATAATCCAGATTGGGCTTTGGTATTTCAGGACGACAATAAAATTTATTTCGTAGCCGAAACCAAAGATACAGGAACGCCCGAAGTTGATTTATCAAAACTTAGTGGCGATGAACAATTAAAAATCAAATGCGGTACTGCCCATTTCAAAGAATTTGAAAAATTGGAATACAAAGTTGTAAACAAGGTTGGGCAGCTCGTAGAAAAATAAGGAAACCATTGAAGTGAACTGCGAACAAGCCAATAAGATACCTTTAGAAACGGTCCTGAAAAGCATGGGTTATGCGGCTTTGGGCAAACATTCGGGCGGTTCGGAACAATGGTTTGAGAACCCTTTTCGAACGGAAAGAACCCCTAGTTTTTCAGTCAATCACAAGAAAAACCTTTGGCAAGATTTAGGAACTGGCGAGGGTGGTTCGGTCATAGACCTTGTAATGCAGTACGGCAATACAAGCGTATCAGGTGCGCTCACATGGCTATCCGACCATATCGGTGGTAATTCCCTCCCCCAAATCAATCGAACGCACTCCACGGGCGAATTTGAGCAAAAGAAAGCCCGTTACGAAGTACGAAAATCAGGCATTGTTATGAATCCCGCTTTAGTGGGTTATATCGAACAGCGTGGCATTTCTCAAAAGGTCGCCCGAAAGCACTTAAAGGAAGTGCGCTATTTCGATACTGAAACGGAAAAGGAATTTTTCGGACTTGGAATGCAAAATCATTTAGGCGGTTGGTCAATTCGCAACAAATACATGAAAACCGTTATCGCTCCCAATGGGTTCGCGGACGTTCGAGGAAACGGCGAGAAGGCGAACACGGTAAACGTTTTTGAAGGTATGTTTGATTATTTAAGTTATTTGATGATGACCGACCAAACGGATGCCCGTATGCGTTCCATTATCCTCAATTCAACGAAAATGGCAAAGCAAGCTGCGGATTATCTTAGGAAAGATTTAACGGTGCAAAATGTAGTCTTGTGGTTCGATAATGAACCCGAAGGCTCAAAGGCTTCCGAAGCGGTAGAACAAGCCACGGCACACTTTACCGCCCTGCCCTACGCCGTATATGATGCTCGTAATACTTTTTATGGTTACGAGGATTTGAACGCTTCTTGGGTCGCAACCAAAGAAAAGAACCGTATCGAAATTCGCCCGATTAAATACCATGACAGCGACCAAAACGACAATTTACAAATGGATTTGTAAAGCCCGTTCTATTTACCGAATAGCCGCCCGAAAAAACCCTTTTTTACAGGGGTTTCTTTTTGTTCGTGTGTAAGCTGTGCGAACAGTTTCCACCGTTCTTCACTTTCCTTGTCCAGTCGTGATTTATAATCTTCCTTGTCAGCTTCAAGTGCTTTTACTTTTTCATTCACTGCTTCAAGTTGCACCTCTAACACTTTGATTTTGTGCTGTGTTTCGGTGTTCGCCTTGGGGGTTTCCAATGGTTCGCCCTTACTGTTTCTTTTTTCGTTCTTGGGGTACACCCTAAACAATTCGGCAGGGTCTATTTTAAACCCGCTTGAATCCTTGGACACATAGGAAATCTTACCGCTATTCAACGCTTTTGAAATGGTTGATTTGCTTTTTCCCGTTGCCTTCGCTGCCTGTCCAAGTGATAAATACATGGTGTTTTTCCTGATTTTATAAGGGGTTGCCAATCGTTCTTAAAAACGATTATGAAACAGTTTACCGAACGAACGGTGCAATTACACCTATTCTATGACCTTCATCCACAAAATTCTTCTTCTTTTTCTTTTAGCAAGTCATATTTAAGTCCTTTCGCCTTAGCGAAAGTCAATTTTATGCTAAAAATGAACATTGCATATTAATCGGGAGCTAAGGTAATACCGTTTCTAACTGCCAATAGGTTCAGTTTATTTAAAAACTCTGTTTCTTGTGGCGTATTTTTCCTTTTATATTTATAGTTATTATTAGTGTCAGCCGTATGTGTCGTAGCCTGTTTTCTGCGCTTTTTTGGTTTCGTAGGTTTCAAAGCCAAGAAATTCAGGTGAATTTTAATACCAGTATAATAGCCCCAACGGTTCTTAGTACGGCTATAAAACAAATAACCTTCTTCAATGGCATCCTTTAGATATCGTTGCACTTGGCGAACACTGCGCCCTAGCTTCTTTGCAATTATGCCCATAGTAGTTTCCAAAGGTTGTTCCTGTCCTGCCCATCCCAAGAGCATTAAAACCATGCATCGGGTCATGGGCATTAAACGAGGGTTTCGCACAAAGTCCTGTTGAACGGGTTTTACAAAACCAAAATTAGGTGATTGCAGTTCCAAGGATTTTCGCTTGGGCGCGTCAGGCTTTTGTTTTTGTGAGTAGGGGGCATTTATTATTCGGATGTTTCCGATGTCTGCAAGGTGTTTCATTGGGTGTTTCCTTTCCAAAAAGGAAGAAAATTGCACCGTTGCATTAAGGTCGCAAAAAATTGTTACAAGAAATCATTTTTTCCTTGCATCGCTCTTTATATTAGGCGATGCTGTGAGTGTTCAGTTCAGGTTGCATTGCCTACATAAAGATTTTTTAAAGACCGCTTCGGCGGTTTTTTTCTTGCCTGTTATTTCGTTGTATTTCTCCAAAAGTTTGAATCGTTCTTTAGTTTTCCCGTTTTCATCCACTAAAGCAATCACAAATTATGGGGATAACTTACTTATGGACAGAAAAATGGTTGATATACCTATAAGCCTAAATGCTCATTATACTATGTTTCAGACTATTTGCATTATTGGGATAAGTGTTTTTCTGGCTTCATTGCTTACGCATTTGCTTAATCCTTCAACTTTTCCACTTCAAGCAAAACGAAAATTTGGAAAAGTGCGCTATATTCATGATGGCGATACCTTATATTTATATGGATTGAAACCCGCCATACGCTTGTGGGGTGTTGATGCTCCAGAAGTAGGAGAAATGGGCGCACAATTAGCCACGGATGCCTTAACAAAGCTTACTAAAGAAAAAAGAATATCCTATATCCCGATTGATACGGATAAATATGGACGCATTGTTGCCCGTGTGTTTCTTCCGAATGATAACGAATTAAATTGTATGCTCATAGGGCAGGGCGTTGTTAAACAGTATCGGAAATATTCCAAAGGTTTTTATGATAGCTGCGAACCTTAATTGGGCTTAGTGAAGTGAGACAAGCAAAGATTTAAGTTAAGCCCCCGAAGGGATCTTAACGTAATTTTGCGCAGCACGAACAAGATAAGAACAATGAGAATTAGAATGATAATAGGTATTACGAAAAATGATTTGTAGTAATTATTAAATATTGAAAAGCAATATAAAAGGGTCTGCGAGTGCAGACCTTTTTTTTATTTCAAAATCGCAATATTCATTTTCACTTTTTGGTCTGTGAATACTTTCCGTATCGAAAAAGTGCGCGGTGGCAAAAAGGAACTGTTGAAACGATTTTATTTTTCTTAAAATCGCTTTCATCTGTTCCCGCGCGTTTGAAATTTTGGTTGATTTAACCATGCGCTTTTTCGCGCCTGGTTAAATCTATCCTGAATGGAAAAATGGCATTCTTTACTAATTGCAGCGATATATGAGTTTTCTCCCTGCAATAACCGTTTCCGAATAGTCAACGGCTAAATCCCTCGCAATAGCTTCATAATCTATATAATTGTTCAAAGCTGCGGGAATTTCTCCAAATAATCCTTCATCTATAAATTGTTCGGCTAGCTCTTTCATGTTATCCATAATGTAAATATCTACTTCAAAATCAGAAGGGCTTACTGTATTGGGGTCGAAACTATATCCACACTCCCCAACGGCAATGATAAAAATTTCCTTTTCGTGTTCCTCCCATTCTTCAATGGTATTAAAGAACACTTCGATATTGTTTTGATAAAGACCATAAGCCTTGGCAAAATCACAATCCAGATATGAGCCATCAATAAATTGTATTTCGTACTCTTCTACGGGGTCGCCATAATCATTTTTATTACTTGCGGCTTTAGCTTTATAAGTTTCATAGTCATTGAAATAAAAACCGTTTGCAGAAATATCGTAAGGTTGTGCATGTAGTTGAACAGTCATTTTCAGTTCCTTTTGTTTTGGTTTTAAAGAAAACGGCTATGCCGCTTCTCTTGAAAACCTGAACTGCTGGCGAAGCATGGGGGTAACAAGTGCAATGAAAATCTGTATCGTTTAGGTGCGGGCAGGGGCGTTTATGCCACAACACGGCTATACTTATTTTTGTTGTGGGCGTGAGGGGTAAAGCCCCTTAGTAAATTCTTCTATTTTTTCAGGCACTACCTAAATAGGAATCCGTACATTTATTCTATGATTAGAATGAAGGTAAAAGACGGTTTTTCTATTTCAATATCAGGAAGGAATCTTGATAAATTGGATTTATCCTCTTTTAGCGTGGAGCATAGTAAAATCCCTAATTCTGAACGTCTTGATTTTAAAAAAGTATTATTAAATCAAAAGAAAGCATGAAACAGGACAGCCCAAATAATCCCGAACTACGCCCATTACCTTGGCATATACTAACAGAAAAAACGTCAAGTTCGGAAGAACGAAAAGGGCGGTTAATTCATGTGGAAGAACCGAAATTTGAATGTCGTTTCTATATAGGAAATGAGGAAATAGAAACCAAAGGGCTTTCAAGTCTAAATACTGAAACGGGCGTATTATTGTACGATGTAGTTTTGCCAAAAGACGAAAACATTGCATCTAACATCAGGGAAATTAATGGATGGATGAAAGAGGGGGCTAGGGTTTTATATGACATGCTGTATCTGCCTTATTTTAGAAAATAACCGCTAAATAAAAAAGCTGCATACCTTTAGGTTATGCAGCTTCATTTTTTCGTAAACTTCAAAAATTAATTTGCACTAAAAACATTGTATTTGCTTTTAGCTATAAACTCCCAAAAGCTTTTACATGTTACTTCTGTACTAAATTCGGGATTAAATATTTCAGCAATTAAAACCCATCTTTTCACAAATCCATGTGCATAAGGGTCATAACGTTCACATGTTACACGTTTGTTTCTATAGTCATGTCTCAAACGAACAGCAAAACCTTGGGTAATGAAATATTGAAAATCTCTACGGTTCAATGAGGGGTCAATATTTAACTTAACATTTTCGTAACTGTTTATTGCAATATGCTCCCAAAAATTAATGGCGTTTACTTTTTTAAAATGTTCTTTTTCGATAAGCTTTGCCATACGCCAATCAGAAACAAAATCTTGTTTCGATAAGTCGTAACGTTCTACTTCATCCCATTTTCCTTGTCCGTCAAGTTCCACCCTTACCGAATGGACACCTTGAATATAATATAAATACCCCATAACCGAATATTTTACATAGTTTGTGTGTTTGAATTAATACGTGTTCTTGCCATACTGACTTCGCTTGAAAAGCTTAAAGAAAGGTACTCTTTTTAGCTTTAACGGATGCCCTTGTCTTGGAATAACTAATTGATTTTTTGTTCCCACATCTAAGAAGGTAGCAACTTCAACCGCTTCCATTAATTTATAGTTGCGTTCGCCTTCTTTAGCTTTTAGAGTATAGCTGCCTAAAATCTCTGAAATGTAGTTTGCAGTCTTATTATCTTTTTTATCCAAAGCGAAGATTTGCAAATCACTACTTCCCAAAAAATCCGAAGCATTTTTATAGTTGGTCGTCAATTGTTCGATATTCTGAAGAATGAACCAAAATTTAATATGACTACTGGCTGCAATGGTTATTTTTCTAGCTGCCGGCGCAAAGTAACCTAGCTTGCTAAATTCCTCCATAAGAAACAAAACCCTGCGTTTAGAGCCTTTGGGTTGGGGCGTTACATGGGTACTGCATTTATTCAGCCCAGTTGTAAAAAAACTAGCGGTAAGACGGCTGAATTTTTCCAAATGTTCTTCGGGTAATATTAGAAAAATACTAGCTTCTTTTGTTTTGGCATCAGCCAAACTAAAATCGCTTTTATGGCATATTATTTTTTGTATAGATGGCGAATTTATCCAATCAATTCCTCTAGTTAGTGTCGTGAGAATTGCCCCTTTTTCAGCTTTAGCCCCTGCTGTAGTCAAAACGCTTGCGGCTTCTTTTGCTGCACCATTCACAGCGTTATTGGTAGTTAATGCGGTTTTGATAAAGGCATCAATTTTTAAAGGGCTAAATTCTGTTGGTTCGGCTTCGCCGTACTTGATAAAATTAAAAACTGTTCCTAAATGGCGTTGCTCGTCCTTTAAAAAAGGGTCTGATAGAACATAGGCGATAACCCCGCGTAATACGATTTGTGCGGTTTCCCTAAAGTGTGCCGTATTTCCTTTTTCATTATCTGATTTTTCAATACAGGCTTCCGCCAATGTCTTTATATGCTCACGGGCTTCAATATGTTCAACATCAATCTCATCAAGCGGATTCCAATGTGAATTTCTTAAAGTTACACCTGAATTTTTCTTACCGATAACCACATTAAAAGGGTCAATAACGAAAAACGGGCGTTGTTTGCTTCTTCGTTTCCATACCACTTGAGTAATTTCGCCTTTGGGGTCTAAAGCGATAATACCCCCTGAATAGTTCAATACATTGGTGTAAATTACATCAACGGATTTTCCACCCCTTGTTCCTGCAACCAAAATATGATGCCATTGGTTTTTTACGCCAATATTCCTTCCCCTAAATTGAAAATCATTTTCAAATAAGGTTCTGCCGTAAAAAATGGTACTCTCTGCACTAAACCAAATGCGGTTTCTATTTTTAAAAAACCAAGCCCCAATATCCTTTTTAAAAAAACTATTAAAACCGCCCCATCTTGCTGTGACACCTTCATGTGAAGTGGTAAACCACCGCTGATAAATACCAGTTTCTTTAATGTATTCTATGGAAATTAAAATGAGGTTTTTAAAATATAGAATGATGACTGGAACTAGAATCATCCAGAATAAATACCAAATGTATTTAGAAGGATATAAATAATGTAAAACGCCAAATAAGATGAAAACATTAATGTTGTTTATTGTATAAAATTTTCTGCTTTTAATTTTGTTTTGGCTGATAAGGTACACGCCTCCAAAATGTATTATAGCTATTAAGGCTGCTGCTATATATACGGGTATTGCTATTTCATTTGGCAACTTTTCAAAGTAAAAACCGTAGAAGAAAAAGAAATAAAGCAAGCATAAAAGAGGAATAAAATATTTTGCATTTCTAAACCACCGAAGCCTAACAACTGCGAGTTTAGAAGCAAACATTAACCAAAATATAAAGCATAGTATTATGCCACCGACTAAAATAAAAAATGTTAGTTCTCCTTCGTTTTCTAACAGAACATCCCATATTCTGATACGCCTATTCTTCCAATTATAAAGGTTGAACGCCGACCAATCGGGTAAATTTTTCCAAATCGAGCGACTTACAAGTAAGCCATAAATACAGATTAAAATAATTGCCACACCATAATTAATACGTGCGGTAAATCCATTTTTTCTGTTTGCTGCGGGTGTGTGTTTTGCTTTCATAATGTATAGATTTTAGTTAGAATGGATTAATCCTCAAACAAGTCCAATCCTTCGCCTTGGTCTTGTTCTTTTTCTCTTATGTCTTGATGCTGTATTTCAGCAATGGTAATTTCTATTTGCTTAATCTGTTCGAACAACTGATTTCGTTGTGCTTCGGCTTCGGGGCTGCCCTGAATGTTCTCTAGGGCTTGGTACTGCTCCCGTGTGTGGTCTAGTAATTCGTTGTAATGTTCGATTTGCTTTTCGCTGCTGCTTTCTTTAGAAAATAATCCCATAATGTTACTTTTTTGATTAAAAAATCCTTTTAGCTTTATCATTTTAATGTAATTAAACCAATAAGTTACTTACAAATGTAAGTAATCTTTTGTGTTATTTACATATATTTGCTATAAATCAGTAACCAATGGATGAAGAAGCCTTTAAGTTTTCTGGAAAATCAACTAGAAAGTGGGTAGCGCAACCAAAGGGAAAACCTAAAGAAAAGGTTAGCCCCAAAGAATCAGGTGAAACCCCTGTAAGAGATATGTTTTTGGAACATTTAGAGGAAAGGTCTAAATCATTGTCGGATTATGAACAAAATATAGACACCCTAACGGACGTAATAGGTTCTAAGGATTTCCTTGATACAATGCTAAGTTCAAAACTTACTTTCAGGCAAGCAATCGAACAAAATAAGTATGCTGCTGCTTTTTTGAGCAATGACAACTCAAAATTTGAAAAATTGATTGATACGCTAGGCGAAAGTTTTGAATATGTGCATTCCGAAGCCATACGAAATTCAAGGAATACGGCTTTAGGAAAAGAAAGCAAAAGCAATGCTGATATCTTTGCTCAAACAATGGGTGAACACTTGAATAAAGTGCGTGATGAAGGGCATACAACAATGCGTTCGATTGCCGAAAGATTTAACAAATTGGGTGTTAAATCCGCTCGGGGTTACGATTGGTCGCACACTACAGTTAACCAATTGATTAAAAGACGTAAGGCTTTGGGTTTGGAAACCGATACCAAGGATGCAGGACTTGATATGGATTAATTAATACTCAAACAATTTATATTTTAGTATTAAATCTCTAAGCCTTCGTCTTGGTCTAAATCTTTGCTGTTTTCTTGTTCGATTTCCTTAAACTCCATCCATATACGGCGTTCTTCCGCACTATTAAATTCAGGAATTTCACTTCCTTCTTTTCCTAATTCCTCGTCTAACTTTTGTTTTTCCAAGGCTTCAAATTCTTTAGCAATGCGCTCCTGCTCGGCTTGTTGCTCCAATGCTTTTTCGTTGGCTTTAAAATCTTCTGCTATGCGCTTAATTCTACCAACTTTTTTACGCTGTCTAGGCGTTTTACCAGTTACGCTATTTCCTAAGCGTGCTGCTGCTTCGGGGCTTGCTTCGGCTTCTTTGATAATCTCGCCTTCATCTTCCATTTTTTGCTGCGCTGCTTCGATAGTTTCTTTGCTCTGGTCGGTCTTACCTTCCAAGGTTTCTATTTCGGCAAAGCCTTGTTTTTCAAGTTCCTTTTTTATTTGCCATTCTCGCCCTTTATAAATGGCTTCAATATCAATTTTAAAACGGCGCATTTGCTCGTCTAGTTGCTTTTCTCGGTTTTGCAGATTGTCGTAGGCTTCCTCAAATTGTTCACGTTTGAACAATCGAGAACCTACACCGTGAACCTTCGCATATTCCTCCTTGGCATCTTTTAACCGTTCTCGGCTTCCTTCGATGTCGTGGCGTTCCTTCGCTTTATTGATGCGCTTTCCAAAGTAATCATCAAAACTTTTTGATTTTTCTTGTTTGGCAATACGTTTGCGCTTCGCTTCAAGTGCTTCCTGTTTTTCGGCTTTTTGTCTACCAGAAACATTGGCGGCATCTTCTAGTTTTCGTTGCTGTTCCGCTTCGGCTGCATCGCGGTCAAAAGGTTCGTTCTCTTTTTTAATCCTCTCGGAAAGGTCGTCCACATTTGGCAAAGCATCACGGTCAATGTCTTCAAATTTTTTCTTCATATCCCTAGTGGAATGACCATCTATAACCTTGGCAATATTGACCATATTCCCCTTGTCATCTACGGCTAAAAGAAAACGACGACCACGGGCAAGCTGTAAACCTTCCTGTTCCAATGCATTCTTAAAACTCTTTCCATCGTCCGAAGCATTATAAGCTCGTGTAACCTGAATCCCATGTCTCGCCTTTTGGGTTTCGGTGTAATATCGTGCGCCGTCCTTCTCACGTAATTGAGCGTTCAAAACTCGATTTTCGCAATGTATGCCGTGTTCTTTTTCGTATTCCAATGCCCACGCTTGCAATGCTTTTCTATCCAGTCCAATATGCGTTCGCTTGCCCGTTTCGGGGTTGGTCAAATTAGCGACAATATGAACATGGGCATGGTCGGTATCATTATGCGCTACTAAATAATATTCATTATTAGATAAACCTAAATGCCCCAAGGTTGCCAAAGCCATTTCCCTTTGGTGTTCCTCATTCGGGGTTTCCCTATGCGCCCATGAAAGGGAATAATGGTAAACACTTCCTGTTTCTGTTTTGCGCCCTGCTGTGCTGCTCCCGTTCTCAATTTTAAGCTGTTGCGAGTTCATGTCCGTCCAAGCCATTACCTTGGCAGCCTTAAAAATATCATTGGTGTACATATTGCCCGTTTCCGTCCAAGCCACACGCTCGTCCGTTTCGGCTTTCTTATCGTGCATAAGATAATCCGTAACGCCTTTAAAGCTATATCCCTGACTATTGACCCTCGGTATCATGTAACAATCTATTGAGAACGGTTTCTAATTTTTCGATAGTTCCGAAAAGCAAATCATGTTCTTGGGCGGTTAGCCCTCCAATATGAGTACGCTTTACATACTGATTCAAGTTGTTTCCGATGCCCAAAAGTTGGCGAACCATACCCGTATCAGCTTTACTTTCTTTAACGACGATTTTCCCCTTTGTACCCACTCGGCGCATATATTCCGAAAGTGTAAAACCCGCTTGCGCTGCCCTTGTATCAATAGCAGCACGTTCCGATTTTGTGCATCGGGTACGTGGCAAATGTGCATCGAAAACAATCTTTTTTTTCGCTTTGGGCTTTGGCATTTCTTTACTTTTTTTTAAAGCCTTTCGGCTATCCTTTTAGGGGATGCAACGGGGATTACTCCCCTTGCCAAGATTGGGAAATATTAGTAGCAAAAATTACGAATTTGTAGCTACATTTCCCCATCTTGCTAAGCTGCACTTTTACTAATTTACGTTTTTCCTTAAACCTAAGCAATTTTATAACAAATATTCATCCACAGGCATCCCGTAAGGATTGCCCTATCGGGCAAAACTTTTATTAAAAATGTGCTGTCTAAAAAAAGAAAAAGGGTGATTTTAAAATGGGTCTTTATCCCAATCGCTAAAAATTGGGCGTTCTATTGTTCGGTGTTCGTCTTGGCGTAAAGGCGGTAAAATTTCTATATGCTGCTCGTCCTCATAATTAATCAGGTAAGAGCTATTGAAATTCTGTTTTTGCCAGAATGCAGAACTGGAACGGAAGGGCAAATCAAAGAACTCTTTACAATACCAAGTAAATGTTTGCGGGTCGTCACTTCCTGTCGTAAATGGAAATTCCTGACCATAATATTTAAGCGTTGGACAAAGCGAACGAGCCATAATAATGAGAGAATATAATTCATTTGAAAATGCTTTATTGTCTGTAACGCCTATTAATCCAAGATAGGTGTTATACGCTACGTGCAATCTATGCAGTTGCTTAGGGTCAATTTTAAAAACCTTTAATTCTGCTTCGCTTGTGTAGAACTGGCTTGTATCTTCATTGAGATACGAATGATTTTTGATAACGGGATTAGGATATTTAATCGCCCATTGTCCTACCATATCAACAAGCAATGAACGTAACTGCATTTGTTCATCTATTTCCATTCTCAATTTTTTTATCAAACAAAAGACTTAGTATTCCATACCCATATCTTCACTTTCATCTAAATCGTTTTCTTGTTCAACTTGTTCAAATTCTTCTCTAATTCTATCCTTCTCATATTGCAGCTCGCCGCCCTCAAACCCCATTCGGTAATCTTCGGGCAAATTCTCTGCACTTAGAACTGTCTCTTTCATTTCAGGGGTATGCCTACTAATTTCATAGCCATGATTAAAACCCTTTAAAAAATCTGCGGATGGCTCAATTGTTTCTTCCATTTTAAAATGTGTCTTTTGCGTGTTTCTCTAAATATTCGTTGATACTTTCGGTATCATATAAAATGATTTTTTTGCGAGGTTGGCTAAAGCGTATATCCCCGTTATTTCTCAATTTGGAAATGGTTGTTTTAGATGTTACTCGAAGTAAACGCATGGCTTCTTGTTCAGATACCCATTTATCTTGTTTTTCGTTACTTTCAATTCCTTTCATGCGCTTAACAACCTTATCAACAAGGTCATAAAAAGCTTTGGTTTCTAAACATATTACTTCCATAATTAATACTACTTATTAGCACCCTAATCCTTAAAAAGCGCATTATAAAAACCATTGTAAGCATCTTCCATTAAGCTTGCATTTCGGTAATACATGTTGAGATTATTTAGAAGATATATACTTGGGTCTATTTTTGATTCTATTTGAATTAAATCCACAATAACAGAATTGCCATAATCCAAATAGGTTTGAAATGCTCCCGAACCTTGATACTCATCAATCATTTGGCTTAAAGGTTTATAAACAATAATTGGTTCTCCCCCATTTATATTAGGCTGCACACTTTTGTGTGTAGGGAAAAAAGCACTAATTGAAGTTAAATTATAACTTGGTGCAGTTTTAATATTATCTCCTTTCCAAGTTCCACGAGCAGCCTTCAAATTGCCAATATCCAAGCTTTTTTCTCCATTTTTTCTATAGGATAAACGTGCATTTTGATGCTGATATAACTTATAATTATTTTTTTTCATTACTGCGTGAAAATCGGCATATGTATATTCTATATTTTTAATATTGTTGTAAGTTACTTGATGATATGTTGGCTGAAAACCTAGATAAGTATCTGCTTTATATATTATTAAATTATTGGGGTCTTTTAAATTTCCTGCGGATTTTGGATAAACAGTTATTTTAAAGACAATGTCCTCTCGACTGCTTGGAGTATGTCGAACGTTTTTATTATTTGGATTCTTAATAGAATGTACAGCATATTCAAAATAATCTAAGCTGGTGTCTCTTTGAAGTTCTTTAGTAGAACGAACATAGTTAGGGTCTGGACTTGCTAACCAAATAATTTCTCCACCATTATTCTCTATTGTTTTCTTTGCATCAGCTAATGATTGTCCTAGATTTATACCTAACAAATTAATGGTTTTTTCTATATGTTCTTGTGATAAAGCAGTAAAATTCTCTCTGATAGATGTCGATACAGGTTTTCTTGATTGTGTTCCACGTTGCGCTTCCATCGTTTGAAGGGACATAAAACTTATTAGCAAAAAGGCTGTAAAAATATTTCTCATAATTAGTTAATTTTTATAAGTCAAATATAAAATAAACTACTGAAAATTAGCGTCTAATGTCCTGATTTTAAATGTTTCTAACTATCATTTTAATCCCTATATAAAATCATTCTTTTTAAGAATTTAATACTGTATCAAGGGCATCATCTGCATCTTTATGAATAAAATTTGCCTGATAGTTGATGGTTGTTTTCAGGTCGCTATGACGATACAATTTTTGCAGCATTAACGGTGATATTGAATCTCCTGCAATGTTTCCAAAGGAATGTCTTGCAATGTGATTTGATAGGTTTTTATCAATTTTACAAATTGTTGCTATGCGCTTTAAATACTTATTTAGCAAAGTCGATGCATTACGACTTTTAACGAAAATATCTCGTTTACTGTTAAAGTCTGCTTTTTTCAAATAAGGGAAAACGTAATCGGAATTACTCTGCATATCCTTTTTATAAAATTCAAGAATAGCTTTTGCTTTATCAGGTACTTTTAAGCTAACGGGTTTCTCGTTCTTGTTCATTGTATAAAACAATCGTCCATCCATAAAGTCGGACCATTTCATTTCTAAAACATCAGATACTCGTATTCCTGCAAAGTAGTATGCAAATAACCAAATATTTCTAGTGTGCCAAATCGTTTCCCCTTCTTTTAAATCTGCATTTTCAATATTGGCGATTTCTTCCCTTGTCAATCCTATTTTATGTCCTGACTTTACCCGTATGCGCTCCTTTTCTCCTGCAAATGGATAATGTTTTGAATCAACAATACCTTCCTTTATCGCTGCATTAAAAAGCGTTCTAATGAAAATTAATTGATTGGTTACTGTTCTTGTTTTTTGTTCCAAATATGAAATACAGAAAATTTTATAATTGCTCAAAAAAGCTTGGTTAATATCCTCAAAATAGAGTGTTGCATCTTGTTCAAATTCCTTTTTAACTTCGCTTAAAAACGAATAGTCCTGCTTCCTTGATTTGCCTATGCGCTCTTTTCTCCTCTGTTTAATCCTATCTATGATAATTTGTCGTTCTTCAAACTTATTCCAGTTTAAAAATTCACGGATATTGAACAAAATAGATAATTCAGGTTTAGCCACCGAATACGTTCCAGATTGAAATTTCTGTTTGACCCTTTGCGCTCCAAACTGAAAAAATGAAACGCTCTTGCCCTTTCGCTGAACCTTCTTTTTTATATCCTTACTTGTGATATTTTCCTTGGATGCATCTGCATCAAGCGCAATACTATCCGCTTCAGTCAGCTTCTTTAGTAGGTAATTATTAAGGCGCACAGAATTAGGATGTGATTTTTTAACCTTACTTAGAGTTTCGTTCCATTCGTTTTCACGAATGTATTTACCAGTAAAGACATATCGGGTTTTTCTGTTTTGAGTTATGCGAATAGCTAACGGAAAAGTGCCGTCTTTTTTTTGGTCGTGCTTCCAAAGTATTATCTTTATTGATGCCATAACAAACTGATTTTGTTATATAAAGATAGGAAATAATGAAAAATCCACCTAAAACATACCTAAAACATTTTGCGGTTTTACATACTTTTATTTGTTTTTATATAAATCATAAAATACTGTTATTTAGCTATTTAATGTCATATTGAACCATATAAAACCAAATACCGTTAGGCTCATAACCCGAAGGTCGCTGGTTCGAGTCCAGTCCCCGCTACTAAGTCAAAGCCTCTGAATATTCAGAGGCTTTTTTTTAAATTCACTAACCTGTATTTTGTTCGGCTTTAAATAAAATCATAACATATAATATACAATTTCCCAGATTTCATCCATTCAAATTCGCCCTAACTGCCGACCAAAAAGATAATAATGCAGAAGTCGTTTTTTTTAGAGAGATCGGCATGCAAGGTCATATTCGTTACAAAAGCATCTTTTGAATCATAATATTGAGAATCATCAACAGGTGCATATAGCGCCATATCCCATTTCGGAAAATATCTTTGTTTTGATGGTCCTTCCCACAATAAATCTAGGGTATGATGTCTACTATCACTTTTAATTTTACTAAACAATGCCATCACCTCTTCCTCCTCTCCTTCCAAAATTTGTACAATACTTTCTTCGAAATACACAAGGCATCCTGTTATTTCTCGAGCATGATTCTTTTTACGTGCATCAATGAGAATATTCTCAATTTCATCAATAGTTAATTCTGGTGCTATCTTAGATTGGTAGGTGAGTTGGAACATTTATTCTTGCAGGTATATTTTAATAGACATTAAGTTACTGAAAAAGCTGATCCTTTTAATTCACTTCATCAAAATTTAATGGGATTATGTTTTCCCAATAGTCATTAACTCCCCCCATTGCGTGGTAAATCTTGGGCTGCGATGCTCTTTAATTAAAGCCCACTCTTCACTGCGATTGCCTACTGTAGCGACCTTGATTTTGTTCTTACCATACTTACCGTTTAGATTATCGATAAGATTGGTAATAACATCGCTCTCACTCTTATGCGGATCATCGAACATGTTTGTCTGCACCTCGTTTCGGTGCACTAACTGAGTTAAATTTACACCCACTTTTTTATAGCGATACCCTGGTTTAAATATCTGCCGTAAACCTTTCAAAGCTTCTTTTGTTAGCTTAATAGTGCTATCGGTCGGTGTATCTAGATTTATACTAATACTATTTCTATACTGCATATCTATTGCACTATGTTGATTGGTCTGTAATGAGATTTCTAGTTGTGCAGCTAGACTATGTTGCTGACGTAATAAATCTGCCACTTCGGCTACATAATAACTACAAGCTTCCTCGATAAGGGAGTAGTCGGAGAGCTTGAATCCGAATGATTTCGCTGTTCCTATACCCTTTTTTGCATTTGCTTCGGTCTCCAATTGTAAGCAAGGTACATTATTCAATTCTCGCCATAAACGCTCACCGATAACGGTCATTTCTTTTCTTACCCATGCAACGGGCATATTAGCAAAATCTAATGCTGTATGTATGCCATTGTTTTGAAGACGAATAGCATGCTTCTTCCCTATTCCCCAGATATCCTTCACGTCAAGGTTACGTAATAAATGTTGTCTTTTCCGTTCACTATCTACCACATAAACGTTATTGTTTCTTATAATTTTCTTAGCGAATTTATTAGCCAATTTCGATAACGATTTTGTCTTGGCAATACCAACCCCAACGGGTATACCTGTATTCTTATGAACGGTATCTTTTATTCTATGGGCCATTGCATTGTAATCATCGACCTTAATGCATCCTAAATCTACCCAACTTTCGTCAATACTATATTCTTCTACTCTTGGTGAAAATGTCATTAAAGTATCCATCACCCTTCTTGACATATCGCTGTACAGTGTATAATTCGATGAAAAATAAGTAACATCATTCTCGTCTAGCAATTTCTTGATCTTAAATATGGGCTGAAACATGGGGATTTCGGTCAACGCCTTTGCTTCTTTATTTGCAGCAATAATACATCCGTCATTATTACTTAAAACAACTACAGGTCTATTGATCAAGTCTGGTCTAAATACTTGTTCGCATGAAGCATAAAAACTATTACAATCTACTAATGCTATCATAATACCGACTTTATTATATAGGTTATCGTTCCCCAAATATTCAATTCAGAGGTATAGGTCTTATCTATTCGAACGATTTTAAAACTATCGTCTACGGCAGCCAATACAAGTTGATTTAATTTCGGAGTCAACGATTTGTCGACTATTAAAACATCATTTGTAAAAGCACCGAACTCCTTAAATTCATCGTCTGCCACTCTTATGAAAAATGTCGAAGATGAATTAGATACCAATGCTTCGTTCAAATCGATTCGAGGTTCACTATAATGTGTTGCCGGACTCGAAAAACCCGTCTGCGTCGGACTTTTGACCCTATGGTTATTATCAGATTTTTTAATTAAATGCTTGTCTTCTACAGTCATAACTTAAAACATAATTTATTTTCGTTCCCTTACCCAAAAATCATTCGGAACATTCCAAAAGCCCAGTACCGGCATTATATAACACACTACCCGAGACGGGTATTTATAATATAGATTAACATCATGGGTATCGGTCTCATACTCCACAAAAAAACCATCCATTGATATTGGTTTATTTTCGAACAGCCCATTATCCTTTAATGCGCATTCATAGCGCTCCTTCCCTATCTCCTTTAGAAGAGCTTTTATGGAAGTGACATCGTAATTTCTAAATACTGTTTTGGACATTGTCCAAATTTCAGGATATATTCCAAATAAAGTAAATCATTTTCGAAAATATTATTAACAATGAAGCAGAAAAAATAAATCCGCCTCAAGGCAAGATGGTCAACCAAATCTAAATAACAGACTTTGAAAGGTATTACAGAACTTCAAACTTCATTGACATAAAATATATATCATGATTAATGATAAGAAGTAAAATTTTTAGCGCTTTTGAGAAGGTGAAGGCGGTTATTTAATCAGGTTAATTATTAACTAGTTAGAGTTATCAAGCTTAAAAACGCTTTCATAAATTGAGCCATGCTAAATTCTGTGCTTACATAAGACTAAGAATATATCATACACAAGTAACCTTAATTTAAAATCTATGCGATCAATTTGGAACGGCTCTATAAGCTTCGGATTAGTATCTATACCCATAAAACTATTTTCAGGTTCTGAGGATAGAAAGCTTGATTTAGATATGTTAGACAGCCATGATGGCGCACGCATACGTTACAAACGCGTGAATGAAGAAACAGGCAAAGAAGTAGAATGGAAAGATATTGTAAAAGGCTATAAAAAAGACGATGAGTACATTGTATTGGAAAAAGAAGATTTTGAAAATGCCAATATGAAGAAAAGTAAAACCATCGATATTGAGCAGTTTATAGCCGAAGATGAAGTGTCTGATGTTCTTTTTAAAAAACCATATTTCATTAAACCTCAAAAAGGTGGAGAAAAGTCATATTCATTACTACGCAACGCCTTAAAGAAAACTGAAAAGTTAGGGGTAGCTACATTTGTTATGCGGCAAAAAGAACACTTATCGCTCATCGGTATTTATAAAGATGCGCTGGTATTACATGTTATACGTTTTGATGACGAAATTAGAAGCACGAAAGAACTTGAACTACCGAATACAAAAATTGTAAAAAAAGAAATGGATATGGCCATTTCTCTAATTGATCAATACACCGAGAAGTTCAATTTCGCCAAATTCAAGGATATCTATAACCAACAACTTTTAAAAATCATAGAATCTAAGGCTACTGGCAAAGTTACAAAGCCAGAAAAATTTGATTCTAAACCTACACCTGCAAAAGATTTAATGGCGCAACTAAAAGCAAGTCTAGAAAAAAGAGAGAAAAAAGCATCTTAAAACGTGAGTTTAAAAAAGTATTACGAGAAAAGAGATTTTAAGAATACCCCAGAGCCTAAAGGGGTGCTACAGCCTATTTCTCAAAATCAACGTTTCGTTATACAACGCCATGCCGCAAGTAGATTGCATTATGATTTGCGGTTAGAAATAAATGGTACGCTAAAAAGTTGGGCAATACCGAAAGGACCTTCTATGAACCCAAACGACAAACGTTTGGCAGTTAGAACCGAAGATCACCCGTTAGAATATTTAACTTTTTACGGCACTATACCTAAGGGTAACTATGGCGCAGGGAACATGATTATTTGGGATACGGGTACTTTTGAATTAGACATTACAGAAACAGATAAACCGCTATCGGAACAACTGGCAATCGGTAATATTAAATTGAAATTTTACGGCAAAAAAATTGTCGGTCGTTTTGCCCTTGTTCGTACCTCAGCTAAAAACGATACAGAGCAATGGCTGTTACTGAAAAAGAAAGATAACTTCGCTATTTCTACTTTTTACGATGCAGAAACATTGGTACCGTTATCTGAAACTAAAACAAAAAAATTTAAAACCCAGTTAAAACCAGGTTCAATAATTCAGCCTATGTTGGCATCTACTTCTAAAGAGATATTTAATGATCCCAACTATATATATGAACTTAAATGGGACGGTTATAGAGTTATCTCGCACATAACCAATACTAAAGTTTTATTACAATCTAGAAACGGTATTAATTACAATTCAAAATTTTCACAATTATATGATGAACTCTCTACTATAGAACATGATGTCATCTTAGATGGCGAAGTGGTTCTTGTAGACAAGAGCGGTGTTTCAAAATTTGCAGAACTACAAAATTACCCCAATAGCAAGGGCGAATTGCGTTACTATGTTTTTGACATGTTATTTCTAAACGGTCATAGTATGCTTGACCTAAAGTTAATTGAAAGAAAAAGTCTTATTCAAGATGTCATTGGTCATTTAAACATTGTTCAATATTGCGATCATGTTGAAGGTATGGGAACTGCTTTATATGAAAAAGCAATAGAAGTAGGTATGGAGGGTGTTATGGCCAAAGAAAAAAGTTCTAATTATGTTGTAGGATCAAGAACAGAAAAATGGTTAAAAGTAAAGACTACTCAAAGTACAGATGCCATTATTTGCGGTTATACCGAATCTACAAATAGTCCTGAATTAGTTGGTTCGTTAATTCTTGGACAGTACGAAAACAATACATTAAAATATATTGGTAATTGCGGCTCGGGCTTTACAGATAAAAGTCGCAGAGAACTTCAAATGCTGCTCTCTAATTATGAGGTCAGTACCAGTGTATTCGATAAAAAAATACCATTAAAAGGAAGAAAAGCGCATTGGACACAACCCATATTAGAATGTGAGGTCACCTTTTCAGAACGCACAAAAAACGATTTACTTAGAAATCCTGTTTTGAAACGGATAAAAAGTGAAATCCCTGAATTAAATTCTGATCCAAATACTCTGGTGGTTCAAAAGAAAAAAATATCTCCTTCAAAAGATATTATTACTATCGATGGCTTAACAGTACCCATTAGTAATTTAGATAAAATTTATTGGTCAGAATCAAACCTTACCAAGTATGATTTAATTGATTATTACCTGAACGTTTCCGAATACATATTACCTCATTTAATAGATAGACCACAAAATTTACATCGACATCCTAACGGTATTGATCAAGAAAGTTTTTATCAAAAGGATAATGAATATCTACCCGATTGGTTTGAAACGATTTCTATTTACTCAAAATCTTCTGAACGCGAAATCAACTATTTACTGTGTCAAAATACCGCTTCATTAATATACATGGCAAATTTGGGTTGTATCGAAATCAATCCTTGGAGCTCAAGAAAGTTAAGTTTAGATTATCCCGATTACGGAATTATCGATTTAGACCCTCCGAATAACATGAATTTTGAAAAGGTAATTCTGGTAGCGAAGGTATTCCATCAAATTTTGATCGACCTAAACATTGATAGCTTTTGTAAGGTATCTGGTTCTAAGGGTATTCACATATATCTACCTATGGGGCGTACATACACCTATGAAGAAGTTAGAAATTTCATTAAACTGCTATGCCATTTGGTAGAAGAACGTTTGCCTGAACTTACAACCTTAGAACGCACCATTAGCAAAAGAAAAGGAAAAATTTATCTAGACTATTTACAGAATCGAAGAGGGCATACCATTGCATCGGTACACTCGGTTAGACCGATTATGAAAGCACCGGTTTCAGCGCCCGTACATTGGGATGAATTAGATGGCGACCTTAATCCTCGAAAATTTCTTATGAAAGGGTACATCAAAAGATTAGAAAAAATAGGCGATTTATTTAATGGTTTATCTGCGTCAGATTTTGATATGGCTTTGACTTTAAATAAATTAGACACCACACTTAATTAATGGTTCAAGCTTAGCCAATAACTGTAAATAACAGGAATACCGCTCTTTGTAGCAGACTTTTTAATAAGTTGCATTATAGGGCTAAAAAAGAAAAAATAAGTTATTTTTAAAATCTTAAACTGTCAGAAATCAGCAGTAATAATATATGTAATACTTTCTATTATGGGCTACGAGAATAAACTACACATTTTATTAGTTGATGATGACAAAGACGATTGTGATATATTTAAAGAGGCATTAGAGGAGTTAGAATTATCTTCTGACCTTACAATTCTGCATAATGGAATTGAGCTTCTAGAATTTTTATCTTCTGAAAAAGGTAGCGATCCAGATATATTATTTCTTGATTTGAATATGCCAAGAAAAACTGGATTAGAATGTATTAAAGAAATGAAATCATCCAAGTCATTACCCAGCATTTCAACTGTAATTTATTCTACATCTTATAATACAAATGTTGTCGACGAACTTTATGATTTGGGTGCTCATTATTACATTCAAAAACCCAGCTCATATAAATGTTTAAAACAAGTTATTGAACAAGCTATACTTTTATTAAGCGAAGAAAAGAAAACATCAATTTCTAGGGCTAATTTTGTCATCAAACCTTAAACTTACTTATGCACGCTGACGACTCTTCATTTATTTTTTTACAAGGAGGCGGAGAAATGGGGAAACTCATAGAATCGTACAATTGGAACGAAACCCCATTAGGTGAATTAAAAAATTGGTCGCAAACATTAAAAACCAATGTTAGTACAGTACTCAATACCCCATATAGTATGTGTATTGCGTGGGGAAAGGAATCTATCGAAATATGTAACGATAGCTTTTGCTCAGCCTTAGGCTTGAGCAGAAACCATAATACTTTAGGGAATGGAATGAAATTGAAATTTGCCAAAGATTGGCAAAATATAGATGCCGCCCTAAAAAGTGTAATGAATGGTAATGCTACCGATCGTCAATTAGTTTCGTTACCTCTTAATAGAAATAATAAAACATACAAGTATCAATTCGAGTTCACTTATAGCCCAATTCGATTAGACACAGGTGAAATTGGGGGTGTCTTAATTATAGTGCAAGAAAAAGGTTTTACCGATAAAAAAACTTTTGAATCAGAATTACAAGAAAGCAAAAATCAATTACAATTTGCCATTGCTGCAGCTGAATTGGGCACGTGGGACTATAATCCGCAAACCAATATTTTTACCGCTAACGATAGATTAAAAGATTGGTTTGGGCTACCTCATAAGAACGAGCTTGAATTAACAGATGCGCTTAATGCCATTAATGAAAAAGATAGAGAACGGGTTGCCTCTGAAATTCAAATAGCATTAGATTATTCTTCGGGCGGCAGTTATGATATTGAATTCAGAATTAATAACCTGATCAACAAAAAAGAAATTATTTTACATGCTAAAGGCAGAGCCTGGTTCAATGACGACTCTATTGCCTATCGCTTAAACGGTACATTAGAAGATGTAACTACGCGAGTATTGGCAAGAAAGAAGGTTGAAGAAAGCGAAACCCGTTATCACAATCTAATACAATCATCACCATCCTCTATTGCTATCTTATCTGGTGAAGATTTAGTGATTACCATTGCCAATAATACCATTATTGAGTATTGGGGAAAAGGTGAAGATGTAATTGGCAAACCATATTTCGAATTATTGCCAGAATTGATTGAGCAGGGTTATGATAAAATATTTAAAGAGGTTTATGATACCGGCAATCCTTTTACCGCATTAGAAACTCCTCTATATATCGTACAAGACGGTGAAGCTAAAACGAAATATTACAACTTTATAGTTTATCCGCAGAGAGATTCAGAAGAAAAGATTAATGGACTTGGTATTATTGCTACAGAGGTAACCACGCAAGCACTTTTAAATAATAAGATTAGGGAAAGTGAACAAAATATACGAGCCTTGGTCGAAAGTGCTCCTTTCCCTATTGCCGTATATGTAGGAGACGAAATGCTCATCTCATTGGCAAATCAGTCCATTATGGATGCTTGGGGAAAAGGGAATGATGTAGTTGGTAAACTATATTCAGATATCTTACCAGAATTAGAAAATCAACAAATATTTAAACAAGTTCGTGGAGTATTTCACACAGGCACTCCCTTTAATGCTAAGAATCAAAGAGTTGAATTAAGAATAGATGGTATATTAAAATCTTTCTTTTTCAATTACAGCTTTACTCCCTTATTCGATGAATCTGGTAAGGTTTATGGGGTAATGAACACTGCTGCAGAAGTTACTGAATTACACGAAGCTAAAATTAAGGTCGAAGAAAGCGAAAAGAGATTTAGAAATACGGTTATGCAAGCGCCATTAGGCATTACCATTTTTAGAGGACCTGACCATATAGTAGAAATAGCCAACAAAAGTTATTTAGATATTATAGAAAAAATAGATGAAGAATTCATTGGAAAACCAATTTTTGATAGCTTGCCCGAGGTCAAAACTGTTATTGAACCTATAATCGCTGATGTATACAAAACAGGCGAAGCTTTTCATGGTTATGAATTTCCGGTGGTATTAAACACCCAAGGCACCCCTGAAACAAAATATTTTAATTTTGTTTATCATCCGTTAAAAGAGGATAATAACATTACGGGCATTATGGCCGTTGCTACCGAAGTAACCGCAATGGTAAAGGCTAAACATGTTATTGAAGAAAGTGAAGAAAAACTGGGTCTAATTATTGAAGCAAGTGAATTAGGGGTCTTTGATGTCGATTTAAAAACTGACGACATTATAGCTTCTAAAAGGTGTTATGAAATTTTAGGTTTTGATACCGAAACAAATTTAACGCATGAGGTAATGGTGAATAATATTCACCCAGATGATCTTAACCTAAGAAAAAAAGCTTTTGAAACCGCTTTTAAAGATGGAACATTACGATACCAATCTCGTGTAATATGGAAAGACCAATCGATACATTGGATCGATGCAAAAGGCAAAATATTCTACGATGAAAACAAAAACCCGATAAGATTGTTGGGCACTGTACGCGATATTACAGAAGAACGTAATTTTCAACAACAGCTATTAGAGCGAGAAGAAAAGTTTAGATTACTGGCAGACTCTATGCCCCAATTTGTTTGGACATCTGATGCCGAAGGAAACTTAAATTATTTCAATAAATCGGTTTTTGACTACTCAGGATTAACACCTGAACAAGTGTATAAAGAAGGATGGATTCAAATTGTACATACTGATGATCGAGAAGAAAACATTAGACTCTGGACAGAAGCTGTAAGCACAGGAACCGACTTCTTACTTGAACATCGCTTTAGAAATGCAATAGGAGAATACCGATGGCAATTAAGTCGCGCTATCCCTCAAAAAGATAGTGATGGCACTATAAAAATGTGGGTAGGCACCAGTACCGATATTCAAGAACAAAAAATGTTCACAAATGAATTAGAGAAGATGGTTCAAACACGAACCAACGAGCTACAGCACAAGAATGTAGACCTCGAAAAAATGAACAAAGAGTTACAGTCTTTTGTATATATCTCTAGTCATGATTTGCAAGAACCGTTACGTAAAATTCAAATATTTGCCTCTCGTATTCTAGAAACAGAATTCGAAAGTTTATCAGATAGGGCAAAGCATGATTTTACAAGAATGCAGAAAGCTGCATTTAGAATGCAAACCTTAATTCAAGATCTACTTGCGTATTCTAGAACTAAAATTGAAGATATCACCTTCGAAATTTTAAACCTAAACGAAGTAATTGAAGACGTACAAGAAACGTTAAGTGAAGATTTGAAAAATAACGACGTTACTTTCAATTTGAATATTCAATGCGAGGTTAAAATTATACCCATACAGTTTAAACAAATTATACATAATCTAATAAGTAACTCCATTAAATTTGCTCGCGAAGAGCAACCGTTAGTAATTGAAATTGATTGTGAGCACGTAAAAGGTAAAGATCTAGATATCGAAACCTTAGATAATAAAAAGAAGTATTGTCACATTCGCTTTGCCGATAATGGTATTGGATTCGAACAAGAATTCAGCGAAAAAATATTTGAGGTATTTCAACGGTTACATAGTAACGATGAATACACAGGTACAGGTATTGGACTTGCAATCGTAAAAAAAATAATTGAAAATCATAAAGGTCATATTATGGCAAAAAGTACCGTAAATGAAGGTGCTGTTTTTCATATTTATATTCCGGCTTAAGTAAGAATTTTGCAATTCGTATTCATCAAAAGCATTATTCACTTAATTAAAAAATACTTTTATAATTTACATTTTCATAGAGCATAAGTACCATGGCTTTTTGAATAGTGACACTATTCTATAATCGAAGTTATTTGATTAATTTTGTAGCCGACAATCAACCACCCTTACAGTTTCATCTGACCATTTGGTATTTATAGCTACTTCGCTTGCTATAAATACTCAGAATTAATTTTATATGGATTGACATTTATGCTCGGTCTACAAATTTTCTAGAATAGTGTAAATGCATTTAAAAGAAGAACTTAACATACAACAGTTAAAAGCTGTCGAATTTTCGGGCAAACATCTTTTAGTACTTGCCGGTGCGGGTACAGGAAAAACACGTACGATAATTGCCAGGGCTGCCTATTTAATTGAAAATGGTGCTAACCCGTCAAAAATTCAAATACTCACCTTTACCAAGAAAGCTGCCAATGAAAATGTTGAGCGTGTAAAAGCTAGCTTACCACAATCTAGCGGGCGTACGCTTAACGGCGCTACTTTTCACTCGTGGTGTAATCAGCTAATTATTAAGTACCCAAATCTGTTCGGTGCAGCCAATTTTACGGTAATAGACCCAGATGATCAATTAGGTTTAATGAAAATGGTTTCTGGTAGCCATAGCGATGTTTATGGTAAACTTCGTATAAAACCACAGCAGCTATTAGATGTCTATTCTTATGCCAGGAACACTAAAAAGAATTTGACCGAATCTATACGCACCCTAATTTATAAGGGCAAAGAAGATAAGGATACGGAGTATGAAATAACCGCCATGAAGCCTAATGTAGAAATATTACTTAGGGCATATCAAAAGAAAAAGATGGAGCAGCGTTATTTGGATTATGATGATCTGCTGTTAGTAGTATCCACTCAACTCAAATCTAACCCAGAAGCTAGAAAGTTATTATCTCAGGATCTTGATTATCTTCTTGTTGATGAAATGCAAGACACCAACCCTTTGCAGTGGGAACTGCTTTCGCCATTCATAGATATCTGTAGTTTGTTCTGTGTTGGCGATGATGCACAATCAATCTATTCTTTTAGAGGGGCAGATTTTAGAAATGTGCATCAATTTAAAGAACGTGTACCCAATTCTGAGGTTTATAAACTTGAAAAAAATTACCGCTCTACACAAGAGATATTAGATATTTCGAATTGGTTGCTCGACAAATCGCCTATAGATTATAAGAAACAATTGCAGTCTGTACGGGGAAGCGGAGAAATACCAATATTGTTGAACGTAAGTGATGAATGGCAAGAGGCAAATTGGGTAGCCGATGAGATTTTAAAAAATTATACCGATGAGGACCGTAAATTTGCCGATCACTTAATTCTATCGCGTTCTCAGTATTATACAAAAACTTTACAGGCGGTATTTATAAGAAGAAAAATACCCTATGTCACCTATGGCGGACGTAAATTTTTACAAGCTGCACATATTAAAGATTTGGTTTCTTTATTGCGAATAGTCAACAACCCATATGATGAAATTGCTTGGGTGAGATTCTTGACTTTTTGGGAAGGAATCGGTGAAGTAAGAGCTTCTAGAATTATGGCCGTTATTATTGCAGATGAAGGTAAAACCGACATCCCTACCCTATTACAAGGTGCCATACCTGGAACAGACGGAATCAAAATTTCAGAGCTTTATAATGCCGTTCAGAAGGAAAAAGGTAAAGTCGGTAAAATGGTAGACATCGCCTATGAGGCTATGTCATTAGGGCTGGCTTTTAGATATCGGAAAGATTGGATCGAAAAGCGAAAGGGTGATTTTCCGGTATTAAAACTTTTGGCAAATAGTTATTCGAGCCTAGGTGAATTTATTGGCGAGGGACTTTTAGATAATGCTGAAAAAATGAACGGTGCACCTGTGCTAAGCGAATCGAAATTAGAGACCGACGAAGAAAAAGATCATGTCGTTATATCGACCATTCACTCCGCTAAAGGATTAGAAGCCGATGTTTGTATTGTCTTAAACGTATCGCCAAAGGCATTTCCTTCCGCTTGGTCTTTAGATGATTTAGATGCCATTGAGGAAGATCGCAGGGTGCTGTATGTGGCATTAACGCGTGCTAAGAATAGATTGATAATTACCAGAAATACCGCTTCTATATCGGCAATTCATGGTAAATCTATCCCCACAAATTCGAGGCAGAAAGCAGATGATGCAGAAACCTATTTTTTAACGGCTATACCTGACGGATTGGTAAAACAAGAAACCATTGGTTACGATTTTAAGCCTGTGAAAGATGCTGCAGAACCGAACAATATGGACTTATCTTCAGGGATGGATTTTAGCTAAACATCAGATATGCCAGAAAGAAAATTTGCCATTATTTCGATGACCACTTTTGGTTACAAACCGAATCCTTTAAGAATAGTTCAGCTGATTATAAGTAAACTTAAAGGTGAATATTACGAACCTATATTTCAAACGAACATTAATCCCGAAGAACGTATACCGAATTACATTCAACAAAAAACAGGATTGACCGATACCTTGCTGTTGAATGCACCTACGTTCTCAGAGGTTGCCGATACCATTTTAAGAGAACTTGATGACCACATATTGGTGGGTCATAACGCGTCATTTCTACATTATGCCTTACAATCTGAATTTAAATATTTGGGGTATTCCTTTAAAACTCCCCAGCTATGTACCGTTAGATTGGCGAAGAAGCTGATACCAAATATGACCAGTTATGAATTACCTTATTTGAGTAGTGTTCTGAATATTCCGTACACAGCATCAAATGATTTAGATGATGACAATGCTGCGGTTGCCATACTATTTCAAAGATTGATTTTGCTTGATAATGACGAAATGGTCATCTCTAAATTCTTAGAGCCTAAAGCTGAGAAAGAAAATATCGCTCCTAAAAATATAGCTTATCAAGAACTAAACTCTTTGCCCAACTCCCCAGGCATTTATAAGTTTCAGGATCAAAGAGGTGAAGTGGTTTACGTAGGCAAGGCAAAGGATATTAAAAAAAGGGTACTGAGCCATTTCTATAACTCGAGCGAGAAAGAAATAACACTTTGCGATGCTACTTACCATATAGATTTTGAAACTACCGGCAGCGAACTCATTGCCTTGTTACGAGAGGCGGACCTGATTGATAAATTAGACCCACCGTTTAATTATATCCAGAAGAAAAGTTATGTCACCTACCATATTGTACCCCAGAAGAACAGAAAGGGTATTCTGCAATTAAAAATTGAAAGAAGACCTTTTGAGCACTCCCCCACCGAAATATTCTTAAAGCGAGGTGATGCCATTAAACGCTTATTGGAACTAACTAAAAAGTTTAGATTATGTCCGTTACAAACAGGATTAAAAAGCAAATTAGGAAGATGTACCCATGGTGAATATAATGAATGTGATGGCATATGCACAGGAGAAGAAGCCATAGGATTATATAATGAGAAAGTTGAAAATGCTTTAGACTTCCTCAACAATGAAAATGACAATTATGCAATTTTTGAAAAAGGAAGAACAAAAGAAGAACGAGGTTTTGTTTTAGTTCTTCATGGCGTTTATCAAGGCTTTGGTTTCCTCGATAATTCTCAATCGGTTTCTAGTCTTGAAGATTTAAAAGATATGCTCGACCCAAAAAAGCATTCATACCATACCGCAAAAATAATTTCAGCTTACACGCAGCGAAATCCTTGGAAAATTAAGCCTTTGGAAACTGCGGGTATAAAGCTATTTTGAAATTTAAAAATTAGGTAATAACAGCGTAATTTCTGTACCAATATTTCTTTTTGATGCTATTGATATACTTCCCTTATGTAACGTCATTATTCTTTTGGCGTACGTAAGACCAATACCCAGACCATCGTTCAAATGAAGTTTTTCGAATAAATTAAAAACCTTATCTGCATATTTTTTATCAAAACCAATACCGTTATCGGCATAGACAATACGAACAAATTTTCCGTATTCAAATTTATCTTCTGTTTCGCTAAAAATATTTTGCATAAAATAATCTGTGGTCACCGAAATCTTCAATGGTACATCAGGTCTTTGAAATTTCAGCGAGTTGTCTACCAATTCAATCAACAAACTTTCTAGATAGATAGCATCTGCAGGAAAATTAAAAAATTCTCCTTCTAGAGTAATCATTTGATTATTCGATATCAAAAACTTTTTTCTAACGTTTTCAATTAAAAAATTTAAATCAACATTCGAGATTTTGAAATTTTCGCTATCAATGGCATGTAACCGTTGAATACTAATTAAAAGATTTCGGAGCCGTTCTGAAGATTTTAAAATTTTAGAGAGGTTTAATTTAACTTCTGCATCTAAATTTTGCATTAAGCTACCAAATAGTCCAATTTTTCTTAGAGGTTCTTGTAAATCGTGCGAAAGTACCTTGGCCATTTGTTTATGCTGCTCTTTGAATTCTACAATTTGCTGAAGCTGACGTTCAATTAATTCATCGCTCGCATTAAGAGCCTTTTTTAACTTTACACTTTCAGTATTTTCTAACAGCTCTTTTAGTGCCTTATCTCTTGATTGAATAATTTCTGATTCGTATTCATTTCTATTCGGTATGCCTACTCCTACAAAATGAATTTTGACAATATCATTTTCACAAACCCGAACTGCGTCTAAAACTACAGGTAAAGATTTACCCTCTTTTGTTTTAAATGACAAAAATATCTCATTCGCTTTTTCTTGTAATTCTATTAATGGTTTTAGATGTACTCGAAAATAAATCATACTCCCAGAATCAAGAATATCATTGATTTTCACCTGCTGCGAATTATTAAACCCTAAAGAATCTTTGAAATTATTATTCGATAAAAGTAGTTCTTCACTATCTGATAATGTAAAATTAAATCCTGGAGAGTTATTATATATCCTCATCCATTCATTTTCAGAAGTTTCGTTCATGTTTTTAAAATTATCCGGCTTCAGCTAAGAATTTTTTAATAGCCGCAATGGTTTCCTCGGGATGGCTCATATGCGGACAATGTCCGGTTGCCTTCATCCTTACAATTGTACTTCCACTAATTTTCTTATGAATAAATTCGCCAACAGTATCTGGTGCAATATCATCTTCAGCACATTGCAGAATTAAGGTCGGCAACTTCACTCTTACGATATCATCACGATTATCAGAAAAAAATGTCACCCTTGCGAAATTTCTATTTATTGCAGGGTCAGCCGCGCAAAAACTATTTTCTAACTCTTCGGTTAGTTCAGGCCTCTCAGCATTCTTCATAACCATTGGTGCTAGAAATTTTGCCCATCCGGTATAATTATTATCCATCACATCTAGCAAACCTTCTAAATCCTCTTTCGAGAAGCCACCAACATAATCTGTATCATTAATATATTTCGAGGAAGGAGATACCAGTATTAAGTTCTTAAATACTTTAGGAGCCTGTAAACTTGCCAACACCCCAATCATAGAGCTTACAGAGTGACCAATAAAAATGACATTCTGCAGATTTAATACATCACATATATCTAAAACATCTTGAGCATACCCATATAAAGAACCATATTTACCTTCGTTATATGCGCTGGTGTCTGACTTACCACAACCCACATAATCAAATTGGACTATTTTATAATCGTCCACAAAGGCCGGTGAGATAAAACGCCACATATTCTGATCACAGCCAAAACCATGAGCAAACATGATTACTCGGGTACCATTACCAAAAACCTTTACGTTATTTCTTTTTAAAATATCCATGCGCATAAATCACATGCAAAAATAATAAAATATGCCATAATAGATTACTGTGAAATATAGCACTGATTATAGACTTCTATTATCAATATTTCTAGATAGAACCAACTAATTGTTCCATATAAGCGCAATGTAAGAGAATGCAAAAGTAAAAAGCAGTTACTGTTTATAAATATTTACAATAAGCTTTTGTCGCAATACTACTTAATAAATACTTTTTCTTTGCTCTGATTGTATGCCAAACCGATCTAGTTTTTGTCTTACTTGATAGTTTTTTTATAAAAATATACTAGACTAACCTTGGCGTTGTTTTAAGTAATATTATTCTATCTCTATAATAAGTGCAGTCTTACCAGAAATTTTTAAGCTCTCTACGTCTTTATAATGTTTACCGGTTAATATATCTTTTCCAGAGAGATTTCCTTTAAGCACTTCTTTATACTCCTTCATATCTAAGGTCATACTACCATTGTCTTTGTTCAATATCACCATTACCATTTCACTCTTCGTATACCTAAAGAATACATAGGTATTATCCATAGTTGCAAAATGAACAAGTTTACCGTGGTGAATAACACTACTATCTTTTCGCCAATTAAAAAGTTTAGTTATGTAATTCTTTATTTCTAACTGCGACTTATTTAAACCCTTTCCTGTAAATGAATCAACAGGGTCATTAGGCCAGCCTCCTGGAAAATCTGAACGAATTACGCCATGATCCTCAGTTCCCTTGTTGTTCATTAACACTTCTGTACCATAATAAATTTGAGGAATACCTCTAATAGTGGCTATATAGGTAAGTGCAAGCTTCAATAATTCTTTATCCTCATTCAACTGTGTATATATGCGGCTCATATCATGATTATCGGGAAAAATCACCAAATTTTGAGGGTCGGGATATAGATAATCTTGCCCTAACTCTTCATAGACAGCATTCCAAGAATCAGGGTCATTTAAAGAATTGACCAATGCATTTTGCAAAGGAAAATCCATTACACTCTTTAATTCTGATGTATAACCATTTGAATTCTGTTTTCCTTTTTGCCAGTAAGAAACAATAGTTGGTCTCAGCACCCACTCTTCACCTACAATATTGAAATTTGGATATTCTGCCATAACCGCCTTGGTCCAATCATTCATAAAATACATATCTGGATAAGGGTATGTATCCATTCGTATACCTGATATTCCAGAATACTCGATCCACCATAACGTGTTTTGTATTAAATATTTCGACATAGATTCATTACGTTGGTTCAAATCTGGCATGGTCGGTACAAACCAGCCATCAAAAAAAACCTTCTTATCTTTTTCGGTAGCATATGGGTCCAAGACAACGGTTTTTTTGTGGTTAGTCTGGGTATATGTTTCCCATTGATTTATCCAATCTTTAGATGGCAAATCTTTCATCCACCAATGGTCTAAACCAGAATGGTTCGCAATCATGTCCATAATTACCTTCATACCCTTTTCCAAAGCTTTATCACACATTTCTTTAAATAATGCATTACTTCCATAACGAGGGTCTACTTTGTAAAAATCAGTAGTAGCATAACCATGATAACTATAGTTAGGCATGTTATTTTCTAAAATAGGATTGGTCCAGATTGCGGTAAAACCTAGGTCTTTTATATAATCTAGATGATCAACCATACCCTCAACATCGCCACCATGCCTTCCTCCTTTATCATTTCTATTTGGCAGTTCTTTCAATCCATCAACCTCATCATTGGTGACATCTCCATTTGCAAAACGGTCAGGGGTTATCAAATAGATGGCATCGGAAGAATCAAAACCTTCAATGTACTTTCTATTTACATCTCTTTCATTTATCGGGTAGGAATATGTTATCGTATCAGAACTCGGTTTACTAAACTGTAATTGTAGTTCGCCCGGTCTTGCTTCTTTAGCTATATGTAGGGTGATAAAAAGATAATTAGAGTTCTCTACAGTTTTTACACTTTTAAGAGTCACCGCATTATAATCTTCCAAAGCTACCATGTAACTGCCAATATCTTCTCCGTAGACCAAAAGCTCTACAGTGTTATGATTCATACCTACCCACCAATTAGGTGGTTCAACTCTTTCTATAGAGGACTGTGCCGAAATTTGTGTAAGATTAAAAAATAAAAGTAAGATAAAGCCAGTAACAATTTTCATAATATCATTTATTGAATAGAACCAAATTATGTAGAAATCTAAGCTAAGTCGACTTAAATTATAACGTGGTCTATATATTATACCAAATGATACAGTTATGAAGCTATTAATCAGCTTTCTCTCAAATCATCAAAGTATTTTCTAGGAGATTTATCGGTTACTTTTTTAAATGACCGATTAAAGGATGACTTAGAATTAAAGCCAACAGCCAAGGCAATGGCCAGGTAGGTCTGATTTTTATATTTCTCATCTTGGGCCCGTTGAATAAAATCTTGAATTCTATAATGGTTAACAAAATCTCTAAAATTCTTAGAGTACCCTGTGTTGATAGTTTTAGATAATGCGTGTACACTGGTGTCCATTTTTAGTGCCAACTCCGGTAAACTTAAATCTGGATTCAAATATATTTGCTCTTGGGTCATTTTTTTGTGCAATGCCTGTTTTTGCTTGTTCAACTCATCAGTATCAATCTGAGCACGATTTACTTCTGGCTTAGAATCTTCAATCTCTACAACGGACATTCTAAAAATTTCCGGCTGTTTTATGGCAAAATATCCTAATAAATAAACCATAACCGAAAAAACGACCCAAACGATGTCTATTAATAAATTTGTAGTATAATTTATTGGATCGTCACTGAAACTACTGTAAACATCAGCTAAAACTATAACCGTCCATATAACTAAACAGACCCCAAGCACCATCATTATAACATTCAAGTATTTTATATTTTGATCGGTAGAGTAATTAATCTCGATATTTTTAAAATACTTGTTAATATTCCCCTTTATCCTGAACCAGTAGTAGATATTAAACACCAGAGCTATTAGCACTATTATTTCATATACGGCATATGGCGGTGATTCTAAAGATTGAAATAGATTTTGCTCAATAAATGTATGGGTGGGATTAAAAGAAAAACTGATATAGATGACCAATTGTAAAAAAAATGGCATAAAATGGGTCCAATAGTTCAAAAACGATTTTTTGCTATGTTGTAATAATCGTTCAATATATATTAGGAAAACTGGTCCGTATAAGAAAAATACAAAGTCAGTTAACAACGATAGTTTTGGGTAATCTGTATAAATTACACGGTCATAAATTACCACTCTGGCTATTAATGTAATCGATATTATAAAAATAAGAACACTTAGAGCTTGATTCGCCCATTTGTTATTATTACTATTAGAATTGATAATAAATATCAGAAAAAAACCTTGTAACGCTGTAAGTATTAAAATCAAGGTATAAGGATTGAAAATACCGTAAGATTGGTCTTCCCAATAGGTTATCGAGTTTTTTACCGGTATGTTCATAGCAATTTCTTTATTGCTCAATATGCGGT
This sequence comes from Maribacter spongiicola, assembly GCF_004364165.1. Classification (GTDB taxonomy): domain Bacteria; phylum Bacteroidota; class Bacteroidia; order Flavobacteriales; family Flavobacteriaceae; genus Maribacter; species Maribacter spongiicola. Next base: position 92,492 of record NZ_SOAY01000012.1, read on the forward strand.
TTGGTATAGGTCTACCATAACTTTTACCTTCAACAGTTAACCAATTACCACGTGTGAATTTGTATTCTAATTGTTCAGAATATATAGGAACCTCCACTTGATAAATTCCACTGACCAGCTGCTTCATTTTGTAACGCGAATCGCCAGGAACCCATCCGTTAAAATTACCGCAAACGTAGAAAGAAGAATTAGGCGGGGTATTTCGAGGTACCTCTGTCAACACAATGGTTACTTTTTTTTGTTTGTCCCGTAGACTTAATGTGTCAGCCCAGCCTGCCACTTGTATGACTATTTTTTCTTCTGTAGTTAGATTAAAAGAATGTTTTCTTACGGTTAGAGGTGTTCCTTCTTTTTCAACCTCTACAGTATCCCAACTACCTCTTGTAATTTTAAAAGATATCCAAGAACCCTTAAACAACTTGTCTCTTAACTCGTAAGTTCCATCAAAATTTCGTGTAAATCTGTAGTTAGGATCTTCAGGGTTCCAGTTGTTAAATGAACCACTTAAATATAAAAAGTCTGTAGTTTTAGTATTTTCAGGCACATAATCAATTACAAAACTGGTCTGAGCGAACAATACACCAATATTTAAATATAATATGACTATCAAAAAGAATTTTAGACTGCCGCCAAACTCACAAAATCGCCCATATACTTTTCTAGAACTCATTTAATCAACACCTTTTTAAAATCAATAATGAATAGGTCAATATCATGTTTACCTTTTCAAGTGAACAACGCTATAAGAAGCTACTGTTTAAAAAAATTACAATTATTGATTTAACTAATATACTTTTTTTACAACCTATATTTTATATTTTACGTATTAGATTCGGCAGTAAAATGTAAATCTTATTCTGCTTACAAACATGGGTTACTTATAAATGGAAAAAGGGTTGCCGTAATGGCAACCCCTAAAATAATCAACTAAACTAACATTTTAATTAAGGTTGAAACTATACATGTTTGTCTCCTCATTTAATATTATTGTATAATTACCTGCCGTAGCAATAGAAATATTATCACCATCTTGTTCCAAGATACCATCGACATTGGTGTCGCCTAAATTAATATCCCAATTATCACTAAACCTAAATTTCATTTCACCAGGTACAAGGTCCACTGATATGGTCCATACACCATTAGCTAAATCATAATTCATATTGGTATCAGGATCATCCCAGCCATTAGGTGTTGCAGATCCAATAATGCCCCAATTACCTAAACTAAAGGTATTATTGGCTACATTTAAATCAATCTGGTAACTACCCGCTTGAACGGCAATATTATCTCCACCATCATCCAAAATTCCATCGGCACCAGTATCTCCAAGATTTACATCCCACCCGTTGTTGGCTCTAAATTTCAATTCACCATCGGTAAGGTTGGTCGTTACTGTCCAAACATTTCGCTCAAAATCATATCTCATATCCGTATCCGGGTCATCCCATCCGTTTGGTGTACCTGAACCAATAATCGCCCAAGTATAGGCAGACCAGCTATTATTGACCAAGTCTACATTTATTTCATAATCCAATGGACCAGGCAATACTAAATTATTACCGGGAGCTTCTATACTACCCGACGTACCATCTCCAGCATCTCCGTAGATACCATTATCCCAATTAGAAGCATCGGTAAATTTAAATTCATTTGACTCGTTCGTAAGACTTACATGACCTCTATAGGTACCTGTTAAATTAGGAACTTCAAGCGCTACAAGACTATTGGCAGAACCAGGGTCCCAACCTTGGTAATCACCTGGTACGAACAATTCTTCAGAAAATGCTACTTGATCATCATCCGTGGCCGCCCAAATTGCATATCCCATTGCCGGAGCTTTTAGAACAACAAGTCCACTTGAATCAGAATTTTGAAAAACTTTGTACTCTTCTGTATAATCTTTAATATTGGCACTGCTCCAATGTGTTTGAACTTCTTTAGATACTTCTACATCGCTTAAATTAATATAAAGTACCAATCCTGGTTTTTGACCATCGCCGCCTCTTATAGCTATGAATTCTTGATTGTCAACGTGGTTAACCGACCAATCACCAGCAGCTAATTGTGAACGAATCTGAATGAGTTGATTGATTTTCTCTTTCTGTTCTTCGCCACTATCTTCATAATGGGAATAAAATACGCACGGATACCCTGGAGCGCTCATAATATACGCATAGGCATGTGTCTCGAATTCATTAGGAAATTCATTGCTACCATCTCTTGATTCCGTATCATGATTACCAACAAAGGTGACCGCTTTTTCTGGCATCGTAGATATTAAACTAGGCTTCGTTAATTCATTTAAATTTCCATTTAAAAATGCGTTTCGCATATTAAAAAAGTTTGGAAAGTCGAAAGCATTTGCCCCGGAAGCTTCTACCCAAGGCCCCACTACGTCGGCAACATTTCCATCAAAATTTTCACCAACACTATAGCCTCCTACAGTACCGATCCATTGTTTTATTACCTCAGGTGAAAAACCTTTTACATAATCAAATCGCCAACCATCAATTTGTAGCGTATTCATGTAATAGTTTGCAACAGACTCTTCTGATCGCCATAACCAATCCATCACATAATCGTTCTTCAAATCTAAATCTGGGAAGCCACCGAATCTACCTTCATCTTCAAGGTTCACCGCATTGGGTAAATAATTCAACCAGGTTCTATTAAAAAGACCTGAAGAAGGTTGGAACAATGTATATGTTTCTACCTGTCTAAACTCATTATATTCTAGCTCACCGCCAGAATTATGATTCAGTACTATATCTGCAATTACGGCAATTTCATTCTCATGCGCCGTGCCGATCATTTTCTCCAGTTCTTGCCTGTTACCAAAACGAGTCTCTATAGTACCATGTTGCTGAAAATCTCCAAAATCAAAATAATCAGCCGGGTCATATCCCATAGAAAACCCTCCACTTTGACCTTTGGAGATTGGTGGTATCCAAATAGCGTCTACGCCATTTGCTGCCCAAGACTCTAGCTTAGAATCTACATTGTCCCACCAAACGCCACCTTCGGTAACATCCCAATAGAAAGCTTGCATCATTACACCGTTACCCGGCGAAAGTGCCGTTGTTCTAGCTTGTGCAACACCTGTCGGCGCATCTTCGGCATCATTGCTTTCTGTAACTTTTAGCGGGGTAAATTCATCATTGGTACAAGAAGTAAACAGCATTACCAGTGACCCTAGACCAATTTTAATATAATTATTGATTTTCATATTCTTACTTTTTATTCAATGGTATAGGTTGGATTTTCTGTATCTGACAGTAAAAGCGTAATCGTATAAGTACCTGCACTAACAGGAATATTCGCTCCTTCTACTTCTAGTGTTCCATCATTACCATCATCACCATAGTTAAAATCCCATGCATCGTTTGTTCTAAACTTTATTTCGCCATCCAATAACGCTACGTTCTTCAGTATCCACACGCCTTCATTTGCATAATCAGGGATAAACTTCATATTAGGTCCGTCCCAACCATTTGGTGCGGCATCACCAACAAGACCCCATATATCTATAGGCTCAATAGTGTATAAATTATTATTAAAATCTACAGAGATCAAGTAGTTACCTGCTTCCACCGAGATATTAGGACCATCTAGCTCTAAAGAAGCGCTCAACCCGGTACCGCCATAACTTATAGTCCACTCATTGTTCTGCCTAAATTTTATATCACCTGCGGTCAAACTTAACACCGCCCTCCATTGATCAGAAGTTGAATCATATGTTAGCGGAACATCTGGACCATCCCATCCATTAGGAGTAGCATCACCTACTAAACCCCAAGAAAAAGGTTCTATAGAGTAAGATGAATCATTTAAACTGAACATAATCTTGTAAGTTCCGGCGGTTACCTGAATATTGTCTCCATCTAAATCTAATGTGCCGTCTGCCCCAGTATCACCATAATTAACACTCCAGTCATTATTCTCCCTAATTTTCAATTCCCCATCAACCAAGGTAACATAAGCTACAAACTCATTCGCAACTGCCGTACTGTACACTGGCACATCCGGTCCATCCCATCCATTTGGAGTCGCAGATCCAACTAGACCCCAAGATGAGTTCAAGTCAAACGTAGTCGCATAGCCAGTTATAGATAAAGTTTGAATACCAGAGGTAGCTACAACTTCTTTACCCAATACGGTTTCAATCCAAATATTGATCTTATTTTCAAGTCCTGAGAGTGCACCTGCATCATTAATGGCCTCGTTAAGTTCTTCTGCAACAAATTCTTTTGTCAACGTATTACCTACAGTAACTTTTTTAGGTTCAATATCAGAAACACCATCTACACCTAAAACAACATTATAACTAGGTACCGCGCCTTCAAAACCAAAATCAGGTATCGTCCAATTTAAGGAAAGAACCGTCTCACCCACCATATCTCTAGACAACACCAGAGCATCGCTCGAAGAAACCGTAAGTTGTGTACTTGTTGTTTCGCTAATTCTTATATTCTCATCGTCATTGCTACAACTACCCAAGACAAGGGCCATTACAATAAAAAAGGAATAGATATATGCTATATTTTTCTTCATCATTTTTATTTTTAATTAGTGTATCCAGGGTTTTGCTCAAGTAAAGGATTGGCTTGTAAAGCTTCTAATGGAAATGGAAATAAATCATAATTTTCAGGTATTGAGGTACCTTCTAAGACATTACCTTTCCAAGGCCACAAATACGTATCGCCAGTGAATCGATTAAAGCGAATTAAATCTTGCCTTCTATGTCCTTCATAATACAGTTCTCTTGCCCTTTCATCAATTAGAAATTGCTCGTTAAAATCCGCTTCCGTAATAGTTCCGCTCGTATCGCCAAAAGCTCTTTCCCTAAGCGCATTGATAAAATTTATAGCTTGACCAGATGTACCGCCCCCACCTCTAAGGTGTGCTTCGGCATACATTAAATAAGCATCAGACAATCTGAATAAAGGAATATCCGTATCAGAGAAATTACTTTCTCCAGAATCACCTGTTGAATATTGATTTTGAAATTTAAATGTTGGGTATCCATTCTCCCAAGTTCTATAATCTGTCATTTCATACGTATGCCCTTCTGTCCAAAATAAAGCACGGCTATCTTTTGTAGTTTCTAAATCTCCAAACAAACCATATATAGCGGGTGTACAACGGTGACCAAACCAGCTATCAGAATTACCGAACTCAGAGATAGGCATAGTCGTATCTCCCAAACTACCATTGGTAAGATAGGTTGACGTTCCAAAACTCTGTACCAAATTTCTATCGGCTATTATCGGAAAAATTATTTCTGTAGAAGTATGGTTATCTCCTTGAAAAATCGATTGATAGTCATCATCTAAGGTAAAGGTAGATTCAGAAATAACCTTTTCGCTATACATCAATGCATCTGTATACCTAGCTGTACCTGTATATACCTCGGCATTTAAATAAATTTTTGCCAAAAGAAATTGAACAGCGGTCTTGTTTGCCCTGCCATATTCATTAACAAATGGCATGGTTTCTTCAATAGACAACAATTCATTTTCGACAAATTCAAAAACCTCTGTGCGTGAATTTTTAGCCCTACGAACCCCAGTGACGCCATCTTCTTCAGTAACGACAACAACCCCACCAAACATATCCATTAAATAATAGTAGGATAAGGCTCGTAAAAAGCGAGCTTCGGCTATGAACAACTCTGCTTCTGGCTCATCTGCCTTTTGCACATCTAAAATAAAGTTATTGGTCTGCGCTATATTGAAGTAGCTCCTATTGTAGAGGTAACCAAAAAACTTGTTCGTTGGCGCCCAACTAGATGCCGTGGTCAAAGGATCCAAACCACCATCACCCCATCTATTTTTGGCTATATCTGTCGTTAATTCTTGCATGTTCCACATACTTCTAAAGAAAACAGTTTCCCCAGGGTCATCTCCTGCAATATCAGACTGCTGATTACCACTACCGGGTATTCCTATTCCGTGCAATGCCAAACCTCCATATAGTTTTCCAAGTATTCCTAAAGCTGCATCAGGTTCTGACTCCAAAAGGTTCTCTAAGCTCTGTTCTATTCTAGGTTCTGTATCTAAATCGTCAGTGCAACCTATAAAGAGAGCCACGGCGAAAACGGTAAATATTATATTTTTTATCATAGCTATTTTTTTAAAAATCAAGGTTAAGACCTAAAGTAAATGTTCTTGGACGCGCATATGGAGAAGCTTCAATACCATCAAAATTTTCTGGATCAAGACCTTCATAGTCGGTAACTACGAATACATTATTTGCTGACCCATATATTCGCAATCCAATCTTTTTATCATCAAAAGGTTTTAGATTGTACCCTAGGGTAATGTTATCTAAACGCAAAAAGGATGCATCGGAAACATAGAAATCTGACAGTGCCTGCAAATCTGAAGGAATATTAGAGAAACCATTATAACGAGTACCATCATATAAATTCAAGGCATTATTGATGAAGCCAGTATCAGTTAGCGGAATTACAGATGCTGTAAAACCTCTATTCAATAAATTGCCATTATAAATTCGCCCTCCTATTTGCCCTCTAAAATTAGCAGTCAAGTCTAAACTTTTAAATTGCATATAAGTACCGAAACCATAGGTCCATTTAGGCTCGAACGGAATAAAAATACGATCACTATCAGAAATAACACCATCTCCATTTTGATCTACGAAAGCATCTTCTATAGGTGCACCATCTGCCGTATAGATTTGTTCATATAACCAAAAAGTCCTGTTTCTTTCCCCAACAGCGGTTTGCCCAATATTAACGCCTGTACCACGACCTATTCCGCCACCACTGGCAAATTGTGTTATATTATCTAAATCTTTGATGTATGTTTCATTGAAACCTACATTAGAATTAAATTCTAATGTAAAATTATTGGTCTGTATAGGTCGAATTTGCAAAGCGGCCTCAAAACCTTTACTGTCCGTTTCGCCTACATTACTAACAAAGCGATTTCTTAAAGCACCTTCTGACTGAGGCACCTCTGCCAACAAATCAGTAGTATTTCTGGTATACGCGTCTATGGTACCACTCAAAATACTAGAAAACATATCAAAGTCGATACCGATGTTATAGGTCGATGTCTTTTCCCATGATAAATCCGGATTAAATGCATTTGCTCTGTATGTAGTTACAGCTCTATCGCCGAATATATAACTTACGGTAGGGTCACCATCGTCATATAAGGCCGTGTTCGGATAAAAGCCAACAGGACCCGTGATATCTTGTTGCCCCGTAAGTCCCCAACCCAATCTTAACTTCAATTGACTTAACCATTCTGCATCTTTCAAGAAATTTTCACTATCAATTTTCCAAGCCAGTGCAACAGCCGGAAAATAACCCCATCGTTGATCTTTTGCGAACAATGAAGACCCATCTGCTCTTAACGAAGCCGTTAGCAGGTATTTATCGTAAAAATTAAGATTGGTTCTCGCGAAATACGATTGTAGATTTAGTTCTGTATAATATTTGAATGGCTGTTGCGATTCTCTAAAGCCATTCTCAGTGGTTGTCGGGTAGGTAACACCCTGCGTTGTAAAATTTTGATAGGCATAACCAGCTTGAACATCAATTTTTCGAAGCGCTCCATCCCATAACTTTTCATATGATAAATACGCATCTAATAAATGGTCTCTTTTAACCTGATCTTCACTATAGTTTTCACTGAAATTATTGAAAATTGGAAGACTCTCGAAAATAGAGTACGAAGCTACCGCACTTGGTAGAAAATATTCGTTAATAGTTGATTCTGAATAATCTATACCCGTATTTATAACTGCCGTCAAATCTTCTAAACCATGAATTTTATAACGCAACTCCATATTACCAATAAATCGATCTGCATCTTCGTTACGTTCTCTTTGTTTTAATAAAGCCAATGGGTTAGCTGGTCCAACTATACCCTGATCATCGGTCAACTGATAAAATCCACCGAAAATACCTCCGTCGGGATCGTAAACAGGTAAGGTTGGGTTTGCTGTTAATGCACTACCAATAGCTCCACCATCTGGCTGATCCTTTTCAGTGGCAATACCTTTTGCGTTAATAGTCAATTTTAAATGTTGATCAAAAAATTCAGGTGAGATATTTAAAGATGCCGTATATCTGTTTAACTGCGATTCTTTAAGAATACCATTAATCTCTGAATGCCCGAACGAAGCTCTAATTGGAATTTTATTAAAAAGATTACCCCTGGCCGTTAAATTATTATTCAGGGTATAGGATGTTCTATAAATTTCGTCTTGCCAATTGGTATCGTAAATTGTGCCATTAAGACCTAAGAGCTCTGAACTATTGGGATAGGTATTCTGAATAAAATCTGTATATTCTGAAGATTCAAAAATATCGATAGTTCTGCTTAAGGTACCAACCTGGACATTTGATGAAAAATTAAACTGAGGAGCTCCCTTTGTACCAGTTTTAGTCGTAATTATAATGACACCGTTAGATGCCCTAGAACCATAAATAGCAGTAGAAGATGCATCTTTAAGCACTGAGAAGGACTCTATGTCATTCGGATTTATAAGTGTTAACGGATTTGCTTGCCCTGCCGGGTTCTGATTAGATAACGGCACACCGTCGATTACAATTAGCGGACTGTTGTTCGCATTAAGCGATGAGCCCCCACGAATTCTAATATTAATTCCTGCATCTGGATCCCCACCATTATTAACTACACGAACACCTGCAGACTTACCCGCTATCATTTGATCTGCAGTAGTAATAGCACCTTTATTAAGGTCTTTGGATGTCAATAATTGAACAGAACCAGTTGCATCTTTTTTCGTAGTAGTACCATAACCAATAATGACCACTTCATCTAGCTGAGCTACATCATTTTTTAAAGTTACATTGATTACATCTGTAGTTACCTCTTTTTCTACCGGTTCAAAACCGATATAAGAAAATACCAGAACACTGCCTTCGCTGGCTTGAATTGAGTATTTACCGTCAAAATCTGTAGTGACACCGGTAGAAGTTCCTTTAATGACGATTGTTGCACCTGGTAAAGGACTGTTTGTTTCGCTATCTGTAACGATACCAGAAATGTTATTTTGAGCCATTAAATAAAAAGGAGCGCAAAATAACATCAGCAAAATCATCGAAATTTTCTTTTGCATAAGTGAGTTGAGTTTAAGTTAATTGTCAATGGTCGATTACCTATTTTTTGACTATCTAAAACTACTTTATGACGCTGCTACATTCGCTTCATTTTATAAAATGACCTAAAATTAGGTTGTGACACATTAATCAAAGGGAATTGCCCTACAAAGTAGAAACAGCTTTAAAGCACTGAAATACCATAACTTACACTCTATAAAAACACAATTAAAGCAAGAAAAAACATACTGAAATTTAATACAGTTAAAATTTGAAAAAACATAAATAGAAAATGGAAATATGCGAATTCAACCAATTAAATATGAAATAATTTCCTTTTTGAAAATAATACTAGGGCTAAAAAAAGAATATCGAAAAAGATATTTTACTAATTAATGTATTTTTTTCGAAATAATAATTGAATATTTCCTGAAATCATATCTTTTAAACAGCTTAGTTCTTTATCACATTTTTAAGATTGTGTGAGAATTTTAAAAACCCAATTTTATTTTCGTACATAAGTATAAGGTCCGTGCTTTAAGACGTTCTAAGGGGCTATAAGAAGTATTGTAAATCCTGAATATTATACAGAACTCAAATTCTTTTACAATCTCTTTAAGTATGTATTATATTTATAATATACATACCAAATAGGCTACCGCATATGGTGAGAAGCGATTTTCGGAAAAACGAAAAACACAAATTAGAAATAATCAATTAGTTAATTATTTAACACAGGAATTTTCTTTAACCTATATCCCGAAGGTCCCTGTTCGGGTCCAGTTCCCACTACCAAAAAGATTAAGACTTTCAGGAAACTGAGAGGCTTTTTAATTTTTACACCCCTCTAAATATTTTAAAAACCAACTCTTTGGTCAATGGTTGTCCTTTTGCTTTTTTACGAATTTCATCGAAACTAAAACGAAAGTCGCATCCTGCTTTGTATTCGCTGCAACCATAAGCCGATTTTCCTTTTAAAATAATTCCCTTTTTGCATTTAGGACAACTATTTTCTTCGGATGTGGGCTTTACTTGAACCTTACCTTTTTTAGGTTCTAACTTCAGCTTAAAACCATCATCAAATCTCAATAAGCCTTCGACCGAAATATTATTGACTTTAAAGCCTTTTAAGTTTACGGTAGACCCTTTTTGAAACAACCTAATAAATTGCTTTTCTGAAATGGTTTTGCTTTTGAATATAAACGGAACTACAAAATCGCAAGTCTTATTAAACTCAGAACAGCCATAAGCTGATTTCCCCTTTCGAATAGTGCCTTTTTTACATTTAGGACAAACTTCCGATGTAATACCTATGGCCTTTACAACTACTTTTTTCTTAGCCGCTTCTGCTGGCTTATTATTTACAGCTGAGATATTTGCCTTTCTAGTTTCACTTCGCACATCATAAACCAATTGGTCTACCATTTGCTTCATCTGTTTAATAAAACTACCTGCGCTAAATGTACCTTTTTCTATATCCTTTAATTGCTTTTCCCATTTACCGGTTAGCTCGGCAGATTTGAGCATTTCATTTTGAATGGTATCTATCAACTGAATACCTGTAACTGTTGGTATCACTTGCTTTTTATTTCGCTTTATATATTTTCTACGAAATAATGTTTCGATGATATTAGCCCGTGTTGAAGGTCTACCAATACCGTTTTCTTTCATTAACTCACGAAGTTCATCATCATCTACCTTTTTACCTGCCGTTTCCATCGCACGTAAAAGCGAAGCTTCTGTATACTGCTTAGGTGGCTTTGTTTGTTTTTCTAGAAATGAAGGTTCGTGCGGTCCTTTTTCGCCTTTCTTAAAAGTTGGCAATATTCCCGATTCTTTACTTTTTTGGTTACTGAGCGTAGTCGAAGTATCAAAAACAGCACGCCACCCTTTTTCTAAAATCTCTTTTCCTGTGGTTTTAAACTTTACTGTTTCAGCTTTACCGATAACTGTTGTATTAGAAACTTTACAATCTGGATAGAACACCGCAATGAAACGACGGACAATGATATCATAAACTTGCTGCTGGTTGTATTGCAAGTTCATTTGTTGACCTGTAGGAATAATGGCATGGTGATCTGTCACCTTACTATCATCAAAAACCTTTTTAGTTTTCTTTAATTTCTTACCATCTAGAGGTTTGGTAAGCGTATCGTACTTCGTCAGGTTCTTAAGTATACCTGGTACTTTAGGGTAAACATCACTAGGTAAAAATGTGGTATCTACTCTTGGGTAGGTTACTACCTTTTGCTCATATAATTTCTGAACGATTTTTAACGTCTCGTCTGCACTAAATCCGAATTTAGTGTTACAATAGACTTGTAATCCTGTTAAGTCGAAAAGTTTTGGCGCATATTCATTGCCTGCTTTTTTGGTAGTGGAAACAATTTCAAAATCGTGCTCTTTTACAATATTGGCGAGTTTCTCGCCATCTTCTACTTTTAGAAAACGACCTTCTTCATAACTGAATAGGGTTTCACGATATAATGTTTGAAGCTCCCAATAGGGTTGTGGCTTGAAATTCTCTATCTCTTTAAACCGATCTACTAACATTGCCAAGGTAGGTGTTTGCACACGACCCACAGACAATACTTGTTTGTAGCCACCATGTTTTAAAGTGTATAAACGAGTTGCGTTCATACCCAAAAGCCAATCGCCTATAGCACGAGAGAAGCCTGCGTAATATAAATTATCGTAGTCTGTAGATGGTTTTAAGTTATTGAAACCTTCTTTTATAGCTTCGGTGGTCAATGACGAAATCCAAAGTCGCTCAACCTTGCCTTTATAGTTTGCTTGATTTAATACCCAGCGTTGTATTAATTCCCCTTCTTGCCCGGCATCACCACAATTTATAACAACTTCTGCTTTATCAAATAATTGTCTTATGATTTTAAACTGTTTTTGAATACCAGCATCTTTAGTCACTTTGGTTTCAAAATGTTCAGGTAACATTGGTAGGTTATTTAAATCCCAACTTTTCCAATGAGGTTTATAATCGTTTGGCTCTTTGAGCGTGCAAAGATGCCCGAAAGTATAGGTTACTGCATAGCCATTGCCTTCGTAATAGCCATCATGTTTGGAATTCGCTCCAAGAACGGAAGCGATTTCTCGAGCTACAGATGGTTTTTCCGCAATACAGACTTTCATTTTATGTGTTGAAAATTAAAGATTTAAGCATGGGTTTTCGTTTTCACGAAAACCATATCATTATCTAGACCGTAGTGGTTATTATCAACTAAAACACACCTTAGATATAACATTATAATTAGACAAATATAGAAATTGTTTATAGAAGCGAATAGAATATAAAATGCCGCTAAAACTTTGTTTTAGCGGCATTTTACTATCAATAATTTTGCTAAAGGTAAAATCGAAGCTAATCCCTAAGCCTACACATCGATAACAAATTTAGAGAGTAGCTATTGATTAGTATATATCTTTATCTATTTCTTAGTAGGTCAACGTATTATAACCATTTGCTTGTAATTGTAACATTCGTACCGAGGCGGTTGGGGTAACATTGAGACCATCAAAAAGAGATTCTTCTGATACACCAAGTTTTTCCATAGCAACACTGCATACGCTTACTTTTACCTTGCCCTTATATTTTTTAAAAAACTCTTCAAGTTCAGAATTTTTGGTCAATAACTTTACCACTTTGCCTTTTACAACAATTTCGTATTCCTCAACTTCTACTCCGTTTGCTATCAGAAGGTCGTACATACTTAATACGCCTTTAAAATGTCTTTCTGTGGTAAGTATAAAACCATATTTAGGCGTTTGCTGTAAATCTGCAACAGCTTGTTGATCTAATTTTTTTTGACCTTGTACTACTGTAACACTTGTAGCCATGAACATGACGCCTAAAGCAATTCGAAAAAAAGTTTTCATAATAATTATTTTGATAGCTATATTGATGAATTAAAAATACAGAATTTAATTTCCAACAGTTATTTAAAGAGCAATAAAAAAATGATTCTTTATCCCCACTCTTACCTCATTATCAAATAATTATTATTTTAAAAATTATATAAGTACAACAAATTCATCTCTTAATGCCACCTTTTTATTCTTTATCGGTACCTGTTCTAAAGATTTCAGCAATATTTTTTTTAGCTCTTTTAAGGAAGAAGATTTTTTCAAGAATTGATTGGCACCATCTTCCTTTAATTGATTCACTTCTCTATCTCTATATATGGAAGAATAGGCGATAATATATATGTTATTAAATTTTTTGAAATTTCTAATGTCGATAAGGCACTCAAAACCATCCATAATAGGCATGTATAAATCTAAGAATATTACATTTGGCAATATATCATCAGAAAATAATCTATCCATTAAATCGACTCCGTTATTAAATTGAGATACTTCTGTTTTTATAGAAATATCATTCAATGCCTCCATAAAAAAATCACGATCATCTAAATCGTCATCCGCAATATATATATTTAGTTTTTCCATAATTTCTATATAAGAACAGTATGTCCTCCAAAATTAAGAGGAAATCGCATATAAAATTCTACCAATAAAATTGAATAATAACTCAATAGCATAATTACCATCTAAAAAAATAATTTTTTTGTAGTAAAATACTTACTTTTAATATTTTACGTTATAAAACAAATGCTCCCCCATCTAGTTTATAAAAAAAATTATGGCATTTAAAAATAGTAATGAACTTTCTTTGTTTCTGCAGCAATATCAGCTCGACTATTACACCAAGGGCAATGCATTAAAAGTGCACTCAATACTTACTAATGTAATGCCAACAATCCAATTTAAAAATGATAAGTTTGCTGTAGAGTTTAACAAGAGATGCGAAGATTTAAAAAATGTCGAAGACCTAACTAACATACATGACTATTCCGAGAAATTTGCCGAAAATCTACTGAAGATAATTCTAATGGTAAATAGTTCTACATTGTCAACAGAAATCGAATAATCCGGCTTATTTAATCACCTAGAAAACAAAAATAATTAAGAAGCTCAATTGTCCTATATCAATGTTTGAAATATGCCAAAGATTGCGATTAAGAAATAGGTATATTACCGTTCTTTGTTGAAATTCTCATGCCCTATTTTATTCAATAACAGCTTAGCCGCCAACCAAAATCGTTTTGAAGTAGGATTTGGTACAACGGACATATTAGGAATTTCGAATTCAGGATTAACCATTAGTTTTATATACTGAAAAGCTTCATTCGGAAGGTTATTTGATAGATAGGCCATATTCCAAGTATCAAATTCTCTAGTATAAATACTGCCTTTAGAAAGTAAAATAACTTCATAGTGACGAGCGTCTACCCTAATTTTTTCAAAGAGAGTCGAAACAACATATACATTGCCTTCTAAATATTGAATAAAAAATCCGTCATGATAGATCAAACATCCCGTTATATCATGCTTACCATTGAAGTTTCTAGACTCCACTAAAATTTCATCAATTTGTGCCGGTGAAAGGGAATTTGCTACAGATTTATATACAAGATTGAACATATATTGCTTTGAATAATGAACTGTCAAATAAAATAGAAGATACCAACTTTCAATGAATAACAGGTATTAAAAGGTATTCTTTTCTTACAAAACCTAACCGGCATATCAATAATACATTTGATAAAATTCATAAATATCATCAGTTGCGTTAATTATAAATTTGATTGCGACTATTAACCCGTGTTTTAAGATATAATTTCACCGAAGAATCTATAAATAAACACGTTATGAAAATTAAATTAGTATCGATGTTAGCATTATCAATAGTATTAACATCATGCTCAAGCACTAAAAAAACAGGTGCAAAAAATTCGAAAGATAGTATGGCTGCTCAAGAAACCAATAATACTTCTTCAACAACTGCGGCTATGGATAATAGAAGCACTACCCTAAACAATAATACATCGACAGCAGTAAAAACATTAAAATCTAAAAATGAATACGCATCAATGTTTTCATCATTAGAAATGACCGATGAGCAAATACGCAAATTTAGCGTCGCAATGGACCAGTTTAAAAGCAAACAGGCTAATATGGCAAGTGGCGAAATGTTAGGTAGCGTTGAAAGTGAGCGTACACGACAATTAGAAAGTATTCTATCTAGCTCGCAATTGTCCAAATATGAAAAGTGGTTAGTAGATAATCAATAAAATAGCTGTTTATCATAATTATGTATTGCATTAATTCTAAAAGGTATGCAACAAAGCTTTTGAAACAGCTTATTCTACCTTTATGAAATACTAATTATAAAAATGATATTACCATGATAAAACCCACAACAGAAGTACCTGATTTAAAAATACCTCTAATTAACGATACACAGTGGAGCTTGTATGATCAAGCCAGTACATCTTTTACTATGATTGTTTTTTATAGGGGATTACATTGCCCAGTTTGTAAAAACTATTTGGAAGATTTAGCAACAAAACTGAAAGATTTTAGCGACAGAGGTGTTCACCTAATCGCTATTAGTAGTGATAGTGAAGAACGAGCTAAGAAAGCTGGTAAAGAATGGAATATTCCAGAATTGCCTGTTGGTTATAATTTACCTATTGAGACTGCTAGAGAATGGGGATTATATGTTTCTAAAAAAACATCGGACAAAGAACCTGATGAATTTTCAGAACCAGGATTATTTTTAATTCGCCCTGACAATACGTTATATGCAAGTGCCATTCAAACAATGCCATTTGCTAGACCAAATTGGGACGATATTTTAAATGCAATCGACTATGTTAACAAAAATGATTACCCTGCAAGGGGTGGTGAGTAGAATAAATTTCTAGAACACTTTATAAAAAAGGTGATTAGTGCTCTCATAGCGCTAATCACCTTTTTTATTATTTACTTATTTGAGTCAATTACAATTTAGCTGACTTCCATTTTTCAAATTTTAGTTTAGCCTCATCACTTACCATTGGGTACAACCCTATAACAGGTTCTCCTCCTTCTACCATTTCCAAAACAAAATCTTCATATAAGGTCATCTGAATACATTCATCTGCAACCTCATCGGCAAGATGTGCCGGTATTACCATTACTCCGTCATCATCTCCTAATATAATATCACCAGGAAAAACTGCTACATCGCCACAACCAATAGGATCATTTATAGCTATAGCTTGGTGCAATGTTAAATTGGTAGGTGCCGTAGGTCTATTATGATAGGACGAAAAATCTAAATCGGCAATTTCGGCGGAGTCTCTAAATCCGCCATCAGTAACAATACCTTCTGCTTTTCTAACCATTAATCGTGTTACTAAAATAGACCCTGCAGATGCTGCTCTGGCATTTTGCCTACTATCGATTACCATAACACTACCTTCTGGACATTCTTCTACCGCTACTCTTTGTAAATGCTTAGGATCTCTAAAAACCGTAATAGGATTCAGATCTTCTCGTGCAGGTATGTAACGTAAGGTATACGCCTCGCCCACCATTGTCGGTCGACCTAATTTTAATGGTTTTACGTGTTGTATAAACTGATTTTTTAATCCTTTTTTAAATAAACAGGTTGCAACGGTTGCCGTACTAACCTTTCTTAATTTATCTTTTGTTGCTTTAGCTATTTTGGTCATTCTTTTTGATCTGAAAATTTATATTATTCCGCTTTTTTCCATGCTTCCTTGATAAAGGTTAAATCCTTTTTCATCTTAGCGAACACTTCTTTTTTATCTATTGTGATATTCGATGCACCGTGCTCGGCTCCACCGAGATCATATTCTAAATGTAATGATATGGGCACGTTTATCTTATACTTTTTGAGTAAAGAAAAGTATCGATTAAAATCTACCATACCTTCCCCTAAAGGCGTATTAATAGGCTCCCAGACTCCATCTTTCTTTCCCCATTTAAAATCTTTAATAACTATAGATTTAATATACGACTGTATGCGTCGCAAATCTAGCTCCCAACTTTTACCGCCTTCTACTACCGCATGCCTTATATCGTACTGACATCCTAAAAACTCATTGTTCGTTTTTGAAAAAATCGTAGGCAGATCCCAAATCGGTGCCCCTACATGATTACCCGCATGATTTTGATAGCACCCAATTAATCCTAATTCTTTATTTAGAATTTCTAAATTTTTAGCCTGTGTGGCATATGTTGCCAGACTTTCTTCTATTGATTTTTCTTCGGGATAGCTTAACCAACCTGTTCTATAATATTCAAACCCTAACGTACTAGCTGTCTTTAAAACTTTTTGCTGACCGATATCTGTAATGTCCCAAACATTGGTGGTCATCATCTTGGACTTCAATCCATATTTTTTAATGGCTTCTACTGCCTTCGGTAAATCTTCATTTACCCTTTCTGGCAATACATGCCCTTTTGGGCGAACCGTTAAATCTAAGCCATCGAATCCAATTTCTGCAACTGCTGCTGACATCTCATTGTAATCAAGAAATTGTAAATGTTTAGAGAATAAGTGTACTTCAATAGCATCATCTACAGCGAATATTGGTTTTAGCAAATCACTATCTAACTGCACCAAAGGCATGCCTGCCAATGCCATAGCTGATTTTTTTGTGAAATTTCTTCTAGAAATACCTTTTTTATCTTCTCTCATTTTTAATATCTCTTTTGTATTTTATCAATAGGTTTTGTGTTAATTAGTTGCCATTCTTACAAATATATGTATTTTTGGTCAACCAAACTGGTTAACCAGTTTATTGTGATTGTAGCACATATCTAAAGCCTACATTTAGTTTCAAACCAGATTAATAACATAGATAATGAAAAAGTATTTTCTACTAATAGCTTCCGTTTTTCTACTAATCTCTTGTGATGAAAAAGCAACCATAAATGCTATTACCGTAAACGATATTTCAGAATTGAACACAGCAATATCTGAAGCAAAACCTGGCGACGATATTGTTATGACCAATGGAGATTGGAAAGATGTAAATATTAAATTTGTTGCCTACGGAAACGAGCAAAACCCTATTACCTTACGTGCAGAAACGCCTGGTGAAGTTCGAATTACCGGTACTTCTGATTTAAAACTTGCGGGTGAATATTTGAATGTAAATGGTTTAACCTTTACTGACGGTTCATCACCTTCTTCAGCTGTTATCGATTTCGGAATTAGTGAAGACTCGGTTGCTAATCATTGTAAGATTACCCATTCTGCTATTATAGATTTTAACAAGGCACAGCGAAACCAAACAGATTTATGGGTCTTATTTAAAGGTCGACACAATGAGCTTGACCATTGCTACATTGCCGGTAAATCTAATAGAGGACCAACTGTTAGAGTTGATTTGGCAGGTAATAACAGCATAAAGAACTACCATAAAATTACTAATAACTATTTCGGACCACGACCACCTAAAGGCGGACCAAGTGCCGAAACCATTCAACTTGGCAATAGCTTTACCTCTATGGCGCCAAGTTATACCTTGGTTGAAAATAACTTTTTTGATCACTGTAATGGTGAAGTAGAAATTATTTCTAGTAAGACCAATTTCAATGAGTTTAGAAATAATGTGTTTTACAAAAGCGAAGGTTCTCTTGTTACAAGACATGGTAACTACTGCATTATTGATGGTAATGTTTTTATAGGGGATGAAAATTCTGAACAAATAGGCGGAATTCGATTAATAGGAACGGGACACTGGGTAACCAATAATTATTTCTACAATTTAAACGGACAAACATTTAGGAGTCCGCTTGCTATAATGAACGGAATTCCGAAATCCCCATTGAATAGATATTTACAGGTTACCGATGTTGTTGTTGCGAACAATTCTTGGGTTAATTGTGTGTCGCCTTGGCAATTTGGTGTAGGATCTAACATTGACCAAAAAGATATTTTGCCTAAATCTGAGATACGATCTGCCACCCCAATACGAACTATTGTAGCTAATAACCTTATTTACAATGATAAAGGCGACAAGCAACCTATCGTTGAACATGATTCTATCGATGGTATTAGATTTAAAAGTAATGTCATCAATAACCAAGGATTGATGTTCAAAGCTGTTGACGGACTTACACAAAAAGATTTTGGTACCACTGTAGCCGACGGCGATATTTTAATGCCAGATAATTCACTAGCTGAGTTTGAACTTTATAACGGATTTGAATTTGACCAGATTACAGTCGATTTGTTCGGTAACTCTAGAGCTGACAAAAAATTGGTTGGTGCTGTAATAGGCAAGCCAGTGAATAAAAAAAATATGATGGATATATCTCAATATGGTCCTGACTGGTATACTAGCAAAACTTCTAAGAGCACAGAAAACAAAACGCATTCCGCTAGTACAAGTGACGAACTTATTAGTGCAATTTCAACTGCAATAAGTGGAGATACTATTGTATTGTCTGCTGAGCGTTACGATCTAAGTTCGCCATTAAAAATTGATAAGACCATTACGATACTAGCTGCTAAATCTGACGCTAAGTCAATTGTTGAATATAAGGGAGCATCTGAAACTCCGGCATTCGAAATGAATGGAAAAGGACAACTCACACTTAAGAACATTAAACTTATCGGGAATAAAGAACAGTATGGCTTTGCCAGTTTAAAAAATAACATGTCTAGCCTTTACAACCTTACAGTTGTTGACTGTGAAATATCGAATTTCGATTATGTTTTAAAAGCTTACAAACTTTCGTTCTCCGAGTATATAACTTTTAAATCTACACAAATTAAAAATTGTGCAAATGGTTTAGAACTATCTGAAGAAACAGACGACAAAGGCGAATACAATGCTGAGAATATTACAATTGATAACTGTCTGTTTGACGGGGTTGCAAGTAACGTGATCGACTATTATAGAGGCGGCTACGACGAATCTACCGTTGGCGGTAATTTAATAGTAACCAATAGCACATTTACAAATTGTGGGTCGAAAGCTGAAGAAGGGCTACTTCTTAACACCTATGGCATTATCAATGTAAACCTGGCAAACAATAAGTTCATTAACAACCCTATAAAATTAGTTGCCCGTCTATGGGCTGCTAAAAACAACAGGTATTCAGATAACGAAATCAAAAACTCAGGCAAGATACTAGTTGAAGAAAATTTACCTCTTAAACTAATGTATTAATTATCCCATCAGCAATAACAATCACCATGAAAAAATCGATAGTTACCATCATTGCAGTAATAGCGCTATTTGCCTGCAAAGACAATTCAAAAAAAGCTTCAGAAACAAATGAAGAAGCAACAACCGAAATTGAAACTGCAGCAAAATACCCCAGCGATGTTATTCCGTTTATGGATGAATGGAAAATTCTATTAGGTGATGGCACCTACGAGGACAATCTTAAAGATTACGCCAAAGATGATTTCTTTTATGTTGCGAATGACGGAAAAACGGATTGGGTAGTTTACAAAACACCTAACAGTGGAATTACCTCAAGAACCTCTAGTAACACCAGAACGGAGTTAGGTCAAAAAGCACATTGGATACCTGAAACTGGTGGAAAACTGACCGGGACTTTAAAAGTACAACACGTATCAACTTCTGGCGATGCAAGAGTTGCCGCTTCTTATGCTGTTGTCGTAGGACAAATACATAGTGATGAGGGACACGAGAATGAACCGATAAAAATATTCTACAAGAAATTTCCGGGGCATACAAAAGGCTCTGTTTTCTGGAATTACGAAATCAACACAGCAGGTGATAATTCAAAAAGATGGGATTACTCTTCGGCTATTTGGGGCAATGATATGTCGGTTGTTGGAACAGACGCAACAACCCCTCCTGCAGAACCAGAAAATGGTATCGAATTAGGTGAAGAGTTTAGCTATGAAATAAATGTTTACAAAGGTATTATGTACCTAACTTTTACAAGTGACGGACATGAAAAAGTAAAATTCACTAAAAACCTATTGACGTCTGAATTCACTAAAACCTTACCAGAACAGATTAAAACATTATATGCCTCTATCGGTCGCGATGGTCTAGAACGTGAGAATGCCTACGCTGGTGAAATTCAGTATTTCAAACAAGGCGCATACAACCAAACGAATGGTAAATCTCCTGAGGATAATATTGTATGGAGTACAGGTGCCGACACCTATGATGGCGATATTGCAAAGCAATATGCAAATGGTGATTATACAGAAGTGTGGTTTAAAGAAGCAACCGTAGGTGCTGGTACTGAACCGAGTGAAGAATAACATTCAGTTTTCTTATCGGGTTGTTATTTGAAGTTTATTTAGAACATAAACAAATCACTTTTTACGGCATTAAATAGACATCTAAACACTGAAAGATTTACAAGTAATGGAATTTATCGAATTGATGATTTACTAAGTAAATACTTATCAATCCGTAATTAAAACACCCCTTTTTATGTTAATAGTTTGGTAGTCTTACAAATATCCTTATTTTTGGTAAACCAATTTGGTTAACCAATTTTAACTCATGAGACGATACCACCTTCTATTCTTATCTGTTTTTATATGCCTAGCATATTCCTTTACCACACCACAACAAACTTATACTGTAAAAAATGTAGCAGAGTTTACAGCTATACTTCAAAAAGTACAGCCTGGTGATAGTATCGTTCTTGCCAATGGTATTTGGATGGATTCTGAACTACTCTTCGAAGCAAACGGTACGGCAGAAAAGCCTATTACACTTATAGCAGAAGAAAAAGGAAAAGTGATTCTTTCCGGAGCTTCAAACTTAAGAATCGCCGGTGATCATTTAATCGTAAAAGGTCTCGTTTTCAAAAATGGTTATACACCTACCAATGCTGTAATATCCTTCAGAAAAAGCAGGGAAAAAATGGCTAATAATTCTCGCCTTACCGAATGTGTTATTGATAACTTTAATAATCCTGAGCGCCAAGTACAAGATTATTGGATAACCATCTACGGAAAAAATAACCGTATTGACCACAACCATATTGCAGGCAAAAAGAATTTAGGGGTTACCATGATTGTTGGTCTAGATACCGAAGATAGTAGAGCGAATAACCACCAAATTGACCACAATTATTTCGGACCTCGCCCAACCTACGGCAATAATGGAGGTGAAACCTTAAGAATAGGAACTAGCCACCATGCGTTAGAAAAGTCGAATACCCTAGTTG
Organism: Maribacter spongiicola; assembly: GCF_004364165.1. GTDB lineage: Bacteria > Bacteroidota > Bacteroidia > Flavobacteriales > Flavobacteriaceae > Maribacter > Maribacter spongiicola. The sequence goes on from NZ_SOAY01000012.1 coordinate 114,645, forward strand.
AATCTAACTATTTTGATAGAACCAATGGCGAGCATGAAATCATCTCTAACAAATCTTGTAATAACACTTTTAAATACAATACTTTTTTCGAATGTACAGGTACACTAACAATGCGCCATGGTAATGAAACGTTGGTTGATGGTAATGTGTTTATAGGTAACAATAAACCAAGTACTGGCGGAGTTCGTGTCATTAATGAAACGCAAACAGTAATCAACAACTACCATGTTGGTTTAACAGGTTATCGTTTTAGAGGTGCCTTCGTAATGATGAACGGCGTACCAAATTCACCACCAAATAGGTACGTACCCGTTATCGATTCTAAAGTAAACAATAACACTTTTGTAAACTGCTATAATATTCTTTTTGGTGCAGGTAGCGATGCCGAAAGAAGTCAGGCACCAAGAACATCTGAGTTTTCAGAGAATATCATTTACAACGATACCAAAAAAGATGTTTTCACTATTGATGATGATATTAGTGGCATCACTTTCAAAAACAACATTCTTGGTGAAAATTCAGAAACTACCATTGAAGAAGGATTTAAGAATGCCAAAATTAAATTGGTAAATGACAAAAACGGATTCCCGATTCCCACTTCTAATAAAATAAAAACTAAAGTTGTTATTAGTCCGAATATTGCAACTAAAGAAAATACGGGAGCATCGTGGTATTCAAAAGCAGATAATACTGTTGCATTAAACTCTGGCAATACGATCAACGTAGCCGCTGGTATCAATACCTTATATGATAAAGTAAAAGAAACCAAAGCTGGTGATATTATCATTCTTGAAGACGGTGGTACTTACTTATTGACCAAAGCGGTTATAATTAACCACCCACTTACTTTTAAAACCATCGGCAAAGAAAAGGCGACCATCTTATTTGAAAGAATGATGGCTTTTGAAATTGAAAATGGCGGTAGTCTATCTCTAGAAAACATCACTTTCGACGGCACCAAATCTCCAGATTACGCAGGTAACTCAGTTATTAGTACCAGCAAAAAATCCATGATTGATAATTATAAACTGTTTATTGATAGATGTGAATTTAAAGATATGATCGTAAACCACTCTTTTGATGTACTACGAGTTTCTAAAGGAACTTTTGCCGATACTATTAGTATTCAAAACTCTACCTTCAAAAACATATCTGGTAGCATTGCAGCCTTAGATAAAGAAACTGATGATATTGGTGCTTACAACGTAGAGTATTTTATAATGAAGAATAATGCCATCAACGACTTACAAGGTGCTGCATTACGTTTGTATAGAGGTGGTAAAGACGAAAGTACTTTCGGACCGTTTTTAGAAATGGAACACAATGTATTTGACCATGTCGGTTATGGTTCTAAAAATAAATATGATGCTACCGTTTCTTTATACGGAGTTCAAGAAACAGCCATTAAAAACAATATTTTTAAAGATAGTAAAGCAATTAACATGCACCTTGTAGTCGGTGAGCCAATTGTGAAAGTTCTAAATAACGTCTTAAGTAATTCAGAGAAACTTATGGTTACCGGCGATCAGAAATACCAAGTTGAAAACCAATGGGAGCTTGCCCCCGAATTCTCTAAAGACAGTAATTACTCATTACCTTTAAATTCTCCATTAAAAGGAAAGGGTACTGATGGCAAAGATTTAGGCCTACTAAAAAACGAATAACACACATGATCAAATACTTAAAAACAGTACACGTTTTTATTTGCGCTATATTAATAACATTCAGCGTAACTGCACAAGAACACCCAAGCCTAATTCTTACCAAAGCGGGTGTTGAAAAAATAAGAGCAGAATTAGGTTCTGTGCCTTTATTTGATGCATCGTTACAAAAGTTAAAAGCAGAGATCGATGCCGAAATCGCTTTAGGCATCGACACACCTATACCAAAAGATTATTCTGGTGGCTATACGCATGTTCGTCATAAACGCAACATGATCGTCATGCAACAGGCTGGTGTTTTATATCAAATATTAGATGATGAAAAGTATGCGAAGTATGTAAAAGACATGCTTATGCAATATGAAGGAATTTATAAAACACTACCACTGCACCCGAAAACAAGATCTTATGCTCGTGGTAAATTGTTTTGGCAATGTTTAAACGATTCTAACTGGTTGGTTTACGTGAGCCAAGCTTACGATTGTGTATATAATTACCTAAGTGCAGCCGAAAGAAAAAAGCTAGAAAAAAACCTTTTCAAACCATTCGCAGATCACATTTCAGTTGATAGTCCGCAATTCTACCAAAGAGTACACAACCATAGTACGTGGGGTAATGCGGCTGTTGGCATGATCGGTTTAGTAATGAATGATAAAGAATTAATTGATCGCGCTTTATACGGTATTCCAGATTTAAAGATGGACAAAACTGCTATGGACGATGATGGCGGATTTATTAATAAAGAAGGAAAAGCCGGATTCTTAGCAAACATAGAAGAACCTTTTTCTCCTGACGGGTATTATAATGAAGGTCCGTACTACCAGCGTTATGCGATGTATCCATTTTTGATTTTTGCGGAAGGATTACACAATGTAAAACCAGAAGTGAAAATTTTTGAATACAAGGACGGTGTACTTTTAAAATCAATCAATGCTCTTTTAAATTTATCTGATGCAGATGGAGATTTCTTTCCCCTTAACGATGGTCAAAAAGGAATGTCTTATTACAACGATGCTTTGGTTACCGCTGTAGATATTTCTTATTATTTCGGAAATCAAGACCCCGGATTGCTAAGTATCGCAGAAAAGCAAAATAAAGTATTATTAGATGATTCCGGATTGGCAGTTGCTCTTGGAGTGAAAAATGGAAAAGCAAAACCTTTTGATAAAAAATCAATTAATTTATCTGATGGACCTAACGGAAAACAAGGTGGTGTCGGTATTTTACGAAGCGATGATTTAGAACTTGTTTTTAAATATGCAGCACAAGGGTCAAGTCATGGTCACTATGATAAGTTATCCTGCTCCTTCTACGAAAATGGCAATGAACTATTGCAAGATTACGGATTGGCTCGTTTTGTAAATATTGAACAGAAAGGTGGTGGTAACTATCTCAAGGAAAATAAAACTTGGGCAAAACAAACTATTGCCCACAACACCCTTGTACAAAATGAGAAATCTCACTATCAAGGCAAATATGATATTGGTAGCAAGCACCATCCAGATCTGTATCTTTTTGATGATTCTAATGCCGATATACAAATTGTTAGTGCTATAGAGACTAATGCGTATCCTGGTACAGAGATGCACAGAACAATGGCCATTATTAAAGATGATGCATTTGAAAAGCCTTTCATGCTTGATATACTTCGAGTTAAGTCTGATAGCACCAACCAATATGATTTACCCTTTTATTTTATGGGTCAAGTATTGAACACAAATTTTGAATACGAAGTTCCTAAAACATTGGAGCCTTTAGGTGCTGATAATGGGTATCAACATTTATGGTCAGAAGGCTGTGGAAGCATAACAGAAGAAAACACTAAATTAAGTTGGTTAGATAAAGGGAAATTCTACACCTTAACCGCTGCAACATCAAAAGATGACGAGCTAAGGTTTGTACGAATAGGTGCAAATGACCCTGAATTTAATTTACGAAGAGAGGCTGGTTTTATTATCCGCAGAAAAGATACTCAAAACACACTTTTTGTTTCAGCGATCGAAGCACATGGCAGCTATAGTCCGGTTTCAGAATCTGCCGTTAATTCTAATAGTTCTATTTCAGCATTAAAAGTAGTTTTAGACACTGTAGATTACACTGCTATTTCAATAACTACCGCAAAAGATGCTACCAAACTATTTATTATTGCAAATACAAATGCTTCAAAAGAAGCTACGCATACATTAAAAATTAACGATAAGAATTATGAATGGTCTGGTTCTTATTATTTTAAATAAAAATTAAAAGAATAAAAATTATGAAAAGATTCAGTGAAAAGTACGTCATTACTAAAGACATGGAATGGGAAGTACTTGGTGGTGGAGTATCAAGAAAGTTTTTAGGTTATGACAACCAAATCATGATGGTTAGAGTAAAATTCGACAAAGGAGCATTAGGTGCACCTCACCAACATTTTCACACACAAGCTACTTACTGTGTTTCAGGTAAATTCGAATTTGTTATCGATGGCGAAAAGCAAATCGTAGAAGCAGGTGACGGAGTTTATATTGAACCAAATTTGTTACATAGTGCGGTTTGCCTTGAAGAAGGGGAACTTATTGATACTTTTAGCCCTGTCAGAGAAGATTTCTTAAGTGGTGTGGGTCCATCTTATTTTGGAGATAAAGAATAAAGTAAAATCTGTTTGTAGCTCTTCTAGTGACTACAAACAGATTTCTTAAAATATTATTTATAATAATATTTAAATGCTGAACCAATACTTATGACAACAGAAAATATGTCCTTCTCAGGAAAATTTAAAAAAAAATGTCTCAAAGATTTTGGTCCAGCATTTTTTATTATTGGTTAAGTTCTGGGTACCAGTAGCGTTATCGCATTGATTATATTGGGAGCTAAGTATATTCTTAGCCTTTATGAGTACTGTTACTCTTCTGTATGATTAAAACATTCAGTTATGCTGTTTCCCTAATGCTAAATTAAAAATGCTATTGACATAATCTTTATCTGGATACACTTAAATCTTTGATAATTTTTTTTTAAACTATCATTTTGAATACTACTTGTGTATTGTCAAATTTATCAGCTGAACTTTACCTACATATCACCTTTTAATCCAATTTTCCTTATAGTTTAAACGGGTGCGTGCAGAGTTTCGACTTCGAAAAATAAAGCGAGAACAATCGAAATTAAGATGCTAATTCCCTGATGGCGATAATAGACCATATAATAGTTGAAATATAGATGGAAAACCGTTAAAGCATATACAAATGGTGAAATATGACATTAAAAGTTTCAAGAGGAGTTATTTAACATATATATCGTGATTGTATTAAGAGGTAACTTGAAAAATACAACCCTACTAAATTATTAAATGTAAAATTCCATTCTTTTCACGAATAAATAATATATATTTGGTAAACCAATTTGGGCAACCAATTTGGGCAACCAAAAAAAGCAATCATATTAACGTGAAAAAACTGAAAAATTTTTAAAGCAATATTGAGCATATTAAATGAAAGCAAGACAAACTTGTTGTTAAAAACAATCATTGAACAAAATTTAACCTATTAGTTGGTTGAAGCATATGGTGCAGAAAGTAAGTTGTTTGAGTTATTTTTTTAAGATTGCTGGCTTGTTAAGCGGGCCAGCAAATCTTTCTAAATTATTATTTTCAGTGAATTCCTAAGATTAAAGTCTTGAATAATTTGATAACACCGTTAATTTCTTAAATTTATATAACCAATCTGGTAAACCAATCTGGTTAAATAATAAATGTGATATATGAAATTAGAAATTCTTACTAAAAATGATAATCAAGAGCTACAAAACGAGATTATTTCTAAAATTCGAGATTTAATAAATTATAAAAATCTTGAACCAGGTGATAAATTACCTTCAGAAAGAATGCTATCTGAACGTTTTGAAGTTAGTAGAAGTAATGTACGCGAGGCCATTCAAAAACTTGAATTTTACGGCATATTAAAATCAAAACCACAAAGTGGAACTTTCGTAGCCGATATTGGGCAAGTAGCTATGAATGGAATGATGGAAGACATTCTTGGCCTAGAAGACCCCGATTTTAAATCTTTGGTCGAGACAAGAATTCTTCTTGAACTTAAAACTGTAAGATTAGCGGCCCAAAGAAGAACTGAAGAAGATTTAGTAAAAATGGAAGCCGCATTAGATGCGTACAAAGAAAAAGTAACAAATAATGAAGATGCTGTTCAAGAAGATTTACTTTTTCATTTATCAATAGCTCAAGCCTGTAGAAATAGTACGATTAATAGAATGATGCTGATTATTACACCTGAAATCATCAACAACTTTGAAAAATATCATGTTTGTGACAAGAATCAAGCATCAAAACGAGTCATAGAGCATCAGAATATATTTGAAGCGATAAAAGAACAAGACACGCAGAAAGCTAAAGATATGATGAAGGTTCATTTCAAAGAGCTTTACAGTTATTGTTATAATATCTAGAATGTACAAACCATATATTCTTATTACCAATTAAATAAAGGATTTTTCTAGATAATCGATGACACTATAATAGCCAAGCCAAAACCAAATAAAATAGAATTATGAAAATTAAAGGATTAAGATGGTGGGTTATTGCATTGATTGCAATAGCTACTATTATCAATTATATTGATCGTCAGTCTATCGGAGTTCTTTGGCCAGATATTGCAGAAGACTTATTTCCTGAAAGTTCAAATGATGAACGAAAAGAAATCTTTGCCACTATTTCAGTTGTTTTCATGTTCGCCTATGCTTTTGGGCAGGCTATTTTCGGTAAAATCTTAGATTGGCTTGGTACAAGAATTGGTTTTGCTATTTCAATCGGTATTTGGTCAATTGCCACAGCATTACACGCCTTAGCACAAGGAGTATTAAGTTTTGGAATATTCAGAACTATTTTAGGAATCGCAGAAGCTGGTAACTGGCCAGGCGCAGCTAAAGCAAATGGAGAGTGGTTTCCAACTGAAGAAAGAGCATTTGCGCAGGGCTTATTTAACTCTGGAGCCGCTATTGGGGGCATTATAGCTATACCTGCAATTGCTACAATGACCATATACTTCAGCTGGCAAATGATATTTATTTTAGTTGGTGCACTAGGGTTGCTATGGTTAATACCTTGGTTACTATTAGTAAAAGCTCCACCAAAAAATCATCCATGGATTTCTGATGAAGAAAGAAATTACATCTTAACAGGCCAAAAAAATCAAGATATTGATAATGACGGTACTACAGACGAAGGGTATAATCCAGATACTTCAAAACTTCTAAAGCATAAACAGAGCTGGGGCGTAATCATTGCATCAGCTGCAATTGATCCTATCTGGTGGTTATTCGTGGTATGGATACCTATTTATCTAAACGAAGTTTATGGTATGGATGTAAAAACAATAGGTATTTATGGATGGGTACCTTATGTAGGTGCTATGATAGGTGCTTGGTTTGGCGGTCTATTTGCTCAAAATCGCATAAAAGCAGGTTGGACTGTTGATAAGACTAGGAAAATTATAATTACCATAGGATGCCTAATTATGTTACCTAGTTTATTGGCAATGTCTAACCCAGGTGGACCTACAGGAGCCGTACTAATAATGGCACTTATATTATTTGGTTTCCAAACCGCAATCGGTAATGTTCAAACATTACCTAGTGATTTTTTCGGAGGTAAAACAATAGGAACTTTATCAGGTATAGCAGGTATGGCTGCCAAGTTAACAGCTGCCGCATTAATTTATTTGGTGCCTTGGTTAACATCTGGAGGTAACTATACACCGGCTTTTGTCATCGGCGCAACAATGGCTATAATAGCTTTAGCTAGCATATGGTTATTATGCGGTAAAATTGAACCGTTAAATGAAAATAAATAAACTGAATTAAGAATAGAATAAAATAATTATAACATGAGTACAGAAGGAAAAATAGCAGTAATTACAGGAGCAACTGGAGGAATCGGTTTTGAAGTTGCTAAAAGATTAGGACAAGACGGGTTCACCGTTATCTTAAACGGTATAGATGACGCAGCTGGTGCTGAAAGAATTAAAGAACTTACCGCAGAAGGTATTACTGCCGAGTACGTAGGGTTTGATGTTACCAATGAAGAGGCGGTAACTAAAAACATCAGAGCAATTGGTGACAAATATGGTAAAATAGATACACTTGTAAACAATGCAGGTGGTTTAGGCGGTAGATCTCGTTTCGAAGAAATGACTACTGAGTTTTACAGATCTGTTATGGCATTAAACCTTGATTCAACTTTCTTCGCTTCAAGAGCAGCTATACCTTACCTTAAAAAAGGTGTACACCCATCAATCATTAACTATACATCTAACGCAGCTTGGACAGCTGGTGGACCAGGTGCTGGTATCTACGGTACTTCTAAAGCTGGTGTTAATGCAATAACTAGAGCTTTAGCTAAAGATCTTGCCGAATACGGTATTAGAGTAAATGCAGTATCTCCTGGCACTATCGATACTCCTTTCCACGCACAAATCAAAGCTACTAAACCAGAAGTTTTTGCTTCATGGGCAAATAACATTATGTTAGGTAGATTAGGTCAACCTGGTGATGTTGCCGGTGTAGTTTCTTTCCTTGCTGGTAAAGATGCAGCTTTCATTACTGCAGAAACTATACAAATTGGTGGCGGTCAAGCTTTAGGTATCTAGTAGATAGAAATTATTTACACAATATAAAAAAGCGTTATTGTAATCTTACAATAACGCTTTTTCTATTTAGACGAATCGCGTATAATCAGTTCTGAGTCTAAAATGATTTTATTTAAAGATTGTATCACAACATCTGTATCAACATAGCTTAAAAAAGTCTCAGCGGCCAGTTTGCCTATTTGTTCGCTATGCTGACTAACACTTGTAATCGAAGGGGTTACTAAAGATGTAAAAGGCTCGTTACCAAACCCCACTAATTTAATTTCTTCCGGTACTTTTATATTTTTCTCCTTTAAAACTTGTAGCGCGCCTAACGCAGCATAATCACTGGCTACATAAATGGCATCGGGTCTATTTTTTAATGCTAATAATTTTTCTATTTGTTGCCTTCCATCTTCTAAGGTCAAGCTACTCTCAATCAATAATTCATCATCATGTGGTAAATTATGTTTTTTTATCGCATCAATATATCCCCTAATTCTGTTATTGAAAATTCGAGTTCTACGGTATCCACCAATATGTGCAATTCTCTTACATCCTTGCGCTATTAAATGTTCAACGATCATATGACTGCTGTCATAATCATTAATACCTACATAATCTACATTTAGATCATTCTCTCCCCTATCGAACAGTATTAAAGGTATTCCGTAAGATTTTATTTTTTCGTAGTAAGACAGGTCTACCGTTTCATTTGCCATTGAAGCAATGATACCATCTACTTGTGTATATAAAAGAGCATCTATATTCTTACATTCTTTTTCAAAAGACTCGTTAGATTGAGTTATTATAATATTATAGCCTGCTTTATTAAGCACCTTTTCCATATTCTCGACCACCGAAGAGAAAAAGTGACTGTTTGTTCTAGGCACAATAAGTCCCACCAAATTACTTTTTCCTTTTCTAAGGGCACTTGCTAGATGATTTGGCTGGTAATTTAACTCTTTGGCTACCTTCTTAACAGCTTTTTTTGTTTTTACACTTATGCGTGCATCATCATTCAACGCTTTAGAAACCGCTGCCGTTGAAATACTTAAAACATTTGCAATGTCTTTTAAAGTTGTTCTTTTTTTATTCAACTTCTTTTTTTATATTTGTTTAATCGATTAACCAAAAGTAAGACTTTAATTCACTTAATCAAAAAATGTCTTTTTTTGGTTATTTTTTACCTTAAATGGTTAATCGATTAAACAAACGATAAATCAGTATATATTAAACTTAATATTCACATGAAAAAAGTAGTAACATTCGGCGAGATTATGCTTCGCTTAGCACCAGAAGGATTTTTAAGATTTTCACAAGCAAATAGATTTGATGCTATTTACGGTGGTGGCGAATCTAACGTAGCTGTTTCTTTAGCTAATTATGGCGTTCCTGTAGATTTCGTAACTCGTTTACCAAAGAATGATATTGGTGAATGTGCAATGATGGAAATGCGTAAAAGAGGTGTTGGTGTAGATAAAATTGTTTACGGTGGCGATCGTTTAGGCATCTATTTCTTAGAAACTGGTGCAGTATCTAGAGGTAGTAAAGTAGTATACGATAGAGCACATTCTGCTATTGCTGAAATTGAATCTGGCATGATCGATTGGGATGCTGTTTTTGAAGGTGTAGAATGGTTTCATTGGACGGGTATTACACCTGCAATTTCTCAAGGAGCTGCAGATGTTTGTTTAGAAGCTGTAAAAGCTGCTAGTGCAAAAGGAATTACTATTTCTACAGATTTAAATTATAGAGCTAAACTTTGGACATTCTGTGATGATGCTCATAGAGAAAAAATCATGTCTGGTTTAACTGAATACTGTGATGTTATTTTAGGTAACGAAGAAGATGCTGAAAAGCACTTTGGTATTCACCCAGAAGGACTTGATGTTCATAAAGATGGTGCTGACGTAAAAGCGGAAGCTTTCTTATCTGTATGTAAGCAGATGATGAAGAAATTCCCAAAAGCTAAAAAGGTAATTACAACCTTAAGAGGTTCTATTTCTGCATCGCACAACACATGGGCAGGTGTATTATGGGATGGTACTAAAATGTACGAAACTCGTCAATACCAGATTACAGATATCGTTGACCGTGTTGGTGGTGGTGATTCTTTCATGGGTGGTTTGATCTACGGATTATTGAAATACCCAGAGGATGATCAGAATGCACTTGATTTTGCAGTTGCTGCATCTTGTTTAAAGCATACTATTAAAGGTGATGCCAACCTTGTAACAGTTTCTGAAGTTGAGAAACTTATGGGCGGTGATGCTTCTGGTAGAGTTGCTAGATAATTAGAAAACTACTTTAGACACCTTCTAAAAATAAAAAAATGTCGAAAAAATCTGTTTTAATTCTTTGCGGTGGCGGACCTGCACCTGGTATAAATACCGTAATCAGTACCGTGGCAAAGGCTTTCTTAAAAGATAATTATCGAGTTTTAGGTTTGCATGAAGGTTTTAAAGGAATTTTTGATGAAAATCCGCAAATCAAGGAATTCGATTTTTTCCATGCCGATAGGATTTTCAGTAGAGGTGGCTCAACATTAATAATGAGCCGTTTTAAACCTAAAAACGAAAAACTAAACACTAACCTGTTTATTGATAATAATGTAAAACTGTTGGTAAGTATTGGTGGTGACGACACTGCTTCTACTGCCAACAGAATTACTGGGTTTTTAAAGAAAGAAGGTATTTCAATTGCTAACATTCACGTACCTAAAACTATTGATAACGATTTACCGTTACCAGATAGAAACCCAACATTTGGGTTCCATTCTGCAAAAGATGAAGGTGTTCGTATTGGTAATACAACCTATGAAGATGCTCGTACCAGTCAAAACTGGTTTGTAATGTCTACCATGGGTCGTTCTGCAGGGCATTTAGCATTTGGTATTGCAGCTAGCTGCCACTACCCTATGATGATTATACCAGAAATGTTTGACCGCACTTCTATCACTTTTGATAAGGTAGTTAGAATGGTCATTTCTTCAATGATCAAACGTAAAATTGAAAATATCAACTACGGTGTAGCATTAATTAGTGAAGGGGTTTTTCATAATATGCCAGACTCTGAATTGAATAAGTGTGATATTAAATTCACCTATGATGATCATGGGCACCCAGAGTTAGGAAATGTAAGTAAAGCGCATATTTTTAATATGCTCGTTCAAAAGAAATTAAAAGAGTTAGGTATTGATATTAAAAGTAGACCAGTAGAACTAGGCTACGAATTACGCTGTTGCAGACCTATAGGTTTTGACCTTACCTTATGTACGGTTCTAGGTCTTGGCGTAAAAAAATTATTTGACGAAGGTAAAAGTGGCTGTATGATTACTGCAAATTCCAGAGGTGAAATTACGCCGTTGTTCTTATCAGAAATTCAAGATGAGAACGGTAAAATTGCCCCTCGTTTGGTAGATATCAATTCAGAATTAGCAGAATTATGCTTTCAAAACTTATTCTATATAGGTGAAGACGATTATGAGGATGCAAAAAAATATGTAGACAACCCTTCGGACTACGATTTCAACAAAATTTTAACTGAGAAATAAAAAAATAGATGGCACAATATTCAAGAATAGAAGTAGCAAACGTAATGAAGGAAACTGGTATGGTTCCTTTATTTTATCACCCAGATGTAGAATTAGGTAAAAAGGTTTTACAAGCTTGTTACGATGGTGGTGCACGTTTAATGGAATTTACCGCTCGTGGCGATTTCGCTTTCGAAGTTTTTTCTGAATTAAACAAATATGCTATCCAAAACTTACCGGGTATGATTATGGGTGTAGGATCTATTACAGATGCTGCAGCTGCTTCATACTACATGTCTATTGGTGCAAATTTCATTGTAACCCCTTCTTTAAGAGAAGATATTGCAATAGTTTGTAACCGTAGAAAAGTTTTATGGTCTCCTGGTTGTGGTTCATTAACCGAAATCAACAAAGCGGAAGAAATGGGCTGTGAGATTGTAAAATTATTCCCTGGTGATCTTTACGGACCTGGTTTCGTTAAAGGAATTAAAGGACCTCAACCTTGGACAAGCATTATGCCGACAGGTGGTGTTAGTACCGATGAAGCCAACCTTAAAGGTTGGTTCGATGCAGGCGTTACTTGTGTTGGTATGGGATCAAAATTGATTAGTAAAGAAATTTTAGCAAATAAAGATTACGCTGGTTTAGAAGCTTTGGTAAAAAACACTTTGGCTACTATCAAAGAATTGCGTTCATAAGGTATAGAGGTAACAAACACCAAGTGAATTCAACATTCACTAAGTGCTGCCTTTTAAAAGTGCATATTTAAGTTGTTAGTTGGAAAAGGGCATTTAAACTTGGGCATTACGCTGAAGTTTGGTGCTCTTTTTGTTTAAACTATAATTAAGACTCTTCTATATGTAAATTAACTCGTTCATATTCAAAGCTATTATTTTATAGGAGTAATAACTACGCTCTAATTCAAAAAATAATACCTAAAAAGTTTCTACATTAGAGGAATGAAATACAATAAAGTTTCATTTATTATACCTACTCTAATTCTTTACGTTTTTGCATTTTGCTTTTCTTTAAGTTCTGCAGCACAAACGCCATCTGATAGTTCACTTTTTTTTCGAAATGCGATTGTTAATCCGGTTGAACCTCAAGACCTTCCTTCGGGTATTCACTTTTTTACCAAGCAAAAAGAAAACCATTTAGAATTGCAGGACACACTTAAAGTCATTTACGATTTAAGGCTTTTATCTATTGCTGAATTTAAAATAGGAAACAATTTCAACAGCGAAAACCATGTCGTAGAAGCTTTGAACCTAATTAATTCAATGGCAACCAAAGACACCTTAATTAACGCCAGAGTAGGCTTATACAATCAATTAGGTAGAATATATAGAACTTCCAATAATTTTAATGAAGCTATTAATTCATTTGATCAGGCTTTACAAATAGCTACAAATTTAAAGGACAGTGTAATTATACTAAATAATAAAGCCAATATATACACAGACGAATTAGCTTATTCTAAAGCACTCGAAATATATCGATTACTTCACCAAAAACAATCGGAATTAAACAATTACGAACTAGGTTTAATCGTCGACAACTTAGGGCACGCGCAGGCCAAACTAAACCAACCTGATGCTTTAAAGAATTTAAAAAGGGCTTTTGATATTCGTGAAAAAAATAATGATATTATTGGGTTACATTCTAGCACTACACATTTGTCTCAATATTATTTAGATAAAAAAGACACGACCAATGCTTTAGTATTTGCTGAAAAAACATTGGCATTATCAAATAAAATAAATAGTAGCTCTTTTAAAATCGAAGCAATTTCTTTACTCATGAATTTAAATAAAAATCCGCTTGTTCATGAATATTTAAGACTGAACGATAGTATTACAAATGCCAAACAAATAGCAGAAAATAAAAATGCATTTCTAAAATACAACGTTTCCGAAGAACAGAAAAAAACTCAAGCTAGCATATTACTTCAAGAAATAGAATCTCGCAAACGATTGGCTTACCAAGCTCTGGCATTCATTATTTTTTTAATCTTAGTTGGTTCTTACTTTATCTATCGCAACAGATACCGTAAAGCTAAAATTGAAGAAATCTATAAAACAGAAACCAGAATTGCTAAAAAAGTACATGATGAAGTAGCTAATGACATGTATAAAGTAATGACCTCACTTGAAAATAATTCGGGCATTGATAGTAAGATTATTGATGAAATGGAAAAAATTTATACTAAAACAAGAGATATTTCTAGAGAAAATAGCGCAATTGACCTTAGAGAGGATTTTGGATTACAATTAAATGATTTACTCTTAGGATATAAGAACGATAAGGTCAAAGTAATTACGAAAAACCTTTCAAAAATGCCTTGGGATACCGTTCCTGAACTCAAAAAAACTACTGTTTACAGGGTATTACAAGAACTCATGACCAATATGAGAAAACATAGTAAGGCAACATTCGTAACTTTAATATTTGAAAAAGAAGGTTCTAAAATGCACATACGTTATAAGGATAATGGCGTTGGATGTGATCTTTTTAAAAAAAATGGCCTGCAACATACGGAATCCCGTATCGCTTCTATAAATGGAACTATTAATTTTGAATCTAAGCAAGGTGATGGCTTTAAGGCATCCATAATAATTTAGCGCATGTTCAAAAAAGTTTTAATCGCGGAAGATATGGAGGACATCAACAAAGGTGTATTTTCATTACTGACCGAATTGGGAGTTACACAAATAGATCAAGTTCAGTATTGTGATGATGCGTACTTAAAAATCAAAAGGGCCGATCTTGACAAGATACCATTTGACCTGGTTATATCTGATCTCTCTTTTAAAGTAGATCACAGATCACAAACCTACACTTCTGGGCACTCGTTGGTAGAAAAACTGAAAACGGAATTTCCTGAAATAAAAGTAATTGTGTATTCTGTTGAAGATAGATTACAAGCCGTAAGAACCTTATTTACCCAACATCATATTGATGCTTATGTATGTAAGAGCAGAAACGGACTCAAAAATCTCACCCAAGCTATCAATGAAATAGTTGAAGGAAATACCTTTTTATCTCCTGAAGTGGCTAATGCCTTTAGCAGTGAAAATGAATTAGAGATAGATGATTACGATATTTCTCTGTTAGATCATCTTAGCAAAGGCTTATCTCAAGATGAAATCAGTGCTTTATATAGAAAAGAGAATATAATGCCCGCTAGCCTAAGTTCTATTGAAAAGCGTTTAAATAAGTTACGCTTACAATTCAACGCCAATAACGCCATACACCTTGTGGCCATCGTTAAAGATTTAGGACTTATTTAATGGTTTTATAATACATTACGGAAAACCGTAATTAACTTATAAATAATGGGATTACTTTTGATCTCACCTAGCAATAGGCATACTAACCAGTAATTAAAACATAGATGCTACGGCCATCCTACTGATGAGGTATTTCGGGGGAACTAACCGATTTGGTGGGAATGGCCTATTTTTGAACCGATATCCCAAACTACACTACCGCAGCAATATCTACTGCTACATCTAATTTACTTTGACCACTACCATACACCACCCCTTTTAAAGGAGGCACATCATAGTAATCTCTACCCCAACCTACTACAATATGTTGGTCTTTTGGTATTTGATTGTTCGTCGGGTCAAAATCTACCCAGCCAAAACCTGGTATAAATATAGCGAACCACGCATGTGACGCATCGGCACCTACCAACTTCTTTTTACCCGGGGCAGGCAATGTTTCTATATACCCGCTTATATATCTTGCAGGCAAACCAACAGAACGAATACAGGCAATTGCAATTTGTGCAAAATCTTGACAAACACCTTTCTTCTCTTTCATAACCTCTTCTATCGGGGTAGATATGGTAGAAAATTCAGAATCAAAATCAAAATCGGTGTAAATACGCTGCATCAATTCGAATGCTGCATCAAAAACAGAACGATTGCCTTTAAAAGAAAGCTCGGCATATTCTCGAATAGCCCTATCTGTTCTTCTTATAAAAATGGATTCTAATATATATTGTTTGGCCTCAAGAACTTCTGGGTCCATACCTTGTAATGCCGCTAGTGCATCATTCATCGTAATACTTTTGCAAGCTTCGCTATTGAAAGATTCTTGAAACTTGGCATATTCTCGCTTAATTTTACTCTTAGTAGTCACCTTTAAGGTTCTATGCTCTGTCTGTATTGAAAAACGTGTAATATAATTACCGAAAAAATCTATTCGCTCACTTATCTCTGCAGGCTCGGGCGTAATTTCTATTTTATAGGATAGTAGCTCTTGACCTTTAGATTCTCTTGGTCTAAGGGTGGCTATATTATGACAATAGCTAACAGGGGCATTATAATCGTACTTGGTAATATGTGTTACGTTGAATATCATAATCAAATAGGAAAAGACTGTGTAAACAATTGGGTCTGCTTGGCTGTATGATTGAAATAGGTATTTGTTATAGCTTGCGAAGCTTTATACAACAAATCTGAAAGCTCTTTTAATAGTACCTCTAAATCTTCTCGCGTAAAATCTTCTTCTGATTTTGTCATTGCCAATTTCGAAGACTCTGCCAATCGTAACTTCGAAAATGCCTCGAATACATATTTCTGATAATTACTTAATTGATGATCATGCTTAGAATGTGGTAGCCGTGCTATATCTTTTTGAATGCGATTGATCATAAAAGTCAATGATCGTGCATAATCTAAATCTAGCACTACCAAATCTAACACATGCGCCAACTCTATATGAGAACGGTAACTATATCTATAAATATTTAAGCTTTCGTGGCTGGTCAATAAATATTCCAATACATCATATTCTACTTGCTCTTCGTATTTTATGGTCAATAGCGCTCTACATTTGGTAATTGTTAAAGTACTCTGCTCTAATTGCAGCCCAATAAAGTATAACAACAAACCTTGTTGCACCATAATGCTTTCTTCAATTAACCCCATAAATGCTATTAAGCGGGTAATTAATTGATTTAATACTTTTAATATTTTATTGATGGAATGGTCTTCACCATCTACTAAAGAACTCCACAATTTTTGAATATTTTCAAAAACACGCCACATATCTGAAGACCAAAGATTACGAATGGAGTAGTAGGAATTACTGAACATGCCAATTGTATGTGCCAAACTGCCTATTCTATTCTTATCAAGAATTACAGATAGCATTTCTTCATACGGATTGTCCATTGCCAATTTTCCGTTTTTGTCCTTTTCTATAAACCCGGGATAGGTACCTGTTAATTGTGTTACAGCTTTAAATAACACTTTAAGTTTTTCAGAATCTGGCTTTTCATCTCTATTCTGAACAATGGCCATTTGGCGCATTACGGTTCTTAAAAATCGCGCATTGACCAATGTACGACCTACATAGCGACCAGCCCAGTATAAATTCTCGGCCGTTAAACTTGGTAAATCGTTAAGTCCAGAAATAGCTACTGAGGACTTCTGTTGCCAATGCCTATTTTTTTCTTCTTTGACTTGGTTTTCATCTAAAATCCAGAAATCTTTACTGGTACCGCCTCTTTGGTTTGAAACACGTACAGTTTCGCCATCGGGTGCCACGCGTACTAAACCACCTGGCATTACGGAATATTGGTCTTTTGATGCAATACAAAAAGCTCTAGCAACCACATTTCTAGGTTCTAATTTTTCACCGGATAGATTGGGTGCCGTAGAAAAATTAATGCGCTCTTGAGCCACAAAACGGTATGGGCGTTCTAAAATAACTTTTTTGAGTTCTTCTAGTTCTTTGGGGCTCATCTGCTCGCCAAAATAAATACTTTCTCTATTGGTGCGATCTATTCTTTTGATTACTAATTCAGAAATATGCTCAAGCACATAATTTCTTTCTTTCTCTTGCCCACACCACCATGACGCTATTTGCGGCAATTCTAATTCTTCATCTAAGAAGAATTTTGAAATGGCAGGCATAAAAGGAATTAAACCCGGATTTTCAATTACTCCGCTTCCAATTGGATTAATAACCGATACATTTTTTCTTCGTATGACATCTAATAATCCGGCAACGCCCAAATGTGAATCTTCCCGCAATTCTAAGGGATCTGTAAAAGCATCGTCTACTCTACGTAAAACAACATCTATCTGTTTTAAACCCTGTAATGATTTCATCCAAAGAAAACCATCTCGCACTACCAGATCATTTCCTTGTACCAGCGGATATCCTAAGAAAGAAGCCATGTAGGCATGTTCAAAATAGGTTTCGTTATGTGAACCGGGAGTAAGTATGACTATATTCGGATTCTCTTTTTTACCCGGTGCCGCATCAACGAGCATTTGGTTGAATTCTTGAAAGAACCCAGACAAACGCCTTACCTTCATTTGCGCATACATATCGGGTAATATTCTACTGGTAGTAGACCTATTTTCTAGTGCATAACCCATACCAGAAGGTGCCTCTGTACGATCATTTACGACCCACAAGCGCCCATCTGTACCACGGCAAAGATCTGCTGCATAAATGGATAGATACTGTTCTAATTTTAGCTCCATACCAGAGCATTGCCTTAAAAAACCTCGATGACCATAGATAACTTCATAGGGCACAATGCCATTTTTTATCAGTTTTCGCTCGCCATATACATCTTTTAATACTAAATTAAGCAATTCTGCCCTTTGCTTTAAACCTGCCTCTACCTTTGTCCACTCCTCTTGGTGCAACATGAACGGAACCACATTCAGGTTCCATGGTCTGTGCATACCCTGGGGGTCATTATACACATTGTAGGTGACACCGTTTTCTGATAGTAACCAGTCAATATCTCTTTGACGTGCGGTTAAACCATTAATACCTATTTTGTCAAATCTGGTCAATAATTTGTTCCAATAGGGCTTCATACCATTGTTCAATGAATACATTTCATCATTGCCCTGTTGGGTATCATAATTATTAAACCAGGTAGTCTTTGTTGTTGGCATTACTTCTTACGTAAATCTGTTACATGCGGATACTCGGGGTTAACCGGCATCTTCTTATATACAAATGTATTTGAACCTGACTTAGGTTCTACCATTCTACCCGTAAAATTTGTTGAAGCGACCAATTCTGTAGGTGTTACCTCTTCTTGCGTTACCCCAATATCCCAAAAACGATTAATTCTTCTCGATTCTGCCTCCAAACTATTTACTGGGTACGTATCATAAGAACGCCCACCTGGGTGTGCTACAAAATAGGTACAACCTCCAATAGACTTGCCATTCCAATCATCTACAATATCAAATACTAACGGGGTATCTACACCGATGGTCGGGTGTAATGCCGACCATGGTTCCCATGCCTTAAAGCGTACGCCCGCTACATACTCCCCTTTTGTACCTGTTGAACTCAATTCTATCTTAACCCCGTTACAGGTCAGTGAATATCGCTTGCTATTAAAATTATTCACTTTTACCTGTACACGCTCTAATGATGAATCTACATACCGAGATGTGCCACCACCGGTCATTTCTTCACCAAGGACATTCCAAGGCTCTATGGCCATACGCAATTCCATTTGAATAGAATTAATTTCTACCATACCATATAGCGGAAAGCGGAATTCGAAAAATGGATCAAACCAATCTAATTGGAACGGATAGCCCGCCTCGTTCAATTGTTCGACAATATCTTTGATATCTTCTTTTACATAATGCTCTAACAAAAACTTATCATGCAACTCGGTACCCCAACGTACCAAATCATGCTTATACGGCTTTTTCCAAAACCATGACACCAAGGTACGTACTAGTAACATTTGCATTAAACTCATTTGTGCATGCGGCGGCATATCAAAAGCTCGTAACTCTAAAATACCTAAACGACCCGAAGACGAATCGGGCGAATATAATTTATCGATACAGAATTCTGCCCTGTGGGTGTTACCCGTGATATCTGTTAATAGGTGACGGAATAAACGGTCGGTAATCCAAAACGGCACTTCTTTATCTTCTGGTATTTGAGAAAAGGCAATTTCAAGTTCATACAAATTCTCTAACCTAGCCTCATCTACTCGTGGTGCCTGACTGGTAGGCCCTATAAACGCTCCTGAAAACAGATAAGATAAGCCTGGGTGATGCTGCCAGAATGTTAATAGACTTCGTAACAACTGCGGATTTCGCAATAGCGGACTATCAGCCGGCGTTACCCCGCCCAGAGTTACATGGTTGCCACCACCTGTACCGGTGTGTTTGCCATCTAACATAAATTTTTCGGTACCTAAACGGGCTTGTTTTGCTTCGGCATAAAGTGTTAACGTATTGTCTGTTAATTCTTGCCAGTTTTTCGCAGGATGTACATTCACCTCAATCACCCCTGGATCAGGTGTCACCTTTAAGACTTCTAATCTATTATCTCTTGGTGGCTCGTAGCCTTCTAGAATTACCGGTACATTTAGTTCTTTTGCGGTAGCTTCTATACATGCTACCAAATCTAAAAAGTCTTCGGCGCTGTCTAATGGCGGAAGATATAAGAACAATTTATTCTCACGAACTTCGGCACAGATCGCCGTTCGTACATAAGGGTGCTTTCTCGGGTGTGAATTAGACCTTAACTTCATACGCTTTTGTAAAGCATCATCAGTGGTTGGTAAATCTGGTGTTTTCTCAAATAACTCTACCTCTGCAGTTGGTTCTGAAGGTATTGGAGGATCTTTTGGTAATGCCGCTAACGGCAAACGTAAGCCAATTGCCGAATTACCAGGTGTAAGCAGTAAATTCTTATTTCTGAATACCCATTTATTGGTCAACCATTTATTGTTCTTTTTGATAAGTGGGTACACATGACCTACCGTTTTCCCAATACCTTGTTCTAATATTTCACCTAGTTTTCTACGGAGGTGGCTATCATCTTTATTATATTTTTTCGGATTTACATCTACAGGTAATTTCCCCTCTTCCCACAAGAAGTAAAATGCATCTTCATAGGCGGGCATAATACTATTGATCTTACAACCTAAATAACCACCTAGTGTCTTTAAAAATCGTTTAGTAATATTTCTTGGCATCTTATATTCCTCAGAAAATGATGCCAATAGGCTTGGGTCTTTCCAAATTGGTTTCCCATCTTTTCTCCAATGTATACCGATTAGCCAACGGGGCAATGCTTCACCTGGGTACCACTTACCTTGTGCGTGATGCAACAAGCCGCCTTTACCAAAAACTTCTAATAAACGAATAGACAATTTACTTGCCAATTCTCGCTTGTGCTTACCGTCAGCGGCGGTATTCCACTCTTCAGACTCCATATCATCTATAGAAACGAACGTAGGTTCACCGCCCATCGTCAAACGAACATCATTTGCCTGTAATTCTTCTTCCACCTTAAAACCAAGATTGTAAATTGCATTCCACTGCTCTTCTGTATATGGTTTTGTCACCCTCGGAGATTCAAATATTCTAGTTACCGAATTTTCGAATTCAAAGGTAGTTTCTGCAAAATCGCTAAATCCGCTTACTGGGGCTGCACTTTCATAAGATGGTGTACAAGCCAACGGTATGTGACCTTCACCGGTAAAAAGTCCAGATGTGGCATCTAAACCAATCCACCCGGCACCTGGCAAATATACTTCTGCCCAGGCATGTAAATCTGTAAAATCTTCTTCAGGACCTGACGGACCGTCTAATGATTCTTCATCTGATTTTAATTGTACCAAATAGCCAGATACAAAACGTGCCGCCAAACCTAAATGACGAAGTACCTGTACCAACAACCAAGCAAAATCTCTACAAGAACCTAATTTGCCTTCTAAGGTTTCTTCGCATGTCTGCACACCTGGCTCCATACGTAAGGTATAGTTCAGATAATTATACAAATTGCTATTAAGGTTAATTAAGAAATCTATACTTCGAAGCGGAGTCATATCAATTTTTGACAAATACTCTTTTAGTAGCGGTCCACTTTCCACTTTTTCTAAATAAGGCAAAAGCTCCTTTTTAGCTTCTTCAGAATATTTAAAAGGAAATTCTTCACACGCCTCTTCTACGAAAAAATCGAACGGATTAATGGTCTTTAAATCTGCTATAATTTCTACATCTACAGAAAGTTCGGTCGTCTTATCAGGAAATACAATACGCGCCAAATAATTACCAAATGGATCTTGTTGCCAATTGAAAAAATGGTTTTCCGGTTTTATCTTTATCGAATACGCCTCTATAGGTGTTCTACTATGTGGTGCAGGTCGTAACCTGAATATATGAGGAGATAGATTTATGCTTCTATCATAGATATATTTCGTTTTGTGTTTAATTGCAACTTTTAATGCCATAATGTGGGTTGAATTTCAATACTACCTAATATAAGCACTAATATCAGCAATTATAGATTACTAGCCGTTATTCATAAAATTATTATTCATTTTAGAGTTGCGTCGTATTTTATTGACAGATTCTTAATGTTTAGACATAATTCTTGTTTTTCTGTGGATGAATTAAAATGGAAAGACAGATGATTTTTAATTTTCGTAAATTGAATGCTCCAACCAAACTTTATAAAAATGGATAAGGCACTACAAACCATGATCGATAATATGCCCGAGAAAACAGGCAAATCTTTAACCGAATGGAAATCTGTTTTAAAAACAAAATCGTTTACCAAACATTCTGAAGCCGTCAATTTTCTAAAGAAGGAACACGGAGTTACCCATGGTTTTGCGAATACAATAGTCACTTTGTCTAAAGAAGAAGACAAAGATCCAGCCGATTTAGTTGCTCAACAGTATAAAGGAAAAGAAAGTTTAACCCCTATTTATGAAGCTCTTTTAAAAGTGGTAAAAACTTTTGGTGAGGATGTTACTATTACCCCTAAAAAAACCACCGTAAGTATTATTCGGAAAACGCAATTTGCACTAATAAAACCGGCAACCAAAACAAGAATTGACCTTGGACTCAAAATAAAAGACAAGCCGACCACAGAGCGACTAGAATCCTCGGGACCATTTGGTAGTATGTGCACCCATAGAGTTCAACTTACCGAAGCTAAACAGGTAGATGATGAATTAATTGATTGGTTGAAGGAGGCTTATGAAAAAGCGGAGTAAGTTTGTTTAGTTTTTGAAAAACATACAATGAAAAGCATATCCATAATAATTTCAATTCTATTTCTAAGTCTCATATCTACTAGAACTCTTTTTTGTCAAGATTCACTTTTTAAAGGAATATCACCTTCTGAATTTGAAATTATTTTACTTGGAGAGCAAACTCATGGAGATGGTGCCGTTTTTGACAAAAAGCTAGAAATGATAAAAGACCTGCATGAGAACCATGGGTTTAATCTATTAGTTTTTGAGAGCGGTATGTATGATAATTTTAAAGCAAATGAGCTTTACAAAAATCAAAAAGAGGAAATCGACATTTTCAAGCAAAGTGTAGGTTGGCTTTATACCTCAACAGAAGTTTTTCAACAACTTTTAAATTATCTTGAAACACATCCTGAATTAAAAATACTCGGATTCGATTCTCAAGAATCAAATCTTTTTGAAGAATACTTTCTAAACGATTTTAAATCTCTTTGCTCTAAAAATAACATTGTAATTTCTGATGAAGTCTATATCGAAATTGAAAAGACAATGATTGTTAGAGATTTTGAAAAGTATGCTTTTAACAAAAGAGACTCTACCAACCTTTACAACACTATTAACGCTGTCATTGACAAAATTGACCAAATCCCTAAAAATGATATTGAAACAAAAGTGATAGTACAAACATTTAAGAGTGTATTTTCTGATTTAGATTTCGGTTTAAAATCCCTACAAAAAGAAAAAATAGCTATTCAAAACCCTAGGGATAAACAAATGGCAGAGAATCTGATTTTTATAAAGGAAACCTACCTAAATGAAAAAATTATAGGTTGGGGTGCTAGTTATCATTTTGCAAATAAATTAAATGAATTCGAGTACACCTTAGAAACTGAAAATTACATTAAAAAACAAATTGCAATAACAGACAGTATTCTAGGTGATAGCCATACTACTGATGAAGAAATTGCACAAATAAAAGAATTAAAATATGCCGTACCAATGGGTCAAATTCTTAAAGAAAAATACGGCTCAAAGTTGTTTAGTTTAGCTTTCACTTCTTATGAAGGCTTCTATTTTGATTTTTCAGTAGAACAGGTTTCTCCAATTTTACAACCACCAACTAATAGTATTGAATCCGATTTTAAAAATCAGCATATTAAAACAGAGCTATATGTTTTAAATGATATTCCGCATCAATTTTATTCTTCTGCTCTAGGCTATATTCCGCTATCCGCCAATTGGGAAAATATTTTTGATGGTTTTTATTACATTGAAAAAATGTACCCTCCAAATTATATCAAATATGATAATGAAAAGACTAAGACTATTACATTAAAAGGTAGCAGCATAAGCGGTTCTATTATTGACAACGATACTTCCGAACCCATAAATTATGCCGATGTATATTATTCTGATCTGAATTTAAGTACCGTTTCAAACGCAAAAGGACAGTTTAATATCCCGAATAAAAAAAGATCAAATAGCTATATAGTATTTTCTTCAATTGGGTATGAAAGTGATTCTATATCTACCAATTCACTTACAAAACAAATTAACATCCGTCTTAAAAAATCTAAAGATGATATTGTTTTAAATGAGGTCGTTGTTTCGGCTGCCAGGGTAGAATTAAGCGCTGAAGAAATCATTAAAAAAGCTCGGGAAAATATTGAAATGAATTACGTTCAAACTCCCTATAATCAAAACTTTTTATTCAAAATAAGTCAACTAAAAAGTACAGATTCGTTAGCTATTGGTGAAGAAGCTATTATTAAAACCTATAACAAAAAGGGAATTAACGGAAGTAATAAACCTGAAAATAACTTTTTTGCGGAAATTGAACATTTAAGAGCTAATACTACTATTTATGAAAAAGATAAATGGAGCGGCGTAGGTTCTTTGTGGGTAATATTAAATAGAGATATCATTTTAAGCAAAGCCAATGTACTTTACCGTACCGGTTCTTATGACCTAAAAAAACAAAAATCATTAAACTATGATGGACTAAAAGTGTATCAGATTAATTTCACTAATAATTCTCCAGGTTCATATTCTACCGGTTTTGGGTATCCTGCCCCTGTAGCATCATTCGGTAGTATCTATATTGACACAAAAAATTATGCTGTTTTAAGGTATGAACATAATATAGAACGTCAAGAATATAAAACTAAAAAATCAAAAAAATTAGTAAAACAAAATCATAATATTGTTCAGACTTACAAAAACGTAAGTGGAAAGTACTTTTTTAATGTATTAGAAATTACAACCTCTGCTGACATCTTTACAATTGACCATAAATATTTAAACACTAAATATTTTAATGATAAGATTATTTCTCAAGATATAGAAACAAATACAGTAAGTACTTTCTCTAAACCACTTATAGAATTAAAACAAGGCTATAAAAAACAATTAAATGACCCATATTGGGAAGACAAACCAATGGATTTTATGATTGAAATACCGTCAAGAAAATTTTAATATTAACTACAGAAAGATATCCTTTCATACTCAAGACTACTACCTTTGTATTATGAGTATTGAGCAAACAGCTATAAAGACCACATATTTCAGCATCATAGGTAATATATGCCTGGCTTTGATTAAAGGTCTTGCAGGTTTTTTTGGCAATTCTTATGCATTAATTGCCGATGCTATTGAATCTACCACAGATATTTTTTCTTCTATCCTGGTTCTTTTAGGTTTTAAATATGCAGAAAGACCGGCAGATGAAAACCACCCATATGGACACGGAAAAATAGAACCTATCATTACATTCTTAGTTGTCGCTTTTTTGGTGATTTCTGCTACTGTTATCGCTTATGAAAGTATTGAGAACATACAGACTCCGCATAAAGTTCCAAAAGCATGGACATTAATTGTTCTGGGATTAATAATTGTATGGAAAGAAATATCGTACCGCATTGTTATCAAAAAAAGTGAAGAGACACAAAGCACCTCTTTAAAAGCAGATGCTTGGCACCATAGAAGTGATGCTATGACTTCTATAATGGCATTTATTGGTATTTCTATTGCTGTAATACTGGGCAAAGGTTATGAAACGGCAGATGATTGGGCCGCCCTTATGGCATCGGGCTTTATTCTTTATAACAGTTACTTAATTCTAAGACCTGCTTTAGGAGAAATAATGGACGAGCAACGTTATGACGACCTCTTGGAAGACATACGTATTAAGTCATTAGAAGTGCCAGGAATTACTGGAACCGAAAAATGTTTTATTCGCAAAGCGGGGATGAAGTTTCATGTGGACTTACATGCCATGGTCGATGGTAATATTACTGTAACTGAAGGGCATGATATTGCCCACTTGTTACAAGATCATCTAAATACCAAAATTCCGAATCTAGAACATGTGCTGATTCATATTGAACCTGATCATCTTTAGTTTGGAATAAACTTATTCCCTGGTAAGTTATTACAAATGTAATAATGCCAAAGCATCTTCCGTATTGCCCTCTGTTAGCCACTTTTGGGCAAGAGTATGAATTTCAGAAGTATTTTTCAAACCACCCACTATTGATTTTACATCAGGATGTTCTGAAATCTTTTCGATAGCTTCTTTCGTTGGCAATTCTTCTAAATTACCTAGTCTCCCTAAATTATTACCCGTTAAAACCGAGCTATTACGAACAGCTTCGGGTAGCATATCTACTCCTATGCCTTGGGTACGTATTGGTTTCGGTATTTCGAATAAAGCATCGCCGTTGGCTCTGCAATACCAATTACCACCCATACGAGCGACTAAATCTAACTTCGGGGTATCTAGATTTCCGTCGGCATCTAAAAAGGCTTTTTTCACATGTATCTGAACAACTTTGGCAAGTACTAAATTACCTGCTCCTGGTCCGTCACCCAATGCTATTACTTGATCTACCACACACTCAAATGCTACAGGCGCCTCGCCTACTCTTGGCGGTTTCACCTTATCACTTGGTACTTGTGTGAATCCTGCTTTTACAAACTCATTTACTCTATCACCATACTCGGTACTTGACAATGACATTTGCTCAACCATGTCATAATTCACGATATTAATTACCGTTTCTTTTACTTCCAAAACATTATCTAAGGTATGCTTGGTGGTATTATCTCTACCTCTTCTAGAAGGTGAAAATATCATCATTGGCGGATTTACACTGAAGAGATTAAAATAGCTAAACGGACTCAAATTAACATTGCCATCTTTATCGATGGTACTAGCAAAACAAATGGGTCTCGGTGCTACGGCAGATAATAAATACCCATGTAATTCCTGTTGAGAAATACTATTTGGATCTATAGAATTAATTTCTTCGTTATTTGACATGCTATAAACTTCTAATGTGAATTGTATTTTTATTTACTTGGTAAAATGGTTCCGGTTACTTCACCGAACCCTACTCTCTTACCCTCTTTTTCTGCGAAACCTCGCATAGTTACGGTATCATTATCTTCTATAAAAGTACGTTTGCTTCCGTCTTTTAATTCGAACGGTTTTTTGCCGCCCCAAGAGATTTCCAACAACGAGCCGTAAGAACTTTCATCTTTACCTGATATCGTTCCAGACGCCATAACATCACCAACATTTATATTGCATCCGTTTACGGTATGGTGCGCCAACTGCTGCATCATATTCCAATACATGTATTTGAAGTTAGATTTGCTAATGGTGGATTCTTCCGAAGTTGACGAAGACATACCGACCTCTAACTGAATATCATAATTCTTTTCTCCTTTATACTCTAAATACGGCAGGACTTCTAGAGTTTGCTCCGGACCTTGAACTTTAAATGGTTCTAAGGCTTCTAAAGTGACAATCCAAGGAGACATGGACGACGCAAAGCTTTTCCCTAAAAACGGACCTAAAGGCACATATTCCCACTTCTGAATGTCTCTGGCTGACCAGTCATTGAATAATACCAATCCGAAAATATGTTCGGCAGCTTCTTTTGTAGAAACGCGTTCGCCCAATTCGGTACTTTTACCCACTACAAAGCCCATTTCCAATTCAAAATCTAGATTACCTGAAGCTTTAAAAACCGGAACTTCCATTTCATTGGTTTTCACTTGACCCATAGGTCTGTGAATATTAGTACCGCTCACCACAATCGACGATGCACGACCATGATAACCTACCGGAATATGCCTCCAATTTGGCAACAGGGCATTCTCTGGATCTCGGAACATTTTACCCACATTGGTAGCATGTTCTATACTTGAATAGAAATCGGTATAATCACCAACATGAACAGGCAAATGCATTTTAGCATCTTGCTGCGACACAAAAACTTCTGGATGATTTTTTAGTGGTGAATTCTCAGATATCAACAACTTCTGTATATCTAATCGAACTTTATTCGTGATTTTCTTTCCTAATGCAATAAACTCATTTAAGGTTTTCTGCCGAAAATAAGAAGCACTGACCTCTAATAAACCTAATTCTGAAACAGCTGCCAAATCAACTATTTTCTCACCAATAGCAATACCTGCTTTTGGAGCTTCACCGTTTACAGAGAAGATTCCGATAGGGAGATTATAGATAGAAAAATCTGAATTTTTGGGTACTGAAACCCAAGTTTTTAGTGTTATCAAGTACTTGTTTTTTTATTTATTCAACCACGATTTGTAATAATCTCCGTCGTCTAATTTTAAGGCATTTTCGGTTACCATTAATGGCTTGAACGTATCTATCATAACCGCTAGTTCTTCTGAACCTTTTTGACCTATACTACGCTCCGCTGCCCCTGGGTGCGGACCATGAGGTATTCCTGCGGGATGCAAGGATATGTTACCTGGCTGTACTCCGTTTCTGCTCATAAAATCTCCGTCAACATAATACAGCATTTCATCAGAATCTATATTTGAATGATTGTATGGTGCAGGTATGGACAGTGGATGATAATCGTATAACCTTGGTACAAACGAGCAAATTACAAAGGCATTCGTCTCAAATGTTTGGTGTACTGGTGGCGGTTGGTGAACTCTACCGGTAATGGGTTCAAAATTGTGAATTGAGAATCCGTACGGGAAATTATAACCATCCCAACCTACAACATCAAAAGGATGCCCAATGTAGACCATTTCATGCATGACACCTTGCTTTTTCACTTTGATCAAGTGCTCATCGGTATCGGTAAAAGTTTCTAGATTCTGAGGTAGTTTATAATCGCGCTCACAAAACGGAGAATGTTCTAATAACTGTCCGAACCAATTACGATATCTCTTCGGAGTATAAATAGGAGAAAATGATTCTGCATACAGAATACGATTGTCTTCACTATCAAAATCTATCTGATAAATCGTTCCTCTGGGAATTATTAAATAATCGCCGTACTCAAACGGAATCTGACCAAAAATAGTTCTTAAGACACCTGTACCTTTATGTATGAACAACATTTCATCGGCATCGGTATTCTTGTAAAAATATTCTCGTAACGATTTTCGTGGCGCCGCTACCCCGATAATAATATCGCTATTCACCAAAAGTGGTTCACGAGCTTCTAAGAAATCATCTTTTGCGGGAGCATTAAAACTCACTAATTTCAACGAACGAATGTTTTTCTCTAAAGCAATTTTCGGAGAAACATCGGTACTCTTCAATATCTCTTTGACCATTGTTGGTCTATTATGATGATATAATAGAGAAGACATGCCATCAAAGCCAATGGTACCGAACAATTGTTCTGAATACAATTCACCATTTGGTTTTCTAAACTGCGTGTGCCTTTTAGGTGGCACCGCTCCTTGTTTATGATATATAGGCATATGAGTTTGTTTTAGTTAATGATCGAGATTATATACTTTGAGATTTGCCTCGAAATATTAGAAATAAATACCTCAAGAACTAGCCTCGAGGTATTTATAATTACTTCCTTTAAAAATAATCTATTTTAAGATTCTCCAGAAATTTGTTGAACCTATAAAGTCCCTCTTAATTCTTGTTCACGCTCAATAGCTTCAAATAATGCTTTGAAATTTCCTTTTCCAAACGAAGTAGCCCCTTTTCTCTGAATAATTTCAAAAAACATTGTTGGTCTTGCTTGAACAGTTTTCGTGAAAATCTGAAGTAAATACCCTTCATCATCACGATCCACCAAAATACCAAGTTTTCTTAGCGATTCGATATCTTCATCAATTTCACCAACTCTTTCTGTCAATACATCATAATATGTAGTTGGTATGTTCAAAAACTCTACCCCTCTACTTTTCAAATCTGAAACCGTTTTTACGATATCATCTGTAGCAACTGCAATATGCTGCACCCCTTCACCTTCGTAAAATTCTAAGTACTCATCTACTTGGGACTTTTTCATACCTGGTGCCGGCTCGTTAATCGGAAACTTAATACGACCGTTACCATTACTCATTACCTTACTCATTAATGCCGTAAAATCTGTAGAGATATCTTTATCATCAAAAGACATAATTTGCTTGAAGCCCATAACATTGGCATAAAAATCTACCCAATAGTTCATTTGACCTTCATGTACATTACCTACCATGTGATCTACAAATTTTATTCCTGTAGATGTTGGCTGGTAATCACTTTCCCATTTTTGGTAACCTGGTAAAAATGTACCGTTATAATCTTTACGCTCTACAAAAACGTGAACTACCTCACCGTAAGAATAGATACCGGAAGTAACTACTTTACCGTGTTCATCTTTTTCTGTTTTAGGTTCCATATAACTTTTGGCTCCTCTTTTCATCGCTTCATTGTAAGCATATGTAGCATCATCTACCCACAGCGCAGTAACTTTAACTCCGTCACCATGCTTGTCAATATGTCTACCCACATCAGTACCACTTCTTAGTGGAGAAGTCAATACCAACCTTATTTTGTCTTGTTCTAATACGTAAGACTCATATTCTCTGCTACCTGTTTCTAGACCTTTATACGCTAAAGATTTAAAGCCGAATGCAGTTTTGTAATAATGTGCCGCTTGCTTAGAATTACTTACGTACAGCTCTAAATAATCTGTACCGTTAATAGGCATAAAATCTTGCGCCTCTTTGTGTTTGTTTTCTGCTTTTGTTGCTGTTGACATATTGTTGAGTTTTATTTTTGTTATATTAATCGTTGCTTCTGCAACATATAGTTGAAAAAATTATGCTGTGGTCGTTTTGGTTTTCATGAGTACTTCTAAAGCTGCCAAGAGAGCTTTGTTCGCCTCTCTTAACCCGAATGAAATTCTCACTTTACCTGGCGCTCCAAAAACACCTACGGGTCTCACCATAATACCACGTTGTTCCAAAAACGCAGTAAATTCCATATCATTGATTGGTGGATCTATTAATACAAAATTACCTTGTGAAGGCCAGTATTTTATTTGTAAAGCATCAAGTCCGTTCAAAACAAACTTTCTTTCTTCCTTTAACAATGCTACCGTTTTATTTACAAAATCTACATCTTCGAGTGCTGCAATCGCCCCTTCTAATGCTAAAGAAGACAGTAAAAATGGCTTGCATATTTTACGCATGTAATTACTGATTTCTACAGGTGCATAGCAATACCCTACGCGCAGGCCTGCCAAACCATACGTCTTGGAAAAACTATTAATGGCAATTACATTTTTACCTTCTACTACAAAAGGAACGCCTGATGTATAATCTTCAGCTTCGGCAAAATGTCTGTATACTTCATCTAACACCAGAATAACATGCTTTGGTAACTTATCTATAAAGTTCCTCAAGTCTGCCATAGGAATATAATTTCCTGATGGGTTGTTAGGCGATGCCAGAAAAACCAACTTCGTTCTATCTGTAATTGCTTTTGAAATACCTTCTAAATTGTAATCGTAATTATCGGTCATGGGTACATTGATCGCCTTGGCCCCCATCCAACGGGTAAATGCGGTGTACGGAAGAAAACATGGTTGACTCACAATTACTTCGTCATTCTCACTTAAAAATGCTTTTGAAATCATATCTATAATTTCTGAACCACTATTTGCGGTTATGAAATTATCTGCAGTTAAGACTCCGTCAAAATCCTTCACCAAGGCATCACGTAATCTACTATCTGTATTATCTGGGTAGTAACTTAAATCATCAAGGGTTTTTGATAAAGCTTCTTTCACTTTTGGCGAATACCCTAACGGATTTTCGTTCGACGAAAGCTTGTGCACCGTAATGCCATCGGGCATAACAATTTTCTTACCTCCACCTTTATAGGTACTATCTTCTAAAATATAGTTCTTGAAAGCTAATTGCATATATCTTGTTCTTTAAGCATTTTTTCAGTAGTAAAAATACACTTTTTTTTGAATATTGTTGCACTAACAACAATATTAACGATAAACTCCGTTACTTTTGGAGGAATAACATTTGGATTATGGATAGGACGGAAGGCTTCGGAGTATATATTGACCGTACACTTAAAAAGGTTCAAAGCACCTTTTTACAGGTATTTGCAGAGAACAATATTGATTTGACGATTGAGCAATGGGTAATTTTACAACGCGTACATTTAGAAGGCAAAGATGCTTCTCAAGCAGATATTGCCAAATCTAACTTCAGAAACAGGGCTACAACTTCTCGAGTTATTAGCGGACTTTGCAAAAAAGGGCTGTTAAGAAAGTCTAGATTCAGAGATGATCAAAAAAGGTATAAATTGGTGATTACAGATGAAGGTTCTGCATTAATCACCCAGGTAATGCCATTTATTAAAGATTTACGAAAAGTTAGTACACTGGGTATCACCGAAGAAGAGTTCGAAATTTTCTATAAAGTTCTTGATCAACTATGGGAAAATTTTGATCAATACGAAGGTCGTTCATAGCGGTATTATAGTACAAAAAAGAAATAATGAAAATTTTGTTGATTTTGGTTTTACCAGTCTATAAAAATCACTAAGTTTGCACCCACATTTGAAAAAATGGTGTCGGTCGCATAGCTCAGCTGGATAGAGCATCTGCCTTCTAAGCAGACGGTCGGAGGTTCGAATCCTCCTGCGATCACTCAAAAGCCCCTTTTAGGGGCTTTTTTGTTTTATAACATTTGCTACAATCTGAATCTATTCACTTTTTCAAAAAGTCTTTTTCATTATTTGACATTTTTATTATTTTTGCCCTTTAAGACCAATTTCATTTTAGATGTATACATTGACTTATGAATCTGTTGCCACCAATAAAATTAAGGGGCCAGAGATGGAAGAATTACTTGAAAAGGCTCGTGCAAACAATCAACGTGATGATATTACAGGTTGCTTAATTTATTATAAGGGTCGCTTTGTTCAGCTTCTAGAAGGTAATAAAGAGAAAATAGAAGTCCTTTACCAAAAGATCCAACTTGATCCTCGCCATAAGAATGTCACTATTTTCTCAAATGATGAAACAAGTAAAAGAACATTCCCGAATTGGGGTATGGCCTACTATCCCATCGACGAGGACAATACAAACAAATACGAGTACGAGCAATTTAAAAGAAATCTAATTTTGATGGCCGATCTCATAGAGCCTACCAATGTAACTTCAAAACACTTTTGGAAGAAGATTAAATCTATGGTGGCAGAGCCGCCGTTATAACCATTAGTTATAATTATCTTTCTTGCTATTGGTCAAATTAAAGAACTATGTATTATTTAATTGTCCGCCCCATCTTCTTCACTCTTAATTAAAGGGTGATCGGTGATACCCAAACCTATAATTTTAATAATATTGATTATAGTATTATATAACATTAGCACTACAACTATTAAAGCTGAACTAAGTATTGCACTTACACCAATAGTAACGTAATAGATGGCATCAAAATAATTTTCTGGAATGTTTTCACTTTCGGTAACTGGTAAATTAAATACCAAGAAAAATAAAAGTGATGCAATGAATATTGCCGTATCTAATTTCGCTATTTGCATGATATGCATATAGTGATCATTTTTCAATTTAGAGTTGGTACCAGAACTTACACCTAACAAAGTTAGCATTAAAGCTAAAATGGTAGCTGATGCCAATACAATGGTGTTACATAGCGTATTTAAACCTGTTAGACTTGATTTTATTAAGACCTTAGCTTCATAACCGCTTAAATTACCAAGCATTAATGTGCCTAATCCTATAAAGCCCAAAGAAATAAATCCTCCTATAATTGCTCGTTTTGTATAATTTGATATTTTCAATTTCATAAACCTAATTCTATCTCTTATCTAAAATTTATACATAAAGGTTAAATGCGAATTTTGCCAATACCCAAGTTATAGTTACTCCAAAAATCATATGCGCAAAGATTAGTTGTACAAAAAATAATTTCCATTTTATGTCTGGCGGGTTTGAATGAGCACTGATCATTATTGACCAACCGGTCACACCTATTATACCCAAAATAAAGCCTAAGAATACACCTGTCCAGATGAGGACATTATCCGCCATATAAAAATAATAGCAGTAGAGAAACACCGCCATACATACACCTATCATAAAATGAAGGAACCAACCTAAGTAGTGATTTTTACCAATTTTTGAAGTGGTCTTTTTTGATCGATTGATAAATTCATTTAATAAATGCGCCTCATTAAACTTATGATCGGTAAGTAATTCTACAATATGACTAAAGCCCGTCATAACCGTAGTACCTAGAATACCAGAAATAAATATTGCCATAAATGCCATAGCTATACCGTTAAACAATTAGTTATTTGGAAATTAAATAATTTTTTGCATAAAAAAACAGCAGAAATCTATTGAACAAATAAAAGATTTAATCGAATCACTATTTAAAATTCAACCCAGCTAAATTCAATTTTAATAGTGGCATATAATGCTACAATTTTAATATTTAACAGTAATTATTAAAAACCAGCTATGCGTATGGAAGAGCTTATTGGTATACTTGCCGGAATTTTCACAACTATAGCAGCAGTACCTCAAATATATAGAGCTTGGAAAACAAAAAAAATTGAAGATGTCTCGCCTAAAATGTTTTTGATACTTACTATTGGTGTTTTATTATGGACAGTTTATGGCATAATGAAGAAAGATGTTCCAATTATTCTTACCAACGGCATTTCAACACTATTGAATTCCACTATGCTCTTCCTCATTTTGAAATTTAGAAAGAAATAGAATGTAACGTCTAATCATTATGAATCGCTTGATAGATGAATTCAAATGATTATCTAAAATTCTATATTATTCATTTATAACATTTACCATCATAATCTTAGAACCAATTATCATGAAAGAACTATTTAACACATCATGGCATACTGCCCTAATCATTTTATGTAGCACAATAGGTATTTACATTGCCGTAATTTTATTTACAAGAATAAGCGGAAAACGAAGTTTCTCGAAAATGTCGAGTTTTGATTTTGCCATGACTGTTGCTGTCGGCTCAATAATAGCAAGTACCATATTATCATCTTCGGTAAAAATGATCGAAGGTATAATAGGTTTGGCACTAGTTTATATTCTACAAATAGGTATAGCCTTAGCACGTAGAAATAAAACCTTCCAAAATATTGTTGACAATTCCCCATTATTATTGATGGATGGAAATGAAATTATCTCGGCTAATTTATTAAAAGCCAGAGTTACCGAAGGCGATTTGCGCTCTAAACTTAGAGAAGCGAACGTTACCGAATTAAGTCAAATAAAAGCTGTTATTTTCGAAACTACCGGTGATATTTCAGTGTTACATAAAGATGATGATTCACCACTAGATTTATGGATTATGAAAGATGTAAAAAGAGCATAACTTTATACCATTTTAATTACACATCTTTCAGTTTGCAATGCTGCTCTTTACTGTGCTTTTTTAATACTATTATTTCCCCTTTAGCTATAACGCAAAACTTCTAATTAAAAGAGCAAATAAATTTTGGGTTCGAATTTTAATTTTAACAAACAAATTATTTCGTTGTAAAATTTAATGCTATGAATTCAAAATATCAAAGTTGTATAGAAGCCTGCCAAAAATGTTTTATTGATTGCCAAAATTGTATGGTACAAATGGCAGGATTAGAGAGTATGAACGATTGCCCAAAATGCTGCATGCAATGTGTAGATGCATGCTTAAATACGATAAAATTATTAATTGCAGATAGTCCTTTCTCTTCCAAACAGGCGGCACTATGCGCTGAAGTTTGCGAATGGTGCGCAGAACAATGCCAACAACATGATCACGAACATTGTAAAGTTTGTGCAGAGTCTTGCTTGGCATGTGCGAAAGAGTGTAGAAAACTGGCAGCATAAGTAGTAACTATAAATAATTAGAACATGGAAAATATAACTATAGATAAAAATCAAGAACAAGCAAAACAACCGGGTAAGGAATTTAAAATGAACCCTGAACCGTTAACTATACGTAAAAACTACAAAGGCAGTGATAAGCTAAAAAGCAAAGTTGTACTGCTTACCGGTGGAGATAGCGGCATAGGTAAAAGTGTAGCCGTACATTTTGCAAGAGAAGGTGCAATGGTCTCAATAATATATTTAAATGAAGAAAAGGACGCTTTGAAAACAAAGTCTGAAGTTGAAAACGAAGGCGGTCAATGCCTCTTGATTAAAGGTGATGTTAAAGATGAACAATTTTGCAAAAAAGCAATTGACGAAACCATCTCAAAATTCGGTTTTCTAAATTGTATTGTCAACAATGCGGCAATGCAGTTTCCTACAGAGCATATTGAAGATATTAAAACAGAAAATCTCCACACTACTTTTGAAACCAACATCTACCCATACTTTTATATTGTAAAAGCAGCTATGAAGCACCTAAAAGAAGGTGATACGATTATAAACACCACTTCTGTTACCGCCTATAGAGGCTCTGAACATCTTATTGATTATGCCAGCACAAAAGGTGCCATTGTTTCGTTTACCAGAAGCTTATCAAAATCGCTGGCAAAAAAAGGTATCCGTGTAAATGCCGTAGCTCCAGGACCAATTTGGACTCCATTAATACCCGCTACTTTTGAAGGTGAAGATTTAGAAAAATTTGGAAAAGATGTTCCGATGGGAAGAGCAGGACAACCTGCTGAAGTTGGTCCCGCATATG
Organism: Maribacter spongiicola; assembly: GCF_004364165.1. Classification (GTDB taxonomy): domain Bacteria; phylum Bacteroidota; class Bacteroidia; order Flavobacteriales; family Flavobacteriaceae; genus Maribacter; species Maribacter spongiicola. The sequence continues at coordinate 151,461 of NZ_SOAY01000012.1, forward strand.
TTTATTTGGCAAGTGAAGACAGTAGTTATATGACAGGGCAAGTACTTCATATTAATGGTGGAGAGGTCATTGGAGGATAATTAAATTATAAAACAATGATTGTAGATGATGTATTCCATTTATTTATGGCTGAAGACGATTTAGATGATCAGCAAATTTTTAGAGAGGCAATAGCGAGTATAGAAGGGAACCTAAAAATTACCATGTTTTCAAATGGCATGGATTTATTGGAAACTCTTAGAACAAACCCCAATACCCCTGATGTTATTTTTCTAGATCTCTTTATGCCCAAATTAAATGGTGAACAAACCTTGGAAATGATTAGATCAATGAATCATTTAGATGAGACTCCTATTGTCATTTTTTCCAATGAGTACAATATTAATCGTATCTCTGAACTATTCGAGAACGGTGCCAATAGGTATCTTCATAAACCAAATTCATTCAACACACTAGTAAATGCGCTAAAAAGAACCATTGTATCTATTAAAAACAACACTTTAGGTGGCACAGCTATAATAAAGTACGTTGAATAGTAGTTTTACCATACCGTTCAACACTAATTGCAAAAATTTATTATGGTATTGAGCTATTTTTTAAACCAATCGAATTAGAGAATAAAGTCTTTAAGTTTTATCTTGCTGTTGGATTTTGATTATTATTTTTAATTAAAATTTTCGTGAACAAAATATCTTTTAGCGTTTTAAATTATTAATTGCCATGAGCAAAACTTTACTAAATGTCTACCTAGCAGATGATGATAGCGACGACAGAACTTTCTTTTCTGATGCATTACGCGAAATTCCAATACAAACTAAAATTTCTGAGTTTAATAATGGTGTAGATTTAATGGCAGAATTGTTATCAAATACAGCAGAAAAACCTGATGTAATTTTTCTCGATTTAAAAATGCCCATGATGGACGGGTTCGAATGTTTGGCAGATATCAGAGATTTAGAAAAATATGCCGATACCCCAGTAATTATTTATTCTACCTCTTATCACCCAAAAGAAATTACTCGATTAAATGAAATGGGTGCTTCGTTATATTTACAAAAACCTTCATCATACAATCAGCTTAAGACTCTTTTACATAAATGTTTGCGCTATGTAGAAGATGCCGAGAGAAACGAAAAAGAGTTTGTTATTTCTATTTAAAAGTGACTTTCAAACACTTACTACTATCTTATATAAATTAAATATCCTCCTAACATTTTTATTAGTTGGATTTTTTTTGATTTTCAATCTTTTCTCCAAGATTTATTTCATTAAATAAAACAAAAAAGCCAGCTCAATAGAGCCGGCCTTATCTTCTTTGAATTTATTATTCTATGCTGAAAGCGATACGTTTCTAATATTCATTAGGTATGCTTTTGGAGTACATTTAAATTTATTTCTAAAAATTTTAGAGAAGTAACTTCTGCTTGTAAATCCAATGGAGTAAACTATCTCTGATATGTTCATATCAGATGTTTGAATAAGCTCTTCAGCCAGGACTAATCTTTCATTTCTAATGAAGTTAGTTACTGTAGTACCTTCCATTACTTTAAAGCCTTCTTGAAGCTTAGTTGGTGAAAGACCATATTCTTTACTTAAATCTGTTACAGTATAAGGAAACTCTGGTTTTCTTTTAATCGCATTTACAGCTTCTTCTATTCTTAGAAGCTCTTTTTTAGTTAACATCGTAGAAACTTGACCACTGTTTTCTATATCTTGCTTACAATGTAATATCTCTAACGCCAAAGTAAAGTTTACAATACCTTCAATAAGTAGTTTTCTAACCAAGCCTACTTGTGTAATTGATCTTATTTGAAGTAATTGTTCTTTTATTTTTAAGTTAAAAGTACCTATATGTGCCTCCCCATCTTCATTTAAAAATGACGCGAACAATCGCTCATACAACTCATTATTTGAATTCTTGCTTAATGACTCGCCATCTTGGGTTACTTTAATTATTGATAAGTTAGACTTGGTCGCCTCTCTTAGTTTTATATTGATAGTCTCATTTGAACCACCTATTACAACGGTTTGTAAAGCCTCTACTTTATTAATCTCTTTACCTTGAGAAAATCTGAAACTACCTTCAAGGCAATAAATAAAATACAAACTAGGATTTTCATCCAACTTTAAATCGAAATTAAAATCTTCTTTTAGGTCCATATCATATTCGGTATAAGAAATTCCTGATCCTAATGATACTGTCTGAATTCTACCATTTCCTTTCTCATTGTCATATTGAAGAATACGATCACCTTGAAAGTTTGAAATACTTCCTCCTAAAACACTATTAAAATAACTTAATTGATTATGAACTATTTGCATGATATATTATTTAGTTGGTTATTATTTAATGTAGCCTCTTCAGCATTGAAAGCAGCTGAAAAACTAGAACCACTTTGTTGTGTATTCGCAGTTTGCTGATAGGCATCTTTGTGTCTTATAGTACCTACTCTAGCGTATTGAAGATTTTTCATAAAGTCTACATTTCTTGTTGATACAAAGATGCGACCAATGAGATATAAATGTGTTACATCATTTTAAGAAGCTGTTACACAATTTTAAGAACGCCCAATTTAGAACGAAAATGTGTGATTATAATAAAGTAGGAAGATATACGGTGAACTCAGCACCTTTGTTCAATTCTCCTTTTGCCAAAATAGACCCATTATGTGATTGAACGATTTTTTTACAGATAGACAAGCCTAACCCTGTTCCTGAAAATTCAGTTTTACCATGTAGGCGTTGAAATATTTCAAATATTTTATCTTGATATTTTTTTTCGAATCCTATACCATTATCAATAAACTGTAATTTTACATAGTTGATATTTGGCAACAAATTACCCTCTGACGATTTATTACCCAAAACAACACTACTTAATATTCTTATATTGGGCTGAACCCCTTCTTTTACATATTTAAGTGAATTGCCGATAAGGTTTGCAAACAATTGCTCTAACTGAAATTGAATACCATTGACCACAGGTAAATTTGTTGAATCTACCTTAGCATTTAAATCGTTTATAAGCTCGCCCAAATCTTCTAGTACATTTTTCAACACATCATTTAAATCTACGCGTTTAGGTTGCTCAGCAACCTCATCTACTTTTGAATAAGCTAGAAGATTATTAATAAGACTTCGCATTCTATCTGACGAAGACTTTATCTTATTCAAATAGCCAATAGACCGGTTGCTTAAACGCCCCTGCTCTTCTTCATCTAAGCGGCTAACGAACATTTGAATTTTACGCAAGGGTTCTTGCAAATCATGACTGGCAACACGGTTAAAAGCTTCTAAATCTGCATTAGTTCTTTTTAATTCTGAATTCTTTATTTGCAATTTAGACTCGCCCTCTATTTCTTTGGTTACATCTCTAATGACACCGACCATATACCAATTACCTTCTTTCTGGTAATATTCGCCTATCGTATTCATATATCTCAGCTCGCTAGATTTTGTATAGACACGAAAGACTAGGTCAGATTTTGTTTTATTCTTTTTACCTTCTTTAAAACTAGATTTTACCTTCTCTACATCATTGGGGTGTAAGAATGTCAATAATCTATCATACTTATCATCAAACTCATTAGGATCATAACCGAACAATCTGTAGACATTGTCAGAATATTTAACTTCCTTTTTACTCAAATTCCATCGAAAACTACCAATATTGGCAACACGTTCTGCTTCTGACAATAATCTATTCTGAATAAATAGTTGCTCTTCGTATTTCTTTTCTTGAGTTACATCTTTTGAAAAAAGAATTAAGCCATCGTTCATTTTAATTGCCCTTGTCGTCAACCAAATAACCTCTTCATCAAAAATAAATTCTTTTGTATATTCTTTATTTTCTCCAGATATATAACCATCTGCTAAAATCTCCAGCACTCCATTCTCTAGATTGTTGGGGTAGTACTCCAAAATAGTTTGACCTTCAATTATTGCAGATTCTTCATTGGCAATTTCCCCCATTCGATTATTGATATAATCTATTCGAAAATCTTCAACATCACCTTTATTATTGAAAATAGGTTTCAAATAACAAATTATACTATCATTACTATCTAATACCCGTATACCAAAAAGGCTTGAAATTTCAAGCTCTCGCTTTCTCGATTCTAGGTTACCCAAAGGGAGTTTAGATTCTTTATCGGTAATAAAATCTGGTTTAAGTAAGGTCAAAGCAAATAATAGCCCTGTATGCACTATAGTAATTCTGACATTATAGTTAAAAAGATTGTTATCTTCTTTAACTACAATATTGAAATTTTCTTCAACTCCTGCTTCTAAAACTTTATTGGCTAATATTAAAACTTCATCATATTTTACAATTTCACCTAATGATTTATTCTGGTTAGGATTCAGAGCAATAGAAAAGAAATTTTGCGCTTTTTGGTTCGCATACTTAATTAAATACTCTTTTGAATGCAAAGAATTCGGTACCGGTGACTCGGCATATAGAACAGCAGTGTTGGCATCGTCAACTATTTTTTTAAATAAATTATCTGCTATTGTATTCATCATCGGTTTATACTTTTCATCCTTTTGTTAAGATACTACGAAATAAGTGTATATAATTCAGCTCGGCTAGTGCTAAAACAAAAAAAGTTGTTCCGAATGAAACAACTTTTTTATTATAGCTTTATTTAAGACCTTATATTTTCAATAAAAAATTCTCTTTCTTAAAATCATTTAAATGATATGCCCAGTTCATTTTCACCACTTGTTTCAATGACTTTTTAAGTTCGTTAAAGCTTGAAGGTTTTTTAATGTAGATGTTCGCTCCTTTTTCAAAGGTTTCTTCAATATCTCTTTCTGCAGATGAGGTAGAATAAATAGCTACCAACAAGTCTTTTAAATGAGGTGTCCGTCTTATAGCTTCTAAACATTCGAACCCATTCATAATGGGCATGTTCAAATCTAAAAACACTAAATCGGGAGTATTATCGGTATCGCTCAATAAATACTCCATACAGCTTTTACCATTTTCTAATTGGTGTAAATCTGTATTGAGTTCAATCCCTTCCAATGCATCTGCAAAAAACTGTCTGTCGTCTTCGTCATCGTCAACGAGTAGTATTCTTAATTTATCCATTTTCACTTTTAATGTATTGAAAGAAGAACCGTTCTTCTCACTTTTTTCTAAACTTCATATACTGGGTTATGGTTAACCCGGTAACTTTTTTAAACTGATTCGATAAGTGAGGCACACTGCTAAAATTTAAGTCATGAGCAATCTCACCTAAACTTGTATTCTCTAACAGCACCAAATCCTTCACTTTTTCAATGCGCACTAATATATAAAAATTCTCTATCGAGGTAAACGTTTTACTCGAAAATAGATTAGAAAGATATGGATAACTAAAACCCAATTGATTGGTGAGCAATTCTGAAATTTTTACATCTCTAATATCGCCCTCATAAACCATCTTCTTAATATAAATCTTAATTTCTTCAACGATATCTCGATTCTCTTTTGTTTGAATCTTTATACCATAACCTTCTAGCCGCGATGAAATAATTGCAAATTTTTCTTCACTTAAATCATTTGGCAACTTAATGGTACCGTCTTGCAACATTTCAAAATCAACCCCTACAGCGACCATTGTTTTTCGAAATACTTCATTAACCATTTTTTCAGGGCTATATATGAAACTATATTCCATTCAATACCTCACAATTAGTTTGCTGCATAAATGCTTGTAAAATTATTATTTTAGAAAAACATTATATAACAAAATACAATAAAATATTACCACTTTTAAATCTTAGCTTAAAAAACGGCTTCATTGTAGGTCTAAATCTACTAAAAAAACCGTTTTTAATAATGAATATCAGTTTTACGATTTCGTAAAAATTAATGCACCATAAGCGGGAATATTTATTTTACCCGTCCAGTTTTTCGCATCTGTACTTTTTTCAACTACTTCAACATTATTTACTGTTAATTCTGAGAAATCTTTATCGTAGATTTTACTACCTGCATTTATTCTTAACTCAAATGGTTCATTTTCATTTAAACCAATACCATAGTCTTCATACTCTTGATTACTAAAATTCAAAACTACAAGAACTGGTTCGGTAGGATCATTACCGTCGAAACGGGTATATGCCAATATTTTAGTTTCGTGGTTACTATGTAAAACCTCCACATGTTGACTTCTTAACCCTTTACCGCCTTCAGTTTCTCCGGTTCTCAACTTAATAATATCGCTGATCAAGTTTTCTATACCCTTATGCTTTTTTTCTTTTTCCCAATCTAAAGCTTCAGTATCTTGAAAATACTCATCTTCAATAAACTCTTGCCCTTGAAAAAGCATTGGTATACCTGGCGATGTTAACGTCAACACCATACCCAAAATGGCTCTTTTCTTGGCAAAATCACTTTCTGCATCTCCTGGTTGAATTTCTTCTGGAACCCTGGCTTTACCATTGGCAACCTCATCATGAGATTCGGTATATACAATTCGGCAAAACGCATCATTACTATATTTAAACTCTAATGCATCAATAATTTTCTGCAAATCTCTACTGTCGTCATGGGTATCTTCAATCACCTCTCTCACGGGGTGAACAAAATTCATATCCCATTGAGAACCGTATGCCAGACCATCGTGTTCAACAGCATCGGTAACCCTACTATCACCCTTTAGATCTTCTGCAATGGTCAATACATGCGGATATTTCTCTCTAATCTCTGTATTGATATCGCGCATTAAAACATTGCCTTCTTCAATTTCTGTATCATACCCTAAACCCCCACCTTCGTAGCGTATGTAAGAAGTAGCATCCATTCGTAGACCGTCACAATGGTATTTTTCTATCCACATTAATGCATTGTCACGCAAGTATTTACGTACTTCTTCTCTACCATAATCTGGTCTGGTATCGCCCCACGGAGTGTCGCTTCTATGATCATTGTAGAAATAAATTCCACCTTTTTCATTTTCGCTCCAACCATCGAACTGCCATAAATCTACATCTGAGGGACCGAAATGATTATAAACAACATCCATAATCACCGCGATTCCTCTTTTATGTGCTTCATTGACCAGCTTTGCAAAAGCATCTGGACCACCATAATCTTGTTCTATTGCAAACGGGTGAGCGGGATTATAACCCCAAGATATTCCACCTGCGAACTCAGCCACGGGTAATAATTCTATACAGTTAATTCCTAAGTTTTTTAAATAGTCTAGTTTCTCGATGACATCTTCGAAAGTACCAACAGCATCTGGTGCAGAACGATTAAAAGTACCTACGTGTAGCTCATAAATGACAAGCTCGTTCCAGCTCGGCATTTTAAAATCTTCATCCTCCCAATTGAAATCTAATGTTCTTATTATAGAATTACCGTTGCTATTAGTTACCTCATAGGCGTAAGGGTCATTTCTTGATAAAAGTTTACCGTTATATTCGATAAAGAATTTATATTCATCACCTTCCGATGCTTGATCTGTACTTACAGACCAATATCCATTATTCTCCGCTTCGAGAACAATCTCGTTTTCAGACCAATTATTAAAGCTACCGCCAACGAAGACTTTCACTGCATTTGGAGCCCATACTCTAAAGGTTACAGCGCCATCATTTATGACAGCACCCATACCTGCCGATTTTGTTATTGTAGTATTCATAAATCAAAAATAGAATCGAATTCACCCATACAATATCCTTAAAAGAATATGCTTTAACTCTAAAAAATTTTCTTTCAAATAATCAGGAACTATTGGAATTTAACTAGCTATTAAAATGAAATACAGTGACATAACAATTTAACTCAATCAATACAATTGAATAGATTTTTAGTACTTCGGATATAAAATGGGTTATACTTACTGCTTTTTGGGAAGTACAATGGTAAAAACAGACCCCTTATTTAATTCACCTCTAGCACTAATAACCCCAGCATGATTTTGTACAATTTTCTTTACAATAGCCAAACCTATCCCCGTACCTACGTATTCTTGCTTAGAATGTAATCGCTGAAAAACCTCGAATATTTTTTCAGAAAATTGTTCTTCGAACCCAATACCATTATCGGTAATAGTTATTTGAACGTATTCTTTAGTGTTAGACAAACCCGGATCAATAGATTTCGCTTTTTTAATTACCTCGGATTCTACAGTAATTACAGGCGGTACATCTGCTTTCGAATATTTTATAGAGTTCGATAACAGGTTATATATTAATTGACGGAATTGAAAATGAACTACTTCTAATTGACAAGAGTTTTTTAAGAGGATCGTACCTTCTTTTTTACTTAACTCTTCTCCTAAATCATTTTTAATATCTTCTACTAGATCTTTTAAATCAATTGTTTCAAAAACCCTTTGCTCTGTATCTGTACGAGAATATGATAATAAATCGTTGATAAGAGCCTGCATCCTATTGGCCGCAGATTGTATTTTTTCGAATTTAACTTTACCAGAAGTAGATAACTGATCGTACTCATTATCCATCAACACTTCGGCGAACATTTGTATTTTACGTAACGGCTCTTGTAAATCATGACTAGAGATATATGCAAAAGATTGTAACTCTTTATTCATTTTTTCTAGCTTTAAATTACTAGAAGCCAGTTCTTTTGTACGGTGGTCTACTTCGTTTTTTAAATTCTCTTCGTACGATTTCTGTTGCTCTATATTCATTCCCGTACCAAGAAAACCTTTAATCTCACCGTTTTCAAATTTAGGTACTGCCACGATTTTAAACCATTCATACTCGTTGGTTGTCGCATTTTTTACACGGTATTCTAAGGACATTCTTTCTTGCTTTTCTACAGCCTTGCTGAAACCTTCAAAAACCAATTCTATATCATCTGGGTGTACTATACTTTTCCATACCTGACCCTCAAATTCAGAATAATGAGACAACCCTATGAAATCTAAAAGTTCTTTGTTGGCATATTCTACATTTATATCTGCATCTGTAATCCAAATCCACATGGGTGATAGATTGGCAATTTCACGAAAACGACGTTCACTTTCCCTCAAACGTTTCTCTGCCAAAACAGACTCTGTAGTATCTGTGCAAACAGTCAATACACCTGCAACATTACCAGATTCATCCTTTACAGGACTATAACTAAACGTCCAATAAATATCTTCAATTCTACCATTTCTAAAAAAAGGAATTAGTTGATTTTCCATTTTAATGGTTTCCCCACGTTCTGTTACAGCTGTAAGTAATGGATATATATCATCCCAAATTTCTGGCCATGACTCTTTTCCATTTAGACCTAAAATAAATGGGTGTTTACCATCTTTCCCTAAACTAGGTCTATAGGCATCATTATAAAATCCCTTCAATTTTTTTCCCCAAAATAAAAACATCGGAAAAGGACAGTTCAATAAAATATTCAATGTGGTTCGTAAACTTTGCGGCCACTCTTCTGGCGGACCTAATGGTGTCATTGACCAATCTTTTTCGCGCATTAACTTACCCATCTCGCCACCATCATCAAGAAAATGAAACTCCTTATTCATACGATTAAAATTGAACTATAAACTAAAAATACGACTACACTATTATTTGTATAGGGATATAAAAATACATTTTTAAGACAATACGACTGTATAAAAAATCATTTTGAATTGAATTTACAAATAACGCTATTCGCAGGTGAAATTTTGGTGGATTTAGAATTTGAGCTACTTATTTATGCTTTAGAGCAATTTTATGATTTCAATAGTAATCACATAATTCTAATCCATCACTATTTTTAATAAACATATGGCTCATTGCTACACTATTCTTATTTTGCATACACATACCAATCACCAACTCAAAATGACTACAACTGCAAATTCAAGATTAGTAACTTACTTTTTTATTTTCCTTTTTGTTAGCACACCCTTAATCACATTGGCACAAGACACAAGTTCAAATCAAAGTGTAGTGGAACTTTTTAAAAAATGGCGCTCCTTTGAAAACCCACCAATATTAGATGGTGCCCCTGATTACACTTCAGAAACTTTCGAAAAGAGGACTCCTGAATTCAAATCTTTGCAGCAACAACTATATGCTATAGATACTACTGGGTGGTCAATACCTGATAAGGTTGATTGGCATATTGTAAATGCCGAGATAAAAGGTTACGATTTTAACCAACGAATTTTAAAACCCTGGGCAAGAGATCCCGCATTTTATAAAACTATATGGACAGACCGTAGCGATGTACCTGCACATGAGGGTCCGGCGCACCATGCTATTATCGATGTATGGAAATACAACTTTCCATTAAGCAAAACTGACCAAACCAAATTCATTGCCGCCTTAAAAGTTATACCTGTTCTTAACGAACAAGCGAAGAAAAACTTAACGGGTAATGCAAAAGATTTATGGGTAGCCGGTATTCGCGATATTGAAACCCAAAGCAAAGATTTAGCGCAACTTAAAAATCTAGATGGAGTTCAAAAAAACAAGAAAATAGTTACGGCTATCGATGCCGCAATAACCTCAACAAATAATTTAGCAGAATGGCTAAAAACCGAAGCCGTCTCTAAAACCGGACCATCAGGTATTGGAAAAGAAAATTATACTTGGTATTTACAAAATGTACATTTGGTACCATTAACTTGGGAAGACGAAGTAATGTTATTAAAACGAGAACTGACACGAGCTTGGTCGGCACTGAAATTAGAAGAACATAGAAATCAGAATTTACCCGAATTAGATGATGCCAGTAGTGAAGAAGAATACAATAAAATGGCAAAGGCTTCAGCTAAAAGTCTTCTAGAATTTTTAGACAAAAATGAAATAGTTACAGTAAAAGATTATTTTGAAACTGCGCTCAATGACCATTTAGGTGCTTATGTACCGAAAGAGAAAAGAAACTTTTTTTGGATCACGGCACATTTAGATCAGCGCCCGCTATACTCTCATTTTTACCATTGGTTTGAACTGGCTAGAATGGATAATGAACCCAACCCACGTGAGATTAGAAAAGAGGCGTTACTTTACAATATATTCGATTCAAGAAATGAAGGAACGGCAACTGCCGTAGAAGAAATGTTTATGGATGCCGGATTGTATGACGACCAAACCCGCTCTAGAGAAATTGTTTATATCATGATTGCTCAACGTGCCGCTAGAGGCTTAGGTTCATTATATGCACATGCAAACCTTATGACATCTGAAGAAGCCGGTAGTATTCACTCTAACTACACACCAAGAGGGTGGATGAAAACTGAAAAGGACCTATTGCTTTTTGAACAGCACCTTTACCTTAGACAACCCGGGTATGGCACCAGCTACATAACTGGTAAATACTTGTTAGAAAACACCATGGCAGAATATGCCAGAATGAAAGAGAGCAAGAACGAACCTTTTGAAATGAAAGTCTTTTTTGACGAATTAAATGCTATTGGGAGCATACCAATAACCTTGGGCAGATGGCAGATGACCGGTGTACAATCTTTTCTAGGTCAAGAATAGTCTAAGCCGCTGCAACTCAATTTTAAATGTCAAAAACCACCTCAAAAAAACTAACTCGACAAATGGGGCTTTTAGCCCTTACCGCTACCGGTGTTTGCTCTATGTTAGGGGCTTCGATAAATGTCGTTCCTTTCATGATCCAGCGTAATGTACCCGGTATCGGTCCTTACGTGTTACCTGCATTTGCTTTTGCTGCCATACCTGCATTATTTGCTGCATTGGCTTATGGCATTTTAGCATCTGCCATGCCACGCGCGGGCGGTAGTTATATTTATGCCAGTAGAGGATTAAATCCGTACTTAGGCTTTGTTGCCAGCTTCTCTCAATGGTTCGGACTCTCTATTGTTATCGGAGTTATTGCTTACGTAACCGTACCATTTATTCGTGATGTAACGATGAGTTTGGGGTGGGAAAATATATCTAACGGATTAGAAATAGGGTGGATTCGCGTAACCATCGCATTAGCTTTAATTTGGTCTTTTATCGCTATTAATATTCGTGGGATAAAAAGTTATGAGCGCATCTTATTACCCATGATGTTTTTGATGTTCGCCCTTGGCGGAATTGTAATCGTATCGGCACTCATGTACGACTCTACAGATTTCTTAACGGGATTACAAGAAAAAACCGGACGCACTTTTGAGCCCATTAAAAATATTGATTTCGACTGGCGCATATTTTTGTCGGCAGCCGCACTTTTATTTTCAAGTTTTATAGGTTTTGACTCCATAGCTCAGGCAGGTGGTGAGGCTAAAAATCCAACTAAATCGTTACCACGAGCAATTCTACTGGCCATATTCGGAGTAGGCTTATTCTACTTTCTTTTTGCTTCGGCAGTCTATCATATTGTTCCCTGGAGTTTTGTTGCAGAAGAAGCAATGACTAAAGATATTTCTGCCCCAGGCTTGTTAAGCTACGTGCTGCCCTCTGGCTTAGGTATCGCTATATTGGCAGGCGCAGCAATTGCACTTATCAATGACCTACCGGCCATGCTATTATCTGTTTCACGATTAATGTTCGCTTGGGCTAAAGATGGTATTTTCCCTAAATCTATCTCTAAAATCCATCCAAAAAATCATACCCCACATATCGCATTAATTGTTGCTGGTGCAATGGCGAGTATTGGTATATTAGGTTCTCATTTTGCTGGCGATTTCTTTTTAGGTATCGATATTATGGTTACTTCTATGATGGTCAATTTTCTTTTAATGTGTATTACCCTAGTCACTATCAAAAAGGTAAATCCCGCGATGGCAAAACAAATTTCAGTACTTAAAAATAGAACATTACAATTATGGATTGCTTGGCTAGGAATTATCACCCTTTCTGCCTTTTTAGGTATTCACACTTATAAAGATTTAACATCAGAGACAACAGCGTGGTATTTTCACTCCACACCTATATGGCTCATTGTTATGGGCTTGGCAAGCTTGTTATTTGCCTATTATTGGAACAAATTGAAAAAACATAACAACAACATAAACGAACTATTTTTAGAACTCCCTGAAGAATAAAAGATGCAGACAACAATTAAATTAGCAAAAGATTTAGAGATTTCTAGAGTGGTTACCGGCTTATGGCAAATTGCCGATATGGAACGTCATGGTAATACATTGGACCCTGTAGCAACAGCCAAATTTATGAAGCCTTACGTTGATGCCGGACTCACTTCTTTCGACATGGCCGACCATTATGGATCTAGTGAAATCATAACTGGTACTTTTAAAAATAGTCTTGCCGATAAAAACAGCGTACAGCTATTTACCAAATGGGTTCCGAAACCTGGTAAAATTACTCGCGACGATGTTAGAGCTGCCATACAAACAGCTTTAGATAGAATGCAACAATCTAGCATTGATCTCTTACAATTTCATGCGTGGTACTACCCAGATGCTAGCTGGTTAGATGGTCTTTTTTACCTTAAGGAACTACAGGAAGAGGGATTAATTAAATATATTGGAGTAACTAATTTCGATGCCGCACATTTACGAATTGCTTTAGCCAGTGGCATACCCATTATCAGCAATCAAATTTGTCATTCTCTAATCGACCAGCGCGCGAATGGAAACATGGCTGCTGTGTGTCAAGAATACAATGTAAAACTCTTGGCATTTGGGACATTGGCTGGCGGATTCTTAACCGATAAATGGCTGAACAAAACCGAACCTACGTATGAAGAGTTGACCACATGGTCACAAATGAAATACAAACGTTTTATTGACGCCGCTGGCGGATGGGAACCCTACCAGAACCTGCTACAAACAGTAAAAAAGATTGCCGATAAACACCAAGCGTCTATCGCAAATATTGCAAGTAGATTTATTCTAGAGGGTGATGCGGTAGCTTCAGTAATCGTTGGCGCTCGACTAGGTGAAAGCGAGCATATCTATGACAATAGAAAAATGCTGGATATTACGCTAGATGCTGATGATATCAACGCTATTAAAGAAGCACAACTTCAATTGACCTTAATACCTGGCGATTGTGGTGATGAATATAGAAAACCTCCATTTTTAACAGCTTCGGGCGACCTTAGCGATCATTTAGAAACGATACCTAAAGCATTTACTCCCCTAAAAACCGGAGAAAATAGGGAACAAATTTTTAGCGGTACGGAGTGGGAAGAATATGCAGGGTACTGTAGAGCTGTAAAAATTGGAAATAGTATTCATGTTTCAGGTACCACAGCAACTCACGGAAGTGACATGATAGGTGGCACAGACCCCGCTGCCCAAGCCCATTTTATCATTGACAAAATCGAGGGCGTTATCACTTCATTTGGTGGTACTTTAGCCGATGTGGTGAGAACCCGAATTTTCGTCAACGAACTAAAAGATTGGGAACCTGTAGCACGAGCACATGGTGAACGTTTTAAAGGTATCAACCCTGCTAATACATTGGTAGAAGCTAAATTGGTAGGTGAAGGTTATATGGTAGAAATTGAAGCAGAGGCAATTCTATCCTAATTATCTCAACTTCATTATATTACTCATCCCAAGTGATGTTGTTATTTTTGACCATAGTTTCAAAGGGTGCCCATTCATTTTTCATAAAATTGGTTACTGCTTTTGAAAACTCAGTAACTAATGTTTTTCCTTGTTCTACAATTTCTTGATGTTGAGCAGAAGGCTCATTCGTTTGTGCGGCAGCGATACTTAAAGCTTCTCGTATTTTTGAATATGGCGATGTCTCAAAAGACTGCCACGCCCCTACTTGCCTTTCTGGCTTAGGTGTTTTTCCTTTTGCCTTTAGTGTTTTTAAAGACTGCAGCATATTTTCAAGCTTGGTCACTAAAGCTTGATCAAGTGTATTCTCGGACTTACTTATTGTGCTTAACAAACCATCTACTTTTTTACTTTTAGCATCAATATCCGATAAGTGTTTTGACAAAATCTCGACTTGACTATCTACTGCTTTTTTATAATCGTAAAGTGCTTTGTCTACATTTGGTTTTAATTCGAATCTAGGGTCTGCAATTACGGTTACCTCGGTAGTATCAGAATATACGCCGTGCTTTAAAACAATAGTATACTCCCCTGGCAATACCGGTATATCTCTTGAAAAATCATCGGTCCAAGAACCTGGCAAAGAAGATGCAGATTCATCTAATTTCCAAATCATGTAATTCAACCCTTCAGTAAGTTCTTTAGTTTCAACTGTATTTACCAAACTATTTTCTTGATCATAAATCATTGCCGTAACCTTAGATTCCGCTTTTGGCTCGTCTGATAAATAAAAAGGAATTTGAGTTTTCTGAAATACTTTATTCTCACCCTCGAAAGTAGTATGAAAGCCTGTCCAGATATTTCCTGGGGGATTTATAAATAGACCTTTCACTTGAACAGCATCGTTCATTGGAAATGCAGTTATACTAGATTTCAATCTTTTTGCCGCAATTTCTCTTAAGGTCAACAAATCATCTAAAACCCAAATTGCCCTACCAAAAGTACCGACAATTAGTGCCGATTCTCTTTCTTGAATCTTTAGATCCATTGTTGATACTGATGGGAATCCGTTTTTAAATTGAGACCATGTTGCTCCTTCATCAATACTTATCCATAGCCCATTCTCAGTTCCTAAAAACACTAAATTAGGTTCTATAGGGTCTTGAACAATACTTAAAGCGTAGCCATTTACCATAGATTTATCTGCAACTTGCTTCCATGTTTTTCCTAGGTCATCGGTTTTAAAAACATAAGGATCATAATCGCCTTTTCTATAATTGTTGACCACCATCCATGCCGATTTAGCATCGTAGCGAGAAGCTTCTATTTGGGCAACCCAACTTTCGTTAGGCATGCCTTTTATCCTACTGGTAAGATTTTTCCAATTTTGACCGCCATCTGTTGTTAATTGCACTTGACCGTCATCGGTGCCTACCCATATTATTTCATTATTTAACGAACTCGGTGCTATACTCAAAATAGCATTGTAGCGCTCTGCACCTGAAACATCCAATGTTAATCCGCCATAATCAGGTTTTTGATGCTCAGGATTGTTAGTGGTTAAATCGGGAGAAATTATTTCCCAAGTTGCACCCTTATCCTTAGTAACATGAACAAATTGTGATCCATAGTACGCAGCACTATCATCTGTAGGATTTCGGGCAAAAGCTGCATTCCAATTAAAACGTAAAGGAGTCATTAAATCCGGAGCAGGTGGTTTTATACTCACATAATATCCTGTCAATTTATCATACCTGTATAAATCTCCATTTTGAGATGATCCATATCCAAATCTAGAATTATTCAGATCGGGAGAAATATCAAAGCCATCACCACCAACTAAATACTGCCAATACAGTGTGCGTATTCCTCCTCTCTTCCAAGTATACGCAGGTCCTGACCAGTTTCCATTGTCTTGCATACCGCCATAAACGTTATAAGGAGTATCATTGTCTACGCCCACATGGTAAAATTGTGCCACAGGTATGGTTTCAGGAAAATACCAACTTTTACCGTGATCCTGGGTAATACCCAATCCGCCATCACCACCAATAATAAAATGTTTTGCATCTTTCGGGTTCACCCAAAAAGCATGAAAATCGGCATGAATACCTTTTGTTTCATCGGCAGGTATCATAGGTATTGTATCAAAAGTGGTGGCACCATCATAGCTGACCGATAAAGGCTGATAAATATTATACACTCTATTTGGGTCTTCTGAATCTACCGCTAGGTCTTGAAAATAAAAGGGTCTATTATTCGCGAACTTGGGATTGTCGTTGATCATTTTCCAATTTTCCCCACCATCATCACTTCGATAAATTGCATTCTTCTTAGCTTCTATTTTGGCATATATTCTATCTGGGTCAGATGGCGCAATAGCAAAACCTATTCTACCCAAATTACCGGATGGCAATCCATTATCCTCATCTAATTTCTTCCAGTTTTCACCTGCATCATTAGAAACATAAAAGCCTGACCCTTCACCACCCGATGTAAAATAATAGGGAGTTCGTTTGTGTTCGTATAGCGCCGCAAATAGTTTTTTAGGATTTTTCGGATGCATTACCAAATCTGCAATACCAGATTTAGTATTAGTATATAAGATCTTTTTCCAATGTAAACCGCCATCGACAGTTTTATACAATCCTCTATGCTCATTTTCGGTAAAAGGATCACCCATTGCGCCTACATAAACAACATTGGGATTATTAGGGTCTATACTGATTCTATGTATGGTTTTGGTAGCCTCTAACCCCAAATGTTTCCAAGTTTCTCCGCCATCGGTACTTTTGAAAATGCCCATACCTAAATTCATAGAATTACGAGGATTACCTTCGCCTGTACCCACCCAAATAACATCAGGGTTTGTTTGCTGTATTGCAAGTGCCCCAATGTTCTGTGTAGGTTGGTCATCAAAAACGGGTTTCCACGCAGAACCACCATTATCAGACCTCCAAACTCCGCCAGAAGCCGCACCAACGAACATTATCTTCGGATTGTCAGTTACCACATCTATTGCCGTAATGCGCCCACTCATATTTGCTGGCCCAACATTACGTATGTTCAGATTTTCGAGCGTAGAGAAGTCTATTTTTTGTCCTATTGCATACTGAGTAATAATAGCAAGAACGAAGAAGATGCTTAAGCGAATTTTCATGGTGTGTTGGTAGTTTATCCAAAAATAAAAATCGATGCGCAAACAATGGCATTTTAGCTACTGATTTTTTTATCATAATCATTAATCAGCTATCTAAAATAAACGCGGGGGATTACTATGACTATTCCCTATCTAAAATGATATTCTTAAAAGAAAAGTTTAAAAAAATCAAAACCATAAAACTTGAAAAACAGCTCATTTTTACTCAGAAACAAGTAAAAAACCATATAAAATAGTCAAACTTATCATAAAAAGTGTCATTTTCTTGCATTTTAACGAAATTATAGTATGTTATATCTGAACTTAAAAATAATTTATGCGACAACTAAAGATCACCAAACAAATTACGAACAGAGATTCCATTTCATTAGAAAAATATTTTCAAGAAATCAGTAAAATAGATTTAATTACTGCAGACGAGGAAGTAGAATTGGCAAGAAAAATTCGTGAAGGTGATCAGCAAGCATTAGACAAATTGGTCAGTGCCAATTTAAGGTTCGTAGTATCTGCCGCAAAGCAATATCAAAACAGAGGACTACGCTTAACCGACCTCATTAACGAAGGTAATTTAGGATTGGTAAAGGCAGCAAAGCGTTTTGATGAAACTAGAGGTTTTAAATTCATCTCGTATGCCGTATGGTGGATCCGCCAATCTATTCTTCAGGCACTTTCTAATACTTCGCGTATGATTAGGATACCGCAAAACAAAATCGCTGTAAACAGTAAAATCTATCAGGTATATTCTTCATTAGAACAAGTAAACGAAAGACCACCGAGCGCCGACGAAATTGCATCTGAATTAGACATGAGCGTTTCGAAAGTAAAAACATCCATGAAAAATTCAGGTAAATCTATTTCTTTAGATGCTCCTTTTAAAGAAGGGGAATCTTCTTCTTTATATAACGTGTTGGAGTCTACAAAACTAAATAGTCCTGATAAAAACATGATGGCAGAATCATTAGAAACGGACATTAATCAAGTATTGAAAAAAATTCCTGAAAGACAAGGCGATGTTCTCCGTCTTTTTTTCGGCTTGGGCAATCAACCTGCAATGAGCCTAGTTGAAATTGGTGAAGTTTTCGATGTTACCAGAGAACGCGTTCGTCAAATAAAAGATAAGGGTCTAAAATCTCTTAGGCGTACTTCGAATACCGAATTATTACGTGCTTACCTTTAAGATCATATACCATTACCTAGAAAAACTTCTTTCCAACATTCAATCTATACACTTTACTATAGTATAACATAAGCTTAACACCTCTAATTTGGAGTTGGTAATGCATATGTTATGTTACTATTTGAAACATCATTACATGAAATTTATTTATATCAAAAGAGAAAGTACTACCAAAGAATTATACAGAACACGCAACGGACTAAAAAAGTCGAAGGTGACCTCAATTACAAAATACTTTATGGGTATCCCCGTAAAAACCCTGCACACCTACAGACAAATATATTATGGGCGTAAAAACAACGCTATCGAAAAAATGCTATTTATATAATTACACAATCACATATATATTATCCAATAATTAAAATTGAATTCATGAAAATACTAGTAATAGGAGCCGGCAACATGGGATTGACTTATGCAGAAGGCATGTCGAAATCAAAATTACTTAAGAAGAGAAATATAATGGTGCTCGATACTTCTGAAGAAAAATTGGAAGAACTGCGCGAGAATCCGCAATTCGATGCTTTTGATGATCTTAAAAATTGTGCACCACAGGCAGATATCATTTTTATAGCCGTAAAACCCTATCATGCAGAGGGTGTTTTTAAAAAATTGAATCCGCTAGTAAAACCCGGTCAAATTATAATTTCGATCATGGCCGGTGTTACTATCGATACTATCCAACATTTAACAGGACTCACAAAAATAGTTCGCGCAATGCCAAATCTGCCCGCATCTATTGGTAGAGGACTAACTTCATTCGTTGCCTCTAATGAAGTAACTAGAATTGAACTGTTGACCATTGAAAGTTTGTTAGACACTACGGGTAAATCAATTCAAGTAAGCAATGAAAACTTTATTGACGCTTCAACCGGTATTTCGGGTAGCGGTCCGGCCTACGTATTTTACTTTATGCAAAGCATGATGGAAGCTGCCTTAAAAATGGGCTTTACTCCGAATGTATCTAAAGTACTGGTCGCACAGACATTCACGGGAGCTATCGAATTATTTAATCAAAATGAACTTTCACCAAATTCTTGGATGGATAAAGTTGCCAGTAAAGGCGGTACTACTCGTGCAGCACTAGATTCTATGGAGAATAATAATGTAGGTGAACTTATAAAAGAAGCCGCTTTCGCAGCATTTGAACGTGCAGTTGAACTTGGTAAAGAGAAAGTACATGTATAAACAGAAAATAGTGATTAAGGTAGGCACTAACGTAATGACCAATAAGGACAATCGTATCGTAAGACCGGTATTACGAAAGTTGGTGCAACAGATTGCAGAGTTATATGAACAAGATATATTGACCGTACTTGTTTCTTCGGGCTCCGTAATTGCGGGCCGTGAAGTGTTAGGTGCATCAAGTATTGAAAACGATACCCAACGCAGGCAGGTATACTCCGCAATTGGGCAACCTCGCATGATGCGATTATATTATAATATTTTTCAAGATTATGGTATGAAATGCGCACAGGTACTACCTACAAAAAGAGATTTCACCCCTGGTGTACACAGAGAAAATATGATCAATTGCGTAGAAGGTTTATTATCTGAAGGGGTAATACCAATAGCCAATGAAGATGATGCAGTTTCAGTAACCATGAGTATGTTTTCAGATAATGATGAACTTGCCAGTTTAATAGCACAACTTATTGATGCTGACAAGCTTATTATCCTAACGGATATTGACGGGCTATATACGGGTCACCCAAGTGCAGAGAGCAGTGACCTTATTGAACATGTAAATCCTGAAGAAAATTTAGATAAATACATAAAAGATAGCAATAAAAAAGCTGGTGAAGGTCGTGGTGGTATGGGCTCTAAATTAGATTACGCCCAACAGGCAGCTGCCAAGAACATACCAACATTCATTGCCAACGGTAAAAAAGACCGTACAATAATTGATATTATAGAAGGAAAAAATGTGGGTACGAAAGTAACCCTAGAAGAAAAAGCAGAAGCATAATGAAGATAATTTCAACGGAAATAAAAAATAAGGTTTTAAATAGCATGATGCGACTTTTGGATGAAAACCGAAGTAGCATTCTTGATGCCAATAAAAAAGATTTAGAGCTTTTTAAAAAAGATGATCAAGCCATGTACGATAGACTTATCGTAACCAACAGTAAAATTGATGGCATGATCAGTTCTATAAAAGAAGTGATGTCTCAAGACGATCCAGTCGGTAAGACCATTTCAACCCAGAATTTGGAAAACGGATTGGATATCACCAATAAAACGGCTCCTTTTGGAACCATAATGATTATTTATGAGTCTAGACCAGATGTCACTATCGAAGCTGCGGTGCTTGCCTTTAAAGCGAATAACAAAATTCTTTTAAAAGGTGGTAAAGAAGCTTTGCATAGCAATACAATTCTTGTAAAACTTTGGCACAAGGCTCTTGAAGAAAACGGGCTCACAAAAGAGTACATTCAGCAATTGACCATGAATAGAGAAGAAACGCAAGAGTTCTTGAGAAACCCTACAGAAAAACTTGATCTTATTGTTCCTAGAGGTGGTGAGCGTTTAATCCATTTTGTAAAAGAACATGCTAAATGTGCCGTACTTGTTAGCGGTAGAGGCAACAACTTTTTGTTCGTAGACAAAGAAGCCGATTGGGAAAAAAGTGTGAAGGTCATCATGAACGCCAAAACCGAAAAAATATCGGCTTGTAATGCTTTGGATAAAATATTGATCAATGCCAATATTGACAACTACGAGCAGAAATTGACAGATATCTATCAACTTTTAAATACAAAAGGGGTAGAAACTTTAGTTGATACAGCTATTCATTCAGTACTCACAGATGCACAACCAATTAAAGATGATGCTATTTGGAAAGAAGAATTTCTAGCTATGAAATGTTGCTTGGGATCTGTAAATTCCCTTGATGAAGCTGTTGAAAAAATAAACAATAATTCTGGTGGACATTCTGCTACAATTATGACAACGAATAAAAATACCGCCATGCAGTTCATGGAAGAGGTAGATTGTGCAGCCGTTTACCAAAATGCGTCAACACGTTTTACCGATGGTGGTCAAATGGGTGTTGGTGCCGAATTGGCAATTAGTACAGATAAGCTTCACCATCGTGGCCCTCTTGGTCTTAAACAATTGGTTACCAATAAGTATTATGTATTTGGTGATGGTCAAATTCGCGAATAAATAACGGAGTCCCCATATTCGAAAATCGAAATTTATGTTCGAAACAATTGAAAAAATAGATGGTGCCTTGGTTTACCATGGCACCATGCATAAACGTATTTATTTTTCTGAAGCCGATAATGTTGATTTAGACAATCTGCTTCCAAAAATGAAAAATCTTGCTACAAAGATGCGTTATGAGAAAATTTTAGGTAAGACATCTAAAAAAAGTGTAGACGTATTAAAATCTAATGGGTTTACGGTCGAAGCAAAAATCCCTGGTTTATATAATGACACTGTTGATGGTTATTTTCTAGCCGATTATATCAGTGAAAAACGCCATGAGAACGATGAAAAAACAACTAAAACTATTGCTACGGTCAAGACTATTGCCAAGGCTGCCAACAAACCTAGTACAGATTCGTATTTTCAAATGCCCGATCATCTGAAAATAAAAGAGCTTACAAGTGATGATTTTTATATGCTTGAAGATTTGCATAAAAAGGCTTACAAATATCATCCGCATCAGATAAAAGATTTACACTATTTCTCTAAGTTAAAAGACTTAAATCATCAATTCTTGGGACTTTTTCAAGACGGGCAACTACTGGTGTCAGCTATTCTTGCCCTAAATGTAAATGAGTCTAATGTAGAAATTGTAGATTTTGTAACGCATCCAGATTATAGAGGTCAAAACCTTTCTTATTTCTTAGTGCAAGACATTAAAAATAAGATGGAGAAACTAAGATGTAAAACTATTTACACTATGGTGCGATCAACATCGTACGGCCTAAATATTACATTTAGTAAACATGATTTTAAACTAGCAGGTACATTGACCAACAATTGTTTGGTAAGAGATGCAATTGAAAGTATGAATATTTGGTATTTTAAACATAACCCATGAAGTAAAGTTGACGTATATTTCAGAATTGAAATACCTAAATATGGTGAAAATTTTAAAGTGTTGATATGGTAGATTTATATTTACAATATCAACACTTTTTTTATTGTCTCATATTATGACAATAATTCTTTGTTTAGATCAAAAATTATGCTTTATTTGATAAACACTACTAAATTTTATCAATTTCACGAATGAAAGGCTCAGAAAATACGAAATTCATCCCCAACCTTTCCTATGATTGTGTAATCTTTGGGTTTAACGGTGTTAAACTAAAAATTCTCATTTTAGAATATCACAACACTGGTTTATTTGCCCTTCCCGGAGGTTATATAAAACATAACCAAAGTCTACAAGAGGCAGTAAATAAAGGGGTAGAAGAACGTACAGGATTAAAAAATGTATTCTTAGATCAATTTCAAGTTTTCGCAGACCCCAATAGAACAGATCCTTCAGCTACGCGTCGCATTTTAGAAGCAAATAATAAAGATTTAGCCGATAATGAATGGATGACGGAACGCTTTGTAACCGTTGGTCATTATGCGCTTATTAATTACGAAAATGTGAATCCGAAACCAGATCACTTATCAGATAGTATTGAATGGTACGACATCGATAATGTTCCTAAATTAATGATGGATCATAATGAGATTGTAAGCAAAGCTCTTGAAGTACTTCGTAATAATATTAGTGAGAAGATAATAGGAATGAATCTGTTGCCTCCAAGATTTACCATGAAACTCTTACAACAAGTTTTCGAAGCAATCTTAGGACATACATTAAGACGCACTAGTTTTCAGCGTAAAATGTTGTCACTAGACATATTGCAACGGCATGAAAAGCTTTTTGAAGGTAAAGCTCATAAAGCACCATACTTATATAGTTTTAAATAAAATTAGACACTTAAAATAACAACAATGAACAAATCAACACTCAACAACTTTTTTAAATGTACCGTTCTCGCTGCTTTTATGTTCGGCTCATTTACAACCTACGCCCAAAAGAAATTTGGCGGTCTTGCTCTTTATACCGTAAGGGATGATATGGGTACAAATGCAAAAGCAACTTTGCAAGCAGTATCTGATGCAGGTTATAAAAATATAGAAGCTGCAGGTTATGAAGACGGCAAGTATTATGGTATGACCCCGGCAGATTTTAAAGACTTATTAAAATCTCTAAAATTAAAGCCAATTAGTACACACCAAAGTGCCGTTACTATTGATAATGCTGACCAAATGATGGCAGATGCCAAGGCTGCAGGTTTTAAATATTTTGTAGTTCCGATTCCACCAATGGGTATGTTCACCTTTAATCAAGAAGACAGAACAATGGGCATGACCGGTACAATTGAAGACTTAGCTAAAATATTAACTACACTTGGCGAAAAGGCTAAAAAAGCAGGCTTGAAATTACTATACCATAATCATGATTTTGAATTTAAGAAAAATGCTGACGGCATTACACCTATAGATTACCTATTAGAAAATGTAGATCCTAAATTATTGAATTTTCAGATGGATCTATATTGGGTAACCAAAGCAGGTGCCAACCCTATCGCCTACTTCAATAAATACCCAGGTCGTTTTAAAATCTGGCATGTTAAAGATATGGACGAGCAAGGTAGATTTGCGCCTGTAGGTAAAGGATCTATCGGATTTAAAAATATACTGGACAACAAGGCATTATCGGGCATGAAATATTACATGGTTGAACAGGACATGACTTTCGACGGTCTTAAGGCTTTAGATGCTATTAAAATTAGTCATGATGGACTTGAAGAAATAGGTTTTAAATAATTACAACTACCAAACAACGGAGATAGCCCCAAAGAGATTTTTCTCTTTGGGGTTTTCTTTTTTAAGTACTTTCTCTTTAAACCTTTCATCTTTATCACTGTCATAATAACTTATAGTAATATGTGCTTATTTTTGCACTCTAACCAACTATTAAAATTGACCATATGAAAATGACTACAAGTTTACGCATGAGAATTATTCACCGTTATTTAGGCTTCTTTTTAGCTGGTATTATGGCGATGTATTCTATAAGCGGAATCATTATGATTTATAGAAATACCGATTTTCTTAAAAGTGAAAAAATTACCGAACAACAATTAAAACCTAATTTAAAAGCTAGTGAACTTAGTGATGCTCTTCGCATCAAAGGCGGCGTAAAACCTGAAAAAACAGAAGGAGACATCGTTTATTTTAAACAAGGCGAATATAATACTGCTACTGGTATGGCTACCATTAAGAAAATGGAACTTCCCTTTATTCTAGATAAGATGGAACACTTACATAAAGCGACTACCAATAGCCCTGTTTATTTTCTAAATATATTTTTTGGACTCTCACTACTATTTTTCGTGGTGTCTTCTTTTTGGATGTTTATGCCAAAAACTACTGTATTTAAAAAAGGACTGTACTTTTCACTTGGTGGTATGGTACTGACCATAATCTTGCTGTTTGTGTAATTGTAACAAATGATATGAAATCAAATCCGTTTTAAAGACATTTCTTTAAAGCGGATTTTTGTTTTAACAAACATTGTAACCAAAAAGAACCCACCCCTAACCCCTCTCGAGAAGGGAACAGACCATGACTGTTATTTAGCTTTTTAGATTAAGACCATATTTCATCACTAAACTAAACCTGGGTGCCCTTTGTGGGTGGGGCGAGCGTTGGCATTATAAAACTGAAACTCCACAACAACCAAGAAAACCGCAAACAAAATCGAAAACCTCCCCTCTTGGGAGGGGATTAAGGGGTGGGTGCCGCGATGCTAAAGATTTTATTAAACTCCCTTAAGCAAAATACAGACCTATGGTCTCTCTGAGGAGGGGAACAATCAGTGACTTTTGTTAAACTTTTTAAGTCAAACTTCTGTATCTTGCTGTAACCAATAAATTCCACTCCCCTAACACTTTATAATGCTATTTTTATCAAAGAACTATGGCTATTGTAATCTTTGAATAAGACTATATAAATCTAAACATTATTATATGAAACAATTTTTATCCCTCCTTCTCATTTTAACAGCGACATTATCAGGAATTGCACAATCTAAACTGATCAAAGCAGATTCGTATTTAGATGTCAGAACCGGAAAATTAATTTCACCTGCTAATCTGCTCATCGAAAACGGAACCATAAAATCTATTAATCCAAAGTCACTTCCCGAAGGTATTGAAACAGTAGATTTAACAGGTAAAATTTTGTTGCCGGGTCTTATGGATATGCACGTGCATTTAGACGGTGACTTTACTGGCAGCTGGGATTATGTGTATAAAGAAAGTGCTAGCCAAGGTACTGTAAGGGCAGTCGTGAATGCAGAAAAAACATTAATGGCGGGTTTCACTACCATAAGAAGTATTGGGCAATTACACATTACACCCGAGCTTATTGATGTTGCGGTTTCTGAGGCTTCTGATAAAGGGATGATAGCTGCACCTAGAATTATTCCATCGGGACATATGATTTCTATTAGTGGCGGACACGGAGATATTTCTTTGGGGCTGGCCGAAGGTTTAGTAACCGTTGGTCCTAATGACGGAATCATTAATGGAAAATATGATGCTATCAAAGCAGTGAGATATCAAATTAAACATGGTGCTAAATTCATTAAAATGCATGCTACGGCGGGTGTACTTTCTATGGAAGATGCCATTGGCGCACAACAGTTAAGTAATGAAGAAATGAAGACCATTGTAGATGAAGCTGCAAGACACCATATAAAAGTTGCTGCCCACGCACATGGTACCGAAGGTATCAAAGAAGCTATAAAAGCTGGTGTGTATTCAATTGAGCATGGATCTATTATTGATGATGAAGGTATTCAGTTAATGAAAGAAAATGGTGTTTACCTGGTACCGACGAGAGGGCTCGCGACTATAATAGAGCCTATGATCGACAAAATGGATCCTGTTATGGCCGGTAAAGCCAATTATGTGATGCCTATTGCCAAACAAAATCTTACCAAAGCTATAAAAGCAGATGTAAAAATTGCCTTTGGTACAGATACCCCTATAATCCCTCATGGTAAAAATGCCATTGAATTCGCTGCATTGATGGAATGTGGCATGAGTACTAAAGAAGCTATAAAAACTGCTACTACCAATAGTGCAGAAATGCTAGGGCTTACTGATCGTGGTGAAGTAAAAGAAGGTTTATTGGCAGATATTATTGCCGTAGATGCCAACCCCATAAATGATATCTCCACTTTAGAACATGTGAAGTTTGTAATGAAAGGTGGCGTAGTATATAAAAACGAAAAGTAACATATGTCTTAGAATTTTAATCCTAAAAAAACGAACATCATGAATTTGCCGCAACGTCATTTCATCAAATCAATCTTTTTTGGTGTGTTAACCAAATAAAGAACATTTAGTGACTAAAATTGAATAATAGCACACCTATACCCTTTACCTCATCCAACACTGGTATCTTGCATATATAAACTACCCTTATGAAAATCAATTTACTGACTTGTGATGCCCAAAGACCAGATAGAAGAGCAATAGCTAATTGTATTGCAGAATTATCATCTAATGTCAGCGATTCGCTTACCAATGAACTTACAGATATTCTTTTAGAAGGTGATGCAGTAGACATTGAAGTAAGCGATAAAAATTCTGGTTCTGCATTAAGGGCTTTACGTAAGTTGAGCATAGATTATGAGATTAAAGAATAAAATACCCGCCCCTAGCCCCTCCCGAGAGGGGAATAGCTAGCGTATTTAATTAGAATATATTCTAACAATAATTCTTATGAAAACAGAAGTTTCAACTAACTCTAACTTCGCAATCAATAACGTACTTCTCCCCTCTTGGGAGGGGACCAAGGGGTGGGTACTACTATGAGAAAGATTATTTCGTACAACCCAAATTTAGTTGAACTCGCTAGAGAATTAAGAAACAATATGACCCTTGGTGAAATTGCGCTATGGCGAGAAATCCAAGGTAAAAAGCTAGGTCAAAAATTTAGTAGACAGATTCCTATCAATCAATATATAGTTGATTTTTATTGCAAAGATCTTCAGCTCGCCATAGAAGTAGATGGCAGTATTCATTTTGAAGAAGGACACGAAGAAAAAGATAACAAAAGGCAAGCACGCTTAGAATCTTTAGGTGTACATATGCTCAGGTTTTCAGATACTGATGTGAAGAATAATTTAGGTTTTGTTTTAGAAGAGATTAAAGTAATAATTGAGAAATTAGAACAAACAAGAACCCACCCCTAGCCCCTCCCAAGAGGGGAACAGTTTCTGACTTGAAACAAATTTTTAGACAAAACAGACGAAGTAACTCTTATAAAAACACAACTCCCCAACCACCAACAAACCCGCAACCAAAAATGCAATTCTCCCCTCTTGGGAGGGGGTTAAGGGGTGGGTGCTACGGTGACGAAGATTTCATTGAAAATTCTAACTCAAAATACCCACCCCTAACCCCTCCCAAGAGGGGAACAGTTTCTGACTTGAAACAAACTTTTTAGATAAAACAGACGAAGTAACTCTTATAAAAAAGCATCTCCCCAACAACCAACAAACCCGCAACCAAAAATGCAACTCTCCCCTCTTGGGAGGGGATTGAGGGGTGGGTGCTACCATGCTTAAGATTTAATTAACCACCCTAACATAAAATACCCACCCCTAGCCCCTCCCAAGAGGGGAACAGTTTCTGACTTGAAACAAATTTTTAGATAAAACAGACGAAGTAACTCTTATAAAAACACAACTCCCCAACAACCAACAAACCTACAACCAAAAACGACAACCTCCCCTCTTGGGAGGGGATTAAGGGGTGGGTGCTACGATGCTGAAGATTTCATTGAAAATTCTAACTCAAAATACCCACCCCTAACCCCTCCAAGGAGGGGAACAGCTTCTGACTTGAAACAAACTTTTTAGATAAAACAGACGAAGTAACTCTCATAAAAACGCATCTCCCCAACAACCAAAGAACCGCAACCAAAAACGAAAACCTCCCTTCATGGGAGGGGATTAAGGGGTGGTGCTAGGATGCTGAAGATTTGATTTACCACCCTAACTCAAAATACCCACCCCTAGCCCCTCCCAAGAGGGGAACAGTTTCTGACTTGAAACAAATTTTTAGACATAACAGACGAAGTAACTCTTATAAAAACGCAACTCCCCAACCACCAATAAACCCGCAAAAAAAAACGAAAACCTCCCCTCTTGGGAGGAGATTAAAGGGGGGGGGTGTTATGGTGACGAAGATTTCATTGAAAAATCTAACTCAAAATACCCACCCCTAGCCCCTCCCAAGAGGGGAACAGCTTCTGACTTAAAACAAACTTTTTAGATAAAACAGACGAAGCAACTCTTATAAAAACACAACTCCCCAACCACCAACAAACCCGCAACCAAAAATGCAATTCTCCCCTCTTGGGAGGGGAACAGCTTCTGACTTAAAACAAACTTGTTAAATAAAGTAGACGAAGTAACTCTCATAAAAACGCAACTCCCCAACAACCAATAAACCTACAACCAAAAACGACAACCTCCCCTCTTGGGAGGGGATTAAGGGGTGGGTGCTACGATGCTGAAGATTTAATTAACCAACCTAACATAAAATACCCACCCCTAGCCCCTCCAAGGAGGGGAACAGACCGTGACAGTGATTAGGCTTTTTAGATACATAAAAAGAAATAATTGTTGTAGAAACAGAAGCTCACAACCACCAATAAAACCGCAAAAAAAAACGAAAATCTCCCCTCTTGGGAGGGGATTAAGGGGTGGGTGCTAGGATGCTGAAGATGGTGCTATGGTGCACTAACTTCAACTACAAACGCAGCTCGTTATATTCTATTTACACCACTTTAATTTTTCTGACAGTTTTACGGAAACCCGTAAGAAAATGTAACGTAAACTTCTTTATATTGCAGTACCAAGCAAAGTATACTCCCCCTAGACACTTTGGTAGAAAAATTTTATAAAATAGCTAAAATCACTAGTAACTATATTATTTAATATAAACACTAGTTTCTTTATACAAATGTTGTGCTTAATTAGAAAAAACGTAAATGACAAAAATAGAGCTTCTAAAAAAAGAATTTCCCGATTTAAATTTCGAGTCAAAAGAACACGAATTTTTCTATGCCGAAGATGATATTAGAAAAGAGGATAGAATACATATTTCTGGTTTTAAAGGAAATTCGGAATTCCAAATAGTTGTTAAACCTGACCACGAAATAGATTCAGTTTCAGAAATTTTAAAAGAAAATATTTTTGTTTTTCCTGACTTTTTAGCAATTCGTTACAACAACACAATTGAGGTATTACTAACTTCAATTTCATACAGAACTTCATTTAGAAACATAGAGGTTGATGATGAAGTTAATAAAACTGTAGTTTTCAATGTTGGTATGAATTACCATAGAAACAACTTAAATATTCTCTTAGAAATTGGACAGGATAATTTATTGCCTAAATTCCTTCAGTTTGTGCGTGGTGCTTTCCGATATTCAAGAAGAAAACCCACTATTTTAAAAATAGAAGGTTATAAAAAAGAAAGTCCTGATGGTATTGTAAATGATATCCGAAATGTCATAAACTCTGTTTTATTCGATATAGAATATAATTATGACATCGCTCTTGAAACTGTAAATATTGACGGACTTTTAAGAAGATTTATTAGACGTAGAAAGAAAAAGGCTGAATTACCAAATGAAAAATTTGATTTGGTCTACAAAAAGTATATTCCTGAATTAATTCAATACTTTCATATTGCTGAAAAAGTTGATTTCTTACCATTTAAATTTATATGTTATTATCACATTATTGAATACTTTTCAGATAAAAGTGCTTATGACTTAGTATCTAAAGAAGTTAAAAAAATATTATTAAAACCTGATTTCCATTTAAAAACTGACAAATACGTTACTTCTGCTATTAATCTTTTCAAAAAGGAAAACGACAGACATACTAATGACAAAGTGAAAATTGAAAGAGTATTAAAGCAATATATTAAAAGAGAAGAACTAAAAGAATCAATTGAGGAATTGGAATTAATTGACCACTTTTCTAAATCTTTAACATTTGATTGCGTCAAACCTCTTGAATTACCAGCGATAGACTTTGAGAAAGATGGAAATTTCTTTGGTGAATTAACGAAACGTATTTATTCAACTAGATGCTCAATTGTTCATTCTAATCCAGATTTTGACGAATCGAAAGCAGTTCCGTTTAATCCTTCTCCTAATAATATTGACAAACTAAGAATTGAAATAGAAATGATTAGTGAAATTGCTCGAACAATTATAATTGAAAGTAAAGAAAATAACTAAGCACAACAATGGCTATAAGTAATTGCTTGTACTCGCCTACTTCTGAAAATCATCGCAGATTTTCAGATTGGTGTGTACTTGCAAAGTTGAGTGCTAACCCACGCAACTACTCATAGCCGAGACGTTAAAAATCTAAATGAAAACCACCCTCACCACACTCCTTTTCATCCTCCTACACCTCAACAGCTACGCCCAAGATAACTTCATCAAACTACCACAAGCAGCAAAAATCAACTGCCCAATGCTATTGATTGATGATACTATTATTGCTAATAATCATATTATAGCTACAAAGGAAGATATTACCGAGGTACGTGTGCTAAAAGACAAACCCACCCGAGATGACTTTTACAATCTAAGTGAAAACGGTATTGCATTAGTGATTTTAAAGAAAAAAATAGCATCTAAAACTCAAGCTGAGCTCAATACTTTTTTCGGTTTAGATGCGAACAATAGCATTTATGTAAATGGGTATTTAGTAGAATCCCCTAAATACAAGTTCGCAACCGAAAGTATTGTTGAAGTGGAATTGGTGACACCTACCGCCGAAAATAAATTGGAGCAAAAAGTCATCAATGTTTGGACATTGACGCAAGATGAAAGGGTAAATGGGTGTAAACAGCAATAAAATAATTAAATTTAGTTGCTATTCATCTCATCATCAATCATCATGCAAAAAACAATCACACTTATTGCCATCCTTCTATTTACAACGTGTCTTTTCGCCCAACAAGACAAATTCATTGACGATTCCATTGAGCGATTAGAAAACTCCCGCAAATACTTGTTATTGGTTGCCGATATGATGCCGGAAGAAAAGTATGGGTATAAAGCAACAGAAGAGTCTTTGAGCTTTGCCGAAAATTTAATGCATATTGGTTTTGCGCTAGATTGGCACAGCCAATCGCTCATTGGCGACCGAGAAGCACGCGTATACCAAACGGACACCATTTTTAAACCTGCCAATAAAACTAAGGCAGAAATGATGGCACGTATAGACCAAACGTTTACCGAAGCCATTGCGCTTTTACAAGATGTTGAACCTGCAGAATTAGATATTGAACTAGACTATTTTGGATCTAACAGAAGTAAGCGTCAAATTTATCTGCTATTAGCAGACCATATTACCCACCACAGAGCACAAATGTTGGTTTACATGCGCCTAAACGGACTTACGCCGCCACGCTACGTGTTATATCAATAGCAGTGTAAGAGTAACTATTCTTCTTTTTTCTTATCGCCGTTCATTAGCATTAGTACAATGCCAACAAGGGTTAAACAAACGGCTGCAAATACAGCAATCATAATAACGCCGTTGCTCCAGTTTACCAAGGGTAGATGTAATGAGGTCATAGTCGGTAATTTTAATAACACAAAAATAGAATGTAGTTGCAAGATGTTCTATGACAATTGTCAGGAAATCAAAATACTACGCAACAAATAAATTTTCATTTCATTTGAGTGCCGCCAAACATTGTAGGCTTGGTTAGGGTTCTGTATTTTTATAGTTGAAAATGGTTTTTAGAACATGGTAGATAAAATTAAGTGTCCCAATTGTGCGCATGAGTTTGATGTTGAAGAGGCGCTATCTGGTAAAATGCAGGCGCATTTTAAAGCGGAGTATGAGCGTAAAGTAGCGGAGCAGGCAGAAAAATTCAATAAAGAACGTAGAAAGCTTGAGATTGAGGTAGAAGAATTCGAGAAGAAAAAAGAGAAAGAAAACGAGCTTTTTAAAGAGAAGCTTGCACAACGCCTTGCCAAAGAATCTGAAAAAATACAACAGCAGACCAACGAATCTTTTGAGCAAAAATTAAAGGCACTACAAGAAGAGAACGAGAAAAAGAAAGAGGAAAATAGGGCTTTACGTTCGCAAGAAATAGATCTATTGAAACGCGAGAACGAGCTTAAAGAAAAAGCTGAAGACCTAAAGCTGAACGTGCAAAAGGAATTGCTGGAGAAGCAGACCGAAATTGAAGAGAAAGCCAAGGCAAAAGAGCGCGAGTCTATGGCGATGAAAGAGAAAGAATATCAAAAGCAACTTGACGACCAAAGAAAGCTTATTGATGAAATGAAGCGTAAAGCCGAACAAGGTTCTATGCAAATGCAGGGCGAGGTGCAAGAACTCGCTTTAGAAGAACTATTACGTGCCACCTACCCTTTTGATGATATAGATGAAGTGGGCAAGGGTGTTCGTGGTGCAGATTGCGTGCAAACGGTTATTAACTCGCTACAGCAAACCTGTGGATCTATCGTTTACGAGAGCAAGCGCACCAAGAACTTTAGCAACGATTGGATCAATAAACTAAAGCAGGATCAGATTAACTGTAAGGCAGATATTGCAGTGATCGTAACGGAGACTTTTCCGCCAGATATGGATCGCTTCGGTGAGAAAAACGGTGTGTGGATATGCGGATTCAACGAGGTAAAAAGTGTTTCTCTTGTGCTACGTGAACTTTTGCTAAAAACACAATCTATAAAATCATCGGATGAGAACAAGGGCGATAAGATGGAGCTGCTTTATTCTTATTTGACCAGTAACGAGTTTGTACAGAATATAAATAGAATTATAGAAAACTACGATTCTATGATCAAGCAGCTGAACTATGAGAAGAAAGCGGCGTTCAAAAATTTTGCGGTTCGTGAAAAACAAATTTGGGGCGTTCAAGAAAATATCAACGTACTCTTCGGTTCTATTAAAGGTATTGCGGGAAATGCGTTATCTACAAGTACCATTTTAGAATTACCTGATGCTGAGATAGACGAGTAATTAGTGAGATAGTTGGATAGTTGGATAGTTGGATAGTTAAATAGTGAACTAGTTTGTTGGTTAAAATCATTTTAACGCTGCCCAAGCCCTATATTAGCACATTACAAAACATAACCTAGGTTCACTTACGCATACCATATGAATATTTTAGATTGGATACAAGATTGGTTTAAGGAGAATTGTGATGGCGATTGGGAACATGGAGAAGTTATACAAATAACCACCATAGATAATCCTGGATGGGAGGTTGAGATTGACATTTCCAATACTTCAATTGCCACAATGAACCTAGATTGGATTCTTAATGAAACTAATAAACAGGATTGGTACGGGGTTAAAATTGCGAACCAAAAATTTACCGCAGCCGGTGATCCTGGTAAGCTAAAATTCTTGCTTGGTCTTTTTAAAGAGATGATTGATAAGATAGAAAATCAGCAAGAGTAATTCTTAGTTTTTATTTATACTACCTCGACCCCATATCAACATATAACCTAAGAAAAATTATTTCAGCTTAGAGAGTATGTAACGGTAGAATTATAGTTGTTTATTCGCTATGTTTAACGCATGGTATTGACAACTTTTTAGAGCACAAAACCGTATATAACAATCAACTAAGGGTGAACAGCAAATTGGTTGCATTTTACCAGAGCGTTGCAAAATGCACACCGTATGATTTCATTGCTTACCATTGATTACAGCTTGCCTTTTACCAATCCGGTATTGAAATTTCTATTGATACTGATTATTATTCTATTCACACCCATTCTACTAAATAAAATAAAAATACCTGCCTTGCTCGGGTTAATAATTGCGGGTGCAGTAATTGGTCCGAACGGATTTAATTTAATGGAGCGCGATAGCGGAATCATACTTTCTGGTACTGCAGGGCTGCTCTACATAATGTTCCTCGCAGGATTAGAAATTGACCTAGCAGATTTTAAAAAGAACAGTAAAAAAAGTATCGTTTTTGGACTTTATACCTTCATTGTTCCCATGGCATTGGGCATGTTCGCAGGGCTTTATCTTCTAGAGTTTTCTATGGCCACTTCTGTACTTTTAGCGAGTATGTTCGCTTCGCATACCTTAATCGCATATCCGCTTATTAGTAAATTGGGGGTTGCCAAAAATAGGGCTGTGAATATTACTGTCGGTGGCACCTTAATTACCGATACGCTAGCGCTTTTGGTACTTGCCGTTATTGTAGGTATGAATACGGGTGAAGTAAACCTCGCCTTTTGGGTGAAATTATCGGTGTCTGTTTTAATTTTCGGCGCAACCGTAATGTTGATTTTTCCCATTATTGGCCGATGGTTTTTTAAGAAATTCGATGATAATATCTCACATTACATTTTTGTACTGATGATGGTATTTCTGGGTGCCTTCTTAGCTGAAATTGCAGGTATTGAAGCTATAGTAGGAGCATTTTTAACGGGTTTGGCACTCAACAGACTTATTCCGCATACATCGCCCCTTATGAATAGAATTGAGTTTGTGGGCAATGCTATTTTTATTCCTTTTTTTTTAATTGGCGTAGGTATGCTGGTCGATTACAGGGCGTTCTTTAAAGATTTTGAAACTATCAAAGTCGCTACCATTATGATTTTGATTGCCACCACAGCAAAATTTTTGGCAGCATGGCTTACCCAAAAAACATTTCACTTTTCGGTAGATGAACGTCGTTTGATATTTGGTCTAAGCAACGCCCAGGCCGCTGCTACCCTTGCGGCGGTTTTAATCGGTTATAATTTAATAATTGGCACTACGTCTGCCGGCGAACCTATTCGATTGCTGAACGAGAGTATTTTAAATGGGACCATTTTAATGATTCTTTTTACCTGCACCATTGCCTCTTTCGTAGCACAAAAAGGAGCTAAGAACATTGCGTTATTAGAGCATTCTGAAACCGCTAGCGATGAAGAAGACTACTTAGAGAAAATATTGATTCCCATAAATAATAGCGACACCATCGATGACCTATTAAATTTGGGCATTACCGCAAAATCCCAACAAAACAAAGAAGGTCTCTTTGCCCTTAGTATCGTTGATGATTATGAAACGGGTAGCTCTGCCGAAAAACATGCGCGTAAAATTCTTGGGCATGCCGCCGTTACCGCTTCAGCTACCGATAATACCTTGCACCAGTTACTGCGTTACGATATTAATATTGTCAACGGTATTTCGAATGTTACCAAAGAGCATAAAATTACCGACCTTATATTAGGGCTGCATGTAAAGAGAAATCTTTCCGATTCTTTTCTGGGAAACTTGACCGAAGGTATTTTGTCGAGATGTAACCCTACCACCCTAATCTACAAACCTACACAACCTTTTAGCACTTTAAAAAGACATGTGATTATTGTTCCCGAGCATGCCGAAATAGAAATAGGATTCCCACTATGGCTAAAAAAACTTTGGAATATTGCACAAAATTCAAGCGCCAAGCTGGTTTTCTTTGCTTCCGAGGAAACTAAAACAGCCATCGATAGCCTGCAATTAAAACATCCGGTAGTATACGAATACCACCATTTTAAAAACTGGGCAGATTTTTTAGTGCTTAAAAATGAAATTCTAAAAGATGACAACCTAGTAATAGTTCTAAGTCGTAAAAATATGCCTTCCTACGATGCCAATATGAGTAACATACCAAACTACCTAAATACATACTTCAAAAAGAAGAGCTACCTTTTAATTTATCCTAAGCAAGCGGGCGTTAAAGATACATCCCCTATTAATTTGACCAACCCAACATTATTAGAGCCTTTTGATAAAATGGATGAAATAGGGCAAACGATATCGAATATCTTTAGAAAAAAGCAACCGAAAAAATAAGAAAATCCTAAGAGTTCATCCAACTTTTAAACTCCGTCGCTTTTGCCTTGCTCACCACAATACGCTCGCTACAAACGGGGTGTACATCTACCAACAACTTGCTATTGAAATGTAATTTTATGGTAACTATTGCTTCCCGACGGACTATAAACTGTCGGTTTGCCCTGAAGAAAACCGAAGGATCTAAGGCTTCTTCGATATCTTCTAACTTCACATCTAATACAAACGAACGTTCTTGCACGGTTACCGCTTTTACAACACCGGTATCAATAAAAAAATAAGCGATATCGGCAGTTTTAACCGGTACTAATTGGTCGCCTACACTTACTAAAAAAGTCTTTTTAAAATTCTCTGCCTTACTTTGTATTAGTTGTAGAAGGCTGTTCATTTGAACCTCATCGATACCTTTTTTAAGGTTTAATGCATTAAAACGATTTAAGGCATCTGATAATTCTTCTTTATCAATCGGTTTTAATAAATAGTCAATGCTGTTCACCTTAAATGCTTTTAAGGCATATTGGTCATAAGCTGTAGTGAATATAATAGGAATGTTGATTTCGACCTGTTCAAAAATTTCGAACGAGATGCCATCTGCCAAATGTATATCCATAAACACCAAAACACCCTCATGCGGATTAGTAAAATAATCTACTGTAGCTTTTACAGTATCTAAAACCTGAATAACCTCAATATCTGCATTGATTCTCGTTAGTAAATACGAAAGGTTATCGCTTGCAGCAAGCTCGTCTTCAACAATAATTACTTTCATGACAAGGTTTTTAAAGGTAATTCTACTTTAAATATATCATTATCGGTACTTACCAACACTTCTTTCTTCAGCAAAAGCAAATACCGCTTTTTGAGATTATAGAGTCCCGTACCCAGACCTTCTGCCATCGTACTTCGTGTACGAATAGGATTTTCTACGATCAATGAACCTCCGCTAGAATATACCTTGACCGTTAATGGGTTGGTCGATGATATTTCGTTATGTTTTACCGAGTTTTCTACTAATGATTGCAATGCCAATGGTGGTACCTCACAATCCATTAAACTGTCGTCGATATTCACCTCTATTTGTATACGATCACGATATCGTGTCTGCATTAAAAAAGAATAGCTATCTAAAAATTTCAACTCGTCTTTTATCGGCACCAGATTTGTCTCGCCACTCTGTAAAATATAACGATACATATACGACAATTTATTTACGAACTGGGTCGCCTTGTCATTTTCACGTACTAGTGACGATAACGAATTTAGCGAATTGAACAAAAAGTGGGGATCAATCTGGTTTTTTAAAGCCGATAATTCGTTCTCTAAATTTTGTTGCTTTAATTGCTCGTTCTCTATTCTACTTTCTTGCTTATCTGTACTTACGCGAAGTAACCTGGCAATAAAATAAAGTACGATTGAAAGATTAATAATCGTAAATCTAACAAAACCAGTCTCTCGGGGATCTAAAGGTCTACCGTTAAAAATAGGATACAGGGCATGTATTAAGTAGATTCCTATTAAAAGTAGTACAACATTCATTATAAAAATAACACTCAACTTTACAAAAGTGGTCCATTTGTAGGCATCAAAATCTATATTGGCATTTAATTGTAAAACGGAATAAGAAAAACAAATGAAGAAGATATAACGGTATAGAAAATCTGTAACCCAAGTAAATGAAAAATCTAAATTGCCCTCCATAATACCATTATATAAATAAATGGTTTTTGGCAATGATACCAGTATACCTAATAATAGGGCGGTTTTAATAACCTCCCCTTGTTTCACCTTTGTTATGGCCATAAGACTACTTTAGAATGGTACTTCTCAAATGTACCTAATAAAACTTTTATATCTAAAACACGTAAAAGCAGGTCTTCACCGAAGCGAAGACCAACTTTAATTTAAACTACACAAACTTCTTAAAGTGCATAGGCATCAAAATCTGATGGTAAATATGCCGCTGTATCAAAACCTAAATCAACTTCTTGTTCACTCTCAAATATTTTAAAATCTTTCTCGGTCAATTCTGCACTTGCATACGCATCAAATACTATTGGTAAGTATTCAAAGGCATCAAAACCTAAGTTTACTTCTTCATCAATTTCTACTACCCTAATATCGTTTGGGTTTAATTTATCGTTCTCTAAAGACGTTTGTAATTGCGCTTCTAAATCAATAATGCAATCATCAAAAAGAGCGGCAATTTCAGCTTTCTCAGTTGCTTTATGTTTTTGTACTCCTTTAAAGGAAATAAATGTAACGGCTAAAATTGCTACTGCAACTATTACTCTAATATTCTTCATTGTATATGTTTTTAAGTTTTTAGAATTGTTTTCTATACTCCAAATATATTGCAGAATATTGCTGATAGATGGTATTAGTGACCCAACCGACTATTTTGACATCTAAAACAGCCTTAGCCCGTTATGAATTTTTTTTGTTAGATAAAAAGATGGAGTAAAAATTGAATATCAATAAGTTACACGTATTTACAGCACTACCTTAAACCGATAAATATCATATATATTTTTTAGAATACCGACTACTTTGTAAACCATTCGCGTACTGTTTCTTCCGCCAATTTATTATTAGGTGTAAAGGCACTGTTGTGCTCGCCACGGTATTCGATGAAGCTCGGAAACTTCCACCACAATATACCCCGGCACCAAGGTTCGTCTTGTATACCCTTAAAGATAATTTCGTAGGCTCTGCGTTGTGCTTCTTCATTTATGGTATCGTCTGCCTCTGCATGCGGATTCTTCCACGGGGTATCTACACTTCTAAATCCTATTTCTGTAAATACGATCGGTTTTTTAAAACGGTCGTAAACTTTTTTAATCTTGGTCTTTATAGTATCGAACTGAAGACTCATCTCTTCATTCGTTGGATTGTCCTTTTTACTTAACGGATAATAGGAATTTAAGCCAATGAAATCTAAATCGTTCCAGAACTCTATTTCCTCAAATTCTGCTCCCCAATTGGCAGCATAGGTCAGTTGACCAGAATACAGCGCCCTTGTTTTTTTTATCATTGCACGCCAAGCGTCGGGCTGCGATAGGGTTGCCTTTGTAAATTCGACACCAATGCACAACGCATCCATTTCATGAATTTCAGCCAAGAAAGCATAGTGGCGTATCCATCGGTAATAGTAATCATGAAACTTGTGCCATTGCGCATCTGTAGGCATATCTATACCACCTGGCCAGCTGCCACCTACATATATTTGAGGTTTCAATAGCGTATACATGCCCATGTCGCTTGCCGTCGCAACTGCATGTACTATGGCGTCGTCATTTTCACTACCTGCATTATCGCTAAAATGTAGCGGTGTTGGCGTATTTATATCGTTAATACCAGTATATGGTACAATTGCCATGGCGTTACTGCCCATATTCTTTTGCTTTAACAGCGATTCTGTTGCCTTTTTAGAACCATACCCATTATATATACTGTAGCCTTCATGTGCAAAATTGAAACCTTTGAGATAGGGTAATTTTTTAGATTCTGTTTTTTTCTTCGGATGTTCTTTTGGCAATACCTTTAAATAATTCTGCCACTTTACTTCTAAACTTTTAATTTCACGCTCAGAGAGTGATGCATTTTTGTAGCGTTTTAAGTAGGTATCTTTTCCCCAAGTTTTTATTAGAAAATCGGTAAATGCACCTGCCATACAATCTCTAATAAGTGATGACTCCATCTCCATAAAAGTATTGTCTAATAGCTCGGCTACCGTAAATGTATTCTCAGATTCTACCAACCTTGCCGACCAATATTTATAACCTTTCATTTGCCAGGTATCTGTGAAATAAATTGGCAATCCTGATGTAATTATATTCTTATCACTCTCACCAATAAGATTGTGGAGCAATAAAGCATTATCTCTACCGATATTATTATTTTCATAAATTTTATTGACGATAGTATGTACAGCGTTTGTAACCGTATCGAAAGTTGAATGATCGGTATTGCCCGTTATTAAACCTTTTTCTTCTGTACAGGTATAAAAATTATATGTGATTTTAGGCACATTATCTTTGCCTACAAAATCAAAAACCTTAACCCTAGAAGCATTTACCTCACTCTGTTTTTCTGACACCTTTGATGTTAGAATTGCATTTTGATGATTTATAAACCGGTACTCATCGGCATCTAAAACTACTTTAGTGCCTGTTGAGAAATTGAAGTATTTGGACCCCTCAATACCCCAATTGGCATTGAAATCGCCCATAACCATTCGCTCTTTATCTTCGTAAACTTCGTACTCTAGATTCTGGCGGTAAAAAGACTGCCCCTCTTCTAAAACTTTTTTTGCAAAAAAGTTAAACACCTGTTCTGCATCAGTACCCGTTAAAAAACTGAGCGGTATTTTGGAATTTACGGGACTTGGATAAAAACTCACCCCTAATACTGAATTGTTATTTTGAACTTCTTTAGTCCCGATGCCAATAGAAGTTTTCGAGACCTGAAAAGGAGTATCGGCTATGTACTTTTTAATCAACCTATTTTCATCAACAGCGCCCACTAAATACACAATATTGTTTTTCAATGATTCTTCGCTGACCTCATCTACATTTTGATAGTTCACCTTTACACTTCGCCAAGATTTGCTTACTTCTAATACCGATAGATCATGAAGAATATCTTTATACTGCTGTTGTAAGACGGTATCTTTTACACCGTAAACAACTAGAATTTCTCGTTTATCAAAGAAGCTTCTGCGTAATTCTCTACGGGTAACAACAGAATCTAAAGTTTCAGAAATTATCTCATTTTCTGCCGTAGGTAAGTATTGCACACCGGCAAAACCGACGATACCTACTACAACAAATAAGGCAACTAGCAGATATTTCTTTTTCATAAACCCAATTATCTTCAAAGACTTGTTTAAGATAACAAAACTGCAAACCCTAAATCTACTTATGGCGTTATTTAACTTTTAAAAAGGGGGTTTGTGTGGTAGCGTATACCAAAACTATTATCGATACCTACCCACCGGCAGGCACTTTTAAAATCGGCTATACTTCTTTCAAAAAGCACTCCGCACTGACATTGTGTTTTGCTTGCACCTATCTATTTTCAAAGTTAAATAATATATCACAAGTAAAAACCAAAACTGCACTTTTGTGATACAAACCCATTTGTACCTTAACTTTGTAGTACCTAATAGCCAACACTACATGAAATCTATTCTTCTATTTGCTTTAATTTTCTATTCTACTTTAAGCAGTTTTGCTCAAAACAACACTACTATACCTTTAGCTAAATTTTCAGAACTTAGAGTGTACGATAGAATCAGTGTTACCCTAGTAAAAGGTGATGAGAACAAAATTGAAATTTTGGCGGTTGATAAAAAAGATTTAAGTATCACTGAAAATGATGGGCGATTACGTCTAAAAATGTGCTCTGGAGAATCTGTTTTAAACACTATCTTACATCTAAAACTATACTATACCGAAGCTTTGACCGTTATCGACGCCAATAAAAATTCTAGAATTATCTCCACAAATTTGGTTAAAGGCAACACCTTAACTATTGATGCTCAAGATGCAAGTACCATTACCCTAAATATTGCGTACAACGACATTACCGCTAAATGTTTGAGCGGTAGTGAAATTAAACTTTCTGGCTCTACTACAGATCAAGATGTAACTATTAACACTGGTGGCAAATTATTGAATAAAGGTCTGAAATCGAAAAACAGTACCGTAATTGTATTATCTGGTGGAAGTGCCGAGGTATATGCGAGCGAGTCGGTCGTGGCAAAGGTAAAAGCTGGCGGATTTATTACCGTATACGGTAACCCAAAATCGGTAGATAAGGATGATACTTTTGGTGGTAAAATTGCAATACCGGAATAACTACTGTTCTATACTCTGAACATCGAAACCAATCAGTTCATTATCTTGAAACTGTGGTGTAACTTCTATAGGGTTACAACACACTTCGCAATCTTCTACATAGGTCTGTTGTGAAACGGAAGGATCAAGAAGCATAGACACTTCTTCCCAGCAATACGGACATTGAAAATAATGCTCGAACATGACTGTAATTTATGATTTTAATTCTTTTGCAAGCTCTTTTAAGGTTAGGCTCTGTATTAAATTACCGCCATTAGAAGTAAAAATAGTATCGTGACCCAATTTTAAGGAAAGTATATCTTCATCAGTATCTAAATGAATGTCTGAAGGATTTACCTTGATCTCCTCTAGCTTTACATCAAAACGCTTTTTTAAGGTTACCAATCCGTTCAGCTTACTTAATTCGAATCCGTAAAAATCAAACAATCGTTGTAATCCGCTGAAAAAGCTAATCCCTATAAAAACTAAACTTGCCATGGCAAACTTATATGCCAATGTAAATACATCTAGCTCATCACCGTTTATAAACGTATAAACTAAGTTTATACAGCCATATATACCTAATAGAAATACCATTAAACCAACGATAACAGCAAGTACATCGGTAAGCAATGCCTTCTGTGTTCTAGTAACCACTAATCCATCAGCCGTTTTATT
The DNA here is from genome assembly GCF_004364165.1 of Maribacter spongiicola. Taxonomy (GTDB): domain Bacteria; phylum Bacteroidota; class Bacteroidia; order Flavobacteriales; family Flavobacteriaceae; genus Maribacter; species Maribacter spongiicola. The sequence goes on from NZ_SOAY01000012.1 coordinate 194,650, forward strand.
TGCTTGGAATCCGAAATCTTTTAAATACTCAAGATTGTTGATTTGAGCTAATTTATTGGCAATAGTCGCTTCTAAACCACTTAAATCTACAACAACAGCACGTTTCTCAAGTTCGTCTTGTAAACTTAACTGCGCCTCAAAAGTGAGTAATGAATGTTGATCCAGAACCTCTATAAGCTCGCTATTTGTTTTATCGCTATACATGTTATTCTATAATTAATTTACCCGCCTATCGAGATTAAAAACTACAAGACTTATTTCTTACAATTCTATATTTAATAACTGCCCTGTAAGCTGTAACAATTGAAGTTCAGCCAATTTTGCATCGTACTTCGCTAAATTCTTATTGGTCTGTGCATTCAACAGATTTATTTGTGCCTGCCTAAATTCTATAGATGTTATACTACCTATTTGAAATTGCTCTTTAGAACGTTCAAAATTATTTTGGTTCGTAAACACGTTTTGTTCTTGAATTTGATATATTTTTAAAAGATTCTCATACAGTGCCATAGCATTCTGCATGTCTCTATTTACTTCTAATTCTACTTGCTTGCGCAATAATTCTTGATTAGCATATGTAATCTTCGCATTCTTAACGCCTACTGTGGTACTACCGCCATCAAAAAGATTCCAAGTAAGGCTTGCTCCCAAAGAATAGTTGCTTACGTTAGAATTAGTTCCTGGAAATACTGCACCTGTCAAGAAAGCTGATGGGGCATTTTGGTTTCTATTCCATCCATAAGACCCCGTAAGCCCAACGGTGGGTAAATACCCAGATTTATTCACTTTAATATCATATGCGTTGATATTCAAATTGGTTTCTGTTTGTAAAACTGCCACATTATTCTTAATGGCCTGATCCATAAACTCAACAATTTGAAATTTAGGAATGAAAGTAATAGTTGTATCTACTTGGTATTGTGAAGCTAAATCTTGATTCAACACTACGTTTAAATCGCGTTTTGCATTGGCCAATTGCTGCTCGGTATTCAATAAGTTGATACTATCATTGGTCATATCTACCTGAGCATTCAAGATATCTAATTTTGTATTCTGACCATACTCAAAAGAATATTCTGACCTGATTATTCTATCTCTTGAAATTTCTAAGGCTTGTTTCTGTACATTTTTATTTTCTGTCAATCGAGCGATTTCAAAATATACCGTAAACATTTGAATCATCGTATTTTCTATAGTCTCACGAGCTTGCAAAGTACTTAATTGGTATTGCTCTTTCAGCCTTTTGTAATTATAGAACCTACCCATACCATCAAACAACGTATAGTTTAGATTCAACGCAGAACTGTAGCGCTGACTCTCTGCACCGTCAATTGAAATATCATCTCTTGCTGAACCATCGTCATTAAATTGCCCGGGGAATTCAGTGGTTGTATTGTTATTATTATACGTAGCCGCTGCCGTACCCGTTAATGTAGGTAAATATCCTGAATTTAAAATACTTGCATTATTCTCTGCAATATTAACTTGACCTTTTGCAATCTCAATTCCGTAATTATTCTCTAGGGCTTTAATAACCGCCTCTTCTTTAGAGAGTGTTTTCTCTTGTGCGAAAATTGCACAAACAGGTAGAAATACTAATAATATGATGAATCTAACTTTACTCATTATAGCTTATCTATATTCTTATTTGGGTATGAACCACCTTCAATATGCTGTTGATGACTATTATCTTCAATTGCATGCTGCGAGTGACCTTCTAAATGGGCTGCTTCTCTTCTTTCTTTAATTGCTCTTTCTACTTCTTCTTTCGTAATCTTATGGCCAGAAGCAAATGAAAGATTCTGTGCTTTTAAGTTGTTACTGAACGACAAAAACAATGGCAACATCAATAAGGTTAATACCGTAGCGATACCAATACCATAGGCAATAGAAATTGCCATTGGTTTTAAGAACTGTGCTTGTCTACTAGTCTCTAACATTAAAGGTGCTAAACCTGCAATAGTGGTTATCGATGTTAAGAAAATTGCTCTAAATCTCGATTTACCTGCTTCGAAAATAGCATTATCAAAGGTCATACCTTCTCGCAAATTCGAATTGAACTTACCAATGAGCACCAGACCATCGTTCACCATAATACCTATTAATGCGATGATGCCTAATATGGAAAGTACGTTTATTGGAAAATCGTGGATCCAGTGTCCCCATGCAACTGCCGTAAAACTAAATGGCACTAACAATAATAACATCAATGGCTGACTGAAACTTCTAAAAGTAAATGCAATAGTAATGTAGATTAAAAGTATAACCGTAAAACCGACCAACTTTAAAGAGCCCGTTAGTTTCTCTAATTCTCTATTTTGCCCTTCATAAGATGCACTTACCGTTGGATATTTTGACTGTATCTCTGGCATGTGAACGTTCTGAATTTCGGTCATGATTTCTGTTGGACTATCCTTTACATCTTTCATGTCGGCAGAAATTTGAATTTCTCGTCTACCTTCTAAACGGTTAATCGCTACATCGCCACGTTCAATAGTATAATCTGCAATTTCACTTAAAGGAACACGATCACCTGACGGAGTAACGATACGCATGTCATCTAAATTAGATATCGACGAACGCTCATCTCTGTCATAACGCACCCAAACCCTGATCTCATCTTGAGAGCGTTGAAAACGTTGTGCCTGCACACCGAAGAAACCTGCACGAACCTGAGTCATTATTGCTTGAAGATCTAAGCCCAATAAATAGGCATTCTCTTTTAAGGTTAATCGAATCTCTTTAATGCCTGCCGGATCATTATCTGCAATATCCTTTAATCTCGGATTTTTAGTCAGTATTCCCTTTAATTCTGCCTTTGCAGCTTTTAACTGCTCTATGTTATTACCCAATAAGGAAACCGAAACCGGCGATCCACCAAAGTTACCACCAGAACCATAGATCAAACTTTCTACACCCAACACCGGACCAACCAATTTTTCTAATCTACCGGTCACCATTTCCGATGAAATTTCGTTTGGTCTTTCTTCACCTGGCAACAGGTTAATGACCAATTCTGCAGACGATGAACCGGGACCTAATCTTCGAATCATATTCTCGAAAACATCTTTATCTGACCCCACCATGTATTCCTCTGTCAATTCTTTATTGACAATCATAGCTTTTTGTTCTATTAATGAGATAATAGAATCTGTAATTTTTTCATTGGTACCATTCGGCATCTCTAATACGATACCTACCCTATCACTAGCAATTCTTGGAAAGAAAGCGGTTCTAATTATACCACCACCAACTGAACCTAAAGTTAAAATGAAAGCCGCTGCAAATACAGAGAACATAAATATTTTATGGTTCATTGAAAAACGTAATACCGGCGTATACAATTTATCACGCATCCATACCATTAATCTATCACCAAATTCATTGACCACCCTAAGTTTGGCGAAGGCATTTGCGAATCCGCTTTTCGGCTTATTATCAATAGGCTGTAATGCTTTTGAATGTGCAAGGTGAGCAGGTAATATTACCAAAGCCTCAACTAACGACACTACCAATGTTAAAATAACAATTACAGATACTTCACCAAAGAACTCACCAATTCTACTATCTAAGAACAAGAATATTGAGAACGCCAATATAGTTGTTATAATTGCTGAAATAATTGGCGGTAGAACCTCCATAGTACCATCTACGGCTGCTTGAACAGGAGATTTTCCTTTTTCGTAATGCTGATAGATGTTTTCGGCGATAACGATACCATCATCTACCAAAATACCGATAACGATGATCATACCGAACAATGAAAGTACATTAATGGTAACATCGAAGAAACCTGCAAAAACGAACATCCCTAAAAATGCTACGGGTAAACCAAAAGCAACCCAAAATGCTAATCTTGTATTCAAGAACAATGACAAGAAAATCAACACCAACACCATACCCATTATGGCATTTTCAGTTAATAACTGTGTTCTTTGATTTAATGTTGTAGACTGATCAGATACCACATCTAGCTTAATATTATTATACTTTTGGTTGAATTCAACCACGTATTCATTTACTTGATCGGCAGCAGCGATTAAATCTTCATTATTGGTACTGGTTATCGTTGTACTTACAGATAAATTACCATTGAAATATGTTGCATTTGGCGATTCGGCAAAACGATCCCTAACATCTGCCACATCTTTTAATCGAATTACATTACCCGACTGATCTGCACGTACAACAAGATTACTTAACTCACTACCATAATATGAACGATTGTTGGCACGTATTAAATACTCTTCTGCATCGGTTTTTATATTACCTCCAGTTACCAATATATTGGCTTTACCAACAGCATTTGCTACTTCTGAAAAAGATAGACCGTAGGTTAATAGGTCATTCTCGTTTACTGCAATTTCTATTTCTTCATCTGGGAAACCAGAAATCTGTATTTGAGAAATACCTTCCATTGCCCTTAAGTCATTTTCAATATCTCTACCTACACTTTTTAAAGTTGCTAGTGGAATATCCTCTCCACTAATAGCAAATGATATCGTTTGACGAACAGTTTCTAGTATAGAAACAATCAACGGCTCCATACCAGTTGGAAAAGTAGGTACCCTATCTACCGCATTCTTAACTTCTAAAAGCATGAAATCTATATTCTCGCCTTTTTCGATCTCTACGTTAATAGTACCACTATTCTCCCTAGAAGTAGAAGTAACACGATCAACACCTTCAAGACCTTTTAAGTTATCTTCTATCTTTAGAACTATACCTTCTTCTACCTCTTGTGGCGAAGCACCAGGGTAAGTAATCGTAATTGCAATGTTCTTAGAATCCGTCAACGGAAAGTAAGAAGACTTTAATGCTTTAGCCCCTACAATACCAAACAAGGCAAAAGAGATAACTACAACATTAACGGCAACATGATACCGAATAAAATATTCTATCAGTTTACGCATTATTCTTTTGTGTTTTCTGGTTGTTCAGAGTAGATTTTTACTGCCATACCTGTAAAAGCACCACTTAATGGTTTAGACACAATAGTAAGTCCGTCTGGTACATTTCTTAGTACTACACGCTTATCTGAGAAATAAATAGGATCAACATCAATCACATCCAATACAGAATCTCTGACAACGAAAATTTTATTTCCTTCTAAAAGTAATCCCCTATCTACTTCAATAGCGTTCTCCTCTTTTTTAGCATCTAAATCTGCCTCTAGGTACATACCCTCACGAAGATTTTCTCCATCGACCTCTATGTAAGCATTTACAGTTTGTGTTAACTGATCGATACTGCCATTAATTCTGGTCACTTTACCTTTATACTTACTATTGTCATCTAAATTGGTTAGTTCTACAGACTCGCCAACTTTAAGCAAATCGGTATAGCGTTTGCTAATAGCAACTTCAAGTTCGTATACTTCTGTATTAATGAATTCTCCTAGTTTTTGCCCCGATCGCACCAAAGTACCCTCGGTAACTAAAGTCTCGGTTAATACACCCGTAAATGGCGCCGCAATTCGGTATTTAGATAAACGTTGCTCTAAATTTTTAACATTGTAAAAACTGGTTATGATACCTCTACCCGATATAAAAAACTTTTCTTTCTCTGTAGTCATTTCTGGAAGTGGCGGAGTAGTCTTCGACATATCGAAGTTAGAAAGATAGTCTTGCCACTTAGAGTAGATATCCGGATAATCTAATCTTAAATCTGGCATTACAGCCGTTAACTGATTGAAAAGATCACTCTTTGCAGATTGCACGCTTGCAGCATACTCATTTGCATCGATGCTTATAATAGTTTCGCCTTGACGAAAAGCCTGCCCTTCTTTGAATAATTTACTGCCTTTTTTAAATACACCTTGGACTTCTGCATATAATTCTACACGTTGTTTAGCAGTAAGATTACCGTTTGCAGATACTATAATAGGTACTGTACCGTTTTTTGCTACCTCTGTAAAAACAGTTTTCACTACTTTCTCAGATTTGGGTTTGAAAGTTTTTTTACTATCAATAATATACCCTGCTAAAAAAAAGGATACTACAATTAGTAAAATACCTAGAACGGTAAAAATAATTTTTCGCATTTTATTATAATTTATAAGCGTATTTCAAAAAACACAAGATCAAAAATACTATTTATGCCCTTTACACTTTGCTCTAATTAAATGAAACGTCCAAATTCAATAGTGAAACGACTTTGAACCTATTTCAGTTTATTAGACCTCTATTTCAAAGGAACTATATTCAACTAATACGTTTCTACAAAACCGGAAAAAGACATCATTACAACACCTGACATTTAATGAATTGTTAAATGAACCTGTGTATTTTATATAGACTTTAACTAGAAAGTTTTGGAAATCCGTATTCAATGGCGAAACTACAAAAAAACATATCTGGCATTGAAGATAGCAATGGTTAAAGTAATCATAAAAAATGCCATGTTAGCTGTATTTATCCCACAAAAAAAGGGATGCTTTCGCATCCCTTTTTTTGTATAACAGCTTACTATTTAATTTCGTTTTGTATCTTCGTATTTAGTATCTACTAAACGCGTTCTATTGGCCTCATTGGCACCAAACTTCATATTCAAAAATTCATCGTCACTATCGAAAACCGCTAATTTTGAACTCTGTAATCTTAATAAGGAATTTAAAGACCTAAAGTCATTACCCTGTAACTGTACAAATTCAAGATTACTTAAAGTTGCCATACTACTTGGCAAGTCACCTTGAAACTGGTTATACGAAAGAATCAATTCTTTTAAATTTACTAAACGACCAAGGTCAACTTCTATTGCCCCTGCCAGTTTATTGCCGAACAACTCTAATCGCTCTAGTTTATGCAGCTTTTCTATAGACTTTGGCAAGCTACCTTCTAAATAGTTACTTGATAGGTTTAAGGTCTTTAAATTTGAAATATCGCCTATTCCATTAGGTATTTCGCCTTGCAACAAATTGTTGAACATAGATAACTCTTCTAAATTTGTCATTTTAGAATAATCTTGGGGCAATGACCCTTTAAGCTTATTCATTTCTAACTTTAATGATGTCAATGTTGCTAAAAGAAATATATCTTCTGGTAATTCGCCATCAATTGTATTGAACGCTAGGTTTAAAGTTTTTAATTCGGATAGGATAGAAATTCCGTCAGGTATAGAACCCTTTAGATTATTACGGTACAATTTTAAAGCGGTTACATGACCGTCTTTAATTTCTACGCCATACCATGTTGATGGGTCTTCTTGAAGATTCCATTTGTTTTGCCATTGTTCACCATGGGTGCTTTTGTTGAAATCTAATAGGTATTGTTTCTCTTTTGAAGGTAATTGTGCATTGACCATAAAACTACTGGTCAACATGAGAATCATGCAAGCATAGGTTAAAACATTTTTCATACTGAAAAAATTTATTTGTTTGGGGGAACTTTTCTCTTACCGTTTACGCTAAAAGACTGCTATTTAACAGAACTAGTGTAAAAAGTACTTTTATTATAACGTGCAAAAAATACATTTATGATACATTACTACTGAAAATGCTTGAAAACAAGAAAGAGATGCTGTTCAACATCTCTTTCTTTCACCAAACTAACTAAAAGTGTAAACTACTCTTACTCTTCTATATCTTCGAACTTCGTGTCGGCCATTCTGGTCTTACTGAAGTTAAGGTCTTTAAATTCTAATTTTCTATCTTCTTTATCGTAATCAAAAACTAAATACTCTTTCGTTTCTAAAAACTCTAAAGCTTTAAAAGAACTAAAATTGTTATTCTGAATTTGAAATACTTCTAAACTTGCCAAATCGGCAAACTCATTTGGTATTTCACCGATAAGTCTGTTGTTCGCCAAAACCAATTCTTTCAACTTACTTAGTTTACCCATATCTCTTGGTATAGCACCTTCTAATCTATTCTCGAATAGACCTAGAGTTTCTAATTGAGATAAGGCACCTAATGAACTTGGTATATCACCATAAAACTCATTACTAGAAAGGTTTAATACTTTTAAACCAGTTAGGTTACCTACCGTTGCAGGAATTTCACCAGTGAAAAAATTATTAAAAGCCGAAAGCTCTTCTAATTGTAACAAGCTACCAATACCTTCAGGAAGTTGACCATTAAGTCTGTTCATTTCTAGCTTTAATACTTTTAAATTAGAAAGCGTAGTTATTTCTACAGGTAAAGCTCCCGTTAATGAATTGAAAGCAAGGTTCAATACTTTAAGGTTTTGTAAATTTCCTATTTGGGAAGAAATTGATCCCATTAAATTATTATGAAACAAATTAATTTCAACCACCTGATCATTTTCAACCGTAACACCGTGCCATTGAGAAACCGGAGCATTTAAATCCCATTTCTTCACCCAATGATTACCGTTGGTGGTTTCATATAAATCAATTAAGGCTTTCTTCTCCTTTTTAGAGACTTCGGCAAAACAAATCGTTGTAAGGAATAATAGACTGAAACTTAAAAAGTATAGTTTTTTCATAATGATGGTGGTTTGAGCAATTCTTTAAACTAAGAATTATCTTACAAATTTGAACTAATAACGGTAAAAACTAAAATTTTATCGTTGACTTACCGCTCTATGTTGTGAAAGTTGCAAATTATGTTGTGAAACTTCAAAAACCGTATGTGAAGCAATTACATATTACCCCAGCGATTCAATATCTATTGTAAGAATTTCCCAGTTCTGCATCAATGCTTCCAGCTTTTTCTTTTTAGCTTGATAGCCATCGAAAAAATTTGGCTTTGCAATGGTAGCATCATAATCTACCAACAACTTGTGGTCTATTTCTTTGATTTCTTTTTCAAGACTACCTATTTTACTTTCCACAGAACTCAATTGGTTTTTTAAGCTTTTCATTTTTTTCTGGTCTTGAAAAGAATTCGTTGATTTTGGTTTTGCCCTTTCAACCACTACCGCTTGCTTCTTCTCTATGGCCCTAAAATTTTCGACCTTACGTTGCTCTAAATAGAAATCGACATCGCCTAAATACTCCCTGATCTTCTGATCTTTGAACTCGTATACTTTGTTGGTCAACCCTTGTAAAAAGTCTCTATCGTGAGATACCAAAATCAAAGTCCCCTCGAAATTTAAACAGGCTTGCTTAAGTACATTCTTAGATTTAATATCTAAGTGGTTGGTAGGTTCATCCATCACCAATACATTAAAAGGCTGCAATAACATTTTCGCCAAAGCCAAACGGTTACGCTCACCACCTGAAAGTACTTTTACGTACTTATCTACTTCATCGCCTCTGAATAAAAATGAACCTAAAATATCTCTTACTTTACTTCTATTCTTTTCATTTGCTGCATCGATCATGGTATCTAAAATGGTTTTATTACCATCAAGATACTCCGCCTGGTTTTGAGCAAAATATCCTATCTGTACATTATGCCCCAATTTTAAATGCCCTTCATGCTTTAATTCACCAACAATTATTTTTGCCAATGTAGATTTACCTTGACCGTTCTGCCCAACAAAAGCAGTTTTACTATCACGCTCAATAAGAAGGTTAATATCGTCTAGTACTAAATTATTACCATATGCTTTTGATAGATTTTCTATTTCTACCACCACTTTACCAGGAACAACAGAAATTGGAAAACGAAGACTCATAACACTATTATCATCTTCATCGACCTCTATACGCTCTATCTTATCTAATTTCTTGATTAAAGATTGCGCCATTGATGCTTTGGTCGATTTTGCCCTAAACTTCTCAATTAGCCTTTCTGCCTGCTGTATCTCTTTCTCTTGATTCTTTTGCGCGTTTACCTGCTGTTGTTTTATCTCATTTCTTAAAACAAGATATTCGGTATATGGCTTATTATAGTCATAAATACGACCTAATGAGATTTCAATAGTTCTGTTAGTAACATTGTCCAGAAACATTTTATCGTGGGATACGATTACCACCGCACCTGTATAATTGTTCAAGAATTGTTCAAACCAAATAATAGACTCTATATCTAAGTGGTTGGTAGGCTCATCGAGTAACAACACGTCGTTAGTTTGCAATAATAATTTGGCAAGCTCTATACGCATACGCCACCCACCTGAAAAGGTTTCGGTCTTTTTATCGAAATCTTCCCTTCTAAAACCTAACCCTTGTAATATTTTTTCTGTCTCACCTTGGTAATTGTATCCACCTAATATTTCATAATGGTGAGAAACATCATTAAGATCTATAATTAGCTGACTGTACGAATCTGATTCATAATCGGTTCGTTCTGCCAATTGATGGTTGATTTCATCTAATTTCAGCTCTAAAGCTTTTATCTCTTCAAAAGCTTGGTAAGCCTCTTCTAAAACTGATCGACCTTCAACGAAATCTATATCTTGTCTTAAAAAGCCAATTTTTATATCTTTTTCTATGGCAATAACACCGGTATCTAATGGCATATCTTTGTTGAGCAATTTCAACAATGTCGATTTACCTGCACCGTTTTTACCTACTAGCCCTGCTCTATTTCCTCCATTTAATCGAAAAGATATTTTTTCAAATAAATATTCTCCTCCAAAAGAGACCGATAGGTTGTGAACGTTTAACATAAATTCTAATTATTCTAGTGTTTCCTTAAAAGCAAGGCATACTTTACCTGGGTAACTTTTAAGTTAAATTTATCTTTATAGCTGATGATTTCTAACTTTAAAAATGTCTCAAAATCGTACCTTGGTATAAAGTTTTGCAAATGTTAAAAAAAGGAAACAAACTCTACAGCATTTTAACAGGAAGTTGCCCTAGATGTCATGAAGAAAGCATGTATTTGGACGAAAACCCGTACCATATGGGTAAAATCTTTAAAATGCATGAAAAATGTAGCCATTGTGACCTTAAATATAAAATAGAACCATCTTTCTTTTACGGTGCTATGTATGTCAGTTACGGAGTCGGAATTGCCTTTGCAGTAGCAGCATTTGTTATCGCCAATCTTTTTTTAGGTGCTGGCTTGATAGAAACATTTATTGCTATAATTATTACCCTTGTAGTATTTATGCCGGTAATTATGAGGGTGTCTCGAAACATATGGATCAATATGTTTATAAAGTACGATGCCAAGGCTACCTCAAAGAGTCTTAATTCGTAGTAAATCGCCCTATGCTCATTTCTTCTAACAAAGGAATTTGATGTTCTATATGTTCGTAAAGCGATTTTGCCGCCCAAGGTGCTATTGTTATACCATGAGATCCAAAACCATTTAACACGCATAAATTGGCATACTTTGGATGTTTACCCACCAAGGGTCTTCTATCTTTGACCGTAGGGCGCATACCTGCCTCGTGATCAACTATTTCAAACGGACAGTCTAAAAGGCTACCCAGTTTATCTATGAGCTCATTTTTAGCCTTTTCAGTAGTAGTATTATTTTTTTGACCCCTATTATAAGTTGCACCTACTTTATACAAATCATCTCCTAAAGGAATTAAGAAAATGGAAGATTTGATTATTCGAGTTTCTTTAAGCTCTTTAGCCTTAATAACTATATACTCCCCTTTTGAACCCTGCATGGGCAAATGGTTGAAATATGGATTTTGCATCATTCCAAAACCTTCGGTAAAGACAATGTGTTTAGCTTTTATATTTTGATAATTTACAAATCCTTCTTCAATAATAAGTTGACTATAATCGAATGTAGCAGTGTACAACTTGTTTTCTTTTTCAAGCCACTTCATGTAGCTTTTAAATAGTAACTTTGTATCTAACTTTCCTGTTTCCAGTACTTTACCAAATTGATGCGGTGCCTTGAGCGAGGTGTTCTCATTACTTACCAATTTTGTATCTAAATATGGCTTCAGTTTTTCTTTATCTGCTGCTTCAAACCATAAATTTTGCTCTTCTATAGAAGCAAATTTTCGTAGAACATTCAACTTTTCATCAAACCTTACATTCAAAAATTGTTCTAATTGGGTATAAAATTCGGTGGCTATAGGTAGTTGCTCATCTGCTCGCCAAGAAAGTGTGAATCTTTTTAAAATAATAGGATTATATAAACCACCTGCTACACGAGACGAAGTTTGCGATTGGTCATTAAAAACAACAAATGTCTTGTTATTTTTACGCAAGTTTTCGCAAAATGCGGTACCCGCCAACCCCAGCCCTACTACCATATAATCTACCATAGTGCAAAGGTAATGACAATTGTAGAAAACAGGATATAAAAACAAAAGACCCGATCTTTCGATCAGGTCTTTTTTATGTGAATTGGATTTTCAGTAAGCTTAATAAGCCCACATGTCTTGTTCCTTATCTCTAATGGTTTCTTTTATTCGTTTTGCTTCCAATAACTGGAACAAAGCATTATCAGAAATGTAATCGTCAACTTTTCTATCGCCTTGTACGTTATCTTCTTTATAAATAACGGCATCGAATCTTCTTGCATTCAACAACATGTCAAAAGAAATAGGCTGAGCTGAATTTTGCGAGTTGAAAACTTTGGCTTCATGTAACATTTCACGAGCATCTGGGTACCATACCCAAAATAGCTCTACCATGTCTGGATTATCATCATCCATAAAGTTAACATCTGGTGCAACTGGAGCAATACCTAAAAGACGGTATTTTAATTCTCCTTGTCTCTTATCAAAATACCAAATTCCTTTTACGTGATATTCCTCAATATCAGCTGCAGAAATATTTCTACGAGTAATATACTCTTCAGAAACAGTTTCACCTGCGTTCATTTGCTCATACCCGTAATCTAGAGTATCAACCATTTGCAAAGCGTCCTTTAAATCGTTAAAAGACCTTTTTTTAGTGAAATAAGAATCTGTATAAGTTTCTAATTTTCCACTCTTTAAATTTTTAATTAGAACGTGGTATAAAGACCTTCTATCCGGGCCAATATCCATAGTATCTGTTGGATAATATAATGGGAAGTTAACTCTCTCATCTAAATCTATGGTTTCCCACAAAGTTTTAGACCAAAGGATATCCCTATCATCTACATAACCATATTCTAACGGAGCATCGTTATCCACAGCTTTCTGAGCTTCTGTACGAATACCAACCTCATTGGGTTTCTTTGCATTCAATACATTTGCTTGGGCCATCATTGATAAAGGTAACATCGTTACCGCTCCCATTACTAAAACATTTTTCCAATTCATGTTTGCTTCACTTTAAAATTAACCGGGCAAGACCAAAGGGCTTACCCGGTATCATTCTATTTATTTAGTTTGTAATCTCCACAACTACTGGAGATACTTTCTTCAACTTGTAACTTTTGTTATTTGTGATATAAGCTTCGATATCAAATATTTGAACGATATCTCCTCTTTTAGCACGTGATAAAGCTTGTTTTGCTTTAGCATCCATCTTATTTCCTCTTACAGAAACAGTTGGTTGACCTGGTACTTTGAATTTAAAGCCGCTTACTGCAAGATTTAAATCAAAATCAAAGTCTTCTAAGCCAGCACCGATCGTAGCGATCTCAACATTCCTTTTTGGAAGTTTAATACTACCTGTTTGCTTACTTACACTACCTTCTGGTCTTGGAATATCTTTAATTCTGAATTCAGAGTTAGATGATACTGACTGACCGTCAGGTAAAGTACCTGAAGCTGTAATAGTAACGTTTCTACCAGTACCTGGTGTCATTACATAACTACTACCACTAACAGCCTTAAGACCTGGAGCAGATGCTCTTACTTTATTATTTGGTATACCTGGTATAGAGATAGACATTGGGTTAGCAACACCTCTATATACAACATTCATTTTATCAGCAGCAATTAAAGCAGCATTTGGCTTAGATATAGTTGCGAATGAATTATTAACTTCAACAGGAATTTCTTCACCATCTTGCTTAAAGTAGATAGTACCTTTTACTTCATGGTCACCAGCAGAACCAGAACCAATCAACATTTTAACACCACCAGCTTCTAATTTATAATCAGAACCTTCAGTTAATTTTCTGCCATCTAAAGTTAACTCAGCTTTTACAGGAGTAGATGACTTATCAGTTTTGCTGATAATAATCTTACCATCATACTTCTCACCTGCATAGTATGCAGATTTAGATGCTTGTAATGAAGTAGCAAAATTAGCTAAAGATACTTGCGCTGTCAACTCACCTGCTAACATAGATTTTAAAGCTGCTTCTTCAGTCATTTTAACGTCAGCTTGCAACTGAGTTAATTTTGCTAAAGATGCTACTAAAGGATATCCTTCATAATGATAGTTGATCCAATCTTGTTTGGTACCGTCTCTTTTTTCAACTTTACCATTCTCATCTCCTGTTTGGAAACGATCGATAACAGATTGCTTTAAAGCTTTAGGCACTATTGCCGCAACTTGATCTCTATAACTAGTTAGGTTGCTCATGAATTTTTTACCGTCTTCTGATAAGCCTTCTGTTTGGAATAATTTCTGATCTAAATAATCAGCCATATCCATACGAGCATAATCTTTAGGATCTTCGATCCCTTCCATCATACCTTTTTTAAGTCCTTCTAAGTAATCATAATACTCTTGAGACATTGCTTTAATCTGTTGAGCATTCTTGTACAGCTTATCATATTTAGCTGCATCTTCAGATGCTTTAGTTTCCAGACTACCTAAGAACGCTTCGTTACTTGCGGTTGTCATTGCGTTTGAAGTCTCTAGCTTTTCATTCATTATACCGAATGCGGCTAATACCTCTTTACTCATGTTTAACGCCAACATTGCGATGAAGATCAAATACATTAAGTTGACCATCTTCTGACGTGGTGAATTTTTTCCTCCTGCCATGGATTTATTTTTTTAGATTTTAATTAATAATTGACTTGGGTTTTATTAAAATCCAAATTAGTTTTTACTCATTGCAGATAACATACCACCGTAAACACCATTCAATGAAGAAAGGTTTGTAGATAACGATGCCATTTGATCTTTAAGTGCACTTGCATTTTGAACAACTTCTTCATTAACTGAAGCTTGCTTGCTTGCACTTTCTAATTGTACTTTATAAAGACTGTTCAAAGACTCCATTTGAGCTGCAGCTTGAACCATTTCACTAGAATATTTCTTAGTAGATTCCATTGCATCAACTGTTGGAGCGATACCTTTAGCAGCACCTTCAAAGTTTTTAATGCTTGAACCTAAGCTTTCCATAAGACTTGCATCTACACCAGCTTCTTTTAACAAATCATCTAATTTCTTAGATAAAGATGCTTCAGCTTCTTTAATTTCAGTTGCAGCTTGTGCTTTCTTAGGTGCTTTACTTTCACCACCAGCTAATTCTGGGTATACTAATGCCCAGTCTAGATCTTCATCTACTGGTTCAAACGCACTGATCGCGAAAATTAATGCTTCTGTAATAAGACCTATCGCTAAAAGAATACCACCATTTAATGGTCCTAACTCCCAGTGAAGAATTTTGAATAATGCACCGATAATTACAACTGATGCTCCTAGCCCGTAGGCCATGTTAAATAATTTTTTTGTGGATTTTGACTGTGCCATGTTTAATTTAATTTAAGGTTTAATAAAAAAAGATTTGGTTAAAAAATGAATTTGAATTTATTATAAAACTATTAATATTATTATTTATTGTGTGGAATCTTCCTCACCCATATAATCTTGTACTGTTCTGAAACCTATGTAACTACGAGCCGAATCAGCGTATTCGAAATCTCTTGTACTTACTTGTAAGAAGTAAGCTACATCTTTCCATGATCCACCTCTAATAACTTTTCTAGTATTAGATTGATCACCACCATTAGGGTTCATTGTTGATACATAATCGTATGCACTTGGATCATAACTTGAATTTGTCCACTCAGATACGTTACCGGCCATATTGTACATATTAAAGTCATTAGGCTCGTAAGACTTCGCTTCTACCGTATACAAAGCAGCATCTGCAGCATAATCTCCACGTTGTGGCTTAAAGTTTGCCATAAAACAACCAGTATCACTGATTACATACGGGCCACCCCAAGGGTATGTACCACCTTCAATACCACCTCTTGCAGCATATTCCCATTCTGCTTCTGTTGGTAATCTAAATTGATTAACGAATTGTCTACCACGACTTTTGTTGTCATCGTTTTTAAACTTTGTTCTCCAGTTACAGAATGCCTTTGCTTGTTGCCAGCTAATACCAACTACAGGATATTCGCTGTAGGCATCATGCCAGAAATAATCATTATGCATTGGTTCGTTATATGAATAAGAGAAATCTCTGATCCATACTGTTGTATCTGGATATATTTCAACTTCCTCCGTACGAATAAAGTCTTTACGGCTAGTATTTCCTTTGACCGAAGCTCTTGCCGCAGCTTCAATATCCATCCAGCTATATTTGTACTTTAATTTTTTAACATCTATAGTACGTTGACCGTTATATGACTCTTCTTCAGATAAGTAAATAGAGTCCATAATTTCCGTATAATACTCATCTGGGTAGTCTGATGTGTCCCAAACAAGGTCTTCATCTTTGCTTAACGCCCTACCTTCGTAGCCCGTTTCGCCCATACCCGAGTAATTATCTAACATATACTTATCGTATACAGATGCTCTTGTAGTATCTGCATCTTTAAATGCATAGTCACCAATACCGCCTTCTTCTGGACCGATACCTAACTCATCAGCTAAAATGGCTAATTTGGTTCTAACTATAGAATCCTTTACCCATTCTACAAACTGACGATACTCACTATTCGTGATTTCCGTATCATCCATGTAAAAAGAACGTACCGTAACTGTCTTAGTCGGCGCATTCAATAATTTTCCTTGATCTTCTTCACTCTTACCCATGATAAAAGAACCCCTTGGGATAAGTTCCATTCCATATGGTTTTTCTGGATACCACTTTTTTCCCTGGACTCCAGTTAGCTCACCTTTTTGCTTAGACCCACAACTTGTGAGTAAAAAAACAAACGCTATAGAGGATAACAATAGCTTCTTCATACTTTAGGTTAAATTTCGATTATGGTTTAAACTGAGAATACAATAATTTATTCTATCAACTAAAACTAGGTTTTATATAAAATATTGTATTAAAGTCTTTTAATGCCTTAAAAAAATAATGTTAATTAAAGCCTTTCTTATAGGCCTTGTACCACCTTTCGGGAATCTGTTGATTACATGCATCAATATAATCCTTCTCGGTGCAAGGTAATAACGCTGGTGTATGGCCTTTAGTATGTGAAGTAAAAATAGATGGGACTTCTGTCCACCATCTTTCTGTTAATAAACTTTTGTAGAATACCAATTCTTCATCTTCGCTAGGTACATTATACTTAACAAAGTCATCGGTTTTCGTATACGGACTTTCTTTTATTCTAAAATTGATACCTTCTATAAAGTACCATATAATTTGAGCTATCAGCTGTTGCGACTGCACGGTATTTTCCATTTCGTACAAACCGAATACAGATACTTTATCGCTGATACCTGCATATCTAGAAATGGCACAGATTTCTCTTCCATTAAATCCGTTCGGAGAAAAATTGCCAGACATAGAAATTTCACTGGCCTTTACAGATCGTAAGTCTAAACTTACCATATGTGCATTTCTTAACACTGGTTCTGCTAACGAAATATCATTTGCAACTTCACCAAGTCGGTAAGCATCAAAAAATAAACGCTCCATTAAATCTATCTCTTCTTGGGCATTGAAATAGCTTTGATAGCCAATATTCGAAAAATTAAAAAGGTTGTTGGGCTTATCGGTTATGATTTTACTCATATAAGAATGCGAAGAAATAAGCTCATCTTCGATCCCGAAATCGAACCTGCTATCTATTGCAACTAGGTTGATCATATCTCTAATACCATCAAAAGCTCTGTATGCAGGATAGGTAATATCTTGTGTTGCACCTAAAATAATCGGAATAATATCTTCTTCTAATAGACCGGCTACTACTTCTTTGACCACAAAATAGGTGTCATTTACCGTAGCGCCTTCTTCAATATCACCTAAATCTACAATGGTGGCATTCCAGTTTCCAATTAAAAGCTTATAGAATTGTAATCTTATAGCAGAGACATCTAACTTCTCATGCTTCTTTTCGTAGGCATTCCGAGATTCTCTAACACCTACTATGGCAACTGTAGCATTTGCCAATACAGGCAAACCATCTTTCTCAGTATGTATATAGGTGTTTTTACCTATAGATTGACTTGGCAATAACTCATTATGAGCTAGAACTTTATCCGATACCGGAACTAAAAAATCAAAAGCCATTTATTAAAGGTTTTTAGAAATCATAAGAATACTGTACTAATCTTTGACCTAAAATTAAATTACTTTTTTGACTTAGGTTTAGCTTTTGCCTTTTTCTTTACAGTTTTTTTCTTCGGAGTCTTTGCCTCTATCAACTTCTGAGCTTCTTCTAAAGTCATTTTAGTAACATCGACAGTTTTTGCCAATTCTACCTTTATTTTACCTTTTAAGACATTATGACGACCCCATCTCGCTTTCTCTACACGAATACCTTCTTCTTCCCAATTATGAATAACCTTATCTATCTCTTTTTGCTTTTTGACTTCGATAAGTTCTATAATGTCGTCATTTGATAAATTATCAAAATCATACTTTTTATTCACATTTATAAACATACCGTTCCACTTAATGAACGGCCCAAATCTACCGGTACCTTTAGTAACCTCCATATCTTCATACATGGCAATTGGTGCATCGGCTTTCTGTTTCGCCACAATAAGTTCAATTGCTCTATCCATTTCAATCTCAAAAGCACTTTCGCCTTTATCCATAGAAATAAACTTCTCTCCGAATTTTACATACGGTCCAAATCGACCTACGTTAGCCAATACTTCTTCACCTTCATAAACTCCTAATTTTCTAGGAAGTTTAAAAAGATCCATTGCCTCTTCGTAAGAAATGGTATTAAGTGATTGTTCTGGCAATAAACTTGCGAATGTTGGCTTCTCTTCATCATCAACAGTTCCTATTTGTACCATTGGCCCAAATCTACCTAAACGTACGGAAACTTGTTTTCCGCTTTTAGGATCCTTACCTAATATTCTTTCACCGCTTGCACGATCTGCATTTTCTTCTACATCTACTACGTTTGGATGAAAATCTTTATAGAAATCCTTCATCATTTTCTTCCAGTCTTCATCACCAGAAGCTATCTCATCAAAATCTTCTTCTACTTGCGCAGTAAAATTGTAATCTAATATATTGGCGAAATTACTCACCAAGAAATCGGTAACGATCATACCAATATCCGTAGGTACCATTTTACCTTTATCTGAACCAACATTTTCAGTAAGATTCTTTACTTCTATTTTATCTGATACCAATATCAATTGTTGATACTTACGTTCTTTACCTTCAATTGTACCTTTTTCAACATAACCTCTATTAAGAATTGTAGATATTGTTGGTGCATAAGTAGATGGTCTACCGATACCCAATTCTTCTAATTTCTTAACCAAAGATGCTTCTGTAAATCTATATGGTGCTCTTGTAAAACGTTCTGTTGCTGAAATAAAGTTGTTCAACAAACGCTCCCCTTTTTTCATTGCCGGTAGTATACCTTCTTGTTCTTCGGCAACATCTTCATCATCTACACCTTCCATGTATACTTTTAAGAAACCATCGAACTTTATAACCTCACCGTTTGCAGTAAATTCTTCTGAATGCTTGCTTGCCTTAATTTTAACATTGGTACGTTCTAATTGTGCATCGCTCATTTGAGATGCAACTGTACGTTTCCAAATTAGGTCGTATAATTTAGATTGATCACGCTCCAATGACGGAGATTGATTACCCATATCTGTAGGTCTAATAGCTTCGTGTGCTTCTTGAGCTCCTTTAGACTTTCCTTTAAAATTTCTTGTTTCGCTATATTCTTTACCGTAATTCTTTTCAATAGCTTCTTTTGCAGATGTCAACGCTTCGTTAGAAAGGTTAACACTATCTGTTCTCATGTAAGTAATTAAACCCGCTTCATATAAACGTTGGGCTACTTGCATGGTTCTACCCACAGAAAAATATAATTTTCTTGATGCCTCTTGCTGTAATGTAGAAGTTGTAAATGGCGCAGATGGCGACTTCTTAGCTGGTTTCTTATCTAATTTACTTACCGAAAAATCTGCAGCTTTATTCTTCTCTAAAAATGCATTTGCTTCTTCTTCTGTTGAGAAGGTTTTATTCAACTTAGCCGAAAAAATGCTTCCTTCTTCTGTTTGAAATTCCGCTGCAATTTTAAATGACGCTTGTGGCTCAAAGCCTTCTATATCTCTTTCTCGCTCAACAATTAACCTTACGGCTACAGATTGAACACGACCGGCAGAGAGTCCCGGTTTAATTTTTTTCCAAAGTACGGGCGATAATTGATACCCAACCAAACGGTCTAACACCCTTCTTGCTTGTTGTGCATTTACAAGGTTGTAATTGATTTCCCTCGGGTTTTCAATTGCTTTTTGAATAGCTGCTTTTGTAACCGAGTTGAAAACGATACGTTTTGTCTTCTTCTTGTCTAAACCTAGCTCTTCGGCCAAGTGCCAAGAAATAGCCTCACCCTCTCGATCCTCATCACTCGCAAGCCATATAGTTTCTGCTTTATCCGCTAGACTTTTAAGCTTTTTCACTAAAGCTTGCTTGTCTTTATCCACGATATATTTCGGTGTGAAATCGTTCTCGACATCTACTCCCAGCTCACTTGAAGGTAAATCGGCAATGTGACCAAAGCTCGATTCAACCTTAAAATCTTTTCCCAAAAACTTCTCTATAGTTTTTGCCTTTGCAGGAGACTCAACAATTACTAAATTTTTCGCCATCAACCTTGTTTATACTTACAAATGTATACTAAAAATTAAACTTTGAAATTTCAGGAATTTATTTTTTCCCATATTTCAATAGAGTTCAACCAATAAATTCAAGTAATTCATGATTATTATATCCTGTATCTAACAAGCCACAAACCAATTAGGGCACTGAAATAAAAAAAGGGAAGCTGAACTAGCTTCCCTTTTTTTAACCTTTTATTATTCTTACAATTGAAAGGTACTTAGCAACCTAATATTATCATCAACATATTCGTATTGATACAGTGTGCGATCACCAATCATTAATAATGATGATGCCAACGGTATTACATCATAAGCGATAATATCTTCGAAAGTATTGACCAATGTAATATTTGGCACAGCTGTTTTATCATATACCTTTAAGCCCGAATCTCCATCACATATAAATAAGGTATTATTTTTAATTCCTAATCCGTTTGGGCCATCCATCGGGTAAATCACTTTTAATTCAGGGTTTTCAAGATTGGAGATATCGATAACATACAATCCGCTTTCGGTATTTCCACAGAAACCTCCGCCTTTTAAAGTTACATATGCATAATCGCCATCGACAACCACAGGGTCACAAGCGGTACCATGTCTAAATTCAGATATAAATTCTGGTTTTTCAGGATTTTCTATTCCATAAATATACATGCCTTGGGCACCACCTATAAACAAAATATTTCCCTGACTGTAAATGGTTTCAATATCCCACGCAACTTGCACATCATCTAATACCTTTATTTCTTCTATATCTGTAATGTCAAAAATATTGATGTTACTATAATCTACAACATACAAATAATCGTCTATTATTTTAAAACGCGCCAAAGATCCGCCTTGACCGGTACTTGGCTGCGGACTATCATTGAAACTTTCAAGAGAATCTACAACACAACCATCACAGTTATACCTGGACTCATACTCCTCTACCGACCTCCTTTCGATGTTTACCTCCCAGCCTACAACTATATCTCTACTATAATCGATATCGCCATATTCATAAAAATCTGCTTGAGGGTATTCTAAATTCGAAAGCCACACATCATTGTTATATATGGCATTTACGATCCTACTTTTAATGGTAATATTTGTTATATCTGATATGTCAAAAATCACTAAATCACCATAACTATCGGCATATATCTTATCATCTTTAATAGAAATATCATTATTACCTTCTAGCTTAATAAATGCAATACTTTCTGGCGCTGACGGATTTTTATTATCTATGACATGAAAACCTAAGTTAACATCATTTACAAAAATATAGTCTTGGTAAGCATAAATTTTACCTGACGAAACAATTGGGATAGGATCAACTACATCGACAGCTTCTGCCTTAAACGATATTGCATCTTGTACGATTGGTCTAGCCACTAAGTAATCTTCATACGGACCATCATCATTGCACGAAACAAATGCAAATAAGGCAATAGCACAAAAAAGAAAAACAAAATTCTTCATGGTATATAATTTTACTGGTTGTAATTATAAGATGAAGAAACACATAATAGTTGCGTTATCATTAGTTTGAAATCTCTTCCATCTCGTTAAAACCTACACCATCTTTATACATATAATAGGTAGGTACTTTACCAAGCATTGCCGTAAACAGCACCCCCACGCAACATAATACAAGCCCTAGTTGCGCTACAAATGCCGATACGATTACTAGCCCAAATATGACCAACCAGTTTTTATTACCCAAGGTAAAACTAGCCTTCACCATGTCTAATGGAGAAAGATGACTCGAAAATGCCAAAAATGCCGGAATCAATGAAACTGGAACCATTACATAGAACATACCAATACCACAGGCAAGTGCCCCTAGAATTGAGAGTCCGAATGTATATAAAGCAAGAATGAAGACCTTACCTAAACGCCCTTCTTTAAAGAAGTAGAAGTAATCATCGCTAGATTCTTTTCCTAAATCTTTTTCTCTACACATCTTTAAAAATGCTGCATTTAATGCCAAAGCGAAAGTGGCGATCCCAATCGCAAAAACAGGAAAAAGTATGGCCATTGCTATAGCGGCCATCGGTGGTAATTCGTTATGCTGTAGCGCCTCTGGATCAGTTAAACCTAAAGCGATCATAGGTATGTACAAAATAATATAAAATGGGAGTATTACAACGAATGTTAAGAGCAAAATAATAAAGCCCTGCAACCAAACCTTCTTAAAAAGGTCTATAGACCTACTGAAAATGGTGCCAAATTCTAAATCTGGTTTCGATTTAATGTGTTGCGTCAAGTTTTCTAAATTCATAAGTATTGGTGGTTATAATTGGTGATAAAACTAAATAATTTTCGTTTAGAAAGCTTAAACAAACCCTAAATAATCATGTCATCTTGTCATATTTTTGATTATAATAGTATCTTTGCCTTCCAAAATATTTTATTGCAACGTATTACAAAAATGGAGAAAACCATAGACGAAAATGTGCAGGGCACAACTTTGGTAGTTGAAGGAAAAGAAGTGAACAAGCGTAATCTTTACATTGAGAGTTACGGTTGCGCCATGAACTTTGCCGACAGTGAAATTGTAGCATCTATATTAGCGACCGAAGGTTTTAACACCACCCAAACGTTAGAAGATGCCGATTTAGTACTTGTAAACACGTGTTCTATTCGAGATAAAGCCGAACAGACCATACGCAAAAGATTGACCGAATATAATAAGGTAAAAAAAACGAGACCGCATTTAAAAGTCGGTGTTCTTGGCTGTATGGCTGAACGCCTGAAAGATAAGCTTTTAGATGAGGAAAAAATAGTGGATATGGTCGTAGGGCCAGATGCCTATAAAGATCTACCCAACTTAATAAAAGAAGTAGATTCTGGTAGAGACGCAGTTAATGTTATTCTTTCTAAGGATGAAACTTATGGCGATATTGCACCTGTTAGATTAAACACAAACGGAGTTACCGCTTTTGTTTCTATTACCAGAGGATGTGATAATATGTGTACATTTTGTGTTGTACCATTTACCAGAGGTCGTGAACGTAGCAGAGACCCACAATCTATTTTAGCAGAAGTAAAAGAGCTTTCTGAAAACGGATTCAAAGAAATTACCCTGCTAGGACAGAATGTAGATAGTTATTTATGGTATGGCGGCGGACTCAAGAAAAATTTTGTGAATGCTTCTGATATGCAAAAAGCTACAGCTACCAACTTTTCTAAATTATTAGAGATGGTTGCCTTAGCAAACCCAAAATTGCGTATTCGTTTTTCAACATCTAACCCACAAGACATGACTTTGGACGTGATTAGAACCATGGCCAAACATAAAAATATTTGTAATCACGTTCATTTACCTGTACAAAGCGGTAGCAATCGTATTTTAAAGGAAATGAATCGCTTACATACTATCGAAGAGTATTTTGAACTAACAGATGAAATTAGAAAAATTCTACCTGGCTGCTCTATTTCTCAAGATATTATAACAGGTTTTCCTACGGAAACAGAAGAAGATCATGCCGCTACATTACGAGCTTTAGAACATGTAAAGTATGATTTTGGTTATATGTACAGCTATTCTGAAAGACCTGGCACCATGGCCGGTAGAAAAATGGAAGATGATGTGCCAGAAGCTACAAAGAAAAGACGCCTTTCTGAAATCATAGCTTTACAGAGAAGCCACTGCCTTTATAGAACTGAAAAACATGTAGGCAAAATTCAAGAGGTTTTAATTGAAGGTACCTCTAAGAAATCTGAGAACGAATGGATGGGCAGAAACTCACAAAGTACCGTAGTAGTCTTCCCTAAAGAACATTACAAAGTAGGTGATTTTGTTAATGTACAAATGAACGATTGTACTTCTGCCACTTTAAAAGGTGTAGCGGTTGGCTATTCTGACAATAATTAATTTTTAGCAGCCATTTTACATGGAAAGTATACAAAGTATAAAACAACGTTTTGAAATTATTGGGCAAGATCCAAAACTTAACCGAGCTATTGAAAAAGCAATGCAAGTTGCGGCTACAGATATTTCAGTTTTAGTTACTGGTGAAAGTGGTGTTGGTAAAGAATCTATTCCCAAAATCATTCATTCGCTTTCTCATAGAAAACATGCCAAATATATCGCCGTAAACTGTGGTGCTATACCCGAAGGTACTATTGACAGTGAACTTTTCGGTCATGAAAAAGGTGCTTTTACAGGTGCTACGCAAACAAGAAGTGGTTATTTTGAAGTTGCCGATGGTGGTACCATATTTTTAGATGAGGTTGGTGAATTACCGTTAACTACCCAAGTACGACTTTTACGTGTACTAGAAAATGGCGAGTTTTTAAAAGTTGGATCTTCACAAGTACAGAAAACAGATGTTCGTATTGTTGCTGCAACGAACGTTAATATGTTCGAGGCAATCAAAAAAGAGCGTTTTCGCGAAGACCTTTACTATCGATTAAGTACGGTAGAAATTAACATTCCGCCATTGCGTGAACGTCAAGATGATATTCATTTATTGTTCAGAAAATTTGCGTCAGATTTCAGTCAGAAATACAAAATGCCCACTATTAGATTAGATGATCATGCAGTATCGCTATTAATAAAATACAGATGGCCAGGTAATATTCGCCAATTAAGAAATATTGCTGAACAAATTTCTGTTCTGGAAGAAAACAGAGCGATTTCGGCTTCGACTTTACATGGATATTTACCGAATAATACTTCGAGTAACTTACCTGCTGTAGTCTCTAATTCAAAATCTGACAGCGATTTTAGCAACGAAAGAGAAATACTCTACAAGGTTTTGTTCGATATGAAAGGTGACCTGAACGACCTTAAAAAACTAACGATGGAGTTATTGAAAAATAATGACTCTGAGAAGGTTCAAAAAGATAATGAAAACTTGATTCGTAAAATCTACGGTAATGAAGATGAAGAAGATGCCGATATCGACCATGATCCTCAAGAAGAGAAACCAAGGAGTCTTTTACATTTACCCGAACCTAAAAAAGAGGAAACCTCTATAATTCAAGATTCATACGAAGATAAATATCATTTTGCCGAAGAAATTCAAGAAGAAGAAACCCTATCTTTACAAGAGAAGGAAGTAGAATTGATCAAAAAATCTCTTGAACGAAATAGAGGAAAAAGAAAGGCTGCAGCTACAGAATTAGGTATTTCTGAGCGCACACTTTATCGCAAAATAAAACAGTACGACCTTTAATTTAAATGAATCCTATTTCAATGAGATACCTGAAAAAATCTTTTTTATTTACATTACCCATCATCTTACTTTTAAGTTGCGGTGTTTACAATTTTACCGGTGGTAATGTTGGCGAAGCCAAAACATTTCAAGTCACCTATTTTCAAAATTATGCTACTCAGAGTCCGGGTTCTACATTTGAACCTGGTGTAGATAGAGATTTTACTCTGGCGCTACAAGACCGAATTTTAAATCAGACTAGCCTGGATCTGATATCTAACGGTAACCCAGATTTATTATACGAGGGCGAAATAACAGAATATAAAATTTCACCTATGTCTGCTACTGCTGCTCAAACAGCTGCTCAAAACAGACTTTCAATTCGAGTGAAAGTGCGTTTCTATAATCAACTAAAAGAAGACGCCGCTTTTGATCAAAGTTTTTCTTTCTTTTATGATTATCCGGCAGATACACAATTGGCGAGCATTAAGAGTGAAGCCCATGAAATAATTTTCGAAAGGTTAACACAAGATATTTTCAACGCCTCATTGGCAGATTGGTAGCATACATGAACGTTAAGGACTTTACATATTTTCTAGAACATCCTACCAAAGTGGTAGAACCCATTCATACAAAACACTTAGAAGATATTATTGCCGAATACCCTTATTTTCAAGCTGCACGAGCACTGCATTTAAAAGGTCTTAAAAACCTAAATAGCTACAAATACAACAAAGCCCTTAAAACAACGGCTGCATTTACAACCGATAGAGACGTACTTTTTGATTTTATAACCTCAAAAGATTTTTTACAGTATGATGTAGATATTTCAACGAAAAAGGTTGCGGAAATAGAAAAAATCGAAGCTGTCGTGCCAATTCAACCTGAGGAAATAAAAGAAACGACACCTGTTGAAATTGAAAATACTTTACCTGAGATTGAGGCTTCTGAAGCTATAGAAGTACCAAAAGAAGAAATCTTAACGGAAGTCGAAGTCAACACCGCTGAAATTGAAACTTCAGAGGAAGAAGAGAATACTATTGCAACCAAAGAGGAAGTTGCAATTATGCCTTTAATAACTCCATCTGACGATAGACCATTACCACAAGATGAACATGATGCCGATCAAATACTTGATCCAGAATTATTTCAATCTAAAAACCCTACCAATACAGAAGAAGAAAATGCTCTTGATATTGGCAAACCTTTAAGTTTCGATGCCAAAGAGAAATACTCTTTTTCTGAATGGTTAAGTTTAGCTTCTAAAAAACCACTAGAAGAGCCTGAAGAAGAAATTGCTGAGATTCAAGAAGAAGATACAATTATTCAGCAAGAACCAGAGGCAAGAGAAAGCAACATTAAAAAGACGGTACAAAAGGTAAAAGAGCTTAAAATTACACCAAAACCTATCGGAAAACCTAAGGTTAAAAGCGAGGCAATCAAAAAGAAATACGACCGTATAGACAAGTTTATAGCTTCTAACCCTAAAATTGTACCAACAGAACAGAGTGCAGTTATAGATATTTCAAAGTCATCTAGAATTGACCATAACGAGCTGATGACAGAAACTTTAGCAAGGGTTTATCTAGAGCAAAAAAAATATAAAAATGCAATTCAAGCTTACAAAATTTTAAGTTTGAAATATCCAGAAAAAAGTAGTTTCTTTGCAGACCGAATTAAGGCGGTAGAGAAATTACGAAAAGATAATAAATAATTTAGAATGAGTACATTTTCAATTTTCCTGATACTTATCATTGTCGTTTGCTTATTATTAGTATTGGTGATCATGGTACAAAATCCAAAAGGTGGCGGACTTTCTTCTTCTTTTGGTGGAGGAGGTAACCAAGTTGTTGGTGGAGTTAAAAAAACAGGTGACTTTTTAGATAAAAGCACATGGACACTAGCAGGTTTGTTAATAGTTTTAATCTTAGCATCTAACATTGCCCTTAAAGGTAACTATGGTGATGCAGATTCTAAATTATTACAAGGTGATGACATAGAAACTGTGGTTCCAGAAACCTTACCAGAGGCTGTAACACCACCAGTAACTAATGATGCTGCACCTTCAGACAGCTTATAAAATTATTACTACATTATATTAAAAATGCCAGCTTGTCATAAGCTGGCATTTTTTGTTTACAATTTGTCAGGAAATAGGCAATGGCATAATTTCTGCCTTTATAGTATCACGAAACTAAAAATCAATTTAAAAATTAATAATTATGGCTAAAGTTAATATCAAACCATTGGCAGACCGAGTTCTTATCGAGCCAATGGCAGCTGAAACTAAGACTGCGTCTGGACTTTATATTCCTGATACTGCAAAAGAGAAACCACAGAAAGGTAAGGTTGTAGCCGTGGGTCCTGGAACAAAAGATGACAGTGTTACCGTTAAAGTTGGTGATACCGTTCTTTACGGAAAATACGCCGGAACCGAATTGAAGTTAGAAGGCACAGATTACTTGATGATGAGAGAGAGTGATATTCTTGCTATTATCTAAATAGCAAATGGCTTATGGTTTTTAGCCGTTAGCCTTTAAATTTTCATTTAAAAATTAATAATATCCTTGACTTTATGCCCTGTGTAAAAGTCAAAAATTAAAATAAAATTAGAAATGGCAAAAGATATTAAGTTTGATATAGATGCAAGAGACGGTCTTAAAAGAGGTGTTGATGCATTGGCAAATGCTGTAAAAGTAACATTAGGCCCAAAGGGTAGAAATGTTATTATCAGTAAATCATTTGGTGCACCACAAGTAACTAAAGATGGTGTTACCGTAGCAAAAGAAATTGAATTGGCCGACCCATTAGAAAACATGGGCGCACAAATGGTTAAGGAAGTTGCTTCTAAAACCAATGACCTAGCTGGTGACGGTACTACTACCGCTACAGTTTTAGCACAAGCTATTGTAAAAGAAGGTTTGAAAAACGTAGCTGCAGGCGCAAACCCAATGGATTTAAAAAGAGGTATCGATAAAGCTGTTGAAGCTATCGTTGCCGATTTAGCCAAACAAGCTAAAAAAGTTGGTGATTCTTCTGAAAAAATTAAGCAAGTTGCTTCTATCTCAGCTAACAATGACGAAACTATTGGTGATTTAATCGCACAAGCATTCGGTAAAGTTGGTAAAGAAGGTGTTATTACTGTTGAAGAAGCTAAAGGAACAGATACGTATGTTGATGTTGTTGAAGGTATGCAGTTCGACAGAGGTTACCTTTCTCCTTATTTCGTAACCGATTCTGAAAAGATGGTTTCTGAATTAGAGAGTCCTTATATCTTGTTGTTCGACAAGAAAATTTCTTCAATGAAAGATCTACTTCCTGTATTAGAGCCAGTTGCTCAATCAGGTAAGCCTTTATTGATTATCGCTGAAGATGTTGATGGTGAAGCATTAGCTACATTGGTTGTAAACAAATTAAGAGGTTCTTTAAAAATTGCTGCCGTTAAAGCTCCAGGTTTTGGTGACCGTAGAAAAGCAATGTTAGAAGATATCGCAATCTTAACTGGTGGTACCGTTATTTCTGAAGAAAGAGGTTTTTCTTTAGATAATACTACTTTAGATATGTTAGGTACTTGTGAAAAAGTACAGATAGACAAAGACAATACAACTATAGTTAACGGTGGTGGTGTTGCAAAAGATATCAAAACTAGAGTTAACCAGATAAAATCTCAAATCGAGACAACTACATCTGATTACGATAAAGAAAAACTTCAAGAACGTTTAGCTAAATTAGCGGGTGGTGTTGCCGTACTTTATGTAGGTGCAGCTTCTGAAGTTGAAATGAAAGAGAAAAAAGACCGTGTTGACGATGCATTACACGCTACAAGAGCTGCCGTTGAAGAAGGTATTGTTGCTGGTGGTGGTGTTGCATTGGTGAGAGCTAAATCTGTTCTTAGCAAGGTTTCTACTGAAAATGAAGATGAAGCTACAGGTTTACAAATTGTTGCCCGTGCTATCGAAGCTCCTTTAAGAACTATCGTTTCTAACGCTGGTGGTGAAGGTTCTGTTGTTATCGCTAAAATACTTGAAGGTAAAGGTGATTTTGGATACGATGCTAAATCTGAAAAGTATGTTGAAATGATGAAAGCTGGTATTATCGACCCTAAGAAAGTTACTAGAGTGGCATTGGAAAATGCAGCTTCTGTTGCTGGTATGATCCTTACTACCGAATGTGCTTTAACTGATATTAAAGAAGATGCTCCTGCTATGCCTCCTATGGGTGGTGGCGGAATGCCAGGCATGATGTAAAAGCCCCCTACATCCCCAAAGGGGACTTTAAAATTAAAACCGCTCTTGAAATTTCAAGAGCGGTTTTTTTTGTGGCAAATATGAGTAACAAAAAAACCACCTTCTTTATTTACAGAAGGTGGTTTTATCGTCCAAACGGTATCGCCTTCTAAAGGCAATAACTTGACTACTTCTTCTTAGGAGCAGCTTTTGGAGCAGCCTTTTTTCCAGCTTTTGCCGGAGAAGGTTTTGCAGCTGGTTTCCCTGCTGATTTTGCTTGTGCCATTGTTATCGAATTTAAGATAAATCTACAGCTAATGTATTTCAGATTTTGATTCGTGATAATCACGTTGGCAAAAAATTAACTAAAACTTTTTATCCGATTTTCAACTCAAAATTACACCCAAATAAAAGCAATTATTACTGCTTATTTTCATGATGTTTTCCATCATCAGAATTATCTTCTCTATACAAACAACATGGGTGAACGCTATTATACGCTTCATCTGTTGCTTTTAATTCTTTAGTATCATGACCTACCGCAACTATTGCTGTTTTAATTTTCATGGCATCGGTTTTACGCTCATCCATAATTACTGCTAATTGATGTGTTGGTATATCCCAATTGGCATACTTAACACCTTTTACATTTAGTGCCGCTTCTTCTATACGCTCTTTACACATGGCACACCTACCATTAACGTCAAAAGTCATTTTCTTGTTCTTGTCTTGCGCATAAGTTACTACCGCAATTAGCATCATTGCTATTGATAAAATCGTTGCTTTCATAGTTTTATATTAATCGTTAGTTACTGAATTTTAAATCTGAATCCGCCATAGAACATTCTTCCCATAATTGGCGCATATACTATGGTTGTATCAAAATTGGGACCAAAAGGGTCGTTTGCCCCTAATACCGGATTATTTTGTTGTTCTCCCGTTAAATTCTCTCCACCTATATATAGCTCTATAGTATCAGAAAACACCTTGGTTATTTGAGCGTTCATCAAATTATAGGGTGATGAATATTCGCCTAATTGATACGCCGGATCATTAATACTGGTATCGGGCAATCTCATTTTACCTAGAGCATGCAAGGTATAATCAAACTTCCATTGTGATCCGTTTTCTTTAGCTTCGGTTTCATACCCTAAGTTAACAAAAAATCGATCTTGAGCCAGTAGCGGTTTTTGTAAATCGCCGCTTTTATAATCTGTAGATACATCATAAAACTTATAAGATGTTCTAAAATTTAATCGTGTTAAAAGTTCGTAGTTAACCTCAACTTGAAAACTTTTGGCACTACTACTTCCATCTAAATTATAAAATGAAACCTCTTGTGGATTTTCCCAATCTACTACAATTTGATTTTCAAAATCGGTGATGTAATAATCCAACGAAATATCCCCTTTTTTATTTAAAAAATTGAATCCTTGTAAAAAGCTTACTCCGTAATTCCAAGCATCTTCTGGATCTAAACCATATACTTTACCACCTGCATCATCAATGTTAATTTGCCTTGCAGATGCAAACAATTGTTGATTTTCGGCAAAAATATTTGCAGCTCTTTTACCTCTACCAAACGAACCTCTTAGACTCCCTTTTTCCCATGGGGTATATCTAATATGAAAACGAGGCGTCACAAAAGTCCCCAATCTATTATGATTATCTACTCGCAAACCAGCTGTAAGACTCACCCTTTCTAAATTCTCATAACTATATTCAAAAAATGCCCCTACAGATGTATCGTCTCTAGAGTAATCTGTTGCCGTAACCATTTCATCATAACCATCATAAGCAAAGGTAATTCCGGTTTTAAACTTATTTCTGGTATCGCCGATTATAGAATTGAAAAGTAAATTACTATACAAACTTTCATGATTGATATCATAAGTTCTAAATCCGAAATATGAATCTTGCTTATGTAAACTGTACGATGTTTGAAAACCTAAACTCTGAAAGGGCAATTCTGGAAAAACATAACCCAATTTTAATGAAGTATCGAACCTACGTGTGTTTATTTCACTTCCCCACACTTCGGCTCCGCTCAGTGACC
Organism: Maribacter spongiicola; assembly: GCF_004364165.1. GTDB lineage: Bacteria > Bacteroidota > Bacteroidia > Flavobacteriales > Flavobacteriaceae > Maribacter > Maribacter spongiicola. The sequence continues at coordinate 226,797 of NZ_SOAY01000012.1, forward strand.
TATTACTACCATCTACTCTATCTGTATCCGGATTAAAATCTACTTGCCCTACTTGTTTTTCATCATTTAGAAAACGAACATTAAAAAAACTGACCCAACCCTTTTCTGCATCTTGATACTGCCAACGGTTCATTACATTTATTTGATTCGCCAAAGGCGCATCTAAAAATCCGTCTTCATTATTATCTTCTTTTTGCGTCCTCTTGTTTCCATGAATATATAACCCTGTACTCCACTTATCGGTCAACTTTCTATTAAAATGTGTATTCAGCTCATAACGCCCGTTTTGGTTTGCATATCCATTTATAAAAACAGCATTATCAGTTAATGGTTTTACTAGTTCTGTGTTTATTTGTCCGGATATACTTTCATAACCGTTAACCACACTACCCGCACCTTTTGTAATTTGAATACTCTCAATCCAAGTACCAGGTGTAAACGTTAATCCGTATGCTTGTGATGCTCCACGAACCATAGGAATATTCTCTTGGGTGATTAATAAATACGGACTCGTTAAGCCCAACATCTGTATTTGCTTGGTACCGGTTAATCCGTCAGAAAGATTCACGTCAATAGCCGGATTAGTTTCAAAGCTCTCTGCCAAATTACAGCATGCTGCCTTCAATAATTCTGCACTATTTACTGTGATGACATTCTGCGGACTGAAATACGTTTTTTGAATAGCATCTCGCTCTTGCTGCACTACAACCTCATCTAATTCATTCGATGGTTTTAAACTAACACGAATTGACTTCGGTTCATTTACAGTTAATGTATCCGTTTCAAAACCGACATAACTAATTATCAATTTATTAAATTCCTTTTTATACGGAATTGAAAATTTACCATCAAAATCTGTCACCACTCCCGTTTGGGAATCTTGCCAATAGACATTTGCACCCGAAAGTGTCAATGCATTAGACCCTTCAGAATCTAATACCACACCCTCCACCTTTTCTTGAGAGAAAGCAAACCACGGCAACATGGCTATTATTGTTAGTATTATATATTTATTCATTAAAATTTTTATTCAATATGATTAATCAATTCTTGCTGCTCTTAATCGCAATGCATTTGCTATAACTGAAACAGAACTAAAACTCATAGCCAAAGCGGCGATCATAGGCGAAAGTAACAACCCGAAAAATGGATACAAAACTCCCGCAGCTATAGGAATACCGACAGTATTATAAATAAGTGCAAAAAATAAATTCTGCTTGATATTCTTCATCACTGCTTTACTGAGATTATGCGCTTTTACAATACCATGTAAATCACCTTTAACCAATGTAATAGTAGCACTTTCAATAGCTACATCTGTACCTGTACCCATAGCAATACCTACATCACTTTTTGCCAATGCAGGCGCGTCATTAATACCATCGCCGGCAACAGCCACTTTTTTACCTTCGGACTGCAAATGTTCAACAACAGCCAACTTATCTTGAGGAAGCATCCCCGCTTTAAAATCTGCTAAATTCAATTGTTCGGCTACAGCCTTTGCCGTATCATAATTATCACCTGTTAACATGATTACCGAGATACCAGATTTTTGAAGCGCTTCAATTGCCTTTTTACTAGTCTCTTTAATTTGATCACCAATAGCCACAAAGCCGACAGCATTACCTTCGATTGCTACATAAGAAACCGTTTTACCTTGCTTTTGATGCGCAGCAACAACTACTTGTAAATTTTCAGGAATAAGCACTTTAGCTTTACCCATCATTTTATCATTTCCTAAAACAACAGATTCTCCATTAATTTTACTAGAAACCCCCATACCTGTGATAGAATTGAAATCATCAACTTTTAAGATATCTACATTTTTAGATTTCCCATAATTAACAATGGCATCTGCCAATGGGTGCTCACTTAGCTGATTTAATGAAACGATATACTGCAACACTTTTTCATTGTCAATTTCTGCAATGTTTCCAACTTTTTCTACCGATGGCTTCCCTTCGGTTATAGTTCCTGTTTTATCTATAATCAGCGTATCAATTTTATCCATACGCTCAAGTGCTTCGGCATTTTTAATCAACACACCAGATTGCGCACCTTTACCCACACCTACCATTACTGACATCGGTGTCGCCAAACCTAATGCACAAGGGCAAGCAATAATCAATACCGCAATGGCATTCACCAACGCAAATACATAAGCAGAATCAGGACCAAATATGACCCAGACTATAAAGGTTACAATAGAAATAAAGACAACAGCAGGTACAAAATAACTAGATATTTTATCTGCTAATTTTTGAATTGGCGCCTGGCTACGACTAGCCTTGTTCACCATATCGATGATTTGAGATAATAAGGTATCTGCCCCTACTTTCTCAGCGGTCATTACAAAAGAACCCTTACCATTTATAGTACCTGAACTTATTGTATCGCCGACTACTTTCTGTACCGGAACAGGTTCACCCGTAATCATAGCTTCATCGACCGTACTCTCCCCTTCATGAATACTACCATCTACAGGTATTTTATCGCCTGGTTTTACGCGAAGTAAATCTCCTTTTGAGATCTGATCAATAGCGATACTCACTTCTTTACCGTCTACAATTTTAATAGCTTTATTAGGCGCTAATTTCAGTAGTTCTTTTACCGCAGAATTCGTTTTACTATGTGCACGAGCTTCTAATAACTGTCCAAATAAAACTAAAGTCAAAATCACTGTAGCAGCTTCGAAATAAACATGAACCGTACCTTGATCTGTTCTAAATTGCGGCGGAAAAAAATCGGGTACTAAAATAGCAAATACACTAAACAACCATGCCACCCCTGCACCAATACCAATTAAGGTAAACATGTTTAAATTCCATGTTTTTACCGAACGATAGGCACGTTCAAAAAACATCCATGTTGCATAAAACACCACAGATATCGATAATGCAAATTGCACCCAATTCCAGTATTTTAGGCTCAAGATATTCTGAAGCGGATTATTAGGTATCATTTCTGACATTGCAATAAGAAAGATTGGCAACGTAAACCCTACTGCTATTTTAAACTTATTAAGTAGTTTATTATAACTCTTTTCTTCGGCGGAAATATCTGCTTGTTTCGGAACCAGGTCCATACCACAAATTGGGCAATCCCCAGGTTCATCGCTAATTACCTCAGGATGCATTGGGCACGTATACTCTTGACCTTTGTTTATCGTAGCACTCGCCTCTTCAACCAAATCCATACCACAAACCGGACAATCACCAGGTTCTATATATGTCTTTTCTCCTTCGCAATGCATTGGGCAGTAAAAAACACCATTTCCGTTCTCGACCGCTTTAGGCTTTGTAGCCTCATGTACCTGAGCATTGAGTTCATGAATAGAGTAATGCCCTCCATCCGCTTCCATAGCTGCCTGCAAAGTTTTTAATGGAATATGATTATCCATCTCTAGCAAGGCTTCTGCCTTTTCTAGATTAACCACAGCATTCGATACTCCGCTTATTTTAGATAAGGTTTGCTCGACATAACCTCGACAGCCATTGCAGGTCATACCATGAATTTGATATGTATGTTTCATAATAAGATTATGATTTATTCCAGTTATTACAAACTGCTCCTACTATTTAAACTAATCGTATGCACTTAACTTTTTATAATCTATACATAAAACAAAAAACACCTGAACATAAGGTATACTTGCTTTACAGCATGGTAAAAAAAAGGTAATTAGTTAAAAATAGTACTTGATTACACTGTATTTGCGAACTAACGCTAATTATCAGTTTAAATCAAATCAAGAAAACTTGGTGTAGAATATTCAAATCTTCTGCCAGTATAGGCGGCGGATATGAATCAAAATCGATATTCTCATCTGTAGTTTCTTCAAACAAGCCTAAATAAGAACTTGTAAAGGATATTAAGAATACCTGTTGTAAAAAATTAAAATTAGAAAAATCATGCGTCAAGTCGTCTTGACCTTGCATGGTAAAGGCTTCATCATCGCAACAATGCTTTTTTATCATAGCAGTATCATCTAGCAAAGCTAACCCTGCCTCCATACCACAATCATTTGCATGTTCGAACAGTGCAACATCCATAACTCGCCCCATGCACAAATGCTTCTCTACCGTCCAAGAAATAGTGGACAGTAACAATAGCATAGCCATTGAAACAGAAAACAGTTTATGAAGCAAATTTTTCATTAAGCAAAGTTACTGAATAAAGAATTCTTAAAATTTTATAGTACAATTCTTTAACGAAATTTTGACGAAGTAAGTATTTAATCAATCAAATTCGGCAAATAAACCTGATTAAAAGTATACGATTACCTCTATTTTATAGTTTATAGAGTTGAATACCTTAATATAAAAACAATCATTAACAACTTTAACACTAACTATTTAAATTAAAAATCATGACAAAACATTTAAAATATACATTTTTAATCTGTACAATTGCACTTTTTATAGGCAGTTGTAGTTCTGACGACGGTTCAGTTTTTGACACTCCCATCCCCGACAATACAGGTGGTGACGATGGCGATGAAACGGAAGAGCCAGAAGTGGCAACCATAGTTTTTGACGAAGCTGTTCCTTCTTCAAATATTACTACAGCTTCTGCAAGCGGTGAAGCAGGTACAAGTGTAACCGGTAGGGTAATTTTCACCTCAGACGCAACTACACAACGTAGAATGTACATTACTCAAAATTATTTAGGACAAGGAGAAATGCCTTTTAGTTCTTTTGATTTGGTAAGTGATGATTTAGACAAGGCTTTAAAAGCAGATGGATCTATTGATTTAGACGGAGCTACAAAAAAGGAAATAGACTTTTCTTTTCCACTTCCTGTTCCAGATATCGATAACGGAGAAATTGTTTATACTTTCTGGACTACAACAGGTAAAGGAGATTTTAGAGATGTCACAAAAAGATTAGCTCTTGGAGCAGGTCAGATTACAGTAACCGTTGGTACAGGTGCCAACCCAGCAGCAGCGGTAAGAGAATTTACCAATGTAAAATTATTTGCTCCGGCACAAGATGGAACAACAGAATCTTTCTTTTCTCTTTTGAACGAAACCGTTTATAGAATTAATGTAGGACCTGAATTTAGAGCATTCTGGGATTTTGGATATTACTACGGTGCTTCTGGAGATTCAGCCAATGACAATGCTTCTTTTGCTTCTACAGAACAATATGATGCTTCTTTTGGGTTTGCCGTTGAAGGATTGGAGCCTGGTGCAGACGAAGAGAATGCTGCAACAGAAACCTTGAACCAAATGTTTTTTTCAACTTCTACCACTATAGACGTTGCGGCATTTGATGCTATTACCTTGAACGGTGAATTAAATTTTATTGCTAGCTCAAGTTCTCAAAAAATCACCAACCTAGGTGTAGGCGATGTAATTGAGTTTGTAGACAACTACGGTAAAAAAGGCTTAATTAAAATTACCGCCATTGAAGCAGGTTTTAACAATAACGATTTTATTGAGTTCGATGTTAAAATTCAACCATAAGTTTTACAAATAAATTTTAGTTTTAAAGGAGGATGTTTTTTGAAACATCCTCTTTTTTATTTTTTATGTTATCATTACATTACACCATATGAACAATTCTTACTTTTGTAAAAAAAAAGATATGTTTGAAGCGCTACGCCCATTAGTAAGTTCTATTATAGACTCAAATAAAACTCCAGATGCTAAAATGCAAGACATCTGCGAGCTTTTAAAAGCTAACGTACCGCATTATGATTGGGTAGGATTTTATTTTAAGAATGGTGATAAGCGCGAATTAAAACTAGGCTCCTATGCTGGCGCCCATACTGATCATACTATTATCCCCTACGGAAAAGGTATTTGCGGACAAGTAGCCGAAAGCAATCAAAATTTTGTTGTACCAGATGTACAGGCACAAGACAATTATATCGCTTGCAGCATTACCGTTAAAGCGGAAATAGTAGTACCGTTATTCGTTAATGGTGAAAACATTGGTCAAATAGATATCGATTCTAATACTCCAGACCCATTTACAAAGGCAGATGAGACCTTTTTAGAATTCGTAAATTTTGAGGTAGCCAAAATTCTTTAAAACTTTAGGCTTTTTGTTGATAAACTTGCTCGTTTCATAGCTGCAAAAAAATTACTTTTGCTTGCTTATTAAAAACATTTAAGCATCATACAATGAGCAGTGTAAAAAAAGCGTCTTCAGCCTTAATTTCAGTTTTCCATAAAGATGGGTTAGAGCCGATTGTAAAGAAATTTCAAGAATTAGGAATCACTATTTACTCTACCGGAGGAACCGAAAAATTCATTACCGATTTAGGTATTGATGTCGTTCCTGTAGAAGATGTAACCAGCTACCCTTCAATTCTTGGCGGCAGAGTTAAGACCTTACACCCAAAAGTTTTTGGTGGTATTTTGAATAGACAGGATAATGAAAGTGATGTTGCTCAATTAGCAGAATTCGAAATTCCACAAATAGATATCGTCATTGTTGATCTTTATCCGTTTGAAAAAACGGTTGCAAGTGGCGCATCTGAGCAAGATATTATTGAAAAAATCGATATCGGCGGAATTTCTCTTATTCGTGCCGCAGCTAAAAACTTTAAAGATGTAACCTGTGTTTCTTCTATGGAAGATTATGCTGATTTTCTTGAAGTTGTTTCTGCTGATAACGGAAACATAAGTTTAGAAGACAGAAAGCGTTTTGCAGCCAAGTCTTTTAACGTTTCTTCTCATTACGATACCGCGATTTTTAACTATTTCAACAAAAACCATGATATCGCTGCTTTAAAAGTTAGTGAAACCAATGGCCAAGTTTTACGCTACGGAGAAAACCCACACCAAAAAGGATTCTTCTTTGGAGATTTCGATGCTATGTTTTCGAAATTACACGGTAAAGAATTATCATACAACAACCTTTTAGATGTTGATGCTGCCGTAAACTTAATGTTAGAGTTTAAAGATGACGCACCTACTTTTGCAATTCTTAAACATAATAATGCATGCGGACTTGCACAAAGAGAAACCTTGCACCAAGCTTATGTCGATGCTTTAGCCGGCGATCCTGTTTCTGCTTTTGGCGGTGTTCTTATCAGTAATAAAGAAATTGATAAAGCTACGGCCGAGGAAATTCATAATTTATTCTGCGAAGTAGTTATAGCACCAAGTTATAATGCCGAAGCTCTTGAAATTTTGAAAGGGAAGAAAAATAGAATCATCCTTATCCAAAATGAAGTTGAAATGCCAGAAATGCTAGTAAGAACTTGCTTGAACGGTATGCTTCTTCAAGAAAAAGATCACAAAACAGACACGGTTGCCGAACTTACATACGCAACAAATACAAAGCCTACCGCACAAGAATTAGAAGATTTAATTTTTGCATCTAAACTTTGTAAGCATACAAAGTCTAATACCATTGTAATTGCGAAAAATAAACAGCTTTGTGCAAGTGGTACAGGGCAGACTAGTAGAGTTGATGCTTTAAACCAAGCAATACATAAAGCACAAACTTTTAATTTCGATTTAAAAGGATCCGTTATGGCGAGCGATGCTTTCTTCCCTTTCCCTGATTGTGTAGAGATTGCAGACAATGCCGGTATCACCAGTGTTATTCAACCAGGTGGATCAATTAAAGATCAATTAAGTGTAGATTATTGTAATGAACACAAAATTTCAATGGTCATGACAGGTACACGTCATTTCAAACATTAATTTCATTACTTTTGTCGATGAAATACACCCTTTTATCTAAAATTTAAACACCACATATGGGATTTTTTGATTTCTTGACCGAGGAAATAGCTATAGATTTAGGTACAGCGAACACCCTTATTATACATAATGACAAGGTAGTTGTCGATAGCCCATCCATCGTTGCCAGAGATAGAATTAGCGGAAAAATCATTGCAGTTGGCAAAGAAGCCAGCATGATGCAAGGTAAAACCCATGAGAACATTAAAACAATTAGACCATTGAAAGATGGTGTAATTGCAGATTTTGATGCATCTGAAAAGATGCTGATGATGTTCATTAAAAATATTCCTGCTTTAAAGAAAAAGTGGTTTCCGCCTGCGTTGCGTTTAGTTATCTGTATACCTTCTGGTATTACCGAGGTTGAAATGCGCGCGGTAAAAGAATCTGCAGAACGTGTAAACGGTAAAGAAGTATATCTAATTCACGAACCAATGGCAGCAGCTATAGGTATCGGTTTAGATATTATGCAGCCAAAAGGTAACATGATCGTAGATATAGGTGGTGGTACTACTGAAATTGCGGTTATAGCATTAGGTGGTATTGTTTGCGATAAATCGGTAAAAATTGCGGGTGATGTATTTACAAATGACATCATTTATTACATGCGTACACAGCACAACTTATATGTTGGCGAAAGTACTGCAGAAGCTATTAAAATTGAAATAGGGTCAGCTACCGAAGATTTGCAATCTCCACCAGACGAAAAATCTGTTCAAGGGCGCGATTTGTTGACAGGGAAACCTAAACAAGTTCAAATTTCATATAGAGAAATAGCTAAAGCTTTAGATAAATCTATTCTGCGTGTTGAAGATGCTGTAATGGAAACATTATCTCAAACTCCCCCAGAATTAGCTGCAGATATTTATAATACTGGTATTTATCTTGCAGGTGGTGGTTCGATGTTACGTGGTTTAGACAGAAGACTGTCTCAAAAAACAGACTTACCTGTATACATCGCTGAAGATCCATTACGTGCGGTTGTACGTGGTACAGGTATTGCGCTAAAGAATTTAGAACGCTACAAGAGTATATTAATTAAGTAAGAAGTTGTTTTTAAAACAATTTCTTACATATTGATATACAAGCTTGAAGAAAGTTCAAGAGCCATTAATTAATGATAATAGATAGACGTTCGAAATAAAACTCGAAACAAATTAACTGACGACAGTCAGGTTTAAATCTAAATTATCGAATAAAAATTCAGGGGTGAATGCAGCAGATTATAAATTTTCTAATTAGGTATAAGATATTCTTACTTTACCTTTTTCTGTTATTAATTTCCTTCATTTTTACTTTTCAGTCGCACTCGTACCATCAATCCAAATTTTTAAATTCTTCAAACTATATCTCTGGCAGTATTTATACTTTCTCAGATAACATTACTTCTTATTTTGGTTTAAGAGAAGAAAACAATAGGCTCGTAGAAGAAAATAAAAGACTAAGAGACAGGCTGTTTAACAATATTCTTCTAGAACCATCAAATATAGATTCAACAACAGTTGATTATGAGATTTTAAGAGGTCGTGTTATCAATAATAGCTACGCAGATCAACGAAACTACATTACCATTAATAAAGGTGAAAATGATAGTATCTATCAAGATATGGGCGTAATAACTGACAAAGGTATTTTAGGTATTGTAGAAAATACTTCAGATAATTTTTCAACGGTGCAAAGTATTTTAAGCGATAAATCTAACATTAACGCTAAAATTAAAAACTCTAACCACTTCGGCTCTTTAGTTTGGGAAAATACGACCGATTATAATGTTGTACAGCTAATTGATATTCCTAGGTTGGTACCGCTAACTATTGGCGACACTATTGTAACTGGGGCAATGAGTAGCATTTTTCCGGAAGATATACCTATCGGCACCATTAAAAGATTCGATTTAGACAATTCGAAGAGTTTTTATTTTATTGATGTGGAACTCTTCAATGACATGACCAATATTGGAAATATTTACATCATTAAAAATTTAAATCGTAAAGAAGTTTTAGAATTAGAAGCAGAAACAGAAGCCAATGATCAATAGTACCTCCTTTTTAATTGTACTCCGGTTTATATTATTGGTACTACTACAGGTGCTAGTATTTAATAAGCTGAATTTCTTTGGTTATATAAATCCGCTAATATATATTCTATTCTTATATTGGTACCCTATCAAACAAAATAGAACTACCTTTATTATTCTATGCTTTTTCTTAGGACTTTTTGTAGACATTTTTTCTGACACACTTGCCATAAATGCAGCAGCTACAGTTACCATAGCTTATCTAAGACCAACCATTATGCGTTTTGTATTTGGTGTCAATTATGAATTCCAAAGTTTTAAGTTAAACAACAGTACAAAGGCACAACAATTCACGTTTTTAGCGTTATTGATTATAATACATCACTTGGTTTACTTCACGTTAGAAATTTTCAGCTTTTCTAATAGCCTGTTAATTTTACAGAAAACGTTTGTTGTTAGTATTTCCACATTGATTTTAGGTATGTTATTCAGCACATTATTCAGCAGTAAAAAAGAATGAGAAAAATTCTTTTATCATTAATTATAGTTGTCATCGCCATTACATTTTTGGGAAGGCTATCCTATTTGCAAATTTTTAGTTTTTCCACAACACAAGTTTTAGAGGACCCAGCAATTAAAGCAATATATGATTATCCTGAACGAGGCTATATTTATGATCGTAACGGTCATCTTTTAGTAGGTAACGACCCAGCTTATGATGTCATGGTTATCCCTAGAGAAGTGCAACCTTTAGACACTTTAGAGTTTTGCGGACTATTAGGTATCGACAAAGAAAAATTCGTTGAAAAACTTAGAAGAGCTAGGGTGTATTCACCAAGATTACCTTCTGTATTAGTGCCACAACTTTCTAAACAAGATTATGCGAAGTTGCAAGAGAAAATGCGTAAGTATAAAGGCTTCTATATTCAAAAGAGATCTTTACGCTATTACGACACACCCAGTGCCGCAAATGTTTTAGGATATATTAGCGAAGTTAACGAGGGTGACTTGGCGGTCAACAAATATTACGTTCAAGGGGAACTGAAAGGTAGAACCGGAGTAGAACGTTTCTACGAAGACTTATTAAGAGGTAGAAAGGGCGTACAATATATTCAGAAAGATAGATTCAATAGAGATATCGGCCCTTATAAAAACGGAACAATCGATACCCTACCTGAACAAGGAAAACAAATTAGTATTACCATCGACAAGACGCTACAAGAATATGGAGAGTTATTGATGAATGGTAAAAGAGGTGGTATTGTAGCGATAGAGCCTGCTACAGGCGAAATACTATCTATGATTTCCGGGCCTACATATGACCCTGCTCTTTTAGTAGGCAGAGAACGTTCTAAAAATTACACAAAACTCTATAATGATACCATTGCGAACCCTACCTGGGATCGTTCTATACACGCACAACAACCTCCTGGATCGCCTTTTAAAACACTAAATGCATTAATTGCACTACAAGAAGGCGCTCTAGATGAATCTACGACCATACAATGTTACCACGGATTTTATGTGGGCAAGAAGAAAAGAGGATGTCACTGTGGTGGTGGTCAACGAGATATGAACAAAGGTATTTACCTTTCTTGTAATGCATATTTTGCCGGTACATTCAGAAAAATATTCGAGAAATTCGAGACTACAGATGAAGCCATGGATGTTTGGGAAAAACACATGAAAAGCTTTGGTCTAGGTGATTATTTAGGTTACGATCTTCCATTCGGACAAAAAGGGCGTATACCAAGTAAAGAATATTATGATAAATGGTATGGTGACAATAGATGGAGCTCATCATATATTATATCCAATTCTATTGGTCAAGGCGAAATTTTAGCTACTCCTGTTCAATTAGCAAATATGACTGCAGCAATAGCCAATAGAGGTCATTATTTTACGCCTCATGTTTTAAAGAAAATTGAAGGTAAAGATATTACAGAACCAAAATTTACTGAAGCTAAACATACTACAATTGACCCAAAATATTTTGAGCCAGTAGTAAGAGGTATGGCAGATGTATACAAGAAAGGTACGGCAGCCAGACTGCAAGTGCCAGGCATCGAAATCGCAGGTAAAACAGGTACAGCTGAAAACTTTACAAAAATAGATGGGGTACGTACGCAATTAACCGACCACTCTGTTTTTGTTGCATTTGCACCGGTAGACAACCCAAAAATAGCCATTGCCGTCTATATTGAAAATGGATATTTCGGATCTAGATATGCTGGTCATATTGCTTCACTGATGATAGAAAAATATCTAAAAGGTGAAATTTCAAGAACAGATCTTGAAAAAAGGATGTTAGAGAAAACGTTAGAAGCAGAATACGCGAAACCCTACAGCGGGGAGGAGTTTAAAATAAACGAACGTGTCTGGTAGAAGCATTTTAAAAAGAATAGACTGGTTAAGTGTTTTTATCTATTTTGCACTTGTTCTTATTGGCTGGATCAATATATATTCTAGTACATTCATTGATGAGCAAAGTTCAATCTTCGATATTGGCACCCGTTATGGCAAGCAATTATTTTTTATTGGGGTAAGCTTAGTTGCCATAGTTATTGTATTGGCACTAGAGGTTAATTTTTACGAACGTTTTTCGAGTTTATTCTACTTGATTTCAATGGCCTCATTATTAGGTCTATTTGTATTCGGTAAAACTATTGCCGGGGCCACATCTTGGTATGACCTTGGTTTTTTCAATCTACAGCCTTCAGAATTAGCTAAAGTTGCTACCGCATTGGCGTTGGCAAAATACCTAAGTGATATTCAAACAGATATTAAACGGAGGAAGGACCAAATGTATGCCTTGCTTATTATATTAATACCTGCTATACTTATTATTCCGCAACCGGATCCTGGTAGTGCCCTGGTATTTTTTGCGCTAATTTTTGTGATTTTCAGAGAAGGTCTTCCTTTATTCTACTTAGCAATTATTTTTAGCCTTATTCTCATATTCGTTATCACATTAAAATTTGGACCTATTTGGCTTATCATAGGTTTGGTATTGTTCATTATTTTGTTATTCGGTTTAAAAAGGAAAACCCTTAAAATACCGGTTATACCCTTAGCCCTAGTAAGCGTTGCCATAATTCTATTTTCTTTATCTGTAAATTTCGTATTCAATAACGTTTTTGAACAACGTCATAGAGATCGCTTTAGCTTATGGCTGCGACTTGAAAAAGATCCAAATAAATTAGAACAAATTCGTAAAACAATTGGTTATAACACGTACCAATCAGAAAAGGCAATTGAATCTGGTGGTTTTTTTGGAAAAGGATTTCTGGAAGGTACCCGAACAAAGGGTGATTTCGTACCTGAGCAAGATACCGACTACATTTTTAGCACTGTGGGCGAAGAATGGGGTTTCATAGGTACTGGTACCGTAATTATTCTATTTACCATCTTGTTTCTTAGGCTAATCTCTTTGGCAGAACGACAGAAAAATGCCTTCGCCAGAATGTATGGCTATGGCGTAATATCTATCTTATTAATACACTACTTTATTAACATAGGTATGGTAATCGGTATTCTCCCTACTATTGGTATTCCACTACCCTTCTTTAGTTATGGTGGCTCGGGACTTCTATTCTTTACTATTCTACTCTTTATTTTCTTAAGATTAGATACCAACAGATTAAAGGAGAGTTTCTAAAATTTCCACCCAGAGGTATTCTTACTTGTTTCAAAAGCATTTTGTTGCTTTACTGTTAGTTTGTCAAAAAAGTTGATACCAGTTTCTTTTTCTATCTCATCAATAGAGACTACGAAATCGCGCAAAGAAGTAAATTGAGGTTTATTCGGTATTAAAAAAGAAAGGGTATATATTTTATCTCCCTTTTTACGGGCTATAATTTTATAGAATGCATCGGGTACATCAACATCTTCTTGTCCAATCTCTTCTAACCCACTTTCTAGTACACCACCAGTAAACACATACAATGTACCATATTGTTTCGCCCAGCGTCTTGTTTGCTGCTCTAAATCGTTCCAAATACCCGCATTGAAGTCTCTGTCTTGAGGACTTATATTACTCGTATAAAAAGTTTCGTTATATGCTTGCAAAGAAAACCTACGGTCACCAGCAGGTACTAAATGTCCACGGTCGTAACCCGACCCTTTATAATTTCGCCAATCTGCAGATTTAGAAGAAACAAACGGATCTTCAATAAAATAGGGTCGCTTTCTATCGTCATTCGTTAAATGACTTTTATCGAGTATATATGCCACCCACTCTGCTTGCTCATATGGCTCATTGTAAGACAAAGTGAAATATTCATGGTTTACAATTTCGCCTGTTGTTGAAGATGGGAGTAATTCTTTCGGAAACTCATTAGAAGTATTTCCCTCCTTACTTTTTGAATATGTTGCGGGAGTGTAAAAGTTCTCGAACAACCAAAAACCTACTACACAAACGAGAATTAAAATACTATAAACAGTTCCAGTTCTTTTACGGTATGCCATACGCCAAAATTACCGTAATTTTGTAAGATACAAGGTCATTTACCGACCAATATACCTAGTAATTAAAGTCTAAACGAAAGGAAAATTATGATGTTAACTTGGAAAGATGTAATTCGTTTTTCAGTAAATGGCAACCCTGAACCTGACAGAAGAGTTGAGAAAACTGAACAGGAGTGGAAAGAGATTTTGACACCCGAACAGTTTAGAGTTACTCGAAAAAAAGGTACCGAAGCTCCGCATTCTGGTGCGCTTTGTACTGCTCACGAGGCTGGCAAATATGAATGTGTATGTTGTGGCACACCATTATTTGATTCTACTATTAAATTTGAATCTGGTACTGGGTGGCCTAGTTTTACCCAACCTATTAAAGAGAATGCTATAAAATATCATAAGGACTCGTCATTCGGTATGATACGGGTAGAGGTAATGTGTAATACATGTGATGCTCATTTGGGACATATATTCCCCGATGGCCCAGAACCTAGTGGATTACGCTACTGTATTAATTCTGAATCAATGCAATTAGAAAAGGAGGCGTCTAATGGCTAATATAAATTTAGAAGTCGCCACTATTGGCGGTGGATGCTTTTGGTGTACCGAAGCGGTATTTCAAGAAGTAAAAGGCATACACAAAGTAGTTTCTGGATACACGGGCGGAAAAGCACCGGGAAGACCAACGTATAGAGAAATCTGTTCTGGATTAACGGGTCATGCAGAAGTGGTTCAAGTCACTTTTGATCCTGCCATTATTTCTTTTGAAGATATATTAATAATTTTCATGACAACACACGACCCAACTTCTTTAAACAGACAGGGTGCTGATGCTGGTACGCAATATCGTTCTGTTATTTATTATCATAATGGCGAACAAGAGAAAAAAGCAAAAGTAGTGTTGAACGAAATGCAGTCATTATATGAAAAGCCTATTGTTACTGAATTGAGTCCACTTGGTATTTTTTACGATGCCGAAGAGTACCACCAAGATTATTACAAGAATAACTCTGAGCAAGGGTATTGCCAAGTAGTGATTAATCCGAAGTTGGCAAAACTTAGAAAGTTACATGCCGACAAGCTTTCTACTTAGTTTGTATTTCGGTTTATCATAGGAGATATTCAATTCAACTACAGCAATTTACTACTCACCTATGAAAATATAAAACTTTTCATAGGTGAACTTACTTTTGAGACATAATAACATTAAAACCTACTTATTATGAATTCTCAGAAATCTTTTTATTATATTGCATTAGGGCTTTTCGCCATCGCCGTTGCAGGGTCTATCATTAACTCTATTATCAATTTTGATACAGTTGCTACTACCTTTACAAAACTTGGTTATCCTACTTACCTAATATATCTTCTTGGGGTATTTCAGTCTATAGGTCTGTTAATGATTATATTCAATAAATCTCACTGGTCATTAGAATGGGTTTACGCCGGGTTCTTTATGAACTACACATTGGGCGCAATAGCTCATTTAGCTGTCAAAGATGGTAACGGAGCATCTGCGGTTATTTGTATCGTCTTACTATTTATCACCTATATTCAAAGTAAAAAAATACGCAACACCAACAATGAATTGGCTGATTTTGGAAAGCCTAATCATGCAAAATTTGTCTAATAATTTAACCCATAAAAAAACCGCTACATAAATTATGTAGCGGTTTTACTTTTTATAGAACTGGTATTCTAGTTCTTTACACTAGCAAGTTTACCTTGCTTAATGTTGTTTACTTTTAAATCTTCTAAAACATTCACTGCTTCTTCTACATAAACATCTTTAGCTAAATTTTTATGCCATCTGTTTCGCTTTTCACGTAGCACAGAATCTTTAGTAAACAAAGCTTCTTCATAACCTAAAGACTTGAAAGTAAGTTTAGAATCATATTCTGTCAAACTTTTAAAGTAATCTGACTGTTCTTTATCCTTTTCTTTTTCTTCTTTGTACGTATCAAAATTTAAAGAAATTTCAGTTTCATCTTGCTCAGCTTTTAACCACTTTGCATTTTCTTCTATCAACTTAATTTGCTCACTAGACGCCATTCTATTTTTACTATCGGCAATTGTTTTCTCGTAATCGATATAACCATCCCAAGCCTTATAATCTGCAGGTGTAATTTTATCCCATCCTAACGGGTTGGATTGATCTCTTTCACCTAAATCAATGTAACTATACCTGTCCGGAACAACAATATCACTCTTTACGCCTTCTAACTGAGTAGAACCACCGTTAATTCTATAGAACTTCTGAGTAGTAATTTTTATAGCACCTAAATCGCCATGATCGTTACTACGCAACATATTATTCAATGGTATCACATTCTGTACGGTTCCTTTACCAAAAGTTTGCTTACTACCAATAACAACAGCTCTTTTATAATCTTGCATTGCAGCAGCTAAAATTTCAGATGCAGATGCAGATAATTCGTTTACAAGAATTACCAAAGGACCATCCCATTGTATTCTTTCATCTTTATCATCATAAACATCTTTGGTTTTATCTTTTGATTGTACTTGAACAATTGGACCATCTTTAATAAATAGACCTGCCATTTCAACAACTGTCTTTAAAGATCCACCACCATTATCACGTAAATCTAGCACTAAACCTTCCATGCCTTCATCTTTTAATCGCTCCACTTCTTTCGCAACATCGGTGGCTGCATTTCTTTCACTGTAATCATTAAAATCAACATAGAATTTTGGAAGATTAATAATTCCGAATTTCTCTTCTCCTTTAATAATATTGGCAGATTTTGCATACGATTCTTCTAATTCAACAACGTCTCTTGTTAAGGAAACGACATCTAAAGAACCATCAACTTTTTTAACAGTTAAATCTACAATAGTACCTTGTGCACCTTTTATCAATTTAATGGCATCGTCTAAACGCATACCTACAATATTAATAGGCTCTTCTCCATTCTGACCAACTTTGATGATTTCATCGCCAACTTCTAATCGTGCATCCCTCCATACTGGTCCGCCAGAAATAATTTCTACGATTTTTGCACCTTCAGCTTTTTTCTGAAGCCTTGCTCCAATACCTTCGAACTTACCTGACATACTGGTATCAAATTTCTCTTTTTCTTCTGGAGCGAAATAAAATGTATGTGGATCAAATTCATCTACAATAGTATTGATATATTGTACGAACCAATCTTTACGTTCTAAATCATTAACAAAATCAAAAAACTCATCTAAAGTAGTTTCTGTAGATTTTCTTGATTCTTCTTCAGCTTCTTTTGGTGAGTGTGCAGTATGATCATGCTCATCTGTACTCTCAATTTCTTTATTCTCCATATGGGAGATTTTAGAATCATAAGTACCCAGAGTTGCATATTTCAATTGCTTTCTCCAACGTTCTTTCAGCTCTTTTCTATCTGCAGCAAATGGCTCTTCATCATATTTAATACTGATGCTTTCGTTCTCGGAATAATCAAAAGGAGTTTCCAAAACTTCTTTATAAATACCCTTGGCATCTCCCATACGTTGCATCAATCTTTCATATACTACATTGAAAAACGTAATGTCTGTATTTTTAATTTCATCATCTATCTGATACTTATACTTTTCAAATTCAGCGATATCAGATGCCATAAAATACCTTTTGGTAGGATCAATAACATCAATAAAATCTTCAAATACGTGTACCGAAAAGTCATCATTGAGCGCTTTTGGCTCATAATGTCCCTTTTCTAAAACATAGGTAATCAAATCTAATAACAACTTGTCTTTGTCGTCATTTTCAAAAGTCTTATTTGTAAAACTGCACGATGCCACAGTTGCGAGCATTAACAATAGTACGTAGGCTAAATTTCTTTTCATAAAATTATCTTTTACTTTCCTTTTCAATATATCCGAATTTGAGGGTTGTAAGCAACACTTAAGTCACTTAAACCCCTAAGGTAAAGAAAAAACCATGCCAATAAATGTGCTAAGAACTAATTTTTTGTTAAACGGCATTTCGGGCTTATCATATTTAAAAACGTATTTTTACTACAGAAAGTATACGCTATGGAAAAACCATTGATCTTAGTTACAAATGATGACGGCATTACCGCACCCGGTTTACGCATGTTGGTCTCAATAATGAAGAAAATAGGCGATGTAGTTGTGGTTGCACCAGATAGCCCGCAATCTGGTATGGGGCATGCTATTACTCTAGATACTGCACTATTTTCTAAAAAAATGAAAATTGATCTTGACCAAGATAATATTGATGAATATAGCTGCAGTGGTACACCCGCAGATTGCGTAAAATTAGCGCTTCAGGAAATATTACCTAAAAAACCTGACATTTGTGTTAGCGGAATTAACCACGGTTCCAATTCATCTATCAACGTTATTTATTCTGGTACGATGAGTGCTGCAATCGAAGCTGGTATAGAAGGAATACCTGCCATAGGTTTTTCATTATGTGATTATAGTTGGAATGCAGATTTTGATCAAGCAAAAGATTTTATTCAAACTATCGTCACTCAAGCTTTAGAAAACGGTATACCGAAAGGCACCGTATTGAACGTGAATATACCTAAGCTGACCAAAGAAGAGATTAAAGGCATTAAAATTTGCAGACAGGCTAAAGCAAATTGGAAAGAGAAATTCGATAAGCGCACCAACCCAATGGGTAAAGATTATTACTGGCTTACCGGTGAATTTGAATTACTTGATAAAGGCGAAGATACCGACGAATGGGCATTGGCCAATGGTTATATTTCTGTTGTACCTACACAGTTCGATTTAACTGCTCATCATGTAATTCAAGAATTAAACAGCTGGGAATTCTAATAAACAACGGTTCAGAGATTTAATGATATTGCACAATTATTTTAAATGAATACCAAAAAAGAAATTCTAATAGGTTTTATAGTCGGCATTATAGCAAACGCTATTGGCACATTATTATATATTCTTATATTTTCAGATTTAAGTATTACCGAAACGTATAAAGCTGCTGTTCGACAAGAACATGTTGGCAGTCTTTTAGCATTAGGGGCGATTCTTAATCTTGTTGCTTTCTTCGGATTTTTAAAAATTAAGAGGGATACGAGAGCCAAAGGTGTTTTGATCGCCACCATTTTAACTGCATTCGTGATTCTTTACTACAAAGTTTTTTAACATGAAGTACTACATTATTGCAGGCGAAGCTTCTGGTGATCTTCATGGTTCTAATTTAATTAAGGCACTGAAGAGGCAAGATTCTAATGCTGATATTAGATGTTGGGGCGGCGACTTAATGCAGCAAGCAGGGGGCACGCTCGCCAAGCACTATAAAGAATTGGCTTTTATGGGATTCATCGAAGTCCTTCTCAACCTAAATGCTATTTTTAAGAACATAAAATTCTGTAAGCAAGACATTGCAGCCTTCAACCCCGATGCCATTATTTTTATTGATTATTCGGGCTTCAATTTGCGCATTGCAAAATGGGCAAAAGAACATAATTTCTTAAACAATTATTATATTTCTCCGCAGATATGGGCTTCGAGAGAAGGTAGAATTGAGAAGATAAAGGCAACAGTGGATCATATGTATGTAATCCTTCCTTTTGAGAAAGAATTTTACGAAAAAAAACACAATTACCCAGTCAACTTCGTGGGGCACCCTTTGCTCGATGCAATTGCGAATAAACCAGATTTAAACGAACAATCATTTAGGAGCACTAATGGCATTGACCCCAATAAGCCCATTATTGCACTACTACCAGGTAGCCGTAAGCAAGAAGTTCAAAAGATGCTAACGTTAATGCTTTCACTAGCAGATGATTTCGCTGATCATGAATTTGTTATTGCCGGGGCACCTAGTCTTGACAAGGAATTTTACATACCTTTTCTTACCAATGCAAACGTAAAGTTCATTC
Source organism: Maribacter spongiicola (assembly GCF_004364165.1). Classification (GTDB taxonomy): domain Bacteria; phylum Bacteroidota; class Bacteroidia; order Flavobacteriales; family Flavobacteriaceae; genus Maribacter; species Maribacter spongiicola. The sequence goes on from NZ_SOAY01000012.1 coordinate 246,844, forward strand.
AAAATAAAACATACGACTTGCTTTCTATAGCTACTGCCGCACTAGTTACTAGCGGCACTGCTACCTTAGAAACTGCATTATTCAAAGTACCTCAAGTAGTATGCTACAAGGCAAATTGGATTTCTTACCAAATTGCGAAACGCATTATCACCTTAGAATATATCTCTTTAGTCAATCTTATTATGCAAAAAGAGGTAGTGAAAGAATTAATACAAGACGATTTTACCAAACAGAATCTAAAAAAGGAACTGACCTTAATTTTAGATGGTGAAGCAAGAACAAAACAATTAGCCGCTTATAATGAACTTATTACCAAATTAGGTGGTTCGGGAGCGAGTGATCTGGCTGCTTCATTGATTATAGAAAATGCCAAAACTACTTAGTATTAGCAATTTTAAATAATAATTCTATAATTTTATAGTTACACGTACTAAAGGGTACACTCTGTTTTATGCGCATACTACCATGTTTTATTATCATTTGCTTTTTAGCCAGTTGTGGCGTAAGCAAGACAAGCAGTTCTGACAAGGAACGCAAAATATCTGTTGCGGCAGCTAGTAATGCTAGAACTGGTAATGATCTTGGGCCTACTAAAACCGAAGAACGTAGAAGTATAACTTCTTCTACAAATAACACCAAAGCCGACGAAATTATCAATACAGCGCTGTCATTTTCTGGCACACGCTACAAGTTTGGTGGCACTACAAAAAAGGGAATGGATTGCTCCGGACTTTTATATGTTTCATTTGGTGAACATGATGTACAATTGCCTAGAACGTCTTTTCATATGGCGGAAGAAGGGCATCGTGTTACCGTTAAAAATGTTGAAAAGGGAGATTTGTTATTTTTTAAAACGAGTCGAGGTTCTAAACGCATCAACCATGTTGGTATGGTCGTGGGTACCGCTAATGACGAAATTACTTTTATACACGCATCAACATCGCGTGGTGTTACCGTGTCATCTTTACGTGACGGATTCTGGAACCAGGCATTCGTAAAGGCTACAAGAATATTATAGCATGAAGCTCTTAGCGTTTATTCCGATCAAACTAACGCTTTTACTCATACTTGGAATCTTAATAGGTTACTTTTTTTCCTTTAACCTATTACATATACTTCTATTCACCACTTTTCTTTTTCTGCTACTTGCTGGAATTTTCTTATTTGAAAAGAATACAAAATCGATTTTATTTGGAACCATTGCCGCGCTAACATTCGTATCATTAGGAGTCTATAGTTACACTGCCGCACAACCTATTAATTATAGTAGTCACTACAGTAATCGCCAAAATAACAATAACGAACTATGGACGCTAAAAATAAAAGAAGTTCTAAAGCCCAATCAGTTTTCGACACGCTATTTTGCCTCAGTAAAAAGTATTGGTAATAGGCAGGTAACGGGCACCATTCTTCTTACTATACCTATTGATTCAGTAAAACTAAACTTAGCTATCGATAATGAATTTGTAACTTATACCGAAGCAAAAGCTATTTCCCCGCCCTTAAATCCGCATCAATTTAATTATAAAAAATATCTGGAGAATTTAGGTGTATATCATAGTATGCGAATTAAGCATGATGGACTTGTTAAAATTAAAAGTTCGCAAACTACCCTTCTCGGTATCGCTGCCAGCGCTCGAAATCATATAATTAAAAAGCTTGATCAAGAAAATTTTGGAGCAGACGAATTAAGTGTAATCCAGGCTTTATTATTAGGGCAGCGATCAGATATTTCTGAAGAAACGTATACCAATTACCAGAAAGCTGGTGCTGTGCATATTTTAGCAGTCTCTGGGCTACACATTGGTATTCTATTATTAGTTATTCAGTTTTTATTGAGTCCGCTGAAAAATATCCCTAATGGTCGAACTCTTATTTTAATTCTATCGGTTCTCTCTTTATGGACATTTGCCTTTATTGCAGGGTTGTCAGCTAGTATTATTCGCGCTACGACAATGTTCACTTTTGTGGCATATGCCTTGTCTTTGAACCGACCTAGTAATACGTTTAATATACTTGCGCTTTCCATTTTATTTATTCTACTATTCATTAATCCAAATTTGCTATTTCAAGTCGGATTTCAAATGAGCTATGCGGCTGTTTTTGCTATACTTTGGATTTTCCCCTTGCTCAAACAATTATGGTTTCCGAAGAATAAAGTGGTACGCTACTTTTGGCAATTGCTATGTGTTAGTATAGCCGCACAATTAGGCGTTCTACCTATTAGTCTATACTATTTTCATCAGTTTCCGGGATTGTTCTTTATTTCGAATTTAGTGATCGTACCTGCTTTAGGATTGATTCTTGGTATGGGAATTTTAGTGATTGCATTATCACTATTAAATTGGCTCCCGTCTCCGTTAGTATGGTTTTACAATGAAATTATTGGTTTAATGAATAGCTTAATAGCTTGGGTGGCAAAACAAGAAAATTTTATTTTCAGTGCGATTTCTTTTGATTTTATTCAGCTATTGTTAAGTATTTTAGTTCTGATAATGGGCATAGAATTTTGCACAAAATTCAACTACAAACGAATAGTTTTCTTTTTATTAAGTATTCTATGTTTTCAAGGTTATACAATTTACCAAGAGTATGAAGCTCAAAACAAGTCAGAAGTATTAGTGCTTCATCAAACGAGAAAGAGTCTCATTTTTAACAGAAGCGGAGATAATTTATCCATCTTAACAAATTCAAATAACACTCCGAATTATTTAATTTCAGAATACAAAACTGCTGAACGTATAGATTCTGTTCGATATGATTCTTTAAAAAACAGTTATGCTTTTGAAGATGAATTGCTTTTAATTATTGATAGCACTGGAATATATCCGAAGTTTGCATCCCATAAAATTCTACTCACACAATCTCCGAAAATTAATCTAGACAGATTGCTTAATAGCATCAACCCAAAAGTGATTATCGCAGATGGCAGCAACTACAAAAGCTATATAGACCGTTGGAAAGCTACATGTATAAAAAATAAAATCCCTTTTCACTATACTGGCGAAAAGGGAGCTTATTATTTTGAGTAGTATAAATTAATGTACTTTACCCATTAATTTTTTAATTAACGGAGATGCTAAAAGAACTATAACACCTGCACCTAAAGCATATTTTGCAATAAGCATAAAGCCATCTGTATATACAGTTAAAGTTGCAAATCCGCTTACATCGCCATCCGTACTTTCGATAGCTAGTTGTTTACCAATAAAACCTACGATTTGAAATGCAAATGCAGATGATAAAAACCAAACTCCCATAATAAAGGCAATCAATCTCATTGGTGCTAAATCGGTCATTTTAGATAGACCTACTGGTGACATAAATAACTCACCGACCGACAATAAGAAATACATTAACAACAGATATGTAAAAGGAACAAATCCGCTTTCATTGGCGCTACCACCACTTAATGCTAAAACATAAAAACTAATACCTGCAAAAAGCAATCCTAATCCGAATTTATAGGGAGTTCTAGGATTCCAGTTTTTCTTGCTCAACCACGTCCACATCATTGAAATCGGAATAGCCAATATTATGATGAACATAGAATTCAATGAATTGGTTTGTGCTGCAGACATAATACCATCCAAATCAATATTTCTAGCTGCAAACAAAGTAATTACACTACCAGACAATTCATGGAAACCCCAGAAAATAGTCATGAAAAAAGTAAGTAACACCGCTACAAACAGTTCTTTTCTTTCTTTTACATTTGCTTTGAACATCTCGTAAGCCAAATATGCTAGAACGGCGATACCGATACCGGTAAAAATGACATTCACGATATTTTGATCTGCAAACATACCATCTGTAGCAATCGCCTTATAGGATGATAATAACAATGCTATTAATGGCGCTGCCAATACAGCTAGTACAGGTACAAGAATACCTTGCTTTATACCAAGTACTTTTTTCTCTAGCACATGCTCATTTGGTGGTAATCCCCTATCGCCAAATACGTTGTTTTGAATACCTCTCCAAAAAACGATCAGACCGGTCAACATACCTATACCCGCAAGACCAAAACCATAGTGCCAGCCATAGGTAGCCGCTAGCCAACCACATAAAAGTGGAGCTACCCAACCACCAATATTAATACCCATATAGAAAATGGTAAAACCAGAATCTTTTTTAGGATCACCTTTTTCATACAACGTACCTACAAACGTTGAGATATTTGGTTTAAAAAATCCGTTACCTACTATGATTAACGAAAGTGCCAAAAAGAACGCCATGTTGTCTTCAATTGCCAAAACAAAGTGACCAATAGACATTAAAATTCCGCCTAAAAAAATGGAATTTCTCATTCCTAAAATCTTATCCGATAATTTTCCTCCAATAACTGTAGAGGCATATACTAATGATCCGTACGAGGAGTAAACAGCTGCTGTTGCATAATCTCTTTCTGCCAAGGCTTTGAAGATTACATCGATCATATATAGCGTCAGTAACGCTCGCATACCGTAGAAGCTAAAACGCTCCCATAACTCTGCAAAGAATAAGTAAAATAAACCCTGCGGGTGTCCAAAAACCTGCTTTTGGTCTGAAAATTCAGTACTTTCAGTCATATTGATGTTAGTTTGATTAAAGTTTCTCTTTTATGAAGTTGGTCATTTTATTGTAGAGGTGAATTCTAGTGTTTCCACCATAAATTCCATGATTTTTGTCTGGATAGATTCCCCAATCGAATTGCTTATCTGCCTGTATTAATGCTTCGATCATTCGCATTGAGTTTTGCACATGTACATTATCATCACCTGTACCATGAATCAATAAATAATCACCTTCTAACAATTGTGGATAATTGAATGGTGAGTTGTCATCATAACCACTTGGGTTTTCTTGTGGTGTTTGCATGTAACGTTCTGTATAAATAGTATCATAAAATGCCCACGATGTTACTGGTGCCACAGCAATTGCCATTTCAAAAGTATCATTACCCTTTAAAATACAATTGGTTGACATAAAGCCACCATAGCTCCAACCCCATATACCGGTTCTATTTTCATCTATATACGGCAACTCACTTAATTTTTTAGCTGCAGCAATTTGGTCCTCTACCTCGTATTTTCCTAATTCTTTTTGAGTAACTTTTTTGAAATCCCTTCCTTTGAATCCGGTTCCACGACCATCTACACAAGCTACAATATACCCTTCATCGACTAACATTTGGTGCCAGTAATCATTAGCGCCCATCCAACTATTACTCACATTTTGCGAACCAGGACCACTATATTGATACATGAATAAAGGATACTTTTTTGCAGGGTCAAAATCTTTTGGCTTGATCATATACATATTAAGGTCATTACCGTTAATAGCAATTGTAGAGAACTCTTTCGGACTCACAGCATACCCTTCTAATCTCTTCAATAATTGACTATTGTCTTTTATATCTTTTACCTTCTTACCATTTATAGCTTGATGCAAAGTATATACCTGAGGCATTTCTGCACTTGAGAATGTATTGATGAAATATGTAAAATCAGTACTAAAAGAAGCATTGTTCGTTCCTTCAGTAACTGCTAAGCCCTTTTTATCATCACCACCGCTGCTAATATTATAAACCCCACGGTTTATAGAACCGTTCTCCGTAGACTGGTAGTATATTTTATCTTCATTTTGGTCGTAACCATAGTACTTGGTCACTTCCCAATCGCCTTTTGTAATCTGGTTCATTAAATCACCATCTTCCCCATAAAGGTAAATATGGTTCCAGCCATCTTTTTCGCTAGTCCAGATAAAGCTATCGTCCTCTAAAAATGTTAAGTTATCAGTAATATCAACATAGGCATCATCCTTCTCTTCCAACAAAACCGATACTTCTCCTTTTTTTGCATTTACCGCATACATGGTCAAATGATCTTGATGTCTGTTCAGAGTTTGGACACTCAACATATTTTTATTGTTCATCCATTTAATACGTGGTATGTAATACGCGTTATTTGTATTTACGGTAGAAATCTCTCCACTTGCAACGTCTAAAAGATGCAACGTAACTATAGAGTTGTTCTCACCTGCTTTTGGGTATTTAAATACATGTGGTTGTTGATATAACCCTGTACCGTAAACATCCATAGAAAACTCTGGAACATTGGTTTCATCGAAACGTAAAAAAGCTATTTTAGAACCATCGGCATTCCATTCGAAAGCACGAACAAAAGCAAATTCTTCTTCATATACCCAGTCGGTAACGCCGTTGATAATTTTATTTGATACACCATCAGTAGTAACCTGCTTGGTTTCACCTGAAGCTATGTTAAAAATGTAAATGTTATTATTCTTCACATATGCCACTTTGCTGCCATCTGGTGACAATAACGGTTCTTGAATTTTATCTGCACTTATTTGAACTACTTTTTTAGAAGCTATATCATATACATAATAAATGCCTAGTTTTGAACGTCTGAATATGGGTTCTATTTCTGTTGAAAGCAGCATCTTTTTTTCGTCTGAACTAAAATCATACGATGAGAAAGATTTAATATCAGCTAAATCTGCAGAAGAAACTACAGTACCAACTTTTTCTAACGTTTTATAATCGTATTTATCAACCGTAGTAATTCGACTGATTCTATTGGTATTAAGAACTGTATATTGGGTGCCATTTTTCATAGATCTAAGGGCATCCATCCCTTCTGTTCTAAAAGCACCTTGATAAATTTCGGCAACTTCAATCTGTTTTTCCTGTGCCCAAGTAATTGCGGAGAGTGAAACTAAAACCAACGCAAATAAGTGTATTTTTCGCATAAATAATTGAATTTTGTTAAATCTCTCAAGTTTACCACAATTTCCTCAAAAAAACACGCTTTGCAGTGAAAAAGAAAGCGCTTTTAACTGTTTGCCTATGGAAACTAGATTATTGCCAATATGCTTATCTTTACTACCGTAAAATTATGTGCTATTTTTCCAAATCGCGACTTTTACACAACATCGAATATTAGTAGAAAGTTATACCTAAATGACCAAGCCAATAAGTGGTTTCTCCAAACTTACGAAAGAAGAAAAAATAGAATGGGTCACCACAAACTATACCCAAAATGCCACGCAATCAAAGAAGATATTGCAAACGTACTGGAATGAAAATTCTAGTATTCAGCAATTACATGATGAGTTTATTGAAAATACACTCACGAATCTTTATATGCCTTTAGGCATTGCCCCTAACTTTTTAATTAACGAGACACTTTACGCCATACCTATGGCTATTGAAGAAAGCTCTGTTATTGCAGCTGCTAGTAAGGCTGCAAAATTCTGGTTGAATAAAGGCGGATTCAAAGCTAAAATCATAGGTACAGAAAAAGTTGGTCAAGTACATTTCATGTTTAAAGGTGAAGCAACAAAACTGAACTCCTTTTTTACCTATTTAAAGCCCATTTTACTTGCCGAAAGTGCTTCTTTGACCACTAGTATGGAAAAAAGAGGTGGTGGTATTTCTGATATTGTTCTAAAAGATAAAACCAGTGAATTAGATCATTACTTTCAGTTACACGCTACTTTTCAAACGAAAGATGCTATGGGCGCTAATTTCATCAATAGCTGCTTAGAGCAATTTGCAACTACATTGAAAAAAGAAGCTGCAAATTATAAAGAATTCTCAGCCTTAGAGAAAGATGTAGAAGTAGTAATGAGCATACTTTCTAACTATGTACCCAATTGTACCGTTCGTGCCGAAGTAAGCTGCTCTGTTGAAGATTTAAATTTATCGGCAGAATTAACACCGCAACATACAGCAGAAAAAATAATTCAGGCTATTAAAATCGCAAAAGTAGAACCGTACCGTGCGGTTACGCACAATAAGGGGATAATGAACGGTATAGATGCCATCGTTTTAGCTACTGGTAACGATTTTAGAGCAGTAGAAGCTGGCGTACATGCATATGCTTGTAAAAATGGTCAATACAGCAGCTTAACACATGCCGAAATTGAAAACGGAATTTTTAAATTCTGGATCGAACTGCCTTTGGCGCTAGGCACCGTTGGCGGACTCACGAACTTACACCCGTTGGTGAAACTGAATTTAGAGATACTTCAGCGACCATCGGCAGAAGAGCTTATGCAAATTGTCGCTGTTGCAGGTCTAGCACAGAACTTTGCCGCTGTTAGCTCTTTGGTTACTACCGGTATTCAAAAAGGACATATGAAAATGCACCTGCTTAATATATTAAATCAACTAGGGGCGAACGAGAATGAAAAAGCTACATTGGTAGAACATTTTAAAACTAACCCAGTTACTCATCATGGAGTGGAACTTCAATTGAATACTATAAGAAAGTAAACCGTTTACGTATGACCAAGGAATTTTACAGTAACGGAAAATTATTGATTACCGGAGAATATGCTATTCTCGACGGTGCCAAAGGTTTAGCATTACCCACAAAATTCGGACAATCTTTAAGCCTACTTGGTTCAGATTCTGAAAATTTTGTCTGGAATAGTTTAGATGTGGATGAAAATATTTGGTTTAGCGCCGAATTTTCTAAGAAAGATTCTAAGACGGTTTATACTTCTGATCGGGATGTGGCTCATCGCCTATCTCACATTCTTTTGGAAGCTAAAAAGTTAAATCCCGATTTTTCACCTACTACAACCGACATCAATTCGGCAGAAGCAAAAGTTACTTTCCCAATAGATTGGGGCCTGGGCACTTCATCTACGTTAATTGCAAATATTGCAGCCTGGGCAGAGGTAAATCCGTATCAATTGCTAGAAGCTACTTTTGGCGGTAGTGGTTATGATATTGCATGCGCTACCCATAATACAGCAATCACTTACCAAAGAAATGGTTTTGAACCCCATGTAACCGAGGTAACGTTTAACCCTGACTTTACAGATCAGTTATTTTTTGTGTATCTCAATCAGAAAAAAAACAGCAGAGAAGCCATTGAAAGCTACAGGAATTTAGATTTTAATAAAGAGAAGCTGATTTTAAAAATCAATAGCATAACAGAGCGCATTTTAGCTTCTACTCACCTTAAGGATTTTGAACTTCTATTAAACGAACACGAGAGCGTTTTATCTAAGACACTTCAAATTGACACTATAAAAAATATACTTTTCCCTGATTATAACGGTACTATTAAAAGCTTAGGTGCTTGGGGAGGAGATTTTGTTTTAGTAACCGGGACGGAAAAAGATATGTCTTACTTCAAGGAAAAAGGATACCATACTATTCTCCCCTACTCAAAAATGATACTATAAAAAAAGAGCATCCAATTTGGATGCTCTTTTTTTTATAAATCTTAAAGTATCTACTAGTAAAAAGTAGCTCTTTTATCTTCAATTACAGAACCGTCTTTCAATGCATTGTAAACAGCTGTGTTCACACGGCTAGCAGCAGCAGTTTTTATAGCATTTGAATAAACGCTATAGTTGTCTAATTTTGGAGCTTCTGTTTTCTTCACGATTTCAATTTTAAAAACACCAGTATTCCCTTGAATTAAACCTGAAGTTTGACCAGCAGCCATACCGTAAGCAGTACCCACTACAACTGGCTCACTACCTGCACCTGGTATAGTTGGTGACTTCACCGTAAGTGCAGATGCATTTGAAACACTTACAGCGTTATCAGATGCAATAGCACTCATTTCTTTACCCTTGTTCGCTGCTATAATTTGCTCTGCTTTACGTTCTTTTCTAATAATCGGTAAAACAAGTACAGAAGCATCTTCAGCACTCATAACACCTTCTGCATAAGTACCAGTTAACTGAACTACAGCATAACCGTTGTTGATGTTGAATCTCTTTACATCACCTACTTCAGTATCACCATTAAAAGCCCACTGTACAATATTTCTTTGATTTGTTAACCCAGGTAGGTTTTCATCTAAAGCTTTGATTTTATTAACAGGACGAACTACGTATTCAGCTTTCTTGGCCAATGTTGAAAATGCACTTTCATCATCTGTAGTTTCCATTTCAAATTTAGTAGCATTTGTAAACAATGTGTTTATTGTTTCTTCCGACGCTACAATCTCCCTAGAAACAGTTGCAACCTGTACTACATCTTCTTTATCGTCAATTTTAATAACGTGGAATCCAAAATCAGTTTCTACCAACCCAATGCTTCCTTCGTTATTATTGAATGCGAAATCATTGAATTTAGGTACCATAACTCCTCTTTGGAAGTATCCTAAATCTCCACCATTTGGTGCAGATGGTCCGTCAGAATTATCTCTTGCCAATTCTGAAAATACCACTCCAGATTTCTTAGCTTCTTTTAATAATTCTTTCGCTTTAGCTTCAGCTTCTTCCTTTGTTCTTGTTACTTCAGGATTTGCTCTTGTAGCACCTGTGTAAGCCAATAGAATATGACTTGCTTTCACAGAACCATTAGGTTTTCTAGCAATCATCTTAGAAATCTTGAATGAATCTCCATCCTTATAAGGACCGTAGATTTGACCCACACTTAAATTCATTAATGTATCTGCAACGCTAGAAGGTAAGTTTTTCTTTGCTTTGAAAATAGTATCGAACTTAGTATCTGAATACCTATCTAAAAATGCAGCAACATCTTTTGTATTTCTAAATCCTTTAATAGTATCGTTACGATCAGTTTGAGAATTGTACTCGATAGTATCATCTAACAACTTAGAAACTTCAGCTTGAATGGCTGCTTGATCAGCATCAGATGGTTTTTCTTGAAAATATACATATTGTAAATCTCTTGCAGGATCTTGCTTATATTCTTCTTTGTGCTTATTAACGTAATCAGAAATTTCGCTTTTAGTAACTGTAATAGTACTGTCTGCAATGGAAGTATAAGGTACTCTTACGTACTTTATATCCATTTTTTCATTAGCCAATTTATAGTCTAACTCCCCTTCTTTCAAAGTAGCACCAACACCGGCCTTTACCATATTAAAGTAAGTCTGCTCTTTTGCCAATTGAACTATTTCGTCTTCTGTCTGCAACCAAGCATCATATTGTGCAGGGTTGTTTACTTTCCAATCAGCAACAGTTTGCTTAAACAAATTTGCATCGAACTGACCATTCTGATCTTGAAATTGAGGATTCTGTGCGTAACCGGTAGTTCTTAAAAAATCAACAATTTGATCTTGCTCGATACCGATACCTAAATCTTCGAATTGCTCACCTAAGATTGTCTTTCTTACTTTGTTCTCCCAAACCTGGTTTACAACTTGCATAGATGATGCCGTTGGACCAACTCTGTTGGAAGCAACTTCTACTTCTTGTCTAAATTCATCAATAGAAATTTCTTCTCCATTAATTTCGGCCACAGACGAACCTACTTTTTCTCCTCCTAAATTACTACTGGTAAAAACCCCAGAAATAACAAATGCAAAAAGCGCCAAACCTATAATCAAGATCAACACTGTTGTACGTTTCCTAATATTTTCTAATACTGCCATTCTAATTAACGTTTAAAATAATCGTTTGTGGTTATTGGGAGGCAAAACTACCATTTTTAATTGAAATAATAAAAACTAAAAAGCCTCCTAATTTATTGATTGATGCACTGTTATTCTTCTTTTAATAGTTCTATAGAAACTAGATCAATTTTTGTGTTGGACACTTCTAACACCGTAAACTTATAATCTTCTATAGTAAGCTCTACTTCTTTATCTGGAATTTCACCTAAGGTATGCACCAAAAGCCCTCCTAAGGTTTCAAATTCATCTGATACCGGAAGGTCTAACTTATAATTTTCGTTGATATAATCTACCTCTAAACGAGCTGAAAAAAGAAAATGACGATCATCAACTCGCTCTTCGCGCAAATCTGTTGTATCGTGTTCATCTTCAATTTCACCGAACAACTCTTCTACAATATCTTCTACCGTTACAAGACCAGATGTACCACCGTATTCATCTAAAACCACGGCAATACTTTTTCGTTTCTTCATTAAGGTGTTCAAAATATCTTGAATAAGCATTGTTTCGGGCACGAACTCAACTGGCAATAAAATACTTTTTAATGTTTTTGGCTTCTTAAACAACTCGTAAGAATGTATATAACCTATTACATTATCTACAGTATCATTATAAACCAAAATTTTTGAATACCCTGTTTCGGTAAATAATTTAGCTAGATTCTTTGGTGTTTCGTGCATTTCAACAGCAACTACCTCTGTTCTTGGCACCATAACTTCTCTTGCTTTTACCGCTGCAAATTCTAGTGCATTTTGAAAAATCTGTATTTCTGTATCTACATCATCTTCTTCCTTAATGGTTTCCATCTGTTCGGTAATATAATCGCCCAGTTCTAATTTACTAAATGCCAATTGGACTTCATCACCAGAGGTACCGAATACATGTTTTAGTATTAAGTCAGAAATCCAAATAATGAAATCTGATATGAAAGAGAATAAAATATAAAATAAAAAGGCTGGTATAGCCAATAACTTCAAAAGGTTATTCGCATAAATTTGAAAGAGAACTTTTGGCAAAAACTCTGCCGTTATCAATATTATAAAAGTAGAAATCAACGTCTGGGTCAACAAACTGAAATCGGTTATAAATAACTTTAAAATGGCGTTATCTGGAACGATACCGGTAAACCAATTCATAAGCACATCGCCCATAAAAAAACCGTAAATAACCAGAGCAATATTGTTACCTATAAGCATGGTAGCAATAAACTTAGATGGTTTTTTGGTTAATCTGGTAAGTACAGTTGCTAAAAATCCTTCTTGTTTTTTTTCAATTTCTATATGAATCTTGTTCGCAGAAATAAAGGCAATTTCCATTCCTGAGAAAAATGCTGAAAAAATCAAGGAAAGTATAATGATAATACCGGCTGTACCCACTATTTGTTTTGATTATCCTGTTTACGTTGTTCGAATTTTTTCCTGTAATTTCTTCTAAACAAGAACATACCAATAGAAACTAAAGCAAAAAAAATGAAAAAATACGCCATAGTTCTATCGGTGTTCCAATCTGAAAAAATTCTATAAATTGAAAAACCGGCTACTATAACATATAAATACTCCGTATACCTTAAAATACTAATCATTTTCTTGTTCTTTATCTTCTTTAATTAACATCAGTCCGTACGTCTTATGCGCATTTAAAAACTTAAGGTCTTTCTGAATATCCATTCCCTCACCGTCCATTACCGTTCCATCATCAGGGTTGGTGAACGTAAATTTTTCTTGCGTAAATGCCCATTCATTACCACGATCATAATACAATTGAGATGTTGCCAATTTCTTACCATCATCACCTTTAATAAGTACATTACCTCGCAAATCTACGATAGAAGTCTTAGAGTACAATACTCCGTAATCTGCCTCTATGGTAGTTTTCTCATTCTTCTCATTGAAAATTTCCACTAACAAGCCTTCTGGGAAGGTTTGATACGGAAATGTAAGTTGTTCAAAATCGTTTCTAATAGGACCGGACAAAACTGCCAGCACCTTAGAAGAACCAACATCCTCAGATCCCAATTTTTCTGGAGATTCGGTATAGGTAAGTACAAAATCTTCAACTACACCTCTAGGGTATACTTTTTTTGCAGCCTCATCACCTACTCTCTTGTAATCGTCTTGACAAGATAAAAAAAGCATTGCCATGGTACATACCACGGCAATGCCTTTAAAATTAAGAATCTGTTTCATTTTTTCTATAAAGAGGGTACTGTAACGCTACCACCAACCCAGCAAGGAAATGTAATAGTTTTACCAGCCATACCCGAACTAAAGATCATTTCTTTGGTTGGTGCTTTTGCACTATAGCTGTTTGCCGCCTGACTTGAAGAACCGCCTAAAGATGGATCAACTCTACCGGCTTTTCTGGCCATATCAGCAGCTTTCCAATACATTGCTCTTTTCTCGAAAGCCGATGTACCACAATCATTTGCACTAGTTGCATATAAGTTAGCAATCAATAAATATGCACGACCATTAGATGGGTTAGCATCAATCGCTTTTTGTGCGTAGCTACGTGCAGATGACTTGCTACCTTTTCTTTTATTAATAACCGCTACTTTATAAGCAATCTTAGATTTTTTATCGTTATCAGTTTCTAAAGATAATGCTTTATCGAAATCTGCAAGAGCACCTTTGCTATCGCCATTTTTCATTTTCAACGTACCACCGTAAACATAAGCATCAGCAGATGGATCTAATCTTAACTGAGCTTCAAATAATTTCTGGAACATTGGATCATCTGTACATTCTTTGTTGAACATAAGACCAACAGCTCTTTTTACCCAAACAACATCATTCTGTTTCTCTTCAAAACTCTTTTCGTAAAGAGGAATTAAGTTGCTACAATCAGCTAAAGGACCTAATTTAGAATCTATACTTCCTGCAATTTTACCATAAACCTCAGAATATGAATTGTAAGATTTTAAACGAGATTTTTCTTTAGAAGTTAATGTACCAGCTTCTTCTTTAGGTAAAAGCTTAGCAATTTTACCAGTAAGTTGTTCGTTTTCAACCTCAATTTTCTCTGTTACCGCATCGTATACATCAAAAACCTCTTGCAAATCTTTTCTACCAGCCTTATGCTCATCAACCAAACTAGAGAAGTAGATGTACAATGCTTTCGGGCTTGTAAAGTTTTCTTGATCTTTAGTAAATGCCTCACTTAACATGCTGTACATTTTAGCATCATCTGCCATTTTATTTTCGTACATCACCATAGCTTTATCAACCATAGTCTCACCAGGGGTAGTTTTAGATGCAAAATGCTTTAATTTATTATCGTAAAGACCCATAAGATCATTAGCAAATTTCTCTTTATCAGCACCAGTCGCTTTTTCCACTTTATCCTTAAGTATACGCTCACCATATACATAGATAGCATTATTTAGTTGCGGACAAGTTTCATAAACCATTTTCCATGGTTCATAAGCTGCGTCATAATTTTTAACTTTTGCATGTTCAGAAAATATGGACAAGTTTGTCATACATTCAGGGTTTTGCGCCTGTGCATTGCTCACTCCCATCATCCCAAGGAACATAATTGCCGTGAAGTAAAGTTTCGATTTCATTTTTTCTATTTTTAAAATGGTTAATGTACTAAATTTTTATTAATTGATTTTTCTTTTCTGGAACCAACGATCGTTTAATGATAGCCCTACATTAATTTTAAAATAGCTCTCTTCGATCAAATTAGCACGAGTAGTTCCTTTTTTACCAAATTCAAAACCTAAGTTAAGATTTGAGAAACTTCTACCCAGTGGTAAGCCTAATCCAAAAGTTATGCCAAAGTTATTTATATCAACGTCATTCACCAACATACCAGTCTTATCTAGACGCAACCCTGCACGATAAGTGACTCGTTTTAAGTAACTTGAGAAAGAATCGTAATCTGGCGTAATAAATGCACCAAAAGCAAAAGAACTTGCATCTTCATAGGTAACACTTTCTGCACCTAAGAATGAATTCTCGAAAGAACTCATTTGCTGAAAACTATATTCAGCACCTATAAACCATTTATAATCTTCACCATACCCCAAACCTAATGTCGTCGTGGTAGGTATTTTCAATTCTGTGTTGCTTAAATTCTGAGCAGCTAAATTCACTTCTACCGCCTCTATTGTTACCCCGCTGGCTACTGAGAAAGAACCTATCTGTCTATCATTTTCAGAAACGAGATTACCTTGCGTATTTACACGGATAGATGAATGAAGTCTTTTATTACCTTTAATTAGCGGACTGTAGTTCAACGCATAATTGAAATCAAAACCATTAACCCTAGAACTTCTTCTATCAAAAGTACCAAATTGAATATCTTCAACTTGTTGCAACCTTTCACTCTCTAAAGTACCGAAGTTGAAATTTACCGTTGCACCAATGCTTAAATCTTGAATAATTTCATACCCTATAGAATAGAAAGCTCTATTTAAACCGCCAGTACCATTATAAACATTGGTTAATGACCCACTTGTATTGGTTCTTTCTTCAACGAAGTTATAACCAACGGACGAATATGGCATTATACCAAACCCCATACCTAACCCATTACCAACGCTAAAACCAAGTGCCAAATAATCTAAAGTCGTTACAGAGCTTTGTTGTTCTTCGGTAAAACTTTTTAGGGTAAACTGCTTGTTAGAAACACCGGCCGTATAGGTTACAAGACCTTCTTTATCCATCACCTCTAACCCGAGCTTGCCGTAAGCGGCAGGGTTTTTTAAGTTAATATGTATACTATCGGCATAAACGCCAATACCACCCATCATTTGATTTTCTACAGTACTTGTGCTTTTTATATCACCAATTCCGAAGAAAGAGTAAGGAGAAACGGTACCATCTTGAGCGTACATACCAACAGTGGTAATGTATACAATTGCAATTACAATTTTTCTGATCATTTAGTGCTTGTTGTATTCCAGCAAATAATTAAGCCCTTTCAGGAGAAATTTGGAATCCGCAAATATGGTATTTTTTAATCGTTTAGACAAAAATAGTGTGTCTCCACCAGTTAAAATAACTGTTAAATTTTTAAATCTTGCTTTGTAGAGATCAATGACACCGTCTATTTCAAGAGTTACACCATTTATTACACCGCTATGTAGACAGTTTTCCGTTGTATTACCAATATAGTCTAATAGTTCTTTTTTCTCGAGCAAAGGCAATTTTGCAGTCTGTTGATGCATGGCATTATAGCGCATTTGCACACCTGGAGATATGGCTCCGCCCAAATATTCATCAAAATCATTCAACATATCATACGTAACACATGTACCTGCATCTATTATCAAATTATTTTTATGCGGATTAAAATAATACGCCGCTGTTGCAAGTGCAATACGATCAACCCCTAAAGTTTGAGGAGATGCATATGAGTTCTTAAATGGCACTTTTGAGGCGTTATTTAACTCATGTAAATCACAAAAAACGGCTACAACCTTCACTTGCTCCTTAGAAAGAGACCCTACACTAGAAACTATTGCAGATTGTATATTCGGGTATTCTTTGAAGATTTTCTTAACGACCTCAACAAACAAATCAGCAACAACAGTCTCTAAATGAATAATTTCCGTCTTTTTAAAGATTGCTAACTTAACGTTTGTATTACCTGCATCAATTATTAAATTCATGGTACAAAGATTAAAAATTAAAAAAACATTTTTCTTTTTTCATGATTTTGTTTGTAAATCATAAAATTGAAATTATATTTGCAGCCGCTTACAGCGACATGGTGCCTTAGCTCAGTTGGTAGAGCAATGGACTGAAAATCCATGTGTCCCTGGTTCGATTCCTGGAGGCACCACAATAAATCCTTACTTAACGGTAAGGATTTTTTTGTTTTAACACCCTCTTATTCTAATACAAAAATATATAGGTTAGCTTACAAATCATAGAATTGCTTTGTGCTTTTCGCCCATTCTTTGACAAAAAAAATCAGATATTTTAAAAACTCCTTGAAATAAAATAAGGTTTTAGAATTATTGTAATAGCGAACACGTCATTACACCAACATTTCAGTAAACACAATTAGCCCGACTTTAGCTTAGAGACACCAAAATATACCTAGCAAATTATATAAAAATCAAATATAGCAAGCAGAAGCACAAATGAAGAAGTCTTGACTTACGCGACAACACTGCAGAGACTAATCCCAAACACGTTCTACTTTATGCTCTGTAAAGTCTTCTATAACTAACTCTTCTTCTGAATTATTCACAATCGTTATCGCCCTAAAAAATTCATTAGGGAAAATTTGATTGGTCATTACATACTGACCGTCATTTATGAAAATTTCTAATGAAGAATGATCTAGTAGAAATACTATTTCAATTGGACCATCTGGTAAACTCGGAATTTTCATTTGCTGAACTCCCGGTGAAAATTTATCACTAAAATCAACATTGCCCGATTTTCTTCGATCTAGGGTAACCAACTTTTTAGTCCTATCAATATCAATACTTAGGCTATCTCCGTTTTTATTCCTAAAATAAATCTGAGCATTTGGAATAGACAAGGTAAATTTTATCTTGCTTTGGTTACCATACTTCAGCGGAATAATTCTTTTTCTAGTAGGTAGAATCTTTATTATACTTTCTGGGTATGCCAAAGCAACATGCTTTTCAAAACCTATTACCGGATAATTAAATAATGATACTTCATCACCAACCTTTCGCAACGTCAACGCTCTTGGTACTGTCATAGCACTACGCCATTTTTCAGTAGGCGTTTCACGGGCATAATCCCAATTACTCATCCAACCAATAAATATGCGTTCATTATTCGGTGTATCGTTATAGGTTACACCTGCATAATTATCTCTACCCAAATCTATCCATTTATGCTCTACTTGTTCTGTGGTAAATGTTGTGCCATCAAAATCTCCTATAAAATATTGTGTACCACTACCTCCATTTGGTGCACCAGGGTTTATGCTAATTAACAACACCCATTTTACCTCATCGGTACCTTCTATTTTTAAAGGAAACAAGTCTGGACATTCCCATACACCACCATGCGCACCGGTTTCTTTACCGAACTCACTTACTTTTTTCCACTCTTTTAAATTGGGTGAATTCCATATTTGCAAATGGTCTCCCGCTACCAGAAGCATTGTCCAAAGCTCAGCTTTATCATTCCAAAAAACTTTGGGATCTCTAAAATCTTTAATTCCCGTATTTTCAATTACAGGGTTGTTCTCAAACTTCGTCCAACTATCACCATTATCTAAACTATAGGCAATACCTTGTGTTTGAAAATCATTTTTTCCAGCTTGTTCACCTGCCATATCATGATAGGTGAAAATTGCCACCATTGCGGGATTATCTTTTGTACCATAGCCCGAAGTATTATTATGATCCACCACAGCGCTACCTGAAAATATGAATCCGTTTTCATCAGGAAATAAAGCAACTGGTTTATGCTTCCAAACCATCATATCTTTACTAACCGCATGTCCCCAATGCATAGGTCCCCAAACCGTACTATCTGGATAATATTGGTAAAAAAGGTGATACACGCTATCTTTATAAACCAATCCGTTAGGGTCATTCATCCATTTTTCTTCTGGTGTAAAATGATATTGTGGTCTATATTTTTCTATATAATACCCCGTTGGAATCTCTTCTTCTTCGATCAACTCTTGCTTTACCTCTTGTTTACAACTGAAATTAAAAATAACACACAGTAATACAAATACTGCTAAACCTTTATTTTGCAAAGTTTTAACCATAAATTCACTTTTATACCGGCACTTCTTAAATGCTAATTATAGTACCTTTGTAGTAATGAAAATACTAAATTATAAGTTATTACTCTGTGTTCTTGCCTTCCTTTCTTTTTCAAATTATAGCTCGGGACAAGACAAAATTTCAAAGGCACTAAACTCTTGGAACCAAGGAACGATACCTTATGCGTATTTTGATAATTTACCCGAAACAGATTCTATCGCATATTTAGATACTAGAGAAAAAGAAGAATTTGAAGTAAGTCACCTTAAAAATGCTATTTGGGTCGGCTATAAAAAGTTCGATGAGAAAAAGGTACTGAAAACGATTACTGACAAATCGCAGCCCATAATCGTTTACTGTTCTATCGGTGTAAGATCAGAAGATATTGGTGAGAAGCTAAAAGAATTGGGGTATACCAAAATTCTAAACTTACATGGTGGTATTTTTGAATGGAAAAATAAAGGTGGTACCGTTTTTAACGACAAAGAAATTGCAACCGATAGCGTTCATGCTTTTAGCAAACATTGGGGCAAGCTTTTACAAGAAGGTATTAAAGTATACTAGTTAGGAGTTAGGAGTTAGGAGTTAGGAGTTAGGAGTTAGGAGTTAGGAAAATTAAAATATTACATTGGCAATACTACAAAACAACAAAGCAGTACGAGACGAAAAAGTCATAGATTTTACCCTCGCAAACTCAAACAATCTTTTACTTATTTTCACTAGAAACCCTGAAATAGGTAAAGGAAAAAGACGCTTAGCCGCTACTGTTGGCGACCAAGCTGCATTTGATATTTATAAATTTTTATTAGCCCATACCGTAGCGATTACCAAGAATTTATATGCAGAAAAAGAGGTGTATTATTCTGAAGAAATTTGGGAAAACGATATTTGGGACAATCAAAAATTTGGTAAAAAATTACAAATCGGCGAAGATTTAGGTGTTCGTATGGCAAATGCCTTTCAACAAGGGTTTCAAAATGAATATCAAAAAATCATTATCATTGGTAGTGACATGCTTGATCTTTCTCAAGAAGATTTAGAAGAAGCATTTAAATCTTTAGAGAAAAACGATTTTGTGGTTGGTCCCGCAAAAGATGGTGGATACTATTTACTTGGGATAAAGAAATTTTTACCAGCACTTTTTAAAAACAAAACATGGGGAACAGAAACCGTTTTAAAGGACACTTTAGCTGATCTTAAAAATGAAACTACTGCCCTTTTAGAAACAAGAAACGATGTAGATTATTACGAGGATATAAAGGATATCGATGCCTTTTCACCCTTTTTAAAACATATAAAATTATGATGAAAGATGAACTTTTAGAATCTGTAGCATACCTTAAAAATAAAGGTTTTGATAAACCTGAAATAGGTATTGTACTAGGTACAGGATTAGGCAAATTAGTTGATAGTGTTGAAGACCCTATTGAAGCTCATTACAATCACATTCCATTTTTTCCATTGGCAACTGTAGAATTTCATAGTGGCAAGTTGGTATACGGTACCATTTCTGGTAAGAAAGTAGTTGTAATGCAAGGTCGTTTTCACTTATATGAAGGCTACGACTTTTTAGATATCACCTACCCTATTCGCGTTATGCACATGCTGGGTATTTCTAAATTATTTATTTCTAATGCTGCCGGTGCAGTAAACCTTGATTATAAAAAGGGAGATATGATGCTGATCGAAGATCATATTAACCTACAAGGTGGTTCTCCATTAGCATTTAAAGGTGTTAGTGATTTTGGCGAGCGTTTTGCAGACATGTCTGAGCCTTACGATTTAGATATGCGTAACAAACTGACCGCTATTGCAAAAGAACTTAACATATCATTGAAAAGCGGAGTGTATGCTTCTGTAGTCGGACCTCAACTAGAGACAAAGGCAGAATACAGAATGATTAAATTAATTGGTGCAGATGCTGTTGGTATGAGTACCGTACCAGAAGTTATCGTTGCCAATCATTTGTCATTACCTATTGTTGCTGTTTCTGTATTAACAGATGAATGTGACCCAGACAATTTAAAGCCTGTAGACATTAGCGAAATCATCGCTATTGCTGAAAAAACAGAGCCGAAAATGGTGCAATTATTTCAAGAATTAATCAAGCAATTGTAAGGTTTAACAGTATTTGGCTACCATAAGTAAGCAAACAGTATTGTATGAGTGCCCACCAGCCAACCATTAGTATTATTATACCGGTTTTGAATGAAGAAAAGTACATTAAAGATGTACTTTTCGCTATTTCAAACAATGCAGGCTCTGACCGCATTAAAGAAATACTAGTGGTTGATGGCGGTAGCACAGACCATACTGCGGAAAATGCCATAAAATATGGCGCATCTGTTGTTAACAGTAAAAAAGGGCGTGCCGCACAAATGAACCATGGGGCAACAAAAGCTACTGGAGATATCCTTTATTTTTTACATGTAGATTCTTTACCTCCAAAAGATTTTGACATTGCTATTCTAAATGAAATTGACCAAGGTTTTGAGGTGGGTTGTTTTCAAATGCGTTTTAATAGCAACAGCCGCTTTTTGAAATTTTTCGCATGGTGTACGCGCATAAATCATCAAATTTGTCGTGGCGGAGATCAGTCATTGTTTATCACCAACAAACTTTTTCACCAACTTAATGGCTTCAATGAAAAATTTGTGATTTACGAAGACAATGAATTCATTCAACGAGTTTACAAAATAAAAACTTTTAAGATTATTTCTTCTGCCGTGACTACATCTGCCAGGCGATATGAAGAACGAGGTATGGTTAAATTACAGTATCATTTTGGCATGATTCATTTAAAATATTATCTAGGTTACAGTCCTTCAGAGCTTTACAAATACTATCAAAAAAATTTACAATAATAAATAAATCCATATCGTTTTATAGATCCAAACCTACTAAGACCATATGACCAATTACTTTAAATTATCAATTCTACTATTAAGTTCTTTTTTAATAATTAGCTGTAGTTCATCTGACAATGATGACGATGTAATCATAACTAAAGAAGAGAATGAAATTACCGCTAATGCCATAATCGCCATTAGCTCCGAACTTGGAGAAAATTCACTGAAATTTGACAAAAAAGTAACAAACAGTAGTGATTCAAAAAGTTTTACTGTTTCAAATACTGGCGACGCCGACCTTGTCATTTCATCAATTACAGCGCCAATTGGATATAGCTTAGATTTGAACAGCGCAACTATTACGCCTAATTCTTCAAAAGACATAACAGTTTACTTCGAACCAACTGAAGTTTCAAGTTATGAAGGTCAAATTGTATTTGAAAGTAATGCCGCAAGCGGAAAAAATACTATAAACTGCTCTGGTGCCGGAGTAAATGAGGTTTTTGAAGGGGCTATATTAACTACCCAACAAGAGGTGAACGATTTTGGAAATATTGGTTATACCGAAGTTACAGAAGGCATAATCATAGGCTCTGAAAGTGGTTCTAGCGAAACAGACATTGTAGATTTAACTCCATTAGTCACATTGACCAAAGTAGCGAATCTGCGTATTAGAAGAAATCCTTTATTATTAAACTTAGATGGTTTAGAAAATGTCAATGTAACTGGTGTTCTTTCTATCTTACAAAATGATGGCTTACTAAATATTGATGCACTTTCTACTATCACAACCCTTTCATCTACTTTGCAAATTGGTTACAACAAGCTTTTAAAAAATATAGATGGTCTATCTAATATCACAACAGCTGCGGTGGTTTTTATAAATGGTAATGATGCTTTAGAAAATATTGATGGTTTAATGAGTTTATCATCTATCGAAACTGATTTAAATGTAAGTCAAAACCCTTTTATAAATAATTTAAATGGGCTAGCTAGTTTGAGAACCGTTAATGGTAATGTTTCTATCGATTATAATTATAGATTAGATAATTACTGCGGTATTAAAGCTTTATTGATAAATGATGGTGTAGGCGGTTATTTTTACGATACCAAATTCAACAAATACAATCCTTATCCTAGTCAAATACTTAATAGTGAATGTCAAAAAGATATACCATTAGGTGTATACCATGGGTATTTATCTATTACTTCACAATCAGCTATGGATTTGTTCAATGAAATGGGCTTTGAGCAAGTTGATGGTGGGCTATATATTGATGGCAGAGAGAATCTTTTATTTGAAACACTTAAATTAGAAAATTTAAGAAGGGTTAATGGCAATTTAACTATAAGAAGAACTAATGAAACAAATTTAAACCAATTGCAAAATCTAATCTACGTAGACGGTTATATCGATATTCGTGAAAATGCTTCGCTGTCAGAATTCTGCGGATTACTACCACTTATTAATAATGCGGCTGGGCTAACTGGCACATTTACTTCTTCTGATAATGAATACAACCCAACGCAACAAGAATTAGAAGAAGGTACTTGTACTCAGTAAACAATATCATTTTGATGGGGAATAGGTTATTCCCCTTCAAAATCTAATAACACGACTTCATTGATTTATTCTGCCAATACCTTGGCAGATATCTTTTTTATGTAAACTTTAATTTTCACTGATTAGACGAATGGAGTTTTAAAATTACCCATTAACGGGTATTGTGGTACGACATTCGCCAATTTACATTTAGCACTGTTAATTTTAAAACCATACCAAAATGAAAACTAAAGTATTACACCTCTTTTTATTACTATCATTTACATTTTTTATTATCAGTTGCAACAAGGACGAAACTAAAGAAACCGAAACTGAACAACAAGAACAACAAGAACAAGAAGAAATAGAAGAGCCCGAAGAGGAGGCAACGGAAGACCTTTCTGTTGTACTTGCGCAAGAACGCGAGTCTGTTTTAAATTCATTAACAAATAATGAGCAAAAAGTATGGAAAATCAGTGAAGCAGTTTTGACCAATAATTCCGGCACATTTGATATTTCGAATAATTTTAACGTTACCGATGATGAACTTGTGTTCACCAACGAAGTTTTTGTCAGTTCAAAAACAGACTTTAACGGTACATTAGAATGGAGACCGGGAAACTTTATAGAAACAGAAGCTACAACACTAGAAGAGACCATGGTAGATTATTATGAATCTCCTTTTAAATCTGCTTTTGACTTTGTTGGCGAAAGCAGTTCAGATTTAGAAAGCCCAGGTTTTACATTTACCTACATAGATGAAAGTAATATAACGGGAACTGTTTTAGGCGAAGGAACATCAACCATCGCAATTACACTTACCCCTAAAACAGCTAATGATTATGCGCAAGTACCGACAGAAGCACTTTCATTTTCCCCTGCTTTTTCATACCCTTCTAATGCCGTTAGTGGCTTCTCCCCGGGGATGATAGGCTCTAACAGTAGTAACAGTATTTTTATCGTGACTAGAGAAGGTCAAATGATAGGTACGGAATTTGTTAATCCAGAGCGAATTACCAGATTTGATAACGAAACTGGCGAACTAACGGATAAATTATTTTTTCAGTCAGATTTTGTATCAAAACAACTTCATATCATAGACAATAAACTAAAGGTAGTCGGTGGTCAATATATAAACACCTATGACCTAGATTTACAGACAGACCCTACCAGTGCTTCATATGATGGACAAATTATATTATCTAGACATGGTTCTGCCGTAATTGACGATGAAATTTTTATTGTTGGTGGATCCCTTGGCGATACACAAAATATTGGTGATGAAATTTATAAATGGGATGATTTAAATTCATCACTTACAACTGAAACCATAATGCCAGAAGCTAGAAGTGGAGCCCGTGCAGAAACCGTACAAAACAAACTATATGTTTTTGGTGGTACAGAAGAGGCCTTTGGTCAAATTGCCAAAAACTCCATTTATATCTATGATTTTGAATCAGGGGAAATTACCACTGAAACCATGCCTTCAGCATTACACTTTACTTATACCGGAAAATATGAAAACCTAATTATCGTAAGCGGTCAAATAAAATCATTTACCGATGATGCCGATGGCGATGGTAATCCTGATGGTTTTTTAACGCAATATGATAATGAACCCTATATAGGCGTTTATAACACGTTAAATAACGAGTTCACTGAATTGACTACCAATTTAACCAGCCCTGAAAATGAAGCTATTCATTCTATGGCCGTGATCAATGGAAAAATATATATTCTTTACGGACAACAAGAAGAAGTGGCTGAAGGAGAATTTCAAAATTGGGATGTTTTAGTAGCAGATTTAAATTAATCACCCTGTATTGCAATTGAAAATTTAAACCATTATCGTTAATTATAACGGTAATGGTTTTCTTTATTCCGAAATTTAAAATCAAAATTATTCCCCTTCAAAATCTAACAACACACCTTCACTGATCCATTTGGCGAGTGCCTGGCGATTGTCTGGATCTAAAATTCTAATCTGATCTTTTTTATTTCTAATATTTCCAATCTCAATGTATGCCATTGCAGGGTGCGTTTTCTTTACTAAATACAGCGATGTTCTATCTTCAAAAGTACCTGAATAGGTTCTATTAGGCTGGTATTTTTTATACTTAGCCCCGAAAGTCTTATGAATGCTTTCCGCTAGTTTTTCCCCGTTTTTACTTTTCTCGTGATGATAAAAGAAGACATCTATGTTTTGATTTTCGCTTCTACTATCTACATGCGTAACAATTAATCGCTGGTATTTTCCTCTATTTTCTTTATAGAGACCATTGACGATATCTACACGTTGTTTTAATCTTGCCAATTGGTTTAGCGGTATTGTTTTATTCAAATAAGCCACTTCATCATGGTCGATTTCAAGAACGAAATCATCTCTAATTCCGTCATTTTCATCTTGTATAATGATATAAACTTCTGCACCATGAGCCAATAGCTCTTTAGCTAGCCGTAAAGTAATATCATAGGCATATTCATCTTCTGCTATCGCCTTACCTGCATAAACGCCCATCGCTCCCGGATCAGGACCACCATGACCTGAAACTAAATAATAAACATTGCCTTCTAACCGTTCGCTTTTAGCAATAACCGTTTTATGCTTCTCTCCAAAAATGTCATAAGAATCACTTTCTAGCTCTTTAATTTCTTTTGACTGCAGTTGTAAAGAATCTACAATTGCCACAGTATCTAATTTTATTCTTGGAAGCACATAAATTCTACCGGCAACGAGATGCACACTATCGCGTAAATCATGATGATTTAGGGCTACAAACTCATCATAAGCTTCATACGGATTAACACCTTGCTTTCTTAACAGAGATAAAATTCCGTCGCCGGGTTCTGCCACAACCGTTTTCAACGAATCTTGCGCAACGCAAAAAACGCTAAAAACCAATAAAAATATAACTGTAAAACTGTTGTGTTTCATGCTATTATTAAACGCAAGGTCTATGCCATACTTTATTTATGACTATCTATTGAAGCACAAAGATTGCTAAAAATATTGACCAATACCAAAGACAATTCCGTTGTCACCGTTTTTTGTGATTCCGTAGCCGTAATCTATCCTAAAAATCGCATTGAAGATTCGTTTATGCATAAATCGGAGTCCGACACCCGGGTAAATTCTAAGATTCTCATTCTTTAATAAATCATCAAATCCGCCTGCGGGATTTCTCCATGTGCCTCCATCTATAAAGACATTTCCTTGAAGTACAAACTTATTTTTATCTATTAAAGTCTGTCGGTATTCTGTATTTAAAACAACCATACCTGTACCTCTATCAATGGTATTACCGACCCCTCTAATATTTAAGTTATTATCTACGGTAAATGGTGCGAACGGACTATCAACATTACTTGCCAAACCCAAACGCAGTCTGTTTGCCCAGTTACCTCGATCGCCTATTCTTTTGAAATACGTAAAATCATTGAACCCGATTAAGAATTCAGGTAAATTGGTATTGGTACTACCCACATATTGCAGATTCAACTGACTTCTGAATCCTTCTAAATAGTGATAGAAATAATCTAAACCGTTATAATCATAAATAAACTTGAACAAATACTTATCTACATTTAGGTTCAATGGCACGCCTGCACTTGTAGCGCCTTCAACATATTCATAATCTTCAGTAAAAAAACTAAAGCCCAGTTCCATCCTATTTTTGAAATTGAATTCATACAACCCCAAGAGTTCAAAGCCGGTATTGCTGTACTTATAATCTGCCGTATCATCTTGAAAAAAAACAGGTTCTAGTGTGGTAAAATCATTATAATTCACAGCAAGCCCAAGCTTATTAGAGAATAGATATGGTGCTCGTACACTTAACCCAAACGAACTATAATTATCATATTGATAAAAAGCACCCAAAGTTATGTTTCGACCAAAAGAATTAAACTCTTGCAACCCAATTCTAAATGCAAAATCATCATTTGAGGAGCTAAATAGATTAGCAAACGGAATTAACGTAAAGTTTTCTTCAATTACATACGCAACCTCGCAAGTTTGATTTGCTAAATTTTCAACCTTGTAATAGGCATGAGAAATAGAGGGTAATCTTTTTAGACGGAGTATGTCTCGATCCATTAGAACAGAATCTAAGACCAAACCTTTTTTTATATCTACAAGATTTTTAATGAAAGATACTTTGGTACGCTTTGCACCCTCAAACTTCAATTCTACCACCTTAACATCTTGCCCTATCATGAAGTAAAAGGCAAACAATAGTATATAAAAAAGAAGTGTTTTTATTTTCATATTTTTTCAAAGACTCCTACTATAACCCAAATGAATCTTTCATCAAGATTTTCAATATAGAACAAAATAATCGCGTAATCAATTATAGTTCAAAAGCATACCTATAAATACCAAAAAAGAGCCTAGTTGTTTTATCAACTAAAGGCTCTTTAAAGGAACACTCAAACTAATATTAAAATATACCGCGCAATCCTAAATTGAAGGTTTGCCCTAGCCCTGTATTATTACCTCGAACAAAATTGGTATACAGCACTTCTAAATTCAATGCATTTGTTAGTTGGTATTTTGCACCACCGCCTAAGGCCGTAAAATCTTGTGTAAAGTTGTTCCCCAAATCTAAACGCTGAGAATGCTGTGCCAATGCCAAAATGGTGAATTTGCTGGATGGAAAATAGCTAAGAAATAAACCCGGACTAAGATTTAAGCTATTATTAGCGAAGCTTTCCTCTTTATCACCAAAACTTAGCTCTGAGTTGATCTCACTAAAAAGCTGCCATTTATCACCTGGAAAAGTATAGTCATAAAAGAATCTATTTTGCCAGATGTATCCCTTTTGATCCAAAAATACTCCGTTCTCCGTTTCATTATCCACCAACGGAATAAAGAATGAACTCTGAATAGAAAAATTACTAACAGAAGCAATAGGCACAAACTTTACCGATGGCGCTATCGATGTTAGACCTGATCTGGCGGTGTTGTTTTCCCCATCGAATTTAAATACGTCTAAGGCACTTCTATCTCCAACTACGTTTGACCTGAATTCCAGAATGGCACCTACATTCCATCTTTTGTTAGTACCAACACCGGTATACCCTTCAATGGTAGACGTAAAAAATGTTTGTCTTGGCTCTTTACCTTCCGTAAATGTACTTTCAGTTTGCGTATATAGATTATTGAACCATTTGATATCGTACTGCCCTTTGCCTACTAATTTCGAAGGTGTGTACTGCTGTATATTACTTTTCTGTTGCAAACTATCTTGACTGTACCCTTTAAAAAAGGCACAAATAGCCACTGTAAGAAATAAATTTCTAGTTATAATACTCATAATAAGTTTTTTAGGTTTTGTTAATTATTTAGCTTCGTTCAAAGACCAGTCGTAAGGGTAATAAGAAACCTTTGCATTTTCTGGTAATTGCTCTTTTCTATAGGTATTGATAAAATCCACTGTACTTCCTTTTTGTTCAAAATCTCCTTTGTACCACTCGAACAATTGTGAAATCTGAGCTTTATTCTTATTCACTCTAATAAAATTAGGATTGTTCAATGCTAAAACTGTCTGCTTCTGTAACTGACTTTCTAGAGTAGCTGGCTTATATGCCGTATTTATAATTGGTGGACAGCCCAAACCTGCACATACCAATACAAAATGGAATCTTGCCTCTGTCGGAAACTGTGCTCTTAGCAAATCATTCTCTATTCCGTTTAAGGTTGTTGATTTTCCACCAATCTCATGTTTTGTTTTATCGAAAAATCCAGATACATCTAAAGGCGATTTTAATGGATAATTCTTAACAATGCCATCTATAACAAGTAGATTATAAGCATTGACCCAAAAAGCTTGGTAGGTAGCAGCGTCAGATTTAGATACTGCAATACTTTTCGCTGATGCCAATACCGCATTCAACGCTTCAGGATTCTTTTTTATCGCTGCATATTTCACTTTACCGTCAACTACATTGGTTTTAAAAAAGCTATCGCTCTTACTAAAAAAGGTGGCTACATCTTGTGCAGATATGTTAGTTACTATTAAAAGAAAAAATAGTGTCTGTAGTAAAGTTCTTTTCATGATATTCGAAATTTAAATTCGCTTTTGAGTTTGTTTAGGTCGTGGCTTTTTTCAAAAACATACACTTCCTAAAAAAATAATTTATTTTATTTAAAATTTTTAAGCCAATTAATCACTGATTTACTGCATGTTACAAATCCGTTTTAAGAAGATTAAAACGCAAACTACGTTTAAAAGTATCACAGAAGTATAACAAGTTTATAATCTTTCTAAATAAAAAGTAGGCTGTTAAGTTCTTACCTTTAATACCGACACAACCATCAACAAAAGCATTTTATGGATCATATTGTAATTATTGGTAATGGCATATCCGGAGTCACCTTAGCTAGACATATACGAAAGCTATCAGACAAAAAAATCACCATTATTTCTGCAGAAAGTGATTATTTCTTCTCCCGTACCGCATTAATGTATATTTATATGGGTCACATGAAATTTGAACATACACAGCCTTACGAAAATTGGTTTTGGAAGAAAAATAGGATCGACCTCGTAAACGGATTTGTAGAAAAAGTGGAAACAGATGCAAAAAAGCTAATCTTAAAAGGTGGTTCTTCTATTTCATATGATAAGCTAATTATAGCAACGGGTTCAAAACCCAATAAATTTGGTTGGCCCGGGCAAGATTTAGACGGTGTACAAGGGTTGTACTCTAAGCAAGATCTTGAAATGCTTGAGGTAAATGCCCCTAATAATAAGGTATGCAACCGTGCGGTTATCGTAGGCGGCGGACTCATTGGTATTGAGATGGCAGAAATGTTACGCTCTCGTGATATACCGGTAACATTCTTGGTTCGTGAAAAAAGTTTTTGGAACGGAGTACTACCCGCCGGAGAATCTGCTATGGTAAACGAACATATTTTAGAACACCATATAGACCTACGACTAGATACCAACCTAGATAAAATTCTTGCCGATGAAAATGGGCGTGCAAAAGCAGTAGTTACTGACAAAGGTGAAACTATTGCATGTAATGTCGTTGGTTTGACCGCAGGTGTTACGCCTAACATTGATTTTCTAAAAGACTCAGGTATCGAACTTGGTAGAGGTGTTAAGGTAAACCGACTATTAGAGACCAATGTAAAAGATGTATATGCCATTGGCGATTGCGCAGAGCAGCATGAAGGTATTGGTAGTAGAAGACCTATAGAGGCAGTTTGGTACACGGGCAGAATGATGGGCGAAGCATTGGCACAAACCATTTGCGGTAATGAAAGGGAATACAACCCGGGACATTGGTTCAACTCCGCTAAATTTTTAGATGTGGAATACCAAACCTACGGATGGGTTTTTAGCGAACGAAATAAAAAAGATACCGAACAACATTTTCATTGGCGCCACCCAGAAGAGAAGGTATGTATTACAGTAGCCTTTGATAAAGATAGCCACAAATTTTTAGGCATCAACACCTTTGGGATTCGAATGCGACATGAGATTTTTGATCAATGGCTGACCGAAAATAAAGATATGGATCATGTCATGACCTATTTAAAAGATGCCAATTTTGATCCTGAGTTCTACAAGCTCTATGAAGATGAAATTGTCGCTAAATACAATGCTGATTTCAATAAGAACATCAGCCTGAAGAAAAAAAGCTGGAAACGTATTTTCAGTATAGCCTAACTAAATAACAACACAAACAACACCTACTATGGGTAATTTTGACAGAAGTATGTCACTTGCGGGAGAACCGCCTAAAGCTTTAAACACAGGTCAAAAACTGGCAGTGCTAACAGGAATGATCGGTATGGGCATTCTTATTTTACAATTGTTCAATTTAAAATTGGGTAATACCGCACTATGGTTAACGGTTTCTATTGTTGCCATTTTTGCGGGAATCATCTGGTTTTCTCAAGCTGCTTATGCACACAAGCACAAGGGAATTAAAAATGATGGTATTTGGTTTAAATCTATTTCTAGCCGTGGTGTACTTGCATGGATGGCAGGTATTGCCTTAACCGGTTTTTACATTGTACTCTATTTTTATCCAGAGTATTTAGGTCTGGTAAAAGATGGCGATAATACGGGCTTAATTGCCTTATTCGACCCATTAAGCAAAGGGCTAAGCGGAAACCCTGCCAGCCAGTGGTTTGTTTACGGTACTATGTATACTGTTGCTATTTTGGCTTTTGGCGCAAAATTCATTTGGAAATATCGCCATAATAAATACGAGCAATTAAGAACGGTCAGTGTCATGTTCTTCCAAACCGCATTCGCTTTTTTCATTCCTGAAATTATGGCGCGCTTAAATGGCGACTTACCCTACTATGACCTTAAAAACATGTGGCCATTAAATTATTACAACTTTGAACGTTACCGTATTAATGGCTTTATAGATTCTGGTAGTGTAGGTATGACGATGTTGTTTTTTGGTATCATTTCTATCTTTGTCATCTCTCCTTTTTTAACCTATAAATACGGTAAACGCTGGTATTGCTCTTGGGTTTGTGGTTGTGGTGGCTTGGCTGAAACTGCCGGCGATTCTTTTCGTCAGCTTAGTGATAAATCTAAATTTGCTTGGAAAGTTGAGCGTTGGGTAGTACACAGTGTTGTAGTATTCGTAACCTTAATGACTACAGCAGTAATTTACTCGTATTTAGGAAATGACACAAGCAAATACTGGTTAACAAAAACAATGTTCATCTCAGGAGTTGCTGTTATTTTGACTGCAATATTCGCCTGGGTAATGATCTACAAAAGAGAAGAACTGGCGAAAGATGCCAAATATGGCGCTATTGGCTATTTTACCATTATCGCTGTATTAATAGGTATGCACTTTTTTAGTGATTCAGCAAACATATTCATCTTCAAAGCAGAAACATTACGTACAACGTACAGCTTTTTAATTGGTAGTATTTTCTCTGGAGTTATAGGAACAGGATTCTACCCTATTTTAGGTAATCGTGTTTGGTGTAGATTCGGGTGCCCAATGGCAGCGATGTTAGGTTTTCAACAACGCATGTTCTCTAAATTTAGAATTACGACCAATGGTGGTCAATGTATTTCTTGTGGTAACTGCTCTACCTATTGTGAAATGGGTATCGATGTACGTGCTTATGCTCAAAAAGGTGAAAACATTGTACGTTCTAGTTGTGTAGGCTGTGGTATTTGTTCTGCGGTTTGCCCAAGGGGAGTTTTAAAATTAGAAAACGGACCAGAAAAAGGACGTATCAATTCTCAAGATGTTTTATTAGGCAACGATGTTGATTTAATGGATTTAGTGAATAATAAATAGATTTATCTTATAATAATGCCATGCCTTAAAGCGCGGTGCAAGTTTTAATCTTGCTTACCAATACTTTACAATCTTAAAAAGGTCTTGAAAGACTAGTTTTCACTAATCTTTCATGATCTTTACAACCTATGAACACCAACTCGAATATTTAATGAATCGGTTTTTATTCTTACTTCTTCTATCTCTTTCCGTTTATTCGCAAACGGAACTTAATTATCCTGAGGTTGTTTATGGCAAAGAAAACATCAGTGCCAGTTGGGTTAGCCACCCAGATATAAAAGGTGGTGAAGACACAGCGGTTTTGTTTCGTAATACATTTAATGTTGCCGATGGAAAGGCAGATTTTATCATCAATATTTCTGCAGACAACCACTACTTTCTTTATGTAAACGATGAGTTTATTACCCACGGACCGCAATTGAGCGATATCCAGCATTATAAATATGAAACCTTAAACTTAAAAGATTACCTGAATCCGGGCAAGAACGTTATCGCCGTTAAGGTCATCAATTTTGGGAAAAGAAGGTTTTTGGGCATGCAATCTATATTTACCAGTTTAATGGTCAACGGTGTTACAGATAATGCTAAAATTATTAATACTAGCGGTTTTGATGATAAATGGCTAAGCACCATTGATCAATCTTACAAAGCGAATGAAGTTGTTTGGAGAGGTGATGGAGAAAAGGCAATCGTTGGCGGCTTTTATGCCAACAACCCTACCGATATTGTTGACATGAACCACTACCCTACTCATTGGGAAACTTTAGATTTTGATGATCAAGATTGGAAAAAAGTTGAGTTCTTCGAGAATGCCAGTAGTATGGGCGGATCTATTGCTTATTTATTAGAACCTCGTAATTTACCTTTGCTTTCATGGGATGAGGAAAGAATTGCAAGTATTGTTCGTTCTTCTACGCCACTTACCACAGAATTCCCGGTGTTGGGTACTTTGACACTAGCCCCGAACACAACAACTACTTTTCTATTAGATCAACAATACGTTACTAACGGATTCCCAGAATTAGTCTTCAGCAAAGGAAAATCATCAATAATTACTATTAAGTATGCTGAGAACCTTTTCGGTGCCAACAATGAAAAAGGAGATCGAAACAACTTAGAGAATAAAAAGCTATTAGGCTACTACGACGAAATTATTTCTAACGGAAAAAATGTACAGAAATTCATTCCGAATTGGATGCGTACGTTTCGGTTTATTGAGTTTAAAATTGAAACTAAAGACCAAGAACTTGTGCTGGAAAATTTCGTAAACCATAGATCAAGAACAACTATTCCTTCAATTGCAAAATTCTCTTCAGATGACGATATGTACAATGACATTTTCGAAATTTGTAAGCGTACTATTGATATTTGTACACAAGATTACTTTTTAAGTGATGCCTATTACGAAACCATGCAATATGTAGGCGACACTAAAATACAAGGCTTAATTTGGGAAGCTTTAAGCGGTAATGCCGAACATACCAAAAATGCGATTCGCCAATTTGATCATTCTAGAGATTCTGACGGTAATATTTTAGGTGCTTACCCACTGAGATCTACTTTTATATACCCGACCTATTCTTTAGTGTGGGTAGATATGATTGCCGATCAGTACAACACCTCTGGCGATAAAGAATTTATACACACCTATAAAGATGGTATTATTAATACCCTTGCCGGATTTGAAAAAAACATGAACGACCTTAATTTGGTCAACAAAACACCATACCGTTATTTTATAGATTGGTATACCGGACCGAATAACGGAAGCGGAACGGCTACTAAAAATGACGGACTCAACTCTGCCGTGGTTAGTTTACATTATTTGCATGCGCTACAAAACGCTTCTCGCCTTTTCAGTGAAATTGGAGATAAGCAAACCGCTAGCGTTTATAAAAACCGTGCTAACGAAATTATTACATCGGTATACGAATTGTGTTATGATGCCGATAGAAGTCTTTTTGCCGAAAGACCAGACAAAACCATTTACGATCAACATACCAATATCATGGCGATATTGACCGATGCTATACCAGAAAATGAGCAGCGCGCACTTTTAGATAAAATTCTTAACGAAGAAGATTTATTACAAGCCACTTACTATTACCGTTTTTATCTTTTTGAAGCGATAAAAAAAGTAGGCGCTCCTGAATTATTCGATGTTGCCCAAAAACCTTGGGAGCAAATGATCAATGAGAACATGACCACCACTTTAGAGCGTTTTGAAAGTGTAGAGAAACCAACAAGATCAGAGGTACACCCGTGGAGTGCATCGCCTGCATATTTTTATTTTAATTATTTGGCAGGCATCCAATCTGTAAAGAATGATTTTGAAGAGGTAGAAATTGCTCCGGCATTCGGCAAACTAAATGAAATAGCAGGTTTGCTTCCTACATCAAAAGGGAATATTGAATTTAAACTGAAAAGAAACAAGCATAAATTATCCGCTGAAATAACCCTTCCTACAACCATAAAAGGAAAGGTAATTTGGCAAGGATCTGTGGTTGAACTAAAACCTGGAAAGAATACATATACCCTAAAAAGCGCTAAATAACATAGCATTTTCGGTGTCTGTTTCGATACAGCAATAAACTTGAAATATTAAAAAAATGAAGCTATTTAAACTCTTTTACGCCGCACTTATTTGCTTAGGATTGTTAGCTTTTATAAATCCTGAAGACAAACGCTATGAACGTACCTATTACGATGACGGAACCTTAGAAAGTGAAGGCTGGATTCGCTATAGTACAAAAACGGATTATTGGACTTTCTACCACCCAAACGGTTACAAATCTGAGCAAGGTTTTTACGCATATGGCAAGAAAGAGAAATATTGGTTCTTTTTTAGCGAAGACCGTATTAGAACCAAAGAGGGAAAATTCGTAGAAAATAAAGAAATAGGTTGGTGGTTGTTTTATGACAAAAAGGGTCGCGTAAACCACAAATGCCAGTTAACAAAAGGAATTAAAGACGGATATTGCCTAAAATACAAGGACACAAAATTGATATCTGCAGAGAAATATAGCAAGGGCGAAAAAGTAAAAGAATGGACATCTTTTCGCGCTTTCACCAGTGAAAATAGTTTATCAGATTTAAAATAATGACAGACATTAAAGTAATTATACCAGCTTTTAACGAAGCAGATTCCATTGCACATGTCATCAACGAAATACCAAAATCGGTATCTGAGGTAATCGTTGTGAACAATAATTCTACAGACGATACCGTAAAAAATGCAGAAGCTGCAGGGGCTACAGTACTTACCGAGACTAGAAAAGGATATGGTTATGCCTGCCTTAAAGGTTTAGATTATGTGGCATCGACATCTAAAAAACCCGACATAATCGTATTTATTGACGGAGACTATTCTGATTACCCAGAGGAACTGGATAAGATAGTTGCCCCTATTTTAGAAAATGACATTGATTTTGTGGTCGGTGCCAGAACAAAAAGCTTGCGAGAAGAAGGTTCGATGACGCCGCAACAGATTTTTGGCAACTGGCTGGCGACTTTTTTAATGCGATTGTTTTTTGGCGCAAAATTTACAGATTTAGGTCCATTCAGAGCTATTAAATACGAAAAGCTCAAAGAATTGAACATGGAAGACAAAACTTATGGATGGACGGTTGAAATGCAACTAAAAGTTCTTAAGAAAAAAATGACATATACCGAAGTACCAGTGCGTTACAAACGAAGAATTGGCATCTCAAAAGTATCAGGAACCGTAAAAGGTAGTATATTTGCAGGCATAAAAATTTTGGGGTGGATCTTCAAATACAGCATTAAATAATATGGAACTAGCTTTAGCTTATTTTATCATCGTAATTTATAGTATTTCATTACTATTAATTTTCTTTTATAGCTTAGCCCAATTAAACCTGTTAATCAACTACTTATCTAAT
This sequence comes from Maribacter spongiicola, assembly GCF_004364165.1. Classification (GTDB taxonomy): domain Bacteria; phylum Bacteroidota; class Bacteroidia; order Flavobacteriales; family Flavobacteriaceae; genus Maribacter; species Maribacter spongiicola. The sequence continues at coordinate 283,542 of NZ_SOAY01000012.1, forward strand.
AAAAGACAAGATCAGACAGCTCAGAAATTTAATTTACTAGACCCTAAAGAAATTCCGTTCGTAACCATTCAACTTCCTGTATTTAACGAGGAGTATGTAATGGATCGTTTATTGGAAAACATCGCAAAAATAGAATACCCTAAAAGTAAATTAGAGATTCAGGTTTTAGATGACTCAACAGATGACACCGTAAGTACTACAGCTACCACTGTTGCAAAATTGCAAGAGACCGGTTTAGATATTCAACATATTACAAGAACAGATCGCTCTGGTTTTAAAGCCGGTGCTTTAAAAGAAGGACTAAAAGTAGCAAAAGGTGAGTTCATAGCTATTTTTGATGCCGATTTTTTACCGGCTTCAGATTGGTTGAAGAAAACTGTTATCTATTTTAAAGATGAGGAAATTGGTGTGGTACAAACCCGTTGGGGTCACTTGAACCGCGATTATTCTACACTAACAAAAATACAGGCTTTTGCCTTAGATGCGCACTTTACCCTAGAGCAAGTTGGACGTAACAGCAAAGGGCATTTTATCAACTTTAACGGAACCGCGGGTATTTGGCGTAAAGAGTGTATTATCGATGCCGGTAACTGGGAAGGTGATACGCTTACCGAAGATTTAGATCTAAGCTACCGCGCACAGTTAAAAAACTGGAAATTCAAGTATTTAGAAAACGTAGAGACTCCTGCTGAGTTACCTGTAGTTATAAGTGCCGCACGTTCGCAACAGTTTCGTTGGAACAAAGGTGGTGCCGAGAACTTTAGAAAAACTGTATGGAGCGTTATAACTGCAAAAAATATTTCTTTTAAAACAAAGTTTCACGGGGTAATGCACCTATTGAACAGCTCTATGTTCTTGTGCGTGTTCTTGGTAGCCATATTAAGTATACCATCGCTATATATAAAGAATACCTATGGTCATTTAGACTGGGTTTTCTCTCTATTAAGTCTGTTCACCGTAAGCACGATTATATTATTTGTTTGCTATTGGTTTACGTATAAGAGTATACAGGGTAGCGGCTTTAACAACTTTGTAGATTACATACGTATCTTCTTCACCTTTTTTTCTGTGGCATTAGGTTTCTCTTTACACAATACCATTGCCGTTTTAGAAGGACATATGGGCAAACGAAGTGAATTTGTACGTACTCCAAAATTCAACATTAGCACCTTAAAGCAAAGTTGGAAGGGTAATAAGTACCTGGCTAAAAAATTATCGCCTAACATGATTTTGGAATTTGCCTTAATGGTCTACTTCATGTTTGGTATGTACAGCGCAATACCATTAAATGATTTCGGACTGTTTCCGTTTCACTTTATGTTATTCTTGGGCTTTGGGTTTGTATTCTTTAAATCATTGACCTCAAGAGCTTAAAACAGCTTTAAATAAGATATTAAAAAGGGATTGCCATTGGCTATCCCTTTTTTGTTTTAATTCATCTCATTTGTTTAACTTTCACATAAAATAGGAATAAGATTACTATTAATCATATTCGCTTTAAAATAGGTATAAAGTAACTTGTTACTTTATACAATTGTTAACATCAATTTCCGATTCCGCCAGGACAAATTTTCCCTAGTTGTATGAATAAAGGTCTAAGGAATACGTTCTTTTTTTGAGAACAAGGTAAGGCTCGACCTTGGAGAGGTTTAGCTTCAAGTAGTTTAGCTTACAGCGTTGAGAGTGCACTCTCAAAACGTTGTCACGTTAAAAACTACTTGATGAATCTCGGTGAAATTTTTGACAAAGTCAATTTTATCGTGATTTATAACAAAAAAAAGAACGTGTTTATTAGTTCCCTACGGCGACGTTTCTTGCCATTTACAAAAAACATAGCCTTGGGTTCTTTCTCGGGAAAATATTGTATTTGATATGTTCGTAATCGAAAACTGGACACTTTTATTTTTAACTTTATAAAAAGTTAGTGAAAAATAAAACCGATGCTAACACGCTATATAATTATTGGTCCAAAACCTATTAGCCTGAATAAGGACCACTAACCATATAGCCAACGTTACCAACTATTTGAAAATGAACCTCAAAATGAATATTAAACCGAAACTAATTTATACTTTGCTAGCGCTTATAGTCTTTTCTTGTCAGGAAAAAGAAAAAATAATGTCCTCGTACAGTTTAAATAAAGCAGATGGATTATATAAACTCAAAGAAGAGCCATTTACAGGAAAAGTTTTAGACACTACAAATTCAGGTAGAGTGATTCTCACGTTTAATTGCATAAAAGGAAAATTAAATGGAAAGTATCTTGAATATTACGCAGAGAATGGCAACTTGAAACAGAAAAGCACTTATGAAAATGGAAATAAAACTGGGCCATATTTGAATTTAAAGAAAAATGGAGATACCATAACCTATGGTAACTTTTTGAATTATAAAAAAATGGTGTTTGGAAAGAATTTTACAGTAATGGTAATTTACAATCTGCAGGATTATATCAAAATAATTTGCAAAATGGCGAATGGAAATATTATTACTACAGTAGTAAAATTAAAGCTATTGGAAAGTACAAAAATGGTGATAAATCAAGATTGGGAACAACAAATATACCAATAAGTGGCAGATACGGAAAATGGCTTTTTTATTCAGAAGAAACTGGAAAAATTGAACAAAAATGTGAATTTGAAAATGGAATGAGGTCTGGACAATTAATTGCCTACCATCCGAATGGACAAATAGAAGCAAAAGGAACTTTCAAAAATGATGAATTTGATGGTATTTTTGAGACTTTTGATGAATCTGGAAAGCTGAAATCTAAAGAGGTTTGGGAAAATGGAAAAAAAATAAGTTCTGAATAAAAACAGTTGGTAACACCGTATATAATTTATTGCTAGTTATAGCCTACTTACGAAAATCCTCGCGGATTTTCTATTCGGTTTGTATTTGCTAAATTAGGTGCTTAAACCACGCAACAAACCATATACAACAACGTTGTAAAACATATGAAAAAAATAATACTACTTCTTATTTTAGCAGTTGGACTTTTAAGTTTTAATAGACCTAATAAAAATATAACTACTGAAAAACTCACTGAAGATCAATTAAATTTTATCAAAGAAAATTATAAATGGGATTCGGAAGAATTCCTATTTGTGAATTTCAGACAACCGGAAAGTAGTTGTCACTATGATAATTATCAAAATTTGAAAAATTCTTCGAAATGGTGGACTGAATTTTATTCAAAAATGGAACTACAAAACGTTAGGAACATTTTTGTATACTCTGATAAATTGAGAGCAAAAAAAGTTATTGATTCAAAGAATCATTTTGCAGATATTAATAATTTTTTCTTGAATCAAATCTTTTCTAATGACAAAACTTGTTATGGTATACTAATTATAAATAAAAAGGGAGAGTATCAAAAAAAGGCTGGTGAGTATATGCAAAAAGATATTGTCTATTTAATATCTCAATTTGATTAAATACGTGTTACAACACAGTATATAATTAATGGCTAGTTTTAGCTTACTTACGAAAATCCTCGCGGATTTTCTATCTGATGTTTATTTGCTAAATTAGGTGCTTGAACACGCCACTAATCATATACATAAACGTTAGCCACAAACTGGTACGATATATAAACACCGTTTACAGAGTTATAGAAACATCGTTTACACTTTTTAAGTTGCATTTGAAACCAAAATTTAGATGCTATGCCTTGGAAACAATAAACGATTATGGAACAAAAAAATGAATTCATCCATGAATGGCGAACTGGAAAATAAACCATTACAGAATTATGACAGAATTCAAGAATACCTAATTAAGAACAATCTAAAACTTACTAAAACAATTGATGCCAACGATGTAGAATACCAAATTATTGAAGTCATAAACCCGGCAAATAAAACATTTCGAATATGGATGGAAATTGATACATCAATATTGACAAAAAATAAAATTCAATATCAAAAGGAAATCGATTAGTGAATGAAAAATAAGAATCGCATTATTACACTCTGGCTTATTGGAAATATCTTCCTTTTAGTCAGATTCTTAATCGACCCATATCTAATTTTATGCGAACCTTGTATGTCTGGTTACACCTGCCCACCTTGCCGCACAGCGTTTGCCAACAATATTTGGATTTATTTCTTCATCTTTAATCTGTTGGTTGCCCTATTATTTTTAATTAGTAAGAAAAAATCAAAACCTAAATAATATTAATAATTTTGGAATAATCATTCCAAAATTACATATCTTTGCTTCGTGAATAAGAAAGAAGCCATATTATCATCTGCTCTTAAATTGCTTACCGAAAAAGGGGTACACAACACACCCATGTCTGCAATTGCGAAAGCTGCCGGCACTGGCATGGGAACTATTTATAATTACTTCCCAAATAAAGATATTCTTATAAATGAAATTTACATCAGCATCAAGAATAAAGAGAAAGAAATCTTTCTGGAATTCGATGTCGATCAACCTATAAAAACTCAATTTGAGACTTATTTTACCGCTATAATGGACTTTTTTATTGAAAATTCAGAGAGTTTTAAGTTTATGGAGCAGTTACAGGCTTCGCCCATAATTACGGAAGAAATACGAACGGAGGGTGCAAAAGCCATTACACCGGTAAAAGAGTTATTAATAAAAGGTAAGCAAGAACGTATTATCAAAGCTATTGAAGTTGATGAGTTATTGATGTTTATTGGTGGTGCCGTGTTATCGTATTTAAGATGGTATTTTAATCAGACAGAAATAAAAAAAACATCCCTTAAAAATCAAATACAATTGGTTTGGGACGGAATTAAAGCATAAAAAATTTACTCAATAATTGGAATGAACATTCACTCCAATAAAATTACAATTATGAAAAAAAACGTATTAATTACAGGAACATCAACAGGCGTAGGTTTTGAAAGCGCCATCTTATTTGCTAAAAATAATTTTAAAGTATACGCTAGTATGCGTAATCTTAAAAAAGCTGTTGAATTAGAGAAACGAATTGCAGAAGAAAACCTAGATATTGAGATTCTTTCTTTAGATGTAACAAAAATTGATTCTATTAATGCCGCTGTTAAGACTATTATTGAAAAAGATGGTAAAATAGATGTGCTTTATAATAATGCCGGTGCCGGTTTTGCAAAAACAACTGAACAAAGCACAGAGGCTGAGATTAGATGGGTTACCGATGTCAACTATTTAGGTGTAGTTTTCTGTACACAAGCGGTATTACCTTATATGAGAAAGCAAAAATCTGGTCAGATCATATCTATTACTTCCGTTGGTGGTTTGGTTGGTCAGCCTTTTAACGAACTGTATTGTGGTGCAAAATTTGCCGTTGAAGGTTTTATGGAAGGTCTTGCTACTTATGTAGGCGGCGCCTTTAATATTAAATTTACCTGTATTGAACCTGGCGGAATTTCAACTGAATTTATGACTTCTGCTATTGGTAAAACCGCTGTCGATGGTGAGTTCGCAACTGGTGAATACCTTCCGATTTTTGAAAGATATATGGCCGGGAATCAAAAAAGGGCACAAGAAAGTAAAGAACAAGTTTACCAGACTGGTTTAGAAGTAGCCACAGTTGCCTTAGAAGTAGCACAAAATGAACAGCCACCATTGCGTATTCGTACTTCTAAATGGGCAGAAGACTTTTGTAACTTAAAAACAAAAGCAGATCCAGATGGCACTAAACTGGTGCAACAAATTAGCAAGACTTTTTTATAATAGAATATCAAAACATGTCTGATTTATAGTATTACAAAATTTGAAGTGCTATTCACTAGTAATAATATAAATCAGTCTCTTTTCTGATAGATAAGTTGCTACAATAAACGCCAAGAGGTTCAAAGTGCTTAACTTTAAGGTACTAACCACAAGAAGGCAGTTACAATGAAAGATTATTTTAAGATTTTAGCGATACCAGTAATGCTATTCGTTTTTACAGCGTGCAAAGACATAAAATCGACAGCTACTACTGACGAAGTAACCATTTCGGTAAAAAAAGATCATTTTCTTTCTGGCGGATTGGCTGAACCCATATCCATTGTAAGCAGAGAACTTTCTGATGGCTCTACTGCCGATTGTTTTAAAATTGTGGTGACCTCAACCCCTACGGATCACGAAATGGGGCCTTGGTGTCCTGATAATATTTCTGATGATGCATCTGCCGGTGGTATTTGGTTAGAAGACGGAAAAGTATATGATGTAGATGGCACTTTTGTAAAGAACCTAAGTACCTTTTATGATGATGAAACTTGGATGATGTACGACAACGAAACTGGTGCGATTACTAAAACAAGTTCAAAACAAGAATGTGAAGATGCCGCAAACCCTAATGTTGGCGAAGAATATGAGAATTTTTGTGTAGAATGTTTACCATCATATTTGGGTGAAATAACGCACACCTATTACATACCTGTTACTCCTAAAAAAGCGGCTAAACCATATGCTTTTTCTAACGGACCAGGTGGCGGACCACCTCCTGGAGGCGGACCAGATGACGGACATGAAAGACCGGGACCACCACCAAATGGCGGACCTGAGGGTCCTGATAGACCTGATGGCGGCTCTACTATGCCATCGGACAGAGGCTTGGCTTTTAACGGTGTTATTTTTAACGCTCCGGCACCTGTAGATAACATTCTAGGTGCATATACTATTGCTCCTTTTGATGATGCAGGCGGACATATAAATTTAAACGCTGGCTACCATTACCATGCTGCAACAGGAGTTTCTAAAAAAATTGAACAGTCAGACAATCACGCCGCTATGATCGGTTATGCTTTCGATGGATACGGAATCTTCGGAAACACTAATGCAGAAGGAAAATCATATGAAGATTTAGATGAATCTCGTGGTCATTACGATGAAGTTAGAGGATACCATTATCATGTAGATAAAGCCGGAAACAATAACTTTATTGACGGCTTACGTGGTGAATATGCCTTATAAAAATACTGCACTAAAATTTTTACTTTTCAGTTTGCTATGGATCAGTACTACTGCACTTGCCCATAGCCCTGATTTTTCTAGTATTATCATCTCTAAAACAGAAAACGGACAAATTGTTTTACAAATAACCAGTTCTTTAACGGCATTTCAACAAGAAGTAAATTATGTAAACGGAGAAGGAGCCTATACATCTCCCGAAGAATTTCAAGACCTCGTACTTCAGCTATTCAAGTCTAGATTCTCTTTAATTCTTAACAACAATAACACCCTTGAGTTTAAGAATCTAAAAGTGCTTTTAGGTCATGAAACCAAAATAATTGCTGAAATAAGTAATCTTCCTGAAGAAGTAGACCACATCTATTTAAAGAATGTATTATTCAAAGATCTACACAATAGCCAATCTGTTGCTATCTTTTTATTGAATGGATTTCCAAAAGAAAAATTCACTTTACAACGCAATAACAAACACGAACTAAACATTATTTTAGAAGATGAAAATTGGTTTGTGCCAACAGCTAAAAGTGACCATACACCCTTGAAATATTTATCTTATCTTATTACTTTAATAATTGGCGGTCTGCTTCTCTTTTTATCTAAAAAATAAAAATATTAATAATGAAAAAACCAAACACAGCAATCTATATTGCTTTAGCCATCGTTGTAGTAGGGCTAGTCTTTCAATTTATGGAAATGGGAGTTTTTGGAGAAGACCCCATGCCTAAAGTCACCCAATTCAATCAGCTATTTTTCTGGACCGGAATCGCTGTTTGGGCTCTTGGATATATGCAGCAAGAAGCTGTAAAAAAGAAGGATAGCGAAAATGACCTATGAACTAAACAACAATCTAAATGGTCTGCTTGTTATGAACTACCACTGTAAAACAAACAAACCTTTCGCTATCCTCTTCTTAAAAATTTATTCTCGTTTACTTAAATAAACGAATAGAAGATTCTTTCAAATTTAACTTTGCCGGTTGCGGAAACTCAGCATGAACTATTAATACATTTTCATGATGCTGCTCTAGTTCACTCAATACCTTTCTGTTCAACAATAAAATAGTTGAATGACCGTAGTGATCTAATTTATCTAGAATAGTTTTTCCGTTAAACTCACATACCCAATGGGTTTCAGACATATTCTCTTCGTAAAACAATTCTAAAGTTGGTACTTGGTAATAATCATGCTCACCAATACCTTCTAAATCAAAAACTAAACGAAGCAATCCGCCTTCTAACGTTGCACCTTCATTAGAAATTCCTAATTCTTCAAAAGATAATTTTCCTGAAGTTGGTTCATTAAATTTTACTTTTATCTCTCCTTGATTTATTTCTACTTTGCTCATCTACGTTTGTTTTTATGATACCAACAAAGCTAGATTACACCGCTAATGTATACTATGATATTTATCAGGGTTGAAAAAAAATATGCTTAAAAACAAGTTTTACCTACAACGATACAAAGTGGTTACAATTAAGCCGTTTTCATCAGTAACAGACAGCAACACGCGCTCTTCAAGCACATTAAAACTAAATGGTGCCAACAAAAGATTGATACCACTCTGCTTTTTTAAACGAGTGCCTTGACCTGAGATAATATCTTTATTAGGCGTAAAATTACCTTTAGGTAGATGTTCTGTAACGATTACATATTTGTAGCTAGCTAACTTAGCCACCACTTGCTTTACCTCATCATTAGAGATATGCTGCAATACTTGTCTAATAATAGCACAATCTGCATTAGGCAGTGCGTCTTTGGCGATATCTAAACATTGAAATTCTAAATTTGAAGCTTGAAATTTCTCGCTGTTGCGCTCCATCAGTTCTGGAACAATATCTACAGCTATATAGTTCTTGGTGTACTGCACCAATTCTTTACCTACATTAAAATCTCCGCATCCTAAATCACATATTGAAATAGGGTTTTCGAAGGATGTTAAAAAAGCAATTAATGTATCGATATAAGGTTTTACAATTTCTGGCTTATGAGATCCTTCACCCGAGTAAAAATCTGAAGTACCACTACCCCACAGATTCTTTTCATAGACCTGCTGCATGGCATCTTTGGTAGGCCATGGTTTTTTATTTCGTTTCGATTTATTTTCTTTTTTATCCACCGGGACTCCTATTAAAAAAAAACACGCCATAAACATTCGTTTATGGCGTGTTAATATACTTTAAAATAGATGAATTCTTATTATTTCTGGGTTGCTATCCAAGCTTTTACCCTGCGCTCTAATAAATTTAAAGGCAAAGCACCGCCACCAAGAATAGTATCATGAAAGCCCTTAATATCAAATTTATCGCCTAACTCGGTCTCCGCCATTTTACGCAATTCTTGAATTTTAAGCATTCCTATTTTATAAGAAGTTGCTTGACCTGGCATTACCATATAACGCTGAACCTCTGCTACAATAGCACCTTGAGAAATAGAAGAATTCTCTGTGAAATATTTGATTGCATCGGCTTCTGTCCATCCTTTTGCATGTAAACCTGTATCTACTACCAAACGAATAGCTCTCCAAATTTCATTTACCAAACGACCAAAATCGTAATACGGATTCTGGTATCCGCCCATTTCTTTTGCCAATGCTTCTGAGTATAAGCCCCAACCTTCGCTGTAGACACTGAAACCTGCTTGAGTTCTAAACTTAGGTACCGCCTCTAATTCTTGTGCTATAGAAATTTGCATGTGGTGCCCTGGGTTACCTTCATGATACGCAACACCTTCCATCGTAGTTTTCGGCATCGCATTCATATCAGATAAATGTACATAATACGTACCTTTTCTAGAACCGTCGGGCGTACCAGCTGAATAGTGCTGTGGCGCACCATCTTGCTCACGAAATGCCTCAACCCTTTTTACCTGCAACTTTGCTTTTGGCAAAATACCAAAGTAGTCTGGTAACTTCTTCGTTAAATCATCTAAGTACTTTGTCGACTCATCTAAATAACCCTGTCTACCTTCGTCTGTATTCGGAAAAAAGAATTGTGGGTCTGTATTTACAAATTTGAAAAAAGCATTTAAATCGCCGTCAAAGCCTACCTTTTCTTTAATCGCCATCATTTCCCCCTTAATTCTAGCTACTTCTTGGAGTCCGATTTCATGGATCTCATCTGCCGTCATTCCGGTTGTTGTAAAGACCTTTAATCTGTAGTTATAAAAGTCTTTTCCGTTCTCATGACGGCTTACTCCCGTTGGGGTTTCTTCGGCATTATCTATTTCAGTTTCTAGCCAAGCTAAAAGCTTTTCATACGATGGTTTAAAATAATCATTAAGTACCTGTTCAGATTGCTCTTTAAGTGAAGTTGCTTCTTCTGCCGTTATCTCTTCTGATGCAAAAAGGGCATCAATTTTAGCATTCATATCATTTAATAGCGGAGTACCATCGCTTAATGATTTGGTTTGAGCGATAACCGTAGTAAATGAAAATTTTGGAGGAAGATTACCTGCCGTAGCTTGTTCTTTTGCTCTTACCACCAATTGATCAATACCTCTAGATGCCTCTTTTACTCTAGAGATATAGGCGTTCATATCTGACAGACTATCGACCTTATGAAAATTGATTAAATAACTTGGCAAACGCGTATGCATACCGCGCATTTGGTCAAAAACGTAATCTAAATTCTCAAACTTGGCACCTTCTTTTAATGTTTCGTATTGATAAACCCATAAATCGTAAGACGTTTTATCGGCGTCGTTTAGCTTATCGTAATCGAATTTCTCTTTCAATTCGTTGGTAGCTTCTGTGTACCACGCCAACTCTTTTTCTTCAGCTGCCTTACTTAAATCGTCAATTTTATCATATTGGTCTTTTCGACCTTGAGCGGTCAACCCTAACGGACTCATTTGTAACTGCTCTTCGTACTTATCATCGAACCATTTGTTCAATGCTACCGTTTGATCTACCTCAACCTTTGGTTCTTCTTTACAAGAAGAGAGTAGCAGAAAAGCTATAGAAAAGCTAGTTGCAATGCTCGTAGAAATAATTTTTTTCATGATAATTGATTTTAGATTTAGTTTGTTATAATTCTGCTGTTATAACCTACTGTTGAACAGCAGCTGGGGAAGGATTTAAAGATAATCAATTTGCCTTGAATTTAGACTTTATATTAAATCACCATCTACACAACCCATCTCTAAAAATCAGTTATTGAAATTTTTACCTCGTTTTAATAATAACACATCATTCATCTTAATAAAAAATCACTACCGTAACCTGAAAACATAAAATTGGTTTGCGTACAAATTTCCCTATTCATGGTTTTATCTAGACAGTTATACCCAGATATTGGTAGTGATTATATGTTATTGCAACTACGTAAATGCTATTTTCAAACCCATTAAAATAAATACTACAGCACCAATCTTATTCAACCAAATACCTGCATTGGGGTTATTCTTTATTTTCAAAGAAAACCCACTTGCGAATAACGCTATTAGAATACACCATGCAATACCGATCAAGGCATAAGTAAAACCCAAAAGCAAATATGGCACAGGATTGTTAATTTGTGTAGGAGTGATAAACTGCGGAAAGAATGCTATAAAGAATAATGCAACTTTCGGATTTAATGTATTTGTCAAAAAACCAGATAAAAAATCTTTTTTTGAATTTTGAATACCATTAATTTCTTCTTGTATTTGAAATGATCCGCCCCTTTTTCTTAAAGAAGTGATCCCTAGAAACAATAGATAGAAAGCACCTGAATACTTAATGATCAAAAAGGCATAAGGTGAACTTGCCAGTACTACAGATAGACCCAATGCAGCGAGTAACGTATGCGTTATTACCCCTGTATTTATGCCTAATGAAGCATACACTCCCGATTTTCTACCTTGACCAATTGACTTGTTTAATATAAAAATGGTATCTAAACCAGGTGTCATGACGAATAATAATGCCGTAATCATGAATGTGATAAAATTTTCTATACCCATAGTTTTATATTTTTTTAAAACCAAAGGACAAAGGAAAGATTTTACAACCTCTCAAAAAATACATATTTTTGATCAACTAATGCAAAAAACGCATTAATTATGACCATACAACAAATCAAGTATTTTCTAACTCTTGCTAACGAACTTCATTTCTGGAAGACTGCCGAGAAGATTTTTATTTCTCAATCGACATTAACTAGGCAAATAAAATCGCTAGAAGATGAGCTGAATGTTCAATTATTTGAACGAGATAAAAGGAATGTAAAATTGACCGATGCCGGTAAGTTTCTACAAGAAAAATGGGCAACTACCATAAATGAGCTTGACCATATACATAAACAGGCGAAAAAAATAGACCAGGGCACCTCTGGGTTCTTGTCAATATCTTACCCAGGATCGATCGCATTTAGCTATTTACCCCCTTTTTTAGAAAAATTGAACACTACGCTGCCCGATTTAAAATTAGAACTGACCGAGCCTACCGATGAAAATCACGAGAAATTGTTATTAGATTACGAAACTGATATCGCTTTTAATAGAGATGAAATAAAGAATACGCATATTGCCTCTCATAAACTATTTTCCGAATCCATTTGCATTGTAGTACCCACCAACCATTGGCTAACCGAAAAAAATCTTGGTAATTTTAATGACCTGAAAGATGAAAAATTTATTATTTCGGGACTCCACAGAAGTACCTACTTTCCGTCTCTTTTAAGAGATTTATTTAACAAGAACGGATTCGAACCTAAAACCGTTATAGAATCTGATTTTGGCGGAATGATTTTAAATCTCGTTGCCCAAGAGCTTGGTATTTCGATTTTACCGTACTCTTACACTTTCTCAAAAGCACAAAATGTGCGGTTTATTAAACTAAATGAAGAAATTGATCTGTTTATAAACTGGAGAAAAAGTGACCCTAATAGAACTACACAGAAAGTAATCGAACTTGCAAAAAATATTAATTACCAGAATCAACTATTAAATTAATTCTTGTAGAAAATATAAATCCATATTGACCGAGACAGTCTAAAGTTTAAGGTGCTCAACAAAATTGCTACACATGCTATTATAGCATACACCCTAACAGGTGATAAATCTACAAAGTGCCAGAAGAGTACTAAGCTTATGATCATTTGCGCCACCGATAATGCATAACTAACGAACATAGCACCAAAAAAGAAACCTGTCTCTTTTTCGAACTTGAAATCGCATTCGGTGCACCTTGGGTTCATTTTAGGCATTTTAAACAAAAATATATTTCCGCCCTCGCTAAAAACGTCTCCTTTTCTGCACTTAGGACACTTGCACTTTAATACATCTACAACTTTGCTCATAACTACGATTATAATACTGCAAAATTAAGACACAAAGTTTCCTGTTCAGTTATATTATAAGCTCCATTATTTGTACTTTTAAGACATTTTTATGAAAATACCCGCTTTAAATATTCAACAATTCTTAGACAAAAAGCCTCTAGACAGCTTGTATGTCAACTCTTTTGCTACTCATATTGTACTTAACCAAAATTTGATTAATAGACCACACAGCCATAATTTCTACTTGTGCGTTCTATTTACCAAAGGCATCGGCACCCATGAAATTGATTTTAACAGCTACACCATTGAACCTGGTATGGTTTTTTTCTTAAAACCGGGTCAAACACATTTCTGGAAGTTCGATACACAGCCCGAAGGTTACATTTTCTTTCATTCAAAAGAGTTTTATGAACTAAAGTATTTAGACCATACCTTGAGCTCTTTTCCGTTTTACTATTCAAATCAGAATCCGCCATTTCTACAACTATCCGAAGAAAAACTAGTGGATATCTCAATTCATTTTACCGAGCTTTTCAAAGAATACCGAGAAAACAATATGCTTCGTGAAGCTAAAATCACCAATCTTATCAATTACATTTATATAGAACTGACTCGGGTTTATACCGCAGATGTCACCATAGAAAAATTGGGATCGACTAGTTATGCTCAGATACTAGAGCAACTAGAAACGTTAATCAACATTCATTTTTACAGTCAAAAGCTACCTAAATTTTACGCGTCGCAACTAAATATCACTACAAAACACCTGAACAGAGTGGTGCAAAAAACTATTAACAAAACCACTAGCCAATTAATCTCTGAACGCATATTACTTGAAGCAAAAAGATTAATTGTACATTCTAGCGATAATTTAGCTGGTATTGCAAATACACTTGAGTTTTCTGATTATGCTTATTTTTCAAAATTTTTTAAATCTAAAATAGGAATGACACCAATGGAATTTAGAAAAATGTATTTTCACTAAATCAATAATTACTAAAATTGGGTATTATCATGAACCTAGAAAAAAACAAAGAAAATGCCATTGCTTTTTACAAAACAGCTTATTTAGGGCAACCAAAACTGGCTATAGAGAAATATGTAGGTAACGAATATATTCAGCACAACCCAGCAGTGGCGAACGGTATACAAGGGTTCATCGATTACTTTGAACGTATGCAAAAAGAATACCCACAGAAATCTATTGAATTTGTGCGCAGTATTGCAGAAGGCGACCTTGTTGCCTTACACACGCACCAAACATGGCCTGGCAACGACCAATATATTACTATGGATTTTTTTAGGTTTGATGACAACGGTAAAATTTGCGAACACTGGGATTCTATTCAGCAAATTCCCGGAAAGTCCGAAAACTCTAATACCATGTATTAATTTTAATATCAACTAAAAGCAACACTCATGCAAAACATCAAAATTCAAGGTATAAACTGGGACGCCAAGTCCTCTTTTCAACAAGGTCCGGCGAAGGCTCCTAACTTAATCAGAAAAGCACTGTACAGCGATTCGATGAACCTATGTACCGAATTCGGGGTATCAATTGAAAACGATGCGGTAACCGATAAAGGTGATTTCAACATAAATGAGTATTTTGACATTACTGATATTACGAGAAAGAATATTGAATCTGGTGCTAAACTACTTTCATTAGGTGGTGATCATTCGGTTACCTTCCCCATTATAAAAGCCTTACATGAGCATTACCCAAAACTAGATATTCTACATATCGATGCCCATGCAGATCTGTATCATGATTATGAAGGCGACCCTTATTCTCACGCATGCCCTTTTGCACGTATTATGGAAAACGGTTTCGCCGTAAAATTGGTTCAAGTTGGGATAAGAACTCTGAATCCGCATCAGGCTGCACAAGCAAAAAAGTATAATGTAGACGTTCATGAAATGCGGAACCTTGACCTAAATAACATTCCGAAATTTGAGAACCCGTTGTATATTTCTTTAGATATGGACGGCTTTGACCCTGCCTTTGCACCGGGAGTTTCTCATCTTGAGCCAGGCGGACTCACATCGCGTCAAGTTTTAGATTTAATTCATAGTATTGATACCGAAGTAGTAGGTGCGGATATCGTTGAATATAACCCTGATCGCGATTTTCATGACATGACCGCTTATTTGGCGGCAAAAATGATGAAAGAACTTATCGGTAAAATGATGGAACGTTAAATCATATTTCAATAAAAACCATTAAATTGACCTTTTACTAAACTCAAAACCCTAATGCCGTTTTCCTTTAAAAATTTTATGAAACTCCACAGGGTTTCCTTGATATTGGCGGTATTGAGTGTTGTATTCTATTACACCTTTGCATATCACTTGCAGCGAACAGATTTCATAAAGCTGCTAACACTCTTTGTTGCACTTTTCTTTTTCTGTTTTAAACTTATACAGTTCGAAAAACTCAACTTTAGATTTCTACTTGGTATAGGAATCATTTTTAGACTCATTTTTCTATGTGCAGAACCTAATCTTTCTCAAGATTTTTATCGTTTTATTTGGGACGGTCATTTGGTATCTAGTGGTGCCAACCCCTATTTACACACCCCAGACCAATTAATGGAAAACATGGTATCTATGATACCGAATGCCAACACTCTTTATGAAGGTATGGGCAGTTTAAGTGCACGCCACTATAGTAATTACCCACCTTTAAATCAGCTGTTATTCGCCCTAGCAGCGCTTATCGGCGGCAAAAGTATGTTCGGCTCGTTAGTAGTTATGAGGGCGATAATTATTCTTGCCGATATTGGTATATTTTATTTCGGCAGAAAACTGCTAAAAAACCTAAACAGATCTCCGCATTTAATATTCTGGTACTTTTTAAATCCGCTTGTAATTGTAGAGCTTACCGGTAATCTTCATTTCGAAGGGGTTATGCTATTTTTCTTCATCCTATCCATGTTTCTATTATCTATTGATAAATGGAAAACTGCAGGTGTGATTATGGCATGCTCGATTTCAATAAAACTGGTACCGCTATTATTCTTACCACTTTTCTTTAAGTACTTAGGATGGAAAAAAAGTATCATTTTCTATGCTATCATCGGCATAACGTCTATTTTTCTTTTTCTACCATTTAATACTCCCGAGTTTATTGATAACTATTCCAAAACCTTAAAGCTTTGGTTCTCAAATTTTGAATTCAATGCTAGCATCTATAATATCGCTAAAAAAACTGCCATACATTTTGATGCAAAACCGTGGGAGTTCATTAAAGAATATGGCAAAATTACACCGCTACTAACCATAGTCACTGTAAGTCTATTTACATTTTTACCAAAAAGATATGACTTAAACAGAGTGCTTTGGTCTATGATGTGGGTTTTGACTATTTATTACTTTATGTCTACTACCGTGCACCCTTGGTATGGCATATTTCTAGTTCTGCTTTCTGTTTTTACTACGTATAGATATGCTATCATTTGGTCTGCAGCCATTATATTGAGCTACTTCGCTTATTCTCAGGCAGATTTTAAAGAAAACCTATGGCTTCTTGCCATTGAATATATTGCAGTGTACGGTTTCATTATTTACGAAATTGTTGCACATAATAACAAAAAGTGAGGTTTTTGTAAAAATTATACTCTTGGGGATGTCAAATAAATATAATTTGTACATTTACCCTATAATGAACGAAGAAATCTACTTTTTATATAGTACCGTGAGCCCAGTTGCTCTTGCGCGTCCGTTCACATCTCGCCGTCGTCGCCCGTAAGGGTAAGATATAATTATGGAATTAGGTGAGTCCATTTCCGCACAGCAAATCAAAACTTTTTTTACACTTTTAAATCTATCTGGCAATGAACTTAATTGTTGCTAACGAATCACATTTTAAATACGCTCAGGATATCTGCGATACCATAGCTGAATCTGCTAAAGTTCGTGGAACCGGTATTGCAAAACGTACCCCTGAATATATTCAAAGAAAACTATCTAACGGCAATGCTATTTTAGCTTTGGACGGAGATAAATTTGCAGGCTTCTGCTACATTGAAGTTTGGGGGCACGAGAAATTTGTTGCCAACTCCGGACTCATAGTTCACCCAGATTACAGAGGTCAGGGACTTGCGAAAAGCATAAAAGCCAAGATTTTTGAACTTAGTAGACAGAAATTTCCAGATGCTAAAATATTTGGAATTACCACAGGCTTAGCTGTTATGAAAATTAACTACGAGCTTGGTTACAAACCTGTTACGTTTTCAGAACTAACCGATGATCCAGAATTTTGGAAAGGTTGTCAAACTTGTAAGAACTTCGACATTCTTACTAGAACAGAGCAAAAAATGTGCTTATGCACAGGCATGCTATACGATGGCAACAATAAGAAAAAAACTGAGGAAATTAAACCGGTAAATAGCAAAGCTTTTACAAGATTAAAAAGCATTAAAGAGAGTTTGTTTCTTAAAAAGAAAGAAGAAAATAAAAGTTAGCGTATAGAGTATAGAGTATAGAGTATAGAGTATAGAGTATAGAGTATAGAGTATAGAGTATAGAGTATAGAGTATAGAAAATTAAAAAAAATGAACTGGACAATGAAGGTTTTCAACATTCTTATCTCTTCTTTTTTCTAACATCTCTTCTCTAATTTCTATTATCTCTTTTCTTTCAAACTAAAACAATAATTACCCGTCATCACGGGATTTGAACATATTACAATGAAAAAATTAGTACTAGCATACAGTGGCGGATTAGATACCTCTTACTGTGCAAAACATTTATCAAAAGACAAAGGATTCGAAGTTCATGCCGTAAGTGTAAATACTGGCGGATTCTCATCTGACGAAATAAAAGAAATCGAGAAGAAAGCGATTGAGTTAGGTGCAACTTCGTATACTTCTATTGATGCCGTACAGACATTTTATGACAAAGTAGTAAAATACCTAATATTCGGTAATGTACTAAAAAATAACACCTACCCGCTTTCGGTGAGCGCCGAACGTATTGTACAGGCAATCGAGATTGTTAACTACGCCAAAAAAGTAGGCGCTGGTTTCATCGCTCACGGTAGCACCGGTGCAGGTAACGATCAAGTACGTTTCGATATGATTTTTCAAATCATTGCACCAGAAATTGAAATCATCACCCCTATTAGAGATAATAAACTAGCAAGGGAGGAAGAGATTGCATACCTGAAAGAAAACGGAGTAGATTACCCTTGGGAGAAAGCAAAATACTCTGTAAATAGAGGTCTTTGGGGAACATCGGTTGGTGGTGAAGAAACTTTGACTTCTGAAAAAGCATTGCCAGACAGTGCTTACCCAAGCCAGTTACAAGAAAAGAACCCAACCGATGTAAAACTTACTTTCGAAAAAGGTGAGTTGGTTGCTATCGACGGTAAAAAAGATAACCCAGTTGCAAATATTGAAAAGTTAGAGGCATTAGCTTCTAAGTATGCTATTGGCAGAGATATTCATGTTGGTGACACTATAATTGGTACTAAAGGTAGGGTTGGTTTTGAGGCTCCTGCATCATTAATTATTATAAAAGCACACCATTTGCTAGAAAAGCATACGCTTACAAAATGGCAGCAATATCAAAAAGAACAACAAGGTAATTTCTACGGAATGTTATTGCATGAGGGTAATTACCTAGATCCTGTAATGAGAAATATAGAAACTTTCTTGACAGACACACAAAAAATGGTTTCTGGTGATGTTTTCGTTGGCTTGTATCCTTTTCAGTTCAGGTTGCATGGCATTTCATCTAAACATGATTTAATGACCGATGCTTTCGGTAAATATGGTGAAGTAAACAAAGGTTGGACGGCAGATGATGCGAAAGGATTTATTAAAATTCTATCAAATCCAGGAAAAATATATAACCATGTGAATGGTGATAATTAGGGGTTAGGAATTAGGAGTTAGGAGTTAGGAGTTAGGAGTTAGGAGTTAGGAGTTAGGAAAATGTAGTATTAAGTAATGAGTACAAAGTATTAAGTAAAAAAGTTCAAGGCAAGCCTCTGAGCATTTAAATTTAGATTATTGAGTAAACCAAGTACTTCGTACTTATTACTTAATACTTCGTACTAATTACGAAAAAATAAAATTATGATTAAAGCAGGTATTATTGGTGGTTCTGGTTATACGGGCGGGGAGCTTATTCGAATTCTATTGAATCATCCGGCAACGGAAATAGATTTTGTTTTCAGTACTACTAGAGCTGGCAAAAAGGTAACTACGGCGCATCCTGATTTACTAGGTACTACAGACCTTGAATTTACAGGTGATGTGAACCTAGATGTGAATGTGGTTTTTCTATGCTTAGGTCATGGTAATTCTACCGAATTTTTAAAAGAACATCATTTTTCTGAAGATACTGTTATCATTGATTTAAGCAATGACTTTAGATTACATGCCGATGCTGATTTTGATGGAAAACAGTTTGTATATGGATTACCAGAATTGAACAAAAGTGACATAGAAAATGCCCATTATATTGCCAACCCAGGTTGTTTTGCAACGGCTATTCAATTAGCACTGTTACCGCTGGCCAAGGCAAATCTATTAAAGAACGAAGTACATATTAATGCCGTAACCGGCAGTACAGGGGCAGGCGTTAGTCCGTCGCCTACTTCGCATTTTTCATGGAGAAATAATAATGTAAGCTGGTACAAGCCTTTTACCCATCAACATTTAGGTGAAATTAACGAGAGCCTACATTCACTTCAAGAAAATACGGGCAACTTATTTTTTATGCCGAATAGGGGGAATTTCACCCGCGGAATTTTAGCTACATCATATACCAAATTTGATGGCAGCTTAGCCGATGCTAAGAAAATCTATCAGGAATTTTATAAGGATGCTGTTTTTACCCAAATTTCCGAAGAGCCTATTAATTTAAAGCAAGTAGTGAATACCAATCAGTGTCACATTCATCTACACAAACATGAAGATGTATTGCTGATTACTTCTGCCATTGATAATTTGTTGAAAGGAGCATCTGGACAAGCGGTACAGAACATGAATTTAATATTCGGATTAGAAGAAAATCTAGGTTTGAACCTAAAGGCAGGTGTCTTTTAGATATAAAAATAAAAAGTGCTATGCATTTAGTACAAGTAAAAAATAAAACATGAAAATAGCAATCATAGGCGCAGGTAATTTAGGACTTTCCATTGCAAACGGAATTCTGAACAGTAACGGTGCCACCACCATGTACCTTACTAAACGAGACACAAAATCTATTATCGATTTTGAGAAACACAATAAGGTGACTGTAACCAATGATAATCGTTTGGCTATACAAAATTCAGACATTCTAATATTTGCCGTCCAACCCGTTCATTTTGCCGCAATTCTAGAAGATGTAAAAGATTTACTTACTGAAAACCATGTTATTATTTCAACAATAACCGGTTTTGGAATCGACAAAATAGAAGCGGTTATCGGCAAAGACAATTATATTGTTAGAAGCATGCCCAATACCGCTATTTCTGTTGGTAAATCTATGACCTGTATCTGCAGTAATGAAAAAGGTAAAAAACGTATCGACCTAACAAAAGCTATCTTCAACAGAATGGGTCATTGTATGGAGATACCTGAGAATCAAATGCAAGCAGCAACCGTTATTTGCGCCAGTGGTATTGCCTTTTGGATGCGTTTAATTCGCGCTACAACACAAGGTGCCATTCAGTTAGGTTTTGATGCTCAAGAGGCGCAAGAATTAGCTATGCACACGTGCAACGGTGCAGCGAACTTACTTATTGAATCGGGCAATCATCCAGAACAAGAGATTGATCGAGTAACGACACCAATGGGATGCACTATTACGGGTCTAAACGAAATGGAACACCAAGGTTTAAGCTCATCATTAATACGTGGTATTATTGCCTCATACGATAAGATTACCGAATTTAAAACGAAATAAAATACCAGTGTACAATTAGTTCTTATAGAACTTGAATCTTTTGAATTATGAAATTATTCGACGTTTACCCACTATATAATGTTACACCTGTTTCTGCAAAAGGTATTGTGGTTACGGATGACAAAGGTCAAGATTACTTAGATTTTTATGGCGGTCATGCCGTAATATCAATTGGTCATACGCACCCACATTATGTAAAGCGCTTGAAAGATCAATTAGATAAAATCGGATTTTATAGCAATGCAGTTCAAAATCCGCTTCAAGAAGAGCTTGCTGAAAAACTAGGGGTTATTTCTGGTTGCGAGGCGTATAATCTGTTTATGTGTAACTCAGGCGCCGAAGCCAATGAAAATGCACTTAAAATGGCATCATTCGCCACCGGAAAATCGAAAATAATTGCCTTCAACAACGGATTTCATGGTCGCACCTCTGCTGCTGTAGCGGCAACCGACAATCCGTCTATAAACGCAGAAATAAATCAACAACATGAGGTCGTTTTTCTTGACCTGAACGATGCAAAGGGTTTTGAAAGGGAAATTTCTAAAAATGTATGTGCTGTAATCATAGAATCTATTCAAGGCGTTGGTGGATTAGATGAACCCAACACAGAATTTTTACATAAAGTAGCAGCATTATGTAAAGAAAATGATGCTTTATTGATTGCCGATGAAGTACAATGCGGATTTGGTAGAAGTGGTAAATTCTTTGGATTTCAACATCATAACATACAACCTGACATTATCAGTATTGCAAAAGGTATGGGTAACGGCTTCCCCGTTGGTGGTGTTCTTATTCATGAAGATATTAAAGCAAAATACGGAATGTTAGGTACCACTTTTGGCGGTAACCATTTAGCTTGCGTAGCCACATTGGCTGTTTTAGAAGTCATTGAGAAAGAGAACCTAATGGCAAATGCCGAAGAGCTGGGTATGTATTTCAATGAAAAGGCAAAAGAAATTCCGCAAGTAAAAAGAGTAAAAGGTAGGGGATTGATGTTGGGTCTAGAGTTCGATTTTCAGGTAGCTGATTTACGCAAAAAACTTATTTATGACCACCACCTTTTTACCGGAGGCGCAAAAGACAAAACGGTACTTAGAATTTTACCGGCATTGAATATCACCAAACAAGATTTAGACGTGTTTTTCACAGCTCTTAAGACTGCTTTATCATGATAAAAACGCTCGACTTAGCAAAAAGAAATGCCGTATTAAAACGGATGGCAGAATTGGTTCTACAAGAAGAATCAATTTTAATGTCTGCCAATGAAAAAGATTTAAACTCTTTCGAATCTGATGATATCGCAATGATCGACCGCTTAAAGGTGGATAAAGATAAGGTTAGAGAAATGGTTTCTTCCTTGAAAAAATTAGCTGTATTAGCCGATCCGTTACATGTAGAACGTTTTCAATTTACCCATGATAACGGGCTAGAAATCAGCAATAAAACGGCTCCCTTCGGTACTATTATGATTATCTATGAATCTAGGCCAGATGTCACTATTGAAGCTGCCGGTATTGCTTTTAAATCTGGAAACAAAATTTTATTAAAGGGAGGCAAAGAATCATTGAACTCCAATTTGGTTTTAGTCAATTTATGGCATAAAGCTTTAGAGTCCTGTGACTGTTCTGAAGATTGGATTACCTATCTCAATTATTCGCGAGAAGAAACCCAACAGTTTCTTGAAAATCCGACTCAAAAACTAGATTTAATTGTTCCGCGTGGTGGTGAAAAATTGATTGCTTTTGTAAAGCAACATGCGCAATGCCCTGTAATTGTAAGTGGTCGTGGAAACAACTTTGTATATGTTTCGCATGAAGCAAATCTGCAAATGGCTTTAGATATCATTGTCAATGCAAAGACCACAAAAATATCGGCGTGTAATGCTGTTGACAAAGTAATTATCTCAAGAGATTTACCACGTAAAATGGAGTTTCTAAATCATTTGATCAAAACCCTTAAAAAACACAATGTAGAAATTTTAACCGATGCAAAACTAGCCGGATTAGAAGGCACTTCTCAGATGGAAGATGAATCTGTTTGGTTTGAAGAGTTTCTAGATTATAAAATTGTCATCGGGCAAGTGCCAGATGTTGAAGAGGCCATACAGCACATTAACACCTATGGTGGTGGTCACTCAGCTGCCATCATTACCAAAGACGAAGAAGAAGCTGAAATTTTTATGCAGTCCGTTGATACTGCGGCTGTGTATCATAACGCATCTACCCGTTTTACCGATGGTGGGCAATTTGGACTTGGTGGTGAATTAGCTATCAGTACCGATAAATTACACCAGCGAGGCCCTATTGGGCTGCAACACCTCGTGACCAATAAGTGGTATGTAAAAGGGAATGGACAGATTAGATAGTTAGGAATTAGGAGTTAGGAGTTAGGAGTTAGGAGTTAGGAGTTAGGAGTTAGGAGTTAGGAGTTAGGAAAAATAAAAGCTTGACCTGACAAAATTGAATTAGAATGCTGAAAAAGAGAATTTTATTAAAATTAGGATCTAATACTTTAACGAAGGATACCGACCACATCTCTCGTGGTAAAATTGAAGATATTGGTAGGCAAATAGCAGCCTTAAAAGATCAATATGAATTCATTATCGTGAGTTCTGGTGCTATTGCCGCAGCGAAACAATTTGTAAAACTGGAGCATAATGGTGAAGAAATCAATGTAAAACAAGCATTGGCATCTATTGGTCAGCCACACTTAATGCGTATTTTTCAAGAGAATTTTAGAGAATTAGGCCTTTTTACATCACAGTGTTTACTATCGTATTCCGACTTTGAAAAAGAGCAAACTAGAGTGAATATTAAAAACACGATAAACGTTCTGGTCGCTAACAATTTCATTCCTATTATCAATGAAAATGATACTGTGGCCACCGATGAAATTAAGTTTGGTGACAATGATAAATTAGCAGGTTTAACCGCGTCTCTTTTATCCGCAGATATACTAATAATAGCCACAAATACGGACGGTATCTATACCAAAGCATCGCTATCGTCGGCAAAACCTACCACTATCGAACAGGTGACCGACCTTAGTGAATTACAAAAAGAAATTGGGGAATCTAAATCGAGCCATGGCACCGGCGGAATGCAGTCTAAGATAGATGCTGCAACTATCGCACAAAAAGCAGGGATTGAAACTTGGATCACCAATGGCTTAACCGATAATTTCATTACCGACGCCATGAATAACAAAAGTACTTTTACAAAAATTAAAGCATCATGAATTACCTTTCCATAAACGATATCGACTCTTTATCTACCTGGGTAAAAGAAGCTATTGCATTAAAAAAACAACCTAAAAAATTTAAAACTTTAGGTAACGATAAAACCATAGGGCTCCTATTTTTCAACAACTCGCTTCGTACGCGTTTAAGCACTCAAAAAGCGGCCATGAATTTAGGTATGGAAGTTATTGTCATGAACTTTGGCAGTGAAGGTTGGGCTTTAGAATATGTCGATGGCACTATTATGGATCAAGGCACCTCTGAGCATATAAAAGAAGCTGCACAGGTAATTTCTCAGTATTGCGATATCATAGCCATACGTGCATTTGCAGGCTTGGTTGACAAAGAATTAGATGAAGCAGAAGAAGTTTTAAACGGATTTAAAACCTATGCTTCTGTACCTATCGTAAATATGGAGAGCTCAGTTGGGCACCCCTTACAGGCACTAACCGATGCCATTACTTTAGAAGAACATAATTTTAAGAATAACCCAAAAGTAGTTTTGTCATGGGCGCCACACCCAAGGGCTTTACCGCACGCGGTTGCCAATTCATTTATACAGATGATGCAAAAGCAGAATGCTGAATTTGTAATTACGCATCCTGAGGGTTATGAGCTAGATCCTAACATTACTAAAGATTCTAAAATTGAATACAATCAAGAAAAGGCTTTAGAAAATGCCGATTTTGTGTATGTGAAAAACTGGAGTAGCTATACCGATTATGGTCAAATAAAATCACAAGATCCTAATTGGCAAATGACCCTTAAGAAATTAGGAAAAGCTAAGTTTATGCACTGCCTTCCTGTACGTAGAAATGTTGTAGTTGCCGACGAAGTTTTAGATAGTGAGCAATCTTTGGTTATTGAACAAGCGAATAACAGAACGTATGCCGCTCAATTGGTTCTAAAGAAAATACTGGAAAGCAATGAAAATTAGTAAATGGATTTATATTGGTATCGCACTTTTTGCACTCATTTTATTTGTGGCAAATATGGTCGATATCGACCATAGCACCGCACATTGGAAAACCTATATGGGACCCGTTAGTAACATAATTCTTATTGTTGCCATGGTTCTCATGTTCAAATTTTCTGAAAATGAAAAATAAACTAAGCGTAGTAAAAATTGGCGGTAATGTCATTGAAGATGAAAAGGCTCTAGCTATTTTTCTTACTGCATTTGCCAAACTAGAAGGATTAAAAATATTAGTTCATGGTGGTGGTAAATTAGCTACTCAACTCGCAACTAAGTTAGGTATTGAATCTAAAATGATAGACGGTAGGCGTATTACCGATGCTGAAACTGTCGATATTATTACCATGGTTTATGGCGGCTTGGCAAACAAGAAAATCGTTGCCCAGCTTCAAGCAAAAAATATAAATGCAATTGGTTTAAGTGGTGCCGATGGTGATAGCATACAGGCACACAAAAGACCTGTAAAAGAAATTGATTACGGATTCGTAGGTGATATTGATGGTGTAAATTCTGATTTAATTAGCAATCTTTTATCCATCAACCTTACTCCTATTTTTTGTGCATTATCGCACGATGGCGCAGGGCAATTACTGAATACGAATGCAGATACCATTGCTTCTGAAATTGCAATTGGTATGGCATCAACCTATGAAACTACTCTTTATTACTGCTTTGAAAAAAAGGGTGTTTTACTAGATATTTCCGATGATAATAGTGTTGTAAAAAATATCAATACAGACACATATAAAGAGCTATTATCAGAAGGGGTAATAGCTGACGGCATGTTGCCTAAACTCCATAATTGCTTTCATGCCTTGAACAATACTGTTGAAAAAGTATGTTTGGGAGATGTAACTATGTTAGGTAAAAACACCGAACTGTTCACTACGTTAACCTTATAATATGAATCAAACAGAACTTACAGAAAGTGCCATGGATTTATTAAAAGAACTGATTTCAATAGAATCATTTTCTAAGGAAGAAGACAAAACTGCAGATGCAATACAAGTGTGGCTGGCAAAATATAACATACCTACAGAAAGGGATCTGAACAATGTTATAGCGAAAAATAAATTTTGGGACGATAGTAAACCAACCCTTCTTTTAAACTCGCATCACGATACTGTAAAGCCAAATACTGCCTATACAAAAGACCCTTTTTTGCCGCACATAGAAGATGGTAAATTATTTGGGCTAGGGAGTAATGACGCAGGTGGACCTTTAGTTTCCCTTCTTGCAACTTTCGTGAATTATTACAATGATGAAAACCTCAACCATAATATTTTAATGGTCGCTTCTGCCGAAGAAGAAAATGCAGGTGAGAATAGCTTACGCGGATTGCTTCCTAAATTACCGCATATTGATGTAGCCATAGTTGGCGAACCTACATTAATGCAACTTGCTATCGCCGAAAAAGGATTAGTTGTTTTTGATGCTGTAGTTAAGGGTACTCCCTCGCACGCAGCGCATCCTAATGAAGATAATTCCATTTACAATTCTATTAAAGTTTTAGAATGGTTTAAGAATTACAAGTTCAAAAAGTCATCTGAAGCTTTAGGAGATGTAAAAATGACCGTTACACAAATTAGTGCTGGATCGCAACATAATGTGGTACCAGCACAGGTTGATATGGTAGTTGATGTCCGGGTGAACGATGCCTATAGCAACAAAGAAATTGCAGATTTACTGAAGAAGGATGCGCCATGCAAATTAAAGGAGCGATCTTTACGCCTGAATTCGTCGAAAATAGACAAAGACCATGAGTTAGTGAAATCTGGGATAGCATTAGGCAGAACGACTTACGGCTCTCCTACCCTTTCTGATCAAGCAGCGTTAAGTTGTCAGTCATTGAAACTAGGACCTGGAGACAGCACACGTTCGCACTCAGCAAATGAATTTATCTATGTTCATGAAATTGAAGAAGGTATAGATTTGTATATTAAAATAGTAAAAGGATTTATAAAATAGAATTAAGTATTAAGTACAAAGTATTAAGACCTCTATACTTTATACTTAATACTAATTACTTAATACTGAAAAAATGAAACTCTGGGATAAAGGATTTAGCACTGATAAAAAAATTGATCATTTTACCGTTGGTAACGATAGGGAATTGGATTTGGTTTTAGCCAAGTACGACGTAATCGCATCTAAAGCTCATGCTAAAATGCTAGGTGAAATTGGTTTGCTAACGCCCAAAGAAACTCAAGAGCTTGTTAATGAGTTAAACCATATTGCGGCGCGAATAGAGAAAGGGACATTTTCTATAGAAAAATCTTTTGAAGACATGCATTCTAAAATAGAATACATGCTAACCCTTAGTTTAGGTGATACTGGTAAAAAAATACATACGGCAAGGTCAAGAAATGATCAAGTTTTAGTGGCTATGCACCTGTATTTAAAAGATGAATTGTCAGAAATTAAGTCAATGACAAAGTCGCTTTTTAACCTTCTACTGGTAAAAGCTCAAGAGCATAAAGATGTTCTATTACCCGGGTATACGCACTTACAAATTGCTATGCCATCTTCATTCGGACTTTGGTTTTCTGCCTATGCAGAAAGTTTAATAGATGACCTTTATTTTATTGATGCAGCTTATAAAGTAGCGGATCAAAACCCTTTAGGTAGTGCTGCTGGTTACGGAAGTTCTTTTGCTATAGATCGTAGTTTCACTACTGAAGAAATGGGTTTTACAACTATGAAGTATAATGTAGTGGCTGCACAAATGAGTAGAGGAAAAGCGGAGAAAGCGACGGCCTTTGGCATTGCCAATATTGCCGCTACCCTATCTAAAATGGCTATGGATATTTGTTTGTATATGAGCCAAAACTTCAATTTCATCTCTTTTCCAGATGAACTGACCACAGGTTCTAGCATCATGCCACATAAAAAGAATCCCGATGTTTTTGAATTGGTTCGTGGTAAGTGTAATAAGTTACAGTCCATACCAAATCAACTTACTTTAATTATCAATAATCTGCCAAGTGGTTATCATAGAGATTTACAGTTGGTAAAAGAAATCATCATTCCTGCTATACAAGATATGAAGGCTTGTCTAGAAATTTTGACATTCAGCCTTAAAGAAATTAGGGTTAATGAAAATATTTTGGACGACCCAAAATATGACTATTTATTTAGTGTAGATACCTTGAATGAATTGGTACAAAACGGAATGCCTTTTAGAGATGCCTATAAGAAAATGGGGCAAGATATTAATGATGGTACCTTTACTCCAAAAAGAGATATTCATCATACCCATGAAGGTAGTTTAGGTAATTTATGTTTGAAGGAAATTCATGATAAAATGAAAAATATTTAAGTCAACTTAACGTACTTATCAGAATAAATCTTGGTGAATTGTGCTCCGAAAGTGACAATTAAGCTAGAATAAGATACCCATAACATCACTAAAATGATGCTGCCGGCCGCGCCGTAAGTAGAGCCTGGTTCTGCCTTACTAAAGTAAAAAGCTAGCGCGTACTTACCTATTAAAAACAAAAAGGCGGTAAGTGCAGCACCAACTTTAACCGCTTTCCACCGTACATGTGTACTGGGCAAGTATTTAAACATTGCCCCGAACAATAGATAAATAAAGGTTAGGGAAATAACTATATCCAATACAAAACCTAGCTCCAACATTCCCTCTGGTAAAAGTCTAGATAATTGTTTTGAAAATGCTGATAAAAATGAAGTTAGCACGAAACTTATAAGCAATAGAAATCCAAAAATTAGAATAAAACCAAATCCTTTTAACCGCATAAAAAGGGTAGATAATATTTCATTGGTATATTTTGGTTTCGCTTTCCAAATATCGTTTAACGCATTTTGTAGTTGATAAAAAACTCCCGTAGCACCATAAATCAATACTCCCACACCTAATATTGTAGCTACTATAGATGTGTTTTCACTACCTCTATCAGCTATCATTTCTTGTATAGATTGCGCTGTTTCTGGTCCCATTGCAGATGAGATTTCAGCAAATAATTCTCCACGTACAATTTCTTTGCCCCAAATACCACCCACCAATTCTAGAATTAAAATAAGAAGACCTGGTAATGATAAAATTGCATAATAGGCTATTACGGCACTAATTTGAAAGGGCTCTTTCTCCATCCATGCATTATAGGTTTTAACCAATAATTTGGGTAGATGTTTTATTCTGAATTTAGATTCTTTTTTAAGCGTCTCTATTGACATTGACCAGTAAATTTATACTTCATATAAATCTACATTAGAATAGTAGCGTATTGTAACCCAATCAAAACAAATACTACCTCTTTTCTTACTCGATTAAGAAATGTCTCTAAACACTCTTTAATAGTTTATGAATAAACTCTAATTTATTCTTCACAGGTTCTGATATAATAAAAGGATAGGGATCATCTTCACCCATAGAACGGCTCATGCTATTCAATGCGAATAGCAAAGGCATCCCGGTATTCAATACCTTTTTAAAACTGGTTTCTTTATAAGGATCGAAACTAGCATTCATCTTTAAATTTTTCTTGGCAGTAATCTTAGGATCTGTTTTGAGTCCGAAATTATAAGCAGTTTCCAATACATCGGTAAGGTGTAGATAATGCGACCAGGTTTCGGCCCAATCTTCCCACGGGTGCGATGATGCATACTTACTTATAAAACGTTGTTGCCAATTTGCCTGCGGACCATTATTATAATAATTGGTCAAAGCATCAGCGTACGACATAGATTCGTCGCCAAATATATTTCTAAATCCGGCTAATACCTCGACATTATCACGAACTAGTCTATCCCAGAAATAATGACCTACTTCATGTCTAAAATGACCGAGCAAGGTTCTATACCGTTCAGACATTTGCTGCTTTATCTGTTCTCGAACAACAGGGTCTGCTTCAGAAATTAAGAGAGTAATTACACCATTTGCATGTCCTGTTTTTAGATCTTTAGATTCTTCTGGCAAATCATCTTTCGCCAAAAAATCAAAGTAAAGACCTTTAGAATCATCAATGGTTTTACTCACCACCGATAATCTAAAACGTAATAATTGATATACCAATCTATGCTTGGCTATTTCAATTTGCTTCCACTTGGCTAAATTATCATCATCTAGAATATCAGGTATGGTTCTATTTAAGCTGCATGCTAGGCAGAACTCATCACCTTTTTCAACATCCACAAGCCAATTACAAACCTTATGCTTGTGATTTTTACAGTATGCATAAGTTTTATCTTCCAACTCTGGAAGTTTCCATTGCGTAGCATTTGCTTCTAAAGAAACTATCTTATTGTAATAAGAAGAGTACCCTAGTAGATAGCCGCAATTAACACATACGTTATTCTCAAAAACAACTGTATTCTTACAATTTGTGCACTGAAATAATTTCATATCCTATAGCCTTTTAAACAGACAAGGACAGCGTATTATTTGATCATCTTAAGATTTATAACCTCTTGATCGGTCAAATACCTCCAGTGTCCTCTTGGTAAATCTTTTTTGGTAAGACCACCATAAACAACCCTATCCAATTTCTGAACTTTATATCCTAAAGTTTCAAATAAACGTTCTACAATCTTACTTCTAGAACTATAAATTTCAATACCTACTTCTCTTTTAGGAGCATCGGCAATAAAACTAACATCTTGTACTCTTACTACCTTTTCATCAACGGTAACACCTTCTTGAATCTTCTTTAAATCGGCACTTCTTAATTCTTGCTCAAGCACCAAATGAAAAATCTTACGCATACCGTTTATAGGACTTTTTAAAACCTTGGTCATGTTGCCGTCATTAGTGAACAAAAGTAAACCTGTATGGTCTTTTTCCAATTTATCTACCGGCAGTAATTTTGACTTAGAAGCACTAGATATTAACCCTGATACGTGCCTTTTGCCTTTTTCATCACGAATAGTAGTAACAAAATCTTTTGGCTTGTTAAGAAGTACATATTCTTTCTTTACAGGATTTAATAATTGACCATCGAATTTTACCTCATCGGTCAATTTTACCTTATACCCCATTTCTGTAATCGGTTTGCCATTTACGGTTACATTACCTGCAGCAATATAGATATCAGCATCTCTTCGAGAACATACCCCAGAGTTGGCTACATATTTATTTAGTCTAATAGCATTTGGATCTTGTGGCTTAGCTGGCGTCACATTTTTTTTAATGGGCGCATTACCACGAGCATAGCTCTTCTTTTTAAAATTACCCCCTTGCCTACCTGAAGCATTTTTACCCCTACTAGAATCATCCCTACTCATAACTGTACCAATTTTGCACAAAGGTAGCAAATTGCATTGCCGTTCAAATAGTTATATCAAACATATTACAAACAACTATAGTATTCTGTTTAAAACAAGATTGACATCAATGAGTAAAATACCAAAAACACCCATTACTATAATTAATTTAAGAATATTATGCAGCCAAACATAGTCTTTACGGGTTTTTGCCTTGAATAAAAGAAATATAAAAAGGACTAGCAATACCACACAAAGCATGAAATATAAGTTCATATACCCCACATCAAACTTAAAAATGAGCAGTAATGAGGGTACAAGGGTCAATAAAATTAATAAGGATATCAATACTTTAGATATTCTTGACCCATATATGATTGGAATAGTTCTATAATTCTGGGCAAGATCACCCGATATATTTTCCAAATCTTTAATCATTTCACGAGCAAGTATTAATAGAAATAAGAATACTGCATGTACAAAAATGACAGGTTGAATGTTTTTATAATATACAAATATGATGAAAAACGGGGTTATCGCTAAGGTTGCAGAAATGAAATTGCCTAAAAACGGAATTTTTTTCAACTTATGAGAATAGATCCAAATACCAAAAATGTACGAAGAAAAGAAGAAAACCGCCCTAAAAGAAACATAACTTGCAGCTATGACCGCGAAAAAATTCAATACAAAATAAGTCGTTAGTTTAAACCGCTGGCTTACCAAGCGATCTAACATGCTCTTTCGTGGTTTGTTAATAAGATCCTTCTCTGCGTCGTAGAAGTTATTAATGATATATCCACCGGCAATAACCATTGCAGATGCAATTACAATAACAAAAAGCTTCACATCAAATACTACTTCTCTTACCGGTAATTCTGGTGCCAGTATGTAAATTGATGCCAAATACTGAGCTAAAGCTATAACTAAAATGTTATACCCCCTAACCACTGAAAACAGACTCAGTACTTTTAAAAGTAAGAGTTTATTTCTTCTATTAAGCATGTATGGAAATTACCTAAAAATTATAGACTACTTCTAATTTGTAATCTTTTAACGCAGTTTTAGCTTTCTCAAAGTCTTCTGTAAACCCAAGAATATAACCACCACCACCTGAGCCACATAGCTTTAAATAGTAATCGTTGGTATCGATTCCGTTTTTCCACAAGGCATGAAATTTTGCCGGAATCATAGGTTTAAAGTTATCTAAGACAACGTGAGATAACTGCTTTAAATTACCGAATAAAGATTGAATATTGCCATTCACGAAATCTTCTACACAGGCATCTGTATGTTTAATGAACTGATTTTTTAGCATTTTACGGAAACCATCATTTTTCATCTGTTCCATAAAAATCTGAACCATTGGTGCAGTTTCACCAATAATACCACTATCTAATAAGAATACAGCTCCTTTACCTCCTGCATTTTGCGATGGAATACTAGTAGACTCAATATTATCTTTAGAGTTTATAAGAATCGGAAGACTTAAATAACTATTCAATGGATCTAGACCAGATGATTTACCATGAAAAAACGATTCCATTTTACCGAATATCGTTTTGAGTTTCAATAACTTTTCTCTGGTTAAGTTCTCAAGAACCGTTATTTTATCTTGTGTATATTTATCGTAGATAGCTGCTACTAAAGCACCACTACTACCTACACCATAACCTTGAGGTATAGAACTATCAAAATACATGCCTTCTGCAACATCTGTTTTTAAAAGCTCTAAATCGAAAGAAACCAACTTCGGATTCTTAAAAGTCAAATTTTCTAAATAATGAGTAAAGCCTTCTAAACTTTTATTTGATTTTATCGCCTCAACTGATGAGTTGGAATCAGATTTCAAAGCACCTTTATAAAAATTATAAGGTATAGATAATCCTTTAGAATCTTTTATGATACCATACTCCCCGAAGAGAAGAATTTTTGAATAAAAAAGAGGTCCTTTCATTTTAAAAACTAAGCTAATATTAAAACTTATATAAATATAGTCAAAGATTCACATAAAGTTGAACGTTTTACCTTAAAAGGTTAAACAAAGTAGATGAATCATTCTTTTACAAACGTTTTTTATAAAAAAATAGTACCTTAATTACCTACAACTTCTTAGCACCCAGACCAATTCGATCACAAATATACTGCCCATTTTGACAAAAAGGCACTAACTTCTCTTTTATAAATGGAAAAACGATATCCTTTTCATTTTCCGGATATAATACATGCACGTTCGCACCTGCATCTAACGTAAAGCAAATATGTGTATTAGATTCTTGTCTAAATTTCCAAATAGCATTAATTATTGATAGGGTATTCGGCTTCATTAGTATGAAATACGGATTACTTGTCATCATCATTGCATGTAATGTAAGTGCTTCACTTTCTACAATATTTATGAAAGTATCCAAATTTCCATCTGATAAAACCGATTTCAATTTCTCTAAATTGGTATGCGCCTGATCAAACCGCTGAGTTGCAAACGGGTGTCCGTGCATTAACTCATGACCTACCGTACTGCTTACCTGTTTCTCTCCCTTATCAACCAATAGAATAGTATCATGAAAATTATTGAATACCTCATGTACTGCGTACGGATACTTTATACCGAATAAATTTGAACTGCCTTCAATCGAAACAGTCTCGCCCCATTGCACCAAAGGACCTTCAATACTTCGACACGCACTACCTGAACCTAAACGAGATAAGAACGAAGTTTTTCTATTGAAATCTTCATCAGAAATAGAGTCTAGGAATGACCTTTCCATCTCCATAAAACATAATGCTAATGCAGACATTCCACTCGCCGATGATGCTATACCACTACTATGTGGAAAAGAATTTGATGTATTTATAATAAAGTGATACTCTTTTAAAAACGGCAGATACACTTCTATTCTTTTTAAAAATGTATTTATTTTCGGCTTGAATTCTTCTTTTGCCTCGCCCTCGAACAAAAGATCAAATGAGAAATCATCACTTTTTTGAACTTTTTTCTTATACTGCACACTAGTTTTAGTAACGCATGCTGCTAAAGTAAAACTGATCGATGGGTTAGCAGGAATCTGATTCGCTCGCTTACCCCAATACTTCACCAAAGCAATATTACTGGGCGAAGAATACGATACTATGCCTTCTTCTTTCAATGTGGTATATGACGCTGGAATAAATTCTTTTTCTGACATTGAATATTCAATTTGTGCAAATATAGTTTTTAGGACTATCAATTAAAATAATTCCTTATTTTAGACCTAAACACCGACCAGTTGAAAAGAAAGCTAACTTATATTCTTATTGGTATTATCATCTGCTCTACCATTGGCTTTTTGAGTAGCGTTGTTACACAAAGTTCTGTTACCGGATGGTATTTGACCTTGAACAAGCCTAGTTTTAACCCACCAAACTGGGTTTTCGCTCCCGTATGGAGTGCTCTTTATATTATGATGGGTATCTCTGCCGGCTGGGTATGGGCAAAAGGTTTTCATCATAAATGGGTGAAAACCGGATTGTATCATTTTGGTTTTCAACTACTTTTAAACGGATTGTGGAGCATCGTATTCTTCGGATTAAAACAACCGTTTTATGGGCTGCTCGTAATTATGGCACTTCTCGTAGTTTTATCACTTACTATTAAATGGTTCAATATAGTTAGCAAATTTGCAGCCATATTGCTAATTCCGTACCTACTTTGGGTTTGTTTCGCTACAGCTTTGAATTATAAAATTTGGGAATTGAATTAATCTAATAACTCAACTCTAATAATTTGTGCATGGTTCTATAGTTTCTAGTAGTTGCCAAAATTTTCAGTTTTCGCTCTAATAAATTATTATTCAACTTTGCTTTACCATAGCCAGTTTTACACTTTAGATAAATACAGTTTTCAGAAATTGAAAATTCTTCATTCTCGTATGATTCTGCTTTAAACGTAGTAAACTCTTCAACTTTCGGAACATCATTGAGCAGTACAAAATAGACTTGCTTTCTTATAATTTCATCTTCAGATTCGAACGGATTATCATTAAGAATATCACGTAATTGAGATGCCGTTTTTACTATTACAGGTACTTCAAAACCAAAACTTTTAAAAATAGCTTTTGAAATCAATGCTTCTAATTCTGACGTATTCTGCAGTTCACTTTTAAAAACTACATTACCACTTTGAATGTAAGTTCTCACATCTTCTAGTTTTAAACCATTGCACAAATCTCGAAGTTCTGCCATCGGAATTTTATTTTTTCCGCTGACATTTATACCTCTTAAAAATGCAAGATAGGTTTTCATTTTAGGTTTGATCTGCATTTAAATCTTCTACTACTCCGTTCGCTGCAATAAAACCACCTGTCCATGCATTTTGAAAATTGAATCCTCCCGTAATGGCATCTACATTTATGATTTCCCCAGCAAAATATAAACTTGGTAGAATTTTACTTTCGTAGGTCTTAAAATTGATTTCCTTTAAATCTAAACCACCAGCGGTCACAAACTCCTCTTTAAAAGTACTTTTTCCGTTTACTTGAAAAACGCCCGCAGTTAGTTGTTCCGCCAATAAAGTTAATTGTTGTTTAGATACTTCTGGCCAAGTAGTAGCATCTTCAATACCAGCTGCTTTTACCAAATTTACCCATAGACGTTTGGGGATATCCAACACCTTGGTTCTTAAAATAGTTTTCTTTTCTACCTGCTTTACCTTTAAAAGTAATTCCAGTAATCCGTTCTGGTGATATTCAGGAACCCAATTCACCTGAATTTTAAATTGATAATTATACTGCTCTAAAATTCTAGCTCCCCATGCAGATAGTTTTAAAGTAGCCGGTCCGCTCATTCCCCAATGGGTAACCAATAATGGCCCGTCTGAACTTAAACCAGATGTATCTAATTTTGTTTTTCCTGTCTTTTTACCAAAGTTCTTTTTGGGTATTACGTTGACCTCGGCATGTGTAGCCACACCGGGTATATCTGTTATACGCTTATCTTTGATATTAAAAGTAAATAATGACGGTACTGGCGGAATAATGGTATGCCCTAACGCTTCAATATATTTCCACATTTTAGGATTGCTTCCGGTTGCCAAAATGAGCTTTTTGCAGTACATAAAATTCTCACCAACGGCAATCTGCCAAATCTTAGCCCCCTCTTGCTCAATTTGCTCTATTCCGGTGACAGAACAAAGTGTTTTCACCTGTACGCCTAATCTATCTGCCTCTGAAATAAAACAGTCTATAATTGTTTGTGATGAATTACTGACGGGGAACATTCTGCCATCTTCCTCTATCTTTAAAGCCACACCGCGTTCTTCAAAGAAACCCACGGTATCGCCACTGGCATAGGTATGAAAAGGACCTAATAGTTCTTTTTCTCCTCTTGGATAGTTCTTACTTAAATCTGCCGGATTGAATTCTGCATGGGTAACGTTACAGCGACCACCACCAGAAATTTTCACCTTGGTCAATACATCTTTACCACGTTCTAAAATCGCTATTTTAGTATTTGGTCTTTTTTCTGCGATATGTATTGCAGCGTAAAAACCTGCCGCACCACCACCAATTACTAAAACATCGTACATTATTTTACACTTTCTGGAAAGTTTGTAATAATACCATCTACCGCAATACGTTTCATGGCATCAATATCAGCCGGCTCATTAACCGTCCAAGTATATATTTTAAATCCGGCATTTCTAATCTCATTTGCCTTTTCTACATCTAGATTCTTGAAATACGGGTTAATAGCCACGGCATTCAATTCTTTAGCGACAGGTATGGCATCTACCGGGTTTTCTTCGGTTAACACTGCGATAGCCACATTAGGGTTATGTCTACGCATCTCTTTGAGTTCGTCCCAATTAAAACTTGAGATAATGAAGTTTTCTGGCGACCAGTTTCTTTGTTCGATATAATAATTCATGATATGGTTAACCTTATCTGCAGTACCGGCACCCTTCAACTCAATATTTAAGGCTACTTTATTATCTATTAGTTTTAAGACATCTTGCAGCATTGGTATTCCATGCCCGCCTTCAACAATAACCTTCTTCAAGTCAACTATATAATAATCTTCTATTTTACCCGGGGCATTTGTTAATCGATCTAATGTTTCGTCATGAAAAACGACTATCTCTCCACTTTTAATTTTAAAGACATCAATCTCTATCATGTCAACACCTAAATCCATTGCCTTTTGAATAGACGGTAAGGTATTTTCAGTTTCGTGACCCATAGCACCTCTATGACCAATTACTAACGGTTCTTTCATATTACATGATGTTAAAGTGAGACAAATAATAGCTAAAGAAATTCTATTGAGCATGTTCTAAGATTTTAATTCAAAAATAAAGGATTCTAGAGGATTTAGACTGATTGTGATATGACCTTCTCCATTTTCTACTCTTAAAGTATTCTCATGACCATAAAGTGCATCAAGTAATGGATAATTACCTTCTTTTAATTGCCACGTATTCATTAAATCCACCGGTAATTTTAAATCGAACGAAAAGTGATTATTAACATCAAAATTTGAAACAACTATCAGTTTTTGATGCTCAGACCAACGAACATATGATAACACCCGGTGGTTGTAATTTTCAGTAATTTCTTTATTATAGAAATGAATCTCGCGGTACGCACCCATTAGTGCGTCGCTACTTATGGTAAAATTCAATAATCGCTTGTAAAAATCTCTTAACGAAGCTTCCTCTGGTGTAGATTGACCACCATCGAATTTTTTGTTATTCACCCATCTTTGATGATGGGGAACACCTATGTAATCGAATATTGATGTTCTTGACGGACTTCCAAAGCCCGCATGCTCGGCAGCTGGCTCACCCACTTCTTGTCCGAAATAAATCATGGTCGGCGATGTGCTTATCGTTGCAGAAACCACCATTGCAGGCCTGCCAATTTCTGCATTACCTACAAACTCTGGACTAGCAATACGCTGCTCGTCATGATTCTCTAAAAAATGAAGCATATAATGCTCTATATCTTGCAAACCATTTTGAACTACCGGTAAATGATCAGACCAACCGTAACCTTTCATAATATGTTTAAGACCGTCATAAAAATCGACCTTATCATATAAATAATCCATTTTACCCTTATGGATATATGTTCTATATAAATCTGGATTATACACCTCTGCCATTATAAAAGCATCAGGGTTTTTCATTTTTATGGATGAATTCATAAAGCTCCAAAACTCTACCGGAACCATTTCTGCCATATCATATCTAAAACCATCAACACCCATTGATAACCAATACAAGGCAACATCTCTAAACTTACGCCAAGAACTAGGTACTACTTTTTTTTTCCAATAATTAAAATGCTCTTCGTGACCTTTCTCGCCGAAATCATTTGGTAGCATATCAAAATCTAGACCACCATCTGGTCTTACTCCGTAATTTATTCGAACGGTCTCATACCAATCGTTCATATCTGGTTGCGGACTACGAGAACCATTACCAGTCCATTTCGCGGGTATTTCAACTAACTTATTATTTATATAATCTGGAATACTTCCTCCTAAAGGCACATAACCATCTCGCCACTGTGGAGTTTGGAATTCCGTTCCCGGGATGTAATAAAAATTATTGTCTTTTTGATATTCAACGGATGTATCATCTCCAAAACCAAAATCAGAAACCCCGTTAGGATTCGTCTTTCCTTCATACTTTCTAGCTATATGATTGGGCACAATATCTATAATCACCTTCATGCCTGCTTTGTGGGTACGATCAATTAATGATTTAAACTCTTTTAACCTATTTGACGGATCAGTAGCTAAATCAGGGTTAACATTGTAATAATCTTTAACCGCGTAAGGCGACCCCGCTCTACCTTTAACCACGTCTGGATCATCATTTGAAATACCGATTTCAGTATAGTCATTGATAACAGCATGATGCGGTATACCGGTATACCAAATATGGGTAATACCTAAATCTTTAATCTCAGTGAGCGCTTTTTTATTAAAATCAGCAAACTTCCCTACTCCGTTTTCTTCGATGGTACCCCATGGTTTGTTATTGGTATTTGTATTACCAAAAAGCCTGGTAAATACATGATAAATTACAATCTTACTATTCATGGGGCAATTCAATTTTAAACTTCAGAACACTAATCAAAGACTTATTACACAGTAGTCAATTCATCTGGAAACAAAGCTACTTTCTTTCCATTTACGCGAATGGTCACTTCTTCGGTACCAATTAATTGAAAAGTTGTGTTTTTAGCAGTAACATTCACCTTAATAATTCTATTTCTAAAATTGACCTTAAACGAGTATGCACTCCACTGATTAGGAATTTGTGGCTTGAAAGATAACTTGTCGTTTATAACACGCATACCTCCAAAACCTTCCACAATACTCATCCAAGTTCCAGCCATAGATGTAATATGCAAACCTTCTTCAACTTCTTTATTATAATCATCCAAATCTAATCTAGATGTTCTTAAATAAAAATTATACGCCTGTTCCATTCTGCCCAACTTCGCCGCCTGAATACTATGCACACATGGTGACAAAGAAGATTCATGAACGGTAAAAGGCTCATAGAAATCGAAATGTTTTTCTAAATCTTCAACCGAGAAATCTTCTTCAAAAAAGTAAAAGCCCTGTAAAACATCTGCTTGTTTAATATATGGAGACCTTAAAATTCTGTCCCAACTCCATTTTTGATTAATAGGTCTCTCGGACTTTGGTAAATCATCTACCCTTACCAAATCTTTATCTAGAAAACCATCTTGTTGTAAAAACACCCCATGTTCTTTCGAATATGGGAAATACATTTTATTGGCTACTTTTCTCCATTTATCACACTCTCTATCGGTAAGCTTTGTTTTACCTATTATTCTATGATAATCATCTGAATACCCGTTTTTAACTTTTTCTAATTGAGTTAGGGTATAATTAATACACCATTTTGCTAAATAGTTCGTATACCAGTTATTATTTACATTGTTCTCATACTCATTAGGTCCTGTAACCCCAAGCATAACATATTTATTTTTATCCTTAGATAAGTTAACACGTTGATGCCAGAATCTAGAAATACCGATTAATACTTCTAATCCCATTTCTGGGATGTAGCTGTAATCGCCAGTATATCTAAAATAGTTATGTATTGCAAAGGCAATAGCCCCGTTTCTATGAATTTCTTCAAAGGTAATTTCCCATTCGTTATGGCATTCTTCACCATTCATAGTTACCATTGGGTATAATGCTGCACCATTAGAGAAACCTAATTTCTTGGCATTTT
This sequence comes from Maribacter spongiicola, assembly GCF_004364165.1. Classification (GTDB taxonomy): domain Bacteria; phylum Bacteroidota; class Bacteroidia; order Flavobacteriales; family Flavobacteriaceae; genus Maribacter; species Maribacter spongiicola. The sequence continues at coordinate 324,305 of NZ_SOAY01000012.1, forward strand.
CAATCGCTTTTTCTAAATGATTGTATCGATATTTTAATAGCTTTCTAGCAACTTTATCATCTTTGGTAGCCATGTAAAAAGGAATACAATATGCCTCTGTATCCCAATAAGTACTACCTCCATATTTTTCACCTGTAAACCCTTTCGGACCAATATTAAGCCTAGAATCTGTACCTAAATACGTTTGGTTTAATTGAAATATATTAAAACGAATACCTTGTTGCGCCTTAATATCGCCTTCAATAACTATATCGCTCATCTCCCAAATAGAAGCCCAAGCTTCTTTTTGTTTCTGCAATAGTTCATCAAAGCCTAAAGCACTCACTTCATCTAAAGACTTATGTGCAACTTGTACCAATTCTTGATTAGGGTGATTTCTTGCAACAGTGTAACCGCCAAACTTCGTCAAAGTAACAGATTCGTCTGCCTTTACATTTTGCTCAAATTTTAAAGACACAAAATTATCTGTCTGTTCTGAAGAAACACCCGGCACTTGATTTCCATCATATTCTAAAGAAGCCTGCATAAACGTACAGGTCTTGAATTCAGTTTTCATAGTATGCGCCTCGATAAAGGCACGATTATCTGTTGTGCTTACATTTGTAGTGTTCCAGAATTTGTCGTCCCAGTTGCTATCTTCATTTGTAATTCCACTATCTAAATACGGCTCAAATACTATGGCAGCATCTGTTTTTAATACCTTAATAGTATATGAAATGGCACCTACCGTATCTATATCTATACTTAAAAATCGTTTAACAACAACTTCTATCTCAACATTATTAGTAGTTACTGCATGAAAAGTACGAGTGTATACACCCTCTTTCATGTTCAATTCTCGTCTAAAATTTGACACTTTTTTACTCGTTGCCAAATCGAACTCTACCCCATCAACATAAATTTTGATTCCAATCCAATTAGGAGCGTTCAAAACCTTTGCAAAATATTCTGGATAGCCGTTTTTCCACCATCCTACACGAGTTTTATCAGGATAATATACTCCTGCAATATAACTGCCTTGAAAAGTTTTACCGGTATAGGTTTCTTCAAAATTAGCACGTTGCCCCATGGCACCGTTACCTATGCTAAATATACTTTCTGAAGATTTTACGTTTTCTTGATCGAAACCTTCTTCTATGATGCACCAATTATCTGGTTTTATATAATCTTGATTCATAAAATTTATATTGAATTGTAAAAAAGAAACTAGAGATAAACATTCTTATTAAGCTTTATGCTCTTTATTAAGTAATGATTTTAAAAAATCATCGGTCATTTCGGTAAAGTCGTTAAAATTATAATCAGCCTCATTTAATATATCAGCATCTCCTATGCCTATACTTACCATATTGGCAGCATTAGCCGCCTGAATACCAGCAACTGCATCTTCAAAAACCACACATGAATTGGCTGCAATACCTAAATTATTCGCTGCAATCAAAAACACCTCCGGATCCGGCTTAGCTTTAGTTACGCTATTACCGTCGACAATACTATCGAAATACGGCAATAGATCAACCTTCTCTAAAATGGGCCTTGCATTCTTACTGGCAGAACCCAATGCTATCGGTATATTTTTTTTCTTCAAATATTCTAAAACCCTAGTTACATCTGGCAAAATCTCACTTGAATCCATCTTTTCGATATAAGCAAGGTAATCTACATTTTTCTCTACCATCCAGGTATCAAATTGCTCTTGGGTTGCTTTTACATTGCCAATATCTAAAAGAATTTCTAAACATCTTTTTCGACTGACGCCTTTAAAGAGTTCGTTCTGCTCTTTAGTAAATTCAAACCCTAATTCATTGGCCAGTTTGCGCCAAGCTAAATAGTGATATTTAGCCGTATCAACTATAACTCCGTCTAAGTCAAATATAAAACCTACTTTCTCCATTATCACAAAAATATTAATTGATTGTAGAACCTCTTTTAATTAATGTTGCATTGATTACCTCTGTTCTAAAAGGCTCTTCTACTACTTTAGTTGTCTCCATTCTATCTATCAGCATTTTAGCGGCTAGTTCGCCCATTTTCTCACCATGCTGGGCAACAGTGCTTAATTTAGGCGAAGAGTATCTAGATAAGATTCCGTCTGTAAACCCAATAATTGAAATTTCGTCAGGTATCTTAAAACCCAATTGTTGAATAACACTCATACATTGAACCGCAAAAATCTCATTAACACATAAGACCGCTTCTATTTTATTTTTTTGAAAAAACTCTGTTATTAGCTTTGTATTGTCCAAATCGTGTGGCAAGGTCAAAATTAAATTCTCATCGAACGGAATATTATTATCCTTTAAAGCCGCTAAATAACCTTCTTTTCTACTTTCACTTACATTAAAATAATTCTCGGTAGTAATCAATGCTATTTTTTTAGAACCTTTCTTTATAAAATGTGTGACCGATTCACGTGATATTTCAAGATCATTCAATATTACCTTATCACAAGCAACATCTTGGGTAACTCTATCAAAAAGTACGATGGGTATACCCTGATCTAATAATTCCTTTAAATGTGTAAAATCATTTTTTCGCTGTGTTTCAGCACTTAGCGAAAGTATAAAGCCGTCTATACTACCATTCGCTAACATTTCCATGTTAATAACCTCTTTATCAAACGATTCATCAGAAATACAAACAATTACATTATAACCCATTTGATTTGCATACATTTCTATACCCCTAAAAACTGTAGTAAAAAAATGATGTACAATATCTGGAATTATTACCCCTATATTTTTAGTTCTTCTATTTTTTAAGCTAAGCGCTATATTATTAGGACGATAATTATAGAATTTTGCAAAAGCTTTAATTCTATCTCTTGTGTCCTTGCTTATTTCTTTGCTGTTTTTTAATGCCTTCGACACTGTAGAAATAGAAACATCTAGTTCTTTAGCAATATCTTTTAAAGTGATTTTTGGTTTCAAAAAAAGGATTTTAAATTTTAAGATAATAACTTAAATGAATCTAAAAGTTAAAGTTTGAAAATCAATGGTATTTCGTAAATATATACAAAAAAGGATTTTTCATATATTTGCATAATAATCAAATATTCACATTTAACCTCTATGTTAATTAAGAATATCATAATATTGTCTATTCGCATTCATTATACTCGCAAAAAAGAAAAGTTATTAACACGAAACCGTTTTCGTAATATTTTAACTTAAACAATACCATTGCCAACACCGCTTTTTACATATTTTTAACAATTGAAATTAAATAAACTCAACTTAAATTAACAATTTATGAAGATTACATTCCTAAAAAGTCTGTTAGTTCTCGGTGCATTTTTGTGCTTTGGATCCATACAGGCACAAGAAGTATCTGGAACTGTTTCAGATGCAAGTGGACCTTTACCAGGAGCTAGTGTTCTTGAAAAAGGAACAACGAACGGTACACAAACTGATTTTGACGGTAATTATACATTGACCGCTGAAGAAGGTGCTGTACTTATTGTTAGTTATATCGGCTACAAAACTCAAGAAGTAGCAGTAAACGGTAGAACTTCAATCAACTTCACTTTAGAAGAAGATGCCGAAGCATTGGAAGAAGTTGTAATTATCGGTTACGGTACTACAACTGTTAAAGATGCAACCGGTTCTGTATCTTCTGTTACATCAGAAGATTTTAACGGAGGTATTATTTCCTCTCCAGAACAATTAATACAAGGTAAAACTGCAGGTGTACAAATTTCGCAAGCTAGTGGAGAGCCAGGTGCTGGTATTACTTTGAGAATTAGAGGTGCTGGTTCTGTACGAGGAAATAACAGTCCATTATTTGTTATTGATGGTGTACCTGTATCAAATGAAAGTGTTTCTGCTTCAGGTGGAGATTTAGGTGCTGGTAGTAGTGGCGCTAAAAACCCGTTAAACTTTTTAAACCCTAACGATATCGAAAGCATGAGTGTTCTAAAAGATGCTTCTGCAACGGCTATTTACGGATCTAGAGGTGCAAATGGTGTAGTTGTAATAACAACCAAATCTGGAAAAGGCGGAGGAACCTCTGGTCAATGGGGCTTCTCTAGTAATTTGAATATTGCAACAGTAGCAAACACTTATGACCTTTTATCTTCTGAAGAGTTCGTAGAAAGAGGTGGTGCTGACCTTGGTGGATCAACTGACTGGCAAGAATATCTTTTTAGAACGACAGCCTCTACTGACAATAACCTTTCTTATTCTCAAAACTACGGATCTGGAAACGTAAGGGCCACTTTTGGATATTCAAAGCAATTTGGCGTAATCGAAAATACTGATTTTGAACGTATTTCAGGTAGAATAAACTTAACTCAACGTTTTTTTGACAATAAGCTAACACTAAATGCTCAAGGAACCGTATCTAGAATTAATGATAGGGCACCTTTTATTAGTAGAACTTCCGGAAGTACCGGAGATTTATTAGCAGCTACATATTATTCTAATCCTACATTAAATGCAAATCCAAATATTGGTGCTGATCCAGATAGAAACCCTGCAAATCTATTAACGTATTATGATGATAATTCAGGTACAGACAGATTTCTTGGAAATGTATCGTTAAACTATGCATTTACCGACGAGCTTTCAGCTAAAATTAATTTCGGTCTTGACACTTCTGAATCAACTAGAGGACAAGTTGTAAGCCCTGATATTCTTGGATTTACGAACGGTGTAGTTGGAAATGGTCGGGCAATAGTAAGCAACTTAGATACTGAAAGTAAATTAATGGAACTCACCATTAATTATAACAAAGAATTTGAAAATTCTAAATTAGATGCACTTGTAGGTTATTCATTTCAAGATTTTAATAGAAGTGGCCAAAATTTACTAGGGCAAGGCTATGCTACTTCTGATATGAATCAAATAATATCAAGTACTCAACAAGCTTATGAAGATACTCGCAACCTTGCAAGTAATTATCAAGGTTATGGAATTGGTACTTTTAACGATTTACCAGGCAACGGTGATCAATTTAGAATTCTAGGATTGACTCCTAATATTAATTCAACTACAAGTAGTAGTTTACCTAATATTCCAATTAATGCATTCTCAGTAGATACTTTTGATTTTACAGATGAGTTACAATCTTTCTTCGGTAGGCTAAATTACACTCTTAATGATAAATACTTATTTACAGGTACGGTAAGAGCGGATGGTTCTTCTAAATTTGGTGATAATAATAAGTACGGTATTTTTCCTTCTGCGGCTTTCGCTTGGAAACTTAATCAAGAAGATTTCGTAAATGAAGACACTTTTTCAACTCTTAAATTAAGAGCAAGTTGGGGTATTACGGGTAACCAAGACGGTCTTGGTTATGGTGCATACTTAAACAGAACCAGATGGGACGGCTTAGGTATAGGAAGTAATTCTCAATTATCAGCACCTGCAACAAGAGAAGTAGCCTTTGCAAACCCAGACCTTAAATGGGAATCTACAACACAATATGGTTTAGGTTTTGATTTCGGTTTTAATAACGACCGTTTTACCGCTACTATTGATCTTTATAGAAAAGAAACAAATGATATTCTATTGAATTTACCAGCGGTACAGCCGGCAACTTCTCCTTTTGTTTTCCAAAATATAGATGGCACAATTGTTAACCAAGGTGTAGAATTAGGACTTGATTATGATTTAATTGCTACAGATGACTTTAACTGGAATGCCAATTTCAATATTTCTTACAACCAAAATGAGTTGACTAACTATGATGGTCCAAACATACAAGCTGGTAATTTATATGGGCAAGGTCTAACAGGTACTACATCTCAAGTTTTAACCGACGGTCAGGCTTTATATACTTATGAATTACGTTTAGTTGATGAGAATTTTCAAGTTGATACGGACCCAACTATTCTTGATAAGTCGGCATTGCCAAAGATCGTCTCTGGTTTATCGACAAGTATGAGTTATAAAAACTGGGATGCTTCTTTATTCTTCTCAGGACAATTTGGATTTTATGTTTACAACAACACCGCAAATGCATTGTTTGCTGCCCCACAAATTGGAAGTAGAAACAATTTACAAAGTGTTTTGGACGATAATATTACTTTATCTGCAACGAACCCAAGTACGTTCTTTTTAGAAAAAGGAGATTTCGTAAGACTTCAAACAGCGTCTATAGGGTATAACGTACCATTAAGCGGAGAAGGTACTTTTAAAACCATGCGCTTAAGTGCAGTTGGTCAAAATCTTTTTTTATTAACAGGGTATAGCGGATTAGATCCTGAGGTTAGCACTTCAGATATACCATCTAATGGATTCCCATCCGCTTCGATAGACTATCTATCATATCCAAGACCAGTAACTTTCAGTGTTGGATTTAACGTTACATTTTAAAAACAAAAAAATAGGATTATGAAAAAAATAGTAAATTATTTATGTTTCGCACTCCCAATAGCACTGGCATTTTCTTGCACAGACTTAGAGATAGAGCCTACAGATTCATTGATATCTGAAGGTTTTGCAGGAGTAGCAAACGTACAAGGAGAAGTAGCGAATATTTCCAATATAATCGCTGGAGGTAATTTAGGTAACCAAGATGGTCTTTACGCTTTGAATGAAGTAACTACAGATGAATATGTAGTAGCTACAAGAGGAACGGATTGGGGAGATAATGGTAGATGGTTAGCCATGCACCAACATTCTTGGAATGCGGATTTACAAGATATACGTTTATCTTGGCAAGCTTTGAATAGTATAACAATAAATGCAACGCGTGTAATTGACCCAGGTAGTGTTACTACTGCTGGGGGCGATGTTACCGAATTAAAAGCAGAAGCTCGTTTTTACAGAGCTTGGGCAATGAGTTGGATTTTAGATATGTGGAGACAAGTACCTTACAGAAATGTCAATGCACCTAACAGTGAAATACCTTCTGTACTTACAGGTCAGGTTGCAATCGATAGTATTGTTGCAGATCTTAACATTGCGATTAGAGATTTACCTCAAGTAACTGCTGGCGATGGTATTGATTTAAAACAAACGCCAACCAAAGCAGCTGCCAACCATTTAATGGCAAAACTACACTTAAACAAGCATATTTATTTGGAGACTTCTCCTGATAATGCAGATATGCAAGTCGTAATTGATGCTGTTGACGCAATTGAAGCTGATGGATATACTTTAGCAGCAGCTGGAGATTTCTTTGATATTTTTAGACCTAGTAATGATGTGGAAACTATTTGGTGGTCACCAGCAGCTACTGGCCCTAGAATATGGAATACGCTACACTACAATTTGAATTTTCCAGGTGCGAATGATGGAGGTGGATGGAACGGTTTTGCTACCCTTTCTGAATTCTATCAATTATTTGAAGGTGACCCTGATACTAATTATGTTGGTGATGGTCAAGAAGAACGTAGAGGATGGGTTCCTGATGCAGAAACTGCAAATGCTGATAACTTAGGTATAGGATATGGTTTTCTTATTGGTCAACAATATGAACAAGATGGTACCCCATTAACCGCAAGAGACAATGTCGGTAGTGTTCCTTTAGTATTCACAAAAGAAGTATCAAAAGCTGAGTATACTGCACCGGCCGATAATGCAGTATTAGAAACTGACGGGACGAGAATGCTGAAATATCACCCTAACGAAGAAGGTGGGGACCAAAGAGCTCATACTGTACGTTATAGATTTGCTGATGATTACTTAATGAGAGCTGAAGCAATGTTTAGAATGGGTCAAGATGTTACTGGCATGATCAATACATTAAGAGTTATAAGAGGTGCAACAGCATTAGGTTCAGTAACTGAATCTGATCTTTTAGCAGAACGTGGAAGAGAAATGTATGCGGAATTAACTAGAAGACAAGATTTAGTAAGATTTGATGAGTATTTAAGAGCATGGAATCTTAAAGATGCTACAGATGCAAGATCTATAATTTTCCCTATTCCTTTTGCAGATATATTAGCTAATCCTAATTTGGTTCAAAACCCAGGATACTAAGCATATATAAATTTAAGTTTAAGTTGAAAAGGCCTCCAATTGATTTTGGAGGCTTTTTTATTTCCGCTAATTTTAAAAAATTATCGTGAAAATCACTATTCTGCTCAGGATCTAACACCTCTAACATTGCTGAAGATGGATCGCCTTGGTTACTATTAGACAACTTATCTATCTCATCTAGTATAAAAACAGGGTTTGAGGTACCTGCCTTTTTAAGACTTTGAATAATTCTACCTGGCATAGCACCTAAAACCAATTGCAAATCCTTAAATTAATTAAGATTAATATGAGCGATTACCCCCAAAATAAATCAATTACTCTGCAACCTAAAATACTACCTATCAAATACAGGTATGATTATATAACCTGATTTAGTTGTGTGAAAAAATTATAATTTCTCAATTCCGATTCAAAAGAACAAAAAAGAGCTTACCCAATATATAATTGTTAGCTCATAAAATTACTCTTGATAATATAAAAATAAAACCAACCAATACTTGCAAATAGAGATTTTGCTAGAATCCATATAAGTAGCTACCTAAATCCTTGCTTTAAAATTTTTACAGAGCATTGACACTACAGAATCTTAAATAGGCTATTGAAATTTTAAACACATCTATCTCTTTCAAAGACTCACATTACTATAAAATCATTAAAGCAATAGCTTGGAAACCAACAGCCAAAATATTTTTAATCAATCACTCCATATTAAAAATGAGCTTTTCACTAAGCATGAAAAAAAAAGCCATGGTTGTTGTATGAACACATAAAAAAAAGCAACATTCCTATATAGCTTTTGCATATAAGAATGTTACTTTTTCAATACTATTTTATAATTAAAACATCATCTCAAAATATTATAGAATAAACGTCTTAAAATAAGAGCTGCAATCTATAATGGATTATGATATGTTATCTAAATATAATATAAGTGCTAATAACAATTAGTGTAATGATTAATCCTACCGGTTTCACATACTTCCAACTTGTTATATCGACCTCATTTGTATATTCCTGTTCATAATCAGTTTCTCTTGGTTTTAATTTACCAATTACCAACATTAAAATAATTGTCAAAACAAAGGTAATAGCCTGAACATGCAACATATGCGGCAACCACTCTATACCAAGTCCTCTTTGCATGAATATATAAATTACATAAATAACAACAGCAAAAATTATCCCAGCTTTGGCAGCTATGGCAGGTACACGCTTTGTTAAGAAACCAATAACAATTGCTGATAAAATAGGAATACTGTACGCACCGTTTACTTGTTGTAAATAACCAAAAAGTCCATCTGAAGCATAATACAGAAAAGGAGCTAAAATCATTGAAAACAATGCAAGTAAAACACCAAAGCGTTTTCCTACTGAAACAACTTTACTCTCTGAAGCTTCTTTGTTCACATACTCCTTATAAATATCTAACCCGAATAAGGTAACACAACTATTTAAGGCGCTATTAAAAGAACTTAGTATAGCACCAAAGAGCACCGCTGCAAAAAAACCAACCAAAGTGATAGGTAGTACAGCGGCCACTAATTTAGGATAAGCTTGATCTGCTTTATCTAATTGACCATCGAACATATGAAAAGCTATAATACCTGGTAAAACAACAATTAACGGACCTAATATTTTAAAGCAGGCTGCAAGCAAAACTCCTTTTTGACCTTCTTTTAAATTTTTTGCCCCCAAGGCCCTTTGAATTATTTGTTGGTTGGTACCCCAATAAAACAACTGTACTAGAACCATACCTGTAAATATCGTTGCAAAAGGTATACTAGAAGATTCTGAACCTATAGCATCAAACTTTTCTGGGTGTTCTGTTGTAAGTTTTGAAATCCCTCCTAAAAGACTATTGTCATCACTAATTGCATAAAGTCCAAATATCGGTATCAACAATCCACCTATCAACAATCCAATGGCGTTGATAGTATCAGAAACCGCAACAGCTTTTAAACCTCCGAAAATGGCATAAATACTACCAATTATTCCTATACTCCAAACACATACCCATATCGACGCCCATTCAGAAATTCCTAATTTCGAGGGCAAATCGAACATTCCACTAATAGCCAAAGACCCAGAATACAAAACAATTGGTAATAATACAATGGCATATCCGCTTAAAAACAAGCCAGATGTCATTGCTTTGGTTGTCTTATCAAACCTTCTTTCTAAATACGTTGGTATGGTACTAATACCTCCTTTTAAGTACCTAGGCAACAAGTATATAGCACATATCACCATTGCAATAGCGGCTAAAGTTTCCCAAGCCATTACTAAAATTCCATCACTATATGCATTACCATTTAGCCCAACAATTTGCTCTGTAGATAAGTTGGTTAATAACAAGGAACCTGCTATCACTCCCGCTGTTAAACTTCGCCCTCCTAAAAAGTACCCATCAGAAGATTGTTCATTTGTTGATCTTGTTGCGAAATAAGCAATTACCGCTACCAAAATGGTAAAGCCTAAAAAAGATAAAATTCCTATCATTGGTTGATTTGTTTGTTGTTAAGTCAAGGTTAAATATATTGGATTATTTCCATTACTTCTAAAAACTTAGAGCAAAATCTCATTATTCATATTATTACACTGATCATATAACGTTTTCTTTAAATTTTAACGCCGACTTTTACTAAATAAGCCTTACAAATAGTAGGTATTTGCTATCTTGCAAATTAATTTTGAAAGAACTATTACACAGGTAACCAACTCAACTTTAATAGCCTACAAAAAAACGCAAAGTGCTATTTCAAACATACTCAAGAATGAACTCTAATTTGCTTAAGCTAAGCTACCTTGGTTTGTTTTTCTCCCTTTTATATTCTTGCGGATCTAAAGAAGATGTTAATACATCAGAAGAAAAATCAGAACCAACATTGTTTACATTACTACAACCTGAAGAATCTGGTATTTCATTTGTAAATAAAGTTGCCAACTCAAAAGAATTCAACATATTTAAATACCGTAACTTTTACAATGGTGGTGGCGTTGCTATTGGAGATATTAATAATGATGGATTATCAGATATTTTTCTGACCGGAAACATGGAGCCTAACAAACTTTTTCTTAATAAAGGCGATATGAAATTTGAAGATATTTCGGAAACTGCCGGAATATCAGGAAATAAACCTTGGTCTACAGGTGTTGTGATGGCAGACATCAATAATGACGGATTTCTAGATATTTATGTGAGTAATGCCGGTAACATGGAAGGCAACAACCATGACAACGACCTATACATCAATAACGGAGACGGTACTTTCACCGAAAAAGCGCATGAATATAATTTAGCCGAAACAGGATTCTCTACCCACGCCTCTTTCTTCGATTATGACAAAGACGGAGATTTAGATGCCTACATTCTAAACAATAGTAATATTCCCGTAAGTAGTCTTGGCTATGCAGAACAACGGGAAGTAAGAGCACAAGATTGGGAAGGTGTCCCGAAAATTTTTAGAGGCGTAGGCGATATGCTACTAAGAAATGATAATGGAAAATTTGTTGATGTTAGTGAAAAAGCTGGTATTTATGGTAGCCTTATAGGTTTTGGTCTTGGTGTTATGGTTATAGATATTAATAATGACCTGTACCCAGACATCTATGTTTCTAACGATTTTTATGAAAGGGATTATTTATATATCAACAACCAAGATGGTACTTTTAGAGAAGAGGTTCAAAAATGGACAAATCACTTAAGCTTATCTGCGATGGGTGTAGATATGGCCGACATTAATAATGACGGACTTACAGATATTTTCATTACCGATATGCTACCTGAACCAGATCAGCGTGTAAAATCTGTTATGGAATTTGAAGGTTACAACATTTTCAAGCTTAAGCAGAGCAAAGATTTTCATCAACAGTATATTCAAAACACGTTACAACTAAATAACGGTAATGGTTCTTTTTCTGAAGTTGCATACTACAGCGGAGTTGAAGCTACTGATTGGAGCTGGTCTGGACTCTTATTCGACATGGATAATGATGGACTAAAAGATATTTATATTACCAATGGCATTAATCATGATCTTACCGATTTAGATTTTATAGATTTCTTCGCCAATGATATCATTCAAAAAATGGCTTTAACTGGCAGAAAAGAATCTATTGATTCTATCATTAACAAAATGCCAGTTACGCCCCTACCTAATTACGCCTATCGTAATAATGGCGACATTACGTTTAGTAATTACAACAAACAATGGGGTTTTGAAATACCGAGTCGCTCAAACGGTTCTGCATATGGGGATCTAGATAACGATGGGGACTTAGATCTCGTTGTCAACAACGTAAACATGGAGACTTTTGTGTACCGTAATAATTCTGAATTGCAATCAAAAAATAACTACATTAAGTTAAAATTTGAAGGTGCCGATGGTAACAAATTTGGAATAGGAACCGTTGCGCGCCTATATTACCCAGATAACATTATCGACCAGACTTTGATGCCATCTAGAGGTTTTCAGTCTTCTGTAGAATACCCTATGACTATCGGTTTAGGCGCGACAGAAATGTTAGACTCCATTCGCATTATATGGCCGAATGACGCAACCGCTAAATTGACTAATGTAAAGGCGAACCAAACCATTACATTTAAGCAAGAAGAGGCTAAAGAAATATTTAAAATCAAAAAAACAGAAACCCCTACCCTGTTCGAAGCTATAGATAGTAATACCTTTTTAACCCATAAAGAGAATAGTTATATGGATTTTGATAATGAGGGGTTAATTTCTAAATCATTAGCAGAAGAAGGACCCGGTTTAGCCGTTGGTGACGTAAATGGCGATGGCCACGAAGATATTTTTATTGGTGGAGCAAAAAACCAAGCTGGTGCGTTATATATACATAATGGTAATGGATCACTTTCTAAATCTATTGTAAAATATTTTGAAGCAGAAGCTCAACTAGAAGATACCACTGCTTCCTTTTTTGATTCAGATAATGATGGCGATTTAGATCTTATGGTCGGTACAGGCGGTAACGAATTAGGCATGCAGGGCAATTACGGAATTCGACTTTACCTAAACGATGGCAAGGGCAATTTCTCGTTGAGTACAAACAAACTACCGAGCATAAATAAAAATGTTGCGGTTATAGCTCCGTCAGACTTTGACGCAGATGGTGATATTGATGTTTTTGTTGGCTCTAGAAGTGTCGTAGGAACTTATGGTGTAAATCCTGACCACCTATTTCTTTTAAATAACGGAGACGGAACTTTTACCGATATTACTGAACGCTCTGCTTATGATTTAAAAGATGCGGGTATGGTAACCGATGCTAAATGGATTGACATTGATGGTGATGGTAAAGATGACTTAGTAACCGTATCTGACTGGGGTAGTCCAAAAATCTACAAGAACTCTGGTAGAAGACTTAGCGACTCAAAAAGTTCTTTAGACAGCCTTAGTGGCTGGTGGGGTGCTGTTGAAGGGTATGACTTGGATAATGATGGCGACCAAGATCTAATTCTAGGCAACATGGGCAGCAACCTCCATTACAAACCAAAACCTGGGCAACCCATGAAAATGTGGGTGAATGATTTTGACAACGATGGTACTATAGAACAAATTACCACCCAAAACTACGATGGCGGCGATTACCCAATTCATCAAAAGAAGGAATTGACAACCCAAATTCTTGCATTGAAAAAGAAAAATATTAAAGCTTCTGAATATGCTTCAAAAACCATACAAGAGTTATTTCCAAAGAACATTATAGACAATACTATATTAAAGCAGTCAACAATCTCTGAGTCTATAATTGCCATAAACGATGGCAATGGCAACTTTACTATTAAAATACTACCACCTCAAGTTCAATTTTCATGTATTTGCGGTATACAATGTCTAGATGTCAATAAAGATGGAAACTTAGATTTGGTTATGGCAGGGAATAACTTCGAGTTTAAACCCCAATATTCTAGGCTAGATGCCAATTATGGAAATGTTCTTCTTGGCGATGGCAACTTAAATTTTGAATGGCAAAATTATTCTGATAGTGGTTTCTTTATCCGTAATGAAGTAAAACAATTAAAAATAGTTAAAGACAAGCAAGGCAATCAATTCATTATAGCAGCTATCAATAACGACACTCCAAAAATGTATCGACTACATGAAAAATAACATACTATACCTATGTTTATTAATATTTACCATTGGTTGTACTGAAAATTCTGGCGAGTTGTTCGTAAAACTTTCTACAGAAGAAACCGGTATAACTTTTGAAAACACACTTAAAGAATCTAAAGACCTTAGTATTTTAGATTACCTCTATTTTTATAATGGTGGTGGTGTCGCTATTGGCGACATCAACAACGATAGCCTACCTGATATTTATTTTTCGGGCAATCAAGTAAAGAACAAATTATACCTGAACAAAGGCAATTTAAAGTTTGAAGATATTTCCGAAACAGCTGGTGTCTCAGGAAATAGTTCTTGGAATACAGGAACCATAATGGGCGATGTTAATGGTGACGGACTCCTAGATATTTACGTTTGTGCGGTTGTCGGGTTAAACGGCTTCAATGGTTATAACGAGCTTTTTATAAACCAAGGTGATGCCACTTTTAAGGAAAGTGCCGCTGAATATGGATTGGATTTTGAATCGTACAGTTCTTCAGCTGCTTTTTTAGATTACGACCTAGATGGCGATCTAGATATGTATCTTCTTAATCATGCCATACACACCCAAGATACTTATGGCAATGCCCAAATTAGACATAACCGTATTTATGAAACCGGTGATAAACTGCTACGTAATGATAACGGAAAATTTGTTGACATTAGCGAAGAGGCCGGTATATATGGTGGTGTAAATGGATATGGATTAGGTATTGCTGTTTCTGATTTTAACCAAGATGGCTACCCTGATCTATATATTGGCAATGATTTTCATGAAGATGATTATTATTATCTAAATAATGGCGACGGTACTTTTAAAGAAAGTCTTAAAGAAGCCTTTGGGCATACCACCAGGTTTTCTATGGGTAGTGATGTAGCAGACATCAACCATGACGGTCTACCTGATTTAATTTCTTTAGACATGTTGGGTAAAGATGAAATTGTTTTAAAATCATCTGAAGGTGATGACGATATCCAAATCCAAAAAATGAAGACCGAAACTTTTGGCTATCACAATCAGTATACTAGAAATATGCTATCAGTCAACCAACCAAATGGTAAGTTTTTAGAAACAGCATTGCAGAGCGGAGTAGCCGCAACAGACTGGAGCTGGAGTGCGCTATTCGGTGATTACGATCAAGATGGGGAGCAAGATTTATACATAAGTAACGGTATACCTAAAAGACCGAACGACCTTGATTATATCAACTATATATCTAACGAGAATATTCGGTCAAAAATCAACAACACCAATCTTGTTGATCAGAAAGCTCTTAAAATGATGCCTTCTGGTTTTATTGGCAACATGATTTTTAAAGGAGCAACAGATCTTCAATTTATAGATGAATCTAAATCTTGGATTGCACAAGACACCATTATTTCTGGCGCTACAGCTTATAGCGATTTAGATAACGACGGCGATTTAGATTTGGTAACCAACAACCTATTTAGTCCGGCAATTATTCAAGAGAACACTACAAACAGCCAACGCAACTGGCTAAAAATTAAACTGAATTTTTCTGATAAAAATAAATTCGGCATTGGCACCAAGGTATTTTCATATGCCAACGGAATTCAACAGTTTAAGGAAATGTATACCGTACGCGGATTTCAAGCTTCTTCTGAACCCTTAATTCATTTTGGCTATGGAGACCTAGAAAACATAGATTCTTTAAAAATTATATGGCCAGATAAAAGCTATCAATTAGTAAAAAATATCGCCGTCAATCAAACACTTTATCTTAGTCCTGATAAAGTGCAACCTTTCTACTATAATTCTTTACACCCTAAACAGCAGCACCTATTTCAAAAAACATCTAATAATTTAGGTATTAATTATACACACATTGAAGATGCCTACAGTGATTATTTACGCCAAAAGCTAATTCCTTATCAAATGTCAGATAGAGGTCCTGCAGTTAGTGTTGGTGATTTAAATGCTGACGGAAAAGAGGATATTTTCTTTGGAGGAGCTAAATTTATTCCGTCTCAAATTTATATTCAAGGGGATTCTACCTTTCAGCTAAAAAATTATCCTGAAATAAAAAAAGACAGTATTAAAGAAGACATCGCTTCTATAATAGGTGATTTCAATAGTGACGGCAAAAACGATATTATAGTAGGTACAGGCGGAGCAGATTTCTTTAATGAAATGAAGCCATTAACTGACTCGTACTACGTCGCAAGCGATAGTACTTTTACTCAAAAAGAATTCCCTGAGCTATTTGAGAATGCATCTGTTCTATTAAAGCTAGATTATGACCACGATGATGATTTAGACATTATAATTTGCAATCAATCTATCAGTGCCGATTATGGAAACAAACCTAACAGTTATATTCTAGAAAATGAAAATGGCAATTTTAATGTAGCGTCAAATCCGTTTAAGAACTTAGGTATGATAACAGACGCAATTGTTACCGATTTCAATGATGATGGCTGGGAAGATATATTATTTGTTGGAGAATGGATTTCACCTAAATTTTTTCAAAACAACCAAGGTGAATTTCAAGAAATACAGCCATTAGAAAATGAAAAATTAAATGGTTTATGGCAATCCGTAATCAATTTTGATATTGACAATGATGGTGATCAAGACTACCTATTAGGTAATTGGGGAATGAATACTAAGTTTACTGCATCACAAAAGTATCCGATGAAAATGTATTACGGTGACCTTGATAAAAACGGAGCCACGGAAACTATTGTTAGCACCTATAAAGACGGTAAAGACTACCCAGTAGATGGGTTAAAAGAATTGTCGAGTCAATTGGTTTCTCTCCGTAAAAAATTCAATACCTATAGTTCTTTTGCAGGAAAATCGATGGAAGAAATTCTTGGCGAAGAAATGTTACCAAATGCAGAAATTCTAGAAGTGCATACCCTAAGTTCAGGTTATTTACAAAACAACAATGGCAAGTTCACTTTTGTGCCATTTAGTTATCAATTACAGTTGGCACCCATTATGGCATTTTTAGCATATGACTTTAATGGTGATAACAAAACCGAAGTGCTCGCTGCAGGAAATTATTTTGGCGTAAAACCATACCATGGTCGTTTTGATTCTTTTCCAGGAGCATTGATTAGTACTGGCAACAATGTTACCTTAGCGAATGAAATAGGACTCGATTTAACAGGGAAATCGATTCGAAGCATGAAAATTATAAACTCAAACAACAACACATACCTTTTGCTTACTTTTAATAATGAAGCAGCAGAGGTGTATAGCATTCTCAAACCATAGTACAATGAAAAGGTATATTTTAATCTTAATCGCAGGAATTTTATTAGCGAATTGCACCGAAAAAAAGCAAGAACCTATAGTGGTATCTCCTAATCAATTACACAACTCTATTGATAAGATAATAGATATTATGATTCATGATATTTTCTCGCCACCGGTAGCGAGTAGAATTTTTGCATACCCTAATATTGCCGCATATGAAATCGTTGCCCAAGTAAACCCTGACTATCAATCATTAGCTGGTCAACTAAAAGATTTAAAACCTATACCTGCCATAGATACTATTTCGGGTATCAATCCTCAATTATCTGCCTTAATTGCGCACATGAATATTAGCAGACAATTGATATTCTCTGAAGATAAATTTGATGTTTTACAGGATAGTCTTTTTACACAATGGAAGTCAATGAACGAACCTGAATTCGAAGCTTCTAAAGCATACGGTCTAAAAGTTGCAGACCATATAAAAGAATGGATGGGCAAGGATAATTACAGCCAAACGCGTACCATGCCAAAATTTACGGTAAATACAGACGACCCTACCAGATGGCAACCAACTCCACCTGCCTATATGGACGGTATTGAGCCACATTGGAGCAAAATTCGCCCTTTTATCATAGACTCCGCATCACAATTTAAACCCGTTCCTCCACCGCCGTTTTCACTAGAAAAAGACTCAGATTTTTACAAAGAACTGATTGAGGTTTATAATATTAGTAATGAAATCACTAAAAATGGAGATGAATCTGACGAAGTAGCAATAGCTAAATTCTGGGATTGTAATCCGTATGTATCGGTTACAAGAGGACATTTAATGTTCGCTACCAAAAAGATTACCCCAGGTGCACATTGGATAGGTATCACAAAAATTGCCAGTAAAAAAACAAATAGTAATTTCGACGATACTGTTTTTGCCTATACAAAAACTTCAATGGCGATTGCTGACGGATTTATTAGCTGCTGGGATGAAAAATATCGCAGTAATTTAATTAGACCAGAAACGTTAATTAACCAACATATCGACGAGAATTGGAAGCCTATTCTACAAACGCCTCCTTTCCCAGAATACACGAGTGGACATAGTGTTGTTTCTGGCGCTGCAGCAACTGCCTTGACCAGTATTTACGGTGAAGATTTTAGCTTTGAAGATGATACCGAAACGCCGTATGGCCTACCTATTAGAAAATTCAATTCATTTAACCAAGCAGCAGATGAAGCAGCCATTAGCAGAATGTATGGTGGTATTCATTACAGGTCAGCTGTTGAAGTGGGTGTAGGTCAAGGTAGAAAAATTGGTGCACTACTGAATTCTAAAATTAAAATGAAGAAAAATTAATTTTTAGCACATTTTAAATCATCATGAAAAAAGCGCTTTCAATTACAATTGCCATTATTTGTATTGGTTTACTTTGGTATTTTTTCATAAAGCCACAAGATTATCAAATAAGGGTCGTAGCCAAAACCTTTCCAGGGACAATAAATCAGTCATTGAAAGCCTGGAATACTTCATTGAACAATGCTTCAATTAAACAACTTGAAGACATAAAACATCTCAAGCAAACTATAGTATCTGGAGATTCTACCCATACTTATACATGGAATATTTCCCCAATTAATGACTCTACCTCTCAACTTAAGGTAGATGTAACTGACAAAGACAATAGTTTCAAAAATAGATTATCAATTCCCTTTACAGACACCGATTTTGAAAAGGGGTCAAGAAAACTTGTCACTGATTTTATGTCTTATTTAAATAAGCATAGAAAAGAATTTAAGGTGACCATTTTGAATGAAGAAGAATTACCATCAACTTACTGTGCTTGCGTTCAACACAATACTATTCAGACAAAAAAAGCAACTGCAATGAAAGATAGTTATCCTTTTTTGAACTCAGTACTTGTAGGTAATGGTTTGCAATTAAATGGCGTTCCTTTTATTGAAATTACAGATTGGAACATGCATAAAGATAGTGTTGCATTTAACTTTTGCTATCCTATAATTAAAACTGACTCTCTGCCTGATATAAAAGATATTATTTATAAAGAATTTGAAGGTTCAAAATCTCTAAAAGCCATATATAACGGCAATTATATAACCTCAGATAGAGCATGGTATGCGCTTTTAGATTACGCGGAAAAAAACAATATAAAAGTAGAAGCAAATCCTATTGAATTCTTTTATAACAACCCGAACATGGGTGGAGATGCGTTATATTGGAAGACCGAGGTATTTATGCCAATAGCAGAATAATATGAATAAACTAATTTTAACAAACCTTGTAATTTTCATAACACTTATCTCATGTAATAATTACGGGCAACTTAAAGTAATTGCTGATTTGCCCGATAGTTTGTCTGAAAACTCAGGCTTAGCTACCTACGGCGATTCTATTGTTTGGGTCGTTGAAGATGGCGGCAATAAAGATGAAATATACCAAGTAAACCTAAACGGAGAAATACTTAAAAGTTTTAAAGTTAAAAACGGAAAAAATCATGATTGGGAGGATCTTACAAAAGATGCTGCCGGCAACTTATACATAGGTGATATTGGCAATAATGCTAATGATCGTAAAGATTTAGTCATTTACAAATTACCAAACCCGACTATTGAACCAGGGGATAAAATTGACGCTGAAAAGATTGAGCTACATTACCCTGATCAAAAAGACTTTCCACCAAAGAAAGATCATCTTTTCTATGATTCAGAGGCTATATTTCATCATGGTAACAAATTATACATTGTAACTAAAAACAGGTCAAAATCGTTCACCGGTGAAGCCCATATTTACTGGGTACCTGATACTAAAGGTAATTACGAAGCCACACTAGTGGGTTCGTTTACACCATGTACAGATTGGAAAATTTGCCAAATAACATCTATTGACATATCGCCAAAAGGTGATAAAATTATAGCACTTAGTTACGGTAAGCTTTTCATTTTCACAAATTTCACCTGGGATGATTTCTCTAAAGGAAACATGCAAGAAATTGATTTAGGTGCCCGCTCTCAATTAGAATCTGTTTGTTTTCTTAATGACGAGACCTTACTAATTTCCGATGAAAAAGCACACGGTGAAGGTGGCAACCTTTACACCTTTTCCTTAAAATAACTGGGTTATCTAAAACCCGAACCCTAGTCCGAAAGTAAATCTTGGTCCGTCTTCACTAGCGAAAATGGCAGTGTTTATAGAAATGATATCTGAGGCATTTAAAAAGAACCCTCCGCCATATGAAGTGTGCCAGCGACCAGAACTCATTTCAGGCATCCATACTCTACCATAATCAAATCCGCCAAAAAGACCCATGGCCGTTGGCAATAATCTGGTACGTTTCTTTTTTAGACTAAATCTTATATCTGTATTCTGATAATACGATGTTTTACCGGTAAAGCGTTGATTTCTAAATCCGCGAAGTCCATCTAAACCACCAATACTTGCGGCTTGGTAAAATTCGTATTCATCGCCAATATTAAAATGTGCTTTCCACTTAGTTGCTAATACCAACCTACCATTGGGTATCAATTTGTAATCAAAACCTAAACTAGGAATAACGTAACCAAAACTACCGCCCTCTTTTGAAAGGTTCTCTTTGAAACCTACCATTAAAGAAGAAGACATACCTAAAGTTGGGAACGCCTCGTTATCTTTATTCTCATACGTGTAAGCAGCATGAGCACCAACAAAATCACTATTAGTCTCTTCTCCGTTTTCCTGATAAAATGTGTTTATAAATCTATCGTTGGTTTCTTCAACACTAATATTTTCGTAAGACAAACCTAATTTCACTTTTGCACCCAATTGCCCTCTCCACACCAGTGAAGGCGAAAAATCTATCTGTCGTAATTTTACCCTATTATAATCTAGTTCTAAATCGTCATCAAAATTTTCGGTATTATTCCCAAATCCGAAGAAATTAATGGCAAAATTCGGACTCGTAAAACGTGCTTTCAGCTCAGCATTCCAATTTTCGAATACATGTGCAAATTCACCTTGATACTTGAAATCAAATCCGCTTGTAGCAAAATAATATGATGCAGCAAAAGTGTGTTGTTGGGTAAAAGGATTCTGCCTAAAACCGTTATATGTATAGGTATTTACAAAACCTATTCGCATACCATCATCTGGATTAAACCCTATCGTAGGGATAATTTGGTTGAAACTATTTCTCAACTTTAACGGCTGATAGGTGTTCAACTCATAATCATCTGACAGTTTTACTTTTGTACCACCAGTTTCTTCAAACGTATTTTTCTTACTTTTAAAATCATACAAAGCGACATCTCTACCACCTTCTACCCTATAAATATCATTATTATGACCACCAATAATTCTGACTTTGACACCAGCGTAATTAAACGGATTTTTAACCTCGAAAATATCATCGTCATCTAAACCAAATACCCATAGTTCTTTTGTGTCTTCTTTTGTGAATACCTTGTAATAAAACAGACGCTTTTTCTTATCACCGATATTTCTGAACACTTTTACTTCGGTTTCCTTATTATTTAACCTATTAATTTCAAACCAGTCATCTTTATCTGTACCTGCAACTACAGCATATTTATTTAATATCTGGTAGTACTCATTAGCAGTTTCTTGAATGTGACTTAACCGCGCCAAAAGAATTTCTTTAATTTCATCTACCGTTTCATCACGTACTTCTACAGGAAAAGATTTAAATGCCTCATCAATATCACTTGTGGTTAAGTTTTCTTGTAAGTATTTTGCCTGCGCCATCCACTGACTTTTTTCGGTTTCACCTAACAATGTTAAGTCTAACACATAGGTCATAGGCGAAGAGTTGAACCCTTTTACACTTCTAATATCTTCATTAAAACCTTCCATTAATCGTAAGCCTGGTATAATACGAGTAGCTATTTTCATTAAGGCGCCATCGCCCATTTTTGAGAATACTTGATCACGATCTCTAGGTATTGGTCTGTATACGGTTTTACCTTTTTTCTCA
The DNA here is from genome assembly GCF_004364165.1 of Maribacter spongiicola. Taxonomy (GTDB): domain Bacteria; phylum Bacteroidota; class Bacteroidia; order Flavobacteriales; family Flavobacteriaceae; genus Maribacter; species Maribacter spongiicola. The sequence goes on from NZ_SOAY01000012.1 coordinate 346,569, forward strand.
TCTTTAAATTCTGCCCAACGCCATTGATCTACGTGTCGATCCCAATCGCCAAGAATCATATCGAATAGTCGCGCTCTCAAATAAAGGTCTTTATCGACTTCGTATTTTTCATCATCTCGAAGGTCTTCAAGCATACCATCGGTACTGGTTAAATTATTTGAATACCCAAAACTTGCTAAATCTCCATGACCATCACCTGTATGTTCTTCAATCATATACAACTCATCACCAAAAGTGTCATTGTACTCTTTAAGTGCAGGTTGTTTAGGAACATAATATAAAACAGGATTCGTATGATAAATGCCTACCGCATCTGATAACTTCGCTGTCGTAAAGGGACCATAAGGGTGTGATCCCGTATAAAAATCTTGCAATATTTCTTGAGTGTAGGTCTCCTTTAAATCGTCAAGAACATATTGATCTTGAAATGCCATGGACTGCAAATACAATTCTGCGCTTTTTCTCAAAGCTCGCATTACATACTCCCTACCGTCTTTTGCACGTAATCGCAATGATTTTGATTGGTGACCTCCTCCCTTTTTAACAGGCTCTAAGCCTCCCATTAAAGAGTCTAAATTTACGGTCGGCACTTTCACTTCTGTACCATAATACTCGCGGTAACGGTCTCCCCATATTCCTTTATAAAATCCGCTTTTATCAATTTCATCTTTACTATACACAGAAGCTTTAATACTGTCAGGAAACTGACCGGTAAACTCACCAACATATTCTTTTTGAGTTGGCGGCAAAACTTCATTGGTAAATAAAAATTCTTCGTTGTTATCATCGTCTACGCCATAAAAACGTACTCTAGAAGAACCATCGGTGTATATTTCTAAAGTCGCATATCCCATTTTGCCGGTATTAAACTGAGAACCGTTCAACAATCGTGTAAAGCCTTTTTTTGCACCAGACCCACTTACTATTTGAGGTGTATTATTCTCAACAAAATATTGTAATGTATGTTCATGCCCAGATGCAAATATGACGCGATCAGAGTACTGTGCCAATGTAGTCACCCTGTTCATTAACTCTCTGTAACGCTTATTATTCACATCTTCTATAGACGCACCCGAAGTACTTCTAAGTACATTAATAAAGCTTCCTAAAACTGGTAATGGCACTGCCATTTTCTTTGGATAAAAATGCTTTCTTACCGAATATTGCCCGCCATGCTCGCCATAACTATTGGTAGGGTGATGCATTGCGATAAGCGTTGTGCGGTGGCGGTAATCTTTTATCGCATCTTCAAGCTCTAAAAAAAACTTCTCTCTACTCTTTATATCACACTTGTCATTAATATCTGGGCGCTTGTCCCAATTGGTCAAATACCATTCTGAATCTATAGTTATAATAGCCACGTCATCCCCTATTTCCACAACATCTATTGGGCATCCGTTTTCTGGTAAAAATGGATCTTTTTCTTTCTCTTTTAAAACACTTTTAATATAATCTTCTTCGCGCTCAAGCCCAATCAACCCCTCGGTATACCAATCATGATTACCTGGTATAAAAAGTGGTCTTCCCTTAAAATCATTTAATGTATTCAACTGCGCATCTAAATGATTTTTGGCAATTCTGTACGCATTTGTAGAATCTTTAGGATCTGGCAAACCTGCCGGATAAATATTATCTCCCAGAAAAATTGCTGTACTATTCTTACTAGCCTTATCTAATCTATTTTTGAATATTTTAAGGGCAGGGTTCATATCACCCATAGGCGAAAGACCTGCATCTCCAATTAAATAAAAGGTATGCGATATTTCTTTTTCTTCATTTACATCGTTAGCATATTTTTGATCTACATACTTGGTACTATATGTAGCACAGCTAGTAATGAATATAAAAACCGACAGATAAGCATATAATTTTTTCATAGTAACGTTGCCCTCTTTAAAATTTTGTAATTTGGATTTTTTAAACCAATTCTTCTTATGCCAGAAATCTTAGATAAAACAAAACTATTTGTAAATGACTTACTTACCAATGATTTGGATAAGAAGTTTTTATACCATAATCTAAGACACACTCAAAGAGTCGTTAAAAGTACTAAACAATTACTGGAAACTTGTTCTCTATCTGATCAAGACAAGGAACTTCTTGTATTAGTAGCTTGGTTACATGATACCGGATACACAAAAGGAACGGCTAACCATGAAGAAAGTAGCTGTGAAATTGCTGAAGATTTTTTGACAAAAGAAGGATATGAAAAAGAAAAAATAGAAAAGGTGAAGTCTTGTATACTTGCCACAAAATGGAATGCAAAGCCAAACAATTTGATGGATGAGATTATACGCGATGCAGATTCTTCTCACTTTGCACAAAGCAGCTATTTAGAAACTTCTGATCTTTTACGTGAAGAATTAAAACTACTTGGTTTAAAAAACTACAACCAAAAAGAGTGGCTAGAACTAAATATTCAAGTTTTTAGAACGGACCACCAATATTATACCGATTACGCTAAAGAAAATTGGCTTTCCAAAAAAGACAAAAACTTAAAAAAACTAATAAAAGATAAAAAGTCTGAAAAGAAACTTGCCAAAAAAGAAAAATTAAAAGCACAGTTTAAAAGCGAAAGTCCGGATCGTGGTATTCAAACGCTATATCGTGTAACCCTAAAAAATCATATTACCCTTAGTGATATTGCAGATACAAAAGCGAATATTCTACTTTCCGTAAATGCCATAATCATATCCTTGGCGTTATCTAATCTTATACCAAAACTAGACAATCCATCTAACGACTACCTAATTTATCCAACGGTAATATTTGTATTATTTAGTGTGGTTTCTATGGTATTAGCGGTATTAGCCACCAGACCTAATGTTACTAGCGGTGAATTTACCAAAGATGATGTGGCAAACAAAAGTGTCAACCTATTGTTCTTCGGGAATTTTCATAAAATGGCATTAGGCGATTATGAATGGGCTATTCAAGAAATGCTAAAGGATAAAGATTACATCTATACCTCTTTAACCAAAGATCTTTATTTTCTTGGCATTGTATTGAATAGAAAATACTCTCTTTTGCGTTGGACATATACCATTTTCATGATCGGTATGATCCTATCTGTAATAGCATTTGCCATTTCGTTTAAATTTTTTGGCCCTGATCGTAAAATCCAGCTGCTAAGTGAAGTTTTACTCTTTTAAGGCATCCATTAAATCTTGGTACGTGTATGTCTTTTCTGGCTCTTGTTCTCTTTTGTAAAGAATCTCGGCCCGTATAGCTTTTAACCCAGAAACACCTTGTAAACCTTCTAACTCTACAATTTCTACCTTGTTGGTAAAACAACCTTTAGATTTTAAGAATTTAATATATCTTAGGTACTCTAGCTCATCTTTCTTTTGAGAATACACAATAGAAAGTACACCTGTTTGAGTTAACCTTTGATCTGTACCTTTGATGTACGATTTATCGATTCTTTTTTTAATTACCTCATAACGTGCATTATACGTTCCGTCAACATCAAACTGCTTTTCATCCATTCTAAAACGAATAGATAATGATGTGTTATAAACTAAAATTAATGATGCGGCGTCTAATGGTACCGGTAATTTTGGTTTTAGGGTATAATGAGCATTTTCCATTTCGCACATGACTTGCAATTGCCATAACCTTAAATTATTAAGATAAAGCGAATTATACTCTTGATTTTCAGATATCGATGAACCAATGTACATATTATGTTCTACACCGTCTGTTTTGTAACGCTCATAATAATGAGGGAACATTGCTTGTGCACCCTCTTGTCTTTTATCAATAACCGATGAAAGCTTTTTATTGATCAATGTTACACTTTCATCATAGTTCTTTCTATGGTCATAGTACGAACCCGTACCCATATCAATTTTGGACTCATATTTTAGAATATGCTTCTCAATATCTTTATCGAACTTTTTAAGGTGCTCAAAAACTGGCGAAATCTCTTCGTGTACAAAATCAAAAATAGCTTGCTCGCTATTTGTATATAGCATCTCTTTTATACTCTCAAGGTGATTATTCACCCTAAAAATCAACTCCTCATAAATAGGCAATTCCCACTTATTCAAAGCAATATTCAATACATTGTCAATTTCTGAAAGCTGAATCATTAAATCACGCTGAATGGCTAAATTTCTAGCTTGCGAAGAATCTTTGATATCTATTTGACCAAACAACGGGTAGACATCTTTAAAAACAATTTCTTTAAATGACGGAGACCTACCTTCCGTTTCGTCTAACATGAACTTTTTGGCCTCTTCTTGAAACCTCCAATAAACCGAAGAATGCACAGATGTACACTCGTTCTGTATAATAGCGTCTATTCTGTTATTTTCTTCATTTTTGGTACGTACAACAGCAGATATTATAAAAGGCATAACATCATCTAGCTTTTGCGCATTTACACCATTTAGCACCCCTTTCTTTTCAGAAACGATTTCTAAAACCCCTAAAAGATTATTTTCAAAGGCTATGGGAGCAAAAATAGCACTTTGTATGCCTTGAGCTTTTAACCCTACATATGGCTGTAAGTCACCAGACTGTTCCACTTTACGATCCATATCGGCAATAGTAAAGTAAGCATTGTGATCTATGAGTTTATCATAAGAATCTTCACACAATGCACTTTTGCATTTCATATGGTGCTGACCTCTTAAAAGAAAACTTTCAAACCCCATACCTGAAACTTCTTCAAACTCATCCTTTTTAGCATCGAATGAAGTAAAACCGACTTTAATATTCGGCAATCTAAAAAACGACTTAAAAGTTTCTTGCAGATCATGCATGAAATTCGTCGGTTGTATAGTCTCCTTTGAAATCAGCTTTGACTTAATATTCGAAATTGCCTGCTCCATAGTTACATCGAACAAATTGGCAATTACGAAACCTTTGGATATAAAACTTTCTGGCGGAATCTTCTCCATCCAAAGTTTAATATCATTTGGGCTAGCCAATAATTCATCTACGTCTTCTTGTGTAATTACTTTCGCCTTCTCTGTAGGTATAACATCAATAAAATCTGCATTGTATAAAATTCGGTAATGGCGCATTACCCCATTTGCATCAGGTATATCATAAAAATAAGGTCGACTAAAGTCTAAATGATAACCATAGTAATAGTTTAAAACCACAACGCAACTCATGATGTAGTCCATATCATCGCCAACGTTTCTTAACTCTGGCACATAATCATCACCTGCCTCCTCAATTATTTTTTGAAAACGCGCAGACGACTTTATAATTAGGTCTTGATAAGGTAACGTAGCCACCTTTATCTCGTTACCACTCAACGCTTCTGTAAATGTATCTTGTAAAATTCGATGAATAAGATCTTGGTTCTTTTCTAATAAAGTGAAATCTGAAAAACCATCTCGCAGTTCAGGAAAACCTTTTTCAATAGATAGAATTCGTTCAGCGGTAGCCGCCAAAAAAGGATCATCGCCCTTTAAATGTTCATCGTACTTCTCTAGAAGTTTTTCAAAACTTATAAGGTGCTTAACCGGCATTATCTTTCTATCGTGCTTTCCCATGGTTCAGTTAGTCTACTAATTGGGTGTAAAGTTACAAAACATACCAAGTTTTTTTAAGGTCCTAAGCCCTATGGTTGACTGGATTTTCGGATATTTAACGAAAAATAGCCCATGTCATCGGATAGTAGACTTACAAGAGCTTATAATAATGCTAAAGTTATTCCATTTGACGATACCTCAAAATTCATACTTTTTAGTGATTGCCATAGGGGCGACAACAGTTTTTCTGATGAATTTGCGAACAATAGAAACATCTATTATCATGCGCTAAAATTCTACTATACAGAAGGGTTCGATTATTGTGAATTAGGTGATGGTGATGAACTCTGGGAGAATAGTAATTTTGAGGCTATTTTTGAAGCTCATAAAAATGTATTCAAACTTTTAAAGCAATTTCATCTCGAGCACAGATTGCATATGATTTGGGGAAATCATGACATGGTCTATAAAGATGAAGACTATGTAAAAAAACATCTGTCTAGCTATTTCGAACCTATTGACGACAAAGACAAATCGCTTTTCGAGGGAATAAAATATCATGAAGCCATTGTATTAAAACATAGAGATACCGACCAAGAAGTTTTTCTTACCCATGGCCACCAAGCAGATTGGTGGAACTATACTTTTTGGCGCTGGGGACGATTTTTGGTACGTGTTCTTTGGAAACCCCTACAAGTATGGGGTATTGCCGACCCCACCTCGCCCGCAAAAAACTATACAGAGCTTATAAAAGTAGAGCGACGTACAAAAAAATGGATACTAAAAAACAACCTAAAAGTTACTGTCGTAGGTCATACCCATAGACCACGATTTCCTGAGCCTGGTGATATACCTCTTTTTAATGATGGTAGTTGTGTTCACCCTAGAAGTATTACCGGTATAGAAATTGAAAAAGGATCTATCTCTCTAATAAAATGGCAAATTAATACCACTGATGACGGCACATTAAGAGTTGTTCGCATTTTATTGGAAGGTCCACAGAAGTTGGCAGATTATATAAATAGTTAAATCAACTTCTTTTTGCCATTGTTTTCATAGCGGTAACAAAACTATCCAACTCATCTGTGGTAGTATAAACATTGGGCGTAATTCTACATCCTTTTACATTTGCATAATCAACACCTACTGTAAATATATTAAACTCACTTAATAACTGAGCTGCTAGTTCCTTAGCATCCATAGAGGTTATTCCCACATTAGCAATACCACAACTTCGCTGCATTTCTACAGGCGTGTTTACCGTAATATTGGGCACATTTCTTAATTTATCGCTCCAATATTTTTGTAGAAATTGAAGCCTTTCTTGTTTGCGTTCTATACCAATCATCTCTATATAATCTAAAGCATCATTAACAGCTAAATCTGTATGTACCGGCAATGTTCCGGTATGATTTAATCGTTGAATAAGGTCAGAATCATTTTCCCAATCCGTAAAAAGGGGCCATATTTTTGTAATTTTATCCTTTGCGACATGCAACATGCCAGACCCAAGAGGTACACTTAACCATTTGTGTAAACTAGTTCCGTAATAATCGCAATGTAATGCTTCTATATCTACCTTAAAATGACCAATACAATGAGCTCCATCTACCAAAACCTCAACCCCATATTTATGTGCCATATCACAAATTTTTCGTATTGGTAATATATGTCCGGTAATATTAATCATATGGCTCACCATCATCAACCTTGTATTTGGAGTTATGGCTTTTTCATACAGAGCTACCAACTCCTCATCAGATTCTGGGTAGTTTGGTACATCTACCACCGCAGTTTTAATACCGTATTTTTTAACCATCAACTCGAAATGGTCTTTCATGGAACCATAATCTTGTAAAGCATAAATGGCTTCGTCACCTTTTTTCCATGGATAACCACCAATTATTAAATCTAATGACTCCGTTGCATTCCTAGTTATTACCAATTCTTCTGGAGTGCTGCCGACAAACTTTGCCAATCGATCACGCACGCTTGCTTTATTATCCCACTGTACGGTACGCATGTAGTATGAAGCTTCATAATTGACCATTTTTAAATGGTCTATATACTTCATCATTATCGGAGTCGGAATAAAATTATAATATCCATTTTCCAGATTGATATAATCTGGTTTTAAAAGATAATCCTCCCGTATTCTTAACCAAAAATCATCTTCAGTTTTTGTTACATACGTTTTTGTTGGTGTTGCCCCTTTTACCACAGAACTGTACGGCAAAAAAGGTAGGGTAAAGGCTGCTTTACCCATGTTGGTCAAAAACTGTCTTTTATTCATGATGGCTATATTTTTTTGATAACTCGATTTTTAAGCTAAGAATATTTAATTATCACTCTTCTAAAAATATTAAAACTAAACCAATGAATACCAATATAATACACTTCCTTTTAATGAATTTATCCAATTGTTATTTTACGGCCATAAGAATTATAAATGTCAATAAAAATTCAGGTAATTCATGATAACTCTTTAATATGTGCTATTATAAAACACTATAATAATTATTTTACCAACATTATATTTATTATAAATAGTACAATTCTATTATTTATTCAAACCTTACCAAGCTAAAATTCAATAATTACACAACAAAACCAATAATATATTGTGACTTTCGCAAATATTTGGTTTCTAAACTAATACAATCAATTAAACCTTATAAAAATGAAAAAATTTATTGCAGAGTTTATTGGCACATTATGGCTGGTATTAGGTGGTTGCGGTAGTGCCGTACTTGCCGCAGGTTTTCCAGAATTAGGTATTGGCTTTGTCGGAGTATCTTTAGCCTTCGGTTTAACCGTCATAACAATGGCTTATGCCATTGGTCATATTTCTGGTTGTCATTTAAACCCGGCCGTTACCATCGGTGTTTGGGTAGGTGGGCGCTTTGACGGTAAAGATGTTTTCCCTTATATCGTTGCTCAGGTAATGGGCGGTATTGCAGGTGCAGCTATTCTTTATCTTATTGCTTCAGGTAAATCTGATTTCGTTTTAGGCGGATTTGCATCTAACGGATTTGGCGAACATTCACCTGGCGGATACAGTATGACTTCTGCCTTGGTCATAGAAGTAGTTATGACGTTTATGTTCTTATTTGTAATTTTAGGTTCTACCTATACTAAAGCACCAAGAGGCTTTGCTGGTTTGGCTATCGGACTTTGTCTTACACTAATACACTTAATAAGCATACCTGTTACCAATACATCGGTAAACCCTGCACGCAGTACAAGTCAGGCTCTATTTGCTGGCGATTGGGCTATAGATCAACTTTGGCTATTTTGGCTAGCACCTATAGTAGGAGCCATTTTAGCAGGCATAGTTTACAAAGCTATATCTCCTGAAGTTACCGATAATTAATAGTATTATTTTTTTAAGCTCATCATGTTTAGTTTAAATATGATGAGCTTTTTTTTTATGGTATATTTAGAGGATCAACCAAACTAACTCTATTAAAATATGCCTTTATTTATCGTTATTCTAGGGATTCTCCTCCTATTCATTCTCATTGCCAAATTTAAACTAAACGCTTTTATCACCTTTATCATCGTCTCTTTGTTCGTTGGTATTGCTGAAGGTATGGAACCTATTAGTGTGGTCGACTCCATTCAAAAAGGTATCGGTAATATTTTAGGATTTCTAGTAATTATTTTAGGTCTCGGCGCAATGCTAGGCAAGTTGGTTGCCGATAGTGGTGCAGCCCAACGAATTACTACAAAACTGGTGGAGAAATTCGGAAAAAAGAATATTCAATGGGCGGTAGTATTAACCGGATTCATTGTTGGTATACCCATGTTTTATTCTGTAGGTTTTGTAATTCTAGTCCCTCTAGTGTTCACAATCGCAGCGGCAACTGGCCTACCTCTTTTGTATGTAGGTCTACCAATGTTAGCGTCACTTTCAGTTACACACGGTTATTTACCTCCTCACCCTGCACCTACCGCTCTTGCCTCTATGTTTAACGCCGATATTGGTAAAACTTTGTTATACGGGATTATTGTCGCTATACCCGCGATTATTGTTGCCGGACCATTACTTTCCAGAACTTTAAAAGGTATAAATGCAACTCCATTAAAAGAATTTTTAAATCCTGTAATTTTAAAGGAAGATGAAATGCCGAGTATGGCAAATAGTATTATAAGCGCACTATTACCTGTTATATTAATTGCCATTGCCGCCTTGGCTCCTCTTTTACTACCTGCCGATTTATTTCTTACCAAGATTCTTGTTTTCATGGGTAACCCTGCAATTGCAATGCTTATTGCCGTTTTAGTGGCCATTTATACTTTAGGTCTTGGTCGTGGAAAAAGCATGAAAGAAGTCATGGATTCTGTTGGTAGTGCCATTACCGGTATTACTATGGTTCTTCTTATTATTGCGGGATCAGGCGCACTTAAACAAGTATTAATAGATAGTGGTGTAAGCGAATACATTGGAGCGATATTACAAGAATCTTCCATCTCTCCTTTAATTTTAGCTTGGTTAATTGCTACCGTAATACGTGTTTGTGTTGGGTCTGCAACTGTTGCCGGTTTAACCGCTGCAGGTATAGTACTACCTCTTGTTCAAGGCACAGGGGCTAGTCCTGAATTAATGGTGTTGGCCATAGGATCGGGTAGTTTAATGTTATCTCACGTTAACGATAGCGGTTTTTGGCTATTTAAAGAGTACTTTAATCTATCTGTAAACGATACGCTAAAAAGCTGGACCGTCATGGAAACCACAGTAGGTATCATGGGTCTACTTGGCGTCTTAACAATTAATGCCTTTATTTAAATTAAATACATATGCTAATGAAACCTTCTGAAAGAATAAAAGAATTGGGTTTGATTTTACCACCTGCTCCACCGCCTGCAGGTTTGTACAAACCTGTTTTAGTCGTCGACCATTTTTTATATATTTCTGGTCAGGGTCCTATGCAAAATGATGGCTCGTTAATTGTCGGCAGAGCTGGTCATGATATGACGATGGAAGAGGCTAAAGTTGCCGCAAGGCAAGTTGCCCTTACCATGCTTTCTACGATACAAACCCATTTTGGGGATATCGACAGAATTAAAAGGATTGTAAAAACCTTGGGAATGGTGAATTCTGCTCCCGATTTTGGTCAACAACCTTTGGTCATTAACGGTTTTAGCGAACTTATGGCAGACATTTTTGGACCTGATAACGGAGTCGGAGTTCGTAGTGCCGTTGGTATGATACTACCCGGCGGTATTCCTGTTGAAATTGAGGCACATTTCGAACTACATCATTAAAAATTATGACAAACGAAAATTGGTATTCGATTAATCATCCTGATGGAGTAATTTCTCCTTCTTTATTGGTGTATCCAGACAGAATTCAGCACAACATCGACTTGATGATTTCTATGACTGGTGATGCAAATAGGCTACGTCCGCATGTAAAAACATATAAAAATGCCAATATCATTAACATGCAAATGGAACGCGGAATTCGAAAATTCAAATGCGCCACTATTGCTGAAGCTGAATTACTTGGTGACTGCAATACGGTTGACGTATTATTGGCGATGCAACCCGTTGGTGCAAATGCACAGCGTTTTATTGAATTGATCAAAAAATACCCGAACACCAAGTTTTCAACCCTTATAGATAATTCTAAAACGCTTACTATTCTTAGTGAAATGGCAGCATCCAACAACATTAGAATTCCGCTTTGGATAGATATTAATAATGGTATGAACAGAACAGGAATCATACCCGACAACGACGCTCTAGAATTGTATTCTCAATTACATGAAAATAAATATTTAATTGCCGAAGGTTTACATGTTTATGATGGGCATTTACGTAATTCAGACCCCGTAATACGAGAACAAGAATGTAACACCGCTTTCGAAGCGGTTATCTATTTAAAGAAAAGTATTGAAGAAAAAAACATACCTAGCCCAAAAATCGTAGCTGGCGGTTCGCCAACATTTCCTTTTCACTGCAAACGCCAAGATGTTGATGCGAGCCCCGGAACAACTCTTCTTTGGGATTCTGGATACGGAAACCAATTTCCAGAAATGGACTTCCTACCAGCTGCAGTATTATTCACCAGAATTGTAAGCAAACCAACAACCGGAATTCTATGTTTTGATCTTGGTCATAAATCGGTTGCACCTGAAATGCCTTTTCCTAGAATTGAGTTTATAGATCTCAAACACAGTAAGCAAATAAGCCAATCGGAAGAACATTTGGTGGTAGAATATGATGATTTAACCATACCAGAGGTTGGCGATCCACACTACGCCATACCGAGACATATTTGCCCAACGGTGGCGAAGTACGATACCTTAACTGTTATAAAAGATAATACCATTATCGATTACTGGCCCGTAACTGCCAGAACACAAAAATCTACTATTTAAGCATGTTTATATTCGATGCCCATTTAGACCTTTCTATGAATGCCATGGACTGGAATCGCAACCTGACTTGGTCTATTGACGAAATTAGAAAAAGTGAACACGGTTTAACCGATAAACCTGGTCGTGGTACTAATACCGTTTCATTAGAAGCGATGAGAAAAGGTAATGTCGGACTCTGTATGGCGACGCAGATTGCTCGTTATGTGCACAAAGACAATACCCTACCGGGATGGAAATCGCCGCAACAGGCATGGGCACATACCCAAGGGCAGCTAGCATGGTACAAAAGCATGGAAGAGGCTGGCGAAATGGTTCAGATCACCAACAAAACCGAACTCGATGCACATTTAGCCCTTTGGAAAACAGACGAAGAAAAGAAGCCTATTGGCTATTTACTTAGTCTTGAAGGTGCAGATTCTATCGTAGATATCTCATACCTTCAGAAAGCTTACGATTCGGGTTTACGAGCTATTGGTCCTGCACATTATGGTCCGGGTACGTATGCTCACGGAACAAATTCAGTAGGCGGAATAGGAACCAAAGGTAGAGAGCTATTAAAAGAAATTCAACGATTAGGTATTATACTAGATGTCACCCATTTATGCGACCTAAGTTTTTGGGAAACAATGGTAAATTATGACGGACCACTTTGGGCCAGCCATAATAATTGTAGGTCTCTAGTAAATCATCACAGGCAATTTACCGATGAGCAATTGAAAGAAATCATTGGTAGAAAAGGAGTTGTCGGTGTGGTCTTAGATGCTTGGATGATGACACCAACTTGGGAAAGAGGTGTTTCTACTCCGCAATCCGCAAACGTAAGTCTACAGCAGATACTAGATAATATCGACCATATTTGCCAATTAGCGGGTAATGCGAATCATGTGGGTATAGGCTCTGACCTAGATGGCGGCTTTGGAAAAGAACAAGGCCCTGCAGATATCGATACCATTGCTGATTTACAGAAAATTATAGGATTGCTAGAAGATAGAGGTTATGGGCAACCGGACATTGAGAAAATTATGAATGGTAATTTCATTAACTTTTTAAGACGAAATTTACAATCTTAGATCATATTTCATCGAATACTTAAGGCATCGACCCTTTTTTAACGAAGCCTTAAGTACCCATGGCAGGGTATTTGTTATCTTTATTTCATCATATTTAAGATTCGATGAGAAAGCTTTATTTTCTTTTTATTGCATTGTTCTCCTTTTCTGCGGTTCAGGTTTCTGCTCAAACAGATTTACCTACATCCAAACCGTTGAAAATTGATAAGGTAAACCCTATTAATTCTAGTGGCACTCCAAATAAGGGTTCTGTCCTGAACATGCCCAATTTAATTATAGAACAGCCAAGTGTTGATATGCGAGAACCTAATCCTGTAAAAATGCTACGTGATGAAGAACTGGTGCAAGCTGGTACAGGTATGAAAATAGATCCACGAATTGGACCGGGTGAGCGTTTAGGTGGTTCTGGTCAGTATTTTGCCGATCAATATTTGGGTGATGTAAAAAGTAGCGGAAAGTTTATAGGTATTGTTTGTAGAGATCACGAATATGTAGATGGTGATCGCGTAAAAATTTATATGAACGATATGGTGGTTGAACAGAACCTTTTGTTAACAGGAGCATTTAAAGGAATTAATGTTGATTTACAAGACGGATTTAATCGTTTAGACTTCGAAGCTCTGAACCATGGCTCTTCAGCACCGAATACTGCACAGGTAGATGTTTACAATGACAAAGGCGAATTAATCTACTCTAATAAATGGCTTTTATCTGCAGGTTCTAAAGCAACGTTGATCGTTACGAAAGAGTAAGAATTCACATTTCTAAAATTTAATCCACTGCCTACAAGATATTTAATTTAATATCTTTGTTTTTAATTATATCATTTTTTAATGGGTCAGAAATATAAAGTTGCCGTTATTCAGTTAAACCTGAATAATACCGCAGACGAGAATAGAAAAAAATGCTTGGAATGGATTAGAAAAGCTGCCAACCAAGGTGCAGAAGTTATTAGTCTTCCAGAACTTTATAGCAGCCATTACTTTTGTCAAAGTGAAGATGTGGCGAATTTTTCTATTGCCGAACCGTTAGGTGATATTTCTTTTACGGCTTTTAGCGAATTAGCAAAAGAATTAGGCGTAGCCCTTATAATTCCTTTCTTTGAAAAAAGAATGTCCGGTATTTATCATAATAGTGCTTACATTATAGATACAGACGGTACAAAAGCAGGTCTATACCGTAAAATGCACATACCCGATGATCCACATTTTTATGAAAAATTCTATTTCACTCCCGGTGATTTAGGTTTTCAATCTATAAAAACTAAAAAAGGGAATATAGGTACCCTAATTTGTTGGGATCAATGGTATCCTGAAGCTGCAAGACTTACAGCTATGAAAGGCGCAGAAATTTTATTCTACCCAACAGCTATTGGATGGCATCCGGCAGAAAAAGAGCAATATGGCGAAAACCAATATGGCGCATGGATGAATGTAATGAAAGGTCATGCCGTTGCCAATGGAATTTATGTTGCTGCCGCGAACAGAATAGGATTAGAAAAATATCTACCAGGAACCGATGGATTAGAGTTCTGGGGGAAATCTTTTATCTGCGGACCGCAAGGTGAAATACTTGCATTAGCCTCTCATGATAAAGAAGAAATTTTAATCGCAGAAGTTGATTTAGACTTACAGGAAAATGTACGTCAAAATTGGCCTTTTTTCAGAGATAGACGTATTGATGCTTTTGGCGATATAACAAAACGTGCTTTAGATTAAAGTTTATGAATAATAGAAGATTTCCGGCAGAATGGGAAAAGCAAAAAGGTATACTATTATGTTTTCCCCACAATGGAAATGATTGGCCTGGAAAATACGAAGCTATTCGTTGGGCGTTTGTAGAGTTCATTAAAAAAGTTTCACTTTACGAGACCGTTTACTTGATTGTTGCTAATGAGAAACTGAAAATTTCGGTTACAAATCTTTTAGAAATGGCCACCGTAGACATACATAAAATCTCTTTTATCATTCATAAAACCAACAGAAGTTGGATGCGAGATTCCGGACCTATCATCGTAAAAAATAATGGGAAATCTGAGGCTCTAAATTTTAATTTTAATGGCTGGGCAAAATACAATAACTGGCAGTTAGACAAGCACGTACCAAATAAGATCGCAAATCATTTAGATATACCAGTAAGCCAAGCAACCTTCAATGGTAAAAAAATAATTTTAGAAGGCGGCGCACTTGAGGTAAATGGCAAAGGCACTTTGATTACCACAGAAGAATGTCTTTTACATCCGTCTATTCAGGTTCGTAATTCAGCATTTAAACGGGAAGATTATGAAGCGGTTTTCAAAGAATATTTTGGGGTAACCAATACCATTTGGTTAGGCAACGGTATAACTGGCGATGACACACACGGGCACATAGATGACCTTTGTAGATTTATAAATGAATACACCGTAGTTACTGTTGTTGAAGAAGATAAAAAACATAAAAACTACCAACCGTTACAAGATAATTTGAAACGCTTAAAAGTCGCAACCTTAGAAAATGGTAATCCATTAAAAGTTGTTGAGTTACCTATGCCAAAACCAATTATTTTTGAAGAGCTAGAACTGCCTGCCAGTTATGCTAACTTTTTAATTATAAACAAAGCGGTATTAGTACCTACTTTTAATGATGCCAATGACAGAATTGCATTGAATATATTAGCAGATTGTTTTCCTGACCGAGAAGTAATCGGTATTAACTGTATAGACTTAATTTGGGGCTTTGGAACACTTCATTGTTTAAGTCAGCAGATTCCATCTTAAAGGCTTTAATAAATACCTATTTTCTTTTTCCAGGCCTATAGGTCTCTTGTGCCCTTTTTAAAACATCTTCGCGGTAATAAGGTACTTCTTTCCAATCTACATTTTTATATCTAATAATTTGATCATCAAAATGTGGAGAAGATGGATCTCCACTTTGCCCGCCAGCTAACATACTTTTAGCTTTTACGGTATCACCAAATTCTACGACCGCCACAAAACTATTACCTCTGGTACCGTATATTTTCTTTGCCCCTTCTGTGGTATAACGAGCGCCATAAGCAGCCAACGCTCCCCATCTACCAGAAGCAAAACCTATAGGAATACTTGGTTTAGAATCATCAAAATGCTGTTTGATATCTCCTGTTATGCGTTGATATCTATTCACTTCTCCCCAAGGCATTTTCCAAGTCACAAAATCTGCTGTTAGTTGATCAATTACTTCTTCGAATATTTTTAGAGACTCCTCTGTATGCGTACCAAAATAGGTCAAACGTTCCATATCACTCATATTATCTGGATGTTTGGCCCTTGCACCCATAGCAGTACCATAGAAATGTGCCAATGTCATAGCTACCTGATCTTCACCCGTTGTGTAATCCCATTCTTCAAGAATCTCAATAGGCTCCCTTAATTTCGGATTCTTATCATCATGAGAATTATATTCTTTTACCAACCCAGGTATCAAAGCTTTGAATGCCGGTAAATACGGGTCATGCGCTAATTGAATTAAACTATCTACCGTATAGCCTTTTCTATCCGTCAATAATTCAATTGCGTGTACTCCCCTGAAATTTTCTTGATCTTTTGACATGTAGTTTGGGTAGTCTTCTTTCTTAGGACTAAATTCTAAAGCCGATGTATACGGCGTAGAATTACAGTTTTGGATCCACCCATTTTCAGGATTCAATACCAAAATATTTTCGTCGACCGTGTGTAACCCTTGCCAATCTGTTTTAGGATTACTACCATCAACCGGTTCCGTATAATTAAATTGAACATCTCGCTTTGGAACGTAATTACCATGAAAATAAGCGATGTTTCCTTCCGCATCCGCATACACCGTATTGTTACTTGAATTGGTACGGATATCCATCATTTCACGAAAACCTTTATATCCGTTTTGTTTTGTTCGGATGAATGACTGCTCTAATGCCTTCACCGGTTCCCACATCATGGCAGATGCTGTCCATTGCCCATTGGCAACGTGAGTTATTGGTCCGTGGTGCGTTCTATATGCCGGATACTTTTTTTCTTTGAGCTTTTTACCATCAAGGTATTTCAACACAATTTCAGATGATTGAACCGGTCGTAATTCTTCACCGTATTGATAGAATAAATTATCGTCGTTTTTAACTATTGTCTCCTTGAATTCATCCATAACATCAGTATATGTTGATGTATGCATCCATCCGGTTTTTTCATTGAATCCTTGGTAGACGAAAAACTGACCCCATGTTACCGCACCATAGGCATTTAATCCTTCCTCTGAAACTACATGAACTTCTCCTCTAAAATAAAATGAGGTATGCGGATTGATTAATAATAACGGATTGCCAGACTGGGTTAATTTACCTGAAATAGCAATTCCGTTAGACCCTTGTGGCTCTTCTGCTTCTTTTTCTTTTTGCAACTGTATCGCTTCCATTTCTGGCAATGCCATATTACTTTCATAAAAGGCAGCTATCTTCTTTGTAGAAATTCGTTCAATATCTCCGCCAATAGATCCTTCGCTGAAGTACATCGGCATCCATGGTTCAAAATGTGTCAGTAATTTTGGTTTTACTTTTGGGTGTGTGTATAAATAGTAATTGACACCATCGGCAAAAGCATCACATAATTCTTTTAACCAAGCGGGACTTTTCTCATAATTCGCTTTTGCCTCTTCTTCTGTCATAAATAATTTTGCACGCAAATCGCTATACAAAGCCTCTTCGCCATCTACTTCTGCCAGCCTACCTGTTGCCCAAATATAGTTTTGCTCTACGCGATTAAAATCATCTTCGCACTGTGCATATAATAAGCCAAAAACAGCATCGGCGTCTGACTTACCATAAATATGGGGCACACCAAAATCATCTCTTATTATTTCAACATTCGCAGCCTGAGCTTCCCATTTTTCAATTTCACCCTTCTCTGGCTTATTAGTCTTACATGATAAAACCAATACGAATGCCAACAAATAAATAATTCTGTTCATTGCTACTATTTTTATAAATTCTTGAGATGTATAAATGTACTTGATTTTTACCAACTACCGCTTGATCCGCCACCACCAGAACTTCCTCCGCCACCGGAAAATGAACTTGAACTACCGCCAGAAGAACTACTACCCGAACTGAAAGAATGCGTACCTGAAGAAGAGAATGTTTTTCTGTAATAGGATTTGTCATTTTTAATCCAAGAAATACTCAAATCTTCTTTACCAGAAATCTTAAGTTTTATAAATGCTACTATTGCGGCAATACCAAAAAATGGAAGAAGTAACCACAGTATAAGACTGGGTTCATCAAAAATAAATGCTGCAGCTTGGGAATTGGACATGTAAATACTGTAGCCTATAATTAGAGGAACAATTATAAACACCAAACCGAAAATACTTGAAAACAACCCTGCCAAAAGCATAAACACCCCTGGTAACAACCCTAATTTACCGATGAACACCCCTCTAAAAACCTCGATAACATTGACATAGCTTTTAAGAAAGAAAAAACTACCAACCCCTATAAATATGGAGAAAAACATACCAAGAAATATATTCATATATAACTTCTCTTTAGAATCTTCATCGGCAATCTCTTTTTTAAACTCCTCTAATGCACTAGGATCATTTAAAAATTCTATAAGCTGATTACTAGCCTCATTGATTCCTGTAAAATATGCCTCTTCCTTAAAATTGGGAATCATCGTATTCCTTATAATTCTTGAGGCAACGGCATCTGTAATGTACGGTTCCAACCCATAACCTACCTCTATTCTTACTTCTCGGTCCAATTCTGAAAATAGAATCAGCAGTCCGTTATCCTTTCCTTCTTGACCAATTTTATTTTGATTGAACAGTCCGTTCGCATAAGACTCAATGGTATCAAAACCCAACCCTTCTATCGTTACTATTACTAGTTGATTGGTAGTATTTTCCTCTAACGCTACCAAACGCTGATTTAAATCTGCTGTTTGACTTGCTGTGAAAATGCCTGCACTATCGGTTACGAAATCACGCAATTCATAGTATTGCTCTTGTGCATTCGCATAAAAGGTGACTAATAAAAAAAGAAAAATGGTTTTTTTAAGCATCGGTCGGCAATCAGGATACTCAAATATAAAAACCTTTATTGACACAAATAGTAATTATCAAAACCTATTCTAGATTCGGTAAAACTTTAGAATTGAAGTAACTTGCGACTTATTGTCTTTTAGTCTCGACTTTGCTCGAAAAGACAGTGAAAAATTAAACACATATGGCAGAAAAAAAAGTAAGTATATTAACCGCATTTAAGACTATTATATGGCCGCGCAGAAAACTGGTTTTACTAGGTTTACTACTCATTATCATAAGTAAGGCAGCAAGTTTTGTTGCTCCGGTGTCGCTCCGTTATTTTTTAGATGATATTGTACCTAACAAAGATTACGACTTATTAAAAATATTGGTCGCGGTTGTGATCTTTGCGTTTTTAGTACAGGCAGTGATGTCATTTTTATTGACCAAAGTATTGAGTATACAAGCTCAATATATGATTTCTGAATTGCGATCTCAAGTACAGAAACAAGTGCTCTCATTGCCTATTCGCTTTTTTGACAATACTAAATCCGGCTCATTAGTTTCTAGAATTATGAGCGATGTTGAAGGGGTGAGAAACTTAATCGGTACCGGACTCGTGCAACTTGTTGGTGGTACAATTACCGCAGTAGTGTCGCTAATTTTATTACTAAGAATTAGCCCTACCATGACACTTTTAACCTTTGTGCCTCTTATTCTTTTTGCATTGATTGCATTAAAAGCTTTTAAAATTATTAGACCTGTTTTTCGAGAACGTGGAAAAATTAATGCGGAAGTAAAAGGAAGATTGACAGAAACCCTTGGTGGTATTCGTGTTATAAAGGGATTTAATGCCGAAGAACAAGAAAGCAAGGTTTTTGAAGAGGGTGTAGATAAATTATACCAGAATGTGAAGAAGAGTTTAACAGCTACGGCATTTATGACCAGCGCTTCTACTTTCTTATTAGGTTTGGCAACTACAGGTATTATGATGGGCTTTGGTGGTTACAAAATGATGCAGGGAGAGCTTACTACTGGTGAATATTTTGAGTTTACTTTTCTACTCGCTCTAATGGTAGCGCCTATAGTTCAAATGAGTAATATAGGAAGCCAATTGACCGAAGCTTTAGCCGGTTTAGATCGTACCGAAGAGTTAATGAACAAGGTTTCTGAGTCTGATGAAAAAGATAGAACCATTACACTTTCGAATATTAAAGGTGATATGGTTTTCAATGATGTATCATTTGCCTACGAAGAAGATAAAGATGTTTTGCACAACATCAGTTTTGAGGCAAAATCTGGCGATGTCATTGCCCTTGTCGGTAGTTCTGGCTCAGGAAAATCTACCATCGCCGGTCTGGCAGCTAGTTTCTTGAATCCTGATTCGGGAGAAATTACCATTGACGGCACCGATTTATCAAAAGTTGACCTCACCAGCTTTAGACAGTATTTAGGTGTTGTTTTACAAGACGATTTTCTATTTGAAGGTACTATTAGAGAAAATATCCTTTTTCCAAGACCTGGCGCTTCTGAAGAAGAATTACAGTCCGCAATCAAAGCAGCATACGTTAATGAATTTACCGATAGGTTTGAAGATGGATTAAATACGGTTATTGGTGAGCGCGGCGTAAAATTATCGGGCGGCCAACGACAACGTATTGCTATTGCAAGGGCTGTATTGGCAAATCCCAGAATTTTAATTCTAGATGAAGCTACCTCTAATCTGGATACTGAAAGTGAAGCTTTAATTCAAAAGAGTTTGGCTGAATTGACTAAAGGAAGAACCACTTTTGTTATCGCTCACCGATTAAGTACCATTAGAAAAGCGAATCAGATTTTAGTTATTGAAAACGGACGAATTGCTGAACAAGGCACGCATGAAGAACTGATTGCAAAAGAAGGGAGATATCATAACTTGTTTACATATCAGGCTAGGATATAACTACAAGAGTTAGGAGTTAGGAGTTAGGAAAAAAAATAAATACTAATTCAAAAAACAAGTTCAAGTTCAAGTTCAAGTTCAAGTTCGAAAATTGTTGTTGGTTGTTGGTTGTTGGTTGTTGGCTGTTGGCTGTTGGCTGTTGGCTGTTGGCTGTTGGCTGTTGGCTGTTGGCTGTTGGCTGTTGGTTGTTGGTTGTTGGTTGTTGGTTGTTGGTTGTTGGTTGTTGGTTGTTGGTTGTTGGTTGTTGGTTGTTGGTTGTTGGTTGTTGGTTGTT
>NZ_SOAY01000013.1 GCF_004364165.1 Maribacter spongiicola
TTGGTTGTTGGTTGTTGGTTGTTGGTTGTTGGTTGTTGGTTGTTGGTTGTTGGTTGTTGGTTGTTGGTTGTTGGTTGTTGGTTGTTGGTTGTTGGAAAATAAAAATTTATTTTCCAACACAAGTTTATTACGAGCTTTCGAAATCAATCAAACAGATTGCTTTGTCAATCTCGATTGCATCTCGTTTTCTCGCAATGACGTTTTAAAGCTCTTCCGGGGCTAGCTCTACTTCTAGTCCGTCCATATCTTCGGTGATATGTAATTGACAGCCTAAGCGTGAATTATCTTTTACATTAAATGCTTCAGATAACATGGCTTCTTCATCATCACCCATTTCTGGAAGCGCCGTATCTGATAATACATAACATTGACAAGAAGCACACATAGCCATACCTCCACAAATACCTATAGTACCTTCTGGCGCAAGTTCATAAGAACGAACTACTTCCATTAAATTCATATTCATATCGGTCGGCGCATCTATCTCATGTAAGATTCCGTCGCGGTCTGTAATTTTTATTTTGATGTCGGTCATTATAATCAGTGAGTTAGTGGGTTAGTGGGTTAGTGGGTTAGTGGGTTAGTGGGTTAGTGAAAAATATTATTTCATTAATTTAATAAAGGCATATAATATTTTTGATACTTGATTAGTTTCATTTATCAATTCCAATGCCAATTCTTTTTCCACATACTCCAATCTTTGCGCAAGATAAAGCATGGATCTTAGTTCACTATTAGAAGCTAAAGAAATGTATAGAAAGCGTTTAAAATCTGCATTTGAACTTCTTTCGAAGCCTTCTGCTATGTTATTAGAAATGGATACTGACGCTCTAGTAATTTGATCACGAAAACCGAAATTTTTCAAATCTCTAAATTGCCGATAAATAAGTACGGCTAAATCTTGCGATTTCTGCCAAACCTTTAAATCTTCAAAACGTTGTATCGTCATCTTACTAATTCACTATCTCACTAATAAACTAATTCACTATCTTACTCTATCGCTTTTATCACTGCCTTTGGTGCTTCCTTTTTTGTTCCATCAAAACCGCTTACACCACCTACGGTAGTATATTTCATAACGTATTTTTTATCTGGATAAATTTTTTGAAAGGCACTTTGGCACATTAATGTTGCCTCGTGAAAACCACAAAGAATCAGTTTTAATTTGCCTGGATATGTATTTACATCTCCAATCGCATATATTCCAGGTATGTTTGTTTGATAATCGAAGGTATCTACTTTAATAGCATTTTTCTCAATATCCAATCCCCAGTCACCAATCGGACCAAGTTTTGGTGAGAGTCCGAATAAAGGGATAAAATTATCAACCTCTAACGTAACCTCTTCCTTTGCATCAGAAATTTTTCTGATTAATACAGATTCTAATTTATCATCACCATTTAAGGCAATAATTTCTGCAGGAGTGATTAAATTAATTTTGCCTTGGTTCTTTAATTCTTGAACCTTCTCTACAGAATCTAAAGCTCCTCTAAATTCATTTCTTCTATGCACTAAAGTTACTTGAGATGCTACATCTGACAAGAAAATACTCCAGTCTAGAGCAGAATCACCACCGCCAGCAATGACTACTTTCTTATCACGATACACCTCAGGATCTTTAATCATATAAGCTATACCGTTGTCTTCAAATTTTGACAAATTATCCAACAATGGTTTTCTAGGCTCAAAACTTCCTAAACCACCTGCAATAGCTACTATCGGTGCATTATGCTCAGTACCTTTATTGGTAGTAACTACAAAAGTACCATCGTCTAATTTTTTGATTGTCTCTGCGCGCTCACCGAGAGTAAACCCTGGTTGAAAAGATTTAATTTGCTCCATTAAATTATCTACCAAATCACCCGCCAATACTTCTGGAAAACCAGGAATATCATAAATCGGTTTTTTAGGATAAATTTCAGAACACTGTCCGCCTGCCTGCGGCAAAGCATCTATTAAATGGCATTTTAGTTTTAGGAGTCCTGCTTCAAAAACGGCAAAAAGACCCGTAGGTCCCGCACCAATTATCAATATATCAGTCTTAATCATTACTTCAATTCTTTGTAATACCCTTCAAAATTATCAATCTATGGTCTTAAAAATTATGACAATTATCAGGATTTAACCTGCAATATTAATAACTTCCTGTATCTGTGGCGCGTATTTTTTTATCGTCATTTCAACACCACTTTTTAGGGTCATTTGATTTACACTACAACCAACACAAGCACCTTCTAACCTTACTTTAACAGAAGATTCATCATCAATAGAAATCAATGTTATATCACCACCATCACTTTGTAAAAAAGGTCTGATTTCTTCTAATGCTTTTTCAACATTTAATTTTAGTTCTGCTGATGTCATATCTATTTTTTATTAACAGGCGAACAACCCGCCATCGTTGTAATCTTAATTGCTTCTGTAGGTGGTAATGTTTTATTTCTAGAAACTACCTCACTGACAATCTTTTTTGTCAATGCTTCAAATGCTTTTTCTACAGGTGTAGCCGTTTGTAATGCTGCTGGTCTACCAACATCACCAGCTTCACGAATACTTTGTACTAATGGCATTTCTCCTAAAAAAGGTACATTTAAATCTTCCGCAAGGTGTTTTGCACCTTCTTTACCAAAAATATAATATTTATTATCTGGCAACTCTGCAGGTGTAAAGTATGCCATATTCTCAACAATTCCCAAAACAGGTACGTTTATAGAATCTTGTTGAAACATTGCCACACCTTTTCGAGCATCGGCAAGTGCAACTTCTTGTGGTGTACTCACTACAACAGCCCCGGTTATCGGTAATGCCTGCATAATACTTAAGTGTATATCGCCAGTACCCGGTGGTAAATCGATCAACATAAAGTCTAAATCGCCCCAGTGTGCATCAAAAATCATCTGATTTAGTGCTTTAGAAGCCATTGGTCCTCTCCAAATTACCGCTTGGTCTCTTTGTGTAAAAAAGCCAATTGATAATAGTTTAACACCATAACTTTCTACCGGCTTCATTTTAGATTTACCATCTACATTTACTGCAAGTGGTTTATCATTAGCGACATCGAACATTATAGGCATTGAAGGCCCGTAGATATCGGCATCTAACAAACCTACTTTAACGCCCATTTTTGCCAAAGTAACTGCCAAGTTAGCCGTTACGGTAGATTTACCTACCCCACCTTTACCAGAGGCTACCGCTATAATATTAGAAATACCCGGTATGGCTTTACCTTTTATCTCATTTACTTTCGGCTTTGCAGCAGGAGCATCAACCTTAACATTGATTTTAATTTTCGCTTTTTCATAAACTTCTTTATGAATAATTTTTAAAATCTCTACTTCAGTCTTTTTACGTGCTTGCAGGCTTGGGTTTGTAATAGTAATATCTACCTCAACCTCATCACCAAAAATTTGGATATTGGTAACTGCACCACTTTCTACCATGTTTTGACCTTCCCCAGGAACGGTAATATGTTCCAATGCCTTTAAAACATCCTTCTTATCTATCTTCATTATATAAATTCATTCTAAACAACAAAGATAATCCTTAGATGTTAGATTATGAAGTTAGCGTATTGAAAATGAAGATGCCATTATAATTAAAACCTCTTATTAACAGAAATTCAATTCTCAATTATTTATGATTTTCAAGCAGAATTAAACTATCTAAAAGCCGTATTTTAGAATCTTCTTTAAAACGCAACTCATGTACCAACCTACCAAAAGAATAGCTTTATTTTCATTTCTTGGTCTATTTACATTCTTACTCATTACATCTTGCTCTAGTTCTAAAAATGAATTCTCTAAAAAAGATGTAAAACGATCCCAAAAATTAGTGGGATTAGATTTCGATAAAAAATATATTGACACCCTATACCCCTATCTAAAAAGAAATAAAGAGGGTTTTGATACCCTGCGGAAATACACCTTAGCTAACGACGTCGTACCTGCAATACAGTATAATCCCCTACCCCTAAACTTCACCCCAAAAGTACAAGCGGGATTCCCTGAATGGGAAATTCCGGGTAACGTAGAACTACCAAACAAAAAAGCTGACCTTGCTTTTTACTCTATACCTCAGCTTGCTTCACTTATTAAAAGCAAAAAAATAAGCTCGCTAGAATTGACCCAGTTCTTAATAGCCCGATTAAAAAAATACAATCCTGTTTTACAATGCACTATTACCATAACCGAAGAAATGGCTTTGGAACAAGCTAAACTTTTAGATGCTGAACTAGCTGACGGAAACTACCGCGGAATTTTACATGGCATACCATACGGCGTAAAAGACCTTATGGCAGTTGAAGGTTATAAAACCACATGGGGTGCAGAACCCTACCGTGATCAACAAATTGAAATGACTGCTACGGTGGTTGAAAAATTACAGGCTGCTGGCGGAGTTTTAGTTGCTAAACTTGTATCTGGTTCATTAGCGCGTGGCGATGTTTGGTTCGATGGAAAAACGAAAAACCCATGGGATACAAAACAAGGTGCTACAGGTTCTTCTGCAGGTTCCGGATCTGCAACCTCAGCAGGTCTAGTTCCTTTTGCTTTAGGTACAGAAACATTAGGTTCAATTACATCGCCAAGTAATAGAAACGGAATTACGGGTTTACGCCCAACATATGGTAGAGTTAGTAGACACGGAGTAATGAGTTTGAGTTGGTCAATGGACAAGGTGGGACCTATGGCGAGAAGTGCCGAAGATTGTGCTATTGTATATAGCGTTATTACTGGCAAAGACCCAAAAGACGGCATGACCACTGATTACCCTGACGGATTCGAACCTACAAAAGATTACAAATCACTAAGAATCGGATACCTAAAAAAAGATATTGAAAAGGACACTTCTTTAAGTAAGGATAATCTAGAGAAAGCCGTGAAAACTTTTAAAGAAATGGGACTGACTTTAAAAGAAGTGGAACTACCGGAAGATGTTCCCTATAAAAGTTTTGATGTGATTTTAAGAGCAGAAGCGGGAGCATTTTTTGATGATATGGTTCGTGCAAGAGAAGTAGATAAAATGGTAGAACAAGATGAACGATCACGTGCAAATTCTTTACGACAAGCTCGTTTTATACCTGCTGTAGAATACCTGCAAGCAAATAGACACCGACAAGTGCTTATCGAAAAAATGCAGACTATCATGAAAGATTATGATGTGCTGATATCTCCAACTTTCGGAAATAGACAATTGATTATTACCAACCTTACCGGTCACCCGGTTATTGCCATCCCTACAGGACTAGATAAAGAGAAACACCCAACAAGTATTACCCTAGTTGGCAATCTGTACGATGAAGCAAGTATTCTTTTACTAGCAAAGGCTTTTCAGGATCAAACCGAATTTGATGAAATGCATCCTGAAGGGTATACGGATTAGTTGTTGGTTGCTGGTTGTTGGTTGTTCGTTGTTCGTTGTTCGTTGTTAGAATACTATAATTTTCAATTAAGTCGGGAACTATTCGTTTTCAAAAGGTTCTCGATACACCCCTTATTCAATGAAAAATTGAATAAGGGGTAATCGAACTGACATTCGTAAATTACATTCTAACATATAAGTTTTCGACTGTGCTCCTAATGATATTTTAGATATTTCAAAAACTAAATCTTTCTTCCGTCTAAAAGGTTGATGATTCTTGAACCGTATTCCGCATTCTTTTCGGAGTGTGTTACTTGAATAATAGTGACACCTTCTTCCTCATTCAATTTCTTAAAAAGCTGCATGATTTCTTCACTTTGTTGTGAGTTCAGATTTCCTGTTGGCTCATCTGCTAGAATCAATTTTGGTTTTCCTATCAATGCACGTGCTACGCCAACCAACTGCTGCTGACCTCCACTTAATTGTGTTGGGAATAAATCTTTCTTACCAACTATATTAAATCTATCTAACATATCAGCCACTAACGCCTTGCGCTCAGAGCTCTTTATCTTTTTGTATAATAATGGCATTTCTAAATTTTCTTCTACCGTTAAATCATCCAACAGGTGATATGATTGAAATACAAATCCGATATACTCCTTATACAAGTTAGAGCGATATTTCTCTTTTAACGTGTGAACCGATTCACTCAGAAAATCATACTCGCCTTCATCAAAAGTATCGAGCATACCAATAACATTCAACAAAGTAGATTTACCAGAACCCGACGGCCCCATAATTGAAATGAACTCCCCTTCTTGTACTTCTAGATTAATATCCTTCAACAAGAAAATACGTTGACCGCCTTGCTGTACCCATTTGAAAATATTTCTTAATTGTAGTAACATCTTATTTAGTGAATTAGTTTGTTAGTAAAATAGTTTATTGGTGCTTTTAAATTAAACGTTTTTATACTATTTAATAATCATTATTCATCCCTTAAAGATTCTACTGGGTTAGCGACTGCCGCATTAAAACTTTGCCAGCTTACTGTTAATAACGCAATTAAAAGTGCTGAAATACCTGCCAGCGCAAACACCCACCAACTAAGTGCTGTTCTATAAGCAAACCCTTGAAGCCATTGATTCATAGCAAACCAAGAAATTGGTATTGCAATAATAAAGGCAACGCCAATCCACTTTACAAAATCTTTATTTAAAAGTGTAAGAACCTGGGGTATTGTGGCTCCATTTACTTTACGAATACCAATTTCTTTTTTGCGTTGTACCACAGTGTATGAAGTTAGACCAAAAAGACCCATTGCCGCAATTAATATAGCTAGTAAAGTAAATACCTGAAAAGCAGCCCCAAAAGATTTATCTTCTTGATATTGTGCCTCAAACTTTTGGTCTAAGAATGTATAGTTAAAGGTGCTTTTTGGAAATATTTTAGTCCATTCGGATTTTATCTGTGTAATGGACGATTCAAAACCTGTAACCGACGCAGCAGAAGCATCTAATTTTATTAAAATATTATTTACGTCACGCTCATATCTAATAACCATAGGCAATAAAGGGCTTTTCAGCCCAAAATGATAATAATCCTTAATAACACCTGTTACCCTCCATTCATTTTCTCCCCAGAAACCTACCGTTTTATTTAGTATTTCATCATAGGAAGAAATGCCCATATTCTTTAAAAAAGTTTCATTAACCACCACCTGTTTTCCATCGAAATTTGATGAAGGTAGAAAAGTACCACCAGCTAAAAATTCGATATCCACCAAATCAAAATAATCTGGTTGTACATGATATGTGTAGAATAATTTATCATCTTCTTTAGTACCATTTGGCAATAATATGCCTCGGCTAGATGATAGATTATCAAAACTATCACCAGGGTAACTTTGCGCAATCGCAATTTTTTCTACAAATGGTAATTTCTTTAACTCTTCTTCTAAAACCTTATACTCATTTATAAGCAAAGAATCTGACTTAGTCGTTACCACTTCGCCCTTTAATGCTATAACTTGATTAATGTCAGTACCTATGGGCTGGCTTTCTAAGAAACTAATTTGTTTGGTTACCACAATAGTGCCGATTAACAAAACAATGGTCGCTAAAAATTGTGTAACAATAAGTCCTTTTCGAATTGCCAAGCCCTGCGATGAAGTCTGTATTTTACCTTTAAGTGCTTTTATTGGAGAATAACTACTTAACAAAAGAGCTGGGTAAAGACCCGCAGCAACCATACCGAATAGAATAAAAAGAAAATAAGGTAAGAAAGCAGACAAACTCCCTAACTGTAAATTAAGCCCCTTTCCAGTGATACCATTGTACAACGGCAAAACTATAGCCACTAATAATAACGATAACATAATAGCAACTAGGTTCAACAATATTGACTCAAATAAAGATTGAATAATCAATTGCGATTTTTGGGCGCCAGACACCTTACGAATACCTGTTTCCTTTGCCCGCTCCATGGATTTGGTTACAGAAAGGTTTACATAGTTCAACCAAGAAAGTATAAGAATAATAAAGGCGATGGCCATAAGAAACTTTACACGGGTAATACTACCATTTGCAGAAACTTCATAAGGCTTATTTGAATATAGATGTATGTCTTCAATAGGCTCTATATTATGTTGTTCTTCCGTATCTTCTTCAATATCGCTTTCAATTATCTTTTGCCGTAACACATCTGCATTTGTAATTGGGTCTAATTTTATAAAAGTATAATAGTTGTTAGCATTCCAATTAAGTTCATGCGCTTTTGGACCCCAGTCTGTCCATGTTTTTTCAGTTTCGTAAGAGATTAAAAAAGTATTTCTATAATGAGTAGTTTTAGGGATATCGGCCATTACCCCTGTTACGGTAAGGACGGCTTCTTCTCCGTCTCTAAAAGCTGAAATTGTTTTCTGTAGGGGATTTTCATTCCCAAACAACTTCTGAGCAAATGATTTTGAAAGGACTATTGAATACGGTTGAGAAAGCACCTTTTCCTTCTCTCCTTTCAATAATGGATAGTTAAAAATATCAAAGTAAGAAGGATCTGCCAAAGAACCCAAGGGCTGCTCAAATATTCGATCACCCAATTGAAACGTCATTTTTTCAAAATAAAAGAATCGAACATAATCCAACACTTCTGGAAACTCACTTTTTAATGTAGGTCCTGATAAATTATAAGTCATAGCGTCACCAGGTACAAAGGTGTCGCCTTCCAAATAATCCATATAAACTCGATATATATTTTCCGACCCTTTAAATTTATCATAGCTCTGCTCATAATTGATATAGAGCATAATAAGCACAAAAGAAGCTATACCTATAGCCAAGCCAAAAATATTAATGAAAGAATAAAGCTTATTCTTAGACAAATACCTTAATGCGATTTTTAAATAATTACGTAGCATATCTGTTTAGTTTTTATTCCGTTCTTAGGCTTTTTACAGGGTTGGCTCTTGCTGCTCTTATGGTTCGCGACCCAATAGTAAGCATTGCAATTATCACGGCTATTGTACCTGCGCCAACAAAAAACCAAATACTCAAATCTATTCTATACGTATAGTTTTGCAACCACTCTCGCATTACCCACCATGCAATTGGTGAAGCTATTAAAAATGCTACCAGTACTAATTTCAAAAAATCTTTGGTAAGAATATAGGTAATAGAAGCAACGCTAGCCCCAACTACTTTTCTAATACCGATTTCTTTGGTGCGTTGTGAGACAATTAATAAAGACATGGCAAAAAGCCCCATGCAACTTAAAATAATAGCTAATATAGAACCACTTGAAATCATTTTTGCCGTGGTCTTCTCCCTATTAAAAGTTCTATCAACGTTCTCATCTAAAAAAGATCCTAAAAATTCGGCATTAGGTTCTAATTTTTTCCAGGTACTTTCTAAAATTTCAAAAGATGCCGCCATATTGTTAGGTCCTACTTTTGCATATGCATAACTAATACCCCATTCTCTGGTCATGTAAAATGTAATCGGTTCTATTGCCCTATCCAAATCATTGAAATTATAATCTTTTACTACTCCCAAAACAGGATAATATTTTCCATCGTCTAATTCTAACTGAGCCAGCAAAGGATCTTCTACCCCAAGTTCTTTAGCCATAGCTTCGTTTATGACCACGCCTAAACTATCTGAAGCACTTTCAAAATTTCGCCCTCTAACCAAATCAATACCCAAGGTTTGAACAAATTCATGGTCTACCACCAAAAAATTGGTAGTCACAGCCCTACCTTCAAATTCAAATCCTATTTTACTGGTAGACCTACTGCCATCTCTACCTAATCCTAAATTATTATCGGCACCACTAATGGAAATAATATTGGGATTACCTTTTAATTCATCTCTCAATAAATCGACAACATCGTTACTGTTTCGTTTTCCGTTTAAAGGAAATGAAATTACCTGTTCTTTATCGTAACCTAAATCTATGTTACGCATATAGTCAATTTGACCCCATAACACCAACGTACCCGTTATCAATAAAATGGCAATTCCGAATTGAAATACCATAAGTAAATCTCTTACCCTATTACTACCTGTTGATTCTAATTTTCCTTTTAAAGATTGAATTGTACCTAAACGACTCATTAATAATGCTGGATAACCGCCAACAAAAATTGTTATTAGAAATACCACACCTAACAGCACAAGTAAAAATATTGGTTTTAAAAGCATGTCTACATTTACATTGGTATTAAAAGTTGTTTTAAACTCATCTACAAAAGCAAAACTCAACACTACACCAATACAAATGGATACTAGAAAAACGAATAGACTTTCGCTCCAAAATTGAAAAAACAATTGTTTTTTTTGAGCGCCCAATGTTTTTCGTATACCAATTTCTTTTAATCTTTTAGCGGATCTGGCAATGCTCATGTTTACATAATTGACACATGCAATGAATAATATCAAAAAGGCAACACCAAGTATTAAATAGGGCAAACTTCTACTTACTTCTACAAATCCGTTTTTAAGACTCAAAAAATGTACATCAGTCAACGGAATCATATCTAAATTCATATATCTACCATTTACATCTGCAGAGGCACCATCTCTTTTCAACTCACTTATAGCCTTCTCATAATGTGAATCTATATACGACTGGCTGTTTTTTTTAAAACTTGATGCCGTAACACCATCTTCTAATTCTACATATACATCATGATAATTCGCATCCCAATTATCTTTATTTTTCAAATACGAATGATGACTTTCGAATTGCGCTGCCATTTGAAATTCTAGATTACTTTCTGGCACATTATCTTTAGCTATGGCAGTAACGGTAAATGGTTTTTCTTTTCCTTCCACCAATAAATTAAAACTTTCACCTACAATCGCAGTCGTACCAAATAAACTAACTGCGGTTTTTTCGGTTAATACTATAGAAGACACATCGCTTAAGGGTTCATTTTGGTCTCCGCTTATTATTGGCAAACTGAACATAGAAAAGAAATCTTTATCTACCCAAATTATGTTCATATCCATTTCCTTATCTCCAAGAATCGCCAGTGTACCATCTTGTAAATACCTTGTTATACGTTTTACCCCTGGCACCTGTGTTTTTAATGTTCTCGCAAATGGTGCTGGATGAACAGTCCCTGCCTGGGGTCCTTTTGGAGTTTGTTGGGTTTTTACAATCTTATAGATTGAATCTCCATTTTCATGAAAACCGTCATATGACAGCTGATACATTGCAGCCATACCTAACAATATCGCAACTGCAAATGCAACCGATAAACCTATTACATTTAACGCTGTATTGAGCTTGTCTTTAATTAAGTTTCGCCAGGCTATTTTTATATAATTCTTAATCATGATTTGATTTTATAATGATTGATGATTTTAAACTAATCGGTTCGTAAACTCTTCACAGGGTTACTTAATGCTGCCTTGACCGATTGAAAACTGATTGTAAAAAGGGCTATGACCAAAGCTGAAATGCCTGCGATGATAAATACCGAATAACTCATATCTACATGAAATGCAAAATTTGACAACCATTTATTCATTAACCAATACGCTACTGGAAAAGCAATGAGCATGGCAATAAAAACCAGTTTTACAAAATCTTTGGACAGCATTTGTGTTATACCCATGATACTAGCCCCTAAAACCTTTCGAATACCTATTTCCTTTTTGCGCTGCTCGCCCACAAAAGCCGCTAAACCGAAAAGCCCCAAACAAGCAATAAAAATGGCTAACATGGAAAATACAAAACCAACTTTAGCAGCACGTCTTTCACGTGCATATAGTTTTTCAAGATTATTGTCTAAAAAACTATACTCAAAAGCAGTGTTGGGTGCTACATTTTTAAATATTGTCTCTAACTCATTGATGGTAGTACTACTTGCTGCAATCTTATACCTAACCAATGCAAACGATTTACGCTCACCTGTATTATTATGAAAGGCATAAGCTCCTATAGGCTCATGCAATGAGGCAAAGTTGAAATCATCCACCACACCTACAATAGTATTTGGTACTGATATAAATATCGTTTTACCTATAGCTTCATCGGGAGTATAGCCAAGATAATCGACTGCTTTTTTGTTCAACACCACTTCTATAAGAGTGTCTTTTTCTTGTTTAAATATTGGCAATGAACGCCCAGCAAGCAGCTTTAATTGCAGTACATCAATAACAGAAGCATCAGTAACATTGGTCTGTATGTTCAAACTTTCTTTATCATCTTCATTTCTACTCAAAGACCTACCACTAACCTCCATTCCTGGAAAGCCCTGCGTTAAGGAGACCGAAGAAACATTGCCTAAACCTTTCAATTCTGATACCAAAGCATCTTTTTTATCAGTTCCTTTTATTCCATTTATGGAGATAGCAACCACATTTTCAGCATCAAAACCTAATTTTTGGTTTCGTATAAAATCCATTTGCTCAGAAATCATCAATACACCAACTATCAATACCACCGAAGCAGCAAATTGAAATACCACCAAACCTTTTCGTATAAAAACATTTCCTTTGCTTTGAACTACAGAGGATTTTAATACTATTACCGGTTTAAACCGAGATAAGTATAGTGCTGGATATAATCCTGATATCAATGTTACCACCAACCATATTGCTAACAAGCTTATCAAAAATTCAAAATTCAATAATAAATCCGTGCTTAAATCCTGCCCCATTATAGCATTAAAAATAGGCATTGCGGCAGAAGTCAATAATACCCCAATTACGAGAGAAATTAGCGTTACCAAGCCTGTTTCCATATAAAATCGAATTATAAGACTACTTGACGATGAACCCAAAGTCTTACTGATACCTACTTCTTTCGCTCGTTTTTGAGAACGAGCTGTTGTCAGGTTCATATAATTGATACAGGCAATTAAGAGAATTAAAAGTGCCAAGTATATGAGGTTACGTACTTCTTTTATATCACCTATTCTACTTGCATAGGCATTATCATAGCCAGAAGAAAATAAGTGGACATCTTTCATAGCTTGCAGAGAAAAAGTGTACCACTGATTTTCCTTTTCCATATTCTTATTCAACATTTCCTGCAACTGTAATTCTGTAGATGCCAAATCGGTATTGGGCTTTAGTAAACAATAGGTTTCAAAACTGGCATTATTCCAAGAACGCTTCTTAAAAAAACCTGTAGTTATTCCCGAGGCCATTATATTACAATCTAGTGTGCTGTTTTTAGCAAAGTCTTTATAAACACCTGTTACCTCTAGTTCATACCTACCATCTACAGTAAAGGTTTTGCCAATTGGGTCTGTTGTTCCAAAATACTTTTTAGCTGTTGTTTCTGATAAAACTGCGGTATTAGGGCGGTCTAACGCACCTTTTGCCTGACCTTTTATAAATGGAATATCGAAAATATGTAAAAGCTCAGCATCTACCCAAAAGAGGTTATTTTCTGTGAAATTTTGCTGCAATACTCTTAATGACGCAGTACCCCCAAAATCATTTTTCAAAGTTCTAGCAGCATATTTAACATTGGCAACGTCGGTCATCATGGTAGGTCCCAATGATGGCGGCACCGTAGCCCAAATTTCTTGACCGTTGTCACCATCGGTATGTAATAGCACACGTTGAATATTGTCTATATTGGGGTACATGGTATCAAAACTCTGCTCATGTCGTATATAGATGAACAAGGTCAAGGTTACTGCCAACCCTATGGAAAGACCCAAAATATTGATTACCGAAAACAAGCGGTTCACTTTTAGGTTGCGCCAAGCTACTTTCAAATAGGTTCTAAACATAATTCTCGCTTTTAATTAATTGACAACCTTTACACTACTCGGTTCGTAAACTTGTTACCGGGTTTGCTTTTGCGGCTTTTATAGCTTGAAAACTAACGGTTAAAATGGTCACTATGAAGGCACCTAGCATGGCAATGGCGAAAATCCACCATTTTAGTATTACTCTATATGGGTATTCTTGTAACCAACCGTTCATTACAAAATATGCTATGGGCACCGCAATAAAACATGAGATAATTACCAATTTTAAAAAGTCCTTTGACAACATATTCCAAACATTAAAAATAGAGGCTCCCAAAACTTTTCTTACCCCTATTTCTTTCTTTCGTTGTTCTGCCACAAATGAGGTTAAACCAAATAAACCCAAGCAACTAATTAATATGGCAAGTGCTGTAAATACCCCAGAAAGGGTTCCTATGCGTTCTTCAGATGCAAACTTTTCTCCATACTCCCCATCTATAAAATCATACTCAAAAGGGATATCTGGAAAATGCTCTTTAAACACGTTTTCAATTTTGGTAATATTCTGAGTAGCACTTTGGTTAGGGTTCAACCTCATGTTATAATAACTTGCGTTATCATGCCTATCATACACATATACTCCTTGTTTTACTGGTTCATAGGGTGATTGGGTAATCATATCTTGTACAACACCTATTATTTTTAATGGTGGATTAGGGTCTTCCTCATTATCATCTCTTAATAACTGACCAACCGGATTCTCCATTCCCAAATATTTCTTAGCAGTTTCATTAATTAAAACTCCTAAAGAATCAGTAGCAAAATCTCTTGAAAAATCTCGCCCTTCCACTATTTTCATGTTCAGCGATTTTGCGTATTCTGGAGATACTTCTGTCCACGCCAGATCTTCTTGAAATCCTTCTGGTTTGCCTTCCCATGTAAAACCGCCTCTGTTTGACCATATTTGAGTGGTAGGGCTACTAGAGGTTGACATTTCTACTACTGCACCAGAACCTATAAATTCAGCTCGCATTAAATCATACTTACCCACAAAATCTTGACTGAATGTTGGTACTTGAATTAAGCCTTCTTTGTCGTACCCAACAGGTCTGTTTTTTGCAAAATTTATCTGCTGCATAACAATAACAGTCCCAATGATAAATGCCACAGAAACCGTAAACTGTACTACCACCAATATTTTTCTTGGTAAACCTGCATATTTTCCTGTCTTAAATGTGCCTTTTAATACATCGACCGGTCTAAAAGAGGAAAGGTACAATGCCGGATAGCTACCAGCCAGCAATGCTGTAAACACAATAAAGATGAATGATACACCCCAGAACAAACCGTTACTCCAAGGAAAGGAAATTTCTTTTCTAGAAAGTTCATTAAATCCGTTTATAGAAAGCAGTACAAGTATAATAGCTACTACAAATGCAAATAATACCACGATAAAAGATTCACTTAAAAACTGATATATCAACTGCCCTCTCTGTGACCCTATAGATTTACGAATACCCACCTCTTTACCGCGTTTCTCTGATCTGGCAGTACTTAAATTCATAAAATTAATGCACGCCAGTAGCAAAACAAAAGCACCAATAATACCAAACAGCCAAACGTATTTTATTCGCCCACCAACTTGTTCTCCATTCTCAAAACTGCTATGTAAATACCAATCTTTCATTGGAAACAAGAATATCTGTGGATTAAATTGTGCTGTATCTTCGTTTAAATCTTTCTTTACATTTTTAATCCTATCCGTTACTTGTTCAATAGTTGTATTATCCGCCAATTGCACAAACATTTGAAACGAGTTGTTGCCCCATTGATCTTCTGCATTTCGAATCCATTCATTATTGGCTAAATACTTTTCCCACGGAATAATAAAATCGGTATCATTAAAAGAATTGTTTACCGGTATATCGCTATACACAGCACTTACATTCATCTTATGTTCATTGCTTACCGTAACTGTTTTACCAATAGGATCTTCACTACCAAACAGAGCATCGGCAGTTGACTGAGAAAGCATAATAGAATTAATTTCTCTTAATCCATCTTTTTCTCCTTTTACAATGTTTAAACCAAACATTTCTAGACCAGCCTTTTGCATATAATTGCCTGGTCTAGATATATTTTTATCACCATATTTCAAATAATGATCATTGGTCCAAGAGCACATAATAAGATGCTTGAAATTGTCGCTATAACCATCTCGCAATCCTTTCTCTAACGGTCTAGGTATCGCAGGCCCTGTGCCCGTTTCTCCATTAAAAGTTTGTGATTGAAAGACCTGGGCAAGACTATCTTTATTCTTAAAATAGCTATTATATGAAAGCTCATCTTGTATCCATAACCCTATGATCAAGGTTACTGCCATACCTAAGGCAAGCCCCCCTACATTTATAAACGTATATCCCTTGTTCTTTAAAAGATTTCGCCAAGCTATTTTTAGATAGTTTTTAAACATGATTGTTCGTTTTTTAATTGATGCTCAGTTAGTACTAAACCGTGATTGATGATTGATGACTACACATTTACGACTAAATTCATGCCATATTGGTAAATGTCTATTTAACAGTGTTTTACAAATTTTAATAAAAATGTATGTGTAAAATATATGGACAAACGATGTACAATATATTTACAAAGACTACTTAAAAATGAGAATGTTACACCTAATTAAACATCTTGACAAAAGAACGAAACAACTGAATAAATTACTCTGACCGTAGACTTTTCACCGGATTTACAATTGCCGCTTTTATACTTTGGTAACTAACTGTTACAATAGCCACTATAATCGCCAGTAGTGCCGCCAAAGCGAAAATGCCAAATCCGATTTCTATGCGGTATGAAAAATCTTCTAACCATTTGTTCATAACAAACCATCCTATTGGCAACGACACCAATATTGCTACACCTACCAGTTTTAGAAAATCTACTGTAAGTCGGTATGAGATTTGACTTACAGTAGCTCCCAACACTTTTCTAACACCGATTTCTTTTGTACGCTTTTCAGCATTAAAGGCAGCTAATCCAAATAATCCCAAACAAGCAATGAAAATGGATAGTAAAGTAAAAATGAAAAATATCTGACTTAGTTTTTGCTCGGCTTCATAGGTTGTATTATAAGCTTCGTCCATAAAGCGATAATCAAAAGGTTGACCTGGCGCCATGGCGTTCCATATACTTTCAATGGCAGCAATGTTTTTTGCATAATTTTCGCCATTCATTCTTACTGCCATATTTTCGGCATCAGTATTCAAATGCATTCCAAGGGCACTAATATTGGTACGCAATGAAGTATAATGAAAGTCTTTGACCACTCCGATTACAGTATAGTACGTAGGATTTTCTAGTTCTATTTCTTCTGATATGCGCATACCTAAAGCTTCTTCTGCCGTGACATTCATAATAGGCAACGTAGCTTCATTTATAATCATAGCCGTAGAATCTGATGCATACTGCGGATTAAAATCTCGCCCAGCAACTATTTCCATTTCCATAGTTTTTAGGTAATCTGAATCTACCAACCATTCCTGCATCTGAATGGCACTTTCTTGATCTCTTGCTCCCTCTTCAAAAAACGAACTATTTGATCGCCAAGATGGTGTAGGGTAGTAATCGCTTAACGTAGCACTCTCTACATAACCCATTTTTGCAACTTGCTCTTTAAAAGCTTTGGTCTTAGACCCTAGTGCTCCTATTTCATTAATTAACAACACTTGATTTTTGGTAAAGCCCAAATCTTTGCTCTGTATGTAATTCAATTGTTGAAATACCACCAAGGTACTTATGATTAGAAATACCGATATTGAAAACTGAAAGATGACCAATGCATTACGTACTCTACCATTTCCTACACTCTCTGTTGCACCACCTTTTAAACTTTTAACGGGAGTGAACCTAGACATGAAAAACGCCGGATAACTACCCGAGAAAACCCCCAGTAAAACAGTGGCTACTAATAACACCAACCAAAATAAAGGCTGAGTAAACGGAATTGCAATTGACTTACCTGTGAAGCTATTGAAAAAAGGTAATGCTACCAATGTAATTAGTAGTGCCGCTATTAGGGACAAAAATGCTATTAATCCTGATTCGGTTAAAAATTGAAATATCAGATTCGATCTATTAGAACCAAGAGTCTTTCTTACCCCGACCTCTTTAGCTCTCTTTAAGGAGTGTGCCGTAGATAAATTCATAAAATTAACACTTGCCAAAATAATCAAGAATAAGCCAATAAAAGAAAGAATGTAAATATTTTGAACACTGCTTGTAGCACTCATTTCTGTGCTTTTATCTGAATATAAATGGATGTCGGTCAATGCCAATGTGTGATACCGAATATAATTACCGGACGCTGCAAACGACTCTGCCGTCATACCCGGAAAATATTTTTGTGCCCATGGTAACATGTACCGTTCTAACATGCCTTGCAAGGGTTCTTGAAAATCTTCTGCCGTTACACCCGGTATTAGTTTTATAAACGTAAAATAATTATTACCGCCCCAATTATCTTCTCTCGATGCAACGTTGCCCGCCATTGCCAAAAACACACTATAGTCATTGAAATATGAATTCTTGGGCATGTCATCTATTACACCGGTTACCGTGTATGTATCGGTATTATCTAACAATAAATTTTGACCTAATACATCTGTAGAACCAAAATGTTTCTCTGCGGCAGTTTTGGTAAGTACTAAAGAATTAGTGCCCGTCAAAGCTGTTTTAGCATTACCAGCAATTAAATCAATACCAAAAAACTCGAAGACCGTTGAATCGGCATACGTTATATGATTTTCTTTAGCACTTGTGGTACCTCCAACTTTCTTCACATACATACTACCCACGGTTCTAAAACGAACTGAAGATTCTACCTGCGGATAATCTCTTTTTAATGTTTCTGCCATTGGGGCTGCAGATTCACCTGCTTTGATTTCCGCTCCGCCAAATTTTATATCTGAATCAACACGATAAATTCTATCTGCATCGGCAAACATTTTATCATAACTAAGCTCGTCGTAGATATATAGCGAAATCATCAATGCACCAGCCATACCAATGGCCAGACCGAATGTATTTAAGAAAGTAAAAAAGGCTTGCTTCTTTAAACTTCTCCAGGCAATTTTTAGATAGTTTTTAAACATGATTTTTGCTTTTTGACGCTTAGACCTTGCTTAGCGTGATTTGATGATGATGATTGACGACAATAATGAGAACTCTATTTTCATGCCAATTAAATAAACTTCTGATTTTCAATTATTTAAATAAAAATCTAATATCTTAATTGTCAAATATTTGGACAAAATGTGTAAAATATATTTACAGATAAATTCTGAAGTTGGGTCTTTTTATCATAATACATGCCCTTATTCTGTACGTAAACTCTTTACAGGATTCGCCC
This sequence comes from Maribacter spongiicola, assembly GCF_004364165.1. Classification (GTDB taxonomy): domain Bacteria; phylum Bacteroidota; class Bacteroidia; order Flavobacteriales; family Flavobacteriaceae; genus Maribacter; species Maribacter spongiicola. Next base: position 18,984 of record NZ_SOAY01000013.1, read on the forward strand.
TAGCCGCTTTTAAAGCTTGAAAACTTATGGTTACTAACGCTATAACAATTGCGACAACACCTGCAATTACAAAAGCCCATATATCTATAGAAATACGGTAAGAATACCCTTCTAACCAGTTCTGCATTAATAGCCATGCAAGAGGACAAGCTATTAAAATTGCAATCACGACCAGTTGCATAAAATCTTTTGACAGCAAACCTACAATACTCGATATGCTAGACCCTAATACTTTACGAACCCCTATTTCTTTTCTACGCTGATCTGCGGTAAAGGCAGATAATCCGAAGAGTCCTAAACACGAAATTAATATGGCTAACAAGGCAAATATTTGAGATAGGCTGCCGATTAATTTTTCACTCTTAAACTTGGCATTATAGGTATCATCTACAAACTCATATTCAAAAGGAAATGCCGGATTAAACTTCTTCAACGATGCCTCCATAGCTGATAAAGCCGATGCTGTTGCCATACCAGACTTCGTTTTTACATACATAAAACGTGCTTCACTTGGGTCATTAAAAAATATGACCGGATCACTAGACCCGTACATATCACCATATACATAATCTTTTACTACGCCAATTACAGGATAATCCTCTTCTATAGTTTTACCAATAGCGCTGCCGTTCCCCATTAATTTTGCGAACGATTCACTTACAATAATATTGACACTGTCTTGCGCGGGATTGTTACTAAATCCTCGTCCTTCAATAATTTCCAATCCTGCTGTATTGAAAAAATCTGCTGTAATATCACGTACAGAAACCAATACATCTTCAGTATCTACACCGCCTTGCCAACTTAATCCCGATGTATTATTTCCACCGGATAAAATATCAGAATTAATGAGTCCGATGCTTTCTATCATCCCCGTGGCTTTCATGTCTGCTTCTATCGGGTTGAAGTTTTTAATCATATCTCCGGTAACAGGAATCTTCACTAAATTTTCTTTATTGTAACCCAGATCGCGCCCTTTTACATGTTGTACTTGTTGGTAGACGATAATGGTACATATGATAAATACGATGGATACTACAAATTGTGTCGCTACCAACCCTTTTCTAATAAACGATGCACTGCCTTTAGTTCTACGTGCTCCTTTCAACACATCTACAGGTCTAAAAGAAGATAAATAGAACGCCGGATACCAACCTGCTACCAATCCGCATATCAGGGTAATTCCCAGTAGTACTGCTATATGAGTAGGATTGAACAGACTAAAATCTAACTGTTTATCTATCATCATATTAAACTGTGGCACCAATAATTTTAACAATACCACACTGAGTACAGCTGATAATGTTGCGGTGATGACAGCTTCTGCCATAAACTGAGATATCAAACCTTTTCTTCCTGAGCCTAATACTTTTCGTACACCCACTTCATTTGCTCTTTTTTCACTTCTAGCGGTAGCCAAGTTCATGAAGTTGATACAGGCTATCAACAAAATAATGATTGCAATAAGACTGAATAGTCTTACGTACGTGATTTGACCTCCTATATTTTTGCCTCCCTCAAATACCGACCTTAAATGCCAGTCTTTCATAGAAAACAAAAAGGCTATGGTTTCGTCATCTTCCGTTTTCATAGGAAGTATTGCTTTTACTTTCTTATTGACAACATTAAAATTTGCCTCTGGAGAAAGTTCAACAAAAGTGTCCGCGAAGTTTCTATCATATTCGTTTACCCATTCATTATCTTTTGCAAACCGCTCAAAAGGAATAACCCAGTCAAAACTATAGGTTACATTGTGCGGCAAATCTTCATAAACTCCTGAAACGGTATAACTTGTTTCGTTGTTTATTTTAATTACTTTGTTAATGGCTGAAGTATTTTCCCCAAATAATTGGGTAGCCGTTTCTTGTGAGATGACTATGGCATCTACATCATTTAAAGCGGTTTCTAAATTGCCTTCTACGAATGAGAGACTGAACATGCTTAAAAAATCTGGGTCGGCATATCTCCCAAATTTATTAATGGATGTTTCTCCTACTTGAAATAAAAAATCTTCTTCTTTTGTTCTTGCTGCACCTACAATACCTGGCACCTCTTCCTTTAAAACTTCTGCCAACGGACCGGGAGTTGAGTTAAATGTACGCCACTCGCCTTCATATTGTTGGTTGGTAGGTATGTAATACACTACATCTTGCTTCTCAAAATTAGCATCGTAACCAACCTCATCTTCTACCCAAAGCAAAATCATGGCAGCACAGGTAATGCCTATTGCCAGACCAAAAATATTCAACAAGCTATAGCCTTTATTCTTCCAAAGGTTTCTCCAAGCGATTTTTATATAGTTCTTAAACATAGTTCTCGTTTTTTTCCTCCCCCTAGCCCCTCTCCAAAGGAGGGGGAATGGTTTGGTGATTATTATAACTCCCTTCCCTTCGGGAAGGGCTGGGGATGGGATATTTATTCTTTTCGTAAACTTTTCAAAGGTTGTATTAATGCTGCACCAACCGATTGGTAACTTATGGTCAGTATTGCAATGGTTAATGCTATTAAACCTGCAGCTAGAAATATGCCCCAACCGATGGTAATGTGATAGGCGAAATCTTGTAACCAACGGCTCATAATGTACCAACCAATAGGGATTGCAATAATGATGGATATCAAAATAAGCTTCATAAAATCTAACGTTAGTAGTCGGTATATACTTTTAAATGGTGCACCTAAAACTAGCCTAATGCTGATTTCTTTTTTACGTTGTTCTACCATAAAAGCAGAGAGTGCAAACAACCCTAAACATGCTACCAATATGGCGAACAGTGCAAAGCTGTTGAAAATCTTACCCATACGCTCTACATCATCATGCATACGACTAAACTCTTGGTCTAAAAAGCTATAATTTATAGACTGATTGGGAATGTTTTTATTCCATACAGATTCGATAGATCCCAATGCCTGATTCACATTTCCTTTTTCCAACTTCAACGATATGGACCCCAAATCTTTACCAATTACTAAAGACAATGAAGAAATATCTTCTTTTAGAGATTTAAAATGAAAATCATCAACCACCCCTATTACAGTAAATAGTTGTCCGTTGTTATTAATCTCTTTACCAATTGCATTTTCTAAGCCTAGCTCTCTTTGCATATTGGCATTTATGATGATGGAATTCAAAGAGTCAGAAGCAAACTGCTTGGAGAAATCTCTACCTGTTTTTAGAGTAATACCCAGTGTTTTTATGTAGTCGTAATCTACTCTCCAAATTTGGGCAGGTATACCTCTGCCTTCATTACCTTCATCTTCTCTTCTAAAAGTGTTGCCGTTTCTACTGCCACCATCTACTGGTAAATAATTAGATATCGTTGCCGATTTTACTTGTGGTAATTGTAGTAATTGTTCTTTAAAATTCTCTGCGCTATTTCCTAATACTGCGGTTCCCTCTAGTATGACAACTTGTTCTTTGTCATACCCCAATTCTTTTTGAAGTATAAAGTCCATTTGTTGGTAAATAATCAATGTGGCTATAATCAGAATTACAGATGTAGAAAATTGAAAAATAACGAGTCCGCTTCTTAATTTTCCACTTTTACTACCAATGCTTAAACTTCCTTTTAAAACATTAACCGGTTTAAATGCTGATAAATAAAATGCAGGATAAAGCCCTGCCAAAGAACCTACTAACAGCGCAGCAACTAATACAATTGGAATGAACCACCATGCTGACCAAGGCATTTCAATTGCTTTTGATGCAATAGAATTGAATGACGGTAATAATGCCCAAGCCAATAAAACCCCTAAAATAAAAGAGACAAAACTGAACATTATTGATTCGGTCATGAACTGAACCACCAAATTGCTTTTGTAAGCACCTATAGTTTTTCTAAGTCCCACTTCTTTTGCTCTATTTGCTGATTTTGCAGTAGAAAGATTGATAAAATTAATCACCGCTAACAACAATACGAAACCGGCTATGGCTGCAAAAAGCCAAACGAATCTGATATCGCCATGCTTTAGACCATCTGCCATTTTAATATCTGAATACAAGTGAATATCTGTGATAGGCTGAAGCTTATACTCCATGGTTCTTAGCACATCAATAAAATCTGGTGCACGACCTCTTTCTCGTTGTGCGGGAATGATGTAGTCTTCAACAATAGAAACCATTTTTTTCTCTAGCTGCTGAACATTTGTATTTGGATCTACTAGAATATAAGTGAAGTAGTTCTGGTTGGTCCAACTTGCATTGGTGTCTTCAATGGGAATTAAAAAATCGTATGCTAAATGCGAGTTTTTAGGTGCATCTTTCATAACACCAGTTACGGTATATGGCTTTGTAGGATCATTGTCTAAAATGATTGTTTCGCCTATAATCGTTCCATCTTTAAAATATTTTGCGGCTTTAGATTCTGAGATAACAATACTCTTCGGATTTGTCAATGCCGTGTTGGCATTACCTTGTTCGAGCTGAACTTCTAAAATCTCAAATGCTTCTTGGTCCGCAAGTAAAAATCCGTCTTCTAGGTTATTTTGTTTCTCACCAGCTAATCTAATACCACGTTTACCTGCTCCAAATATTCCTGTTGTATTAACTTTTCCTGCTTTTATAATTTCAGGAAAATCACTTTGCAAGGCATCTGCAAAAGGTAACTGAAAGTGTGTGCTTTTCATTACCTCACCTTTATACATACCTTCTAAAACTACACGGTACATTTGATCCTTATTGGCGTAGTATTGATCATAACCCACCTCATTGCGAATGAACAATGCTATTAAAAGACATGCTGCTATACCAACAGCGAAACCGCCAATTTTTATAGCGGCAAAGAGCTTATCTTTCTTTAAACTTCTCCAAGCAATTTTAAGATGGTTTCTAAACATGATTTTTTGATTTTTCCTCCCCTAACCCCTCCGATACTTCGGCTATGCTCAGCACAAGCGGAGGGGGATTGGTTTGGTGATTGATTGATGATACTCTATTATCCGTGATTAAGGGATAGGGTTGGTTTTTTGGCTGATTAGTTGTCTTCACTTCGGCTCTGTTCAATGAACATAGCCAATAATTGATTGATGAATAAACTCCTCATAACCCCCTTTGGGGGCATGGGGGATTACATCATGGCTCCGATTGCTCGGTTCTGGCTTTCAGTTACAATTTGACCATCGAATAGATTTACTACTCTATGGGCATAGTGTGAATCTCTGTCAGAGTGTGTTACCATAACTATTGTGGTTCCCTCTTGGTTTAGTTCTGTTAATAGGTTCATTACTTCGATTCCGTTTTTAGAATCTAAGTTACCTGTTGGCTCATCGGCTAATATTAATTTCGGATTAGTTACTACCGCTCTAGAAATGGCAACACGTTGTTGTTGACCACCTGATAATTGCTGCGGAAAATGCTTTTCTCTATGTGCTATTTTCATTCGCTCCAACACCTTCATTACCTTTTCTTTTCGTTCTGCCTTACCCATTTTTAAATAGATTAATGGCAGCTCTACATTTTCATATACCGTAAGCTCATCAATAAGATTAAAGCTTTGAAAAACAAACCCTAAATTTCCTTTACGTAATTGGGTACGCTGACTCTCTTTTAATCCGCCTACTTCATTACCTGCAAAATTGTAGCTGCCATCTGTTGGGTTATCTAACATGCCAATAATGTTCAACAACGTAGATTTACCACAACCAGACGGACCCATGATAGCCACAAACTCGCCATCTTCTACTTTTAGGTTGACACTATTCAATGCCAAGGTTTCTACTTCTTCTGTTCTAAAACTTTTTTTAAGGTTCGTAATGGTTATCATATTCCTGTTATTTTTATTGTTATAATGACATTGAGTTTCCTCAAATGTGACAGTTTTATTTATTTCTTACGCTCCGACAATTCCCCCTTTGGGGGCTAGGGGCTTTTATTTCAACACTATTCTTTCAGCCTCGCCGAAATTATCATAGTTACTTGTAATTACTTTTTCTCCAGGTTCTAATCCTTCTAAAACTTCATAGAATCTAGAATTCTGTTTTCCTATTCTAATGTTTCTCTTAATTGCTTCTCCTCCATCAGAATTCACAACAAAAATCCATTGTCCGCCTGTGCTTTGAAAGAAGCTACCTTTTGGCAATAAAAGTGCGTCGTTAGATTCGCCTAACTGTAATTTAATATTATAGCTCTGACCTGAACGAATGGTCTCTGGTTTGCTATCGGTAAAAACCAAATCCACCTTAAATCTACCGTTTCTGACCTCAGGATATACTTTTCTTAATCGTAATGGGAACTCTGTTCCGTTACGTTCTAAAACAGCTACTAAATCTCTTTTTACACGGTCAATATAATGCTCATCGATTTCAGCTTCTATCTTATAGTCTGTAAGTACGTTAATCTGACCTATGCGCTGACCTTGTGCAATGCTCTGCCCTATTTCGGCATCTAAAAATCCTAATTGACCATCTGCAGGTGCACGTACATTTAAGTGATCTAGTCTTTGGTAGACCATACCTAAAGTCTTTTGCATACGGTCTAAATCGGTATCTAACCCTTTTAATGATGTCTCTCGTAATTCATCATCTTGTACCGTTTGTACTTTGATAATTTCATGTTGCTTTTGAGACAATTCATAGTTTTCTTTAGATAGTTGAAATGCTTCTCTTGAAATTAATTCATCATCGAACAAGGCTTTATTTTGCTCGTAGTTTCTTTTCAAACGTTGTAAATCCGTACTTGCTGTTGCCAACGATCTTCTTCCCTCAACCTGTCTTGAATCAAAACTCATTTTGGTTGATCTTAAATCATTTTGCTTTAGTGCCAAGTTACTTTCACTAGCTAAAATCTGCTCGTACAAATTCATGTTCTCAAGCTTTAAGATGATATCACCTTTCTTCACCATGGCACCTTCTTCTATCAATTTCTCACTTACACGACCACCTTCATAAGCATCCATATAAATGGTGGCAATTGGCGCTACGCTACCGTTAATAGTAATGTAGTCATCGAACTTACCTGCAGTAACCTCTGCAATCGAAAGCTTATCTTTTTCTGTTCTAAATGTAGACACAGAACTTGCAAACAATAGCTGATACCCAACAAATAAAAGCAGTATACCTAATGCGATATAGCCGAAATGTTTTGGCTTCAATCCTTTTTTCTTTTCTAATTTTATATCCATCGTAATCGTTTATTCTTTGTTCGTTGTTGGTTAATATTTTTTCTTTACTTATTTATCTCCAACAATAATGTTGTTTATTAAAATTTCACTTCTTTTTCAAAACAGCTCATTCTATGTTCGGCAGTTTGCTTTATTGGTTCCCCCTTTGGGGGCTAGGGGGCTTCAATATTAAAAACTGGCAAGCCTCTGTAAAAATCTAATGTACTCTTATTGATTTCTGATCTTAATTTTACTTGTAAGTTTTCGTTCTGCGCACTCGCATATAAGTTTTTAGCCGTAAAAAGTTCTAGTGTATTTATCAATCCTTTTTCATATCGTTTTTGTGCTATGGTAAAGGCTAAATTCTGAGCTTCCATTTTCTGATTGCTCTGTACCAATTCTAACAGCAAAGAATTATAATCTTGCACTAATTTCTGTATGGCTTGAAAAAGTACCTGTTCTTGTGTTTTTAAATTATTCTCTGCTCTTAGTTTTTCAATTTTAGATTGCTTTATTCTAGATCTTGCCGACCAACCATTACTTATTGGCACATTTAAATTGACACCAATATATTGCGAGGTATTATCTCGAAACTGCTCTCTAAATGGTAATGTATTACCTAATGTATCTCTAAAAGTTTCGAAATACCCTGTACCAATACCTGCAAAGAACGATAGCGAAGGATATAATCTACCTCTAGAAACCGCCACTTGTTTTTTAGCCGCCTCTGCTCTAAATTCTTGTGCTTTTATCATAGGTATAAACTCCCTTGCTTCGGTGTAAACGGAATCAGATTTCATTTCTTGACTATTAAATTCTGATACTATTTCTTCTAAGTCTTTCTGGATTGTTATGTCTGAAGTGTTCTCTAAATTCATTTCTTGAATCAAAGTCAACTTAGCCGAAGCCAATTGATTTTTGCTTTGGGTTACGTTCAACTTATCGGTCAACAATAACGATTCTGCTTCATATAAATCTGCACCTGCTTTCAACCCCAACTCTACCTGCTTTTCAACTAAGCTATAGTTCGTTTGCGATACCGTTAATTGTTCTTTTGATATTTCTACCAATCCCTCAAAAAACTGAATATCATAAAAAGCTTGCATGACTCTAAATGCCAATAAATACTTTTGCTGTAATACTTCTTCTTGTGTTGCCTTAAATAACAACTTAGAGGCTTTTATTGAATTTATTTTCTGAAACCCTTGAAACAGATCAATCGAAGATTCTAAAGAATAATTGTTCGAATAAAAATCTTGATTTACGAATGTACCCGTATTAGGATCTTCTGCTCTACCATAATTAATAAGATAGCTTGAAGATGCATTTACCGATGGCAACAAATTACGAACCGACTGTCTGTAGGTTTCTCTGTTAGATTGGTTGGTATATTTAAAGTCATTCAACTGCAAGTTATGCTCCATTGCATAAGAAACACATTCATCTAATGTCCAGCTTTCTTGCGCAAGTACAGACCCCCAAATAGAGAGTAGTAAAAGTGTCGTTATTTTAAATTTTTGATTCATTTCTAAATTGGTATGCCATTCTCTATACTATATACGTGCCATAAATTCAAACTACTGATTTACAGATTATTACATTAATAAAATAATTATCACTTTATTTTCAGTGTAAAAATGTTGTACAGATAATGTCAAATATTTTTACAGTACCATGAAAATACAAACTTGTATGTGTAGTTTTAAAAGAGTTAATAGAATTTACCATGATCGATGCTAAAATACTTGTTGTAGATGATACCAAAAGTGTATTGAGCGCTTTAGAGATATTATTACAGTTTGAATATAAAAGTGTTCAGACTATTTCTAATCCCAATTTACTTACCTCTTTCCCCAACCTAAAAGAAATTGATATCATACTATTAGATATGAATTTTTCTGCGGGAGTAAACACCGGTAATGAGGGCTTATATTGGTTACGAGAAATAAAAAAGAAGGCACCACATATATCGGTAATTATGATGACGGCTTATGGTGCCGTTGAACTTGCCGTTGAAGCGATCAAAGAAGGTGCTACTGATTTTGTACTAAAACCTTGGAACAACGAGCGACTGTTAACTACCGTAAAATCTGCTTACGAGCTTAGAAAATCGCAAAAAGAGGTACAGCACCTAAAACAGAAAGAGAATAATTTAAAGCAAGTAATTAATCAGAATTCAAATTACATTATCGGGAATTCCAAAGCATTGAACAGTGTTTTAAACCTCGTGCAAAAAGTTGCCAAAACAGATGTAAATATTTTAGTTACTGGCGAGAATGGTACAGGAAAAGAATTAATCGCTCGCGAACTGCATAAATCGTCTGCCAGAAATAATGAGGTTTTTATTTCAGTGGATATGGGTTCTATCTCCGAGAATTTATTTGAAAGCGAACTTTTTGGTCATGTAAAAGGGTCTTTTACAGATGCTAAAGATGATCGCGCAGGTAAATTTGAAGCTGCAAATGGCGGAACATTGTTCTTAGATGAAATCGGAAACCTTTCTTTACAGATGCAAGCAAAACTGTTATCTGTTATTCAGAATAGGGTTGTTGTGCGTGTAGGATCCAACAAACCTATCGCTGTAGATATCAGATTAATTTGTGCTACTAATGGTAACTTAGAACAAATGGTTTCTGACGGATTGTTTCGTGAAGATCTTTTATACCGAATAAACACCATTCAAGTACAGGTACCTGCATTGCGTGATCGAGATAATGATGTGTTAGTTTTATCTAATTTCTTCTTGAAAAAATTCTCCAATAAATACGGTAAGCCTAGTTTAAAAATCAATCAATCTGCACAAGAGAAATTAATGAGCTACCCATGGCCCGGTAATGTTAGAGAGCTTCTGCATACCATGGAGCGTGCCGTTATACTTTCTGAAGGAAATGTGTTAAAACCAACCGATTTTCTGTTAGATACCAAGACTACGGTAACCATTGAAGGCGGACCAAAAACGCTGGAAGAAATGGAACTGGTGATGATCAATAAAGCACTAAGTGACCATGAAGGAAATTACAGTGCCGCTGCCGATCAATTGGGTATTTCGAGACAAACACTTTACAATAAACTTAAAAAATCGGTTAAATAATGGTCAGCAAAAGTATATACTATCAGCTTGTTTTCAGGATTATTCTGATAGCCGTTTGTGCGCTACTCACCGCATTTCTGTTTTTTAAAGAACATTATCTGCTCAGTGTTATTTTAAGTCTTGTGTTTATAGGACAGGCATACGGACTCATACACTACGTGAACCAGACCAATAGAAAAATTGCTTATTTCTTTGATGCCATTAAAAATGAAGATTTCACCTTACGCTTTCCTGAAAAACTGAGTGTAAAATCTATTGAAGAACTCAACCATAGCTTGAATATGCTGAATGGAATGATTCAAGATATTCATGTAAAAAAACAAGCCCAAGAGCAGTATTACCAAGAAATATTAAGGCAAGCAGACATTGGTATATTTACCGTTAATGACAAGGGGCATATTTTATACGCGAACCCAACGGTACAAGATTTGCTCAACTACCGACCACTTAACCATGTAAAGCAATTAAAGCAAATAGACCCAAATCTCTACAGTCTATTTGAATCTTTAGAGCCTTTTGAAAGTACGTTATATTCTTTAGGCAATGAACGTGGCAAAAAAGAATTGACCTTGAAATGTACGCCTATAGCAATTGAAGGTAAGCAGTTGTTATTGGTCATTGTTCATGATATTCAAAAAGAATTAGACGATAAAGAAACTGATTCTTGGGTGAAACTAATTCGTGTTCTAACCCATGAGATCATGAATACCATTACACCGATTACCTCTATTTCTGAGTCTATCTTAAAATACTTTAAAAAAGGCAATGTGCTTTCTACGCCCGAAGAATTCGGAGAACTGCAGATAAAAAACTCTGCAAAAGGTTTAGAGGTTATCAAAGAACAAGGCAATGATTTAATGAGTTTTGTACAGTCGTACCGAACATTTTTAAGTGTGCCCGAACCTGATCGAGAATTAATACCCGCAAGCAAAATTTTAGAAAGAGTACGGTTATTGTTACAAGAGTATACCAACGGACATAATATTACTTTAGAAGTATCATCTGAACCTGAAGATCTAGAACTTTATATGGACGAAAAACAGATTACCCAAATACTTTTAAACCTTGGGAAAAATGCCCAACAAGCGCTTGAAGGTCAAGATGAGGGTAGCATCATTATAAAAGCGGAAGAAGATGCGCAGGGTAAAAAATATATTACGGTTACTGATAACGGTCCTGGGGTTTCTGCGGAGTTATTAGATGAAATATTTGTTCCGTTTTTTACCACTAAAAATACTGGAACAGGTATCGGTTTAAGCTTAAGTAAGCAGATTATGCGAATGCACGGTGGGTCAATTAGGGTAGTTTCAAATGAAAAGACAACATTTACCTTAACATTTCAATAGTCTTATAATTCCGCCTTAAGCTCTGTAAATGGGTCCCAAAAGTAATTTTCTAATTGTACTATTTGTAAATCTTTAATTACTACTCCCTCACCTTCCAACAGTTGTTGCATAAGATTGGTACCATCAAAATGATGTTTTCCAGTAAGTAATCCGGCTTTATTGACCACCCTATGTGCAGGAATGTCATCCATATTATGCGATGCATTCATTGCCCAACCTACCATTCTTGCACTACGTGCAGCACCTAAATATTTAGCTATTGCGCCGTAAGACGTTACACGCCCTTCGGGTATTAACCGTGCTACCTGATATACTCTTTCAAAGAAATTCTCATTTTCAGGTTTCATCGCCTACATCCGTTTAATTAAACAATCTAAAAGCAGTGATTATAAATAGCAACACCATTAATCCGCTTAAAATAAAATTACTATTCTTGGAAAACGACTTTGTTTTATGCTCCCAATTATTAAAATAGATGACATATAAATACATGGCCAGAAATGTTCCACTACCTGCAGCAAGAATAAACAAAACCTCATCTATTATTTTAAAGGTCATAAAACCTTGCGAATGAAAAACCGTATTCAAACCGCTATAATAAGGTATCGCCAAAAGATTAATAAGCGCTAGAAAGACTCCTTTAGAAAAACTATTTCGTTTTTTGGTCTCGGTAAGGATCAACGGCTTATTCTCTTGCTTTTTACCTTTTATAAAAAATACAATTGCCAACACAAAGAATATACCCAAAGCCAATTGCAGAAGTACCTCGATTACATGTTGATTTCTAGAAATTAATTTTGCGATACGTACCGATACATACGTTTGTAACATTACCGCAAGAGCAACACCCAAGCCAAAGATAATTCCATTTGTTTTTCCCTTTTCTACACTCGTCTTTGCTGCATTTAAATTCAGCAAACCGGGCGGTAGTGAGGCGAAGAAGGCCGCACCAAAAGTGAATACAAATAAAATAGGTAATTGTTGCATTGAATCAGTTTACCTTGAACCTAATAAAGGTAATAGGTTTTCCCTTTTCAAGATACTGATTTTCATAGAAAGTCTGTATTTCTAGGACTTCTTTAGGGCTACCTTCATTTTTATACACATCATGATTGGCGTAAAGTACTTCTAAACCAAGCCCGTGTAACAAACCCAAAGTATACCCGTGCATAAACTCGCTATCGGTTTTAAGATTTACCGTTCCGTCAGGTTTTAGAACTTGCTTATAGCGCTCTAAAAATGCCGTATTGGTCATACGGTGTTTAGTACGCTTATATTTTATCTGTGGATCAGGAAAGGTGATCCAAATTTCAGATACCTCTTCTTTATCGAAAAGATGGTCTATTAGTTCAATTTGAGTCCGAATAAAACAAACATTTGGCAAATCTCCCTCTACAGCTTCCTTGGCTCCTTTCCAGAAACGGGCACCTTTTATATCGATACCGATAAAATTCTTGTTCGGAAATTTCTTTGCCAAGCCAACGGTGTACTCCCCTTTACCACAACCCAATTCTAATACAATAGGGTTATCGTTTTTGAAATGGGTATTCCATTTTCCTTTCAACGGGAAACCACCTACCACTTCGTCTCTTATTGGTTGAATTACGTTTGAAAACGTCTCGTTTTCTTGAAATCGCTTTAATTTATTTTTACTTCCCACAATTTTTACATCTAAACTGGGGCAAATCTAAGAAAAAAGAGAGGGTTAGCGATTATTGTAGTTCCTCTATTTGAACGATACTTTTCTCTAGCGTAAAAGAAAACTCTGAACCGACCTCAACCGCACTTTCTACAAAGATTTTTTCTCCGTGCGCTTCAATAACATGTTTTACAATGGCAAGACCCAACCCAGAGCCTCCTTCACGACGACTACCACTTTGATCTACCCTGTAAAAACGTTCAAAAAGTCGAGGAATATGTACTGCAGGTATGCCTTCACCATTATCGGTGACTCTTACAATTACCTTATTTTTAACCAGATTCTCTACACTTACTTCGGTTGTACCATTGTCATTACCATATTTTATAGAGTTGACCAGCAAATTGGTAAGCACCTGTTGAATTTTTTCTTTATCGGCAAATACGAATATGGGTTGCACATATTCCATATCAAAAGTTAGGGTAATATTTTTCTTTTCCGCTTTCATCTCTAAAAGATCGAATACACTTTGTATTAGATCTATAATATCGAAAGAGCGCTTTTCAAGAGTAAGATGCCCTACTTCAAACTTCGTAATCAGGTCTAAGTCTTTTACAATGTAGATCAGACGATCTACCGCTTTATTGGCACGTATTAAATACTTCTTACGTACATTTTTATCATCAATTGCACCATCTAACAAGGTTTCTAGATAACCTTGCACAGTAAACAGCGGCGTTTTGAGCTCATGTGACACGTTACCCAAGAAATCCTTTCGGTATTCTTCTCTAATCTTTAACGTGTCGATTTCTATCCTTTTATCTTTTGCAAATTTTTCAATTTCAGCCGTTAAGGTTCTCATATCTGTAGTAACAGGGTATGAGGGTATCGTACTAGATTCTAGCAACTCAACATCGTCATATATTTTTTTGATTCGCTTATATATAAATTTTTCAATTCTTAATTGTAGCGTGATAAAAGATATTATAAAAAAGAAAAGAGCTGCAAAGATTAAAATACCCCAATTTATAGTACTAAATCGCCATTGTAATAAAGCGAGCACCGATATGCCTATTATTACAATATAAAACGATGAGCGAAACGCAAAACGATATGACTTTCTTGAACGTAGAGGCGCAGCCATTTAGAGTACAAACTTATATCCTACTCCCTTTACGGTCTTAAAATGGTCCTCACCTATTTTCTCACGAAGCTTTCTAATGTGTACGTCTATGGTACGACCACCAACTACCACCTCGTTACCCCAAACTCTATCAAGAATTACTTCTCTTTTAAATACCTTACTAGGTTTTGAAGTTAATAAGGCTAGAAGTTCAAACTCTTTTCTAGGTAAAATGATCTCTTTACCTTTCTTGATAATCTTATATTCTTCTCTATTAATAACGATATCACCAACTTTGGTAATATCTTCTTGAGCGTTTTCTTCGTTTTTAATACGTCTAAGTAGTGCATTTACCTTGCTTACCAAAACCTTAGGTTTAATAGGTTTTGTAATATAATCATCTGCACCTGCATCAAAACCGGCTACCTGAGAATAATCTTCTCCTCTAGCAGTTAAGAAGGTAATAATAGTATTTTCCATACCAGGAGTTCTTCTTAGAATCTCGCAAGCTTCAATACCATCCATCTCGGGCATCATTACATCCAATATTATAAGATGGGGTAATTTCTTTTTTGCCTTGGCAACACCATCGGCACCATTTTTCGCAGTATACACATCATAACCTTCGGCAGATAAATTATAGGCCACTATCTCTAGTATGTCTGGTTCATCATCAACTAAAAGTATTCTAATGTCCTTCTTTTTCATGGTTTTCAAATTAGATTGATTGGCTCAAAAGTAAAGATAATACTATTACTGCAACGTCAGTTAACATTGATTTAATGTAGTAACGTTTACATAACATTAACAAAATAAATGTTTAACATGGATCTAACCCGAAGATTACAACCTCTCTCTTTCTTTGCCGCTGATTTAAGACTCAATATATCTAATGAACAAATTACTATTTTTTACATTCCTTTTCATCGCTATTATTTCTAGTGCTCAAGACACAGGAAGCATTGTTGGAACACTTACCGATAAAGAATTAAATAACGAACCATTACCATTTGCCAACGTATTATTAAAAGGTACTACTAAAGGTACCACTTCTGATTTTGACGGTTTATATGAGATATCAGGTATTGAGCCTGGTACATATACAGTAACCTTTAGTTACTTAGGGTACGAAACAGTTGAAATACCAAATGTCGAAATTATAGCGGGCAAAGTAACCACTATAGATGTACCGTTAAGTGCATCGCAAGGGGTATCTTTAGATGAGGTAACCGTTACCACTGTTGCTCGTAAAGATTCTGAGACAGCATTATTGTTAGATCAGAAAAGAGCTATTGAAATAAAAGAAAGCATAGGTGCTGTAGAGCTTGCAAAAATTGGTGTTTCTGATGCTGCTACAGCAACCACAAAAATATCAGGTGTTTCTAGCAGTGAAGCTTCTGGAGATGTTTTTGTAAGAGGATTAGGAGATAGATATTTATCATCTACACTAAACGGTCTACCTGTACCTTCTGATGATATTGATAAAAAGAACATTAATCTTTCTTTGTTCCCTACACGTGTTCTACAAAATGTTAGTATCAGTAAAACTTACGGTGTAGAAGGATCCGCTGATCAAGCTTCTGGTAATGTTAACATTACCTCTAGAGAATTATCAGGTTCTAGAGAACTTGCCATTGGAGTTTCTGGCGGTGTAAATTCTAATGTAGCCAAAAGCGGAGTATATGATAACTTTAGAATATCACAGAATTCTAAGAATACTACATTTGGGTTCTACGATCAAAGTCTTTCTACGCAACAATTAATCACCAACCAAGGTTGGAATACTTTAAGACAAGAAAACCCGATGGACTATTCTATGTCTATTGCTGCAGGTAAGAAAATTGCCGATAAACTTGCTGTTTTCTTCACTGCATCGCATTCAAGATCTTTTGAACATAGAGAAGGTATATTTAGACAATACCGTTCTAACTTCATCGATGACACCATTACCGATGCAACAACATATCAAAAGAAAATAGTTAACACGGCCTTATTAGATATTACATACTTAGCGAACTCTAAACATAAAATAAAATCTAGCACTTTTTTCGTAAACAAACTAGATGAAAATGTGTTTGAAGGTGGACGTAATGGCGAGGCTACTATCTTCGAAGAAACTAGCCCAAGCGAAGGTCTTTTCCAATTCATTAGAGATCAAAATACGAAACAAACTAGACTATTAGTTACTCAGTTAATCGGTAGACACCAAATTGGGGAGAAAAACACTTTACAATGGGCAGCTGGCTACAACCTATTAAATGCCAATGAACCAAATAGAATTAGAAACGAAGTAAACTTTGACCCAGATGGTACTCTTATACAACTTGGTAGAAATGGTGGTTTTCAACAACGTAAATCTAGCCAAGAAATAGATGACACTGAATTCAGTGCCTATTTAAAAGACGAGCTAAAAATTATTGATGAAGAGACAAAAAACTTCAAATTAAACTTTGGTGTTTCTTACAGAAATAAAGAGCGTGATTTTAGTTCTGAATTTGTTGGTGTAGAAGAGGTAAATACCAACGCTGTAAACCCAACATCTATTGATGATCTTGGCGCAATTTTTCGCCAATCTTATTTTGACGCCGGACTTTTAGAAATTAATCTTTTAGGTTCAAATGCAAATGGAGAAAGAAAAGATATTTATCTAGGTACGCTAGATTCTAAAGCAGCATTCTTTTCTTTTAATGTTGGACTTGAAAAATGGAACTTTGATGCAGGTTTAAGATTTCAAAGAGATGAAATCGAAGTTGCATACGACATAGGTAACCTTTCACCTAGAACAGGAGAAAGCAATCAAGATTACAGTAACTTTTACCCAAGTCTAAACATTAAATACACCATCAATGAATTACATGCATTACGTTTAGCAGTTAGCCGTACGATTACATTACCAGAATTTAAGGAAATTGCACCTTTCAGTTATGTATCACCAACAGGACAAATAAGTCGTGGTAATCCAGATTTGATCGCATCAAAAGATATTAATATGGACTTAAAGTGGGAGTATTTCCCGTCTGCCGGTCAATTGGTTTCTGTTGCAGCATTCTACAAAGATATATCTGACCCGATCAACAGAGTTAGAGAAAGAGGATCTGCGGGTATATTCTCTTACTTCAATTCAGGAGAAAAAGCAGAAATTTTCGGTCTTGAAGCAGAAACTAAAATAGATTTAGTTACCCCTGCATATAATGACGACAATGGTTCAGAATCTGGTTACAATCTAAATATGGTTTTAAATGTAACCCGCATGTGGCATCAACAAGATCTTAAAGAAATTTTTAATGAAAACGGCAATTTGCTAAGAAGCTTTCAATATAAAGGAATTACCGAAACAGATCTACAAGGAGCATCAGATTGGATTTTTAATACTAGTTTAAATTATGATACTGCTGGTGACAACCCTTTTGCTGCTTCAATAAATGCCAATTATGCATCTAACAAAATCTACTCTTTAGGTGTACCAACAGACCAAACAAATAGAGATATTTTTTATGACGACGCTATCATTGAAAATGGTTTTGTTGTTTTAAATGCTCAAATAAGTAAAGAATTTGGCGAGCACATTAAAGTAAGCCTTACAGGAAAGAATTTATTAAATCCTGAAATAAAACAAACTCAGTTAATAAGAAACCCCGTAACAGAAATAGAAACTGAACAAACCGTAAGCTCATATTCTACAGGTATGGGAATAAGCTTAGGGCTTAATTACAAATTTTAATAAGAACACTCAATAATCACTAATCTTTAATTTTAATCTTTTAAAATGTTTATTATGAAATTGAAAACAAGAAATTTTGTAAAAATTTTCGCTTTAGCAGCTGCTATTACCTTTGCCAGCTGTAGTAGCGATGATAATGATCCAGATAACGGACCAGATGCCGTTACACCAACATGTACCGATGGTATAAAAAACGGTGATGAAACAGGAGTTGATTGCGGTGGTTCTTGTACTGCATGTGAAGCAACAAACCCAGAAGAAAGTACTACTTTAACAGGACAATTATCAGAAGAAAGAACACTTGATGCCTCTAAAACTTATACACTAGAAAAAAACTACAGTATTGAAGCTGGTGGTAAATTAATTATCCCTGCAGGTACTGTTATTAATGCAACAGTTGAGTCTGGTGATGAAACCGAAACCTATATCGTTGTTCAAAGAGGCGGGGAAATAGACATTCAAGGTACTGCTGCCGCACCAGTAATTATGCAATCTACAGGTGGTCAAGCTGGTCAATGGGGTGGTTTGGTATTATTAGGCGACGCCACTACTACTGAAGGCGTTGATGCTACTGCAGAAGTTGGCAACTTCAAGTACGGTGGATCTAACGATGCTGATAATTCTGGTTCTATAAGCTACTTGATAATAAAGCATGCCGGTGCTCAAATTAATGCTGAATCTCAGTACAACGGACTTACACTTTACGCTGTAGGTTCTGAAACTAGTATTGATAATGTTGCTATGATCGACGGTGATGACGACGGTGTAGAGTTTTTTGGAGGAACTGTTTCCGCGTCTAACTTATACTTTGAAAATAACCAAGATGATTCTATCGATTGGACAGAAGGTTGGAACGGTACCGTTACCAATGCTTATGTTCTTCATACAAAAGAAGGTTTCTCAACTGCAGTTGAAGCAGATAAAGCAAACGGAAACCCTAGCTTAATAAACTTTACTGCAGTATCAACTGTAGGCGGTACAGCTTTACAATTTAAAGCTACTTCTGGCGCTACTATTACAGGTCTTTCTTTAAGCGGTTACGAAACTTCTATAGACATGAAAGACGACGGTCCTTTGGCTAATGTTATCATTGAAGGCGAAGCTGGTAATCCAGATAATAGCTACAATGCAAATGCAACTGTAGACGTTGCAATTTTTGATTGGGTAAATACCGATGCAGCCGTTGGTAGCAGCATATTAACCGGTAATTTAACTAGCGACCTTACATTAGACGCTAACATCAATTACTTACTGTCAAAAAATTATAGTATTGAAGAAGGTGCTACTCTTACTATCCCTGCAGGAACAACTATTAGTGCTCAGGTTGAATCAGGTGATGAAACTGAAACTTATATCGTTGTTCAAAGAGGGGGTACTATCTTAATTGAAGGTACTGAAGCTAACCCTGTTGTAATGACATCTACCAACAACAACCCTGGCGATTGGGGTGGCTTAGTTGTCTTAGGAGATGCAACTACTACCGAAGGTATAGACGCTACTGCTGAAGTAGGCGATTTCAAATATGGAGGAACAAATGATACCGATAACTCTGGTTCTATTAGCTACTTGATCATTAAAAATGCAGGTGCTCAAATCAATGCCGAGTCACAGTACAATGGTCTTACTCTTTATGCTGTAGGTTCTGAAACAACTATTGACAACGTTGCAATGATCGACGGTGAAGACGATGGTGTTGAGTTCTTTGGTGGTACAGTTTCTGCTTCAAACTTATACTTTGAAAACAACCAAGATGATTCTATTGACTGGACAGAAGGTTGGAACGGTACAGTAACAACTGCATATGTACTACATAATGTCGAAGGTTTTTCAACTGCTGTTGAAGCTGATAAAGCAAATGGTAATCCTAAGTTAATTGACTTTACTGCTGTATCTACTGTTGGTGGTACTGCTTTACAATTCAAAGCGACTTCTGGTGCTACTTTAACTAACGTAAGCCTTTCTGGTTATGATACTAATGTAGACATGAAGGACAATGGTCCTTTAGAAAATGTAATTGTTGACGGAACTGCTCTTACTACAACTGAAGATGATGTTTTTAACGGAACTGCAGTTGATGTTGCAATTTTTGCTTGGGCAACTGGAAACTAATTAAAAGTATTATATATATATTTTAAAAGCCCGCAAATTGCGGGCTTTTTTATTTAAAATAATTCTTACAATTAAAGACTACACGCTACTTAAAACCACAATAAAATAGGTAGTTAAGGTCATAAATAGTGCATTTCATCGATTATATTGCATTTCATCGATCTTTTCACAATATCTCCTCTTACAAAAATATAAGAGACTGTTAAATTCCTATATTTGTGGCATAGCATTTGTAACCAGCTATATATGAAGAAACTTTACACCATCATCTTCTTTTTCTTTATTTCCTTCAGCTATGGGCAAAGCACTCAGAGCAATGGAGATATTGATGGTTTTAGTATGTACCCAAATCCGGTTACTACAGGTAAAGTTTATATTTCTACCAACCTTAACGCACCTAAAGAAATTTTTATCTATGATGTATTTGGTACATTGTTATTGAAGACAACTATTTTAGGCAAAGAATTGAATCTTTCAGATTTAGACACTGGTGTTTACGTATTGCGTGTTCTTGAAAAGAACAAGATGTGTACACGTAAGTTGATTGTTAAGTAACAAGGTCTCTCTTTTTCTCAGTTTTCATAAATCCGTTATCGGTTAACTACACGTTTTTACGACGAATTACTTCGACTTTCTCATAGACCTACAAAAAATTTGGTTTCACAACATTTTCAGTGTTCAAGCTACACTTAACCATACCTTTGAAGTGTTGATCCCAAATCAATACCAAATGAAGAAAATCTACTTTATGCTATTTATGGTAGTCTCCGTTGGCTTATACGCCCAAGACACTATAGATATCAACAACCTACGTAACGATGAAATTGCCGGATTCAAATTATACCCCAACCCAGCAATTGCCGATGTTGTTTATGTAACAACACAGAACAACAACCTTAAAGAAGTTAGAGTTTACGATGTTTTCGGTGAGCTAGTCTTAACCGAAAAATTGTCTGCAAAGGCAATGAACATCTCAAAGCTTTCACCGGGAGTGTATGTAGTTCAGGTAACCGAAAACGAAAAATCGATTACCCGTAAGCTTGTGGTGAAATAAATAATCTACATATTTTCATCTCTAAACAATTAAAATAATTTGGTTCAGTACCTTTGCCGGAATTGGTACCGAACATGAAGCATAATGCTATTTTTGATATACAAACGGAAGGGGATTTTCTAACCCAGGCATTGCGCATATTCAGGTTTCAATACGACAACAACATAGTCTACCACGATTTTTGCACCTATTTAAATGTGCAACCAGATGACGTTCAAACTTTAGAACAAATTCCTTTTTTACCTATAGAATTCTTTAAGTCTAAAGATGTTCTTAGCACGACCGATACACCAGAAATTACATTTACAAGTAGCGGCACCACAGGTAGTGAAACCAGTAAGCACTTTGTTACCAACTTAAGTCTATACGAGCAGAGTTATTTAAAGGCTTTCAACCACTTTTACGGAGATATTGAAAACTATTGTGTTCTTGCACTGTTACCTTCTTATCTAGAACGTACAGGCTCTTCATTAATCTATATGGCAGATGATTTGATTAAAAAATCGAATCACCCAGAAAGCGGTTTCTTTTTAAATGAATACGAACAGCTTCACCAATTACTACTACAGCTTCAAAAAACGGACACTAAAATATTGATTATAGGTGTTTCTTTTGCCTTGCTAGAATTTACCGAGCAATACCAGATGTCTTTACATAACACTATTGTTATGGAAACTGGCGGAATGAAAGGGCGAAGAAAAGAAATTGTACGCCAAGAATTACATGAGTTGCTATCAACAGGATTTGGTGTACAAAACATACATTCTGAATACGGAATGACAGAACTTTTGTCGCAAGCGTATTCTAAAGGAAACGGTGTTTTCGACTGCCCAGCTTGGATGAAGATTTTAGTGCGCGATACCGAAGACCCACTTAGCTATTTAAACAATGGCAAATCTGGCGGAATTAATGTAATCGATTTGGCAAACATCAATTCATGCTCCTTTATTGCTACTCAAGATTTAGGTAAAATAAACCAAGACGGCACTTTTGAAATTATCGGAAGATTCGATAATTCTGATATTAGAGGGTGCAATTTGATGGTGCTTTAATTCTTACTCAGCGAATAATCTAACCCAGGTCCGTCGCACGCCATCCACAGGCTTGAAATCGTGGTTGAATTTCTGTACATTAAAAGCTCTTTATCGTCGCCCGTACAATTACCTGCTAATTCGTTACCGGTTTCAAAAGTAAGTTCTAGGTAGTGATTAAGATCATTCTCGTATTCTACGACCTCAAAACTACCCGTAGCCTCAACAAGCTCATCACCAATAGTTCTCGATTTTACAAAAGTACCTTCTGGTGAAAAAATGTAATATTCTTGCCATTCCATTTCTTCGCCTGTAGTTTCTGAATTTTGAAAACTGCCAGACATTTGAGTTAACTCCCATTTTTGCTCTGAGAATACAAATTGTGTTGACTCTAAACCGAAATCATCGTCATTAGCACAAGAGGCAAGAAAAACTAGAAACAAGAACAACAAGGAATATATTTTCATAGAACGAAGACTTTTAACTAGTTACAAGATACCCAACTTGGCAAATAGTTGCGTTAAGGCAATATTAAATTAAAGTCCTAATATTTTGGCATCTACAAAAAATGTAGAATTCACTTCTAATTCATGGTCGCTGCTCATTAACTCATCGGTAACGGTGTTTAATCGCAAGCTGAATTCATCACTCTTTATATACTCTTTCAAATCTGCATCTGAGGTATCTAAAGTTATTTTATTACCAGCATCTTCAGGAACTTCGTCTAAACTCGCAATTCTAATTTCTTCTAATCCATCCGCAGAGATATACACTTCTATAGAATTTAAAAAGCTGAAATCAGCACTTTCTGGCGAAATGATAACCAATTCTAATTCGGTCAACTTAATTTCTTCAATAAGGTCTTTTCGGGTATCGTTTACTTCAAAAGTAGATGCTGAATTCGTCTCCATTTCTGGAGTAAAAACATCAAAAGGTAAATCAATACCTGCAGTAGAGGGTATAGTAACGCGCTGGCTATATTCCATATCGAATTTTGTCAACTCATCGAGCTTATCGCAAGCAGTAAATAATGTAAACAAACAGATAATAGAAACGTACTTCTTTAGCATAACTATGGGGTTTATGCATACAAACGCTAATACATCAGAATTATTCTAAAATATGAGACAATATGCACCTAAATAATATTAACGGGTAAAAATATACGTTACCTCATCATCTGCAATATCAACGTTATCTTCAAAAGTAAGGGTAAGTAGCTCTCCTCGAATTTCGAAAAAGTATACAGATCCGTCAGAAAAATTGATTCTATTTGCTTGTCCGCCATAAGTATGTTCACCGGTATCCCTAAAGAAAACATATTCACTTTCATTGATAACGGTTACGCTATTTCTATTTGGATTAAAACTTATTTTGGTCAACGAAAAATCAATGTCAGATTCGAATCCGCAATAACAGATAACATCAGAAAGCGTCCATTCGCCTTCTAATTCAGCATCTGCAATTAATGGATCATCATCGCTACAAGAAATAAATAATAAGAACAATATTGCTACAAGTTTCAACTTCATAAAATACAGTCTAAAAAAAATTTATCTAGTTAAATACCAATACAAAGTAGTTCTTCTTACCTCTTTGCAGTAAGACAAACTTGTCATTGATCAAATCATCGGCAGTAATCAAAAACTCTTCTTTTACTTTCTCTTTATTTACCGAAATCGAATTTTGCTTTAATTCTCTTCTAGCTTCCCCATTAGAACCCAAAAAGCTAGTTTTAGCAGCCAATGCACCAATCATATCTAGCCCCTCTGTCAGTTCAGATTTTGAAAGTTCTGCTTGCGGTACGCCATCAAAAATCTCTAAGAATGTTTTTTCATTCAATCCTTTTAAATCAGACGCTGTAGACTTACCGAACAGAATTTGACTTGCACGTTCTGCATTATCTAAATCATCTTTTGAGTGTACCATAACGGTAATTTCGTCGGCCAATCTCTTTTGAAGTATTCTTAAATGCGGTGCTTCTGCATGTTCTTTTATTAAATCTTCAATTTCTTGTTGACCCAAGAAAGTAAAAATCTTTATGTATTTATTGGCATCATCATCTGATGTGTTCAACCAGTATTGGTAGAATTTATATGGTGATGTTCTTTCAGCATCTAACCAAACGTTACCGCCTTCTGTTTTACCGAACTTAGTACCATCTGCCTTTGTAATTAACGGGCACGTAAGTGCATACCCTTTACCACCGGCTATTCTTCTAATTAATTCTGTACCCGTAGTAATATTGCCCCACTGATCACTACCACCCATTTGAAGGCTACAATTATGTTCTCTGTACAAGTGCAGAAAATCGTACCCTTGAACCAATTGGTAGGTAAATTCAGTAAATGACATACCTTCTTTTGCTTCTGATGAAAGGCGTTTTTTTACAGAGTCTTTAGACATCATGTAGTTTACCGTAATATGCTTACCTACGTCTCTAATGAATTCTAAGAAAGAGAAGTCTTTCATCCAGTCATAATTATTGACCAAAACAGCAGCATTTTCTTCATCTCCAGAAAAATCTAAAAAACGAGATAATTGCTCTTTTAAGGCATTCTGATTATGACGTAGTGTTTTCTCATCAAGCAAATTACGTTCTGTAGATTTACCAGAAGGGTCACCGATCATACCAGTTGCACCACCTATTAAAGCATATGGTTTGTGCCCTGCCAATTGAAAATGACGAAGCATCATTACCCCTACCAAGTGTCCTATATGTAAAGAATCTGCCGTTGGATCTATGCCCACATAAGCAGATTGCATACCTTCTAATAAATGTTCTTCTGTTCCTGGCATTGCATCATGCAACATTCCGCGCCATTGTAACTCCTTGACAAAATTTGTCATCTCTTCCTGAATTTTAATTGAAGTGCAAATATAAATGGAATTCTTGCCAGTACACAGTAGATTAAAGCATGAATTTATTCACCTGTATTCGCTAAATTTGAATTATGGTATTAGTTACAGGAGGCACGGGTTTGGTGGGGTCGCATTTGCTACTGAAATTAACGATGAACAATACAGCTGTTCGGGCTTTGTATAGAACTGAAGACAAGCTTACTCAGGTAAAAAAAATCTTCTCTTACTATGCTGACCATTCCGTTTCTTTATTCGCTAAAATCGATTGGGTACAGGGTGATATTTTAGATATTCCTTCTTTAGAAAATGCTTTTGAGAACATCACCTATGTTTACCACTGTGCTGCTTATATTTCTTTTGATCCGTCAGATTTCAAAAAATTGGAACGTATAAATAGAGAAGGTACCGCTAACATTGTAAATATCTGTATTGCGAACGGTATCAAAAAACTATGTCATGTAAGCACCATTGGTACCATAGGTAGAACGATTACCAATGAACAAGCAGACGAAGAAACGGAGTGGACACGACAGAATGCTAACCCATACGCGATAACAAAACACCTTGCTGAAATGGAAGTTTGGCGTGGTGCCCAAGAAAATCTTGAAGTTGTAATTGTAAACCCGGGAGTGATTCTTGGTCCAGGATTTTGGAATAGCGGTAGTGGTTCTTTCTTTAAAACCGCTTCTAAAGGATATACCTATTACCCACCAGGCGGATCAGGATTTGTAACCGTAAACGATGTTACCAATATTATGATTGCTCTTATGAATTCTGATATTTATAACGAACGTTTTATACTGGTAGCAGAAAACTTGACGTATCAAGAGATATTGAAAAAAATTGCATTATCGATGGATAAAAAGCCACCTTCTACATCTTTAAAATTTTGGCAGTTAAATATCGGGAAGTTTGCGGATAGACTTAGAAACTTATTAACCGGAAGCCCAAGAACGATAACAACAAGTACTATCTACGGACTAAAAAACCCAACTACATTCAATAACGAGAAGATAAAGAAAACGCTGAATATGGAATTTGAGGACTTAGACGAACAAGTGAAATTTTCTTCGAAGCTATTTATTTCTGAACACTCTTAGACGATACCGAGTCTTTCGCTTTAATATCAATGTTCTTTTTAGATTTCTCTACAAGACTTAAACTATCTCTAACTTTTTTCTCTGCCTCTAATTTTAAACGTTGCTCTTCAAGATCAGACTCCACCTTCTTATACATATTTTCGTATTGTAAAGGCTTTGACGCATAGTACCTATCACTATCTACAAATTGGGCACTATCAATTTCAAACTTTTTAAATATGAAAGGTGTTGGCTCTACACCATTTTCGCGTAGTTTAGAAAGATTTGTCGCTTTTGCAGCATTGACCACGGCCATTTCTTTAATAATAGTCACCATTTTATCTTCTGGTATTAAATTATCGGGCTTTTCAATTAATTCTTCGGCACACGAAGAAAGCATTAACATTGCTACCACTAAAAATAATAAGTGCTTCATGGTCTATTGTAAGTTAGTCTTTTTGCATTTCGTTTTTCAGAAAACTGTCCGTTACTATAACCTAAATGTCCATTAATGAACGTATGTACAATCTTGGATGAAAATGTAGTATCCTCAAAAGGAGACCATTTACATTTATAAGCAATATTTTCTTTTGTAACCGTCCATGGGCTATTTAAATCTGCTACTACCAAATCTGCATAATAGCCTTCTCTAATATAGCCACGCTTTTCTATCTGAAATAAAATTGCCGGGTTATGGCACATTTTCTGTACCATTTTCTCAAGAGAAATTTTTCCATCTTTCACTTTCTCTAACATGGCGTTTAATGCATGTTGCACTAATGGACCGCCAGAAGGTGCTTTAGTATACACATTGTCTTTTTCTTCTAATAAATGTGGAGCATGATCCGTGGCGATGACATCTATTCGGTCATCTAACAGCGCATCCCAAAGCATATCTCTATCCTTAGCTGTTTTCACTGCTGGGTTCCATTTGATCAACGTTCCTTTCTTTGCATAATCGGCATCAGAAAACCACAGATGATGTATACATACTTCAGCAGTAATCTTCTTTTCCTCTAAAGGAATATCATTTCGGAATAAATCGGTTTCTTTTCCGGTGGATAAATGAAAAACGTGCAACCTCGCACCTGTTTTCTTGGCCAACGCAATTGCCCTTGATGAAGAAAGATAACAAGCTTCTTCGCTTCTAATAATAGGATGCATGGCAATAGGAATATCATCACCGTACTCTGCCTTATACTTCGCCATGTTTTTACGAATGGTCGTTTCATCTTCGCAATGCGCAGAGATTACCATTTCGGTATTACTGAATATACTTTCAATCACTTTTTCATCATCAACCAACATATTACCTGTCGATGATCCTAAAAATAATTTGATACCTGAACAGGCATTTTTATCAAGTTTCTTTAATTCTTCAAGATTATCATTGGTACCACCGAATAAAAAAGAATAATTAGCATAGGCTGAGTTAGCCGCCAAGGCAAACTTTTCTTCTAGTTTCTCAATTGTGGTGGTTTGTGGTGTGGTATTCGGTTGCTCCATAAAAGTAGTAATACCACCGGCGAGAGCGGCTCTACTTTCTGTTGCAATAGTACCTTTGTGTGTAAGACCGGGTTCTCTAAAGTGTACTTGGTCATCAATAACGCCTGGCAATATATGCTGACCAGTAACATCGATAACCTCAGCATCTGTATCAGATATATCTCTCGCTATTTTTACGATGATATCATCAACAATTAGAATATCGCTTTGTTGTATGATTCCCTCATTAACAATTGTTCCGTTCTTTAATAAAATCTTACCCATAATTAAAACTTATTTTTTAAGAATAGACTTCTCATTTTCATAATAAATACACCCCAAATTGCTTCACTTATTATTGATGAACTCATTTTTGATTTCCCCAAAACACGATCCCTAAAAATAATGGAAACTTCCTCTATTTTAAAATGTTTTAGATAGGCCCTGAATTTCATTTCAATCTGAAAAGCATAACCTACAAACCGAACCGAATCTAAATTTATAGCTTCTAACACCTCGCGCTTATAGCAAACAAAACCTGCTGTAGGGTCATCTACACGCATACCGGTAATCAATTTCACATAAATAGAGGCACCGTATGACAGTAACACCCTGTATAGTGGCCAGTTGACAACATTAACGCCCTTCTTATACCTAGAACCAACGGCAAGATCCGCACCGTTTTCGCAAGCTTTTAACAACCTCAACAAATCTGATGGTGTATGAGAAAAATCTGCATCCATTTCAAATATGTAATCGTAGCCCTTGGTTATTGCCCATTTAAATCCATGAATGTATGCGGTACCTAACCCCGATTTTTCTAATCTAGTTTCTAAAAAAAGTTTTCCTTGAAACTCTTGCTGTAAGCCGCGAACGCAATCACCTGTTTTATCTGGCGAATTATCATCTACAATAAGCACATGAAAATTTTTCTGTAAATCGAATACCGCTCTAATTATAGCCTCTACATTCTCAATTTCATTATACGTAGGTATGATTACAATGCTACTGGACATAAGTTATTTATAGGTGTTTTGACAAAAGTAAGGTTTTAATAGTCGTCTTAAAATGGGCATCAATACCTTTATGAAATATTTAAACTAGGTAGGTTGCCTTAAATTTGTAATTTTGCCACTTAGTAACCTATGCAAATGTTGACTAAAATTCCGAAGCAGTTTTACTTTTTTTTAGCTGTACTATTCATTCTAAACCTTATTCAATCTAGTTTTACGCAACTCATTTTTGATGAAGCTTATTACTGGTATTACAGTCAGAACATGGCTTGGGGTTACTTTGACCACCCACCAATGGTAGCGTTATTGGTAAAAATCAGTAGCTTTTTTTTTAGTGGCGAACTCGGTGTTCGTTTTATGAGTTGCGTGTTGTCTGCAGTAAATATTATCCTGCTTTGGCTCATGATTGACAACCCGAAAAAAAACGAATACATCAAACATTTCTTTGTACTGGTTTTTTCGATGACGCTGTTAAATGCCTATGGCTTTTTCACTCTACCAGATACTCCACTATTATTTTTTACAAGTTGCTTTTTATTGACCTACAAGCATTTTTTAAAGAAGCCAAACTTTGGCATCGCCATAGTAATGGGCATCTTTATGGCTGCCTTAATGTACAGTAAGTATCATGCAGTTCTGGTCATATTTTTTGTGCTACTATCAAACCTTAAACTTACCACTAACAAATATGCTTGGCTCGCAGTAGCAGTTGCGTTATTTTGTTATTTACCACACTTTTACTGGTTGTATGAAAATGACTTTGTTTCTATAAAATACCATTTGTACGAAAGACCAAATGGAGCATATAGCTTTGAAAAATATACTGTCGGTTTCTTTGTTAATCTAGTAGCTATTTTTGGTTTAACTTTTCCGTTTATCTATAAAGCACTTTTTAAGACGAAGGGCAACGACTTATTCAATAAAGCGCTTATCTACCTAACATACGGCGTACTTATTTTCTTTTTTGTTTCTAGTTTCAATAGAAGGGTTCAAACTCAATGGATTATAATTGTTTGTATTCCGTTAGTGATTATCGCCTTTAACTACATGCTACAAAATAAACAGGCCTTAACCTGGATTTTTAGATTAGGGCTCATCAATGCCGTTCTTATTATATATTTAAGAATGGGACTAGCCTACCAACCTTTACTTTTTAATTTCTATTACGAAAGCCACGGTAATAAAGAATGGGCAGAGGCTATTGAAGAGGAAGTTGGTAATATACCTGTGATATTTGAAAACTCATATAGAAATGCCCCAATGTATTCTTTCTATACTCATGCAACGCCTACCTTTTCGTTGAACAATTTTATGTATCGTAAAAATCAATATTCTATAGACGACTCTGAAGAACAAGTGCGAGGTAAAGATGTTGCTTACATATCAAAATATGCCAATACCCCAACTTTTACATATACCAGAGAAGATGGCGGACTCTATAAAGGTAGGTACATATCTAACTTTCAATCGTTTCGTAAATTAGAAGCTATTGTGGATGAAAATGCCATTACATTAAATTCTGATAAAGCTATAGATGTAAAAATCTTCAACCCTTACAATGAAGATATCGATCTAAAAAAATTGAAATTCGGTATTACGTACATGGACGATTACAAAACACCTGTACAAACACTACAAATTACGCCAAGAGCCACCCAAACAGTAACTACAGTCTTAAAACAGTTAGACACAACTAATTTTATATTTGAACTACCTAAAACAAAAAAGGAAAACATTGGTTACTTTAGAGTAGTCATTTCTGAGAACGATCTTCTATATGGTCTAAACGGAAAAGCAATTCCTGTTAATTAATGGAACCTATTGCAAGAACATTGGGGCAAACCGATTGGATTACCATAACTCTTATGGTGAGTCTTATATTTCCATTAATTGCCAAAAGCATCTATTACACCCGCTTTTTCAATTTCATGATTCTTCCGTTTAATAACAAGTACATTACCATGTACACAAAGAAAGAAAAACTGTTCAATTGGTTTCATTTTCTAATGAGTGTGTTCCAAATTATTAACACTACTTTATTTATTTTTTTTATTTGGCGTAGTTACTTCAACCCTACCGAGGCAAAAAACCCTTACATTTTTCCATTATTGCTTGCAGGTGTTTTCTTATTTATTACTGCGAAAACCATGTCGCAGCTTTTTAACGGATTCATATTCAACTCTTACAACACCTTTAATGAGTTGATTTTTAAGAAGCTAACCTACCTTAATTATGCAGGTATTGTTCTTTTTATTGCCAATGTATTTTTAGCCTATGTTTTTATTGACTCGAAAATTTTAACCGTTATTGCATTAATTCTATTTTTCGTAATCAATATAATTGGTTGGATAACAGTATTAAGGAATTATCAAAAATTCATTAGCTCTTATTTTTTCTATTTTATTTTGTACCTTTGCGCACTCGAAATTGCCCCCTTACTTATTATGGGAAGCTTTCTAAAATAGTGCAGCGTATGAAAGTAAAAACGATTTTAGTCTCTCAACCTGAGCCAAAAATGGAAAATTCCCCCTATTCCAAGCTTATCGACAAAGAGAAAGTAAAGGTTGATTTTAGACCTTTTATTCATGTAGAAGGAGTTGATGCAAAAACAGTGCGTCAACAAAAGATAGATTTGAATGATTTTACTGCAATTGTCTTAACCAGCAGAAACGCAGTAGACCATTTCTTTAGAATTGCAGATGAAATGCGTTTTAAAGTGCCTGATTCTATGAAATACTTCTGCCAGTCTGAAGCGGTTGCCTATTACCTTCAAAAATATGTAGTTTACAGAAAACGTAAGATCTACGTAGGAAAAAGATTATTTACAGATTTGGTGCCGTTGATCAAGAAATATAAGGATGAAAAATTCTTACTTCCTTCTTCAGATGTACTTAAGCCAGATGTTCCTGACACTTTAGATTCCTTAAATATCAATTGGAAAAGAGCTATTTTTTACAAAACTGTAATTAGCGACCTTTCTGATTTAAGAAATGTGTATTATGACATTTTGGTATTTTTTAGTCCGTCTGGTATCGAATCTTTGTTACAGAACTTTCCGGATTTCGATCAAAAGGAAACTAGAATAGCTGTTTTCGGAAACTCTACCGTAGATGCAGCAACTGACGCTGGTTTACGTATAGACATAAAAGCACCGACACCCGAAACACCTTCTATGACGATGGCGTTACAGAAATATATTATGAGCGTAAATAAATAATACACTTCAAAATAACTTCATAAAAAAAGCCTTGCATTGCAAGGCTTTTTTATTGTCTTAAAATGCGTACCGTTGTGGTCCGCCTCTTCTGATTTCTTCACTGGCGTAACTTTCAAATTTCTTGAAGTTTTCCCTAAACGCATTTGTTAATTTAAATGCAGTGGCATAATATTTCTCGTCATCGTTCCAAGTTGATCTCGGACTCAATACCGATGTTGGTACACCCGGACACTCTCTAGGTTGCGCTACACCGAATACGGAGTGAATATGATATTTATCGTACGAATACAAGCCTAAATCGCCGTTTAAGGCTGCTGTGATCATTGCCCTGGTATATTTTAATTTCATTCGAGTTCCAACTCCGTAAGGGCCGCCTGTCCAGCCTGTATTTACAAGCCATACATCTACACCCGATTCTTTCATTTTCTTACTCAACATTTCAGCATACTTTGCTGGGTGCAATGGCATAAATGGCGCACCGAAACATGCAGAAAATGATGGTACCGGCTCTACAACACCAGCTTCTGTACCTGCAACCTTAGCAGTATACCCAGAGATAAAGTGATATGCAGCCTGACTAGGAGTAAGCTTAGAAATCGGAGGCAGTACACCAAAGGCGTCGGCAGTTAAAAAGAAGATGTTCTTTACATTCTTACCAATAGATGGCTGTTGAATATTATCGATATGATGAATTGGGTAACTAACTCTTGTATTTTGTGTAATTGAAGTATCAGCAAAATCTACATTGCCATTATCATCCAAAACAACATTTTCTAATATAGCACCTGGCTTAATAGCACCGTAAATTTCAGGTTCTTGCTCTTCAGATAAATTGATAACTTTCGCATAACAACCACCTTCAAAATTGAAAACGGTGTTTCTGCTCGTCCAACCGTGTTCATCATCACCAATTAGTTTTCTATTAGGATCTGTTGATAAGGTGGTTTTTCCTGTTCCAGATAATCCGAAAAAGATTGCGGTATCACCATCTTTACCAATATTAGAAGAACAGTGCATTGGCAAAGTCTCTTTGTAAATTGGTAAAATAAAGTTTAAGGCAGAGAAAATTCCTTTTTTGATTTCTCCAGTATATCCGGTTCCACCAATTAAGGCTATTTTATCGGTAAAGTTTAAGATTGCAAAATTATGTTGTCTTGTACCGTCTAATTCCGCATCGGCCATAAAACCTGGCGCATTAATTACTGTCCATTCGGGAGTGAATTCCTTTAGTTCTTCCTCCGTAGGGCGTAAAAACATATTGTAAGCGAACATATTAGACCAAGGATATTCATTGATAACCCTAATATTCAGTTTATAATCTTCGTCTGCACATGCATAACTATCTCTAACAAAAAGTTCCTTTTCGTTTAAATACGAGATTACCTTTGCGTACAATGCATCGAATTTATCCTTTTCAAATGGAATATTAATATTTCCCCACCAGACCTTATCTTTTGTAATATCATCTTTTACGATAAATCGATCCATAGGTGATCTACCAGTAAATTCGCCTGTATTAACAGCAAGTGTTCCATTACTAGTTTCAACTCCCATACCCCTTTCCAGAGTGGCTTTCTGAAGTTGTTCAGGTGTTTCTTGATAATGAAAATTGGCGTGTGTAATCCCGTAATTTTCTAGGGATATGGTATTCGCATTTGTCATTGAGCTTTTCATGCTTTAGAAAATTTGTTCGTGTAAAACTAAAAAAATAAAAGCTGAACCACTGATTTTCAGAGCTCAATTAGTGCCATTTCTCGTCGAAATACGAATTCAATCAAAGAATCATGGAAAATGAAATATTTTCGCAGGCACTTTATTCCTTTTAATACACATTATAAAGAAATAACGCATTTTAAATACATTATTGTTATTTTGTGGATAATATTTTAAGATATTATTAAAAATATAGTTCATTTTTTAAGCCTATATTTTCATTTTACACTAAAATAATCAGCTGTTTTTGCAGCTAAAAGAAACGCTGCGTGCTTCATATTATATTCAAGATCTTTACTGTTATCTTGAATTTCAAAAACATCAAAAACACCAATTTCTTTTAGCTGATTCTTTGATATTTCTAGCATTCCACAAATGGCAATTACCGGAATTCCATATTCCTTACCCAATACTATAACACCTTGCAATAATTTACTATTTAAATTTTGCTCATCAATTTTACCTTCACCGGTTATAATATAATCGAAATTCTCCTCGTCCAATATTTTCCTTAAACCAGATAATTCTAAAATAAAGTCCATAGCACCTAAGAACTCAGCGTTTAAAAAAGTTTTAAGACCGAAAGCGGCACCTCCTGCAGCACCCGCACCGGGTACATTATTTAGATATACATTATAAGTATCTGAAACCACCTTATTTAATCGTATCAAACCCTTATTCAATTCTGCTATGGCATTATCTGTAGCGCCCTTGTATTTTGCATACACATAAGCTGCTCCATTTTTACCGAAAAGCGGATTTACCACATCATGAACCGTATAAAACTTTACCTGCTTTACTTTTTTAGATACGCGTGAATCGTCAATCGACCTAATTAATTGAAGACTTGAGCCAATAGGAGGTAGTACTACTCCATTTGAATTTAAAAAATCATAACCTAAAGCACTTGCGATACCTATACCACCATCATTGGTAGCACTTGCACCAAGCCCAATATAAATATGTTTTACACCTTTTTCAATAGCATCTTTAATCTCAATACCGGTGCCATAAGTCGAGGTTAACATAGGGTTACGCTCATCGTAAGGCAATAATTCAAGCCCGGAAGCATTGGCCAACTCAATATAAGCGGAATTTTCTTCTTTATTGTATAAATAATAAGACCGTATGGGTTCCCTTAAAGGATTTTCGCTAATTACCTCAACCGATATACAAGGTTTATAACCAGCAATAACTTTTAAGAAACCTTCACCACCATCTGTTGCTTTAATAAAGCGCGATGTAAAAGGCACACCCGATTTCTTCATACCTTCAATAAAGGCATTAGTAAATGATTCACTTGTTAAAGAACCATCGAATTTATCCGGAATAAGTAATAGCTTCATTTATTTGAATTTGTAGGGGAAACTATTTATTGAAATATCCCATAACTCTGGGAGAACAAAATATACGAAAAAGGTCAATATAATGATAGAAATAATATTCATAAAGAAGCCTTTACTTACCATATCTGGAATTCTCAGGTAGCCAGAACCAAAAACTACAGCATTTGGTGGCGTAGCTACAGGCAACATAAAAGCACATGACGCCGCAACCGCAGCCCCGACCATTAATACAAATGGGTGTACATCTATGGTTAGTGCCATGGGTGCTAAAACAGGCAATAACATTGCTGTTGTTGCCAAATTTGAGGTTATTTCGGTTAAGAAGTTTACTGCAGCTATCAATACTAATATCAAAACAATTATAGGCAAACCAGCTAATGTAGTCATTTGACCACCGATCCAAACTGCCAAACCGCTATCTTCAAATCCTTTTGCTAAAGCCATACCACCACCGAACAAGAGAATAATTCCCCAAGGCATTTTTACCGCTTCTTCCCAGTTTATAATTTGCCCCCCTTTTTTCTTTGAAGGAATCAAGAACAATACAATCGCAAAAAATATAGCTATAATGGTATCATCTAAACCGGGTAATAATTTTTGTAAAAGAAACGAACGCGTGATCCAACAGAATGCCGTTAATGCGAAAACAAATGCTACTACTTTCTCTTCATATGATATTTTACCAAGGTTAGACAATAGCCGTTGTATTTCTTGTTTTCCTCCCGGGAAGGATTTCTGCTTAAACTGAAAGGCATATTTGGTCAAGTATTTCCAACATATAAAAATTAAAATGATAGATATAGGCAACCCGAACGCGAACCATTGTATAAAGGTGATTTCATAACCATAGGTATCGAGTACTACACCGGCTAAAACCAAATTTGGCGGAGTACCTATTAATGTCGCCACACCGCCAATAGAAGCACTATAGGCTATTGCTAACATTAACGCTTTACCAAAAGTCTGGTTTTCATCTTCTACCGTGTCAGGATTATCTTCTAATTGTTTAATTATCGCCAAGCCAATGGGCAGCATCATTACGGCAGTTGCCGTATTAGATATCCACATCGATAAAAATGCAGTTGCCATCATAAAGCCCAGAATTATCTTTCGAACATCTGACCCAATTAAATTGATAATATTCAACGCTATTCTTCTATGTAGGTTCCATTTTTCTATGGCAATGGCAATAATAAAACCGCCCATATATAGAAACACGTATTTGTGACCAAATGAGCCAGAGGTTGATGATAAATCTAACCCACCAGATAGGGGAAACAGCACTAATGGCAATAAAGCTGTTACTGCAATAGGTATCGCTTCGGTGATCCACCAAATGGCGATCCAAGCTGTAGAAGCTAATACTGCATTGGCTTGCTCTGATAGTCCGACAGGATGAAAAAAGAAAAGAATTAGTATAAATGAAAGCGGACCCAAGACTAGTCCTAATAATTTAGTCTTACTCATAAATTTTCCATTATAGCATGAAAATACGCTATTTAATTCTCAATTTTAGATTTCATAATATCGAAGCCCATCATTGCCCAAGCTACAATTAAAAATAAACCACCGATAGGGGTAACAATACCTAATACCTTAAAGTCGAATGCTACCAAAGAATTCAATGCCAATAGGTAAATGGAAAAAGAAAATAACACTACACCAAGTACTGTACAGATATAAATCGCTTTTTTAGATTTCAACAAGCCTGTAGGCAATAACCCAAGTGCAAATAGAAAAAACGCATGGTACATTTGGTACCGTACTCCCGTTTCAAAAGTAGCTACTGCTTGTAGATCCACTAAATTTTTTAACCCGTGCGCACCAAACGCACCTAGCACTACCGCCAGCATTCCAAGCAGGCACGCTGTACCTAAAATTGTTTTTTTCATAACTTTTTCTATAACTTTCTTTATAAATGTAACAATTTGATACCTTAGTAAATCGTTAGTAATCAAAAATACTGAAATCGTATGATGCGAAAAATTCTTGTAATAGGCGCAGGTAAATCAACCTCTTATTTATTAGATTACTTTTTAGGTAAATCTGAAACCGAAAATTTAGAAATCACCATTGGTGATATCAACCCTGCCGCAATTGCACCTTCTATTGCAAATCATAAACATTGCAATGTTATAAAACTCGATATTTTTGAGGAAACGGCAAGGCAAAAGGCTATTGAAAACTCAGACATTGTTATTTCTATGCTTCCTGCCCGTTTTCATATAAAGGTTGCAGAAGATTGTGTTCGCCTTAAAAAGCATTTGGTTACAGCCTCATATATAAGTCCAGAATTACTGGCTCTTGATAAAGAAGTCAAAGAAGCGGGTCTCGTATTCATGAATGAAATAGGATTAGATCCTGGTGTAGACCACATGAGTGCTATGCAGGTGATTAATCGTATTCGTGATAAAGGTGGTAAAATAATTTTGTTCGAATCTTTTTGTGGCGGACTCGTTGCCCCTGAATATGACAACAATCTTTGGAACTATAAGTTTACCTGGAACCCAAGAAACGTAGTGCTTGCAGGTCAAGGTGGTACTGCTAAATTTATACAAGAAGGCACTTATAAATACATACCTTACCATCGCTTGTTTAGACGTACCGAATTCTTTGAAATTGAAGGATATGGTCGTTTTGAAGGATATGCCAATCGCGATTCTTTAAACTACAGAGAAGCCTATAAATTACAAGATGCTTTAACCATATACAGAGGCACCATGCGTCGTGTAGGATTTTCGAAAGCATGGAATATGTTTATTCAATTAGGTGCTACCGACGATACTTATGTGATCGAAAATTCTGAAAAAATGAGTTATCGTGAATTCATTAATCTATTTCTTCCGTATTCACCTACAGATTCTGTTGAATTGAAACTTAGGCATTACCTGAAATTAGATCAAGATGATATCCGTTGGGATAAATTATTGGAGCTGAATATTTTTGATAATACCAAACTGATAGGTATACCGAATGCCACACCGGCACAAGCGCTTCAAAAAATTCTAGAAGACAGCTGGACGCTTAAAGCCGAAGAGAAAGATATGATCGTTATGTATCATAAATTCGGTTACGAATTAAACGGCGAAAAGAAACAAATAGATTCTAAACTAGTAGTTACAGGCGAAAACCAAACGTTTACGGCAATGGCAAAAACTGTAGGTTTACCCGTAGCCATGGCCGCTCTAAAAATATTGAACGGCGATATTACGACCCCAGGTGTACAAATCCCTATTACCAAAGAAGTGTACGAACCTATTTTAAAGGAACTTGAAGATTACGGAGTCAATTTTAAAGAATACGAAATACCGTATTTAGGCTATAATCCGAATTCTGTAGTTAACTAGCGCTTTTTAACTATCATATTGAAACCAAATAAGTACATTTATGTTTTAAACCCTCATTGAGGGCTTAATTCTTCGAGGTTTGCCTCGAAATGATATATTGATAAACAAACCTCGTACCCTTCGGTCGAGGTTATTGATTTGATAAAACATGAAAACACCGACTTCTTTGGCTAAAATTGATGGTATAGATAAAAAAATTTTGCGCTTTTTAATGGAAGACGCCCGTAAACCGGTACTTGAAATTGCAAGAAGTATTGGAATATCTGGCGCAGCCATACATCAACGCTTAAGAAAACTAGAAGCAACGGGGCTACTATCTGGCTCTAAGTTTATTGTCAATCCTAAATCATTAGGGTATACCACCATGGCATATATTGGCATTTACCTAGACAAAGCTATGAGCAACCCAATGGCAGTAAAACAACTAGAGAAAATACCGGAAGTATTAGAATGCCACTATACCACCGGCAACTGGTCTATTCTAATAAAAGTATTATGTAGAGATAATGAACACTTAATGCAGGTCTTAAATAAAGAAATACAAGCTATAGAAGGGGTATCAAGAACAGAAACCTTTATATCATTAGCACAACAAATTGATAGACAAATAAGTATATAAAAAAACCTTCCCAATTGGGAAGGTTTTTTTTATTCGATACTAATAGCAGTTTAATCTCTACCACCAAAAACTTGAAGTCCCCAGTATACTAAAGTTGCTAAAGAACCTATTGCAGCGACTAAGTACGTACGTGCAGCCCATTTCAATGCATCTTCAGAACCTTTATACTCTTCTGGTGTAACTACATTTTTATTTTTTAACCATGCCAATGCTCTATTACTAGCATCATATTCAACTGGTAAGGTTATAAAACTGAACAAGGTTGCCATACCCATCATCACTAAACCAGCAACAGCTACCCAATAACCTAAGCCTAAACCTGCAGCGGCACCTAAAGCCAAACCTCCAAAGACTACCCATTGCGCCATCCCAGATGTCACACTAACTATAGGCACTAATTTTGAACGCATACCCAGCCACTCATATGCTTGCGCATGTTGTACGGCATGACCAACTTCGTGTGCAGAAACTGCCGCGGCAGCTGCATTTCTTTGATTATAAACTCCCTCGCTTAAATTCACTGTTTTATTAGCAGGATTGTAATGATCCGTAAGCATACCAGGTGTAGAAACTACTTTTACATCTTTAATACCATGATCTGCCAACATTTTTTCAGCAATCTCGGCTCCACTCATTCCGTTTTGCAAATGAACTTTTGAATAGAACTTAAACTTACTCTTTAACTTACTACTTACTAACCAGCTGACTAGAGCTATTGCTCCAATCAGTATATAATATCCCATCATAACTTTTCAATTTTTAAATCAATTAAATATACTAAAGATTCCCACTTATTTTAAGAATCTAGATATCTAAAAGCAAAAACCCCGCCAAATTCCTTTCGGATATGGCGAGGCATACTTTACTGACAAAATGTACAACCTAAGCAACTATCTCTTCCCAACCAAAGGCTTCAATAATTTCTTGATATACTACATTTCCTTCTACTATATTTAATCCTTTCTTTAAAGATGCATCTTTTTCACATGCTGCTTCCCAACCTAAATTTGCCAATTTTAATGCATACGGCAAAGTTACATTGGTCAAAGCCATTGTAGACGTATAAGGCACTGCACCCGGCATATTTGCTACCGAATAATGAACCACGTCATCTATAATATAAATAGGATCTTCATGCGTGGTAGGTCTGGTTGTTTCTACACATCCGCCTTGATCTACGGCAACATCAACGATTACGGTACCAGGTCTCATTTCTTTTAACATGTCTCTAGTAATCAAATTCGGAGCTTTAGCTCCTTTCAATAAAACTCCGCCAATAATTAGATCATGTGTTTTTATAAGTCTTCGAATATTAAATTCGTTTGAAAATTCTGTTACCACATGTGGCGGCATTACATCGTTAGCATAACGTAGACGTTTCATGTTTACATCTAGTATTGTTACATGAGCACCTAAACCTGCTGCCATTTTAGCAGCCTGTATACCCACTACACCAGCACCTAAGACTAAAACCTTACCTGGAGCTACACCTGGCACGCCACCTAATAATACACCACGACCTTTTACAGGTTTCTCTAAATATTTAGCACCCTGCTGAATTGCCATTCTACCAGCTACTTCAGACATTGGCGTTAATAAAGGCAAAGTACCTTCTTCATCTTCTACGGTTTCATAAGCGATACAAACCGCTTTTTGTTTGATCATTGCCTTAGTTAAAGCTTCGCTTGATGCAAAGTGGAAATAAGTAAAAAGTATCTGACCTTCTTGAATTAAATTATATTCTTCTTCAATAGGCTCTTTTACTTTTACGATCATTTCGCTCATGGCATATACCTGACCAATAGTATCTAGAATTATAGCACCTGCTTGTTGATAATCTTGATTGAAGAAACCACTTCCTTCACCAGCATCTGACTGGACATATACTTTGTGGTTGTTCTTTACCAATTCGAAAACCCCGCCAGGTGTCATACCTACCCTGCTTTCATTGTTCTTAATTTCTTTTGGAATACCAACAATCATGATTTATCAATTTATGTTTCACTGCAAAATTGAAGCTAATTATGCATATATCAAACATAAAATCGATAAAACGTAGGGGTTGAATGGTAAAAATATGTATTTACGCATATTTACCCCTATAAATTTAGGGGGTATATTATTATTTATACTTAAATTTCATTATAATCATTAAAATTAACAGGGCAGATGTAATTCCATTTGCTAAAATAACAGGGAGACTATTGATATTAACACCATAAACCAACCAAAGCAAGACTCCTATTAACAATACAGTATACATGGTAAGGGAAATATCTTCGACAGATTTATTTTTCCATGTTTTATATACCTGCGGTACAAATGCCGCTGTGGTCAACGTAGCTGCGACCAAACCTAAAATTTCAACACTGTCCATATTTTTTATTTTACAAGTGTATAAATAAGAAGAGGCGATAAATATCGCCTCTTAATCTATAACCTTTCTCTAAATTAAGCTCTTGTAATTACCCTACAATATTAACAATTTTACCGGGCACTACAATTACCTTTTTAGGTTCACGACCTTGTAACTGTTGCTGTGTTTTTTCATTTGCCATTACCGCTGCTTCTATTTCATCTTTAGATAAGTCTAGCGAAAGCTCTAAGGTAAATTTCATTTTACCATTAAACGAAATAGGATACTCCTTACTACTCTCTACCAAATACTTTTCTTCAAACTTCGGAAAGGCTGCAGTGGCTATAGATTCTTTATGACCCAATTTACTCCAAAGCTCTTCTGCAATATGTGGTGCGTAAGGCGAAACTAAAATAGCCAACGGCTCTAGTACTTTTCTACTGTAACATTTTTGCGAAGAAAGCTCATTAACACAGATCATAAATGTAGATACCGATGTATTGAAACTAAAGTTCTCTATATCTTCTTCTACCTTTTTAATAGTCTTATGTAATGTTTTCCACGATTCTTTTGAAGGCTCTTCTTCGCTTACCAAAAATGAAGCATTTTCACCGGTGTGAAATTGTCTCCATAATTTCTTCAAGAAAGAATGTGTACCGGTAATACCAGCCGTATTCCAAGGTTTTGACTGCTCTAACGGACCTAAGAACATTTCATACAAACGCAAACTATCGGCACCGTACTCCTCACAAATAGCATCAGGATTAACAACGTTGTATTTGGATTTGGACATTTTTTCGACTTCGCGAGAAACCTTAATCTTTCCTTTTTTATTAGTTATTGGAGCCTTAATATCATCCTCTCTTAACCATGAACAATAACTCTCAAAATCCAATTCATCTTGGAGGTTGATACATTCCAAAGAACTACGATTAGAATAAGTTAAGAACGAAATTTTATTAATTTCAAAATTGTTATCTATAAACTCAGACAAATCAATTTCATGGTCGCCTAATATTTCATTTAAATTATATTTAGGACCCTCGATCGCATCATATACTTTTTTACCTTCAATTAAATCATAAGAAATAACTACATTTCCGAGTAAGGATTCAAATATTTGATCAAACAAGGAATCCTTTTCCCTCATCTCATCTTCGTTGAGACCATCTTCATAAGTATAATATCCAGTATCTTGAATTTTATACACAAAAGCACTAGTCCCCGTAATCATACCCTGATTAATAAGCTTTTTAGCAAACTCATCTTTAGGCACCAAACCTTTATCGAACATGAATTTTTGCCAGAAACGAGAATACAACAAATGCCCTGTTGCGTGCTCGCTACCACCTATATATAAATCTACATCTTGCCAGTAGTTAATAGCCTTTTGTGAAAATATTTCTTCGCTATTATGCGGATCCATATATCTGTTGAAGTACTGAGAACTACCCGCCCAACCTGGCATAGTATTCAACTCAAGAGGCCACACCGTGGCATTGTTTATCTCACTGTTATCTACAACTTTATTTGCTACAGTATCCCATGCCCAAACCTCAGCATTACCCAATGGTGGTTCACCGGTTTCAGTAGGTAAATATTTCTCAACCTCTGGCAACTTAATTGGTAAATGTTCTGGAGAAATCATCTGCGGCATTCCGTCTACATAATATACCGGGAAAGGTTCTCCCCAATATCTTTGACGACTAAAAACAGCATCACGCAATCTATAGTTTATTTTTCCTTCGCCATGCCCTATTTTCTCCAACTCATAGATAGCCAATTTCATAGCTTTCTTATACGGCAATCCGTTCAAGAAATCAGAATTTGCAATAACAGTCTTCTCCTTATCAGCAAAAGCTTCTTCAGAAATATCTACACCTTCAAATATGTTAGGGATATCGATATTGAAATGTTTTGCAAAATCATAATCGCGCTGATCTCCGCATGGAACGGACATTACAGCTCCTGTACCATAACCTGCCAATACGTAATCACCGATCCAGATAGGAATAGGTTCTTTTGTAAATGGATGCTCAGCATATGCACCTGTAAAAGCACCTGAAATGGTTTTTACATCTGCCATACGATCACGCTCGCTACGTTTTGCCGTTGCCTCAATATAAGCGTCAACTTCTGCTTTTTGTTCTGCTGTGGTAATTTCTGAAACCAATTCATGCTCTGGCGCCAATGTCATAAATGATACTCCGAAAATAGTATCAGGACGAGTTGTGAAAACCTCTATTTTTTCATCATGTCCCTTCACATTAAAAACAGCTGAAGCTCCTTGAGAACGACCTATCCAATTCGTTTGCGAATCTTTTAATGGCTGAGGCCAATCGATTTTTGCCAAACCATCTAATAAACGTTGTGCGTATGCAGAAATACGCATGCTCCACTGGGTCATTTTTTTACGAACCACCGGGTGACCACCACGTTCTGATACTCCGTTTACTATTTCGTCATTTGCCAATACCGTGCCTAGTGCAGGGCACCAGTTTACCTCAGTATCCGCCAAATTCGTTAATCTATATTGTAATAGTATTTCTTGTTTTTTAACATCAGAAAAAGCTTTCCACTCATCCGCAGAAAATGATGTAATATCATCATCACAAACAGCATTTATGTTGGCATTACCTTCTGCCTCGAATACAGAAATCAACGTTTCTATATCTTCTGCCTTATCAGCATCTTTATTATACCAAGAATTGAAAATTTGAATGAATATCCACTGCGTCCATTTATAATACTCGGGACTAGAAGTTCGTACCTCTCTACTCCAATCAAAAGAAAAACCTAGTTGATCTAATTGCCTTCTGTAGGTCTTAATATTTGCTGCCGTAGTAACTGCAGGGTGCTGTCCCGTTTGTATTGCGTACTGCTCTGCTGGTAAACCAAAAGAATCATAGCCTTGCGGATGCAATACATTAAACCCTTTATGCCTTTTGTAACGCGCATAAATATCACTTGCAATATAGCCTAACGGATGCCCTACATGCAGCCCCGCACCAGACGGATAAGGAAACATATCCAGCACATAGAACTTTTCTTTTTCAGAATCGTTCTCTGCTTTAAAAGTTTGATGTTCTGCCCAGTATTTTTGCCATTTGGCTTCAATTTCGTTGAAATTGTATTGCATGATCTTTACTTCTTTTCTGTAAGTCGCAAAAATAGGTCGAATCAATGAGAGTTAAAAAGATATTGATGATTAACAGTTTTACTTTCTAAAAGTATTCCAATGCAATCTATTATCTAAATTTGGTATCTTAGAATCGTGAAATTAAAGCACCCAAAAAAAATATTCTTTTTTACAATAGCATTTTGTTTTCTTTCAGTGGAAATACAAGCTCAACTTGGTTTTTGTGGTGGTAATTCTGGCGATCCAATTTTTACAGAAGATTTTGGCTCAGGTACCACCGACGGACCCGCATTACCAGCTGGCACAACCACTTATAATTTTACTACCGGCACACCGGCCGATGGTGAT
Source organism: Maribacter spongiicola (assembly GCF_004364165.1). Lineage (GTDB taxonomy): Bacteria > Bacteroidota > Bacteroidia > Flavobacteriales > Flavobacteriaceae > Maribacter > Maribacter spongiicola. The sequence goes on from NZ_SOAY01000013.1 coordinate 63,716, forward strand.
TACACTATTTCTAGCACCACCAATTATTACGACTGGCTTTCTATTCAAGACCACACACCAGGCGATAGCAACGGTAAGTCTTTTATTGTAAATGCTAGTTTTACAGCAGGCGAATTTTATCAACGACAAGTAACAGGCTTATGCGAGAATACTACCTATGAGTTTTCATCATGGCTCATAAACCTACAAAGATCAGGCAGTTGCGAAGGCAATAGCATACCCGTAAATGTTCGTTTTCAAATATGGGACGAAACGGACACCAATATGCTTGCACAAGGTGATACAGGGAGCATAACAGCTATCGGCACTATCGAATGGAAACAATACGCTTTGGTTTTTAAAACCGAACCAGGGCAAACATCTGTTATTTTAAAAATGAGAAACAATAGTAACGGTGGTTGTGGTAATGACCTTGCCATAGATGATATTTTGTTTAGATCCTGTGGCGATAATGTCACCGTGGCAACACCAGCGAATGAGGCAAGATTAACCGTTTGCGAAGATCAAGGCGGTGTATCAAGAACATTGACCGCAACACCAGATTCTTCTGTTTTTAATAGTCACGTTTACCAATGGCAGCAAAGTACAGACCAGCAAATATGGACAGATATCCCCGGTGAGAATAGTGCTTCTTTAAATACATCGGCAGTTACTGCCACCACTTATTTTAGAACAAAAATTGCAGAAGATATTGTCAATGTCAATAACGATTTATGTAATGTAGTATCTGATGTTTTCGAAATTACCGTTCTACCTATTCCCGCTGCACCTGTAAGTAACGGAGTTGTAACCATTTGTGAAGGCGAACTAGGTACTTTATCGGTCAATACGCAAAATTTATATTCCATTAATTGGTACGATGCCGCTACTGGCGGTAATTTAGTTTTATCTGATAATCGAAACTTAGAAACTGGCATTGCTGGCACCTATTATGCAGAAGCAAACTCCACAGAAATTGAATGCGCATCTACTACTAGAACTGCCGTTACTTTAACCGTTAATCCGTTACCCCAAATACCAGATGACTTAAGCACGTTTTTATGCGAAGATTCTTCTACCACGCTAGATGCAGAAGTTGAAAATGTCACGTATCGATGGTCTACTGGTGAGACCACCCAACTAATAGACGTTACTGAACCTGGCGATTACGATGTCATTATTACCAATACAAATGGATGCTCTGCTACTCGCAATTTTACTGTCGAACAAATAGATTTACCACAAATTGATAAAATAGTATCTGACGGACCGTCAATAGTAGTTTCGACTTCAAACAACGGAAATTTTGAATATTCTTTAGACGGAATTTCATTTCAGCCTAGCCCCGTTTTTGATGCCGTAGCAGGCGGATTCTACACTATTTACGTTCAAAATAACACAGATTGCGGTGTAGTAACCCAAGATTTTTATCACCTAGTCATTCAAAAATTCTTTACTCCGAACGGAGATAATGTTAACGATACGTTCGAACCTGACGGATTAGAGGTTTTTAATACTGTTACCATTTCAATTTTTGACCGGTACGGAAAGCTCTTAAAATTCGCTAATACAAATTCCACTTCTTGGGATGGCACTTTTCAAGGCGAACGATTACCAAATGATGATTATTGGTATCTTATTACCGCTGATTCTGTACAATTTAAGGGACACTTCAGTTTAAAACGTTAAGGCTTGATTATTTTAAGTCCCATTTAACAATACTTTGCTATTTTTACTGCACTTTTAAGTACTATGGCGAACTCCTTCGAAAATTATCAAAGACGCAAACTCATCTCCTCCTATTTTTCTGTGGTGCTAAGTATTGCATTGGTCTTATTCCTATTAGGCATTTTAGGATTACTGGTTTTAAATACCAAAAAAATGGCAGATCGTTCTAAAGAACAAATCACCATTTCTGTCTTCTTAAAAGAAAATACCAAAGAAATTGAAGTTGAGCAGCTTCAAAAGACATTAGCAATGTCTGAATACACAAAATCTTCTACATACGTATCTAAAGAAGAAGCGGCGAAACAGCACAGTGCTGATATAGGTGAAGATTTTGTTGATTATTTAGGATACAATCCGCTTAAAAATTCCATCGACGTAAAACTAAACGCCGATTTTGTTACTGCTGAAAAAGTTGAAGAGATTGCAGACACCCTTTCAGAAAAAAGTTTTGTCGATGAAGTTAGTTATGACAAGGTATTGGTAAGTATGGTCGCCAAAAGTGTTGAACAAATTGGTTTCTGGATTTTAATAGCCAGCGCTATTTTTACTTTTATTGCTGTATTATTGATTAACAGTTCTATCAGATTATCGATCTATTCTAAAAGATTTATCATCAAAACCATGCAAATGGTTGGGGCAACAAAGACCTTTATCAGAAGACCATTTATATGGCAAAATATTAAACTTGGCATGATCGGTGCTGCCATTGCCTTATTGGCTATTGGTGGTGTCGTATACTATGTAAACACTAATTTTCAAGATTTAGGCTTATTCGATGAACCTTATATTTTAGTCATTTTATTTGTTAGTGTTTTTCTATTGGGCATACTTATTTCGTTCATTAGCACCTATTTTGCGACTCAACGCTTCTTAAACCTTAGAACGGACGAATTATATTATTAAATTTGCGGCATGAGTAAAAACAACAAAGTGGAACAGCACACTAAACAAGAATTTATTTTTCAGAAGAAAAATTATATGTTCATGTTCATTGGTCTTGCCTGTATTGCAATAGGTTTTATTTTAATGAGCGGTGGTGGTAGCGATGACCCCAACGTATTTAACCCTGAAATTTATAATTTTAGAAGAATAAGACTAGCACCAACTTTAGTGCTTATTGGCTTAGGTATAGAAATTTATGCCATTTTATTGAACCCACACAAAAAGAAAGATTAATTGGATACTTTAGACGCTATTATACTCGGCATTATTCAAGGATTAACCGAGTTTCTACCCGTTTCTTCAAGTGGGCATTTAGAATTGGGCAAAGCCATTTTAGGAGACAACTCTGTACAAGAAGAAAGTTTATTATTTACAGTAGTACTTCACTTTGCTACCGCATTAAGCACCATTGTTGTTTTTAGAAAAGATATATGGGAAATTTTAAGTGGCTTGTTTCAGTTTAAATGGAACGAAGAAAGTCAGTTTTCTGCCAAAATTATCATCTCTATGCTACCTGCTGTATTTGTAGGTTTATTTTTTGAAGAACAATTAGAAGCTTTTTTTGGTGGTAATATTCGTTTTGTTGGCTTTATGCTGATTATTACGGCAGTACTTTTATATTTCGCCGACAAAGCCAAGGATACTGAAAAAAAAGTGAGTTTTAAAAATGCTTTTATAGTTGGTATCTCTCAAGCAATTGCAATGCTACCTGGTATTTCTCGTAGTGGAGCTACCATTTCTACTTCTGTTCTTTTAGGTGTAGACAAATCAAAAGCTGCTCGCTTTTCTTTCTTAATGGTTGTACCGTTAATTTTTGGTAAAATTGTCAAGGATTTGATGAGCGGAGATTTAACTTTTGACGGAGAAAATAATGTAGCCATGGGGGCAGGTTTTATTGCTGCCTTTGTTGCCGGTCTTGCTGCTTGTACTTGGATGATTAAACTGGTTCGCAGAAGCAAGCTATCCTATTTTGCCATATATTGTCTTATAGTAGGATTGATTGCCGTTATATACGGATTCACTAATCCGTAGAACTCCTTTAAACACCCTAATTCATGAAAGATTTGACCCAAGAAGACTATTTAAACGGTCAAGTAATATTGATTGACAAACCATTAGAATGGTCCTCTTTTCAGGCGGTCAATAAATTGAAATGGGCAATTAGAAAAAAGTTCAGTTTAAAAAAATTTAAAATTGGTCACGCAGGCACTTTAGATCCCTTAGCAACGGGACTACTTATTATTTGCACCGGAAAATTCACTAAGAAAATTACCGAATACCAAGGACAAGAAAAAGAATATACCGGTGTGTTTACCTTAGGTAGCACCACTGCTTCTTACGATCTTGAAACAGAAGTAAACGAAACTTTTGCAACAGATCATATTACACCTGATCTTTTAAATACCACTACCCAACAATTTATTGGTGACATCGATCAGGCACCACCTGTTTTCTCTGCATTAAAGCAAGATGGTAAGCGACTTTATGAATTGGCTCGCGAAGGAAAAACAGTTGACATACCAAAGCGAAAAGTAAATGTAAGTGCTTTTGAAATTACTGATATCGATGGCTTGAATATTCACTTTAGAATCGCTTGTAGTAAAGGAACCTATATAAGATCTATTGCACATGATTTTGGGAAAGCACTAAATTCTGGCGCACATTTAACAGCACTTAGAAGAACCAAAATAGGTGATTTTAACGTAGATATTGCTCAAGACCCTTTGGTCTTTGCCGATATTTTACTGGGATTCGAAAACAATAGCTAACAAACAATTGATTGCCTTTTGTCGATTACTTAAAATATTTTGGTATTATTAAGGTTATATAACCATGAATCTAAACCGAAAACAACTATCATTACTTGCCACTATATTTAGCTTGTCTATTGTAGTGTTGGTGCTGTATGGTATTCAGTTTGGAGGTCAAGAAGAATCTCATGAAGATTATGTTGTTGAAATGGTCATGGATCCTGAAGTTTTAGAAGAAATTTTAAAAGAAGAGGAATTACAAGAAGACCAAGCGAACACAGATCCTATAAAAAGTCATTTAGCCTTTAACGAAACAGCAAAGCCTAGTTATGGTAACCCAGAACCGTTACAAACTTTAGAAGAGTTAATGGAGGAGCGCAGTGAGATGAGCGATGGCGATCCTACCGAGAGTCTAATTTCTGACTCAGGTTATTCTGAGAGAGTAAAAGCATTAGCTAAAAAGCGAGAAGAGAAAAAACAACTTTTAGGCGAAAAGGAAGCACAAAAGAAAGAGTTTACGAATAACCTTGCAGCTAGAAGAACTTCAGTTTCCTATTCTTTAGTAGACAGAAACAATTACAAATTACCCCCACCAATATACACTTGCATAGAAGGTGGTAAAGTCGTAATTAATATTGAGGTGAATGCTTTAGGTTATGTTACCGAAGCTGATTATAACGAAAAAAGTTCTGGCACCTCTAACGGCTGTCTTGTTGAAAATGCGATTAATTACGCTCTAAAAGCAAGATTTAATTCATCAGATAAAGAGTCTCAAAAAGGTACTATAACCTATTTATTTCAAGGGAAATAAACTAGCACAAGAAATACGCCAATTATTCTTAAAAGTATCTACTGACGTTCTAAGCCCAATTTTGAACCTTTTTTACTCAATTGTCTAGCAATAGTAGTAAGTCTTCTAAGATACTTTGACCCTTATCTTTATTGTAAAACCCTTGTAAATCTTGCTTAAACTCTGGTGTTAACAAGCCATGTGCTGTTTTATAATCTTCTACAAGCTTTGTTGCTTTTATTGATCTAGGACCCCAAGTGGCTACTACAGTGTCATCCTTCTTATCAATCGCGATTAATTTAGGTATCGACATGCCACCGTTGGTTAAAAACTGATTCATAATATCTAAATTCTCATCACGAAGAATAATAGACAACGATATATTCGGATTAATTTTAGTGATTTTGTTCATTACCGGTAAGGCAGGTGAAGCATCGCCACACCAACTTTCTGATATTACTACCCATAAAATTTTTTGATTGACAGATTTTATCTTAGTTACAGCCTCGTCACTAAATTTCAACGTTTTATCCCATCGGCGCATTCGGCTGTTGTTAAGCTGAGTATACTGCGATAAAGCTTCTGATTGTTCAGGACCGGTGGATTCGTTTTTTTCTGCAAGTTCAGAAACCAACGCCCTGTATGCTTCATAGCTATAACTATGCTCTAATCCCTTTTTAATCAAATCTTCAACAACTAATTCCATCAAGCTTACTTTTTAATTATACACTCTAAGCGAACCCATTAGTAGTACTAAATTTAAATTGCTTACAAATTCTCTGGGTTTACCGCTAAACTGTTGAATAACTTCGCTTTTGCGGTAAAGAATTTATTCTCAACTTGATTTTGTTTTAAAACGGCATCTATCAACTTGGTTTCTCTAGAATTAATTAAGAATAGTGAACTTTCGCCAAAGCTAAACTTTCGTTCTTCGGCTGCCAATAGCGCTTCATAACTTGTTACAATATCAGCTATTAATACATTCTGATTTTCAAAAGAATCTAACTCGTTATAGATGGCTGTTATTTTGTTCAGAATCTGAACCTCAGCATTATCAAACTCGAATTGCGCATCTCTTAATTTCAATTTTGCCAATTTCAAATCTCCTCTTTCCTTTCTAAGAAATAGTGGAAGTTCAAAATTCAATCCGCCTTTATAATTTTGAGTTTCAAATGAATTCAAGTACTCTGGCTGATCAGTTATAAACTTATATTCCACATCTATTCTAGGCAAAAGTTTATTCGTTTTTAAACGTTTATCTACCACTAAACCATCAATTTTATAGCCTAATGATTTTAACTTTGGATGATTCTCTAACACGAAACTATCTAAAGGTTTACCTAAAATCTCAAGAGCTTGGTCTATTTCTGTATCTAATGAAGTTTCCGGTATAACGTTCGGCTGTAATTCCATCGGTATATTTTCACCCATCCACAGGTAATTAGAAAGTTCTAATCTTGCATTTTGTAAAACCACATTAGCCTGCTCCATTTCTAAAGCTCTATTCTGCACCGAAATTTTTGCTTCTACTGTATCAATAGCTGCAATTTCACCCGCTTGTGCACTACGGCTAACACCCTTTAACCTTACTTTAGCGTTCAATAAAAAATCATTGAACACCAAACTATTACGGTATGCCTGTAACCAATCGAAATAAGCCAAAGAGGCATCGAACAAAATCTGATTGACCAATAAATCTCTATCTGCTTTTGACTGCTCTCTAAAAAACTTTGCTTTTTTTACGGTAGCCATTCGCTCGTTTATCCAAGAACCACGACCTAGAGATAGTGCTACTCCGGCACTATACAGTCCGTCATCAGGTACATTTCTTTCGGCATTTAAATATTCGCCCGAGTACTGCTCAAACTCTCCTTTTAATTCTATACCGTACCACGTAGGTACCTTAAAAGTGGAATTCAACAGATCGTAATATTCGGTGCCTTTAAACTCTTTGGTTGAATAATCAACAGATATTTTAGGATCAAACCCCCCACGTGCTTTCATGAGATTTGCCTGACCTACACTCACCACCATCTCTGCCTGCTTAGCAATAGGATGATACTTTTTTACATATCCCAAATATTCCTTAAAGTTTAAGGGTATAGTATCTACCATTTGTGCATTGGCAAAAAACCCAAAAACTAGATAGAAAAGGAAAACGATTCTTCTCATTATTATTTTTTTATGGGTTTATCTTGTGCGCCTTCTGGTTGATAATAGTTAGCCGGGAAGCCGTTTAATTGTCGCCATAGTTCGTACCAAATAGGCACATCTTCTAACAAAGCAATTGTATTTGCACCAGAACCTACGCGCAAGGCATTTGGCCATGGTTGATCTTCTTTATCTGGCGATAGCAACACCCTATATTTACCATTAGGGTTTATAAAAGTTTCAATGGCCACTACCTTACCTGCATACGTACCGTAAGATGCGTTTGGCCAACCACTGAATACAATTGCAGGCCAACCGTCGAACTGAATTCGTACCGATTCGTCTAAATGAATTAGCGGTAGATCTATAGGGTCTACAAACGTCTCTACAGCCATATCATAATCTGCCGGCATAATACCTACTAAAGGCGTACCTTCTTTAAATGTCTCACCGATACCTGCTGTAAGCACTTTATTGATATACCCGTTTTGCGGTGCTCTAATGTAGCGTAATGCATTTCGCATTTGATAATTGGTATAATCGTTCTCTAATTTACTTACCTGCGCCTCAGAATCGAATTGGTTCGACATCGCCGTAAACTTATCGCTCTGCGCTTTTGAAATTTTATCGGTATACGAGGCTTGTACACTATTAATCTCTACTTCGGCATTTATGATCTCATTTTTAGCAGCCAACAGCTTATTCTCTTGAGAAAGTAATTTTGCCTGTGTTTCTTGTAGCTTTAATCGCTTTTCTTCAACATCTGTTACCGCCTTTAAACCTTCACTTTGTAATTGAACTGTACGCTCATATTGCCGCTCTGCAATTTGAATATTGGTCTTAGCAGCCTCAAAGTCTATACTATCACTTTGTGCTTTTAATTTCGATTGTAATAATTTATTCTTGGCCTGCTCTAATTTTAATCTTCTTTCCTTAATAAGTGCCCCAACTTGATTATCTAATGACTTTACTTTATCGCCATAAGAGGTAACAGATGAACTTTTAGACTTTAATTGTTCTCCTGTTCTTTCTACTAAATCTGGATCGAAATATTCTGATTTTACTTCTGATATAAAAAGAATAGTATCTCCCTTTTTTACGTAATCGCCTTCTTGCACATACCACTCTTCTATTCTACCCGGAATTTGAGACTGAATGGTTTGCGGTCTTTGACCAGGAGTTAACGTCGTTAGAAAGCCTCTGGCATTTATTGTTTGTGTCCATGGCAAAAACAACACAATTACACCTACTACCGCAAAAGCGAATAGAAATCTATTGAAGTGCCTATAGTATTTTTTATGGTCTACTTTTTGAACGGATTTAAAACGCTCAATTGAAACTCTCTCGTTTAGTTTATTATGAGATATGTTAAGCATTTTTTCCTGAAATTTCGTTAATAATTTTTCCTTTATCCATAGTAATTATACGCGAACATTTGTTGATCCACTTGTCATTTTCACTTACAACAAGCAATGCCCAACCATTTGCGGGGTCGCTTAAAAAGCTTAAAATTCGATCAGCTTCTTCAATATTGAACTGATCTAATGGATCTTTTAGAATCAATAATTTTGGTTTACGAACGATACTTCTTGCCAGTACAATCTTTTTGGATACTGTATACGGAATCTGTTTACCCTCTGGGTAGAGTATTGTGTTAAGACCGTCTGGTTGTTTCTTTACAAAATCTGTCAAACCTACTTTATCAAGCGCCCAATAGACCTGCTCACTTGTGGTCTCTTTATCACCAAATGTGATGTTATTTAGAATAGTACCCTCAAAAGGTGATTCTTCTGGTAATGACTGACCAAGATGAGAGCGGTAGTAATTTAAATTCATCCCTTTTAAAGAAACTCCGTTTACATATACCCCACCACTATCTGGTTCTAGAATGCCCGCTATTATACGCAACAACGTATTTTTACCAGAACCGCTATTGCCTCTCAGTAAAATGGTACACGTTGGCGAAATGGTTAAACTTAGGTTTTTAATTATATCTCGATTTTGCTGCGGTACACTATAAGAAATATCGCTCAGCTCAATAGTAAAAGCTTGGTTCTCTAAAAATGGCTTTTCTCCTTCTTGTGGCTCTAATTCTTTATCTACCACCTGCCCCATTTTTTCTAGAGATGTCAATAGATCGTAAAAAGTTTCCAAACCAAGAATCAACTTTTCTACAGAACTAATCACCAAAAGAATAATAATCTCTGCTGCAACAAATTGACCAATATTCATTTCTTGATTCAATACCAATAAACCACCGATCAACAATAGACCACCGGTTACCAGAACCTTAAAACCGATCATTTGTATAAATTGTATCACTATCACCTTAAAATGACTTTCTCTTGCATTTAAATACTCTACTACCAGCGTATCATTTTTATCTAATGCATGAGAAGTTTTACCCGAAAGTTTAAAACTAACTATTGAACGGGCAATTTCTTGCAACCAGTGCGCTACTTTATACTTACTCTTAGATTCATCTAAACTAGTATCAAAACCTCTTTGTGCCGTAAACTTGAATACGATATAGATCAATAGCATTAGTAACAGACCATACACGATAAAAAACGGATGATAAAATGACAATAACAATAAACCGAAAACGATTTGTAATAACGCCGCCGGAAAATCTATTAACACCTTTGACAATGACTTTTGTATGGTCAACGTATCAAAAAATCGATTCGCTAATTCTGGCGGATAGTAGTTATGCAATTCACTCATTTTTATCTTCGGAAAACGATACGCGAATTCAAATGAGGCCCTGGTAAATATTTTTTGCTGAACATTTTCAATAATTCGTATTTGCATTAATTGAAGTATACCCACAAAGGCCACACCTACAGTTACCCCTACTACCAAAACAATCCAAGAGGTGCTTATTTGCGCACCTTGCATAAGGTTAATAATAGCCTGTATACCTAATGGTAAAGAAAGGTTTACAACACCAGCGAATATGGCATAATAAAATACCTGAAACACATCTTTTTTATCAAGCTTTAAAAGACCAAGAAAGCGTTGCCAAGCGGTTAGTATATTTTTATTCATCTATTTTCTGATTTAATGTATTAAATACAAGATGCGTCAAAAACTGTGTCGGCGTCACCTGGTTATTACAATCTGTTAGTGATGGAAAATGTTCTTTTAAAAAATGCTGATGTAAACCGTTTTCAAGAATAGTACTTGCTAAACTAGTAGGGTATTGATAGTCTGCATCTACTAGTGATATCATCTCACCTAATCGACCTACCAATCTCTTATAAATACTATAAAAGCCTTCTTTATTCTCGGTATCTACCTCTTTTGTCGTGTACGATTTTGAATATTCGTTAATGACAATCTTATTCAATAGCACTTCGTTAATGTGTGAAAATGATGAATCTTCTTTTATCTCTCTAGTTATTATAAGTATAGATTTCAACAACTTCTCTTTAGGGTTGCTAATACTGTTGGTCGCGAATACTAGTTGATACTCCATCCACCCCCAATACCATGATGTTAGATACAACAACAACTTGTGCTTATTTTCAAAATAACGATAAATAGAACTTTCGTTCGATTTTATTTGTACTCCTAATTTTTTAAAAGTAAAGTTTTCAAAACCGATTTCATTAATCATCTGAATACTTATTTCAATGATTTTCTTACCAAGCTCTGAGGATTCTGGATCTTTCAAATAAAGTTTTTCATTTATTCTTATTTGTACCCCTTGTAACAACCTATCCATAAATTTCTCTTTAATTCAATTGCAAATATAATAGTAATACTATTATATTTTAATAGTTTAACATATATTTTTGACAGCAATACGTATATTTGGAATATTATGTTATCTCAATGAACAAGAACAATAGAGATTATTAGTTGTAATAACGCTTTAACAAATGCATCTAACCCTTAAAAAATATCATTATGATCTTAGGCTATATCATTGTTAAGAAAAAGAAGCAGGCAAAAGAAATAGCTCAACTACTTTTAGCACAAAACCTAATCTACAGCGCCAGTATATCAACCAAAAAAGTATTCAGTAAGAATTTAAATACTGGAGAAATTGATTATGAAAAACAAACGATAATCGAAGGTAAAACGAAGGCGTTGCTTTTTAGTACTATAAATGAAATTCTAAGAGTTACGTATAGAAAAAACATGCCTTTATTTTATGCTGTACCAATTATTTATATGGATGAGGAACAAACACAGAGACTAAGAAACCAAACAGCTAAAGTTTAATATCTTTCTATCCAATCAAAATTTTCTTTTATGACTTGGTCTTTCTCTGACTTTATATATTCTAAAAATGCCAGTGCGGTAGGTGATAGTTTTTTAGATTTAAGCCAAATAATATTCCACTTTGTAAGTATCGGCAAGCCTTTGATCGGAACTATTTGAACTTCATTATTTATAAGTTCATTTTTTAACCCTATAATCGGCATAATAGAAAAACCTAAACCCGCAATTACCGCTTGCTTAACAGCTTCGTTAGAGGTAAGCTCAATTTTTTTTCGAACTTCAAATTTATTTTCAATTATAAAATTTTCCATAGCCCCTCTAGTGGCAGAACCTGTCTCTCTATAGAGTAATGCAGACTCTTCAAAAATCTTCTTCTTAGATAGTTTTTTATTCGCTAATCCGTTTTTACCGGCAATTAAATATAACTTGTTCTGCATGAGCTCTACCCTATCAACATTTAATTTCTTTGGCAAAACAGATACCATTGCAAAATCTACGGTATTCAATTCTAAACTTTCAATCACTTGAGCCTTATTGGTTACATCTATGATTAGATCAACACCTTTATTCTGGTGCGAGAAATTAGATAGTAAATATGGCATTACGTACTTACCTGTAGAGACTACAGAAAATTTCAATTTACCCACCAGCTCACCTTTATAGGCCAGCGTTTTATAATTGATTGCGTCTACCTCATTCAGAATTTTTTTGGCAGCGACTGCTATTTCTTTCCCAAAATCAGTGACATACAACTTTCTACCTACGACCTCAGTAAGCGGAATTGAAAATTGATCTTGAAAATTTTTTAACTGAATAGATACTGCAGGTTGCGTAAGATGCAACTCTTCAGAAGCTTTTGTAATACTCTGATTTTCAGATATTTTTAAGAATATCTTTAACTGATGTAATGTATAATTCATAAATTATTTTTATGTATAGCATAATAAATATAAATTAAATTTTATGAATTAAAAATATAAGATTTGCAACCGTAATAAAATATATAAACTAAAATTATGAAAGTAGAAGTAAACAATCCGGTAAGTACCACAAGTACTAAACAGAAAATTCAACTTGTAGATGGTGTCTTTACAGTTTCTGAAGCAAATGACATTATACAAAACCTGATCAATGAAAAAATAAATTTTCACAAATTACAGCGCCTTACGCTTTGCGAAGGATTTTCTGGATCGAATACGAAATACCCGGATGGCAGAATTAATCAACTAGAAAAAGATAAACTGATTTCAAAAGAATTTTTTAAAGATAAATACAATAAAAATGTATCGATTAAAATTAACGGGGTCTTAGAAATCTCTATAAACGAATAAACAAATTGGGACTTTAAAAAAAATGATATGTATAAAAAAGCAAACCTTTCTAGAATAGTCACGTTTTTAATGATGGCGCTATTAATACTTGCATCTTACACAAACAATGGTCTCTTTTTAAATCAATTATTAATTTCATGTGGCATCATATCTTTAATCATGTTTATTAATACTAGAGCTACCGACAAATAATTAATAGTAATTCAACTCATCTATTAAACGGAAAAAAGGGAGTTTTCAGTTATCACATATTTTACATCAAACTCCCTTAAACCTGCCTTACTAAATAAAATATTTATGGATTTACATTTACTGTTAGATAACCTGACCAACCCCGCTCTGCTCTTTTTCTTTTTAGGTGTTATTGCAGTTCAATTAAAAAGTGACTTAGAAATTCCGCCAAATTCATCAAAATTTATTTCTCTTTATTTAATGTTCTCCATTGGTTTTAAGGGTGGCTTAGAACTTTCGCATAGCGCTTTAGATATAGAAATTTTATGGTCTTTATTATTCGGTGTTTTTTTAGCCCTGTTCGTACCTATATACACTTATTTTATCTTAAGAAGAAAATTTAGTGTAGCCAACTCAGGTGCCATAGCGGCGTCATACGGTTCTGTAAGCGCAGTAACCTTTGTCACCGCAGTTTCATTTCTTGAGATGGAGCAAATAGAATTCGGTGGCCACATGGTCGCTGTTATGGCATTAATGGAAGCTCCATCAATTATTATCGGGGTGCTACTTATGTCTTATTTCCAAAAAAATAAAGAAAATAAAATCTCTCTGCCCAATGTCGTAAGACACTCGCTAACCAACGGAAGCGTAATATTAATTATTGGAAGTTTAATTATAGGTTTTTTAGCAAGTGATCAACATGCCAGAGGCATAGAACCTTTTACCACAGATATTTTTAAAGGCTTTTTAGCTGTTTTCCTGCTAGATATGGGTATAACGAGTGGTAAAAAATTAGCTGATTTTATTAAGAAAGGATGGTTCGCATTTCTTTTCGCGATAATTATACCGTTAATAAATGGTAGCATCGTGGCAGTTGCTAGTTCAACCTTTACCGAAAGTATTGGAAATCGTTTTTTGTTTGCCATTTTAGCGGCAAGTGCGTCTTATATAGCAGTACCAGCAGCAATGCGCTTAGCGGCCCCTAAAGCAAACCCAAGTTTATATCTACCCATGGCACTGGCAATTACTTTTCCATTTAACATAACTATAGGCATGCCCTTATATTTAGCTATTGTTAATTGGTTTTAATTTGACCACAAGCCATTATATAGTACTTTTAATCTATGGATAAAAATAGATGTGGCTGGTGCAAAGGTGATACGCTATACGAGGCTTATCATGACCATGAATGGGGAGTTCCCGTAAAAGATGACGAGCTTTTGTTTGAGTTTCTGGTTTTAGAAACATTTCAAGCTGGTTTAAGCTGGATTACCATTTTAAAAAGACGAGAGAATTTTCGAGTTGCTTTTGATCATTTTGATTATCAAAAAATTGCAATTTATCCTGAATCCAAAATTCTTGGCCTATTACAGGATGAAGGTATTATTAGAAACAAATTAAAAGTTCGCGCAACGGTAACCAACGCTCAGGCATACTTAAATATTCAAAAAGAGTTTGGGTCTTTTAGCAGCTACATTTGGGCATTTGTTGATAATGAACCTATTATAAACAAGGTAATACATTATAAAGAAGCTCCTGCAAATACACCAATCTCTGATGCAATCAGTAAAGACTTAAAAAAACGCGGATTCAAATTCGTTGGCAGTACCATCATATATGCATTTATGCAAGCTACCGGCATGGTAAATGATCATCAATTAGACTGTTTTAGATACCACCAAGTATAAACTTATAGACATAACTACTATGAATGCTATTCCATCAAAAATATTTGCTGTCATTTTTCTTTTTTGTTTTCAAATTTGTCAAGCTCAATATAAATATGAAAGGGAGTTTCGAATTTTGAAATCTCAATTTCCGGCAAAGGCCATCGCAACCATCAATAAGAATTTAAAAGATTTTAAACGGATTAAATTCTACAAAGAAACCGATAGCACCAAAATTAGTTTTGAAGCTAAATTGAAAAAAGATAAGCTTTGGTATAGTATAGAATTTGATGAAGACGGGGCATTAGAAGATATTGAAATTTTAATAAAAACAACCGATATACCCAATGACACTTATGCAAACATGGAAAAATATTTGAACAAAAATTTCACTAAATACCGTATTAAAAGACTACAACAGCAATATACTTCAAAAAATGAGTCGTTAGAAGTAACTTTTAAAAGCGCCTTTCAAAATCTTATTTTACCTACTAACAACTACGAAATAGTTATAGTCGGTAAAAAAGACAAAGGGTATTTAGATTATGAAATTCAGTTCGATGCTGACGGAAATTTTAAGAAAATAAGAACTTCTCTTCCTCCAAATTATGATCACGTACTTTACTAGGGGTCATTTTATTTTAATAGTATGCCTATTTTTAGGTTCGTTCTACGCCATATCGCAAGGCAATACAACGGGTTATTGGGAGCCCGATGTTGCCATAAATTACGAAGTAACACCACTTCTTAAACAGAACTTTTCTTTATCGAATAGAAATTACATTTATCGTAATCAAAAATCTGAATTAACGATTAGGCAAATAGAAATTGCCCATTTTTCCTCTTTAACAATTGACCCCTATAAAAGTATTGGACTAGGTGTTCAATACCGCTTTAGAGAAGCCTTTGAAGAGGATAAGGAAAATGAACTTAGACTAACCCAACAGTTCAATACTATTAAAAAAACGAACAGTGCCCGATTTGGTAATCGGTTTAGAATAGAACAACGTATTCAACCCTCTACTCTTGTACATCGTTTTAGATATCGTTTTGCGGTAGATATTCCTCTAAAAGGATTAAAAATAGATATTGGCGAACCTTATTTAGTTGCCACAACAGAATCTTTATTAAGTGTGGGCAAAAGTATAAAACCCATGTACGACCAAAGAATTACATCTCATATTGGCTGGTCAATTTCAGAACATTTAAAAACCCAATTAGGCGTGCAGTTTAGAATGGAGAATTATACCGAAAACACCGAACATGTTTTCTTTTTGCTGAATAGCTTCGTTATATCACTGTAAAAATTTTACGAACTCTTGTCTAGAAATTTCTTGTGCCCCCAAACTCTCTAGATGATCGGTATGCAATTGGCAATCTATAATGTGATATTCTTTGGCCTTTAATTCTTCAGCCAATTTAATGAAAGCAAATTTTGAAGCATTAGCCGTTAAACTGAACATACTTTCTCCGCAAAAAATATAACCCAAATCTACACCATATAAACCACCTACCAAGGTATCGCCTTCCCAAACTTCATACGATTTTGCAATTCCCCTTTCATGAAGCTTTACATAGGCATTTTTCATGTCATCAGTGATCCAAGTGCCATCTTGCCCTTCTCTTGGCACAGACGAACAATACTCTAAAACTTCTTTGAAACACGTGTTTTTAGTTAATCGAAATTGATTGCTTCGAATAACTTTCTTCATGCTTTTTGAAATTTTGATATGACCTGGGTAGAGTATCATTCTAGGATCAGGACTCCACCATAAAATAATAGAATCATTATCGAACCACGGAAAAATTCCACTTTGGTACGCTAAAAGCAAACGTTCTGGGGATAAATCTCCACCCACTGCCAACAAGCCTTCTTCATTGGCTTCATCTACCGGAGGAAACACAAGTTCATCTGTTAAAAAATACATGACTATTTGTGGCTTTTAATTTTTTTCAAAGTAAATAAAAGGTCTTAAAACAAAAAACTTGTTTAACTATTTAAGTTAAACAAGTTTTATATTAAAGGAGCTTTATACCTTATTAAAAAGTAATATAATTCTTAGAATGGAAGATCGTCATGATCTTCTTCATTTAAATCATCCGCAGGCTCAAAAGCCTCCATTGGTGCTACCGGTGGCTTACCACCTGCAGGTGCCGCTTTCCCAGCACCTTCTATACGCCAACCTTGTATCGAGTTAAAGTATTTTACTTCACCTTGAGGGTTCGTCCATTCCCTACCTCTTAGGTTAATACTTACTTTAACATCTTGACCTATACCGTAATTATTTAATAAATCACATTTATCTTGTACAAACTCTATCATGATATGTTGTGGATATTGTTCGTCTGTAGTAACAACCAATTCTCTTTTTCTAAACCCATTAGACCCGAAGGTTTGGGTTTCGCCTATCAATTTTACTTTACCTTCTATTTCCATCTTGAACTCTTTTTACAATAGAGGTCAAAAATACATAAAATGATGCGTTAATAAAACAGCCTACCACGATAACAACACAACAATTATTCACAATTAGGGTTATCTTTAGTATTAGATAACTATTGGATGAACTTTATTCCTAAAAACAAAATTTCCAACATTTTTCTATTGATAGGCTCGTTCGTAGTTGTGAGTCTTATCTTATGGAATACCAATAGCTTTTTTAAACAATTTAAAGAGGAAGAGCGCCTAAAAATGGAGATTTGGGCTACCGCACAGTCAGAATTTCTACAATCGTCTGAAACCGTAGATTTAGGAAGCCTTCATTTAAAGGTCTTTCAAAATAACACCTCTACCCCAATGATACTTATCAACAAAGATGGGTCGATAAGGGTCAATAATTTTCCGCCGAACAAAAGCAAAGACTCCATTTTTATTCAAAGTCAACTTAAAAAATTCAAGAACGAAAACACACCTATATCCATTGATCAGCAAGGCGAGCATTTAGCTACCTTATATTATGGCAATTCTGATGTTTTAACCAAGCTGAAGTTTTATCCGATTGCGCTACTTCTTATCATTTTTCTATTTGCAGCAGTTATCTATTTCTTGTTCAAAACTAATAAAGCTTCTGAACAGAATAAATTATGGGCAGGTATGGCCAAAGAAACCGCGCACCAAATCGGCACACCGCTATCTTCTCTTTTGGGATGGAACGAGTTGTTAAAATCTGAAGCCATAAACCCTAGTATTACCAAAGAAATAGAGAAAGATATTGACCGTTTACAAACGATAACCGAACGTTTCTCTAAAATTGGTTCTCTACCTAAATTGGTAGAAAGTGATATTGTAAAAGAAACCCAAGATGCTTTCGATTACCTGAAACGAAGAAGTTCTAAACTTATTCATTTTTCGTTTAGCACCAAGGTGGATCATTTACCCGTTATGCTCAATAGTTCTTTATACAATTGGACCATAGAAAATCTGGTTAAAAACGGAATCGATGCCATGCGCGGAAAAGGTAGTATTGCCATAGAAATTGTACAAGACCACAAGTTTGTAAACATTTTAATAGCCGATACAGGACATGGTATTTCTAAAAGCAACTATAATAGTATCTTTACACCAGGCTTTACCTCTAAAAAACGAGGCTGGGGCTTAGGACTTTCTTTGGTAAAACGAATTGTGGAGGAATATCACGATGGAAAAATAAGGGTGTTATCATCTGGAAAAGAAGGAACTATAATGCAAATTTCTCTAAAAGTGTCTTACTAATTATGGCCAAGGAAAAACTAGAAGTTATTAAAGAAGCCAATCTAAATAACAACTGTCCTGAATGTTTTAATCAAGATCTGAATCTTACTTTTTACCAAAAACATACATACGGTAGCTTCTTTCATAAAATTACAGGAGAACTAAGCAATAAATTAGTTTGCAATACCTGCCACTCTACTATTTACCCTGTTACCTGGACAGATGATATTGAACGCATGTTCAACTACTATCAAAAAACAGTTATACCCGCTAAAAAAACATCTAAACCAACGATGCTTTTTTACAGCCTTATTTTGGTGCTTATTGCATTAGTTGCAGCAGTAATCTATGTATTTATTTCTGGCACTATTCAATTTTAGCCCCAATCTCCTCGGCTAGTTCTGCAAGTTCTTCATTACTTAATTTTACCTTATACTGAAAAGTTGCCTCTTTCATTTCATTTAAAGGAATAAGATGTACATGTACATGTGGAACCTCTAAACCAATAACCGACATACCCACACGCTTACAATCCACAGTTTTTTCTAAAGCTTTACCCACTTTTCTAGAAAACAACATTAACTGCATATAAGTTTCTTCGTCAAGATCCAAAATCTTGTTTGTCTCTTTTTTAGGTATGCACAATGTATGCCCCTTTGCATTTGGATTAATATCTAAAAAAGCTAAGAAATTCTCATCTTCAGCTACTTTAAAACATGGAATTTCACCATTAATTATCTTCGTAAAAATCGTTGGCATACTCTTGTTTGTTTAGTGGGAATAAAAAATCCTACCCCGCAAAAGGATAGGATTAAATATAGTTATTTAATAAAATCTAATCTCTGGTAATTTCAAGAATTTCAAACTTAATGGCTCCGCTAGGCACAACAATTTCTGCAGTGTCGCCTACCTTTTTACCAAGCAGCCCTTTGCCTATAGGTGAATTCACAGAAATTTTACCCGTTTTAGTATCGGCTTCGCTTTCTGCAACCAATTTATACGACATTTCCATACCATTAACTTGATTTTTTATTTTTACGGTCGATAACACCAAAACTTTAGATGTATCTAATTGAGATTCGTCAATTAAACGTGCATTGGCCACCGTATTCTCCATTTTAGCAATTTTCATTTCTAAGAGACCTTGCGCTTCTTTTGCAGCATCATATTCTGCATTTTCTGACAAATCACCTTTATCTCTTGCTTCGCCAATTGCTTGAGACGCCTTTGGGCGCTCAACATCTCTTAAATGATTTAGTTCTGCCTTCAGTTTTTTTAACCCTTCGACAGTATAGTATGATATATTACTCATTACTTCCTCGTTTTATAAATAGACAAATCCTCTGCAATTGCCTATTAATTCGGCTTTTTAAGCGAGGATTTAACACAAATATACATAATTTTTACGCACATTTGCTGAAGTTTTTTAAAACAAAATTGAAGTAAGATGAACAGATTAAGTATCCTTATTCTATTGATTATCACGGCATGTAGCAATGATGGTACAAACAGAAACCCTTATTTGCAAGAAATAAGTTTTCGTTTTGAAGCTAATTTAAATCTTCCTTCCTACAGTCCCCTTACAAATACTGGAAGCGCAGTGTACATTAATAGTGATCTTGCCGGTACTAGAGGTGTTTTTGTGATCAACTCTGGTTTCGATCAATTTAGAGCTTTTGAAGGCAGTTGCCCAAATCATGCACCAAACGATTGCTCGACCATGGTATTAGACGGTCAGATTGCAATATGCTCATGCGACGATTATCGCTATAGCCTATTTACCGGTCAACTATTGAATACGCCTGAAGATGAAAATCGTTATTATGACATGTTAGAATACCGTGCCAGTTTTAGTGGCGGTAGTGTCATTATCTCCAACTAAACACTATTCTTCCGCTCGGTATTTATCCATTATTTCTTTGAACAATTCGCCCGTACTTGGCGGAGTATAGGATATTGCGTTTGCGCCAGCATCAATGGCGGCAACTATTGTTTCTTCAGTTTTACCACCTGTTGCAATGATACCAACATTGGCGTCTAAATCTCTAATCCTTTTAATGATATCGGCTGTTTTACATGCTCCAGAAACATTAAAAATATCAACGCCTGCAGCTAGTCTTCCTTTAAAATCATCTTTCTCTGAAACTACGGTAATGGTAACTGGTATATCTATTTTTTCTTTCAATAACGTGATAAGACTATTGGGTGTAGGTTTATTTAAAACTACACCCAATGCGCCTTGAAACTCGGCATGTATTGCCAACTCTAATGATCGGACACCTGTTGTTAACCCACCACCTACTCCGCAAAAAATAGGTTTGTCGGCAGCTAAAATCAATGCATTTGAAATTACAGGTTGCGGGGTAAACGGGTACACCGCAATAATTGCATTGGCATTAGTGTTTCTAATAATTGCCACATCTGTACTAAACAGAAACGACTTTATCGATTGACCGAAAACTCGAATGCCCGAGCATTGAGATATTACTTCTGGTACCGTTACTATATTGTTTCTTAACCTACTACCAAAAATCGGAATATTGCGATCCATAACCCTGAATATTAATATTCTAATTTAGAATATTATGCTACACTCCGAACTTTTTAAGCAAACATTTAAGACAAATTTGTAACGGAAAGAATCCAGCGAAATCCTTAAAAATTTACTGTAGCCCCTAACAAAAAGTTAGTGCCCGCCTGCGGATAATAACCGGCTCCTTCAATGGTAGTAATGGTATCAGGTACCGAAAAATCATCATCATAGGTAAAGAAATACCCATTAGACACATATTTCTTATTGAATACATTGTTTATCAAGCCCGAGAATACAATACTTTTTAAAAACCCATTACAGTTAATAGTATATTGCATATTTAAATCGCTCTGCGAATACGCATCTAAAACAGAATTTTCAGAATCTATATTCCCCATATACTGCTTGCCAACATATTTAGATAAAAAGGATACCTGAAAATTTTCATTAGCACTATACGTGAATATATTGCCTATAATCAGATTTGGTGAGAATGCAATATTCGTACCGCCTAGTTCTTGTAATTCGCCATCTCTCTCAAATACAAAATCTTGGTTTTTATTGGTGCTTACCGCAATATTTGGTCTTATAGAGAATTTTTCACTTAATATTATATTAGCATCTACCTCTAAACCTAAACGGTAACTTTCACCTACATTTTCACGTAATGGTGCACCAACATCGTTCAAAGCGCCTGTAAGTACCAATTGATCTTTGTAGTTCATGTAATAAACGTTCGTGTTTAATTGAACTGCCGAAGAAATATAACGCCATCCCAATTCAAAATCATTTAGTTTTTCTGGCTTAGGGTTTCCACTTTCGTAATCATTTCTATTTGGTTCTCTATTGGCAACCGCATACGAAAGGTAGAAATTATTATTCGTGTTTAAATCAAATGTTACACCAGCCTTCGGGTTGAAAAAGTTAAAAGTATCATCGACCAAACCAGTTTCATTACCATTCGCTTTATACCCAACTGTTCTATATTGCAAGTCTCCGTATAACGACCATTGATCTGTTATTTGGTAATTTGCTTTTGTATAAATATTGAAATCTGTTTTTGATGAGCTGTCATCATAATAACGGTCTCTATAACTACTATTACTAGCATATCTAGCCCAAATAATCTCGCCAAAGTGATCACCTTCATATTTATTGAAACCACCACCCATTATTAAATCTAGCCTATCTTTCTTATAATTTGCAGAAAATACGGTACCGTAGAAATCATTATCTAACCAACGTCTTCTAATAAGATCGGTCGTATTTACTTCTTCACCATCTACAATAATTGGTTCAAAACCATAGGTAGAAAAATCATCGTCTTCTTTATACTGCTCAAAGAAACCTCTACCTCTGGTATAGTGCAAAGCGATATTCGTACTCCAGAAATCTGAAATTTGTTCATTCCACAACAACTGTGCATGATCTTGCTTATAATTGTCTACCTCGTTATCATAAAACTGGGTATTACCGTCTACATCTGTATAAATACCTGAAGGATTAAAAGTTCTATCCGTTTCTAAAGTTTGGGCATCTATACCGTACCATGCTTGATACGTAACCTCATGACCGCCAAAAATCAGTGCTTTGACCAAGGTATTATCGTCTTTATAAGCTCCTTGTAAGAAATAGGAGTCCAAATCTGCACTGGCTCTGTCTATGTATGCATCAGAATTAATTTTAGATAATCTACCCGAGATTTCTACATGGTCATTTAAGAGTCCTGTACTAAATTTCAGATTATTTCTTAAGGTATTAAAACTACCAAAAGAAGTAGATATTTGTCCGTATGCATCTTGTGAGAATCCGTCGGTCAACAGATTTAAACTTGCCCCAAAAGCACCTGCACCGTTGGTAGATGTACCTACACCACGCTGTAATTGCAAGCTTTCTGTTGAAGAAGCAAAATCTGGCATGTTTACCCAAAAAGTACCTTGCGACTCGGCATCGTTATAAGGTATCCCATTTATAGTTACGTTTACTCGTGTAGCATCGCTACCTCTAACTCTAATACCTGTATAACCTACGCCAGCACCTGCATCTGTTGTGGTTACTACAGATGGTAAAAAATTCATTAAAACAGGAATATCTTGCCCTAAATTTCTAGGTTTAATATCCTCCTTTATGAGATTTGAAAATGTAACCGGAGATTGCTTGGTTACCCTAATTGCTGAAACGAACACTTCGTCTAGCACTACTTTTCGACCCTCTAAAGAGTCTGTTTCCTGTTCTTGGGCACAGACACCCATACTTAGCGCCAAAGACGCTGCAATTGTGAAAATAGATAGTTTCATCCGTAAAATAATTACGAATAAAAGGGGCTATTATTCTAAAGTTAAAATTGATTTTTGAGCAACTACGCTCTATTTCCAAAAGACTACATATGACCAAAATGTCCATATTACATCTTATTCCAAAAAATTAAAATAAACTTTTTGGATTATCCCTTGGCAGCATTACCTGCCCAGGTTCTTTGGGTATAATCTCAGCTTTGTTCTTAATATAGAACTCGGCACCCCTTTGAGATGCCGCAAATGTAATGCACATAATTCATCTCTCATAAAGAAATTTAAAAAAATAACAATGTGTTTAATTAACACGATTTTAAAACTTATTTACAAGCTTTTATCGTACTTATATTACCTATTAATAGCTACATGAATTCTACGAAAAATAAGTTCACACTTAAAATTACCATAAGCTACCTACTGCTAATTATTCTAGGGGTTATAGCTTCATATTACATTTACTCTGAAGTTCAAGAATATATTGCCACAGAAACAACTACAGAAAAAGACAATAAGCTTCTTAAAACCAACTCTTTTCTTGCCCAACTGTATGAGGCAGAGAGTCTTTCTAAACTTGCATTACAAACAAAGAGCAAAGTAAATTTTACGGCTTACGAGCATAAAATCGACTCGCTTTACACGAATATTGAAGAATTAAAGACCTTAACAGAAAGTGATTTCCAGCATGGTCTTTTAGATAGTCTTCGCTCTCTTTTAAATAGAAAAGTTACCAATATCAATGCCTTACGCTCCATTAGACTTAAAAATCAAACGGGCACTGCTATAAATTCTGCCTTGAAAGAATTTGATAAACTTGAAGAATCTTTGGGTATTATAAAACCCGAAGAATTGGCTCCAAATCTTGACGAACTATCCCCAAAAGCGCAAAGTACCATCAAAAAAGTAGCAGACTACTTAAATGCAAATGTGCCCGAAGAAGGTAATGCACAACAAAAAGCACAAAAGATGGATAGTGTTGTTCAGGTTTCTAAAAATCTTTTAAAAGATGTGCAGCAAGAAAATACCCAGAACGAAAATTCTTTAGCCGTTCAAGAAACCAATATTAATAGAACCGACATTGAACTCTCTCAACAATTGAGAACCATACTTTCTTCTTTTGAACAAGAAATTATTATGAACAGCTTAGCAAATTCAATAAAAAAAGAAAGTTTGTTAAAAAGAAGTATTCGACTAGCCGTTATTGCCGCCATTCTCGGCTTTTTGGTGGTTGCCATTTTTACATTTATATTGAATCGAGATTTTTGGAAAGCTAACCTTTACCGCGATAAACTAGAGAAAGAAAAAGCGTATTCAGAATCGCTTTTAAAAAGTAGGGAACAACTGATCGCTACTGTAAGTCACGATTTAAGAACCCCGCTGAACACTATAAGTGGATACGCGACCATTATTGAAGAATCTAACGACACAAAAAAGAATAAAGAATATATTATACACATCAAATCTGCTACAACATATGTGAATAATTTAGTGAACGACTTACTTGATTTCTCGCAGTTAGAAGCCGGTAAAATGGTTGCCAAGAATTCTACTTTTAGATTGGATAAATTAATACAAGAAAGTTCTAGAAATATAGCATCTCAGTATACAAGCAAAGACATTGAACTAATTTTAAAGTTAGACGATTCTTTAAAACAACCAATACATTCGGATGCTTTTCGTTTACGTCAAATTATTTCAAACTTATTAGGTAACGCTTTTAAATTTACAGAAAAAGGATGCATCACCTTAACCGGCAGAGTTACAGAATCAAAAGTGCTTATTCTTAAAATAACCGATACAGGCATAGGTATTTCTAAAGAAAAACAAGAGCTTATTTTTAAGGAATTCACTCAAGCAGAAAGCGATACCGATAAGAAATATGGTGGTTACGGATTAGGACTTACCATAACTAAAAAACTTACAGAACTTCTAGAAGGGAAAATTTTATTGGAAAGTGAGATTAATAAAGGAAGCACCTTTACCCTACATATACCCATCGAATTTAGTCAAAAGCCTGAGCAGGTAGCACAAGAAAATACTGTATTAAGTAATTTAAAAATGATTGTTTTTGACGACGACACTTCTTTCCTAAAACTTATTGGAGAAATGCTAAAATCTGAAGGAATTGAAGCTCGACTATTTTCAAACTTCAACGAGTATAAACCTAATGAAAATTTCGATTTTGATGTCGTTTTGACCGATATAGAAATGCCCACGATTACAGGTTATGAAATAGTTACTCTGCTGAAATCTGGAGAATTTAAAAATTTTATTAACCAACCGATTTTGGCAATGACCGGGCGACGCGATTTAACTTTAGAACATTTTACTGAACAAGGTTTCTCTAATCTTATTCGTAAGCCTTTTTCTAATACAGAATTATTACAAAAACTTCACGTTCTTTTCAATAATGCAAATGAAATTATCCCTGCCAAAGATACTCGCA
This sequence comes from Maribacter spongiicola, assembly GCF_004364165.1. GTDB lineage: Bacteria > Bacteroidota > Bacteroidia > Flavobacteriales > Flavobacteriaceae > Maribacter > Maribacter spongiicola. The sequence goes on from NZ_SOAY01000013.1 coordinate 89,420, forward strand.
TAGCCACTGATTATCAGCAACTATATAGCTTGAATACCTTAAAAATGTTTTTGGGTGATGACCAAAATGCTATTGACGAAGTGTTACTTATTTTCAAAAAAGACACCAAAGAGAATGCTCTTTTAATTAGTAACGCAGTGGCTACTTTTGATATTTTACAAGTAAATAAAGTAGCTCATAGAATGCTGCCTATGTTTCGACAACTAGAGATTAAAAATGCTATTCCTATTTTAGAGACATTTGAAACTTTGAATAGCGATGATTTTTCTGATCAACAACTCAACGCGAAAAACATAGAATTACAAAAGGAAATTAAGAAGCTATCAGAAATGCTTTCGAAAGAAATAGCTATAAATCCAAATCATAATAGTTGATTCGATTATACAGTGTTTTTCTTGTAACCTGTAGTAGTTTAGCTGCTTTCGATTTATTATAATTAGTGCGTTTTAAAGCATTTACAATTTGTTCTTTTTCAAAATCTGCCTTTGATAGGCTCCCTATTTCTGCTGTTTCTAAAACCGGACTCATCAACTCCGATGGTAATACCTTTGCTTCCACCCTATCTGAAGTAGATAGCAAAACTGCTCGCTGTATTACATTCTGTAATTCTCGAATGTTACCAGGCCAATGATAAGCATTGAAAATATCCCAAACCTCATCAGAAAAATCAAGAATTTGTTTATTCAACTTTTCATTGAACTTACTTAAAAAGTGAGACGCTAATACCGATAAATCTCCGTGCCTGTTTTTTAAAGCAGGTATTTGCAATGAAAACTCATTCAAACGATGATACAGATCTTCACGAAAAGTGCCTTTTTCAACTGCGGCTTTTAAATCTTCATTTGTGGCAGACAGTATTCGAACATCAACCTCTATTTCGGTATTACTGCCTATTCTTTTTATTTTTCGCTCTTGTAACGCTCTTAATAACTGTATTTGGTTCTCATATGAAAGATTACCCACCTCATCTAAAAACAAAGTTCCACCGTTGGCAGCTTCAAAGCTTCCTATTTTATCCGCTACAGCACCTGTAAAACTTCCTTTTATATGTCCGAAGAACTCACTTGCAGCAAGTTCTTTTGGTATTGCCCCACAATCTAGTGCGATAAATGGCTTTTCATTTCTTGTGCTTTTTTGATGAATGGCTTTCGCCGTAACCTCTTTACCAGTTCCACTTTCACCAATGATTAAAACCGACATATCCGTAGGTGCAACCAAAATAATATGCTCTTCTAATTTTTGGGTTGCCTCGCTATTTAGCACTAATTTACCAGAACGAACTTCACCCTCTTTATTGACTACTTTACCCTTAGAATTTTCAGGTATTTCAAAAGGACTCTCTTTTGAAGATACTGGTTTTGAATTTAAAGCACCATCAATAACCGAAAGCATCTGATCCGGAGTGAAAGGTTTAGAAATATAATCGTAAGCCCCCATTTTCATTGCTTTTACAGCTGTAGAAACTTCTGCATACCCTGTCATTACAATGACAGGAATCTTTCCTTTTAACTCAGACACCAATTTAATTCCGTCATAATCTGGTAACCGCAAGTCTGTAATTACTAATTGAAAATCGTGTTCTTTTAATTGTTTTTCGCCATCTAACCCAGTATGACTTAATACTACATCATAACTATTTCTTGCTAAAAACTTTTGAAGCATTTGAGCGAATGAAGTATCATCTTCAATAATTAGAATTTTAGTCATAGATAGTTTGGTGTTCTTAGTATCTACGTAAAAATACCATAAGCCGACTATTTGTATTTTAAAATTATCATAAAGGTTTTATACCATTCATTTAAAAAAAAACATAAAAAAAGGAAAGAATAGCCTTTAGCTATCCTTTCCTGACCAAACCAACTTGAACAAACAAGTTTCTCTATAATTACATATCTATCCAATTACCTTCTTCATCTGCATACACTGTACCTTGTGTACCGTCTTCAAGAGATAATACCAGCTTATATTGTTTCTTTTCATTTGTATACGCCTTATCTAGATTTGCCGTTGGAAAATTCTTAGATACTGCATCTGTTACGGCTTGAGGCACTTCTGCAACCGAAATCTCTTCGAAATCTTCCGTTACTATTGAAATCTCATTTACTTGGTTATGCTGAATTCCATTTTCTGAAACCAATACATCTTGTGCATTCATTGCAAAACCTCCTATTGTCATCGCTCCTAATAAAAATAAAGTTTTCATCTTTTTTATATTTAAGTTAATAATACATATCAATACTATTAGCTAAGAAAAAAGAATGCCAGAAAACTTCAGAACAACATATAGATTGATTTTCAATACCTTACAGTTATTTCAACCTTTTAAAACTTGAGTAAAACTGTATCTTTACGGTATTACTGTATAATTTTTACCCATTAAAATCATCACCTATTCAGCAATTTTAGAACTTAAATAAAGACAAAAAAAAGGAGCTGCAAATTGCAGCCCCCCTCAAACCACCTATCAAACTCTTGTCTTAAAATTCTAAATCAACACCTCAATCAATTCAACAACAACTAAAATTGGCAATGCTAATCCTGGGGATTATTTCAAATACAATTATCTGGTGGCACCTTCATAGTTAACGGTTAGTGTTTACGCGAAAGTGATATTTTAATTATTTATTTCTCCAAACATAATTTTGATATTACACCTAATGAAAAAATCAAAACTGTGCTTAAAACTAAAATAAATACTAATGTGACCATTGTTTCATAACTTGCTTCACTTATTTAGACACAAGATTTTCTGATAGGTCACATTTTAAATAAAAAAAAACTGCATTTTGCAGTTTTTTTTATTCCTGAGTATTAATCAGATTACTTTTTAATGATCCAATTGCCGTACTGGTCTATATATACGGTTTTTCTTGTTCCGCTTTTAAGTACCATTATTAATTTGAATTCTCCTTTATCATTTTTAAAAGCAGCGCCTAGTTTAGATGTTGGGTATTGCTTTAATATTTCTTCAATCACCGGTGGTGTTAATTCGCTCGATTTAATTTTTACGTATTCATCTGCCGCTTTAACTACAACTACTGTTTCGACTATGTCGAAGCTAGTTTTTGCTGCTGCGTTAAACATGATTCCGAAAGTCAAGAATACTATTAATGCGTAATTTTTCATGCTAATAATTTTAATCGTTAATAACTCTAAATCTTAAAATACTTACGGAGTAATCTTACATATGGATTATTACTTAACGAAATTTTAAAATTTTAAACTAAAAAAAGCTGCCTAGGCAGCTTTTCATAAACAACTAATTCAAACTTATAATTATTACATTTCTAACCAGTTACCTTCTGCATCTGCATAAAGTACACTAGAAACTCCATCTTGTGTAGTAATTTCTAATTTATAATTATTTTCATCATCAACGTACGCTTTACTCAACATTGCACCTTCATAATCTGTTGCTAAAGCATTTACAATTGGTGTCGGTAAATCAGAAGCAGCAACTTCTGTATAGTCTTGTAAAAAGATATCTTCCATTATACCATCGTGAAATATAATTGGGGTAGCTGCAGTACCTATTGTTAAACTACCTATGGCTAAAGCTGTGGCAAAAACTAATTTTTTCATATTTATATATTTTAAATTAAACATTCTTGTAAAGTATATTAGGAAAATTGTGCCACTAAAAAATATTCCCACCAATAACAGATAAAATGCTCTATATCATATAATTACATTTTTTTAGGTATTTTGAACTGTGGGTAAAAATGTGTGTAAACAAAAAAAGTGTGTAGAAACTACACACTTATTGTACTATATAATATGTTATTATCTAAGCTTGATGCGAATCTTTCAAAAGATCAACCACACTTTTTACAGGATTAAAGGTTACCAATGGCACTTCTACAAAGATTGTATTCCAAAATGCCATAGCTCCGTTCCATAATCCTGGAAGTTCAAGAGCCTTTAATTCTTTACCGTCTTTAGTTTTACCTGTAATAAAACCTTGCTTTTCATCAACAAACTTTAACAGATCATATTTCTCACCTTTATAGTTACGTACCGCACATACCAAATCTACGGGATTAAAATGCGTAGAATTCTTTAGTAAGTCTGCCTGCTGTTGATCATCCATATCTATTTGGGCAGATTCTATTATCTGTAAAGAAACTTCACCTTTACCATTGGTCACCCAAAAAGGACCACCACCTGGCTCACCTTCATTTTTAACCATACCACAAATACGAATTGGTCTATTAATCTTATCTTTTAATACGGATATTTTTTCGCTGTTAGATTTTGAATCAAAGTCATCTGAGAAACGAACGTTCAGGTTTGTAACCAAAAAGTTTCTGACTTCTTCGATTTGCGCATCATCTACATCGCCCTTATCGAGTAATGCAGCATATTCGAATGCTTTTTCTTGCTCTTTTAGAAGTACACCTGCCAAAACCTTTTTACTATCGGCAACTGCTTTAGCATCTTTCATTACGGCAACGTTATCAATATTCTTTATAAAAATAACATCGGCGTCTTGCTCATTTAAATTTTGGATCAAGGCTCCATGTCCTCCTGGTCTAAACAACACCGAACCATCTTCATTTCTAAATGGATTATTATCCATATCAACCGCCAAGGTATCTGTAGATGGTTTTTGAAAAGAATAGTCTACGTTATATGTAATACCGGTATCTGCAGAAACTTTTGGTCCAGAGGATTTAAACTCCTCTCCGAACATTTCTTCATGCTGTTCTGATATCGTAAAATGTAAATTAGCTTTTCCGTTAGAGCCTGCATAAAGAGCTCCTTCTTTTAAATGTTCTTCAAAAGGAGTGGCTGCAGAAGCTTCATATTTATGAAATGGCAATAATCCCTTTGGATAAAAACCGTAGTTCAATGCATTCTCGCCTAATAGTTCAGTGATAAAACTAAAAACCTTCTCTCCCTGAGCATCAGATCTCACAGCTATTCTATCCATCACCTTTTGGTAAAACGGAAAGCGTTCTAATCCTTCAGAGAACTTCTTAATATCGTTATCATTAGTCCTAGTCAAATAAGCTTCTAAAGTTTCTTCACTTGGGCTATAAGCACCTAAAAAACTAAATAACGCTTTAAACATTCTAGAAGCTGCACCAGAAGCCGGTACAAATTTTAAAATATCAAGATCTTTTAATTTTGAATCATAAAACGAAATAAGCTCTTTCTCTTCTGCATCAGAGAATTTTAGAATACCATTACCGATTACGGCTGCATTCTCTAATTTTACAAAAGGTATACCTTCTTTGAAGGTGTTGATATGACTCAACATTTGCTCTTTTGAAATTCCTTTTTCTGCTAATTGCTTAATGTCTTTATCTGTAAGTTCGATCATTTATGTAATAAGGTATCTATATGGTTAATGGCTTTTTCTAAACGTTGTTTTTTGTTCCCCTTCAAGGTAATAAATTTTTTACCGTATTTTTCTAAAGTGTCTTTAAAATAATTGAACATTTCCTCCCTTTCATTCGGCTTATCTCTTAGGTCGTCAGCTTCCCACGGGATATCTATATAAGTCAGCAAATAAAGATCATAAGTATTCTCTAAGGCATATTTTTCTAATACTGGATCACAGTCACCGATATAATATGCCTCCGAATATACTTTGGTTTCCAACAAATCAGTATCGCAAATAAGAATATCTGTTGCTTTTTTCGTCAATTTATTCTCCATTCTCATTTGCCCTTCGGCAATAGGTAATAAATCATGTGGTTCACATGTTTTTCGCTCATTATTCCATTTATCCTGTAGATAATCTCTAGCATATTCGGGCACCCAAACGGTATGGTAATGCCTTGCCAATTGTTCTGACAAGGTTGTTTTACCTGTAGATTCTGGTCCGAAAAGAACCACTTTTAAGACATCTGAAGGTTCTTGTCTGTATTTTTCTTCCATGCATTATACCCGTAAAAGGCCAATATTGTAAAAATGAGATACTGAAAACTAGTAAACGTAAATCCTTTATAAAAGTATAATGGAATAGATATTAAATCTCCAATGATCCAATATATCCAATTTTCTACTTTTCTCTTGGCCATCAGCCACATACCCACAAAAAATATTGCTGTTGTTATGGTATCAACATAAGCCGTCCAACTATTCCATTTATCAAAAACTTGATACACCGTAAACACAAAAATGATCGTAACTACAAAAATGAGAGCCGATGTAATATGTTCTTTTTTAGTTACTCGGGTAATAGGTGTGTAATGTTCCGCATCTACTTTTCTTGTCCATATATACCAGCCATATATACTCATCGTAAAATAGTAGGCATTGATCATCATGTCACCTAACAACCCCCATTTTAAGAGTAGGTAGACGAATATAGATGTACTTACCAAACCTGTAGGGTACACTAAAATTTTGTTCTGTTTGGAAAACCAAACCGATAACAGTCCGAAAATGACCGCTACAATTTCTAGAATAATATCTAAAGTATCATAATCGGAATATTGACCAAAGAGATAATCAAAAATGGGGCTCATAGTCGCTTCTATCAGATTTAACTATTTTCATGAATAGGAGTCCGCGGTCCATCAACTCAAATGCTATTTTAATTTCGGTATTCAACACGTTCATTACTTCATCATAAGAACCAAATACTTGCGTGCTTAACGGATTCTCTAAAACGGTTAAGCCACATTCACGCAGTTTTTTAATAAAGTTTATAATGTGCTGCTCAAAATCGTCTTGTAATGGCGAAAAGGTCAATTCAACTGATATATCCATTTATAGTATGCTATATTTTATTCTATTCTTTATCTCTTGTAGCGTAAACGCAGGTAAACTTTTCAAATTCTAAAAACCTAATCTTAAAGTTCGATAAATTTCCTTCGAAAATAATTTGTGCCGTTGTTTTATGGTCATCAAACTTAAAATCTTGAACATCGATATGATGTAGAAAACTAACGCCCCTATGACCATATATTTTATAAAGCGATTCTTTAGCTCCCCATACAATGGTCAACTTTCTAACTACTGCTGCAGTATTTGCCAATGTTTTATACTCTTCAAACGGAGTAAATTTATGTGCTATTCGTAAAATTTTGTCACGCTGCATTTCAATATCAATACCTACATGTTCAGCTGAACTGATGATGATACCCGTAAAATTATGAGAATGTGTTATCGATATCAACTTTCCATCTTTTAAATGGGGCTTTCCGTTTTCATCATAGATTAGATCGGCATCTGTATAATCATATTTAGCAAGTAAGTGCCTAATACTCAAGAAAGCCTTACGATGGAGTTCAGATTTCATACCGTCAAATCGATTTTGACAATAAGGTGTGAGCTCAATACCTGTCCAAAGGTTTTCTTCTGTCTCTTCAACCTTCCAAATTGCTAAGGAGGTTTCTTCATTTACTGTTATAGTTTTGTAAAGCGGCATGGGATTCTTAGTGTTATTCGTACCTTTGCACGAATTAAAAATTGCTGTACACAGATTAACGAAAGTATAAAATAATAAAGATATGAGCACGAAAACTATTCCGTATGTGCCTTATAAGGTTAAGGATATATCCCTTGCTGATTGGGGAAGAAAAGAAATTGAATTAGCAGAAGCTGAAATGCCAGGTTTAATGGCACTAAGAGAAGAGTACAAAAATGAGCAGCCTTTAAAAGGTGCTCGTATTGCAGGTTGTCTACATATGACAATACAAACTGCTGTACTTATAGAAACATTGACTGCCCTTGGTGCTGATGTTACTTGGAGCTCATGTAACATATTTTCTACCCAGGATCAAGCTGCTGCAGCTATTGCAGCTACAGGCGTGCCTGTTTATGCTTGGAAAGGAATGAACGAAGAGGAATTCGATTGGTGTATCGAACAGACTTTATTCTTTGGTGAGGACAGAAAACCATTGAACATGATTTTGGATGATGGTGGTGACCTTACTAATATGGTATTGGATAAATACCCAGAAATGGCAGGAGAAATCAAAGGTCTTTCTGAAGAAACCACAACTGGTGTTCACCGTTTATATGAGCGTGTAAAGAATGGAACATTACCGATGCCAGCTATAAATGTTAATGATTCTGTTACTAAATCTAAATTCGATAATAAATACGGATGTCGCGAAAGTGCTGTTGATGCTATACGTAGAGCTACAGATACTATGCTTGCCGGTAAACGTGTAGTTGTTGCAGGTTACGGTGATGTTGGTAAAGGTACCGCGGCTTCTTTTAAAGGTGCTGGTTCTATTGTTACCGTTACTGAAATTGATCCTATTTGTGCGTTACAAGCTTGCATGGACGGATTTGAAGTTAAAAAATTGGAAACCGTTATTGGTAACGCTGATATTGTAATCACTACAACAGGAAATAAAGATATTATTAGAGCTGAACATTTTGAAGCCCTAAAGGATAAAGCTATCGTTTGTAACATTGGTCATTTTGACAATGAAATCGATATGGCATGGTTGAACAAAAACCACGGTAACACTAAAGATGAAATTAAGCCTCAGGTTGATAAGTATACTATTAACGGTAAGGATTTAATCATTTTGGCAGAAGGTAGATTGGTAAACTTAGGTTGTGCTACCGGTCACCCTAGTTTTGTAATGAGTAACTCATTTACAAACCAAACATTAGCACAAATAGAGCTTTGGAAAAACAGTGCTAATTACGAGAATGATGTTTACATGTTACCTAAGCATTTAGATGAGAAGGTTGCAAAACTTCACTTATCTCGTTTAGGAGCTGAACTTACAGAGTTGAAAGATTACCAAGCCGATTATATCGGTGTTACTGTTGAAGGTCCTTTCAAACCGGAGTACTATAGATACTAAAACTTTAGTTATAGAAACTAAAAAAGTCCTGATAAATATCAGGACTTTTTTTATGCTTTATACTTTCTTCGGATTAGTTATTTTCTGCCAACATACCCTCTAAATAGTAACAATCTGTTTGCTCTTTAATTTGAGCTAACCCTTCTTCTTTAGAGCTTAACGGATTAATTTTTACTTCTTTTCCGTTTGGCATATAAACAATATAAAATCCTTCTTCAAAAGATGATAATTTTATAATCTCACCATTTGGCCTTACAGCGTTCCAAGACTTTTCACTTGGCTTATAAACTAAATCAATTTTTTTCCCTTTTTTAGGTCCTTCAACCACTGTCACTTGCATTCTATTTTTAGTAGCAGTCATTTCAAAAGTATTACCATCTCTTTCTACCATTTGAGTCTCTGACTCTCCTTCTTCCATGGCTATTGGGTTAGAACCACTCCAAAATTCTATTACGTTGAAGATAACGGCATCTCCAAGAAAGAATAATCCGTATACCGGAATTATATTTAAGCCCCAAAACACCAAGTTATTTACAAACTTACTATCGGACACTCCTTGGTTCCAGTCTTTTAAATTATTAAATGCACTAAAGGACCCTAGGCAACTAGAGAACAATAATGTACTCGCCATTGCAACACAGATAATTGATTTTTTCATGATATGATTTGTTTAGAATTAGTTCTGCAAAATACCTGAAGACCAACCGTAAGGTTTCTCCTATACATTTTATTTTTGACGGTATCCGTTCTAAAGAAAAATCAAATTTGAATAGTAAATTGTTGTTACAGCTATCCAAATTTACATACCTCTCTCTAAACCTTCGTTCCATTTTCTTACGAACTCTTCTGACCAGGCATCCCAACCTATTGTACTCAATGTCCAAATGGTAACACCTATTATAATCACATTTAAGATTACACCTATAACAGCTATAATTTTACTTTTCTTTATCGTAGAAAAATTACTAAAACTTTCAGGATTCATTTTATAAATACCTTCAGATTTAGATGCTAGATAATAAGAAATTATTGCAGGTATTATACCAATACCACCAAAGCAACAAATAAAACAGCTCAAAATAGCCAGCAGGTAAATAATTAAAGAATTAGGTAGTTTTTTAGTTTCCATACAATGATTTAATATATTACCATTTAAAAATATTAAATAAATTTTAATATATCAATTCGTAAAATTTCTATCGATTTACAACAACTTTTGTACTATCGCTTTTCTCTTAACCATGATTTTACGTACTTCGTTAAAAAAATAATATGATACTATTTGTTGACATGGACGAGGTAATCGCTGATACCTATGGCGCCCATATAGAACTTTACAACACTGAATTTAACGGAGAACTAACAAAAGATTTATGCTCGGGTACAGAAGTATGGCGTATGGTACCAGAAGCGCACCAAGATAGTGTACGAAAGCATGCTACTAGAAGAGGATTTTTTAGAAATTTAAATCCTATTGCCGGTAGTCAAGAAATATTATCTCAACTTGCTGACAAACATGAAGTGTATATTGCATCTGCAGCAATGCAATTCCCAAATTCTTTAGAAGAAAAAAGTGAATGGCTAGATGAACACTTTCCTTTTTTACCCTGGCAAAATAGAATCCTTTGTGGTCACAAACACATTCTAAAAGGAGATATTTTGATAGATGACCGTAGTTTTAATCTAGAGAATTTTGATGGTAGAAGCCTTCAATTTACTTCGCCCCACAATGTAAACACCGAGGGGTTTGAACGAGTGAATACTTGGTTTGAGATTGGGGAGAAGTTGTTGTAACTACTATAAATTATTTATATTTAAAGTGAATCACTTTGTTAATTACATTCTTACCCTATGGCCCATCCTAAAATTAAGAACACAATAACAGTTACAGATCAGTATGGCCAGCAGTTAAACCTATCTAAAAGGCAGATTCTTGAAATTGATGAACTCACCTATAAGCAGCTTAAAGATTATGCATGGAGTATTGATCCAGATTATGATGAAAAAATAGAACGCTGGCGCTATTATAAGGCCATTTACAGAAAATTAAATGTTAAACAAAGAAGTCAATTTAGAGAAATAAAACAAAAGTTAAAAAGTAATTACGAAAAACAAGATTTTGAAAAAAGAAGATTTGAAATCAAAAAAAAGGAATACGCTTCTTTAAAACTGAGCGATAATGAATTAGTAGAACTTCAAGAAATACTTCAAAAAAGTCAATGGGAAACGAGTGATAAATCTGGCTATAAAGTAGAAGATTATACAGTAAACCATAGGCGTAAAATATATTTAAAAATAGCCCATGAAAAATTAAAAACTTTTCTAAACCAAGAACAATTAAAAGAGTTTTATAAGGTAGATCAATTAAATGAAGATTGGATTCTAAAAGGTCAAATAGAATTGATAGTTAATATGAATGAATCTCTAAATTTAACAAACGAGCAAGCCGAGCTAATTTATAATTACAGAGAAAACAAAACCAGTAAAGATTCTAGTGGAGAAATTTTGAGCGAGTTTGAAGAATGGGAATTAGAAAAATCTTTTAAAAAATCTATATTAAGCGAACAACAATTTAAGAAATATATAGAATGGCAAGAGCATAATGAAAAGCTTAGAATCTCTTATTTCGATGATGAGAACAATGGAAAAATTCAAAAAATAAAAGAAATTGAGAGTTATTTAGATTACCTAATTAAACAACACTTACCAGTTTTATGTAATTGGCGAAAAACTATTGAAAAAGAGATTCCTAATAATATTAAGTTAGAACTAGAAATTTTACGGAATACTTATCAAAACGATTTAAAAAAAAACTTATCGGAGCATTTAAAAGCTCACAAAAGACATAAAAGAGATTACGTACCGAAAGGAGAAATTCTTATAAAGTTAGAATTCAAACAACGAGCACTCATACCTGGGGTGTATTGTCTAAATAAAAAACAAAAAACTCTTATCAATAATCTTTCAAAAAAATTGATTAAACTAATCGACAATAAACAAATAGAATTAAAGGATTTATATATTAAAAAGCATAATTTTTATATTGACAATTACGAAGAACATGGTGGTACTTACGGAGGTTCCTTAACGGTTATCCGGAACAACGAGCCGAATACTAACATTGAATTAATCAATACCCTACTTCTACATCCACAACCCTCCAAGAATATAGAATTTTCTGACTCTATTTAAAATAATAGAATAAAAAACCCTCTTCATTGCTGAAGAGGGTTTTTAAAATAATTTGCTTAAAGCTTATGCTTCAAAAGGTTCTATAGAAACAAATGATTTTCCACCAGCTTTTTTAGTAAACTTTACTAAACCATCTACACGTGCGTGTAATGTATGGTCTTTTCCTGCGTAAACATTTTCACCAGGATTGTGTCTTGTTCCACGCTGTCTAACGATAATGTTACCAGCGATTGCAGCTTGACCACCAAAAATCTTAACTCCTAATCGTTTTGATTCTGATTCTCTACCGTTTTTCGAACTACCTACACCTTTTTTATGTGCCATTGTCTAAGGTTTTAAATATTATTATACTTAATGGTTTAGCTTATTTAGCCACACCACCATCTAATTCATCTTGCCATTTCTGTAACTCGTCCCATTTACCATCAGCAGCTAATTGTGCTTGCTTTGGCCAAGTGTCAGTTACGTGATTTCCACGAACGTCAGCAATAATTTCAGAAATTTTAGCTGAGTCTGTTTTTGCTAATTCAGCAAAAGTAGAAATACCTGCATTGTTTAAGGTCTCAGCAATTTTTGGTCCGATACCTTCAACTTTCTTTAAATCATCAGCTTTACCTGTAGCTTTTTTTGCTTTTGGCTTAGCTTCAACTGGCGCTGCTTTAGCTTCTTCTTTTTTAGCTTTTGGTTCAGCTTTCTTAGTTTCTGCTTTTTTAGCTCCTTTAGAAACAATTGACTCGATTACAATCTCTGTAAGAGACTGACGATGTCCATTTTTCTTTCTGTAACCTTTACGTCTTTTCTTGTGAAAAACGATTACTTTGTCACCTCTTAGGTGCTTAACGACTTTAGCCTCTACTGCGGCTCCGTCTATAGCCGGGGCGCCGATAGTAACGTTCGATCCATCAGCCAAAAGAAGTACATTGTCAAAAGTGACTTTTTTACCTTCTTCTACCTGTAAACGGTGAACGTACACTTTCTGGTCTTTTGCAACTTTAAATTGCTGCCCTGCCATCTCTACAATTGCGTACATATTGTTAAATGTAATGATTAAACCTGATGGATTTTTTCCATAGGCGGGTGCAAATATAGTTGTTAATCGTGAATTTACAAGTGTTTTTTACGAATTTTACGCACTCTTCATACTTCTAGTGTTCGAAGTCTTAAATAGTTGCATAAAAGATAGCGTTAATACCAAGCTTGTAGTAAAACCCATTACTGCAACCACTAAAAATACTATAGCCTCAAAACTACGATATGTATTAGCCCACTTGGTAGATAATTCCTCTAAAAAGCCCGGCTGTAGCTCTGTTGAATACACCGCAAAAAACAAGGTAAATATTAAGGTTGCCACTCCACCAGTAATTAAACCTGCCATAAATCCGCCAGCATACGTAAAGTCATCTGCCTTTTTTATTTTGTAGTATTTAATAGCTTCATAAATGGCAAAGCCTGTTATTACAGCATTAAATAGACTATAAAACACATTTACATGTAGTCCAAGTAATGACAAGATTAAAAAATAAGCGATTAAAGAGCCACTGGCAGCGACGCCAAATCTAATTGGTAGAGCATAGTTATTCATAACGAGTATATTTTTTTGTTTAGACTTTTAAGATAAACAATAAACAACTATTAATTCAATTTAATCTGTTAAAGAATACTTATATTGAAGATTGTTCTTACAAAAATTATTATTTATGTAACAAATTGCACATAACAGACACTAATTGAACAGAACAATTGAACACTAACTAAAAATAGTTTAAATGAAAATGAAATTACTACTGGTTTCGGCAGTATCCTTTTTTGGATTTGCCGGACTCGCACAAGAGGTTGCTTTTGAAGAGTACAACTTAGACAACGACCTACACGTTATTCTTCACCAAGACAATACCGCACCTATTATCTCAATTTCGGTTTTATACCATGTTGGATCTAAAGATGAAGATCCAAAACGAACCGGATTTGCACATTTTTTCGAACATCTTCTTTTTGAAGGCACCGAGAACATTGAAAAAGGACAATGGGATAAAATAGTCTCTTCTAATGGCGGATCAGGTAATGCTACTACCAATGAAGATAGAACTTACTATTATGAAGTTTTTCCTTCAAACAACCTAGAACTAGGACTTTGGCTTGAATCTGAAAGAATGCTTCATCCTGTTATCAATCAAAAAGGGGTTGACACTCAAAATGAAGTTGTTAAAGAAGAAAAAAGACTTCGTGTCGATAATTCACCATATGGCAAGTTTATCGAAAACATAAAGAGAAACCTTTTTAATAGCCATCCTTATAAAGAAACGGTTATCGGTAAAATGGCAGATTTAGATGCCGCTACCCTAGATGAATTTATAGCGTTTCAGAAAAAATTCTATTCTCCTAACAATGCCGTATTAGTTATTGCTGGCGATTTTGAGAAAGAAAATGCCAAAAAATTAATTTCAGATTACTTTAAGGACATTCCAAAAGGAGCAGAAATTGCAAGAAACTTTCCAAAAGAAACTCCTATAACATCAGAAATTAACGCAAAGGCTTACGATTCTAATATTCAAATACCTGCTACTATGATCGCTTATAGAACTCCCGGTCTAAAAAATAGAGACAGCCAAGTACTAGAAATGATTTCTACTTACTTATCTGACGGTCCTTCTTCTAAACTTTATAAGAAAATGGTAGATGAAGAAAAGCAGGCCTTACAAATTGGCGCAATACCAGTTACATTAGAAGATTACGGTATGTATATCGTTTTTGCACTTCCTGTAGGCGAGACTAGCTTAAGCACACTTAATACCTCTATTGAAACAGAAGTAGAAAAATTAAGAGATGGACTTATTTCTGAAAATGATTATCAAAAATTGCAGAACAAGTTTGAAAATGAATTTGTAAACAGTAATTCAAGTGTTGAAGGTATTGCTAGTTCTTTAGCTGAATACTATATGTTATACGGAGACACTTCTTTAATAAATAAAGAAATAGAGGTTTATAGATCTATTACAAGAGAAGAAATCAAAGAGGTCGCCAATAAGTATTTAAAGCCTAACCAAAGATTGGTTCTAGAATATTTACCTGAACAAAATTCTGCAAACTAAAAATAACTATGAAAAATACATATATATTACTGCTAACATTATTCTCCTTTTTCGCTGTTCAAGCACAGGTAGACCGTACAGTTATGCCTAAACCAGGTCCTGCACCTGAAATTAACTTAGGAGAACCGCAATCTTTTAACCTCAATAACGGATTAAAAGTATTGGTAGTCGAAAACCATAAACTTCCAAGAGTTTCTATGCAATTATCAATTGATAACCCGCCAATTTTAGAAGGTGACAAAGCTGGCACAGCTAGTTTAACCGGTAGTCTTTTAGGGCTAGGGTCTAAAAATATAACGAAAGAAACCTTCAATGAAGAAATCGATTTTTTAGGAGCTAGGCTATATTTTAGCTCTCAAGGCGCTTACGCTCAATCTCTTTCTAAATACTTTTCTAGAATGATGGAACTTATGGCAGACGCAGCTATTAATCCGAATTTTACTCAAGAGGAATTTGACAAAGAAAAAGACAAACTTATTACCGGACTAAAATCTGAAGAGAAAGTAGTTTCTTCAATTTCTAGCAGAGTTCAAAGGGCTTTAGCTTATGGTAAAAATCATCCTTATGGAGAATTTACCACCGAAGCCACAGTAAATAATATTACTCTTGGTGATGTTGAAGAGTTTTACCGAGAGTACTTTGTACCTGCAAATGCCTATTTAATTATTATTGGCGATGTAAATTTTGAAGAAGTGAAGACTTTAACAGAAACCTATTTTACATCTTGGACCAAAGCTGTACCGCCAAGCTTCTCTTATTCTCAGTCTAAGAACGTACCGAATACGCAAATTAACTTCGTTGATATGCCAAATGCCGTTCAGTCAGAAATTACAGTACAGAATATCGTAAACCTTAAAATGAAAGACGATGATTATATAGCTTCTCTTTTAGCCAACGAAATATTGGGCGGGGGATCTGATAGTAGATTGTATTCTAATTTAAGAGAAGACAAGGGCTACACTTACGGCGCCTATTCTTCTATTGGCAACGACAAATATGGTCCGTCTAGATTTAGAGCATCTGCAGAAGTTAGAAATATGGTCACCGATAGTTCCGTAGTCGAAATGTTAAAAGAACTTGAGCTTATTACCTCTAAACCTGTAACCGATGAGGAATTAAAAAATACCAAGGCATTATATGCCGGTAGTTTCATAATGGCGTTAGAAGACCCAGAGACCATAGCGAGATATGCTTTGAATGTTGAGAAAGAAAATTTACCTAAAGATTTCTACAAAACATTCTTAGAGAAACTAGACAAGGTTAGCAAAGAAGAAGTAGAAACAGCTGCTAAAAAATATTTCAACGTTGACAATGCCAGAGTAATTGTTGTTGGTAAAGGAAGTGATATTTTGGCCAACCTAGAAAATGTGGAGTTCAAAGGAAAAAAACTTCCCGTGCTTGCCTATTCTAAAACTGCCGACAGAGTTGAAACTCCAGATTACAATGCCGCATTACCAAGTGATGTGTCTGCGCAATCTATACTTGAAAAATATATTGAGGCTATTGGCGGAAAATCGAAACTAGAAGGTGTTAACACCTTAGCAATGATGGCCGAAGCAGAAATGCAAGGCATGAAGCTTAATCTAAATATTAAAAAAACATCTAGCGATCAACTAATGCAAGATGTACAAATGATGGGCAACTCAGTTAGCAAACAAGTACTTAATGGTGATAAAGGCTATATGGTAATGCAAGGGCAACGTAAGGATCTTGAAGAAAAAGAATTGCAAGCGATTAAAAAAGAATCTGCTCCTTTTACCGAACTTCAATTATTAAGTGACGACACCATTGCCCTAGAAGGTATGGAAATGGTTGGCGATAAAAACACCTACAAACTCAAAGTTGGCGAAAACAAATCTGCTTTTTATGATGCCGAAACCGGACTTAAATTACAAGAGGTTACAGTTACTGAAATGCAAGGTCAGCAAATTGCAAGTACTTCTAATTTTGAAGATTACAAAGAGGTATCTGGCATATTGTTTCCTTATAAAATAATGCAGACCGTTGGTCCACAATCTTTTGAATTCATAGTGTCTGAAATCAAAGTTAATGATGGCGTGTCACCTACCGATTTTGAATAACCATAGTTTTTTTTAAAAATAGAAAAACCCGCTACTTGGCGGGTTTTTTGTTTTACAATTTCTAGGTGAAGTTCTTATCCTATTTTTCTAATGGTTGCTTCTCCGAATATTAATCCTTTATCCACTTCTGGGTTACCGGTGTAGTTAACATTTGTTTCGCCATAGCAGGTAACTTTTAATCGCTCTTTTACATTCACTCTAAAATTACTTTCGCCATAGGCAGTAATCTTAGTTTCTTCTGCCAGCATACCTTCAGTATTTACTTCACTTTCACCATAGGCTCTAAATACTTGGCGTGCCACAGTACCTTCACCAATTTCTAAATAGCTACTACCATAAATTGCTACCGTTAATTCATCTATAGAAACCGAATCAAAGTACACTTTAGCTTCTCCGTATAGCGACATTTTAAAATCATCGGCTGTGAATAAATTTTTGCATCTAACAATTTCTTCCCCACGTATCGATAAATTTTCAAGTTTTCTATAGGTAACCGTTACAGAAGCCATGGTTCCATTGTATAGCGATTTGCTACCGCGCCATTGATCAGTTGAAATTCGTTCAGATTTGGTTACCATTTTGGCCCCATCTAAATACAAACGTAAAGTTCTACCTTCTACTTCCACATTTATTTTATCCAACGATATTTTTGCATTGTCTATTACAACACTTTCTTCTTCGCCTTCAATAAGGTTTAATTCTATATGCGGACTAACAATTAGTTTATCGAAAGATTTTACGTTGAATATTTTCTCTTGAGCATGTATACTGCCTACAACAAAGGTTACTGCAAGTAGCGTAAATATAATTTTTTTCATGATTTTGTTTTTTGATTAGTTCTATACAAAGACAACCCTAAGTCAAGTTTGTTACAGTAGGACGAATTATTTTTGCAGAACAATCACTTTTTTTCTATTTACAAGCCACACGCCAAATAAGATAATGAGTCCGCCCAAGAGCTGTAGAATACTGATATTCTCGCCATCTAGAAAACCCCATAACACTGCTACAAGCGGAATTAAATACGTTACTGATGCAGCAAATACAGGACTGGATAATTTTATTAATTTATTGAATAGGATATTCGCCAAAGCCGTACCTAAAAACGCCAATGCCATTATATACCAAACTGCTTCATGCATAGCACTATTACCAGAAAACTGCTGAAATACTCCCGTATAAACCAATATAATCAATGCCGGAAAAAAAGCAACACCAAAACTAGCCGTTGTAACAGCTAAGGGCGTTAAATGAGATAAATACTTCTTAATGATGTTAATATTAAAAGCATAGCCCAATGCAGCAAAAATTATAAATAAAGAATACCAATAGTTCTGGTTTACATTATTCTCCATACCAGCAGCGATAAGTACTATAGTACCAAAAAGACCTATTAGCACCCCTAAAACTTGCCTGCCTTTAAGTGAAAGTCCAAAAAGCGCTATACCCACCAATGTGGTAAATAAAGGTGCTACGGAGTTTAAGATAGAGGTTATACCACTACTAATTTCCATTTGTGCCAAGGCAAAGAAAAAAGGCGGAAAAAATGAACTGCACAACCCAGCAATACCCACCCATTTCCAATCTGTTTTTGAAAGTGTTTTCAAAGATTTAAAACCTAGAACAAATAATAAGACAGATGCAAATACAATTCTTAACCCACCCACTTGAAGTGGCGTATACCCAACTAGAGATCTTTTAATAAGTATAAAAGATGAACCCCATATAAGCGATAGAATTACTAGGTAAACCCACTTCTGATTTATATTCTTCAATTGTATAAGTTTACAGCAAAAGTGAGGTTTTTTCTAAAAAATACAGGTAACTATTTTTATATTTTTATCTGATTATGAATTACATTTTAGTTAATTGGTATCTTTACGAAGAACAACAGTTCTTCTATAATTAGAAAGACAATAAAATCTCTATTATGAAATCTAAAATTTTATATCCGTTCATTCTTGTATTTTGCTTAGCTGTTCACGTCTCTTTTGCACAAGAAATTGCCTCAGAACAAACTATAATTGAAAGCTTAAAAACCACAACAGCCACTATTGGTATTGAGGGTATGGCTTGCCAAGAAGGCTGTGCAGATAAAATCGCATCAAATTTAAGGGAGACAGAAGGCATCGTTTCTGCCGATGTTAGTTATGAAAATAAAAATGGAATCGTATTTTTTGACCCAACACTAATTTCTATAACTGAAATTAAATCTATCATTACCAATACCAAAGTAAAAGATTACAACTACACGATTAGTTCTGTTAATTTACAAGAAAACTAAAATGAAAAATATACTTTATACACTTGCCATAGCAACATTAGTTACGTTCACTTCTTGCAAAGAAACCAAGAAAGCGGAAGAGCCTTCTAAAATGGAGAACGTAATGAACATACATGATGAAGTTATGCCAAAAATGGGAACTATCGGCAAACTAGTTGGACAATTAAAACCAATGGCAGATTCTCTTGGGGTTGAATCGGCTGAAGCAAAAGCAATGAAAGACCTTCAAGAAGCCAATAAATCTATGATGGATTGGATGCAAGGTTTTGGTGATCGTTTCGATTCGGAAGAGATCATGAACGGCAAAGAACTTTCTGACGAAAAGAAAGCATGGTTAGAAGAAGAGGAAGAGAAAGTTCAACAAGTAAAAGAAAACATCAATTCTAGTATTGAGCGTGCTGAAGAGATCTTAAGTAAGCAGTAAAAACAACATATTTTAAAACGGCAACTTAGACAAATCTACATTACCCCCAGATATTATAATTCCTATTTTTTTATTCTGAAAAACTTCTGGCTGCTCTTTTGATTGTTTCAAAACCGCAGCCACTGTTACCGCACTAGAAGGTTCTATGATAATTTTCATACGCTCCCAAACCAATTTCATTGCGGCAACAATCTCATCTTCGGCTACCCTGACAATACCGCTAACAAGCTCTTTAATAATAGGAAAGTTCTTGTCGCCCAAAACTGTTTTTAATCCGTCGGCAATGGTGTTTACGGTTTCATTAGTTTCTATTTTACCACTTTGTAACGAACGGTAAGCATCATCTGCTTCAAACGGCTCTGCGCCGTAAACCTTACAGTTTTTTCCGAAGTATTTTGACGCCAAAGCCGATCCTGCAATGAGTCCGCCGCCACCTACCGGGCAAAATATAAAATCTAAATCGGGTTGTTTATACAACAGTTCCAAAGCAGCTGTACCCTGACCTAAAATAACATTGTTATCATTGGATGGGTGCACGAAAGTAGCACCTGTTTTCATGGCTATTTCATCTGCTAATCCTTGTCTTGCTTCTACTGTTGACTCACACTCATAAATTTTACCGCCATATTCCAAAACACCGACTTTCTTAACTTCTGGGGCTGTTTTTGGCATTACAATATGTGCAATAACACCTACACTCTGTGCTGCTAATGATAATGCTTGTGCAAAATTACCAGACGAATGTGTTACTACTCCGTTTTTCTTTTGCTTTTCGGTTAATTGTAAAATGGCATTGGTAGCACCGCGCATTTTATACGCTCCGGCTCTTTGAAAATTCTCGCACTTAAAAAATATTTGAGCATCAACTTCTTTATCGATTAGTCTAGAAGTTAGAACAGCTGTGTTATGAATAAATGGAGTTATTCGTTTATGACAATCTAATAGCTCTTGTTTTGTCATCATATGAATTTACTTTTTCCAACGCAGTGTTTCTATGATTCCCCTGATGTCATTCTGAAGATATGACGCTGCGGGCAGAATAGAATCATAATTGGGTTTTGTGTAAAAATAAACCGAACCGGTTAGAAAATGTTCGGTGCTATCGGTGACGAAAAATTGAGATTGCGAAGCAGCATTACCTTGAACCTCAAATAAAGCACCATATATTTTATTATCAGGATTTACATATGGTTGCTCTACTATGTTATCTGCCTTAGCAGCATGTTCGTAGCTAAGCCTTTTAGAATCGTTAATTAATTGAGCCAAGTTACCATCGATTTTTTTATAACTTAGAAAAATAGCACCTTTCATTTCTGGATATGAAATAGTATAGGCTTTATCGCCATTTAGCTCAGCCTTTGCCAATTGATTGTATTTAAAACTAAAGTTCTCCGTTTCTAAGTCTGCTAATTTACCTTGAGGATATTCTAACCGCATTTTAGCCTTAGGCTTTGGCAGTATAGGTTCATCTTTACAACTAACCATCACAAGAAATACTACTAAAAATCCAACAAACGACTTACTCTTCATGTGGCAAGGTTACTTTTATTTGTTTTAATCTTTTTTTATCCATCGCTTCTACAACAAAGGTAAAGGACTCAAATACTATTTTCTCTCCACGTCTTGGGAAGCTACCTGCCTTTTCCAAAACAAAACCAGCCAAGGTTTCTGATTCCCCTTTGTTCTCTTCGAAGGTTTCGCTATCCTCTAATTTAATAACCCTATAAAAATCTTTAAGAGGAGTTTTTCCTTCGAAAACATAATTATGCTCGTCGAGTTTAGAGAAAATTAAATCTTCATCATCAAACTCATCGCTGATATCGCCAACAATTTCTTCAATAATATCTTCTAAGGTTACCAAACCAGAAGTGCCGCCATACTCATCAACAACAATTGCCAAGTGATTTTTCTTCTCTTGAAATTCACCCAACAGGTCATCTAACTTTTTATTCTCAGGAACAAAATAGGGCTCTCTAATAAGTGTCATCCAATTAAAGGTCTTTCTATCTAAATATGGCAATAGATCCTTTACATACAACACCCCTTTTACGGTATCGATATTCTCGCCAAATACCGGAATTCTAGAATACCCGTTCTTCTTTATCTCACCTAAAACTTCGGGGAATTTCATTTGATCGTTCAACGCAAAAATATCGATACGAGGTCTCATTACCTGTTTGGTATCCGTATTACCAAAGGTTACGATACCTTCTAAAATCTTTTTTTCTTCTTTAGTAGTATCGCCATGAGAGGTTAAATCTAATGCCTGTGACAATTGATCGATACTTAAGCTCGATTTTTGTTTGCCTAGTTTGTTATATAAAAATAAAGTGCCTGAACGCATTGGCAAACTCAATGGCGAAAAAATAAAGTCTAACACTCTTAAAGGGTATACCATTAAATGTGCAAAGCTCATTCTATTTCTATTGGCATATACCTTTGGTAGAATTTCACCGAACATTAAGATTAGAAACGTTGCGACCACTACTTCTAACAAAAAACGTACTGAAACAACACCGAACAATACTTGATTTATATTTTCAAAAAGCGTGTCGCCTATGATACTAAACAATAAAACCACGCCAATATTAATAGCATTATTCGCTATCAGTATTGTTGCCAATAATTTTTTAGGTCGTTCCAGAAGCTTAATTAGAATTGAACTTTTAGCAGATTTTTCGTCTTGAAGCTCTTTAACCTCGGTTGGCGAAAGACCGAACATTGCCACTTCGGCACCAGATATAAGTGCAGAACAAAGAAGTAGTACAAAAAGTACAACTATATTAATCGCAAAAACACCGTTTACAACCAATGTTGTCATTAAAAACGGTAAGGGGTCTGGGTCCAATAGTTGTTATTTAAATTTATTAGAATGGTAAATCATCGTCATCTTCTTGACTTGTAGGCGCAGGAGCAGGAGCTTTAGCCGGTGCTTTATTTTCAGTACTAGGTGCTTTTTGAGCTACCGGAGCTGAACCACCATTGTTCTGCATTCCTTCTTTTTTGGTGGTCAAAAAAGTGAATTCTTGAACATGTACTTCAGTCGAATATCTAGTAACCCCATCTTCACCTTGCCACTGACGGTTTTTTAACCTACCCTCTACATATACCTTGTCGCCTTTACTAAGGTATTTTTCGCAAACTTCAGCAGCTTTGTTTCGCACCACTATATTATGCCAATCAGTATTGGTAACACGTTCGCCGGTAGATTTGTTGGTATATGTCTCATTTGTAGCTAACGGAAACCTGCCAATACTTCCGCCACCTTCAAAATAATGCATTTTAACTTCATCGCCTAAATGCCCAATTAACATTACCTTATTTAATGTACCGCTCATAACTTAAAGATATAAAAACCAAAAGTACTAAAATTTAAATGCTTTGATAAAATCTGCGATTAAAACCGGTACAGGAAATTCGGTTATTTTTTCAACCGGAATCTGATTTTCAAACTTAGTATCCGTGTAAATAATCCAGAATCGGGTATGTAAATGTTGATGCGATAATTTATGAACAATGGCATTTTCATTGTATTCTAGTATTTCAACTGACTGCAAAGTATCCAATACCTCTTTATACCTTATAGTAATATCATCTATTTCAAGGGCGTTTTTTGATTCCAGTAGCGGAAACTCCCATAGATTCTGCCAAATACCCTTTCCTATTCTTTGATTTAAACGCGTAAATTGATTTCCACTTGTATCCTTATATATAGGTATAAGATAATTGAAGTATCTATTGCGCACTTTTGTCTTCTTCAATTTTACGGGCAACTGATCTACCAGACCCTTTTGCAATGCCACGCAACTATCGCTAAACGGGCAATGCAAACACAATGGCTTTTTTGGTGAGCATTGTATAGCGCCAAACTCCATAATACCTTGGTTGTAGTCTCGAATATGATCTGGGTCCATTACTTTTTCAGCCAAGGATTTAAAGTACTTTATACCCTCTGTGCTATTAATTGGGGTGTTTATACCGTAATATCTTGCAAGTACCCGGTAGACATTTCCATCAACAACAGCTTGTGGTTCGTTAAAACATATGGAAGAAATAGCACTCGCCGTATAGTCCCCTACACCTTTTAATGTTAAAAGTTGCTGATAACTTTCAGGAAATTTGCCGCCGTGATCATCGACCACCATTTTTGCAGCTGCATGTAAATTTCGGGCTCTTGAATAATACCCGAGGCCTTGCCAAAGTTTTAAAACCTGCTCTTCATTTGCATTTGCCAAGTCATCAACAGTTGGGAAAGTCTCAATAAACCTCAAGTAATACGGGGTTCCCTGAGCTACCCGGGTCTGTTGAAGAATAATTTCTGAGAGCCAGATTTTGTACGGTTCAGTACTATCGCGCCATGGTAAACTGCGCTTATTTATATGATACCAATCTAAAATTTTACCCGAAAATGACATGCTCTTCTATGCTAAGTGATAAAAGTAGCAGTTTATACACTTAAAATTAACCCATTAGAAAGAAAGATTGAATTTAATTTATATATTTGCAACCCGAAAAAACATACAGAAAATCTAATATTGAAAGATGACGAAAGCGGAAATTGTATCGAAAATCTCAGATAAACTGGGAATTGAAAAAGGAGATGTACAGGCAACTGTTGAATCTTTTATGGAAGAGGTAAAAACATCATTAGAAAGTGGTGATAATGTTTACCTAAGAGGTTTTGGTAGTTTTATCATTAAAACAAGAGCTGAAAAAACCGGTAGAAATATTTCCAAGAACACAACTATTAAAATACCCGCTCACAACATTCCAGCATTTAAACCTGCAAAGGTTTTCGTAGAAGGAGTTAAGAGCAACGTACACGTTAAATAATTAATCTTAAAAAAAGAACTTTATGCCAAGTGGTAAAAAAAGAAAGAGACATAAGGTAGCAACACACAAACGCAAAAAGCGTAGAAGAGCTAACCGACACAAGAAAAAGTAGTTTTATAACTACTTTTTCTTTTTAAAATACGTTCATTGACATAGAAATCCAGAATTCGGATTTCGGCAAGTACTTTTGTATTTGTCTATGGTATTGTTTAATCAGTTCGTTCCCTATTTTAATAGTAGAACGACTAAAAATATATTCAGGTGAATAGAGAATTAATCGTAAGATCTAGTTCCCAATCTGTTGACTTTGCCTTGTTAAAGGATGGAAAACTCACTGAACTGCATAAAGAAGAAAACAGTAACGATTTTTCTGTAGGCGATATTTTTCTCGCTAAAATTAGAAAGCCGGTTACCGGGCTTAACGCAGCGTTTGTAAACGTAGGTTATGAAAAAGATGCATTCTTGCATTACCATGACCTTGGTCCGCAATTATCTTCTATGCTTAAGTTCATAAAACAAGTGAGCTCAGGAAAACTAAATGATTACACTTTAGGTAATTTCCCGATCGAGACCGATATTGACAAAAATGGTGTTATCACCGATGTCATAAAAGCGAACCAATCATTATTGGTTCAAATTGTAAAAGAACCTATATCTACTAAAGGACCAAGAATTAGTTCTGAGCTATCAATTGCCGGACGTTACTTGGTAATGGTTCCTTTTTCTGACCGTGTATCCGTATCTCAAAAGATAGCGAGCAAAGAAGAAAAAGACAGGTTAAAAAGACTCGTTAGAAGCATTAAACCTAAAGGTTTTGGTGTTATCATTAGAACAGTCGCAGAAGGACAAAAAGTTGCAGAACTGGACAAAGATCTAGAAAACTTGCTGAGCAAATGGTCAGCAATGTGTAAAAAATTACAACGTGCTCAAACACCATCAAAAGTATTCGTAGAACTAAACAGAGCATCTTCTATTTTAAGAGATGTATTCAATGATAGTTTTACCGGTATACATGTAGATGACGACACCTTATATAATGAAATTAAGGACTATGTGTCGGAAATTGCTCCCGAAAAAGAGAGCATCGTTAAGCACTATAACACCAACGTACCTATTTTTGAAAAATTTGGTATTGAAAGACAAATTAAAACGTCTTTTGGCCGTACTGCCGCAATGAGCAAAGGCGCCTATTTAATTATAGAGCATACAGAAGCACTTCATGTAATAGACGTAAACAGTGGTAACCGATCTAACAAAGCCAAAAACCAAGAAGACACTGCCCTAGAGGTAAATCTTTTGTCCGCATCAGAAATTGCAAGGCAATTACGCCTTCGTGATATGGGCGGTATTATAGTTGTAGATTTTATCGATATGGTAAAACCACAACATAGAAAAAGGCTATTTGAACATCTTAGAGATGAGATGAAAGATGATCGTGCCAAACACAAAATACTACCTCCTAGTAAATTTGGTTTAATTCAGATTACCCGACAAAGGGTACGACCTGAAATGAATATTAAAACAACTGAAGAGGACCCTAACAATGCAGGGAAAGAGGTGGAAGCACCTATTGTTTTAATAGATAAAATTACATCGGACCTTGAAAAACTCCTTAAAGGACCTGCAAAAGACAATAGTATAACACTAAATATACACCCGTTTATAGCAGCCTATATAACAAAAGGTTTTCCATCAATGAGAACAAAATGGTTCTTAGAATACAAAAGATGGATTAAAATTCAACCGCGTGATGCGTATACGTATCTTGAATACCGTTTTAAAAACAAAGACGGCAAAACAATATATTAATAAAAAAAGCGACTCCCAAAAGAGTCGCTTTTTTTGTTTTAGGTTTTTATGTATTTTAACAATCAAATTCCTAACCAACCAAAGCAAATGTCTTGCAAAAACTGCTCTTCAACTCTAGTAAACTATTCTTTATTTTGTAATCAATGTGGTGCTAAAATTGTGAATGATAGAATTACAATTAAAAATATTTCTGCCGATGCATTTCAAAATATATTCGGATGGGATAATAGATTCTTTTTGACATTTAGAAAACTTATCACCGCTCCTCAAATATTAATAGGTGAATACCTTAACGGAACTCGTAAAAAATACATTAATCCTTTTACCTTTTTAGGAATCGGTAGTGCTATAGCCATTTTTGTTTTTAACTTTTTTGCAGACGATTTCTTAGCTCTTCAAGTTGACTCTAATAAACAGACCATAGAGATGACATCGAAAATAATGAGCAGTAGATTTGGATCGGACTTTGACGTAGAATCTTTTAAAAAGGACCAACTAAAATTAATAACCAAAATGAATACTTTAACCTTAAAGTACTTCAATATCTTAGTTCTACTTTTAATACCCATTTACACATTTATAGCGAAGCTTGTTTACAGAAAACCTTATAACTATGCTGAACACTTAGTAATAAATAGTTTTATTCAAGGCATAACATTCTGGGCTATGACCTTTATTTTTGTTATTAGTATTTATACCTCACCAACGATATATCTTTTATCTATATTTTTTTCCATATTTTTTTATACATATGCTTATGGTAAATTATACAATCTAACTATAGCAGAATCAATTCTTAAAATTTTTCTATTTATAGCTATCCTTCTAGGGACTATTATTGCTTTATTTATTTTATCCTTCGTTTTTGGTTATATTTTTGCAGCATTATTTTCTTAATTTCAAATATTATTAAAATTCAAATTTGAACCAAAAATCAAAAGGCTACACCGTTCAGGAAGCCACAAAAAAGATAGAAAGCTACTGTGCTTATCAAGATCGCTGCCATAAAGAAGTGGTTTCTAAATTGAAAGACATGGGTATGATCCCATTAGCCGTCGATACTATTATTGCCCATCTTATTGAAGACAGATTCTTAAATGAAGAACGCTTTGCCAAAAGTTTTGCTCGTGGTAAATTCATTATTAAAAAATGGGGGAAAAATAGAATTGTTAGAGAGCTGAAATTCAGAAACGTCTCTAAATACAATATTACCACCGCCTTAAAAGAAATTGAACCAGAAGCTTACCTAACTACTTTAGATGATTTAGCTCATAAAAGACTACTGCAGATTACAGAAACCAATATTCAAAAGCGGAGAAAAAAATTAGCCGATTACCTTTTATACCGTGGTTGGGAAAGTCATTTAGTGTATGAGAAAACATTTGAGCTTATAAAATAATACGCATTCAATTTTCTATTTAAACTTTTTGATTTTTGTTGGTTCTAGAAATTGCTTCTTTATTCTTCCAATCTATCCAATCTTGTCCTTTTAATTTGCGCATTAGCACATCATAGTAACGCATTATCACAATGTTATAAGATGCTTTAACCAAATTCTTAGGATTACGCGCTAACCCTCGTAAACTCATTGAAAACCCCGGAGTGTTGTATTTCATATAATGCCAATAACCTTCTGGCATATATAAGACTTCACCATGAGAAAGGGTCGTTTTAAATCCGTTTGCTTTTCTCAAAGCTGGCCACTTATTATAATCAGGATTCGAGAAATCTATACTCTCATGTGTAATTAGGGAATGCGGAACTTTATAAAGCTTCTCCGTTTCTGACTGAGGAAAAAGTACTACTTCCTTTTCTCCATCGAAATGAAAATGAAAAATATTCGCCAAATCGATATCGTAATGCATGAACGTGTAAGAGTCTCTTCCACCGAAAAACATCATTGGCACTCCTTTCAAAAGCCTTAATCCGAAGTCCGGAAACTTATAATCTTTCTGTAGCGCAGGCACTTCCTTTAAAATATTCCAAAGAAAAATTCTATACTTAGTAGGCTCCTTCTTTAACAGATCCACATATTCTGCCATTTTCATTTTGGCATGCGGTTCATTAAAACCATCTTTATGCTGCACCGGTCTATCATCGTACAAAGGCACGGTTATATCACCCGCTACTTCTTTGATATAATCTAGATTCCACTTGTTAAAAGCAGGCCAGTCTTCAATAGCCCGTTCTAAAACAACAGGCTTCTGAGTCTTAAAGTAGTCGTTAATAAAAGTGTCTTTGGTAATATGTTTTACCCTTGGAATATCTGCTAACTTCAATTACACATGGTTTTTTAGGGAAGCCAAAGGTAATTAACGTAAAGAAAATAATTTCTTAAAAATGTATTAATGTAGTCTTAGTCAACAATTTTAGCCTTTTGCTTCGCAGTTTCATTACGTTCAATAGAATGACCAGGTCTAGACCATTTTGGTTTTTCACCTAAAGAATGAATTTGCGAATCTTCTGCTTCTACCGTTTTAGGTTGTGATACCTTTGTAAACGGCTTTTGCGGATTTAAACCTAACATTTTAAACATCGCCATATCCTCATTTACATCAGGATTCGGAGTCGTCAATAACTTATCACCTGCAAAAATAGAATTTGCACCTGCAAAGAAACACATTGCCTGCCCTTCTCTACTCATTTCAGTTCTACCTGCAGATAAACGAACCTGAGTCTCTGGCATTACAATTCTAGTAGTAGCTACCATACGAATCATATCCCAAATAGAAACTGGCTCAATATCTTCCATTGGTGTACCTTCTACGGCAACTAATGCATTAATCGGTACTGATTCTGGTTGCGGATTCAATGATGTCAAAGCAACTAACATACCTGCTCTGTCTTCTAACGCTTCACCCATACCAATAATACCACCGCTACAAACGGTTACATTACTTTTACGAACATTTTCGATAGTATCTAAACGATCCTCGAAAGCACGTGTAGAAATAACATCTTTATAGTAATCTTCTGAAGTATCTAAATTGTGATTGTATGCATACAAGCCTGCTTCTGCCAAACGTTTTGCCTGATTCTCGGTGATCATACCCAACGTACAACAAACCTCCATGTCAAGCTTGTTAATGGTACGTACCATTTCTAAAACTTGATCAAACTCAGGGCCATCTTTTACATTTCGCCATGCAGCACCCATACATACACGAGAACTACCTGATGCTTTTGCTCTAAGCGCTTGAGCTTTAACCTGAGAAACAGCCATAAGATCGTTACCTTCAATGTCGGTATGGTAACGAGCAGCTTGCGGACAATACCCACAATCTTCTGGACAACCACCAGTTTTTATAGAAAGTAAGGTAGAAACTTGTACCGTATTAGGGTCATGATTTTTTCTATGCACAGTTGCAGCTTCATAAAGTAGCTCCATTAAAGGCATATTGTATATTTCTAAAATTTCTTCTTTTGACCAATTGTGTCTTGCTTCGCTCATATAATCTTAGGTTGTTACCAGGGTTCAAAAATAATGGAATTTAAATTGAAAAAATAATTGGTAGGTTTTAAAAAAATTACCAAGCCGCTACATCTGTTCTCTTTTAACTTCGTTTATTCGTTTTTACTTACTAAAATACTCACTGCATTACCGCCAAAACCAACTGCGTTTACCAGTACTTTTTTAATATTTCTACTATTTAGTTGTGCCTCAGTAAAGGGCACCGAGATCATTTGATTATGTTGTAACATCAGTACTGCCAACTCTAGATTTAGCATACCCGAGGTAGCGAACGTATGCCCTATTTTCCATTTATTGGTTGTTAGTTGAGGCATATCATCACCAAATACTTCTTTAATGGCATTATATTCTGATGAATCTCCTTTTATAGTGCCTGGCGCGTGCATCACAATAGCATCGACCTCAGCAGGATTCAAACTACCCAAAGCCATTTTTATAGATTTCTGAAAACATACGGCATTAGCCGAAATGGAAGTGTTATGTTTCAATATTTCTGTTGCATACCCTACTCCGTCTATTATTGCCAAGGCATTTTTTACCACTCCCGTTTCTAGACAAGCGACTGAAGCTGCTTCGCCTAAAATCATGGTATTGTATTCTTTTTTCAGATTTAATGCTTGGCAAGGGTAGTTTCGGCTACGTTCAGCTACCGTTGACATATCGACTACTGTACCAGTGTTAGTCTCGGGTGCTTTTGCGTAAATTTTTAATGCCTTCATTTGAGCAATAGTGAAATTGGTCAGCGAAGCTTCACTCGCACCTACCAAAAACTTAGTTGCCATTCCGCTATTTAACCACGCCACTCCGTTCAACACCGAATGCAAACCTGTTGAACAGGTGATGGAATGTGATATTTCTGGTCCGGTTGCTCCTAAATCATGAGAAACCCATGATGAAATATTACCTAATGTGGTTGTTGGTGAGCTTAATGTTGATGAAATACCTGTTTCTAAATACTCTGAATGATATTGCTCAAATAACTTGGTTGCCCCACGAGACGAGCCCATATTAATTCCGAATTCAGTTGTGTTTTCCCAACAAGATTGCTTCACTGCCATTCTTGAAGCTACCATCGCAAAAAGTACACTATCATCTAATTTTTTGTATTTACTATCAGACGCTCTAAGTTCATCTACTTTTAATCGTGCAGATAGTGATAATGGCGCTACCCAAGATTTACCTTCATTCTCTTCAACTAGTGAAAAATAATGTTCGTTGTTCTGATAAGCCGCCCAAGTTTCTTCTAATGTGCTACCTAAAGGTGACATCGAAGCTATGGCTGTTATGGATATTTTTTCTTTCAAATTCTAATCTAAAATGTATCTAAAGCCTCACTGATGGCGTCGTAAATTTTCTGGAGTTGGGCATCTGTAATTACGTAGGGCGGTAATGTATAAATGGTATTACCTAAAGGCCGCAATAAAACCCCTCTTTCCAAAAAGAAGCTATAAAGTTGATCACGTAAATTACCATAACGTTCCATTTTTATTTCAAGGTCTATAGCAAGAATAGCACCCATTACCCTTACCTCTTTTACTTTTTTGTGATTCTGAATTTTATTGGCGTATGACTTATGTTCATTTTCAATATAGCTTCTTCTTTCTATAATTTCCGGAGAATTCAAAAGTTCTATTCCCGCCAATGCAGCTGCACACCCTAAAGGATGCGCGCTAAACGTATGCGCATGAAAGAAACCTTTATGCACCTCCTCACTAAGAAAACGATCATAAATTTTTTGCGAACAACTGGTAATACTCAACGGAAACATACCTGCCGTTAACGCCTTACTCAAACATATAACATCGGGCTTGTTCGATAAATTATCTGATGCAAAATTCTTACCTGTTTTACCAAAACCGGTCATTATTTCATCGGCAATACATAATACCTCATGTTCTTGACAAAGAACAATCAAAGCATCTAACCCTTCGGCTGAATGAAATTTCATACCTGCCGCACCTTGCACTAATGGTTCAAAAACAAATGCTGCGCAGCTATTATCTTTCAAAATTGCAGCCAGCTTACTTTTTACTTCTTCTATATTATCTTTTTGCGGAGTAGGTATTCGAACCACTTTTAAAAGAAAATCTTCAAACGGACCGTTGTACGACGATAGACCAGATGCACTCATTGCCCCAAATGTATCGCCATGAAAACCATCTTCAAAAGCAATTAGGGTATCTCTTTTTTCTCCGTTATTATGAAAATACTGAAGTGACATTTTTATACCTGCCTCAATAGCAGTAGAACCGTTATCGTTGAAAAATAATTTTGCTTGATTATCGGGCAAAATGGCCATTAATTTTTCAGACAATTCTATTGCTGGTTCGTGAGTTAAGCCACTGAACATTACAAAATCTAACTTTTGCATTTGCTCGGTCATTGTAGAAATAATATGGTGATTTGAATGTCCGTACATTACGGTATACCAAGACGCAATACCGTCTATATATTCATTTCCTTCCTCATCAAACAATAAAGCACCCTTTGCTTTAGTTATAGGTAATTGCGGTTTACCCAACTTATGTTGTGTTAAAGGATGCCATAAATATTTTTTATCTCGACTAGATAGATTTTCCTTTTTCATAGAATTTATAATTCTTCATTTTATCTATCTTGCAAAGATCGGGAAATAAACCGCAATAAAGAGATGCCCTTAACAAGAAACAAAAAAGCGTTTTTAAATTTTTCCGAATTGAAGAATACAGCTGTATTTTTCCTGTTCTTTTTAATCACTTTTTTTATTCGTTTTCCTTTTTTCTTTAGAGACTACATAGATCGCGATGAAAGTACCTTTATTCTTTTAGGTCAATCTTGGGCCAATGGTTTTTTACCTTATACCCAGTTATGGGATCTAAAACCGCCTTTAACTTTTGCTTTTTTCGCTGGCATTATATCAATATTTGGCAAAAGCTTTATAGCTATTCGGCTCGCCGGTGTCTTTTTAGTAGTCATTACTGCATTTTACACCTATAAGATTGCATTTAAGATGATACCTAAAAAGGCTTCTATTCTTGTTGGGGCATTTTGCATTGTTCTATTAAGTCTTTTTGGTAGTCTACAAGGTGTTATGTCCGAACATATATGTATTGCCTTATTTGTGCCTGCCATTTACATTCTGCAAACTAAAAAATCTCTTGGTTACATTTTCTTTGCCGGACTTTTAATGGGCGCTACGGTTATGGTAAAATTGAATATGGCTTTCCCTATTTTGTTTATTGGTCTATTCTTGGTTTACGAAGCTTTATTAACAGAGAAGAAAATTTCTTTCTTGTCTATTCTGTTATTTGGCATCGGAGTTACAACTGTAATTTTTGCGACTATTATACCCTATTACTTAAGCAACCAAACTCATATTTGGTGGGAATCTGTAGTACTAGCACCACTAGAATATACAGAGGCTAGAAGATATACTATTTTTAAGCTGGCACCCATATTTGTAATTACGGGACTCTTCTTTTTATATGCCTTTAAAAGTAAAAGCCTTGATTTTAAGAATAGAACAGTTCAATTTTTAATAATTGCAATTTTAGGTGTACTATTTTCATTTGTGAAAGGTGGAAGAATCAATGGGCACTACCTTATACAATTACACCCTATGCTACTTATTCTTGTAGGGATAGTTATGTATAATTTAATACTAAAATACAAGCCGAAATTACCAATTTATGCCGCGTTTATTGCGTTATTAATTCCTGCAGAAAGTTACCTGGAATATGTAAATGTTATACAAAACAAATTTGAAAAAGGTACTTTCTTTAATGGGGAAGGTTTTGCGGCTCCACAGTATATTTTAGAGCATAATTTAGATACGAAGAACATCCTATTTTTTGAATATCATATAGGATACTGGAATTTAGACACCTTACCACCTACTACAGCTTCTACACACCCAAGTAATATTTGCAGAGATGAGCTATTTCCTTTTTTTGCTAATCCCAGAAAAAATTCTATCGAGGAACTTACCTATATTATGGAAGAATTACAACCAAAAACTGTTGTAATACGAAAAGGTCGGCGAATTTTAGATAAAAAAGAAATTGAGGAAAATGAGTATATAGATGCCTATTTAGCGCAACATTATAAAGTGTATGCTACGGTTGATAATGCTGAAATTTTACAACGACTATAATGTTCTTAAAATACCCTCAAACTTATTGGCATACTTTTTAATCACCTCTTTGGTAAATTCTTTTTCTTCATCAATTCTCCCTATTAAGGATACTCCTGTTTTATGAAGAATAATATTCTCTGTATGAGGATTCGCCTCTCCACTAAATAATACAGAAACTTCATAACCTTTGTGCAACAACCAATTTATGGTCAATAACGAATGGTTGATACTTCCCAAATAATTTCTAGATACCACCACAACTTTATAATCGGGCATGATGATGTCGAACATGGTATCTTCCTCATTTAAAGGAACCAAAATACCACCAGATCCTTCAATAATTAAATTGTTGTCTGTTTCTGGTTCATTAATATGAAATCTATCAATTTCAATACCTTCAATTTCAGCTGCTGCATGCGGACTCATGGCTGCTTTTAAATTATAGCTGCTTGGGTGGAATTTAGATTTCTCATTAGATATCAATCTCTTTACTTTATCTGTATCAGTGTTATCCAAATCACCTGCTTGTACAGGTTTCCAATAATCTGCTTGTAATGCTTCGGTAAAAATTGCCGATGCAATAGTTTTACCCACCTCTGTTGAAATTCCTGTTACAAATATCTTATGCATGTATTCTTACTTTGAGTTAGTAATCATTCCACAATTTAGGCACTTATATTTTCTTTTTTCAAAAAATGGAAAAAGTTTATAAAATACTCCCTTGCTGTTATAATATGGTTCAGATTTTTGAGCTTTACAATTAGGGCAAACAACAGGTTCCCCATCATTATCAACAGCATAGGCTCTTATCTCATCGTAAATAGCGATTGCCCGTTCTTTATCTTTCGAATACACTTGTAATTTGACTCCCCCGATCGCATTGCTTATCAACGGATCTGAATTTAAAGTATTTTCATCCCTAAGAAAAACTGGTATCCCTTCAGACTCTAATTTACCTTTTACAATCTGTACATCGGCAACGTATTCAAAAGAGGCTAGCTGATAAAATTTATCTTCCATATATTGAACTCATCTTGACTTTTTGTTTGGAACCGAGAATTATGGTTTTCGTGCCGTAATGAAGTCATTTTTTATTTACATAGCCATAGCTACGGAACTCAAAAATAACAAAATTAGGGTGCAAAATGTATAATCCGTAGGTAAAAGAAAAAGTCAAGATGAGTTCATTATATAAAACTAGACAACAATTTTACCAATAGACCTATTTCCTCTTTAGAATTAAAACTATGCAAGCAAATTCTAAGTCTTTCTTGACCTTCTGGCACCGTTGGCGATAAAATTGCTTTGACATTAAAGCCTTTGTCCGTTAATTTTTTAGATACTTGCCTTGCTTTCTTTGAACTTGGTATAATACAACCTTGTATTGCGGTAGAACTTGGTATAAAATGATGGTCTATTTTAAAGGCTACCAGCTGCTTTTTAAAGAATTCTATATGATCTTTTAATAGTTCTCTAGGTTCTTTCCCCAATTCACTTAAATACTTATGTGCTGTAATAATTGTTGCCAAGGTATGTGGCGTTAATGCTGTGGTATATATTAATGGTTTGGCAAAATTTACCAAATAATCTTTTAAATTCTCAGAACCAAGTATAGCTGCGCCATGGCAACCAAAGCTTTTGCCGAATGTTACTGTTCTCGCGAAAACATCTCTCTCTAGACCTAATTCTGGGACCAATCCTTCTCCGTTCTTTCCTAAAACCCCAACCGCATGGGCTTCATCTACTATTAAACGATACGTATTGGCTGTAGTAAATTCTGCAAATGCTTTTAAGTCTGGCGTATCACCATCCATAGAAAAAACACTTTCAGTAACTACATATACGGCATAATCTTCATGCTCATTTCTAGCAGTATTTAGTTTTACCTTTTCTTGGAGGCTTGCCAAATCGTTATGCGAAAAACTATATGCTTTCGCATTGCTCATGCGTATACCCTCGCGTATGCTTGAATGTATAAACTCATCGTAAAAAATTAAATCGCCACGTTGGGGTACGGCACTGAACAACCCCATATTGGCATCGTAACCAGAATTAAACACCAAGGCTGCTTCTGCTTTGTAGAACCCGGTCAATAGCGGTTCTAATCGCTTATATAATTTATGGTTGCCCGACAATAACCTAGACCCGCCAGACCCATTTGATGCTACGTTCTCTGTTAATAAAAGCTGAAACGTCTTAGAAAATAAAGTTTCATTGGTAGCAAAACCTAAATAGTCATTAGAAAGAAAATCAATTAAGCCTTCGGCAGACTCTAGCGAACGAAAGGTTTCTTCCTTTTTACGTTCTGCCAAGATATTCTGTAATTTTATGGGTAGTTGGATCATGGCGCAAAAATAGCTTTTCTATGAAATGATTGTAATGTAATTAACGAATTCCTGTAATATTTCTAAGCTATTTATCTGCATTGTTAAAAATAGATCAAACTTATTCTAAATCTACTGATAAAATCATTTTATAAATCTGACTAATAGTCACTTACAAATTCAAAAAAACTATATATCTATGAAAAAAACTATAAAATTATAGGTGAAAGATAAACTAATATCATATTTTTGCGTCTTTTTTTAAAGAAATTTCCTACTTTGACGTTAAAGTATTAGATTAAGTATATGTCTTTTGATAAGGATTAAATGAACGGGAGTAATATATTAGATACGAACAGATTAGAAACATTGATGTCTTATGACATTATGGATACGCACCCAGAGGTTATCTATGATGAAATAACATCTCTTGCAGCCTCTATTTGCAATACCCCAACAAGCCTAATCTCTTTGGTAGATGATAAAAGGCAATTTTTTAAATCTCACCATGGTTTAGATACTACTGGAACACCTATAAGAGATTCGTTCTGTAAACATATCATAAGCGAAGACATTGATGTATTAATTGTAGAAGACACTCATAAAGACGATCGATTTAGCAACAACAGTCTTGTTATTGGTGACCCTAATGTTGGTTTTTATGCAGGCGCATCGTTAACAGCTGAAAATGGTTCTCGTCTCGGTACTTTATGTGTTATTGACTACGCACCAAGAAAACTTAACGAGCTTCAAATTAAAAGCCTTAGAACACTTGCCAAACAAGTTGTTCATTTACTTGATCTTCGTAAATCTAAAAAGAAAGAAGAAGAACAGCAGTTAGATTTAGAAAGAAAAGGCAAGCTTTTGGATAATGTTGTTACCGCAACAGGAATAGGAATTTGGGAACGCAATCTTATTGATAACGTACTTACATTAAACGAACAAGCCCAAGATATTTATGGTCTAGAAAATTCATCTTTATCAGATTTTAAAACCGATACCTGGTTTAGTCTAATTCATAAAGATGATTTAGAAGAGGTAAAAATTAAAATGGCTGAATGTTTAAGCTACCCATCTAATGGGTGTAGTGTTCAATATAGAATGCTTCAAAAAGATGGCACTTATAAATGGATACAAGACAAGGGGAAGGTACTACATTGGAGTGACGATAAGAAACCACAATTAATGTACGGTACCGTACAAGATATTACTGAAAAAAAGAATTTTACCTATGAGCTTCAAAGGGTTAAAAATAACCAAGAAGCGATGATCAATAGTACCAAGGATTTAATGTGGTGCATAGACTTAGAATTTAAACTAATTACCGCAAATACCGCATTTCATCAACTAGTTGAAAAAATTCAAGGCAAACCTTTTAATGAAGGTGATTTAGTTTTCTCTAAACATGTGGCCAAGCAGGTAACAAAAAAATGGAAAGCGTACTATAATAGAGCTCTTACTAGTGGCGCCTTTTCTGTGAAACAAAAAATTCAAGATCCTGAAAAATTTTGGACGACCTATGGCCTTACATCATTTAATCTTCTTTATAATAAGGAAGGTGAAAAAATTGGCATTACCTGCTTCTCTAAAGATATTACTTCAGAGGTATTATCTCAACAAGTACTTATAAGTGCTAAAGAAGAACTGCAAAAAATAATGGACACTTCTCTAGACATTATTTGTACTATGGATGAAGAAGGCTATTTTTTAAGCGTAAATAGAGCGTGTAAACAAATTTGGGGTTATGATCCTAAAGATATTATTGGTACCCAATATCTTGATTTGGTTTATGATGAAGATATTAAATTGACCGAAGATTCTGCCGAATCGGTTTTATCTGGCAAAAAAGTCGTCAATTTTGAAAATAGATATAAACATAAAAACGGAGCGATAGTACCTATGCTTTGGTCTTCTACGTGGGATAAAAAAGATCGCATTTACTATTGTATTGCTAAAGATAATACTGAAAAGAAAAAATCTGAGCTCCAATTAGAAAACAGTGAACGCCGTTTTAAAACACTGGTTCAAGAAAGTAGCGATATCATTTCTATTCTTGATCTTGAGGCGAATTTCACCTATGTAAGCCCTAGTTCAAAAAAAGTACTTGGTGGTGATCCTGAATATTATATGGGCACCAATGCCTTTGATTATATTCACCCCGATGATCTACAAAGAGTTCAAGACAAATTTTATTCTATAAAAAACCATGCGTCTATATCAATAGAACCATTTAGGTTTAAAGATATGAATGGTGAATGGAAATGGTTTGAGAATATCATCACCGATCAGATTAACGAACCATCTATAAACGGGCTCGTAGTTACCACGAGAGATATTACAGAAAAGAGAAAAGCTGAAGAGAAATTAGAAAATAGCGAACGTCGATACAAAACATTGGTACAAGAAGGCAGTGATATGATCTGCATAGTTGATGAAAAGGCAGTTTTCTCATATGCTAGTCCAACTTCAACTAAAGTTTTAAATATTACACCTGAAGAATTTGTAGGTACAAGTGCTTTCAAACATGTTCACCCAGAAGATTTTGACGCTGTTTACAATGAGTTTATTAAAGTTTTAGATACTCCACAAATCGCTATAAAACCATTCAGGTTTAAGCATGGTGATGGGCATTGGGTTTGGCTAGAAACTATAGTAACTAATAAATTAAATGAAGCTACAATTAAGGGTATTGTCGTAAATTCGAAAGATGTCACTACTAAAGTTCAGCACTTAAAAGCAATAGAAGAACAGAATGCTCAGCTTAAAAAAATTGCATGGACTCAGTCTCACATCGTAAGGGCTCCTGTTGCCAGGTTAATGGGTTTAGTAGATCTTTTAAGAGATGACAAGGAGAAATTACAACCGGAAGAAAGAGAACAAGTTCTTAATTATATAATTATTTCTGCAGATGAAATTGACCATGTCATTAAAGACATTGTGGAAAATACCATTAATGCGATTGAAATAGAAGATATTAAATGAATTACCAAATATTATTAATTGAAGATGATCCCATATTCACTTTTTTATTAGAAAAAGGAATTAAACATGCCCAGTTAAAAGGGGAAACTATTAATTTTTCTAATGGAAAACCTGCTATAGAATATTTAGAAAAAGAGTATTCAGATACAAGTAATTATATCATCTTTTTAGATCTAAACATGCCCGTAATGAATGGTTGGGAATTTATGGATCAATTAGAAACATTTGCAAAAACCGATAACTGTATGGTTTTTATCTTAACTTCTTCTGCCTATCGCAATGACATAGAGCGCTTAAAGAAAAAATCTTTAGTTATAGATTTCGTTACAAAACCAATTACCGAATATATATTAAGCGGTATTAAAGAAACTATTGAAGATAGATTCGAAAAAAATCAAACTATATAATTCACAGTACATTTTATAAAATTTAACTGCATATAACATGAATTAGCTTCTGTATCTTAGCTAAAAATCATCATATGCGCTACCTTATTACAGTATTACTTTTTTGTTTTCAATCAGTACAATTAGTTGCACAAACCAACAACTACACCATCTCTTTCGAAAATGCCGTTCATCACGAGGCTACTATTTCAGCTACATTTCCGCAAGTGCCTGAAGATACGCTATCACTTAGAATGAGCAGAACTTCGCCAGGTAGATATGCTTTACATGAATTTGCAAAAAACGTATATAACTTTAAGGCAATAGACAGTAAAGGAAATGCCCTTCAAATTACCCGAACCAACCCATGCGAATGGAAAGTATCGGGACATGATGGTACCGTTAAAATATCATATACCCTTTTTGCGAATAGAGGCGATGGTACCTATTCTCAAATAGATGAGTCTCATGCGCATTTAAATATTCCGGCAACATTTATGTATGCTCCTTCACTTAATGAAAGAAAAATTGAAGTAGATTTTAAAACTAGAGAAGATTTAAATTGGAAAGTCGCTACCCAATTACCACACGTAAAAGACAATACCTATAGCGCACCCAATCTGTATTATTTTATGGATAGCCCGACGGAATTAAGCAACCATAAAGTACGAGAATTTAAGGTAGACGGGCAAACCATAAAACTAGCATTACACGACCCTGGTACCGAAGTAGAAGCCGATACCTATTTTGAAAAAGTGAAGAAAGTTGTGCTTGCCGAAAAAAATGTTTTCGGAGAGTTACCAACCTTTGACTATGGCACTTATACCTTTTTAGCTTGCTATATGCCAAATGCCTCTGGTGATGGTATGGAGCACAGAAACTCAACCATTTTAACCAGTACGCGGACATTAGCCAACGGAGGAATGGATGGTAATATCGGTACCGTTTCTCATGAGTTTTTTCATAGTTGGAACGTGGAACGTATACGACCAAAATCTTTAGAACCTTTCAATTTTGAAGAAGCCAATATGAGCGGCGAGCTTTGGTTTGCAGAAGGTTTTACCAGTTACTACACGAACTTAATTTTATGCCGCGCAAGATTAATTACACCTGAAAATTATGTGGAAGGATTAACCGGAACTTTCAACTATGTTTGGAATTCACCTGCAAGACAATTTTTCAATCCCATAGAAATGAGTTACCAAGCTCCGTTCGTAGATGCATCAACCTCAGTAGATCCTGTAAATAGAGAAAATACCTTTATCTCTTACTATTCTTACGGTAGCGTTCTCGGTTTGGCTCTTGACCTTTCTTTAAGAGAGAAAGACTTGAATTTAGATGATTTCATGAAACTGGTTTGGAATACCTACGGAAAAACTGAAAAGCCATATACCATAGAAAATCTTAATAAGGCTTTAAACCTTTATGCTGGTAAGGAGTTTGGAGATCACTTCTTCAATAGTTTTATTTACAAAAGCGAAATGCCAAGCTATACCGAACTATTTAAAACCGTAGGTGTAAGTTTATCTCAAAACACAGAAGCGGCTTATTTTGGTGCCGCTGTATCTATAACAGACGATTTAAATGGTAAAATTAGAAGCAATACTAAAATTGGGAGTCCCGCTTACCTTTCTGGGCTAGATAAAGACGATATTATCACCACAATAAATGGCGATAACTTCCCAAACGGTATTCAGTTCAACAAGTTCATAGAAAATCAATTTAAGCCAAATGACAATCTTTCAATAAGCTTTTTAAGAGATGGATTGGAAAGGAAAACAGAAGTCGCCTTGACCGCTGACCCGAACTATTCTATTAGCTTGATTGAGAAAAATGAGGAAGCTCCTTCAAAAAAAATATTAAAAGCCCGTAAAGCTTGGTTAAAAGTTGACTAAAATGAATTTGATATATACGACTGCCACAACTACTGAAGAATTAATACAAATTCTCTCTTTACAAGAAATGAATTTAAAATCATCTGTTTCTGTTTTAGAAATGGAACAAGAGGGTTTCCTTACTGTTCACCACACCTTAGATATTCTTACTAGAATGAATAATGCTTGTCCGCACATCATTGCGAAAGATGAAGATAAAGTCGTTGGTTACGTGCTATCTATGACCGAAGATTTTAAAGATGAGATTTCTGTTTTAAGACCCATGTTTACAGAATTAGAAAACGTCAACATTCAAAATTTCATTACCATGGGGCAAATTTGCGTAGCTAAGACCCATAGAAAAATGGGGATTTTCCGCGGACTTTATAACGCCATGAAAATAGCCTCCTACCCAACTTACGATGCCATTATCACAGAAGTAGATGCAACCAATACTCGCTCTTTAGGAGCTCATTACGCCGTAGGTTTTGAAAAAGTATGTACGTATAGTTCTTTAGGTCAAGATTGGGAATTGATTTCTTTGAAGACGGGTGCATTATAAAAAACGTTATGTCTATGAATGTTTATTTAAACTGGAATTAAATATATAATTATCTAGATTACTAAATATTACTGGATAAATCTGTAAAAGAAAATACCTATGTAAATGATTTGTTCGATGGAAAATTAAATAATGTTCCAAACAGAATTGCTACTGTAAACAGACCTTAGATACTTATTAATAATGAAATATTATCAAATTTTTTCACCTGATGAATACTGGTTT
This sequence comes from Maribacter spongiicola, assembly GCF_004364165.1. GTDB lineage: Bacteria > Bacteroidota > Bacteroidia > Flavobacteriales > Flavobacteriaceae > Maribacter > Maribacter spongiicola. The sequence goes on from NZ_SOAY01000013.1 coordinate 131,854, forward strand.
CTATACTGTAGCCAAGAAGAAATTGCCCGTTTACAGTTAGATACACATTTACTAAGAAACAGGGAAAAATGGGAAAACCCTAAACCTATTCAATTATATATAGATACAAATGTTCCAGATCACGAACAGTTAGATTTTAATGAACCATATTGCGAAATACCATGCTATGGTCTAGCGGTGGTGGAAGTCAGAAATGGCATAAAGCTGCTTTTACACCATTTACTAGAGGTATTTGTATAAGTGACCAATTATTCAAAGTTTTAAATAATTTTACTTTAACGGAAGATCAATTCTTAGAACTAAAAGTTGACAATTATCAAAAAAAGACCGAATATAAATATTGGTTATTTTATCCAATAAAACAATGGAACTTTCCACATCTAAGTATTGAAAATTCAATATTTAAAAAAATAAATAAAAATGATAAAGACAACATAACAATCGTAAAAGCATCATCATACTATGAGCTACTTGAGATAAAAAAAGCTAACTACAAGAATTATGAATTTATCCCTTCAATTTTAACCTTAAAAAAGGAATATGATTTCTTATTTGATGGTTACACGTTTATTGTATCTGAAAGATTAAGAAAAGCCATAGAAGAAGCTGGCCTGACAGATGTTTTCTTTTATAATCTAGATTATAAGGTTATCGTTAAAAACGAAAATTGAAGCTTGAAATCTCTGCCTAATCGAACAGAAAAACATTAACTTAATAATCCTGTTTATTAAAGACATTATCGCCATCGAGAACAAACTAAGCCCCGACAACCTTTTTACCCCCGCACAGATGACGAAGTTTAATCATACAAAAGAGACCTCAGGTGGTGTGGTGGAGTTAAAGGTGAAGTTTGATAAAGAAAGTATAATTGATGGTAGACCAATTAGTTTGAATTTAAATGAAAGTTTTAATGTAGAGCAATCCAAAGTGATAAAATTTAATGATCATGGCACTAATGATGTGGGAACTATTGGGTTATTAGATGTTGAATTTATAAAAGATTCAAGTAAGTTATAGACTATGGAAATAAAACTAACGGAAGGAAAAAAGGAATTATTTGCTGTAACTCATCCATTTTTTAAAGAGGAAGGATATAGGTTTCAGTCTAAAAGGCCTGTTTTATATAGAAAAGAATTTGAAAATTTTTATGTGCAATTGTATCTACAGTTCGCAATTAAACTCTGGAATCATTTATCGGGACCTTTCCGTATTTCTTTTAAGGAGGTTGAAAAAATAATTTTTGAAATAGGTATTCCCACAAATTCATTTGAACACATAAAGAAAGGGGATAATATTCTTTTAACAATTCATGATGTACATAATAAAGATTATATGGATGCCGTAACCAAATTGAACTTCAAGAAGTTAGATTCATTCCGCCAATGGGGTCATGCAATTGTGGATTATGCCCAAGGTCCAGGTCAGACTTTTATAGACACCTACTCCTACTTGCCCAACGTACTAAAGGAAATGGACCGCTTAGAGGCCGAAGGAAAATATTGGAAGGAGATTTTGGTAGGTGGATTAGATCATTTGTTTAGAGGATTAATCATTTCTAAATTATGCGATGATCCTAATTTTAATGTAAAATTGGAAAAATGGGATAGCGTTATATCTCAATCAAAATATAAAATCTGGCATTCTTATTTTAATACATTAAAGGATCGCCTTGAAACGATAAAGCCTATTTATCCGTATTACAAAAATGTGTAAAATATAAGATTTTGTCGCCCACCGCTAGCGCAAGCGTCACATTTACACCTGTAAAAATAAGAACGTGAATACGTAATAACGATACAAATTTAACCTATACCTCTATGAAATTTTACTAATAAAAAAGATATCACAAATCATTTTTATTAAATTTTATTATTGTTTTTCGATAATTTTTATATATTTGTTATCGTTAAACAATAATTATATTATGAAAAACTATACTACAGCATTTAAGTTCTTTGTTAACCTATTAATATTTACAGTAATTATTTCAATTTTAGAAAAGGGTGGGTCATTACTAAAATATTTAAACTCTTCGTCAAATATAATATCATCTAATTCTGACCTAATTCTTGTAATATTCAATCTGATATTATTAAGTTATGCACTATGGCTTTTAATAAAATTCAGAAAAACTATCTATACATTACATACAGATTCTGTTTTTTCCGCAAAAAATGGCTTCAGCTTTACATCTATCGGTAGAGGTTTATTATTTTACTCAGCCGGTATATTTATTATCAGAGTTTTTGAGAATATTCTAAACAAACCTGCAGTTAAAGGAGAATCTGTCGCATATAATTTAGGAAGAGATTTTGGTGCTGCCCTAAGTGATAGAATACCACTTTTAGTAATTGCATTTTTTCTCTTGATTGTTGCCCAATTAATTAAAGATGGCTATGATTTAAAACAAGAAAATGACTTAACTATATAACCATGGGACACACCAAACTATTTAAAACACTAATTGATATATTATTCTATGTTCTTTGTCTTGGACTTTTTGTACTACTCTTTTTAGGACCAAAAGGATTAAATTCTATTGCTCAAGAAAATAAGTTCGTACAAGAATGGGATGTAATTTCATGGCTAATATTAGTTATGTCCACTGTTGCTTATGTCTTATTAATAATAGGAGTCAAATACCTAAAGAACGTAGCTAGTATAATGACAAACAGCATTAGTTTCGGTCCGTCAGTTCAAATCAACCTAAGAAAATCAGGTAAGTTCTTAATTTTCAGTTCGCTTTTAAACTTCCTAACTTTTGCTTTAATATTTGTGAAACAGATAGTTTTAGATATTTCAACGGAAATTACATTTGACAATAATTTACTACTCCAAATATTCATAACTATAGTTGGATTGTATTTTATTATCCAAAGTGATATTTTGAAAATGACATTTAATTTAAAATCTGAAAACGACTTAACCATATAACCATGAGCATAGTCGTAAACTTAAACAACGTATTATCTGAACGCAATCTGAAGAGTAAAGAGCTTGCTGAAATGATTGGTATTACCGAAGCCAACCTTTCTATTCTAAAATCAGGTAAAGCTAAAGCAATTCGTTTTTCTACACTAGAAGCTATTTGTAAAGCTTTAGATTGTCAGCCTGCAGATATTTTAGCTTATGAAAAAGAATAAAAAAAGGCTACACTTTTCAGTGTAGCCTTTATAATTTATAATAAAATGTACTAGTTAATCTGCAAGTACAATAACTCTATTATTCTTAAGCTCTATAGTACCGCTAGAAATTTGTAATACAGTACTACCGCTAGCATCTTTTGTGAACTTAGAGGCATATTCTTCATCTAAAGAAATATTACCTGAAATTTTAACCTTCCCTTCTTGTAACAATGATACAATTGGGGCGTGGTCTTTTAACATTTGAAACTCACCATTTATACCTGGTACCGTAACCGAAGTTACTTCGCCTGCAAATAATGTTGCTTCTGGTGATACAATTTCTAAATACATATCTCTTTTAGTTATGAGTTATGAGTCATGAGTTATGAGTTTCAATTCGGAACTCTGAACTCTGAACTCTGAACTTAATTACGCTTCAGTCAACATTTTTTCACCTGCTTCAATAGCTTCTTCGATAGTACCTTTAAGGTTGAAAGCAGATTCTGGTAAGTGATCTAATTCACCATCCATAATCATATTAAAGCCTTTTATAGTCTCTTTAATATCAACTAAAACACCCTTAAGACCTGTAAATTGCTCTGCTACGTGGAAAGGTTGAGATAAGAAACGTTGTACACGTCTTGCTCTACCTACGGCAGATTTATCTTCTTCAGACAATTCTTCCATACCTAAAATGGCAATAATATCTTGAAGTTCTTTATAACGCTGTAAAAGCTCTTTTACTCTTTGCGCACAATCATAATGCTCTTTACCTAAAATAGCAGCTGTTAAAATTCTTGAAGTTGAATCAAGAGGATCAACCGCTGGGTAAATACCTAGCTCAGCAATTTTACGAGATAATACCGTTGTTGCATCTAAGTGAGCAAACGTTGTTGCCGGTGCTGGATCTGTTAAATCATCTGCAGGTACGTAAACCGCCTGTACTGATGTAATAGAACCTCTTTTTGTTGATGTAATACGCTCTTGCATTGCACCCATCTCTGTTGCCAACGTTGGTTGGTACCCTACCGCAGATGGCATACGACCTAATAATGCCGATACCTCTGAACCTGCTTGTGTAAAACGGAAAATGTTATCTACGAAGAAAAGTACATCTTTACCTTGACCTTCACCTGCTCCATCACGGAAGTACTCAGCAATTGTCAAACCTGAAAGTGCAACTCTAGCACGTGCTCCTGGTGGCTCGTTCATTTGACCAAAAACGAATGTCGCTTTTGAACCTTTCATTGCCTCTTTATCAACTTTGGTAAGATCCCATCCGCCTTCTTCCATAGAATGCATGAAATCATCACCGTATTTTATAATACCCGATTCTAACATCTCACGAAGTAAATCATTTCCTTCACGAGTTCTTTCACCAACACCTGCGAATACAGAAAGACCACCATGACCTTTTGCAATGTTGTTAATCAATTCTTGAATCAATACCGTTTTACCTACACCAGCACCACCAAATAATCCAATTTTACCACCTTTTGCATAAGGCTCGATCAAATCAATTACTTTAATACCTGTAAATAAAACTTCAGTAGAAGTTGAAAGATCTTCGAATTTTGGTGCTTCTCTGTGTATTGGAAGACCCGCTTTACCTGCTTTAGGTAAATTACCTAAACCATCAATGGCATCACCAATAACATTGAATAAACGACCATATACGTCATCACCTACCGGCATTTGAATCGCACTTCCTGTAGCAACTACATCTACTCCCCTGCTTAAACCATCGGTAGAATCCATTGAAATGGTTCTTACCGTGTTTTCACCTACATGAGATTGTACTTCTAATACTAAAATCGAGTTATCCTTTTTTACAATTTCTAAGGAATCATAGATTCTAGGAAGATCAGCACCTGACTGAAATTCTACATCAACCACGGGTCCAATGATTTGCGAAACTTTACCTGTAACTTTTGACATTACTTATTTGTTTATGTATTACATTTAATATATCCTGAAAAATGCTCTCATTTTCAGGCTGCAAAGATATAGTTTTCAATTTTAAAGAAAAATTGTTTTTTCGCTTTTTTATAAAAGTAAAAAGGTGCCAAAAAAGCACCTTTTAAATCTTACTATTTTATTTACTTTTATTGTAAAGCCGGAGAGTAATTTGTTGGATAATCTCCTACATTTAATAAATTACCCGATGCTTCAAAATTTGAACCATAAGTTGCATCAATTGATTTCATAAATTCATTTGCCAACAATGCATACCCTCTAGCCGTTGGGTGAATACCGTCTAAGGAGAAGGCGCTACCAGTAACCAAACTTGCTGTTAATGTAAATTGTCCGCTTGTAATACCACCATTTGCCAATTGATTCAATAATGTATTTGCGTCTACCAAAGCTAAACCTGCTTGGCTAGCTGTTGCTGCAATAATTTGATTGAATGCCGCTGTAGCTACAGCAATCTCTTCTTGCTCGCTAGGTATAAGCACCCATTTATCTTCTAAAGGAAGTGATATACCTTCAACAGAAAACTGACCTGCCAATGCTTGTGGCAAACCTGCCGCCATTAAAGCACCTACAGATTCTAAATTTACAGTTCCAATTACCGATGCACTTGGCAATACAAACAAGTCATCTGCAGTTGCTTCTCTTGTTTGACCGTAAGTACTACCTAATAAACCAGCAACTAATGGTGCTGCTTGCACTGGTAAGCCAAACGACTCTACAAATGCAGGGAACGTTGGACTAGCACTTAATACGCCAGCAATTTGAGCTGATAAGTCTGTTAACGTTTCATCTCTGATAACTACTTCACTAGCCGCGGTTGTTGAGAATTCAATAGAACGCTCTGGCACCCCTAAAAAGGCATAAACCTGATTTAACTGACCGAAGATTCCATTCAATGTCGCTATTTGTGGTCCAAAATCTGGATTTGTAGGATCTAAAGGATTATGAGGTACGGTTGTAAAATGTGGTACATCTGTAACATTAGGAATATTTGCAACAACACCTTTTGCTCCTCCTGCAGTCAGCGTAGCAATTAAAGCTCCATAACTACCATCAAAACCTTGACCTGGTGCTCCTGAAACAGGAGTAATAGGATTTGTACCGTCACCACCTGTAGTAGCATAGCCTAGTACATCATTATTACCGATCCAAAGAGAGAAAAAGCTCGGAGCTTGGCTTACTGCCAATTCTAAAATTGATGCGTTGGTATTGCCAGTAATTCTAATTGCATAAGGGTTGGCCGCAGTAGGAAAATTATCCAAACTACCATAACCTGGCGCTAGTAAGTGGAAACTTTTTGCGCCAGGTACTCCTAAATTGTTAAAAGGACCTGTCGGGTTGTTCAATGCAATATCGGTTGTAACCGTTACATCTCCAATTATCGATTCTAAAGTCACTGGACCAGCACCACCAAAAACCAATCTAGGGCTTTGAATTCGAGTACCACCAAGTGCCAAACCACCAATGTTATCATTGGTCAATGGCTGGGTAAAACTACCACCACCAGCAAGACTGAATTTTTGAGAAAGTAAGTTAGGAAGAGAAAGGTTCTGACTTGCCTGAAACAATGCACCATCAGTAAAACCTGCCGTCAACGAGTTTCCTAAAGAAACATAATTAGAAAAATCTGCCGACCCTGCTGTTAACACAGGCAGCTCTTCAGCCATTTCTACTGGATTAATATCAACGTCTTCTGGGTCATTACAAGCCGTAAAAGCTAATATGCCTAAAGAAATATATAAATATTTTAAGTTTTTCATTTCAACTTTTGATTTTAATTAGTTGTTAATTGTCCAAGACAGGTAGTACATAGAGCCTATAAAACCAGTACCTACAGCTGTATAGTACTCATCGCCTAATATGTTTGTACCCCCTGCCTTAAACGTAGACTTTATGCTTGGAACAGAATAATTTATTTGTGCGTCTATATTGTGGAATTCAGGTACTACACCCTGTGCAAATGTTGCTTCCCAAAAATAATCATCACTAAATCTATAAGCAACATTGAATCCGAAATTTTCAAATAATGCCGTGTTTCCGAAAGAAGCCTTGAATTTGTGTTCTGGCGTGTTGAAATTTAGTTGTAAATCAGGATTAGCGTTACGATCAAAATCTAATTTGGTATATGTATAACTTCCTTCTAAATCATAGTTACCTAAAACTTTCATACTTAAAGCTAAAGATGCTCCATATGAATTTACATCAGCATCAGAATTAGTGTACGTACTATACGCTTGAAAATCACCATTTGCTACAGCAGCAACCGATAATCCACCATCGCCAACTACACCATATAGTGGCGCTATTACTACTTCTTGTGATATGAAGTCTTTATACTTGTTATAATAGGTACTAAAATCAATAATTAGTTTATCTATTTTACCTCTATAACCTATCTCCAATGAAGCTACTTGTTCTGGTGTTATGATATCCGGATTAGCGATTTCTAAGACCGCAGGGTTTCCTGTTTGGCTAAGTTCATTCACCGAACTTAAAGAATACGAGTTTTCGTATGCCGCTCTACCAGTTTGAGTAATGCTAGATTGTTGTCCAAAATTATCTTGACCTGCTTGGCTAATGGTAAAATCGCGAGTGTAACGATCAAGGTTATCTGGAGCAGAACCTACCAAAATAGCTCTACCTGCATCCAATCCTATAAAAAGATCCTGTGTTGTAGGGTTTCTAAATCCTGTTTGTGCCGATGCTCTAATATTATGATTCCTATTAATAGTTAAACCTGCAGATATCCTTGGAGAAAAGAAACCATCAAAAAATTCAGACTTATCATAACGTACAGACCCTGTCAATTTTAAGTTTTTCTCGCCAGACAAAGGTAAATTCTTTTGAACTTGGGTGTAGACGCCAAATTCTGAATAGTTAATCGGTCCGTCAGTATCAGTGTAGATGGTACCCGAAGAATTCAAACTATATTCCCTAAATGACCCACCAACTTGTATATCTGCAAAATCAATTAAATGGCTGAAATTATAATTTGCATCTGCATGGTAATATTTTGATGCATCCTGAAACTTTGAACCTGTGCTAAGATCAGGATCGTTTACACTTCTATCAAAAGCCGCTTGAAATTCTGGTGTACCTGGCAGAAATCTACCTGTTTCAGCTGTTGCACGACCAGCTGCATGTGCTGCTTCGTCAGTTGCCCCAGCTAAAGTAGCTTGTAAATAGGCTCCTGTATATTCACCGAACCACTGTTGATCACTTTTCCAAGCTCTATTGATATTAATTCCGGTAAAAACCATATCGTAAGAATCTCCAGATTTATCACCAACTAAATAACCACGAACAAAAAAATTATCGTTTTTTATTTCTAGTTTATGTTGCTCTTGAAAGAAACCATTAATGTTATACCTATTAGTACCTTGATAAATAGTATTACCTGTACCTACTTTACCTACATAAGAAAGTTCTAAGCTATTATCTTCAATTGGTCTATAGTAAAGTCCCCAATCTGCTTTAATACTTTTTGCGCTATAATTTGTAAGATCACTTTCGTTATAACCTGTTCTACTTACCTGAACCGAAGGAATTAAGGCATTAGCACCTGCTGGAATACGCCCAAGACTTTCTAAAGTAAGCGCAACATCTTTTATATCAGTGGCTACCTCATCACCGTATACATTTACCCCATTATAATTTAAATCGTTTTCACGAGTTAAACCTGTTGCAATAAAGTTATTTTCATCTTTTCCTTCAATATTGTTTGCTGCCCAATCTGTACCATCTAGATAACCGAAATTGACCTTGGCCGCAAATTTATCACTAAACTTATGGGCTGCTCTTATACTAACATCTGTATATGCATTATCGCCAGCGGCCTCTTGTGAAGTTATACCTCTTTTAATAGCTACACTTAAACCTTCATAATCGAACGGACTTTTACTTCGCATAAATAATATACCATTAAAAGCATTTGCACCGTACAATGCAGAAGAAGCGCCAGGCAGTAATTCTACACTTAACACATCTGTTTCTGTTAACCCAACTAAGTTACCTATTGGAAAGTTTAACGCAGGTGCAGAATTATCCATACCATCTACCAGCTGCATAAAACGAGTATTTGCAAAAGAAGCGAAACCTCTGGTATTTACTGATTTGAAGGTTAAACTGTTCGTGTTTACATCAACACCCTTTAAATTCTCTATACCACCATAGAAATCGGCGGCAGCAGTGTTCTTTATTTCAGAAACACCCATTCTCTCTACCGTAACCGGAGATTCGAAAATACGCTCTGGAGTTCTAGATGCCGAAATAACAACCTCATCTAAAAAGGTTTGTGATTCGTTTAAAATGATTGTAATTGTTTGGCTTGCACTAGTAATACTTTCTTTAATACTAGTATACCCGATGCTCGACACCTCTATTTTAAAAGGTGGAACTTCGGATGTTGCCAAATTGAAATTACCATCAAAATCTGTTACTGTACCAATGGTTGTGCCAACAATAACAATATTGGCCCCGGGGATAGGCTCGTTGTTTTGGTCAACAACATTACCATTGATATTGGTCTGGGAATACCCAAAAGTTCCAATAATCATCAATGCTAAAAGTAGTATTGTTCTCATTCTTAATTAAAGTTTAAAATTAGTTGAGGGTTAAGATACAGATTATTTTATACGGACAATAGTAATTTGAAAAAAATTATGCATGCATAGTAAAATTATCACAATCAAATGGGAATAATTTTAAGATATACGCAATTAACTTAATAATAACAGCCCTAAAAAATACCGTACCTAAATTAATTTATCTACATAAAAAAGAACCACATACAAATAAATAAGGGGCGTGAAATGAATCACGCCCCTTTATAATCTATAAATTGACTTGTTTTATTCTACTGTAACAGATTTTGCCAAATTTCTAGGTTGGTCAACATTACAATCTCTCATTACTGCAATATGATAAGAAAGTAATTGTAAAGGGATTGTGGTTAATAACGGTGTTAAGCTTTCTAAAGTTTCAGGCACCTCAATTACATGATCTGCCAAATCTCTTACTTGCTCGTCACCTTCGGTAACGATTGCTATAATTTTACCTTTTCTAGATTTAATTTCTTGAATGTTACTTACTACCTTTTCATAATGCCCCTTTTTTGTTGCAATTACGAATACTGGCATATGCTCATCGATCAATGCTATAGGACCATGCTTCATTTCTGCAGCTGGGTAACCTTCAGCATGAATATAACTAATCTCTTTCAATTTAAGAGCTCCTTCCAATGCTACCGGAAAATTATATCCTCTACCTAAATATAAACAGTTGGTTGAATCTTTATAAACATCGGCAATTATTTCTATAAGTGCGTTCGACTGCAAAGCTTTTTCAACCTTATTCGGAATGTTCTCTAATTCGGTTAAATACTCATGGTATCTAGATTCAGAGAAAACACCTTTCGCCTTTGCTAGTTTTAAAGCAATTAACGTAAGTACCGTAATTTGCGTAGTAAACGCTTTTGTAGAAGCAACACCAATTTCGGGGCCGGCATGGGTATAGGCACCTGCATCTGATTCTCTTGCAATTGACGAACCTACCACATTACAAACTCCAAAAACGAAAGCCCCTTTCTCCTTTGCTAACTTTATAGCAGCTAAGGTATCTGCAGTTTCACCAGATTGTGAAATTGCAATTAAAACATCTTTATCTGTTATTACAGGATTTCTATATCTAAATTCTGATGCATACTCTACCTCTACAGGAATTCTTGCCAAATCTTCAAATATATACTCAGCAACTAAACCAGCATGCCATGAGGTACCACAAGCAACAATAATAATTCTGTTAGCGTTTAAGAATTTTTCCATATTAAGGTCAATTCCCGCCATTCTAATTAAACCTTGATCCGCCAACAAACGACCTCTATACGTATCTTTTATAGCTCTAGGCTGCTCATAAATCTCTTTCAACATAAAGTGATCGTAACCACCTTTTTCAATCTCTTCAAGATTCATCTGTAGCTCTAAAATTCTTGGATATGCTACTGCATCATCCTTTATTTTTCTAAGCTTGATTTCTTTTCCTAATCTAATAATAGCCATCTCTTCATCTTCAAGATAAACAGCATTATTTGTAAACTCAATAAAAGGAGATGCATCTGAAGCGATAAAAAATTCACCTTCTCCAATTCCAATAGCCAAAGGACTACCTAATTTAGCAACTACAATTTCATCTGGTTTTTTCTTATCAAAAACTGCAATGGCATATGCACCCACCACTTGGTTAAGCGCAATTTGAACTGCCTTCCCTAATTTAACACCCTCAGTTTTTTGAACTTCTTCTATTAAATTAATTAAAACTTCTGTATCTGTGTCAGAGTGAAATATATAACCACGCTTAGTCAACTCTTGTTTTATAGCCTCATAATTTTCAATAATACCATTGTGGATTATTACCAATTCGCCCGAATTTGAATAATGAGGATGTGAATTAACATCATTTGGTACACCATGGGTTGCCCAACGGGTATGACCTATACCAATAGAACCCTTTTGAGAAATATCCTTAGCTTTATTTTTTAAATCTTCAACCTTACCTTTTGTTTTGGCTAGATTTATTTGGTTACCATCAAACAATGCAATACCTGCACTATCATAACCACGGTATTCTAATCTTTGAAGTCCTTTTATAACGATAGGAAAAGCTTCCCTATACCCTATGTATCCAACAATTCCACACATAATACTATCAATTTGAAAATTTTAATTAAATATCAAAGTCACAAAATATTATGACAATGAAATATATAACATTTAGGTTATACAACGCTAATAATTAGGAAGTGGTATGCCAACAAAGTATTTAATGATAAAATAACACAATCTTCAGTTACTAATCTGCTTTTGTATAAGATATCTCAAGCTTTAGCCTTTTGTCAAAATTAGGGTCTGTAGCCAGAATATTACCGCCATATAATATAGTGCTCAAAGGGGTTACTGTAGATGTCGTTGCTAATCTCTCTTCACCACTTACAACCTTTGCATCAGCAATGCTCCAGTTTTGTATATTAGTAGTTAAAGTTAATGCCAATTTAGCATTTGTAGAATCTCTAACCACCATATCATTAATGTGATCGGTTATTTTCAATGAATACTTAACTCCTTTACCACTAGATTTTTCAATGACTCCATCATAGTTTGGATAAAACCCAAACAAATTTGAGACTCCAGTAACTGCAGTAGCAGGATCTGTAGTAGTATCTATCAATGGAAATTTATTCTCTGCATTGTACAAGTAAAGTCTTGGAGGCTCTAAGGTACTACCTGCGGCATCTAGCTGATCCCTATCTATGTAAAAAACAAGATTAGCTTCATTTATTACCCAATTCTCACTTTTAATTTGCCCTAAAATACTTTCACCACCATCTTCTTCGAATAAATTGATTTCGGCATAGGTACCCGCTCCGCCTTTTAAATAAAGTCGTGATGCGTTTTCACCATTATCAAGTGCCTGTAATATTTGAGGACCGTAATTTTCGGTAACCAAAGTGTTTACAGCATTACCTGACACTGCGCCAGTTGTACTACCTGTCAAGAAAGAAAATGTAAAGTCTTTTTCTAAAATATTATTTGGATTATCATCACTTGTATCATCTGTTGTACCATTGGTGTCATAGTTTGTATAACTATAAGTCATAGTTACGCTAGACCCCTTTAGATCAAACATAAACATAACATCGTTGCCGGATTGGTTTACAATAGAAAAATGAAGCCCACGTATAAATTCGGTAAAATTCGACTGACTTATTAACTGAGAATCTCCTTCTTTATCTAAAATATTAGCCTGAAAAAATTCATTATTCAATGCTACCCTAATACCTGGTTGTATTTTCGAAAATGTTAACGACTCATCTACATCTTCAGTAGAATCATCATCTTCGTTTTGAATCAAAATTTCTTCATCATTAATTTCTACAATACCATCGAACAGGGGATCACCTATAACAAAATTTGGAGAAAAAACTTGATTAGAATAATATTCTTGCGCTTCTTGAAAACTTGAATTAGGATCTAAATCTCGTAAGAAAAAAGAAGAACGCTCTACCTTTAAATTAAAAGAAGGTAATGGAGATTTGACTACATCATCATAATTTGTTCCATTAATATAAATACTATCTAACTCCACCTTTTTAGCAAAATTATTTGTAAATATAGGGGCATTATCACCATCATTTAATCCATCTCTATCGGCATCTACACTCAATATATCTAAAGGATCTGTATTAGATGCAGTTTCTACTGAATTATCCACTCCGTCACCATCATTATCATTATCGCTATCTGGTACTTTGTCAAATTCATCGACAACACCATCATTATCAGTATCAACCGAATTACTGTTTCTTAGAAAAGGAATATATAGATAAACCTCTTTTACAGTCTCGTTTTCCTGAATTGTCGTAATTGACTCATCTGTAGTACCTGCTCTATCTTCTTTCTCTTGCGAAAAACTACCAAAAGATGGATTAGTAGCACTTAAGAACATCTGCGAAGTTACAGAAGCCTCTGTTTTACCGTAAATAGGATCGTTATAGGTACCTAATTGATAAATTGGCAATTTATTGGTCTGTACAGCTTCAATGTTTTTGTTATAAGCAAAAACATCATAAATTTCTGTGCCTGTAGTAAATGGCTCATTGCCGACTACACCAGAACCTACGGTAGTTAAATCTTGCTCACAAGAAACCAAAAGACCCAATATCAATAACAATCCCGAAAATTTGGGAATAGCGGACTTAACGATAAAATTCATTCAGATTATTTTAAAACTTCGGTGTTATAAAAATTAGCATACGCCTCTTCAAACTCTTGAACAGGTACATATTGCAACACTGGTTTTTCTTGGTTGGAAATGTGGTTTTCTAATTCTTCAGGAATATCTTCCGAAGCTAAAATAATAGCATCAGAATAATCAACAGCTACCTTTAACAAATTATTATATGTAGGATCCTCTAAAGATGCAATCGCTTCTTCTGGAATTCCATCAAAAGCAATTTTCTTAACCATATCTTTATCTAAAGAACCATCAAATGTTCTACCGTATACCGATAATACTATTTTACTGTCTGCAAAAAGTGGTTCGTCAGCATAGTATTTCTTAAGATATAACGGCAATAAACTTGCCATCCAGCCATGAACATGAATGATATCTGGAGACCAATTTAATTTTTTCACCGTTTCCATAACTCCCTTTGCAAAGAAAATTGCACGTTGGTCATTATCTGGAAAAAGGTTTCCTTGCTTGTCTGTAAAAGTAGCTTTACGCTTAAAGTACTCTTCGTTATCGATAAAATAAACTTGAATTCTTTCTTTTGGGATAGATGCCACCTTAATGATCAATGGCATATCCATATCATTAATGACCAAGTTCATACCCGAAAGCCTAATTACTTCATGTAATTGATGCCTTCTTTCATTAATGTTACCATATCTAGGCATGAAAATCCTAATTTGACCACCATTGCTGTTGACCATTCTAGGTGCTTCATAAGACATTAGGGAAACTTCGTTTTCGGGTAAGTAAGGAACTAATTCAGAAGATACAAATAATATCTTTTTACCATTCATAAAGGTTATATTTTATTTTTCACTGAAACGTAACTGCAAAATTACAAAAAATATAGAGATTAGCAGTAATTATAGTAAGTTTGCTCGCTAAAGCACTTTTCAATGCTGGTAATAAAGTCTAAAAACAAGCTTACAGAAGATCTTAACAAACTGGGCGAAGACCTTAAATTAGGTCTCGTACCTACAATGGGAGCCCTACATCAAGGGCATGCTTCTTTAATACAGAGAGCCGTTGATGAAAATGAGAAAGTTGTCATCAGTATTTTTGTAAACCCTACACAGTTTAATAATAAAGAAGACTTAGACAAATATCCGAAAACTTTAGAGGCAGATATTCAACTTATTTCAACTATTTCAGAAGACATTATCATATTTACACCCGAAGTTGATGAAATATACCCAGATTCAATTGAGCCTAAAATATATGATTTTGAA
Source organism: Maribacter spongiicola (assembly GCF_004364165.1). Lineage (GTDB taxonomy): Bacteria > Bacteroidota > Bacteroidia > Flavobacteriales > Flavobacteriaceae > Maribacter > Maribacter spongiicola. The sequence goes on from NZ_SOAY01000013.1 coordinate 146,969, forward strand.
GGGCTTGACAAGGTTATGGAAGGTGAATTTAGAGATGATCATTTTAATGGCGTGGGTACTATAGTTGAACAACTACTTAAGGTTGTCAAACCTACTAAAGCTTATTTTGGAGAAAAAGATTTTCAACAATTACGCATCATTCAAAAACTGACCAAAATACAGCATATACCTGTTGAAATTATAGGTTGCGAAATTATTAGAGAAGATAATGGCTTGGCAATGAGTTCTAGAAATGAAAGGTTAAGTAAACCTATGCGACAAAAGGCTGCATTTATATATGAAACCTTGAAAGCTGCCAAAATTAAATTTGGCATGGAAAATGCTCTTAACGTTAAAGATTGGGTCATAAACGAGTTTAAAAAGTCGGATGATTTTCAACTAGAGTATTTTGATATTACCGATGTTGAAACATTAACACCCATAAAGAATAAAATTAATAATATAAAATACCGGGCGTTTATTGCCGTTTATGTTGAAGACGTAAGGCTTATCGATAACATAGCCCTAAATTAATTTAAGATATGCAAGTAGAAGTAGTTAAATCAAAAATACATCGAGTAAAAGTTACCGGTGCTGATCTTAATTATGTTGGTAGCATTACAATTGACGAAGATTTAATGGATGCCGCTAATTTTATTCGTGGCGAAAAAGTACAGATCGTTAACAATAACAACGGTGAACGACTTGAGACCTATATTATTCCCGGTCCAAGAAAAAGTGGAGAAATAACATTAAATGGTGCCGCTGCAAGAAAAGTATCGGTTGGCGATATTTTAATTTTAATTTCTTATACTTGGATGGATATCGAGGATGCAAAAAAATTCAATCCTTCTTTAGTTTTTCCTAACGAAGCAAATAATCTTTTAACGTAAAAGTTGACGAATACGCTAAAAAAAAATCTTAAGATTATACTCCCAATTGCATTGGGAGTTTTTTTAGTTTGGTACTCTTACAATTCAACAACTCCTGAAAATAGAAAAGAAATAATTTTTTACATTAAAGAAGCGGATCCGCTCTATGTATTTCTTTCTGTTTTACTCGGTATTTTTGGGCACATCTCTAGAGCCGTTCGTTGGAACTATCTTTTAGAACCGCTAGGCTACAAGCCTAAACTCACAAATAACATTTTAATAATTTTAACCTCGTACTTCGCAAATTTAGGCATCCCCAGAACTGGCGAAATCTTAAGAGCTACGGCATTAACTACCTATGAGAAGGTACCTTTTGAAAAAGGCTTTGGCACCATTGTCACGGAAAGGGTAATCGACGTTATCATGCTACTTTTAGTAGTCACTGTTGCATTTTTATTACAGACAGATGTGATCATGGGCATTCTGCAAGAACGTGGTTTTAATGTTGCCGGACTTATTTCACTTGCCGTTGTCGGTATTGTTTTATTCTTTTTATTCATTTTTATAATTAAAAGGTCGAAAAGCACTTTTGCCCTAAAGATCAAAACATTTGTAAAAGGATTGCTCGATGGTGTTTTCAGTATTTTTAAAATGAAAAATAAATGGCTTTTTATATTCCATACTTTTTTCATTTGGGGATGTTATATAGGAATGCTATGGATCATTAAATTTACAGTACCAGAAACCATTTCGCTTTCATTAAGTCAACTCTTGGTAGCCTTTGTAGCAGGGGCGTTCGCCATGGCAACTACCAATGGTGGAATTGGTCTCTACCCTATCGCGGTAAGCAGTGCTTTGGCTATTTTCGGAATCAGTTCTGTATCTGGTGATGCCTTCGGATGGATAATTTGGATTGCACAGACACTAATGATAGTTGTTTTTGGTGCAATATCTTTTCTTTTATTACCGTTATTGAACAGAAGTAAATAGTAACCTTCAACTAATAATTACTTTTTATGCGTTATGTATCTTTAATATTCGCGCTTTTATTTGGGATAACTTCCTATTCTCAAGTGACACAAGAAATTTTCGAATCTTTTAAACTTCAAGAAAGAAGAGACGTGCATTACTTTTTTCCTGAAAATATGGACAAAACCAAAAAGTACCCTTTAATTATCGTACTTGACGGAGAATATTTGTTTGAACAGGTAGTAGCAACATCAAAATTTTACAGTCGTTTTCATGGTATGCCCGAAAGTATTGTAGTAGGTGTCAACCAAAGCGAAAACGACCTAAGATATAAAGATTGCGCTTTTGACCCAGAAAGTGGTTTACCTTCTGAAAAGGGAAAAAGTTTTTATGAATTTATTGGCATGGAACTTATTCCTTACCTAGATCTCAATTATAGTACAGCTCCATTTAAAATGATTGTTGGCTATGACATCACCGCCAATTTTATGAACTATTGGTTGTTCAAAGACAACTCCATTTTTGACGGTTATGTTAGTATCTCACCAACTCTTGCGCCAGAAATGGAAAGTAGGGTTCCTATGAGATTAGGTACATTTGAAAATCAGATATTCTATCAATTGATCGTTGAAGGCGAAGCTAGTAACGACAAACAAAGAATTATGACTATGGATAAGGATATTAAGGCCATAGAAAAAGAATCTTTACATTACTTCTTTGATGAATACACCAATGCCGACCATATTTCTGTTGCCACCTACGGTATCGGAAAGGCGTTTGATAACATCTTCGGAATGTTTAAACCTATTAGTCCGAAAGAATACAAAACTAAGATATTAACTAGCGAAGAGCCAGTTTACAATTATTTAGAAAACAAATACCAAGGCATCGTAGATATGTTCGGTTTTAGTAAGCCTGTTGAGCTAAATGATATTATGGCAATATATGCTGCATCTAGAAAGAAAGAAGATTTTGAATCGCTAAAACCCCTATCTGACCTATGTAAAAAAGAATACCCAGAAACAATGCTTGGGTTTTATTTTGAAGGGGAGTACTATGAGCAACTTGGCGAACCTAAGAAAGCATTAAGAACATTTGAAAAATCTTTTCAAATGGAAGAAATAGATTTTTTAACTAAAGAAATGGCCCTTGAAAAAATGGATGCACTAAAAGCCGATTTCGGTTTTTAAAGATTATTATATTAAATAAACGGCTAGTCCCAAATTAGCCTAACCTACTTAATTATGATTAAAATTGACGCAATGTACTTCGTGTTCTCCGGAGTGCTTTTTACCTATTTTGGATTAAAAGGAGAATTTATTTTAACCTATAACGGCATTGCCCTATTTATGGCGTGGGCATCATTTTTCCTCGCTTTTAGTGCCTATAAAAAAGAAAGATCTAGTGATAGTTAAATCATAATTTCATTCTGAGATGTACACATTCTAAACTTCTTGCTACCTTTAGCCTTTTCAATAAAAGCTAAAGATGGCCAAAACTAAAACTGCATTTTTTTGTCAAAATTGTGGTACTCAATATGCCAAATGGGTGGGACAATGTTCTGCTTGTAAACAATGGAATACCGTTGTTGAAGAAGTGGTACAAAAAGAAGAGAAGGCTAGTTGGAAAACTCCCTCTCAAACATCTAAAAGAGTTTCTAAACCTCTTTTGGTGAATGAAATTAGTATTGAAAAAGAAGTGCGCCTAAACACTTTTGACCTAGAATTCAATAGAGTTCTTGGTGGTGGCTTAGTACCTGGTGCATTAGTACTTCTTGGCGGCGAACCTGGTGTCGGAAAAAGTACCTTACTGTTACAAATCGCTTTAAAACTACCTTATAAAACGCTATATGTTTCTGGTGAAGAAAGCCAAAAGCAGATTAAAATGCGTGCCGATAGAATTCACCCAAACAGTCAAACCTGTTTTATTCTAACGGAAACAAAAACTCAAAATATATTTAAACAAATAGAAGCTACAGAACCAGATATTGTAGTGATCGATTCTATACAAACATTACACTCAGATTATATAGAGTCTGCTGCAGGCAGTATCTCTCAAATTCGAGAATGTACGGCAGAGCTTATAAAATTTGCCAAAGAGACGAACACACCCGTAATTCTCATTGGTCATATTACTAAAGATGGTTCTATTGCCGGACCTAAAATTCTGGAACACATGGTCGATACCGTTCTACAGTTCGAGGGGGATCGTAATTATGTATATCGTATTCTTAGATCGTTAAAAAACAGATTTGGATCAACCGCAGAGCTTGGTATATATGAAATGCAAGGCAGCGGATTGCGCGAGGTCAATAATCCGTCAGAAGTATTGATTTCTAAAAATGATGACGGATTAAGTGGTACCGCCATTGCCTCGACCGTTGAAGGTATGCGCCCTCTACTCATAGAAATTCAAGCATTAGTAAGCACAGCTGTTTACGGCACACCTCAACGTTCTACAACTGGCTACAATGCTAAAAGATTAAATATGTTATTGGCCGTACTAGAAAAACGGGCAGGATTTAAACTTGGAGCAAAAGATGTTTTCTTAAACATAACAGGTGGTATTTCAGTAGATGATCCCGCTATTGATTTAGCTGTTGTTGCCGCTATTCTATCAAGCAATGAAGACATACCTATTGACAAGGGTATCTGTTTTGCTGCGGAAGTCGGTTTAGCTGGTGAAATTAGACCTGTACAACGGGTAGAGCAACGTATTCTTGAAGCCGAAAAGCTAGGGTACACCACTATTATTATTTCAAAGAATAATAAGATAGGACTCAAATCAACCAAAATAAAAATTCTTTTGGCTTCTAAAATTGAAGAAGTGGCAGCTAATTTATTCGACTAGCGCTTATCTCTCATAATTCTGGCTAAAACCATAATTACGACAATTACCACTATGGTAAGAACTACCTGTCCGAATCCGACTTGTAACCGTACAAGGTTTTGCATATTACGGGGCCGGGTTAGGAATGGAGTTGTGAATAGTTTCAATTTGCTCAATAATATCGTCAGATAAATTCACATTTATGCTTCCAATATTTTCTTCTAATTGCCTTATGTTTGTAGCGCCTACTATTGTACTGGTAACAAAAGGTCTAGAATTTACAAATGCCAATGCCATTTGTGCTAATAAAAGACCATTAGCTTGTGCCAAATCATAATATCTTTTTGTCGCCTCAACGGCTGTATCGCCTATATATCTATTATACTGAGGAAATAGACTTAATCGAGAACCTTCTGGCATTCGATCACCTAAATACTTGCCACTTAACGCACCAAAGCCCATAGGTGAATACGCCAATAGACCTACTTGCTCTCTCATAGAAATTTCTGCCATACCCACTTCGAAAAGTCTATTTAATAAGCTATATGGATTTTGAACTGTAATCGTTCTTGGTAATGTTCCATGAACTTTACTCTCTTCTAAAAAGCGCATGGTACCCCAAGGTGTTTCATTAGAAATACCTACATGTTTAATTTTACCCTCGCGTATTAGATCGCGCATGGTTTCTAAAACCTGATGAATATTATCTTCCCAATGGTCAGCTATATCATGCTTATAACCTCTTTGACCGAAATAATTAGTGCTTCTGTCTGGCCAATGAAGTTGGTATAAATCTATATAATCTGTCTGTAAACGTTGTAAACTACCTTCAACTGCATCAATTATAGATTCTCTAGTAAATCCAGTAGTTCTAATGAACTTCGTCATTTCGGCTTTACCGGCGATCTTAGTAGCTAGCACTATATCTTCCCTATTGCCATTCTTTTTAAACCAATTACCTATAACCTTCTCAGTAGCGGCATATCTATCTTTATGCGCAGGAACAGGATATAATTCTGCCGTATCTATAAAGTTAACACCCTTATCAATGGCATAATTTATTTGCTCATGCCCCTCATTCTCGGTATTTTGATTTCCCCAGGTCATGGTGCCCAAACAAATTTTACTTACTTCAATATCTGTGTGCGGTAAATTGGTGTAGATCATTCAACTATTCTATTTACTAACATTAAATACAAAATTACTAAATATTTTGAGGGTAGTTGTATCCATATAGTTAACTCTCTACCTCTATCAATATTGGGCAGTGATCACTATGTCTCGCTTCAGACAATATTACCGACCTAGAAAGCCTATCTTTCAATGTAGCGGCTACCATAGCATAGTCTAAACGCCAACCTTTATTGTTATTTCTAGCATTCGCCCTATAACTCCACCAGGTATAATTATCTGGCTCAGTATTAAACTCTCTAAAACTATCTATGAATCCGCTTTTCATGAAATCTCCTATCCACTCTCTTTCAACTGGTAAAAATCCAGACACGTTTTTTAAACCCACAGGATTATGAATATCTATGGCTTCATGGCAAATGTTAAAATCGCCCAAAACAATTAAATTAGGCTTTGTCAACCTCAATGCATTAGCATATTCTTGAAAATCTGCCATGTAAGTAAGTTTAAAATCTAAACGCTGCATATTTGTGCCTGAAGGCAAATACATGCTCATGATAGAAATATCTCCGAAATCGGCACGAATGTTTCTTCCCTCAAAATCCATATAATCGATGCCTGTGCCAAAAACCACATCATCTGGTTTTGTTTTTGAAAGTATGGCCACACCACTGTAACCTTTCTTCTGCGCACTGTACCAATAATTGTATTTATAACCTACCTCTTCAAATAATGAAATATCTAACTGATCCTCATTTGCCTTAATTTCCTGCAAACAAACAACATCTGGTGAAACTGCCGCCAACCATTCTAAAAAACCCTTTCTTAACGCTGCCCTTATTCCATTTACATTATAAGATATGATCTTCATCTCTATTCATTTTGGCTTAAAAATAAAAAAGAGTTGAAGATTAAAGGTGCATACTTTCTATTAAAATCATAATTTCACAGCTTTAAAAAATATTTGCACTTTTAAACGCATCTCATGAACAAGTTTATTTTTTCAGTTCTTTTAGTTTTTATTACCACTTCTTCTTTTTCTCAGGCTTATTATAATGACGAAAACAGCCATGAGGTAAAATTGAATATTGGTCAGTTTTTGGTAACCACTACGGTTGAATTAGGATACGAGTATTATATCAATGAAGATACTAGTATTGGCGGAACTATGTATTTTGATGGTAAAGCAACAGATTACAATGGCAATTTCGGAATAGGACCGAACTTAAGAGCCTACTTTGGCTACGGACCTAAAAGTGGTCTTTTTGCTGAAGTATTCGGACTATATTACACTGGTGAAGATGATGATGTAGACACTGCAAACCTAGGAAGTAGAAATTATGACTACTCTACGATAGCACTTGGTCTTGGTGGCGGTTATAAATGGGCTACAAGAAGCCAAAAATTTACTATCGAATTAAATGGAGGGCTAGGTAGAAACATTAATCCAGAAGATTTTCAAGATGACTTTATGTTCAGAGCCGGTTTATCTTTAGGTTATCGGTTTTAATGGGTATTTTTGAGGTTTAATCACCTATGAAAAGAATATTTCTCCTATTACTTATTTTTTCAATTTCTTCAGCCCTTTTTGCACAAAACACTGTCGAAAAAGATAGTGTCACCCAATTGAACGAAGTTATTGTTGTAGATACGCTAACAGCTAAAAATGCCATTGGTATTATACCTTCACAAACCATTGGCGCTACTACATTTGCAAATTATAGTCCGGTAGATTTCATTAGTTCCATAAATCAAGTTTCTGGTCTTTATGCTTTATCTGGAGCGTTGAACACCAACAGAATAACCATTAGAGGTGTTGGTTCTAGAACATTATACGGCACAGATAAACTAAGGCTTTACTATAATAATATTCCAATTACCAATGGAACAGGCTCTTCGACCATTGAAGCTTTTGACCTAGAAAACTTGACATCTGTTGAAATTATTAAGGGACCAAAAGGAACAGGATTTGGCACTAATTTAGGCGGAGCAATTATCTTGAACACCAAACAACTGAGCGATCAACCTACCAAGCTCACCAATAATACTACCATTGGTTCTTACGGATTATTTAAAAATAGTTTAGGATTTACGCATTCGCAGGAGGATTTTTATATGACCTTTCAATATGGACATATGGAAATAGATGGATACCGTGATAACAATAGATTTGAACGTGACGGATTTCTACTGAATACCATTTTTAAACTAACAGATAAAAGTGAAATTGGACTTCTGGTAAATCATATTGATTACTCTGCTCAAATAGCTAGCTCAATAAGTCAAGAAGATTTCGATGAAGATCCTACACAAGCTGCATTTACGTGGCAATCTGCCAAAGGATATGAAGACAACAATTATAGCCTAATAGGGCTTTCTCATACCTACAATGCAAATTCTAATCTTAAAAATACGACAAGTTTATTTTATACTTATTTAGATCATTATGAACCTGCGCCGTTTAATATTTTAGATGAATACACTAATGGCTATGGCTTTAGAACCTTATTCTCTGGTAAAATAGATATTTCTAAAAATGCCCTATTGTACACCTTTGGCGCTGAACTTTATAAAGATGAATACTCATGGGGAACTTTTGAAAATCTTTATCAAGAAAACAATGGTAATGGAAGCTTACAAGGAGATAGGCTATCTCAAAACAAAGAATTTCGAAGCCAAATCAATGCTTTCGCAACAGCCTCTTATTCATTTACGAATAAATTGACCGCACAATTGGGTTTAAACAGTAACAACACTCAATATGATTTTAGAGATTTGTTTAACTCTGGCGAAAATAATACAAGTGCCAATAGAAATTTTAAAACCTTATTCTTACCTAGTTTAGATGTCAACTATGCTATTACGCCATTCAACCATTTATACGCGAACATTAGCCGCGGATTTTCTAACCCGAGTTTAGAAGAAACATTGACCCCTGACGGAATCATAAATATCGATATTGTTCAAGAAACAGGCACAAACTACGAAATTGGCATTCAACATAAAAGCAAAGATGATAGGCTAAATTTGGATGTCGCTTTTTACCTAATGCCCATTAATAATTTACTAGTTGCCAAACGCGTTGGCGATAACCAGTATATTGGGCGTAATGCGGGTAAAACTAAACATCAAGGTGTTGATCTAGACTGGAGTTATAGCATTAGCTTAACCAATAAAATAACGATATCACCATTTATAAGCTACACCTTCAGTAATCATAAGTTCATTGATTTCATGGATGAAGAGGCTGATGCAGATTACTCTGAAAATGCATTAACAGGTGTACCAAAAAACAAAATAAATTCTGGAATACAAACTAATTTTGGGAACGGATTATTTATAAATGTTACCCATCAATTTATTGATGAAATACCGTTAACAGATGCGAATTCGCTTTATAGTGACTCCTTTAATTTATTAAACATTAAAATAGGCTACAAAAATCAGATAACAGAAAAATTACGTGTAGGTATAGATTTTGGCATCAATAATTTAACAGACACAAAGTATGCCCAATCAGTATTAATAAATGCTACCGGATTTGGAGGAAATGCCCCAAGGTATTTCTACCCTGGGAACACTATTAATTACTACGGTGGTGTAAAACTGAATTACATCCTATAAACTATTCCATTTTTTTCAACCAAGTACTCATATCGACCGCATCATGAATAATACCTTTCAATGCCGATATGGCAACACGTTCTTGCTCCATAGAATCTCTATGTCTAATAGTAACAGTTTGGTCTTCTACAGACTGGTGGTCAACGGTAATACAAAACGGAGTACCATTGGCATCTTGTCTTCTGTATCGTCTACCTACAGCATCTTTTTCATCATAAGTAACATTAAAATCCCACTTAAGATCATCAATAATTTCTTGTGCAATTTCTGGTAGACCATCCTTTTTAAGTAAAGGTAATATAGCAGCTTTTACAGGTGCCAAAACAGCTGGTAACTTAAGAACTGTTCTAGTTGTATTGTTTTCTAATTCTTCTTCTTGAAGCGAGTTAGAGAATACTGCCAAGAACATTCTATCTAAACCAATAGATGTTTCTAATACGTAAGGAACATAGTTTTTGTTTACCTCATGATCAAAATATTGTAACTTCTTACCAGAGAATTTCTCGTGACTGCTTAAATCAAAATCGGTACGTGAATGTATCCCTTCTAATTCTTTAAACCCGAATGGAAAACGAAATTCTATATCAGAAGCTGCATCTGCATAATGTGCTAATTTCTCATGGTCATGAAAACGATAATTATCTTGACCCAAACCAAGAGATAAATGCCACTTCATTCTTTTTTCTTTCCAGATTTCATACCACTCTTGCTGGGTACCTGGCTGTATAAAGAATTGCATTTCCATTTGTTCGAACTCACGCATTCTAAAAATGAACTGTCTAGCAACAATTTCATTTCTAAAAGCCTTACCGGTCTGTGCTATACCGAAAGGAAGCTTCATACGACCAGATTTCTGAACATTTAAGAAGTTTACAAAAATACCCTGAGCAGTTTCTGGTCTAAGAAATAGATCTATTGCAGTTTCTGCATTGGCACCTAATTTTGTACCGAACATTAAATTGAACTGCTTTACCTCTGTCCAGTTTTTAGAGCCTGACATTGGGCAAGCGATATCTAATTCTTCAATTAGCGCTTTTACATCGGCTAAATCTTCTTCTTGTAAAGATTTTGCCAATCTACTTAAAATGGTTTTTCCTTGCTCTTGATACTCAACTACACGTTGGTTCGTTTGCAAAAACTGTTCTTTATCAAAAGCTTCGCCAAAACGTTTTTCAGCTTTACCGACTTCTTTTTCGATTTTAGCATCGATTTTAGCGACATAATCTTCCACTAATACATCTGCTCTATATCTTTTTTTAGAATCTTTATTATCTATTAAAGGATCATTGAAAGCATCAATATGCCCAGAAGCCTTCCAGGTTAATGGGTGCATGAAAATTGCAGCATCTAAGCCAACAATATTGTCATTGAGCTGAACCATCGCCTTCCACCAATAGTCGCGTATATTCTTTTTAAGCTCAACACCATTTTGACCGTAATCATAAATAGCACTTAACCCGTCATAAATTTCACTAGATTGAAATACATATCCGTATTCCTTTGCGTGAGAAATTACACGCTTAAAATCATCTTCTTGCTTTGCCATTTGGCAAAAATAGAACAATAGACCAAAAAAAAAATAATTATTTCAATTCAAATTCAGAAGAAGTAATTAAACGTTCGTCTTCAAACACATTTAAAGTGTAATTACCTTCCATTAATGAACCTTCTGGTATGGTAATCGACTCGCATAAAGACTGATCTAATCCTGTAAAAATAAATTCGACTCTTTTGCTATACACATTTCCATTTACAGTAATGGTATTGGCATTATCTTCGACAATCTGTTTGTTGGGATCTAAAAACTGTAGATAAATAACTTTTTCGTTATCAGCCTCACTCTCATCCGCCAAAACTGTAACACAACCTCTTAATTTTTCAATTATAGATGCCTTGTTCGTTTTAGTCGGCTTTGTACCACGAATTAATCTGAAACCGCTTCCTTCAGAATTAGCCATTTTTAAATAGCTCTTCGTCTTCAACTTCTGATTAAGTTCTAGAATTTTTCTTCTTTGTAAAGCCTCGGCCTCTGCTAAAGAATTACTGTTTGTTCTAAGATTTTCAATTTGCTTACGAGACTCATCGTACTTATCCGTAAGTAACATGTTGTTATATCGTAAGAAATTGTTCTTTAAAATTAAGCTGTCGTTCTTAGATTCTAGTCTACGTAGTTCTGTTTTGAACTCTCTTAACTTTTGAACCGTAAAGTTTAAACGCCCAACTGAATCTAAAAGTTCTTGTACTTTATATTTAGAATCTTGCAATTCTATTTCATTCATTTCACTTTTAGCAGATAAACGTGCCACATCTGCCTTCATAATAGTAAGGTCTTTTACCAAAATCTCTTTTTCTTGTTCTAAGAAACCGATTTGTGCATTTGATTGGGCATAACTATAGTAGAATGCAATTAGCAACGCTATAATTACAGCAATAAATGCTGCAAGTATTATTTTATAATTGAATTTGTTATCTTGACTGTCCATTTAAAAAGCGGGCTGTAGGTTGTTTAATCTGTAAAATTTGATGAAAAACATAATTTCAAATATACTAAAGGATGTTACCAACATACTACTACCCATATCATGTTTTGGATGTAATGCTCGATTATATAGAGGAGAGGCTCTTCTCTGTACATCTTGCCGACATCAATTACCACTTACCGAGTATACCTTTAACGATGAAAATGCCGTTGACCGTATTTTTTATGGTCGAATTAACATAAAAAAGGCAAATTCATTCTTATTCTTTACCGAAATTGGAATCGTAAAAAACCTCATCCATTTTTTAAAATATAAGAATCAAGAAGGTATTGGGCACTTTTTAGGTGACTGGCACGGACAAGTTTTAAAAAAACAAGGCCATTTACCACAAATAGATTTTGTCATACCCGTACCATTGCACCGAAAGAAACTAAAAAAAAGAGGCTATAACCAAGTTGCACTTTTTGCCAAACAAATTGCTTTCCATATCAATGCCCAATACATTGATGATATTTTGGTAAAAACCGCTAATACAAAAACGCAAACCAAAAGAAACAGATTAAGCAGATGGTATGACAATAGATCTTTATATGAAATTAAAAATGGAAAAACGCTTGCCAACAAAACTATACTTTTGGTTGACGATGTAATCACTACAGGCGCTACTATGGAAATCTGCGCCAACACTTTTAAAGATATCGAAGGTGTTGAGATTTATATTTCTAGTATGGCAGTTGTTCCATAGAATTAGATTTCTATAAAATATGTTGTTTCTTTGCGGTCGATAATCACACTAATGAGCAGAAAAATTTTAGGTTTTATATTTGTTTTTATCATCGTATTGGTTTCATATCAATGTGCACAACGAGGTACACCGACAGGCGGACCGAAGGATATTACTCCACCAGAATTAACAAGGGCCGAGCCGCCTAATTTAACTACGAACTTTACGGGACAAAAAATTAGATTGTATTTTGATGAATTAGTGAAGCTAAAAGATATTCAAAAGCAACTGATAATTTCACCCCCTTTAAATAATGCTCCGGTACTTTCACCCATTGGCAATGTCAATAAATATGTTGAAATAACGATTAAAGATACCCTTGAACCCAATACTACCTATACTTTTAACTTTGGTCAAGGTATTGTTGATAACAACGAAGAAAATCCGAAATCATTTTTTACCTATGTTTTCTCTACTGGTGATTACATTGATTCATTATCGCTAACAGGTGTGGTTAAAGATGCATTTAATAAAAAAGCCGATGATTTTGTTAGTGTAATGCTCTATAAAATTGACAGCAGCTACACCGACTCTACTGTTTACAAGAGACCACCGAATTACATTACAAATACTCTAGATAGCGCAGTTATATTTAAACTTAACAATTTAAAAGAAGGCAAATATGCTTTGTTTGGTATTAAAGATGCCTCAGGCAATAATTTATTTGATCAAAAAACCGATAAAATAGGTTTTGTACGTGATACAATAAACTTACCTACAGATTCCATTTATTTGTTAAATCTATTCAAAGAAATTCAAGATTATGGTGTAGCCGTACCTAGTATGGAAGCCAGCAATAGAATAAGTTTTGGCTATTATGGCGAGGGTGACGACATCCAAATTGAAACCATTACCAAAATACCAGATACCGTAAAAACAAAGATTACTAAAGAAAGAGAAAAAGATACATTGAATTTTTGGTTCACACCTTATGAAATGGACTCGATTATTTTCGTAATCACCAATGAATCTTTAAAAGTAAAAGACACCTTTAAAGTTAAGAACAGAAAAGTTGAGTTTGACTCCTTAAAGATTTCTATGAGTCAAAATGGAAATATTGAGATGGATAAGCCTATAAACCTTTTAAGCAATACACCAATAATTAGGTTTGATAGTACCAAGATTAAATTGATGGATAAAGATTCTGTAGAAATTGCCTATTCATTAAAACTTGACACCCTACAAAATTTATTGAATTTTGATTTTAAGGTTCATCCGGACCAAAGCTACAGAATGGAATTAGTGCCGGGTGCAGTGACTGATTTTTTCGAAACATCTAATGATTCGGTCGATTATTCTTTTAGAACAAAAAGTATTGCCGATTATGGTAACCTGACCCTGAGTTTAAATGGTAATACTATTGTTTACCCCATAATTGTTCAGCTAACCAATGAAAAGGGAGATTTACAGCGAGAAATTTATGCTAGCAGACCACAAGAATATGTTTTCAACAATCTGAACCCAGGTAAATATCAAGCTAGGGTCATATTCGATATGAACGGTAATGGAAAATGGGATACGGGTAGTTTCTTAGAACATAGACAACCTGAAAAAATAAGCTATTACCCTACGTTAATAGAGCTACGTGCCAATTGGGAAAAAATAGAGACGTTTAATTTGATAGAGTAAAATGATCGCGATCATTTAGAAAACGAAGCTTTTTACGAACGAGGTCAATTTTCTCCTTCTCTATTTCTACTATAATCGTTTCTTCTTTTTCGGTAAGCGATATCAAGCCGCCAAGTGGGTCATATAAACTAGAGTGACCTGGGTATAGATGACCCACCTCATCTATACCAACACGATTTACACCAACACAATAGACCATATTCTCGATTGCTCTTGCTTTTAACAATGCATCCCAGGCATTGATTCTTGGAGTCGGCCAATTTGCAGTGTACAACAACACATCAAAATTTTCTGTATTTCTACTCCAAACCGGAAAACGAAGATCATAACATACTAAAGGGCAAATAGCAAACCCCCTAAAATTCACTATTAATCTCTCTGTACCCGCCGTATATTTTTCATGTTCTCCTGCCAATGTAAACGTATGTCGTTTATCATAGCTTTCATACTCTCCATTAGGTTTTACAACGAGGAGTCTATTATAGTAATTGCCGTTATCATGAAATACCGTACTGCCAATAATAGCGCTATTTTTACAGGTTGCTATTTTCTTCATCCAATCTAAGGTTATTACACCTTCATGAATATCTATATTAGCAGGTGACATAGTAAAACCCGTTGTAAACATTTCTGGTAGTACTATAAGATCAACATCTTGTTCAATTTGTTCAATTTTATTACCGAACATGTCTCTATTTGCATTAGGATTTTCCCAATGTAAAGAAGATTGTATTAACGCTATTTTTAAACGACTGTTATTCTGTTGCATACTACTTATTCCAATAAATCTACAAAAGCACTTACCCCTTGTGTTTTTGCAATATCTAAAGCACTGTTTCCTCTATTATCTTTTATCGACTTATCTGCGCCATTGGCAATTAATAGCTTCGCAATATCTAAGCGATTAAATTGGGTGGCATATATAAGGCATGTAGCCCCCATTGCATTACGCTCATTTAGCTGTGCTTTCTTTTCTATCAATAATTTAGCGATATCGGTAAAACCTTTAAAACAAACACCCATTAAGGCCGTATTACCAGAGGCATCTACAGCATCGATTTTTGCACCTTTGTCCAATAATAGCGATGCAATCTCCATTTCATCATAATACGTCGCTAAAATTAACGGTGTCGACCCTCTAGCATCTTTACTATTAACAAGTACAGGATTCTTTTCTAACATAGATTTAACCTCGTTAAAACTACCTTCTCTAATTCCTTTAAAAAAAAACTCGTTCATAAGATTGTATTATAAATTATTCTCATTATTCAGAAAACAGAAGCAATTGAACTAAGAAGTATTTTCTTACCGTTCGACAAACTTTTCCTACCTTAAAGATAATATGTACCTTTAAATAAAAATTCTAGAACTTTTGAAAACATTAGCCGTTGACTTTCTTTTAAAAGAGTCCCCCAATGCAATTGCTATCGTCGATACTAAGTTAAACTTTATTAGCTACTCTAACCAGTGGCATCAAAAATTTAGTCTTAACAAAACTGATAATGATAATAAACCCCTGTTTGACAACATAATCGAAATGCCCGATTCATTCAAAATTGCCTTAAATAATGGGGTAAATGGAAAAGAGGACATTAACCTGGGACAAAAATTTGTTTTCCCCAACGGTAAGCTTCAATGGTTAAAATGGAAAATTATACCTTCTAAATCTGAGAACCATGGTTTTGACGGTGCCATAATATTTTTAGATGATATTACGATTGAACAAAAAGAAATAGAATTATTACATAAGGCTGAAGAGGTTGCCAGAATAGGATGCTGGGAACTTGATTTACTTAATAATACCTTAAACTGGACAAAAACTACTAAAGACATTCACGAAGTAACCAATGATTTTATCCCGAATTTAAAGGAAGGAATAAACTTTTATAAAGAAGGTGTTCACAGAGAAAAGATTACTCAATTAGTTGGTTTAGCTATTAGCGAAGGTAAACCTTACGACACTGAGTTAATTATTATTACTGCCAAAGGAAATGAAGTTTGGGTACGCGCAAAAGGTGAAGTTGAAATGTTGAATGGTAAAGCGGTTAGACTTATAGGTACTTTCCAGGATATAGATGAACGAAAGAAAATTGAATTAGCTCATCAAGAAATTTCGGAACTTTTAAAAATTACCACTCAAACTGCACAAATTGGTACATGGGACTATAATCTTCTTGAAAATAATCTTGAATGGGACCATGAGATGTACCGGATTTTTAATATTGACAAAAATAATTTTTCCGGCGTTTTTAAAGCTTGGTCATCCTCAATACATCCAGATGATTTAGAAAGAACATTGGCTGCAACAAACGATGCTATCAATGGCATTAAAGATTTCGATGAAGAGTTTAGAATAAAACATAAAGATGGTTCTATAAAATTTATTAGAGGGCTATCAAAGACCATTAAAGACTTTAATGGTAATGCCATTAAAATGACAGGGGCAAATTGGGATATTACAGAACTTCGTAGTACCGAATTTAAATTAGCCGAAAGCACCAAACTATTCGCTGAAACTTTTGAACATTCTGCCATTGGCATGGCATTGGTGAGTCCGGATCTTAAATGGCTAAAAGTAAACAAAAGCCTATCTCAAAGTTTAGGGTATTCTGAAGAAGAGTTATTAAAAATGACCTCAATGGATATTACTCACCCAGATGATATACCAAATAGTACTTTCTATAAAAACAAAGTTAAAATAGGCGGCAATAAAAATTTACAGTTACAAAAAAGATATTTTCATAAAAATGGCAATATAGTTCATGCTATTATTGGGGCTACTCCTGTAAAAGACCTCAATGGCAATATAAGCCATGTAATCACCCAATTTCTAGATATTACCGATAGAATTGAAGCACAAAAAAAATTAGAAGCTTTGGTAGATGTTACCAAAAGCCAAAATGAAAGTTTAACCAATTTCGCCCATATTGTATCGCATAACCTTAGGTCACATTCTACAAATATGACTATGCTTACCAAATTTTTAAATGAAGAAGAAGATGAAGATGAAGTTAAAAATTTAAATAGAATGATTACTAATGCTACCCAAAGTTTATCTGAAACCATAGCGCATTTAAATGATGTAGTACAAGTAAAAACCGGTGCACTTGAACAATTGCAAAGCATTAGTATACTTAATACAATCAATCAAATAACCAAAAGTATAAACGGCTTACTTGAAGAACAACACGCAACACTAAATTTAGATATAAATAAGTCGCATTTTGTACATGCAGTACCAGCATATTTAGAAAGTATATTTCTGAATGTTTTAACCAATGCCTTAAAATATAGGGCTAAAGAACGAACACCTGTTATTGATATAAAATCTAAAATTGAAAAAAATGATATTCTAATTTCATTTACTGATAACGGTCAGGGCATCGATTTAAACAAACATGGTAATAACATATTTGGGATGTATAAAACTTTTCATAAACACAAAGATGCCAAAGGAATAGGGTTATTTATAACCAAAAACCAAATAGAATCAATGAATGGTAGCATAAGCATTGAAAGTGAAGTTGACAAAGGCACTACTATTTTCATTAAACTTAAACAGGCATAATAAAATAATTATGAATAAAATTGAACTCTGCTGCATTATAGATGACGATCCCATATTTGTTTATGGCACAAAGAGAATAATGAAAGAAGTAGGTTTTGCAAAATCTATACTTGTCTATAGTGATGGACAAGCAGCTCTTGACGGACTTACAAAATTATGCATCGCCAGAGAACCTTTACCCGATGTTATATTTCTAGATTTAAATATGCCAATTCTAAATGGTTGGGAATTTTTAGATGAATTTAAAAACTGTAAAAGCAAAAGATCTAAAAAAATTGTCATCTACATTATTAGCTCTTCAGTTGACCCTAGAGACTTAGAAAGGGTCAAAAATTACGACCAAGTAGATACCTATATTCTAAAACCGATTACACCAGATGACCTTATCAAAATATTAGGTACTGTAGTTGAAAATTAAGCTAGAGACTTAATTAACAGACAAAACACTATTGTTAATAAAAATTAGGGCAACTTATTTAAATGACGAATACTAGTATATCAACATTTATATAACTTAGTAACCATTAATTTGTTATCTTTTTTTTCTGCCCAAGACTGAGGGGTCTTTACATTTGAAATAATTAAAAATGAGCATATTTTCTAGTTGTTGCATCATAGATGACGACGAATTTTTTTCGGTGAGTAGTAAGAATATATTGAAGCATTATAACTTTAGTGACAATATTCTATATTATTCGGGTGGTCAAGAGGCACTAGACGGTCTTATTGGCTTACTTGTTGAAAATATTAAACTGCCAGATGTTATTTTTCTAGACTTAAATATGCCCAATAAAGACGGGTGGTCATTTTTAGAAGAATTTAAAGATCTTCCTGAAGATAAAATAGAGCATATTCAAATTTATATTACCAGTTCGTTCATAAGTCCTAAATACATGGAAAAGGCGAAAGACTACAAGTTGGTTAAAGATTATATCGTTAAACCTTTAACCGAAAGTGCCGTTAAAAAAATAATAGATTCTAAAGAAATAGCATAAAATTATCTTACCCCGGGAGTAAAATCTAACGGAGCATTTTGTGGCCGATTTATTGTGCCCTCATCACCTGTGTCATTATAAATAGTCCATTCGCTTGCTGTAAAAACCGGATTTCCTGAAATTATTTCTATTTTTCTCACTCCCTTACCATCTTCAAATTCATGGTTTGTATTACTGCCATCTTCACCGATTACTCCGAAAATATCTATGACCGTACCAAAAGGGTCTACTAGTACAATAGTATCATCACCGTTAGAATCTGCCGGTGAATTTGTACCGACGGATATATCAGGCTCAAAACCATACACATTTTTAAACTCTTCTGCGTTGGGCGAAATGACCAAGAGTCCGTTTCCTTCAATTATATATTCAGACAAATCTATGCTTGAACTTACATCTATATTATCATTTGTATAACGCTCTAACACCCATCCTTTTAATGATAGACTTTCTACAGATGCATTATAAAGCTCTACAAATCTGGCTCCTGCATTATTATCGGGGTCAGCAATTTCAGATATAAAAATTGAGGTAGATGTAAATTCATCTATCAAATCTTCACATCGTTCTTGGTTAAATGAAAGATCATCTACACTTCTAATTATCAATTGAAATTGATTATTATCCATAGTTAAGATTCCCGTGGCTGTTCCCATTTTATCTGGGAGTATTTCGGCTTGAAAATCAGCATAACCACTGTTTACTATTACCAATTCGTTTTCGCCACAATCAACCAATGTTCTCAATGTTTCTTCTTCTTTAATCGCAAAAGTTTCGCCTATCTCTTCTTGTTTAATTTCTACATCAGTTACAACAACCAATGTATTCAACATAGACTCATTTATTTCAGATACTGTAACAGAAGTAGGTATGATGCCAACATTCTCTTTACAGGAAACCAATACATGGTCGAAAACAACATTTTTAGGCAACCTACCTACACTACGATTACCAAAAGAAGTAAATACACCGCCAATTTTATAAATCCCTTTAGACTCGCCCAAATACAGTCCTTTTAACTTAATTATAATTTGTTGACCTACATTAAAGAACAAATGAGCATCTCTTAATTCCAGTTCAATCTGCATTCCACCTAATGGATTACTTGGCTCGTCTTGAAAATATATTGTATTAAAAAAATTACCTTCTTTGTCCGAAGAGATTACATAACCTTTAATAACCAAGTCTTCTTGAATCTGAATAGTCTCGCCATTATATATATTCTTTAATTCTGATATAGTTATAAACGTAAACTCAGCATTAGAACATTCTAAATCTGGCGCATCAAATTCCTTATCTTTTACACAAGAGGATAGCATAAGAGTAATGGCTATCATGGAATAAAATATGTTACTTTTTATCTTCATACTATTTGAATCAGATTTAAAAACTGAAAGCGAAATTTAAAAAATAGGTTCTACCGAAACCATACCAATACTTAGGCGCAAAAGACGGATTACCACTAAAATTATCTTGCTTTAGCTGACCGTAATTACCATTTCTACTCTGCTCATAGCCACCCGTTCTAAAAGTGGTGTCAAAAAGATTATTAACACTTGCAAAAACACTAATGTACTTACCTTTTTTAAGCCACGACTTACCGCCAACCATATTCAATAAATAGAAATTATCTAATGGTTTTTGCATTAGTAATTTTTGAACATTTTCATCTGTTGCATCAGTAAATCTTAACTGGGTTTCTGGATCGATTAAAAAACTCTGAGTTCTGGTTATCGTAGAAATATTGGCATAGTTATTTGCGAGATAGTTTGCCGAAGCGCTTACCCACCAATATTTTGGATCTCTATATTCTATACCTGCCGCAATTGCTTTCTGCGGACCTTGCGCCAGATTATAATCTTTTACAGCCGATTGCCCCAAAAACTTAGAACCAGAAATATCGATTAAATCTTCGGTTGCACCTGCCGTGTCAAAATTAATTGTCACAAAAGGGTTACTTGCATATTCATGTTTAGCAACAGAACCAACTAATGACAATTTAACAGCGCTAGATACTTGGTATTCTAAACCAAGTTCAATACCTAAATGTAATTTGTCTAAATCAGTGAGCACTTCTTGTACGAAATCTGAACCAACACCCGAGTCAACGAAGAAGAAATTTACATCGGTTGTATTTTGAAAACGGGTATAAAATCCTGTAAATCTACCTGTCAATTTTGGCATTCTAAGAAAGTAAGTAGCATCAACACTAGTCACCGTTTCACTTTGCAAATTTGGGACTATAGCATTATTCTCCCTCGGATTTATAAATACATTTTGTAAAACGGGTGCTCTATTTATAAGCGCGGCATTTACAGAAACCCAATGCCTACCTGTTATGGTATACGATGCGCCTGATTTTAATGACCAATTTGAAAATTTGACCTTTTCGCTATTCCCAAACGAATTATCTATAAAGCGCTCATTCATATACAAACCTTCTCTTTGATAATTAACGATAGTATATTTACCAGCAACAAACGCCTTTACTTTATTATAATGCGCATTTAACTGTGTATAGAAATCGCTATTGCTTCCCTTTAAATTATAGTTGTAATTAAAAACCGCACCATCACCTTTATTTACTTCAGATGAAACATCATTTAAAGTTTCTGAAAATGTATCGATATCACGATGATAATCTGCCCCTAGCAAATCATTTATTTGAGCATAATTTTTAGAATTCAACTGTCTGTACGTTGCCCCTAAATCGAGTTTCAAATGACTATCAATATCTATATTAGCGGTAGCCCTTGCAGTTAGCTGGTTATCTTTTGTAGTATCATCATACAGCACATAAGCTGCTTCTCCGTTTTGACTGATACTGGTATTCGCCATGTATATATTCTCCCAATCTAATTGAGGATTTTCAATAAAGCCTTCTTCTGCTTGTAAGGCACTTTCGAAGTTAGCACCGATTGGCGAGTTCAAATAAAAACTAGGTAAATAGCGGTAGTATGTAGGATCAGGATTAGGAGCATTATAATACCCTAAACGACTTCTCTTATACATACCTGTTTGATAGCCCAAGCCTGCATTAATTTGCAAACTTTTAGATTCATGATGATAGTTGAATAAGAATAATGGCTCGCGAATATGTCGCTCTCTAGAGTTTCTGATTTTTCCATCTTGAATACCGGCATATGGATTATATCTGTTTCCTTGAATTTCTTGTACTTCTTCTGTGATTGCAGAAGACCGGCCTCTTCTATTTGATGCTACTATTGCCGTTGCAGAAATTGTATTCTTTTCATTCAATAAATATTCAAATGAACCATAAACAGAATAAGAATCATACAACGTACCATCCATATATCCTTCTTTTGCCCAACGTCTTGATGCAGAAATAATATAGGCGAATTTCTCATTTTTAACTCCAGAATTATAAGTTGCCATCAGTCTGCCGCTATATGTTCTATTGGAGAGTGAAGAAGATAATCGCGTACCTGGTCTTAAACCAGATGGTCGCAAATCTATATTTGTGTTTCCTAAAATTCCTCCAAAAGTAAAATCTGATGCTTCTAAACCATTCGCATATTGTTGGTTTCTGATAACATCATTTAATCCGCCCCAGTTATTTATACTAATTATGTAAATTTATTAAAATGTTGAAATTACTAATCCTAATGATGTAAAAACTATTATAAACTGTAATTTTCAGATTACAAAATCATCTATATAAATGAATAACTTAAAGTACTTTA
Organism: Maribacter spongiicola; assembly: GCF_004364165.1. Lineage (GTDB taxonomy): Bacteria > Bacteroidota > Bacteroidia > Flavobacteriales > Flavobacteriaceae > Maribacter > Maribacter spongiicola. The sequence continues at coordinate 169,533 of NZ_SOAY01000013.1, forward strand.
TTGAAAGAAAGATGAGCATGTCGCACATCTATCAACCAGTTATGATCAAGGTATTACTTGAAAATGGAGGAGTTACCGACAAGATAAATATTGCAAAGACTATACTGAGTTACGATTTTTCTCAAGTAGAATATTATGAAGATATTACCAACAATATGGTGGGAAGGATACTTCGAAAGAACGAAGTTGTTATAAGGGAGAAAAACATCTATAAACTGATTGACCATGAAAACCTATCTCCAGATGAAGTCCAGGAACTAATAGATCTTTGCGAGCTGAAGATAAACGAATACATAGACAAAAGAGGTAATCAAATTTGGGAACATAGAAGGAGGAATAGAAAAGCTGTTAGTGGATCAGTACGTTATAATGTTCTTAAGAGAGCTGATGGTAGATGTGAACTTTGCGGAATTTCCAAGGATGAAAAAGCTTTAGAGGTTGACCATATTTTACCTAAGAATCACGGTGGCGAAGATACCATTGACAACTATCAAGCCCTCTGCTATACCTGTAATGCCAATAAAAGAGATACCGATGACACTGATTTCAGAAATCTGGGAGTAAAATATGATTTACGTGCAGCGGACTGTATATTCTGTAATTATTCAAGAGAAACTATCGTGGAAAATGAGTTAGCAATTGCCTTCTATGACAAGTACCCCGTTACTTCAAAACATATTCTTATTATTCCTAAACGACATTGTGAAGATTATTTTTCGTTATCCCAACCTGAAGTAAACGCCATCAATAGGTTAGCTCACGAATTGAAATCAAAACTAACCGTAGAAGATCAAAACATAACTGGATTTAATTTAGGTTTCAATTCAGGAGAAGATGCTGGTCAAACTGTTTTTCATTGCCACATGCACCTAATTCCAAGAAGAAAAAACGATGTTTCAAATCCGACTGGAGGTATCAGAAATGTTATACCAGGTAAAGGAGAGTATTAGTTTAATACTACTCTTTCAGAAAAGGATTAAAAAAAAACTATAAAGGGCAACCAACTAAAAGGTATTTAAAAGTAATGAAAAAAATAAACGAAGCCGACAAAATACCAATGGAAACAATAGAAATGCCAATGATTATGCAAGTATTTTATTCACTAAATTTAGAAGAAATCACACTAAAATAAATCAACTTGGATAAAGTAAACACTATTATACATTATGCCGTTCTTTAAAATTCAACAATTTTTCTTTTATCCTTCCCAAATTGAGTTTGACCATTCGACAGGATTTTATGCATTAAATACAAAAAATACTACATTCTTTAGCAATGAAATTGTATTTATTAAGAGCATTACAGATTTTCAGAAATATCAATCCGACCATTATCCTGGCAAATGTTATATTATAGAAATGATTGAAGATTTCAAATCTCTTGTATCCCGAGTTTTAGTCACATGGTATTACACAGATATTAATACTCAATATCCATTAACCATTACCAATGCCAGTTATTTAGACCAAGTAGATACTAAAATTCTAAGTGAGTTTAATTTTTCAAATGACCATGAAGTTGTATCAACAATTAGATATCTAAATTCATTTTTTGGATTTAAAAATATTGCCGCAAGTTTACTTAACCCAATAATTAGCATTAATGAAATTTACGACTTACAAACAGAGTTTAGCAATCACGAAGGTTTTTATACTGATTTCAAATTTGAAAAAAATGAACATAAAAAAAGATTAGAAAATGATTATTTTTTTTACTTCAAAAATATAATTTTAGATAATAAGTCAAAAGATTTCCTTGCAATCCAAGGCGTACAATTTGATACTAACGAAGATGATTTTAAAGAGATACCATTTAAAAAAGTGAAATGGCATAACAGAAGTTTTGGTATAATAGATTCGAGGTCAAATCTATTATAAGATTTATTCAAATCATTTAAAATAGTATAATCGAATTTATGTTTTAATTATAGTTTTGTAATTTCCACTATGCGAATATTATTTCCAATTATCCTATTGACTGGCTGTACCAATCAAAACCTAGAATTGCAAAAAGAGAATATGCAATTAAAAGATGAGTTTAACAGCATAAGATTACAAGCCAATTCTTTACGCAAGGAAGCCGAAGCAATATCAAATGAAGTAGACAACCTTAAAACACGATTATACAATTGTGATATTTTAGTCAAAACCTTAGAAGAATAAATTTAAAACCACCAATGGACATATACGACTTCAATAAATTATCTAATCATGATAAGTACGATACAATATTTACCAAAGGTCAATTTGTTGACACAGTAACAGAGGGGTCAATTAAATATGTACTCTACGCCTTATCTTACTTTTGGGTAGAAGTTGAATATGATTCAAAAAATAATAAAATTGTTGGAATAGTTAGTTTTGTCGGTGGTAAAACTTTAGACCGATACAGTAATTTAAAAGGAACTAAAGTTCAATAAATGATTAATTAACAAACCTTATCATTATGAAAATCAACATATTTCTTTAGTTGATTAAAAATATTTCGATTACAGGAAATTTTAATGTTCTTTTTAAAATTTTCCATTCCAAACACATCAATAAATTTCCCTACTGAAGAATTCAAAAAAGAAGAAGAAATAATTACATCACCAGGAATTTTCAAAACTACATTATCATTAACCGCACTATTTGACAAAAAATCAAATAAAACATCCCCATCACTATTAGTAGAAGTTTTAGGTGTAATATCTAGTATGTTATATAAATTACTCATTTATCCAAATATATGGTTATTTAAACTAAAATCTTTAAAAGAAATCATAAACTGCATCTTCAGGATCAAAGTCATCAAATGTGTTTGTATCAATCTCTACTTCAATAAACGTACCATCAAACTGATTTTTAGTCTCACCGTAAATAGGTTCAACGCCTGATTTCTTTATATAGTATCCACTTTTCGAAAATATAGAAAATTTACCCCCAGATGATTCTGCAAAATCATGAACAAGAGACAATCCCAAACCAGCATTTCTAGGTTGAGAACCAACTGTCATACCGTATTCCAAAGACTTTATTATACAATTACTATCCGTTAAAACAGGCTTGTTATTCTTTATTAGATAATTATTTACTGTACTTGGAATACCAATACCTAAATCTACAACTACAAAAGTCATCTTGTTCATTTGAGGGAAATATTGAGTTAAGACATACCCATTTATTGGTGATTCTGCATGGTCAAATACATTATTAAAAATCTCAACCAGAGAAGAAGAAAAGGGCTGCAAGTCCTTATTTGTAAAAAATGCTCTTTTAAAATATAATTGTGCCTGCATACCATAACCTTCAATCATAGGTTTAGAAATATGCCAAAGGCAAAGAGTTGTGGAATTATTTGCTTGGGTATAATTATCCCTATTAAACCCCTTGCACCAATAATTTTTGAATTTTATATTATCTAGATGTTTATTAAGGCTTTTACCTCCCCCTTCAAATTCAATTAATACATTATTCTTTTGACCAATTAATTCGATTGTACATGCGAGAAGAACAATTTGATATGTATCAAGAAAAGTAATCTTCTTAAAATCAATAATAATCTTTTCATAACTACTGAAATCGTAGTTTAAAACCTTATTGGCAAAATCAAACCATTTAACTTTTGTATTGTTTACAGGTACATTAATCCTTAACGTTTTCATCCAAACTCTAATAAAGTTTATAATTCATTTCCAAATACATAAATAATATAAACAACTAAGTATTCATTAAGTCATTTAACTATTCTTAAGGGGGGAAAGTTCACAATGATAAACTAACTAAAACTTGTATCCAAAAAACCAACCTGAACTTGAATCACTTTGTCATATAATGGATAAAATCTTGGATAAAAAACAATCTTAAAAACAAAAAACCCAGTAAGTATAGTCTTACTGAGCTTTATCTGCTCCCCCTCTTGGACTCGAACCAAGGACCCTCTGATTAACAGTCAGATGCTCTAACCAACTGAGCTAAGGAGGAATACAAAAAATAAATTATCTATTCTAAAAGCTTTAAAGCTATAAGGTATCCGAATTGTATGCCTTATATATTAATTTTTATGATTTTTAATATTCTACACGAAGATAATTAAGAGACAAACAATTAGTAGAAAAAGAAGAGCCAAAGAAGCATAGAGGTATTGCTTCTCTCTATTCTTAAATATCTGCTCCACTTTATCCTTATCCTTTTGCCCCCTCAGAATCTCTTCCTTAATGGAATTCTCAGCTTTTAGAAGTCTTTCATCCCTATCTTTGGATACTAAAGCTAAGTCCTTCTCTAGAACTGTTATCCTTTCGTTTAGAGTTGTACGGTCCTTTATTTGATTTCTATATCTATCCACTATGTTCTGTAGAAATGAGCCGAATGCTGTTGGAGTACCAAATCCTTTGTCCGCACATTTTTCAAGCAGTGTTACATCTTCCTGGTGCCCAATAGCAGTTACAAATGGCATGGCGCATTCCAATGAAGCTTTACATAAAGCTACGTCATTGAAGATCTCCAGCCCACTTCCGCCACCTCTCATTACGATAAGCATATCGGATTCTACTTTTGATAAGAGTTGTATCTTTTTACCTATCTCTTGACTGTTAGATAGGTTAACCTGGTGCTCGTTTATAGTGTAAAATTCCGAATCAATCAGCTGACCCCTATAATCTTCTCCTACTATAGATGTAGTACCCGTAATTATGTTTATAACAGGCTTCTGATCGCTCAAAATCTTATCTAACAGTAGTTGGTCCAAAAATGGAATTGGGCGTTTAAATCGCTCCTGGACAACACTAAATTCAGCCTTGGTTATAAATGTAAATTCATCTTTTCTACCCTTTAGCTTTGTAGCCTTAAACTGCAGCTTGATAGTGCCATCATTGAAGTTGTTCGTAGTTTTATTGAGATGACCTTCAAAAACATAGTATTGTTTAGAGACTAAATCCTCCCTTAACTTTGCAGGTACGACCAGAGTAAATTTACTAAGCTTATTCTCATCATGTAGAATATCATAATAGACACCACCGTACTTCTTATTGGTTCCTGGCGAGTAGAAACCTTCTAATTTTATGATTCTCTCCTCTATCGGAGATGTAAATGTATTCTTGCAAATTTCTGTTAATGAATCGACAGTAAAATTTAGGTGGTCCTGCATTGATTTAATTTAAATACCTTGATAAAACGCCATTAAATTATGATTATTTCTTAAGCCAGCAAGAACTAGTATTAAGACCATAGAATATTTTTAATCATCCGACGTTTTTAAAAAACAAAAAAATCAGTAATGAAAAAATTATATTTCCTTATATTACTATTGATAAGTCTTGATGGTAATTCTCAACATAAAAATAATGATAGCATACCCGCCAAGAAGTATGTACAAGAATTAACTGAGCTTACATTTAATTTAGATGGAAAGATTTATCCCGTATATAGAAGTAGAAGGAAAAATAAAGTCTATAAAAATGGTAAAGAAATTCTTAATCATGTAAGCTACTATATTATGAGAGTAGATGATGTTACTGGCGAAGAGTATATGCAGCTGTTAGAAATGGAGGATTAAAATAAATGCCTATTTACAATTAAATAAACCAATACGTGACGAGACAGTAAAAAGAGATTAATTCATTTCTTAAACCATCCTGAACTAGCATTGCAATTGAAAATATCCTTTACCTCACCATCTTTTTGGTTAATCAGGTAAGCGAATCTAATTTTCCCATCAGCTCCAAAGAATTCATGGGTTCTGCAGCCGACCTGGCAAGCACCGCAACTCCCGTAACCAACGATCGTTTTATCCAGACCTATTTTCTTTGCGTGATCGAATTGGGCCTTTAAAAAGCTTAAAAATTCATATTTGTCCTTATTCTCGAAATACTGATCTTCATCTATCAAGCTTTCGAATATCGAAGCATCTAGCTTCGTACATGATTCGATAAACTTATCCGTAATTAACGTAGCGTTGGAACCTTTCGAATTATGTTCTCTTACCTTCAATTTTATTAGTTCCATTCCATTAAATATTAGTTAATAACAGCTGCAATATTGAAGTTTTAAAGCTATAATCAAAGCAGAGTATAAAATATTAGATCATATGCTGTTAAATTAGATTAACAGATATTTAATGGTGGACCAAAATATGATTTTGTCTCTCATACACTTTCTCAAGCTTACCTTTAAAGCGTATTTTTAAAGCTTTAAATCACTCTTAAACAAGGTGTTGAAATGACCCCATGCGCGCGTATTGTAAAATTGTAATAAAACCAATAATCTAGAGTCATTGGCACAAATTGGTATGCAATCCTAATACGATAATACTCTGCAAACCCCTAAAAATATTTTAAGTAATCATTAATTAGATTGTGAAGTTTAAGTTTCTGATTTAAAAGACCAATGAAGATTATAATAACTCCATATAAATGTTAAAATTGATGTGAAGAAAATGTTAAAAACATAGACTTAATTTAACTAGTTTAGGACTGAATAATCTAATTTACTCTAGTTCAATAATTTATATTTTTTTACTAATTTAGTTAAATTAACGACTGTTAATCAATTAGTTACATTTATTTTCTAATCCTATCTTTGCTGTGCGACGCCAAATAAATAGGCCTAGCAAACTAAAACCAAAAATCTGTAAACCTGTATCTACAGAGTCACTCAAAGTGAGTGTACCAACCTAGCGATAAACACGCAAAAGGTGGTCCAACGATACGCCTAATAAGGAAAATAAAATGTTTAATCGCTACAAATGTATTACCAGTTCCAATAATGTACTAGGGTCCTTAACACCCGATCAATTTCTCTCTAAAATTAAAAGCGGTGATGAGCACCTGGAAAAAATTCTTAAAGCTCGTCAAGTGTATCGGACCGATAGCTCGGAATACAATAACATAAAGGTTACCCAGCTGCCCTGTTATACGTTAAACTTCACTTTTGAAGGAGTAAGAAACAACTGTTCCATAATTGCTAGTACAGGTCATATCTATATAGATTTAGATAATCAAAGGGAGATAGACTTACAACACCCATTAATCTATGCTTCATGGATGTCCTTATCAGATAATGGAAGAGGTATCCTGGTGAAAGTTGATAATGTCAATCCAGAGAACTTTAAGGATGTCTATTCAGATATCTCCAAGCAATTAGGCATTAAAGCTGATAAGAGAGCTTGTAAGCCCACCCAACCTAATGTATTATCCTACGACCCACAAGTATATACCAATCAAAACTCACTCACATACAAAGCTATTGATAAAGAAGAAATACCCCATTACAATACTATTAATAAAGAGATAGATACTATAGGGACTGTAGTGGGTACTAATTTTGGAAATATACGATTTGATAACCTCGATGAGTTAATCGAAAATATAGAATTTAACGGTGATGTACTCTACGATTACAGAACTAAAGTGAAGTATGCCTCAGTGTTTATAAAAACTAGCAGGATAAATAGAGGTGAACGTAATGACACAATATGTGGTTATGCATATCAATTAAGAGCTTTGAACCTTGGAATAAAATATCAAGATTTATATAACGTACTAAAGGATATTAACTCCAAATATTGCCATCCCCCGCTACCATTGTATAAAATCCATAGCATAACAAAAGGAGTTATGAATGTGGTAGATATCAAACCTAAATTAAATAAAGAAAGAAGGTTTGTTTATAATCCCGACTATGATTTAACCCCAACTGAAAAGCGACAATTAAATATAAAGGTGTTAAGTAAAGACAGAGAAAAAGATTCAAAACGGAAAATTGAAAAAACTATAGATGATTGGGATTTTGAGAAGGAAGGGAAGATCACCCAAAAAGGTTTAGCGAAGATTAGCGGAAAGAATATAAAGACAATCCAGAAATATTATCATTTGTTCAAGTCACATATTCAAATATTGAATCTAGAGTTTAAGAATGGCTAAACTAATTGACCAATAGAAGTAAAATGTTAGTAAATATAAATCACGATAAATATTTATAACCTGAATCGTTACTAACTTTACTGAGGACCTTCTTTAAGCTTAAATTATGACCCACAACAACCTCAATGTCTCAATGATGCTCATGCATGCCATACACGGTAACGGCAAGTTAATAATAAGAGCAAATGGGAACATAGCGGAAGTAAGTTCTGGGGTATATACCGTGAACGGTCAGGAGAGAATCAGAAAGTCCAGTAACACCTACAAGAACCAGAATAGGATACATAAGCTTATGATCGGTCTAATGCATAAGTACGGCTCGTTCGAGTACGAGGGCAAACAATATCTATTGAAGGGAATGGACCATTGGCAAAGTGATGGAACTTATAAGCTAGTAGCTAATGAAGAGTTAAAGCGGTCAATTAAGTGGGGCTAAACACCAAAACTCAATTTAAGCCGATCTAATGAATGATCTAATTGTGCAAATATAGATTTACTGCCGCAGCAGTGATCATCCATCTTACGTAGCCTAAAACACCTGCAACTACCCAAAACTACTTCTGACTTGATATAACATGACTACATAAGCTTATGTAATCCTAATAGAGGAAAATACTAATCTTCTGCCAGACCTTCTTCAATAGCGGTAAATCCTCCATTCTCTAAAAAGGTAGCTGTCAATTCTGTTCGGTCAAAAAATATATCGCCATTAAAAGAATGAATGTTTAATATATAAGGTTCATACCTATAGATTTCCAATCCAAGGTTTAAAAAATCATCAACATATAAGGTAGGCTTACCCAACGCTATATAAAAACGAATATGTTCACAATTTCTATTCCTAAGAAGAAACCTTAAAACCTTATCCTTTAATTTTGCTCTTTCCAGTCTATCCATTTTAAAGCTTATTAATATTAATATTGCCTGCGTACCTATCCAATGTCTCACCAGTTTTAAAGTGCCCCTTAGCAATGATCTTATTAGTCTTGATATCTATTTCAACTTCGACAAAGAAATCATACAGAGCGTATAGGGAGAACTTTTCTTTAGGACCAATGTGATGAGTCAAGAAAGTACCGTTCTGCCAAAGGTCGTTCCACTGCTCTTCCTCTGTTAACATCATATATTCGTATAGACCCATCCTATAAAAATACGGTTTAATGCAAGAACGTAATTATTAATTTTGGAGATGAAGACAAACTAAAAATTTGGCAGACCATACTGTAAATGTTTAGTATCCAGCTAATATTTTACCAATGCCCAAACTTACTATATATACTAGGATTGATTGACTCAGCTTAAATAAAAAATCTCTTATCTTAGTTCCATATAAAAAAGAAATAAACGTACCTAGGTACAATTAGCCAATTGTTGCCAGTAATTTTGAAACTTACCATATGGAATTAACACTAACAGATTTTTTTTTCAATATTCCTATTTACTCACCTATCATAATAAATGAGGATAGTAAACTGACGTTCAAACAAATTATTGACAAAACTGTATCTGTTGACTTTCACGGATATAATCCATTTGCAAAAATAGAATCTACATTTAGAGTAGTTACCGATTTGGTTCCTAATTCTTCTAGTTCTTTTGACTTAAGTGGAGGTTTTGGAACAGTACAAATAATGTGTAAACGTACTGATATGATTTTTTGGTATTATATTTTATGGGATCCACAAACTAAAGAGATAACTAAAGTTGGACAATATCCATCAGTTGCCGACTTTCATATTTCTGAGGTCAAACAATACAATAAATTACTCTCAAATGAAAAAATGAGAGAATTCACTAAAGCAATTGGTCTTGCTGCTAATGGTGTTGGAATAGGTTCTTTTGTATACTTGAGACGAATTTTTGAAAACTTGATTCAAGAGGCTTATGAGATTGCTTTGTCAGAGTCGAAAATTGACAGTAGTATATTTCAATCTGCTAGAATGGATGATAAAATCAAGCTATTAAAAGAATACCTGCCTAACTTTTTGGTTGAAAACAAATCAATGTATTCAATCTTAAGTTTGGGAATTCACGAATTAGATGAAAAAACTTGTCTTGCAAATTTTGATACCTTACGAGTAGGAATTGAGATAATTTTAGATGAGAAATTAGATGAGTATCGAAAGAAAGAAAAAATAGAGAACGCAAAAAAAAAGCTAGCTAGTCTAAAAAATACTGTGAAAAAATAACTACTGGCAACAAAGAACTGAGGTAAAAAACAAACAAATTCTTCTTTAATCTGAGACAATATTATTCTAGGCTCATAGATACAAAAGTCTATTCTTATACCCCCCCTGAACCGTCCCTCAACAACCCTGGGGGCGATAATCTAATTTTCACCTACCCCCCCCCTTTAAAATCTGGGGAGGAAAATATCAAGAACGGATTAGAATAAAAGATATCAAAAAAAGAAGGTTTATATAGAAACCTTTTGAAGGCAATCTTTTACTTTCTGGACCGTTCCCAAGGATACATCACAAAGCTTAGCTGTATTTCTTAAGCTTTGCCCTTCCTTAAGACGCCTAATGACATTTGGATACTTTGCCAGGACTTCTTCTTTGGATTCTACAGAACCTCTAACACGTCCCTTGTAAAGCCCCTTTGCCTTAGCTATCTCTATACCTTCCCGTTGACGTTCAAGCATGGTATTACGTTCCATCTCCGCTATGTTTGCCAGGACCGAAATGATAAGCTTAAATGCTGGGTTCGGTTTGCCATCAACAAGAGATTCTATCCCAAGGTTTTCTACCTTAAGCTTTATACCGTTATCATCGAAGTGCTGCAATGTCGTTAGTATATCTATTAGGTTTCTCCCCAGGCGATCTATTGCATGTACTGTAATGTATTTTACTTCCTTATCATTAAGTAGCTTAATACCTTCTGGGCGTTCCTTGAAGGGCACAGAGCCACTAATAATATCAATGAAAAGCTTTTCATCTGGATGCTGTTTTATAAGCTGTCGTTCAAGCTTCTGATCTGGTGTACTTATTCTTATATATCTTGCTTTCATAGGAGATGGTAAAGCCCTCCGTAGAGGGCGTAGCTTTATAGGTTTCTGAAATAGTGGTTGTTACTGGCTGAATAATCATACATGATATCCCTGGCGGTCCTTTCCCAATCAATATGGATGCAACCAGGAAGATTCTTTGGTAAATCACCACAGCCTTCTAGAAGCTCCTGTACAAAGTCTTCATCACTGGAGTACTCACCAGAATAAGCTTCTTCCACTTTAGCGATAATATCTTCTATAGCTTCATCATTATAACCATAGCCAACCAGGTAAGCTTCCAAAACTTCCTCATCGTAATTAGAATCCTCAATAGCTTGAAGTATCTCAAATATGTCGTTTGAAATATACCCCTCAGAGATTAGGTCCAAAGACTTAATCAAATCTGATACCTCATAGTCCTGGAACATAAATTCTGGGTCCTCTTCATCTTTGTGAAGCTCCCTAATGTCTTTGTAGAATTCCTCCAGGTCGGAGTAGTTAGATAGATTGATCCATTTTCCAAATAGACTTCCTTCGTTGTACTTTTGGTAAGTACCAACATAAACACTTAAATTCGTCATGTCAAGATTTTTAATTTGCGTTAAACGTTTTGATTTTTAAGCCTTGTGGAGTTCCATTCCGCAGGGCTTTTTTATTGTCTCAATTAAAGATCCGACAATTAGTAATGTGATCCTAATTTAGGGTGGGTGTATTTAGTACATTTCGATCAACTACAAAATGCAACGATCAACTACTTAAAAGTGTATCACGATAAGGGCTTGGTCTATTTTTGGTAAATGTCTGCAAACGGATATTTCACGAAAAACATTAGACCTCTGTTTCTAAACGGAAGGTATTTAAGAGGATTCGTTAATTCAGCTTATCTAAATAATCTTTTATCTTAGTTCCATATATAATAAATATATATTCTTACGTTGGCAACAAGTTAAATGGACTATAATCTATACCAAAGGAAGGACACCAATATTTCTCAAGCAGAAGTAGAATGGATAGATAAAAATCTTGAAGCTATTTCTCAAAAAGAAAACGTCTTATTCATATTCCAAGGCGAAGACGAAGCTCTCGTAATAACAAACAAAAGTATTTACTTTCCTATTAGAAAAGAATTACAAAACCTTCGATACAATCAGATAAATAAAATAAAACTTGGAGGAGATTATGATATTGAACTAACAAATCATAAACTCAAATCAATAACAATAAAATTCGTTACCCCAATAGACAAAGTCAAAATGAATTTAGCTTTAAATCTAATAAAGAAAAATAACGCACAAAAAATCACAACGACTGTTGAAGATATCCAAAAATTATTTGATGATTTTACGGTTATCAAACATCCTCCAAATCAAAACCAACATAAACTTCCACAGGTTTACTTAAAAGAATTTGGGTATTTATATAAGGAACAATGGATGGTATCCATAATAAAAAAAGGTGAAAAATTCACAAGGCAAAAAAGCATTGGAAGTTTTACCGCAGAAACCAATGTATTTGATATTGTAAGTGAAGATGATAGATTTCCTAGAATGTTTGAATCTATAAATTGTGATTTAGAAAACCTATATCACGAGATGTTGAAGGATTTAGACGATAATGATAAAGTCATAGATAAATGTTGGGAAATCATAGTTCAATTCACCCCAAATATGATGGTCAGGTCTGATTATTGGAGAAACTTTGTTAGAAAAATTTTAGAAAGTGAACATAAGAGTACATTTCTAGAAATCACTATTAGCGTATTATCTAAGTCATATGAAGATTTACAAAAATTAAAAGAAAAAAGCTTTTATAAGCACATTAGTGAAGGTAAAATAACAAATAGTAAACTCAATAAAGTATTGATACTTTTTCTTAATTATATTTTATATCATTTAAATAGACTTGAACTTATAATTCTTGAAGCACCTGCTAATAAAGAGTTTTTTACTTCCGACACACCAGTTAATTTTATACCAAATCAAATAGAAGGAAAATATGGATTATTTAATAAGGATACAGAAGTCTATTTCCCGTTATCTCCAAAATACTTAGCATATTTTCGTTTTAAAGGTTCCGAAAATTCAAATATAATTTTGAATAAATTGAAAAACCGAGGTATTTATAAAATTATTGATGTTATGTCAGAAGAAGAATATAATAATTTAATTCGAAATGAAATTATTGAAACTTCTAATGAATTAATAATTGCACCTATAGAATTGAAATTCAAACTTTAAATGAATAAAACCAGTTGCCAAAACAACCTATAAACAAAACGGGCTTAGGCTTTAAACGCTAAGGTTTGCTCCAGTACTGTTCATAGTCAGACCATTGTACACAAGCTCTAAAAAAGCCAACCACACAGTCAAGTACATTTCATTTTGCTCGTGCCTCACACATTAAAAAAAGCTTTCACGCCAACCCTAACAAGTTTGCGGAAGAAAAGCCAGTGTACAATCGATTATTCGGCCGTAAGCGGTAAAGCCCACGGTGCGCCTCTCACACCACCGTACATACGGATCTCATATACGGCGGTTCGTAAATCTTCAAACCAAAGCTCTTTTCACTCTTGTCACTATCTTCTAATTTAGGCATAGGCTACCACTAGTGCTCCAATGCAAATTTTGAAGAGAATTACGCTCAGTCCTTCCTTACTTGTGAGACCTCTAGGCGTGCTACCCTAGCTCATTTCTTTTAAGTCTATGACTTCTGCTGACTTCCCCATTTAGCTACTCGTAACTTTGGAGACCTTCCCTGCTTAGAAATCTTCTTTCCCTCAATAAACGCCGTATCTACACACTTGACTTTTTGTAATTTTAGAACGTTACAAAAATGTGCTTGCTTACCCAAATAAATATGCTTTTGTATACGGTTCCTGTTCGTCGGCATCGAATTTTGTAGTTTCTCTTTCTTCTGATATAACCTCACGGTTACCACCATTACGACATACTAATGCTTCCAGACGTTACTCCTGCTCATAAGGGACTAAATCCTCTTAATAAATCCTTATATTGTTAAAGTTATAGATGACCAGACTGGATACAAAAAATGTATAAACATAATTGAGGTTTAGTCTGTTATAAAAGTAAGTAAATATAAAAAAGGTCTTCGTGTAACCGAAAAGCTAGTGCATTTTAATCCGCTACTATTCCCATACGAGACCGTTTTGTGGTATTTGAGTTAAATTATGGAAAAAATCAATTTAATTTTAGAGCAGATAGATTGGATAAATGTCTTAGCTGGATTTTTTATAGCATTATCACCAGTGTTCTTTCGTTATTTAGTGAAAGTAATAAAACTATATATAACTAATCCTGCTTTAAATGGACATTTTTTTTTCTATCATTCAAGTGTACTTGACGTAAAATCAATTAGAGAAAAAGAAATAATTTTCACCAAATCTATAAGAGGTATAATTAAGGTAAAAATGCCTAGAGATTCAACAACTGGACTTTCTTATAGTGGTCGAATCTTGAAAAGTTCAGGAGCACTAGCTTATATTCAACTAACGGAAAATAGTAAAAAAATCGAAAAAATATATCTAGTACTAAATATACCACTACAATCTGATTTTAAAATTACTTCAGGCGTATTTTCTACAATCAATGTTAAACATATTCCTGTATGTGGTGAATTTATTTTAAATAGGGATAAACTACATCCGAATAAAGCAAGAAGGTACTTCAGTAATAATTCAACATTAATTGCAAATAAGGTATTATAATAACTAAATTATATAACATGAATAGACAAAATGAAATTAAAGTAAAACATCGAATTCAATTACTAATAAATGGCCACAGTGCTGAATTATCTGGTGAAAGTATTGGTTGCTTTGGAGTTGGAGATATCAAAGCAAAAGTAAGTGCTTTAAACTCAGTTCCAGAAGGCTTTGACCTTGGTTTATTAGTGTATGTCCTATTAACTGGACAGCCGTCCATGAGTTATTGTTTAAAAGGAGCATTTAATCCATTTCATAAATCTTATGGAACATATGAAGCTTGTAGAACTTTAGATTTAGGCGAGTTTGGAAATCTCAAAACTGATTATAAAATTTCAAAATCAGGAAAAAATTTATTTGCTAATTTTAAAATAACGGGAACTACTTCTATACCTTCGAAACTCATTGGTGTAGCACCGTCGTATGAATCTTGGATGCCTATAATTGGTTCCAATGAAATACTTGGACATTTCACGATGATTTGGAATACCAAAAATGGACAATACATTAAAGGAGAAGCTGATACTCGATATCTACTTCCTCATGCTCATGAACTAGATTCAGTTCAACATAGAGAAATAAAAATTGATTTTCAATCAGATAATCAAACCCTTATTCAAAACGAAAGAATTGTTCTTTTTAAAAATGGATTTGTGAACTTAAAGGAATCTGAAATTATTGAAAGTTATGAAAAAACACCACATAATAACTTAACCGTTGCACAAGCTCATGAGCGCCCATAGAACGGATTGATATGAGTCCTTTTACGGGGCTTTTTACTTGTCGGCTCAGAATATGTTAGTTAACTTTTGATGGCCCATTAAAACGAGTCCAGTAATTCTTCCATGATAATAAGCTTTGTACTAAAAGCTTTGTGGATTCGTTATTTACAAATGAATAGTGTAATCGGACATAGCTTATCCAAATATTCCAGAGTATTGGGCATTTTGCTTCTATTACTCTTGTTCTCATCACATACACCATCAGAAGTATCCAGTGTTTATATCTGTAAGGGAAAGTATAGCAAGAAATACCATTATAGTAAGTCCTGCAGGGGTTTATCCAACTGCTCCACCCAAGTTTACCAGTTAGAGCTAAATGAAGCTAAAAGAGTCGGTAGGACGTTATGCGGATGGGAGGATTAGATAATTTATAAAATCAGTAATTGATTAATTATTATTTAAAAATCCGAATGGTTTTTTTATTAAATCAATATCAAAAGTTTCTACATCTGAAAACTTGCTAAATTCAGTTTTCATCCTATGATATATTTTCAATGGTTGTTTCCCAAAGTCCTTTAAAATATATTCCTTTTTTGTTTCTAAATCTAGTGCACCATAGTATCTGGATTCCACAATTATTTCCATCGGGTCCAAAGGAATATTAAACTCCACTTTAATTTTAAGAGGTATTTCTGGATAATTCACTGTTATCTTTTTAATATACTTTTTGACCATTGAAACCTTTTCTTCAAAACTTACGAATTTGATAATGGATTGTTTATTCTCATTAAATATCCTTTCATTAACAAGGTCCTTCATACTCTTATCAAAATACTCCTTTTTATATGGGTCAGACAAATCCACATACCGTTCGAACAAATTAAATTTAAAGTCATCTTTAAGCTCAAGAAGTACCCTATTGCTATTTTCAACCTTTTCTAATTCAAGAGCAATTTCCTTTAGGATTTCATCAGTCTTATAAGCATCTTTATCTATTCTTTTTTTCTCCTGGTTATACAATTCCATATCTCCCCCAGTAACAAATAATTGATAGTTTCGCCTGGTTTCCTTCGTAAACTGCTCTTGCCTGTTTAAATGGTATGTCTGTTTCGTTTTAAGTGCATTTTTTTGATTTTCGTTTCCCCCTGCTTCATATGTTTTTTTGGCTAGTTCATAAAGCTCTTGTCCAAGTAATATTTCCTCAAAAACAAGCTTATCTATTGCCCAAGCTCTAACGGCCTTGCTTCCGCATTTTGGCACCCCTCTATTAACTTCGCTTAAACATCTATAATACGAATGCCTATGCCTTTGTGAAACAGTATACCTTGATCCACATTTAGCGCAAAATAAAACTTCATTAAGAATAAACTTTTTCGATTTACTACCTGGTTTTTTATATCTCTTCCCTATATCATCAATCAACTTATCATGGATATCCTTATCAATAATGGCTGGTACTTTTAATTCTAATTCATTGTGCTTTGCTCTACCAGAATAGGTCTTGTTATAAATCATATAACGTATGGTGGCTGGAGTCCAGATTATTTCATACCGTGTAGCTATACCTAATTCATTAAGATGATTAGCTATTCGTATATAGCCATATCCTTGTTGATATAATTCAAATATTAGTAATACCGTTTTAGCTTTTTCTTCGTGAATTTTCCATTTCCCATTTTCATCTTTGGTATAACCGAAAGGTGCGATACCATGTGGGATACCCTCTATTGCATTACGTCTTAGTACAGTTTTGATTTTCTTCGCTGTTAACCTAGCAAAGTGTGCATCCATTCCTGCTTTAATAGTATAGAATAAATAAGTGTTTTCATCTTTAAAATCTGTTTCTACTCCATTATCGTACAATAAAGTACCAGTATTCTTGAGAAGGTCTGCAAATGTATGCCACGCTATTTCATTTCGAGCTAATCGTGAACTATCCCATATATAAACCCCATTTATCTTTTTGCTACGAATATCTTTAAGTAATTCGGAAAATTTGGGTCTATCTTCCTCGGATTTTTGTCCACTAATTATTCCCTCATCATAAAATTTATATTCCATTTGGTTCTCAACGGCAAACTCTTGCCCAAGCAATCGTTGTTCTTTGATACTTTTTTCTTTTGCCCTTTCCCTGCTCTTTCTGATGTATATTGCTAACATAAAATAAGTGTGAAATATAAAGTTACATAATTCATGCTAATAACTCCAATTATTCCACTGTGGTCTGCCGTCATACATTTTATTCATCGGCAATCCGTTTAGGTGCACTTCACCATATTGAGAATCATAACCTCTTACCCTAAAAAATGCCTGACCAAAATCAAAAGCCGCCCTATTTAGAAAAATATCTCTCGTTGATTGTAGTAAAGCGAGTGCATTAGAATTTATCTCATCATCCAACAACTCATCATCGGAAATATTAATGAGATTTATAGATTTTTCTACAGTCACATCTCTTTCCAGAAAAATGACACCTAAGTCAATAGTATTGTCATCAAGAAATACGGGAATTCTTTTTATATCGTAATCAGGAGTAGAAATTTGAAGTATAAATTCTCCTTTATTTGAAGTAATTAATTTGAATTCTCCTAATTCATTAGTAGTTATCGGTGTAGATTCTCCTTCTAAGACTACTTGTGCATTGGTAATTACCTCACTTTTAACCCTTTCTTTTATTATCCCAGAAATGGTCGTTGCATTTTGAGCATTTATGAAACATATTTTAAAAAATAGTACTAAAAATAGGGTATGCTTAATCATTCTATATCTTAAGGCTTTACTAATGGGCCAATAAGATACTATTTAAGAAATAATTAACGTGAAATTTCCGTATACTCGCTTATAATTAAGACAAAATACCCTCGATAATGCGATTACTACTTCTTATTTGCTTCTTTTCCCCATTACTCATATGTGCCCAAAAATCTGATACTTACCAAATTAGAACCGTTGCTTTTTATAATCTTGAGAACCTATTTGATACTAAAAACGATACATTAATTTTTGATGATGATAGAACTCCCGAAGGAAAAGACAAATGGACAGAAGAACGCTACCTGAACAAACTGGAAAATATGTCAAAGGTCATTTCTGAAATTGGATCTACCGATAATAAAACAGCACCAGATATTGTAGGAGTTTGCGAAGTAGAAAACTTAGGTGTACTTGAAGATTTAGTACATCATAAGAACTTAGCGAAGTTCAATTACGGAATTGTACATTTCGAATCTCCTGATGAACGTGGCATTGACGTTGCGCTACTTTATAAGAAAAGCGCCTTTGTACCTGTTAATTTCAATAGTCATAGATTACTACTTTTTAACCTTGATGGAAAACGAGATTATACCAGAGATCAACTCATAGTAGAGGGCTTATTAGATAACGAAAAGATATACTTTGTGGTCAACCATTGGCCTTCTAGAAGTGGTGGCGAAGCAAGAAGCCGACCATTTAGATTAGAAGCTGCCAAACTAAATAAACGTATTATAGATTCTGTTCAAAGACAAGACGCCAATGCCAAGATTATAAGTATGGGCGATTTTAATGATGACCCTATAGACCCGAGTTTTAAAAAAATATTGAAGGTTGAAAAAAACTCTAAGAATTTGGACTCCTTAAGCCTCTACGGACCAATGGAAAAGCTTTACAAAAAAGGAAGAGGTTCTTTAGCTTACCGAGATAAGTGGAATTTGTTCGACCAACTATATATGACATCTTCCCTTATAGATACCGAGCGAGAAGGTTATCGTTATTGGAAAGTGGGCATATTTACTCCTGAATACTTAATGGACCCAAAAGGAAAATATAAAGGATATCCATTACGGACTTACGCAGGCGGAAGTTATATTGGTGGTTACAGCGACCACTTTCCTGTATATCTGCACCTCATTAAAAAAGTTCAGCCATAAAAAAAGAACCTAATACTAATGCATTAGGTTCTTTATAATTTTCTAGATTCTACAATCTTAATTAAACCATTGTCCCCAAGGAATTCTACTTAGAATAAGAAGTAAACCTATAGTGTAGAAAATAGCAATGCTTTTGAATTTTTTAGCTCCGTCAACAAACTTCTTATGTCTTGACCAACCAATGGTTATTGATACAATTGCCAGTATGTTAATGAAAGGATGCTCTACTGCCAATAAACGTGCGGCAGATGTTAAACCACCCATACCGAACTCTTGTATTGCGCTTAATCCATTTGGAGAAACAAAGTATAAAATTAACCCTACCAATAATTGAATATGGCATAAAATAAGCGCAAAAAGGCTTAATCTAAGATCTTTACCCATATTAAAGATTCGGTTGCCTACAAGTCCTGAAATAGCATTAATAACCGCTAAGATTAATACAGCCAATGCTATATAAGCCAAGTATGAATGTAGCATGTGAATAGTTTCGTACATAGTTCTAATTTTAAGTTTTAAATGTACTGAATTTTAAGCATAAAAAAACCCTGACTTTACAGTCAGGGTTTTTATTTATTTAAATTCTTGTACTAGAATTCGTAACGCAAAGTAACGTTCCAAGTTCTACCCCAACCAAAATAACCTTGGTTAGACACAGCGATACCATCATAAGTTTCATCACCAGCTTCTGCAAAATTAGCAGTAGTTAATGTTGAAAGATACTCAGTATCAAGTACGTTATTAATATTACCCCTTATTTTCAATTGCTTTAATTTATCGGCACCTAATGGAACTCTAAAAGTAATACCAGCATCTAATAAGTTGTAAGAAGGTAATTTTAAATTTTCTTTAACTGCACCTACATCAGAATATAAGTTGTCATAATATCTCCAGTCTGAATCAAATGAAAAGTTTTGGTTGATTTTATAAACAAGACCTAAACCACCTGATAATTGTGCAGCACCACCAACTTTACCGCCATCGAAATCTTCATTTTCAAAGCTAATAACATTTCTATTTTCATCTGTTATTTGTTGTACGGCCTCACCTTTATATTGCCAATCACCTACAGATAGAAAACCATTAAATGAAAGGTCAGTTGCTGGCTTTAATTTAAAATCCAATTCAACACCAGAGTGCAATTGCTCTGTACCAAAGTTAGTAGTAAATTGAAGTACATCGTCAACTATATTAGAGCTAGAAACTACTCTATCTTTCCAAGAAGTTCTATATAAGTTTAAGTTTGCTGAGAAAATTGAGCTTTTAAAACCATAACCTGCCTCTAAACCAAATATCTTTTCGTTTTCAGTTAAAGGATTCACTTGATTTGTAAAATTCAAGTAAATATTATCATGATAAGGTTGGCGGTTATAGTAACCCGTGTTAACATAAAAAGCATGAGCGTCAGAGGCTTTATAGCTAAAACCAGCTTTTGCATTATAACCTAAGTTATCTACTTTTTCAGAATCGGTACCAGGAGTTATACCTGCAGGCAGATCAACACCAGTTGATTGGCTAGAAGTACCGTCAATCAATGACTGATCTGCATATTGGTAATAGTCAAATCTTTGATGATATTGATTAGATACAGAACCCTGGAAAAAGGCAGACAAATTATCAGTTGCATATTCTAACTGAGTAAATAAACCACCATAAGAAATACGCTCTTCATTATTGTAACCAATTTTTTGATCTAATGGGTACGAATCAAATGCAGCTTCCCAGCCAGAAGGTCTAAATGTTTCTGTTGCAGTAGCAAACTTATATGTACCAAAACTACCGTAAGTTTGGTGATCATTGTTTTGGTCTCTTAAACGGATATTATCGGTGAACGAATTTAAACCGTGTAAATTAGAAGCAACTCTAAAGTGCTTACCATAGTATGTTCTTAAATCAAAACCAACGTTCCAAGAAAGTTCGTCTGTAATTTTAGTTTCATAATTGGTAATTAAACCATACCAGCTATGCAAGTTCATAGATGATCTTGTAATGTAAGCTGGTTCAGAACCAAAATTAACCCCTGCACCATCAGTTACTGCAGCATTTTGAGCATAAATAGCATCATAATCTATACGACCATCAGCGGTTCTGATACGGTTACCTAAGTTACCTGTACCACCACCATTACCCCAAGAGGCATATAATACTGTAGAAAGATTAGACTTATCACTTATAGTCCAATCCCAGTTTAAGTTAGCAACTGGTTTATGATAAAAATTTCTTCTTTCAGTTAAGTACTGACCGTTATATGTACCCCAGTTATTATTATACCTTAAACCATTTTCTAAATAACTAGAAATAGATTTTGTAAAGTTTTGATCATGAAATTGTGGAGCACCGGTAATTAAAAAGTTAAATCCGTGCTTTTCGTTTGGTCTATAACCTGCAGAAATGAAATATGTTTGACCTTCACCGAAGTTTCCTTCATTGTAGCCATCTCCTTGCCAGTGAGAAAGCATGACACTTAAACCCCAACCTTTTTCAGAAACACCAGTATTATAACCTGCAGTTGTTTTAATGTAGTTATCATTAGCAACTGTTGCGTAAGCAAAACCACCTGCATTCATTTCTGTTGCTTTGGTTACAAAGTTAACTGTACCACCAACAGATGAAATTGCCAATTTAGAAGAACCCAAACCACGTTGAATTTGAACTCCACTAGAAATATCATTCAAACCAGACCAGTTAGACCAGTACATTTTACCATCTTCCATACCGTTAATCGGCTGACCGTTTAAAAGGAATGCCGTGTTGTCTTGCTCAAAACCACGAACTCTAATGTCAGAATCTCCAAAACCTCCTGCTTGACCAGATACATAAACAGATGGAGTGTTTACCATTGTCATTGTAATATCTTGAGTACCAATTTTCTCTTGAATGATTTCAACAGGAATAGAAGATACTGCTATCGGTGTTTGTCTATCGCTAGCAAGGTCAATAAGACCTCTACCAACTACAACAACACCTTCTAATTCTTCAGCATTTGGCTCTAAAACAATAGAACCAATATTTCCTGAAGAAGTAAAAGCAATTTGTTTTGAATTAAAACCGATGTAAGAAACTACTAAAGTTCCAGATGCAGAACTTGTGTTAATTGTAAAATTTCCATCAAAATCAGATGAAGTACCATTTGAAGTACCTTTTACCATTACTGTAGCACCTGGCAAAGGAGAATTTGTATCTCCATCTAGTACAGTACCAGTAATTGGTCCTTGTGAAAAAGCAGTTACGGTCATTAAAAATGCCGCTAATGCAAAATACATTTTTTTCATTTTCTTCGAGTATTTGTTAGTTTTTTTAACTTGCTGCAAAAGTCATTTATTTTTATACCTCCAACGTTAAGAGAACGTTAAATCAGCAAAGTAAAAATACCTAAAAACCTAACACAATTAAAGTGAAAATGAAATAGTTATCCTTTTGTGATGAACTTTATCGTATTTATAATTATTTCTTAAAATATTGCAAAAGTCTCATCGTAGAGCTATCGTGATCGGAAATTTCTGAATTGTTAATATCATCAAGTATGGTACCAGCAAGCTGCTTACCTAACTCTACACCCCATTGATCATAGCTAAATATGTTCCAAATTACTCCTTGTACAAATATTTTATGCTCGTACAACGCGATTAGAGACCCCAAACTTTTCGGAGTGAGCTTATCTATTAAAATGGTATTAGTCGGCTTGTTGCCAGTAAATACCTTAAAAGGTGCAAGCTTATTAATTTCTGCTTCAGATAAATTTTTAGTCTTTAATTCGGCAACTACCTCTTCTTTAGTTTTACCATTCATTAAGGCTTCGGTCTGTGCAAAATAATTTGCCATCAATTTATTATGGTGACCCTTATCGCCATGTAAAGAATGCTTAAAACCTATGAAATCTGTGGGTATTAATTTTGTACCCTGATGTATCAATTGAAAAAATGCATGTTGCGAATTTGTACCTGGCTCTCCCCAAATAATAGTTCCTGTTTCATAACCAACTTTATTGCCAGCTCTATCTACACTTTTACCATTACTTTCCATTATACCTTGTTGTAAGTAGGCAGAAAATCTACTTAAATATTGTGCATAAGGAATGATGGCCTCTGTCTCTGCACCATAAAAGTTATTATACCATACACTTATCAGTGCCATAACAACTGGAATGTTCTCTGAAAATTCAGTTCCCTTAAAATGTATATCGGCTTCGTTGGCACCCTGTAACATGGCATCAAAGTTATCATAACCAACTGCCAAGGCAATTGTTAAACCTACTGCACTCCATAATGAGAATCTACCACCTACCCAGTCCCACATCGGGAATACATTTGCGGCGTCAATACCGAATTCAGCAATTTTTTCGCTATTAGTTGATACCGCAGCAAAGTGCTTTGCAATATCTTCTTGCGTACCATGCTTTAAAAACCATTTTTTAATTGTGGTCGCATTACTTAATGTTTCTTGAGTTGTAAAAGTTTTAGATACTACAACGAACAAGGTTGTCTCTGGATTTAATGTTTTTAAGATTTCATGAACATGATCACCATCTACATTACTTACAAAATGAATAGATAATTGATTCTTATAAAATTTTAAAGCTTCGGTCACCATTGCCGGACCTAGATCTGAACCACCAATACCTATATTTACTACATCGGTAAATGCCTTACCGGTATATCCTTTTAGCTCGCCATTAATTACTGAGCTGGTATATTCTTTAATATGCTCTTTTACCTCATATATCTCTGGCATTACATTTTCACCATCAACTAAAACAACATCGTCTTTTTTAGCACGAAGCGCTGTATGTAAAACAGCTCTACCTTCTGTTTCGTTGATTAGATCGCCACCAAAATAATCTTTTATAGCTCCCTTTAAATTTACCTCATCAGCCAATTCAAGCAACATCTGCATTGTATCTTCTGATATTCTATTTTTTGAATAATCGAACAAAAAATCATTCCACTTTAAGGTGAATTTTTCAGCTCTTTTTGCATCCGAAGAAAACAAACTTCTTAGGTGCGTACCTTTTGTTTCTTCGTAATGAGCCGTTAATTTCTTCCAAATATTAGTTTGCTGTGGGTTTATTTTATTTAGTGCCATTTTCTTAATTAAGTGTTAGTAAATCTTCGTCTTCCTCTAATAAGACCTCAGGATATATAATGCAATCTAACTGTTCTTTATATGTGGAGATATATGCGAAATATGCTTCTTTAAGTGAATCTGCCAAAGGTTCTGCCTGCGGAAGCTCTTCTCGTAATGGATCAACTTGCTTTCCATTTTTCCAAAAGCGATAGCATACATGAGGCCCCCCTGTATTACCTGTCATTCCAATCCATCCTATTACATCACCCTGCCTTACAAATTGACCTTTTTTTACATTCTGCGCCTTCATATGTAAATATTGGGTAGAATACGTGCCATTATGTCTAATCTTAACATATTTACCATTACCACCTCTTCTTGTAGATTCTTCTACCGTACCATCGGCAGTAGCCATAATTGGCGTTCCAATAGGTGCTGCATAATCAGTACCTTTATGTGGGCGTAATTTATAACCGTAGTATTTTATTCTTCTTTTCAGATTGTACCTAGAAGATAACCTACCATATTCTACTGGCATTCTTAAAAATGTCCTTCTTAGATTATTGGCATCTTCATCAAAATAATCTACCAAACTCCTTAAAGAATCATTTTCGTAAGCGAAGGCATAAATAGGTTTTCCGTTATGTTTAAAATAGGCTGCTTCTATTGGTTCTGCCCCTGCATAAACCGTATCGTTTATATATTTTTCATTGTAGATAATCTTAAACTTATCGTTTTTTTGTAATCTAGAAAAATCGATAGTCCATGCATAAACGTTTGCTAGATTATGCGTAACATTATAATCTACGCCCTGTTCTAATATCGCTTCTGACAGACTAGATTTTATAACACCAGAAACTTCTCGTTGAACAAATTTAACCTTGTTCTTATCTCTATAGACATTTACACCATCGCGCAAATCTACAACTGTGTAGTTAATTGGATCGTTCTCATAAATAAATACCTGAGCTTGTGCCGTAGTATCTTTAGATTGTAAAATGGTGTACGGCTTACCCACGCGAATTTTACGAACGTCAAAACTATCTTTGAAGTTCTCTGAAATAGCCAGAACCTTCGGATAGTCTACTTTATTCTTCTGCATTAATTCGCCAAAACTATCGCCATATTTAATAGTATCTAACTTAACATTGAATTCGTCTAAATTAAAACCAAATCTCTCATTGACTTCTGGCACTTCAACAACCTCAACATTTTGAGCTACATCTTTCTTCTTATTATCGGCGTCATTGCATGATGCAATGACTGTTAATGCCAATAATATTCCCCAATACTTCTGCATTATTCTACTCTTGATTTATCTGGATTCAACATATGGTCTACCCATTGCTTACCCCAATTATTTAATTCTTGCTCTGTATACAATTCTGGAAAAAATACAATTTTCTGAAAGCTTGGCGGTAAATACTCTTTCCAATTTGTACCTCCTGTAGCTTCTATATCACCAGTGTCTCTTCTTAAATACCTATGGGCAGAACCCATGTGCATTAATTGCCAATTAATGTTGGCATTTATATCCAAAGTTTTCAATGATTCAACCAAAGTTTTATCTTGTCTCTGCTCTTTGGGTAAACTTAAGTATTTATGATATATTGTGGCGTTCTCTACCTGTTTTGCTATTCTTATGAGCCTTGGTGTATACCGATACTCGAACTGCTTTAAGGTCAAGGTTTTTTCGCCTGTATCTTTATCTGTAGCACCTCTTTTCCAATAGATATGTTCGTATAATTCTTCGATTGTAGATTCTGATGAAAACTGAGCCCTTTCTGTAATATGTACCAAGTTTTCTAAAGGCGTAGCATATAACTCGATCATTCTAAATTGTGCCGACTGAAAACCGCTTGCAGGTAACAAAGCCATTCGATATTGCAAAAATTGCTCGCGCTCCATACCTTTTATCATCACACTAAATGAAGATATTAGAACGGTATAATAGCTATTTATTCTTCTAACTTTTTCAATAAAAAAGGCTAGGTTGTCACTTTTATCATCTACCAGTTGTTTTTGCTCGTGCAAAATAAGCTTAAAATACAACTCTGTAATTTGATGGTACATGATGAAAATCTCTTCATCAGGAAAATGTGTTCTTGGAACTTGGAGACTTAATAAGGTATCTAGATGAATATAGTCCCAATAGGTCAGATAACGTTGGTGCAATAAGCCATCTAAATATGAGCTTAGATCTTGCCCTGAATCTTTATATTTTTCTTCTAGTTTAGAGATTTGGGATTTGATCTTCTCTTTATCTTCCATCTTCTGGTCTAATCCATTATAATTTTAAACTGATGCTTAAGACCATTATACCCATCAATATCTGCTTTTATAGCACCCACCGCTAAATCTGCTTTAATTCTTATAGGAATTCGATTGTCGTCGTTCGAAACCCATAAAGATAAACTTTCTTGCTCTTTAAATACACGCCCTGATTGTACCAAGGGCCTAAATTTTAAGCATTCCACTTTACCATACTTTGTATTCAAAACTTCTATACCTAAATATTTAAGTTTAAAGTCAAAAATACCATCATCGTCATAAAGCATTTTCAGGTTAATCGCTTTCCCAATTTCAAGGTCTTCCATTTTATAGTTGTTCCTCAAAAAATAAAAAGCGGATATTAAATCCTGTATATTGTTCTCTAATGTAAAATTAAGCTTTTTCTTGTTTTTCTTATCATTAAGTTCTGCTTTAGAAGTTTTATGATCAAAGTTTATTTCAACATCTTTGGTATAACCGCCTTCATCAATTTTACGCACGAACCTATAAGGTTTACCATCTTGCTTATCAAAATAGCTTTCATATGTATCATCTACCTTAAAAAACCAACTAGCTACACCAGTTGTTTCGCCATGACCTACTACATGATAAACAGCCTTGTCACCTATAGTTGCAGAATTAACTTGTAGTGTGGCATAACTCGCATTTAAAAAACCATAATGCATTCTAAACTTCAACCATTCTCCTGTCTTAAAGGCAGACTGAGAACTTTGACCTTGGACACCAAAATATGTTAAGATAAGGGCGAATAAAAATAGTTTTTTCATAGTCCGTATTTTAATGTAAAAATAGTCATAGATAATTCTCTATCACTTTCATTACAATATCTTAAACAAAATTTATTCCAAAGTATTGTTGTATAAAAAAAGCCCAGTTTAAAAACTGGGCTTTTCCTAAATAACCAACCAAACTTTAAATTATGAAAAACCACTACTTAAAGTTGTAAGGGAACCACCCCTTAGCTGATGTAAATTTAAGGCACATTATTCTACCAACAGTACTGTTTAACTTACTTTAATGATAACCTTAACAGTTATTCACACTTCTTATTAATAATTGGGAATCTATTAAGAATTATCGATTCACCTAAAGCATTATTTATTACTAATAATGATAACCTTTAGGTATTAAAACCAGTAACCTACACTTACAAAGAATTGTGATTTCTCTATTTCAGGGGTCCAAGAATACATTAAGTTAATCGGACCTAAAAATGACTCTAAACCATACCCAATACCGTAACCTGAATATGTTGGCGCCTTAAACCAATCGCCGGTTCTAAAAAGATCATCATCAACATTTGCAAAATTTGCCGTGAATAAAGCATGGTTCTTTTTGGCAAATTCAAAATCTAACCTGGCATAAGCTTTTACGAAACTGTTGCCTGGTAAACTAATAAAGTCATACCCAACAAATGGAACAAAATTATTTATAAAATCAGTACCATAACCGCCAAGAAGAAAATCGAACGAAGTTACATTTGAGGTGCCCAATTTAAAACCACCTTCTGTTTCTATATTTATAGATAGCTTATCCATTAAAGGCATTGCCATACCCAAACGAGCTTTAGAGACAGAAAAATCTTTAAAATTGTTGTTAAAATCAGATGACAACACGTAATAATGCATATCGCCATTAAAATATAGACCCCTTGAAGGAAAATACTTGTCATCGTATGTATCTAATTTAAGCGCGCCATAAGCGCTAATAAAATTACTTCTATCAAAATATGTTCTACCATTACTAGCTGTAGTACCTGGAGTTGTACTATTAGGCGTATCTGCAAATGTTCTAGTACTATATTGTAAATGTTTAAACTCTGCACCAAGTGTAAATGCAAACTCTTCTTTTACTACGGTTTGTATATATAACTGATTTGTAAAGTCAGATACATTTAAATTAATTCTATTAAGTGTCGTTCCTGTACCAACTTCAAAATTATCTTGAATTAAATCAAAATTTATTTCTTGCTCAAAATCATTGAATCTAGAATTTATCCCAAAACTCCAATAGCTACCTTTATCTATGTAATATTCAAAATTATATCTAATATTATCGCCTAAAATAAAATCAAAAGAAGCGACATCATCTTTTGAGAGTATTCTTCTTTTTGTGAGGTTTATAAGTGCCGCGCTTTTATATAAATCATCGAAATGGGCTCCCAATCTTAGAAAAGAGGTGTTTTTAATTTCATCTAACGGTAATATTAAATCTTCCCCTCCATTTATATTATCTAGCAGCTTATACTTGATGGTTCTAAAATTGCCTGTAGCAGATAAATTACTGATTCCTTGTTGAAGCTTTTTAAAATTCGTTGGCTCATCTAAATTAAAACGTAGCTTACCTTTTACATAACCTCTAGTATGCACCGTATTACCATCAATCAACAATCTATTTACTATTAATTGTTTTTCACCCTCAACAACTGAAATTGCATTTTTGCCTTTCTTATAATCGGTCGATAGCTGCCTTAACTCGTCTATCTTCAAATTTGCGGCATCTTCACCCGTTTTAACAATCTCGCCCAACCTATTAAAATCTATTACCGAATACTGCTCAATTTTTGGCTTAATGTAGATGTCGGTCTTTTTAGATTTTATCTGCATGTCTGCTACCGTGCGATAATTATTTATTTGTAATAAAATTTCTGTCGCCGATAATAAGGCTTCCCTATCAGATAGATCATGCTGTACATCTACACCAATTATAATATCTGCACCCATTTCCCTAACTTCATCTATCGGGTAATTATTGACCACGCCACCATCTATCAACACTTTATCGTTGATGATTGTAGGTTCAAAAAGAGAAGGCAAGGTTCCGCTGGCTAAAATTGCCTCTGGCAAATATCCAGAATTTAAAATGACCTGTTTGCCTGTTTCTATATCGGTAGCTATACAAACAAATGGGGTAGGTAGTTTATTAAAATCATCAATATCTTTTACGTGGTACAGCAATCGAACAAACTCATTATATATATTCTGCCCACCAGAAAATGCAGGCGGCACTGTTACCTTAAAATTCTTAAACGGCAATGTTAACGCATACCGTTCAGAATCTTCTTTTTCATAAAAAGTTTTAGCACTTCTTGGTAAATTATCTTGAATTAAAGACCCAATATTGGTTGCCTTGAATATAGAGTCTAACTCATTAGCTGTATAACCCGCAGCATATAACGCCCCAACAATGGCACCCATGCTAGAACCACCGATATAATCGATCTCAACACCCGCTTCTTCTATAATTTTTAACGCACCTATATGCGCCATGCCTTTTGCCCCGCCACCACTTAACACTAGACCTATTTTTGGTTTCTTATTTTCTTCATTGTTTTGAGCAATCAAAGAACTGGCGCTTAATAAAAGTACCGCTAAGACCATTGGTATTCTACGGATATTATTCTTTACGAAAAGAGTCATATATCTTTTTTGCTTTTGACGCACCCACCTCTTGACTTAGACTATCTACAGAAGCTTCTTTTATACGCTTTACCGATTTAAATTTCTTAAGCAATTGTTGGGCTGTCTTTTCACCAACACCATCTATACCTTCCAATTCAGAATTAATGGCCCCTTTGCTTCTTTTATTTCTATGAAATGTAATACCGAATCTATGGGCCTCATTTCTTAAATATTGAATTATTTTAAGGCTCTCAGACTTTTTATCTAAATATAAAGGTATTGGGTCTTCTGGAAAATATATTTCCTCTAAACGTTTTGCAATACCTATAATAGCGATTTTACCTCTTAAACCCAATAAATCTAAACTTTTTAACGCCGATGACAATTGACCCTTACCACCATCAATGACAATTAACTGCGGCAATGGCTGCATTTCTTCTTGCAATCTTTTATATCTACGATATACCACCTCTTCCATTGAAGCAAAGTCATCTGGTCCGGTAACCGTTTTTATATTATAATGTCGGTATTCTTTCTTTGATGGCTTACCATCTTTAAACACCACACAAGCAGCTACAGGGTTGCTGCCTTGTATATTACTGTTATCAAAACACTCAATATGTTTAGGTTCGGCAGATAATCTGATATCTTTTTTCATCTGTGCCATAATTCTATTTGTATGGCGATCAGGATCAATGATTTTAATTTGATTAAAACGTTCTTGCCTAAAGAATTTGGCATTACGCTCAGATAAGTCTAATATTCGTTTTTTATCCCCTAACTTAGGTATGGTCACTTTTATACCTGGTGATACCGCAATATTAAAAGG
This sequence comes from Maribacter spongiicola, assembly GCF_004364165.1. GTDB lineage: Bacteria > Bacteroidota > Bacteroidia > Flavobacteriales > Flavobacteriaceae > Maribacter > Maribacter spongiicola. Next base: position 200,356 of record NZ_SOAY01000013.1, read on the forward strand.
TACATATAATTCTTTTGAGTCTGATTTAAATCGCTCTCTTATTTCTACTATAGCCAACTCAAGCAAATCTTCATCTTGCTCTTCTAGCTTCTTTTTAATCTCCATAGTGTGAGACCTAATAATTGAGCCATGTGCCAATTGCAGAAAGTTTACATAAGCAAAGGCATTATCAGAAATTATACTGAATACATCTACATTACTAATTTTAGGATTGACAATTGTTGTCTTCACCTGGTAGTTCTCTAAAACGTCTATTTTATCTTTAATCTTTTGTGCTTCTTCAAACCTCATTTCATCTGCCAGAGCTTTCATCTGACCTTTAAAATAGGTGATCGATGATTTAAAATTGCCTTTTACAATTTGTCTAATATCATCTATTTGACGATCATATTCTGTAAGCGACTGAAACCCCTCGCACGGACCTTTACAATTGCCCAAATGATATTCTAAACACACTTTGTACTTACCTGCATTTATTTTTTCTGCGGATAAGTCATAGTTGCACGTTCGTAACGGATAAACACTTTTAATTAAATCTAAAAGCACTCGCACCGTTTTCATACTGGTATACGGACCAAAATATTCTGACCCATCTTTAATAACTCTTCTCGTCGGAAAAAACCTTGGAAACCGTTCATTTTTCAAACACAACCAAGGATAAGATTTGTCATCTTTCAGTAATACATTGTAGCGAGGTCTTAATTCCTTGATTAGGTTATTCTCCAACAGCAGGGCATCTGACTCTGTTGGCACCACAATATGTTTTATAGACCTAATTTTTTTAACCAAAACACGGGTTTTACCGTACTCATGATTCTTATTAAAGTAGGATGATACTCTTTTCTTTAAATTTTTTGCTTTACCTACATATAGTATACTTTCATTACTGTCATAAAACTGATATACCCCCGGACCGGTAGGTAATGCACTAAGCTGTATATTTAATGGTATTTCTGTCATAATTCAACACTACTAATTTAGTCTATAAATGCCATTTCGTCTTACACCACGAGCGTTAATGTTATTGACCATAATTTTGGACTAATTATGAATATTATATTTTAATGGATAATAATTTATCATCTAGATAATATTTTGTTATTCATATTATTTGATTACTAATTATAAATAATAATCATATATTTAAATCTTTGATTTTCAGGTAATTAATTATTTGTATGTTTCGTTATATGAATGAAATTGTTAATTTTTTAATAAAAAAGTGCATTTCACCGAGAAAAAAGTGCATTTCAAAGATGTTATATTAATTATTTTACCTATTTTTAACTCAACAACAACAATTATTGGCTCATTTACAAAAAAGAATATTATGGATAGTTATATCATCACTTTAGGAACCTACCTTATTTTAATGTTATTTTTTAAGGTATTTTTTGCTGTTGCAGGTAAAGAATAATTCGAAATATCATTGCGATAAAATGACTTCACTATGTTGAAGAAAGATTTACGCATAAAATATTCTAGACTACGTAGTTCCCTAACACCCTCTCAATTATCTTCTCAAAGTATTGCAATTGCAAATTCAGTTTTGCAGTTATCAATATGGAATAATTCATATTTCCACATTTTTTTACCTATAGAACAAAAAGCCGAGATCGATACGGAAGGTATCATATCAATTCTTCTTGGTCTAGATAAAAATGTAATCGTTCCGAAAATTAAGTCTTCTACAGAATTAGAGCATTTTCTACTTACCGACAACACAAAATTTATTACAAATAGCCTCAATATTCCAGAGCCTGTAGATGGTATAAACATTGAACCCAATAAGTTAGATGTGGTTTTTATTCCGTTATTAGCTTTTGACAAGGCAGGAAATAGAATAGGATATGGAAAAGGGTATTACGACCGCTTTTTAAATGAATGTAGGCAGGATGTCGTTAAAATAGGACTATCATTTTTCGAAGCTGAAAATTCTATAGATGATATAGATACTACAGATATACCTTTAAATTTCTGCGTTACACCTACTAAAACCTATTCTTTTAAAACGTCTTGATCTTGAATACTCTTAGGTTCTTGAATTGGCTCCTCTTCTTCTTTATTAAATGCTCTTTTATTAAATACTAAAAGTATACCTACGCCAGTGCTTATAGCGGTGTCGGCAATATTAAAAACAGGTTCAAAAAATCTAAAATTCTGCCCACCTACCATAGGCATCCAAGTGGGCCAAGTAGAATCTACCATCGGGAAGTATAACATGTCTACTACCTTACCATAAAACAACTTACCGTAAGGTTCATCAGAAAATAGGGTCGCTACCTCATTATAGCTTTCATTAAATATGGCACCGTAAAAAACCGAGTCTAAAATATTACCTAAAGCCCCTGCAAATATTAATGAAACCGCCCATATTAATGTGCTAGATGCTTTTTTCTTAATAACATCAAAAAGCCAATAACCGATACCGAATATGGCAAATAACCGAAAGATAGTCAGTACTAATTTTCCGATATTATCTGAGATAGGCAATACATCACTAAGTTTTGCACCCCATGCAGCACCTTCATTTTCAATAAATAGAATTTTGAACCAGTTAAATACCTCAACCGACTCACCTAGTACAAAATGGGTCTTTATATAAATTTTACTCCATTGATCAATAATTAATATCAATAGAATAAATAGTATAGATTTTTTAATGTTCATGGGCTTTCATCAATGAGCGCAAAAATATAAATATTATTCGGTTTTACTAAGATCTATATTACCGGTAACCGTTTGTAATTTAAAAATTGAATTGCCATAGGGTATTGTATTAGAAGAAACCATACCATATTTACTTTCAGCCGAAATTTGAGCTCCGCCAGAAATTACTTCAATATGACCACTTTGAGATTTTACTTTAGCATTTGCTTCTACTTTATTTAACAAACAACTACCATCTGATAAAGAGATATTCAATTCTTTAAAAATACCTTCAACTACCACTCTAGAATTGGTGCCGAAAATTTCTAGTTGCTTGTGCTGTGGAATATTTAATTTCAATAAAATTGAAACTACTTTATGCGCACTTAGTTTATCATTCGGGTTTTCGAAACTCGGAGAAAAGCCAGTTTCAATAATTAGGTTAGTGCCATTAGTTGAGACTTCTAAACCTAAATCTTGACTATACTCACCTTCCATCTCTGCTTCAATCGTAATTTCATTACCCTTATTAGTCTGCACCTCTACTATAAAACAATTGGAAGCATCTACTTGAATAAGACCAATATGTGCTGCTAAAATCTTATTATATACTTTCTTCTGAGCACTAAGCCCTAAAGAGAGTAACAATAAATAGCAGAGTAAAAATCTTTTCAAAATAGTAGCTATTAAAAAACGCCCCTAAGGGCGTTTTAATTATGATTGCATATTTTTAGCTTCAATGCTAAGCGTAGCATGCGGTACTAGTTTTAATCGCTCTTTATTGATTAATTTACCAGTTACTCTACATATGCCGAATGTTTTGTTCTCAATACGTAACATCGCATTCTTTAGGTCGCGAATAAACTTCTCTTGCCTAATAGCTAATTGGGTATTAGCTTCTTTACTCATTGTTTCAGAACCTTCTTCAAAAGCTTTAAAGGTAGGCGATGTATCATCGGTACCATTATTACCATCATTCATATAAGCACTTTTTAAAAGCTCTAAATGATTTTTTGCCTTTTCTATTTTATCCTCTATCAATATTTTGAATTCTGCCAAATCTTTGTCAGGATATCTTACTTTTAAATCTTCTGCCATCTTTTAATGTTTTTCAATAAACAATTTAGTGTTCACCTCGTCAAAAGCAATTTCTATGCCTTTATCCAATTTTTCAACAAAATTTAATTCTGCCGTTAAGGTCTCTGCTTTAATATACTCAATATTATTTTTAACAGCTACTTCAACAAAACCATCTTTCAATATTTCAATTGCAATTTTATCTGTCACTTCAAATCCTGAATCTTTTCTAATATTCTGAATTCTATTAACTAATTCTCTTGCAACACCTTCATTTCTCAACTCCTCATTAATCGTTACGTCTAAAGCAACAGTTAATTTACCAGAAGTTGCGACCATCCAACCTTCAATATCTTGAGAAGAAATCTCTACATCTTGTAACTGTAAAGTAATACTTTTATTTTCTAATTGTATTGTTAATTCGCCATCCTGCTCAATTTTTTGGATATCATTCTGGTCAAAACCATTAACAACCTGAGCAATCTGTTTCATTTCTTTACCAAACTTCGGACCTAATGTCTTGAAATTAGGCTTAATACGTTTTACCAAGATACCAGAGGCATCATCTAACAGCTGAATTTCCTTAACGTTAACTTCAGATTTAATTAATTCTGATACCGCTTCAATTTCTTCTCTGTCTTTATCATCTAAAACGGGAATCATTATTTTCTGTAATGGCTGACGCACCTTTATTTTCTCTTTTTGACGAATTGATAATACTAAAGAAGAAATAATCTGCGCTTTCTGCATCTTAACTTCTAAACTTTGATCGATCAGCGACTCATCTGCCACCGGAAAATCAGCTAAATGCACACTTTCAAAACCATCTTTTACCGTTGCCCTGTTCAAATCTAAATACAATTGATCCATGAAAAAAGGAGCAATTGGTGCCGATAATTTTGCGACAATATCTAAACATGTATATAAGGTTTGGTATGCTGCGATTTTATCTGTTGCATATTCTCCTTTCCAAAAACGCCTTCTACATAAACGAACATACCAGTTACTCAGATTTTCTTGAACGAAGTCAGATATTGCTCTTGCAGCACGTGTAGGTTCATACTCATCATAAGCCGTGTCTACCGTTTTAATTAATGTATTTAATTCTGATATAATCCAACGATCTATCTCTGTACGTTCTGCCATAGGTACATTTTTCTCGGCATATGTAAACTTGTCTAAGTTTGCATAGAGGCCAAAAAATGAATATGTATTATATAAGGTCCCAAAGAACTTACGCTTAACCTCGGCAATACCTTCGGTATCAAACTTCAGGTTATCCCAAGGGTTGGCATTACTTATCATATACCATCTTGTAGCATCTGCACCATGCTCGTTCATCGTTTCAAATGGATCAACGGCATTGCCTAAACGCTTAGACATTTTCTTACCGTCTTTGTCTAAAACAAGTCCGTTAGAAACTACATTTTTATAAGCGACAGCATCAAAAACCATAGTTGCAATTGCATGTAAGGTATAGAACCAACCACGTGTTTGATCAACACCTTCTGCTATGAAATCTGCAGGAAATGTTTTCCCTTCATCTATCAACTCCTTGTTTTCAAACGGGTAGTGCCATTGTGCATAAGGCATAGAACCACTATCGAACCAAACATCGATTAAATCGCTCTCACGTTTCATTGGTTTTCCTGATGCGGATACTAATGTAATCTGATCAACTATGTTCTTATGTAAATCTATTTTATCATAGTTCTCTTCAGACATATCATCTACTACGAAGTCTGCATAGATATCTTTTTCCAGAACTCCCGCTTCAACAGCCTTAGCCATTTCTGACTTTAGTTCAGCCACAGAACCAATGATAATTTCTTCTTTACCGTCTTCTGTTCTCCAGATCGGCAATGGAATACCCCAATAACGAGATCTAGAGAGATTCCAGTCATTTGCGTTCGCCAACCAATTACCAAACCTACCTTCGCCAGTTGCTTTTGGTTTCCAGTTTATGGTCTGGTTCAACTCAAACATTTTATCTTTTACATCGGTTACTTTAATAAACCAAGAATCTAGCGGATAATACAAAATAGGCTTATCTGTACGCCAGCAGTTTGGGTAACTGTGCACATACTTTTCTACCTTAAAGGCTTTATTTTCTTCTTTTAATTTAATGGCAATTTCTACATCTACAGAACGCTCAGGCACTTCACCATCTTCGTAATACTCGTTCTTTACATATTTACCACCTAACTCTTTTAACTCTGGTCTAAACTTACCTTGCAAATCGACTAGTGGAACCAAGTTCGCATTTTCGTCTAACACCAACATTGGCGGTATTTCTGGTACTGCTTGTTTGGCTACAAAAGCATCATCTGCACCAAAAGTAGGTGCGGTGTGTACAATACCTGTACCATCTTCGGTGGTAACAAAATCACCAGCAATTATTCTAAATGCGTTTTCTGCATTTTCATAAGGCAACACATAATCTAATAACTGCTCGTACCTAATACCCAATAAATCTTTTCCTTTAAATTCTTTTACGACGTAGAAAGGAATTTTCTTATCACCAGACTTATATTCTAATAACTCAGCCTTTTCTGATACTTCTTTAAATTTACCCGAGAATTGCTTGCCTACCAAATTCTTGGCAAGTATAACATTCATAGGTTCAAACGTGTATTGGTTATATGATTCTACCAACACATAGTCTATTCTTGAACCTACAGTCAATGCCGTATTCGAAGGCAATGTCCAAGGGGTGGTCGTCCAAGCTAAAAAGTAAACGGTGCCTTCGTTCTGTAAAAAATCTGGCAATGTTTCTTCAACAGCTTTAAATTGTGCAGTAACCGTAGTATCTGTAACATCTTGGTAGGTGCCTGGTTGATTTAGCTCATGAGAGCTTAACCCTGTACCCGCTTTTGGCGAATATGGCTGTATGGTATACCCTTTGTAAATTAAGTTTTTCGAATAAATCTGTTTTAGCAGCCACCAAACAGTTTCCATGTATTTGGACTTATAGGTAATATACGGATCTTCCATATCTACCCAATAGCCAACTTGTTTGGTCATAGCGTTCCAAACATCGGTATATCGCATTACCGCCTTTTTACAAGCTGCATTATATTCTTCTACCGAAATTTTAACTCCGATATCCTCTTTTGTAATACCCAATTCTTTTTCGACACCTAACTCAATAGGAAGACCATGAGTATCCCAACCAGCTTTACGCTTTACTTGAAAACCCTTCATGGTTTTATACCTAGGGAAGATATCTTTAATGGTCCTTGCCATTACATGATGTATACCGGGCATACCGTTCGCTGAAGGCGGACCTTCATAGAACACATAACTCTCTTTACCCTCTCGGGTAGATATACTTTTTTCAAAAATGGCATTCTTTGACCAGTAGTCAAGTATTTCTTCTGCGACCTTTGGTAAATTCAATCCTTGATATTCTGTGAACTTCATACAAAATGCTTATAGTACTGGATTTTAAAGGCTGCAAAATTATAAAATTTTACGCAAAGAGGAGTGTATTGACAGTACTGAAATGCTTATAAACCACGTATTAAAGGATTAATTAACTCCTTAAACATCCAAAAGTTAAATTTCTGCGTATATTAACATAGAACAATTAACCATTAAACGTTTATAAAAATGAAAAAAGTTATTTTAGGATCATTAGCAATTTTAGCACTTAGTATGTCAGTTTCTTGTAGAGATGCTGCCGATAAAGCAAAATCTGCAACTGAAGAAGCTGGTGCAGCTTTAGAAAATGCAGGTGAAGAGTTAAAAGAAGCTGGTAAAGATTTAGAAGAAGCTGGCGAAGGTGCAATGGACGCTGCTAAAGAAGCAAGTGAAAATGCAATGGATGCTGCTGAAGATGCTGCTGAATCAGTAAAAGAAGCTGGTCAAGATGGTATGGATGCTGCTAAGAAAGCTGGTGAAGAGACTATGGATGCCGCTAAAGATGCAGGTAATGACGTAAAAAAAGCTGCGAATGATGCAGCTGACAAAGCAGCTCAAACAGCTGAAGATGTAAAAAAGGCGGTTAAACACTAACAATATCCTTTTTTTTATAATTTTAAAAGACTCGTTACCAACGGGTCTTTTTTATTTAAAAATGATACCCTACACCAAGAATTACATTTATACCTGGCGCAACTAAACCAGAAGAATATGTTCTATATCGCTGATCATTTAAATTCTCTACACTAGCGGTTACCTTAAATTGATTTGTAACTTCATATTGAGAACGAAAATTTAAAGTATACCATGAAGGTGCGAACGGATTTCCATTTTCATCTGTAGCATACATATAGTCTTTAGACTTTTCTGATACCGCAAGATCATCGTACCCAATTTCACCATTATAATTCAAGAATAGATCTGTTCGTAATCGCTGATTTTTCCATATGATGTGAAAATCTCCAAAAGTTGGTGCCGCATGCCGCGCCGGTGTTTCCGAACCATCATCTTCCTCTTCTACACCTTCTGTAAAAGTCAAGTTCGACGATAGCGACCATTGCTCGGTCAAATAAGCTTCCAATCCAAATTCAAAACCATACACATAAGCTTTAGCTGCATTTTGAATCGCCTGCACATTACTTAACTCGCCGCCATATTCTATTTCTGAAACTCCGTTGTAGCTAAAGTCTCTACGTACCAAGGCATCTACCAAGTATGTATAATAAGCTGCTCCTTTTAAAATTATTTTATCGTTTATATTTCGCTGTATGCCTATCTCTGCATTGTATGCATATTCAGGTTCTAAATCTGGATTTGGCACTACCACAGACCCTGGTTCTGAATCAAAAATTTTACCGACATCATCTATATTTGGCGCTCTAAAACCTGTGGACCCATTCAATGTTACCTGAAGATTTGCTCTAGGAAACCAACTAAAACCAATACTACCTGTTAATGCCCCTGTACTTAAATCTGCCGTTTTAAAAGGAAAATCATAAAAAGTATCATCAAATTCAGCATCTACCCAAACATGGCTATATCGCAAACCCGACATGATCGTAAAATTAGGCTTTGCCTTGTACTCTCCATTTGCATACCCAGCTAAACTTTGCCAAGTAGAACCATCTGGATACCTTGATGCCGCATCAGTTTTTTCATCAGTATTGATATTCAAATCAAAACCATTTGACCTCACCTTATTATAGATATACTCGGCACCATAATACAGCCTAAAATCGCCAATCTTCTTATTCTCAAGGTCAATATTAAAGTTTACTGCATCTACTTTTTCTTTGGTTGTATTTCTTATCGCATCTTGAAAATCTCTACTGACCCTACTTTCTTTAAAATGTTGATATGCCAAACCTAGTTTTAAACCATCATATACTTTTCCGTTTCCTTTTTTCTGCACTTGCGCATTTGCCATAAACCACTTTTGTGGTCCATAATCCCATTCTGCCGAACGCAGGCCTAAACCATCGCTGGTTGGTCTAATTAAACGGTCGTATCTAGAGTAGTCTGATGTTTCACTATAATAGGTGCCCAAATTTAAATCCCACTTTGCATCGGGCTTATACAAAAACTTCTGCATGAAATTAATCTGATCGTAACCTGTTGGCACTTGCTTATTGGGCGAAGTGTTCTGTACCAATTCATCAATACCATCTACAGTTCTTACATATGTTTTTCTTTCATAAGACTCTGGTCCGTGAGAACCCATTCTTAAATCTTGAAAATTATTATATGTTAGACTCGTAAGTGATGACCATGTTTTATTACCAAGGTTAATATCGGCATGCACCGTATTCTCCATATTCGCCGTTCCAAATCTATAATCGGCATTACCATGCACTGAAAGACTATCGTTTTGAGATAACATCGGTTTTTTGGTGTAGAAGTTCATTACTCCACCAATAGCATCACTTCCATATATAACCGAACCCGGACCAAAAATTACTTCTGTGTTTTTAATTGTAAAGGGGTCAATGGATATTACATTTTGCACGTTACCACCCCTAAATATGGCATTGTTCATTCTTACACCATCTACAGATAACAACAATCTATTTGTGGCAAACCCACGGATCATAGGGCTACCACCACCCATTTGGCTTTTTTGGACGAATACTTTACCACTATTCTGAAGTAAATCTGCAGCTGTTTGGGGTGTAGAAAAAGCAATGGCTCTTGCATCTAATGAGATAATTCTATTGGGTATATCTCTTTTTTGCTGCTCCCATTTAGACACAGACATCACCACTTCATCTAACTGCTGGGCTTTGATAATCAAATAAGCTCTTTGACCTTGTCTTTGCAATTGCTGCTTCGTTGTTTTAAATTCTTGATAGCCAATATGCTTTAACGTAATGCGTTCTTTACCAGTAAATACCGAAGCATCGAAAACCCCATCGAAATTAGATAAGGCTATTTTCGATTTGTCTTTATTGAAAACGGCAACATTGGCAATCTCCTCCCCACTATCGGCATCTAAGACGGTAATTTGCTGAGCATTGCCAAAAAAACAACACAAAAAAAGAGCTACGAACAGGTGCTTATACATAGATATTGAAAACTTCATTTAAAACGGCAAGCGATTTTGGTTTTCTGAAACCTTGTAAATGCAATTCGAAATACATAATTAAGGATTTCAGCAATTCTTGACGACTACTTTTTTTCATCTTTACGGTATGCATTGCATCAAAATTTGTGCCCAATAAGGTCTTGAAATAATAAATATTTTCTCCCCTAAGTATCGGATTCAATGATTCGGCACCTACAAATTCACCTTCTAATAGATCAAAATAAGGCTTATCTATCTGGTATACATCTGGATAAAACCCTAAAAAACGTGTTAGCGACAACATAAAATACAAGTGAAAATTAGCGACATCTTTATTCATATCTAACCATTGCAAAGAAGCTTCAAGAAAGTCGAACATATCTTCATTACGCTCTTCTTCTCGAATGCTATTGCCTAAAAGCTCTGCTAAAAATAAAGTCATGGCATTTTTAGCCATGTCGGCATATAAAGTTTGATAGTGATAAAATACTTTTGCTTCTTTAAGGGTCTCTAATGTGCCCTTGTTTTTATGGTTGGCAACAATTTCTAATTGGGTTAAAGGTTGAAAGTAGGCGGACTTCAATTTTCCCTTTTTTGAAGCTAAGACTCCCCTTAATAAATATGATTTAATTCCGTCGGATGCAGTATAGGCTTTAACGATAAGACTTGTATCGCCGTATTTTAGTGCAGAAAATACTATAGCCTTTGTGGTTACCTGCATATTAGAACATCTATTTCAACAAAGATAGTTGATTGTAGTTTGGCGAAGACGTTCTATAAAAAAATGCGAGACCCTAAAATAGAGTCCCGCATTATATATTTACTACTATAAATCTAATTTCTAGATAACACCTTGTGCTAACATTGCATCGGCAACTTTTACGAAACCAGCAATATTTGCTCCTTTTACGTAGTTACAGAAACCATCTTCTTCTTTACCGTACTCGATACAAGAAGCATGAATATCTTCCATAATTACTTTTAGGCGCTCATCAACCTCTTCACGTGTCCAGCTAATCCTCAATGAATTCTGAGACATTTCTAAACCTGATGTTGCAACACCACCTGCATTTGAAGCTTTACCTGGCGCAAATAATATTTTTGCATTATTGAAAACATGAACAGCATCTGCATTACAAGGCATGTTAGCACCTTCGGCAACACATATACATCCGTTTTTCAATAGCTTTTTAGCATCATCTTCATCTAACTCATTTTGGGTAGCACATGGTAATGCAATATCACATTTTACTTCCCAAGGTGTTTTCCCTTTATGGAATTCGGCTGAAGCATATTTATCTACATACTCAGAAATACGGCCTCTTCTATTATTCTTAAGATCCATTACAAAAGCTAGCTTCTCATCATTGATGCCATCTTTGTCATAAATATATCCGCTAGAATCTGAAAGTGTTACCACTTTAGCTCCTAATAAAATTGCTTTTTCAGCTGCATACTGAGCAACATTTCCTGATCCAGAAATTACTACTGTTTTGCCTTCAAAAGATTCATTTCTGGTCTTCAACATACTTTGTGCAAAATACACAGTACCGTACCCTGTAGCTTCTGGTCTAATTTTAGAACCACCCCAAGAAAGACCTTTGCCTGTTAATACACCGGTAAACTCATTACGGATCTTTTTGTACATACCAAAAAGGAAACCTATTTCACGAGCACCTACACCAATATCGCCGGCAGGAACATCTGTATTAGGACCAATATGTCTGTTTAATTCTAACATGAAGGCATGGCAAAAACGCATTACCTCATCATCAGATTTACCTTTTGGGTCAAAATCAGAACCACCTTTACCACCACCCATAGGTAATGTTGTAAGACTGTTCTTGAATACTTGCTCAAAAGCTAAGAATTTAAGGATACTCGCATTTACGGTTGGGTGAAAACGCAAACCGCCTTTGTATGGACCTATTGCCGAGTTCATTTGTATTCTATACCCACGATTTACATGAATTTCGCCATCATCATCAACCCATGCCACTCTAAAAGAAATTAAACGCTCGGGCTCAACCATTCTTAAAAGAATGTTCTTACCGTTATATATTTCCTGATTTGCAATATATGGTATAACCGTTTCTGCAACTTCTTGCACCGCTTGTATGAATTCTGGTTCGTGACCATTTCTGGCAATAACCTCATCCATAAATGCTTTTATTTTATTCTCCATAAAGCTATTTAAACTTATTTAAATTATTGATTTCAAAATATAACGTCAAAATTATGCTATTTATGTAATTTGATAGGTAATTTTTTTAAAAATCGATAAAAATTGTTGTTTTGACAACAAACTGCCTCTTCTTACTACATTTAATTTAACAATTGTTCAATTATTCTATCGCTTGTTCTAAATCTGCTATTAAATCATCAACATCTTCAATACCAATACTTAAACGTATTAACGCATCTACTACCCCGTTTTTAAGTCTTTCTTCTTTCGGAATACTTGCATGGGTCATACTTGCAGGGTGACCGGCTAAACTTTCTACACCACCTAAAGACTCTGCCAATGTAAATACCTGTAGCTTTTCTACAATCTTTATGGCATCGTAATAACTACCTCCTTTAGGTACAAAAGAAATCATACCACCAAAATCTTTCATCTGTTCTTTTGCAATATGGTGATTTGGGTGGTCTTCAAAACCTGGCCAGTACACCTTTTCGATTTTAGGATTATTTTTAAGGTATTCGGCAATCGCCCTACCATTTTCACAATGGCGTTGCATGCGAACATGTAGGGTCTTTATTCCTCTTAAGACCAAAAAACTATCCATAGGTCCACAAACCGCACCGCTTGCATTTTGAATAAAATAAAGTTTATCGGCTAATTCTTTGTCTTTCACTACTAGCGCCCCTACAACAGTATCGCTATGGCCACCAAGATATTTGGTAGCTGAATGCATTACTATATCTGCACCCAGTTCTAACGGCAATTGCAAATAAGGGGTTGCAAAGGTATTATCTACCGCTAGCAAAATATTTGTACCTTTAGTTAAGATAGCTATTGCTTTTATATCTATAATGTTCATCATTGGGTTGGTTGGTGTTTCTACCCAAATCAACTTTGTTTTCTTATTTATTTTATCACGTACAGCATCAACACCTTGCATCCCTACAAAATGAAAAACAATACCAAACTTTTCAAATATCTTTTTAAATATTCTATATGTCCCTCCATAAAGGTCATCTGTTGAAATTACTTCATCGCCTGGGGCTAACAATTTAATGACTGCATCTATTGCTGCAATACCACTACCAAAGGCTAAACCAAATTCACCACCCTCTATACTTGCCAATGAATTTTCTAGCGCTGTTCTTGTTGGGTTAGCACTTCTAGAATATTGATATCCCTTATGACCACCCGGTGTAGTTTGAGCATATGTCGATGTTTGATATATAGGTGGCATAACCGCACCATACGCTTTATCTGGTTGTTGACCACCATGTATGGTTTTCGTATTGAACTTTAAGTTTTTAGAGCCCATATCAAGAATTTATTTCACAAATGTATTGTTATCTTTCGGGGAATACAATGAAGCTGTATTTTTACACTAAATCTATTTTCTCCATGAAATCTAAGCTTACCTACCTACTTATTTGTTTCATCCTTATCTCTTGTAATAATAAGGACTCTCTTTCTTTTGAACCGTTGACCATTGCTACCGAATCTTGCGATAACTGTACCTCGGTACGTATCGAAATACCAGAGGCAACCGGCAAAACAAAATTAAGCAAGACTATAAATTCTGCCTTAGAAGGTGAGATTATTGCTTTGCTGAATTTCGATGAAGAAAGCAATGCGCGAAGCTTAGAAGAAGCGAAGGAAGCTTTTGTATATGATTATAAAGAACTAACCGGAAAATTCCCTGAAGAATCTATGCCTTGGGAAGCTACAATAGAAGGCACCATAACTTTCGAAAACAAAGATATAATTACTATTAAGCTAGAATCTTACATTTATACCGGTGGAGCACACGGTTACGGTACCAACCGGTTTTTGAATTTCGACAAACTTAATGGCGTAGAATTGTACCAAGAAGATTTATTCAAAAACCTAGATGACTTTAAAATATTTGCAGAAGCTCTTTTTAGAAAACAAGAAAACATACCTGCAGAAGGCTCTATAAATAATACTGGTTTTATGTTCGAATCAGAAAGTTTTTATCTACCTGACAATTTGGGATATACCGAAAATGGACTCCTACTTTTCTACGAACCTTACGAAATAGCATCTTTTGCAGATGGTCCTATTTTATTGACCATACCTTATAGTGATGCAAACACTTTTTTAAAGTATCCGCAGCAACCTTAAGCTAATTGCTTTAACAATAGTGAGATTTGCCCAATGTGAAGCCCTTCATGAAACAAATTAAAGGCTATTGCATCATCAACATTTTTAAGTGTTACACGTGCACTCGTTGTATACTCATTGTAATTTTGAAAAAGTGCTGTATTGTAGTCATCTATTAACCATTCTGCGGTAGAAATTAAAAAATCTGCTACCATCATCATTTCTTCATCGGTAGCTGTACCATCTGGCACTGTACCTTTTGCGAATTTGGCAACTAGTTCATTAGGTATGCGCATTTGTAGACCACTGAATTTATATATCAACACTTGCTGGGTCGCTATGGTATGCGCTATATTCCAGTACACATTATTATTGAATCCTGCTGGAAGTTTAAGAAGTTTTTCTTTAGGCGTCTTTGTTAATATCGCATGTAGATTTCTACGATTTTGCAACATAATCTCAAATATATTCTCAGTCATCATTTCACATTTTATGCTTTGTAAAAATAGCACAATTAATGATATTTAGGTTTCTTTGTATTTCTAAAGCCAACATCGAATACTGATGTTTTTTCTTTTGGAAAGATAAAAAGCATCATCCTAAGCACTCAAAGTCATGAAAAAAATATACCACTTAAGTACTTGTTCTACTTGCCAACGTATTATCAAAGAACTACAACCCCTTACAGATTTTGAACTTCAGGATATAAAAAATGAACCTATAACCCCTTCTCAGCTTGAAAAAATGCACAGTCTATCTCATAGCTACGAAGATTTGTTCAGCAAAAGAGCGATTTTATATCGGGAGCGAAATCTTAAAGAACAAAACCTTTCTGAAGAAAATTTTAAAGAGTTGATATTAGAACAATACACCTTCTTAAAACGACCGGTTATTATTGTTGATGATCAAATTTTTATTGGGAATAGTAAAAAAGTGGTAGCGGCCGCTAAAACGGCAATCCACTCTTGAACAAAAGATTACTAGCCATACTCGCTGCTATTGGGGCAACTACCATTTATGGAGTTAACCATACTATTGCCAAAGGTATTATGCCACATTATGTGCAACCTTTCGGATTTATAATTTTAAGGGTTCTTGGTGCAGCTATTCTATTTTGGTTGATCTCACCATTCGGACCAAAAGAACGTATCGACCCTAAAGATTACCAACGTATGTTTATTTGTGCCTTATTAGGTATGGCTCTTAACATGTTGGTGTTTTTTAAAGGTCTTTCACTCTCTACACCAATAAATAGTGCAGTACTAATTACAACTACGCCCATTGTCGTTTTAATTCTATCGGCAGTAATTTTAAAAGAAAAAATATCGGGAAGAAAAATAATAGGAATTACTATCGGCCTACTTGGTGCCCTAGGCCTAATTTTGTTCGGCACCGAAGTAAGACAAGATGCCCCAAATATACCTTTCGGTAATTTCTTGATTTTTTTGAACTCTATGTTCTACGGGTCCTACTTAGTATTGGTGAAAATACTAATCAGCAAATACCATCCATTTACCTTCATGAAATGGCTATTCTCTTTAGGTGTACTTATTTGCCTACCTTTTGGATACCAAGAATTCACAGAAATTTCATGGAACACTTTACCTTTTGAAGCTTATTTCGGTATTTGTTTTGTAATTCTAGGTACAACTTTCTGTACCTATTTGTTCAATATTTTTGCGCTTACTCAATTAAAAGCTTCAACTCTAAGTGCTTTTGTATATGTACAACCTTTAGTTGGTATTACCTATGCTGTATTTACAGGTCAAGACTCTATAACTACCATAAAAATTATTGCTGGTTGTTTTGTATTGGTAGGGGTATATCTTTCAAGTAAACGACCCAAAAGGCAACTTCAAGAAGACTAAATATGTGATTTTTTTGCGTTTTCTAAATGAACCCTCATAATCTCACTTGCCTTACTTTCTTCGCGATGGTGCATTGAAGACACCAGATTAAGATGCTCTTGCATGATCACATGCAACGGTCTATTCAGACCTACAAGGTCCATAAAAGGTAATATTTTTGCAGATTTGTAAAGTTGGTATAATGCTCTATTTCCACAATTCTTTACTATGAATTCGTGAAAATAGCGGTCTATTTTATAGAAAACATATCCATTTTTCGGCCCGTTTTCAAAAGGCACCAATAGATTTCTTAGGTCATCAATTTTAGATTGTGGTGCATTGATTGTAAAAAGTTTAACCGCCATTGTTTCAATTGCTATTCTACAATCGAACATTTCTGTAATTTCTTGTGCACATAATTCTCTAACCGCAAGACCACTATCTAAATTACCAACCAAAAGGCTTTCTTGTCTTAACTGTAACAACACCACCGGTATCGTGTCATCTTTAATATTCAATGTATGGGATAACCTATGTTCTGTAATAAGTTGACCAGGTACCAATTTTTTGGTGACAATCAACTTTTTCACTTTACCATATGTATCCTGAAATATTTCTTCTGGCAGGCTAACCATTAAGTAAATCTGTTATTTGGTTATTTATGAACTAATTAGTTTTTTGGTTTTTTCAACAAACTAAAAATAAAGTATTTAACACTACAATTCCTATAAATTTTTAGGAATTTTTAAGAATTTTCTTGTGTCTTCTTTAGTGAGTACTTTAAAACTCGCAGATTTCTCTATATCACTAAATTTACTTCTTAATTCAATAGCTAGACTTGTTAGCTTTCTAGTCTCTAAACTGATCCAAGCACCCATCATTTCGCAACGTGCTATATTTTCTCCTTTGTCATTGTAAAAATTATGGTGAAATTCAAAAAATTTTCCGTCTTCACTTAACCCCATAATCTCTAGAGAAACTTTGACCTGATTACCAAGAAAGGCTTCTTTAAAATAATACATGTGCTCATAAAATGCTACAGGTCCTATTTTATATGTAACCATAGTTTTTTGATCAAAGCCCTGATCTATTAAAAAAGCCATTCGTGTATGGCTCATAAGATTAACATATGCCGAATTCGCCAAATGACGATTCGCATCTATATCACTCCACCGTACTTCAAAATCCTTAGTATACATTTTAATATTTTTTGTTATGCATGCATAATACCTTATAAAAATAACATAGTTTTGAAATGTAAGAACTACTGAACACCGTTTTTTATGGTTATTTTTAAATCACGTTCAAATTATCATCCTTATGTCAAATAAACCCGCTTTCATAAAAGAATTATCACTGCCTGCAGTTGCAGCCCCAATGTTTTTAATTTCTGGACCTCAATTGGTTATTGAATGTTGTAAAAATGGCATCGTTGGTACTTTTCCTGCTTTGAACCAACGCACTAGTGAAGGTTTTGAAGAATGGCTTATTGAAATAAAATCTGCCCTTAAGACCTTTGAAGAAGAGACAGGTAAAAAACCTGCCCCGTTTGGCGTAAATTTAATTGTACACGCAACTAATCCAAGATTAGAAGCAGATATAAAATTATGTGTGAAGCATAAAGTACCCTTGATCATCACTTCTTTAGGTGCTGTTTCTCAGGTGGTAGACGCTATTCATAGTTATGGCGGATTGGTTTTTCACGATATCATTAAGAAACGTCATGCCGAGAAAGCTGCTGAAGCTGGTGTAGACGGATTAATTCTTGTTGCCGCCGGCGCAGGTGGTCATGCCGGTACTATTAATCCAATGCCATTAGTTGCTGAAATAAAGAAATTCTACCATAAAACTATTCTTCTCAGCGGATGCATAAGTACGGGTAGAGACATTGCTTCTGCCCTTCAAATGGGTGCCGATTTAGCGTATATGGGTACGCGTTTTATCAATACCAACGAAAGTAAAGCTTCACCTGAATATCGACAAATGATTATAGATGCAGGTGCTAGCGATGTGGTATATACCGCTTCAATTTCTGGTGTTCACGCCAATTTTCTAGGCGCTAGTTTAAAAGCTGCAGGTATTACAGAAGAAGACCTTAAAAAAGATGTAAAAATAGATTTTGGCAAAGAATTGGATACCGAAGCTAAAGCTTGGAAAACCATTTGGTCTGCTGGGCAAGGTTCTGCACTTATTGAAGACTCTATACCGGTTGCCGAGTTAGTATCACATTTAAAAACAGAATTTAAAGAGGCTATCGATGAACAGATTAAAGTTCTAGAAACATATCCGAAGTAAATAAAAATTTTACCTTTCAAACAAATGCCTTTAGTTAACTCTACATATAATCCGCCTCTATTTTTTAAGAGCGGACACCTTTCTACCATATATTCTGGGTTAGTTAGAAAAGTAGATGACTTAGATCAAATACGAGTTCGTATCACTTTACCTGATTCTGATTTTTTAGATACGGACTGGAGCTACGCTTCATCTGTATCCAAAAAATTGGTCATCATAATTCATGGTCTCGAAGGAAGCTCAAAACGTGCATACATTCAAGGTAGCGCTAAAGCTTTAATGCAATCTGGATATGATATTTGCGCCTTAAACCTCAGGGGATGCAGTGGTACTGCCAACAAATTATTTCGCTCTTACCACTCTGGAGCCACCGAAGATCTTCATGTTGTTATTGAACATGTTTTACAATTAGATAAATACCAAAATATTTACCTACACGGCTTTAGTCTTGGCGGTAATCTGCTTCTAAAATACTTAGGTGAAAAACGAGAGAGAGCTAATGAAATTAAAGGAGCAGTTGCCATTTCGGTGCCTTGCCAATTAGCAGATTCACTACACCAGCTACTTCAGTTTAAAAACGCACTATATGCCAAGAGATTTAAAGGGAACCTCATCGAAAAATTAAAACAGAAACAACAATTGTTTCCTGATTTGATTTCAGATAATGAAATAGAAAACATTAAAACTCTTAAAGATTTTGATGACCTGTATACCAGTAGAGCGCACGGTTTTAAAGATGCGATGGACTATTACGCAAAAAGCAGCAGTCTTCAATTCTTAGACCATATCAAAGTACCCACGTTGATAATAAACGCACTGAACGATTCTTTTTTAGGATCTGAATGTTACCCTATAGAAATTGCGAAACATCATAGCAACCTTTTTCTAGAGATGCCTAAGTATGGTGGTCATGTGGGCTTCTACGGTAGCGATAATTTTACCTATACCGAAAGGCGTACATTAGAGTTTTTAGAAAATATTACCTAGGGCTTTTGAACAAATATAAAATCGTTCATACAAATTGTTACCTCCATAAAATTATTAGTTAAAAACTGAAATCGATCTTTATTAAAACATACTTCGACCCGCAAAAATTCATATCTTAGTCGCTCAATTTACAGACAACACTTAAAAGATGTAACGTATGCGCAAATTATTCACTTTATTAGCTCTGAGCACAATGATTATAAGTTGTGGCGAGAAGAAAGAAGAGAAAAAGGAAGGTTTTGAAATGAACAGAACCAAAAAAGAAGTTAAAAAAGAAACGGCAAGTGAAGGCGTGCCAGTAGATTTAGATAATAAAGGCGTAGGTCCTATAACCAGTGTTACTTTTGATGAAGCAGTAAATGAAGAAATGGCTGCTGCAGGTAAAGAAAAATTTCAGGCAATTTGTACCGCTTGCCATATGGCAGAGCAACGTATGATCGGGCCGGCATTAAAAGGTGTTTACGAACGTAGAAGCCCAGAATGGGTAATGAACATGATTATCAATCCTGATAAAATGTTGAAAGAAGATCCTATTGCAAAAGCATTACTGAAAGAATACAACAACGCAATTATGCTTAATCAGAATTTAAATGAAGAGGAAGCTCGTAACTTAGCAGAATACTTACGTACGCTATAAAGTTAAACGCCAACCTAATACCGAAAACCCTTTCATGTTCATGAAAGGGTTTTCTTTTTTAGTTCATTTTTGATGGTCGCTTTTAAAAGTATGTTTTCACTACTTTTTACGACCAATTAGATATTAAATGATTGATATATGCAAAACGATAAAATAAAAATAGATATAGTTTCTGATGTTGCTTGCCCATGGTGTTATGTTGGTAAGAAAAGATTAGAAAAAGCGATAAAAGAATGGGATGGCGCCGAAATAGAAATTGAATGGCACCCATTTCAATTAGACCCGAACATACCAAAGGAGGGTTTGGATAGAGATACTTATTTAACCAATAAATTCGGTAGTGTTGACGGACCTCTTGAAATGACCAAACGTTTAGAGGAGAGTGGTAAAGAAGAGGGTATTAACTTCAACTTCGGTAACGAATGGTTAGCAGTAAATACGCTACCATTGCACCAACTGTTACACGTTGCTGGGGAAGAAGGATTTAAAGATGCTCTTAAAGAACGCTTAATGAAAGCGTATTTTGATGAGAATCTACATTTGAACGAGGTTGATGTTTTGCATACTATTATGGCTGAATATGATTGGTCATCAGAAAAAACAGAAAACATTTTAAATGACGATGCTATTGCGTATGCTGTAAAACAAGAAATTGCCCATTATCAGCAACGCGGTGTTAACAGTGTACCTTTCTTTATTATCAATGACAAGTTCGGTATAAGTGGTGCACAACCACCTGCAGCATTTTTAGAGGCTTTTCAACAATTAGCTCCTTTAAAAATTATTGCCACAGGTGATAGTTGTGATCCATCAACAGGAATTTGCTAACTTAACATTAGCCAAAAATTAGTATTAATTTATAAAACAAAAGATATGAAATCATCATTTTCTGATATCATAAAAGGGAACACTCCGGTTTTAGTAGACTTTTTTGCTGACTGGTGTGGACCATGTAAAACGCTAGCTCCTATTTTAAAAGATGTAAAAGGAGATTTAGGCGACGCTATTAAAGTCGTAAAAATAGACGTAGATAAAAATCAAACATTGGCATCTCAATACCAAGTTAGAGGTGTACCTACTATGATTCTTTTTAAAAACGGAAAGCAGGTTTGGAGGCAATCTGGCGTAGTACCTAAAAATGACTTGCTACAGATTATCAAATCTAATTAATAGAATTTTAAACATACTGGACTAGGCAAATCAACCTGGCTTACAAAGCTTAGAGTGCCATTTTCCACATCTCTATTAAAAATAACAATATTGTTGCTACGTTGATTTGCTACCAGTATATATTTACCTGTAGAGTCCATGGTGAAGTTTCTAGGCCAATCGCCCTTTACAGACTCCCTACCTACCAATTCTAATTTTCCGGTAGTTTGGTCTATTTTAAATATGACTACAGTATTCTCCCCTCTATTTGTACCATAAAGAAATTTACCGTCTGGTGATAAGTGAAGATCTGCACAATAGCTTTCTCCTTCAAAATCTGATGCTACTGTATCATAGGTTTTCTTACCATAATACTTACCATCTTCTTTCTGAAACATGGCTATAGTAGAGTTTAATTCATTGATTACGTAAAGAAATTCTTCATTCTCTGATGTTACAAAATGTCTAGGACCAGCACCCTCGGCAACTACCAATTCTTTTTGTACGCTTGGAACATAATTGCCATTAGTCGCGGTGTATATTTTTATTCGGTCCAGACCTAAATCAGATACAATTAATTCTCCATTTAAGAAAGAAGACATATGCGCATGGGCTTTTTTGGTAGAATCGATCACCTTATGATCAATAACTTGTGGAGATGGCTTAAGATTTCCATTTTCCAAAGCATTATAAACCGCTACATTACCTCCCGTATAATTTGCTACTGCAACTAATTTTCCATCATCACTAACACCTACAAAACATGGGTTGGCACCATAAGTGGATTGCTCATTTATCTTGACCAAAACAGTGTCCTTTATGCTAAAAGTGGTAATTGAACCATCGTTCTCTTTATAATCATCAACCTCACTAACTGCATATAACGAATTTTTATCCGGAGAAAATGCTATATAAGAAGGATTCTTAATTTTCGCTGCTAATGATTTATTTGTCAATTCGCCTCTATCAAGATTTAAATTGAATCTATATATACCCTCGCTACCATTATCTGTATATGTTCCTACAAACAAAACCACTTCATTTTTTGACTCTTCCACCTTACAACTATTTAAAAAAACTATTCCAAAAATTGCGATAAGCAAACTAACCTTATTCTTCATATTTCTAATGCTCTAATCTAAAAAAATCTCTTCTAAAAAGAGAAAAATAAAACTTGTATTAAAATCACTAAATGTATAAAAGAATTGTTCAAAAACTAAGAATAATTGAATTTCATGTAACAAAACGGTCATTTTTATTACATATAAGAAAGAAATGACGATGGGAGGATACGGCGGACAACCAATGAAAGTAATAAAGGCTAATAGGGCATTACTAAGAAAAAGTAGAAGCTTTAGAGAGCTAAGTAAAGACTATTTAGATTATTCGCAAGAAACCAAATTACACTTTAAAAAACTCACCGATGTCGAGTATAAAATTATCCGCGATAAAATTAAAGCACAAGCAAAAAAAGACAGCCTACAGGAAATAGGTATTTATATTATTTCTATAGCTATCGTTTTAGGAGCCTTTTATGCTATCTATAAGTATGCGTCATGATTATCACTAAAAATACAGTCTCTTATAAACCCCACAACTTAAAAGGATTCTTAGTTTCTGGATCATCACCCTTTGACTTAGAAAGAGGCTTATCTACCATGACCTTGTATGTAGGATCTTCCATAACATTGACATCTATAATGTCATCTGCAGCTGCCAATAAACGTATACAGTCATTACTTAAATGACGTAAATGAACCTTTTTACCAACCTGGGCGTAGCGTTCTGTAATCTTGTTCAAGGCTTCTATACCGCTCATATCAGAAACACGACTTTCCTTAAAGTCGATAATTACTTCGCTTGGATCGCCTTGCACATCAAATTTTTCATTGAAAAGCGTTGTAGAACCAAAGAATAAAGGTCCGTAGATTTCGTAGTGCTTTACTCCGTACTCATCCACATGTTTTCTAGCTCTAATTCTCTTGGCACTTTCCCAAGCAAAAACCAAGGCTGAAATTATTACGCCAATTAATACTGCTAATGCTAAATTGTGTAAGACTACTGTAATTAAAGTAACCAATATCATTACAAAAATATCTGATCTCGGCATTCTTCTCAAAGCCTTAAAACTTGCCCACTCAAACGTACCAACAGCAACCATGACCATAACCCCTACCAAGGCGGCTATAGGCACCAATTCTATTACCGGTGCTCCAAACAATATAATTACCAATATAGTTAACGCTGCAATTATACCCGATAGCCGAGCTCTTGAACCAGCCGATAGGTTAACTAAAGTTTGTGCAATCATTGGACAACCACCCATACCACCAAAGAAACCGTTTAATATGTTTGCACCCCCTTGCGCCAAACATTCTCTATTACTATTACCTTTTGTATTGGTAATTTCATCTACCAAGTTCAAGGTAAGCAAGCCTTCTGTAAGACCTACCGCAGCCATTATTAAACCGTAAGGCAAAATAATTTTAAAGGCTTCTAACGTAAAGGGAATAGTTGGTATATGAAAAGAAGGTAATGACCCACTAAGCGACTTCAACGCTTCACCTGGCAACGTATCTTGATTAATGATATCTACTACTTGTTTTGTTTCTATTTTTAAAAAATAAACTACCAAAAACACTACAATGATCCCTATTAATGAAGCTGGTACAGCTTTCGTAAGTTTAGGAACAAAAACAATTATTGCAATGGTGAACAGCACCAAACCTACCATGGTGTATAATGTGTGACCTGTTAGCCAAACTGCAGCATCACCTACACCTACTTTAAACTGATCCATTTGCGCCATAAAAATGATAATAGCCAAACCGTTTACAAACCCGAACATTACGGGCTGAGGCACCAAACGAATAAATTTACCAAGCTTTAAAAGACCAACTATCAATTGAAAAACACCTGCCAAGGCAACTGCCGCAAAAACATATTCTAAACCGTGAGAATTCATTAATGCCATTAATACAACTACAGTAGCTCCTGCTCCACCAGAAATTAACCCAGGTCTTCCCCCGAAAATTGCTGTAACCAATCCCATGATAAAGGCACCATACAAACCTACTAATGGTGAAAACCCTGCAAGAATAGCAAACATCAATGATTCTGGAATCATTGTCATTGCAACCGTTAATCCCGCTAAAATTTCATTTTTATAATCTACTTTCTGATTGAAATCGAATATATTGAGGTACTTCTGCATGCTCGATGATTTTAAGGGCGCAAAAATAAGTCTTATTTACCGGCCTCGCCACTAACCAGCAGAATAATACCAAATTATCTGTTTACCAGGCTTTTAATCCCAATAATTTCTCTCCTAACGGTGATAATTTAGCAGTATCATATTTGGTTTGTTCCCATTTACGCGGATCCCCCGGAAATGCATACCCTTCAGGCGCGATTTTGTTCTTCCAAGAATTAACTCTCCAATTACGCATTTCTTCATTTTCTGGGTCGGCAGGCATCATTGAAATGTACTGGGCTATTCGAACTTTATCTTTTGATTTATTTGGTCGAATACCGTGTGGCTCTGTACTATTAAAAATCAATAAATCGCCTGCCTTCATTTTCACTTTTACAATTTTATCTTCTAAACCATCTAATGAAGGTTGAAAATGGTCTCTGTCTTCTGGCTGTGTCAATTTCCAAGAATCATAATTACGGTACAACCATGGTATACATTGAAAGCCGCCCATATTCTCATCATCTTGGTCAGCCAATGCCAATACTCCTTGTACATTTTGGGGTTTTGTTTCCGGATCATAATCCCAATGTATAAATCCTTTCTTTTCTACTCCAGCAGGTAATGGAAAATTTAAATTTGCACGATCAATAGTTACCCATAGTTTTTCTGTTCCCCACACATCTACAAAAGCATCATATACTCTTTGCGTTTGTCTATTGTTCCATAAATGTTGATGGTTATATACCTCAACCATTCCCGTTCCCGTTAATTCTTTCATTTGCATTTCTGCTCTTGGTGGTGCATACCATGTTGAAGAATCTGTGGGACTCTTTTCATCAAACTCCCATAAAAAATCTGCTGTTGTCTTTGCTTGCTCTAGCGGTACTGCGTTTTTAATTATTATGTACCCATTTTCTAACCAGAATTCCCAATCTTCTTCACTGAGAACACGAAGTGGTTTACCATTGGATCGATCGTTTAATTTTTGTTTACTGCTTGTTGCCGTTGACGGATTACCTGGCATATCTTTATGCGCTTTGTTACCCTGCTCAACTTTGTTGTTTGTCTGTTGCATCATATAAAAATTGAAGGTAGAAATGTTTTATAAAACTACTGAGCGTTAGCAACTTGAACTACCGTAATATTAACCAAAATTTGAACTATATTGATTTTTTAGATACGAATGGTTTAAATTCCCCGCAATTTTGTTACATTTATTATTATGAAGGTAGAACTAGAAACTATTGACCCCGCTTCTAAAAGTCCGTTTAGACTTTTACATGACCCTAAATTGAGCCACCTCTTTTATTGGCATTTTCACCCTGAATATGAAATCGTTTATATTGAAGGTGCTAATGGAACAAGACATGTTGGCGACCATATTTCTGAATATAAAGAAACCGACCTTGTACTAATTGGTTCTAACATACCGCATTTAAACTTTGACTACGGTGTAAAAACAACGTACAGAGAAGAAGTGTTACATATAAAGCCTTCTTTCAAGAGTGATTTTGTAGACCCTATTCCAGAATTGAAAAACTTAAATAGATTATTGGATTTATCAAGATACGGAATCGCTTTTCACGGGGAAACTAAAAAGGTAGTGGGCGAGTTATTAAAAGAACTCCACACCCTTAAACCTTTTGAATATTTTATGGCAATCATGAATATTCTTAAAAGACTTTCTCAAAGCAATGAGTTCGAATTGTTACACAAAAAGCCCTATAAAAATAGATATAGTAAAAAGGAACAAACTAGAATTCGTGATATTTATGCCTTGATCGATGAACGTTACCAGGGTAAAATTTCGGTTGATGAAGTTGCTACATTCTGCAACTTAACTAAGCCAGCTTTTTGTCGCTATTTTAAAAAAGCAACAGGTAGCACTTTCATAGAGTTTTTAAATCAATATCGCATCAGTCAATCTAAACGTTTATTACTTGCCGGAAAAAATGTTAGCGAAACCTGTTTTGAATGTGGATTTGAAAGTCTGTCATATTTCAACAGGACTTTTAAGAAAGTGACGGGAGAAAATCCGTCAGCATTTAAAAAGAGACTTCTGCGCAATTAAATGAACTATGATTATTTGCAAAAGAGGAAACATGTAACCTGAGACCTTTTTATTTTTAGAGGGACACAATGTTTTTACTCATCTACCTTTTAGATGGGTAACGTATAACTTCTAAACACATACTCATGGAAATTTTTGATCCACTTTCACTAAAAACGGTTTTACAAATAGTTGTTGCTGCAATTTTCATCTATTTATATATGATGTTCATTACCCGTGTAACTGGTAAAAGAACATTCGCTAAAATGACAAGTTTTGATTTTGCGGTGACCATTGCCATGGGTTCCATTCTTGCCGATGCTGTCAATAAACCTGTTTCAAGTTTAATGCCCGCCATGGTGTCTATAGCATTGCTTGCAGGTTTACAAGCATTATTCGCCAAACTATTATCATCATCTGATGCCGCACAAAAGGTTATAACCAACACGCCTATTCTTCTAATGAAAAACGGTACAATTCTAAAAGAGAACTTAAAAAAGGCATTGGTAAGTCAGGCAGATTTAATGGGCAAACTTCGTGAAGCAAATGTTTTACAGCTGTCGCAAGTAAGAGCTGTTATTTTTGAAACCACAGGCGATATTTCGGTTCTACACACAGACAAACCTATCGATATTGATGCTGTTATTATGGAAGACGTAAAATCTGAAGCATAAAAAATGCCCTAATCTTATCGAATAAGGCATTCTTGAGACAATCAACTTAAAAACTACTTTGCCTTCTTCCTTTCTACATTCATAGTTGGGTTAGAAGATTTAACTCTTTTCTTACTTTCTGTACCTTTACTAGACTTCAAATACTCTTGGTATCCTCTGCCCTTAAATTCATATGTTGTTCCACTATCTGGGTGGTATAATTCTATAGTACTATCATTAATTACATATAACTCAAAGTAATCATCGCCCATAAAGTCATAGTCTAACGTCAGTGTTTTTAATGAATTGTCACCTTGTACATCATATACCTGGTAATCACCTTCAAAATCCCATTGTAAATTAGAAACACTCGTATTCGGCGCATCTAAAGAAGACCTGAAAAAGTTAGGTAAAAACTGTATGTAATTTTCATTATCAAAGTCATTTAACGCTCCAGCTTCACTGGTAAATATTTTCTCCCAAGCATCATATTCTTGTATGAAATAATTGATGTTATCATAGAACACTGTGTCGTAATCGAAATTATTAATTTGATATCCTTTCAAATAATAAGAGGTATCTGAATTTGCATCATACAACTCTATTGTATTGTTGTTTACAGCAAAAACTTCCAGAAACCAAGATCCGTCTATATCGTGAGCAATATCTACTGTACCTCTTAGCGTACCATAAGTACCCACATCAATACCGTAGCCTCCACCGGTTTTACCAATACCAACGATGTTATTATTTGCATATAACACTCCGCGATCAAAAGACACCGTAAACGCTCTTTGCAAAAAAGGCACTTCACCGTTACCACGGGTCGCATTAATATCTACATACCATAAATCATAGCTTTGTAAAACTTGATCGGTATTGAAAGCGGACTCCTCTATAAAATCATCTTCAATAATTACTTCTGTATAACAAGAAACCATCAATGTGGCTAAAAGGAAATATCCTGTAAGTAGTTTTATAGTTTTCATAAGATTTCATTTAATAGGTTGTTAACTATAAAACAATCTCTATGCCAAAATTTACACAAGGCTGATACTAATCATATGATGAGCATATAAATTATTGGTAAATTTGCCCTATGAACAAGGATGCGAAATTTGCGGTTTTAGGTGGTGGAAGTTGGGCTACGGCCATTGTTAAAATGTTGACCAATAACCAAGAAAAAGTTGGTTGGTATATGCGTAATACCGATGCTATTGAGCATATTAAAACTCAAAAACACAACCCTAATTACCTGACTTCGGTAGAATTTAAGACCGAACAATTAGATTTGTCCAACGATATTAACAAGGCCGTGAATAATGCCGATGTTTTAATTTTCGCGATACCTTCCGCTTTTTTAGTGGGAGAGTTGGAAAAACTGACCGTTTCATTAAAAGACAAAATAATATTTTCTGCAATTAAAGGCATTGTTCCCGAATCGGGATTAATAGTCGGTGAACATTTTCATAACGTTTACGAAATACCTTTTGATCATATTGGCGTTATAACCGGGCCTTGCCATGCAGAAGAAGTTGCAATGGAGCGACTTTCATATTTAACCATTGCTTGTGCAGATACCGAGAAGGCAAAATTGATTGCCAATAATCTCTCTAGTAATTATATTAAAACTAATATCAGTAAAGACATTATCGGTACAGAATATGCCGCCATGTTAAAAAATATTTATGCCATTGCCGCTGGTATTGCCCACGGATTAGGTTATGGCGATAATTTTCAGAGTGTATTAATGAGTAACGCAATTCGTGAGATGAAGCGTTACACAAAACGCATACATAACCTAGATAGAAACATTAATAAATCAGCTTATTTAGGTGACTTGTTAGTTACTGGGTATTCTATCTTTAGTCGTAATAGAATGTTCGGGAATATGATTGGCAAAGGCTACACCGTTAAAAGCGCCCAAATGGAAATGAGCATGATCGCGGAAGGTTATTATGCCGCAAAAAGTGCCTACAACATCAAAGAGAACTTTACAAAAAAGGTCAAAACTCCTATTATTGACGCTGTTTATAAAGTTCTCTATGAGAATAAAAATCCTAAAAAAGTGTTTTTAGACCTAACGGATAAACTGGATTAGCGCCTTTCTAAAGAAAAATCTGAATGCTCTTTTAATTCTGCATTTAAGGTTGTTCTCCATTCTTCGATTTTAGCATCATCTACCTTAAACCTAATTTGAAATTCTTTCATCAAAGGTTCCATTAAGGCTCTAATACTTTCTATGTCGAAATATAACCTACCAGTTCTTCGAATGAAGAAATCCATAGGGGTTTGCACCATTTCATAATCGATACCGAAAGCCAATTCTGCCTTGGCTAAACGTACATATTTATCATCTTCTACAATACCCTTATAATTTTCAAGAATAGTTTCTGTCTGTTTACCATAGTTGGTTACTAAAAACCAAGCATCGTGTTTTGTAAAACCTTCTTCTTTGATTTGGTCATATACCTCATCAATATATTTTTTTACATGTTTAAACTTCTTGAAATCGACATTACCGCACAAAAATATTTTCTCTGTATAACATTCTTTAAGTTCGGTATCATATTCCTCTTCCATTTTCTTAGCGATACGATCTACAACTCTTTCTGCCATTTTACGGTAACCTGTTAGCTTACCACCTGCAATACTTATTAAGCCAGTATCTGAAACAAATATTTCATCTTTTCTTGATAATTCTGACGCAGACTTACCTTCTTCATGTATTAAAGGTCTTAAACCTGCCCAAGAAGAAACAATATCTTCTAACTCTAGATTTATATCAGGAAACATATTATTAACTGCAGAAATCAAATAAATGGCATCTGCGAGATCTGTTCTTACATTGTCTTTATTATCATTAAAGTTGGTATCTGTTGTACCAACATAGGTGATTTTACCTCTTGGTATGGCAAACATCATTCTGCCATCTGGTATATCAAAATAACAAGATTGTTTCACTGGTAGTTTTTCATACGGAAAAACCAAATGAACCCCTTTGGTCAAATGAAGTTGTTTTCCTTTTTTAGAATTGTTCAAGCTACGCAATTCATCTACCCACGGACCAGCGGCGCTAATTACATATTTAGATTTGATTGTAAATTCTTTGTCTGTAACCGTATCTATCGCCTTAACACCTGCAATTTTATCGCCGTCATAAACAAACTCATTTACTTTAGCATAATTCAATGCCTGTGCACCAAATAAAAGACTGCTTTTAATATTTTCAATGGTTAAACGGGCATCATCTGTTCTATATTCAGCATAATAACCGGCACCGTTCAAAATCTTTTTCGGCAATAAAGGCTCCAATTTCAAGGCTTCCTTTTTTTCTAGCATTTTTCGCTTATCATCTCCTGTGACCTGAGCTAGAATATCATATACTTTAAGCCCAATAGATGTTAACCATTTACCGTAAGAACCATTTTCTATTAACGGCAACAACATCTTTTCTGGCAATACTAAATGCGGAGCCAATTTATGTACAATTGCACGCTCGGACCCTACTTCTTTCACCAACCAAAAATCGAACTGCTTTAAGTATCGGAGTCCGCCATGGATCAGTTTGGTCGATTTACTACTTGTGCCAGAAGCAAAATCTCCTTTTTCTAACAAGGCTACTTTTAATCCGCGAGATGCAGCATCCAATGCAATACCGCCACCGGTAATTCCACCTCCTATAACCACTAAATCAAAATCTTCAGATTCTAAATGGTCTATCGTTTTTTGGCGTTCTAAATTGGTAAATTTTATATTCTTCATCAGTAGATGTCTATTTTAATTAAAACGGTTATTTTGGTCTCAACTAGACTAAAACCTAACATTAATGAACAAAGATAGAACTAGTCATATGCTATTCTATGCTCTAAAAAATTAATAAATTGTAAAATTGATACGTATGCTACTCTTCTTCTTCCCAGCCCTTGGATCTGTCTACAGCTTTTTGCCACTTTTTGTACAAGCGTTTTCTTTTCACACGATCAAAGGTTGGCTTAAAAATTCGGTTCATAGGTCTACTTTGATCAATGTCTGATTGCTTCCAAAAACCTACTTCAATTCCTGCAAGAAAAGCAGCACCCATTGCGGTAGATTCAATAATTTCAGGTCGGTGCACTTCAGAATCTAAAATATCTGCTTGAAATTGCATTAAATGATTGTTTGCACACGCACCACCATCAACCCGTAAGTTCTTTAGCTGAATGCCCGAATCATCTTCCATAGCCTTTAAAATATCTTTTGTTTGGTAAGCCAATGCTTCTAAAGTCGCCTTTGCCAAATGTGCTTTACCTGTATCTCTTGTTAAGCCGAAAACAGCTCCTCTTGCATACATATCCCAATAAGGTGCACCAAGACCTGCAAATGCCGGCACTACATAAACAGGATTCTCACCTTCTATTGAATTTGCCAATTCTTCTGTTTCTTTGGCATCTTTAATAAGTTCTAAACCATCTCTTAACCACTGTATCGCCGCACCAGCAATAAAAATACTGCCCTCTAGCGCATAATTGACCTTACCGTCTATACCGTATGCTATTGTGGTTAATAGTCCGTTCTTAGAAAACTGTGGTTTTTCACCGGTATTCATCAACATAAAGCAACCTGTACCATAGGTGTTTTTTGCAGACCCTTTCTTAAAACATGCCTGACCGAAAAGTGCTGCTTGCTGATCACCAGCAATACCTGCTATAGGAATTTTTACTCCGTCAATTTCATAATCTCCAAAATTCGCTGCAGATGGTTTTACTTCTGGCAGCATGGTTTTAGGTATATCTAATGCCTTCAACATTTTATCGTCCCACTTTAGATTTACGATATCGTAAATCATGGTTCGTGATGCATTGGTATAATCAGTTACGTGGTTATGGTCTTTCGTCATGTTCCAAACCAACCAAGTATCTATTGTACCCATCAATAAATCGCCGGCCTGAGCTTTCTTCTTTGCCCCTTCAACATTATCCAATATCCACTTTACTTTAGTACCCGAAAAATAAGAATCAATAACCAAGCCTGTAGTTTTCTTTACATGCTCTGTGAGTCCGATTTTTTTTAAATGCTCACAAATATCTGTCGTACGTTTGTCTTGCCACACAATGGCATTATAAACAGGCTCTCCTGTATTTTTATCCCAAACTACTGTAGTTTCTCTTTGGTTGGTGATACCAATACCTACAATTTCTGTTGGTTTCACTTTTTCCTTCTCCAAAAGTTCTTTTAAAACAGCCATCTGTGAAGATAAAATTTCTTTTGGATTATGTTCTACCCAACCCGATTTAGGAAAAATCTGTTTGAATTCTTTTTGAACCATTCCTTGAATGGTACCATCATGGTCTACTAATAAAGCCCTAGAGCTCGTTGTACCCTGATCTAATGATATTATAAATTGCCTTGACATGTGCTTTAAGTTATTTCTCTAAATATAGCGGAAATAAAAATTAATGCAAAGCATGGAATTCTGAAGCGACGTAAAGAATTATGTACATCGGTTAAAACTATATTCTCGTTCTACTAAACAAATACGAACTGTATAAGAATCATACCAATCTGCAATTCCTTTTTTCTGAGCCAATAAATGATCTGCTTGCTGTTTCCAATTATGAATTGCATTTAGGCTTTCCCAGTAACTTACCGTAATTCCTATTTCTTGTTTGGCACTTTCAATACCAATATAGCCAGATTGTTTTTTTGCCAACTGCTCCATGAAATCTGCCATATCGCCATAGCCATTATCGCCTGCTGTTCCAGTAGAAGTAAAAATAACAGCGTAATAAGGCTTCTTCATCGTTTATTGAATAAACTCTTTTTCTACAAAATAGCTAACTATTGCTTCTTTCATTAGTACAGTTTGCTCTCCCGCTTTTAAAGAAGGTAATTCTTCTATTACATTATAATGCGGCCAACCATCTTCATCAAAAAAACTGAATTCGTAAAATCCGTAAGGTTCTAAAAGACGACAGATAGCAATATGCATTAAATCTAATTTATCATCTTTTTTATATTTTCTGTGGTACTGTCCTAATTCTTGAACCCCAATTAGGTAAATAATAGCATCTAATTCTAAAGGATCACCGTCAGAAAACTTTCCAGAAAGCTTTTCTACCAAATAATCCCACCGTTCTTTTAATTGTGTATCCCTTGCCATATAATTTCCTTCAACCTCATCTATGATATAGACTTTGCAAAGGTACAAATCAAAGTTCTATATTTGTTAAAACACTTTACGAATGGGACTTTTAGATATTTTACTTGGATTACCCTTAATATGGGGTCTATGGAAGGGATATAAAAACGGACTATTCATGGAAATAGCATCTATTGTTGCACTTGTTGCAGGTATTTTCGGAGCAATCCATTTTTCATACATAACGGGCAACTATTTATCTGAGCATTTAAACTGGGATGAACGCAACATGAGTATCATTGCCTTTATAATTACATTGATACTTATCATCATCATTGTAAATTTAATTGGAAAACTACTGACTAAAGTTGCCAACTTTGCCATGCTAGGCTTATTGAATAAAATTGCAGGTGGTATTTTTGGTGTGTTAAAGGTGGCTATTTTGCTTGGTGCCGCTTTCATATTTTTTGATAGAATGGACAGCACATTTAATTTACTAGATGATGAGACTAAGCAAGAATCAATTCTTTATCAACCTATTAAAGATATCGGGGCATTAATTTTTGATACCGTTCTAGTAAGTGAAGCTCCGCCAAGTCAGGTTTCAGAGGACCCAATAATCATATAATTGTATGGTCCGCTAATCTTACTTTTTGTACACTTTATCGAATATGCATTTTTGTTAATGCCCTGCGTTTAATTTTTCAATAATATTACTACATCGATAACCCAAATCGATTACGAGAGCTTAGAACACTCTTAACTTTATTACCTACTGCGCTACGCCGAAAGGCTACACAATTTAAAGACACTTATATGAAAATGAGATTGCTTTACGCGGTCCCTGTCTTTTTATTACTTTTTCTTGGTTCTTGTACTAGCGACTCTATAGATGATACGCCAGTACTTGAAGCTGAAAATGTTTTAACTATAGAGCAGGACCTACTAGATATTGTTAATGCGCACAGGTTAAGTCTAAAAACCAATACATTAATTTTTAGTGATGTTGCATATAAATATGCGAACCTTCATACCGACTACATGATATCTAAAGGTAGCATTAGCCACGATAATTTTAGCTCAAGAGCTTCTAACATCGATTCTGAAATCAGCGTTGAAATGGTTGCAGAAAATGTTGCCAAAGACTATCAATCTGCTTTAGAGGCTTTTGAAGGGTGGTATGTTAGCAGCAGCCATAAAAAAACAATGGAAGGCGATTTTACACACACTGGTATAAGTGTAAAAAAAGATGACCAGGGCAACTATTACTTTACTCAACTTTTTTACAAGCAGTAGAACATTTGTATTACTTTATTAAGGACTAATCTAGGTTTAGTTTAACTCAAAATCGCTGACTGGTGTTTTTAAGTTGATGAAGTGTAGATAGTCACATGAAATACACTTTTATTCGTTGTAATTTTTGAGGTATTTTAACGATCGACCCCCATCTATAGATTCGTGTCGCTTACCGTACAAAATACACTTTCTATAGATATTCTTCTTAATGAAAAGATTGGTGGGCCTATTTTTGTCATTCAATACTTAAATAGTCCCCCTTTATGAAATCTTCATTAATTTATTTAATTGTATTCATTACCGTATTATCGTCATGTTCTAGATATGAGAACTTTGCGGGTTACCAAGAAACTTCTGAAGAACCATTGTTAACTTATACTTTGGCTTCTTCTAATTCGCATAACAATCTAGAAACCGAACTTTTTGAAATGATAAATAATTATCGAGTTGGTATAGGTTTAAATGAACTGCAATTTGAGAGTACAGCATACTATTATGCAAGCCTTCATACCACCTACATGATTTCAAAAGGTAAAACAAGTCATGATAATTTTAATATGCGAGCAAGTAACATTGCAAAAAGAACCAATGCCGTATTTGTTGCAGAAAATGTAGCAAGAAAATACGATACTATTGAAGAAGCTTTTTATGCATGGTTACTAAGTGCTGGCCACAGAGAAAATATAGAAGGTAACTATGATTTTTCTGCTATAAACATTCAACAAAATAATAAAGGAGATTTATATTTTACACAACTTTTTTTTAGATAGAATTTTAGAAGATAATATTTGAAAGCCTTTGTAACCCAAAGGCTTTTTTTATGCTTACCTTTTAGGTAAGAAATGATCGTTTCTTTAACTTTCACTAAAAATCATAGAAATGAGCATAAAAGCACCATTTAACCTTAACAAATGGATAGAGGAAAACAGAGATTCACTTAAGCCCCCTGTCGGAAACAAAAATTTATATAAAGATGCTGGCGATTATATTGTTATGATCGTTGCAGGGCCAAATGCCAGAAAAGACTATCACTACAACGAAACTGAAGAGTTGTTTTATCAGCTTGAAGGTCATATAGAAGTTCATATTCAAGAAGATGGTAAAAAAAGAACTATGCAATTAGGACCTGGAGACATGTATTTACACCCTGCCAAAGTACCGCATTCACCCGTTCGTAAAGAAGGATCTATTGGTCTGGTCATAGAACGGAAACGTGACCATATGAATGTGGACGATGGTCTGTTATGGTTCTGCGATAATTGTAATCACAAGTTATATGAAGCCTATTTTACCCTGCATGATATAGAAAAAGATTTCTTATCTCACTTTAAGCATTTTTACAGCTCCAAAGAATTAAGAACTTGCGATAATTGTGGTACTGTTATGCCAGTTGACGAACGTTTTATAGCTAAAGAATCATGATTATAGTAGCACAAATTATAACAGCCTTTGTAGCACTCATCCATATTTACATTCTTTGGTTTGAAATGTTTGCCTGGACAACGGCAGGAAGAAAAGTATTTAAAAACTTTCCTAAAGATTTATTTGAACCCACCAAATCAATGGCGGCAAACCAGGGACTATATAATGGTTTTTTGGCAGCCGGTTTGGTATGGTCTTTTTTTATAAGCGATATAACATGGTCTGCTAATATTGCGATTTTCTTTTTAGGCTGTGTTACCGTTGCTGGTGTTTACGGTGCATTTTCCGTAAGCAAAAAAATATTCTTTGTTCAAAGTATACCAGCTTTATTAGGTATTATCTTTTGGTGTATCGTTAAATTTTCTTAGCAAAAATTAGATGTCTTATTGGATAAAATTCTTTGTATTTTTGTAATATATCTAACATTAATCACGCAAAAAGTTATAAAATGTCAAAAATAGCAGCAGATTTCGGAATACACGATGCTTTAAAAGCATTAGGAATTAAAGATGTCAACGAGGGTACTTCAACTGGATCTAACCAATTTTCATCAGGTGATACAATTTCATCGTACTCACCAGTAGATGGTTCTCTAATTGCCAAAGTCAAAACAACGACAAAAGCAGATTACGAAAAAGTAATGTCTACTGCTACGACAACTTTTAAAGAGTGGAGAACAAAACCTGCACCACTACGTGGTGAAATCGTTAGACAATTTGGCGACAAATTAAGAGAGCTTAAAGAACCGTTAGGTAAACTTGTTTCTTATGAAATGGGAAAAAGCTACCAAGAAGGTTTAGGCGAGGTACAAGAAATGATAGATATATGCGATTTCGCAGTTGGTCTATCTCGTCAATTACACGGTTTAACTATGCACTCAGAAAGACCTGGACATAGAATGTACGAGCAATATCATTCATTAGGTGTGGTCGGTATTATTTCTGCCTTTAACTTTCCTGTTGCTGTTTGGGCTTGGAATACGGCCCTTGCTTGGATCTGTGGTGATGTTTGTGTTTGGAAACCATCAGAAAAAACTCCGCTATGTGGTATAGCTTGTCAAAATATAGCTGCTGCAGTTATGAAAGCCAATAACTTACCTGAAGGTATTTCTTGTTTAATTAATGGGGATTATAAAATAGGTGAATTAATGACACAAGATAATAGAGTACCGTTAGTATCTGCTACGGGATCTATTAGAATGGGAAAAATAGTTGCTCAAGCGGTTGCTGCCAGACTTGGTAAATCTTTACTTGAACTTGGTGGTAACAATGCTATTATCGTTACACCTGACGCTGACTTAAAAATGACCGTTATCGGTGCTGTGTTCGGCGCTGTTGGCACTGCGGGTCAACGTTGTACTTCTACTAGAAGATTGATCATACACGAATCTATGTACGATAAAGTAAAAGAAGCTGTTGTAGCTGCATATCAGCAATTAAGAATTGGTAATCCGTTAGATGAAAATAATCATGTAGGTCCATTAATTGATACCGATGCAGTTGCCCAATATAAAATGGCTCTTGAAAAAGTGGTTAAAGAAGGTGGTAAACTAATCGTTGAAGGAGGAGTGTTAGAAGGTGAAGGTTACGAAAGTGGTTGCTACGTTAAACCTGCAATTGCAGAGGCTAAAAACGATTTCGAAATTGTTCAACACGAAACATTTGCTCCTGTTCTTTACTTATTAAAATATTATGGCGATGTTGAAAATGCCATTGCTATTCAAAATGGTGTGGTACAAGGGCTTTCATCTGCTATTATGACAAACAATCTTCGAGAAGCCGAACATTTTCTTTCTGCTTGGGGTAGTGATTGTGGTATTGCTAATGTAAACATCGGTACTTCTGGTGCTGAAATTGGTGGCGCTTTTGGTGGTGAAAAAGAAACGGGTGGTGGTCGCGAAAGCGGTTCTGATGCTTGGAAAGTGTACATGAGAAGACAAACCAATACTATTAACTATACTACTGAGCTTCCTTTAGCACAGGGTATAAAGTTTGATCTATAACAAAAACAAAAATTCCTTTGTGTGTTTAATAACTAGGCTGCTTTTCAATTGGTTGGTTCGTTCGACCAACTACCATGAAGCAAAGTTTGTAACCCTAGAACAATAAACATACAAAGGAAATTTATGATACCTTTTATCTTTTTCTTCATTTTATAGTGTAAATACCTCTGTATTAAACTAGTAAATTACCCTACTCGTTTCAACCAATTCTGTACAGCTTTACCCGAATATTGTATAGTTGGACTTTTATTCCCTTAAATTTTAGACATAAAAAAATCCTGTCTACTACAAGAGGACAGGATTTTTTAACCAACTAACTCAAAACTTCAAATTGTATATTCAATGCCCAATCTTTGTGGGGAGATGTATACTATTTAAAATACTTACGTAAAAATGCAACTTATAGTTGCTACTCCATACACTTTTTATATCGTTTTACTTATTGATTGTATAAATGGTGCTCATTATTACATAACTGTTATTAACATAATGATTGATTGTAAGGTAATTAGGTTCCAATCTTTTAACATTTTTAAGATTTTTTTAATAAATTGTGCGCTAAACACTAAACATTTTTACAATGACGAAAACAACAACCTATTTATTATTGATGTTGATTACCATTGTAGTTGGAACTTTCATCTTTTATAATTGGTGTAGCGAATGCGCAACACCAGTTACACCGACTGAACCAGCCACAGAAAAGGTAATCGTAATAGAGCCCTCGGCAACATCGTATCCATTCGCAGTTGATGGTAATGGATTTGCCTACAACACCAATGACAATTATAATTTCAACATTTCTTCTCACGACATTTTAATGCCTTTAAGTGCTGAATTGACCAAAGGCGTTTCTGGTCTACAAAGCCATTTAGAGTCCAATGGCAGTAATGTTATAAATGTAACAGGTTACTACACAAGCGAAGAAGAGAATAATACTGCGTTCCCCAATTTAGGCCTTGCAAGAGCAAACTCCATTAAAAACGATTTAGCTTCTAAGGGATTCTCTACTGCTCAAATCAACACCCAAGGTAAACTTATGGATGAGATGACCCCTAAAGATGGTACGTATTGGGGAGCTGCTTCATTTGGTCTTGAAGAGATATCTGCCACTGAAGGTGATGACCTAAAGGCTTTATATGATAAAATTAAAGCTGATCCGCTAGTTCTTTACTTCGATTCAGCAGAAGCGTCAATTCACTTAGACGCCGAGCAAAAACAAAAAATTGCTGATATTTCTAGATATTTAGATAAGGTTTCTGATGCTACTTCAAGCGTAGTTGGTCATACAGATGCTACCGGGCAAGCAAGCACAAATATGAGATTAGGTCAAGACAGAGCTGAATTCGCTAAAAACTACTTAATGCAAAATGGCATAGCTGCTGATAAGATAATTGCTACATCTAAGGGACAAACACAACCAATTGCTACAAACGCCACTGAAGAAGGCAGAGTAAAAAATAGACGAACAGTTATTACATTAAATTAAAATATACACTAATCCTATAAATAAGTAAAAACATGAATTTTGAAAATATGAATATTTGGTGCTGGCTAATTCCAGCTTTAGTTGGTATCATTTGTGGAATACTAGGTTACCTACTAGGAAAAGGTTCTGCCAAGGTTATAGATAATTCTGCTGAGATCAATAGTCTTACGGCTAGTAACACGAAACTAAAAGCTGAATTGACCGATTTAAACAATCTAAAAGCAAGCAACAGCAAATTAAAAGCTGATTTAGATGCGTGTAACCAAAAAGTAATTGCGGCAAGCAAAGCAGTAACGGCTGCTTCTAAAACACCAAGTACAAATCTAGGTGCCTCTGCTGCTTCTTTTGCTGCCGGCGCCGCTACAACTAGCGCTTTAGCTTTTGACGGGTCTGCTGCCAAGGCTGCATTTGGAAAAAACATTAAACAAGACGATTTAAAACTTGTTGAGGGTATTGGTCCAAAAATTGAAGGTATGTTCAAAGATCATGGTATTAAAACTTGGAAAGAACTTTCTGAGGCTAGCTTAGAAGCTTGCCAAAAAATATTGGATACTGGCGGTACACGATATAAAATTCACGACCCTGCGTCATGGCCTATGCAAGCGAAAATGTGCTATGAAGGTAAATGGGCAGAACTTGTAAAGTGGCAACAAGAACACAAGCACGGTAAACTATAATTTACGTAAAAAAAATCCCGATCATAACTGATCGGGATTTTTATTTTATAATGCTCCGTTTGCCTCTACCCACTTAAAATGATATTGATCTTGCGGAAATTTCATTCTTTCTGCTATTCTTTCTAATCTTGATGGTAACTTAATTAAATAATCACGAGCCTTTTCTGCTTCTTCATTTAAAGAACGTACCTTATCGATTTCCCAATACGCATTTAGTTTACTTAAAATATCAACGTAGTCTTGTGCAGTATATACACCTAACCGCTGTGCACAGTTAGAGAAGTTCTCGAATGCTGATCCTATTGTACCACCAGACTCACGTAAAAAGTGTGCCGGCATTACAATCTTCTTCTTCATCATATCTGCAAAGGCAATCATCATACCAGATGGATCTTCACCTAAAATAGTCTTAACAAATTCTCTATAAGCCAAGTGGTGTCTCATTTCATCACCTGCAATAATAGTACACATTTTACCTAATAAGGCGTTTCCTTTTTTCTTTGCCATTTGCCCCACACGTTTGTGCGAAATATTAGTAGCTAATTCTTGAAAAGACGTATAAACAAAGTTTTTATACGGATCGCGATCTGTACCGATATCAAAACCATCAGAAATTAAATGCTGGGTGGTTATTTCAATTTCTCTCATATTTACCCTTCCAGATAAATAAAGATATTTGTTTAGTACATCGCCATGTCTATTTTCTTCAGCTGTCCAAGCACGAACCCATTTTGCCCAGCCGTTTGTTTTATGGTCACCATGTTGGTCAACACCAACAACATCCATTAGCCA
The DNA here is from genome assembly GCF_004364165.1 of Maribacter spongiicola. Lineage (GTDB taxonomy): Bacteria > Bacteroidota > Bacteroidia > Flavobacteriales > Flavobacteriaceae > Maribacter > Maribacter spongiicola. The sequence continues at coordinate 241,485 of NZ_SOAY01000013.1, forward strand.
AGATTCATAAGTTGGCAATGCTTCTTCAGTTATAGTATCTGCTACCATGGTTACCCAAAAATCATATCCCAAATCTTTAGACTCTTCACGAATATCTTTTACCTCTTGCAAAAATGTATCTTTTTCAGAATTTGGTAAAAAATCTGTTGGTTGCCATATATCCTCTGGTTTTATAAGGAAAGATTCCATAAAGCTTTCTACTTTAGGCTCTAAAGCCTGCATCACTTCTAATCTTATATTTTTAGTAGACATAGTTTAGTTTTTATTAAAGATCATTAATAAAACAATCAATTTTTAAGTAAAGTTAATGGTTTTCTTAGTTTCTACCCTTTTCATTAGGATAAAAGGTGTAAACCGGATCACTTTGCCAGTATTCTTTTGAATCTGCATCAAAGACAGTTAACGGACCCTTAAAGGCTGCACCTGTATCAATATTCCAAACATTGGCTGCTTTCTGTGGGGTTGTTTTTCCTATACGAGTAACAGGTGTGTGCCCTATATAAATTTCAGAATAGTTTGTTAATCGCTTCGGATAATGAATATGGTCTTTATCTAAATCTGTATTTAATGAAAGTGCCAATTCCCAGAGTGTACGATCCCAATAGAACGTTTTTTTAAAATATTCATGTTCTATACCTTTTAAATTGGTAAAACCCGCGTGTAAGAACAATCTGCTTTCTGAATCTAAATAGTAATTGTCTAAGCTTTCATAAAATTTCAAGTGTGTATTCTTGGTTTCTTTTGTAGCCTTACCATATGAATTTGAAGTCGCCTCGCCACCATGCATAAACCAGGTTGGGTTGTCTGCTTGGCCTGTTAACCACTCATAGCAAAGCTCGTCATGGTTGCCTCTTAAGTATATACAATTATAGTTTTCTTTTAATTGCAAAAGATAATTTACGGTTTCAACAGCCTCTGACCAGCCATCGATATAATCTCCTAAGAAAATTATAGTATCATTTTCTGTTATAGCGGCTTTCTCAAGTACTTGTTTTAAGGCTTGTAACCCTGAATGAATATCACCTACTACCAGTGTTCTTTTTAAACTCATTTAGCAAAAATCGCAATTATGGCTATTATGACAAGGATAAAAATCACTAAAAAGAAAATTTTCCAAAACGAATATGGCCTATTTCCACTTAGCACCCCTGTTTGCCCATTTATATAAAAATTAAACTCTTTACCATCATACCTATATGAACTAAGATATATAGGAAGCAAAATATGCTTGAACCTCTCATCGGTCAATTTAATATCGGCATTAGCTACTCTTTGAGTATCACCGCCAATATCGCGTTTTATCCAATTATAGGCGATATTCTTGGCTTCTTGAAAAGATTTGTGATGCCCTTCTTTTAGCGATACCGTATATTTCTCTGTTACAAAACCAGATAGATATTTTGAATTAAATACCACTAAATCCTTAAGATTCCAGAAGGCAACTTTAGCCGGAATTTCTTTTCGCTTCTTTTCTGATGCACTTATAAGTATATCATCAACAAAACCATCTACTTTACCAGCAGCATAGGTCCACCTCGTTTTTCTTACCTGCCTAGTTCTTTTTCCCTTTTTACTATTATAGGTTTGAGTTTCATAGTAATAATCTCCTCTTTGCCCTTGGTAAGATGCAAAAAGGTTGGCATCGAACGTCCAGTATGGAATATACAACCCATGCAAACCTTCTGGGTCTAATGCAGCCTTTTTCAAATTATCTGGCGCAAACCAAATTTTGCCGACCCAAGTTTTAAATATAGAATGTGCTTTTTTCGAATCTAACTGAAAAGGCACCAGTGCACCAGGTAATATCCAACCTTCTTTTTCAATATCTTCTCTAATTAAAGGTTCGCTACAATACACACAATTAAGCGATTTGTAATTTTCCTCTACATGCTGGTTAGCACCACAATTCTTACAATGCAGTAATTCTATGGTTTCTGTATAGGCATTTTCACCGACGATTTTGAGGTAATGCTCTAATTCTAGCTCTTCGAAACTACTTTTAGATTGCTCAATAAACTCTTCATAACCACAATACTCGCATGTAAGTTGATGCGATCCTGGCTTAAATTTTAACTCGGCACCACAATTGGCGCATGCTTTTTTATATTCCGATTGTTGAATGTCGTCCATAGATAGGATCTCTTCTCTAAGAAAGGTCAGTTTATTTTCTCAAAATTATGCCGTTGGTAAAGGTGGTGGTGTATTACCGCCTAAGAAAGATTTTAACTCTTCAATTTCTTTCAGTACCGTCCAATTTGCCATTCCTTGTTTCCAGATCAAAGAATCTCTATTGATAGTTCTGCTTGCAAACAACTCCTTAAGTTTATCGAAAGAGACTGGCCCTAACTGTTGCCCGTTTACAGCGTAAAAATAAGAAACCTGCGCAGGCATCGGCGGCGGTGCTTGTGGCTGCTGTGTAGTTTGCCCACCAAAAGGTTGTGTACCCGGTTGCCCCATTAAACCACCCATTTGTTGCGCTAGTACAAAACCCATACCCATACCCATGCCGGCACCAGCTGTACCACCTTCATTTTTTGCAGCCAACTCCATGGCTTTAGCGGCTTTGAACTGTGCTAATTTGCCCATGTCCAATTTATCTAAACGGCTATACTCGAAAATCTCTTTTTTAAGCTCTTCTGGCATCGATACATTTTCGATGTAGAATCGCTCTAACTCAATACCTACCCTATTAAACTCTGGCTGCATTACCTCTTGGCAGGTTTCTGAAAGTTCACTAGTATTTGCAGCGTATAATTCAATCGGCAAATTAGCTTCACCTACCGTATCTGTAAAACGGGTTACGATCAAGCTTTTTAAATGTTCGTTAATTTCATAATTAGTAAAATTACCATCGGTACCTACCACGTCTACTATAAACTTACCTGGATCATTAATCCTAAAACTATAGGTTCCAAAAGCGCGAATCTCTACCAAACCGAAGCGGTCATCGCTTAACATGAACGGATTTTTGGTTCCCCATTTCTCATCTGTAAACAACCGTGTATTTACAAAATATACCTCAGCCTTGAACGGGCTATCAAAGCCATATTTCCATCCTTTCAGCGTGGTTAAAATCGGTAGGTTTTGAGTATTTAATGTATATGTGCCCGGCTTAAAAACATCTGCCAATTGTCCTTCATTGATAAAAACGGCTGTCTGCCCTTCGCGAACAATTAACTGCGCATTATTTTTAATCTCATTTTGGTAACGCTCAAAACGATGAACAATAGTATCGTTTGTATTATCTAGCCATTCAACAATATCTATAAATTCGTGGCTCAACTTTTTCTTTATTTCATCAAATATGCTCATGGCTAGTATGTGTTTTAAAATGTGCAATTCAAGATATGCAATTCATCAACAGAGCCAAAACCCTTAGCATAATAATTCAATAAAATAATAACTAAACAACCTTATTTTAATATTTCCTTAAGATTATTTAGGAAATGGTTGCTTTTTCTAATTAACTTGGACTTCCTAATTTTTTTTCGGAACTATGAAAAAGGTATTTTGTATTGGTGAATTATTGATTGATTTCGTTGCTGAAAATCAAGGTAAAGATTTATCGAAAGCTAAAGAATTTTCTAAAAAAGCGGGTGGTGCACCTGCCAATGTTGCCTGCGCTATTAGCAAACTAGGCGGAGATAGTTATTTCGTCGGCTGTGTTGGCAATGACCCTTTCGGAACATTCTTATTGCGTATTCTTGCCAATGAAAAGGTAGATATTTCGTTAGCACAAAAAAGTGATACGTTTACAACACTTGCCTTTGTTTCTATCGATGCCGATGGTGAACGCGATTTCGTTTTTAGCCGTGGTGCAGATAAAGAACTTACTTATGATTCATCGCTAAAAACTAGTTTTGAAAATAACATTATCCACTTCGGCGCAGCCACTGCACTTTTAGGTGGTTCTTTAGAAGAAACATATAGTAGATACTTGTTTGACGGACTCACAAAAAAAGCCTTCATCAGTTTTGATCCTAATTATAGGGTTGACCTTTGGAAAGATAAAGAGGATGTTTTTATACGTAAATGCCATGCCTTTATCGAAAAATCTCACCTTTGTAAATTCAGTTTAGAAGAGGCCAAGTTATTATCAGGTAAAGATAATTTAGAAGATGCTTGCAAGGTTTTTCACGAAATGGGAACAGTAATAATAGTGATTACCCTTGGTAGTGAAGGTACCCTTTTGAGCACTTCAAATTTTAGTAAAACCATACCTAGTATAAAAGTAACGCCTAAAGATACTACTGGTGCAGGTGATGCTTTTATTGGTTGTCTTTTACAACAAATTGCACAACATTCTAAAATAGAAAATGTACTGGCAGACGAAAATCTTCTAACTAATATGGTAGAAAGAGCCAATAAAGCAGGTGCAATTACCACCGAAAATTTTGGTGCTATCGAATCTCTACCTACGTTACAACAATTAGATTCTTAAAATGAACCAAGCTGAATTACTACGTTTACTGGCTACAAGAAGTCAAAATAAAAAAGGGGCTCAACCTTTAGCGTCTTTATTTGAACAACGATTAGCAACCAATCTTTCGCTAATTAAAACTCAGTTTTTTTCTTTGTACCAAGAAGACGAACATAAAGCATTCTTTTATACACTTTTAGACACCCTCGAAACACTTTTTAAAGAGCGACCAACAGAATTACAAAAGCAAGATATCGTTCGGTTAAACTCTGGTAATTGGTACCAAAGTGAACAAATGGTGGGTATGCAGTTGTATGTTGATCGCTTTAACAAAGACATTAACGGACTAAAAGAAAAACTACCTTATTTTGAAGATTTAGGTATTAACTTTCTTCACCTAATGCCGATTACAACAAGACCAGCTGGTGAAAATGACGGTGGTTATGCTGTAAATAGCTACCACGAAATTGATACCACCTACGGCACTAAAAATGATTTTAAAGCTTTTACCAAAAAAGCACGAGAGAACAACATGTTCTTAATGCTCGATTTTGTGGTTAACCATACTTCAGATGAGTTTGAGTGGGCAATGAAAGCAAAAGAAGGAAGCTTACACCATCAAAATTATTATTACACCTACTCTGATCGTCATATACCTGACGAATTCGAAAAGACGCTTCCTGAAATATTTCCACAGTCTGCACCAGGCAATTTTACTTATAACACAGAGATGGAAAAGTGGGTTATGACCTGCTTTAATACCTATCAATGGGATTTAAATTATAGAAACCCAGAAGTATTCATTGAAATGCTCGGCAATTTAATGTCTTTAGCCAACCTTGGTGTAGATGTTATACGTTTTGATGCACTTGCTTTTCTTTGGAAAAAACTCGGTACGTTATCACAGAATTTACCGGAAGCTCATACACTCATTTCTCTTTTTAGAATGTGCTTGCAGGTAATAGCACCAGGTGTTATTCTTTTGGCGGAAGCTATTGTAGCCCCTAGAAATATTATAAAGTATTTTGGAGAAGATACAACAGAAGGTAACGAATGCGAAGTTGCTTACAATGCCTCTTTAATGGCTTTATTATGGAATTCGATTGCCACTAAAAAAGCCAATTTAATGGTCAAAAGTGTTACCGAAATACCAAGTAAACCTAATGACGCCACCTGGATCAATTACATTCGTTGCCACGATGACATCGGTCTTGGCTATGACGATGATTTTGTACGTGCCATGGGCTATGACCCAACAGCTCACAAGCAGTTTATATTAAATTATTATTGTGGTAAATTAGAGTGGTCACCTGCAAAAGGGCTAATGTTCATGTACAACCCCAAAAATGGAGATGGTAGAATTACCGGAAGCGCCGCATCTTTATTAGGCCTAGAAACTGCCTTATCCCAAAACAACAAACATATTGTCGATTATGCCATCACTAAAATCTTAATGATGCATGGTATTATTTTGACTTTTGGCGGAATACCGATGATTTATGCCGGCGATGAAATTGGCACCTTAAATGATTATTCTTACGAGCAGAATGTAGACCACGTAAATGATAATCGCTGGGTAAATAGACCTATGCAAAACTGGGATGTTGTTTCTAAATTGAAAACTAAAAAAGATAATCCTGCAAGCATCATCTTCAACGGATTAAAAAATATGATTCGCTTACGTAAAGAGCACAGCGTATTTTCAGATACTAATGATATAAAAATTCATGGCTGCCCTAATCAGCATGTATTTGTGTATCAAAGAACACATGAGGACCAGAGTGTTTGGGTACTGTCTAATTTTAATGAAGTTACCGAAACTTTAAATATTGGTTGGTTACTTTCTATCGGAATTCATGCCGGTACAAATTCTATTGACTTACTAACAGGTAACACTTTTGAACTCATACATAACGAACTTCCATTAAAGCCATACCAGCAAATTTGGATTAAGAATATTTAACCTTTCTAAGCACTCGAAGTGCCTCTTTCAACGAATTATTTATTGCCGGGTATTTAGGTTTAAGCACTTGCCTGGCATTTTCCATTCGTTCTTTAGCCTCTTCAAATCCGTTGAGGTAGCATATTAAATATGAATCTGCCAAGTATCGTAAACTTTTCACCTCATGTATAGTCAGTGCTAAACTTTTACCTGCTTTAATCACTAAAGCATTATTACTTTCATATATCTTTTGTAACTCTTGTTTATCATGTACAGGAGGATCAAAAAGTAAATCGCTGGTTATTTGATAGGTGCCATTCTCACTAAAATTTATGACCACTTTTTCTAACGGATAATACCTTTGTTTCGCAGCCAGACCTAGCTGAACATATTCAATGGTAGTAAAAGAATCATCGTCATAAGCAATGGTAACCTCATCTAAGTTGGAGTAAAATAATTTTACCTGTTCATTTATCAATTCTATATCGACACGGTAGTAATAGGTTTCTCCATTGACGACCTTTTTATTGCCTGCCCAACAGACCACAAACTGTTCTTTAAATACCTTATAATCGCTTTCTAAATCTTTATGCCGGTGGTTTATAAAATCTATAACTCCATCCAAAGTAAGCTCTATATTGTTCTTGGCATGTTGTTCAATAGTAGCAACAGCTTCAGAATTAACATCTTTCAATTCAATATCAAAAACCTTGGGCAGGCTTATACTGCCCTCTCTAAAAAATACAGAACCGCCATAATACTTCCAGATATTTTTTCTGAGCGAACAAATTTTTCCGATAGACTTAATGGTTACTAAACCCACCACTTTACCATTCGGTAAATGCGGAAAAGGAATATTCTCGTACGAAATTAAAGGCGGGTTATCTAAATAGGCATTTACCAAATTTTGAATCTTGCTGTCATCAAAAAAATCTACCCCTACTATTTTATTATCCTCATCTTCAACGCCTACAACGATAAATGAATTATTCGTGGGGTTGCTATTTGCCAACGCACATACATGCTTTAAAAACTTACCCTTACCCTCCTTTTCTCCTATTGAAATAAATCGCTTTTTATCGTAAAAACTATTCTCGTCGTTATGAGCGAGTAAATTTTTTACCAAAAGGCGTTTATTGATCATAAGTTATAATTTTTGGCTTTTGGCTTTTGGCTTTTGGCTTTTGGCTTTTGGCTTTTGGCTTTTGGCTTTTGGCTTTTGGCTTTTGGCTTTTGGCTTTTGGCTTTT
>NZ_SOAY01000014.1 GCF_004364165.1 Maribacter spongiicola
AACAACCAACAACCAACAACCAACAACCAACAACCAACAACCAACAACCAACAACCAACAACCAACAACCAACAACCAACAACCAACAACCAACATCTAAAACTAAAAACAAAATGAGATTAGAAAATAAAGTAGCAGTAATAACTGGTGGATCGAGAGGAATTGGTCAAGCTATATCCGAATTATTTGCTAAAGAAGGCGCAACTGTAATTATAGTAGATCTTTTACCAGAAGGTCAAGATGTTGCCAACGGAATTAATGCGAATGGAGGAAAGGCAGAATTTCATTCCGTTTCCGTAACCGACAAATCTGCGATAGAAACCTTGTTCGCATCGATAAATCAGAAACATCGTAAGCTAGATATTTTAATAAATAATGCGGGAATTACAAGAGATAGGACGCTTGAAAAAATGAGCGAAGCAGAATTTGACTCCGTTGTTGAGGTGAACCTGAAAGGAGTCTTTTTATGTACACAAGCGGCAGCAGTATATATGAGAGCAAATAAATATGGAAGAATTGTTAGTGCCGCTTCAAATGTAGGCTTACGAGGTAATTTTGGACAAACAAATTATGCAGCTACTAAGGCAGGCGTTATTGCGATGGCAAAAACATGGACTATGGAACTTGGTAAATACGGTATAACAGCTAATGCTATTGCACCAGGTTTTACGATGACTAATATGGTAGATAAGATTCCGAAAGAGCATTTCGCAGCTATTGAAGCTAGCATCCCATTAAAAACAGTAGCGCAGCCTATTGATATTGCCTATGGTTATTTGTATTTGGCATCAGACGAAGCGCGCTTTGTTTCGGGTATTTGTTTAACAATCGATGGCGGAACTTCAAGATAACAATATGACAAAGTTGGAAATCGAAAATTTTGAAGAATTTAAAAAGTTAGAAGGCAAACAGCTTCCAGATGGCGATTGGATGACCGTTACCCAAGAAATGATCAATGATTTCGCTAAAGCCACGGGAGATTTTCAATGGATTCATATAGACGTTGAAAAAGCAAAAAAACACTCACCCTTCAAAAAACCAGTAGCTCATGGTTTTATGTCAGTATCACTTCTTTCCAAAATGTTAGAAGGCTCTATTCATGTAAAATCGGCACAAATGGGTGTAAACTATGGCTTGAATAAAGTCCGTTTTCCTAGTCCAGTATTAGTAGATAGCCGACTTCGATTAGTAGGAAGTATTTCAAATATCAAAAATTATGGCGACACTGGGTTAAAGGTGACATGGAACTGTACAATAGAAATAGAAGGCTCAGAAAAACCGGCATGTGTTGCTGAGTTTTTGAGCCTAATGTTCGAATAACACTTTTTATAATGGGTTTTTCAAGAGATGCCTTTTGTAATTATTAAATGATTAACTTAAACAAAATAACAAACAATGACTAGACTGTTCGATCTTCTGTACCATCAACTAGAAAATCATCCACTTGAGAAATCGTTAAGTGGTCGAGATTTAAAAGGAATTTGGCAATCATATAGTTCGCAGGCGGTCGTTGAAGCAGCCGAGCAAGCCGCTTCCGGTTTGCTAAGTTTAGGTTTACAGCCAGGTGATAAGGTCGGTATTGTAGTGTATAAAAACAGACCTGAGTTTGTAATCATGGATTTTGCTATACAGATTGCAGGTATGGTGAGCGTTCCTTTATACCCAACTATTAGCGTAGGTGAGTATGAGTATATATTAAATGAGGCAGAAGTAAAAGCAGCGTTTTGTGGTACTGGCGATTTGTTTGATAAATTGACAGAAACCCAAAATAAGGTAAATGGCCTAAAGCATATTTTTACTTTTGATGAACATTCAAAAGGTACATTTTGGAAAACTATTTTCGATTCAAAACACACCGATAGAATTACGGAAATAAAAAAAGGTATAGAAGGGCAAGATTTAGCTACTATTATTTATACTTCTGGCACCACAGGGTACCCAAAAGGGGTAATGCTGACACATAATAACATCATGCATGTGGTAAGGGAAACAGAGCCCCATATGGCGGCAAAAACAGGAGATCAGGTATTAAGTTTTTTACCGATCTGTCATATTTTTGAAAGAGCCGTTCTGTTCGTCTATATTTTAAAAAGCACAAATGTATTTTTTGCGGGAACCGATAATTTAAGTGGACCAGAAGGGGATTTGGCATTTGTAAAACCAGTCACTTTTGCCACAGTACCAAGATTGCTTGAAAAAATATATGAAGCTATTTATAATAAAGGACTATCGCTTGAGGGAACCAAGAAAAAACTGTTTTTCTGGGCATTGGCATTAACTGATGAGTGGGAACCAAATCAAAAATTATCTTTGGTAAAAAAGATTAAGTGGAAAATTGCCGACAAGCTAATTTTTAGCAAATGGCGAGAGGCGATGGGTGGTAATATAAATGCAATTGTTACTGGTGCAGCTCCTTGTCCTGTAAAGATTATGCGTGTTTTCTGCGCAGCGGGAATCCCGATTCGTGAAGGCTACGGACTAACCGAAACATCGCCAACGTTGACCGTAAATACTATGGAAACTGATGGGGTAATGTTAGGTACAGCAGGACCAATTATAGACGGGGTTCAAATATTAATTGATGCAGAAAGTGGAGATTACCAAGAGGGTGAAGGTGAAATTTTAGCTCATGGACCAAATGTAATGTTAGGCTACTATAAGAAACCTGAAGTTAATGCAGAGGTTTTTTGTGAAATAGACAATAAACGATGGTTTCGAACGGGCGATATCGGTAAGTTGGTAAAAGGACCTACAGGCCGTGAATATTTAAAGATTACGGATAGAAAAAAAGAACTGCTAAAAACTTCTGGTGGTAAATATGTAGCTCCGGCACCTATAGAAAATAGATTACGAGAAGAGTTCTTGGTAGAGCAAATGATGGTAATTGGAGATAAGCAAAAATTCGTGTCGGCATTAATAGTCCCTGCTGAAGAGGCACTTAGAAACTATTGCGGTAAAAAGGATATTTCTTGGACCAGTTTAGAAGAAATTATTCAACATGAGAAAGTAATAAGAAAGTATCAAAAAATAATTGACAAATATAATCCGGAGTTTAGTCACGTGGAGCAAATTAAGAAGTTTAAGCTTATTTCGACTCCGTGGCTACCAATTCATGAAAATGGTTCAGTTGCAGAATTAACCCCTACACTAAAATTAAAGCGTAGAGTTATTAGAGAAAAGTTTCAAAAAGAAATAGCTGAAATTTATTCAGAATAGGTTGCTAATAATTTTGTTCTAATTGTTGAAATAAAGTTTATGGTTAATACCTTTTGGTTAACATGTAACTAGAAGCAAAAAAAGAGAGAAAAACAATGCATGTTTTTCTCTCTTTTTTTTTAAATAGGTAATCTATACGATATGGATGGACTAATATTTCGTTTTATCATGCTTAGAAGCCCAGTTATTAAAAACTTCAACAGCTTCTTCTTGTAGCATTTGTTTAAAGTGAATTTGTCTGTCTTGCATGCCAACTTCTAATTCATCATAAATAAACTGGTCATCAAAATCAATCGCCTTTGCATCGGCTTTATCACAGCCGTAGTACACCGCTTTTGGTCTTGCCCAATAAATTGCACCAAAGCACATAGGGCAAGGCTCACAGGAGGTGTAGATTATGCAGTCAGTAAGCTGAAAATCATTCAGTTTTTTACAGGCATCTCTAATAACTACCATTTCTGCATGAGCAGTAGGGTCATTGGTTGAGGTTACTTTATTATGGCCTTCGGCAATAATTTCTCCATCTTTTACTACTACGGCACCAAATGGACCGCCTGCATTTGAGTTCATTCCTTTTGCAGCCATTTCAATAGCTCTTCTCATAAAAAACTCGTGATCATTCTTCATATATTCTTTTTATTTTTTAAATAATTGGGATGCAAAATTACGGTTTTTGAAGGCATTTAGACTGTTTTGTATAAATCATCTTATTTTGATTTTCTCATAATTCTTGGTAGCTTGAAAGAAATCATTACTATTCACGACAAATATTTGATAATTAAGTCATTTCATTTATTTACGACATAGCTTCATGTTTTTGTAGTCGTACAGAATAATGTTTTTTACATAAATAATCATAAACCAATCTCCCATGAAAAAACCAATTGCGATTGCCCAAGTAGACACTTTAGAAAACAAAACACCTGAACATGCCTTAGTTAATGGTTTGGATTTGGTTATTGTGAAATTTGATAACGATATTTCTGTACTCTACGGTCGTTGTTTACATCGAGGAGCATTAATGTCAGACGGTCATGTAGATGGTCATAATCTTATTTGTGGAGTTCATGGTTGGGATTATCGGGTAGATACCGGAGTTTCAGAATATAATAACGCAGAGGTGTTACATAAGTTTACTACTAAAATAGAAGACGGAAGTCTTTTCGTTGATGAAGCGGAGATTGATGCCTATTTAGTAGATAGTCCGCAACCTTTTAATAGAGATGCTTATTTAGGGGCATATGCCGATACCCACCCTGAAGAAACAGAACCATACACGGGTTATATAAAAGAATTGGCAACAAACGGATTAAAAAATCTAGGTCACCATGGTACTTCGGCTTCAATGGGCGTAGATAGAAATACCTTGCCTAAGTGGAGTGATATTCAGTTTTTACCTGCTCAATTAGCAAGCAGACCTTTACTTGATGAAGATGAAGTGGCAACAAAAGTTGTCATTGGTCCTAACGCAAAGAAGCCTTTACATTTAGATATTCCGTTGTTTGTGAGTGATATGAGTTTTGGTGCTTTATCACGCGAAGCAAAAATTGCGTTGTCTAAAGGTGCTGAACTGGCAGGTGCGGGTATCTGTTCCGGTGAAGGCGGTATGTTACCACATGAGCAAGAAAATAACAGCAAGTATTTTTATGAATTAGCTTCGGCTAAATTCGGATTTTCTTGGGATAAATTAGACAAAGTACAAGCCTTCCATTTTAAAGGCGGACAAGGAGCCAAAACAGGAACTGGGGGACATTTACCAGGTGCTAAAGTAAGTAAGGAAATAGCAGAAGTAAGAGGATTAAAAGAAGGCGAAACGGCAATTTCACCAGCAACCTTTCCGGATTTTCACGGTGTGGATGATTTTAAGTATTTCGCTGCTCAAGTAAGAGAACGCACAGGCGGTATTCCGATTGGATTCAAAATTGCAGCAAGTCATATAGAAAAAGACATTCAGTTTGCTTTAGATGTAGGCGTAGATTACATTATTTTAGATGGTAGAGGAGGAGGAACAGGTTCTGCTCCCACCATATTAAGAGACAATATTAACGTACCTACAATTCCTGCTTTGGCGAGAGCACGAAAGTATTTAGATAAAGTTGGAGCAACAGATGTAACCTTGGTCATCACTGGCGGCTTACGTATTGCTGAAGATTTTGGTAAAGCTTTAATGTTAGGTGCAGATGCTATTGCGGTATCTAACTCCGCCTTACAGGCAATTGGTTGTTTGGGTATGCGTGCTTGCGGCAGTAATAACTGTCCGGTTGGTATTGCAACTCAAAAAGAATCGTTGCGTAGTAGATTAATTATAGATTCTTCGGCGAAGCAATTACACAACTATTTTGATGCAACCAATAACCTTATTAAAGTTATTGCTAGGGCTTGTGGTCATGATGATATTTCTAAATTCAATTTTGAAGACCTATCTACTTTTAATCATGATATGCATCGTTTAACAGGAATTAATTACGGCGGTGTTAACGCTTAAAAAAATATAAAGATGGAAAAAACAATGCATTTAGCATCACAATATTTAGCTGCAGCAGGAATAAGTTTCGTAGAAAAAAAAGCAGATGATAGTCATACGAATCTTGGCTGGTCAATTGATAAACAGCAGTTAGAAACGCACCCATTATCAGCAAATGGAGATATACTAGCCTTAAACTATACTACATTTTCATTAGAATGGATTTCGCCTAAAAACAATGCTTCTTTTTTATTAAAAGGTAAAACGCATCAACAAGTGTTGAAATGGCTAACAAGTTCTACAGATACAATATTGGGTAAGAAATATACCTATGATTTTCATTACGAGCTACCATATTCAATTGATGATTCATTTATATTTGAATTAGATAGACCAAGATTAAAAAGATTGGCAACGTTGAGAACTTTGGCGCAATCCAGTTTAGAAAAAACACTCAAAGAAACTGGTTTGGAGTCTAGCATTCGAGTTTGGCCTCATCATTTCGATTCTGGTGCATATGCAAATTTAGCGGATACTATTACCGTGGGTCTTGGGCTGGCAATACCTGATGACGTAGTAAGGGAGCATTATTTTTATATCAGTGGATACAAAAGTAACGATGGAATTGATACATCTAAATTTGATTCACTTTCAATAGGCGAATGGAAGAACGACGGATTTAAAGGAGCAGTTTTACCAGCATCTAAAGTGATGCAGTCAGAAGTTTTTCAGTTTTTTAAAGAGGCTATAAATACCTATCAAAATTAATTCATCAGTTCCGATTTCTCTTTCACCCTAAAACACCGTTCTTCTCCTAAATAGAGAGGATTACCTTGTTTTTCTGACCAAAATCCGTCTAAAACATCTTTGTTAATACACTGGTATACAACAACGCCTTTGTATACATTTTTGTCGTCACCAGTATACCTAAAGTTGATTACCATAATATTGTTTTTAAAGAATCCGGTGCCTGTTTGCTCTTGGTTTGTGTTAATAGTCCATTTTGCCACAATTCTATCATTTGCATCCAAAGATAAAATCAACGTACCCTTGTAAGAGTTTGATTCTGCATCTTGGTTACTGCCTATAATATCATATTTCCCAACTAAATCTTCAACCGTCATATAATGTTTTATGAATGGCGAAAATATCGAAAATTTAACGCATGAATTAAACATTAATATAAAAGGTTAGTGTCAAACTTTTTGTAGAATCATTAGAAAATAGCAATCTTTAACTTTAATTGAGAATGAATATGAAGAAAGCAGTTTTAATTGGTCTAGTGATTGTAGGTTTTGTGACAAATGGATATACACAAGAAAATCAGTACGGTGATAATCAGCCATATTCTTCCTATTGGTTTGTAGAAGAACTATTGCAATGGTCGCCAGAAAGTGACAAAGACGCTAAATTCAATATTAGTCAGGTAGCATTGGCAAGTCGTTTTTTAAATGATTCAACTGATTTAAATGATGACGCTCAGAAAATACCTGGTATCATAGCCTTGATGGCACCACATACGACTAACTTTCATCCGTCTCAAGGGTTTTCTAGTGTTAAACAATATGCTTTTCCATTTTGGCAATACATAGATTACTTTGTGCAATGGGGTGGTTCAGCAAATGAGGGAATCATTGTACCACCGACTGCTTTTTGGACAGATGCTGCGCATAAGAATGGAGTAAAGAGTATTGGTACTATATTTTTCCCACCTAATGTATATGGTGGCAAAGAAGAATGGGTGTACGAATTTTTGGTACAGAACGAAGATGGCAGTTTTCCTGTAGCAGATAAACTTATTGAAGTTGCCGATACTTATAATTTTGACGGTTGGTTCATAAATCAAGAGACGTATGACTTAGTAGGTGAAATGGGGGAGTTGATGCAACAATTCATATCTTATTATAGAACACAATCAAATTTAAAACTGGTGTGGTATGATGCTATGATTGATGATTCTAGGGTAATATGGCAAGATGAGCTGAATAACCATAATGCCATGTATTTTCAAAAAGAGGATAAAAATATGTCAGATGTTTTCTTTATAAACTTCAGGTATAATGAAGTTAATTTAGAAGATAGTAAAAAGGCGGCTCAAGAGTTGGGCAGAAGTGAGTGGGAACTATATGCAGGTATCGACGTACAATCTAAAAGTTTTAAAACTCCCGTAAAATGGGATGTCTTATATAAAGAAGGAAAACCAAACAATACATCTATAGGCTTGTACTGGTCAAATTCGACGTTCGATATATCACAAACCAAAACACCTGAAGATGTTTATAATAACGAACAAAAGTTCTGGAATGGGGGTACAACCGTTGAAACAAGATTTGGCTCAAGTACTTGGAAGGGTTTTGCAGATTATTTTGAGCCACGTAGTGTAATTAACGACTTACCTTTTAAAACGAATTTCAATTATGGCTTAGGTCGTTTTTATAATGAGAAGGGTAAGGCCGTTTCTAAAAAAGAGTGGCATAACCTTAGTATTCAAGATGTATTACCTACTTGGCAATTTCAAGTAGACAGCACTAAAGTTAATACAACTATCAGTTTTAATGAAAGTTATGAGGGTGGCAGTAGTTTGTCTTTTGAGGGATTTGCAGATTCAGAAATTCCGTTATACAAAACAGAATTAAGTTTAGATAAAGCGTTAAACCTTCAGGTGGTAATGAAGACATCGGGAAATATGAATATTGAAATTTATTGCCAACTTTCCAACGGAGAAAACTTGACATTTCCTTTAAAAAAATCTAGTTCATGGTTTACGAATACTATTATTATTCCTGCACAAAAAAACAGCATAGTATCTAAAATAGGAGTGATCACGAAAGGAAAAGGTACCGCATTTCTAGGCGAATTATCCATCCGTAGTAAAAAAGAGAAAATACCAGTTACTTCATCATTTTCTGTGGAGTCGTTTGTTAAGGGAAATACCGCAGAGTTATATATTCATTTTAATGAGAAACCAGAAAACGTATATCATACTATTTATTATTTAAATGCAGAAAATGAAAAGATTTGGTTAGGTAAAACTCCATCACAAGATTTTTATATTTCCAACATTCTTACAAAAAATAACTTAATGAACTTAGAAATTCAATCTGAAAGTTTCGGAGGCACAAAGGGTAAAATTCTTCGTAAAAAGGTGATTTTGTCGCACTAGCTAAAGCTACTCTTTAAGTGAAAAATATAATGCATAGGTTGATGTCATTTTAGCTATATAATTGATAAAAAACTACTTAGAGATACACATATTTAATTCTAAAAAATACCTCAAGGTTAATAGTATGTTATCTTGAAAATTTATCTATGAGATATTTGATAAAAAATAATTTATAAAAGTTTTAGGTAAAGTATTTCTTTAATAAAATTTACTTTTTTTCTTGAGATAATTTATTGTAAGTATTTGTATGTTAGTTTGTTATGTTTGTTATTGAATAGTAGTCTTAAAAAGTTATTTTGTCTTAAAAATGAAATTGTTGATAACCCTGTTAAAAGCTTAAAGAGGATAATGTGAAATTAAGGTGATTAATTTTCGACCTTTACATCACTCTTATTAACTACATCATTAACCTTAATTTAACATGAGAATCACAGAAGTCATAAAAAGGGATTTTTCTACAAAACCTTTTCATTTACACAAGATTACCAATGCCATTTTAAAGGCTATGACAGCTGTTGAACATGGTGGGCCCGGTGAAGCCGAAATAATATCAAATAATGTACATTTAGCACTGCTAGAAAGAAAGCAGGCAGATGAAAGTTATATTCCTACAGTTGAAGAAGTTCAAGATTTCGTTGAGAATAAATTAATGGAAAGTGGTTATTTCGATGTAGCCAAGGGTTATATCCTGTATCGAAATGAGCAAGCGCAAAAAAGAAAATCCAACATCTTTGAAAAGCGTATAAATCTTAAACCATATGAGTACCCAGCTTTAAATGATTATGTATCTGCCATAAGACATTCATATTGGATTCATACCGAATTTAACTTTACAAGTGATATTCAAGATTTCAAAACTGGGTTGACCGATATTGAAAGAAATGCAATTAAGAATACCATGTTGGCAATATCTCAAATCGAGGTTGCTGTAAAAGGTTTTTGGGGAGATATTTATCACAAAATGCCGAAGCCGGAAATTGGTGCAGTAGGAGCAACATTTGCGGAGAGTGAAGTAAGACACCACGATGCATATTCGCATTTGTTAGAAATATTAGGTTTAAACGAAGAGTTTAAAAACTTAAAGAAGAAACCTGTTATCATGAAGAGGGTTCATTATTTAGAAACAGCCCTTAAAAATTCTAAAAGCGAAAATAATCAAGAATATGCCGAGTCGGTTTTATTGTTTTCGTTATTTATAGAGCATGTATCTTTATTTTCTCAGTTCTTGATTATGATGGCTTTCAATAAGCATAAGAATATGTTTAAAGGTATCTCTAATGTTGTAGAGGCAACCTCTAAAGAAGAGCAAATTCACGGCGATTTCGGTATCGATATTATAAATATTATTAAGGATGAAAATCCTAAATGGTTCGATAAAGAATTTCATGGTACCGTTCAAGAAATGTGTAAAGAGGCATTTTTATCGGAAAGTGATGTTATAGATTGGATTTTTGAAGCCGGTGAAATTGATTTCTTGCCTAAAAAATTAGTAAAGGAATTCATTAAAAAGAGATTTAACGATTCTATAGAAAGTATAGGTATCGATAAAATATTCGACGTAGACGAAGAATTACTATCGCAAACAGAATGGTTCGATGATGAAATTATCGGTACCAAGCATGGCGATTTCTTCGTAAAACGCTCTATCAATTACAGCAAAAGAACACAAAGTATAACCAGTGACGACTTATTTTAAATGAACGATTCAAAAATTAATTTAGAGACTAGCATACAACAAGAAGTAAAATTGAATGGTTCAAATGAACTGGTACAAGCTAGAAAGGAAACCCTTGAAAGCCTAAAAAAGGACAAAAAGCAAGGGTTTGAGTGGTTAAATCAAGATAGCCGTAATTTTTTAGGTTCTGGTTATTTGACTCCGGGTGTTTCAGCAGAAACACGTATTCGTGAAATTGCAGATAGAGCTGAGAAAATATTGGGTATGCCTGGTTTTTCAGACAAATTTTACGGTTACATGAGTGAAGGTTTTTACTCATTGGCGTCACCAGTTTGGTCTAACTTCGGAAAAGAAAGAGGATTACCAATTAGCTGCTTTGGATCTAATATATCTGATGACATGGGTAACATTTTGTACACGCAGTCAGAAGTAGGTATGATGTCTAAATTAGGCGGTGGTACATCTGGTTACTTTGGTAACATTAGACATAGAGGGGCAGAGGTTAAAAATAATGGTAAAGCTTCAGGAGCGGTGCATATTATGCAACTTTTCGAATCTATGGTAGATGTAGTAAGCCAAGGTTCTGTTCGTCGTGGTCGTTTTTCTCCATACTTACCGGTAGAGCATGCAGATATTAAAGAATTCTTAGAAATTGGTACCGAAGGTAACCCAATTCAAGAGCTTACTCATGGTGTTACAGTAACCAATGAGTGGATGCAACAAATGGTAGATGGTGATGATGAAAAGCGTTCTATCTGGGCAAAGGTATTACAGAGAAGAGGTGAAATGGGGTATCCATATATTTTCTTTAAAGACAACGCTAACAATGGTGCTGCAGATGTGTACAGAGAAAAAGGGCACAAAATTCATGCAAGTAACCTTTGTACAGAAATCATGTTACCATCAAGTGATGAGTGGTCGTTTGTATGCGTATTATCGTCTGTAAACGTTCTACATTATGATAAATGGAAAAATACCGATGCAGTAGAAACAATGGTATTCTTTTTAGATGCTGTTATTACGGAGTTCTGTGAAAAATTAGAAGTTTACCGTGATTCTGAAAGTCGTGAAGACCGCCAGACTTTTATGTTTATGGAGCGTGCATACAACTTCGCAAAAGATAACCGTGCCTTAGGATTAGGTGTTTTAGGATGGCATTCATTGTTACAATCTAAAATGTTGCCTTTTAACAGTCAAGAAGCATATAATTTGAATAGTGAAATATTCAAAACAATAAAAGAAAAGTCATACAGTGCTTCAGAAGAATTAGCCGATAAATTCGGTGAGCCAGCAGTATTAAAAGGCTATGGTAGAAGAAATGCAACGTTGAATGCAATTGCACCAACAACATCTTCCGCGTTTATTTTAGGTCAGGTATCTCAAGGTATTGAGCCAATATGGTCTAATACGTATGTTAAGGATATTGCTAAAGTGAAGACTACGATTAGAAATCCTTTCTTGGTAGAACTTTTAGAGGATAAAGGAATGAATACAACAGAAGTGTGGCATAGCATCCGTGATTTTGACGGTTCTGTACAGCATTTAGATTTCCTTTCAGACTTAGAGAAAGACGTGTTTAAAACATATTCTGAGATTGACCAGATGGATATTATCTATCAGGCAGCGAACAGACAAAACCATATTGATCAAGGTCAGTCGGTTAATATTATTGTTCACCCAGATATGCCAGTTAAAGAAATCAATAAGATTCACGTAACTGCATGGAAATTAGGTTTGAAGTCATTGTACTACCAACATAGTATGAACGCGGCACAAAAATTCAAGCAAAAGAAAGATTGTGCTAGTTGTGAAGCTTAAGTCTTAAATAGACTAGAATAGTATTAAGAATTTAATCTGGTGTTTTAGCAAGCAAGTAATGTTTGTTTAAAGCACCAGATTTTTTTATGCCAAAGTGGTTTACTATTCGAACATTTAGAAACGTCTAGACATAAAAAAATATTTTAACAGGCAGTTGAATTGATTACTTAAGGAGAGATAACTATGACCAAGAAACTAATAGTTTAGCTGCAAACAATTTTAAGAAAGGTCTCTATTTCTAGATTTACGTTTACTTTTTATAAAATCGAGTAGTTTGCTAGAAAGGAAGGTGATCACTAAGCTTTTAATAGTCCCTTTTTGGCTAAAAGTAGCTCCTAACCCCTGTCTTAGTTGTTGCGGTACTAAATCTGTTTTAGTGCTATTAAACTGCAGTTTAATACTTTCTTGGGCGATTAGGCGTTGAAGATTAAGGACTTTCAAGCGCTCATCTATTTCTTCAAAAGAATGGTATTGCTTGCTCATAATCAGTCAAAATAATATTTAGATAATTTTTTAAGTACAGGTTTGTTTAGTTGTTCTCTAAATATATAGAGCATAATGGCTAAAAGAATATAAAACCCGGCTACGATAATAAAACCAATAAAGTAACTATTCATTAGTTCAGATAGCCACAAACAGGCTGCGAATGACAGAAACAATAAAGCAAACAGACTACTAATAGCTATTAAAAGAAGCTTTAATATACCGGTAGCATTTTTTGAAAGGACTTTAAATATCTTCAGTCTATAATATTCGTCGCTATGCTCTAAATATGACCCCATTTCAGTTTTTAGCCCCATGAGGTCATTTTTTAATTCTTCAAAAGCCATAGCTGCTATTTATGTAGTTGAGCGTTTTGTGCTTTTAATTCTTCTAGTTTTTGTTCTAACTTATCAATGATATCATCTGCCTTGTAACTCATCGTTGAAATAGCCTCATCTAATTTTCTGTCAAAAGCATCTTTCTGTGCATTGGCAGATTTAGTTAACTCATCTTTTGCGTGAGAAACTCTTTCAGCTATTTCATGACTGGTATCTTCAACCTTTCTTTTGATTCTATGACGTGTTTCAATTCCTTTATCAGGTGCGTATAAAATACCTATTCCGGCACCAATAGCAGCCCCAGTTAATATTGCTAATAAAGTGTTTCCATTATCGTTTTGCATAATATTGAATTTTAGTAGTTATGAAATTTATATTTCAAGATAAAATTAAACACTTAAAAATACTTGGCATATGATTTACGTCATATATGATATAATAGCTAGAATAGAAAACTAGTGAAGTAGCTCATAAACTTGCTTTGCAATTTCTAATTCTTCATTTGTAGGGATGACTAAAATTTTAACCTTAGAATCTGTGGTATTTACTTCTCTAACATTTTTTGATCTTAGGTCATTTTTTGAATCATCTAATTGAAAATTAAAATAATCCATATCCTTACAAACCAGCTGGCGCATCAGGCTAGAATTTTCACCAATACCTGCAGTAAATATGATAGCATCAAGTCCGTTCATGGTAGCGGTATATGCCCCTATATATTTACGAATTCGGTATGCATTCATTTCTAAAGCTAAAATACAATTTGCATTACCATTGCTGGCTTCCTCTTCAATATCGCGTAAATCATTAAAGCCGGTAAGACCAAGCATACCACTTTTTTTGTTCAATAATTCGTTGACATCATCTAAGCTATATCCTAACGTATTCACCATATAATAAATGATAGAATGATCAATATCACCACTACGGGTACCCATTATTAGTCCGTTTGAAGGCGTGAAACCCATACTGTGGTCCATACTTTTACCATCTTTAATGGCGGTAATACTGCATCCGTTTCCTAAATGAATAGAAATAAGCTTAGTGTTTTCTTTATGCAGATACTCATTTGCTATTTCAGAAACATATTTATGACTGGTACCATGAAATCCGTATGCTTGAATTCCGTCGTTCTCATATAATTCATTAGGTAAAGCATATTTTTTTGCTTTAACAGGAACGGTACCATGATAGGCGGTATCAAAAACAACCACTTGTGTGGCAGTAGTAAATACTTCTTCGGCCATAACTATACCAAGCAAATTTGCAGGGTTGTGCAATGGAGCTAAAGTCGAGAGTTTTTTAATCTTACTTTTAACTTCTTCATCAATTAGAGTAGTCTCTGTATAATAAGCACCACCATGAACAACACGGTGACCAATGGCATCAATATCTTCAGTACTATCGATAACACCAATTTCAGCATCTAACAATAGCGAAGTAATTCGTTCTAGTCCGGCTTTATGGCTAGCTATCTCATAAATTTTTTCAACCTTATTGGCATCGGTTTTATAATTAGAGATGGCATCTGTACTACCAATACGCTCTATGGCGCCAACGCAAATAACCTTTTTTGAAGGCATTTTTATAAGTTGGTATTTAATGGATGAGCTACCGGAATTGATAATTAAAATATTCATAAAAATTGGTTTAAAATCCTTCTGCTTGAATAGCAGTTATGATTACGGTATTAAAAATATCATCTACAGTACAGCCGCGGCTTAAATCGTTAACAGGTTTATTTAACCCCTGTAACATTGGTCCGATAGCCAAGGCACCAGTTTCACGTTGTACCGCTTTGTACGTGTTGTTTCCGGTATTTAAATCAGGAAATATAAACACACTAGCTTGCCCTGCAACTTCAGAATCTGGCAATTTACTGAGTCCGACTTTAGCATCTACCGCAGCGTCATATTGAATAGGACCTTCCACTTTAAGGTCGGGTCTTTTTTCTTTAATAATTTCAGTAGCTTTTCTAACTCTGTCAACATCTTCACCTACACCAGAAGCTCCCGAAGAATAAGAAAGCATGGCTATTTTTGGTTCAATACCAAAAGCTGCGCTCGTAGCAGCAGATGAAATGGCAATTTCAGATAACTGCTCAGAATTAGGATTTGGGTTAATGGCACAATCTCCAAAAACGGTTACCCTGTTCGGTAAACACATGAAAAATATAGAAGATACTATAGATACACCTGGTTTAGTTTTGATAAACTGTAATGCAGGCCTTATGGTATGCTGAGTAGTATGTATAGCACCCGATACCATACCATCGGCATGACCTTTATGTACCATCATTGTACCAAAATAAGATACATCTTCCATTAAATCTTTAGCCATTGCCAAGTTTACATTTTTATGTTTACGCAATTCGAATAGAGTGGTGGCGTAATCTAAAAAATGATCAGATGCAGTTGGGTCGATAATATTGATATCGTTGATGTTCAAATCGATATCTAATTCTTTAATTTTAGAAATGATCTGTTCTTTATTACCTAAAAGAGTAATAGAAACAGCATCGGCATCGATTAGTTTTTTGGTTGCCAATAGAATACGTTCATCTAAACCTTCAGGTAAAACGATATGCTTTTTCGAAGCTTTTGCCTTTTGAAGAAGGTTATACTGAAACATTCTAGGGGTGATACCTTTCGCTTTAAACGTAATTAACTTTTCAGCCAATTCTTCGGTAGGTACATACTTTTCGAACTCTTGAATAGATGTTTGTATTTTTTCTGTGTTTTCGGCGTAAATACGTGGTCTAATAGTACCAATTTTATTGGTGACATAGAATGTACCACGAGCAACAGAAAGTATTGGTATGATATCAGAAAGACCTTCGATTAACTTAATAATAGAATCTTCGGGTATAAGACCACCAGTTAAAACAATACCAGATAGGCTAGGGTAATTTGTTGATATATTTGCCTGTAATGCTCCTAAAATAATATCTGCGCGATCACCAGGAGTAATTACTAGACTATCATCTTTTAAATGCGTGATGTAATTACGTAATTGCATGGCGCCAACACTGAAACTGCCTACTTGGTTGTTAATATAATCTTCACCAAAAAGAACCTTAGCATCAAGCTCTTGTGCTATTTCTTTTAGTGTAGGGCTACCTAAAACAGCGTTTACGGGTATAGTACCGACCAAAACATCATCAGGCAGCTTTTCTTTTAATCCGTTAGAAACAAGAGTTACATTCTCTGGTTGCACTTTGTTAGCTACTATAAGAAGTACTTCAACACCTTTCTCTTTAAATGAGTCGTATGCCATGTAAAGATTACCGACCAATTCATCTAAGGTCTTATTCTTTCCGCTTGCGAGAATTACTGCCGGTATACCTAAGTTTTTAGCAATAAGTACATTAATGTCCCATTCAATAATAGCACCTTCTCCAGAAAAATCGGTTCCTTCAACTAAAACGAAGTCGAACTTGTTTTCAATAGTTTTGTACTTGTGTATAATATGGCCTACAATTTCATCGTCTTTATCTTGATTTTTTAATTGTACTACTTGGCTACGTGTATATGCAAAAGCCTCCTCAGGTTTCATATCTACATTGAAATAGCTTAAAACAGTGTCAATGTGGTTATCGGTTTTACCATTGGGAACTCCATCAATAATAGGTCTGAAATAGCCAACTTTGGCAGTTCTGCCTAAAAGAAGTTGCATAAGGCCAAGTGAAACAATAGATTTTCCACTATTGGGCTCTGTAGTAACAATATATATAGCTTTACTCACGTGTAAAAGGGATTGGTGTTTAACAAATTTATAGGATTCTTGATGGATTACGGCTTACAATGTAAAAATCTGACACTTTAGTTTAAAGTTGATAATAATAAAGTTGTATTTGAAGTCATGGTTTCTACAATATTAAATGTATAAGTAAGCTTAGGTACCGTATTTGAAGCGTCAAAAATACTTATGACAGTCATGCTTTAAAATGACATATCTCATATTATAAACATGAGATAAGTCATTTTCACCTTTGTCGGTAACAACTACTTTTGGTTCTGATATTAAATCAGATTACCAAATGCCGAACGAAACAAAAACGAATACTAATTCTTTCTTTTTAAGTGAAGAACGTGCTTTTCTTGACGGACCACGAAGTCGGTTTAAAGAACTGTGGTTTACGTTTAAGGTACAATATCAGTTTATTCGAGCGTTTAGAAAACTACATTTTATTGGTCCGTGTGTTACCGTATTTGGATCTGCCCGTTTTAAAGAAGATAATCCATATTATAAACAAGCAGAAGAAGTAGGTAAAGCTTTGTCTGAAATGGGCTTTACGGTAATGACAGGCGGCGGACCTGGTATTATGGAGGCAGCAAATAAAGGAGCTTACCTTAATAATGGCTATTCAATAGGATGTAATATAATACTGCCACATGAGCAAAAACCGAATCCGTATTTACATAAATGGATAAATATTCCCTATTTCTTTATTAGAAAATTTTTACTACTTAAGTACTCCTTCGCATTTGTGGTATTGCCTGGTGGCATAGGTACTTTAGATGAGCTTTTTGAAGCGGTTACCCTAATACAGACAAAAATGATACAAGATTTTCCGGTGGTTATTTTCGGAAAAGAATATCATAAAGAGTTATACCATCATATACAAACGATGGCAGAAAATGAAAGTATTTCTAAAAAAGATATGGACTTAATGTTCTTGACCGACTCTGTTGATGAAATGGAAGAACACCTTAGAGAACATGCGGTCAAAAGATTTAAACTCATTAATAAACCAATGCGAACCAAGTGGTGGTTTGGCGAGAAAAAGTCAGTTCGAACTACTTAAAAGCACTCTTTAAATCTCAATTCTAATTTTATAGGAATTATATAATAGGAATATAATATGTTTAAAATCAATAGTATAAAAATAGCTTTAATCATTTTCACCTCAGTAGTGTTTATGTCTTGCCAGTCTAAGAAACAGAAGGATATCGGAGCTATACAGATAGATAGTACAGCAGTACTATTACTCACTAAAGAAGCTATAAAAAAGATTGGGAGCATAAAAATTTCGAAGGACATTAAGGTCGGTGGCTATTTTCAATTCATGGATTCAGTAGTTGAAAAATATGATACGCTAGTGCCATATGCGTTATCTGAACATTTGTTAGTACGAAATAACCCGTGGATAATTGATACTTTGGCGAATACAGATTATTACAGAATGATGGCGCGTGATTCTTTTGTTTATGATCAAAAACAAATGATAGTATTGCCAAAAGATAGCGAGTTGATACTGCCAGATTCAATTACAGCTTGTAGAATTCTGGAAGAATTTGCAACTACTGAAATTGATGTTAACATACCAGAATACAAATTACGCATTTTTCAAGATTCTGTTTTATTAGAAACTTTTCCGGTTAGGGTGGGGCAGTATCGAGAGCGCTATTTAAAGTTTGGAGATCGTGTAACAGATTTAAGAACAAAAACAGGAGAAGGAACTATTGTAAGGCATGCAAAGCATCCAGATTTTTATAATCCGGTAAACGGAAAACGTTTTTATGTAACCAGACGAGATGATGGTAAAACAACCATGATGCCTCAAATACCTTGGATCGAAACTGAAATAAATAATATTAGAAATGGACAGATGATTCATCCGACTACAAATCCTAAAACACTAGGTAAGGCATATTCAAATGGCTGTATCGGTCTTGGTGAAGGCGATGCTTGGCGGGTATATTATTATGCGCCATTAGGTACAAAGCTTAAAATTAGGTATGATTTAGAAACATATGATGAAGGCATGGTTATTTCTGTACTTCGAGATGTATATCACTTATCTGATAATCAATAAAATGGAAGTATATTAAAGCTAAATCCGATTTAGTTTAAACTGAATTTAAATAATAGGTATTTATAATTTTACTAATTTTACTAACGTGAACAAACTGTTTTCCATATTGTTATCATCGCTCATCATGCTGCAAAGCTTTGGTGTGCATTATGATGATATTGTTCAGTTAGATGAATTGATCGAACACGCTCAATTTCATAGTGAGCAATATGGCGATAATGTAATTGTTTTTCTTTCTAAGCATTATGGTGAGTTAAAGGCAGACCATCAACGCGATCATCAAGAAGAAAAGAAAGATCACGAAAAATTACCTTTTAATCATAGTGGTGCATCGCATATTTCTGTTGCCGATGTGTTTATCAATAGCTATAAGTCAGAATTAAATGTATTAGAATTTTCAGATTATACTGCCTCAAATTTCTATTACCAAGCACCTTCTTCTTCATTGCATTCAGAGGGTATTTTACAGCCGCCCCGCATTTCATAATACAATCGATTTTTTAATTTTTTAGTTCAGATTCATGTTTATGAATTTGAGCGATTCACATTGATTTATATGAAAAGATGCTATCACATATCATTAATTTTAGTTTAAAGAATAAGCTTATTATTCTTTTGTTTACCGTATTTATTATTGGGTACGGTTTATTTGCACTTTCTCAAATACCTATTGGGGCTGTGCCAGATGTTACCAATAATCAGGTTCAGGTAATTACAACATCACGTAATTTATCTACTCAAGATATGGAGCAATTCATAACTTATCCCGTAGAGCTTGAAATGGCGAATTTACCGGGAGTAAAAGAAATTCGCTCGGTATCTAAATTTGGTTTGTCTGTTGTCACCATTGTGTTTGACGATGATTTAGGAACATATTTGCCGAGGCAACTTATAGCCGAGAAAATAGCTTCGGCTTCAGAGAAAATACCTGCCGGTTTTGGTACGCCACAAATGGGACCGATAACTACAGGGTTAGGTGAAATCTACCAATATGTTTTAGAAGTAGAACCAGAATATAAAAATGAATATACCACGACCGAACTAAGAACCATACAAGATTGGATCGTAAAACGCCAATTGTCAGGTATACCCGGTGTGGTTGAGGTCAACACCTGGGGCGGATTTCTAAAGCAATACGAAGTTGCTATAAATACGCAGAAGTTAAATGCCATGAACATTACCGCCAGTGATGTTTTTAAAGCGCTGGAAACTAACAATAGTGTTTCGGGTGGCGGCTATATCGAAAAGGTAAATCAGGCTTTCTTTATTAGAGGAGAAGGATTGGTTTCATCTCTAGAGGATATTCGAAATATTGTAATTAGCACTAAAGACGGATTACCAATTTATATTAAAGATGTCGCTACAGTTGATTTCGGTAGCGCAGTTCGTTTTGGTGCTATTACTGGTAATGGCGAAGGCGAGAAGGTACTGGGGCAAGTAATGATGTTGAAAGATGCGAACTCTAAAAAAGTAATCGAAGCCGTAAAAGAACGCGTTGCCGAAATTTCAACTTCGTTGCCAAAAGGAGTTTATATTAATCCGTTTTTAGAGCGGAGCGAACTTATTGCCAAAACAACCTTCACCGTTAGCGAGAACTTAATATTAGGATGTTTAATTGTCATTTTTGTAGTGGTATTACTGCTAGGTAATTTTAGATCCGGTTTGGTGGTCGCATCTGTAATTCCTTTGTGTTTATTATTTGCCTTATCGCTCATGTATATATTTGGTGTCGATGCAAATTTAATGAGTTTGGGAGCGATAGATTTTGGTATTATCATAGACGGTGCGGTAATAATTGTAGAATTTATTGCCTTTGAAATTACAAGAAAGCAACACGAGATTAATAGTTTAGCCAAAACAGATCAGCAGCATTTAAAAGATGAGATAACTTTTGACGGAGCATCTAAAATGATGAATTCTGCCATTTTCGGGCAGTTGATTATTTTAATTGTTTTTATTCCGATTCTATCATTAAGCGGAGTAGAAGGTAAAATGTTCAAACCTATGGCATTGACCTTTAGTTTTGCATTAATTGGGGCGATGATTTTATGTTTTACCTATGTGCCTGTGGCTGCGTCGATATTTTTAAAACCATCAAAAGAGTCGGACAAAAACATATCTGTTCGTTTAATGAAATGGTTGAATAAAAAATATGAACCTATTATAAATTGGGCTTTACAAAGCAAGAAATTGGTTTTGGGCATTGCGGCGATACTACTTATAGGGGCAACTATTTTATATACGACTATGGGCGGGGAGTTTGTACCGACTTTAGATGAAGGCGATTTTGTTATTCAGCCTGTGTTAAAAACAGGAACTTCATTAAGTAAAACGGTAGAGATTACTACGGAGATTGAGAAGATTTTACTTGAGAATTTTCCAGAGGTTCAGCAGGTAGTTACCAGAATTGGAGCTGCTGAAGTACCCACCGATCCTATGTCTATGGAAGAAAGTGATGTCATCATAAAACTGGCTCCAAAAGGGGAGTGGACAAGTGCAAAATCTAAAGATGAGCTAGCTGATAAATTTAAAGAAGCGTTATCAATAATTCCCGGTATGGAAGTAGAGTTTACGCAGCCCATAGAAATGCGTTTTAATGAATTGATTACAGGAGTTCGTGCAGATATTGCCATAAAGATTTTTGGTCCCGATTTAGATGTTTTGGCTAAAAAAGGAAATGAAATCGGAGCGTTGATTAAAGATGTTGAAGGTGCTGCAGATGTTAGTGTAGAGAAAATAGCAGGTTTACCCGAAATGAGTGTTGATTATGACCGCGCCAAAATTGCCCGCTTCGGATTAAATATTCAAGAACTGAACGATATGGTTTCTATGGGCTTTGCCGGTAAAACTGCCGGTAATGTTTTTGAGGGTGAAAAGCGGTTCGATTTAGTCGTGCGCTTAGATAAAGCAAAACGAAAAGATATTGACGACCTTAAAAACCTTTATGTTGATTTGCCCGATGGAGGAAAGATTCCCTTAAGCGAGTTGGCAGATATTACGTATAAAAAAGGCGCTGCAAAAATCTCTAGAGATGATACTAAAAGAAGAACTGTAGTGGGCGTGAATGTCCGTAATCGAGATTTGCAATCGGTGGTAGATGATGTTCAAAAACTGATAAATGAAAATGTAAAATTACCGGCAGGGTATACTATTACCTATGGCGGTCAATTTGAAAACTTACAAAGTGCCCGAGACCGGCTATTAGTGGCAGTACCTATAGCACTTGTTCTTATTTTTGTATTGCTATATTTTGCGTTTAAATCGGTAAAAGAAGCCCTTATGATATATTCTGCAATTCCGCTGGCAGCTGTTGGTGGTGTGCTGTTATTATGGATGAGAGGTTTACCTTTTAGTATTTCTGCAGGAGTAGGTTTTATAGCACTGTTCGGTATAGCGGTATTAAATGGAATTGTTTTGATAGAGCATTTTAAGGAGTTGAAAAAGTATTCTTTTGATAGTTTAGATGATTTAGTAAAACAAGGCACAAAAGACCGCTTACGAGCAGTGTTATTAACAGCATCTGCAGCTGCACTTGGTTTCTTGCCTATGGCAATATCTACCAATGCAGGCGCAGAAGTTCAGCGACCTTTGGCAACAGTGGTTATAGGCGGGCTGTTTACGGCAACCATATTGACCTTAGTGGTATTACCGGTGTTATATTCCATTTTCGATAAACATGAAAATTCAAAAAAGCCAATACCAAAAACAACGTTACAAAATGGTATTGCTTTTCTAGCTGTACTTGTATCCATTGGGGCTTCGGCACAAGAATCGAATAGCCAAAATCTCGATGAATTAATACCACTAGCTATTGAAAATAACATGGGTTTAAAAGCAGGCAGCCTTAAAGTCGATGAATCGCAATCTTTGGTCAACAGTGCTTTTAGTTTTGACAAAACACATGTGTATTACCAATACGATGAAAACAATTTAGCCATTAATAATGTGCCATTAAAGGTATTTGGCGTTCAGCAAGATTTTCGTTTTCCGACTGCCTATTTTTCTGAAAAAAAGGTAAACAAAGTACAGGTTAATTTAGCGCAAAGTGAATATGATATTCAGCGTAAGGCATTAACGAAAGAAGTTACAAAAGGCTATTATGCATATCAAATTGCACGAGAAAAAGTTAGGGTCTTTAAAAAGCTCGATAGTTTGTATGCCAATTTTTCACAGGTAGCAGCTAGAAGGTTTGAACTGGGGGAAACCAACTATTTAGAGAAAATAACCGCAGCTTCTAAGCAACGAAAAATCAATTTAGACTATCAACAAGCTATTCAACATGTAGCCGCGTCATATGCCAATTTACTGCAATTAATTCAGTTAGAAGACAGTTTGGTGATTTCAGAAGAAATGAATTTGAAAATTGACATTCAAGATGTAAATGTAGATGCTTCTCCTGAGTCCGTATATTATGAGAATAATATGCAATTAATGGCTGCAGAGCGTAAACTAGAAAAGCAACAGCTACTGCCAGATATTAGTTTAGCCTATTTTCAAGGATCAAACTCAGAATTGAACGATAATCTTTTAGGCTATCAATTAGGACTTAAGATTCCGCTATTATTTAGTGGTAACGCTTCTAGAATTAAAGCATCAAAAATTGCAAAAGAAAGGGCAGTGGCCGAGTCTGTTGCGTATAAAATTCAAATAAAATCGAAGCAAGAAATTTTGAGGCAACAAATCGTTCAAATTCAAAATTCACTGAATTATTATGAGAATGAAGGCGCTGAGCTATCCGATGAAATATTGAAGACCGCAAATATTAGCTTTAGAAATGGTGAAATTGATTTCTATCAATTTATACAGAGTTTAGAAAGTGCTTATGATGTAAAATTGGGCTATCTAGATAAGTTGAAAGAGTACAATGAAACCGCAACAGACATTAATTTCTTAACATTATAAATAGGGCATCATGCAAAAATATATATACAAAATAGTAACACTTTTCATACTCGGCATAATTATAAGTTGTGGAGACAAGGCAAGCAAATCTAGTGAGAATGGCGCATCTGAAGTACAAGCAGATGATCGAATTCAAATTACGCAAGCACAATTCGACCAAAATAATATGGAGATCACTAGTATGACTGAAAGTGATTTTCCGGTAATGGTAACGACCTCGGGTATGATAGATGTTCCACCAGAAAATAGGGCTGTAGTAAGTGCAACAATGGGCGGTTATATAAAAACGACCCCTTTATTGATTGGAGATAAAGTCCGCAAAGGGCAGTTGTTGGTTACTATTGAGAATCCGGAGTTTGTATCCTTACAACAACAATACATGGAAGTCAACGGGCAGTTGGGCTATTTGAAGTCAGAATACGAACGTCAGCAAACCATGGTAGCCGAAAACATAACATCTAAGAAAAGCTTTTTAAAAGCAGAGAGTGATTATAAAACTGGGGTCGCAAAATACAACGGACTACGTAAGCAACTAGGTATGCTGAACATATCCGCAGAACAAGTAGAAAAAGGAAATATAAGTTCGGTAGCAACGATTTATGCACCAATTGCTGGTAGTATTACAAGCGTAAATGTTTCAAAAGGTACATATGTTTCTCCTGCTACTTCGATTATGGAAATCATTAATAATGACCATATTCATTTAGAACTTTCGGTTTTCGAAAAGGATATTATGAAAGTAAAAAAGGATCAGGTGGTAGAATTTAGAATACCAGAAGCTTCAAAAGAGGTGTATAAGGCAGAAGTACATTTGGTAGGTACCTCAATAGGTGAAAATAGAACGATAAAGGTTCATGCACATATAGAAAATGAAGATGACGCTAACTTTCTTACTGGTATGTTCGTAGAGGCGAATATTATTACAGAAACGTCAAAACAAATGTCGCTGCCTTCTGATGCTATTGCCGTGGTTGAAAACGAATCGTTTGTGTTGCTTTTAGACGAGAAGAAAGGCGATACGTATTATTTTAAGCAAGTACCTGTCATGACCTTAGGTAGTTATGAAAATAGGACATCGCTCAGTAATTCATCGACTTTTAAACAAGATGCACAATTTTTATCAAAAGGTGCGTTTAGCCTGATAGGAGAATAAAGTAAAAATAGCGCTCAAAAAATGTTAGGTATTGGTATAATAGTTGACATAGTATGAGTTCGTTTAATAAATAGATTATGAAGAAATATATAGTGTTATTGTTATTTGCAGTAGCAAGTGTGAGTTCAATAACAGCGCAAGACTGGAATACAGATTTTACTACAGCAAAGAAGCTTGCTAAAACAAATGATTTACCAATAATACTTGTTTTTCAAGGCTCAGATTGGTGTGCTCCGTGTATAAAATTAGATAGAGCAGTATGGTCTACTGATGAGTTTAAAGACTATGCAGAAGAACATTATGTAATGTTACAAGCAGATTTTCCTCGTAGAAAGAATAATGCATTGCCAGAAGAGCAATTGAGCAAGAATAAGGCATTGGCTGAAAGTTATAATAGACAGGGAATTTTCCCTTTTGTGGTGGTTATGAATGCCAATGGTGAAGTATATGGCGAAACCAGTTACAAGAAACTCTCACCAAAAGAATATATCGAAGAATTGAATTCATTCATAAAATAGATTGAAAAAGCTAACGCTCATAATATTATTTTTTGCTGTTGGTATACTGTATGCTCAAGAGCCCTATAAGCGCACCGTTAAATTAATGGGCAGCCGTTTTGACATTACTGTTGTGGCTAAAGATCCTGTTGAAGGAGATGTGTTTATTGATATGGCTATCAGCGAAATAACAAGAATAGAAAAGCTGATTAGTTCTTGGGATGAAAACTCGCAGACATCAGAAATTAATAGAAATGCAGGTATAAAGCCGGTAAAAGTAGATGCAGAATTATTTAATTTAATACAGCGGGCGATTGGTATTTCACAATTGACTGATGGGGCTTTTGATATTAGTTATGCCTCGATGGATAAAATTTGGAAGTT
The DNA here is from genome assembly GCF_004364165.1 of Maribacter spongiicola. GTDB lineage: Bacteria > Bacteroidota > Bacteroidia > Flavobacteriales > Flavobacteriaceae > Maribacter > Maribacter spongiicola. The sequence goes on from NZ_SOAY01000014.1 coordinate 25,912, forward strand.
CGATGGTAGCATGACCGTTATGCCTTCAGAAGAGTCCATTAGGGCATCTGTGGCTAAAGTAGGTTATCATAATATAATTTTAGATAAAGAGAACCAAACCGTTTTTCTGAAGTTAGAAGGAATGAAAATTGGTTTCGGAGCCATAGGTAAAGGATATGCAGCAGATAAAGCAAAAGATCTGTTGAAATCTAAAGGCGTGGTTGCAGGTATTATAAATGCATCTGGCGACATGAATACCTGGGGAAAACACCCCGATGGTAAAGAGTGGAAAGTTGCCATTACCAACCCTATGGATAAGAACAAGGTTTTTGCTTTGTTACCTATAACCAATGGGGCAGTGGTAACATCTGGTAATTACGAGAAGTATGTAAATTTTAATGATGTAAGATATACCCATATTATTGACCCTAGAAGTGGTTATCCGGCAACGGGTATTATTAGTGTTACTGTATTTGCTCCCAAAGCAGAACTGGCAGATGCTTTGGCAACATCGGTATTTGTTATGGGCATTGAGGTCGGCTTAAATAGAATAGAGCAACTACCACAAGTAGAATGTATCATTATAGACGATAAAGGAAATATTATCACATCAAAGAATATAGAAATAGAGAAATCATGAAGAAGAAGATTTTAATTTTTGCCTTAATAGCGGGCTCATTTAGTAGCTGTACGGTGTTGAAAGAGTACGAGAAAATAAATATTAATGATCCAGATATGGTTTTGCAAGATAAAAAGGTAGATCGCAATTTAACTACGGCGCATTCATACAGAGAAGCTGCTGCAGGTGCAAACGGAGGTAAAACTGGTGGCGGCTGCGGCTGTAATTAATATAGAATTCAATTATTTACAAAATGAAAATATTCAGAATAACAGTTTCTATAGCAGCATTATTCGTGTTCACGATAAATTATGCCCAGCAAACGCAAGACTCTGTAAAGACCTATAAAAAGCGTGTTTTAGAAACTACCGAGGTAGATTTTTTAACAAGTTATTATTCACAAGATGGTGATAATGCTGCGGTAAGTGGCGGTTTAGGGACCGAAGAGTTAACCGATTTTACGGGTACGTTTGTAGTTGCGATTCCTTTAAACGATGATGATGTTCTTACCATAGATGCAGGCGTTTCCGCATATACCTCAGCTTCTTCTAGTAATGTAGGTCCGTTTGATGGTGATCAACCCGCAGATCCGTTTGTAGCAAGTTCTGGTGCTTCTAGTTCAGATACATGGGCAAGTATATCTGGTTCTTATAGTCATAGTTCAGACGATAGAAATACCATAGTTTCAGGTAAAGTATCCGCTTCCAGAGAATATGATTATACCTCTTTAGGTTTTGGTGGTGGATTGACAAAATTATTCAATGAAAAGAATACAGAGGTCAGTGTAAATGCAAATGTTTATTTGGATAAATGGAATGCTTTATATCCAACAGAATTAAGACCTTTCGCGAGTGGAGCAAATGGTTTAGCGAATGGGCTTTTTAGTAATAATACAATTACGGGCAATACCAATTATGCCCCTATATTCAATGAGTTTTCAAATGAATCAAGAAATTCTTATTCCGTCGGATTCGGATTTTCTCAAATTCTGAGCAAGAATCTACAAGGTTCATTGGCATTAGATTTTATTCAGCAAGATGGCTTGTTGTCTACTCCTTTTCAACGTGTGTACTTCAGCGATGTAGCAGATTCGTTTATTGATAATTTTCAATTGGCAGATGCTATAGAACAGTTACCAGATAGTCGATTTAAAGTAGCTGCAGGCGGTCGTTTAAATTGGTATATCAATGAAACATTTGTGGTAAGAACTTTCTATCGATATTACTATGATGATTGGGGTATAGACTCACATACGGCAAGTGTAGAGGTACCTATTAAGCTTACCGATAAGTTTACGGTTTACCCATCTTACAGATACTATCAGCAATCTGCTGCAGATTATTTCTTTGGTTATGAAGAAGCAGTTTCTACTGATACTTTCTACACCTCAGATTATGATTTGTCGAAATACTCAGCAAACCAATTTGGAATGGGAGTATCTTACACAGATATTTTTACTAAGATGCATATCTGGAAACTCGGTCTTAAAAGTATAGATCTAAAGTTCTACAAATATGATAGAGATACTACCTTTAGTTCTAGTATCATCACCGCGGGCTTTAAGTTTGTGATGGATTAAAATTTACGATTAAAAAGAAATGAAAAGCAGGTCTATTGACCTGCTTTTTGTCTTCGGTATATGGTTTTAATTTCTGGCTGATTCCTAATTTGCCAAAAGAAATAGCTAACTTTTCAAGCATATTAAGCAGTACTAAAATTTGATTTTGATGGAGTTGAGAAAAGAATATGACCTTATTTGTGTAGGTGCAGGTATCATGAGTGCTACGTTGGCTTTATTGGTAAAACAGTTAAAGCCAGATCTTAAAGTACTGATCGTTGAACGATTAGATAAAGTGGCAAAAGAAAGTTCTGCAGCTTGGAACAATGCCGGTACAGGTCATTCTGCCTTATGTGAATTAAATTATACTCCAGAAAATGAAGATGGTCTTGTCAATATTAAAAAGGCAATAGACATTTGTACGCAATTTGAAACCTCTAAACAATATTGGTCTTTTTTAGTGGCTGAAGGATTAATCAAAGATCCAAAATCATTTATTACTCCCGTACCACATCACAGCTGGGTAAAAGGGAAAGACAATGCCGACTATCTTGAAAATCGATATCAAGCTTTTAAAGAGCATTTCATGTTCGATACCATCGAGTATACTAGAGCGATAGATAAAATGGAGGAGTGGTTTCCGTTGATGATGCACGGTAGAACTGAAGATGAGGTTATGGCAGCTTCTAGAATTGATAGAGGAACAGAAATGAACTACGGCTCGCTAACGGAGCAATTATTCGAAATTTTGGATAAAGAGTATGATACTCAGGTGCTGTTTAATACCGAAGTAGATGATATTGATCCCGATCATGATGAAGAGTGGTTGGTGAAAATGGAAAATCTTACAACGGGAGAGAAAAGTACGATAGATTCAGAACATGTTTTTATAGGTGCCGGTGGTGGTAGTTTATTACTGTTGCAAAAAGTAGAGATTGAGGAAAAGGATGGTTATGGAGGTTTCCCGGTAAGCGGGGAGTGGCTGGTATGTAAAAATCAAGATATTATAAATCAGCATAATGCCAAGGTATATAGCAAAGCAGGAATTGGCGATCCGCCAATGTCGGTACCGCATTTAGATACGCGGTATATCAATGGAAAAAGAGAATTATTATTCGGTCCGTTTGCAGGGTTTAGTCCCAAGTTTTTAAAAGAAGGGTCGTATTTAGATTTATTAAAATCCATCAATTTTGACAATATACCATCTATGTGGGGAGTGTTTTGGCATAATTTACCGTTAACCAAATATTTATTAGAACAGGTAGCCATGAGTTTTGAAGACAGAATGGATTCTCTAAGAGAATTCGTTAAAGATGCCAAAAACGAAGATTGGGAAATAATGGTTGCCGGTCAACGTGTGCAGACGATTAAAAAAGATGATTTTGAAGGAGGTTCCCTAGAATTTGGAACACAGCTGGTGAGCAGTAAAGACGGTAGAATTACGTGTTTGTTGGGCGCATCTCCTGGTGCATCTACCTCTGTAAAAATTATGTTAGACGTTCTTGAAAAAGCATTTCCAGAATTAACCACATCAGAAGAAGGGAAAATAAAATTGGACAAAATGGTTCCTTTTTATAAAAAGGAGGTCACTAAAGATTTGTTCGATAAAGAACTTGCAAGAGTTACCAAAAGTCTTGAATTATAAACATTCCTTTTTTTTAAGATAGTTTTATGCTTAATAGCACTAAATCAATACAATAAAAAGATGGTACTTGCATTATCATTATTCAGTACAATTAGTACCAAAATTAAATGCGGTTTAAATTACCTTTATTCTTTCTTTTCATAATTAGCTTTAATACGCAAGCGCAGTTGAGCGATTTAGCACGTTTAGATTTTACATTTATCCCTAATAAAGGATCAGATGTAGAGTATACACGCTCAAGATTTCTTGTTAATTATCCAGTAAAACTCATAAAAGAAGGGCAGTATTTATTATTAGGAGTTGATTATAGCAATGTTCATCTTCGCTTTAAAGATGATAATCTACCCTTTGATCGAAATATACTGAATGACTTTAAAATTTTAGATTTCACCATTGGGTATACAAAACCGTTAAAAAATGATTGGCGCTTAGGTGTTCGTTTTCAACCAGGTATTAGTACTAACCTTACTGCTAAAAGTTTAAATGCCAATGACTTGGTTTTTTCAGGAGATGTTGTATTTATAAAAAAGTTTGAAAATGATATCGATAAACCATCTCGTTTAATTGTCGGATTATCGTATTCTCAAAATAGAGGATATGTTTTCCCGTTACCTTTTATAAGTTATTATAAAAAATTCAGTCCAGATTGGTCTTATAATATTGGTATTCCAAGAACCAATTTACAATATCACCTATCAGAAAATCACCGTTTTAAATTATTTGGTCAATTAGACGGTTTTACATCTAACATACAAAATGGAGCATTGGTTAATGGTACCGATACTGCTGAGATTATAAATATGTCTTTGATTAATGGTGGTCTACAATACGAGTATCACTTTACAGACCATTTACAATTAGATGTACGTGCAGCCTATAATTTCAGCTTAAATAACAAGCTTAAAGATGGTAGTAACAACACATTGTTTACTATAGATAATGATTCAAGAAGTTATTTTAGAGCAGTGCTAAGGTTTAAGATATAATAAACTTATAGAAATAAAAAACGCCGAAATCTAAGATTTCGGCGTTTTCATTTTACAATAGCATAAGGGCATTAGCCAATTACCGATTTTTCAGTAATAAATGGTTGATTATAATGTCTTTGACCGGTAGCTTTATAAAGGGCATTTGCCAAAGCTCCGATAATAGGCGGCAATGAAGGCTCTCCTAATCCGGTAGGGTCTATTCCATTATCCACAAAAAAGCTTTCAATTTCTTTCGGCGCTTCTTTATGTCGTATTAAGCGATAGGTGTCAAAATTCTTATGTTGAGGTTGTCCATTTTCAAAAGTCATTTCGCTATAGGTAGCGTGACCGATGCCATCAATGATTCCTCCTTCAATTTGATTTTTAGCAGCCATAGGGTTAATCACGATTCCGCAATCTACGGCACACCATACTTTAGTAACTTTTGGTGATTTTGTATCGGTAGACATGTCTAAAACCTGGGCAACATAAGAGTTGTGGCAATAATAAGCCGAAACACCTCTTGCAGCTCCGTTTTTCTGATTCCCGTCCCAACCAGCTTTTTCTCTTACCAATTTAAGAACACCTGCATAACGAACAGGGTCGTAGTCGTTACTTTCTGGTTCACCAACTGGGTTTTTAATAACTCTGTCAAATAACTCCAATCTAAATTCAATAGGGTCTTTACCTGCAGCTTCGGCAACTTCATCTAAGAATGCCTGTTCGGCTCCGGCAACAAAATTAGAACGTGGAGCACGCCATGCACCTGTAGTCACATTTGTTTCTAGACTAAATTTTTCAGCTAGGTAATTATCTACTGCACCTGCCGGAAATCTATTTTCAAATAGTAAATCATCATTAGATCCTGCACCTTTAACGTGCCATGCAATTAAATTACCTTCTTTATCTAAACCTGCTTTATACTTTACTTTGTATGTTGGGCGGTAGGTACCTTGGGTCATATCATCTTCACGGGTGTACACCAATTTAATAGGTGCTTGTATGTGTTGAGAAATGACTGCGGCCTCCACACCGAATGTTCCATATAGACGACGACCAAAACCGCCACCCATACGACTCATCTCAATATCGATTTTTTCCACTGGCATGCCTAATCGAGAAGCCAGTGTCTTTTCTAAAAACTCAGGAGTTTGTATTGGTCCGTTGAACAAAGCTATTTCAGCAGTAACATCTGCATAAAAGTTCATAGGTTCCATGGTATTATGCGCTAAAAAAGGAGCACTATAAGTACGTTCTATAATTTTATCTGCTTTTTTAAATGCACTAGCTACATTACCATCGTTACGAGCTGGTTGTTTGGAAGAAGTGTTCAATAATTTTGTCAAAGCCTCATCATGCCCTTTGGTACTTTCTAAAGCCGAAGATTCTTCCCATTCAACATTCAATGCTTTTTTAGCCTGCATACATTGCCAAGTACTTTCACCAACAATTGCTACAAGTTTATTAATGGCGCCGCCATCTGACCATTGTTTTTCAGTATCATCTTTGTAGACCTCAATTGGGAAAACGTCTTTAATACCTGGCATAGATTTTACAGCATCCGCATTCATTGATTTATAGGTCAACCCAAAAGCAGGTGGATGCACAATCATGGCAATCATCATTCCTTCTTGTTGAATATCTATACCGAATAAAGGTTTGCCAGTTATAATATTTGGACCATCAACATTTCGTCTATCCGTTCCGATAATATCGAAATCCTTAGTTTCCTTCAAAGAAACTTCTTCAGGAACAGGCATCGTTGCAGCTTTTGAAGCCATCTCGCCAAAACTAGCAGATTTGTCAGAACCGGTATGGCTAATTATACCTGCATCTGTAGTAATTTCAGAAGCATCAACTTGCCATGCCTCGGCAGCTGCGGCAACTAACATATGTCTAGCAGTAGCACCTGCCATTCTTAATCCAGACCAACCAACACGAATAGACTGGCTACCACCTGCCAATTGTCTTTGAAAAATATCGGTATTTAAAGGCGCTTGTTCAACGATTACATTTTTCCAATCGACATCTAATTCATCTGCCACGATCATGGGCATAGAGGTCTTTACATTCTGTCCTATTTCTGGGTTAGGCGACATAATAGTTACCATGCCATTATCTCCAATTTTAAGAAAGCTATTAATATCGAACCATTCTTTTGGTATGTTACTTACTTGCTCAGGGGTTGGTTTACATGATGCTAGCCAACTGAAGCCTAAAATCATACCGCCACCGGCAAGAGAACCGCTTTTTAAGAAAGAACGTCTGTTATATGTTGTTTTAATAAGTGTCATTTGTATTTTTTTTGAAGGTTAAAATCCCAAAATTGTGGGCTTATAATTACGCGTTAGAAATACTTGAAGCAATTTTAATTGCTTTCTTAATTCGCGTATACGTACCACAACGACAGATATTACCGTTCATAGCATCTTCAATTTCAGTATCAGTAGGGTTAGGATTTCGTTTTAAAAACGCACTGGCATTCATAATCTGTCCAGCCTGGCAATAACCGCATTGGTACACATCTTCTTCTAACCAAGCCTTTTGAACCGGATGATCTCCGTTTTCAGAAAGTCCCTCAATAGTTGTTATTGATTGTTCACCAACCGCAGAAACTGGTAGTTGGCAAGAACGTACTGCATTATCGCCCAAGTGAACGGTACATGCACCACATTGTGCTATACCACAACCAAATTTTGTGCCTACCAATTTTAAATGATCTCGTAATACCCAAAGCATTGGTGTAGTGGGATCTACATCTACTTCTTGGGTTTGTCCATTAATTTTTAAACTGAAATTTGCCATTCGTTTTTCCTATTTGTTTGAGTCCCATGAAATTAGGTATTTTTTTGGATAAATGAATGTGATTTAAGAACAAATAATCTTAAAGTTTCATTTGAATATTAAAAGGTGTTGCGATATAAAAGGTGTTTTAAATAAGAACAATCGTCCGCATGAAAAGGTTTTTTGTATGCAAGTAAAAAATGTCGTTTTCGATTTTCTTTTTTGACTTAAAACCGAAAGAGTTATTTAATTATTGAATAGTGGTATCTAAAAATTATCTATCCAAGTATTTTTATGGTAATGAACAATCCATACTTTTTTTTGGATATTAATCGATTGAAAATGATTACTCAAAATATAACACATACAATTTCAGAATCTATAGTAGATACCGTTGGTAACACACCTTTGGTTAAGCTGAACAAAATTAATAGGCAGGCAAATTTCAATTTGTACGGTAAGCTAGAAGCAGCTAATCCTGCAGGAAGCATTAAGGACAGAACCTCTCTTTTTATATTGCAACAAGCACTTGCAGATGGCAGAATTAAAAAAGGAGATACGGTAATAGAATCTAGCTCAGGAAACATGGCAGTGGGTTTGGCTCAAGCCTGTTTATATTATGGTCTTAAATTAATAGTTGTAGTAGATCCTAAATTAAATTCACACACCGAAAAAATTCTGAATACTTATGGTGCTCGTATTGAAAAAGTTACCAAACCGAAAGAGAACGGAGGTTTTTTAGCAGCCAGATTAGAAAGGGTTCAATACTTATTAATCAGTATTCCTAATAGTTTTTGGTCTAATCAGTATGGCAATCAAGACAATCCGCTAACGCATCATAAAACGATGACCGAGATGATGGATTCTCTACATGGAAAGTTAGATTACCTATTTGTAGCAACTAGTACTTGCGGAACCTTAATGGGCTGTGCGGATTATATTTATGAAAACAATTTTGACACGAAAATCATTGCGGTAGATGCTGTTGGTAGTGTTCTTTTTGGTGGTCCGCCATTGAAAAGATTAATTCCTGGTCATGGGGCAGGCGTGCCTTCTCAATTTTTAGATACGAATAAGATACACGATCATGTATATGTAGATGATGTTGACTGTGCTAAAGGTTGTTGGTCGTTGTTAGAAAATGAATCTATTTTATGTGGAGGTTCTTCTGGTGGTATGATCAGTGCCGTAAAAAAGTATAGTAAGCATATTGAAGAAGGTAGTAATTGTGCCTTGTTTTTATGCGATCGTGGAGAGCGCTATTTAGATACTATTTACAACAAAGAGTGGTTGTTGCATAAACTTCCAGAAAGTAGAAACGCTTTTACTCCGTTAGGAGGATGGCAGGTAGCATAATCTATGAATGACAACAACACATTTAAAATCGGCATTATAGGTTTTGGACCTAAAGGATTTTACGGTTTTGAAAGATTGGTGGCTTACTTGAATGAAGCTAAAATTTCCAAAACTACAGAAGTTCATATTTTCAACAACACAGCATTTCTAGCATCTGGCGATGTATATAGAACAGATCAGCCAGATTATTTAATAATGAATTATGCTAACCGTAATATTAATAGTTGGGTATTGAAAGAACCTTTTTCAATGGCTAGTGCAACTCCAGATTTTGTAACATGGTTGACGGCGAAGGGTCACACCGATGCCGCTCAGGGAGAATATGCGCCTAGAGCTGTTGTAGGTAGCTATTTGGCAGATTGTTATCAGTTGGTATTAGAACAATTACCAACGAATATAAAGGTAATTACCCATATTGGTAAGGTTACCGATATGATAAAACAAAACGAAAATTATCAAGTATTTTATACGGATAGGAAAAGTGGCGAACAAGATGTTGTAGCTTGTAATAATATTCTTTTTACAACCGGTCACCATTCCTTTAAAGCTCAAAAACCTGAAAGCGTAATTTCAAATCATAAGATTGATTTTATTTACCCTACGGATGAAAAGTTGAGTCCGGTTACACCACAATCACTAGTGGCTATAAAAGGATTCGGACTAACCGCTATTGATGCCATTTTAGCATTGACCGAGGGTAGGGGAGCTATTTTTAAGAAGAATGACAAGGGCGTTTTAAGATATATCTCTTCAGAAAAAGAGCCTTATAAAATATATACCTTTTCAAGAACGGGATTGCCTATGGTACCCAGAAATGGTTCGCCAACTTCAGAAACAACACTTCAATTTTTCACAAAAGAAGTGGTTCAACACTTGAAAGCGAATACACCTATTAATTTTAATAGTACTCTTTTGCCATTAATAAAAAAGGAGTTTTACTACGCATTCTATAGTGTTCTGTTCAATAACAACGGGCATCAGTTTTACTACGATGATGATTTTACGGTGATGCAAAATCAGGTTCAATATTTTCACGAAGATTACCCTGAGAGTCCGGTTTTCAATTGGGAAACTATTGTAAATCCGTTTAAAGACGAGCATATTTTATCATCTGTTGTACTACAAGTTTATATTGGGTTTTTAATCGACGAAGCAAAATTGGGTGAAGATAAAAGTCCGTTTATGGCAGCAGTCGCCACATGGCGAAAAATTAGTCCGATATTCAATGAACTCTATAGTTTTGGAGGTTTAGATGCAGAATCGCATAAGGAGTTCGATACCTATTATTTCGGACTCTTCAATAGATTGTCTTACGGACCACCGGTTAAGAATATGCAAAAAATACTGGCATTATGCAAAGCAGGAATTTTAGATTTCTCTTATGCAAAATCGGCAAGTATTACGCCAAATAGTGAGAACAATAATTTTACTATACAGGTAGAAAAGGGGCAGGCAACTGAAATAAATTACCTGATAAATGCCACCATAGCAAGAGCAAAAGAAAGTGGCTTTGGAAACGAATTATATCAAAATTTAAGTAAAAACGGACTTATACGAGAGTTTGAGAATACAGGCTATATACCGGGCTGTTTAGAGATAAATGACAAGGGGAATCCAATTTCAAAAATAGGAATAGTGAATAACGATATAACTTTTTATGGTACGCCAACAGAAGGTATAACTTGCGATAATGACACCTTGTCAAGAACTAGAAATGATTTTGCAACAAATTGGGCAAAATCTACCACTGAAGCAATTAAAGAGAAAGATGGAAGAACAGAAGATTATGATAGAACAGAAAATGTACTATAAAGGAAAACCTAAGAATGAACTAAAACCGATTACTTCGAATTGGATGCATGAATTGTTCAATGATCATGCAGTGTTACGAGGTTTGGTTGAACGTTATGGTTCGCCAATAAATGTTCATCATTTACCGTCTTTCAATCAAAATTGCGAAAGCTACAAGCAGGTTTTTGAATCGTACGGATTAAAATATAGAATTTTCTACGCTAGAAAGGCGAATAAATCTAAAGGTTTGGTAAAGCAAGCATTTGCATCAGGTATAGGTGTAGATACTGCCAGTTTTAAAGAATTGGAACAGTCATTATCGTTGGGCGGAAATGCTGAAAATTTGGTATTGACAGCAGCGATAAAAACAGAACCACAAATAGAATTGGCCATTAACAACGGTGTGCCTATTATCTTAGATAATGAAGATGAATGTAGGTTAACGCAAGCCGTTGCTACAAAATTGAATAAAAAGGCAAATGTAGGTTTCCGAATTAGCGGATTTGAAGTTGATGGCGAGAAGCTATATAGTCGTTTTGGTTTTGATGTAGATGAGGTTGTTGATTTTATTGGTTCTTATGTTGGTGAGGGCAAAACTTTCGATTTATTGGAAGTAACGGGACTTCATTTTCATTTAGATAGTTATTCTACTTATCAGCGAAGTGTAAGTTTAATAGCTAGTATAAAAATTGTTTCAACCTTAAAAGAAAAAGGATATCCTGTTTCGTTTATAGACATAGGTGGTGGAATTCTAATGAACTATTTAGAAGATGAAAATGAATGGACGAGTTTTAATAAGAATTTAAAAGAAGCTGTATTAACGCAGCATAATGATATTACTTTCAATGATAATGGACTAGGTTTTAGATTAGAAGATGGTGAGTTGAGAGGTAAACTGAATACCTATCCGTTTTTCAATAAAATAAATAAAGGTTCTTTTATTGGAGAAGTACTAGATTTTATTGATGATGCATCCGGATCATCGGTGGCTTCGTTATTGCTTCAAAATGAGATTGAAATCCGCATTGAACCAGGTCGTTCATTATTGGACCAAGTAGGTATGACGGTAGCGAAAGTCATCCACCGAAAAAAAGATGCAAAAGGACAATGGTTGGTCGGTCTAGAAATGAATATGAGTCAGATGATGAGTTCTAGCGCAGATTTTTTATTAGACCCCTATATGCTGTATTCAGAAGAAGTAAAGGAAGATGAATCTGTTGATGTATTTTTTACCGGAGCCTATTGCTTAGAAAGGGATGTGTTGTTAAAACGAAAAATCACCCTACCAAGATTACCTGCAATAGGAGAGTATGTAGCTTTTGTAAACACAGCTGGTTACATGATGCACTTTTTTGAAACCGAAGCACACCTTTTTGAATTATCTACTAATTTAATATTTACGGGTGCTAACGAAAAGCTATCATTTTTTCAATTTATCGATGATAAAAAGATAGTGCTAGAATAAATTTATATAGCATTTTTAAATGCATCAATAACTAAGTTTTTTACGACAAGGCAAAGTCGAGGTATTGGGTAAATTGTATAAAAACAATATATCATGAAAATACAAGCATATTTAGCCTTCAACGGCAATTGTCAAGAAGCATTAAACTTCTACGCAAATCTGTTCAACGCAGAAATCAAAAACAAACAGACATATGAGGATAAGAAGATTGATGTCCCGTCATCATTCCGTCAAAAATTACAACACGCAGAGTTAAAAGGTAAAGGAGTGCACTTTATGGCATACGATGCCTCACCAGATACGCCATTGAACAATGGTAACCAGATTAATATGAGTGTTGATACGAATGACTTGGATGAAGGAAAGCAATTGTTTAGCGATTTATCTAGTGGCGGACAAATACATCACGAATTTAGAGAACGAGAATGGGGACATTTTGGTAGATGCACAGATCGCTTCGGAATTGGGTGGATGGTAAACGTAGATAAGTAAACCATTTACAAATAAGCCTTTAAGGCAGTTTAAGAATTAAGTAAAAACTATCGAGATGAACCTCATTTAGAGGTTTATCTCGATTATTATATAGAAAGAAAATTATGGATATTATTTATGAATATGACGGCGTAACCGCTAGTCAAAGATTAGAGAGTTTTGCAGAAGAGAAGTTGAATAAGCTTCACCAAAAGTTTGATGATATTATTAGAGCAGATGTATTCTTGAAACAAGAAAACACATCATCAGATGAAACAGGCATGATTTGCAACATACGTTTAAGCTTACCAGGACCACGAATTTTTGTTGAAGCCAGTAATCAGAATTTTGAAGAGTCTGTCATTGAATCAGTTAGTGAGCTAGAAAGACAATTAAAAAAGCGAAAAGATAAAATGAGAGCTTATTAACATACGATTATGAAAAAGGCATTAATACTATATTTTGGTAAAAAGTTCTATAAAAACTGGTTAAAACGAAAACGTGCTAAACAATCTAATAAAGCAATGAGATAACTCATTTAATTAGGACATAAAAAAATCCCTTGCCATTGCAAGGGATTTTTACTTTTTAGATGTTCTATTATCTGTGGTGCTCTAAAATTTCGGTAGTTTCTAAATCATTCTGCAAGAATTCTTTTTGCGCTCTAATAATTTCTTTTAAGCGGTGTGGCATCATAACTTCTGCAAGTGCATTATCATAATCATTAATTGCAGCTTTATCACCTCTAACAGCTTCTTCTAACATTGCTTCATCATTGTCCTCTGCAAAAAATGCTTTTACATCCATCCAAGTTCTATGTAATGTACCGGCTGCACTACCTTCAATTTCTACGCTACCTAAATCTAGTTCTGGCACAGATGCTCTAAGTTCTCTTAAAAACTGCATGCGGTCAACTACTTTCTTTTCAAAGTAACTTTTAATTCCTACTTGTTTAGAATTTTCAGATGCTTTTTCAAATCCTTTGATGGCATCTTCATTTTTACTTACCAAGTCTTTTAAATGGTCTTCAATTTTTGCTATATCAGTATTCATATTTTAAATTTTATAAGGCGGTTACGCCTTTGATTAATTAAATTTTCTATCACTAATATACAGGCATATCAGCAGTTAGCTTAGCTATAAAAAATAGATGTTTTGCTCTATTCAATAATCTGTAAACTACTGTTATCATTAGTGTTATTTGTACTTATTAGAATATATTTTCTACGGATAGAGTTAAGGGTAGGTATGGTTAAACGCTACTTTGGACAGGAATAATAAAAATGAAAATTATGGGATTATCACCACTATTTGGAGTAGCGAAAATGTTAGTAAGAAGTAGAAAATTGAAAATGGCAGCTGTAGGTTTACAATTGGCATATTTAGGGTATACCTACATTTCTGATAAAAGAAAAAATAAACAGGTTCGAAAATAAATCAATTTTTTATTTAAACAATTGATTTTAAGTAGGTTATAATGGTTTATCGATTTAATAGTTCATTAAATTTTTAAAAACCTATGAATTTTTATTAATAACCAATTGAATGAGTTGCAAGACCTTTGGAGTATTAATCCCCAAAATCTAGTAACATGAACAATTCAATTAAAATCAGCCTTTTGTTTGCTTGTATGGCGACCATGGGCTATGGCCAAGATTTGGCCTACAATGACAACTGTAGCAGTTTTCAACAAAGAAAGGTTGAAGAAGTAACCAACCGAACAGAAAATTATAATAAACTAAAGACACTTGGTTTTTCTGATGCAGAAATCTTTGAAGATTTAGGTAATGCCAATTTCCTGACCAAAAAATATGCGAATGCATTATACTGGTATGGTAGATTGATGGAAATTTCTGAAGATGGTACTTTAAAAAAAAGCTACCAGAAAAGATTTGACCACGCCGTTTCTCAATTAGGTAAAGAAGTTCAGAATGAATTGGCAGATGAAAACTGGACGGAGTTAGTTAAAGACGATTACAAAATGACACGAACAGTTGTGCCATCTCGTCTTACTTCTAATAACAGAAGAAACTTTTTACCTTGGGATAATCAAGGTACTACCAAAGAGTTCGCGTCAAACAATGCAGCCCCTGTAAAAACTACTGGTGAATATGCCCCACCGGTAGCATTGACAAATGGCGGAAATACTGCCTACTATAGTAAAACAACATACCGAAAACCTACAACTGGTATGTTCTCAAAAAAGAAAGAAATACACAAAATTTACAAAGCCGATAAAGTTGGTGGTGAGTGGAAAAAAATCACTGAAGTAGCTGTTTGCCCTGGTGATTATTCGGCAAAGCATCCGGCAATTTCGCCAGATGGTAGTCGATTGTTTTTCGCATCTAATATGCCAGGTACATTTGGTGAGTATGATATATATGTAGCGACAATTCAAAAAAACGGAATGCTGGGTCAAGCGAAAAACTTGGGTTCAAAAGTAAATACAGCAAAGAATGATGTTCTTCCAAATCCCGTTTCTAATGGTAGTTTAGTATTCGCATCAGACGGTAGAGATGGTTATGGTGGCTTAGATGTTTATATGGTTGAAATTGGTCAACGTAGTGTTGGGCTTGCCGTAAACATGGGCAACACCATCAATAGTTCATATGACGAGTACTCGGTAAATCTTTTACAAAGCGATGGTTCTGGTTATGTAGTGTCTAATAGAATGGCACAAGGCAAGCATACACAAAATGTAGCTTTCAATTTAAGTGATAAGCCTATAAATGATAAAGATAGAGATGATCGCTTCTTAGAAGCCTTTAACTCAGATAGACGAACGCAGTATTCAAGTTCTGTATTCGAAGATGAATAACTACCCATTATTCATTTCCCCCAATTCATTTGACAAATTCAATTCTAATCACAAAATCAATCGTTATGGAAAGTCCGTATAAAATCAATAGTTTTCTTATTGCTTTATTCTTATTGGCTCTTGTCCAAACAGTAAAAGGTCAAGAAACCAATGCAAACTTAGGATCAAGCAGTACGTACCACAACCAATTATTCTTCAACAGGTTTTTTATAAATCCAACGTTCTCTTTGGTACGTGAGAACAAATCTTATTTAAACATTCTACATAGAAATCAATATGCAACCTTCGATGATAATAGTCAAAACTATTTTCTAGGATTCAGCAACAAATTAAATGACCATACTGCAGTAGGTATTGGTGTTTACAGCCAATGGTCTGGCGTTGTACAAGAATTCGGTTTTAATGCCAACTACGCATCGGCAGTAAGATTAGGAGAAAAATCTGTTTTGACCTTTGGTACGAACGTAACTTATTTTAATCAAGGTTTAGATAAAAACAGGATTGTAGTAGGTGAAGACGATCCAAAATTGGCAGATGCAAGAAAAGAAAGTAAAATTGCCATACAACCAGGTATGAACTTGTCGTTAGGTAAATTCGATTTCGGATTCTACGCAGAAGACCTTTTTAAATACAATCAAACAACGAACGAATTTTTAACCGAATTGTCTACAAAGAGTGTAAAGGCATCGGTACAGTATACCCATTCATTTGAACATTCTAGAGGTCTTTTTACAGATGCCCGTTTAATGCCTATGGCGCAAGTAGGTCAGAATTATGACGGTAGCCTGTATTACTTTGGGTCGTTATTATTAGACATGCCAAACTACGGATGGTTACAAACAACGGTAGATGAAGAGTATGGAGTAGCGGCAGGTGTTGGTTTTAACTTAAGTGATAAAATGTCTTTAGGTTATTTAATGGAGAAAGACTTATCAAGTGATGATGCCAATTTAGGATGGAATCATGAAATCACTTTAGCCTACAAATTTAAAGATGATGATTTGGCTATCTCAGTTGCAGATAACTCATCAGACAATCAAATTGATAACATAGTGCGTAATTACGAAGAGCAAATCGCTCATTTAATAGAAGAAAGAGATAACGCAAGAAAATCGGGTCGTAAGAGACAAGATGCATCTGCAAATACTACTTCCACAGCTGTTTCAGAAAGTAGCTTGGCTTATGAGAATAAAATTATTTTAGATGAGCTTATACTTCGTCAAGACTCTATTGAAGAACAACGAATAGCGGCTTTTGAAGAACGATTTGAATTAATCGTAAGAATGTTACGTAATGATATTGATACGACGATTAAAAGCTCGTTACAAGACTTTAGTGTAGAAGAAAACACATCTTATGCATCTAATGATTTAAAAAAGGATGAAATGGATTTTGTAACAGAACCTGCAAATGCTTTTGCTGCTAAAACTACATCATCAACAGTAGCAGTAACCACTTCTTCAAGAAGAGCGAATTTTAAGGAATTTCCGTCAACAAGAGATAATTTTAAAGAGTTACCGGTGAAAATGATGGTAGATGCTGATGTTATAGATATGAACTCTGGCTACTATGTAATTGCCAATGTATACAGCCAAACAAAGTATATGAATGCTTTTATGAAAGATTTGCGCGAAAAAGGGTTAGATCCAAAGCAATTCTACAATAAAGAAAACGGACTGTATTATGTGTACTTAGCAGATTACGATTATAAGAACGATGCACAAATGGCAGCAAGTACAGATTTAAATGGAAAATACAATCAAGAGAAATGGATTATGCAAGTAAGCGAAACAACAGCTACAGCATCTAATACTTTTGAAGACGATGATATAAGTATAAAATAATATTTTAAAATATATAAACCGTAACGGTTATATGGTTGATTTGAATTGTCAATAAAAGGAGGGGTGTTGTCCGGGGGGATAACAGGGTTCCCTCCTTTATTTTTTGGTTTACAATTGTGGTGATTCTCGGTTTTAACTTTATGTTAACTATCGACGAATTACCTTATTTTTTATGAAAAGTTGGTATTTGAACGAAAATTCTGATGTTTTCAACGGGTATATTGTATTAATATATATATTTCGATCATCAATAAGATTCAAACCCAATTGTATAACCCCAAATCCCCCCACAACCATGAATGAATTTTACCTACTAAATTCCGGTTTCAAAACACATTTTTTTCTTCACAAGATTTCTATCATTTTAGAGCTCCGAAATTTCATTAATCCAAAGTTTGGCAAACGCCTCAGTTTTCAGAATTGACTCACTAGCGGTAATCCGTTTTTTGATTTAATTTTTAACTGAATAATAGCGAAGTACGGTCTATTTTCTGGCTATACTTCTAGGCAATATTTGTCGATTTTTGATGTAAAAATGAACATATAGCATACACTATTGGTTCATTATACATGGCTATTGTTTAGTTGTTCAATCCTTGTAAAAGTGGATTGAAATTACTCAAAACTAACTGTAGTTATTGTTCTTTTTTAGAATGATAGCTTCAAAAACTATGGAGATTATGAAAAATTCAAGCATTAGAATAATAGTATTAGAAAAAGATAGTTCATTACACGCTGTGTACAAAAATCACTTCGAAGAAATTGATGGCTATGAAGTGGTTGGCAGCTATACATCTGCCAAAGATGCCATTAAAGATTACAAGTTTACCAAGCCTCATATTGTACTTTCAGAAATTGATTTGGATGATATGAATGGTGTAGATGCGATTAAACTTTTCAAGAAAAAAGATTGGGAAGTAAAAATCATCATGTTCAGTGAAATCAATGATTTCGATATTATTAAAAATGCATTCAAGAAAGGAGCAAACGGTTATTTGACAAAACCATTGACTTTAGATAAATTAGAACATGCTTTACGTAGTATAGAAACAGAAGGTGCCGCTATGAGCAATGATATCGTAAAGAAAATCATTAGCAATTTTCATAGAAAGACATTTGCATTTTTCTCTGAAAGAGAGAATCAAATTGTAGACTTTCTATGTCAAGGAGCGACTTATAAAATGATTGCGCAAAAATTATTTGTGACACCTAGTGCCGTAAATTTTCATATTCAGAATATCTATTTAAAGTTAGATGTAAACTCAAAATCAGAGGCACTTTCAAAGTTAGAACAATTACAAAATCAGCTAGAACAGTATTAAAAAACAAATTCTTATGTATTGATTTTAAGGGTAATACGAAAACCCTTTCGAAAATAAATCACTTTTAATTTTATTTTTATTGGCTTGGTTATCAGTACTTTATAAATATATTTTTACGCTTTTCGATTTTGTAAAAATCTATTTACGATATTATTTCGTGACGCAAATATCGAATGGTCGGTATAGTAACTATTTTTGGTTTAACTTATTACAGCAAACCAATTTATACTATTTATGTACCATTTAGGATTAGATATCGGCAGTTCATCTATTAAGATTGCTTTGGTAAATGCTTCGACCGGAAAAAGTGTTGGAGTAGTTACAGAGCCCGAGACAGAAATGTCTATGGAAGCTGTAAAAAACGGCTGGGCAGAACAAAGTCCGGAAGATTGGTGGCGCTACGTTTGTAGTGGTATCGAGAAATTATGTGTACAACAAAATATTAGCAAATCTGATATTTCAGGTATCGGTATATCATATCAAATGCACGGTCTAGTGCTTATTGATAAAGAAGGAAATACGCTTAGAAAATCTATAATTTGGTGCGATAGTAGGGCGGTAGGCATTGGTCAACAAGCCTATGAAGAAATAGGTGCAGAAACCTGTGATACCCATCTATTAAATTCACCTTCAAATTTTACGGCATCTAAGCTAAAATGGGTCAAAGAAAACGAACCAGAAATTTACGCGCAGATTTATAAGATGATGCTCCCGGGCGATTATATTGCATATAAATTATCGGGTGTTGCGAATACTACAGTCTCTGGTCTATCAGAAGGTATTTTTTGGGATTTCAAGAAAGATGCAATTGCTGATTTGGTATTAGATCAATACGGATTAGCTAAAGACATGATTCCTGATATCGTTGATACCTTTTCTGTTCAATCTAAAGTAAATGAAAAAGGGGCAGCCGAAAGCGGACTTTCCATAGATACTCCAATACTATACAGAGCTGGTGATCAGCCAAATAACGCATTGACTTTGAATGTTTTTAACCCTGGTGAAGTTGCTGCAACCGGTGGCACCTCTGGTGTCGTATATGCCGTAACCGATAACCTTTCGGTAAAAGAAAGTTCTCGTGTAAACAACTTTGCACATGTAAATTATTCTCCTGGTAAACCAGCTCGAATTGGTAAGCTTCTTTGCATAAATGGTGCGGGAATTCAATACCGTTGGCTATTGAATAACCTCGATGTAGCTTCTTATGAAGAGATGAATACGTTAGCAGATGAGGTGCCAATTGGATCAGATGGTGTAGCTATGATACCGTTTGGTAACGGAGCCGAAAGAATGCTACAAAGTAAAGAAGTAGGTACAAGAATTCTCAACTTAAATTTAAATAACCACGGTAAAGGTCATTTATGTCGGGCAGCGTTAGAAGGCATTGCTTTTTCATTTGTTTACGGAATGGAAATCATGGAATCTGACGGAATAAAAGTGAACGTAATGCGTACAGGTAATGACAACCTATTTCGCTCAGAAATTTTCTCAAACACAGTATCCACCTTAATCGGGTATGACATTGAAATCTATGATACTACCGGGGCAATTGGCGCGGCAAGAGCTGCGAATCTTCATAAAGGCGATTATGAAGCATTCGGAAAGGCAATTTTAGATAATGATTACGTAAAGACTTTTAGTCCGAAGAAAGATAAAAAAGCATACCAAGAAGCTTATGCAACTTGGAAAAAAGAATTAGAATTGATATTGAACAACTTATAAAATCAACATAATGGCAAACAAAGAATATTTTAAAGGAATAGACAAAATTAAATTTGAGGGTAAGGAATCTGATAATCCGTTAGCTTTTAAATACTACAATCCAGATCAAGTTGTTGCGGGTAAAACTATGAAGGAGCACTTTAAGTTTTCAACGGCATACTGGCATACATTCTGTGGTCAAGGTTCAGATCCATTTGGTCCTGGTACGCAGAGTTTTGAGTGGGATAAATCTTCTGATGCTGTACAAGCAGCTAAAGATAAGGCAGATGCAGCTTTTGAATTTTTTGACAAAATAGGATTTGACTACTACTGTTTTCATGATTTCGATTTAATTCAAGAAGCACCAACCTTTGCAGAATCTGAAAAAAGATTGGCAACGATTACAGATTACTTAAAAGAGAAGCAAAAAGAATCTGGTAAGAAATTACTTTGGGGAACAGCTAACTGCTTCTCAAACCCAAGATATATGAACGGTGCGGCTACCAACCCTGATTTTAATGTATTGGCAAGAGCAGGTGGTCAAATTAAATTAGCTCTAGATGCTACAATCGCTTTAGGTGGCGAGAATTATGTGTTCTGGGGCGGTAGAGAAGGTTACATGTCTTTATTGAATACAGATTTAGGTCGTGAGGTAGATCATATGGGTCAGTTTTTGACTATGGCGAGAGATTATGCTCGTAGTCAAGGGTTCAAAGGAAACTTCTTTATTGAACCAAAACCAATGGAGCCAATGAAGCATCAGTATGATTTTGATTGTGCCACAGCAATTGGGTTTTTAAAAGAGTACGGTTTGGAGAACGATTTTAAAATGAATATCGAAGTAAACCATGCCACGTTGGCACAACACACTTTTCAGCACGAAATTACTGTAGCCGCCAAAGCTGGTATGTTAGGTAGTATGGATGCGAACCGTGGAGATTATCAAAATGGTTGGGATACCGACCAATTCCCTAATAACATTCAAGAAACTACCGAAGCCATGTTGGTATTTTTAGCTGCTGGCGGATTACAAGGTGGTGGAGTAAATTTTGATGCCAAAATAAGAAGAAATAGTACGGACTTAGAAGATGTGTTCCACGCACATATTGGTGGTGCAGATACCTTTGCAAGAGCATTGATCACTGCAGATAAAATTATAGAATCATCTTCATATAATAAGTTACGTGAAAACAGATACAGTTCTTTTGATTCTGGTAAAGGAAAAGATTTTGAAAACGGTAAGTTAGATATGAAAGATCTTTACAATATCGCCAAAGAAAATGGTGAGTTGGAATTACAGAGTGGTAAGCAAGAACTGTTCGAGAATATCATCAACCAATACATATAAATAATATAGCTAATCAACAACCTATATTTTTTTGACTTAGGTCAACTAAGCTATCATTAGAAATTAGATAATGATAGCTTAGTGATATGTTTTATTATTTACTTTAAAAACAGTATTTGGTAAAGCTTCTTTTAGTTCTTGAATACTGATAAATGTCTCATCAATATCATAACTATGCAGCCAAACTTCTTGTAATTTGGTCAATTTAGTCAAAACAGAAAAATCCTTTATTTTTAAATTATTAAGTTCCAAATATTCTAGATCAAGTAAATTCTCTAATACGGTTATATCTGTAATTTTATTTTTACTGATATTTAACTTGGTCAATTTATTCATACCAGTTAAAAAAGAAATATCGGCTATACTATCGTTAGAATACATTGATAAATCTCTCATCTCTGTCAAATTTTCCAAAAAAGAAAAATCTGATATATTGTCGTTTGAAGTAAAACTCAATTTTTTAAGGTTAGTTAGCTCACCAATAACCGTTGCATCTTCTACATAACGTGCAGTAGTCATTAATAGAGAATCTAATTGAGGCAATGAAGCCAAAGGTGTTAAGTCTCGTAATCCGTAAGTATACGTGAGATTTAATGTTTTTAACTTCTTTAAATTTGTTAGGTAGCTAATGTCATTAATGCCTGTATTCCAACCAAGATGTAAATAAGTCAACTCAGTTAAACCTCCAATTGATTGAACTTCCGTTATTTGATTATTCGCTAAATTCAAATAGGTAATATCTTTTAAATTACTGAGTGCTTTAATGTTTGTTAATGGCACTTGAAAACCTTTTCCATAAAAATTTACATAATGAAGATTTGTGCAGTACTCTAGACCGGTCAGCGTTTCAGGAAGGTCATAAGGTTCCATTGCGTCATAAAATGGAATAGATTCATCTAATGGCAGGCTTGTTATTGACTCAAGTTCTTCCCTAGTAAATTTACCTTCAGGCTTTAAAAGGGCATCACGTACTATTTGTTCTATTGCAGGGTCTTCAATTTTGATTGTATCAGAAGTAAATCGATATATCGGGCTCAACGTTTCACCTTTATCTCTATTTGTTAATACTATTTGCCAAAAATAAGTGGTTTCTGGATCCAGTAAAAAGTCAATTTGAAAATCAGTTTCGGTATGGTCGGTTGCAATCGTTTCTAAATTATTTTCAGAGGTACCTAAACGAACAGAGTATTTTATAATCTCGCCTTCTAAAGCATTTTTAACATTCCATTCAAGTATAGGGACAGGTAATAGTTTAACTTCTAATGACTTGTCAATGGGAGTAGTTAAAGTATTAAATTCTAATACAGGTAATTCTTGTTGAGGTTCTTCTACAGTCGGTGTGGTTGAGGTTTCTTTGCTACAAGAAGCAACTAAAAGAATTGTAAAGAAAATGAAGCAAAAGGTCGATTTTATAGTTTTCATTTAAATTTGATATACAAATAAGAGATTATAAAACGCAATTACTATTTTTTTAGTGCTTAAAAATGAATATGTTTTAGAAGCTAACTTACAAATTAAATAAACTGTTCAACTGTTAAAAGCTTTGATACCGTTTTAGTTTTCTATATTCGAAGTAAAAAAGGCGATTGTCAATTAAATTGATGCATGAAAAAAGTAACTCTAAAGGATATTGCCGGACATTTTGGTGTTTCTATCTCTACCGTTTCAAAAGCGATAAATGATAGTCACGAAATCAGTAATGACCTTAAGGTAAAAATTCAGGCCTACGCAAAAGAAAAACATTATAAACCCAATAGGCTTGCGCTTAATTTATTAAATAGAAGTACGAAGACCATTGGGGTGGTGGTGCCAAATATTTTAAATTATTTTTTCGTTCAGGTACTCTATGGTATCGAAAAGGTGGCTAATGAAAGCGGATATAACATTATTAGTTGCATTAGTAACGAGTCCAAAGCTAAAGAAACAAAGACGCTAGAGTTTTTTGATGCCGGTACGGTAGATGGTGTTATTATGTCCCTTGCGGAAGAAAGTCAGAATGAGGATAAGCACGATGCGTTAATAGATGTTATTAATAATGATATACCAGTAGTTCTTTTTGATAGGGTTTCAGATAATGTGCAATGCGATAAAGTAGTCGTAGATGATCTTGAAGCAGGTTATAAAATCACGAAGTACTTAATAAATATCGGCTGTAAAAATATTGCGGTAGTAAACCCTATTTCTAGCTCAAGCGTTGGGAAATTGAGACTACAAGGATACAAAAAGGCGTTGGAAGAATTAGATATTCCGTTTGATCCTAAGCTAGTTATCAACCTTACCGTAAAAGATGATTTAGATTTATTGATGTCTTTTCTACTGAATTATAAAACGATAGATGGTATCATAGGTATTGATGAATTAATTGCCGTTCAAGTTTTAGAAGTGGTTAAAGCAAGAGGGTATAACGTACCAAATGATATTTCAATAATTGGCTTTACAAACGGTCAGTTATCTAAATACGTAACACCGTCACTAACGATGGTAAGTCAGCATGGTAAATATATAGGGGAGCAAACCGCTAAATTATTGATTAGCAGAATTAAAAATCCTGGTTTACCTTATGAGACTATGGTTGTGAAAACCAGCTTGCTGGTAAGAGATTCCACCAAAAAATTACAATAAACTAGACCGAATCTGGGTGTGGGTGTTTCCATTCGCCACGGTAGTCACGTTGCAATAATGCAGTAGCTTCAGGGTCATTTAAAACCGTTCTACTTTCTGGCTCATATATTAAAGGTCTTTTCAGATCCATCGATAAATTTGCCAAAATACAACTAGCGGTAGAAATGTGTCCATTTTCAATATCAGCAACAGGCTTGGTATTATTTTGAATCGCATTCAAGAAATCTATCATATGCCTACGAGTAGCAGGTGCAGCATGCAATTCTATGTCTTTTTCAGTAAGATCTTCAGGGTATTTCTCTTTCTCATAAACAACATCAAAGCGAATAGTTTCACTACCGTCTACAGGTATAAATTCCGCTTTCATTACATCGCCCTTTAGAACACCTTTTTCTCCGTATACTTTAAAAGCCCAGGGATAATCTTTGTCATCTGGGTTTCCCCATGTTCTATGCTGCCAATTACAATTATGTTCGTCATATTCGAATACGGCAGATTGGGTGTCAGATATGTTCGATTTTCCATCTTTTTGAACAAAAATTCCGCCTTCAGAACTAATACGTTTGGGCCAACCTAAGTCAAGCATCCAACGAATGGTATCTAGCATGTGTACACACATATCACCTGTAATTCCGTTTCCATATTCTCGAAATGTACGCCACCATCTTTTGTGCGGTAATCCGTCATAAGGTCTCATAGGTGCGGGACCTGTCCACATTTCATAGTCAAAGAAATCGGGAACTTCTTGCTCTGGCGGATTACCATTTGCGCGCATGTGGTAATAGCAACTCATATCTACATGACCAATGGTGCCTAGCAAACCGGCATCAATAATTTGCTTTTTAGCATCTATAAGGTGCGGAGTACTTTTTCGCTGTGTACCCACTTGAACCACCCTGTTGTATTTTCTAGCAGCAGTGACCATTGCTTCACCCTCCATAACATCTACGCTAATCGGTTTTTGAACATAAACGTGAGCTCCAGATTTTAAGGCGGCGATACAAGTTAAAGCATGCCAATGGTCTGGTGTACCTATTAAAACAATATCTAATTTGTCGCTTTTCAGCATGGTTCTGTAATCGGTAAATAGCTTTGGTTTTTTGCCATTTTTTTGCCGCTCAGAAACTAATTGTGCTGCAGTATTTAATTGATTGGTATCAACATCACAAAGCGAAACCACTTCTACATTTGCTACCTGAATAAGACGTAATAAGTCGCCTGTACCATACCAACCAGTACCGATAAGTGCTACTTTTTTTGGCTTTTCGTCTGCGAAAAATTCAAAAGAGTAAGAAGGTAAAGAAGTAAATAGTAGCGATGCCGATGCAGCTTTAATAAAATTTCTTCGCTTTAATGATTGAGGTTGGTTAGGCATGACAAGTTGAGTTTAAGTAGAATATGAACATCACAAATAAAGTAGTTAAGATAGCAAATACTTCAAAAATAATATTGAATGATTATGAATTTGTTAATATGATACATAATTAGGTATATTTAAATCAAAATTTTATCACATATAATGAATTTGCGTTTTATCCTGATGATGCTGTGCCTGGTGGTTACCACTTTTGCCAAGGCTGAAATTACACTACCTAAAATATTCTCTAATGAAATGGTCTTGCAGCGAGAAAGCGACGTTTTGTTGTATGGCTGGGCAGACCCTAATGAAGAGTTTACGATTTACACAAGTTGGAACGATGAGGCTGTTGCCGTTAAAACAGGTAATGATGCAAAATGGGAAATGAATGTAAAAACACCAATAGCAGGCGGACCGTTTCAACTAACATTTAAGGGTAGTAAAAACGAAATTACTTTGAAAAATGTATTGATAGGCGAGGTGTGGCTTTGCTCTGGGCAAAGTAATATGGAGTGGAGTGCAAACAGTAAAATCGCGAATAGAGATTTTGAAGTCGAGAATGCAAATTATCCGAATATTCGATTGTTTACAGTAGCGAAGAGAACTGCTGATTATCCACAAGAAGATACGGCAGGTACATGGGTAGCTTGTTCGCCTGAAACCATGCAAGATTTTAGTGCAGTTGCCTATTTTTTTGCAAGAAAGGTACAAGAAGAATTAAACATTCCGGTCGGATTGATAGATAACGCATGGGGAGCATCTAGCGCAGAAGTCTGGACTCCTGCGTCTGTTTTTAAAGCATACCCTGGATTGGTAGAAGCGCACAAAAAAGTAGAACCAAATAAATGGGTAACGGTAGAGAAATCTACTTTGTATAATGGAATGATTGCACCGTTGACCAAGTTTAAAATTGCTGGTACACTTTGGTGTCAAGGCGAAGCTAATACGGTAAACGCAGAAAGCTACCAAAAGCTTTTTAGTGAAATGATTACTTCTTGGCGTACAGAATGGAATAACGATTTTCCATTTTACTATGTGCAAATAGCGCCATTTAAATATGATCAAGAGTTTGCGGGTGGTATGGTACGCGACCAGCAACGAAGAACTTTAGCGTTGAAAAATACGGGTATGGCTATGACCAGTGATATTTGTACGACCGAAAACATTCACCCTTTAAACAAACAAGATGTAGGTTTACGATTGGCGAATATCGCGTTGAAAAATCACTACGGTTTATTAGCCGATCAAGAAGTTTATGGTCCGCTTTACGAGTCTTTTGAAGTAGAGGGCAATCAATTAAAAGTGAAGTTCACTCACGCTGACGGATTATATAATAAAGGAAAGAAAATAACTTTGTTTGAAGTTTCAAATGCTGCGGGAGAATGGTTTTCTGCGAAGGCAAAATTGAAGAATAATGAAGTAGTGGTAAGCTCAAAAGAAGTGAAAAATCCGACAGGGGTGAGGTATGCTTTTAATAGTACAGACATAGGTACCTTGTTCAATAAAGAGGGTTTGCCGGCTTCTACATTTATAAGTGAATAACAACGTTGCCATAAACTGACTAATGTGCTTAAAAAATATCCGTCCGTCCAGTAACGAATGTTATTCAGCTAAAAACACAGGTTTTTATTTTATTAAATAGTTAAATTGTAATCAATAACTAATTTCAAATTATGCAGATAAAAGAATCCTCAGAAATCTTTGATGTTATCATCGTAGGTTCAGGAGCTGGTGGTGGTATGGCTACCAAACAATTGGCAGATGCAGGTTTAAATGTAGCTGTTGTAGAAGCGGGTCCATTTTTTGACCCTGCTGATCCAAAGACTATGACGCAATTAAAACAACCATATGATTCACCACGAAGAGGAGCAGGAACAACACGTGCTTTTGGTGAGTGGGATATGTCTTGGGGAGACTGGGAAGTAGAAGGAGAGCCATATACACACGCAGAAGGTACTGAATTTAAGTGGTGGCGTGCAAGAATGCTAGGAGGACGAACCAATCACTGGGGACGTATTTCTTTACGTTTCGGACCTAAAGATTT
Organism: Maribacter spongiicola; assembly: GCF_004364165.1. Classification (GTDB taxonomy): domain Bacteria; phylum Bacteroidota; class Bacteroidia; order Flavobacteriales; family Flavobacteriaceae; genus Maribacter; species Maribacter spongiicola. Next base: position 53,604 of record NZ_SOAY01000014.1, read on the forward strand.
TAAAGGGAAAACCCGTGATGGCCATGGCGATGACTGGCCAATAGGATATGAAGATGTTAAACCATATTACGATAAATTAGACAAGTTAATTGGTGTTTTTGGCACCAATGAAGGTAGAGAAAATGATCCTGACGGATTTTTTCTTCCTCCCCCGAAACCAAGATTGCACGAGTTATTTTATATCAATGGAGCAAAGAAGTCGAACATACCGGTGATACCGGGTAGACTTTCAATGCTGACCAAAAGAATTAATGAAGACCGTGGCGTTTGTTTCTATTGCGGACAATGTGGAAGATCATGTCAAATTTATGCCGATTTCTCAGCAGGTAGTTGTTTGATCTTTCCGGCTCAAAAGAGTGGTGGTCAAGTTAAACTATTTGTGAATTCAATGGTACGTGAGGTACTGACCAATGAAGAAGGTAAGGCAACAGGTGTATCGTACATTAACAAAGAAGATAGAAAAGAATATACACTTAGAGGTAAAGTGGTCGTTTTAGCTGCATCTGCATGTAGTTCTGCACGTATACTTTTAAACTCTAAGAGTAAGCAGCACCCTAACGGATTAGGAAACAGTAGTAATCTTGTTGGTAGATATTTACATGATTCTACCGGATCAGGTGCAGCAGGTGTTATACCAGGATTAATGAATAGAAAGACATCTTACAATGAAGATGGTGTAGGTGGTATGCACGTATACTCACCATGGTGGGGCGATAACTCAAAACTAAATTTCCCAAGAGGATATCATATTGAAGTTTGGGGAGGCATGAGTCAACCTAACTACGGTTTTGGTTGGGATCCAAATGCCTTGAACCAATACTTCGGATTAAAATCTGGAGGATATGGTGAGAGTTTGCGTGATGATGTAAAGAAATACTACGGATCTGTAATAGGATTTGGTGGTCGTGGAGAAGCAATTGCTTACAAAGACAATTACTGTGAAATCGATCCTACGACAGTAGATCAATTTGGTATACCTGTTTTAAAGTTTAACTATAAGCATTCAGAGTACGAGGTAAACCAGGCAAAACACATGCAAGATACCTTTGAAGAGATTATTCATAATATGGGTGGTCATTACTTAGGAGACAAGCCAGGTAAGGATAAAGATTACGGATTGAACAAACCAGGTGAGATTATTCACGAGGTAGGTACGACAAGAATGGGAGATGATCCTAAAACATCGGTGACCAATAAATATCAGCAGTTACATGATGCAGACAATGTATTTATAGTAGATGCAGGGGTATTTGTATCTCAAGCAGATAAGAACTGTACTTGGACGATTATGGCGCTTTCTTGGAGAGCTTCAGATTATATCATTGAACAATTAAAGGCACAAAATATTTAGGATGATGGATAGAAGAAAGAGTTTACAAACTTTAATACTTGGTGGTGCTGCGGCAACCTCTGGGCTAGTCTTCAATTCATGTAAGACTGAGAATGGCGAATCTGTAGATGAGGTAATTTCAACCAGCAGTGAGAAGTTTTTTGGTAGAACACCAGAAGAATTGGATCGCATTGAGAAACTGAACGCAGAGCAGTTGTTCAATGAGCATGAGATGGAAACTATCGCAGCTTTAAGTGTGGTAATACTTCCTCCAAAAGAACCACATGGTGGCCCTATAGAGGCGGAAGTACCGGCACTTGTAGAATTTATGGGTAAAGATATTCCAGAAATGGCGCCTACACTGTTAGGTGGTTTAATGTGGTTAGATCATAAAAGTAATACGGAGTTCGGTACCGAATTTAAGTCGGCCACCTTAGAGCAGAAAAAACAGATTTGTGATGAAATCTGCTGGCATGATACTGAGAAACCATTAAGCGAGCAACCATTAGAAATTCAATTTTTCTATACCATGCGTGGCCTAACCGTAACAGGTTACTACACCTCTAAAGTTGGTATTGCTGATTTAGGATATAAAGGAAATTCACCTAATGTTTGGGATGGTGTACCACAAGATGTACTTGACCAGCACGGTGTAGCTTATGATCCAGCTTGGATTGCAAAATGTGTAGACCAAAGTCAACGTAACGTTATGGCTGAATGGGATGACGAAGGAAATTTACTTACGTAATAGATAGTAAGATGATAAAAAAAGTAATGATTGCCACTATCCTTTTGGGTAGTGGTTTTTTAGCGCAAGGTCAAGAGGTAGGATTACAGTTATATAGCCTTAGAAATCAGTTTAAAATGGATGTTTCTAACACCCTAGGATTGATTAATGAATGGGGAATCACCAAAATCGAAGGTGGCGAAACTTATGATATGCCATTAGAAGATTTTAAAGCTCTGCTAGCTGAAAATGATCTTGATATGGTTAGTATTAATGGTAGTTTTGGTGACTTGGAAAATGATATAGAAAAGGTCGTAAAAAATGCTAAAGATTTCGGCGCTTCATATGTAATGTGTGCATGGGTACCTCACGATGATAATAAATGGGATTTAGAAGAAACTAAACATGCTACAGAAGTATTCAATAAGGCAGGTAAGATTTTAAAGAAGAACGGACTCGTATTGGCTTATCACCCGCATGGGTATGAATTTAGACCTTATAAAAGCGGGACATTGTTTGACTATATGGCACAGAATGCAAAAGACTTTACTTTTGAATTAGATGTGTTCTGGGCGCAACATGGCGGTGCTGATCCGTTGGCATTGATGAAAAAATATCCGAAGAAATTTACCCTTTTACATTTAAAAGATATGGAAAAAGGTATTGAAGGTAATAATACCGGTCATGAAGAAGATGATACCAATGTTGTTTTAGGAACAGGGCAAATAGATATTGCTGGCGTAGTTGCTGAAGCTAAAAAATTAGGCATTGAATATATGTTCATAGAAGATGAATCTAAGAATGTTGTTACGCAAGTACCAAAGAGCTTAGTCTATCTAAAAAGTTTGAAGTAAACCAACAACCAAAAGTGCAATGCAACCTTCTATTTTTAATTAAATAGGAGGTTTTTTGTGGCTCGATATCTCATGAATATAGGGTTTCTTATGTAATTGTTTATTATAAAACTTTAGAGTGTTATTTTTACTTTATTTATCATTAAACACTCTTGCAAAAAATATAAGTTTCTTACTTATAACTAATTATAAATGAAAAAGACATTAATTCTACGAATGACGATTTCAATTATATTTTTAAATATAATTGCACTTGTTGGCTGTAAAACTGAAACTTCAAAAAAAGAGACCATAACAGAAAAAGAGCCCGTAGGTCAGATTGAGGTTGATTCCATAATAGAACCTAAAGTAGAGAAACCTGTATTTAAAAGTTTGGAAGGGGTTGCAGATACTACCTTCGTTCGATTAGCAGACTATAGCGATGGCTTTGCGTATGACTTAAGATACGCTACGGATAATAACTTTTTAAAAGAGCAGGTATATGATTGTGGTGAATGCTATACTAGGGCAAAAACTGTAAAGGCATTATTAAAAGCAAATGAAGAATTTAAAAAGCACGGCGTAAAAATAAAATTCTATGATTGCTACAGACCTAATTCTGTACAGTATAAAATGTGGAAAATAGTCCCTAATCCGCAATACGTAGCCAATCCTGTTAAAGGTTCTATTCACAATAAGGGTGGGGCAGTAGATATAACTTTGGTTACTTTAGATGGAGACGAAGTAAAAATGCCATCTGATTTTGATTTCTTCGGAAAACGTGCTTATCATGACAATTTTGACTTACCACAAGAGATTTTAGATAATAGAAAGCTGCTTAAAGAAACCATGGAAAAATTTGGATTCTGGTCTACCAGAACCGAATGGTGGCATTATAATTTACAAGGCGCATCACATGACCCAATAGCCAACTTTAAATGGGATTGTGAATAGCCTAAAAGACCACATATGAAAAACAAACTATTATTGTTATTGTTAGTTTTGGTAAACAATGTTACCGCTCAAGATACCATAATTTCTTTATGGCCAAAGGGTAAAATTCCCAATCATATAGAAAGTCAAGAAAAAGAACTCCATGAGCAAAATGAGATTTTACGAATTAGTAAAGTTCAGGTACCTACGATAGAAGTCTATTTGCCATCAAAACGAGATGCAACAGGCGAAGCGGTTTTAATTTTTCCGGGAGGAGGATATGGTATCTTAGCTTATGATTGGGAAGGAACAGATATTGCAAAATTCTTCAATAGTAAGGGTATTGCCGGTATAGTGGTGAAGTATCGTTTACCTTCAGATGTTTCTCAGAAAGATAAAAAATATGTACCGTTAATAGATGCTCAAAGAGCGATACGCTTAGTTCGTAGTAATGCTGAGCAGTTTAATTTAAAATCAAATAAAATAGGAATAATTGGTTTCTCTGCTGGCGGACATTTAGCATCTACTTTAGGAACACATTTTAATGAAAAAGTGTATAAAGCTGTTGATGATATTGATAATGAAAGTGCTCGACCAGATTTTATGGCATTGGGGTACCCTGTAATATCATTTGGAGAATTGACACACCAAGGATCAAAAAGGAATTTAATAGGGAAGAACGCATCGATTCATATAGTCGATTACTTTTCGAATGAAAAACAGGTTACAGAACAAACACCACCAACATTTTTACTTCATGCCACCGATGATACGGTAGTACCTGTAGAAAATAGCTTGTTATTTTATAAGGCAGTAAAGGAAAAAGGGGTTTCGGCAACCATGCATATTTACCCAAAAGGTGGTCACGGATTCGGATTAGGTTTGCATGATGAGCATTTGAAGGATTGGAGTGATCTACTGATAGATTGGATGGTTTCCTTGAGATAGTATTTCAAATTTTGATAAAAGATAGAATCTAATTAATAGAACTTCTCTATTTTTGCAATCGGAATTTTCGGGATGTAGCCCTTCAACTACGCTTAAGCTAAACTTCATTGCAGGGAATCTTAAGTAGCTGAAAAACTATATAAAATTAGGGAGATATTATTCCATTAATATTTCGGGATGTAGCGCAGTCCGGTAGCGCACTCGGCTGGGGGTCGAGTGGTCGCAGGTTCAAATCCTGTCATCCCGACTGAATAAGAAAATGAACTGTGAGAACAGTTCATTTTTTGTTTCCAAAAGCGTCATAAACATAGTTTATGAAAGCAGTTGGGAACAAAAAATGAGAAGGCGTTAGCCTTCATTTAGTTATTTGCACCGAGGGTTCATTAGGATTATCCAAATCCCTTTTTGTCTTGCTTTTGTAAGTGATTGGGAATCAAAAAAGTTAAAAGGCGATAGCCTTAATTTAGTTATTTGCACTGAGCGTTCATAAGGATTATCCAAATCCCACTTTAATTCATGAAAGCCTTAAAAAGGGAGTATTTGTCTTGAATAGTATTTTATTTCCCTACTAGTTGCTATAATTTTATTTTAAAAAATGACTTTTTGAGACTTTGAAGATAAAATATTTTTAAACGGAACGTATTTTGAGGCGAAAGTTGAATTTTGTTTGGCTGCCGAAAAGTACTCTCGTGTTTCTGGAAAAGAAAAGGTTTTAGCATTCAAAATAAGACGTTTTTACAATTATTTCGTAAGGAAAGATAAAATCTAAAACAACGAACAGCCTTTGCACTCCTGCAATTTTATTATGTTAAGAAGTTATAATTCTGATTATCAATACAAATAATTTTTTTAGGGTTGATATATATGTGATCTTCAAGTACCTGATTTTATAAAAAAACCCCCAGGTTTTAACTGAGGGTTTGCTTAATTTGCTAAAACACTATTTTTAATTTGCTCTAAAAATTTGAACTTGATTCTTGTTGCTGTAATAAATATCTTCATTAACACCATCAATATCATATACAGGTTTATTATTGACCATTAAAATATTGTCAACTTCTTCACCTGTTTGTTTGTTAACCTTTACTAGTTGTTTTTCTCCTGATTCACTTTTAGAAAAGATGATAGAAAAGTCATCAGTTTCTTGCATTGCCAAATAACGATCTTTAACAAACTGAGAACCTATAGTTCCTGTTAAATAACCAGCTTCGCCTATAGCCTGTGCCTTTTTACCAAAAACGGCAACATTACCTACTTCTTGCTCCTTTAAATTACCTTCACTATCTCGGTATTGAGTATAAACAGTAACTTGTGCAGCAGCAACTGCACCACCAATTTGCGACGCAATTGCCGCTCCCTTAAGCATTTTTCTACCAAACTCGCCAGGTTGCTTATAGGTATTATGAAATTTTAACTCACCAGCTCTACTTACCCCTAACACTTCATTTTGTCCGGTTATAGAAATAACTTCTGGGTATAATTGCATAGAACTTATAGTTTTTTCATCCTTTAATTTCAGCTTAGCAAAATACTCTGGACGCTCATTATCATTTTCGTTGAATTTGTATAATTTTTCGTCATTATAGATAACAAAATTACCCGATTTTTCGTCGTAATCTGACATGGTAGGGCGTTTTTCGTTTAATTTCAAATTCTTTTTCCAAATTTTTTCACCGGTACTATAATCTACTAAATTGGCGTAAGTTGCAGTAATATAAAGTACACGACCGTTGTTAGTTTTTTCTAAAAAGAAAATTGGGTCTTCGTCGTTATCAGAAATCTCAACATCTTTTTTCCAAGTTTTTCACCATTTTTGTCAAGCAACATCATTTCATTATCATATACATATAAAAAGTCCTTACCAATAGGAATAACAGATTTAATACCTTTACCTTTAGGGTCTTTAGACCATAATTTTTCGCCTGTTTTATAGCTATAAAAATTAAATCCTTTATAATGGGCTAATAACATTTTATCTTCCCAGTCCTCAAAAAGAACTAAGTATTTTGTTACTAATGCTTTATCCCAAACTTTTTTACCATTTGCAGCTTCAAATAAATCAAATTCACTTTTTGTTCCTAAAAAACCTCCAGAAGTAATACTTACTACATAATCGCCATTTAACGATCGTCTAAAGTCTTTAATATTTTCCTCTTCTAATTTCCATAATAATTCACCACTATCCTTGTTTAAGGCGTAAAATTTATTTTTAATAAGTGCAAATATTTTGTCATCAGAATATTCTAATTTATCATATACACCTTCTTTACCAGCACCGGCTAATTTACCTAAACTTGACATAAAATCACCAAATGTGGTAGAAACGGTTGTTTTCCATACCATTTCTTTACTTCCAAGACTGTATTTTGCTATGATTAAATTTTTATCTTCTTTACCTCGTAATAAAAAAGCATTCTCGTCAAATAAATACGATGCTTCAAAAAACCGCTCTTTACCCTCGTTTGTAAAAAGTAACTCTCCGTTTGTACTATTAAAAACATACATACTATCGTCAAAAAACTTCTGAACAAATGGCGTATCCTCAATAGCCATAAAATCAGCAGTTGCACCTGGTATTCCTCCCGTCATATTAATTTCGGATATTACATTAAGAGAAGTACGCTTTGGAGCGTCTGCAGACCAAATAATTTTGTTGTCTAATGGACTATAACCGTGAATTTTATCACCTTCAGTGATTACGGCAATACCTGTTGTCGGTACTACCAACAGATCCTTTACAGGATTATCAAATGTCAATACCTCGTCCGCTTCTCTTTGAGCTACTGTCGAAAAAGTTATAGTCAAAGCAAATGCTAATAAAATAATTTTCATAAAAATAAATTAAGGGTTTGTAAAACTTATGTATCCTTAACTATTAAAAGTTCATTTTAGTACTTACACGAAGCAATAAGTATTGAAAATGATTAACTAATTGAGCTCTAAGAAATGAAAAATTAGTTAAGAATTATACAGCTGATTTTAAATTCCCCTATTGTTTTATAGACTAAGGTAAAGTGCATTTTTTTCTAGTATTCCAAGTTTCTATCCATTTAATACATGGATAATTTGGATTCTCCCCAAAGGTTTAAATTATAGCTTTATACCCAAGACTTATAAATTTAATATCAATAGCATTTTTTAATCAATGCGAGCTAAAACTAACATGACCATTGTCGATAAGTAGTAAATCTTTAGTGTTGCCAGAAAGTATAAATTTACTTTTAAGGGTAACAAAACGTCTTAAGTCTTGCAGCCATCTCACTTTGGTGTCTTTCATTTATTTTGGACTTGAATATTTATAAAGCTTAGTAATAGCTTTTAATTCAGCGATACCAGTCGTTTAATATTTTAAATAGAAAGCATTTTGGGTACTCAAATATAATTGATTCTATTTGAAAATAGTTTGAGTAGTGTAATATTTAGGTTACACTATTAGGAATAAAATGGCATAGATAAAAATTAAGCTTACTTTACATCAATGGCAGATAAATATGGATGTAATTTGACTACCTCAATTCGAAATCACAGCATATAGCACACCAATTATAATAATACCCGCAAAAGTATAGCCTACTAATTTACCGGTGACTTTAGAACCTTTAAATACCGTAATACCTAATTTAACCAGCATATTACTCATGACTGCGGTAACAATTACCGACGATGCAAGCTTTATTTTTTCTGTGTCCGTAGCTAATTTTGCTAGGCTAATAGTAATAGCATCGGTATCTGCCAAACCGGCAATGAGCGCTGAATAATATAATCCGCTTTCTCCAAAGAATTGATTGCTGTAAAAAACAGCAAAAAGAATAGCTACATAAATAACACCGAACCCAATGGCATTAAGAAGGTTCATAGGGTTGCCAAGGTTAATATTGGTGTCCGGTTTATTGGTATCTTCTTTAATTAGGGTAAGAGATACAATAAGGCATATAACAGAGAATACAGCAAAAGGTATGGCTACGTACGTGAACAGCTCACTATTAAATATAAAAGTCAATAATGCGAGTCGCGGAAACATAATCGCCGAGGCAATGATAATACCGGCGGCATATTTTCTAGATAATTCTGGCGATTCAATGCTGCGCGATGCATAGCTCCAGGTTACCGCGGTACTTGAAATGAGTCCGCCAAGAATTGCTGTTAATAGAATTCCTTTTTTAGAGCCTACAAATTTGACCAAGAAATAACCAATGAAGTTTAAGAAAGATACAATGACAATGATTGATCCTATCTCAAACGGATTAATTAATTCATTTGGACCAAAATTTTTATTGGGTAAAAAGGGTAAAATCAGTAAAGCGATAATAGAAAATTTTATCAATGCAAAAAGCTCGTCAGAAGTAATGTTTCTAATAACAGTATGAAAACGAGTCTTTAGCGAAAGTAAGGTCACAATAATTACTGCTGTAGCAACAGCATTTCTATACTGTTCTGCAGAAACCATTAAGCCCAATATTAGGGTAGCAATTAAAGCTATGTTAGTTGTAAAGCTTCGTTCATATTCAACAGTCTCTTTATACAAATGATTGAAGCCTAAAAAGAAAATGAAGGCACCTAAGCCAATAATTGTCAACCAGGTCGAGTAGGTTTCGGTAAGTCTACCCAAGGTAAAACCTAAAATAGCCACAATAGGGAAAGCGCGTATACCTGCAAACCCTTTATCTTCTTTTAAGTTGTTATATTCTCGCTCAAGTCCGAGAATAAGACCAATGCCCAAACTAATAAGCACCCCTAAAATATAAGGGTCCAATACTTTTATTATTTTATCAACTTCGTCCATGTATTTACCGTTTAAAATTGATCATTTCTGAAGATAGAAATGATAATATAAAAACCTAAAATAGCAGAAAGTACAAACCCAATAGCACCCAAAAGAGGTATGCCATTTATTAACGGTGGCATTTTTGCCATTACCAATAATGACGATCCTATTGAAAGCGTAGCGATGATCACTGCGAAAACCAAACGGTTTACAGCCTTGCTCGTAGCAGTCTGAAACTCTTTAAGACCTTTGTGTTCGTGTATAATTTCTAACTTGCCATCTTTTATTTTTTTTACGATGGTGTTTATATCATCGGGTAGGGTATCTGCTAAGGCATTGATATCTTTTAAACGGTTTAGGTTCTTTTTAAACAGGTATTTTAAACTAAATCTCTTTCGTAAAATCTTTGCTGTATACGGTTCTAAATTTTTGGTAATATTAAATTCGGAATCAAGTTTAAGACCGACACCTTCAATAAGAACAATACCTCTTATGAGCATGTATAGGTAATGCGGAATTATAATTTTATTCTCATATAACACAATTTTAAACTGCGATAAGGTATCGCCAAGTTTTATGTTTTGAATAGCAGTATTGCTAATACCTTCCAATAATTGATAAAGGTCTTGTTCTAGTTTTTTATAATCGGGTATGTTCGTTCTAATGGCGATTTTCTCTAGTAAAGTGATTATTTTTTTAACGTCTTTACTTAAAAAATAGAGTAATAAATCATTTATAGATTCTTTTTCATTGGGTAGAATAGTACCCATCATTCCGAAATCTAAAAAACATATTTTTCCGCTTTCCGGAAGTATAAAAATGTTACCAGGATGCGGGTCTGCATGAAAAAAACCAAAATCTAATATTTGTTCTATATAAAGGTCCACCCCAATTTTTGCAACCGCTTTGGGGTCTATGTTAGCTGCAATCAATGCTTCTACATTAGAAACCTTAATACCATCTATAAACTCCATACAAATAATCTTATCTGTAGAAAGTTCTTTATAGACTTCTGGAACATGAATAAACTCATTACTCGCAAAATTTTTGGCAAAACGCTCGGTGTTGTCTATTTCTCTTGCAAACTGAAGTTCTTCTTTTATACTGCGTTCAAAAGATTCTATAATACGAATCGGCTGATAAGCTTGTGCCTGTGAGCTATATTTCTCTAGACTATCTGCCACCTGTTTCATGACCATAAGGTCAGCTTCAATAATCTCGGTGATATTTGGTCTTTGAATTTTTAAAATTACCTCTTCGCCATTTATGAGCTGCGCTCGATGTACCTGTGCTAATGATGCAGCAGCTAATGGCTCTAATTCAATAGTAGCAAAATACTTGAATTTTTCAATACCTAATTCTTCTTCAACAGTAGTTAAAACATCGAAGTCTTTAAGTTTGGGTACATGATCTTGTAACTTTTCTAGTTCGTTTATTAGCTCAAGCGGAAGCATATCTTCACGAGTACTAAAAATCTGCCCGAGTTTTATATAGGTAGGTCCTAATTCCTCTAAAACCATTCTAATGCGTTCATATTTAGAAAGGGAAAGATTTGTTTTCGTTTCCGGATGTTTTTCTAAATATTTTTTAGGAATTATTTTAAGAATGGGACTATGCGATAACACATCTTCAAAACCGTATTTAAACAGTACATTGAATAGGGTAGCGTACCGATTTATTTCTTTTTGAGTTGGAATTCTTAATATGGCCATGATATTTGGTATATGATGCTTTTTTAATTCAAATTAAGCATTTAGAGGAATAGGAAATTTTGGTAGAGATAACATTTGAAAATAAGATAACTAGACATTCAAACTCTTATGCTCCTTTAAATAATGATATAACATTTGTTTTAAACTTTCTAAATATTCTTGCATAACAACCTTGTCCATATGTGGATGCTGACTTACAGGTAAGGTCATGGGGTTCTCGTCTAACGAACGATACAGTTCTGGATAGTCGGTTTCTATATTCGTAGTAAATTCTGTAATTTCATTTAAGACTTTATGTAATTCCTTCATATTTAATAAAACTTTAATTCTTCATTATAAACAGTCATATCTGATTTCTAATGTGCGGCTAATACAAAAAGCGATTTCCAGTCAGCTTCATGAATATAATTGTCTTTTAGTCTAATTCTAAAATTACTCATGTCCACACTTAATTAAAGTATAAAGTTATCACCTCAAGGGTTGAAAACTTATGACCAAAATCATGAATGGTTAAAGTTGGCATGAATGTTACGTTATTACTATTAGCATAATTTTAATTAGTCTTAGGCTTTTTGTATAAGAGCGAAATTGTAACGCAAATCATCTAGTAGAATTTGACTAGTAAAAGTTTAATACTACTTTTAGAACACAAAGAATAAAAATGATTATGGCTTTAGAAAATAATAATGAGGTAGCGGATAAAAAGCCAATATTAGAAGTAAATACAACTGTTAAACAGGACTGCACAACCATTGTAGACGCCATAGAAAATCTAGAGGCAGAATTTCAAAATGAGATAGTGCAAAAAAATATCAAAAACAAAAACAATAAGAAAAAGGCAGCTTCTGTAAAGAAGAAACAAATAAAGAGGAATGCTAACTCAAGTAATTTTAAATTAAGTAAAAAGATGAAAACAGCGATTAAACAAGTTACGAAATCAGCTAAAAAAGTAGATGATTTAAAGAACAAGTTGAAGAAAGCTAAAAAGAAAAACGCAAAGAAAAGTAAGATAAAAAAAATAAAAAGCAAGCTAAGCACCTCAGTTAAAAGACTGAAAAGTAAGCTGAAAAAACTTAGAAAAGCTTTAAAATAAATTAGATAAACCGAGATGAAAATCTCGGTTTTTTTATGCTTTGAACTCGCCAAATTTAGTTGAATTTAAAGTGAATACTATTTGAGTGTTCATTTCATTTGCCTTCAATACTTAGTTGCGTTTTTATATAGATATTTTCAAGCATGATTTTACTCATATATTACCTAAAAGATTTCCTGTTATTTTGAATTATAATAATCTATAATTCATGCGATATCTGAACATTAGTCTACTGTTTCTATTATTTCTTTCTTGTGGAGAGAAACAAGAAAAGGTACTTCCGCAAAAATCTCAATTGATATCTTCAGTATATGCGTCTGCCACTATACAGCCAGATAGTATATACCAAGTTTATGCTGTTGTAGCCGGTATTTTAGACGATAATCTTGTAGAAGAAGGAGATTTGGTTAAGAAAGGAGACGCTATTTTACAGGTGTATAACCGCACTCCTAAATTAAATTCAGAAAATGCATACTTGACCTTACAGCAGTCCAAAGAGAATTTTCAAGGTAATGCTGCCATTTTAAAAAGTATTGAAGACGATATTTATGCTGCACAACTAAAATTCAATAATGATTCGGTAAATTTTGCGAGGCAGAAACGACTTTGGGATCAGAATATAGGATCAAAAGCAGAGTTTGATACTCAAAAGTTAGCCTATGAGCTTTCAAGAAATCAACTACGTCAGCAAAAGTCTAGCTATGACAGAACAAAGAATGATTTAGAGACTGCTTTGCAGCAGGCTAAGAATAGTTATTCATCCTCAAAAATCATAGCTGAAGATTATACCATTAATAGCAAAATCAACGGAAAGGTTTATGCCTTGTTTAAAGAACCTGGTGAGCTAATTAATACGTTAGAACCGTTAGGGGCAATTGGCAGCGCTACCGACTTTAAAATAGAAATGTTGATAGATGAGGTCGATATCATTAAAATTAAGTTGGGTCAGAAAACATTAATAACTTTAGATGCTTACCCCATGGAAGTGTTTACGGCTACGGTGAGCAAAATATATCCACAAAAAGACGAAACATCACAAACATTCAAGGTTGAGGCATTATTTAAGAGTCCGCCTAAGGTATTATATCCTGGTCTTGCCGGCGAGGGTAATATTGTAATTTCAGAGAAAGAAGATGCACTTACCATACCTAGAGAATATTTAGTCGATGGTAATAAAGTAATAACAGAAGAAGGTACGGTAACGGTAGAAGTCGGAGCAGAAAATTTAGAAAGGGTCGAGATTATTTCGGGTATAACCGAAAATGATATGATTTTAAAGCCAGTTAAATAATGAATTGGCCCGTTATACTAAATATCGCCAAAACACATCTTTTGACCAAGATGAAATCTACCGCAACGGCAGCGTTGGGGGTTACTTTTGGTATAGGTGCTTACATTACCATGGTAAGTTTTATGACCGGTCTAAACGATATGTTAGATGACTTGGTGTTGAACCAAACACCACATATTCATTTGTATAATGAAATAGAGCCCACCATAGATCAGCCAGTTTCGCTGTATGAGCAGTTTAATAACTCTGTTCATATGATCAGTTCCATAAAACCGAAAAACGGACAGAAGAAAATCCATAATGCCCTTCCTATTTTAAATCATTTAAAACAAATGGATGAGGTAAAAGGAGCAACGGCACAAGTACGTGCACAGATATTTTATTTATCAGGTTCTATAGAATTATCGGGTAATTTAATAGGTGTAGATATTATGGAAGAAACACGGCTTTCTAATATGCGCGACTATATCATTGAAGGTGCTCCGGAAGCTTTGAATACTATGGATAACGGAATTCTGTTAGGTTCGGGTCTTGCCAGTAAAATGTCTTTGAAAATAGGTGATAGGGTACAGGTAAGTACTGCCCGAGGAGCTGTTTTTCCATTGAAAATTGTGGGTATATATCAAAGCGGCGTAGCAGATATCGATAACTCTCAAAGCTATTGTAACTTAAAAACGGTACAACGAATTTTAGGAGAGGCACAAAACTATATCACAGACATCAATATAAAACTAAACAATATTGAAAATGCCCCAATATTGGCCAAGGGTTTCGAAAAACAATTTGATGTTACGGCGACCGATATTAATGAAGCAAATGCCCAATTTGAAACCGGCACCAACATTCGTAATTTAATAACCTATGCGGTTTCAATTACTCTTTTAATAGTAGCAGGCTTCGGAATATATAATATTCTAAATATGCTTATTTATGAAAAAATGAAAGATATCGCGATTTTAAAAGCTACAGGTTTTTCAGGTAAAGATGTACAGTACATATTTATGAGTCAGGCAATGATAATTGGTGTTGTGGGTGGCGTTTTAGGTTTAGTTTTAGGTTTTATTCTATCTGTTCTAATTGATGGAGTTCCTTTTAAAACGGAAGCCTTGCCAACGATGACAACGTATCCTGTTCATTTTAGCGCTATGTATTATGTAATAGGTATTGTCTTTGCGTTAATATCAACTTTTATAGCAGGTTGGTTACCCTCTATCAAAGCAAAACATATTGATCCGGTAAAAATTATAAGGGGTACTTAATAAATAGTAAATGGATATTGTATTAGAAGCAAAAGGTATAAATAAGCACTTTCATAAGCCTAAAGATTTTCATGTTTTAAAAGATATTTCATTTAAAATATTTAATGGAGAATTTGCTTCTATAATGGGTAAATCTGGTTCAGGAAAATCTACGTTGTTATATATTTTATCAACGATGGATACCGAGTATACTGGCGAATTATTATTGAACAACAAGTTAGTAACTGGTTTAACTGCAACCGAATTATCACTTATCAGAAACGAAAACATAGGCTTTGTATTTCAGTTTCATTACTTATTATCTGAATTTAGTGTAGTTGAAAATGTAATGTTGCCGGCAAAAAAGTTAGCTCGTAAAAGCCACCAAGAGATAGAACATGATGCTATGCAGAAATTAAAAATGTTGGGTATAGAATCTTTAGCGTTACAAAAAGCATCTCGAATTTCAGGAGGGGAAAAACAACGTGTAGCGATCGCTAGGGCGCTTATAAATAATCCGTCAATACTTATGGGTGACGAACCCACCGGAAATTTAGATAGTTACAACTCTGATAATGTTTTTAATATCTTCAAACAATTGAAGGAAGAAGAAGGCTTGTCATTACTTATTGTTACGCATGATGAGGACTTTGCCAAACGAACAGATTACATCATTCAAATGGAAGATGGCCGTATTGTTGGTAAATCTAGTAACTTGTAACAAATCACATTTAAAATATTTTAATTAAATAGCACTAGAGTCTAAAGTGATTTCTAGAATACGAACCTTATGTGGACTTCAATTTTTATTGGTATTTATGTATTAATAGCATTGTCTATCGTGTTGTCTATTTTATTATACGGAGCAAAGCCTACAAAAAGTCTGGCTTGGCTTTTAACCATTTTTGCACTACCTGTGGGTGGTATTTTCCTTTATTTATTATTAGGTCGAAATAGAAGAAGGTACAAGCTTATTCAGAATCAAAAAGACTTGTTTAAAAAGTTACCTAAGCCAAATACAGAACAGATCAACGTTTTTGAGGGTAAGTATGGTAAATTAATGACGCTTAGTTATAAGAATTCTCATTTTCCGCCAACTTCAGGCAATGATTTAAAAATACTGAAAGACGGCAGAACAACTTTTGAAACTATATTCGAGGCCTTAGAAGGAGCAAAGGTTAGAATACATATTCAGTATTATATTTATGAAGACGGAGATTTAGCCAATAGACTACTAGCGTTATTTGAAGAAAAAATAGCGCACGGTGTTGCGGTACGAATGATTTATGATGGTATTGGTAGTTTCTCATTAAGCAAGAAATACTTAAAGAAACTAATAGAAATTGGTGTAGAAGTATATTCTTTTCTGCCATTTAAATTTGGTAGGTATTTTTATTCATTGAATTTTAGAAACCATCGAAAAATCATCGTTGTAGATGGTAACGTCGCTTTTACCGGCGGTATCAATGTTTCAGACAAATATTTAAAAGGTCAAGTTGGGTTGGGTAAATGGCATGATATGCATTTAAGACTAATAGGTGCTGCTGCTACACAGCTAGATCAAGTTTTCTTGACAGATTGGTATTTGGTAAGTACGCAATTACTAGAAGCTATAAAACTACCACTGCCTGCTGAACCAGATCCTAACCCAAATGAGTTGGTGCAAATTGTAGCTGGCGGTCCAGATGATGATTTTCCTGTACTAGAGCAAACGTACTTTTCAATGATAAATATGGCCAAGAACTATATTTATATCACCAACCCATATATTATACCAGGGCAGGCATTGGTAAGAGCGTTACAGACTGCAGCGTTGAGTGGAGTAGATGTTAGGTTGCTTGTTTCAGAAAAGGCAGATAACCAAGTGGTAAGTTGGTCGGTACATTCTTATTTTGAGTTGTTTTTAAAAGCAGGTATAAAAATATATCTTTTCCCAGACGGATTTCTACATAGTAAAATAATGGTGAGCGACGATGCCATATCTTCTATAGGTACAGCAAATTTAGATGATCGTAGTTTTGAGCAGAACTATGAGGTAAATGCCATAATGTATCACAAACAGATGGCCAAACAATTGAAAGAAGACTTTCTAAACGATTGCCTTATTAGTAATGAATTGACCTATGGTGAATTTATAAAAAGACCTTGGAGCAAAAAGCTGAAAGAAGGTGTCGGCAAAGTACTGAGTCCGTTGTTTTAGAATTACTTATTCAACTTGAGAAGTAAATACCAAATCTTGATCTTCCATGGCAACTATAATCATTTTCACGTAATCTTTAATCGCTTTTTTGATGTCGTCAGGCTCTGTAATTTCGATGATTCCCCTCCAAATCATAGCTCTTTCTTTACCTTCACAAATACAATATAGTGTTGTCTCTGCGTGGTAAATTGTATATTTTTCGTAGTAGTTGTCGTCGTAATAAATACCTTGGTGCTCTAAATAATCATCATTAAATCGAGACTGGTGATCATCCCATCTAGAGATAGATTTTACAAAGCTTTCACGATTTTCAGATCCTATTATTTTAGTAAGTAAAATGGCATCAAAATCTTTGTCTAAAAGGCTTTGTTCGACATCGTCTAGTTCTTTATCGGTCTTGCGAGAATCGGTCAGCGAAAGGTCAAAAATATCTACGCTACGCCATGCTTCTACATCTCTACTAGTAAATTCTTTTTGAAGTTTGCTTTCAAAGTCTTCTCGTGTATCATCATTTTGTGCCATACCTACAATCAAAACTTTGTTGGCATTGAATATTACGATATCTGGGTTTTTCCAGTTTTCTACTAAACTAATAGAAGAACAACCCATTAACATCAATGATAATATTACAATTAACTTTTTCATAAGGCAGGTGTATTTATTACTAATATTTTTCGAAGATACTATATAGTAAATGCACAAGATATGACGATTGTCAGTTCGCTTTAAGGGTACGAGAAGTTGAAAATTCGGACTATATCAGTAAATCTATCGTTTCTTCTAACTTCGGTATATGACAGTCCCACCCTTTGGTATCTCTTATTTTTACTTTAAAAGCATCTAAGGCACCTGGTTCGCCGTGAATTAAAAATACATTTTCAGGTGTGTTTTTAATACCGTCAATAAAATGAAGAAGCTCAGCTTGGTCTGCATGTGCAGAAAGGCTTTCGATAAAATGAATACTTGCTTTTACGGGATAATATTTTCCGAATAACTTAAGTTCATGCGTGCCCTCTAACAATTGTCTACCTCGTGTACCTTCTGCTTGGTAACCGACTAACAAAACTCTAGTTTTTGGCTCATCTATTAATTGTTTTAAATAAGTGAGTACACGCCCGCCTGTAACCATACCACTACCTGCAATTACAATTTTAGGTCTTGGGTCATCTATAGTTTTCCAGGTATCTGCGTATGATGATATAATGGTAAAGTGATTGCACATGGCATTGAAATCGCTTTGGCTAAGCTTGTGCCAATCTGTATATTGTTCAAATACATCTAGAACATTACTGCCCATTGGGCTATCTATAAAAATGGGTATGTTGGGTATTTTGTTCTTTTTATAAAGATCCCAAAATAAGAACATGAGCAATTGTAATCTTTCAACGGCAAAAGAAGGTATGATTAGCGTACCACGGTCATTAATGGTTTTTTGAACCAAATCGCTTAAAATAGCTGTAATATTTTCTTTAGGATGTAGTTTATTGCCATAAGTACTTTCTAAAAATAAATAGTCTGCCCATTCGGGTCTTTCTGGAGGCATTAATAGCTCGTCATTCAGTCTGCCTATATCGCCAGAGAAGACGAACATTTTTCCAAATATCTCCAATTCAATAAAAGTAGAACCAATGATATGTCCGTTATATCTATATTTAAAGCGAATGTTTTCTGAAAGCTGAATCCATTCATCTCTTTTTCTTCCTGAGAATAATTTAATGGTTTTTTCAGCTTCTAAAATATTATAAAAAGGAAGCGCTTTCGGGTGTTTAGAAAAGCCTTCTTCATTTGCCTTTTTCGCTTGCTCTTCTTGTATTTTAGCACTGTCCAATAAAATAACACGAGCAACGGATAAGGTGGGGTAGGTACCTATAATGTCTCCTTTAAAACCTTCTTTTACCAATCGTGGTAAGTAGCCAGTGTGGTCTAGGTGACCATGTGTTAATAATACGACATCTACTTTACTAGCATCGATAGTTAAGGGCTCCCAGTTTTTTTTACGTAACTCTTTAAGACCTTGAAACATGCCACAATCTATCATGATGTTCAGTTCGGGAGTTTCTAAATAAAACTTAGAACCGGTAACCGTACCAGAAGCGCCTAAAAATTTAATGCTAACTTTTTTCATACTATTAAGCTTTACAGAGTTGTGAGATTTCGTCTAAAATTTTTGATTTTCGTTCGTTAGAAATACCAAGGTGATCCAAGTAAAATTTGTCTTCTACGAGTTGCCGGCACAGTACTATATTTCTACTAAGAAGAAATTGTTTTTCTCTTTTAGATAATAAGCTAGAGACTGTAATGGGGTAGAGCCCAAGCCTATCAATTCTATCTTTTAATCCGTCGTTTTCTGGAAAATCCCAACTTAAAAGATAGAGGTCTGCACATTTACCATAGGTTAGGGCATCTTGGGTAAACCTAGTATTGGTAACCACCCAGCCTTTATTTAATGGTTTGTTATTTTTGTTTGTAACCCAATGTGCTTTTACATCATTATATCTAGAATGTATGTATAGCGGAATTTTAACGTTGCAATTACGACCTTCTTCATTATGAAATTTACACTCTATAAGAGTAGCCGTATCATTTTTTTCGGCAATAACATCTATTTCATGAGTAACGCAGGCACCATTTACTACGATGTCTACTTCAACTTCATAACCTGAATATTGCAATATTGCGGCTATAAAACGTTCAAAGGGAAAACCAGTCGGTCCCAATTCATAGATAGCCTTCTTGAGTTTGTATTTAGAGGCAAATACAGATTTGTT
Source organism: Maribacter spongiicola (assembly GCF_004364165.1). Taxonomy (GTDB): domain Bacteria; phylum Bacteroidota; class Bacteroidia; order Flavobacteriales; family Flavobacteriaceae; genus Maribacter; species Maribacter spongiicola. The sequence continues at coordinate 73,442 of NZ_SOAY01000014.1, forward strand.
CTTTTTTAGCAACGAATACGCCCTATTGTAGATTTCATTAGAGGTAATGCCTTCGAATAGCTCATCATATACTTTACTAACAATTTCTTCTACTAGTTCATGATTTGCACCACTATGCTTAAGAGAGTTACGAAGTTTGTCTAACGAGAACTTCATTTTCTGCCCAGAAGATTTTATAATGTCAATAGATTCTTTAGTGTCCATATTACTTTTTTAGATTAACATCAAGTGGTGGTACCTCTAGTAATTGTAATGTTGTAGAAGCCAATGTAACCTTACCATCTGTTTTCGAAATAGCTTGTTCGATATGTTGAAATAGCGTGTGTTTTGTATTTCTTCTTCTTTTGTAATCTGTTATATATCTTAGATTTAATTGAATCCAATTATCGGTAAGGTTCATGGCTATCGTAGGTTCGATCGTTGCATCTTCTATATAATAATGAGCTACCATTTGTTGCCATTTGGCTTTTGATTTTTCAGTATAATCAGACAAAAATTCAGTAGCTGTATTGAGCATAATGGTTTTGGCAAGTTCGGCATCAGAACCATAGGTGATGAGAATGTTCAGTTCGTCCCAAACGAAAGGAAAATCCATCGAGTAATTCTTTATCGGACCTTTAAAAACAAAGGCATTACTAATTTTTACAATTCTACCAGAATAGTTATCGCTGCTAACCCATTCTCCCATTTCCATAATGGTGGTGTAAATACTGTCAATATCAATAACATCGCCTTTTATATTATTAATCTCAATACGGTCACCAGGTTTATATACGCGCACGAAAAAGATATAAAAAGAGCCTGCAATACTTAATATTAGTTCTTGTAAGGTGAAGGTAATACCAGCAGTAAATAAGCCAATTATTATGGTGTAATCTTTTATGCTGTCGACAGTAAATGCCATTAGAACTAAGAAAATTATAAGTACATAGCCAACAATTTCAACACCTTTTTGTGCTTTGTATCTAATAGAAATATCTTCAATTCTCTTTTTAAGTGTTTTTCTTACAAAGCTGATAATGAAAACAATAAAGAGTATCCACGCAAATAACTTAAGCATTTTAATTAGCGTTGTATTCTCTAATAAACTCGAAAATGTATCCATATGAATTATTTAAAAAAACCGCCAATGAAGCGAATTCTTTGACGGTTTAACTTTAGACATCAACCAACCAAAGATGTCTAAAATGTTTTATGAATTTTACTTGCTGGTACTCATCAATTCTATTAACAAATTAATGCAAAGCTAGAATAGGTACATCGCTATCATAACCAATTTCCTTAATTAGAGGTCTAGAAAAAACATTACCAAAAAAGAAATGTTTACGGTTAATGAAAGACACCATATCACTTTCTCTACTTTCAATAAATGTCTGAATACCTTTACCCAAATTCTTTTCTGTAAGTGAGTGAAATTGGTGTGCAGTCTCACTTAAGATAGATGATAATAATTTTTTATTGCTTAATTGGGTTTCAGTAAGTTCTTTATTCTTTTCTAAATGTAATATGGCAATTTCAGCATTATGCATTTTAGCCAATTCTATAAGGTATCTAAACTCCGATCGTTTATAAGCGTCTTTAAAATCTGTCGGAAAAACAATCTCTTTAGGTGACATAAAAGATACATGTTCGGGTATAGCCAATACAGGGCATTCCCTTATTTTTTCCATAGCCATAACTGTATTACTACCAAATAGTACCCCTTTTAATCCTGTAGCACCTTTGGTCCCCATGGCAACTAAATCGATATCTTTTTCTGCTATAAGTTTTTTAATAGCTTCTGATAGAAAATTGGAAGAAGATACGGTGTAATAATTGTGTTTAGGGTTGTCTATATGTAAAGCAAGCGTATCTATTAACTTAACAAAGTTCTTTTCAGAATCTTGTTTTGCTTGTTCAAATTCAGCACTGCCTTCTTCGGGTATATTTAGACTATTAGTAGTGTACTTTTCAAAACTAAAAACATTTAAAAGATAGAAGTCACAGTTTAATTTTGCGTATAAATCAATAGTATATCTAATTGCGTTCAATGCATTCTTAGAAAAATCGGTAGGTATTAGAATACGCTTATTCATTGTTTAATGATTTAGATTGTTCTATAAAAATATAATCTTAGCAATTGATGTACTATGATAAATATCAGTCTTGTACCGGTAGAATTAAAAACGGAATAGTGGCATAAATACTTAAATCCATGATTACGGGTTCATGTAAAAAACGCTCAAAGAATTTTCTTCTATGATACGCCATTGCCAATATGCTAATCTCTCTTTCAGCTATAAAATCTTGAATAACATTTGCCTTATCGGCATAGTTCCAGATCTCATCATAGCTATGCGGTGTATTCAGTAAGCAAGTATCTAATAGTTTTTGGTTAGACACTTGTTTAGAGGTCATTACTTCTTCTTCATTAATGTGCAGCACAGCAACAGATGCATCTGAAATTGATGCGATCTCTAAAAGCATAGGAATAGAGCTTTTAGTACATCCTTTTTTATAATCGGTAACAAAAGCGATTTCTTCAATAGGTTTAAAGGCTATTTCTCTAGGTATGGCCAGAATAGGACAGGTTGTAATAGTATTTGCAATTTGTATGGTATTACTGCCCATAAATAATTCTTTGGCGCCCGTTTTACCTTTGTTGCCCATAACTACCAAATCGATATCATGAGTATCTATCGTATTAGAAATTACACTAGCAAGACTACCTTTACTAGAAATAGTATTGAATTTGTGTATCTCTTTACCAGTATCAAGCACAATTTTATGCGCTGTTTTTGTTAAGTTTTCTTGAGACAGATTCTGTAAATGTTCCATCTCTTTCTGCCCTTTTAATAATGCATTTTTTGCACTCAAGACAATATCATCATAAGCATGAACTATATGAAATGTGCATGCTGTTGATGCAAAAATTTGGGTAGCATAAAAAAGGGCGTTATACGCTTCATTAGAAAAGTCTGTTGCTACAAGTATGTTTTTAATGTTCATATTTTTTATTGAGGAATTACTAAAAATGGTACTGTTACATGAAAACCGATTTTCTTAATTACGGGCTCAATAAACAAGCGTTCTAAAAAGGTATGCTTGTTTTGTACCATGACTAATAAGTTTATTTTTTGCTTAATTTGAAATTCATTTATTGCCGCTATAGTCTCATTACTACTTACTTCATGAAAAAATCCGCTTTCAGATAATACTTTAGCTAATTGTTGTTTATTTTTTTCTTGAACAGGTGTAAGGTCGTTACCTGTATATACATGCATAACATTTACCTGCGATACATGAGAATTGGTGATTTTAAGCAATTGTGCCAAGCTTTTTTTATCTAGTGATACTTCAAAATCATTAGGAAAAAGAATCTGCTCTGGTGCTTCAAATTCAAAACCAGATGGAATGACCAAAACAGGGCATTTGGCATTTTTAATAATATGAACGGTATTAGTACCCAATAAAATTTCTTTTGCACCTGTTGCGCCTTGCGTACCCATTACCACAATATCTATACCTTCAGCCTCTACGGTTCTGGTAACCTCGCTAGAAAGTACATTTAGAGCAGAATGCGTAATAAAAGTATGTAAAGGATTTTCAAATTCTTTTTGTAATTTTTCTTTCAGGTTTTCAAGGTTGTCTTGAGAATTCTGTTGAACGATATCTCCAAGACCTATTTGCGCAGGGCTCCCCATTAAATATTCGGTATGGTAAACTGGTGGCATATAACTATTAAGAAGATAAAAAGTACATTTTATATCTTTATATAAGGTGAGTCCGTAACGTATTGCAGTTAAAGAGTTTTTAGAAAAATCTGTGGGTAATAAAATACGTGTCATAGTACTGTCATTTGATGAATTAAAATTAGGCACTGTAGATCACAAATAGTATGATATTCGTCATTACCAATCTTTTTATTAATACCTATTATTAAGGAGTAAATACAAATTGATGAAAATGAAATTTAGAAAGACTATAGGTTCTGCCACCCCTACGTTAGTTTATTTTTATGCGACTTGGTGTGTACCCTGTAAATTATTAAGACCTCTGGTAGACGAGGTGGTGGGGGAGTTGGGTGAAGTAATAAACAGCATTGAGGTAGATGTAGAAATTAAGAAGGGAATTGTAAAAAGATATAAAATAAAAGGTGTACCGACTTTAATACTATTTAAGAGCGGTACACCCCTTTGGCGACATACTGGTGTTATGCCAGTTGAAGATATAAGAATAGCCATTAAAGAACATTTGTGATACTTTTATTCAAGCTAATCAATACTATTCGTGTATCACTAAAAATGGAACTTTCGTATGATAGCTAATTTTTTCAACGGTCGGTCTAAATAGAATACGCTCTAAAAAATTAAGGTTTTTGGCGACCATAATGAGCATATCTAAATTTCTACTTTCGGTAAAACATTGTACGGACTCATCTATATGTTTTCCGGTAACTTCATGAAAGGTGCATTCCATTTCCTTATAATAATCAAGCAATAAATTTTTAATTTTTAGTTGATTGGCATTTAGCTCTTCACCTTTACTAGAAACATATAACAATCGTAAAGCAGACTTTTTTAGTAGAATGATATCTTTGATGGTATCAAGTATTCGAACGTCGTAGGATAAATTTAAATCGGACGGAAAACCTATTTCTTCAACTTTTTCATAAGTAGCATCTTCAGGCACAGCCATTAATGTGCATGGTACTTTTGTAATAACATTACCAGTATTGCTGCCCATGGATACAGATTTAAGACCAGATGCCCCTTTTGTGCCCATTATTATAAGTTCAATATTCTTTTTTTTGACCAAATCTTTAAGCTGATCCGTTAGAAAACCATAGATAGCTTTAAAATGAAATTCATGCTTAACGTTTAATGGTAACTGCTCTATTTTTTTGCTAAGCGCTTTAAGTTGCTCTTTACTTTCGGCTAATATCGTTTCCTCAAGAATATCTGGGGCAATGAACATGGCGGCTTCTCCACTAACATTGGTATCAATGGCATTAACATGTACAATATGAAAAGTGCAGTGCGTTTTCTGGTAAAAAGAAATTCCGTACACCAATGCATTCCAAGCGTTATCTGAGAAATCTGTAGGGATTAGTATATTTTTCATTGTAGTAGTTTAAATATTAGAAAAGATGATGTGTTATTGGGGTAAGAATATTACCGGAATTTTAGAATGAAAAGCTATTTTTTTAACGACAGGTTCGCCTATAACATTCTCCCAAAAAGTATGCTGATGGCGTAGTATGGTCAAGAAGCTTGCCTTTTTCTCTTCAGCATACTGGTCAATACTCTTAGAGATATTGATTTCAAAAGGTATGTTCTTAAATTTAATATCGAACCCAGATAACCGTTCCTTTAAAACTTCTTTATGTGCCTCTTGATGAACATTTAAATTGAATTCTATAGCAACGTGTACTATTTCAATATTGGCACTCCAAAGCTTACTAAGCTCGATAATGGGGTTAAATAAATTTTTCGTGTAGGGTGCGCTAAAATCAGTCGCAAAAAGTATCGATTGAAGACTTTGAAAGTTAAAACCGGTCGGTACCACAAGAATGGGAATACTTTTTATAAGATTCAATACTTTTACAGTATTGCTACCTAAGAAAACTTCTTTGGCACCAGTGGCACCTTGGGTACCCATAATCAAAATATCGATATCGTTCTCTGTAAGAACAGATTCCACTGCATGTTCTAAATTTCCTGGTTTTGATATCGTCGTAAATTGGTGCTTTGCATTTTTGTGGTTTATTCTAAGATATGAAAGTACTTCCTCTAACTCTTTTACCGAGTATTTAGAAAGCGAATCATAGATAACACCAAGTCTCTGTTGGGTTTTAGAACCCATCATGTTTAATGGCGAAGGTTCAAAAGCGTGCAATAAGTAAAAATGACAATCTACTTCAGAGTATATTTTTAATGCTGTAAAAATGGCGTTCCAGGCATTATCAGAGAAATCTGTAGTAATCAATATCTTTTTCATAGCAGTATATTTTTAATTAACGGGGTAGATTTTGCATTACCAAAAACGGAATAGTAGGTGAAAGACCAATTTTATCAATAGTTGATTGGTACAGTAAATCTTCTAAAAAAGAATGTCTTGAGTTGACCATCACTAGTAAATCGATATCGTTCTCCTTAATATATTCAGTAATCGCATTTGCCCTATTATGAACACCAGTTCTTACAAATGACAACCTAGCATTTGGCAAAGATTCTTCTAAGAATTTTTTGTTATCTAGCTGTCTAAGACTTAAGTCTTCAAAATCAGAGATGTACAAGCTCAGAACTTCTGCTTTGAATTCTCCTGCCATAATATCTAGCAGTTTCAATTCTCGACGTTTATAAGGAAGCATATAGTTACTAGGGAAAAGTATTTTCTTAGGTTGACTATAATCATATTGATCAGGTACAGCCAAAACGGGACATTTCACATACTTGAACACTTGTACAGTATTGCTGCCAAAGGTTATTTTAGAACTGGCTGTTTTACCTTTGGTACCCATTATTATTAAGTCAATATTTTTTGAATCTGCAAAATCATTAATAGCATCGACTAAAGATTCGAAAGAAGAAATTCCTTCGTATTTATGAAGTGGATTGTGCGTTTTTGTTTGTGTATCAATAACAAGCTTGTTTAATTTTTTCTCAGATTCATCGGCAATACTATTCTTTTGTTTGTCGAATGTTTCCTTATCTACATTGTGGTAAGGTCCATAAACTTCATCTGCATAGGCATGTATAAAATAGAAATTGGTGCGTTCACATTTAAAAACATTAAGGGCATAAGCAATCGCGTGATATGCATTGCTCGAGAAGTCTGTGGGAATGAGAATATTTTTCATGGCTTTCGTTTATTGATACTTTAAAAGTATTGGAGAGGGCGAAAAAAACCTATGATAAATATCATGAAGGATAAATACACAAACCCTGTATATCTATTTAGTCGCTCTCCAGGTTACTATTTTTTTTACGCTACCGGCAATCGTTTCGCCATAGAATGGTTAATGAATTAGGTATAGAACTGATTTTAAAAAAGCGCACTTGTTCAATAAATTTTTATAAGCTGAGATTTAGATATGGATGATATTTGTCATAGTAAAAGCCTGCTCAACTAAGTACATTAGTGAAACATTTTAAGAAATAGAAACCAAAAATACGTAGCGATGAATAGATTAAAAGATAAAGTAGCCGTTATTACAGGTGGTACAGGTGGTATTGGTTTGGCAACTGCCAAACTATTTTTAGAACAAGGAGCTAAAGTTGTTTTAGTAGATATTAATGCAGCTGCTATTGAAGAATCTCGAGCTAAATTTAATAATAAAAACGTTTCTTTTTTTCAGGCAGATGTTTCTAAAAAAGAGGACACTTTAAAATTCCTGAACCATGCAATAGCCACTTTTGGCAAAATAGATATTTTCTTTGCCAATGCCGGTATTGAAGGCACACCAACTTCGATAGCGGAATATCCAGAAGAGGTATTCGATAACGTAATTGCTGTAAACTTAAAAGGGGTTTGGCTGGGTTGCCAATATATAATTCCTAAAATGGAAGAGGGTGGTAGTGTCATTATAACATCTTCAGTTGCCGGCTTAAAAGGGTTTACAGGTTTAGGTGCGTATTGTGCTACAAAACATGCAGTTGTAGGTATAATGAGAGTAGCCGCTAATGAAAATGCTAGTAGAAAAATACGAGTAAATACCATACACCCTGGTCCGGTTGATAATGATATGATGCGTAGATTAGAAAGCGGTATGGCTCCCGATAATCCAGATGCTGTAAAAGACGGATTTACGGCGACAGTCCCTTTTGGGCGTTACGCTACTTCAAAAGAAATAGGAGAATATGCCTTGTTTTTGGCTTCTGATGACAGTAAATATATTACCGGATGTACACATCGAATTGATGGTGGTATGTTAAGTGCATAAGCACTAAAAGAATAAGATTGAAAATAGTGAAACTTGAATATAAAAATGGTAACATTGATATGTTTAAGTTTTTTATTTTAAAATAGTACCTTAGAATTAAATACAACACTCATGATCATTCATAATTTAGGCGACGAAAATTCAATACTAAATACTTTTATTTCAGAAATACGAGATAAGCACATTCAAAAAGATGCCATGCGTTTTCGAAGAAATATAGAACGAATAGGAGAGGTGTTAGGTTACGAAGTAAGTAAAGAATTAGAATACACCGTTAAAAATGTTACTACTCCGCTTGGTCACAAATCCATGAATTTAAGTCAAGATCAGGTAGTTATATGCTCTATCTTAAGAGCAGGTTTACCCTTACACCAAGGACTTTTAAATTACTTCGATAATGCTGAAAACGGATTCATATCTGCATTTAGAAAGCATGAAGGCGATGAAGATGATTTTGAGGTGATTGTCGACTATTTTGCGGCACCATCTTTAGAAGGTAAAGTACTTATACTTACAGATCCTATGTTAGCAACAGGCAGAACTTTAGAAAATGTTCTAGAGGGATTAAAAAAGCACGGAACACCCAAGCAAATTCATATCGTGTCGGTGATAGGATCCCAACAAGGCATTGATTTTATTGAGAACATTTTCCCTCAGAACACACATTTATGGATCTCTGCAATTGACCCAGAATTAAATGCTAGAGGTTATATTATACCAGGTATCGGCGATGCTGGTGATTTGGCATATGGACAGAAATTATGATGATATGTTCTTTTTAGAACGCTTTATCCCTTTTACAAATTCATACCAAAGTACAGAAACAGCACCTATAAGAATAGTTGTACCTAACTGAGCTATGGATAAAGGTTCAAACTCAAAAAAACGCGTTAATACGGGGACATACATTAATGCTAAAGAAAGTATGATGGTAAGACCTATAATCAACGGAACCAAATTATTCTTGTATTTCAAGGTTGTAAATATCGAATAATAAAAAGATCGGTTTACCAAAGTCAAAAAAATATTGGCTACAATTAAAACCATAAATATCATGGTTCTAGTAGCATTCTCAGAGAAGCCGACAGCCACTGTATATTGATAAATTACTAATGCGCCAATAGTTATCGCTAAACCCTGTAAAACACTTGTCGTTAGTTCTTTGTAATTGAAAAAAGTAGTAGAAAAAGGTCTCGGTTTTTTAAACATAAGGTTCTTTTCTAAAGGTTCGTTTTCAAAAATTATAGAGCATGTTGGTCCCATAATTAACTCTAAAATAATGACATGAGATGGTGAGAATATATTCGGATAAATCCACCGTAATGCTAGTGGAATAAATACCGTAAGGATGATTGGTATGTGTATAGAAATGATATACTGAATTGCCTTTTTCAAGTTGGTGTATATTTTTCTGCCCATGGCAACGGCATCAACCATTCTTGATAAGTCATCATCAACCAAAATCAATGAAGCCGCTTGTTTTGCAATTTCAGTACCTTTTTTACCCATGGCAATGCCAATATGCGATGCTTTTAAAGCCGGACCGTCATTTACGCCATCGCCCGTCATGGCAACCACCTCATTATTTTTCTTTAATGCATTTACAATTCTCAGTTTCGCATCGGGAAACATTCTAGAGAATACGTTGATGTCTTTTACTTTCTCTTGTAATTCGGCATCTGTAAGTTGCATTAACTCATCTCCAGAAATACATTTTTCGAATCCTTTAAAATTAATCTGTTTGGCGATTGCCATAGCGGTATTTGCATTATCACCGGTAACCAGTTTTACTTGTATACCTGCATTGTCAAAGTCTTGCAGTACTTGTGAAATATTATCTTTTGGAGGATCGTAGAAAGCGATAATTCCCTTAAAATCAAATTTAAAATCTTGCTGCTCTTTCGGGTAATTTTCTCCTTCAAATATCGCTCTACCTACCGCAAGCATTCTATAGCCATCTTTACCTAATGCTGTAAGTGTGTTTTGAATGATTTCAATTTCAGAAGTAGTCAAATTCGATACCGCTATAATAGCTTCAGGGGCACCTTTGGCGGCAATAATTTGGTTACCTTCTTTATTCTGAAAAACATGGGTCATCATGGGCGGCTTACCACTTAAGGGGTATTCATGAACCATTTTATAATTGGGGCGTTCATCGTTGTCGGTTAACCTACCGTATTCATTATGAATGGCAATTTCCATAGGGTCAAACGGTATAGGTTCACTCGCCCACATAGAAGTTGTTATAAGCTCTTTTTCATTGCCGCCTAATATATCTTTAGTGTCTACTATGTTACCAGTCTTTAAGGTAAACAGTTTGGCTAAAGCCATTTTGTTCTGTGTAATAGTACCTGTTTTATCAGTACAAATAACAGTTGCACTGCCTAAGGTTTCAACTGTCTTCATCTGCTTTACCACAATACCCATTTTCATTAATCGCCAGGCGCCTAATGCCATAAAAGTGGTAAATGCAACAGGAATTTCTTCGGGTAAAATACTCATGGCTAAGGTCAATGCCTTTAGTAAACTGTCGAGTATAATGCCCGAACGCAGATAGTTTATTCCCCAAACCAATAGAAATATAACTCCGCCCCAGATGGACATTAATTTTACGAAATTGAAGATTTTAAGTTCCAAAGGTGTTTTTTCTTCGGTGATATCTTCAAGGCTTTTTCCTATTTTTCCGAGTTTGGTTAAGTTTCCTATTGCGGTAATTTGAGCAATGGCTAATCCGCTGGCTACGGTACTCCCTGTGAAAATTAAATTATCAGTACTTGTAGCATCCTTATATACAGAAAGAGATTCTCCGGTTAATATCGATTCATTTACAGAAAAATCATTTGAGTGAACTATAACACCATCCGCAGAAATGGTAGTGCCTTCTTCAACCATTAGATAATCACCAACAACAATATCTTGACTATCAATTTCAACAACTACACCGTTGCGTATGACCTTACTTTTAGGGTGGGTAAGATTTTCGAGATTCTCTAAAGCCTTTCTACTTCTAGAATCTTGGTATAATGATATGGAGCCCACAAGAACAATGGCAGAAGCTAAGAAAACGCCATCACCATAATTACCAGTTATAAAATATATAGAAGAGGCAATTAGTAGTAAAATAACCATGGGCTCCTTAGCAATGCTTTTTAAGGCATCTAAAAAGCTATTTTCTTTCTTATAATTAAAAGAATTTAAGCCATGTTCTTTTTTAGAAGCTTCAACCTGTTGGTCTGTGAGTCCGGTAATTCCAAAATCTTTAGGGTTGATCATGTGCTAGTTTTGGTTCCATTGAAATTAATAACTACTAAAGTATCTGAAATCTTTAGGTAACTCCCTGATATTTATCATATGTTTTGCGGCTATAAGTTTGCAATTTTATAGTATAATAATCTTAAAAGTAAACTATAATGGAAACTGCCATGAGTGATATAAAAATAATAATGAAAGAAACATACTCTAAGTTAGTTACGTTTAAGCGTAAAGAGAATAGAGAATCATTTAATAAAGAATTATTAAAAGTGTTGCCTCAAATTTACCGGTACGTTTCTAAAAGATTGAATAGTGCTGTAGCCAATGGCAAGCTGAATAAAGGTATGTTTAACCCGAGCGATTTTACCGATCAACTGTTTATTGAGGTATATGATAATATCGATGATATAAAAAGTGAAAACGAGTTACATGTTTTTCTATTTAAAAAAGTAGATGAGTTATTAGAAGATAGTTTGGTAGAAGAGGAGTTTGATCATGTCTTTTTTGATAATATAGATACCTATTCTAAACCAGAATGGGATGCTATGGAAGAAAATTATACGCAAGATGGAGATGGCGATTTTTTACTATTAGAAGAATTGGATGACAGTTCTTTAGACAAAACGAATTATACCCTTAATCATGTCTTTATAACTGATGAAGAAAAAAAATTGGCAGATAAGCTAGATGCATCTTTAGATAAAGAACGTATCTATAACCATATACAGCTAGTGTTAGATAAAATGAACTTACCAATGAGAACGGTATTTGAACTCTTTACAAACGAAGGTTTAACGACCGAAGAAATAGCTGATATTCGTAAAACAACATTAGATCAAGTAGAAGAACTATTAGCTTCGGCAAGGCTGTTGCTTAAAAATAGTTTTGAAAAACGATTTCTTATAGATAGCAATTAGTGACAAAAAAAAGCTCTCATTTTAATGAGAGCTTTTTTAATACATTTATATGATATATTATTATTTATAATTCTGTTACTCTAATTTTTCCGGTTATCTCGTTGATGTTAATTCTAAAAACAATAGAAGCATCTTCTGCATCAATTTTAGCGGAAAATTCACTTATACATTTTGGATGTTCTCCGTAATTATCAGCTAATACTTTTTTAACTCCCTCAGAAAACTCATGAAGCATATGCTTGGCGTCAATTCTAGAAAGTTCTTCAAAAGTACCTTGAACCAATACAGATTTCCAATTAGAAATGGAAGCAATCTCATCTATAGACAGACAAACTGCAGTGTTTTTTCTCATTTCTTGAATCTTATGTCCTTCAGAAGAATAGCTTGTTATGGTATTGGTTTCTGAATCGTAGAAATACGTAATAGGTACAATATGTGGGCATCCACCAGAAATATAGGCCAGTCTACCAATGTAGTTTTGCTTCAGTAATGTAGCACATTCTTTTTCATTTAAATTTCTTCTCATGACCTATTGTTGTTTGTTGATTTGATAAAAGTATAAATCATTGAATTAGTGGCACATGATATTCGTCAGTAGTTGAAAAACTTTGGTGGACAACGAATTCTAGTTCAACCCCAACGAATACTAAAAGGTACCCATTTTACAAGTAGTTCGCAGTTAGATTTGACTTCAAATAATAATAATCTAAAATTACGATCATGAAACTACTTTACACATTTTTACTGTGTTGCACCATCTTCTCAGGCTTTTCTCAAGATAATGATAGTCCGTATTTATTGGTATCTACAGAAGATGCGGTCATACCCTTAAAATCTTCAAAAACAGAAGTTGAAATATCTGGTACTATTGCTCATGTTCGGGTGACACAGTTATATCAAAATAAAGGGGCAGGGGCAATAGAAGCTACATATGTTTTTCCTCTTTCTACTCAAGCAGCGGTTCATAAAATGCAGATGACTATTGGCAACCGTATTGTAAATGCTAAAATATTTGAAAAGCAAGAAGCCCAAGAAGTTTATGAAACCGCTTTGAGCGAAGGCAAGCGAGCAGCGAAGTTAGACCAAGACAGACCCAATGTGTTTAAAATGAACGTAGGTAATATTATGCCTGGCGATGAAATTGCTATAGATATCTATTACACAGAAATATTGGTGCCTGTAAATGGGGAATATCAATTTGTAGCACCAGGTGTTGTTGGTCCTAGGTTTACTAGCGAGAGCACTCTAAACGAAGAGAGTTTCAATATGCCATACACGGCAAAGGGTATTGCAGATAGTTTTGATTTTGATATGACAGTGACCTTAAATGCGGGTATGATCATTCAGAATATAAACAGTACAAGTCATAAAGTAACTGTAAAGCATCCTGATGCGAAAACAGCAGAAGTCTTTTTATCCGAAGAAAATGAGAATCCTTCGAACAGAGATTTCATATTGAATTACAACTTAAGAGGAAATCAAATACAAACAGGGTTATTGATGTATGAAGGGGAAGATGAGAGCTTTTTTACTTATCAAATGGAGCCAAGTAAGAATGTAGAATTAGATGATATTCCGTCACGAGAGTACTTGTTTATTGTAGACGTATCTGGTTCAATGAACGGATACCCATTAGAAGTATCAAGACAATTAATGCGAAACCTACTTTGCAATTTACAAATGAGCGACACCTTCAATGTTCAGTTATTCGCTTCTAGTTCAACTGTTTTCAGTGCCACACCGGTAGAATCGACTGAACAGAATATTGAAGCTGCCATTCGTTTTCTGTCTGATGGTCAAGGCGGTGGTGGTACCGAATTATTGAGTGCATTGCATGAAGCATACAGATTACCAAGAAAAGATTTGGGCAGTGCCCGTTCAATGGTCATTATTACCGATGGCTATGTAAGTGTTGAAAAAGAAGCTTTTGAGCTGATCAGTACTAATCTAGACAAAGCCAATGTATTTACCTTCGGTATAGGTTCTAGCGTCAATAGATATTTAATAGAAGGTATGGCTAAAGTGTCGAACAGCGAATCGTTTATTGCAACGACATCAGAAGAAGCGGCAGAAGTAGCTAAAGACTTTGCAGAATATATTTCTACGCCATTATTAACACGAGTAAAAATTGAATCGAAAGGCTTTGATATGTATGACCTTGCTCAAAAGAGTATACCAGATGTATTTGCTGCTAGACCGGTAATTATTCACGGCAAATATAGAGGCAAGGCTGAGGGTAAAATTATTGTAACCGGGTATCAAGGTAAAAAACGATTTAGAGAAGTGTATAATGTATCTGACGGGCACTTAAGCAAGTCGAATAAAGCATTACGTTACTTATGGGCAAGAAAGAAAATAGGGGAGTTAGATGATTATAGTAACCTATTTAATGAAGACGTAAAAGCACAAGTAATTGAATTGGGATTGAAATACAACTTACTTACCAACTACACCTCTTTTGTAGCTGTGGATGAAGCCATAGTAAATGAAGATGGCACATTTACTAAAGTAAAGCAACCATTGCCAATGCCTAATAATGTAAATAATTCAGCCGTAGGTGCAGAAGCTGAGGTCAAAGAAACTAGTAAATTCAAACGCACTTTTACCATAGATTTTGAAAACGAAATAGAGAAGATTGTAAAAAGACAATTAACGATGGAGTTCAAAGTAATGTATAGCAAACTGGTAACTGAGTACTTAGAAAAGTATGAAAGCCTTCGTATAAAATTCAATGCAGAAGGTAAGGTGATACGTGTAGAAAAATTAGAGAATGGAAGCTGGACAGTTGATGAAACCATTCAATTAGAATTGGAGAAAATCAGTTTAAGGTCTCTTAAAAAAGAAATGACCATAACTCTGAAAGGATAGGTAGTTAGTTTTTGTTAGTTGGTTCTCCGGAGGGAGAAGAAGACCTGTGAGATTTGTAAAATCTTGCAGGTTTTTCTTTTGTAATAAACTCAATAAAGAACAGGTTGAGAATAAATAATTACAGCATGTTCAACGAATACTAGATGAGGTACTACGAATACTAGAAGACCCACTTAAAAGCCCTGTCTCTACTGTAATTTAGTAGTGTAGAAAGAAAACAACTTAAATAAATATCATGAAAAAATTAATCCTAATCGCCTTTTTATTCAGCACTTGTATCACCAATGCGCAGCAGTTCGAATTAACCGATACCTATGATATCACAAACCAAAGAAGTAGTGGTCAAGAAGACGAAGACACTTGGTTGGTAGATGTAGTAGCATCACAAAATCCAGAAAGACATGTGGCGACATTGGCCATTGCCGATTTCGGTTTGTTAGATGAAATACGCATCTCGGTTTTAAGCAATCCGGATTTAGAAGATATCAATGAAATTTTAAAAGTAACACTAGCGTATAACGCCTGCTGTTCAAGCACAGAAGAATTCTATTATTTGGTAAGTAATGACAATGACTTTATCGCGCTGCCAAGTATTAAAAACGAGTATGCCTACGAACCTATTTCAGACATACACTACATTTTTCCTAACCAGTCATTTGGTAAAGAAGGAACCATATTAAGAGCAGCATTGGAATACACAGAAACAGCTACAATTAAAGATATTAAAGTACTTAGAAGCATTGCCTGGAACGACGATGATTTTGATACTGAAGACGCTATAACAGCAATTAATTATTAATAACCCTTAAAATTTAGAATTATGAAAAATTTAAAGAAAAGTGCCTTATTCCTATGCTTATTTGCATTTGTAAACATGTTCGCCCAAAGTGTAGAACAAGTAGAATTTGAAGTAATGGATAAAGATATTCCTGCCGAAGAACTAACGTATGAGTATTTATTGGCTCACAAAGTATTTCTTCGCGAAAAGCCATCTATTAGAAGTAAAAAAGTAACACTTCTAGATATCGGAACTAAAATGGTATTGTGGGAAAAAAGCATGTACTCTAAAGAAATAGATGGCATCAATAGCCACTGGTACCGAGTAACCACAGAAAACGAAACCGGATGGGTTTGGGGAGGGATGATTGCTCAAAAATCTTTCGGGAGTATTGCAGACAACCAAGTAAAGTTTGTTTATGGGTTTGAAAGTAGTGCTAAAAACGAATCGGGAGTTACAGAGACAAAATTCCAGTTACGTGCCTTTAAAAACGGACAACAATTAGATAAAATGGTGTTGGATAGTCTTGCTGCGATTCCGGTTCATATTGAAAACCACGGTAGTTTAGGTTTGTTCAATGTTGAAGATGTTATCACGGTAGATTTAGCAGATAAAGATACAGGTTACCAAGTAGGTAAGAGCTACTTGTTCTGGAACAATGGTAGATTCAAGAAAGTGGCAAGTTTAATAGACTATGCAGATACTAATTATTTAAAGACCGAGTCTTTTGTTTTTCCGTCTGATATGCAAGGTGTTAAGAGTACTATTTTGTTGAAAACGACCATTACAAAAAATATTAAAACCTTAGATGATGCTTTGGCTCAGAATAATGTTGAATTCATCACCACGAAGTATGTATGGAACGGGTCTAAGTTGACTAAAAAAGAAGAAGTTCGTGAAATTAAAGATGATGCTGTAGTAAGTATAGAATTTTAAAAAACAACTATGAACAAGTGTTTAATTATAGTATTGGTTAGTGTGCTAATGCTTAGTAGTAAGAAGCCGTTTTCGCAACAGTCGGAGGCGGCACTTACTTCACCTGCCAAAAAAGAAAAGGTACAAGAATCCATCGTTTTTATTGCTGGTTTTGATGAAGGTGATAACACCTATTACAGCAATGCGACCCAGTATTTTGAGAACCAAAATTTACAAGTTGTAGACAGTTTATATACTATTGATGAAATCATAAATTATATAAACAGAGCAGGGGTACAGCACCTAAAGTTTAAAGAAATACATATTGTAAGTCACAGTAATGCCTGGTTGGGCATGTCAATGAAGACTACAGAAACTGGTGAGCGTATTACCGTAAAAAGTTTACAACAAGCAATGCGTGCCAATAACATCGAAACCATCTGTGATGGTGTTACGAGCAATTCTAAAATTATTTTTCATTCCTGCGGATTAGGAGAAAATCAACCATTACTTCAAGAGTTGAAAAATACCTTTAAAGCTGATGAGGTTGTAGCATCGCCCTATTTCAATGTATTCGGCGGCAAGTATGCAGAACATTATTTGGCAAAACCTTATTATGGTTACTACCCAACAGCAGAATCTTTAGGTCCGGCGCATTTATCCAAAGAGTTCAAGCAAGCGTATCCAACGGTTAATATCGATTGGTTTACCGCACTAAAAACAAGACACGAATCTTCGTTTGGTAAAGCCTATAGTTTCAAATTTAATATTCCGGTAGATTGGGAGTTTACTTTTGATTCCGCTAGCGATATACTTACTTTAGAAGGCAAAGAAGAAATAATGGATTGGATTTCAGAATCCCCAGAAATGGCTGAGGTATTATTTAAATTGAATATTCCGATAGAAAAATTTAGATGGAGAAGTACTGTCCAAGGAAATAAACTAATAATAAAAGGAAAAACAACCGTACTCTGCGTATTGGCACCTATTTTGCAGGCTAATGATACCACTGAGTACCAAAACACAAACATACAAGACCCATTATTATATCAAATATTATAGACTTAACAACGTTAGATAATTACTTAAAATAGAACACATATTTGAATCTGCTTAGTAAATACTTCTTATTGGTATTTTGTTTCTTTGGAACAATGTACGTAGCTGCGCAAAACAGTCAGCTACGCGCATATACCATTGCAGATGGTTTGCCACAATCTCAAGTTTATGATGTGTTGCAAGATGAAATGGGCTACCTATGGTTAGGAACCCAAGGTGGCGGATTAGCAAATTTTGACGGAGAAACCTTTGAAGTATGGAACGAAAGTGACGGATTACTGTCTAATTATATTGACGCCTTACATACCGGAAACGATTCCCTTTTTGTGGGAACCAGAAAAGGACTTTCTATAAAAGTAAAGAACAACTTCGTAAATTTTAATTCTCCACAAATTCTTCAATTCTACACTGCTGAAAATGTGCTGTATGTGGGTACTAAAAAGGGACTCTATAGTTATTCTAAAAATAAAGAATTAAGTAAGGTTAGTATTAATCCTGAAATAGATTCCAGCGAAATTAATTCCATTCTGTTTGATGGAAATTACTATTGGCTAGCTACTAATAACGGACTGTGGAAATTGAATGCATTGAGTGAATCAGCTGCTGAAAAGACTAAGGTTGAGGTAAATAACTTTAAGTCTGTCATTCAACATAATAACAAAATACTGGCAGCGACTTTTGATGATGGCGTTTTTATAATGGACAGCGAGAATACTGATAATCAGTTTCTAATGCCAGAGCCTTCTCGTATAAATTCAATGTCCATTCAAAATACAGATGAGCTTTGGATAGCCACTGATAATGATGGTATTACGGTGGTAGAAACCAATAAATTCTCTGAGCTAAAACGACTAAATAAATCTAGCGGATTAGCGACTCCCCATATCAGAAAAATCATAAATGATGACAATGGCAATCTTTGGATTGCGACTTCTGGTGGCGGACTCTTCAAATACTTTCAAAACAACTTTAAGCATTACGACCAAAGAACCGGTTTAAAAGGAAATCGTATTTATGCGGTACATAATGCCCCAGACGGATTATGGTTTTCATCCTCAGAAGCAGGGTTAACGAAAATAGATTCTTTGGGTATTCAACCCTTACCAAATGAAGGTTCGTTTTTCGATGTAAAAATTAAAACAATCGATAGCGATGCAAAAGGGAATATCTGGGCAGGTTCAGATAATAGGGGACTCCTATTTCGGGAGACCAAAATGGTAGATAGTTTGGTGTTCTCATCAAGTGAAAATTATCTCATTCATATTGATACGGTGTCCATTGAAAGAACCGCCAATCATATCATAGATGAAAGCAAAGGTTTTCCGTCAGATTGGGTACGCATCGTAATTGCAGAAGAAGATTTTATATGGGCAGCGACCTATGCTCACGGTATCGTAAAATTCAACTACTATTCGGACAACGATAGTTTAGTTGTCAGAAAGACTTTTTCCAAGCGAAATGGCATTACAGATATGCTGATAAAAGGCATGGTTAAAGGTCCTGATGGTAAACTCTGGTACTCCACACAAAATGGTCATTTGGGCTATATAGAAAATAATAAGGTGACCAGTATCGAGACAGGCTTAGAACAACAAACCGCAATCGGTACTATTTTGTTCCATGACGATACCATGTATTTGGGTACATCGGGTAAAGGTATTTGGTATGCGAACAGTAGCAATCCCGTAAATTTTCAACAGTTGCAGGGCGCTAAAAAATTATCTTCAAATAATATCTATCAGCTCATTTTTGATGACCAAGGTTTTCTGTGGGCAGGTTCAGAAAGGGGAGTCGATAAAATAGAATTAAACAAAGCCAATGAAATTGCCGACGTATATCACTTTGGTAGAAATGACGGATTCTTAGGCATAGAAACCTGCTTAAATGCTGTTGATATAGATACTAATGGCAATATTTGGTTTGGTGCTATTTACGGGCTAACCAAACATATACCTAGCGATGGTAAAAAAGCTTCAACAGCACCAAAAGTTTATTTTACAGGTGTAGAGGAGCGTTATAAAAGTATAGATTCCATTGTTCTAAAAGACTGGACGAATAGTAACAAAATACTGCAATTAACTCCTGAGCAAACGCAATTAGGTTTTTCGTTCAGAACAGTAGATGTTGACCACCCTAATGAAGTAGAATACAGAACAAAATTAGATGATACCGATTGGAGTCCGTGGGTGAAGGAGAACAAGCAAAATTTCGCCGGACTCGCATATGGTGCACATACCTTTTCCGCGCAATCTAGAAATTACAGATGGCAAGAAAGTGAGCCTATCAAATTCAGCTTTTTCATTGATAGTCCGTTATACAAAAAAGATTGGTTTCAATGGTCGGTTTTAGCATTGGCGATATTGGTGTTATTGGGTATTGGTTTGTTTTATATCCGTAAGATAAAAGCAAAAAACAAAGCAGCCCAAGAGCATTTAAAAACTCAGAATTACCTATTGACTTTAGAGCAGAAAGCACTGCAATTACAGATGAATCCGCATTTTATATTCAATGTATTGAATGGGGTAAAAGCAATGGCTGGCAACAAGCCAGAAAAAATGGATGCCACCATCAACAGCTTTGCCATATTATTGAGAGAAACATTACAGAATTCTAGAAAAGAACACATAAGTTTAGACCAAGAAATAAAGGCATTACGACATTATGTAGAGGTAGAGCAATTGATGGCTCAGCAGCCTTTTG
Source organism: Maribacter spongiicola (assembly GCF_004364165.1). Classification (GTDB taxonomy): domain Bacteria; phylum Bacteroidota; class Bacteroidia; order Flavobacteriales; family Flavobacteriaceae; genus Maribacter; species Maribacter spongiicola. The sequence goes on from NZ_SOAY01000014.1 coordinate 93,855, forward strand.
AATGTTCTTTTAATATAGACACCAATCCCGATGCAGAAGAGATATTGATTCCGCCAATGTTAATTCAACCTTTTGTAGAAAATGCAATTCGCCACGGAATATTAAAAGGAGATAAAGCAGGAAAACTTGAAATAGGTTTCACGACCACAAAAACACATTTACAGTGTAGTATAATTGATAACGGATTAGGTATTTTTAAATCGCAAAATGAAAAGCCAAAAACAGACCATCAATCAATGGCATTGACAGTGACCAAAGAACGATTAGAATCAATAGCAGGAAAGAATACCCTGCACATAAGTGAAATCCAGAATGAAGACGGTAGCATTGATGGTACCAAGATTACCTTTAAAATTCCCTTACTAACAGATTATTAAAGACCTATGCATACAGCGATAATAGTAGAAGACATGATTGACGCCTTAACCCTTTTAAAGAAGGATATAGAGACGCAACATCCAGATATTGAAATTATCGCCACGGCACAGAGTGTAGTGGAAGCAGCGAAAGTGTTACGCAAAAATCAGCCCGATATTCTGTTTTTGGATATTATGTTAGGCGATGGTACAGGCTTTGATATTCTAGAGATTTTTCCCGATTTAAAATCCAAGATCATATTTGTAACTGCAAGTGATGAGTTTGCGATCAGGGCTTTCAAATTCGCAGCTATCGATTATGTGTTAAAACCGTATTCTAATGACGATTTAAGCTTAGCAATAGCTCGCGCAAAAGAGCAGTTGCAGCCTAATAAAGAGCGTTTGCAGATTTTAAAGGAAACTATAGCAGCACCAGAGAAAAAGCCAGATAAAATATCGCTGCATACGCTAGATCAAATTATCATCGTGAGTTTAGATGATATTATTCGGTGTGAATCGGATAGTAATAACACCATTTTTCACCTTCAAGACAAACGCAAGATATTCGTAACAAAGACCCTAAAGTACTTTGCAGATTTATTAAGTAGTCACGATTTTGTGCGCGTACATCAAAGTCATTTGGTCAACCTGCAATGCATCAGTGCCTATATAAAAACCGATGGAGGTTATTTAATGTTGAAAAATGGGGAAAATGTGCCAGTATCTGTCCGTAAAAAAACTGAGATTATTGATATTTTGGATAAGATGCATAGGTAAGGGAATAGAATATGATGATTACTTTAAAACTCATAAACATTTAAACTAATTTTTAGAATTGACAGAAACTCTACATTTAATTTCCGAGAGACTAAGAGTTGATATAATCATTGCATTCGGGTTTTATACTATAGTATTCATTTTGATTGTGGGTATAATACATCTATTACTTAGCTGGGTAAAAAACGAACTAAAAAAATGAGAGAGATAGATATACTCTTTGTGGATTGGGGTTTTTCAAAAAATGATATTTCCAAAATTATTTCTGAAACTAAGAACCTACAAATATTTAATATTCAAAACATTATTAGAAAAGAGTCTCAGGATAAAAGTGAAATAGGCAACGAAATTCTGAAAATTATAAGTAATGGAGAACTACTTAACAATAAGCTCATTGAAAAGTTAATAACCAAAAATTTAAGAGAATCTACTGAAAATTTATTATTGATATTTTATCCTAACGTCGTTGAACAGTTTCATGAATTACAAAGAATAATTGTTAAAGAAAAAATAGTCTTAAACAAGATTTGGTACTTTAGGCATAGTGATTACTTGGAATTTATGAAAAATCATTTCGAGTTGCCAATGAATAAAAAGTACCTAGATAAATTCGGTAATAAGTTAACGGACGAATGGATAAAAATGTTTCAAAAAAGAAGAGAAAATATTAATATCATTAAAAGTGTTGCTACATCAGTGGAATGGATGGAGATTGAATTGCATTATTTATCTCTTTTAAATTCTGAATACATAAATAAGCGAATAAAAGAATGAATTTAACATGTACTCATTTAGAATGTTATCCTTGATTATTAAAAAACAGTTTCTTTTTTCGATTTTTGTATTGATTTCTATGCAACTATTTGCACAAGATACTTTGGTTTTTAATCAGGTTGAATCAGAGTATAAAAAGGAGACTGGCAAATACTTTGTTCACAAGGACTGCAAAGACTTATCAAATAGTTGGGATAACAATTCATGTTCGAAGAAAAAAATTACGGACCATATTTTCAAATACTTTGATTGGGAAAAAATAGAAAGTAAGGAGATAGAATATAAAATTTGGTTTAAATTTTACTTTAATGAGGAAGGATTAATTTCAAAGTATGAAATTCAAACTGATGAATTAAAAGTAAAATCTCAAATTGTAAAACTCTTGAATCCAATATTATCCGATTTTTCTTTGGTGGACAATAATAATCAACCTATAGCGGGTCAGTACGGCTTTCCTTGTCGAATCAGTTTAGTTAAATAATTAAAACCAGCCCAATCCCAAATCCCCTTCACCATCCTTCCGAAGAACAGAAAATCAAGGGGCTAATTTTCCATTATTCCCAAAAACATCATTTTCCGTTATATTTTATGTTAAGGTTAACATAATTGTTACAAAACCCTGTCTATTTTTAGAGGACTAGAATTTGAAGGTTGAAAATGACCTTTTAATCTTCTGGTATATTTTAGTTTTCATATCACATTAAGAGAACCAAAATATTACGAATTGAACTCACTATATATGTTATTCTTTGGGGTTGCATATTCGATTATAAAGAACCAATTTAAAACGAACACATGAAAAGAAGAGATTTTGTACAGTACGCCGGGTTGGGTGCCGGAGCATTAATGATGCCGTCATTATTGCTAGGAAAAGACATCCCGACGGAAGCTTTACTAGAACCTGGTATGGATGCCTTGATTAAAAAGAACATGGCAGATGTTGCCCTAAATACGGCAAAGTCCTTAGGCGCTACATATGCTGATGCTAGAATAGGCAGGTATTTAAACCAATATGTGTTCACTAGAGAAGACAAAGTACAAAACGTAGTAAATACCGAATCTTTTGGTATTGGTATTCGTGTTATCGCAAATGGTACTTGGGGTTTTGCATCAACAAATAGTGTAACCGCAGACGGAATTAAGAAAGCAACAGAGCAAGCAGTTGCTATTGCAAAGGCAAATTCTAAAATTCAAAAAGAACCGGTAAAGCTAGCTCCCGTAAATGCATACGGAGAGGTATCTTGGAAAACTCCGATCAAAAAAGATTTTAAAGAAGTTCCTGTTTCAGAAAAGGTAGACCTTTTATTAAGTGCCAACGCTGCCGCTTTGGATAACGGAGCAAACTTTGTGAATTCTGCCTTATTCATGGTGAACGAGCAAAAGTACTTTGCATCGACCGATGGTTCTTACATTGATCAAGATATTCACCGCTTGTGGCCAACCCTAAGGGTAACGGCTGTAGATAAGGCTGCGGGTACTTTCAAGACCAGAGAGAATATGAGTGCTCCCGTAGGTATGGGCTATGAATATTTAGACGGATTGGAATCCGAGAAATTAGAAGGTCCTGCAGGGTTGCGTTTATACAGAAATAGCTATGACATGGTTGAGGATGCTACTATGGCAGCGAAACAAGCTAAAGAAAAACTAACGGCAAAATCTGTTGATGCCGGTAAATATGATTTGGTTTTAGAACCGAATCACCTAGGGTTGACCATTCATGAATCTGTGGGTCACCCATTAGAATTGGATCGTGTATTAGGCTACGAAGCCAATTACGCCGGTACAAGTTTCGCCTCTTTAGATAAATTAAAATCGGGCAATTTTAAATACGGTAGCGATATTGTAAACCTTGTTGCAGATAAGACTCAAGTTGGTTCTTTAGGCGCTGTTGGATATGATGATGAAGGAGTGAAAGCTAAGAAGTGGGATTTGGTACGTAACGGAGTATTGACAAACTTTCAAGCGATACGTGACCAAGCACATATGATCGGAGAAGAGGAATCTCACGGTTGTTGCTACGCACAAAGTTGGGACGATGTTCAGTTTCAACGTATGCCTAATGTTTCTTTAGAACCAGGTAAAGACAAGTATTCTATATCAGAAATGATTAAAGATGTAGAAAAGGGAATTTACATAGCAGGTCGTGGATCGTATTCTATTGATCAACAACGTTACAATTTCCAGTTTGGTGGTACTGTTTTTTACGAAATTAAGAACGGAGAAATCGTTGGCATGTTAGAAGATGTAGCATATCAATCGAATACCCAAGAGTTTTGGAATTCATGTGTTAAGATTTGCGATAAAGATGACTACCGTTTGTTCGGTACATTCTTCGATGGTAAAGGGCAGCCTTCTCAGGTGAGCGCTGTATCTCATGGTAGTTCTACTGCCAGGTTCAATGATGTAAACGTAATTAACACTGGTAGAAACATTTAATTGTTTCACGTAAAAAAGACAACAATGGCAATTTATACAAAAGAAGAAGCAAGAAAAATATTGGAGAAAGCATTGAGTTTTTCCAAAGCCGATACCTGCGAGATAAATTTAAGCGGCTATAATAGCGGCAATATCAGGTACGCAAGAAATACAGTGTCTACATCAGGTTTTAGTTCAAACCAAAGTTTGGCTGTACAATCTAGTTTTGGTAAAAAATCCGGAACGGCAACTATAGATGAGTTCGATGATGCATCATTGGAAAAGGTGGTGAGAAGGGCAGAAGAATTGGCGCAACTTTCTCCAGAGAACCCTGAGTTTATGGAGCCATTAGGTCCGCAGATGTATGATGAATCGGTAACGTACAGTGAATCAACAGCAAATGTAACTCCGGAATATCGAGCAGAAGTAGCGAGTAGTAGTATTGTTCCTGCGGATGCAAAAGATGTTACCGCTGCAGGCTTTTTAAATGATTCTGCAGGCTTTAGTGCCATGATCAATTCCAAGGGACTATTCGCTTACAACCAATCTACAGGTGTAGAATTTACGGTAACCATGCGTACCAATGATGGTACAGGTTCTGGCTGGGTATCAAGAGATTTCAACGATGTAGATAAGTTCGATGCAGATGAAGCAGCAAAGACTGCTATTGACAAAGCAGTACTTTCTAGAGAGGCAAAAGCAATAGAGCCGGGTAAGTATACTGTGATATTGGAACCAGCTGCTTCGGCAGATTTGTTGCGTAACATGTTCCGTTCCTTAGATGCCCGTTCTGCAGATGAGGGTAGAAGTTTTATGTCTGCAGCAGATGGTAAAAATAAGATAGGAGAGAAAATAGTTGACGAGCGTGTTAATATATATTCAGATCCATTGAATACTGAGGTGCCAACGGCAACTTGGAACGGTGAAGGACAGCCATTAAAGAAAACCAGCTGGATTGAAAACGGAGTGGTCAAAAACTTAGCGTACGACCGATTTTGGGCAAAGGAAAAAGGTGTTGAGCCAGTTCCTTTTCCGTCTAACGCAATTATGACCGGTGGTGATGCCAGTTTGGAAGAGTTAATTAAGAGTACTAAAAAAGGAATTTTGGTTACACGTTTATGGTACATACGTAGCGTAGATCCACAAACCTTATTGTATACGGGACTTACAAGAGATGGAACATTCTATATTGAAAACGGAGAAATTAAATACCCTGTAAAAAACTTCAGGTTTAATGAGAGTCCGATAATCATGCTGAACAACTTAGAAACCCTTGGTAAGCAAGTGCGTATAGATGGTAATTTAATACCATATATGAAAGTTCGTGACTTTACGTTTACGAGTCTTTCAGATGCAGTATAATTGATATTTTGATTAGGTAAGCTGGTTGTTTGTGTTGTATCACAACAACCAGTTTTCTTTTTTCAGAATGAATAAAAACACAAATTAATCGCCCTTGAGCAACGAATTTTTCTTTACGAGATTACAATACGAGTCCGGCGATTGGGACGTTGACCAACGTATGCCCTCGAATCTGTTGAATTCATTGGTGGAGTATACCACTTTGAAAGTAGATACGCAAGAAAAGATTATTTCGCTGGCAAGCGATGATATTTTTAAGAGTCCGTTTTGCTATATCTCCGGGCACAAATTGGTGGAGTTTACCAAAAAGGAAAAAGAGAATTTTGAAAAATATGTGCGTAACGGCGGATTCATTTTCGCAGATGATTGCAATCACGATATTGACGGATTGTTTGCCAAATCTTTTGAGCGGCAAATGGAAGAAATATTTGGTCCGTCCGAATTAAAAAAAATACCCAACGACCACGAATTGTATTCCATTTTCTTTGATTTCGAAAATGGACCGCCAACCACATCACAAGAATTGAATGGTTGGGGCGATGACTTGGTGCACGAGTACCTGAAAGCTATCGTAATTAATGGTAGAATAGGGGTGCTCTATAGCAATAAGGATTACGGCTGCGAGTGGGATTATGATTTTAGAAATAAACGTTGGTATAAAATAGACAATACACGGTTTGGGGTCAACATCGTCATGTACGCCCTAACCTCCTAAACACATTTTTGCATGGATAAAGAATTACAACGTATTGCAGATGAGGTAGAAATGCTTTCCGGTAAATTGAGTGCCCTAAAGCAAGAGATTGGAAAAGTGATTATTGGGCAAGAAGAAACCGTATCGCAATTATTGATTACGTTTTTAGCCGGTGGTCATGCTTTGTTAGAAGGTGTACCGGGTTTGGCAAAAACGCTAATGATCAGAACTTTGGCGAATGCTATCGATTTAAAGTTTAAGAGAATACAGTTTACGCCCGATTTAATGCCTTCAGATATTATCGGGACCGAAATTCTAGAAGAAGACCATACTACGGGTAAAAAGTTCTTTAAGTTCAACAAGGGACCTATATTTTCTAATATTATCCTGGCGGATGAAATAAACCGTACACCACCAAAAACACAGGCAGCATTGTTAGAAGCGATGCAAGAATTTGAGGTTACCTACGGAGATAAAACCTATCCGTTAGATAAACCCTTTTTTATTCTAGCCACACAAAACCCAATAGAGCAATCAGGTACTTTCGTCTTGCCCGAAGCACAACAAGATCGTTTTCTACTTTACATTAAAATAGGATATCCTACTCAGAAAGATGAGGAAACCATTTTAAAGGCAACTACGGGAGGTATAAAAAAGAAGCTGAACAAGGTAATTTCTGGGGATGATATTGTACGATTGCAGCAGTTAGTTCGCGAAGTTTCTATTAGCGATGCACTGATCACTTTTGTGAGTGATATTATTCGTGCGACACGACCAGAAACCACAACAGATGCTTATGTGAAAGACTGGGTAGATTGGGGAGCAGGTCCGCGTGCAGGTCAAGCAATGATTCTAACGGCAAAAGCTAATGCATTGCTAGAAGGTCGTTTAGCTGTTACATTAAATGATATTAAAAGTGTAGCATTGCCTGTACTTCGCCATAGAGTGTTGGTGAATTTCAGGGCAGAAGCAGAAGGCATCACTTCAGATAAAGTGGCAACTCATTTATTGAATGCGATAGAAATAAAAGGCAAGTAAACAATCCTCGATTAACGAGTACATGGCAAAACAAGACTATCACGATTTATTAAAACCAGAAGTCATCAACACCGTTTCCGGATTATCATTGATATCTAGAATTGTCGTTGAAGGCTTTACCTCTGGTTTAAATAGAAGTGCCAGTGTGGGTCCTGGTATGGAGTTTAGTCAGTACAGAGGGTATCAATCGGGTGATGATTTACGATTGTTAGATTGGAAAATGTTGGCGCGTTCTGGCAGGTATTACATCAAGCAATCTGAAATTGAAAGTCAGGTGATCATCAAGTTCATTGTAGATGCCAGTGCATCGATGTTACATAAAGAAGATACCTTATCCAAAATGGATTTTACCCGTGTGCTCGTCGCAACACTTGCATATATGGCACAGAAGCAGGGTGATTCTGTCGGACTATTTGCACTCAATGAAAGTGATGTGGTCAGTATTTATCCTAAAGCAGATAAAAAGCATTATAATCGGTTATTGCTAGAACTCATTAATCTTTCAAATGCTGGCAAATGGCCAGAAACCCATATTTCGAATAAACGCATACCGAATAGAGGTGGGAAAGAATTGATTTTTTTCTTGACCGATATGTATGAAACGGGAGCGGAGATTTCAAAGTTTGTTAAAGGATTAAAATCCGCGAGAAATGAAGTGGTCGTACTTCAAATTATGGGATCTGCAGAGATGGATTTCAATTACGGTTCGAATATCACTTTTGAAGATTTGGAAACAGGAGCACGAGTAAAAGTAGATACCGAAAAGGCAAAAACAGAATATTTGGCTGCTTTAGAAAGTAGATTGAAAAAGGTGAAAGACGAATTGCTTTCAAACGGAATCGATCATTATGTCTTTCGCATGGATGAACACTTGGGAGAAGCATTGCAATTATTTTTAAAACAACGTAAAAGACTCGGTTAATATGTCATTTGCACATCCTTCGTATTTATGGGCTTTATTGGGACTTCTGGTTCCAATAGCTATCCATTTATGGAGTAAGAAAGAAGCGAAAACTATAAAGATTGGTAGCGTTCAATTGTTATCAGAATCAAAATCGAGACAATCTAGCAGTATACAATTAAACGAATGGTGGTTGTTGCTACTGCGTATGGCGATTATTTCGCTGATTACTTTGGTTATGGCAAAACCGCAATGGCAATCAAAGGTGAACAACAGTAAACTAACCTATATTATAGAACCTCAATTAGCAAGGAATGAAAATTTCATGGCTCGTTTTTTTGATGTACAGGCAGATCAAGAAATAAGGCTTTTACAATCGGGTTTGCCAATAAACGATATTGAGAATGCCAATTCAGAAGATTTTAGAAGCGCAGATAATTGGTCGTTGGCTACAGAAATGAATGCGATAGAAACCGATAGTATTATTGTCTTTACCCACGGATATGCCAAAGAACTAAAAGGAGCTAGACCAGAAACCAATCATCAGATCAACTGGATAGTTTTGGATTCGACTCAAACTGTAGAGAAGCCTTTGTTAGCATATCAGACAGAGAAAAATATAACATTATTTACAGCCAATAATAGTCCGGCAGCTTCAAAAATAGCAAAGAAGAATATTGAAATAGGAGATGTATATCAACTGACATCAAATGGTGATAGTTTACAGGTTTCAAGTTCAAGTCAGGGCGCAACAAAAATCCCTTTAATTCAACAAAAGGCGTTAGAAGTTTCTTTGGTTTATGCCGATAGTTTAAGTACAGATAAAACCTTTATAGAAGCAGCAATGGCGGCTTTATCGACTTATTTGGATAGAGAAATAAAAGTCGAAAGCTCTTTGGAAAATGAAGTAAATGAGAATAAGGAAACAGACTTAACGATTTGGTTGAGTACTAAGCCTGCTCTTGTTTCAGCTCGAAAGACACTTGTATATAAGAACGATTCCATTTCTAATGCGCTGATAATAAAAGGAGAAGATGTAAATACTTTTTATATAACAGAAAGAATTACCACAGAAAATGCGGTAACTGGGCGATTAACAGAGAATCTACTAAACATTTTAGATGTCGATAAAGAGCTACGTGAACTTCAAGCTAATGCTGATATTCGCTCGGTAACGGAAGCAGACTTAAAAACTAATTTCATTAAAAATAAAACATCGAAAACCCACCAAGCCAGCTGGAATCTGAATCCGTACTTATGGGTTTTTCTTTTGGTATTATTAATTGTAGAACGATTTGTAGCTTATAAACGAACACAGTAATGGAATCAGGCAAACTACACTTGATGAAATTTCACAGGCGCTGGCAAATCTTGTCATACGCAGAAGCTGTTTTGTATGCTGTTGGCATCGCTATTCTTTTATATTTAGTATCTAAAAATCTATGGGTTGGCATATTAAGCTTTGTGGCTGCATTGGTCGTTTTGCTTTTGATAAAGAAGCCTTGGAAACATAATTTAGTAACCACAGGAACTTATGTAGATGCACATGTAGATGAAGCATCGTTTAGTACAGGGTTGTTGCTGCAACCAGAAGATTCATTATCTAATCTTGCCAAATTACAACGCTATAAAGTATCTGAAGAGCTTACGAAAAGACTGGGCGCTATTCATCCGCCAAACAAATTGAAACAAGCGTTACTGGTTACGCTGGGGTTGGTATTGCTTGGTGTTGGGGTTCAACAATTAGACTTGTTTAAAGGAGTAGAAAGTGTTTTAGGGGATTCTACTAACGAAACACAAATTCAGTTTATAGCAACTGACAGTATTAATGAGAAATCTATTATCCCGAAGATTAGTAAGCAAACTATTAGTGTCACATATCCATCATACACACGAAAGGGAACTATTGCAGTAAGCGACCCAAACATAAAGGCGATTACAGGTGCTACAGTTCTGTGGACGCTAGAGTTTGATAATCTCGTTACCGAAGTTTATTTAGATCGCATGGGAGAACTAATTCCACTGCAAAAAAGCGAAAAGGGATATAGCCTAAGACAACTGTTATCAGAATCGGGCTTCTATAGTTTCAAATTCAAGAATGAAGAAGGCATTGAATTTACGTCAGATTTATTCTCGTTGGAGGCAGTAGCTGATAATCCGCCAGAAATAGAGATTTTAGGGTTGGAACAATACACGTATTTTGATTTTTCAGATGAAAAGATTTTCGAGCTAGAAAGTGCAATTACTGATGATTACGGAATTGACGAAGCCTATATCATAGCAACAGTAAGTAAGGGGTCGGGAGAATCGGTGAAGTTTAGGGAAGAGAAATTGAATTTCAAGGAAACTATATCGAAAGGTGTAAAATCGGTGAAGGCTACAAAAACACTAGATTTAAATGCCTTAAAAATGGAAGTAGGCGATGAGCTCTATTTTTATATCGAAGCCTTTGATGAAAAACAACCCAAGCGAAATGTTGCGCGTAGCGAAACGTATTTCGCGGTTATAAAAGATACCGTTGGTGAGCAATTCGGCGTAGAAGGAACTTTGGGCGTAGACCAAATGCCCGATTATTTTAGAAGTCAGCGACAGTTGATTATCGATACCGAGAAGTTGATAAAAGATAAGCCGAGCATTACAAGCAAAGAATTTAAGTCCAGAAGTAATGAACTGGGGTTCGACCAAAAAGCACTGCGTTTAAAGTACGGACAGTTTATGGGCGATGAATCTGAGATGGAAGAAGCACCAAGTGAGATTGAAAGTCATGAAGAAGGTGAGGACCATGATCATGCTGAAGATCAAGAAAATATATTAAAAGAATACTCGCACGACCATGATGGTGATAACGAGCATAATTTGGTTGCCGCTGAAAAAGCAGAAGAGGCAGAAGACCCTTTGCACGACTACCTTCATAATCATGATGACCCAGAGGAATCCACTTTATTTGAAGAATCGCTGAAAACGAAATTGCGAAAGGCATTAAGTATCATGTGGGATGCCGAATTGCATTTGCGTTTGTATGAGCCAGAAAAGTCGTTACCGTTTCAATATGACGCCTTAAAATATATTCAAGAAATAAAGAACAGTGCCCGTATTTATGTACATAGAATTGGTTTTGACCCACCACCAATTAAAGAGGATAGCAGACTTACCGGTAAATTAAAGGATATTAAGAACTACCGAAAGAACGAAACCAAAGAGGTGGAAAATCCTTTTGAAGCACTTGAGTGCGCGATTGCTCGCTTAGAACAGTTTATAGAGAAAGAAAGCACTTTTAATGAGGCTGATAATGCACTTTTTACTGCTGCAGGCAATGAATTGGGGCAACTGGCAATAGTTAACCCAAGTAAGTATTTACAAGTTTTACAAGGCTTAAAACGTATTGAGAATAATACGGGGCGAACAATGAATAATTATAAATTCGTTCAAAAGGGATTGTTATCAGCATTACCAAAAACATCACAAATTCCTGGGGCTAAAAAAGAGTATACAGACGATATCAATTCATTATTTCTAAAACAACTAGAGGTGTATGATTGATGATTTCTCATTTTTGCAAAAAGAGCTCATAATCCCCATCTTACTTGGCGGATTAGTAGTTTTTAATATATATGTTTGGAAAGAATGGCAAACGAAACAAAGGGGGCGATTTGTTGTAAATGCTATTGTTGCTTTGATAACAATCTTGGCACTGGCTATGTTAATTCTAGAGCCCACAAAAGAAGTTGAAATCAATGATAGTCAGGCATTAGTACTGACCGATAATTTTGATGAAGTAGTAAAAGACAGTCTTTTAAACCATTATAAGAGTATAAAAGTTTTAGATTATAATCCTAAAAAATCGATTCGTAAAGAGCTAGATTCCCTTACGAATGTTATTGTACTTGGTGATGGCGTTAAGCCGTATGATTTTTATTTGTTCGATAGCATTCCTACAGCCTACATTCCAAATGGAGCGCCAACGGGAGTTACGCGATTGAACTATACAGAACAGCTGGTATTGGGTAATGAATTAAAGGTTTCTGGCAGTTATTCAAATCCCATAGAAAAGTCATTTTTAGTGCTACAAGATTCAAGAAATAACGGGTTAGATTCTATACAATTCGTTGGAGATAAGAATGCAGACTATAACCTGAGCACTCACCCAAAAGTATCTGGGACTTATGTGTATCAATTAGCGGTTAAAGATAGTACTGGATCGGTTTTAGAAACGAATCCACTTCCTATAAAAGTGCTAAAAAAAGAGCCATTACGAGTTCTGATTTTAAATACCTTCCCCACGTTTGAGACAAAATATCTAAAGAATTTTTTGGCTGAATCTGGCCATGAAGTTATTGTTAGAAGTCAGTTAACAAAGGGGAAATACAAGTTTGAATATTTCAATACGCCTACGCAACCAATATATCAGTTTACCAAAGAGACCCTTGAAAGTTTTGATATTGTAATTGTTGATGCTGAAACTTATACGGGTCTTAGAAATACGATTAGAAAAAGGTTTGAAACTAGCATTGAAGAACAAGGTTTAGGACTATTTATTCAACCAAGTGATTTTCTTTTTAATAGCCGAAGTAGCGATGCTTATTTTAAATTTAAAAATGATAGGATAAACACTGTGAAATTACCAGTTTATGCCGCAGAAACAGAAAAGTACCCGTATCAGTTTAATGAACAATTATTAGTAGAGCCAATTCATTTAGGTGGAACATCAAACTTGGCAGCGTATAGACAAATAGGAAATGGTAAAATTGCAACTACTACATTATTAAATAGTTATCAGTTTTTGTTGAATGGTAAAACTGAAGTATACCATGGTGTTTGGACCACCATTTTAGATAAGATAGCAAAGAAAAAAGGGCAGGTAGTTTCATGGCAATCCAATACGAAATTTCCTAGAATAGACGAGCCATTTCAATTTGAGATTCGAACAAATTTAGAGGAGTTCAGTATTATAAATGAAGATAGTATTTCAGTATCGCTTGTTCAAAGTGTATTGCTGCCTAGTCACTATTCAGGTACGGTGTATCCGAAGAAAACAGGGTGGAATTCAATACAAGTAGAAAATGATAGTACGAGTTTTTCATACTATGTTTTTGAACATAAAGATTGGAAGGCTTTAAAAAGTACCGCGGACATAGCAGCAAATAAAAATCAATTCGAAAAAGAAACGCTAAAAAACAGAACGGTTGTTTTGGACCGTCCTGTTTCTCTACTAGTATTTTATATCCTCTTTCTGTTAGGAGTAGGGTGGTTATGGCTTTCGCCAAAACTATCCGCCGAAGGCTAAATCACTTTATTGATTTAGTGAGGTAATTTATTTTTTACCAATCCGTACACGAAAGTACCTAAAAGTGCTCCGCCAATAACAACAAGAATAGAGTAGTAGCCAGCACCAACAAGTACATACATTGGTCCGGGGCAAGCACCAGCCAACGCCCAGCCTAATCCGAAAATAATACCACCAATTAAATAACGTGCGACACTTTTAGTTTTAGGGTGTAAATTCATTTTATTACCACCGATCGCCTTGATCTTATATTTTTTGATGATTTGCACACCAATCACTCCGATAGCTAGGGCAGAGCCGATAATACCATACATGTGGAAGGATTCGAATTGAAACATTTCATAAATACGAAACCACGATGCAGCTTCAGATTTATACATGATGATACCGAAAAAGATACCTATGGTTAAATAACTTATATATTTCATATTAACTGAATATTAGGGGGAATAAAAGATGAATCATAATTAGACCACCAATAAAGAAACCGATAACGGCAATTAAAGAAGGTAACTGTAAATTACTTAGTCCAGATATGGCATGTCCACTAGTACAACCACCGGCATATCGAGCGCCAAAGCCCACTAAAAATCCGCCAATAATTAAAATAGCCAAAACAAAAGGGTCGGAAAGATTTTCAGAAGCAAAAAGTTCTGGTGGTAAATAAGCTTCACCGGCACTTTCAATTCCGTAATCGGTAGAAAGTTGTTGTGCAACATCTGGATTTATAACTACTTTGTTATCAGACATAAACTGAGAAGCGATAAAGCCGCCAATTACGGCACCAACCACAACAATCAAATTCCAACGTTGCGCTCTCCAATCGAACTTGAAAAAATCTGAGTATCTGCCTGCACCGCCAATAGAACACATGGTTCTAAGGTTAGATGACATACCGAATTGTTTACCTGCATAGAGCAGAATAAACATGGTGAGGGCAATTAAAGGTCCGGCCACATACCATGGCCATGGGTCATATAGTAAATTCATTATCTATTTAGTTCAAGTTCAAAACCGCTAAAGAAAGCGCAAAGAAAATCATTCTTATGTAACTAAGGTTACATAAGAATGACATTAACTAAAATGAATTACTATTTTTTGAAGGGTAAGCCTTATGGTGACAAAAGGGTTAGGCTGTGTAAAATTCTGAAATGTGCTATGTTACGAGTAGATGATGACTTTCTTATTTATCTTTTTGAGAATAAAACCAGCTTTACAAGTTTAACAAAATATCAATCATGTTTTAAAGCACGTGAATTTAGAATGCTACTCATTTTTAATTCCGAATGTTTTAAGAATAGTCTCTAATAAGCACCATTTCGTAAAAGCCGACTGTATAATATTTACACCTATAAATACTGTAAACCATAACCAGTTTATATCTACATAAACAGCTAATACAACACTTAATAAAACCATTGTATCTACTATAACTCTAAAATATGTGTTTAACATGTTATTCTATTTTTAGAAGAATCAACAGCACAATAGTTGCGCTGTTGAATCCTATTTTTTTATTTATTAATTTCTGTGTTATCTGTTTCTGGATAGTTTTTCTTTTCGATCATATAATACACCAATGGTACCACCAATAATGTAAGAACTGTAGATACAATAGTACCGCCCATTAAAGAGATAGCCAGACCTTGAAAAATCGGATCAAATAAAATTACAAAAGCTCCAATGACAACGGTACCGGCAGTTAGTAGAATAGGAGTGGTACGTACCGCACCAGCTTCGATAGCAGCTTGTTTTATAGGCACACCTTCGGCTAAACGTAGATTAATGAAATCAATGAGTAGTACCGAATTCCGCACCATAATACCTGCGAGGGCAATCATACCAATAAAAGAAGTAGCGGTAAAAAATGCTCCCATGATCCAGTGACCTAATATAATTCCAATTAGAGATAATGGTATCGCAACCATCATTACTATTGGCGCTTTAAAGTTTTGAAACCATCCTACAATTAAAATATAAATTAGAATGATAGCTCCCAGAAATGCAATTCCTAAATCACGGAATACTTCAAGCGTAATTTGCCATTCCCCATCCCATTTAACAGTATAGTCATCTTCAAACTCAGGTTGACCTAAGTACATTTCGGTAATTTCATATCCTTTAGGTAAATCAATTTCTTTCAGCTTTTCTTCCATTCCTAATATCGCGTATGCGGGACTCTCCAATTCCCCGGCCATATCTGCCATTACATATATAACACGTTTTTGATTTTTGCGGTAAATACTCTTATCGCTTATAGTTTCTTTAATATCTACTAAATCGGCAATAGGCACCATATTACCCTGTTTAGAGGTAATCTTCAATTGAGAAATATCTGTAATAGTCGACTTTTCTTTTTCATCTAAAGCGAGCACCAAACCAACTTGGTCGATAGCATTTTCATCATATAAATTTGTGATGGCTCTATTTGATAAAGCCATATTCATGGTATAGGCAATTTGCTGTGGTGCCACGCCATAAAGCATTGCTTTCTCTTTGTTAATTTCAAACTTATATTCAGTTTGGTCGGCTTCTACTAGCCAATCGATATCTACAACATCATCAGTGTTTTTTAAGATGTCTTGTACGCTATTCGCAATTTTAATCTGTTCCTCATAATCAGGTCCATATACTTCTGCTACTATTGTAGAAAGCACAGGAGGCCCAGGCGGAACTTCAACCAACTTAACATTTGCATTGTATTTAGCAGCTATTTTCTGAATATCTGGTCGTAGTAGACTCGCTATATCATGGCTCTGCGCTGTACGTTCTTCTTTGTCAATAAGGTTTACCTGAATATCTGCCATATTGCTACCACCACGTAAATCATAATGGCGTACCAAACCGTTAAAAGTAATAGGGGCAGAGGTACCTACATAGTTCTGGTAATTAACGACCTCTGGTCTAGTAGATAAATATTGAGCAATTTCTTGAGCAACTACACCTGTACGTTCAAGGGTGGTACCTTCGGGCATATCAATAACCACTTGAAACTCATTTTTGTTGTCAAAAGGCAACATTTTTACAGCTACAGATTTGGTAAAGAACAATACCATTGATACCATGAGCAGTAGAAAAGTTAAGCCCAAAAACAACCATCGTTTGCTTTTGTTTTCAATTAATGGGCGTTCATATTTATTATAAATTTTGTAGATGAAAGTTTCTTCTAAAGGCTTTTCTACCTTTTCAACTTCACCTTTTTTATCTTTTTCTCTCAAGAAAATATACCCCAAGTATGGTGTTATGGTCAAAGCCACAAAAAGTGATAATATCATGGCTATAGAAGCTCCAATTGGCATAGGTGCCATATATGGACCCATAAGTCCAGATACGAATGCCATTGGTAATACAGAGGCAATTACGGTAAACGTTGCTAAAATTGTAGGGTTACCAACTTCGTTAATGGCATAAAGGGCCGCCTGTTTAAAGGGTAGGCGTTTCATTTTAAAATGCCGGTGCATATTCTCGGCAATGATTATGGAATCATCAACCACAATACCTGTTACAAAAACTAAAGCAAATAATGTAATTCTGTTTAATGTATAGTCAAGCATATAATAGCTCAACAACGTCAAAGCAAACGTAATTGGCACGGATAAGAATACCACCAAACCACCACGCCAGCCCATAGCCAACATAACCACAAGTGTTACCGCTATAATAGAGCCAATTAGGTGTAATAAAAGTTCAGACACTTTATGAGATGCCGTTTCACCATAGTTTCTAGTAATTTCTACATGTACGTCATCTGGTATTAAAGTGGTACGTAAATGTTCAACTTTATCAATAACAATGTCCGCAATTTTCATTGCATCGGCACCTTTTCTTTTTGCCACAGAAATAGTTACGGCAGGGTATTCAGATTTGTAATCTGATACCTTATCACTTGCCTGACCAAAACCTAAAGAAACATAACTTTGAGGAATTTCTGGTCCGTCGATAATACTGGCAATTTGCTTTAAATAAATAGGCTGATTTTGTTGAACACCAACAACAAGGTTTTCAACATCGGTGACAGAAGACAGAAAATTACCGGTATTTACTAAGAACTCGGTATCATTTTTATCAAAACTACCAGAACTCAATTGGGCATTATTAGCTTTGATCATTTCAGAAACTGATAAAAAATCTAATCCGCTAGCGGCAAGTTTATCTTTATCTAAAACCACGCGTAATTGGCGGTCTTGATTTCCAATTTTATGGGTTATAGCAACATCATTTACCTTCTTGATTTCACTTTCTAATTCCTGTGCCATTTGGCTTAACTGATACCCATCATAATTTTCGCTCCAAAGGGTAAGTCCGAGCATAGGTACATCATCAATAGCACGGGTTTTCACTAAAGGGAAGGTTACACCTTGCGGCATAATATCCATATGCTTATTGATTTCGTTGTATAATTTTACGAAAGAACGCTCTATATCTTCGCCCACATAAAACTGAACGATGACCATACCTTGTTCTTTCATCGATGTGGAGTACACATATTCTACACCTTTAATATTTGAAATTAATTTCTCTAAAGGTTTAATGACCCGCGATTCTACTTCTTCGGGACTCGCACCAGGGTAGCCTACAAAAATGTCGGCCATAGGCACATCAATTTGTGGTTCTTCTTCCCTAGGGATTAAAAACGAACTGTACACCCCAATGACCATGAAAACAATCATTAAAAGTACCGTTAACTTGCTGCCTATAAATAATTTGGCAATTTTACCAGCTAAACCTTCCTTCATTATTTCTTTATTTTATTTGTGTGTTCCCACCTGTAAAAGACAGGCGGTCGGGCTTTTCACTTTTACTCCTCGGCATAAAAAATGCCTGTGGGGTAACCGCTACAACTTGCCTGCCGTCAGGCAGGTCCCTAACCCAGACTCGTTTATTGATTTGAAATTTTGGCGCCGTTGAATAATTTTCCTTCAGCAGAAACTATATATTGCTCGTCTGCCGATAAGCCAGATAATACTTCAACTTGGTCACCAAAAGTTCTACCCAGTCGTAACCAGCGTAGTAATGCAGTATTGCTTTGACTCACGGTATAGATGCCAGATAGTTGACCTTTCTTAACTATAGCTTCTACCGGAATCATTACAGCAGAACTTGTTGTTTTTCGTGCAATAGGAAATTGTACTGTAGCGTACATACCAGAAAGTATTTGTACATCTGTTTTGTCCAAAATGACCTTTACCATATACTGTCCGCCTGTGTTCTTTGAAGACGTACTTACTTCGGTAACTTTTCCTTTTATGCTTTTATTCAATGCTTTGATTTGTACACTAACTTCAGTGTCATTTTTAACAGTAAGAATTTCAGATTCAGGTACCATGGCAAGCACTTGGTACGAACCAGGAGATTCCACTTCCATCAAAGGCATGCCTGGGTTAGCCATATCACCTGCATTTATGAATTTATTGGTGACTACACCGTTAAACGGAGCCCGAATATTCGCATAGCCCATTTGGGCATTGACACCGTTTTTCATTTGCTTGGCAGATTCTACTCTTGCTTTTGCCATATTGTAATTGGCAGTAATATCATCTAGCTCTTTTTGTGATGCACTATTCTCTTGAAATAAGGCAGTAAAACGATTAAAGTCTTTTTCTGCGTTGGTATATGCAGCTTCAGCTTCAGTAATACCGGCATTTACCTGAGCTAATTGCGCAGAAACATCTGCATTATTAACACTCATTAATAATTGACCTTTATTTACTTTATCACCAACACCAACATATATTTTATCAACGTATCCCATCATTCTAGTGCTGATGTTTGCACTTTTGGCTGCTTCGATTTTTCCGCTTACCGTTAAAAACGGACTACTACTATCTTCAGAAACAGTTTTTGTTTGAACGGCTACAGCAGGTGAGTTATCGACTACCGCTTTTTTATCATCGTTACCACAACTAGAGAACAAGATTGTTGCACCTAAAATAGCTGTAATTATATATTTTTTATTTTTCATCTTTATGAATGGTATTAAGTGATTGTGGTACTCTATTCTTTCGTTAAAAACTGTACATACGCCAAGGCGTAATTATGTTGAAAAATTGTAGCGTAATATTCTAATTGCTTTTGAGAATATTGTGTTTCAGCTAGTAATAAATCAGTTGTCTTTTCTAAACCTTGCTTAAATCTATTGGTTCGTATACGCAAAGATTCTTCAGATTGCTCTAGAGCAAGTTTGGTAAGATTGAGTTTATTTTCTGCATCTTTAAAACCTCTTTTTGCTTTGTTAAGCTCTAATTGACTTTCAGATTTATACTGCTCTAATTGTAATTTAGATTTGTCATACTCCGCCTTGCTCTTTTGAGATTTTCCAAAACGTTTGCTACCTTCAAAAAGATTCCATTTTAACTCTGCTCCGAATAAATACCCTTGCGCTTGACCTTGAAAAATTTCATCGTCATGCAACTCATAAGTACCAAAAGCATTTAAACGAGGTAAGAAAGCCATTTGGTCTGCCTTATGCATTTGTCTATATGCCTCGGTAGCAGAATTCATCGCTAAAATATCTTTTCTGTTTTCAGATAAGTTAACGGTCGTGGTATTAGCATAACTAGTAATTGCAAGTGAATCTGAAGGCTTTAAAATTTCATTTTCATCAGTATTCATTAGTACCGATAAATAGTTGCTTGCATTTAGAATGTTACTTTTTGCATATTGCAGTTGATTATCGATTTCGGTAACTCTTACTTCTACAGAAAGAACATCAGATTTTTGTAGGTAACCTTGCTTGTAACTATTGTCGGCAATGCGCTTATTTTCTAAAGCAGTTTCTTGAGCTTTCTCTAAAACGGTAACGGTTTTATAAGCAAGTTGTAATTGCATATACGCCTTTTCAACCTCAAGGGCTAAGTAATCTTCTGTACGACCAGACTGTAGTTCGGTAGCGGTCAATTTTGCCTTTGCCGCTTTGCGCTGGTAGATGCCATCGAAGTTTATCAATGGTTGTTGTACTTCTACTCGAGTTGCAAAATCTTCGATTTGACGTGGGTCATTTAATACATCTGGATTAAAATCTGCAGCAGTCAAAATTTCTTGATTCAGTTTAGATCCAAATGCCATTAACGGATTAGTGGTGGCAATACCAGTATGCGATACGCTAATGTTTGGCAATAGAATAGCATTGGTCTGATTGAAATCGCCCTTGGCAACTAACACATCTTGTTCAGCCATTTTCAGTGTATTATTACTTTCTTTTACCTTAGTCAGCACTTCATCTTTTGTAATAGATTTTACTTCTTGTGCCAAGCCAGAATAAAAGACGAACAACAATATCCATCCTAGTTTATATTTCATGGTATTCATTTATTTGATACAAAATTAGACCAGTAAAAAAGACTGCACAGTAACTAATGTTACCTAAGAAGATTTGCCGGTAAAAAAAGTTTCTAAATAAAAAAAGGTATTTCCATTTTAGAAATACCTTCGTTGACCAATAAAATTAAAATTTATTTTTTAGGAGACTTCACAAATGTATTAGCGAGTAAACCACCCATTAAACTACCGTATAACGTACTATTTAAAGGTTTTGAAGTTATAGCGCAAGTATCACTTATACAGCCGATTTCGGCATAGTATAAGTAACCGGCTATAGCGCCGATAACTATGCCTATAGTAGTTATGAGAAGTGTTTTCTTATGCATTAATTATTGACTTTTCTAGTACCGCCATGACCACCGGCCACCACTAGCATTATTTTGATACTCAACCAGATGAATTTGAAGAATTGAATGATAGGATTCATCATATAAAAGCGTTTAGATTTCGATATTCTTTGTGTCATTTTTTTAGATTTTAAGTGTTATTCTTTCAAGTTTTTAAGATGTCGAACTTGAAATTATTCCGGAATTAGCCACCAGAAAGGCTTCATTTTTGCCTTGTATATAAAAGCATAATGCAACGCTAGTTTTAGCCAGTGACCAGCTAAACCTATTTCTCCAAAGGTTTTACCCAATTTACGACCTTGAGTATCGGGGTATTTGTTATAATCAGGTACAATGGGGTAGGTGGTAATACTCACACCACTACCTTTTGTCATACCATAGCCAGCAGATGCTATACATGCAGCACCCATATTGCCCAAAGAACCCTTATGGTGTAAATCTTTTTTACCGTTTATGGTATCTATGATATTATCTGCAACCAACTTAGCAGTAATACCAGAAGGCATACCCGTACGAGGTGGGGCAGGAGATATCGAAGTACCATTTTTTCTTACTCGAGGTTTTGAAATTGCATGTGGTGGAGCGAATGCAATACCAGGCGCGAAAATATTTTTGTATGACGGATTCTGATAAGTTTCAGGCCAATCTTGTACGCTCCATTCTTCATAAGGTTTAGCAGTATAATCTGCATCTACTAACATAAAACCTTTAAAAAGTTTTTCGGTAATGTCTTCATTGTTCTTGCCAAAGGCTTTAAAACCATGTCCGGAAAATGCAGGTATTAACATGGCAAAATCATATGTTTCAGATTTATACTCCCCATCTAATGTTTCATAATGCGCTATACCATCTTCAATTTTGTTTACTCCGGCACCAAGAATCCATTTAATACCACGGTCTTCAAAAACCATTTCAACCATTTCGCTAGATTTCATGATGTTGTCTCCATAACTAAGTAGGACACCATCCATACCAAAATCACCTAACTGATACTCATTGGCAATCCAAATAACTTCAGCTTGGTCACGTACATTATGTCTTCTAAGCTCTTGCTCTACATTTAAAATATATTCAAAAGCAGCACCTTGACACGTAGATTTTGCGTGTCCGGTACCAATTAAAATTTTAGCTTTCTTACCCTGTTTCATTTGTTGAATCAAATCATCTAAAGCATGCCATGCATGTTCTGCATGACTATAAGTACAAACAGAGTAGGCTTTATTAGTACCAGGGTTTAGACCCTCGGTCATGTCAAAGGCTAGTTTTGGTCCGGTGGCATTAATGAGATAGTCATAAGTTACCTTTTCGGTATTTCCTTTTTGTTCGCCATTAACGTATTTGATGTTTACGAACGGACTAGCTGATTCTGTATCACCTTCTGGATGAAAAGTAGTGACTAGAGCCTGCTTATAACCTATATTTTTTTTCTTGTATAATGGAGGTAATGGAAATAGAATTTCTTCAGACTTCATACGACCGATACCTACCCATATATTAGATGGTATCCATTGGTAATTGCTATTCGGTGAAACAACCAGAACTTCATGTTCTTTTGATAGTTTTCTTCGAAGGTGCGCAGCAGCAACATGCCCTGAAATTCCTGCACCTAGTATGACTATTTTTGACATTATGACAAGGTTTAAAGTTTATACGAAGTTCAACTTAAACATAGCGTTACACAGCAACCTTTGTTACATATAGCTCTTTATTTTATTGAAAGATTTTGAGTAAATAGTGATAATCAATTTATAGTCTAAAATTGATTAATATCATATTTCTATTACTGTATGATGATTAGTTTTGAACGTATTTTCTAATATAGATTACAAATGAGAGGTAGTTCAAATACACTGATTTATGTTATTGCAGGTATCATCTTGCTTCACTTTGTTGTAGGTTTTATTTGGCTTATTTATAAGCTCAATAAGAAAAAAGAAGAGAAGGAATAGGTCTAACCTGAACTAAATACGAAGCCATGGTTTTAAAAGGTAGTTTATGAATCTATTTTTATTTAAAACCGTCTAATTTTTTTGGTGTCTATTGATTAATAGCTCGTATCGTCTAATTGTACTTTTCCATTAAATGTTTTATAGAGGAAAATAAGATAACCCGCTAATAATGGTGCACCTACAACAACCATGGTCAACATAATACCCAAAGATTTTTGAGATGATGCTGCGTTATAAATAGTAACACTATAAGTTGGGTCTATGGTAGACGGTAATAGAACGGGATATAATTGAAAAGCAACCAACATTAGTAAAAAAGCCATTGTCAATGAAGAGAATATCAATGCTTGAAAATATTTTTTCTTCGAAACTAGTCTGGGTACATTCGCCACTGCCAAGAAAGCCAATATGGGTAAAATAAAGAATAACGGCTGCTCTTTAAACTTGTCTGTTACTCCGTGTATAAATATTAAAGTATACAAAGAGGTTATTGCAAAACTTGAGATAAAAAAAATCATTCCTTTTTTAAGTAAAAAGGTTAGTCTTGCATGTAAACGACCTTCGGTCTTTAGAAGTAAGAATATAGCACCTTGCGTCATAAATAATGAAAGTGTTGTGAAACCGGCCATGATTGCATACGGACTCAAAAATGCAAAGAATATGCCTCCTTTGTAGCTAAAATTTTCGTGCAATTCGAAGCCCTGCAGTACATTACCTAAAACAACCCCTAATAAAAAAGCGATTAAAACATTCGACCCAAAATAAACAATATCCCATGTTTTTCGCCACCATAACATCTTTTCAGCACTTCTAAACTTAATTGCAGAAGAACGTAAGACCAACAAAAGTAAAAATAACATGAAGGGAATGTACATAGCCGAAAGCATAGTAGCGTACATAACTGGGAAACCTGCAAACAATGCTCCACCACCTATAATAAGCCACACTTGATTAGCATCCCATAATGGACCAATGGCATTGATGGCGATACGCCTGCTTAAATCTTTTTTGAAAAAAAGATGCCACGAACCTGCACCATAATCAAATCCTTCTAAAACTGCATATCCAGAAAATAATAATCCAACGACTAAATACCATAGTGTAGGGTAATCTATACCTAAAAAAGTTTCCATAATTTGAGATTAAACGTATTTTAAAAATTCATCAGGATTTTTAGCTTCATCATATGGTCCATGCTTAATCTTTTTATTTACCGAATAAATAAATAATAGGAATAGTACGGCGTAAACGACTAAAAAGAGTATCAATGAAAATAGAATTTGATTGGCAGATACTTCTTGCGAAAAGCCTTCATCTGTTCGTAAATGTCCGTAAACAATCCACGGTTGTCTTCCCATTTCTGCAGCAAACCAGCCTACTTGATTTGCTATCTGCGGTAATAATACGGCGAACGCAAAGATCTTTAAAAGCCATTTCTTTTCAAATAATGTACCACGCCACCAAAGAAAACTTGCATATAAGGTTAAACCGATCAAAAAGATACCAATGGAAACCATAATGTGATAAAACTGAAAAACAGCATTTACCTGCCCCGGTCTTTCATTTTCAGGGAAGGCATTTAACCCAGTAATTGGTTCTTCGAAATCTTGATGTACCAGAAAAGATAGTCCTTTTGGTATTTTAATTCCTGTGACTTCTTGTGTGTCATTATTTACCCAACCGAATAAATACATATCTGCAGGAGCAGATTTGTCATAATGACCTTCCATTGCGGCTAATTTTGCAGGTTGGTTTACGGCAACACCATCAGCAGAACTATGCCCAGATAGTAGTTGAGTCAATGAAAAGATGGTTGCTACGGCAAGAGCAATTTTAAAAGCTTTTTTTGAAATTTCAATATATCTACCTTTCAATAAATAATAGGCATGAACGCTAAGAACTAAGAAAGTTCCCGCTAGAAATGCGCCTTGCCAAACGTGAATGATTCTGTCAACACTAGAGGGATTAAATACCATAGCCCAAAAATCTGTTACTTCGGCTCTGGCATTAAAACCTTCGCCTACAATATGATAACCTGCAGGTGTTTGCTGCCAGCTATTGGCTACAACGATCCATACGGCAGAGAACATAGAGCCAAAGAAAACCATAATGGTTGAAAAAAAGTGAACCTTAGGCGATACACGGTTCCATCCGAAAAGTAATATACCTAAAAAGGTACTTTCTAAACCAAAAGCGAACAAACCTTCGGCTGCTAAAGCGCTACCAAAAATATCGCCTACGTATCTAGAATAAACGGCCCAATTGGTACCAAATTCAAATTCCATTATAATACCAGTGGCAACACCAATACCAAAAGTAATAGCAAAAATTTTTAACCAAAAACGGGTTAAGATTTCATATTGTTTATTTCCTGTTTTTAGGTATAAACCTTCCATAATCACCATAATTAAACCAATTCCGATACTTAAAGGCGGATATATGTAGTGAAAGGCAATAGTAAAAGCAAATTGGATACGGGCAAGAATTTCAACATCCATAACAGGTAATTTTTATACAAAATTAGGGAAATTGATAGGGTAGTTAGGTAACCAATGTTACATATTTGAAGAAAAATCAAAATTAAATAAGTATTTAAATTCTTATTTAATACTATGTATTTATGAGTAGAATAACTATTCATGAAATAAGGGCAAATAAAAATCCCTAGAAATTATATGAACAAATTCTAGGGATTCAGAGATTTAAGTGTCCTTATTAATCTTTATATGCAGATAGCATCCAAACTAATTTTTCTTGTTGTGTAATATAATCGCTCATTAAAGAAACGGTACCTTCATCTTCTGCCTCAGCAGCAATTTTAAGGGTAGCTCTTTCCTTTTTTAATAAGATACTTAAGCTTTCTAAAATATTGTCTACAGCCTTGTCGCCATCTACAACATTTTCACTGGCTTTGATTTCAGAATTATCAATATACTTTGTGAACGTATGAATAGGAGTGTTGCTTAGCGTTAACACACGCTCTGCAATTTCATCGACTTTTATCAGAGCGTCATTATACAACTCTTCGAATTTAAGGTGAAGTTCAAAAAATTTCTTTCCTTTAATATTCCAATGAAAACCTCTTAGATTCATGTAAAACATTTGATAATTAGATAGCAAATCATTTAAATGATTTGCGATATCGTTAGAATCTTTTTTATCTAAACCGATGTTTGATAAGTTTGAATTTGTCATAATTTGTAATTATTTATTTTTTCGCTTAGGTCGTATACCTTGGTATTATGAATTTGTTTTGATACAATACTTGAACCTGCAGCACTTCTATAGCCGCCGGCACAATGTATAACAATTGGTTTGTTCGTCGGAATTTTATCGATGGCATTACGTAATTCATTTAAAGGGATATTAATTGCGCTATCAAAAAAATGACCTTCATTGAATTCACTTTTATTTCTAATGTCTACAATGGTATAGTTTTCTTTATTTTGATCAAAGTCGTTAAAATCAAATTCATCTTCTTTTTCGTAAACCTTATCTAACGTTAAAACAGCTTTTACTTGACTTTCATAACCTATTTTTGCTATTCGTTCAAGTAGTTCTTGCTTGTCATTTATGCTTGCCACAACAATATAGAATGGTTCTGAAGGTTCAACAATAGACCCTAGCCAGGTTTCAATTTTATCATCAATATTTCGAGCCATAATATTAATGGAATTTGGCATATGATTTTTCTTGAATTCAGCTTCATCTCTGGTATCTATGATCAAAATATTCTTTTCAATTTTGAAAGCTCCTATTTTTAAAGGTATTTGAGAAATAGCGCCTATAAAATTTGGAGCACCTGTTTTATTGATAGCTACATCGTGCCCAAAGTAAGATGGAATAAAAGGTTGGTCTTTTAAAATATGGTCAACAAAATCTTCTTTCGATAATTTTTTAAAAGCCCAATTACTAATACGTTCATTACCTAAGGTACTAGAAGAATCGCTACTCATATTCTTGCCACAAAGAGAACCGGCACCATGCGCCGGGTAAACTAAAGTGTCATCAGGTAAATCATTGAATTTGGTCTGCATTGTAGTAAACATAGCCTCAGCCAGTTGTTCACGTTTCGCTTTCATATTACCGGCTTTTTCTCTTAAATCGGGTCTACCAACATCACCTATGAATAAAGTGTCACCTGTAAATATGGCTTGTTTTGCATTTTTATCTTTTGCTACAATAGTAATTCCGTCAGGAGAATGTCCGGGAGTGTTAATTGCCATGAAGGTTACCTCATTCATTTTAAAAGTAGCGCCATCGTCAAATGCCTTATGCGGATAATCAGCGCCTACTAACTCACTCACATAAATTACGGCTTCAGTTTCTTTATGAATTTGTAAATGTCCGCTAACAAAATCAGCATGAGGATGCGTCTCGAAAACAGCAACAATTTTAGCATCGTTTTCCTCGGCAAATTTATAGTACGGTTCTGGATCTCTAGATGGATCTACTAAAGCCATTTCATTGCCACTTAAAATTGCGTATGAATAATGAGCCAACGGTTTATCTTCAAATTGTTTAATTATCATAAGAACAGTTTTTAACGATTAAAAAAGAATCGGTTTTGAAAACTGTTCAAAACCGATTTCTATATAATTATAAAGATTTTTTGGCAAGGTACCAATCAACTTTCTCTAAAGTAT
Source organism: Maribacter spongiicola (assembly GCF_004364165.1). Classification (GTDB taxonomy): domain Bacteria; phylum Bacteroidota; class Bacteroidia; order Flavobacteriales; family Flavobacteriaceae; genus Maribacter; species Maribacter spongiicola. Next base: position 121,718 of record NZ_SOAY01000014.1, read on the forward strand.
CATCTTCTAATCGAGCATTAAGCTCATCTAAAGTTTTTGGTGGAGAAACAATAACCTTATCACTTCTTTTCCAATCTAAAGGCATCGCAACTTTATGTTTGTCAGAAGTTTGTAAAGCATCTAAAGCACGAAGTATTTCATCCATATTTCTACCTACGTTAAGTGGGTAATACATGACCAATCTTATTTTTTTCTTAGGATCGATAAAAAATACAGCTCTTACTGCAGCCGTTTCACTTTCGTTAGGTTGTAACATGCCATAAGCTTTTGAAACCTTCATGTCAAGATCTGCAATAATTGGGAAGTCGAAATACACTCCCGTATTTTCTCTTACATTCTGTACCCAACCTAAGTGTGCGTGAACACTATCAATACTCAAACCTAAAAGTTCAGTATTTAGTTCATCAAATTCACCTTTACGAGTTGCAAAGCCGCTCATTTCTGTTGTACAAACGGGAGTAAAATCTGCAGGATGCGAAAACATGACAATCCATTTGTCTTTCGCAAAATCAGACATTTTAATTTTTCCCTTAGTAGTAACTGCTTCAAAATCTGGAGCCAAGTCACCAATTCTAGGCATTGAAATCACTTGTTTCTGTATAATATTTTCGTTATTCATAATAAGTATTATTTATAGTTTTTTAATATTCGATAAAATTAAACTATGAAATAGATTTGTAATGTAACCTTGGTTACACACATCAATTTTTAACATTTTTTTACAAATAAAAGCAGACATAACCTTATAGTATAGTTTTAATAAATAATATGAAGTGCTACCAAGATTATGTTAGTTGTGTGACTAATGTCACATTTTAAACCAGCAAGGTCATTTAATTTTGCAGCATGAAGTTGTCAAGCTTTACGATATCAATTCTGTTCACATTCATTTCTTTGGCAAGTAGTTTTAAGACTGCCAGCGTTATGAGCTATTATGCGGTGTTTACAAATGATTTCGTAGAACGATTTTGTGAGAATAAAGAACGACCAGAATTAAAATGTGATGGTAAATGTGCTTTATCACAAATGTTATCTCAGAAAGCTGATGATGAAAAAACTCCCATTAATTTAGACTTGCTTAAAAACGAAACAGTATTGTTTATTGGATCGTTGACTACATACGAGTTTGTACAACAACCTAGAAAAGTGTTGCAAAATGTACTGTATCGTGTGCTATATGATTTTCATTTCTTTGAACGTATTAAACATCCGCCAGAAGTTTAATTTTTTTATTTCCATGTAATGTGTCTAACACCTAATTAACAGCGTGTTAGATTGTATTTCTATTAATTTAAAATTTAAACAATGAACCTAAAATATCTTTGGGTACTAGCGGTATTATTATCGACCCCCTTACTTTACGCACAAAATTTATCAGGAAAAATCATCTCTGAAATAGACCAGCAGCCACTTGATGGGGCTCACATTTTAGCTAATAACGGATCAGCAACATATACCAATTTTGATGGTGATTTTGTTTTAAAAAATGTTGAAGCGAATGTAATCTTGACCATATCTTATGTTGGCTATAAGACCATAGAATATCAGGTAATTAACATTAATTCCCCAATAGTAATCACCTTACAAGAAGCGCCTATTGCCATTAACGGAGTTTTAGTGACAGGAAATATGAAAATTGATCCGGTACTTACCTTAGAAACCAATGATTATGTCAAGAGAATAGTTCAACCCAGAAATGTAGCTGATCTATTTAATGATGTTAATGGTTTTTCGTTGATTAAAAGAGGTAATTATGCAATTGACCCTAGTTTTAGAGCAACACAATATGAGCAGTTAAATGTACAGTTTGATGGTGGTACAAAAGCCATGAATGCCTGCCCTAATCGAATGGATCCAATTACTACTCATGTGATACCAGAAGAAATTGAAAAGATTGAAATTATAAAAGGACCATACTCCGTTAGATATGGTGCTACTTTTGGTGGTATCGTAAATATGGTTACTCAAAAACCAACTGTTGATGATTATGGTCTGCATGGTAGTGTAAGTGGTGGTTATGAAAGTAATGGTAATTCTATGGTATCTATGGCAAGGTTGCAACAGGCAACTGAGAAATATGACGTAGCAGGTAATATAGGTTTTCGTGATTTTGGTAATTATGAAGATGGTGACGGTACAGAAATTCCGTCTTCTTTTAGAAGCTTAGATTATGGCATAAAAGCAGGTGTAAATTTTACTGAAAATCAAAGACTACAAGCACATTGGCGACAGTCTTTTGGGCGCGATGTTTTACACGCCGGTTTACCTATGGATACCGAAGAGGACAACAGTAGTATTCTCTCTTTAGATTATAAATTAGGTAGTCTGCCAGGTCTTATTGAAAGTATAGATTCTAAAATTTATTATAGCTATGTTGATCATTTAATGACTAATTACAATAGACCAACTTTTATGATGACATCTGCGATTTCTGCAATTGATGCTACTACGGCAGGTGGTAAAGTAGAATTAAAATTAAAACCGACAGACAATCTTGCGCTATTTACGGGTGTTGATGTTTTGCATATTGCACGAGATGGCAATAGAACACGATTAGTGAAAAGAAATGCTATGGGAATTTTAGATACACCCTTAACAATTGAAGATAAGGTATGGCAAGATTCATTTATAAATGATATTGGTTTATTTGCAGAAGGTAAATACCCCTTAACAGAAAGAACTATGTTAACTGCAGGTGTACGTTATGACAATGTTACTTCTGAAGCTAAAGACCCAGAAGCTGACTTTGCTGCTTTATACACTGACCTAGATAAAAGAACCGAACATAATTTTAGTGGGACAGCTTCAATTAAATATGTGTATTCTCCTCAATTTATTATGGAAGTGGCGTATGGTCGTGGTGTTAGATCGGCAAATATGATTGAACGTTTTATTAATCACTTTAGCGTAGGTCAAGATGCGTATGAATATGTTGGTAATCCTAATTTAGATGCAGAAGTAAATAATCAGTTTGAGTTAGGTTTTAAAGGGAAGATGCCTATTTCAGAAAATACTTCTGATATGTTCAGTTATAGTACTTCTTTCTATTACTCGTTATACGAAAATTATATAGTGGCTGTAATAGACGAAACACAGACAAGAAAATTCATGCCAATGAACCAACCATCTAATGCAAAAGTTTTTAGGAATTTAGATGATGCATATAAGACAGGTTTTGAAATTATGGCAGGTTTAGACTTTTGTAATCATTTTAATTTTACAACCGAACTTGCTTATGTATATGCTAAGAATAATGACTTAAATGAGTCATTACCTTTGGTGCCACCTTTAGTTACAAGGTTTAAATTGGGCTATGAAAAAGAAAAGTATTGGGTGAATGCAGAATATAGGCTGACTGCCGAGCAAGATAATATTGCGTATTCTTTTGGTGAGCAGGTTACACCAGGTTATGAAATAATGGATTTACGTTTGGGTGTAATACCAATTAAAAACCTAACCTTAGGTGTTGCGGCATTAAATGTTTTTGATAAAACCTATAGTAATCACCTCAACTTCGCATTTAATAACCAGGCAGATTTTGGAACAGAACCCATTAATGACCCAGGAAGAAACCTATCGGTTTTTGTTCAATATGAATTTTAATAAATGGAATATAAAAAAGGGACCAAATATGGTCCCTTTTTATGCTTTAGTACCGGTAAAACGAATAACCGAAGCATCACCAATATGGTAAAGTCCTTCGTTCAATACTATTTCCTTTTCTTCTAAAATTTCAAAATCTATTCCCTTAAACTCATCTTCAATTTCATCAATGGCATAAAGCATGTCTATATTTTTAGGTCCACCAGAAGATTTTCCTAATTGATTCTTAGAGAACGCCTCAAAAATGACATGTCCGTTTGGTTTTAATGATTTTAAAAGATGTTGGTTTGCTTTCTTTCTAATAGCTACTGGAAAATGCGCATAACAGAATGCGATGACATCAAACTTTTTAGAACTTTTAAATTTAAGAGCGTCAATTATTTGATATTCAATATTAAAGCCATTATTTAATGCAAGCCCTTGAGCTTTGATTTTAGCAGATCCGCTAAAGTCGAAAGCCAATACTTCCCAACCTTTAGATAGTGCATAGACGGCATTTCTGCCTTCACCTTCAGCAGGGAGCAAAATAGAACCTACTTTTAATTTATCTAGCTGTTGTTTAAAGAAATCATTAGGCGAGCTTCCGTACGCATAACTTTCCTCATCATAACGCTCGTTCCAAAAATCTTTCATGAAGTAATTATTTAAGGCATTAATATATACCCATCCATTTGATAATTGGCAAGTACCATCATTGCAGATAACCCCAATTCTGTATTAGGGTTCAAATCTTCGGCAACAATGCCTCTAGATGCTGTTGCTTGTGCACATACATAAAATTTTACTCCGTAGTCTTTTAATAATTTTATAACGGCTGCATCAGGATTTTCCTTTTTATATTTTTCTTGGTATTTCGCATCATTTAAAGCAGTAAAAGTTGCGCCACCATGTATAGCTGCAACGATGTTCACTTTATCGGCAGAAACACCACCGGCACCTAACATATTAATCATTCTGGCAATTTTGAAATACCCGATATTTATGCCCTCCAATTCACGGTCGTCTTTAAGGTCAAATACAAGATTATATTCTTTGGTTGGGTTTGCCTGAACGGCGACTTCTTTAAATTCTTTAATTTTTCCGTAACCATCAATAACAGGTGTGGTCCATTCTTGGGCAGTTGTAATTTGTGTTGCCATAAGTACTATTGCAATTAGAAATGCTTTTTTCATGTGTTCGTCAATTTTATAAAGAATGTAATTTGGTTGAAATAAAATTTTGATTACTACTAATGTCCGCTATTTTTGAAAATAATAAAAGTAAGTTAAAGTAATTAACGTTAGTGTAACTATGGTTACTGTAGTTATCATGTTTAAATTATAGTTTCGTTATTTAAATTCGCGTAAGATTACAGTTCTATGAATGAATTACGAATATTGGCAAAACAATTTTTTAAGCTATTTGCGATAGTATTCGTTGTAATTGGTCTTGTTTTTACATGGCTATTAACGTATGAGCCAAGTGTAAATAGAGAGATGATTATTGAAACTGAAGAATTTGTGGCCAAAGAAATTTGGCAGCCTAAAGATGCCATGGCAGAGTTGGCTACTATGCCTGAGACAGTTAAGGAAGGGTACTATCTTATTGCAGAATCTTCGAAATATATGGGTCCGAATGCTGCGCGAGCCGAGGATAGATATAGTGGAAATAATTTGGCTTGTGCCAACTGTCATTTACAAAAAGGGGCACAAGCAGGCTCTGGTTCTTGGGTAGGTATTATTGAACGATTTCCACAGTTTGGTGGTCGTGGTAATAAAGTAGGTACTATTGAAGATCGAATAAATGGGTGTATGGAGCGTAGTATGAACGGCAAAATGCTTCCTGTAGATTCTGACCAAATGAAAGCGATTGTAGCCTATATGAATTGGTTGAGCGAAGATGTACCAGAAAATAGAAAGGCTGAGTTTAAAGGATATCCAAAAATAAAGATACCTGCTGTAGCGGTAGATCTAGAAAAGGGAAGTCAGGTGTATCAAAAAGAGTGTATCATCTGTCATGGTAAAAATGGGGCGGGTGTACTAAATATGGTCGATGGTAAAAGCTACACGTATCCTCCACTATGGGGTCCAGATAGTTTTAACGATGGTGCAGGTATGAATAGGGTAATTACTTCGGCAGAATTTATTAAAAGCAATATGCCTTATTTACAAGCGACTTGGGAAAACCCTAAACTGACCGATGAAGAAGCGTATCATGTAGCAGGATATATCAATAGTTTTTCTAGACCACATAAATTAAATACCGAAAACGATTACCCAGACAAGAAACTAAAACCGGTTTCAACGCCCTATGGTCCATGGGTAGACGATTTTTCTGCAGAACAGCACAAATACGGACCTTTTCTACCGATAATGGACTTTTACAAAAAGGAATACGGAATTACCAAAACAAAGTAACCCCATGCGATTAGTATATCTGTTCATTTTTTGTTTGCCCATATTTTCTATGGCACAAGATACTGTGGCGGTAAAGAAAAAAGGAACCCTATCTGGGCAATGGCGTACGTATTATATGATGACGTCAAATAAAGGGGAGTTAAAAGATTTTAATGCTTTGGCAACAGGAGGTAAATTAAAGTACCAGTATAATCTATTAGAAAACTTAGAAGTAGGTGTAGCATTATATAACGCTACGAATTTAGGATTGCAAGATTTAACCATACCCGATGCCACAACAGGAAGAATTAGTAGATATGAAGAAGGATTGTTCGATAGATTAGATTTAGAAAATGATGCTGTTTTTTTATTAGGAGAACTGTATGCGAAATATCACCTAGCTCAGCACTCATTTACGCTTGGGCGGATGAAAATTAATACGCCATTGATAAACCCTGAAGATGGTAGAATGATACCCACTTTGGTTCAAGGGTTTTGGTATAATTTTAATGAAGAAAAGACAAAGTTTCAATTGGGCGTATTAAATGAAATAGCACCTAGATCAACAGGGGAGTTTTATGGTATTGGGGAAAGTATTGGAACCTATCCCGTTGGTAGAAATATTTATGGTAATGCATCGGCATATGCTGATAATACTGAATCTGACTATGTATTAATGGCAAATGCCGAGTTTAAATTATCAAAAGAATTTAGTGTAAAACTCTGGAACCAATATGTGGATAACGTTTTTAATTCTATCTATATAAAACCTAAATTAGAATTATCTAAATCTATTATTTTAGAAGGGGAGTGGTTGCATCAAAATAAGTTAGGTGATGGGGGTAGCAGTATAGACTCACTTCGCTATTATAATCAAAATTCGTCGGATATATTAGGATTAAAAATCGCGTATAAAAGTAAAGCAGGTCTAGTTTCTTTGAGTTATAATAGAATATTACCGCATGGTCAATTTATCTCGCCAAGAGAATGGGGCAGAGAAGATTTGTTCAGTTTTCAAAAGCGAGAACGTAGCGAAGGTTCAGCCGATAATCATGCTTTAGTTTTAAATTATAAAAAGAACTTTACCCTATTAAAAGATCTAAATCTTATGTCGATCTTAAGTATTGGTAAGCACTGGAAACCAGATCCAACCAATGCTACTTTAAATAAGTATGCGATGCCAGATTACACCCATATTAATTTAGATATTTTCTTCAATATTAAAAAGTTAAAGCGCATACGACCAGAGCTGTTATTGACCTCTAAAATTGGAAATGGCGATATACCAAACAATCCTAATTTCTATTTTAATAAGGTAGATATGTTCCATTTAGATGTCATTCTGAATTATAACTGGTAACCGGGCATTAAAAAATCTCTGTGTAAACAGAGATTTTTTAACGTTAAACATTTTGACCTTTCATCATCTTGTTCCAGTATAAGTAGGGTAGTCCGTATTTTTTAAGCATCCATAATCTCCAATGTTCTTTAGAAGAATCGCTTATGAGCATTCTTTTTAATTTAGGATCTGGCGTAAAATTATTATCGTAATCAAATTCTGCCAACACCATTTTTCCGTAGTCTGTAACCAATGGGCACGAAGAATAACCGTTATAGGCTTTTGTTCCCATTTTATCATTGTTCATTAACAAGTTTAAGTTGTCAACTACGATAGGCACCTGCTTACGAATTGCTGCTCCGGTTTTAGCAGTAGGCAAGGCAGCTACATCGCCTAATCCAAAAATATTAGCGTAGGTGTTATGTTGCATAGTTTGATGATTTACGTCTAACCAACCCGCTGCATTAACTAAAGTTGAATCTTTTACAAATTTAGGAGCCACAGAAGGCGGAGCAGTATGCATCATATCATAATGAATGCCATATCTATTTCCGTCAACTACTACTTTTACATCTTTATAATTATATTGAAACTTTTCATCTAATTTCAAATCATCCATTTTATTACTTGAGATTACTACACAACCACCAGCAGTAATTTCTTGACCCATTTCATACCATGCAATTTGTTTATCACCATCGACAGCTACAAGTTTATGATGAAATCTAAGGTTAATATCTTTTCGGTCAACAACCTCCATTAATGTTTTGGCTATTTTCTTTACACCAAAAATAACCGTACCACCTGTAGCAAAAATCACATCGGTTTTTTTACGGATTCCGTTTTTTCTAAAATGACTTTCAGCCAGATACATTATTTTTTGTGGTGCTCCACCACATTTAATTGGGGTTGTAGGTTGCGTAAAAAGTGCAGTACCGCCTTTGAAGTTTTTAATAACATCCCAAGTATGCTTAGGGTCTGTGTAATTACTACAAACCACTCCTTTATCTATAGCATCACCTAAGCCAGGTACTAAACTGAAATCATATGCAAGACCTGGTGCAACTACTAAGTAATCGTATGTAATATCTCCTTTAGAAGCAGTGTGAACGATATTATTTTCTGGGTCGAAACCGGTTGCCTTATCTTTTATCCAAGTAGCATTTTTAGGTATAACCGATGACATCGGTCGGGCAGTTTTGTCAAAATCATAGGTACCGGCACCTACTAGAGTCCATGCAGGTTGGTAATAATGGGTATCTGCCGGTTCAATAATTGCGACGTCTTTAGCTCCTTTTTGAGTTAGAAGCTGGGCTGCTACCATGATACCTGCAGTACCACCTCCAATAACTAATACCTGATGATGTGAACTCATTTTGTTGTTGTATTTATGAATATGATAAATATAGCAGATACAAAATGATTATTATGTAACAAATGTTACATAGCATTATCAACACGCAAATTAGTCGTCGATTTCTTTAGGTAATATATTTTAGAGTAATTAAGGTAATCTTACTTTTTTATTTTGCATGTGTTAGCCCCGAACAATGTGTAAAGAGGGCAAAAACTAACAAATGAAGTTAATACGAAAATGGCTGCAACTGCTAATGCTACATAACCTAAAACACCGGTTACGGTATCTGTCAAAAATGCAATTAAAAGTATAGCGGCAATTATGAATCTTATGAATTTATCTGTGGTTCCCATATTTTTTTTCATAATACTAGTATTTAAATGTTATTTGTAATGTTGATACTATAAAGTAGACTTACTCAACAGTTATAGTGGTTAATAAATCTTTTACTTTACCAAAGTACTATAAACTAAGAAACTGGCATATGACATTGGTCAGCTCAAAATTAATGGTTAATCGTCGTTTCTAAAGTAACTTTGGTTACTGCGAAGCCATATTTATTACAGTATTTTTGCAAAAAGCGTTATAGGAATGGAAGCATATATAGATGCGTTTTTAAATGCGATAACAGGAACTTTAAGTTGGACATGGAAATCAATCATTTTTCAAGTGCCTTGGTATCTTAATTACTTTTGGGGCTTAATTTCTATATCGCTTATAGTTTGGTTTTTAGAAATTGCTTTTCCTTGGAGAAAACAACAAGGAGTTTTTAGAAAAGACTTTTGGTTAGACGGTTTTTATATGTTCTTTAACTTCTTTCTATTTGCAATTGCCATAAGTGGTATTTATAAATTATTGCAGGTGTTTTTTACTGACATCGGTATAAAAGCAAATAGTTTAGCACTAATAGATATATCTGGTTGGCCGATGTGGGGTCAGCTTTTATTATTCTTTATCGTTTTAGATTTTGTACAATGGTTTACACACACATTATTACACAAATATGCATTTCTTTGGAAATTTCATCAAGTACACCATAGCGTAAAAGAAATGGGCTTTGCAGCTCATTTACGATACCATTGGATGGAGAATATTTTGTACAAACCTTTGAAGACCTTCGGAGTTATGATTCTTGGTGGTTTTGAACCAGAACAAGCTTACATTGTTCATTTTGCAGCTATAGCAATTGGGCATTTCAATCATTCTAACATAAAAATTACTTGGGGACCTTTAAAATATATTTTAAACAATCCAGTAATGCATTTATATCATCACGCATATGATTTACCAGAAGGAACATATGGTGTAAATTTTGGAATTAGCTTAAGCCTATGGGATTATATATTTAAAACCAATTACATACCAGAAGATAGTGGAGATGTGAAATTAGGTTACCCAGGAGATGAGAATTTGCCAGAAAACTTTTTAGGTCAGCTGACCCACGGCTTTAAAACAAAGAAGAAGTAATTTATAATTACTTCTTCTTTAGATTCTAAAAATTAGTCAGATAGTTTGCCCGTAGCACAACTTACAAAGGACTTCGCTTTTGATAGTACTGAATTATCTTGGTCTAGACTTGGGTAGCCAATCGACTTTAATTTGTTTTTTGCAGTAGCTATATCTTCTTGCTTTAATGCATCAAAAGAAACCGATGATGATTCTACTGATACCGATACATTACTTATGGTAGGTATCTCTTCTAATTTTGAGACAATTGTTTTGGCACAGCCACCACATTTTAAATTTTGAATAGGAATTACTGATGTCATTTCTTATTTATTTTATTCGTCTTTAAAACTTATACTCCAAATGCCTCTTACCTCATTTTCTTTATAGCCTATGGCTTCGTCATATGGGTATTTATCGTTCAAAAGTTGGGTAACCTTTGGGTCTATATTTGTTTGTGGAACACCATGGCAGTTTAGGCACATGGTATTAGTAACGATAGGAGAATAGAAATTAGTTTTTCCATTTTCATTAGTTACTATAGGTTCGTAAGACTCGTTATTATTAATTTTTGATTTAAAAAAAGCAATATATTCAAGCTCTTTTTTGCTTGCTTTATTATTTTGATTTCTTGGTTTATCGGTTACTCTTTTAATTTTAGCATGATGTACTAGTGCCATACTATCCGTTAGCGGATATGCCTTTTCATTACAAAACGCGACAGCACCAATAGGTCCATTTTTCTGAATGTTGAGCATAAGATTCTTTCCTAAAACTTTTTGGGTAGTTTGGGCATACAATTTACCTTTTTCCATTGTAGATGGTTCACTAGTGTTGAGAACCCCATTCATTCTTTTACCTTTTTGATGATAGTTTTTATCTCCGTGATTTTGTTCCCAATGTTCTTTAAACCAAGAAGGTTCTTCAATTTGGTAATCGAAGATATAATCTGAAATTTTACGTATGTCATTTTCGTTAAACGATTGATATGGCATTAGACCAAAACGATTAACAGCTCCTTTCATTTTAACCTTTTCATTGGTGGGTTTTTCTACAAAGTTCCATATAGCATCTGAAAAAGACTCCTTAGTAGAATGGTTTCTAAGGTATCTAGCCTTTATAGCAGCCATAGGTGGTGCCAGTACATTGTTTTCATCTGATTTAGAATTATGACAGATGTAGCATTTAGCTTCTAAAAGTTTTTTGCCTTCATTAGGTATTTCTTGAGTATTATATTCACTCTCGCTTTCTGCGAGCACCTTAATTTTACTACTAGGGGAATCTTTACAACTAGAAATTAAAATGATAGATAAAAATAGAAGTGCATTCTTCATTTTTTGATGTTAAAGATTAAATGAATATTCTATGATTAATTCCAAGAATCATATCCCCCTTTTAGATCATATACTTGTGCAAAGCCCATTTTTAATAATTTACGAGCAGCTTTTTGACTTCTTGCCCCTGATCTGCAATAGACATAAACGGGTTTTTCCTTATCAATCTTTTCAAAATAAGTATTAAAATTACCTGCATTAAAAAAATCAACGTTTATTGCTTTTTTTATATGCCCACTGTTATATTCAGACGGAGTTCTAACGTCAAAAGGTTTTATGTTATTAGCTACAATTTGCGTAGCATATTCGGTTTTGTTCAACACGGTAATATTACCAGTGGTTTCCTCTTTTTTACCAAAGAGTGTGCTTAAAAATGACATAGTATCTTGTTTATAATTAATATTTAAAATAGAAGGAAACGGTCTTTTGTATATGACCGTTCCCTTCAAAACCAACCAATAAAAAATTTTTATAATGTAGTAGGACAAACAAATTCAGTAACTGGTATACCAACTTCTTTAATATCTTTAAATCCGCCTTTTACATCTATAAGGTTATGAATACCTCTACTTTTCAAAATAGAAGAAGCAATCATGCTTCTATAACCACCTGCGCAATGCACATAAAATGATTTTTTGTTAGGGAACTCGGCTAAATGGTCGTTTAAAAAATCTAGCGGTGTGTTTTTGGCATCGATAATATGTTCAGAAAGATATTCAGATTCTTTACGAACATCGAATACCGGTTCCTGATCAGTTTCAATAGCTTTTTTAAGTTCATCTGCATCAACCTGGTTTACGGTGTCATACTCCATCGCCGCTTTTTTCCAAGCATTGAATCCGCCTTCTAAATATCCTAGCGTACCATCAAAACCAACTCTAGATAATCGAGTCACAGTTTCTTCTTCCATACCTACAGGAGTTACTAATACAATTGGCTGTTTTACATCTGCAATTAAAGCACCTACCCATGGGGCAAAACTACCATCTAATCCTATAAATATGGAACGTGGAATATGACCTTTTGCAAATTCATCTTGATGACGAACATCTAAAACTATGGCGCCAGTTTCATTTGCTGCAGCTTCAAAAGCCTTTGGCGAAAGTGCCCTTGTACCACGAACCAATACTTCTTTTATATCTTCATAACCTTCTTTGTTCAGTTTTACATTTAAAGGAAAATATTGAGGTGGCGGTAGTAATCCGTCAATTACTTCATCAATAAATTCTTCTTTCGTCATATCTGAACGTAAGGCATAATTCATTTTCTTTTGGTTACCCAATGTATCTACCGTTTCTTTCATCATATTCTTACCACATGCAGAACCGGCACCATGAGCAGGATAAACGATGACGTCATCTGCTAAAGGCATAATTTTTTCACGTAAACTGTCAAATAAGAATCCGGCAAGGTCACGCTCTGTCAATACGCCCATTTTCTGAGCAAGATCAGGTCTGCCTACATCACCTAAAAACAACGTGTCTCCGCTAAAAATTGCATAGTCTTTACCATTGGCGTCTCTTAATAAATACGTGGTACTTTCCATTGTATGACCAGGAGTATGTAATGCAGTAATAGTAATATCACCTAATTTAAACTCTTGATTATCTTTTGCGATAATAGCTTCGAAAGACGGATTCGCTTTTGGTCCGTATATAATATCAGCACCAGTTTCTTTAGCCAAGGTTACATGACCACTTACAAAATCGGCATGAAAATGTGTTTCAAAAATATATTTGATTTTAGCATTATCTGCCGTAGCTTTCTTTATATAAGGCTGTACTTCTCGTAGAGGATCAATAATGGCGACTTCTCCATTGCTTTCAATGTAGTAAGCACCTTGCGCAAGACAACCCGTATATATTTGTTCTACTTTCATAAGTTCATATTTATTATTGAACCAAAATTACATTTGTAAAAAGGACTACACAGTAACTTAGGTTACATAGGCAGGAAAAGTAAAACAGCCCTGAAAAATCAGCGCTGTTTTAGTAGTACCTTTTACAATAGTGTTGATGGGCAAACGTATGCTGTTTTAGGTAGTGTTGTTTTTGAAATAGCTTCAAAACCGCCTTTAACATCAGTAAAATCTTGCCATCCTCGTTGTTTTAAAATCGAAGCTGCTATCATACTTCTATAACCACCGGCACAATGTAAAACGAAATGCTTGTCTTTAGGGAATTGAGATAGATGCTGATTGATTTCGTTTAAGGGAACATTGATGGCGCCGACCACATGTTCAGAATCAAACTCACTCTTTTTTCTAACATCGATTATTAAAGGTTTATCAGCGTTATATTCAGCCTCTAATTCATCGGCATCAATTCTGTTGCTTACCTCAAAATCTTTTCCTGATTGCTTCCAAGTATCAAAACCACCATCTAAAAAGCCAACGGTATTGTCATAGCCAACTCTTGCCAAACGGGTAATGGCTTCTTCTTGTTTGTCTTTGTAAGTGACCAATAAAATTTCTTGTTTAATATCGGGTATCATTTCACCGACCCATTGGGCAAAACTACCTTCGAGTCCGATATTGATACTATTAGGAATAAATCCTTTTGCAAAATCTTCTGCATTTCTAGTATCTAAAACTAACGCGCCAGTTTCATTGGCAACAGCCTCAAAAGCCTCGGGAGTGTATGGGGTAGTGGCACGGTCCATGATCTTGTCTAAACTTTCGTACCCTTGAATGTTCATTAAAACATTTTTAGGAAAATACCCAGGAGGCGCTGTGAGTCCGGTTAAGAGTTCTTTGATAAATTCCTCTTTGGTCATTTCTGGTCTCAGCGCATAGTTTACTTTCTTTTGATGCCCTAACGTATCGGTAGTTTCTTTACTCATCATTTTACCACAAGCAGATCCGGCACCATGGTTAGGGTACACAATTAAATTATCGCTCAGTGGCATAATTCTATTACGTAGAGAATCGTATAAATACCCGGCTAGCTTTTCTTCGGTTAAATCTGCAACGACATGCTGTGCTAAATCTGGTCTACCAACATCGCCAATAAACAAGGTGTCGCCAGTGATAATACCATGTTCTTTTCCATTTTCATCAATTAATAGGTAGGTAGTACTTTCCATTGTATGACCAGGTGTGTGAATTACTTTTACCTTATAATCACCAACTTCAAATATTTGATTGTCTTTTGCTGTGGTAGCTTTATAAGCAGGTTTAGCACCAGGACCGAATACAATTTCTGCACCCGCTTTTTTTTGTAAATCTAAATGACCACTTACAAAATCTGCATGAAAATGGGTCTCAAAAACATATTTGATTTTTGCATTGTCTTTTTTAGCACGGTCAAGGTATGGCTGTACTTCACGTAACGGATCAAAAACTGCAGCTTCACCATTACTTTCTATATAATAGGCAGCGTGTGCCAAACATCCGGTATAAATTTGTTCTACTTTCATGTTGTTATTTATTTGATTAATACTATAAAATTACCCTTTGTATAAGACGTGTACAGTGACATTGGTCACATAAGGAAAATTTTTTAAAAGAATTCCATGTAAAAAATAAAGACAGCCATTACAAGAATAAAATAGCCGAAACCTTTCTTTAATTTTTTGCCATCTATGAAGTTACTGAGGTAACTACCAATAAAAATACCTACAAAAGATAGCGAGGTAAAAATGGCAAGAAACTTCCAATCGATTGTCATGGTCATCGCATCACCTAAAAAGAAACCCATTAAAGATTTAATAGCAATTATAATTAACGAGGTACCAACGGCAACTTTCATTTCAACATTTGCCAAGATGACCAATGCAGGAATGATTAAGAATCCGCCACCGGCGCCAATCAATCCTGTTATGCTACCAACTATAAGTCCTTCTAATAAAATTAAGGGATAATTATAAGAAACATCTCCGCCTTTAATAACACTTTTTTCCTTTTTTAGCATGGAATATGCAGCAGGAATCATCAAAATAGCGAACAGCCCGAACATTGCCATTCTACGTGTAAATTGAAAGTGTTCAACTTCAAATAAAACATCGGGCATTGCAGGTACCACATAGTGCCTAACAAGTGTAACACCAATAATTGCTGGTGTACCAAAAACAATAGCAGTTCGCCAATCTACGTAACCCTTTAGATGCTGTTGCCAACCACCGACCAATGCACTTGCGCCAACAATAAAAAGGGAGTAAGCGGTTGCAGCTTTTTCGTTAATTGAAAAAAGGTAGGCTAAAACAGGAACAGCTAATATGGAACCACCACCGCCAATAAGACCTAATGAAATACCGATAATTAAGGCACTGATATAACCAAGAATTTGCAAAATTTCCATGTGATGTATTTGATATCACAAAAGTAGAACGGTGCGGAAACCTGCGCAGTAACATTAGTTACAGAGGTATTATAAATCTAATATTTCTAAATAATTACGGTGGAGTTTAATTTTGCCCATTTCTTCAAGCTTCTTTAAAAGCCTAGAAATTACAACTCTAGAGCTATGAAGGTCGTAGGCAATATCTTGGTGGGTACTATGAATAATATTATCTCTTGTTACTCTAGATTTTTCTTTTAAGTAGCCGATTAGGCGTTCATCCATTTTTTGGAATGCGATATTATCTAAGGTGCTTAAAAGCTCATTTAATCTAACATGGTAGCTATTAAATACAAAGTTTCTCCAAGATTTATATTTGGCGGTCCATTCTTCCATTTTCTGAATAGGCACCATAATCAATTTTGCATCTGTTTCTGCAATAGCTCTAATCTCACTTTTTTTGTCGCCCATACAACAAGCCATTGTCATAGAGCAGGTATCACCTTTTTCTAAATAGTATAGTAAAAGCTCATCGCCATCTTCATCTTCTCTCAAAATTTTAATGACTCCAGAAATTAATAAAGGCATACCTCTGATGTAGTCACCGATCTCCATGAATCTATAACCTTCGGGTACCTCTTTAAAAGTACCTACCTGTACAATTTCATTGATGAGCTCTTCTTCAAAGATATCTCCGTATTCTTCCTTTAAGTTTTGAATCATTCTTGGCTAATTAATTTTCTGAGCTATTTCCTTATCAAATTTAAAAAACATATTCGCCCAAATCGATTTAGATACTGCAGCTATCCATGGCATTGTTACCACTAATGATGCAACGATAACAACAAATAAAGCACCTATTGAAAGTTGAAGTCCGAATAGTAAAGTTAATACATATGCAGCAACTGCCACAGCAATACCTACTGCGTACGAAACATACATTGATCCCGTATAAAAACTAGGCTCAATACTATATTTTAAATCGCACTTTGGGCAACGTTCTTTAACCTTATTGAAGTTACTTAATTTATAAGGATTAGCCTCAAAGAATTCACCTTTATGACATCTTGGGCATGTCAAAAATATAATACTGTATAATTTGGAACCTTTTGGTAGCATGGGTATAAATTTTAATCAAAATTATTGGATCTGAATAATTTATTAGGTAACAAAGGTTACATAGTACCACTATTCATTATGTAATTTCTGCGGAAGTTATTTTTTTTCGATGTGCTGTGAACTGATATAAATCATATTATATGCTGACTTAGACATGTAAGTTTGTGACTAAATAAGAAGTTTATGTGTTCGCTTGTTCAAAAGTATAATGTACCAGGACCTAGATATACTAGTTACCCAACAGTTCCTTTTTGGGATATCAATACCTTCTCTGGAAAAAAGTGGGAAGCGTCGGTAAAAAAGAGTTTTCACGCAAGTAATTCGATATCAGGTATTAGTCTGTATATACATTTACCATTTTGCGAGAATATGTGTACGTTCTGCGGATGTCATAAGCGTATTACCAAACGACACGATTTAGAGCTACCCTATATAAAAGCGGTATTGAAAGAATGGCAATTATATAGCGCACTGTTCGATGAAAAACCGATTATAAAAGAGCTACACTTAGGTGGTGGTACGCCTACATTTTTTACTCCAGAAAACTTGAAGTATTTAATTGATGGTATTCTAGGAATAGCCGATAAGGCAAATGATGCCGAATTTAGTTTT
This sequence comes from Maribacter spongiicola, assembly GCF_004364165.1. Taxonomy (GTDB): domain Bacteria; phylum Bacteroidota; class Bacteroidia; order Flavobacteriales; family Flavobacteriaceae; genus Maribacter; species Maribacter spongiicola. Next base: position 139,180 of record NZ_SOAY01000014.1, read on the forward strand.
GAAGGTCACCCCAATAATACCACTAAAGAACATTTACAAGCATTGTACAATGTTGGTTTTAGAAGAGTAAGCTATGGTGTTCAAGATTATAATGAAACGGTACAAAAAGCAATTAATAGAATTCAACCTTTTAAAAATGTAAAAAATGTAACCGAGTGGGCTCGTGAAATAGGGTATACATCTGTTAGTCACGATATCATTTTCGGTCTACCACATCAAAAGCTAGAACACGTAATTAATACGATAGAAAAGACCAAAGAATTAAAACCAGACCGTATTGCTTTTTACAGTTATGCACATGTGCCATGGTTGGCAGGTAACGGTCAACGTGGTTATAATGATGCAGATTTACCTGCGGGCGATGAAAAGAGAACGCAGTATGAAGTTGGTAAAGAATTGTTATTAGAATATGGATACCATGAAATAGGAATGGATCACTTTGCGTTAAAGAGCGACGGATTGTTTCAGGCGATGGAGAATGGAAAACTTCATAGAAATTTCATGGGCTATACCAGCTCTAACACCAACTTAATGATAGGGTTAGGCGCATCGAGTATAAGCGATAGTTGGTATGGTTTTGCACAGAATGTAAAAAATGTAGAAGAGTATCAAAGTCTTGTAGAAAATGATATTATTCCGCTTTATAGAGGTCATATTTTAACAGAAGAAAATCAAATTATAAGAAGACATATCTTAAATTTAATGTGCCAGTTTAAAACAACTTGGAGCGAATTTAAATTACATCTACCACAAATAGAAAGTATTCTAAACAGGTTAAAAGAAATGGAAGAAGATGGTTTAGTGACCATTACAGAAGGTAGTCTTCAAATAACAGAAAAGGGTAGGCCATTTGTTAGAAACGTATGTATGGCTTTTGATTTGCCATTGCAAAATAAGAAACCAGATACCAAGTTGTTTTCAATGACCGTTTAATTTTAAAAATAGAAGTTCCTAATCTTAATAATTGCTAAATAAAATTACCATGAAAAAAATAATCGTACTTACAGATTTTTCAAATCAGTCAGAACAAGCGCTAAAGGCAGCTGCAGATTTGGCTAAAAAACATAAAGTTGAACTATTGGTAGTTCATATGCTAGAACTCAATCAGGCAATAATTACTTCGCCAGATGGTATGTACATCGAGCAGACAGTTTTCTTGGTGAAATTGGCAGAAAAGAATTTAAAAGAATTTTTAGAAAAGCCTTACTTAGAGGGTGTTACCGTAACTCCTGTAATTAAGCATTATAAAGTATTCAGTGAGCTAAATGTTATAGCTAAAGAACATGATGCGGACCTAATAGTAATGGGTTCTAATGGAGCTAGCGGATTTGAAGAAATGTTTATTGGCTCTAATGCAGAAAAAGTGGTTCGTAACGCTACAGTACCAGTTTTAGTGATTAAAGGCGAGGTTACAAATTTAAGCTTAGATCGTTTTGTATTCGCGTGCGATTTTAATGATGATAATTTACCAGCTTTTCAAAAAGCTAAGGAGTTTGCAGCGATGCTAGGTGCTAGCATGGAGGTTGTTTTTATCAACACGCCAAACGATGAATTTATGAGTAATAGAGATGCTTATCAAAAAATAAATAAATTTTTGTCCAAAGCCAATTCGGCACAACAGGTTGAAATTTATAATGACTACAGTGTAGAGCAGGGTATTATCAATTATGGTAAAACCATATTAGCAGATGCTATAGCAATGCCTACACACGGTCGTAAAGGTATTTCACATATGTTTAACGGCAGCATAGGCGAAGATGTTGTAAACCATTCTAAAATACCGGTTATTACTTTTAAAATATAGATACTAACGTCTTCTATAGACAAGAATAAACCCAAGGCATTTGCCTTGGGTTTATTTGTTTTTACAAATGATTTAGTTACCTAAATGCTCATTATAGAATTTCCAAGCTTGTTGAGCTACATCTCTGCCTAATTCTAAGCCTGCAATATTATCAGCTTGAATATGATAACCGCCCATAACTCTAGACATACCTGCCATATTTGCGGCTTCTGTAAATGTCGGGAAGGTTATGGTTACTGGTTTTCCATAGAATGTAGAATCAATTTCAGTTAAAGTTCCGGGAGTCAATTCTACAGATTCACCAAAGTACTCATCTCCTGTAAACAAACGTAATACTTCTGCACAGCCGCCACTTATGGTACTATGTCCAGAAGTATAACTAGGAAATGGCGGACATAAAAAGATATCTGGAGAATAAGGTCTCCAATTTTGTCCTTTCATTTCTACAACGCCAACTCCGGGTCCGCCCCAAGCTTTAATAGTTTTGTCTTTGTAGTATTCGTGAACCAAAGCATATGGTCTGGCATAATCGTAGAACATTTTAGAATCCCAGGAAGCTATAAAGGCATCCATAGCGGTAATTTCGGTTAAGAAATACATTTTTACGTCTTGGTCTAGAGTATGGTTATCACGGCGAGAAACATCTTGAGCGAATTTTAACCAGTGTCCCGCTTGTTGAACAGACTGTGGTCCGTCACGCATAAATTCTACCAACGCTTTATCTTCATCAGAAAGGTTGGCTTGCAGATCAACCACTTCTTTAACCTCCTTTTTTAATTGTTCAGAACCGTACATTGGTGGTGGTCCTGGTCTAAACTGATCAGCAGATGTCATGGTAATCGGTATTACTTTCTGCCAGTAGGGCGTAAGGCACCCTGGGGCATATTGACTGCCTTTGCCATCAGAGAAATATTTAGGCTGCCAACGGTTGATATCAGTGCTTTCATCTGCAGTATTTACGGGACTGTAGTTGGTATAATCAAAATAAGGCTCTCCATCAGAGCCATTAATAGTACCGTATTGATTGCTTCCGTCATTTTTTCTAGCTTCAATGGTTGCCTTTGCAGCTAAGTTGCCAATACCTTCTGGGGTGTTTGGATCCATAGAAGTATTATCAGGGTCTAGACCTAATTCTACCATGAAATTTCTGAACATTTCGGTATCAGAATAGTAGTATTCTTTCATAGCGCCAAAAGCGGCATAGCTAATAGCAGTTTCTTTATTAGATAGCGTTTGCTCGGCTAAGGGTCTTCTTTCTATGGATTTTAAATATACCGGTATGGCACTTTCATCGTATCTAGACCAGGCATCGAAAATAGAGATAAAGATTAATCCTAAGTATCGAGAAGTAATTGTAGGTCTTGGTTTAAATTTTTCGGTATCAGAGGCTGTTGCATCCAAAGCCATTTTACCCCATCTGTAAGCTATATTTTCAGTTCCTTTTGGTTCTTCTGGTTTTTCTTGGGCAAGAGTGAAACCCACACAAAAAAAAGTAAGGGTAAATACTAAAAATAAAATGCGTTTCATACGTTTATTAGATTGGCTATTTCTGAGTATTAAATATAGCGATGTAAGAAGGGAATATAAAATTTATGCTGTAAGAACATTCGTCATAAAATCATGTAATTGGTGCATTTGTGGTTTTCCTTTTTTCTTACCACTTCTACCTGCAAAATATAGTACAAACCATAGCGCTGTTAGCATAATCATGACACCTACTTGAATGTGATATTCTTTACCTAATGATGCACTTGAATATGCCCAAATACCTATGATTATAAAAAGTGTTGCAATGACAAAGTGTATGAACATAAAAAAGGTCCAAAGGGTAGGGTTGGGACCGAAAACGCCATATAATTTACAACTAATATCATCTACTTCATCAATTTCTAAATGTAACTGCGGAGACCAAAAGTGATGCTCTTTTTGGTTGAATTTAATGAACACATGCTCATCTAAACGTTTAATCAAAAACGGATTTTCTTTCAATCCCTCAAATTTGCTAAGAACCGTTTCTTTGTTTTTTGATAGATGCATTTGAAACCTTGGGCGAAGCACTATTTCGTTCGGTAATGGTTTCATATGAATTTGTGTTTGGCCTCAGCCATTAATTATGACATTCTATTGCACTTGAAGCTAATTGGTTAACTGGTGCAGGCGATACGTACGGTATACCTAAACCAAGACCTCTAAGAATAAAAAGTGCACCGATAATAACAACAAATACCGGAATTGCTTTTTGTATTTTTTGACGTATACCACCTTTTAGTAAATTACTAAAATAAATGGCAGCGGTCATAAGGGGTAAAGTGCCTACGCCGAAAAGCATCATGTATAAACTACCTTGTAAAGCATCGCCCATAGCTATAGATCCAAAAAGTGCCATATAAACGAGACCGCATGGTAAAAATCCATTTAAGAATCCGATAGTTAAAAAGGTATCGGGCGATTTTTTCTTTAGCTCTTTGCCTAATTGGTTCTTAACTTTTGATATGATTTTATAGATGGGTTTAGACAGGTTGTATTTATTGAATGTTTTATACGGAATCAATACTATCAGAATCATAATAATACCAATACCAATAGATAGTTTTTGTTGTATACCAAAAATGGAAAGCCCTTTGCCTAGTAGTCCGAATATGAGACCTATAAGTCCATACGCCATTAATCGACCAAAGTGATAGATAAATATCTGTCCGAATTTTTTGTAGTTATTTGTTCTATCTACCGGAAGCATAAAGGCAATGGGTCCACACATACCAACGCAGTGCAAACTACCCATTAGACCTAATATGAGAGCAGATAGTAGCATATTTAAAAGGTAATACTCTCTTTATGTAGAAAATCTTTTCCTTCGTGTTCCCAAGTAATTTTAATGTCCCAGCGACCGTCCAACAATTGATTGTCAGGTATGAGCAAATGTGAATTGGATAAACTAATGGGCAAATTAAAATCCAAATTCTTGTTGGATGGTCTGTATAGGGACACTAAACCTTTAACATTGGTATCATCATATCCTTCAGGAAAAAGTATCATTAACCCTTCAGAAGTTTTTTGTATTTCTATTTGTGTAGTTGCAATTTGAGCATTTTTCTCTGCATCTATTTCCTTTTGATAACCAAGCTCCGCTTTATAATAATCTTCGGTAACCAAATCATGGTTAGCATCATGACTGGTAGTCATTGTAACTACAAAAAACATAATAAAACTAATGAATGCAACAATGGCAATCACAATACCGGTACCCCAATTAATCTTCATGATTTCTATTTTAAATATTATTTATAGCTACGTGGAGCCAAAAAGCGAGCCGTAGTGGTCTCAATTAACTTATCGTTACTATAAACCCCAATTTTAAGGTTGTTCTTATCACCACTTAAAGCTGAAGCGTTTATTTCTATGAACAAGGTGCCTTCTGCCAATGCTTCTGCGGCAACATCAAAATTCTCATGACGTACCAGTTTAATTTCACCTTTTGGCGATATCAGCTTAAAGTGAACATCTTCAACCGGTTTAGTGGTTTTGTTCAACAGTTTATAAGTGTACACATTACTAATAATGTTCCCTTCTTTGTGTTCGTACAATTGCCCAGGCAGTCTTAATATATTTGCTTCAAGATCATTTCTTAAGAACATCATACCTACTAATACACCCGTTAAAATAACTAATACAGCAGTATATCCTTTTAAACGAGGCGTAAATTTAAATTTCTCTTTCTTGGTAATTTCATCTTCACTTGCATAGCGAATCAAGCCTTTAGGCAGATCCACTTTTTCCATGATAGTATCACACTCATCAATACACGCGGTACAGTTTACACATTCCAGTTGCGTTCCGTTTCTAATATCTATTCCTGTAGGGCAAACATTTACACATTGGTTACAATCTATACAATCGCCATTGCCTAATTCTTGGCGGTCTTCATTTTTGCGCCATTTTTTTCTGCCATTTTCGGCTTCACCTCTTTTATAATCATAGGCAACTACAATCGATTTATTATCAAGAAGCACCCCCTGCATACGACCATAAGGGCAAGCAATGATACATACTTGTTCTCTAAACCAAGCGAATACAAAATAGAATACACCAGTAAAAATTAATAGCGAAACCATGGTGCTTACATGCTGTGCAGGACCATCGGTAACGTATTGAATCAATCTATCGCTACCAATAAGGTAGGCAAGAAAGACATTGGCTATAATAAATGAAATGATGAAAAAGATAATCCACTTTAAAACACGTTTACGAATCTTTTCTGCATTCCATTCTTGTCTATCCAATTTAATTTGCGCGCCACGGTCACCATCTATCCAATATTCTATCCTACGAAAAACCATCTCTAAGAATATGGTTTGCGGACACATCCATCCGCAGAAAATACGTCCGAATGCTACTGTAAAGAGGGCGATAAAAACGACCCCTATAATCATTGAGATTACAAAGAGGTGAAAATCTTGAGGATAAAAAGGAAATCCGAAGATATTGAAACGTCTTTCCAAGACATTGAACATCAAGAATTGGTTGCCGTTTATTTTTATAAATGGAGACGCGATCAAGAAAGTAAGTAGCACATAACTTACATATTTACGATACTCATAAAGCTTACCACTCGGCTTTTTAGGGAATACCCAAGCTCGTTTACCATCTTCTTTGATGGTACCGATGGAATCTCTAAAATTATCTTGATCTTGTGACATTGTATCTCTCTTTTTTGGCTTGAGAGGCTTTGGACCTCTCAATTAACTCAGTTCATGGTAACCGCTGCAGAATCAATAACTACTTCGGTAGCTTCTGCTTCAGCTGGAGTTTCTTGTTCCGGCGCATTAGGGTCAACCCAAATATCACCTTCTGCCGCTTTCGGGTTTGCAGGTGTTGTACCTTCAAAACTTAATACATAACTAGCTACTTGTGCTATTTCTGCAGGTTTTAAGTTTTGTTTCCAAGCGATCATACCTTTACCGTCACGACCACCTTCAGAAATGGTATGGAAAACGTTTTTGATACCACCACCAAGAATCCAGTTTTGATCCGTAAGGTTGGGACCAATACCACCGCCACCATCTGCCATGTGGCAAGCAACACAATTGCTTTCAAAAATTCCTTTACCGGCACTAATATCTGATGCATCTGTTAATAACTCAACCGTATTGGCATCAACAAGACCTTTTGCAGTTTTCTTATATGCTTCAATTTCTAATTGAGCTGCAGCAACTTCTTGTTCGTATTCCAATTTTTGATTGTAGTCATTGAAAACATGAAAACGAAGTAAGTAAACTACCCCAAATACAATAGAAGCATAGAAAAGATACACCCACCAAGGCGGTAAATTATTGTCTAACTCACGTATACCGTCATAGTTATGGTCAAGAATGATTTCTTCTTCTGACTCAATGGGTTTACTGCCCAACATTTTGTTGTACATGTTTTTACCCCAGGTCCATTCCCATTTTTCATCTTTGGCTTCTAAGTAACGCACCTTTGCTTCTTCGTCAAGCGTATTATAAAGTACATTTTCAATAGCTTGTACAATAAAGGCAATCGCTATTAATAGTAATAGGATAAGTGCCATAAAGCCAAACATCAGAGTAGGATAGGCTAGAAAAGCAGGTTGATCACCACTATCAATATAAACTTCCATAAGTACAATGACCGCAAAAAAGGCCACTGTTATTCTTAACCACCAGGCTGTATTGTTTTTCATAATTGGTTGTTTTGTTGGTTATCTTCTTCTAAAGGCAATTCGCTAACTTCTTTGATGTATGATTTTGAGGCTGTAATTACCCACCAAAATAATAAGGTGAAAAACACAAAGAAGATTAGTAATGATATCATGGGGTAGGTTGCTACGCCATCAATAGTTTCCATGTAACCTTTTACAAATTTGAACATGTTTTTATATTTTAGTTATCAGATAATAATTCGCCAGTTTCTTTGATCTTGATATCGGTACCTAGACGTTGTAGGTAAGCAATCATAGCTACAATTTCACGGTCTCTCATTTCAATGAATTCTTCACCATTTTCAGCAGCATATTTTTTATCTGCCTCATAAGAGTTTGCAAAATCGGGATCGCTATATAAGTTCTTCTCGATCTTCTCTGCTTGTGTATCCATTAAAGTTTCGGCGTTTGCTATATCTTCTTCGGTATATGGAACACCTAGAGTGACCATGGCTGCCATTTTAGCTTGAATGTCGCTTCTATCGTGCTCATCACGAATAAGCCAAGAATAGGAAGGCATTATAGAACCAGAAGAGGTACTTTGAGGATCGTACATATGATTTAAGTGCCAGTTGTCAGAGTATTTACCTCCAACTCTCAATAAATCTGGACCAGTACGCTTACTACCCCAAAGAAATGGGTGGTCATAAACGAATTCACCAGCTTTGGCATATTCGCCATAACGTTCTACCTCACTTCTAAAAGGTCGAACCATTTGTGAGTGACAGCTAACACAACCTTCACGTATGTATAAATCACGACCTTCTAATTCTAAAGGTGTATATGGTTTAACACTGGTAATAGTTGGGATGTTAGATTTTACCAATATGGTAGGTACAATTTGTATAATACCACCGATCAAAATAGCTACAGTTGCTAAAATGGTTAATTGAATAGGCTTACGCTCTAACCAAGTATGAAAAGTTTCACCTGCAGTTCTACGTTTAGATACTACGGTAAGTGCAGCTGCTTCTGCTAATTCATCTTCTATAACGCTACCAGATTTTATGGTACGTACTACGTTATATATCATAACACAAGCGCCAACAATATAAAGGCTACCACCAATGGCTCGCATCCAATACATTGGCATGATCTCGTTTACTGTTTCTAAGAAATTTCCGTAAACCAAAGTTCCGTCAGGATTAAAATCTTTCCACATTAGCGCTTGAGTGAAACCAGCAACATACATTGGTAATGTATAAAGAATAATACCCAAGGTGCCGATCCAGAAGTGGAAGTTCGCCAATGCAACAGAGAATAATTTATTCTTGGTCATTTTAGGTACCAAATAGTAGATCATACCAAAGGTCAAGAACCCGTTCCAAGCCAATGCACCTACGTGAACGTGAGCAATGATCCAATCACTAAAGTGGGCAATTGCGTTTACATTTTTAAGTGATAGCATTGGTCCTTCAAAAGTTGCCATACCATAACCGGTAATGGCGACCACCATAAATTTTAAAACAGGATCTGTACGAACCTTATCCCAAGCACCACGAAGTGTTAGAAGTCCGTTGATCATACCACCCCAGGATGGAGCCAATAACATAATAGAGAAGGCAACTCCTAAATTCTGAGCCCAATCAGGCAAAGCAGAATATAATAAGTGGTGCGGACCTGCCCAGATATATATAAATATCAATGACCAGAAGTGAACGATAGATAGTCTGTATGAGTATACTGGTCTGTTCGCTGCTTTAGGCACAAAATAGTACATAAGCCCTAAGAACGGCGTAGTCAAGAAAAATGCAACCGCATTATGACCGTACCACCATTGCACCAATGCATCTTGTACACCGGCGTATACCGAGTAACTTTTTAAAGCACTAACAGGTAATTCTAAACTATTGAAAATATGTAGTACTGCAACTGTAACAAAAGTTGCTAGATAAAACCAGATAGCCACATAAAGGTGACGTTGTCTTCTCTTTATCATGGTGCCAATAAGGTTTACACCAAATGCTACCCAAACAACGGCAATAGCTAAATCTATAGGCCATTCAAGTTCGGCATATTCTTTGGAACTTGTATACCCTAAAGGCAATGTAATTGCAGCTGCAACGATGATTAATTGCCATCCCCAAAAGTTGAACTTACTTAAAAAATCGCTGTACATACGCGCCTTTAACAGACGTTGGGTAGAGTAGTAGACTCCCGCATAAATAGCATTTCCTACAAATGCAAAAATTACCGCGTTGGTGTGCAACGGGCGTAAGCGACCAAAACTTAACCATGATATACCATCGGTTACGTTGGGGAACATGAACATGAAGGCTAACAATAAGCCGACGGACATACCCACAATACCCCAGAACATGGTTGCATAAAGGAAATTTTTCACGATTTTGTTATCGTAATAAAACTGCTGTACTTCCATAATTATACTTGTTTATTTAGTTGGATTTTATTTTTATAAAGGGAGAACAGAGAGAAAAGACTCTTATACTTTTGCTTTGTTCAACACCTTCTTTTTTATTTTTTTGTACTTTTTAAATCTTGTATTCTCAATTAATTTGAAATATTTTACTCTTTACTCTTTACTCTTAATTCTTCACTCTTTACTCTTTACTCTTTACTCTTAATTCTTCACTCTTTTCATTATTACCGGTTTTCACCAATTCATCTTCAAAAAGCATTCGAACGGAAGGAGTGTATGAATCTTCATATTGCCCCTGTTTGACAGAAACAATAAAAGCGACAAAAAAGATAATTGCCACCACCAGGCTTATCGCCAATAAAATATATATAACACTCATATCTACCTTAATTATTTGGTAAAAATAAGTGGGTTGTAAACCTTAGAAAATGACAAATGTCATACTTTAAAATTTTTCTTAAAAAACCTAAATATTTTAAGGAGTGGAGCATGATGAGTGAAGATGTAATATATTGTATTTAAGTAAGTTGGATGATATTAAAAAGCGAAGTGACTTAATTCGATTTTGTTAAAAGTTGGGATTAAAATTTTTAGAACATGATGAACGATAATCAAAAAAATGATTTAATTCTCATTTATAATTTTAGAGGAATGTTATAATCTAATTACGGAAGTTTTCTACCAATAAGATTTGTCATTACCGTAGTAAAAACAACAATGGTAATAGAGCTTAAGGGCATGAGAATAGCAGCGATAACAGGCTCTAGTTGCCCAGTAATGGCAAAATAAAGTCCAACGCAATTATAGAGCAGCGATAACATAAAGCTCATTTTAATAATACGCATCGCCTTTTTAGATGCGAGAATATAGCTATACAATTGCTGAAATTTAGAAGCATCTAAGATAGCATCACAAGCAGGGGAGAATACATTGATATTTTCAGATATAGCAATACCTACATTACTTTGTGCAAGCGCTCCGGCATCATTTAATCCGTCGCCTACCATCAATACTTTTTTATCATGATCTTGTAACGTTTTTATGAACTCTAGTTTTGTTTCGGGTTTCTGATTGAAGTACAGCGGAGTCAATTTTGGCAACAATTTCTCTAGTCGCTCTTTTTCTCCTTCATTATCACCAGAAAGTATCGCCAAACTTAACGTTTCAGACATCTCTTTGAAAACAGATGATAGTCCGTCGCGATATTGATTCTGAAAAACATATCTGCCTTTGTAAGCATTATTAGAGCTGATGTAAATAGAAGTATCTAGCTCATTTTCTGTAATGTTATTACCTACAAAATTAGCAGAACCAATCTTCATATTTATATCATCTTTAGAACTTTCCAGCCCCTTGCCAACATGCTCTTCGTACTCATCTAAGGTAATGATATTCTGTTCTTTAAGTAAATCATATAAAGATCTGCTTAAAGGGTGGTTAGAAGCTCTAATGGTATTCTTAAGTATCGATTCTTCATCGGGAGTTAAAGGCATACCTTCGTAGTGTGCCGTGCTTTTTTGGGTGGTGGTTATGGTACCGGTTTTATCAAAAATTGCGGTATCAATTTTAGCCAAGCGCTCAATGGTTTGCGTGTCTTTAATGTAGAATTTCTTTTTGCCAAATATGCGTAGCATATTTCCTAAAGTAAATGGTGAAGCTAATGCTATGGCACAAGGGCAAGCGATAATCAATACCGCCGTAAACACATTCATGGCTTTAGAAGGGTCGTAGAACAACCAAAAAGCAGTAGATATAAATGCGATAGAAAGTACGGCAATGGTAAAGCGTTTGCCGATACTATCGGTAAGGTTTTGAAAGGCGGTTACTTTGTCCGTTTTAAAAATAGAATTTCCCCAGAGTTGTGTCAAATAGCTTTGAGAGACCGATTTTAAGGCAATCATTTCGATAACGCCGTTGAGTTGCTTTCCACCAGCAAAAATCTGTTCTCCGATATTTTTAGAAACGGGTTCAGATTCCCCCGAAACAAAACTGTAGTCAATTTGTGCATTGCCGTATACGAGAGTACCGTCAACAGGAATCATTTCTTCGTTACGGATCAATATACGATCTCCCTTTTCAATTTCTTGAACAGGCACGGTTTCTTCTTTACCTTTTAAGTTCAGTCTGGTGATAGCAATAGGGAAGTATGATTTGTAATCACGCTCAAACGATAAAAAGCTATAGGTTCTTTGTTGAAAAAATTTACCTAATAATAGAAAGAATACCAGCCCGGTAAGAGAATCGAAAAACCCGCTACCTAAATTAAAGGCAATATCATAGGTGCTTCTAAGAAATAATACCAAAATACCAAGTGCAATGGGTACATCAATGTTTAAAATTTTCGCTCGCAGTCCTTTAAATGCAGAAACAAAATAATCCCACCCGGCATAAAAAACTACAGGTAAAGAGAAGATGAACATCATCCATCGAAATAAGCCTTGATATTGGTTAAGCCAATATTCACCACCAGAAGCGGCACTTGAATTTAAGTCGAAATATTCAGGAAAAGAGAGGAACATAACATTACCGAATGCAAAACCGGCAACACCTAATTTGTAAATAAGTGTTTTATCAGAAACTTTCTTCTTGCCTTCAAAGTCCTCTAAAGAAATATAAGGTTCATATCCTATTTTAGCTAAAAGCAAGACAAGCTCTTTTAAGCTGAAATCCTCTTGTTTGTAGGTGATACGAATTGTTTTCTTGGGGAAATCTACTTGAGAATTCGTAACATTCTTATTCAGTTTGTTCAAATTTTCTAGAATCCAGATACAAGAACTACAGTGAATAGTGGGTATATAAAGGTTGATTATCTGAATGTTACCATCATTAAATTCTGTTAGTTTCGCTATGATTTCTTCATTGTCTAGAAAATCATATTTGCCTTCAATAGCTTTGGGTGTAGTACCTGCCGCCGCTTGTAAATCATAATAATGAGACAAATCGTTTGTTGAGAATATCTCATAAACGGTTTTGCAACCGGCACAACAAAATGATTTTTCATCAAATGTTATAAGCTGTCTATCACAAGGATCACCACAATGAAAACAATTAGTTGCCTGCATAAATATTAAAGAATAATAAATACAAAGGTGAAAATGAAACAGTTTTTAAAACATGATAATTGTCAGTTACTACCATTTTAAGCTTGTGTAATTTTGTCTAAGCATAATTTATGAGGCTATGGAAACTAGATGTGAAAATTGCATTATCCGACAGTTTAATTCGCTCCGTGCATTGAGCAAAGACGAATTAAAAAAGGTGGCGGACTCAAAAATTTCTAAAAAGATTAATAAAGGAGAGGCACTGTTTATTGAGGGACAAAAGCTTGATGGTGTATTTTGTGTACGAGAAGGCGTTTCTAAATTATCTAAGTTAAGTAGCAACGGTAAAGAGCAGATTGTGAAATTGACCAATAGGGGTGAAATTATGGGGCAACGCTCTGTAATTGCTGAAGATTTTACCAATTTAAGTGCTACTGCTATTAATGATATGGAAGTGTGTTTTATACCCAAAGAGGTAATATCTAATACCTTAAATACTAACCCTTATTTTTCTTTAGAGGTATTACGACATATGGCGCATGATTTAAAAGAAGCAGATGACGTTATTGTAAATATGTCTCAAAAAACAGTGAAACAGCGTTTGGCTGAGGCATTTGTTTATTTGAAGAAAAACTATGGAGAAGATGAAAACGGTTTTTTATTATTGACACTTAGTAGAGATGATTATGCAAATATTGTTGGTGCGGCAACGGAGTCTTTAATTCGTATGATTTCTGAGTTTAAGAAAAAAGGACTGATCAAGACAGAAGGTAAAAAAATTGGAATCGTAGAAGAGGAAATGTTGCAAGAATTAGCCGACGGATTTTAAATATTTTAGTATTCTGATAAATGTCATAGTTTCAATTCTGTATGGAAACTACATTTATCATCAAATGACGTGTTTCATTTATGAAAAATATATTAATACCGACCGATTTTTCGCTAGCTGCATGGAATGCTACACAGTATGCCTTGCAATTATTCGCAGAATCTGAATGTGTATTCCATTTTTTAAATGCCTACACTCCAGAATTACACAGTAACCGCTTAATGGCGGGGAGAGTTACAGATGCCGCTAAAGATTATTCTGCACAAACAGCTTCGGAGAAAGGACTGAAAAAGACCTTTCAGCGCATTAAAAAACAATATCATAATCCGCTTCATAAATATAAAACGATATCTAGTTTCTCAATGCTAGTTGATGAGGTAAAAGAAGTTATAGAAAAACAGCATATTGATTTTGTAATAATGAGCGCCAGTGGTGGAGCAGACGATGAATCTATTTTCCTGGGTAGAAATACGGTAAGAATATTAAACCATGTCGATGCATGTCCGGTATTGATCATACCACCAAGGGCAGTTTTTGAAAACTTACATTCCATTTCTGTGGTATCAGAATTTAGCCATTTATTTAAGAGTGATGAATTAAACCCCGTGATAGAATTAGCACGCTATTTTAATAGTACCGTACAAATTGTGAGTATGCAAAATGCTACGCCTCAGATTGCGGAATTACAACAGATAAATCATGAGGTTATAGCAGAAAAACTAGGGTCTATTTATCATAATTTCTACAAATTAGATACCGAAAGTTCCTTAACAACCACTTTAAAAAGGTATGTTGATCAAACTAATTGCCAGTTACTTGTTATGTCTAACAATGCAAATAGCTATTTAAGAAATTTGTGTAACGATTATATTGTTGGTAAATCGATTTTCTGCTGCCATGTGCCCATGTTATCATTACAATTAATTGAAAATAACATCAGTATCAGCCATTAAGATCTTCCTTCAGAAAATCGTTTATTAAGGTTTAATCACAAAAGTTTAGGCATTACTTAATGCTTTGATGAATGCTATCGATTATTTCTAAATATCTTTAGAGCCAAATAACCATAATACAACCAAAAAGTGAGCGCGGTAAACGAGAAAAAAGTAGCAGCATTAGAAGCGGTAAAATATATAAAATCTGGTATGACCGTTGGTCTAGGCACTGGGTCAACTGCATTTTTTATGATCGAAGCTATTGGCGAAATGGTACAGAAAGGCTTAAAGCTTACAGCAGTTGCAACATCTGACGAAACTGAAAAACTAGCAAAGAAACTGGGTATACAAGTTATTACCCTTGCAGAAGCAAAAAGATTAGATGTTACCATTGATGGTGCCGATGAGGTCGACGAAGACTTTCAATTGATTAAAGGCGGAGGCGGAGCGTTACTACGTGAAAAGATAGTCGCCCATAATTCTGATATGAATATCATTATTGCCGATTCGTCTAAAAGTGTTGCCAAACTAGGTAAGTTCAAACTGCCAATAGAAACAATACCCTTTGCAACGCAATTGATTATTAAAGAATTGGAGGGAATGAAACTGGCACCAGTACAGCGTATGAGAGGTACTGACGATTACAAAACAGACGAGAATAACGATATTATAGATATCGATATTTGGGATACCGATATAAAGCTAACAGATTTAGAGCAGCTATTAAAGACCATACCAGGTATCGTAGAAACCGGATTATTCTTGACCACCACCGATTTAGTGATTATAGGTAAAGGGGAGGAAGCTGTTATAAAGAAACGATAATAAAAAACGAATGTCACTTCGAGTGATTTTTGAAATGCAATGAAGAAAAATTGTATCGAGAACTTATAGGCACTAACGGTTTTTGCTGGGTAAATAAAGCTTATTTCGAAGGTTTTAAAGCATTAATATAAAACGAAAGAAGACACATAAAAGGTTTTAGACGTTGAAAAAAGAACAAACTATGCAAGACGAAAAACATTATGGTACGCGAAGTAATTGGTTGCGAGCAGCAGTGCTTGGTGCCAATGATGGTATTTTGTCAACAGCAAGTTTGGTCATCGGTGTTGCCGCGGCAAGCACAACGAGAGAGCCTATTATTTTAGCCGGCGTAGCAGGTTTGGTGGCAGGTGCCTTGTCAATGGCAGCAGGGGAGTATGTATCTGTAAGTTCGCAGGAAGATCTAGAAAAAGCCGATTTAGCTCGCGAAATGAAAGAGCTAGAAGAAATGCCGGAAGAAGAACTTAAAGAACTCGCTTTAATTTATGAAGAGCGCGGTTTAGATTCAGATTTGGCGTTACAAGTTGCTACACAATTAACAGCCCATGATGCCTTGGGTGCACATGCTAGAGATGAGCTGGGTATTAATGATATTACACAAGCGAATCCGTTATTGGCGGCATTGTCATCTGGTGCATCTTTTGTTTTCGGCGGATTGCTTCCGGTAATAGTTGCTTATTTTGGTCCGCTTGAGGAGATGGAATATGTGCAATATGGTTTTGCAGTGCTGTTTCTAGCAGTGTTGGGTGCCATTGCTGCCAAAGCAGGAGGCTCAAATATATTGACAGCCGTATTAAGAATTAGTTTTTGGGGAACCGTAGCAATGGTCATTACCGCATTGATCGGGCATTTGTTCGGGGTAAATGTGGCGTAGTGCTATTTTTTACTAGATATGGGTGAGGTAATCGATTCAAAATCTTTCATAGTAGCATCACCACGTAGTACATCCGCTAAAAATTCATAAATCAATTCAGGAAATTTAAATCCGAGAGACGCCCATTCGTGTCCGCCTTCTTCATTGAAATACACTTTGTAACTCCCATCAATCTCAGAAAGCCGTTCGGCAATAGCTTTAGGTCCGTTGATTTGTAAATAGCCAACATCCGTAGGCTTACAAAAACGATGCGGATTCGTATCGTAAGGCACCACGGAATCTTTAACTCCGTGAAAAAATAGGATAGGCGTCTTATTGCTGGCATCAATATAATTTTCATCTAACACAGCACCAGACAAACTAACAACTCCGGCAATATTGGCATTGGGGTAGGGCAGTCTTTTAAAACGATAATCGTATCGCATAAATTTAAAGTTCAAAACGGTTTCGGCACCGGCACTACTACCGATTAAGAATATTTTAGTCGGGTCGGTCTTAAAAGGCAACGAATCTTTCGTTAAATAATTAATCGCTTTAGAAAGATCGGCAACCGCCTCCACGTAGATATCAATTTTTATAGAAGTAGGGCAGTCGCATCCAAAAGATTTTCCTTTCCGAGACAGCCTATAATTTATTGAAGCCACATTAAACCCTTTAGCCGCCAGGTATTTACTTAGTCCTTTTTCATCACCACCATTACGTTGACCCGCAGTAAAGCCACCACCATGCACTAAAACAACTGTGGGTTTTAGTTGCATGTCATTAGACGGAATGCTATAAAAATCGAGTTGTAGGGTGTCGGCATAGTTATAGGTTTTCATTTGTACGGCATCCGGTGTGGAGTTCAAACTTTGAGCAAATGCAGGGCTAATGGTAGAAATGAAACCAAATAATATGATGAAGTAACTAAATATATGCAATGTTGTTTTTGAGGTCATAAATAAAATTATAGTGTTTAGGGGAGCATCCGAAGTAAACAGAATACCATTAAAACGTTACATAACAAAGGTTGTTAGTTTTATAAAAGTTTGAATCCGATAAAAAACAAACATAAATACATTTGCTATAAAAAGGCATTAAGCGTGCAAATGTACAGCGTAAGTATCTTATTTATAGTAATTAAAGGTGAATTGGGTTTAAAAATGATTCAAAGAATGTTTTCGAAAACCCTTTCGCAACAATATAAACGTAAAATAGTGGCGTATGAGCGCTTATGACTTGAATTCTATAGAATTATGTTGGTCGAAATATTTTAATTAGCGCCTTATATAAAGTATCTTTGGGGGAGATTTTAGTAGATCATAAAATAAACACGAACCTGAAAAATAATCTAATAATATAATGAACAACGAACTAGATCAATTAGCAGCCGATAATATAAGGGCATTAGCTGTAGCGATGGTAGAAAAGGCAAACTCTGGACACCCAGGTGGGCCAATGGGAGGCGCAGACTACATGCACATTTTATATTCTGAATTTTTCAACTACGATCCTTCTGATATGAAGTGGCCGTTTCGTGACCGTTTTTTCATGGATGCTGGGCACTTATCTACTTTAATGTACGCTCAGTATTACTTATTGGGTAACTATGCAAAAGACGATATAGCTAATTTTAGACAATGGGGATCGGTAACACCGGGGCACCCAGAGGTTGATGTTGCAAGAGGAATCGAAAATACATCTGGACCATTAGGTCAAGGACATACTATGGGTGTTGGTGCTGCAGTAGCGGCCAACTTTTTGAAGGCACGTTTTGGAGATTGGATGAACCATAAAATTTATGGCTTTATTTCTGATGGAGGTGTACAAGAAGAAATTTCTCAAGGTGCAGGTAGAATTGCAGGTCACTTAGGCTTAAGCAACTTTATCATGTTCTATGATTCTAACGACGTACAGTTATCATCTAAAACCGATGAGGTAACTTCAGAAGATACAGCGAAGAAATATGAAGCATGGGGATGGAAAGTCGTAACTATCGACGGCCATGATCATGATCAAATTAGAAAGGCGTTAACAGATGGCAATGCAGAAACAGATAAGCCAACGTTGATTATCGGTCAAACGATAATGGGTAAAGGTTGTGTAACTGCAGATGGCACTCCATACGAGGGTTATACAGAACTACACGGTAAGCCAATTGGGGATACAGGTGCAGATTATGAAAAGACCTTATTAAACTTAGGTGCAGACGTAGCGAACCCTTTTGATATCTATTCAAAAGTAGAGGAGTACTACGAAGGTATTATCAATAAAAAGAAAGACGAGGCTCAAGCTAAGAAAAGAGAGATTGATGCATGGCGTTCAGAGAATGCTGAGCTATCTGCAAAATTAGACGGTTTCTTAGAAGGTAAATTACCAGACTTAGATTTCAGTTCTGTAGCTCAGAAAGAAGGTCAGGCAACACGTGCAGCATCCTCTAACGTTTTAGCTTACTTAGCACAGAATGTAGAGAATATGATCGTATCATCTGCCGATTTATCTAACAGTGATAAAACAGACGGATTCTTAAAGAAAACACACATTTTAAAGAAAGGTGATTTCTCTGGGGCATTCTTACAAGCAGGTGTAGCAGAATTAACAATGGCAACTATGGCAAACGGTATCGCGCTTCACGGTGGGGTAATGGCGGTAGTAGCAACATTCTTTGTATTCTCTGATTATATGAAACCAGCTATTCGTTTAAGCTGTATTCAAGAATTACCGGTGAAGTTTGTTTGGACACATGATGCCTTTAGAGTAGGTGAGGACGGACCAACACACCAACCAATTGAGCAAGAAGCACAAATACGTTTGTTAGAGAAATTAAAGAACCATAGCCACGAGCAAAGCTTCGTAGCATTGCGACCTGCAGATTCTCAAGAAACAAATGTAGCTTGGAAAATGGCTATTGAAAATCAAAAGACACCAACAGGTCTTATTTTATCAAGACAAGGAATTGGGGACGTACCTGCAAAAAGTGGTAACCGTTACGAGGAAGCATTAGGAGCAGAAAAAGGAGGATACTTAGTACAAGAAGTAGCAGATCCAGATGTAATCTTAATCGCTAATGGTTCTGAGGTATCTACTTTGGTAGCTGCAACAAAATTGTTGGAAGAAAAAGAAGGGTTAAAAGTGAATATTGCTTCTATTCCTTCAGAAGGTTTGTTCAGACAGCAATCTGAAGCATACCAGGAAAAAGTAATTCCGCCGAACAAACCAGTTTTCGGACTTACAGCTGGTTTACCAGTAAACTTGGAAGGTCTGGCAGGAGCTAACGGTAAAGTGTTCGGTTTAGAGCACTTTGGTTACTCTGCACCAGCAAACGTACTTGATGAAAAATTCGGGTTCACCGGAGATCAAGTATACCAACAAGTAGTAGATTTTTTAAAATAAATAATCTTTAGGGCTAGCCCAAAGACATACATTATAAATTTAAAATTAGAAAAAGATGAAATTTTTTATAGATACAGCAAATTTAGACGAGATCAAAGAAGCTCAAGATATGGGTATTTTAGATGGTGTTACAACGAACCCGTCTTTAATGGCAAAAGAAGGAATTAAAGGTGCAGACAACATTTTGGCACATTACAAGAAAATATGTGATGTAGTTGAAGGTGACGTTAGTGCTGAGGTTATTTCTACCGATTATGAAGGTATGATCGCAGAAGGCGAGAAGTTGGTTAAAATTAGCCCGCAGATCGTAATTAAAGTACCTATGATCAAAGAAGGTGTAAAAGCAATTAAGTATTTCTCTGATAAAGGTTACAGAACAAACTGTACATTGGTATTCTCTTCTGGTCAAGCATTATTGGCTGCAAAAGCAGGTGCAACGTACGTATCGCCTTTCATCGGTCGTTTAGATGATATCTCAACTGACGGATTAGGATTGATCGCTGATATTCGTTTGATTTATGATAACTACGGTTATGAAACTCAAATTCTTGCAGCATCTGTACGTCACGTAATGCATATTATCGACTGTGCTAAAATTGGTGCCGATGTTATGACTGGTGGCTTAAGTTCAATTGTCGGACTTTTAAAGCACCCATTAACTGATAGCGGTTTAGAGAAATTCTTAGCTGATTATAATAAAGGAAACTAAGTCGTTAGATTTAGTCTAATTATATAGAAGCCATCACTGAAAAGTGATGGTTTTTTTTGTTTTATATTAGTTGGCATATAAAAGATATAAAGTAACTTGTTACTTTATACAATTGTTGGCAACAAGCTGAAAAAAATCCGAACTATAAATTTAACTATTTTATACATCGAATAAATTCGATGTATTTTTTATATTTGCACAATGGATATTTTGGAAATAAATAAAGCTCTCTCTAACAAAACAAGATTGGAGATATTACAGTGGTTAAAAGAACCTGAAAAGCACTTTGAACCACATCAAGATTTAGGACATTTCAATGATGGTGTATGCGTACAACATATTAGAAAAAAAATGGGATTGTCACAATCAACCATTTCCCACTACCTCTCATTAATGCAAAATGTAGATTTAGTAATACCTACAAGACACGGAAAATGGACTTATTATAAACGCAACGAGAACACAATTAATCGTTATGTTTCCAAAATAACAATGGAATTATAATTTTTTATAATAATAAATCGATAAATACCGAATTATAAATATGATATTTAAAAACAAATAATGGATTTATAGCAAGCGACCTTCAGGACAAGTAAGCGAAGAAAACTATACCTTACATATTGAAGAACTAAATACAACAAACTTGAAAAAAGGAGAAATTGTAGTTAAAGCAAAATATATCAGCGTAGACCCTTATATGCGGATTCAGCAATCTGCACTAAATTCTTGGGAAGTTCCACATCCTTTAGGCGTGGTTCAAGGTTCTGGAATGGCTGGAGAAATTATAGCATCAAATTCTGATACTTTAAAGATTGGCGATTGGGTAAATTGTTATACGGGTTGGCAACAATATGCGATTGTAAAAGATACCGAAGTGCGTTTGCTAGATACCAAAATAGCAACTGTTTCAACATCGTTAGGTATTTTAGGTATGCCAGCTAGAGTTGCCTATTTTGGAATTATTGAAGCTGGAAAAATAAAAACAGGAGAAACAGTAGTTGTATCTGGTGCTGCTGGAGCAGTAGGTTCTACTGTGGTACAAATAGCAAAACTCAAAGGATGTCGTGTTATTGGCATTGCAGGTTCTCAAGAAAAAATGAACTTTTTAGAGCAAGAACTTGATGTGGATGCTACAATAAACTATAAAGAAAATAAGACACAAGAGTCGATGGTAAAGGCATTAAAAACAGCCTGTCCAGAAGGAGTTGATATATACTACGATAATGTTGGTGGAGTTATTACCGATGCTGTTATCGATGTCGTAAACGTTGGTGCTCGAATACTGGTTTGCGGACAGATATCACAATACAATCACGCTTTAGATAAGCCTGAAATGGGACCAAGATTTTTACACAAAGTTCTTTATAAAAGAATAACAATTCAAGGAATATTAGCCAGAGATTATAATGATAGAATGCCTGAAATGATTTCAGAGATGGGATCTTGGGTTAAAGATGGAAAAATTAAATATAAAGAAACTATAATTCAAGGTTTTGAAAAGCTTCCGAAAGCACTTTCAGGACTATTTGATGGCGAAAACACTGGTAAAATGATTGTAAAGGTTTAATGATTTGAATAAAGCCAGTTGCCAACAATGTGTATAATTCATTGCTAGTTATAGCCTACTTACGAAAGTCCTCGCGGACTTTCTATCTGTGATTTATTTGCTAACTTTAGTGCTTAAACACGCAACGAAACCATACACGAACACGTTACCAACAATATGAAAAAACATTTCTTCCTAGTTGCGTTTTTAACCATTTTCACGATTCAGGCGCAAAGATTCGATATAAAGGACTTTAATGAAAAGACAGCAATTGCAGAATGGTTAGTTGATTATGATTTAGCTGCTTGGTGGTCTACAGATTCACTCATGACCAAGGACAAGTCAAGAATTAACCGAATCGGAAAAGAGTGGTTTTGCTTCCAAGATTCAACTCAGACGTGGCATTCTGTTTATGGAAAATATGAAAATGGAGTTTACGACCAAGTTTTTCATTTTATCGTAAAATCAAGTTCTGATGTCAAAGAATCAACAAAAAAAATTAATTCAGAGTTTTTGAATTCTCATGCTAAGGCTCTTAACAAAGCTTTTGAGCAATCGAAAGGAATAAGAGATTCATCCGGACTTAGGTTCAACAACTACATTAGAAAAAATGAAAAAGGGAATTTCAATGTTTACATATTACCTGCTTTCCAGCCAGACGGAACAGCAATTTACGGTGGAGAATTTATTTACGAAATTACCCCTGAAAATCAAATTGTAAATGACCAGAGTTATTATCAAGGTAACTTTAGAGGTTTCAAAACAGACCCGCCAAGAGAAATTTGGATTAATTATCGGGAATTGGAAAAACCATCTTTGGGGAGTGTTTTCTTCGCTTGGTATTACCAACCGTACTTTACAAAAATTGTTATCGATAATAAAGAAAGTTTTTCAACTCCATTCAAAGGTGGAACAGAATGGACGTGGATTCATGCGGAAAAGGACTTGAAAAAAGAGGCAAAAGCGAAACGCAAAGAAGAGCGTAAAAAGAAAAAACAGCGCGAATAAAATACTGTTGGTAACAATGGCTATAATTAATGCGGACTTCGGTCTTTACGCCAAGGTCTGTGTATATTTATAAAGTCGCAAAATCTTTGGGATTTTGCATTTGAACAAAAAAAAGAAAAAACAAAACCAAAAGCTTTTGCTTAGCGCGAGACAGGAAATCCGCTGGATTTCCGCCCCGCACTAATCATAGCCGAGACGTTGTGTGCAATTTCCTGAATCAAGAAACTATATCAAATTTTATGTAAGAAAATTATACTAGATTTAACTGTTAGTCAGAAATAAGAGAATATGAATTTAAAAGAACTATTGAATATTGCAAAATCGGAATTAACGGATATGACAACTCTTAGTAATCCTGATTTTCGATTAGAACAAGCGGAATTTTTTAAAGATGAAAAATGCTGGGAAATAGTAGTTTCCTATCTAGTTGAAAATACTAATCCAAAAAATTCACCATTAGCAGCCATTACATCGGAATTCAAGTATCATCGGATTTACAAAAAACTAAAAATAGATGAAAATAAAAATGTTGTTGGATTTTTTATGTGGGAAAATTAATGAAACTGATTGACACTAATTCATTAATAATTTTGTTAGTTGGACTTATTGACCCTAAACTAATTCAGAAACATAAACGGACTTCAATTTACGAAGAGCAAGATTTTAATGATTTATTATCTTTTATCGGAGATATCGAAAAGTTAGTTGTAATTCCGAATGTTTGGACTGAGGTAGACAACCTTTTAAACAACTTTAATCGCGGTCATAAAGAAAGATATATCGAAGAAATTACTAAAACAATAAAAATTACAACCGAAAAATTTTTAGAATCTAAAACAGCGATTGAAAGTATTGGTTTCCTTGATTTAGGTTTAACAGACTCCTTGTTATTAGAATATTCTAAAGAATGTGAATTACTTATTACCTCTGACTCAAAACTTTCGGATTATGCAATTGCAAGTGGAGTAACTGTTTTTGATTTAGTAAAAAATAGAAATGAAAGAATATAAAAACTGCACACAACAAAGCCTATAAAACATAGCTAATTCGGGCTTTCCGAGAGGTTCGTCAGTATTTTCCAAAACCGCCAAATTTACAATTTGACGATTTAAAAGAAAAAAGTTAAAGCGAAAATTGTAAATTTAGCTAAGCGATATTCCGAAAGGTTCGTGCTTTTTTGCACGCTACGTTTCATAGCCCAAACGTTGGCAGTAATTAGACAAAGTTGAACATAACCATTATTGAGACTTGAATAAATAAGTATGACAACAACAACATTTCTAACATTTGTAGGCGACCAATGTGGAAAGGCTGTGGAAGCGATAAGCTTTTACACTTCCATCTTTCCGAATTCGGAAATTAAAAGCATAAAAAAATACTCGGAAGGAGAAGCAGGAGGTACACCTGAGCTTATTAAATATGGAGTATTTACATTAAATGGAACTGATTATATGGTTTCTGAAAGTAATTATAATCACGCTTGGTCATTTACACCTGCAGTTTCACTTTTTATATGTGACAATTCTGATGATTTGATACGAACACTTTTCGAAAAGCTTTCTTCAAATGGTGGTCAGGTGATGGTTCCTTTAGACAGCTACAAAGGTGATGGAGATTACGGATTCGGCAAGAAGTTCGGATGGTGCCAAGACAAATATGGTATATCGTGGCAATTTGTACTTACTGAATAACCAACTATAAGAAAACTATCGAAATATAAAATAACTACTGCCAACAAAACCTAAACGTAATGCGGACTTTAGGGTTTAAAGCCAAGGTCTATGTATATTTATAATGTCGCTAAATCTTATGGATTTAGCTTTGGACAAGAAAAAATAAAACTAAACAATAAGCTTTAGCTTCGTGCGCAGACGGAAACGAAAAGTTTCCTTGCCTCCGCACTGCGCTTAGCTCAAGCGTTGTGTGGCATTAGCGAAGTGAATAACTAATGAAAAAAATATATATGAATATTAGAGTTGGAAAAACAATACCGTCTTTTATTACTGTGTTATCTTTTTTTATCATCATGAGTTGTGAAAATGTACAAGAATCTGAAAAACTTAATGTTCTACTAATTTGTATAGACGACCTTCGTCCAGAATTGAAAAGCTTTGGAAAAAAATATATTAGTTCACCAAACATTGACTCATTAGCCACAAAGGGAATGACATTTCAGAAACATTTCGTCAATGCTCCTAGCTGTGGACCGTCCAGATATACCTTGTTAACAGGTAAGTTTGGTCCAGCAACAAACGACGCCCTTTTTCGTAGAGCAAGGAAAATAAACAAAGACACTCAGGGAATAGATAAAAGTATGCCTGAGTGGTTTAAAAAAAATGGTTATACAACAGTTTCAGTTGGTAAAGTTTCTCATCACCCAGGGGGGAGAGGTGGCAAGAATTGGAATGATAGTACAAAAATTGAAATGCCAAATGCTTGGGATAAAAATCTTATGCCAGTAGGCGAATGGGAACATCCGCGCGGAATGATGCACGGACTAGCGAATGGAGAGATTCGAATAAAATCAAATGATATGGATGTTTTTCAATCTGCAGAAGGAGACGATAATATCTATCCCGATGGTGTTATTACAGATGAAGCTGTGAAACAACTAAGAAAACTTGCTACCAAAAACGAAAAACCTTTTTTTCTTGCCTTTGGAATTATAAAACCTCACCTACCTTTTGGAGCACCAAAATCTTATTATGACAAATACGATAGAATTGAGCTTCCAGAAATAAAACACCCTCAAAAACCAACAGGGAAAACCACATGGCATGGGTCTAATGAGTTTATGAAATATAATCATTGGGGTAAAAATCCTAACAAAGATATTGATTTTGCTAATGAAGTACGTCGTCATTATGCTGCAAGTGTTAGTTATGCAGATGCTCAAGTAGGTAAAATCCTTGCAGAGTTGAAAAGAACTGGAGCAGATAAAAACACTATCGTTGTACTTTGGGGTGACCATGGTTGGCACTTGGGAGAACACGCAATTTGGGGGAAGCATAGTTTGTTCGAAGAATCCTTACATGCACCTTTAATAATTTACTTTCCTAAAATGAAGCATCAAGGATTTAACACAGATGCCATTGTGGAAACACTAGATATCTTTCCTACCCTATGCGATTTAACAGGCATTGAAATTCCTCAATATACCCATGGTGAATCGCTGAAAAACATATTAGAAAATCCTAGCACCTCTGGTCATACTTCCATAGCATACACAAATAAAGCTTCAACCATTAGAACATCAACGCATAGAATGACACTTCATCAGGATGGTTTTGTAGAGTTATATGACCATACTACTGCTGATAAGGAAACCAAAAATATAGCGGATAGTCATCCTAATTTAGTTGAAGAGTTAAAGTATGCGTTAAAAGCTAAATTAAAGTAATATATAACAACGCCACACAACAATGTATAAAAATAATAGCGGTTTTATCGCCAAATTGAATGTAATGAAATATAAAAAAGGTCTGTGTTTAACGGAAAAGTTAGTGCGTGAAAATCCGCTACTATTCTTATACTAGACCGTTACCAACAATAATGGTATGCTAAATGAACATCGAGCTAAAAGAAATATCATCATTTTTTGAAACCGAATATCCGTTAAATAAAGATGGCTTACGGAAGTTACTTTCGTTATTCACATTAGAAAATAGAAAAAAAGGAACGCAAATTCTTAACGCAGGAACAGAAGAAAAAAAATTAAGGTTTTTGAATAAAGGTGTAATAAGAGAATATTACGCAACTTCAGATAAAGAGACCAACATTAACTTCTATACCGAACCTCAATTTATTACGGATTTAACATCTTTTAACGCCAATTCTGCAACGAAAAAATATCAAGAGGCTTTAACTGATGTTGAACTTCTTGCAATCGACAAAAGTTCCTTTAGAAAACTGCTAAATGAGTACGACTGTGGAAAATCCTTTATAGATTTATCATTTCAACGATTGTTAAGAAACAAGGAACTTTTCGAATACAACAGGATAACCAAAAGTCCAGAAGAACTTTACAATGAACTTTTCATTTACAGACCAAATTGGCTCGAAAAAATCCCACAATATCATATTGCTTCTTACTTAAATATTACACCCGAAACTTTAAGCCGAATCCGTAAACGTATTTCTTGATTCAAATCAATGAATAGCATACTATGACATTCTAATTTTGAATCTTAAAACAAAATTATGAAAATACATCACTTACGAAATGCCACAATGGTTATAGAAATTAAGGACCAATTTATTTTAGTTGACCCAATGTTAGGAAAAAAAGGAACTGCTGGACCAACTTTTACTCTTTTTAGATTTAAACCAAAAAGAAATCCAATTCTTGATTTACCTGCTAATGCTATGGATATAGTAAATAAAACAACACATTGTCTTATTACTCATTTACATCCTGACCATTTAGACAAAAAAGCAGAGAAATTTTTAAAATCAAATAACACACCAATTACTTGTAGTACTAAAGACAAAAAAACACTTAAAAAACGAGGTTTAAATGTTGTTAACACAGTAAATTATTGGGAAGAATCCAAATTTTTAGATGGAAGTATAACAGGTATACCAGCAAAGCACGGTTACGGTTTTGTAGCTAAACCAATGGGAAATGTAATGGGTTTCTATATACAAATTCCAAATGAAAAAACCATTTATTTAAGCGCTGACACTATTTACACAGATAATGTAGATAAAGTTTTAAAGCAATACAAACCAGAGGTTAATGTTGTTGCTTGCGGAACAGCACAGTTAGATATTTTTAAGCCATTATTAATGACAATGGACGATATTATAAAATTTACCAAAAACGCCACAGGAACTGTTATAGCAAATCATTTGGAAGCTGTTAATCATTGTCCGACTACAAGAACGCAATTAGCAAATGAGCTTGAAAGACAAGGGCTATTGGAAAAAACAAGAATTCCGAATGATGGAGAAACAATTGTAATTGGTTAAAGCCAGTAGCCAATAAAGAACTGAGGTAATAAACAAACAAATTCTTCTTTGATCTGAGACAATATTATTCTAGCCTCATAGATTCAAAAAACAGATTCTTGAGCTTTTTTTTATTCAGTTTATCTGTTATTTAACTAGGCAATACAGAAACGTAAGTTCATTAAAAGACAGCGGTTTAGAGAAGTTTTAGGCAGATTACCAAAAAGAAAACCAAACCGTAAGATTTATGCTATTGATATAGAAAATCATCACTGAAAAGTGATGGTTTTTTTATTTTATATTAGTTGGCATATAAGATGAATATAGTAACTTGTTATCTCACATTATTATAGGCAGATCTTTAAGCATAGAGAGGAATGAGAAAATACATGGTTGTAGAAAAGTTTAAACCTAATTGTTTGGAGAAAAACAATGAATTATGGAATAAGAAAGGAAGAATGCTTCCTGAGGGACTTTACTATTTAAATTCTTGGGTTAATAAAGAAGAAAGTATTTGTTTTCAACTTATGGAAACAAATACACCTGAATTGTTTGATGAGTGGACTAATAAATGGAAAGAATATACCGATTTTGAAATTTTCCCAATAGATTGAAGCCTTTTAAAGAATGCTGAAGTAAACCGTGTAAAATCGTTTAATTATTATTTTTGAAAACATAAAATTTGAAAGCATTACACACCTATTTTAACACCATTTCAGCCATTGAAGAGTCTACCTGGCTTACGGTGAAAAGTATTTTTAGGGAATACTCATTAAAAAAAGGAGACTATTTTGTTGAAAGTGGTGATATTGCTACAAAAGTGGGTTTTCTTAGAAAAGGGGTAATTAGAGCCTTTTATCGAAATAATGAAGGCTCAGAATACAATAAACACTTCTTTGTTGAAAATAATATGGTTGGGGGTTATTCTTCATTGGTAAGTCAGCAACCAAATACTATAAATCAACAAGCACTTACAGATTGTGAATTGCTCATTGGTGAGTACTCAAAAATAACTGCACTGTTGAATCAGCACCAAGATTTGGAAAGGCTTTTAAGAAAGATGGCTGAAGGTTATTTTGTAGACAAAGAAAAACGTGAAGTAGAAATAGTACTATTAGATGCCAATAAACGATATGCAATATTTCAAAAAGAATATCCTCAATTAGAACAATTAATTCCTCAATACCATATCGCATCTTACCTTGGTATTACCCCAACACAACTTAGCCGTATTAGAAGTCAGAAATAACTTAGGCTTGATTTCTTTACATATGTAAATGTATTCCAGTAAAGGGTATACTTACTTTGTCTCATCATTTAATTATTAAATATGACACAAAGAATAATTTCTATTGTATTGCTAACAGTTTTGTTGGCGTGTACAGAATCAGAAAATGTAACCACTCAAAAAACGAATACGATGACAAAGAAAGCAATCAGTTTTATTAATCCTGATCAATTGTTCAATCCGCGACAAAATGGATTTTCACATATTGTAAAAATTCCCCAAGGAAATGAACACTATTATTTTTCAGGTCAATGGGCTTCTGACACTAACGGTAAATTAGTTTCCGAAGACTTTAAAGAACAAGTGAAAAAGACAGTAGCTAATGTAAAAACTGCTCTTGATGCGGCAGGGTTATCATTAAATGATGTAGTAAAACAAACAGTTTATATTGTAGATTTTACACCAGAGAAAAAAGAAATACTAATTGAAGTTGCGTCTAAAGAATGGAGGGTGAAAAATTTTCCGGCGAGTACCATAGTGCCGGTGCCACTTCTCGCTACAGCCCCTAATTGTTTAATAGAAATTGAAATTATTGCAGCTAAGTAGAATTATGAAAACACTAATCTTGATTACGTTTTTTATGGTAAGTATAACACTTTCATCACAACACAAAAAAGTATTATTTGTTCTAAGTGCGGCAGATACCTTAAAACTTAATGACGGACAAAAACTGCGACAAACAGGCGTATTCTTAAATGAGTTTTACCTGGCTTATAAATCTGTAGTTGCGCATGGATATAAGGTAGAGTTTGCAACACCTAACGGACTCATTTCTACGATTGATGAAGAAAGTATAGACGAGAAATACTGGAAGAACCAGATAGAAGTCAAGAGTGAAGCGTTAGCGTTTGTTAAAAGTGATAGTGCTTTTAAAAGCCCTATAAACCTTGAAAAAGCAATTGAAAACGCAGGTGATTATATTGGATTGGTCATTCCTGGTGGACAAGGATTGATGATGGACTTAATGTATAATGAACATATACCAACTTTGTTAATGAAATTTGCAAAAGACAATAAACCTACGGGACTCATTTGTCATGCTCCAAGCTTACTACTTACTATTCCTAAGGTTGATAATCCATACATTGGCTACAAAGTCAATTCCGTTTCTCCATTAGAAGAATTTGTTATTGAAAAATTTATAATGAAAGGCAAACCGAAGAATAGAAAAATAGCCAAACAGTTAAAGAAACTAGGTTTGAAATATAGAAGTGGTTTGCCGAAAGCAAATTTCGCAGTAAAGGATAGGAATTTGGTAACCAGTCAAAATCCTTTTTCGAGTAGTAGATTTAATGCACTTTATTTGCAAACTTTAAATGAATATTAAATCTATGTATCATTACTAGATAATTGCTTAGCTTATTTAGTTTAAAACCATCACAGAAAAGTGATGGTTTTTTGTTTTATATTAGTGAAGGTAGCAATTGAGTGTAGGTAAACAGCATTTTTATAGCATATTCTAGAAACGAATTAAATGATAGAATTTATAGTTTCAACTTTAGTAGAGTTTGGGTTACTACGTGAAGATTATAAACATCGAAAGCGAATCGGTAAAAAGGAAAAAGATGACGGAATAAAAAGACCGATACAAAAAATATTTATGCAACCAAGTATGTTAGTTATTATTATCATCTTAGTAATCACATGTATAAGTTCCTTTCTTTTTTTTACCTATCAAAGTAGATCCATTTATCCTGAAAAGACAAAAAATGAGATTTTTGAAATGAGCGATAGAATGGAAAATTGGTATGAGAAATTTGCTGTTTATCCAGTAGACCTAAATGAGTTAATTGGAAATAGTCCAATAAGGCAAGAATGGCAAACAGATGCATGGAATCGGGCATACAAGTTTGAAATAACGAATGATGGTAAGAGGTATTTAATTATATCTGCTGGTTCTGATGGAAAATTTGGAACTGAAGATGATATCAATTCAAATTAAACGGTACAAGAAAAATTACCTATGAATTTTAGACTAAGTACAGAAAACGGACTTTTTAAATGAAGATAAAACTTCAGAGCTTTTTAAATATATCTGTCTTTTCATATAATACAATGCCATCAAAATCTTAAAAGTATGGCTTGCATCAATAAATTTAATATATCAAAGTAAATTGCTTAGCTTTAGTCAGCTGTCATTTAGTTTATTACAGATTAGAAAATGACAATTCATTTATAGCTTTTCAAATAAATTAAACCACTGTTACCCAATGAAAGACTTGAAATATCTAGCTGCATTTTCTTTGCCCTTAGTTGCCTTTATAGGTTTATACTTTAAAGGTATTTTTACCTTTCTTACGCCTTTTTATGCATTTGTAATAATTCCCATTTTAGAGCTTTTACTTCCTGTAGAAACTTCCAATTTAAATGAAGCTGAAGTAGAAGATAAACTAAAACGAAAAGTTTTTGATTGGCTTCTGTATCTCAATTTACCGGTTATTGTTGGGTTGTTACTATGGAGTTTTTACACTGTGAATACGCAAAATCTTGCTACATATGAATTTTTAGGTTTAATTTTTTCAGTAGGCATAGTTCTAGGTACTAACGGAATAAATGTAGCTCACGAACTTGGTCATCGACAAAGTACCAACGAGCGTTTTATTGGTAAGGCTTTGCTATTACCTAGTTACTACATGCATTTTTATATTGAACATAATTTCGGTCATCATTTACATGCTGCAACACCTGAAGATCCAGCTACTGCCAGATACAATCAAAGTGTGTATTCTTTTTGGTTTACTTCAAGTATTCGGCAATACTTTAATGCCTGGAAAATTCAGAAAAGACTGTTGAAGAGTAATAACCAAGGTTTATTATCCTTTAAAAACGATATGCTTTGGTATACTTTTTTCCAGATGATGTACTTAGGGGCTATATTATTTTTCTTCGGGCCAAAAGTGCTACTGTTTGGACTGTTATCAGGTATCGTTGGTTTCATTATGCTTGAAACTGTAAACTATATCGAACATTATGGTTTATTGCGACATAAAACCAAATCTGGTCGATATGAGCGTGTTCGCGAAATGCACTCTTGGAACTCCAATCACGTAGTAGGGCGAATTGTTTTGTATGAGTTGACCAGACACAGTGATCACCATTATAAATCTTCAAAAAAATATCAAATATTAGATTGCCACGATGAGAGTCCGCAAATGGCATATGGGTATCCCACATCTATGGTACTCTCTTTATGTCCGCCATTATGGTTTGCAATCATGAATAAGCGGGTACCTAAAGATATGATAGTCTAATAGTTGATATGCCAAACGTTTGTAAGTTGATATTTTCTATAACAATGATAACTACTAATCTCATATAGGTTAGTTCTAAAAAAAAGATAAAAAATGAACATTAAAAACATTTCATTAACGGTAAGTATTCTTGGGCTTTTAACACTAATAGCAGTAGTAATTATAGAGCTGACCAATGCTAGTATGAACAATGGTTTTTTATCACCGTTGGGTATGGGGCTATGCTCTGTTGGTCTCATTTTATATGCAGTCTACGAAATGAAAAATAACGGTAAGATTAAGTTTTAAAAAGAAGTTTGTTATTTCTAGCCTAGCGATAATCAAGCTAAATTTATGATATGAATAAAACCTTGGTTCATCTTAGAAAACAACTACATCAAAATCCTGAACTTTCAGGTAATGAGTATAACACAGCAAAATGTATTGTTGAATTTGTAAAGCAATATAACCCTACGGAAATTATTAGCGGTATTGGCGGGACAGGGGTAGCGGTAGTTTATGAATTTGATAAAGACGGTGCAACTATTGTTATTCGTTGCGAGTTAGATGCCTTGCCAATAATCGAAGAAAATACATTTGCGCATAAGTCTGATAATTACGGAGTATCGCATAAATGTGGTCATGACGGTCATATGGCAATTGTTGCTGGTTTAGCTGAATGGTTGTCATTGGCTGAGTTCAATAAAGGAAAAGTGGTATTACTTTTTCAACCGGCAGAAGAAACAGGAAAAGGAGCTGCTAAAGTTTTAGAAGATGAGCGATTTTTAAATCTCGATTCTGATTATGTTTTTGCGCTTCATAATCTTCCCGGAGAAAAGATGCATTCTGTCATCGTAAAATCAGGTTTCTTTACGGCTACGGTACAAAGCTTCAGAATTCAATTAACAGGAAAGAAATCGCATGCGTCTGAGCCAGAAAATGGATTGAACCCTGCAATGGCAGTTGCAGAATTAATTCAAGTACTAAGTATATTTGCGAACCCAAATGCTAATAATGAAAACTTTGCGCTGTTGACTCCCATTTGTATTGATTTAGGAGAAAAAAATTACGGAATTTCTCCTGAAAATGCAGAACTACATTATACCATACGCACTTGGAGCGGTGAAGTAATGACCGCTTTAGAAAATCAAATAAAACAAGCGGTAAGTGAAATTTCAAACACTCATAAATTAAAAGCAGAAATAGCTTGGTTCGAGTATTTTCCGGCTTCCGACAATAATAGCGAGTGTGTTGCTATGATTGAAAAAGTAGCGAATCTAAATCAGGTTGCATTAGTTGAACATCCAAAGTCATTAAAATTCGGAGAGGATTTTGGTTGGTTTTCGTCAAAATATAAAAGTGCTATTTTCGGATTAGGAGCAGGGGAAGATCAGCCAGCATTACATCATTCCGATTACGATTTTCCCGATGAACTCATAGATACGGGGCTTTTAATGTTTAAAGGTTTAATTGCCGATATTTTAGGAAAATAGGTATCTTTAAGACAACCCACCTATCCACTAAAAATGAAAAATTCCTTTTTATTATTCTTTGTGGCTATTCAGCTTTTTTCTTGTCAAGATGAAAAGAAAATTGAAGAGCCTATAGCGCATAAACCAAACATTATTTACATTTTAGCTGATGATTTGGGATATGCCGAAATTGGTGCTTTTGGTCAAGAGAAAATAGAAACTCCTAATATAGACGCCTTATCACAAGAAGGCATGATTTTTACCCAGCATTATTCTAGTGCTCCCGTTTGCGCTCCTGCCAGATATATGTTTTTGACCGGTAAGCATGCAGGCAATTCTTTTATACGCGGTAATGATGAGTGGAATGATCGTGGGGATGTTTGGAACTATGAAGCCATGGCAAAAGATTCGACCTTAGAAGGACAAAGACCCGTGCCAGTAGGTACCAAAACGATTGCCAATTATTTAAAAGAAGAAGGGTATAAAACAGGTTTGGTTGGTAAATGGGGGTTAGGCGCTCCACATACACACTCCATACCCAATGAAATGGGATTCGATTTTTTCTACGGATTAAATTGCCAGCGACAGGCACATACGTATTATCCGTTGCATTTGTACAAGAATAGAAACCGCGTGCATTTGGCGAATGATACCGTGGCGCCAAGTTCACCCTTCCCAAAAGGCTTAGACCCAAAAAATCCTGAAAGTTATAGAGATTATACGCTTACAGATTACGCTCCAGACTTAATGCTCAAAGAGCTTACGGGTTTTGTGGCAGAAAATAAGGATAATCCATTTTTCTTGTATTGGGCAACTCCCATTCCGCATGTAGCATTACAAGCGCCGCAGCGTTGGGTAAATTATTATGTGGAAAAATTCGGACCAGAAGAGCCGTATTTGTCAGGTAATGGAAATGGATATTTTTCGCACCAGACTCCCCATGCCGCTTATGCTGCCATGGTTTCGTATTTCGATGAGAATGTAGGTAAGTTGGTACAGCAGTTGAAAGACGAAGGAATTTATGAGAATACGTTGATCGTATTTACATCAGATAACGGACCAAGTTATGCAGGCGGAGCAGATCCTACATTTTTTGAAAGCGCAAAACCGTTTGATGGTGTATATGGTAGAGGAAAAGGATTTGTTTATGAAGGCGGAATAAGAGTACCCACATTTTTTACCTGGCCAGGCAAAATAAAGCCGGGTACTACAAGCGACCATGCATCTGCACATTACGATATGTTGGCAACCTTTGCCGATATCCTAGATTTTGAAAAACCGGCTGATACAGACGGAATTAGCTTTTTACCTACGTTATTGGGCGAGGAGAACCAAGTAGCGCATGAGTTTATGTATTGGGAATTCCCCGAATATGGCGGACAAGTGGCGATTAGAATGGGCGATTTTAAAGTAGTTCGTCAACATTTAAAAGATGACGAGCAGCCAACTATAGAACTGTATAATTTAAAGAACGATCCAACTGAAAAGCATAATATAGCTATAGATCATCCTGAGATATTAGAAAAAGCGGCAGCAATATTCAAAAAAGAACACACCAAACCAGATACCGATCGTTTTCAGATTCCACTGCTAGAAAACGGATTATTAAGTGATTAAGAACATAGTATTTGTTAATGCATCATTTTATATGGTCTACAACATAGTATCCTTTTCAAATTCGCAAGTTTAATTGTATTTTGCAAGGATGGAATATTTGGTAGTATCTGAAATACTTAGGCACTAAAATGTGAATTTCTATAGATCACAATAGCTAAAATGCGAAATCATTATAATAATAGTGAATTAGCACAGATTGAAACTAACACACTTGAACAACTAGAACATGAAAAACTGTATTAAAATTTGCGTACTCGGCATCTTTTTATTCACTGCATTTATAAATGCACAAGCTCCGAAATGGGAAAATCCGGAGTGGGAGAATCCTGAAATTTTTCAAATAAATCGCGAAGATCCAACGGCATCTTTATATCGTTATGAAAATGCAACGTCGGCTCTTGCAAATGAAAGCTGGGAGAATTCCTCTTTCTATCAGTCTTTAAATGGGGAGTGGGATTTTAACTATGCGGCAAGCGTACCAGAACGCCCAACTACTTTTTTCAATGCAGGTTTCGATACATCAGGTTGGGATAAAATTACGGTTCCATCTAACTGGGAATTAAAAGGTCATGGTACACCAATATATACAAATGTGGTATATCCTTTTCCGAAGAATCCGCCATTTATTCCTCACGATATCAACTCCGTAGGGAGTTATAAACGCAGTTTTGAAACTCCTAAAAATTGGGGTGGTAAAGAAGTGTATTTGCACTTTGGCGGTGTAAGTGGTGCCATGTATGTATATATAAACGGAGAAATGGTGGGGTATAGCGAAGGCAGTAAAACGCCTGCAGAATTCAATATTTCGAAATACCTGAAAGAGGGCAAAAATGATTTGTCCGTTCAAGTATTACGTTGGTCGGATGCCAGCTATTTAGAAGATCAAGATTTTTGGCGTTTAAGCGGTATAGACAGAGATGTGTATTTATATGCGACCAATAAAGCGACCATAAAAGATTACACGGTGGTGGCAGATTTAGATGATACGTATACCAACGGTAAATTCAGTTTAAATTTAAAACTGGCTAATACAGGCAAAAAGCAAAAAGGTGCTCAAGTAGAAGTTACCTTGTTAGACGGTGCTAAAGAGGTATTTAAAGTAGACCAGAAAATAGATGTTGTTGAAGGGTCGACCACGATAAAATTCGCACAAGAAATTCCCAATGTAAAAATATGGAATGCTGAAAAGCCTAATCTATACACGCTACTTTTTACATTAAAGGATAAAAAAGGAAATACTACAGAAGCGATCAGTTCTAAAATCGGATTCAGAAAAATCGAAATCAAGAACAATCAGTTTTTGGTAAACGGTATGCCTGTATTGATAAAAGGGGTAAACCTTCATGATCATGACGAAGTAACCGGTCATGTTATTAGCGAAGAAATTACCTTGAAAGATATGGAGGTAATGAAGCAAAACAATATCAATTCCATTCGTTGTAGTCACTACCCTAAAAATGA
The DNA here is from genome assembly GCF_004364165.1 of Maribacter spongiicola. Classification (GTDB taxonomy): domain Bacteria; phylum Bacteroidota; class Bacteroidia; order Flavobacteriales; family Flavobacteriaceae; genus Maribacter; species Maribacter spongiicola. The sequence goes on from NZ_SOAY01000014.1 coordinate 176,240, forward strand.
GTTTTTCTATAGAATGGCAGATAAGTACGGCTTTTATGTAGTTGATGAAGCCAATATTGAAATTCATGGTATGGGAGCGACCAACCAAGGTTTAGATGGTGATGAAGCTGCAATTGCCATTCACCCGGCATATCGCCCAGAGTGGAGAGAAATGCATTTAGATAGAACGATTCGTATGTTCGAACGTGATAAAAATTACACTTCTATTGTTACATGGTCATTAGGAAATGAAGCCGGTAATGGTCAAAACCTTTTTGATACGTATGACTGGTTGAAAGCTCATGATACTACCAGACCGGTACAGTATGAAGGAGCGACTAATTTCTCGAATACAGATATACAGGCACCTATGTATGCAAGGGTAGATGAAACAATTGCTTATGCGGAAAATAACCCAAAGCGCCCTTTAATTCAATGCGAATATGCACATGCGATGGGGAATAGCGTTGGTAACCTACAAGAGTATTGGGATGCTATTGAAAAGTACGATGTATTGCAAGGTGGATTTATTTGGGATTGGGTAGATCAAGGTCTAAAAGCCACCAGTGAAGATGGTGTGGAGTTTTATGCCTTTGGGGGTGACTTAGGTGGAGCAGAATTACAGAATGATAATAATTTCTGTCTGAACGGATTGGTAGATCCTGATCGTTCTGCGCATCCTGCTTTATATGAGGTAAAGAAAGTATATCAATATGTGAAGTTTAAAGCTGAAGATCCTAAATCGGGAAAAATCAGTTTAAAGAACATGTATGATTTCACCAACTTATCTGAATATGCTTTTTCATGGAAATTGCTAGATAATGGGGTAGAAGTAGGGAAAGGTAATTTGGCAGATGTAGATATCGCCCCGTATGAAACTAAAGAAGTTCAAATAGATTTACCAGCATTATCGAATGCAGGTTCTGAATATCATTTGAATGTATATATGACTACAAAAAATGAAAGTGCTTTAATACCAGCAAATTATTTATTGGCTTATGAGCAGTTTCAGTTAACTGATTTTAATCCATCTGTTTTTGAAGAAAATATAGAGGGCTTGAAGGTGACTAAAATTGATGATACCATAATTGTAAAAGGTGACGGATTTGAAATAGGATTCAACAGTAAGAACGGAACCCTATCATCTATCGATTATGGACAAGGGAATCTATTACAAAAAGGACCGACCGTAAATTTCTGGAGAGCACCAAACGATAATGATTATGGCTACAATATGCCTAAACTTTTAAAGAAATGGAAAGAAGCTACCGACACCCAAAATATTATGAGTTTAGAAGTAAACTCAAATGAGGGTAAAAAGATTATAGATGCTGTTAAGCTAACTGCTAATCCGTTTAAAATTAGAAAAGACTTAAAGCTGAGCGCAGATTACCAATTACCTTCAGTAAATGGTCAAGTAAATGTAACCTATACCATTAATTCTAATGGAGAAATATTGGTTAGCACCCAGTTAAAAGGTATTCGCAGCGATTTGCCAATTATGCCAAGATTTGGTAATAATCTAATTATTGATAACAGCTATGACCAAGTAGAATGGTATGGTAGAGGAGAACACGAAAATTATTTAGATCGTAATACTTCTGCTTTGGTAGGTGTGTATGATGCCAATGTTTCCGATTTGTATTTCGAATATATACGTCCGCAAGAGAATGGAAACAGAACAGATATCAGAACCTTGTCATTCGAAAATAAAGAGGGAAAAGGAATAAAAATCACCGCTCCAGAATTATTCTCTTTTAGTGCGCACCATCAGTTAAATTCAGATTTTGATGAGGGTATGCAGAAAAGACAGCAGCATACTTATGATATACCAACAAGAGATTTAATCAATATCAATATTGACCATAGTCAAATGGGTGTTGGTGGTGATAATAGCTGGGGATTACTACCGATGGAAAAATATCAGATTCAACCTGAGAACCTTTCTTTTGAATATGTAATTAGTCCTATTCGTTAAAATCACAGTATTTGACTAGAATTTAAAGAAGAGAAAGTATATTTAGCGCATGAATAAAAGTGTACAGTTTTTAGGTTTGGGTTTACTGATATTTGTAATGGTAAATTGTAAGTCAGAACCCAAAGAAAACAAAGTCCAAGAAAAAGCTGCTGCGAAGGTTGAAGAAACCGCACAGGTAGTCAAACATACAATTTTGAACGAAAAGCCGGAAGGAGTAACTGCTCCCGATGGAATGGTATGGGTTTCTGGTGCGACTTTTAAGCAAGGAGCCGTAGATGCTGATAAAGCGGCAATGGATCATGAAAAACCAGCAGTTGATGTAATAGTTGACGGATTTTTTATGGATGTCACAGAAGTAACCAATGCCCAATTTGCAGCATTTATAAAAGCTACGGGCTATGTAACAGTTGCCGAAAAGGGAATTGATTGGGAAGAACTGAAAAAGCAAGTACCTGCAGGTACCGAAAAACCACATGATTCCATATTGCAACCAGGATCATTAACGTTTAAAAAAGCGAAGTCAACAGTCCCGAATCTATATGACTTCTCACAATGGTGGAACTGGACGATTGGTGCAGATTGGAAACATCCAAACGGACCAAAAAGTAGCATTAAAGGCAAAGATAATTACCCTGTTGTACAAGTATCTTATGAAGATGCATTGGCATATTGCGAATGGGCAAATAGACGTTTGCCAACCGAGGCAGAGTGGGAGCTGGCATCTAGAGCAGGTTCTTATGGTACCATATATAATTGGGGTGATGACGAATCTGTTTTAAAGGAAAAAGCAAATACTTGGGAAGGTGAGTTTCCTGTGAAAAATACTATTGCTGACGGATTCGAGTTGCGTGCCCCTGTAAAGTCATATCCTCCAAATGCATATGGTTTATACGATATGGCAGGCAATGTTTGGGAATGGACGAGCGATTGGTATAACACCAACTACTATAAAGAAGTAAAAGATAGAAATACGGTTTTGGTAAATCCTTCAGGAGCAGAAGCTCCGTTTACACCAAATAATCCACTAGCAAAAGAACGCGTAATAAAAGGCGGTTCCTTTTTATGTAGTGCATCGTATTGTGCTAGTTACCGAGTGTCTGCCAGAATGGGCTCTAGTATGGATTCTTCTTTAGAACATACAGGGTTTAGAACCGTTGCAACGGTTGATATGATAACAGAATAGTCGGTTTAATCGATGCAATTTAAAAGCCGGTCGAGTTCAACTATTTTGGCTCGGCTAATCGGAATTTTCTTGTTCTTGATTTCAATGAATTCATGGTTATAGCGTTCTACCATTTTTAAATTAATGATGTACGATTTATGAATTCGAATAAAATTCTCTGACCCAAGTCTTTTATTAAAAGCATTCATGGTAGAGAGAATAATATAGTTACGTTCTCCGGTCACCACTTTAACATAATCGCCCAAAGCTTCGACAAATAAAATGCCATGCACATTAAGCTCAACCTGCTTCAGGTTATGTTTTACCACTAATTTGCTCTCAGGTTGTTTGTTTTTAATAGATTTAATCTTGTCAATAGCTTTACCTATAGCAGAATCGAACCGAGCAGTACTAAAGGGTTTTAATAGAAAATCGGTGACATTGAACTCAAAAGCCTCAAGGGCATATTTCTGCTCTTTACTAGTAATAATAACCTGCGGATGAATTGTTAGTCCGGCTAAAAATTCGAATCCGTTCATAACAGGCATTTCAATATCAAGAAATAAGAAATCTATTTTTAAAGCGTTTACCTCTGCTAAACTTTCAGAGCTGGCACTAGAAGAATGTAATAGTCTCAGGTTTTTATTTTTCTCAATAATTTGCTCAAGAAGTTTTCTTTGGGTGTTAGAATCTTCTATTATAGCGCATTTAAAAGTTTTCATTCATTATCGATATAAGTTCTAATATACATACGTAAAGAATGGGGGAAGGTTCATTTTCATCAATTTTAATGCAAACTAAAAGTTGTAAAAACATCCGAAAATTACTAAATAGTTATCTTCATTGCTAATTATCGTATAAAAACTTTTGATAACTATATTGTAAGTTTTTAGCTCAAAAACCTACTTTTGTAGTAGAAAATAAGAATTGAACCACTTGATATGATGTCTGATAAAATAGAACGTGTAAAAACATTAATTATAGGATCTGGCCCTGCCGGTTATACTGCAGCTATTTATGCTGCCCGTGCAGATTTAAAACCTGTTATGTATACAGGTATGGAGCCAGGAGGTCAATTGACCACCACAACTGAAGTAGATAACTTTCCAGGATACCCAGAAGGTATCGATGGCCCTACGATGATGGTGCAATTGCAACAACAAGCTGAGCGTTTTGGTACAGAAGTTAGAATTGGTATGATAACTTCAGTTGAGTTTTCGAAAGAAAAAGGAGGTATTCATAAAGTAGTTGCAGATAATGACAAGCAAATAGAAGCTGAAACTATTATTATTTCTACGGGTGCATCTGCTAAATATTTAAATATACCTAGTGAGCAACGTTTACGTGGCGGCGGTGTATCTGCTTGTGCAGTTTGTGACGGCTTTTTCTATAAAGGACAAGATGTAGCAATCGTTGGTGCAGGTGATACGGCAGCAGAAGAGGCGTCTTATTTAGCTAACATTTGTAATAAAGTAACGATGTTGGTACGTAGAGATGAAATGAGAGCTTCAAAAGCAATGCAACATAGAGTTCATAGCCTTAAGAATATCGATGTACGATACAATACTGAGGTAGATGAAGTATTAGGTGACCAGGTAGTTGAAGGTTTACGCATGGTAAACAACCAAACAGGCGAAAAAGAAGAAATTGCCATTACTGGTATCTTTATCGCAATCGGTCACAAACCAAATACCGATATTTTTAAAGGTCAATTAGATATGGATGAGACAGGTTACCTTATAACACAAGGTAAATCTACCAAAACTAATTTACCAGGGGTCTTCGCTAGTGGCGATGCTCAAGATAAAGAGTATAGACAAGCGGTTACAGCTGCTGGATCAGGTTGTATGGCTGCATTAGATGCTGAGCGTTACTTAGCATCTATTGGCTCTGTTGAAGAAGCAATTGCAGATAAATACTAGTAATTAGTATAAAATATAAAAGAGCCCATTCGTTAGAATGGGCTCTTTTTTTGTTGAATATGTTGAGTTAATCTATTCGCACGTAGTTTTCAGAGAATGTTCTGTTACCTTCTTCGTCTAAGCTTATTTGGCTAAATCTATCATCACTAAGTTGAAGTTCAAAGGTGAAAATGCGCATGGTATCCATAGCTTGGATCATTTCATTATCACCATATTCTAGCGTTTCCATTAGTCTGTCGTCGGTAATTGAATAAGTGCCGTAACCGAATCTACCAATTTTGTCAACCGGTACATATCTGCTCCACATAATTTTACCATTGTAGTACATTTTAACCTGTCGGTACCCATCAGCAGTTGGTACGGTGTCGATAACTTCTTGTCCGTCATAATTATAAAAGCTTTCTAGTTCCCAAGTACCTTGAATGGTATGCATGTAATTTTCGTTGATGGAATTTGTTGAGGCAGCTGATACCAATATGAGCATCAACAATACCAATCCTATAAATTTTTTCATAGTGGTAAGGTGTTAGTTAATAAAAGAGATGAATGTGTACTAAAAAGATACGAATTAAATGTTAGAATTTAACAAAAAATAGCATCAATAATTACGAATAACATAGTGATAGTTAAGTAATTGTAATAATTACTGAAGGTTTGAAGTATATGCATTAAGAATGGCGCAAAGCTTTAAAATGTCTTCATTGGTGTGTGAGGCGCTTAAAACTATACGACTCATTAGGGAATCATTTTCTGTCGGATACCTGAAATTAGTAACTATGATACCATTTTCTTCCAGATAATTAGCAAGTATTTCATTTTGAAAATTAAAGGTCGGATGTCCTTCCGCATAAACAAAAAGAGACCTATTTAATATGTTTTTCAAGAATAGACTTAGATTTTCTGCCAATTGTATTCTTTTAGTTGTGATAAGTGAACTGGCATCTCTAAAGGTTGCTAAAGCAGCAGGTGTAGCGGGACTGGCGCCTCCAAAAAACTGTGTATTTTTTAACGCATTAATCATATTATTGGTGCCAAATATCGCTCCGGCTTGAATTCCAAATCCTTTTCCTAAAGAGCAAGAAACCAAAAGTTCTTTTGTTGCCAGCGATTGTACAAATTTGAAACTACCTCCACCATTTTCTCCGGTAATGCCTATTCCGTGAGAATCATCTACAACTAGAATTATATCTTTCAGCGGTAGGTTTTTAAGAAAGTTATACTGCGGATAATTATCACCATGAAAATCGATACTATCTAAAAAGAGAACAGGTGTTTTATCGGTAATGGTTTTAATGGCATTTTCAAGCTCCATCCAGCTTTGAAATATTTCTTGCTGATTTCTAAATAAAGCAGAATGGGTATTTGGCGCATAATATAATTGGTAATCGGGTTGACTAAAATAGTTGCACACCAACTGACCGGCGAGATAACCAGACGACATCGTTACACAATCTTCACTACCAATTATTTCAGCTAAATGGGCGTCTACTTCATCAAAAATTGATATTCTAATATTTGATTTACGGGAAGCGCTGTATGCAGTACCGTATTTTTTAATGTTATTGATGAACAACGATTGAAACTCGGCATCGGTTTGTAAACTTAAATATGAGGTGCCGCCAAAGTATAGGTATTCTTTATCTTCAACGCTTATAGTTCTATCGGGAAATTCATCTATAGTAAACATCAATCTAATAGTTGAACACCGCTACCGGCAAGTTTAGGGAAGATAACTTTTCCGTCAGGTTCAATATGAACTCCAGTTGCAATATCACTTTTCAATAACAAAGCACCATCCATATCCACATAATCTAATTGCGGAATCAGCTGCGCAATGGCAGAAATACCAACGGTCGATTCTGTCATACAACCTACCATAACACTTATACCTAATTCTTTAGCTCTTTTTATCATCCGTAGGGCAGGGGTTAGTCCGCCACACTTGGTCAACTTGATATTTATACCACTAAAATGTAATGCACATTTTTCAACATCACTTTCTACAATACAACTTTCATCGGCAATTACGGGTAATACGCTGTGGTGCATCACTTCTTCCATACCAGACCAATCATCGGCTTTCAAAGGTTGCTCTAAAAACTGTACACCCAGTTCCTTTAAAAGCGGAGCGTTAAATATAGTTTCTTCAGCCGTCCAAGCGCAATTGGCATCTACTCTAAAAATAGCATCGGTATGTTCTCTTAATTTGCGAACAATGGCAACATCATCGCTAGTACCTAGTTTAATTTTATAGATAGGCCATGGCATTTCTTGCATTTTGGCTAGCATAACATCAATAGCTGCAATACCTATAGTATAGTTTGTTGTTGGGTAATTTTCGATGCTTGTACCCCAAATCTCATAGAGCGGCTTGCCAAGTAATTTTCCATACAGATCATGGGCAGCCAAGTCTAAAGCACAAATAGCAAAGTTTGATAAACCTTTACTCACTAAAAACGCGTGAAAGATTTCAGGTTCGGTAAATGAAAACGATTCAATTTCAGAGGATATGGCATTGATTTCATCCATCATGCTCTGCGTTGTGATTTTATAATACGGATTAGAGGTCGCCTCACCATACCCGGTTTTTCCATCTAAAGATAAAGATGCAATCATAGTGTCTTGAAAATCATGAGATTCTCTAGAGATACTAAAAGTATGTTTTAACGGTAATGTATATTTCTTAAGGTGTACTTGCATACCACTAATATACAGATGAGTTCATTAACTAAAAAATGAAAACCCACTGATATTTCAGTGGGTTTTAAAGTTGAATTGATTGAGGAATAATTTAGTATTTATGAACACTACCAGAAACCGATTTGTTCTTTTGAACAGATGGGTCGCCTTTGTATGATATATTACCACCGCTAGAAGCTTCAGCGGTTAAATCATCGGTAACATCGATGCTAATATTTGCTCCACTACTAGCATCTGCAGTAGCTACCAAAGTTGATAAGTCTTTAGCTCTAATATTTGCTCCGCTACTTGCGTCCACATAAACTTCTTTTGCAGAACCTTCTAATGAGATATTTGCACCGCTACTGGCATCTATATCCATATTGGTAACAAGCACATTTGCATTTATAATAGCACCGCTACTAGCATCGACCTCTAATTTGTCTGACTTAATCTTATTTTCAGTAGTTAAGTGAGCTCCGCTCGATGCACGTAAGCTGGTTACATTAGGCATGGTTACGTATACTTTTTTGGTTGCTCTACCAATATTCTCTATACTGTGGATTCTTAATTTTCCATTTTTAATATCTGTACCAATTAAGTCAATGATATTCTCGTCTGCTTCTACGGCAATATCAAAGTCTGCGCCTTGGGTAACAAATACTTCTAAACCTTCAGAACTTGAAACTTCTGTAAAATCGCCAGTAATTTCTCTAGTTTCTTCAACGACTACGCCGTTGCCTTTTTCGCCAGATCCAAAATCTCCGAAGTTAATATCAAAGCCACAAGATGAAAGTAATAGGGCTAATACGAGTGCTACTGTTATTCTTACTAATGTTGTCATGATTGTTCGTTTTTTGATTGATTACTATGTTATGATGATGTAAAAATGATTGTTTTTTAATTCCTTTTCTATTTATAAATACTGAATTGTTGTTTTAGAGGTCTGAACTGTAATTAGTTGATACTATCGTTAGTGTTAACCTTTACTCCATTCTCATCTAACTTCATTTTAAACGATTCTCCGTTATCATTTACGTCGATATCAATTCCGTTTTCATTGATAATAATTTTCCCTTTATCACCATTATCATTGATATTGATATCGATGCCATTTTCGTTGATATTGATGCGATTAGAGCCCGTATCATCTTCATCTTCCATTTCAATAAAATCAGGACAGTCTTGACATTCAAGTTCTCCGCTTTCGGTCATTTTCCAGATATAGCCTTCTAGACCTTCAACATCTCTATCGGTGTTTACAGTGGTAATCCAGTCTCGAGAATTTGTCTGGTCATAAGTTAAAATGGTACCTACTGGCAAGAATATGTTTACTCGAACTTCTTGATCTTTAAACTTAGGACCTTGTGTGGTCAAGTAATCATCAAAAGAGATTGTATTACCGTTTACTTCATATTCATAGATGATCTGACTAGCAATATCTTTTGCTTCTCTATTAGATGGTCCGTCAGCTTCTTTTCTAATTTGAACACGAACCAAGGTGTCTTTCGACTTACGAATACGGAATCTAACATCATCAGAAACCAAAACCTTGTTGCCAGCTTCATCATAAGAAATAAAGGTATCGCCCATGTGCATATCCTTTTCATAATCGTACTCATCTGTACCTACTAACCTAATATTTAAAGTATCTGAAGGCATGATAGAAGTAATTTCACTTTCTACAGAAGTACTACCAGTATACGCATGTGCTGCAGCTTCTCTAATACCAAAGACGACCAAACATATAATGGAGATCAGCCATAACCCTAATAAAGAGAATTTGGCAACGGTACCAATAGACTTTAAGTTGTTTACCAATATTTTTAATCCTAAATACATTAAGAAGAAAAACGGAATACCGATGGCAAAAAATGCAAGTAATGAAACGACCCAAATAGGTAGGTTGGTAGAGTTAACTACATTATAGAAATCAATGCCAGGTACATGAATGATATCTAAAATACCTACGGTGAACATCCCTACAAAAAGACCTATCAATGTAGCAGCACCAATGATAACTAAAAGTATACCAATGAATTTGCCAAAGATTTTAAAAAGGAACATTACGATATCACCAAAGGTGTCAAAAATCGTTTTACCTCCTTTTTTGACGGTATTGCCTACTTTTTCATAGTCAACACTTTTTACACGATCCGCTACGTCATCAAAACCCTCTTTAACTTTACGCTCAATATTGCTGATGTTCACCGTTTCGCCGCTCATATCTAATTTTTGAGCAGTTGTTCTAGCTTCAGGAATAAGGATCCAAAGTAAACCGTATATAAAGATGAATCCGCCCCAAGTAAAAATGGTCAAGAAAATCCAGAGTAAACGAATCCATAACGGATCAATACCAAAGTAATGTGCTAAACCAGACGATACACCGGCAACATATTTCTTTTCGGTATCTCTATATAATTTCTTTACTCTTTCTTTATTTGAAGAAGAAGTTTTGACTCTGGGCTCATCTTCAAAGATGTCCTCATCTACCATATAATCTTCAGGTTGCCCCATAATGGCGATAACCTCGTCTACTTCTTTTTGAGTAATTACCTGTCTTTCATTTTCTAATTTATCATGAAAAAGTTCGGCTATACGAGCTTCTATATCGGCAATGATTTCATCGCTGCCCGGTGTGTTGGCAAAAGAACGTTTTACAGATTCTAAATACCTACGCATTATATTGTATGCTTCTTCGTCTATATGGAAGAGCATGTTTGCTAAATTAATATTTACTGTTTTGTTCATGATTAGCTGTTTTTTGAGTTGGTTACCAGGTTGGTGGCTTTTCTTAATTCGTCCCAAGTGGTATCTAATTCTTTAAGGAATATTTTACCGGTCTCGGTTAATGTATAATATTTTCGTGGTGGTCCAGATGTAGATTCTTCCCAACGGTAGTTCAGAAGTCCCGCATTCTTTAATCTGGTCAGTAATGGATAGATTGTACCTTCCACTACAAGCATTTTTGCATCTTTAAGCGTTTCTAAGATTTCAGAAGCATATTTATCATGCCCATTTAAAATGGACAGGATACAATACTCCAAAACCCCTTTACGCATTTGTGCTTTTGTATTTTCTACATTCATAATCTCTTTTTGCTTTTTATGCAGTCCCTCTTTCGGAGGGGATTGCTCCATTGTGTCTGTTGTCTGCATAGGTTAACTGTTCGTTTTTTGTTCGATGAATAAACATCCTGATTGATTTTTTGATTGATTAATAAACTCTTTAGGGTGTGATGAATACCCGATATATAATGTAAGCTGATGATGTTATTTAATAAATTTTATAGTGAAGGGATATTCAAATACTTCCCCTTCATTTGTTTTTATAGTTGCTAAAATGGTATAAACGATATTGATGATAAATAGGGCTGATTGTGCAAGTCCCAATAACGCTACAGGAACCATCCACGGACCAAAAAAGTCATCAGAATCAAAATTAAAATTGATGTTATTGAAACTGTGAATATTTGAAAAGCTGAAATGATCAAAGTCAAAAATATTTGGAAGAAAGCCGCCTAAGAAAAAAGGGATACTCACCATACCTACAAGAATAGAGTAGAGGAGTACACTAATTTGAAAATTCAGTGCTTGTTTACCGTTATGATCTACAAATTCATATTCCTTTTTACTTGCCGTCCATAATACAAGAGGAATGATGAAGTTCCCGAACGGAAAAAAGAATTTAGAAAAAGTACTCGCATGTATGAGTGCGGAGAGGTTTCTTTCGTGTTTTGTTACTGATTCTGTCATGATTGATTCGTTACTGATGATGATTGATTATAATACTATGTAAAAGCCAATTACTTTGATTACCTATTAACTTCCTATGCAAATATATGTCTAAAAAAAGGTACTATGTAACACATAGTACTAATATTTAACAATATTTTAACATTTTAGAATGGTGTAAATAATAGCTATTTTTATCAAAATTTTCAGATAAAATGGCGGTAACACCTAGTAAAATCAATATGTTCTCATTTTTTAAACTACCGTCAGCATGGTGGTGCGGGGTACGTTTAAGAGAATTAGATAAAATCCGTGCAATAGTAACGGTAAAGCACCGATGGTTCAATCAGAATCCGTTTAATTCGATGTTTTGGGCAGTGCAAGGTATGGCAGCAGAGTTGACCACAGGCGCTTTAATAATAGATCAAATCGAAGCATCTGGAAAAAAAATTTCGATGTTAGTAGCAAACAATACCGCTAATTTTTCAAAGAAAGCAACAGGTAGAATTACCTTTACATGTGAAGACGGACATTTAATTAAAGAAGCTCTAGATAAAACTATTGCTACTGGAGAAGGACAAACCGTTTGGATGAAATCTGTCGGAGTAAATTCAGATGGCGTAGTGGTCAGTACCTTTAAATTTGAGTGGACGTTGAGGTTAAAGCAGAAAAAATAATTAGAATGAAAGAAGGGGTACAGTTTAAGGAAACGCAAAAATTTACACAATGGTGGTTGTGGTTGATTATACTTGCTCCAATAATTATAGCAGCTTTTAATCTTATAAGTAGTATTCTATATGTATTTGGCGGTTACTCTTCCAGTGATTCAGGTAATGTAAGCATGTCATGGATATCGGGTAGAATTTCTATGTTTCAATTTATATTCATAGTAACTTACATAATTACCATTTTATTTTTGGCTTTATCAAAACTAAAAGTAGTGGTCTCAGATAGTGAAATAAAAATTCGACATATTTTGTTTTTTAATAAAGTCATTGATTTAAGTGAAGTAAAAGAACAACATATCATTGATTATGATTTTGTAGGTTATGGTATCAGAAAAACTAAGATGTACGGTACTGTTTATAATGTAAAGGGTAAAGAAGGAGTTGCTTTCACACTTAAAAATGGAGATAAATACCTTATTGGGTCGCAAAAGGCCGAACAGTTTTTGAAATCTCTTTCAAAATAATTAGACATAGTTGTAACAAAAGTACTTTAGGTAGCAACTAATAAGCATCAATCAAAAACAAAATACACATGAACGCACACGAAATAGATTACGAGATTTTTGGAGAAGAAATGCAATACGTTGAAATAGAGCTAGACCCTCAAGAGGCAGTTGTTGCCGAAGCTGGTAGCTTTATGATGATGGATACCGATATTAAAATGAGTACCATTTTTGGAGATGGTAGTAATCAGGATAATAGCGTTTTAGGGAAGATTTTCTCTGCAGGTAAAAGAATGTTGACAGGCGAGAGTCTCTTCATGACCGCCTTCTTAAATATAGGTCAAGGTAAAAAGCAAGTTAGTTTTGCTTCTCCGTATCCTGGTAAAATTCTTCCTATTGACTTATCTGAAATGGGTGGTCGTTTCATTTGCCAGAAAGATGCCTTTCTATGTGCAGCTCAGGGAGTTTCCGTAGGTATAGAATTTTCAAAGAAACTGGGTCGCGGTCTTTTTGGTGGTGAAGGTTTTATCATGCAAAAATTAGAAGGTGATGGTATGGCATTTGTTCATGCTGGTGGTACATTGGCAAAAAAGACTTTGGCACCCGGTGAGGTTATAAAAGTAGATACCGGTTGTATTGTAGGTTTTACCAAAGATGTTGATTATGATATTGAATTTGTAGGTGGAATTAGAAATACCGTTTTCGGTGGAGAAGGATTATTCTTCGCAACCCTACGCGGTCCGGGAACTGTGTACATTCAGTCCTTGCCATTCAGTCGTCTTGCAGGTAGAGTTCTAGCATCTATACCGAGAGGAGGAAAAGATAAAGGAGAAGGTAGTATTCTTGGTACTCTAGGAGATATTGTTGGTGGAGACAATAGGTTTTAAAAATTAAGGACAAGGTACGAGGTACGAGGTACAAGGTAAAAAGTACGGAGTATTAAGTAGTTTGTTTGTATTGTGAGAAGAGAATATAGAGTATAGAGAATAGACTTGTTTTGATTCAGGCATTTTAGGAGAATTTAGCGAAACTAAATTGTAGTTTTTGCAAAATCCAAAATCCAAAATCCAAAAGCCAAATGTAGAAAGTACAAAGTATCAAGTACGAAGTACAAAGAACATTTGATTTTTGAACTTGAACTTGACTCTTGAACTTGAATTTTTTCCAACAACCAACAACCAACAACGAATACATGAGTTTCAAAAACCAAATAGAATTCCTTAAAGACCTGCAGAAAAACAATGCTAAGGAATGGATGGATGCCAATCGTAAATGGTACAAGCAAGTACGTGATGAATATATCGATTGGCTTAATAGTATGAATAGGAGACTATCTGATATTGATGACGAATACTATGATACTCCCGGTAAAAAGGGAATAAATCGTATTAATAATAATCTGATGTTTCATCCTAACAAACCGGTGTACAAAGACCATTTCGGAGCGGGATTCGACAAGAAACCAAAGACGGCGGATTTCTATTTTGAACTGGGAATTGAACGTTGCATTTTTGCTGGAGGATTATGGAGACCGGAGTCAAAAGTATTACGAAGTATTCGTGATGCTATTGATTATGATGGCGAAGACTTTGTCAAAATATTGGATAAGAAGTCCTTTAAAACTCGCTTTGGCGGACTCTTTGAAGATGTGAAACTAACAAACGCACCTAAAGGATTTGCCAAAGACCATAAACATATTGAATTACTCAAAAACAAAACCTTTGCCGTATTCCAAGAGTTTGATACTAAAGAAACCAACAAGGCCAATTTTGAAGACGAATTAATAGACGCCTATAAAGAAATGCTTCCATTTAGGCGTTATTTGAATAAAGCGATTACAGTTTAATTATTTAGCATCTGCAGCAGGTATCCACCTAGTTTTTAAATCTGGCTGAGTCATCAAACTATCTAAAGGAAACATAGGTCTCTTAATTCTTTTATATCCTAAACGATTAAGGTCTTGATCCACTCCACCAGGAGTAAGTGCCATGGTCCAATCGCCACGCATATCGTACAATTCTGGGACTAAGTATCCAATTTTAACGACAAAAATATCAGCATTTTTAGGGTCTAACCCCAAATTTGTAAAATCGCTCATGTGGTGGTAAGGCTTTCTCTTTTTGGTTACGATAACATCAATATTACCCACTTTTACAACCACTTCAATTTCTGCATTTACATCACCTTCTTTAATGGCTGTAATTGTTCCGTCCAATATTAAAGGTCCGGCAAATCTATAATCTACGGCTGCACCAGCTTCCGCTTTAATTTTTCCGCCAATACCTATTTTCATTGCTTTTGCTACAAATTCTGGTCCCGGTATAGAGGCATAGATTAACGACTTTCCATTTTTAGATTTAAATTCAGGTCTAGCCAATAACTCTTTCAAAGTCCAAGTTACATCACCTGAGCCACCAGCAGTTGGATTATCGCCCATATCACTGATTATGTAGGGTTTCTTATCACTTGCCAGGGCAAGTTTTAAGCTTTCATCTAACGTAGTTGTAGGTGCTACAAATTCAAAATCATTACGAACATCCCAAAAGCTTTGAGCTAGTTTTTCGGCACCTTTTTCAACATTTTCTTTATCATCACCGGTAACCATAACGACTGCATGGTTACGTGGTTCGTCAGCCCAAGCATAACCGATCCAAATAGCGGCATCAATAACGCCGTCTTGATCGGCAACGGTGGGCACTTCTGCATAAAGACTTTTACCAGGTTCTATACGGGTGCTGGTTTTCTCACCGGGTAAAAGTATCGGTACAGGAATCCACGCTTTATAGGCTGGTTTACCTTTTCCACTTTCTAATCGGTCAATTAAATTAGTAACTGCTCTCTTTTTAGATTCTATTGCATCTTCATGTGGCGCCATACGGTAACAGGTAATTAAATCGGTATGCTGAGCAAGTCTTTCCGATACATTTCCATGCAAATCCATCGACGTAGAAATTAATACATCATCACCAATAACTTCACGAATACGAGTAATCAAATCACCCTCGGGATCATCTAAACCAACAACACTCATTGCCCCGTGAATATCAAAGAAGAGTCCGTCATAAGGCATATTCTCCTCAAGCATTTTCAAACTTTTAGTCACCAAAGACTCGTAAGCTTCGCGTGTTACG
This sequence comes from Maribacter spongiicola, assembly GCF_004364165.1. Classification (GTDB taxonomy): domain Bacteria; phylum Bacteroidota; class Bacteroidia; order Flavobacteriales; family Flavobacteriaceae; genus Maribacter; species Maribacter spongiicola. Next base: position 191,996 of record NZ_SOAY01000014.1, read on the forward strand.
GTGCCACCAGGTAAAGATTTGCCAACAAGTGTAGGCACCCATTCGGCTCTTGTTCTGTTTAATGAATCTGGTTGAAGAAATGGGTATCTAGAGAAAACAGAATCGCCCACTTTAGCATGAAAAGCCTCTTCGGTAGATAATGCAGGTGAAAAGGTGCTACTTTCAATGCCTAGCCCCGCAATGGCAATCTTGGGTAAATCTTTTGAATCTTTAGTGTTTTGACCTTCTTTACAAGAAGTAACTAAGCTTAGAATTAAAATGGAGTAAATGTAGAGTTGTTTCAAGGTAGTTGGTAGTTTAGACTTTCGTATTGAAAAGATAAATAAAAAGTGTTTTAAATAGCAAGAGTTTTTGCTAGACAACTATTTTCAGGCTATTAAGGTAATCGCAAAGAACATGTAAGCAATTTATTTACGATTTACATTGCACTAGTTTATCTTTATAAACGAATACAAAATTCAATTGAATTGAAAAACGGAAGTATTAAAGACGTAGAAAAAAAACTACTTTCTGATAATTGGTATACGCTAAATAAATATACGTTCAAGTATCAACGACCTGATGGCACTTGGGAAAAACAAGAACGTGAAGCTTATGATAGAGGTAATGGAGCAGCTATTTTATTGTATAACTCTAAAAAACGGACTGTTGTGCTTACCAGACAATTTAGAATGCCCACGTATGTAAATGGTAATGAAGACGGAATGATGATTGAAGTTTGTGCAGGACTTCTAGATGGTGATAACCCCGCAGATTGTGTTCGCAAAGAAACGGAAGAAGAAACAGGTTATAAAATTAGTAACGTACAGAAAGTATTTCAAACTTATATGTCGCCAGGTTCGGTGACCGAGATAGTGTATCTTTTTGTGGGGGAGTATGATGAAAGTATGAAAGTCAGTGATGGCGGTGGGGCAGACGATGAAACCGAAAATATTGAGGTATTGGAGTTAGATTTTAATGAGGCTATGAAGATGGTTGCGAGCGGAGAAATTAAAGATGCAAAAACCATTATGTTACTACAGCATGCAAAGTTGAATTCGTTAGTTTAAAGGCTGATAAGCGACTCTTCTCATATGGATAAAGTTTTTAAGGTCGGATTCGGTGGTGGTTGTCATTGGTGTACCGAAGCAGTGTTTATGGCGCTTAACGGTGTAGAGAAATTAGAACAAGGCTTTATTGCTCCAATAGAAAATACAGCAGATTTTTCCGAGGCTGTAATTGTCCATTATAATGCTGCACTTATAGCATTGAAAGATTTAGTAGCCATTCATTTAGATACGCATAGGAGCACTGAAAATCATTCTATGCGAAATAAATACCGGTCCGCAGTTTATTTCTTTAAACAGGAGGATGAAATTGTGTTAAACGGAATCATGACTGATTTACAGCAAGATTTTGAGATTCCTTTAATTACATCAATTCTTCGGTTTTGGGAATTTAAATCATCCGAAGAACGATTTCATAACTACTATTTCAGCGATACCGAGAAGCCTTTTTGTAGAACACATATATCCCCTAAAATTAGAATATTGAAGGAGAAATATGCCAAACATGTATCACCGCAAGTTCAATAGTTAATAGGTATCTCTAAGTGTTTGAAGCATTTGTTCAAGTCTATTTCGTTCTTCTGATGTAGATTGTTTAAAGTGATTGTTCATAAAACTGAAAATCAACACTTTTCCTGAGTTTGCGATCAAGTATCCGCTAAGGCAGTAGTTATTACTTAGGCTTCCAGATTTTGCAAATACATAAGGTTTCTCATCTCCGGCAAACCTATTTTTTAAAGTACCCGATAATCCCCCGGCAGGGAAAATAGAAAATAAACGTTCTTGAGACACCAATGAATACAATTGGTCTAAAACCGAGACCATGTTTTGCGGCGTAAACAAATTGTATCGCGAGAGTCCTGACCCATCAACCCATCTAGGTTCTTGTTTTAAATCTTTCAATTCATTTTCTAAAATATAATCTCTCGTTAGTTTCCCATTTAAGGTATCAGTGAGAACTCCCGATGCTACGAGCAAAAGCTGTTCGGCAATAAAATTATCGCTTTCGTGCATCATACGAACATAAAGTGAATCGGCATTACTACCGTACAGTGTTCCTTTTTCACCCGAAGGCATTGTTGAAGCAATACCAACTTTTTTGGAAAGTAAGTTTTCTAAAATAGACCTAGTAGTTTGGTCGCTTGTGATAAACGGAGTTTCTAATGTATCCTTTTTTGTTGGCGGATAATAGAACCTATTCGAAGTTTCATTTCTATTATTCGTGTGGGTCATTTCTAAAACACTGTCCTTGAAATAAGGAGGAGATACGATGAGCTTTGGATTCTTATAAGTCATCACCACATTACCATGTATAGGTAATGCACTTTTCTCTGCAGAATAATACCATTGGTAATCGTCCCAAGCCCAACCTGGTCCGTACTTTTCATCTTGAAAATTGTTCGCTACAAAAACTAGATTACTCTGATTCTGAAGAAAATTTAAAGCCGTTGAGTCTTTTAAATAGGGATGCAAAAACGATGGATCTGCAGTACCTTCAAAATATAAAATATCATTTGTTTTAATATACTTTATAGCCGGTATTTGAGCTGGTAAGGTTTTAAGTGCTGCGAAAAGTGTGAAAATTTTGGTGTTACTAGCTGGTATAAAATACTTATCACTGTTATTGGTGTATATAGTGTCTTTCGTTTCAGCATCGATAACCAAAACCCCGGTGAACTGATTTTTATAAAACGATGATGACAACTGTTTGTCAAAAGATTTTGAAACCAAAGATTTCTTTGAGCTACAGGCAGATAGTAGCAAAAAAGTAACTGCTAAAAAGAGAAAATTCTTCATGAATTCGAAATTACAAAATTGCATACTTACGAATGCGATAAAATTTTAACAAGTAAGTAATTACTTTAACTTTTTATATACAATATTACACATGCATTTCTGTTTACCTTTATACAACAACAATCTATTAATCTAACAACAACATGTCTAAGTCTATGCTAGAGTATAGTAAAACAGTTCTTAAAAAGGTTAGTTTTGATACCTTACTATTTTGTAAAGAGTTGAAGAAAGCCTTAACGACGTTACTACCCGAAGAGGTGGAAGAGTTAAAAGTCTGGTTAGAAAGTTTTATTACCGATAAACCAGAATTACATCAAAGTTTAGTTTATTTAAAAGCATAATAGAGAGCCACGTTAAGTGGCTCTTTTTTTTACGCAACCTATAGCTTTATTTGTATCTTATATGAAAAGACACTATGGCTATTAAATTTACGGTTGCGATATTTTTGTTATTGTTAATGCAATGTCAAAATGACGACATGCCTTATGATGACACACCTATTGACGATACTAGTTTGGTAGGTGAGTGGTTGTTGACAGAATCATATGTGAGTCCTGGCGGCGCCACAGATTGGAAAGATGTAGAAGAGGGCTATCGCTATTTTTTTGATGAAGTCGGTAATTATGAAAGAACCGATTTTAATAGAAGTCTACTCGAAACAGGGTCGTATGAAATTAAAGAAGAAGAGCTATATCTATATTTTACCACCGAGGGCGAAAAAGATACTTTAGGGTATTGGGCAGATTTCAATGAAAGTAAATCAAAATTGACCTTATCACCATCGTACCCTTATATATGTATAGAAGGGTGTTCGTACCGATTTGATAGAGAATAGCGATTACTTATGCAGCGGACTTATAATCTTAACATCTTGAAAAGTGATTGCACCACGAACAATACTTGTAATAACATCTCTTAAAGCTTCTGTAATCTGTACTTTTAGTTCTTTTTTGTGGTAGATAAGACTTACTTCTCGTGCAGGTGAAGGTTCTTTAAAGTACTTCAAGTTTTTCTTTTTTACATCGTCAAGCTCTAACGTATTTAAATAGGGTAAAAGTGTCATGCCTAAGCCTTCGTTAGAAAGGTTGATGAGGGTTTCAAAACTTCCGCTTTGTAAGCTAAAATGTTCGCCACCAATTTTCGGTGTTTTACAAAGATTTAAAACCCCTTCTCTAAAACAATGTCCGTCTTGAAGCAGTAAAATATCTTCAATATCTAAATCATCAGGTGTAATTTGGGTACAATTTCCTAAACGATGTTCTTTAGGTACGTAGCCAACAAATGGTTCGTAATACAAAGGTCTTTCGGTTATAAAATCAATATCTAACGGTGTTGCAGCAATAGCGGCATCGATGTGGCCGTCTTCGATATTCTTGATTAAACTCTCTGTATTTTGCTCCTTAATGATCAGATTTACTTTCGGATATTTCTGTATAAAATTCTTTAGAAACATAGGTAATAAAGTGGGCATTATGGTAGGGATGATCCCTAATACATAATCCCCACCTATATATCCTTTTTCTTGCTCTACAATATCTTTGATACGTGCCGCCTCGTTTACAATATTTTTTGCTTGCGCTACAATTTTTTTACCGACTTCGGTAATGGTAATTGGTTTTTTGCTACGATCAAAAAGAAGTATATCTAATTCATCTTCAAGCTTTTGAACTTGCATACTTAAAGTAGGCTGTGTTACAAAACTCTTCTCGGCAGCGAGTGTAAAATTTTTGTATTCGGCAACGGCAAGTACGTATTGTAGTTGGGTAATGGTCATGTGTATTGTATAAGTTATAAAATTACTAAAAACCATTATTATAACCTATTGACAATGCTTTTTCAGTGGTTAAAAAACCATTAAAATCGAAGGGTCAATTGCATATCTTCTTTCTCGACAGTGAACTTTGCATCGCTAAATGTCGGTGGACCCATTGGCATAGAATTCCCGCTCATCGCATAATCTTCTTTTGGCATACCGTTAGGTTCAAAATCCATCGAATTATTATCATTCGCATCATGTAGAGCAGAAAAGGCATATTCTCCTGGTTGTATGTTTTCGAAGGTTAATATTAACTCGCCAGCTTCAGCTTTATCATGGCTGGTTTCAAGTCCTTCAGCTTTCATAAAAGTGGCTTCGTTGTGTAATGCACTTAATACATGCCCTTCATCATTCAATACATTTTCAATAACAACAGTCAATGTAATACCTTTTTTCTCTTGAGCATTCATAGTTATGGTCATTGCAAAGACAGTAATAGTAAATAGTAACTTTTTCATTTTATAAGGTTTTAAAGATTAATTGATACTTCAAAGATGCCTTATGAATACACTTTTTAAAAAAGTAACTAACTCAATTGTAGAATTGTATTACTGAATTGTAATAGATTAATGATAATACAGAAAAATATACCTTACTTGAGAGAGATTTAGATATTACCTTCTTTTAGAAATAAAATAATCAAGACCGAATTTACCCGATCCAAATCCCATAAAGAACAATCCTAAACAGAAAAAAGTAAATGTGGGCATAATACTCCAAGAATTATCCCACGGTCTACATACTATGGTAGTAAACATAGTTATGGTAACAAAGAAGGCTGTTATTCTCGTATTTAATCCTATAATCAGTAAAATTCCGCCTAGAGCTTCTGTAAACCCCGCAGACCATGCAAAGAATTCGGGCATATACGTAAATGGTATACCGAATTGTTTGACCAATTCAACAAACCAATCAGCCACTTCTAAAAATTTGAGTCCGGCGGATGTTGGGGTCCATGGAGTTCCGAATTTGTTGATGGCAAAAACAAAAGCAAGTAAGTAGCCCGTTATTACTCTAGGTATGAGTATTAGAATATTCGGCATCAAAGCATCTACCCTAAAAGGTATAATCAACTTTTTTAAATGAAGTAGTTGTTGGTCCATAATAGTGGTGGTTTGTGTATTAAACTTAAAATAAATAAATGAATTTGGATATGACAATTATCAGTTTTCTATATCCACAACATTAAAAATTTTATAAATTTAGTAATGCCATTTATTTTAATTTTTATCTATCATACTTAACTTTTTTATATTTTTTAAGATGGATAAATGCTCTTTTGAGTTAATAATTTAGGGAGCTAAGGTGTACCTTTGGTTTTGAAAAAGATATCATTATGACTAAGATTAAAGCATACGCGGCAGATAATAAAGATGCAAATTTGAAGCCGTTTGAAATAGAGAGAAGAGAAACATTAAAAGATGATGTAAAGATTGATATTATGTATTGCGGCGTGTGTCATAGCGATTTACACCAAGTACAAAACGATTGGAAAAATTCGGTATACCCAGTAGTTCCAGGTCATGAAATTATCGGTAAGGTTTTAGAGGTCGGTGATGGCGTAACAAAGTTTAAAGTAGGCGATTTAGTGGGTGTTGGTTGTTTGGTAGACTCCTGTAAATCATGTAGCGCATGCGAAGATAATTTAGAGCAATTCTGTGAAAACGGAGCTACATGGACTTATAATAGTAAAGACAAACATTTAGGCGGTCATACTTTTGGTGGTTATTCTGAAAGTGTAACTGTGAATAAAGAGTTTGTACTGAAGGTACCAGAAAATTTAGATGCTAAAGCGGCAGCACCACTACTTTGTGCTGGAATAACTACCTATTCGCCATTAGCATATTGGGGAGTGAAAAAGGGAGATAAAGTAGGTGTTATCGGTTTAGGTGGTCTAGGTCATATGGGTATTAAATTTGCACATGCAATGGGCGCAAATACTGTTATGATAACCACTTCTCCATCCAAAAGTGAAGATGCTAAAAAGCTGGGAGCAGATGCTGTTTTAATCTCTAAAGATGAAGCACAGATGAAAGAGCACGCAAATTCATTCGATTTTTTATTGAATACAATTCCCGTTGGGCATGATATGAACCCGTATGCGGCATTATTAAAAAGAGATGCAACTATGGTTATAGTTGGGGCGGTAGAGCCTTTAGATCCATTACATGGCGGCAGTTTAATTATGGGAAGAAAAAGTATTGCAGGTTCTCTTATTGGCGGATTAAAAGAAACACAAGAAATGTTAGATTTCTGTGGTGAGCACAATGTGGTTTCTGATATTGAAATGATCGATATTCAGAATATCAACGAGGCTTATGATAGATTGCAAAAATCTGATGTAAAATATAGATTTGTAATTGACATGAAGTCTTTGAAAAATAACTAAGATTAAACATCATTACCACAAGAGCCATATTCGTATGGCTCTTTTTTATCTTATTTTAATACTTTCAATTTCAAGAGTAAAGTCTTCTTCAACACCGTTCTTAATGATAATAGCGATTTGAGCCAGGTAATCGCCATGATAGTTGGGTAGTTTTAATTCTTCACCTCTAAAAACAGCTTCCATTTCATTAAACGGAATTTCAATAGTTTGCCACTCTTTACTTGATTTGAAATCATAACTATACGTGTGTCGTTGATGTTCGCCAGATTTACAGCGGAAAGCATATTTTTTTCCGTCGCCTTTAATTCGAATTACGAACGCAGAAAAAGCATTTACAGGTATACGTTCCACATCATGTCTTACAAGGCAGAATCCGCCATTATTATCTAAAGAAACATGTCCGCTGAAAACACCGTGACCTTGTATATTAAGCTGCATTAGTGCCATTGACAGACCTCCCATAACATCATCATTGACAATATGCCATTGTTTAATGTTTGACTTTTTATTGAATTCAAAGATTGGTTTTAATTCGCTCATAATTTCAAGTGTTTAGAAGATATGCTAAAACGATAAAATTATAAGATAACTAGGCAAGATAAACACTCTAACCAAATTTATTTTAGCTGATATGAGAAACCATTAAGTCATACGTTTTTTCATCTCAACTGCAACCGCTTTTTCAGGAGCGTCTTGTTTTTCAAGTTCAGATATAATTTTAGGGTGATCATGTTCTCTACCTTGAGAAAGTTTGTTGACGGCTTGTATGTCATTTACCAAAATTTCAAATCCTATAATACCATTCACTTGACTCATGGTTTTTTTAGACATATCATTCAATGAAATAGGATACTCAGATTTTTGCTCATATTTATCTACAAGTGCATATAAAGCGGTAAGTAACTCTTCTGAAGTTTGAATTTTTACAGTACCATAAACATGAACGGCTATGTAGTTCCAAGTAGGTACTTCTTCATGTTGATACCATGATGATGAAATATAACTATGCGGACCATTAAAAATACACAACACTTCATCGCCATCAATCAAGTTTTTACTTTGCAAATTCGCTTTGGCAATATGACCGATTAACACATCTTTACCGTCTGAATTCTTTGATAGTTCTAGGGGAATATGCGTGCCCCAAGGTTTGTCTTCAATCGTATTTATTAAGATTCCAAAACTATTATTTTTTAAAAAGTCGTGAATCTCATCAATGTCATTATTTTTATAGTGTTCAGGTATAAACATGTGGTCTGGTTTTCTATGTAAATATAACCGTTTTGTATCAATGGTTTTAGAACCAATTTTTTAATGTTTCGTGTTACGTAATTAACGATATACTAATTATCTTGTATGTGAATTTTAAAACGAGAATATGCCCTTTATAACAAATACAAAAGCAAAAGAACAAGTAGATATTTTTTACGAAGACTACGGAAGCGGACAACCGGTGATTTTAATTCATGGATGGCCTTTAAGTCGTAAGTCTTGGGAACAACAAGTATGGAAGATAGTTGAAGAAGGTTATCGCTGTATATCTTACGACCGTAGAGGATTTGGAACATCATCTTCACCATGGGATTCTTATGATTATTCTACATTAGCGAGCGATTTAAATGCAATCATAGAAGAACTAGATTTAAAAGATGCCGTTATCGTTGGTTTTTCAATGGGTGGTGGAGAAGTAGTTCGTTATTTAACAGATTACGGTTCTAGTAGAATAGCTAAGGCAGCTTTGATTAGTTCGATAATTCCACTAGTAAAACAAAAACCAGATAACCCAGCGGGAGTACCAGAGGAAGCATTAGATGGAATTGTTGATGCTTTGCAAAAAGATAGGGTTGGCTTCTTGAAAGAGTTCAGTAAAGGATTCTACAATTTTGAAGAAAACAAAGGGAAAAGAATAAGTCAGGCGCAATTAGATTACGATTTTACAATCGCTTCATTTGCATCGCCTAGAGCAACGATACAGGCGGCATTAGCTTGGATGCATACCGATTTTAGACCAGAGCTAAAGAATGTAACCGTACCAACGTTAATCGTACATGGTGATGCCGATGCCACAGTGCCAATTGAAACTTCAGCTAAACAAGCACATGAAGGTATTAAATACAGTACTTATGAAGTGATTAAAGGAGCTCCACACGGACTCAATGTTACGCACCCCGATGAGTTGAATGAAATATTGATTTCATTTTTGAAGAAATAAGTGCATAATAACATTATAAAAATCGGACCCTGTAAAAGGTCCGATTTTTTCATTTAATAAAATATATGTAAAGAATTAATGCGTCTAAATTTTAAAATAAAAGTATTTTTTTTTCTTCTGTTTGTGGTAGTAATTTCTGCCTGTAGACAAATAAGAAAGGTAGCCGATGTCATTGTACAACCTACGGCTAGGGAATTATATGCCCGAGAATTTGAAGATTTAGATTCTTTACGTATTAATAACTGGGAGCTGGAATTTCAAAGAGCAAAGGGAGATAGTTTACAAATACGTTTGCCATATGTGGAACAGGGAGAATATTATAAAGAGCAAATTGCAGTATATAGTTACAATATTCATATAAATGAAGGTGAAGTTTTTCATGTTGCTATCGAAAATAAAGTGTTGGGAATTCGAAATTTTATAAACCTCATTAAAATGAATGACGATAGTAGTCAGACAGATATTTTTCAGAATGACTTGGGTGAAAATGAATTTGAAATAGCCATTGAGGAAACGGGAATTTATAAGATTGCAATTCAACCAGAGCTAGACGCTCAAGGTTGGTTTAGTTTTCAAATGTACACCTCCCCAAGTCTTGGTTTTCCGGTTTTGGGTAAGGATAATACCGCAATTCAAAGTTTTTGGGGAGCGGTAAGAGCTGGTGGAGCCCGTAGCCACGAAGGCATTGATATTTTTGCCACAAGAGGAACTCCTGTTATTGCAGCAGTAGACGGTAGAGTAAGTTCTACAGGAAATAGAGGTTTAGGCGGTAAACAAGTATGGCTAAAAGCCGGACTGTTTGGTAAATCGCTTTATTATGCTCATTTGGATAGTATTTTGGTGTCAACTGGAAAAAAGGTAATGATGGGTGATACCCTGGGTTTGGTAGGAAATACGGGGAATGCCAAAACCACGGCACCACATTTACATTTCGGAATTTATAAATCAGGTCAAGGAGCAATCAATCCATTACCATTTGTAAAGCTTACCGAACGACCAAGTTTTCAAGAATTGGCAAATGCATCTAAATTTCTAAAAGTCTCATCGGCAGTCGCCAATATTAGAAATGCACCTGAGGTCGCAGGCATAAAATTAGCAGAAGCCAAGCGTAACGATACCTTAGTACTTTTAGGATATACCGAAAACTGGGCACATATAGAACTTGCAACCGGAACTAAGGCTTTTATAAATAAAAGTCTCGTATCTGAATTGTAATATAGTCGCTATATGATTTAAAAACATGCCCCTTAAACTATAGAGTTAAGGGGCTTTAAGTTATTGCATTCTTATGCTAGTTATTGTTCTATAATCAGCTTAGCAAATACGGGCAGGTGATCAGAAATATGTTTGTTGTTTTCCATTCTATCATCAATATGAACATATTCTAGAACTTTAAAATTCTCAATAAATATGTAATCTATACGACTTGATAATATGCGCGAATGGTCAAATCCACTAAACGTTCCTGTTGGTCCGTAGAATGGTTTTTGAGTAACACTTTGCCCATCGGCTAATACACTTTGTAAATATTGAATAGGCTTTTCTGTTGGATTCAAATTCAAATCGCCCATTAAAACTACAGGAAGTTTATTCTCACTTATTTCATTGATTTTAGAAGCTATTAATTTAGCAGATTTTTCACGAGCTACTCTTCCTATATGGTCAAAGTGGGTATTGAAAACCAAAAACTGTTTTCCTGTATTCAAATCTTCGAATAAACCATAGGTGCAAATACGTTCCATAGCAGCATCCCAACCTACAGATATTTCATGAGGAGTTTCAGACAGCCAAAAGGTTTCACCCTGTAAAAGCTTGTACTTTTTGGTGTTAAAAAGAATAGGGGAGTATTCGCCCTTTTTCTCTCCGTCATCACGCCCAACGCCGATGTATGAATAATCTGTAAGATGTTTATCCAGATAGCTCAATTGATGGTGCAAAACCTCTTGCATACCAATGATATCAGAATTATAATATTGCAATAGGGCAACCATTGGTGCTTTACGGTTGTTCCAATTGTTCACGGTATCGCTTACATTATCATACTTAATATTATAAGTCAACACATCAACTTCTTGTCCATAAATAGTAGATATCGAAACCAATAATCCCAATATAAATGCTAGCGACTTCAAGCTATTATTCCACATCCTTATACTTTTCGAACCAAGCCAACACACTCGCAATTTTAGCAATTAAATTACTAGGTCTGTTGGCAATACCGTGTCCCGCACCAGGAATTCGCACCATAGCCGTTTCTACTCCTTCTAATTTTAATGCGGTATAGAATTGTTCAGATTCTGCGATTGGTGTTCTATAATCCTCTTCACCAGTAAGCAACATGGTTGGCGTAGTTACATTGGCAACGTACATTAACGGTGAACGTCTAAAATAATTTTCTGGATCTTCCCAGGGTTTTTTGCCGAACCAGTATTTAGAGAAAAAAGCAGCACCATCAGCATAGAGCACAAAACTTGTCCAGTTAATTACTGGCTTGGCAACTACGGCAGCTTTAAATCGGTCTGTTTTGCCAACTATCCAAGCAGTCAGTACGCCGCCGCCGCTACCACCGGTCACGAAAAGATTTTCGGTATCCACATATCCTTTTTCAATAACAGCATCAACACCGCTCATTAAATCCTCATAATCATGGTTAGGGTAGTCATGGTGAATTAAGTTGCCAAATTCCGCTCCGTAACTTGTACTACCTCTTGGGTTGCTGTACAAAACAACATAACCAGCTGCAGCATAAGCCTGTATCTCGGCGCTGTAAACTGAGCCGTAGCTAGTAAACGGTCCGCCATGAATTTCAAGAATAAAAGGATATTTTTTGTTAGGGTCAAAATTTGGAGGAGTCACCACCCAACCTTGAATTTTTTGTTGGTCATACGAAGACTCCCACCAAATTTCTTCAGTTTTACCTAAATCTCTAAAAGAAAAAAGGTCATCATTGACAAAAGTCAATCGATTAGCACCTTTTTTATCAGCAACTCCTAAATCAGACGGGTGCTCAGTATTCCCTAAAGTATAAGCAAATTTTGAGTTATTAGAAACCGTAAAATCACCGGCATTGTATGGTCTACCTAATGACAATCCGCCAAGACCTTCAACGATAGTAGTCACTTTACCATCTAAGGTAATATGCCCTATTTTGGTGGCACCTTCCGTATCATACTGAAAATAAAGTCCTTTACCATCATTAGCCCATTGTGCATTGGCAATGTCCCTATCAAAACTGCCAGAAAGCAATTTTGAGTTGCTACCATCGGTATTCATTACATAAAGGTTCGTAATCTGGTAGCCTTGTAATTTGTCATCATTACCAGTGTAGGCTATCATTTTTCCATCAGGAGATACTTTTGGAGAACCATCAGGACCATATCTAGAAGTTAACGCCGAAACCTTGGCAGATGCTATGTCTAAGGCATACACTTCGCTATTTGCAGGTTCAAAAGCCTCATCAGGATTAAAATTTGCAGAAAAGTATAGCGTTTTATCGTTTTTCGCCCAAACAGGAGCACCATGGTCAAACGATGTTGCCGTCAGTTGTTTTGGTGTGCCACCATCAATAGATAACGTGAATATTTGGTCATGACCGCCTTTTATGTAGCCTTGCCCGTCACCTCTGTAATTTAATTTGTCAATGTATGTTGGTGGAGTATTCCATTTTGCACCTTCAGGTTTTGCAGGTAGTTTCACTATAGATTCTTCAGCTTCTGGTACGAACATGGTAAATGCCAAATAACGATCATCATTAGACCAACTAACCGCTCCAGGTGCTTTAGGCGTATTCGTTAGCGGTGCAATTTCTTTCGTATCCATCCACATGAGGTATAACTTCATTTTATCATCGGTTTGGTTCGATTTAAAAATGATTTTCTTACCATCATGAGACCAACGTGGGTAATAATCGTTTTGGTTACCGGTAGTCAATGGTCTGTTTTGTGAACCATCGTAATTTACCATCCAAAGATTAGATAAATTTCTGTCCGTCATAATGTCCTTAAAATTCCGAACATAGATGATTTTGGTTCCATCAGGTGATATCTGAGGGTCAGATACATACTCCATGTTAAAAATATCGGTAAGCTCAAGATTTGATGAAACTTGGGCAGTTACCGAAACTGTGAATAGCAGGAGAAAGAGAGTTTTGCTAAAAATTTTCATAGTGTTGAGTTTGGTTTGAAATGATGCTATGAAGATAGCGAATTACTTAAAAAAATAAACTTCTTGTATTGAGAATTGAGGAAGTATTAACATTCAAACATTTAATCCTTTTTGTATTTTCACGGTATGGAAGAAAAAGGCTATTTACATCAAATTCATCCAGTACTTCCGGTTTGGGATGTTGTTGAGGCGTTAGATTTTTATGTTAACCGATTAGGGTTTAGAATTGCCTTTGCAGATGATGCTAAGAATCCTAAATATGCAGGTATTTTAAGGGATGATGTCGAGATTCATTTGCAGTGGCACGATAAAAGAATGTGGGAGGCAGATATAAACAGACCAATGTTGCGTATTGTCTCTCAAAATATTGAAGCCTTGTACAATGAATTTTCTAGGGTGGATGTTTTTCATGCCCATACGTTGTTACGAGAAACAGCCTGGGGTACACGTGAGTTTGCATTTTATGACCCCTTTAAAAACGGATTAACTTTTTACAGGGATGTATAGTGTGTTATTTAATTGATTATCAGAATTAAAATAAAAAATGAAAGTATTATTTATAGGAGGAACAGGAAATATCAGTACACCAAGCAGTAGATTGGCAGTGGCTAGAGGAATGAATCTGTATTTATTGAATAGGGGAAAAGCCAAGGTGGAGATAGAAGGTGCACATAGTATTATTGGAGATATCAACAAGCCCGAAGAACTTACGGAGTTGAAAAAACATGAGTGGGATGTTGTCGTAAACTGGATAGCTTTTACTCCCGATGATATTGAGCGCGATATAGATTTGTTCAAAGGAAAGACCAAGCAATATATTTTCATCAGTTCTGCATCTTGTTACCAGACACCCTTAAGTTATCCTGTGATTACGGAATCTACTCCGCTGCACAATAATCTATGGGATTACTCTCAAGGTAAAATTCAGTGTGAGGACAGGTTACAGAAAGCATATCGCGAGGAAGGATTTCCTATTACCATAGTAAGACCATCCTTAACGTATGATACGGTAATACCTATTGCTCTTGGTGGATTTGATAAATTCAATACCGCACAGCGAATATTAGATGGCAAAGAAATAATTGTACATGGAGACGGAACCTCACTTTGGACAGTGACACATTCAGATGATTTTGCAAAAGGATTTGTAGGTTTATTAGGATTACAGACCGCAATAGGGCATGCTTTTCATATTACTTCAGATGAGGTGCTGACCTGGAATATGATTTATAAGATTTTGGCTGATGCCTTAGGGAAGGAAGCAAAAGTAGTACACATTGCATCAGATTTTATATGTAAAGTAGAACCATCATTCACGGGTACTTTATTGGCAGACAAAGCAGAAAGCGTTTTGTTCGATAATACTAAGATAAAAACTTTTGTACCGGGATTCAAAGCCACCATTCCGTTTTCGGAAGGGATAAAGAGAACTGTGAAGTGGTTAAAAGATAATCCTGAGCATCAAAATATAGATGCAGAGACAGAAGCTAAGATTGAGAATGTTTTGAAGGCTTATAAGGGGTTGTAGTGTTCGGGTTAAGTTTTATAGACTATTCATCATCCGTATTACCCACCCCTAAATCCCCTCCCAAGAGGGGAGGTTTACGTTTTTGATTGTGGGGACGAATTTTGAAGTCTATGGTTAACCTATCGACTTTAGTAACAAAGTTTAATTCAAGCAAGAACTATTCCCCTCTTGGGAGGGGCTAGGGGTGGGTCTTAGAGGCAGCGTTTCAAAAACAGTTCGTAATAATTTCAGAGGCAAGAATCTAATTAAACCTTCTTAGTTTGATTAAGCTTTTAGACTAGTTCGTCATCCGTATTACCCACCCCTCAATCCCCTCCGAGGAGGGGAGGTTTTCGTTTTTGATTATGGGACAGGGACGAATTTTGAAGTCTATGGTTAACCTATCGACTTTAGTAACAAAGTTTAATTCAAGCAAGAACTATTCCCCTCTTGGGAGGGGCTAGGGGTGGGTCTTGTGGGCAGTATTTCACAAACAATCAGTAATAATTTCAGAGGCAAGAATCTAATTAAACCTTCTTAGTTTGATTTACCATTTAGACTACTTCATTATTCGTTTTACCCACCCCTTTATCCCCTCCAAGGAGGGGAGGATTACGTTTTAGTTCTGGAGTTTCTAACAGGTCTGCAAATTTAAGGTTGCATTGATCATTCAATGAATAGGTTTCAATAAAGCAACTAGGTATTCCCCCCCTGGGAGGGGCTAGGCGTGGGTCTTTTAGTCAGTATTTCAAAAACAGTTCGTAATAATTTAAGAGGCAAGAATCTAATTAAATCTCATTAGTTTTATTTCTCTTTTTAGACTAGTTCATCATCCGTATTACCCACCCCTCAATCCCCTCCGAGGAGGGGAGGTTTGCGTTTTTGATTTCGAACTAGAAGTGCCTTTAAATCTAGGGTTACAATGTCAATTCTGTAAATATTTTAAAATGTCAGCAAGAGCTATTCCCCTCTTGGGAGGGGCTAGGGGTGGGTCTTGTGGGCAGTATTTCACAAACAATCAGTAATAATTTCAGAAGCAAGAATCTAATTAAACCTTTCTAGTTTGATTTAGCTTTTTAGAGTAATTCACATTCCGTGTTACCCACCCCTTGATCCCCTCCAAGGAGGGGAGGGTTTGCGTTTATGTTTGTGAGTTTGAGTCGTATTTGAAAGTCTAAAGTTACCTTGATGCCTTTCTCAATAAAGTTTATCTAATGTACAATCTATTCCCCTCTAGGGAGGGGCTAGGGGTGGGTGTTGTGGGCAGTATTTCACAAACAATCAGTAATAATTTCAGTGGCAAGAACCTAATTAGACCTCTTTGGTTTGATTTACCATTTAGAATAATTTACGATTGGTATTACCCACCCCTTAATCCCCTCCCAAGAGGGGAGGTTTACGTTTTTGATTGTGGGACAGGGACGAATTTTGAAGTCTATGGTTAACCTATCGACTTTATTTAATTCAAGCAAGAACTATTCCCCTCTTGGGAGGGGCTAGGGGTGGGTTCCTATGTGGTTACATATGCCTTAGACTGGGGTAAGGTTGCTACAGTTTTAGATATTCTCTAGACTAAAGTTTAAATTACTTTTTCTTAAGTTTAGAATTTTTATTCCTTAAATAATTCTAAGCACTCCATAATAAACTGCTGTTAATAGCAGTAGCACAAGACTAATAGCTAAAAACCGAATAGATCTTTGCACGTTTCTAAATTTCCAAGCCGATATTTTAGAATTGATGTATATCTGCTCCCCCAACTGTTCAAAAACCTCTTTTTCATTGATACTTACATCATAAAATTTCTTTGAAAATTCTTTGATGGTACCAAACTTGGTAATGACATCTCCAAAATAAAACACATTATCACTGTAGTTCCCTTCAAGCTTTGGAATAAAGCAGCGTACACTATAAAAAATGGAAATTACGGTAGCAACAAACCACAACCCAATTAGAATGTAGAATAAAATTGCATCTGATACAGAATGCATTACGGGAGCTGCACTTTGATAAATAAAATTCAGAACTATACCGTAGAAAGAGAGTATAAGTCCCGCCTTCAATTCCGAAGCCTTTATGAGTCCAGATACATAATTAATTGTACCCCAATAATGATCCACCAACTCTTCAGCATGCCCTTTAGATTTTAGTTCATCTAATAGACCTTTCTCAAAAGCAGATAGAGGATTCTGATTTTGTTCTTTATTTGTTTTTTGGTTCTTATTGTTTGATGGTTTGGTCATGGCTTTAAATTTAATTTCAATCGCAATTCTATCACATTGTACACCCTAAGAGGTTGTGCTTTATACTTCATGTTAATACTACCTAGGTGCTAACATTTAAAAGCCTCTTTAACCTCTAATATCATAATATTAAATTTTCATTTTATAATTTTGTTGTTTGCTGTGTAATCCAATTATTCACATTGGCTTCCAAAACACCTAAGGGAATGGTCCCACTTCCTAATACTACGTCATGAAATGCCCTGATATTAAATTGATCAGTAAGCGTTGTTTCAGCTTTTTTTCTTAGTTCTTTTATTTTTAATTCTCCGATTTTGTAAGCTAATGCCTGCCCTGGCATAGCAATATATCTATCTATTTCAACGGTAATATCATTTAAGCTTTTACCCGAATTCATTATAAAATAGTCTATGGCTTTTTGTCTAGACCAACCGTAAGCGTGGATTCCCGTATCTACTACTAAGCGTATGGCACGCCACATCTCATACGTTAGCTGCCCGTATTTTGAATAAGGGTCTTTATAGAAACCCAATTCTGGACCTAAGCTTTCCGAATAAAGTCCCCAACCTTCAATAAATGCGGTGAAATTCAGCATAGATCTAAATTCTGGAACGTCTTCAAGCTCTGAAGCTAGTGCTAATTGTAGGTGATGACCGGGAACGGCTTCATGAATACTCAATGCTTCCATTTCCCATTTAGGTCTGGTATTTAAGTTATAGGTGTTTGCATAAAAATAACCAGGTATCCCAGATTGTAAAGAACCTGGATAGTAATAAGCAGTTGTAGAGGCTTTTTCTGAGTAGGCCGGCACTTGCTTTACACCATAAGGTAATCTAGGTAGCTTACCAAAGAGTTTAGGTAAAACAGGATCAATGCGCTTACAAATGTCTCGGTATGCTGTAAGCAGCTCTTCTGGAGTTTCAAAGAAAAATTGAGGGTCTTCTCTTAAGAAATCATTAAAGGCGGTAAGGTCTCCTTCGAAGCTAATATCCGACTTCAAATTTTCCATTTCCTTTTTAATTCTTGCTACCTCAGATAGTCCCAATGTGTGCACTTCTTTAGCGGTCATATTGGTAGAGGTGTGGTATGTAATAAGTTTATTGTACCAAGCTTCGCCATTTGGTAACTGGTTAAGACCATAACTTTCACGGGTTTTGGGTAGATATTCTTTCTCCACAAAATCGGTAAACTTTATGAGCGCAGGATTTATTTTAGTAGCAATAATCTTCTGCGCATCATCTGTTATGGATGCTCTTCCTTCTATAATTATTTCTTCTTTAAGATTGGCGAAGGGGGTATAAAAAACACTTTCTTCGGGAGTATTCGAGATGATTTGTTTTAATTGTTCGGGTACTTGAATGACCGTATTTCGAGGCATCACAATACCTTTTTCAATTCCCTCAGTCAAAATGTTTTGAGCCTGTTGCAATAAATTAGGTAGTCCTTCTAACCTGGAAAGTATATTTTTAACTCCAGTAGAAGAATTGGCGGGCATCATTTGTATAATTGCAGGGAGGTATATGTGAAACCCATCTATTTGATCAATGATTAAATACTTTTCAGGAAACTGACTTTCAAGAGAATATTGAATACTTACAGCTGCGTTGAAAATATCTATATTCACAACCTCTTCTTCTGTCAATTGGTTTACATCAAACCACTTTTGAGCTTCATTAAATAATTTTAAGTTGGCTAATTTCTTATCTGCACCTTCAAGTGAAAAGTCATCCCATACATCATCATATCCAGGTTTACCAAAAAAAGTAGCCATTGCTGGCGATTCAGCTATTTGGTTTTGCGCATAGGCTTCAAAAAAAGCTTTTAAACGTTCACTTTCATCTTCAAAATTAAACTTGTTTTTAATAAAGCTCAGTTGCTCTTCAACTGATTGCTTTGTCCTTTGCTTGACATTCTCTTGCTGATACCCGAAAAAAGGAATCAATAAGGCAATCATAAGTACTATGTTAAAAAATTTGAATTTGTTCATTTGATTGTTTTTTTGGTCATGATTATTAATTTATTTTGGCTAGCTATTCTATTACATTGTACACGGTAAGCGGTTGCGATTTATTTTTCATATTGATACTTCCTAAGTTTTCACATTTAAAGGCTTCTTTTACTTGCTCATAACAACTTTCACAGATAATAATTTGATTTTCTTTTGCCGCATCTTGCAACCTGGCGGCAGTATTTACCGAATCTCCTATAACGGTGTAATCTAGACGTTTAAGAGTAGCCGAACCAATATTTCCCGAAATCATTTCCCCACTTTTAATACCTATGGAAACTTTTGGTTGGTATGTTTCTTTGCCTTCTTCTTTAGGTAGGCTATTGACTTGATTTCTAATGGCCAATGCGGCATCAATGGCCCGGTCTAAATGATATTCTCCTCTAAATACGGCCATAACGGCATCACCAATAAATTTATCTATGATACCATCTTGCTCCATAATTTCTTTTACCATGGCATCGAAATAGGTATTTAGCATTGAAACAACAATGTCAGGACTAGTGGTCTCACTAATTTTTGTGAATCCGCAAACGTCTACGAACATTATGGTGCCTTCAATATTTTCATTTGCCATAATTTTAGACTCATACTCTTGGCCACCCATAAAATTGAGCACATTTTCATCAACATACATTTTAAGAATATTGTTTTCTTTAATGGCTTGCAACGTTTTTCTAATTTCCATGGTATGCTTTAAAGTCTTTTCCATAGTAATGGTCAAGTCTTCAAAATTTATGGGTTTGGTGATAAAATCAAAGGCACCTCGATTCATGGCCACACGAATATTTTCCATATCACCATAAGCGGAAACAATGACCGATTTAATTAACGGGCTAGATTCATGTAACTCTGAGAGTAGGGTAAGACCGTCCATCTCTGGCATGTTAATATCGCTCAAAACAATATCTATACCTGGATTTTCCCCAAGTTTTTCTAGCGCATCTCTACCGTTTATAGCAAATACAAACTCGTATTCGTTCTGCCGTATTTGCTTTCTAAATTTCTGTTTAATGAGTATCTCTAAATCCGTCTCATCATCTACTACCATTATTTTTGCCATAGTCTTAGCTTAAGGTTGTCAGCTTATTTTTTAATAGTGAAAAATCTAAAGGCTTGGTAAGAAAATCATCGGCTCCCAAGTTTTTAGCCATTGTTCTATTCTCGTCATCGCCATAGGCGGTAATCATCATAACCATTGGTGGGGGCTTTACATAATTCTTTTTAATGGTATCCAATAACTCTAAGCCACTCATACCAGGCATATTAATATCAGATAAAATCAACACAGCTTCATGTTCCATTGCTTTCATTAGATTTAAGGCTTCCTCTCCAGAGAATGCAAAAACAAACTCAAGCTCCTCTTTTCTTATTTCTTTTCTAAAGCGCTGCTGAAATAAAACTTTTACATCTTGTTCGTCATCTACAACTAATATCTTCATAAGGTGGTTATTTATAATTTTCAAATAATTTTAATGGGGAACATTAAATCATTTAATTCACTGGTAAAGCGATAGTGAAGGTGGTACCTTCTCCTTGTTTTGTTTCTACCGTTAATTCACCTCCATGAACTTTTACAATATCATAACTTAATGATAGTCCCAGCCCAGTGCCTTCGCCAGAAGGTTTAGTGGTGAAGAAAGGTTGAAATATTTTATCCAATACCTCTTTAGGTACTCCGTTGCCATTATCGGAAACTTTTATGAGCACCATATTATCCTGTTTTTCGGTGCTCACAGAAACAGTAGGATTGTAGCCTTTTGGGTTTTCTTCTTTCTTCTTTTTTACTACATAAAATGCATTGGTAATAAGATTTAGAATTACCCTGCCCATATCTTGAGCTACTATATTTAGTTTACCGATGGAGTCATCAAAATCGGTATTCAAGGTAGCATTGAAAGATTTGTCCTTTGCGCGCAGACCATGGTAGGCTAGGCGTAAGTATTCATCTGATAAGGTATTAATATCGGTCATTTCTTTTTGACCGGTGCTGCTACGGCTATGTTGCAGCATTCCTTTTACAATACCATCGGCACGTTTGCCATGAAAGATAATTTTATCTTCGTTGGCAGATACATCTTTTGCCAGTGCCTTTACTTCATCATAATTACCATTATCAATTTCTTCTTCCAGTTCATCAAGAAGTTCCTTATTTACTTCAGAGAAGTTGTTGACGAAGTTTAGCGGATTCTGAATTTCGTGGGCAATACCTGCGGTGAGTTCACCCAAACTTGCCATTTTTTCAGACTGAATAAGTTTAGATTGGGTGGACTTTAATTCATCTATTTTGGTTTTAAGCTGTATAGTTCTATGGGAAACCCGCTCTTCTAAAATTCTATTCTCTTTAGTTAACTTTCTAGCTCTAAAAACAATGTACGCTCTTAGAATGCTGGCCGCTATTAAACCGAAGAGCAAATATGCCCACCAAGTTTGCCACCATGGCGGCTTTATTTTAAATGAAAGTGTATCTGGTACGGACCAGCCGCTATTCGCACCTCTAACAGCCACTTTAAAGGTGTAATCCCCTGGTTTTAAGTTATAATAGTTCTTGGTCTTGGTAGCGTTTGCAGCATAGCTCCAATCTTCATCTTCACCATCTAGAATAAAACGATAGTTTAATTTATCTCTATTAAATATGGCATCACTACCATAACTAAAACTAATACTGTTCTGATTATAGGGGAGTGTAAGACCTTCTGGAATATTATAAGGAGCTTTAACAGAATCCCATCTTATACTATTGGTACTGGCATAGGCTGAAGTTTGCACATTTGTAGAATCTTTTACAATAGTTAATTCGAACCACGGGTTTTCATCCATGACGAACATGTTGTTGATTTTCACTGTTCCAGTAGTGCTATCTTGTTGTGGTTCTGAGTTAAGAACAAGTAGTTTCCATTCATTGGAAGTACTTGTAACACCTGACCAAAACTGTCCGTTTTTTAAAAATTTAGGGGAATCTTGTAAATAATCGTTCGATTTAAAACCGAGTCCGTCATTAAAATTGTAGAAGCCTTTATCTGTTGTTTTTACAGTGGCTTTTTCCATGGCAATTAAGCCATTACCACTAGCAGCGTACATTATGCCCCCTTTTTCTGTCAGATCATAAAAATCAGTAGGGTATAGTCCGTTTTCTTTCTTTATTGGGGTTAGCGTATTTTGTTCTAAGTTAAGTATGTTAACACCATTTTCGGTAGCTAACCATAGCTCTCTTTCATTTGAAATTTTGGCTGTGGATACATTGTTATTGCCAAGACCTTGTTCTTCTCTAAGGTAACTTACGGTGTTCGTTTTTAAATTTACTTTGGCTAACCCGTTCGTAGTAGGGGTCCAAAGAATTTCTTTATCATAAACCATTATGGATCCACTTCCTGCAATTAAAATATCAGGGTTACTTTTGGAAACTACTTTTTTAAAGCTATTGTTTTCAATATTATAGACATACAGACCCGTTCTCGAATATATTGCAAAAGTATGCTCATTAATAATTGCAATACCTGCTCCGAAAAGATTAGCACCATTGGCGTATGAGGTGAGTTTATTTTTTTGCCGATCAAGAATAGAAAAGCCATCTCTAGTATTTAAAAAGTAAATATTTGGTGTAATCTCCTTAATGAAATTAATTGTGTTAGGATTACAATGTAATTGCTCAAAACTTAGAGCTTTTATAGATTTATTATTCAAGTTGATAATATTGATTCCCGCAGCCGTACCTAACCATATGTCACCATTTGAGTCTTCTTCAATTTCCCATATTTCATTATTTATTAAACCTCTTGTGTCATCAAAATATTCTGTTTGTAAAGTGTAATTTGTGGTTATTAATACTCCATTATCCGTAGTGGCAATCCATAATGAGCCATCATTCCTTTTTATTGGTCTAGGAATTTTTAGAGAGCCTTGTAGTGCGCTATTTAAAGCTATTGTTTTGTGTTTTTCCAGATTTTTACTTAAAATAAACGCCTCTTTAACTCCCAAAATCCAGAAATTACCTTGGTTATCTTCTTCCATTTCGGTACCTACTATGTTGTAGCCATTTTCTGGGTCTAATACTTTTACCGTATTTTTTTTTGATGAGAGTCGTAAAACCCTGGGATAGGTGGTGTTATTGGTAGCAAAAGGATATGGATAATTAAGCCAAATGTTACCCGTTTGATCTTCTGTAACATCCCAAACTATAGAGTTTATTTCAATATTTGCAATTCTTGAAAGTGTTTTAAGTTCCTTTCTGTCTTTATCTAAAACCCTCAAATGATTTGTAAAACCTAACCAAAGGTTATTATTGCTATCTTCAAAAAGCCTCCAGGGTTTATTACTATTAACGTTGCTTACTTTTTGCAAACTTTTTAATTCCGGATCAATAGTATAGAAGCCTTCATTTAGCGATGCTATATACATAGTACCGGTATGGTCACATAGAATGTCGAACGGGGTAAAATTTTCAGTTCTAGTAATGGTATATTCTATATTATTATCAAAATCTAATACATGGATTATGCGATCTGCAGGTCTAACCAACCAAAGTTTGCCTTGTTTATCTAATTCCATTTTATAGACTGTATTGTAGTCATAGATAAATGCATTTTCACCGTCATAAAGTGTTAATGATGTAAAGGACGATGAACCTACCCAAATACTACCATCCTCAGTTTCTAAAAAGGAGGTAATATCATTGGAGGGCAATCCTTCATTGGTAGAAAGTTGTAGAAGATTTACGTTCGTACCGGCAATATTACCAGGGGGTTTCATTTTGGTAATGATCGGTTTTTTTATGGTAGATTTTGTGATAGTAAAGGATACAGAATCAAATGTTATATTTTCTGTAGGAAAACTGTCCCAGTCCAAATCGTATTCCTTCATTGGGGACTTTAGCGGTTTAAACGTGTTTAGTTCAAAAGGTTTGCTGGGCAAGGCATCTACGTTTAAATCATAAGTAACGGGAGTTGTCAGCGTGTCGTTGGTTATAGTTTCCCATTCAAAAGGTTCTGGCTCTGTAAAAACTAACGGTATGGTTTCTGGAACCTTAAAATCACCTACAGTAGTTTCCGTTTCGGACTTGCTTTGTTTGTGACAAGAAACCAAAAGCAAGAAGCAGAAAAAGCTGATTATAAGTACAAGTTTACTTTGAAGTGTATTTTTCATACTGGTTTGGTTGTTGGTTTAGTTTGGTAATTCTATAATGAATGTGGTTCCCTTATTCTTTGTTGTTTCCACTTTTAACTTTCCATTATGTCCTTTTGTCACGATATCATAACTCATGCTTAATCCCAAGCCGGTACCTTGACCGGTAGGTTTAGTGGTGAAAAAGGGTTGGAATATTTTCTCTCTGACTTTTTCTGGAATACCATCACCATTATCAGAAACACCAATGGTGATATGTTGATCAGACTTTTTGGTACTGACAGTAACTATCGGCTTAAAATTAACATCTCTTTGTTTTTTCTCGTTTACCGCATAAAACGCATTGGTAATCAAATTAAGAATTACCCGCCCCATGTCTTGTGGTACAATATTTACTTTTCCAATGTTCTCGTCAAATTCGGTTATGAGTTTGGCGTTAAATGATTTATCCTTTGCCCTTAGACCATGGTAGGCCAAGCGTAAATACTCATCTGCAAGGGCATTGATATCGGTTGGTTCTTTTGTGCCGCTGCTGGTTCTAGAATGTTGTAGCATACCTTTTACAATATTATCCGCGCGTTTACCGTGATGGTTTATTTTTTCAAGGTTTTGTTTGATATCCAATGAAATAGCCTTTACTTCCTCAAGATCTCCTTTATCCAATTCCTCGTTCATTTCTTCAACAAGTTCGTTGCTTACCTCAGAGAAATTATTGACGAAGTTTAATGGATTTTGAATTTCATGGGCAATGCCGGCTGTGAGTTCTCCTAGACTCGCCATTTTCTCGGATTGGATGAGTTGAGATTGGGTGGCTTTTAATTCTTCTAAAGATTGATTTAATTCTGATGTTCTTTCTTTTACTTTTAATTCTAATTTTTCATTTTGTGAGGTAATTAACGCACTCTTTTCAGCTTCTACCTTTACAAGTTCCATTGCATTTTGACGCATATCCTCATTTTTCTCTCTCATGCGATAAGCGACAAATGCTAACATGCCTAAAAAGAGAATGGCTTTACCGATCGTATCACTATGAACCATTATTAACCTTAGACTAAAATCATCTTTTATAGAGGATTGTCTTACTAAAAGTCCAACAAGAGTAAAGACATAAGATAATGTTAAACAATAAAGAAGTATTCTTGCAGATATTACTTTATTCTTAGACTTTATGGATAGGTAGATTAAGAAAATGCCAATACTGATTTTAAATATAAAATATAGGAAATTCCCTATATCGTTATATGCAAAGAAGAAAAATAATGGTATAATCAAACTTCCCAAAATAAGCCATTTTGGAACTTTTCCATAATATATTTTATAGGCGAACAAAACGCAGAATAAGTAAAAACATAATTCTAAATAAAAACTGCAATATGTAAGTATTATCATGTAATGAGAAGGAATTGTAAAGTACAAACTATCACCACCATAGAAAGCTGTGCTAAAATTCTCCAATAACATTATAGTAGAAAAAAGAGCGATAAAGAGTAGTTCACTTTCCTCTTTAATAAGAAAATAAAGAAGCCAGAAAAGAATGAAGAAAATGAAAGAACTCAATAAGTCAAATAATTGTCTATACCCTATAAAACTCATGTAGTCAAAATAGTCATTGGTAACAAATCTGGTAGAGCCCAAATAAAGTAATTTAGCAACGCCCCAATAGGTACTGTAGTCAACATAATGTATGGCTAATGTATATGTAGTGTCAGGTTCTAAAAATATTGGGGTTCTAATTTCAAAATCTTGAATATGCTCTTTAAATGAGGCTCTGTCGTTCCCTTTTTCTCCAAATTGACGGAACAACTTTCCATTTATATAAATATCCTCTGCTGCATGGTCTTCTTTGTCCAAGTAGAGTGGAAGCTTTGCAAAAGCACTATCAATGGTAAATTGCAACCTAAACCAGCCTTCAAATTTGCCAGAACTATCTGCCATTTCATTGGTTATCTGAGAGGGATTTAATCGTTCCCAACCCGTTAAATCAATGTCTATAGATGACGCATCTTGCTTATTTCCTGATTTAAAAATCCAACCTGCTTTATTTGTTAACCTTAAACCAAAAATTGAATCTAAATTTGCTTTCGTAAAATGCACGATTGTATCCAGTGCCATTCCATTTTTGTCTACCGGGTTTTCTTGCCCACTTGCCGTAAATAGCATACAGAAAAATAGCGTGATGAATAGGAGGGATTGTTTAATCATTGATTCTTAAGTTATAGGTTGAACCTGATTCAAAAATGGTGGTAATAAAATTGGAGGTTGAAGAAAGAATTAAAAATACTTTATTGACGGAAGTACCGTTAAAACAATTGTCCTCATTTAAAATGTAAGTATTGGTTGTTAGGTAGAAATTTAAATAATCAAGTAGCCATTTGGTATAGATTTCAATGACTTGATTTTCCCTTTTTACAGCTAATTTCATGCACAAATTGGTGGTTGGTTTAATAAAATAGCACTGATTACAACTTCATACTCGCATTTAATTTTTTGAATTAAACACAAGCTAAATAAGGCTACACATCAGGGGGTGAAGAGCAACATATTGTAAATCAGAAAAATATAGGGGAATTTTACACCCTTAAAGTACATAAATAACTTATACTTTTAAAGTGTTTTATTAAGAATTTAGATGCAAGGGATGAACTAGAATCCTTAATATGGATATTAGCACGTAAATGAAACTATTAGATTGAAGTTATAAAATAACTGTACTCGGTATCAATTCTTCAACAATTTCACCATCCTTTAAATACACGTAATAAGAATGGTTTTCCTCGTTTAAAGAAACAGAAGTATGTACCTCGCCATTAATAAAATGAATAGCAGAACGGTCGTCACACGCATAACCGTCAGATAGCTTCCCGGTTTTAATATTCTCGAAATACAACGGTCTACGTGAAGTTTCAGAATTGTAATGCGGACAGTGGCTTTTGTCTATAAATGCCATACCGCCAACAATACTTAGTTCTTTAGGTCTGGAATCTGTGGTGCCACCATTAAACCAGCAAAGAGAGCCAGCGCTACCACCACCCATAACCACTCCGTTTTCATAAGCTTTCTTAAGAGCAATGTCAATACCTTGTGCTTTCCAAATGGCTAGCATATTTAGGGTATTTCCTCCACCAACAATGATAGCATCCATTCGAGAAATAATTTCCTCGAAAGATTCTTTTTGGTCGTAAGAATTAATCCAAACGGAAAGTACATGCGGAGTAACATCAATCTGTGAACACACATCATAGAAAGAAGCAATATACTGTTCGTCTTCACCGCTAGCTGTAGGAATAAAGCACATGTTGGGCTTTTCTTTACCAGTAGATTTAGCGATATAATTTAAGAAAGGTACGGTATGGCGGCCACTACCGTAAATTACCATTTGCTTTTTCATAAAGACGATAAAATGTTTATGCTAAAGATAAAATGTAATTCTAACAGAAGCTATTCGCTTCTGCTAGAGTCATTTCGTTTTTTAGGTCTGCTTGTGTTTCTATTGTTCTTTCCACGAAAATTGTTGCCACCAGGTCTATTTTTATTTTTGTTCCCTGATTTTCCAGGACCTCTAGGGGTTCTTGCCGGTCTGTCATCTTTCTCTTCTTCACCATTCTCATCTGTAAATTGATGTTCTGGCATACGTGGTACAGGTTGCTTAATTAGCTTTTCAATATCACGTAAGTATGCTCTTTCTTCTTTGTCACAGAACGAAATTGCGATTCCGCTTGCGTTTGCACGTCCTGTTCTACCAATACGGTGTACGTAAGTTTCAGAAACATTAGGTAAATCGTAATTTACCACTAACGATAAATCTTCAACATCAATACCTCTTGCAGCAATATCTGTAGCCACCAATACTTTCAACGAACCATCTTTAAAACTACCTAAAGCTTTTTGTCTTGCCGTTTGCGATTTGTTACCGTGTATTGCAGCAGAACGTATACCAGCTTGGTCTAATTTTTTTACAATCTTGTTAGCACCGTGCTTAGTTCTTGAGAATACGATTAATGTGTTCTCGGGCTTTTCATTAATAAGGTGAATAAGAAGTTTAGGCTTGTTCGCTTTACTAACAAAATATACACCTTGTTCAACTTTCTCTGCGGTTGCTTGTTCAGGTTTAATAGTAACACGTTCAAAATCACCTAACATTTTACGAGAAAGCTCCACAATATCTTTAGGCATGGTAGCCGAAAAGAACAACGATTGTCTTTTAGCTGGTAATTTTGCAATGATTTTTTTAATGTCATGAATGAAACCCATATCCAGCATTTGGTCAGCTTCATCTAAAACTACGTGCTCTAAATCTCTAAAAGAAATAAAACCTTGGTTCATTAAGTCTAATAAACGACCGGGAGTAGCAATTAAAATATCAACTCCGCTTCTAAGGGCATTTACTTGTTTCCCTTGCTTTACACCGCCGAAAATAACAGTGTTACGTAAGCCAGTGTATTTACCGTACGCCGTAAAGCTTTCGCCAATTTGTATGGCAAGCTCACGAGTAGGTGTAACTACTAAAGCTTTAACCTTACGTTTCGTTTGACTTAAACTAATACCTTCATACAGTTGATGTAAAATAGGAATACCGAAAGCAGCAGTTTTACCAGTACCTGTTTGTGCAACACCTAAAAGGTCTTTGCCTTTAAGTAGTATAGGAATGGATTGTTCTTGAATTGGAGTAGGGTGAGTATAACCTTCGGCTTCTAAGGCCTTTAGGATTGGTTCGGCTAAGCCGAGTTCTTTAAATGTCATAAAAATTTTAATAAGTTGCAAAGGTACGCTTTAATGTGGAAGAAGCAGTATAGTGGTTGGTATGTGGTATTTAGTATGAAGTAATAAGCTAGACGTTAGAATAAAGAAGATAGAGATAGACTTATTTAGAGTGATGCAGGATGATTGTTGAGCGGTTGTGTTGAGAAGTAATAAGTATTAAGTATAAAGTGGGAGGTACGAAGTTGAAAGTACAAAGTGGAAAAGAGAAAATAGAGTAGAGAGGAAAGACTTTTGAAAATGAAAATTTAGCAAAGCTAAATTTTACCAACAACCAACAACCAACAACCAACAACCAACAACCAACAACCAACAACCAACAACCAACAACCAACAACCAACAACCAACAACCAACAACCA
>NZ_SOAY01000015.1:0-30112 GCF_004364165.1 Maribacter spongiicola
GCTAATTGCTAATTGCTAATTGCTAATTGCTAATTGCTAATTGCTAATTGCTAATTGCTAATTGCTAATTGCTAATTGCTAATTGCTAATTGCTATTCAAAAGTAAAGTTGATAAAAATTCCACGTGTTTTTAAAGATTCAATGTTTCCGGTCCACGGACTATTAGGGTCGTTATCAGGAACTAATTCGTCGGTAATCGCAAAAACACCTCGAATAGAAGGGGTGAATTTGAAGTACTCTAAATAGAAATCAATACCAAAACCAAGTTCATAGTTGTAAACCCATTTCTTCATTCTAAAGGTGCCAGATTCATTATCATCAAGGCTTTCTTCGTTACTACCTAAGTTGAGTCCGGTTGAGGCACCACCTAATAAAAAAGGTTTGAAATTGCCAAACCGCTTTGTGCTGGCTTTTAATAGTAAAGGGAAATTAATATATGTAGATTTTACTTCTCTAATTGCATCTCGCTCATCATCAAAGCCAGGAAATCCCATTAATCTTGATCCGTAATGCAATCCAGGTTCAAAACGTACATCTAAAAATTCATTAAGGCGAACTTCACCAATCAATCCAACATTAAAACCAAAGCTCTTGCTTACCAAGATGTCTTGGGCATTTTCTTTGTATTCAATTTTGAAATCATATTGGTTTAAACCTAAGAAATAACCCCAGTTTAAGAGTTTCTTATCTTCGTTTTGTTTGTTCAATATGGGGCTTTCGTTGAATTGAGCACTCAACGTATTGGTCATTAAAAATGATGTCAATCCTATAAAAAACCATTTCTTCATATATCGTGGTTTACGATTGTAAGTCAACAATTTAAGAGAGCGTGCTAATTATACCTAGGCATTAGCCTTTTTTGCCACATAAATTGATGCAACCCCAAATGTTTGAGGTTTATTCGTTACATCTATAAACCCGATTTCGCGTAAAATATTGTTGAAGTTTTCGCCATGAGGAAAAACAGAAGCAGATTCGCTTAAATAGCCATAAGCTGAATTGTCTTTTGAAAATAATTTTCCAATTATTGGAAGTATGTTTTTTGTGTAAAAGTGGTATCCTTGTTTATATGGTGTTTTTGTAGGTACCGAAGTTTCTAGTACAACTAAAGAACCGTTAGGTTTTAAAACGCGTAATATTTCTGCCATACCTTTTTCTAAAGTTTCAAAATTTCGAACACCGAAAGAAACCGTTACGGCATCGAAAGAATTGTCTTCAAATAATAGGTTTTCACTATCGCCTACAACCATTTCGATAGTGTTGTTGAGATTTTTTTCTTTCACTTTGTCCTTTCCGACAGAAAGCATACCGGGAGAAATGTCAAGTCCCACAATTTTTTTTGCACCCGTTGAAATTAAAGCAATAGCTAAATCACCAGTACCAGTAGCAATATCTAAAATTGAATTCGGTTGTTCTTTTTTTAGTATTTCTACAACCTTTTTACGCCATTTAATATCTATTCCAAATGATATCACGCGGTTTAATCCGTCATAATTTTTAGAAATAGTATCGAACATTTTGGTTACTTGTTCTTTCTTTCCTAAATCAGAATCTTTATAAGGCGTAACTTTTTCGGGCATTTTATCGCTATTTTTTTAGCAAATATACGATTTAGCTAGTGCTTAATTCCATTTTAGCGATTTAGGTTGGTTGTTGATGCGGTAAACAATTGAAAATAAAGAATAAACTAATTTAATTATGTAATTTTGCGCCATAATAAATGCTATATTTTTCAAGTCTGCTTTTAAACAATGAATAATAGTTTAGAACCCAAAATTTGTACTTGACAATTAGCGATCGAATATAATAAATGAAGATTATAATTGCTGGTGCTGGGGAAGTAGGCTTTCATTTAGCTAAATTACTTTCTTATGAATCACAGGATATTACCTTAATTGACTCTAAAAAAGAGAGTCTGGCTTATGCAGACAATCATTTAGATATACGAGTTTTAAAAGGTGATGCAACTTCTATTGCGGTATTAAATGATGCTCAGGTAAAATATTCAGATTTGGTTATCGCGGTGACCTCTTCGGAAACAACGAATTTAACTTTGTGTATGTTGGCGAAGCAATTAGGTTGTAAGCGAACAATTGCAAGAATTTCGAATACTGAATTTATAAAGAATAAGGAGCTATTGAGGTTCTCAGATTTAGGTATTGATGAATTGATTTCTCCAGAAGCTTTAGCTGCTACAGAAATTCAAATGTTGTTGAACAAATCAGCCTTTAACGATACCTATGAATTTGAAGAGGGTGAGTTAATTATGGTAGGGGTGTCTTTATTGAAATCTGCCCCGTTCGTTGGTAAAATGGTAAAAGAAGCAGCTAAAATTTTCCCAGAGCTCCATTTTATGCCTATTGCACTGCAACGTACAGGAACTCAATATACTGTAATACCACGTGGCGATACTGTATTTAAAGAAGGTGACCAAGTATATTTCATTACCGTAAAAGAGGGTGTTGATGAACTTTATAAGCTTACCGGTAAGACAAAAACAGAGATTAAGAATGTAATGATTCTTGGCGGTAGCAAAGTAGGTTATAAAACCGCTAGAGATCTTTGTGCCAATAAATTCAATGTAAAGCTTATTGAAAAGAATAAAGAAAAAGCTTTTGAGTTAGCAGATGAATTACCGAATGCATTGGTAATAAATGGTGATGGTAGAAATGTTGAATTATTAGATGAAGAGAGTCTAGAGTCTATGGATGCCTTTATTGCGGTAACCGGAAACTCTGAAACGAATATTATGTCATGTTTGGTGGCAAAATCAAAGTATATAAAAAAGACGATAGCGTTGGTTGAGAATATGGATTATTTTCAGCTTTCTCATTCTATCGGTATTGATACTTTAATCAATAAAAAACTATTAGCAGCTAATAACATTTTTAGACACATACGTAAAGGAGAAGTAGTTGCCTTAATGCGTTTGAATAATTTAAATGCCGAAATTTTAGAATTTATAGTTAAGAAAAATTCAAAAGTTACAGGTGCTACTATACGAGAACTTGATTTTCCGAAAGCAGCTACTATTGGTGGTGTTGTTAGAGATGGTAAAGGTCATATTGCACTTGGCGGATTTAAAATACAAGAAGGTGATAGGGTTGTAGTTTGTTGTTTACCTTCAGAGATTTCTAAAATAGAACGAATGTTCCTTTAAGATGCGGCTTAATTTAAGAATCATAATTCATATAATGGGGCTTTTGTTGCTTTGCAACGGAGGCTTTATGCTTTTAGCGGCAGTAGTAAGTGGTATTTACCAAGATGGGGCTACTTTAAGTATTGCTTTGGCTTCTATTAGCACTATGTTCGTTGGGGTTTTTATGATGTACTATACCAGAGGTCATAAAAAAGAAGTAAAGCAAAAAGAGGGGTATATTATCGTTACTTTCGGGTGGATTGTGATGTCCATTTCTGGGATGTTGCCTTATTTATTCTCAGGTGCGGTACCAACGGTAACTAATGCTTTTTTCGAAACTATTTCTGGTTATACGACTACAGGGGCTTCAATAATGGATGATATTGAAGCAATGCCAGAGGGGATTTTATTTTGGAGAAGTTTGACTCATTGGATTGGGGGAATGGGTATTATTGTTTTGGCAATAGCCATACTGCCTTTGTTGGGAATAGGAGGTATGCAGTTGTTTTCTGCAGAAGCACCGGGACCAACAGGCGATAAATTGCATCCACGAATTACTGATACCGCTAAGCGTCTTTGGCTTATCTATTTTGGGTATACGGTAGCAGAAACTATCTTATTACAAATTGCGGGTATGTCGTTCTTTGATGCAATTAATCATGCTATGGCGACACTGTCTACAGGCGGTTTTTCAACCAAAAATGCAAGTGTCGCGTACTGGAACGATCAACCATTGATACAGTATATTATTATCTTTTTCATGTTTCTGGCTGGTAGTAATTTTGTATTAAGTTATTTCGCTTTTAAGGGAAAGGTTCAGAAAGTGGTTAAAGATGAAGAGTTTAGGTACTATTCTGGGTTCGTTATTGTATTTACGATAATAGTGGCTTTGGTGGTGTATTACCAGGCGAATATTACAGAGTTAACCCCTGGATATCCAATGGCGCTAGGTAAGGCGGAAAGTTCGTTTAGGCATGCGTTGTTCCAGATAATTTCAGTGATAACCACTACAGGTTTTGTTAGTGCAGATTTTACACAGTGGACACCCTTTTTAACCGTGTTTTTCTTCGGATTGTTTTTCTTAGGAGGTTCGGCAGGATCAACGGCAGGAGGTATAAAAGTAATGCGTCACTTATTGATTATAAAGAATGGTGTATTGGAGTTTAAAAGAACATTGCATACCAATGCCATCATACCTGTACGATATAACAATAAGACTGTAAAAGAGAAAATTGTCTATAATATAATCGGATTCTTTGTGCTATACATGCTACTCTTTATTATTGGGGCATTAGTACTAGGCTTTTTAGGATTAGATTTTGAATCTGCCATAGGTGGCGCAGCGTCATCTTTGGGTAATGTTGGTCCGGCATTGGGGAGTTTAAATCCTGTAAGTAATTTCAATAGTTTACCTGATTTGGCAAAGTGGTGGTGCGGATTTTTAATGTTGGCAGGTAGATTAGAATTATTTACTGTACTAATATTATTGACCCCTTATTTTTGGAAAAGAACTTAAGTTTAGTGAAACTATAGAGTATAAAAAAAGTCCCTTCAAATAAAGGGACTTTTTACGTTTTATGAATAGCTGAGGTTTATTTCAGTGCTTCTTTTATTCTTGATATTGCTTCCTTAATTTCCTTTACAGATGCTGCATATGAAATACGAATACAATTTCCGTTACCAAAAGCATCACCTGTTACGGTTGCAACATTGGCAGCTTCTAAAATGTACATAGAGAAATCTGAAGCATTATTAATAGTTGTACCATTGAATGTTTTGCCAAAATATGCGGTTACATCTGGGTATACGTAAAAAGCACCTTCAGGCTCGTTGCATTTAAAGCCTTCAATTTCATTTAGTAGACCTAAAATAAGTTTACGTCTTTCCTTAAATTCATCTACCATATATTTAATACGGTCTGGCGATTCTTCTAAGGCAGTAATTACCGCACGCTGAGCAATACAATTTGCGCCACTGGTGACTTGACCTTGTAGCTTATTTGTTGCGCGAGCTATGTAAGCAGGAGCGCCAATATAGCCAATACGCCATCCGGTCATCGCAAATGCTTTTGCAACTCCGTTTACAGTAACGGTACGATCAAACATATCTTCAAATTCTGCCATTGAAGCATGTGCAGTAACCCCGTAATTGATGTGTTCGTAAATTTCATCACTTACCACGATAATTTGTGGGTGGTTTTTTAAAACATCTGCAAGAGCGCGTAATTCCTCTTTGCTATAAATAGATCCACTAGGGTTACAAGGAGAGCTGTACCATAACATTTTTGTTTTAGGTGTAATTGCAGCTTCTAACTGATCAGGTGTCATTTTAAAATCGTTCTCTAAAGAAGTAGGTACTTCTACAGGTACGCCATCTGCCAACTTAACTATATCACTATAGCTAACCCAGTAAGGGCAAGGTAAAATAACTTCATCACCTGGGTTTAAGACAACCTGCGCAACGTTATATAAAGATTGTTTAGCACCTGTTGAAACAACAATTTGTGGTAGTTCGTATGAAAGGTTGTTATCTCTTTTGAATTTAGTGATAATGGCCTTTTTTAAATCAACGTAACCATCTACAGGTGAGTAAGAGTTATAGTCATCATTGATCGCTTGTATAGCTGCATCTTTAATGTAATCAGGAGTATTAAAATCTGGTTCGCCTAAGCTTAAACCGATAATATCTTTGCCTTCTGCTCTTAATTCACGGGCCTTAGCGGCCATTTCCAAAGTAGCTGACGGTGTAACGCTGTTAATTCTATCCGAAAGTTGATTGCTCATGGTTGCTCTTAATTTCTAGTATTGTAATGTAGGCTCTTTGCCTAATTCTTTTAAATGTTTAAAGTGCGAAATTATAGCTTTTCTAGTAGTTTTATACTCGTGATATGGTAAATTAAATTCCTGTGCCGTTTGTTTCACAATTTTCGAAATATTTGTGTAATGTACGTGACTTATGTTCGGGAATATATGATGCTCAACTTGGTGATTTAATCCACCTGTAAACCAATTCACGATTTTATTTTTAGTGCCAAAATTTACAGTAGTAAATAATTGGTGAATAGCCCAAGTGTTTTTCATAGTTCCAGATTCATCAGGTAAAGGTGTGTCTGCATCATCGACAATATGTGCCAATTGAAATACAACACTTAAGATTACCCCTGCAACATAATGCATTAAAAAGAATCCAATTAAAATTTTCCACCATGCAATATCTAAAATCAACATAGGTAGTACGACCCAAATAGTTATGTATAATAATTTTGTTACGATCAAGGTGCTCCAATTCATCGTTGCACTTGGTAATTTGCCGTAAGCCAATTTACGCTTTGTATACCTGTACATTTGCTGAAAATCGGTAGTAATAGCCCAGTTGAAGGTTAAAAGTCCGTAAAGCAACACAGAATAAAAGTGTTGAAACTTATGGTGTTTTTTCCATTCAGCATGTTTCGAAAAACGCAAAATTCTACCCGCTTCCATGTCTTCATCATGTTCATGAATGTTGGTGTAGGTATGGTGAAGCACATTGTGTTGTACTTGCCAATTGTAAACATTGCCGGCAAGAATATAGATGCTGCTGCCCATTAATTTGTTAACCCATTTTTTATTTGAATAAGCACCGTGGTTGCCATCATGCATAACATTCATACCAACTCCTGCCATACCAACACCCATAACTATAGTTAAAAGTATGTTAGCCCAATTTGGTAGACCTAACGTTAGTATTAAAAAATAAGGTGCAAGAAAAAGTGTGAACATCACTAACGTTTTTAAGTGTAGTCTCCAATTTCCTGTTTTCTTTAATTTATTAGTTTTAAAATAATCGTTAACTCTGCTATTCAAGGTTTTAAAAAACTTTGCAGAATCAGTTCTTGGAAAACGAATGGTATCTTGTGCCATAATTTGGTAATCTTTTACTTAGTATAATGTAATTGAATCTATAATTGTTTGATAGCTTAATTAAAAGCTAAATCTTTGCACCAGTGAAAATACTAATATTATCTACTTACAAATATAAGCATGACTGTTGAAATCATATTTGAAAATTTTCCCAATTTATCTGAAAACCAGAAACAAAATTTCAGAAAATTAGAGGAATTGTATAAAGATTGGAATCAAAAAATAAATGTGGTTTCAAGAAAAGATATAGATGAACTCTATTTAAGGCATGTTTTGCATTCATTGGGAATTGCAAAATTTATAACTTTTAAAGATGGTTCATCAATATTAGATGTTGGTACCGGTGGTGGCTTTCCTGGAATACCATTGGCTATTATGTTTCCTGAAGTTCATTTTACTTTAGTGGACTCTATCGGTAAAAAGATCAAAGTAGTGAACGAGGTGATTGAAGGTCTACAACTTACCAATGTTACTACTATAAATGCTCGCGTAGAGGAGATACCTGGTAAATTCGATTTTATCGTCAGTAGAGCTGTGGCGGCGATGCCAACTTTTGTACACTGGATAAAAGGAAAAATAAAAAAGGAATCAGCACATACGGTAAGAAACGGAATACTGTATTTAAAAGGCGGAGATTTGAATGACGAGTTAAAAGATTATAGAACCGCAGAGGTCTATAGTTTGACCGATTACTTCAAAGAAGATTTCTTTGAAACGAAAAAAATGGTTTATCTGCCGCTTAAATATAAAGGGTAAGCGTAAGTATTAAAGAAGAAATGAACTGTAATAAGCCTTCTTGTATTTACGGGCAAATTCTTTTAAATAATTCCATGTGTGGATCTGAATGCAGGTTATATGTAATCTTAAGTTATTAATAGTCATAAGCAATTGATTTTAAGTGAAGTACAAATTTCGTTAAATTACCTTTACTTTACAATTAATTAACGTTAAATTTACATTGATATTGCATTGAAGACATGTTAATATTTCTTAAATAATGAAAAAGCCCTCTAAATAAATTTGTTTAGAGGGCTTTTTAGCATCGTTTGTATGTTTTATTCACTCCATGGTGGTACAACTCCGTTTGTTCTTGCATAAGCAATAAGTTGACCTTTATGTTCGCCGTTATGCTCCATAATCGCTAGCAATCCGCCTAGTTTATTAGATTTCATAAAACCGAAATCAACTTCTTCGTTTAAAGAACCATCTTCAACATTGGTAATATTTTCTAGAACGAATTCGTTAGATTTTTTAAGAGCTGCAATGATGTTCTCTTTACCTGTAATTTTACCTAAGTTCATTACATCTACATCTTCTGGTGGAGCAAATCCTAATTTAGAGACTAAAAAGTAATTGCCACCTGCAACGTGTAAAAGAGCTTCGCCAACAGAGCTTATACCTTCTGCTGGTCTCCAATCGTATTTTTCTTCAGGAAAAGCTTCTGCAAGTTGTATCACTTGATGTTGATTTCCGGTTAAAACACCTTTTAATGTGTTCTGTGTTAATTCTTCTTGTGCGTAAGAAAAGCATCCTGTAAATAGGAATGCTGCGAGTAGTAACTTTTTCATAATTAGTGTATTAAGGTTGTTAAAAGTAAAATGCAATACCTGTAATGTAAGCTAAAAGAAGCGCTATGTCAAAAAAAAAGGCTGAATTTACATTCAGCCTTTAAAGTTATTTTTTATCCTAAAAACGGATACCTGTAATCAACAGGAGTAACAAAAGTTTCTTTTATTAATCTTGGAGAAACCCAGCGTAAAAGGTTTTGAGCTGAACCTGCCTTATCGTTAGTTCCAGAAGCCCTGGCGCCACCAAAAGGTTGTTGACCAACTACAGCACCTGTAGGTTTGTCATTGATGTAGAAGTTACCTGCGCAGTTCTGTAATGCTTTGGTAGCCTCGTCAATAGCATATCTATCTTGAGATAATACAGCTCCCGTAAGAGCGTACTCAGAAGTACCGTCGATTAACTGTAGCGTTTCGCTCCAATCTTTGTCATCGTAAACGTAAATAGTTACTACAGGACCGAATAATTCAGTTTCCATAGTAGTGTATTTTGGGTCTGTGGTTAAGATAACCGTTGGCTCAATAAAGTAACCTTTAGATTTATCAAAAGAACCACCAGCATATATTTCAGCATTTTCATCTTCTTTGGCTTGTGTAATGTACTTAGCCAATTTATCGAACGAACCTTCGTGAATTACAGCAGTAATGAAATTGCTCATGTCTTCAGGAGAACCAGGTTTGTTAAAAGAAGCGATATCGGCCTTAACATATTCTAAAATTTCTTTAGAAGTAGATTTTGGTAGATATACTCTTGAAGCTGCACTACATTTCTGCCCTTGAAATTCGAAAGCACCTCTTGAAATAGCGGTTGCTACTTGCTTGGTGTTAGCGGTAGGGTGTGCAAGAATAAAATCTTTACCACCAGTTTCACCAACTATTTTTGGGTATGTCTTATAGGTGTGAATGTTATTTCCTATTTGTTTCCAAAGTTCTTTAAATACATGTGTAGAACCTGTAAAGTGTATACCGGCAAAGTCTGGGCTAGCTAATACTGTTTCGGTAATCA
Organism: Maribacter spongiicola; assembly: GCF_004364165.1. Lineage (GTDB taxonomy): Bacteria > Bacteroidota > Bacteroidia > Flavobacteriales > Flavobacteriaceae > Maribacter > Maribacter spongiicola. Next base: position 9,610 of record NZ_SOAY01000015.1, read on the forward strand.
TTACTGGGTCGCCATAAACAACATTGATAACTCCGTCAGGTAAACCGGCTTCTTTGAAAATATCTACAATAACTTTTGCAGAGAAAACCTGAGAGTCACTCGGTTTCCAAACAACAACGTTACCCATCATAGCTGCACTTGCAGGTAAGTTACCGGCAATAGCAGTAAAGTTAAAAGGGGTAATTGCGTAAATGAATCCCTCTAAAGGGCGATATTCTACTCTGTTCCAAATACCTTCGGCAGAATCTGGTTGCTCTGCATAAATTTGAGACATGTACTCTACGTTAAAACGTAAAAAGTCAATTAACTCGCAGGCAGCATCTATTTCTGCTTGGTGAATATTTTTAGATTGTGCGATCATGGTGGCCGCATTGATCTTCGCGCGGTAAGGACCGGCAATTAACTCTGCAGCTTTTAAGAAAATAGCGGCACGTTGCTCCCAAGTTAAGTTAGCCCATGCATCTCTAGATGATAAACAGTTATCAATTGCAGATTGAACGTTTTCCTTATTGGCAGTATGATAAGTACCTACAATGTGTTTGTGATCGTGTGGTGGCGACATTGGCTTGGTGTTGCCTGTGCGTACCTCTTCTGAACCAATATACATTGGTACATCAACCGTGTTGTTGAAATATTCTTTGTATTGTTCCAAAACCGCTTCTCTTTCTGGAGACCCAGGAGCGTAGCTTTTAATTGGTTCGTTAAATGCTGTAGGAACTTGAAAAAATCCTTTACCCATTGTCAATTTTTTTAAATTAAAAAGTTAACCAAAGGTACTAAAAGGCTGTTGGACTAAAAACTATAAAAGACTTTAGTTAAGTGCGAAAGGTGCGCTAAATTTAAAAGTAGGAATGTATACTCTAAATTTTTGAGCATTGTCCATGATCACCATATTGTAATGACCTTTCATTGCGCCTATTGGCGAAGTTAAAAGACAGCCTGAATTGTAGGTGTGAGATTCGCCGGGCTGAATTACCGGTTTTTTACCAATAACACCTTCGCCGTCTAAGGTTTCCATATCATTCAAAGAATCATATATTTTCCAATGACGAGAGGTTAGTTGAACAGCATCTTTGCTTTGGTTCTCAATGGTAATTGTATACCCAAAAGCATAATGCATTTTGTAGTTTTTAAAGAACGTGCCTTCAAAAGTTGTTTGAACCGAAATTTTAATGCCTTTTGTAACCTGTGTTATCATCATATTTAATAGGTAAATACGCTTGCAGCGATTAATATGGTTATCGCAATAGTTCCTAAAATAACAAATAATGTGTTTAGGAAAAAATACTTTATAACTGTTTTAACTCTTCCTTGTTGATAGAAATTGCGCATTGCTTTGTAAAGGTAAATAGCGAATATTAAAATAAAAAATCCTTCGCTATTAATATTGAACACTGCGTTGATCAAATTGCTAACAATGAGCAAGATAAATAATAATGACTGATTGTGGAAACTAAAGATTAAATGATCGGTATAAGTGTATTTTTTTCTGATATAGACCATCCAAATAAAAATAGAAAAGAACGGTAGGAAGAAAAATGTGGTGAATGGCAGTTTTGAAATTAAAGAATTTACGAACGTTCCGGGTCGTTTTTCAATGTCAACCAAGCTGCTGGCTAAGTTAAATGCCATTTCATTTTCTTTGTTTTCTGGTATTTCAAATTTAGTTAAACCTTGTTCAAAATAATAAATGGTATCGTGCTTAATAATGATGTTGAAGAAGTCTATTTTGCCAAGAAAGCGGAGTGTTAGATTCTCTGTATTAATTTCTTTAAAATAAGACTTAGGATTTACTAAAATAGTAGAATCTTTATTGCTAATCCGATTTTTTAAAAACCTGTTAATCTGAAGCGAGTCTATTTGGGTTAAGGCTAGTTGTCGTTCTTCTTCACTATCAAATTCAATTTTACTAAATTCCTCATTAAGGTCGAAGATTGGTTTTTTATTTTCTGAACCAAATTTGTTGAAAGACTCAAGTTCACTATTATAGCTGATGATTAGAAAATAGATAATTGATAAACTCAGTAAAAAGCGAAAAGGGTTAGTATAAGAGAGACGTTTGCCCCGAATATATTCTTGTGTTATTTTGCCCGGTCTTAAAAGTAAGGCGGTTAAGGTTTTCCAAAGCTTAGAATCATATGAGAAATAATTCGCAAGAAACTCTTCAAAAAAATCAAAAAGGGTAAGTTTTTTGGTGCTATTTGCCTGAGAGCAATTAGGGCAAAATTTATCGCTAAGCTCTAATGGATGACCGCAATTAAGGCAGTCTACACCTCTGTATTTTAGTTTAAATCTGCCTGCTGGTTGAACGGCTGGTTGGTTCTCCATAATTTATGAAAAACGTAAATATACAGCTAGTTGGTGATATTTCTAGAATTGGCAGAGCCAATACCGATTATACTATCATACATATCCCCAAAGTTGCGGTAGTAAACTAGTACAAGGTAATTGTTTTCTGTAAAATGGAAGTTGCCGCCAACCTCATTTAATTTAATTTTCTCTCCGCCTTTCACGGCATATTTATAGTTGTAAAACCCTTGTTTCATTTTTAGCGTGGCTTCTAGCATACCATTTTTTTCATTGTATACCATTTTATTTTCGTCGGTAAGGGCGTAATTATTGAATTTGCCAAAGACGTAAACATCATCTAGGGCAATATATTCGGTATAGGGTAGGCTAAAGTATACGTTTGTGTATTCTGCTTCTCTAGAGGCATTGTCGCCCTGTAAAGTTCTGACTACAAAATCTCCATTGATGTCAGGAAAATAGGTGTATGGCTTATCGTTTCTGAAATCATCAGAAAATAAATAATGATTGTATAAGTCGGTAAGATCGATGCTAGAAATTTGCGAGCTTGGTGCTCTTAAGTCGCTAGTGTCGAATAGTAAAAATTCATTGCCGCCGTAAAAAGCAGTTTCTTGATCATATTTGTAGACTAGTTCATCGCCTAAAGTGTATTGAGGTGGTATATTGGTAATTGCAGTAGGCCAATAGTGATTTTGAAGTATCGCAACTTTAACCTCTTTCTTTGGGTTTATTAACCGTAAAGAGCCAGAGGTAATACTAAATTGTACCACTTGCTTTTCGTTGATAAAATTAAAATCTCTTGAACGTTTAATAGCAGTGGAAACGGCAACGATATCTTTATATACCACAAATCTTCTTGAGAATTGTAAGTCGTTGTTGCTATTGTAAACTTCTAAAATATAATTTCCGCTAACTTTTAAACGAACATTGTCGTTAGGTATGCTCAATTGATAATTCGAGTACGACTGTAATGTGCTATAACTATTCTCGTAATTGGTAATTCGTTGGTTGTCTACACCGTCTAAATACTGTGATTTTAACAAAGAAGAGGGTGTCCAATCATAATCGCAATGAATTACTTTGTAGTAATAGTCTTGTTCGTTGGCTAGAATATCATCGAACTCTAAATATATAGGCTCGCCAATTTTAATTACAGGAAACTGGTCTTCTGTGGGACCTTTAAAAACGATTGACTTTATGTTTTCTGGCGGATTTGCTTCTAATTGTACCTGGGCAACTATATTTTGCAAGAATAACAGACAAATAAAATGTTTAATGAAAATTCGCATTGACCCAGTAATTTTTAAGTAAAGGTAAACAAAAACGATGCCTAAAAAATATAGCTCGTTCTAATGACTAAATTATGGGTTAATAATTATGAAAACGAAGTTTTTGTACTTAAATTTGCTCAAATTTTGATAACCTAAAGGTCTATACGCACATGTCAAAAGACATTCGAATTAAAAAAGGGCTCAACATTAATCTTGTGGGCGCCGCAGAACAGACTACTTCAAAAGCTGTTTCAAGTAATGTTTATGCTATACAGTTAAGTGATTTTCACGGAATTACTCCAAAAATGATGGTAAAGCAAGGTGCCGAAGTGAAAGCGGGAGAGCCTTTGTTCTATAACAAAAACATGGAAAGCATGCTTTTTGTTTCACCCGTAAGCGGTGAGCTTATTGAAATCGAAAGAGGGGATAGAAGACGTATTTTGACCTTAAAGATATTAGCAGACAAAACACAGGAGTCATTTTCAGGTGATACATTAGATGTTGAAAAATCATCTAAAGAACAGTTGAAAGCTCTTTTATTGAAAAGTGGCTGTTGGCCATTTATCAAGCAGAGACCTTATGATGTAGTTGCTAATCCTGATACTACACCGAAATCCATTTTTATTTCTGGATATTCAAGTGGTCCGTTACAGGCAGATTTGGATTTTGTATTACAGGGTAAAGAAAAAGAATTACAAGCTGCAATTACTGTATTGGGTAAATTAACGCCCGGTAAAGTTCATGTGTCTGTAGGTTCTAGCAAATCCCCATTGTCTTCAATGACTGGTGTAGAATTGCATAATGTATCTGGTCCGCATCCTGCAGGCTTGGTAGGTACTCAGATCAATAAAGTTGATCCTATTAACAAAGGTGAATTGGTTTGGACGGTAACTCCGCAAGATCTAATCATTATAGGTGAATATCTGTTGACTGGTAAGTTCAATGCAGAACGTACTATAGCTTTGGCAGGTTCTTCAGTTAAGGCACCTAAATATTATACAACTAAAATAGGGGCAGAGATTTCTACCTTTTTATATGCTAGTGGTGTAAACGAAGAAAACTTTAGAGTCATCAATGGAGATGTACTCACAGGCTCAAAAAGTAGACCGGATGGTTATTTAGGATATTATAATAATACTGTTACGGTTATTCCAGAAGGAGACGATTATGAATTGTTTGGATGGAATAAGCCAGTTTTCAACAAAATATCGGCAACAAGAGCATTAACGTTCTCTTGGATGCAGCCTAACAAGAAATATGATTTAGATACCAATACTAACGGGGAACACAGGGCTTTCGTAGTAACGGGGCAATATGAAAAAGTTTTTCCGATGGATATTTTTCCAATGCAACTGCTAAAAGCTTGTATGGTAAAAGACTTGGATGAGATGGAGCAGTTAGGTTTATACGAGGTAGCTCCTGAAGATTTTTCGTTAACTGAGTTTATATGTATTTCTAAGCAACCGCACCAAAAGATTATTCGTGAGGGGTTAGATTTATTGCAAAAAGAAATAGGATAAGAAATGAGTTTAAAAAGCAAATTACACGAACTTAAGCTAAAGTATCAGGGTAAGAAAATGGCTCCTGCCTTTAATGCCTTTCATACTTTTTTGTTTTCGCCAGATGAGACTACTCATGCAGGTGGTACACATGTAAAATCAGCAGATGATTTAAAACGTACAATGAACACGGTAATAATGGCGCTGATACCAGTGTTAATATTCTCTATGTTTAACGCGGGTTATCAACATTATTCTGCAATTAACGGTTTTCCGGCAGATTTTTCTTTAATGAACGATTTTCTTACTTGGGATAATTTCTGGATAGGTATTATTAAGGTATTGCCATTAGTTGTTGTTTCTTATGCAGTCGGACTTATAGTAGAATTTATTTTTGCTGTTATTAAAGGTCACGAAGTAGAAGAGGGGTATTTGGTTACTGGTATGTTGGTGCCATTAATTGTTCCTATAGATACGCCGCTTTGGATGTTATCTGTAGCCGTTGTTTTTGGTGTTGTTATTGGTAAAGAGGTTTTTGGTGGTACAGGTATGAACATTTTAAATCCAGCATTGACTATTAGAGCATTCTTGTTCTTCGCTTATCCTACATGGATGAGTGGTGATAAAGTTTGGGTTTACGGAGCTCGTGAGCGTTCAGAAGAAATTCTTGCAGGGGCAAATGTTGATGCGATATCAGGTGAAACTATATTGGGGTACTTAGCTCAGAATAAAGGGGCTGAAATGACCTATTCCGTATCAGATATGTTTTTCGGTTTTATACCAGGTTCTGTAGGTGAAACATCTGCATTTCTAATCTTATTAGGTGGCTTGTTTTTGATATTTACAAAGATTGCTAGTTGGAGAATAATGGTAAGTGCCGTTATTGGTTCACTAGTAATGGGCTTAATATTCAACCAGGTTGTTGATTTTGGTTGGGTAGGTGAATCAAGCAAATTCTACGGATTAATGAGTTTCGATTTCTGGAAACATTTAATCGTAGGTGGTTTGGCATTCGGTATTGTCTATATGGCTACTGATCCCGTAACTGGTTCACAAACAAATAAAGGGAAATGGTATTACGGTTTCTTTATAGGATTTATTTCTGTAATGATTCGTGTATTCAACCCTGCATACCCAGAAGGGGTGTTCTTGGCTATCCTTTTAATGAACGTATTTGCGCCAACAATTGATCATTATGTTGTAAGGGGTAATATTAAAAGAAGAATGAACAGATTAAAAAATGCTACTATCTATCCAAAAGATTCAGATGGTAAGACAGAAGAACTTAAAGCTGAAACAGTTTAATTATGACACAGAAAACAGATAGTAATGTTTATACAGTAGTTTTTGCTGTTGTTATGGTTGTGGTAGTTGGGTCAATACTTGCATTTTTGGCTTCAGCATTGCGCCCTAACATCAAAGAAAATGAGCGTTTTGAAAAACAGCAGAACATTCTTTATGCCATGGGTGTAAATGAAAATGGAGATGATGCTGGTAGTGTAAACTTTATACCTACAGATGTAGTAGAAGATGAGTTTTCAAGTTATATCAAAGAGCAATTAGTTATTCAAGGTGATAAGATTACTGAAGATAACGAAGCATATTTGATCGACTTAAAAAAACAATTGGCTAATATTAAAAAAGGAGAGCCTTATAAATTGCCAGTTTTTATCGGTGAGAAAGATGGTAAGAAATTTTATATCATTCCTATGTATGGTAAAGGTCTTTGGGATGCTATTTGGGGTTTCATTGCCTTAGATGATACCATGACAGTGCAAGGTGTATATTTTGATCATAAAGGGGAAACTCCTGGTTTAGGTGCTAACATTAAAATGCGTTATTTTATGGACGATTTTAAGGGTGAAACTATTTTGGATGGTACGCAGTACGCTGGTATCGCAGTAGCTAAAGGAAACAATGATCCATTGAACAATACAAAAGATGATAATGAAGTAGATGCCTTGGCTGGTGCTACTATTACAGGTAACGGTGTTTCTGCTATGATAAAAGAAACCGTTAAATTATATAAACCTTATTTAGAAACAATTAGAGCAAAGTAATATGGCACTACTATCAAAAAAAGATACAAATCTTATTACAGATCCGTTAGCGGATAATAACCCTATTACCATACAGGTATTGGGTATTTGTTCTGCATTAGCGATTACGGCAGAATTAAAAGCCTCGTTAGTGATGGCAATATCCGTAATGTTCGTTTTAGGGGCGGGTAACGTGGTAATCTCGTTAATGAGAAATATCATTCCTTCAAAAATTAGAATTATTGTTCAGTTAATTGTAGTTGCAACATTAGTGATTATTGTGGATCAGGTACTTAAGGCATTTGCATATGAGTTGAGTAAAACCTTGGCAGTTTTCGTAGGTCTAATTATTACCAATTGTATAATTATGGGTCGTTTTGAGGCTTTTGCTTTGGCAAATGGACCATGGCGTTCATTTTTGGACGGTATTGGTAATTCTTTAGGTTACGGTGTAATCTTGATAATTGTTGGTTTCTTTAGAGAGCTGTTAGGCTCAGGTACACTTTTTGGTATACCAGTATTAGGAGATCCAATAATGAAAACAGGATTGTACGCGACGGGCTATGAGAATAACGGTTTTATGATTATTCCTCCAGCGGCATTGATTGTTGTCGGTATAATTATTTGGGTACAACGCTCAAGAAACCCAGCACTTGTAGAAGAGAATTAAACAGACATTTAAGTAGAAATTATGTTAGAACATGTAGAATTATTTTTTAAGTCCATCTTTATCGATAACATGGTATTTGCCGTGTTCTTGGGGATGTGTTCTTATTTAGCGGTATCCAAAAAAGTGGCTACTGCAGTTGGTTTAGGTGCTGCTGTTATATTCGTATTGGCTGTTACTGTGCCGATGAACTGGTTGTTAGATAAGTATTTATTACAAGACGGAGCCTTGGTTTGGTTAGGTCCTGAGTATGCAGATTACAACTTAAGTTTTTTATCCTTTATCTTATTTATTGCGACTATTGCTACAATGGTACAATTAGTAGAGATTGTAGTTGAGAAATTCTCACCTTCTTTATATAACTCCTTGGGTATATTTTTACCATTGATTGCAGTAAACTGTGCAATTCTTGGTGGATCATTATTCATGCAAGCAAGAGAAATTGAAACATTGGGCTTAGCATTCAATTATGGTGTTAGTTCAGGTATTGGATGGTTCTTGGCAATTTTAGCGATTGCGGCTATTCGTGAGAAAATTAGATATAGTAATGTTCCTGCTCCTTTAAGAGGATTAGGTATTACTTTTATTATCACTGGCCTTATGGGTATTGGCTTTCAAAGTTTTGGAGGTATGTTAACTGGTGGCGGTGATGATGCTGAAGAAGCTGCAGAGCAAGTTAATCAGGTAATTAAGCCAGAGGTTGTAACTCCTGTCGAAGAAGTAGTAGTAGAAAAAAACAAAGAAATTGACGAAAAGGTAATTTCTTATAACGACGTAAATAAATAAACATGATTTTAGCTGCAAGTACAGGCGGAACTATTCTAATAACTGTTGTCGCATTTCTAATACTGTTGATGGCATTGGTGGCATTGCTTCTGTTTACGAAACAAAAACTATCTCCATCGGGTCCTGTGACCATTACAATTAACGGAGAAAAGAAAATTGAAGTTTCTTCAGGTGGATCATTATTATCAACCTTAGGTAACCAAAAAGTATTTTTACCTTCTGCCTGTGGTGGTGGTGGAACATGTATTCAATGTGAATGTCACGTACTTTCGGGTGGTGGTGAAGCATTACCTACAGAAACTCCGCATTTCTCTAAAAAAGAATTAAACCATGGTGCACGTTTAGCCTGTCAAGTTAAGGTAAAACAAGACATGGAAATTACCATTCCAGAAGAGGTATTTGGTATTAAAAAATGGCCTGCAAAAGTGGTGCGTAACTATAACGTAGCATCTTTTATTAAAGAGTTTGTAGTTGAGATTCCTGAGGATATGGGCTACAAAGCTGGTGGTTATATTCAAATTGAAATTCCTGAGTGTGAGGTCAAATATGCTGATATAGATATTACAGCTCACCCAGAGGAGCATGAGACTCCTGATAAATTCAAGGCAGAATGGGATAAATTCAACCTTTGGCCGTTAACAATGAAGAATCCAGAAACAGTTGAAAGAGCGTATTCGATGGCTTCTTTCCCTGCTGAAGGAAGAGAGATTATGTTGAATGTACGTATTGCAACTCCGCCATGGGATCGTGCTAAAAATGGTTGGATGGATGTTAACCCAGGTGTTGCCTCGTCGTATATTTTTAATTTGAAGCCAGGCGATGATTGTACTATTTCTGGACCTTACGGTGAATTCTTCATCAATGAGTCAGATTCAGAAATGTTATACGTAGGTGGTGGTGCAGGTATGGCACCAATGCGTTCTCACTTATATCACCTATTCAAAACATTAAAAACAAATAGAAAAGTATCTTACTGGTACGGTGGTCGTTCTAAAAGAGAATTATTCTATTTAGATCACTTTTATAAATTGGAAGAAGAGTTTCCGAATTTCAAATTTTACTTAGCATTATCTGAACCACAAGAAGAAGATAATTGGAAGGTAAAAGAGAATATCGATGCTCCTGGTGATGGTTTTGTAGGTTTCATTCACAATTGTGTAATTGATAACTACTTAAGCCTTCATGAATCTCCTGAAGATATTGAACTTTATTTCTGTGGACCTCCATTAATGAACAAGGCTGTTCAGAAAATGGGTGAAGATTTTGGTATCCCAGATGAACATATACGTTTTGATGACTTTGGAGGATAAGCCTAAAGTCTTATAAATAATAAAAAAAACCGATATCTAATGTATCGGTTTTTTTATAAAACTTAGTTTAGTATGCATGTATTAACAGAACAAGAACTTCATAATTTGGCAATGAATATTGTTGGCAAGCAATTAGAAGATGAAGGGTTTGAGTTTTTAGCTGTAAACAGTGAGCTACGAAAGAATCCGCAGTTTGTTTGTATAAAAGAAAAGAAAATGCGCTTTGTTGTGGTAAAAGCTATTGAATATCCTGGTGACCCAAAGGATATGGATTTCTTTATGTCTGACCTTATTAAAATGAAAGAACATGCTATTAAATTTGAAGCAACTACCTTTTATGCAGGTGTAGGTTTAGTTAATGCTACCGATCACAATTTACCTGTGTATTTAGATGAAGAGTATATTGTTGATTATGACGGTTTAGTAGAGTTATGAAGAACTATATTTTAATATTGGTCGCCGTAATAGGGTTGTTTCAATCTTGTAAGAAGAATAATGATACTAAATTTCGAAATGAAAATGTAGGTGGTGCTTTAGGTACATCTTATAGTATAATTTCTATCTCTAACGAGAAATTAGATATACAGAAAGATATTGATTCCGTATTCGCAGTAATTAATCACTCGCTTTCAACTTATATTCCGGAGTCTGATATTTCTAGAATTAATAAAGGAGATAGTACTGTAGTTGTTGATTTGATGTTTAGAGAGGTATTTGATTTGTCGAAAAAAATACACGAAGAAACTAACGGTTTTTTTGATCCAACGGTAGGTACTCTTGTAAATGCGTGGGGTTTTGGACCTGAGCGTCAAATTTCGATGGATAGTCTTAAAATTGATAGTTTACTAAATTTTGTTGGATTGGATAAGATTACTTTGGATGATAATAATCATATTGTTAAAAATAATCCTAATGTATACTTAGATTTTAACGCTATTGCTAAAGGATATGCTATTGACAGACTTGCGGCTATGTTAGATGCTAAGGATGTAGAGAACTATTTAATTGAAGTAGGAGGTGAGTTAGTAGCCAAAGGAAAGAATACAATTAAAGATAAATTTTGGGTAGTTGGCATTGATGATCCCGAAATGGAGATAAATAGAAATACCAAAATATTAATTCATTTAAACGATAGGGCGTTAGCTTCTTCCGGTAATTATCGAAAGTTTAGAATAGATGAAGAAACTGGTAACAAGTTTGTGCATACCGTAAATCCAAAAACAGGCTATACACAAGTATCTAATACACTTGCCGTAACTATTTTGGCAGATAACTGTGCTACTGCAGATGCTTATGCAACAGCATTAATGGCAATGAATTTAGAAGATGCTTTTAAGCTTGTTGAAGAAAATAATAGGCTAGAAGCTTATATTATTTATTTAGATGAAAATGGTGAGACAAAAGAGTTTTCAACTAAAGGATTTAAAGCGCTTGTAGTGAAATAACTATTTTTTTACGAACGGAATTATCTCTCCAGGTGCTAAGCGATACCTGTTGATATTTTCTTGGCTCATAAGCTTTGTGAAATCTATTTCTTCTACGGTAAAACCTATGCCTCTTAATTTATCAAAGTAATCTCTTCCGTAAATACGAACGTGGTCATATTGACCAAATATTTTAGCGCGTTCAACTTTGTCGGTTATGGTGTCGTCTTCAAAAGTTTCTTCTCTGCTTAAATCTTGCGGAATCTGAAAAATACCCCAACCACCAGGTTTTAGAATTCTATACAGCTCGGACATTGCTTTCGTGTCATCGGGTATATGTTCTAGTACATGATTGCATAGAATTACATCGAACATATTATCTTCAAAAGGAAGGTTGCAGATATCTGCCTTAACATCTGCCAAAGGAGAATTTAAATCTGTAGTAACATAATTTAGATTCTTTAGTTTTCTGAATCTTTTATAGAAAGCTTGTTCAGGGGCAAAATGCAAAACATGTAACGGAGCAGTAAAAAAGTCGGTCTCCTCTTTTAAAAATAACCACAGTAAGCGATGGCGTTCTAATGATAGGGTAGAAGGTGAAAGCACGTTCTCACGTGGTTTTTCGTATCCGTAAGGTAAAAAGCTACGAAAAGTATTGCCGTCAATAGGGTCTTCATAGGTATTGCCACGATAGTAAGCCTTAAAAAAAGGCTTTACTATATAGCTTAAAGAAATTAATACAGGCCTTGGAACAAGGTTAAGAAAAAATTTAAAAATTTTCTTCATCCTTATTTTCTAACTTTTTACGGTAGATTTTGTGAACTCATCTTCTTCATCACTTACAATGCCTAAAGCTTCGTAAATATATTTGAAGGTAGATAGCAATTCAGGTTTTCCGTTGACAATGGCAACATCATGTTCAAAATGAGCGCTTGGTTTACCGTCAGCAGTAAGTATTGTCCAACCATCTTTAAGTTGTTTGATATTCTTTGTACCCATATTGGTCATAGGTTCGATAGCAACCGTCATACCTTCAACAAATTTTTTGCCTCTACCACGTCTACCATAATTAGGCATTTCAGGACCTTCGTGCATTTTTCTACCTAATCCATGACCTACCAATTCGCGTACAACACCGTAACCATGATCTTCTGTGAATTTTTGTATAGCATAACCCACATCGCCAACACGGTTGCCTACTTTAAACTCACGTATACCAATATAAAGCGATTTTTTAGTGACCTCTAATAACTTTTTAACTTCAGGGCTAACTTCTCCCACTTCAAAAGTATAGGCATGATCTCCGTAAAAATCATTTTTTAAAGCTCCGCAATCAATAGAAATAATATCCCCTTCAACTAAAGGGGTGTTATTTGGAATACCATGCACTACCTGAGCATTTGGACTCATACATAATGAGTTCGGAAAATCGTAAAGACCTAAAAAACCTGGTACAGCACCGTGGTCGCGAATAAAAGTTTCTGCTAAAGTGTCTAGTTGAAGGGTGGTAACTCCCGGTTTTACCTCAGAAGCTATCATGCCTAAAGTTTTAGAAACAATAAGCGCACTTTCGCGCATTAACTCAATCTCTTCGGCTGTTTTTAATTTAATCATAAAATCAATTACTTTCTGTTGTACCTAAATCTATACCAATGAATTTTGGGTCATAAATTTTGATTTTTCTACACCCATCATTTTTAAGATAGTAGGTGCAATATCTCCTAAAACACCATCTTTGATATGGTGAATATCTTTGTCTACTAAAATTAGTGGAACAGGATTAGTGGTATGTGCTGTGTTAGGGCTACCATCTTCATTAACCATAGTTTCACAATTACCATGGTCAGCAATAACAATTACAGAGTAATCTTTTTCTATTGCTGCTGTAATAACATCTTTTGCACATTCATCTACAGTTTCGCAAGCTTTAACTGCAGCTTCCATAACACCGGTATGACCTACCATGTCAGGGTTGGCAAAGTTTAAGCAAATAAAATCAACATCTCCTTTTTTAATTTCAGGTATGATTTTATCTCTAATTTCATAAGCACTCATTTCTGGTTGAAGGTCATATGTAGCCACTTTTGGCGACGGACATAAAATACGTGATTCACCATCAAAAGGCACTTCTCTACCACCATTGAAAAAGAAAGTAACGTGTGGGTATTTTTCCGTTTCTGCAATACGTATTTGCTTTTTACCGGCATTAGCCAAAACCTCACCTAATGTTTCAACAATATTATCTTTATTATACACTACATGAACTTTTTCGTAAGATTCATCATAGTTGGTAAGCGTAACATAATATAAGTTAAGCTTGTGCATGTTTTGTTCATGCATATCAACCTGACTTAAAACTTGCGTAAGTTCTCGACCGCGGTCCGTTCTAAAATTGAAAAATATAACAACATCATCTTCTTTTACAGAGGCAATGGGTGTGCCATCGGTATTAGTCATTACGATAGGTTTTATAAACTCATCTGTAATGTCATGGTCATAACTTTTTTGAATAGTTTGCCCTATGTCGGTCGATTTTTCACCCTCCGCATTTACGATTACATCATAAGCCTCTTTAACACGCTCCCATCGTTTGTCACGATCCATTGCGTAATATCTACCGATAACAGTTGCTAGTTTAGTGTTTTTGTCAGCGCCAAAATGAGCGATATCTTCTAAAAAACCTTTTCCGCTTTTTGGATCTACATCCCTACCATCGGTAAAAGCATGTAAATACATATTTTCTACACCAGATTCTTTACCAGCGGCAATTAAACCTTTAATGTGATTAGTGTGGCTATGAACACCACCATCACTAAGAAGACCTAAAAAATGAACATCTTTATTGTTCTTTTTAGCGTATTCGAAAGCGCTTTTTAAAACCGGTTCGGAACTTAAGGTATTCTCTTTTACAGCCTTATTGATTTTAGCCAGATCTTGATAAACAATACGACCAGCGCCTAAATTCATATGACCCACTTCGCTATTACCCATTTGACCTTCAGGAAGACCAACGTTCATGCCATCTGTAAGAAGGTTAGAATTAGCATATTTCGTATATAAACTATCTATAAAAGGAGTATTGGCTTTATCTACTGCAGATACTTCTGGATCAGGTGATTTACCCCAACCATCTAATATCATTAAGATTACTTTTTTGTTCATCTTCAAAAGGTTTTAGGAGCACAAAAATACTATGTTCTTTCAAGTTAAGCTACTAGTTGACCTGCCTTTTTTGTTTTGATGCTATATCCCAACATATTTTCAGTTTTGGTGAAGATTTGTTTGTTAAAGTTTAGTTATAACATTGTTAATGCGTGAAACATTTGCATCAGTTTGGCGTCTTTTAATTGTACACTATTGTACGCATCAATCAAAAATCAATAATCATGAGAAAAGTATGTATCACATTATCAATGGTAGCGCTTACCTTCACAGCTACCGCGAAAGCAAATAACACGAAAGATTTAGTATTGGCAAATCAAATAGAGCTCGTTTCTAAAGTAGACTTGAGCTCTTTTTGTAAAGCCGTTATGCAAGGCGATATCGAAACAGTTAAACGGTTGATCGATTTAGGCGAAGATGTAAATCAGAAATCGTTAGGTATGACGCCTGCCATGTTTGCTGCGCGTTATAACAAGGTAGCCGTGTTGGAAATACTTATTAATAGTGGAGCCGATCTTAAAATGCAGAGTAGTCAGGGGCATACCGCAAAACGTTATGCCGAATTATCTAATGCAGTAGAGGCTCTCGAATTAATTGAAACTGCAGTAGGAAGTTAAGTCCATTTTAAACTATTTCTACTTGAAAATATAAAACCCTATGACCCAATTTATTTCAAAATTGGGTCATAGGGTTTCCTTAATATCTGTCAATTGTTAAATATTTACTATAACTTTCTTAATATTATGTAATTAATAGAATTGTATGTGTAAATTTATCATATCATTAATTTTATTAATCAAAATCACCTAAATATTATGAAAAAATCAATCTTAATTTTATCGCTCATTAGTGTATTTACTTTAACGGGAGTTTATGCAAATAATAATGACCATATTAATAAGTACGAAGCAGAATCTGTTTCTGCCAATGAAGAAATTAGCTCGCTATGTAAAGCAGTGATGAAGGGCGATGTGGATCAGGTACGAAGTTTATTAGCTTTGGGTGAAAAGTCGAATGAAAAGTCTTTAGGGCTTACCCCGGCAATGTATGCCGCTAGATATAATAAGGCAGAAGTACTGAAGGTTTTATTACTGAACGGTGCGAACCTAAATATTAAGAGCGACCAGGGCTACACAGCCAAAGATTATGCTAAAATGTCGAATGCTAATGATGTTCTAGCAGTTATTGATCAAGACATGTAATTTTAAATATTGTAAAATTAAAAGGGCTCATTGAAATTTCAATGAGCCCTTTTTAAATACTACAAATTTCTACTCCAAATAGTGTTCAGGTAAAAGAGTAAAACGCATTAAAAATCAAATCCATTTGCTGCTCTCACAACAAAAGCATACAGTGCCGAAAATATCATTAGGGCACAAAATACTGAGTAGACCTTTAAAAATGTAACCAATACTATTGGTTTACAGTTCTCAAACGCCTGCACGTACAAGTTTCTGAAATGTGTAATTGTTCCCATTATAGTGTTCTTCTATGATTAAATCATAGCTATAAAGGCAATTCATTAATGGCAAAATAAGCTTGGGACTTCCTCAAATCTACAAAAATATAAGCACTGAGTATTGTCCTCTAGACCAACTGTACAAAAAATCCGATTAACCTTGATTTTTGTATTTGTCTATGGCTTCTCTTATTTTTTCAATTCTATTTTCAGGATCAGGGTGGGTGCTTTGAAATTCAGGAGTACGATTTGGACCGCCAGCGGCTTTCAAAATTTCCATCACCTTGATCATCTCGTAAGGATCATAACCAGATTGGATCATAAATAGAACACCTAGTTCATCACTTTCCAATTCATCACCACGACCATTTTTAAGTAGTGTGTTCTGACCAATACTACCTAAAATACTACCCATGTCGCCAGCACCAACGGTTGCGCCCATAGTTGCAGTTTGCCAAGTTTGGCTATCGGCTATTCTTTCTGCAGAATGTCTTCCGATCACATGACCAATTTCATGACCTAAAACACCGGCTAATTGTGCTTCGTTAAGTTGTGAGAATAAGGCGTAAGTAATAAAGCACTGTCCGCCAGGTAATGCAAAAGCATTTATCGTTTGATCATCTGCCAATAAATGAAAATCATATTGATAAGGGGTTTCTTTGGCTATACTATTTTGAACCAGTTTGTTACCGACAGATTCAACAAAAGCCTGTAAACGTTGATCCGGGTATAGACCGCCATGTTGCTGCGCCATTTCTGGTGCACTTTGTAAACCGATGGCAATTTCTTGTTCAGAAGACATGGTAATATGTTGCGAGCGACCAGTATATGGATTCTCTTCGGTATTACTGCATTTTTGAATAAATGCAAAGGCAACAATGGCCAAACCGATAAATATTCTAATTTTCCAACTTCCTCTTCTCATCGTAATGTGTTATGGTACAGGTTCTAATATACGAAATGCTTACAGTAGATTTCTGTTAATATCTAATATATTATTCTGTATATAAGATCTTAAAAAGCCCATTGTAAAATTCTCGGCACCGTAAAAATCTTCACGAATAAGAATAGAAGCTATGTTTTTACTTCTAAACTGTTCAAGCATTGGTATTGATAATGGGGCATAGCTATAGTGCCATGGCTCGTATTTAAATCCTCTTCTTTTTGCTTCGTCGGTATACACTAAGAAAAATCCGTAGGTTTCCGAATTTTCATCCATCCATTTTTTAAAGTCGACATAGGGTCCGTCACCTTCAAATTTATGTGGTACCAATACATCTCCATCTACTTTTCTATATCCGTCGACAACGTCAATATCTGTTCCCCAATGATGCCTGCTCGTACCAGGTATAGTAGAGTATTCAATAATTTTGTCAATAGCATCAGTAGGGCTCATGCCATCGTCATCTGTATATTTTAAGTATTTACGCTCAAAAATGGCTTCTTGTCTATCATAATTTCTGAAACTTGAAACTATTTTAAGGTCGATACCATCTTTATACGCTGCTTTTTTCATTTCAACAAAAGCATCATGGGCTTCTTTTCTAAGGTTAATATCTTTTCCATAGAGCTCAATATCTTCTTTGCCCATGAGTTCTAATATGGAATATTCGGTATCTTCCTGAATAAAGAAAGTTGGGGCAATGGCTAATGCCAAAGCAGCTGAACTGCTTCTGTTGATAAATGTTCTTCTCTGCATAACTCTATATTGGTATTATTTAATACAAAAGATTTGCCAAACTTGATCAAAAGTGAAAAAACTTTTGAAATTGGTAAATCATGCATTGTAAAAGTAATGAATCTTGATCTTAAAAGATTTATGATTAATTTTCTTGGTAGGTGGTAAGATATAAATATCCCTGATGTTTAAAATTCAAATCATTTAAATCTACGATATAAAAATAGATACCAGATGGTAAACCTATATTTTTCGCAATTACCCCATTTACATTCGATATGCCAGTAAACTCATTACTGTAGTTTTTCTGTGAGAATACCAGTCTTCCATATCTATTATAGATTTGTAGCGCATTATTGGGTGAATTTTCTATGCCTTCGATTTCTAAAAAGTCATTAATACCATCGCCGTTAGGGGTCATGTAATAATTGTCTAAAGTAATATTGTCAAGCGTTTCTAAAATATCAGAATTACCGCCAATGGTTATAATTTCATAATCACTAGGTATAAACTCTTTAGAAGTTACCGAGCCATAAGCAAAATTACCCTCAACATTGGTGTTCCCCAAATCGACCCAAATTTTATCGATTGCACTCCATCCTACAACTTTAATTTCCTCAATAGTTTCTCCGAATAAGTAGGCATTACTTTCTTCGTCCCAGGTTAAAGTCACTTTTGAAGGTATGGTACTTTCTAAATGCCAAAATTCATACTCACTAATAGATAAAGTTTCGTTTTCTTTAATAAATGTGCTAAAACTTGTTCCAAATACACTCGGGGTATTAGGGTCTTCATAATAATAGGCAGATTTTGCGTAATCATTAGAGCTCACCGATGCTATGCTCAACGGACGTATTTTATCGAATTGACCAATCGGGAAGGTAAATTCAGATTTCTTGCTTATGGCAGCATAGCCGTCAACCTTAGCTAAATTTTCATCACCAGTGTAAAATGAATCATTTAAAAAATTAATATTTACTTCGGATGCTACCCTTGATGTAACGATGTCGCCCGTAATAAAATTTGCGTTATTTTGAATACCGACCGTATTATCAATATAAAGATCATTATCTACTGCAACTTCAAAATCATAAAAAACAGGATTAGATGCACCCGATATAGTTAAAGGCTTATCGAAAGAATAAAAACCGACTAAACCTTTGTTTTTGTTAAAAGCGCCGTTATTTATTACATCCATATGAAAACCGACTAGACCATCGTCATGAATTTGAATATTACCATAATTATGCACGGCATCTTGACACCAACCAATAACTGGAGCCATTATAATGATAATTAATTTTGATATTTTGTATACGTAATTCATAGATTATCTAAATGCTTCAAATATTACAACAATTCCATCTGCAAAACTATCGATATTTAAAGTGAAACCATTAATATTGAAATTGGTAACTGTTGCGGTTGTAAGCCCTAGATTATCCCCATTCTGATTTGCATAACGTATTCCAATACTGTGTGAACTAGAGGCATATCTAGATATATCGTTTATCGAATTACCGTTACCGCCATTGAAAATAACTTGTTCAGTTATTAGGCCATTGTCATTTCTGGCAAAACCCTTCATACTACCATACGTATTTGATAAGCCGTTATCATTATTTCTTGTGCCATTATCTGTATTCAGGTTAAAATCTTCAATGTTAGCATATGCTGTAAAAGATATTGAAGATGGCTGAAACGGAATTTCACTTATGGCAACGGGACCACTACCGGTAATTCTAAATGTACCTGTATATGTTTTTTTCTGTCCCATAACATTCCATGTTGTTCCGTTAAAAACATACACCTCATTATCATCAACATTAAAAACTAACGAGCCTTTTGATGCATCTGTTGTTGAATTGATATCTGCTGTTGTTGCCGTAATTAAACCTAAAAGTAATCCACTATCTAATTGACCATTAGATAAGGAAGTAATAAGTAGGCTTATTACTAAAATTATATTAGTTTTCATTTTCATTTTAAAGGTCTAAAACAGTAAACATAAATTCAGAATCGAAACGACTTCTATCAGTACCACCATTATCATTATCACCGATAATCACCTCAAAGCTAGTTGCGGTTTGGTTAGAGTAGGAGATACCAGGGTCGTCATTACCGACACCATTTCTGCCAGGTTGCGATAATTGTATAATGTAATCTGCATCAGATACAGAACCTGCAGGTAAAGTAACACGGTAGTAACCAACACTAATTCTAGTAACAGTAACTCCAGCTGTTGCCTTGGTTATGGTACCAGTTGAGCTGATTTTACCTATTGCTTTGATTGGGCTAGCATAGAAAGCACCTCCATTGGCACCTACAGAAATATTATTGTTTGTTTCAGCGCCTACGGTATTTGCAGTTTGACTAGCGTTGGTTTCATTTGTATATGTGATAAGACCAGTGGTAGTGTTCTGAGTTAAGTTTGTAGATATATCAGGAGATTGGTTTTCCCAGACTACGGTTCCAGAACTGTTTGTAGTTAACACTTGATTATTGCTGCCAGGTTGAATTTTTATAGGTGTAACATTGCCATTTAAAATGTTCTCAGTTTCTACTGCATCAACTTTAAGTTCAGACGTGCCAACGGCATTTGAATTGATTTCCGATGCATTAACTGAATTTGGAGCAAGGTCTGATGCCGTTATTGAATTGTCCACAATTTTACCTCCAGCACCACCACTTATAGCACCATCAGCTATGACAGTTGCATTAGTAGGTCCTGTTACATCACCAGCTAAATTATTTACAGAGAATGTAGTTGTATTTAAAGTAAGTCCTGTACCAGCCGTGTATTGCGTATCCGTATCAACGGTATGAACTAGATCACTGATTTGCGATTCGGTAATGGTCAACGCCGTTTGATGTTGAGTAACGTTCGATTCTTGTACACGA
>NZ_SOAY01000015.1:30360-175476 GCF_004364165.1 Maribacter spongiicola
ATGCGCACCTGTACTATAATTGTTGTTGGCAACAAAAGCATCCACTTCGGCTTCTGAAAGTTGTGTATCCGTATCAACGGTATGAACTAGATCACTTATTTGCGATTCGGTAATGGTCAACGCCGTTTGATGTTGAGTAACATTTGATTCTTGAACTCTTGCATCCGCAAGCACACCAGTAGTAAGGTCGGCTGCATCGGTAGTATGCGCACCTGTACTATAATTGTTGTTGGCAACAAAAGCATCCACTTCGGCTTCTGAAAGTTGTGTATCATCGTCTCCATCATCTAATCCTGCAGGTCTGTTCGCAAGACTCGTCCATTCTCCATCGAAGTCATCAGCTGCATTTTGATCAAATCCTGATAAATCGACAGTTGTTGCATTTGGGTCATTAGATAAGGTAAGTACGCCTGAAGTATAATTTAAAGTTTGAATTTCATTTTGGTCATCTGCATCGGCATCATCTACATTGATTGCAATAGCGTTACCGTTATCAATACTAATATTCCCAGGTGTATTGTCGGTTTGTAAATTTTGATTGTCAGTACTGACGATAGAAATAACTGTTTCTATTCCGTTTTCGTTGGTATAGGTATAGGTGCCATCACCATTGTCTGCAAGTGTGGATATGGTTTGTGCCGCCCCATTAAAGGTTACGTTATTTCCGTTTCCGTCAGAAAGTGTAATAGTGCCGTCTCCATTATCCGTAAAAGAAAATGATGATGAAGAATTACCATCGCAAAGGTTTGTCCATATCAATCCGTTATAATAATGTACACATTGCGTGTCGGTATTATAGACTACGGCTCCGTTCAACGGATTAATTGCTTGCATTTGTGCTGTAGTAAGTCTAGTAAGCACAAGTGCTTTATCTGTACTTTCTAATTCGACAATAGAAGCGGAATTTATAGTATTAGGGTTCTGACCTATTTTTACCTGTGCATTTGCACAGAATGAAATGAAAACGAAGAATAATAGAAATTTAATTTTTGTAGACATCTAAATATTGGGGAATATGTTAACATCTGTAAAAATAAAACCGTCAATGTAGGAAAAATATAATATGTTGTGAACCTAGGGGAATATGTTGGGAAACCCTATAAAGCTTTAATTTCAACGTTGAAATATGCGTTTAATCTAGGCGTAAAAGAATCTAAATATGAACGAAGCTATTTTTTAAGTAAGATTTTTCATTCAAATAAAATGAATTCGAAAAAAATAAATAACTGAATTGATTATCTAGATAGGTACAAAAAGCCCTGATAATTTAAGTCACCATCAGGAATGTAAATGGTATAAAAATAGACGCCGGTAGGCAATCCTTTTTCTTCACCGAATGGGACATTGTTCAGATTAGAAAATCCGACAAAATCATCAACGTAATCTGTTTTTTCGAACACTTTTAGTCCGTAGCGATCATAGATTTGAAGAAAATTACTGTCAAAATCTTGTAATTCTTCAATGAAAAAACTGTCGTTGATGCCATCACCATTTACGGAAATAAAGAAGTTATCTATGAATAGTACGTCTTTAGATAAAGGTTCGAACGGACTTTTAGATGAGCCCAGCGTTATAACTTCATAATCGTCTGGTATAAAAGATTCTGTGGAAACAAAACCTTCGGTCAAAGTACCTACAGGAACACTACCGCTTAAATTTACCCATCGTTGAGAGGCTTTGCTCCACCCAACTGGTATAACTTCTTCAACGTTGTCTGTTAAGCTTGCTATGGTACTGCGAATATTCCAGCTAAGTGTTACGGTAGAGGGTACGGTACCTTCTAGTCTCCAGAATTCAAATGTATTTACCAATTCAACATCAAGTGCTGTTGTACCTGTATCATAAGAACTTAAAGGCGCTGGTGCGTTATTCGGATTTTCAAAGAAATAGGCACATTTAGCAAATAAGTTAACGCTTTCAGAATTGATAATCAACGGTCTTAAATATTGCACATCACCAACCGGGAAACCAAAATTTTGCTGATTGGTAATTGCTGCATACCCTTCTATTTTACTAAAGTCATTTTCGCCACTATAAAAAGAATTGTCTAAAAAATTGTAAAAAATATCTGGTTGGGTTAGAGGAGTAAGAATACTACCAAAAATAAAGTTGGTATTATTGGTATTGTCCATACCAAGGTTCAACTGCATGTTGTTCTCCAATGCAATTTCCATATCATGGAATTGCGGAGTAACATTGCCTGAAACGGTCAAAAGCTCCGGTCCATAAAAACCAGCTAGACCAAGATTATTATCTAAAGGCGATTCATTAATAAGGTTGGTATGAAAACCAATTTGCCCACCTCCATGAATACGTAAGTTACCATTATTATATAAGGCAGTTTGGGCAGAAACGCTAGCTACCAATAAAAAGAAAAATATGTATGTGTATTTTTTCATTAGTTGTTCTGCTTTTCTAATAACATGGATTTAATCTCTGCCATTTGGGCTTTTAATCCCTCTAATTCTGTACTCATGTTAGTATTGGCACGCTGCAATTCTTTAATTTTCTTTTCTTGCTCAATAGTATGTAAAAATAGTTCCTCTATTTTTTCTAGGTTGACCAGTGCACCTTCAGATAAATTCCATTTACCGTCGTTCGCTTCAATTTCTGAAAATGATTTAACGCCTGGTAAGTGGTGATTTTCTTTTAGATATATTTCTACTTTTTCTAAAGATGAGAATTCGTAATTGTTTTTAATTGGGGAATTACCCAAAAAATATTTGTGAAAAACATAATCGGGGTAGGTAGCGGTTGCAGATATAAAACTATTTGCTTGAACATTAGCTGTGGTTTGTATCAACTGTCCACCAAAATCCGGTAAAATTTTAATTCCGTCAATACCAGTTGCTAAATCTTCATTCATGACCGTGCCATTTTCAATTTCATCAGATGATACAGCATCAGATTGAATCTCTGCAGGACCGATTGCACCCGCAGCTATATCTCCTTGCGTAATTGAATTGGTTGCGATGACGCCAGAAGCTCCGCCTGATATTGATCCAATAGAAAATACTGTTCCAGCCAATGTTAATCCTGTACCAGCGGAGTAAGTAGTATCATCATCACCATCGAGGATATCGGCTGGGATGTTGGTAAGGCTTGTCCATTCCCCATCAAAGTCATTAGTTGAATCAAGATCAAGATTTGGCGGAATTCCAGTGAGGTTGCTCCAGTCTGCAACAATAGTTCCGGCGTTCAATGAAAATACTGTTCCAGCCAATGTTAATCCTGTACCAGCGGAGTAAGTAGTATCGTCATCACCATCGAGGATATCGGCTGGGATGTTGGTAAGGCTTGTCCATTCCCCATCAAAGTCATTAGTTGAATCAAGATCAAGATTTGGCGGAATTCCAGTGAGGTTGCTCCAGTCTGCAACAATAGTTCCGGCGTTCAATGAAAATACTGTTCCAGCCAATGTTAATCCTGTACCAGCGGAGTAAGTAGTATCGTCATCACCATCGAGGATATCGGCTGGGATGTTGATAAGGCTTGTCCATTCCCCATCAAAGTCATCAGTTGAATCAAGATCAAGATTTGGCGGAATTCCAGTAAGGTTGCTCCAATCTGCAACAATAGTTCCGGCGTTCAGTGAAAATTCTGTTCCAGCTAATGTTAATCCTGTACCAGCGGAGTAAGTAGTATCGTCATCACCATCGAGGATATCGGCTGGGATGTTGGTAAGGCTTGTCCATTCCCTATCAAAGTCATCGGTTGAATCAAGGTCTAGATTTATAGGGATATTGGTAAGGTTACTCCAATCTGCAACAATCGTAGTTGCATCTATCGCAAATTCGTTAGCGGTTAATGATAACCCTGCTCCTGCAGTATATTCTGTGTTATTGTCAATATCATCTGCGAAATCTGCTGGTATTCCAGTGATATCAGTCCAAGCACTGCCTGCAGTTCCAGTGGCATTAATAACATATGGCGTGCCCGTAGAACCATCACCTGTAATCGTGATGTTGGTACCTTCTGTAATGCTGGTAGTACTTCCAATTCCAGATGCGTTAATTACATATGGTGTAGCGGTAGAACCGTCTCCTGTAATTGTAATATTAGTTCCTTCTGTAATTGTTGTTGTACCCGTTCCATTTGGTGGTACAGCCCAAGTTACAGCACCGGCATCAGTATAAAGAAATTGTCCATTAGCTCCTGGTTCTATAGTAAAAGGGTCGCCTGTCGTTCCTGTCCCGGTAATTGTAACGTTATCCGCAATTGCATTGGACGCATTTATAACATAGGGATCACCACTTGAGCCGTCACCGGTAATAGTTATATTATTGCCATTTTGCAGTACAGTTTCAGTACCGTCTACTACAGCTGCATCAGCTGCGTTAATTATATAGGGGGTAGCAGTAGTACCATTACCGGTAATATTGATGTTGTTTCCTTCGGCAACAATGGTTTCTGATCCATTAGGAATTATAGCATCTGGCGAATTAATGATATATGGTGTGGCAGTTGTGCCGTTTCCGGTTATAGTTATATTATTTCCTTCTGTTACTATGGTCTCTGATCCGTTGGGTACTATAGCATCGGCGGTACTAATTTCGTATGGGGATGCGGCTGTTCCATTTCCGGTAATTGTAACATTGTCACCTTCGGTAATTTGTGTTTCAGAGCCATTCACTTGTGGTAAAGTAACTGAACCTCCGTTCGTCAAACTGATTTCGGTACCCGCCGGATTTATGCTTAACTCTTGCAAATACGTTGATAAATCTATCGTATTAGGGTCATTTTCAATGCTAAGTATGTTTTCATCTAGAGTTAACTGCTGATCATCTGATCCTATTAAAGCTCCTAAGCTAATTGTAGATACTCCGGCAATGGTGGATCTAGCAATGGTAAGTGTGGTGTCTAATTTACTGAATGTTAAGTCGAATAGGTCGTTAGAATCTTCCCATTGTACCACTCCGTTTTCATCGGTAGTCATCACTTGCCCTGCAAGAAAATTTGCCATATCGGCAGGTACAACACTTCCGTCCCTGATTTCTACAGAGCCTACGGCATTTTCACGTATTTCATCTGCTCCAACAGAGGCTGAAGCTAATTTATCTTGGGTGATGGAGTTATCTTGTATATCGTCTGGACCAATACCGCCATCAATAATATTATCACCTAAAATACTGTTCTTGGCTACTTCTAAGTTATAGCCAGCTGCAGATTCGGTAATGTCAATAGTGCTTCTACCATTAACTATAGGGTCATTGGTAATTGCGAAATTTACGGCATCGCATAAATTCACCCATTGGGTACCATCGTAATAATTGATACACTCGGTATCGGTGTTATAAACCATACCACCACGTTGCGGTGTAATAGCTTCCATCTCTAAGGTAGTTACACGGGTAATGACCAATACTTTAGAAGTACTTTCAAGCTCTAAAACCGATGAAGCATCAATATTTTGGGGGTTGTCACCTATTTTAATTTGTCCGAATACGGTAGGTATCGTTACTATGGTAAAAAAAATAAAGAATATTATTGCTTTCATACTTAGTGTCTTAAGACGAGAAAATAGTGATGAACAAAAATAGAATTATCTTCTTAATACCCTTTATTTATAAGTTGAAATAATAGGGTAATGGGTTAAAGAACATCAATCTTCGTTGAAAGGGGTCAATTTTGATGTCAAATTTTGGTAAAGGTCAAATGTGCTGCTGATCACAGCAGATTAAGAAATTAACAAAAGTTTATTGACGGGTTTTTTTTTTATGAAGATTACAAATCTTTTCTTTATCTTTTGATATCCCTACGCTTAGGGTGTTATCAGTTTTAATATACACTAAATGACCAAAAAATTACTTTTTTTACTCGTATTATTTATATCAGTATCAGGCTTTTCACAAGACGATACAAGACAACCATTAAGCGGTTCTGTAATTTACATGAACATTGGAGTGCCCAATGAAAATGTGGTAAATGCAACCACTGAGAGGGCTACAATTACCAATGATCAAGGTTTATTTCGAATCAATGTAAAAGTGGGCGATCAACTTGTTTTTTCAGCCGTTAACTATAATATTAAAGTGGTTACCGTAACCGAAGAAATCTTGGCCAACAACCGTTTGGTTGTTGAAGTGAAAGAAAAAGTGACAGAGCTAGACGAGGTAGTAATAACGCCAGAACAGCAAGAGCGTTTTTTAGCCGTAAAGAACCAAGAGTTTAAAGAATACGAATACGAAATTGACCGTGGCACCAAGGTAGATAATATCGCCATGACAGACTCTGAGAAGGGTATGCAAGATGGTCTGAATTTTGTGAACATATTTAGAGCCATTTTCAAATCTCAAACTGAAAATGTAGAAGAAGGGCCGAAATTAAAATTGAGCGAAGTGCTACGCCAGGTTTATGATGATTCTTTCTTTGTGGTAGATTTAAATATACCTCAAGATAAAATCAATGAGTTTTTGTTTTACTGTGATGACAAAATGCCTGTTCAATCGCTACTAAAAAAGGAAAATGAATTTCAGTTGATTGATGCTTTGGTCAATAATAGTAAATCGTTTCTTAAAGATATGAATGAGGAGTAGACTCCTTATATTTTTTTTCTTTATGGGTGTTTGCGCTTTTGCGCAAACAGGTGATTATACCAAACTTGAAGGTAGAGTGAACAGCGATGATGGCGACGTTGCTGCAACACACGTACTCAATTTAACCTCGAACAGGGCTTCTATTACTGACGAAAATGGGTATTTTTCTATTCCCGTTCGGCTGTTAGATACCCTTGAATTTTCTGCAATACAGTACAAAAAGAAAATTATCGTGGTCAGCACGGCAATTTATGAGAGTAAGCTGATATCTGTAGGTTTGGAAGAAGCTTTGACAGAATTAGATGAGGTTACCGTAACGCCCTATAATCTTAGTGGTAATTTGCTCAGAGACCTACCGACCTTAGATTTAGATCCAGTGGTAACGGCATCTACCTTGGGATTGCCCAATGCCTATGTAAAAATACCGACCAAGGCTGAGCGAGAGCTACAGGCAGCAACCGCAAACCCCATTATGAGTATGGATGCTTTATTGAACGGAATTTCTGGTCGTACCAAAATGCTGAAGAATAGGGTAGAACGAAATAATCTTTATAATAGAACAGAGCGGGTAAGAGACTTTTATGCCGATAGTGTTTATGTAAAACAGCTATTGATACCGTTAGATAAAATAGACGATTTTTTATATTACTGTGAGGTAGACCCACGATTTCAAGAAGTTGTAGATACCCATAGCGAGTTAGATATTTGGGAGTATTTACGAAAGAAAAGCCTGTTGTACAGAGAATATAATGCTTTAGATTAAGCTGATTATCTTTGGCATATGGTTTGTACACACGATATTAAAAAGTACCAGATGAAACTAGTTAGAAACGCAGTGTTGTTAATGCTGCTGCCACTTTTTGCTTTTATGGGAGCGCATAAATTTTATATAAGTGTCACCAATGTAGATTACTCAGAAAAAGATGAAGCAGTACAAATAATTACCCGCGTATTTATCGATGATATGAATGCGGTATTAAAAGAGCGATACGGTATCATTACTACCTTGGGTACGGATAAAGAGTCAACGATAGATAAAGAATATCTTGAGAAATACCTACGTACCAAATTTTTGGTCGAAATAAACGGAGCAAGTGCAAAGTATGATTTTATAGGGCATAAGTACGATACCGATATGGTGATTTGTTACTTAGAAGTGCCAAATGTTCCCCTTAGTACTTTAAAGCAAATTGGCATTGTAAACGAAATCTTGACCGATATCTATGATGATCAGCAGAATGTGGTACATATGAAGGTAAATGGGAAGAAAAAGAGCCATGTACTTATAAAATCGCATATTAAAGGAATGTTAAATTTGTAACAGATATTAAGATATCCCTATAAAAACTTTAAATTTCCGTCACTAAATAACTAAAGAATGATAAGAGTAAAGTACGCATTTGCGTCAATTTTATTCCTTTTTGCCTCCGTAACTTTTGCACAAGAGGCGGTTACTAAAGAAAAGGAACCTGGGCACACCAACCAGAGCAAGTTTAAACAATTATATGAAGAGTTCGCTACGCCGAACACGTACCGATCGGCTTCAGGTGCACCCGGACCTGATTATTACCAGCAGCAGGCGGATTATGTAATGGATATTCGTTTAGATGATAAAGATGCTAAAATATATGGAACAGAAACCATTACGTATACTAATAATTCGCCAGATGATTTAGAGTACTTATGGGTGCAGTTAGATCAGAATGTTAGAACAAAAGATTCAAAGGCGTTGTTGAAAAACGGAAGCGGAGTTTCTCTTGGAGATTCACCAGAAAAGTTTGTAGGTACGTACATGACAGAATCTTTTGATGGTGGTTTTAATATTGATTACGTAAAAGACGATTCTGGTAAAGCATTACCATTTACAGTTAATTTTACGATGATGCGTGTAGATTTACCTACACCGCTTAAAAGTGGAGATAAATTTTCTTTTGATATAAAGTGGAATTATAACATACCTGATCATACCGTAAATAGAGCTAGGTCTGGTTACGAGTTTTTTGAGGAAGATGGAAACAGAGCTTATGTAATAGCTCAGTTTTTTCCAAGAATGGCAGTGTATAATGATGTAGAAGGATGGCAGAACCACCAATTTTGGGGTAATGGCGAATTCGCACTTCCATTCGGTAATTATGAAGTAAATATTACGGTACCTGCAGATCATATTTTAGATGGTACAGGTCTTCTCCAAAATAGAAAAGAAGTATTTACAAAAGAGATGATGAGCCGTTACGAGCAAGCAAAAAAGTCATATGACAAGCCTGTAATTATAGTAACGCAAGCAGAAGCGGAAGCTGCAGAAAAAGGATTCTCTGATAAAACAAAAACATGGAAGCTTAAGGCAGAAAATGTTCGTGACTTTGGTTTTGCAACTTCTAGAAAATTTATTTGGGACATGCAAGCCGTTAAGTTAGGTAGTAGAGATATCATGGCGGTATCGATGTACCCAAAAGAAGGTAACCCATTATGGGAAGAGTATTCTACAAAAGCAGTGGCGCATACATTAAGATCGTACTCGGCGCATACTTTTGATTACCCTTACCCTAAAGCAATATCTGTACATGCCAAAAATCAAGGTATGGAGTACCCAATGATCTGCTGGAACTACGGTAGACCAAATAAAGATGGCACCTATTCTGATAGAACTAAATACGGAATGATCAGTGTAATTATTCACGAAGTAGGTCATAACTTTTTTCCGATGATCGTAAACTCAGACGAACGTCAATGGGGATGGATGGATGAAGGTCTAGATACTTTTATGCAGTATATGGCTGAGCAAGAATTCGGTGAAGCCTTCCCAGCGGCAATAGCGCCAAATGATAAATACCCGTCTAGAAGAGGTGATCCTGCGAAAATCGTACCTTACATGAGCGGAGATCAAAGTACAATATCACCGATTATGTCCAATCCTGAGAACGTATTTCAGTTAGGTCCTAATGCATATGGTAAGCCGGCAACAGCTTTAAATATATTGAGAGAAACTGTTATGGGGCGTGAGTTGTTCGACCATGCTTTTAAAACCTATTCTCACCGTTGGAAGTTTAAGCACCCAACACCAGAAGATTTCTTTAGAACAATGGAAGATGCTTCTGCTGTAGATTTAGATTGGTATTGGAGAGGTTGGTTCTATACAACTGACTATGTTGATCTGGCCGTTAAGGATATTAAGAAGTATTATGTAAGCGATCAGCCTAATAAAAAAATGCAAGCGTATTTAGCGGAACGTGGTATTCCAGAATCTAATTTAAGACCAATGGTTTACTTAGAGGAGTTCGATGATGCAAATATGGTTGCTCCTGAATTAAAGGATAATTTACCATCAGAATCCTCTAAAACTTTAAAGGAGTTTATGATGGATAATATGACTGCCGCAGAAAGAGCAGCGATAAAAGAACCAAAGTATTTTTACGAAATAACATATAACAGTCCGGGTGGCTTACCAATGCCATTGATCGTTGAGTATACGTATGCAGACGGTTCGGTTAAGAATGTAACCTATCCTCCAGAAATTTGGAGAAAGAATAGCAAAGAGGTAAGTATGGTGATATCATCTGTTACTGAGCTAACTGGGGTGAACATAGATCCTAAAATGGAAACGGCAGATATTGACACCACAAACAATAGCTGGCCGAAGAAAGAGCAAGAGAGCGATTTCGATAAAATGAAGGATGGAATTAAAGGAGAATAATTAACAAAATATTTATTTCAAAAAGCCTCGTATAACAGCGAGGCTTTTTTAATTTTGGTTACTAAACTTGTTTATATTTGTAGTATGATTGCTATGTATTCATTATTTATAAGTGGCGCAGAGATTTTCTTCATTATGTTTATCGTAGTGATGGTATTCGGTGCCGACAAAATTCCTGGTATTGCCAAGGGGTTGGGTAAAGGTATGCGTCAACTGAAAGATGCTACCGAAGATATTAAACAAGAAATTCAGAAGAGTGCCGACAAGCAGGGTATTGATACTAGTTTCGTTACCGATATCAAAAAAGATATTGATGATATGAAAAAAGACATTAGCTCTGGCTTAGGCAATGACGTTAAAAAGCAAATTAGCGACGTTAGTAAAAACATCAATGATGTAACGGGCAGTATCAAGAGAAAGTAACTTATTATGTTAGATAAGATTTTACAATGGGATCGAGATGCCTTTGTCTATCTTAACAGTCTTGGTATTGAGCAGTATGATGTTTTTTGGTCTACGGTCACCAAATTTCCACCTTGGCTTCCCTTATTTGCATTTATTATAATTCTGTTCTTTGTAAAATTTACGAAGAGAGAAGCTATAACTATGATTTTGACTTTAGTGGTCATGGTCTTTTTTGTGGCAACAGTAACAGATTTGACCAAAAATGTAGTGGCCCGTTTACGACCAAACAATGACGAAGAAATAAATACGCTGATTAGAATATTAAGAAGTCCGTCAGGCTTCAGCTTTTTCTCAGGTCACGCTTCATCATCCTTTTCTGTCATCACCATAACGGTACTTTTTTTAAGACGAAAATTTAAATGGGTATACCTATTTTATATTTGGCCTATATTATTTGCAATGAGTAGAGTGTACGTAGGGGTACATTTTCCTATCGATTTAATTGTAGGAGCTTTGGTAGGTATTATATCGGCTTGGTTGTTCTATAGATTGTACGGTTTACTTATTTCACCCTACTTAAAGTCAGTCCATCACGTATAGGCAGTAATACCGTTTCTAAAAGCGGATGTTCACTTAGTTTCTTGTTATAGTCCAACAATACCTTCGTAGTAACATCTTTAGGGTCTAAGGGCTCAACCACTTTACCAGACCACAAAACATTATCAGAAAGTATTACAGACCCAGATTTGGTTTTTGGCAAAACAGCTTCTAAGTATTTGTCATACTGTTTTTTTTCTGCATCAATAAAAATAAGGTCGAAAGTAATATCCATTTTGGGGATGATATCAAGCGCATTGCCCACATGCTGAATAATTTGAGAACCGTAATCGCTTTGATCAAAAAAGGAGCGCTGAATCTGTTCCAGTTCTGCATTGACATCTATGGTATGCAATTGTCCGTTTTTCGGTAGTCCTTCAGCAAGGCATAAAGCAGAATACCCCGTGTAAGTGCCAATTTCAAGAATATTGGTCGGGTTTATCAATTTAGAAAGTAAACTTAGAACACGACCCTGAAAATGTCCGGTAAGCATACGGGGTTGTATGACCTTTAAATGCGTTTCTCGTGTAAGCTCCTGTAATAATTTAGGTTCAGCCTGTGAATTATCGGCTAAATAGCTTTCTAAAAGAGGTGATAAAAAATGCATGCGTTTCTTTTTGCAAAAATAGGGTTTTAAGCCTTAATTTAATGGACTGAAAAGAGTAGAGCAATGAATAATGAAATTACGATTAGAGAAGCGGTAAAAAGTGATATACCTGTTTTGTTGCAACATGAGCAAGAAGTGGTGAAAGCAGAGCGCCCGATGGATCCAACGATTAGAGATAGCGGAGTAAAATATTACGATTTAGATGCTTTGATAGAAAACCCAAGGGCAACTGTTATGGTTGCATGTGATGGAGATAAAATTGTAGCTACCGGTTATGCATTAGAGAAACCGGCAAGGACCTATTTGGATCATGAGACTTTTGCCTATTTAGGTTTTATGTACACCGATCCCGAATATAGAGGTAAAGGTATAAATGGTAAAATTGTAAGTGCCTTGCAAGATTGGTCTACAAACGCAGGTTTAACTGAAATTCGTTTGCATGTATATACTGAGAACGAGCCTGCGATAAGAGCTTATGAGAAAAAAGGATTTAAAAGGCATATGATAGAAATGCGATTAAGAACAGAATCGTAGTACCCATTTATTGAATAGAGCTTATAAAATCATAGGCTTATGATTACTTTTATACAAAATTAGCTATGGAATTCAAAAATACGTTGGCGTTTGCACAATCGTTAGATGCAAAAGACAACTTAAAAACATACAGAGATGAGTTTCTTTTTCCGAAAATCAACGGGAAAGAAGTTATCTATTTTACAGGAAACTCTTTAGGGCTACAGCCAAAACGAACCAAGTCTTTTGTAGATGAGGTGATGAAAGATTGGGCAGAATTAGCCGTAGAAGGGCATTTTTATGCAGAGAAACCATGGTGGGACTATCATGAGCGTTTAGCAGCACCCTTGGCAAAAGTGGTTGGAGCATTACCGGAAGAAGTTTCGGTAATGAATACCTTGACCGTAAACCTTCACTTGTTGATGGTTTCTTTCTATAATCCTACAAAAAAGAGATTTAAGATTCTGTGTGAAGAAAAGGCTTTTCCTAGTGATCAATATATGTTTCAAAGTCAGGTTCGTTTTCATGGTTTAGACCCGGAAGAAACCATTGTTGAGATTAAGAAACGCGATGGAGAACATCATTGGAGAACAGAAGATATACTTGAGAAAATTAATGAATTAGGTGATGAGCTAGCATTAGTTTTAATAGGCGGAGTAAATTATTACAACGGTCAGGTGATGGATATGGAAACTATTACAAAAGCCGGAAAAGCAGCAGGCGCCAATGTAGGCTGGGATCTAGCGCATGCTGTTGGTAATGTAGAACTGAAATTGCATGATTGGGATGCAGATTTTGCATCATGGTGTAGCTACAAGTATATGAATAGCGGACCAGGAAACGCATCTGGAATTTTCGTCAATAAAAAACACTTGAATAAGAAAGATATTCAACGGTTTGAAGGTTGGTGGGGAACAAAGAAAGAAACTCGTTTTCTTATGAAACCAGAATTTGAGCCCATGGATAATGCCGACGCTTGGCAAATAAGTAATGCACCTATTTTATCGGTAGCACCTTATTTAGCATCGCTTACGATGTTTGAAGAAGTGGGGATGCAAAAACTGATTGAGAAGAGAAAATTAATCGTTTCATACCTGGAGTATATTTTACACGAAATAGATAAAGAAGTAGATAGTTCTTTTGAAATTATCACTCCGGAAGATAGAGGCTGTCAGTTATCAGTTTTCTTACACGGACAAGGAAAATCTCTGTTCAATTATTTAATGGAAAATGGCGTAGTAACCGATTGGCGCGAACCAAATGTAATTCGTTTGGCACCAGCACCTTTTTATTCTACCTATGAAGATATGTACCGTTTCGGTCAAATTTTAAAAGCAGGAGTTTTAGCAAATTAAAATTTCATAGAATTTAGAATTTAGAGAAAATAGAAAATAGAAAGTTTTTTTAAATTTTAACCAACAACCAACAACCAACAACCAACAACGGACAACCAACACCTGTGCTGAGCGTAGCCGAAGCAACCAACAACCAATTCTAGATGAAGTCATTACGGTTAATTTTAGGGAATGCTAGATACTTCGGTCCCTCGTGGGTTTTCACAAGTATTAATATACTTTTTGGTACATGGGCAATCTATATACCTGCAGTAAAAGATGCTTTAGAAATCAGTAAATCTGAATTAGGGATCGCTATTTTCTTTTTGGCATTGGGTGTATTTACTGTTTTTCCTTTTGCTTCTGGTATCGTTAATAGGGTAGGTGTAGGTAAAGCCACTTTTTATGGTGTAATGATGAGCTGTACCGCGGCTATGTTGCCCTTATTAGCACCTGATTATTATGTGTTGATGGTGGCATTATTTCTTTTTGGAGCGGCAAACGGTATTACAGATATCGCTATGAATACTTTGGTAACCGAGATCGAAAAAAAAGACAAGGTAAAGTTTATGGCAGCTTCCCACGGTTTTTTCAGTCTAGGTGGAGTATTGGCAGGGTTGGGCAGTTTTTTAATTGGTCCGTTATCAAATCCCGTATTGCACATGACTATAGCAGTGTTACTGGTTTTGGTAGTCAATATAAAATTCAAGAATCAATATTTTTCTGAAGTTGCCGAAGAAATAGAAAATGAACCATTTAGTTTTGGTTTGCTAAAACCATTGTTGTTATTAGGACTTATTTCCTTTATGGCAATGGGGAGTGAAGGTGCCATTGTGGACTGGAGCGGATTGTACCTAAAAGAAATTGCACTTGCACCGGAAGCTTTATGGGGATTAGGATTTTTAGGATTTCAAATTACCATGACCTTGGGTCGCTTTTTAGGCGATGGTATCAGCGATAAAATTGGTTCGGTTAAAATAGTCGCGCTAGGGGCTATTCTCGCAATACTAGGTTATTTTTTGGTGCTTACCGGAAACATCAATTTAAGCATCATAGGTTTTGCTTTGAACGGATTAGGTTTTTCAGTAATGGTCCCCGAAGTATTTAGAATAGGAGGAAATGTAAAAGGAATAGATTCCTCAAAGGGCATAGCATTTATTGCAGGAGCAGGGTATGCTGGGTTTTTATGTGCCCCACCAATTTTAGGGTTTTTGGCAGAGCATTACAGTCTAAGTAGAAGCTTTGTAGTACTGTTGGCATGCGCATTCTTAATTCTATTATTTACACTTTTACTAAAAAGAAAAAAGGCGTAGCTCTGCTTAGTTTTTAATATTACTCCGGATTTTAAATTCGCTGTTGGGGTCTTGTACTTTCTCAATAAAATCTAGCATCTCATCAGTTAACAGTAATTGGTTTTGTGCATTCCAGTAACTCTGGTCGTAGGGGTAGTTTATTTTAAATAGATCTTTTGATGTGCTCACGTTTTTCTTGACTTCAAAGTCGCCTTCGTTATCAGATGTGGTTAGAATGAAGGATACATCGTAGTATGAAGTATATGAATTTTTCTTGTCTGTCTGCTCAACTCTTACATCATACTTGGCAGAGGTTATGTAGTACTTGTTAGTGTTAGATGATATAGAAAGTAATATCTCTTTATTGTATGAAATTGTTCTGTATTTAGTATTTGCATTTTCAGAAAAAGGTTTTTTTTCTAACGCTACTTGCATTTTAAAATGTTCCATAGCATAGTTTTCAGTATTAATAGTGTAATGACCCGAAAAATTCTCATTTTCAATTGAAGGTTTGGACTGAAAGTTTAGATTAACTTTTTTACCATTGTCAAAAGTAGCTTCACTTAAAATAAAATCATCTCCTGTGGCATTCACTGGAATTAAATCCATAAACAAACCATAAAACGATTGAAAAATAAAATACACGTCATTTTCATCTCGTACCAATCCTACTTTACGCATATTGGTTAACTCTACATTAAAATCTTTTTTGTCGGGATCAATATCTTTGGTATACAATAGTGTTCTTCTTTCTAGCTTTCCTTGTATGTCTTGTATACGGGTAATTTCACCATTATAGCGTAATACACCTCTCAATAAAAACTTCTCCTTATAAGGGTAGATTGGATAATTAGATTCAATTGAATCTCTTACTTTTTGCCAGAGCGTTTTTTCATTTGTAACGGTTACTTCATTTAATTCTAATACACTTTTGTTAAGGTAGATGGTATCCTTTGCTTTTTGAGAAGTGGTTGTAAGTTTATCATACCCAACGCTGTAAACGATAATAGAATCTAAACTCGAAGAGAACTGAAAACGACCATCAGAGTTGGTCATCGTATGGTCTTTACTATTGTAAATTCCGACAAATTCTAAAGGAGAATTGTCTGCGCTATCTAAAACAATAGCGCTAGTATTGTTTTGAGCATGGCTGAAAAAAGAAAAAAAAGTAATGGGAATAGTGAGAGTTTCATGATTGGTGAGTTAGTTCTGAACAATATCAAACTCCGTACCGAATTATTTCACCTCAACACCTGTAAAGAAAAGAGAGAAATCAGCATCTGGTCTTTTGTGCATCATGCTAATATTCAATCCGTTTATCGTTTTATAATCTTCCCAAGTGGTAGTCATATTAGGTTCAGACTGATTTTCTTTTCTGTACACCCATTCTTTGATGATAAAATCATCACCAAAATAATAATCGTAAGCATCACCGGGCGTGTAACCACCATCATTTGAATATACCGTGGTCAATTTATGCATGGTAGATTTGCTGATTGGGGCTTCTACACCTTCGGTATGTTTGTAGGTAAAACTTTTTTGATCCCATACCAATTGGTAAGGTGCTAGTAGCCAGAATTTATCATTTACGAATCCGCCATCAGTTGCGGTCATGGTACTATCCACGGCTTTGCGGTTATAGGT
Source organism: Maribacter spongiicola (assembly GCF_004364165.1). Lineage (GTDB taxonomy): Bacteria > Bacteroidota > Bacteroidia > Flavobacteriales > Flavobacteriaceae > Maribacter > Maribacter spongiicola. Next base: position 46,980 of record NZ_SOAY01000015.1, read on the forward strand.
AATGGTGTCTTGTCTGGTCATCATAGTAACTTCGTTAGACGATGTTTTCCATAACCAAGTACGTTCAAAATGCTCGTCATCTCGGTCTACATTAAAGGTAAACTTAATACTTTTTACATCTTTCCAGTTTTCGAATCCGTTAGCATTTGCGATTTTTTCAAGAACTGTCAATTCCGTATCTTCGACGACAGCAATTGTAGGCTTTTTTTGGTCGGTTTTACATGCTGTAAAAACACTCGATATAAGAACGGAAAGAATAATTAATTTTTTCATTTTCAACAGATTTCAAGTAAATATATCAATTACAGTATCTTTAACCTACTTTTATTTTTTGTAAACCATCTATCGAAGTGACATTTCTTAAAAAGCTATGTTTTATTATTATTGGAAACCAATTCAGTGAAAAAAAGGTTTCTAGTGGTAAAAACAAAGAATATACCGATTTAGAGTTAGTAGAACGTATTGTATCTAACAATGATGCTATGCTTTTTGGTGTGCTCTATGATAGGTACTCGAAATTAGTTTACAATAAGTGCTTGGGGTTCGCAAAATCGAACAAAGAGGCAGAAGACCTAACCCAAGATATATTTTTAATGTTATATGTGAAGCTTGGATCTTTTAAAGGAAATTCAAAATTTTCTACCTGGTTATATTCGTTTACCTATAATTTCTGTGTTAATTATGTCAATAGAAATAAGGAGAGAAAAATAAATGATAATTCAGTTAAGTTTGAAACACATGAAGATGTACCGGTAGAGGTAACAGATGATTTGTTACTTGAAATGCAAGTAGATAAACTTAAGAAAGCATTAGAACTTATTGCTCCAGAAGATAAAACGATATTGTTATTGAAATATCAAGATGGAGCATCGATAAAAGAATTGGAAGATATTTTAGAGCTTAAACCAAGCGCTATTAAAATGAGACTAAAAAGGGCAAAGGCCAAGGTTACGGAAATGTATAAAACCCTAAATTAATGTTAGAACAGAACCAAAATCCATTTAAGAATTTAGACGGGGACCTAAAAGACGTTCCGCCAGAACTACGTAAAAAAGTTATGGACGACGTTGCTACGGCTAAATTGATTATGGAGTTATCTGGACTGTTTACAGGTAGTTTTGCCTCAATAATAGAGGGTATGTTACAGACGAAATCTAAAAGAAAATAAGAATAAAGTAGCACAAGTTATATGGATACAGTTGATAAGTGGAAAGACCTCACCTTCGAATCTTTAAGTAATATTTTTAAAGATATTGCGTCTGCATTACCAGGAATTTTCGGAGCATTCATCGTTATTGTTTTTGGTTGGATCATTATTAAGGTGGTCACCTTTGTTTTGAAACGAATATTTAAAGCCATCAAATTAGATAAGGCTTCTGAAAAAATTAATGAAGCAAAATTATTTGGAGATGCCGATATTAAAATAGATTTGCCTAAAATCATAGTCACTTTTATCAAGGTATTATTGTGGTTGGTATTTATTATCGTGGCATCAGATATTATGGGCTTAACCATTATATCGACGGAAATTGCCAACCTATTAAGATACTTGCCAATATTACTGTCGGCGATGGTAATACTTATGCTAGGATTGTTTTTAGCTAAAACAATAAAAGAAACAATTATTAAAGTATTTGATTCAATTGGTCTTGGTGGCGGTAAATTGTTAGGTAGCGCTTTGTTTTATCTAATTATCATATTTGTTAGTATTACCGCATTGAACCAAGCAGGTATAGATACACAGATCATTACTAATAACTTTACAATTGTACTAGGCGCATTTTTACTGGCAATTGCTTTAGCATTAGGCTTGGGTTCTAGAGAAATTGTAGGTGACCTTTTAAGAACATTCTACTCAAGAAAAATTTATGAAGTAGGTGATAAGGTTAAAATAGGAGATTTACAGGGCACAGTTATCGGTATCGATAATATTTCGATGATACTGAAAACGAAAACCGGTAAGGTAGTAATCCCTATTAAAAAGGTGGTAGAGAAAACAGTTACGGTAGAAGAACAATCCTAACTAAAAATTAACGTTTTTCATTTAGAAAGAACAGATATGGTAATAATTCAAAATGTTATTGCTGCATATGTTTATGAATTAATTCATTAATTTTGTTAGAGATAAATAAACTTAAAATATGAGTGCTAAAAAAGGAAAAATTCAGGAAGCCATAGATGAGAAAATGTTGGAGGAAAGAAAAGTCTTTCTTTGGGGTATGGTTGATGACGATTCTGCAAAACATGTAATTGACAGGTTGTTATATCTAGATATGCAGAGCGATAAAGAGATTCAACTTTATATTAATAGTCCGGGTGGTTATGTTACTTCTGGTTTTGCAATGTATGATACTATAAAAGCATTGAAGAGTCCGGTTTCAACTATCTGTACAGGTTTGGCGGCATCAATGGGTTCTATCTTATTATCAGTAGGTAAAAAGGGAAGAAGATTCATTCAGCCACATGCTCAGGTAATGATTCACCAGCCAAGTGGTGGTGCAAGAGGTCAAGCTTCTAATATTGAAATACAAGCAAGAGAAATTATTAAGACCAAAGAGCTAAGTGCACAAATATTGGCAGATAATTGTGGTCAAGATTTTGATAAGGTTTTGAAGGATTTCGATAGAGATTATTGGATGAATGCAGAAGAGTCTATTAAATATGGTATCGTTGACGGTATTATGGAATAGATTAACAATAGCTTTAAAAATTAAAAAGTCCTTTACCAGATTGGTAAAGGACTTTTTTTATGGTTGGTAGTTAATTATTTAGATGCGATAATGCCTTTTTTAATTTGCAAAATTGGGAATTCCGTTCTTCTGTTCAGCTCTAGCTCATCGGGTGTGCAGTCTTCTTTACTGGTACATTTGTTAATAGGTATACGCTTACCATAACCTTTATAAGAAACGATTCTATCATCTGCTACTCCGTTTTCAATAAGATACTCATAAGTTGATTTCGCCCTTCTTTCAGAAAGGTCATCGTTGTATTCGTGACTACCTACAGGATCGGTATGCGCTTCTAGCTTAATAATCATATCTGGGTAGGTGTTATTCATAACACGAACTACTTTATCTAATTCTTTAGCAGCATCTGGTCTAATATCACTTTTATTAAAATCGAAATATATTTTATTAAGTCCCGCTAATAATTTTAAATCCATAACAGGTTCAAGAACAATATCTTGTCGCATTATCTTTTGAGCCTTTGGTGTTGATGCTGTATTGAAATAAACATTTTTATGAGGGTGGGTTTTTCTAACGGCCTCTATCATGTAAGTCGTTTTTCTATTTACAGGGAATCTATAGTACCCATTTTCATCACTGGTCGTCTGTGCAACTAATGTATTCGTTACTTGATCGTATAAAGTAACTTTAACACTGTCTAACATTTGGTTGTTAACACCATCAACAACATAACCTTCAACATCTAATGCTGGGGTAAATTTAAATTTGTAGATATCATCGCTACCAACACCACCTTCTCTGTTAGAACTAACGTAACCATCTAGCCCGTTCGGTAAACCGTAATATGCAAAATCATCACTAGAACTATTAATGGGCGTACCTAAGTTGATGATATCAATAATTTCATCATCTTCATTAGAAATAGTAGAGAAAACGTCTAATTGTCCAAAACCAACATGCCCATCAGAACTAAAGAATAATTTCCCTTCTTCGTTAATGAAGGGGAACATTTCGTTTCCTTCAGTGTTTACAATGGGTCCGGCATTAATGGGTTCCTGTACACCACCACGCTCATGAATTTCAGCATAGTAAATATCTGTGCCGCCATAACCACCAGGCCTATCCGATGCAAAATAAATGCGTGTTCTCGCAAGATTTACAGACGGATGCCCAGTGGAATAATAGTCACTATTAAATCTAAGATTGCTATTCTCTTCCCATTTATCATCAACAAGTTTAGCGGTGTATATTTTTAAATTAATTTCATTTGATGCACCGTAACCTTCTTTTTTGTCATAAAAGTTGTTACGGGTAAAGTACATTATAGTATCATTCTTATAATCTGTAGAAAAGGCTACCGAGCTTTCATGAAATTTTGTATTAATATTCCCTTTTACTCTTCTAGGTTCAGACATGGGGTTATCTTCTTGAACGACAAAAAGATCTAACCAAGGTTCATCGTTCCACCCATAACTTTCTCCTGTAACCACATCTCTTCTTGAAGAACTGAAGTACAAGTTGCCCATAAACCGATACACACCAAAATCACTGTCAGTAGAATTGAAGGCAACAGGTTCCACTTCGTATCGTTGTCTACTGTTAAATACTACTGAAGCTAAGTTACCATCCTGTAAAAATCGTTTAACACGAGAATCGTTCTTGTTGTATTTTTTATACTTTTTTAACCAAACTTCAGATTCCTCCATATCACCATTGGCGTATAAGGCCATAGCATATTTAAAATAGTAATCTGTTGGTAGGGTAGCATTGTTTATAACAGCGCTAAAATGAGGGATAGATTTTTTATAATCGCGTATTAATAAATAGCATTCCGCCAATTGCTGATGTGCATATTCAGCGTTGAAATCTGTTTCTACCATTCGTTCATACTCGGGTATAGCCAAAGAGTATGAGAATTTACTGAAATAATAATCCGCTTTTTTTTGAGATGCAATTTGTGCTGTTGAAAATTGACCTACTAACAGTAGTAGCATCAATAGCACAAGATTTTTATAATTTTTCATCTTATCGATTTTAAATTATTAGAAATATCTAGGAGACTTAATAGGTCCTAATACCTTCTTGGTAAGTTCGTAGATCAATATAATTTCATGCGTACCACCAGTGTAAGGTCTTACTGCTGAGGTAGGTAAATCGTAAGCATAACCAACTCTAAAATCTCTAGACACTTGGTAGTCCATCATGGCACCAAAGTTCGATGCATCGTTAACTCGATACGAAGTACCGATCCAAAACTTTTCGTTGAACAAGAAGTTTACAGTAAAGTCGTAAGTTGCTGGCGCACCATTAGTGAATTTTGTGATGACGGTCGGTTTAAATTTAGTCGTTTCAGACAAATCAAACACCATACCACCAATAGCATAGTAGCTATTACGCTCAATAGCTTCAAACTCACCATCGTTCAAATCGGTATTTAATATTCTAGGTGAGGAAATACCAGCATACCATCTATTGGAACCAATGTAGAAACCGGCGCCAAAATTTGGGTTTATATTATTAAAATTAGCATTGAAGAACTGATCATTAGGATCAGGATTTTCTAAGTTGTAACTAGTAAAACCTCCTTTTAGACCAAAACGCATTTTTACTTGTTGGCTAACAGGAACGGTATAAGAGAAATCTCCGTAGAAGTAGTTGGTACTTTCAAAACCCAGCTTATCATTTATATAAGAAACACCAATACCAATCTTCTCATTTTTCAAAGGGGAGTGAATAGATAGTGTACTGGTTCTAGGGTTACCTTCTAAACCTGCCCATTGGTTTCTATGCAAAATTGTTGCGTTCAACGTTTCTCTACTACCGGCATAAGCAGGGTTGACAGAAATAGTGTTGTACATATATTGCGTAAACTGAGGTAGTTGCTGTGCGCTTACAAAGGCACCAGTTAAAAGTAATATGGCTAAAAGTAGATTAGCTTTTTTCATGGTTTTGTTTGGGTTTAGCTTTTTAGGCTATGTGTTAATTTATAAGTAGGTTATCTTATTATTTACAAATTTAATGGCTCTTCTGAAAGAATTAGATTATAACGGCTGACATCCCATAATATTCGTTCTGAAACAGCATTTTCGTTTAATTGTTATTTTTTTCGGATGAACTAATTTGAGCTCATAATGGACTTATATATAGTGTTTTAAATGGAAAAATTATGGAGATAAAAGAAAAAATGCCTCATTCATTAAGATGAGGCATTGTAGATTATGTTTCTAAGGTTAATTGGTACCTAAGTATATATATCCGCTAAATGGTTCTATTTTTTTATCCGTATTTTTATCTGTCGCATGTATTATATAAAAGTAGGTACCGGTTGGTAACACATCAGATTGACCGAAAGAACCATCTGGAGATTTACCGCCCCAGTCATTTTGATAATCTTTGACCTCGGCAATTTTATTTCCCCAGCGGTTGAATATCATAACATCGAAACTTAAGGCACAACTCTCGGCACCTTTAATTTCAAAAAAGTCATTTACACCGTCACCATTTGCTGTAACAGCAGTAGAGATATTGATGTCACCTCTTCCACATGGTACACACTCCGTATCCACGATAACCGTAAAGTCAACATAGTACTTACAGGTACCCTCGGTAGAACTGTAGGCAATTTTATATTCACCTGGTTCGTGGTTCATAGGGTCAAAAATGTTCTGCTCCAATACTACATCGCCTTCCAAGATCATGAACGTGCCGTTACGATCAAAATCTGCCGGTAGGTAGTTCAATAGGTCGATCGGTTCTTCTTCGATACAAATATTGATCGTAATCTCTTGCAATTGTGGTTGCAGCACAAAAACGATCTGTTCAAAAGAGGCAGTGTTGCCACAAGAATCGGTAACGTTCCAAGTTCTAATGATCATATAATCATCGGAACCATCAGCTTGTTGCGTTTCTTCATTGTAAACCACATCAAAATTGCCACAGCCACCCGTGAATACCATTTCAGGAGCTTCAGGAATATCATCACCACATATAATGGTCATCTCTTCTTCGTAAGGCTGACTCATAATCTCCACAGAAGGCTCTACTGTAATTACCTGAGTATGTTCTACCATGTTGCCTGCGCAATCGGTAGCCGTCCAAGTTCTGGTAACCGTATACCCTAGAGCACAGTTTTCGTCATTGGTAATGGATTCTGTAAACGTTACGTCAATATTGGGCTCACAAGAATCTGTAGCCGTTAATGTAGATGCATCTGGCACCATGTTACATTCGACCGTCATATCTTGAGGTAGCGTTTCATTGAAGGTAGGAGCGACCGTATCTTCAATAGTAATTACTTGTGTATGTGTACGAACGTTACCGACACAATCGGTAATCGTCCATGTTCTAGTAATCGTATATTCCGTAGCACATTCGTCATCTTGACCAGCGATCAGTTCTTCATAAACAACGGTAATGGCACAAGCGCTATCAGAGGTTATTACAAAAGCATCAGGAATTGCATCACAAGCTTCAATAGTCTCATCTGTTGGCCAACCTTCATCACCATCATTATCAATAATAGTAACCGTGGCAATATTATCAGATAATATACCCACGATCGGACTCGAGATATTCTCAAGGATTACGCTGAAAGTTTCAGGATTTTCAATGATGATATCATCAATAATTGGAATTGTTATAGTCTGTGTATTCGGGTTTGTACCACCAAATGTCAATGTCTGCGTATTGCGAGGAACTCCCGTATAATCCATTCCATCAACAGTAGACCTATCAACAGTATAGAATTCAACAGTAAACTCATCTTGCACATCGGTATTCAGTACTACGTTCAATGTAACGGTACCATCACCTTCATTTACCTCAATTGAAGTAGTATCGAACTCAACTCCATAAAGTAATGGGTCGCTGTCATTATCGGTAATATTTACAGTTGCTTGAGTATCGTTTATTAAAATCAGTACAGTCGAAATATTAGAAAGGTCAACCACTAAATTTTCTAAAGCTTCGATAAGGTTATCGTCAATGATAGGAATTGTGATCGGTTGTGTTTCCCCATCCGTACCGGCGAAGGTCAACTGCCCAGAAGTAGTCATATAATCACCAAGTGCGATTGCTGAAGAATCGTTTGTAGTATAATTTAAAGTAAACCCGCCCGGTACGTTCCCTGTCAATAGAACATTTACAGTTGCTGTACCTGCAGCTTCGTCTACAGTGATATTGTCGTTTTGGAAGCTGATACCATAATTACCGTCTCTAAAGTCTACATCACCACCGGTACTTACATCATTATCAGAATCTGGTAAAACTAATGGTGTACTGAGAGGGTTGTCAATAGTACCTCCAACATCTGTATAATCTGAAGTAGCATCAGTTGCATCATCAAGGCCATCATTATCGCTATCTGTTCCGTCTAATGTAATATTTGCTTCAGAAATATCACTACCACCTTCATTATCAGAGTCGGTATCTAAATAATCTGGATTGTCAGTACCATCTGTATTGGTTGGGGTCAATCCTGTTGTATAGTTCATGTCAACTCCATTAACGTCTATGGCGTCAGCAGGTGAAACATAACCAATTGTAGTTTGAGCCTCTACATTATCTGGGATTCCATCACCATCGCTATCTAAATCTAAGAAATCATAAATGGTATCGGTGTCATCAACACTTTCAGAAAATGTATAGTTGTATTCTCTATCATCTGCAATGGCCTGTACGGCATCAGGAATACCATCAATCCCAACTACTCCATTTACTTCTCCGTTCGTATGTGCAACGGCATGTCCAATTTCTAGAGCATCTAAAATTCCGTCGTTGTCGCTATCCAAATCAAATCGATTTAGAACTCCATCGCCATCGGTATCGCAATCAACAGGTGTCAAAGCGCCAATTCCCATAGAATACCCTAAATTAGGGCCTGTGTGTTGCGAATAAGATACGCGAACAATTGGATTTAATTCATAACCCTCAAAAACCACTATTCCCCAAGATTGTCCTGTTCCTGTACCTCTATCTAGATAATGTACTCCATCAGGATAGGGTGCACCAACTCTTCTTACCAAACGAATAGCCCAATTGGGGTCGCCGCCAGTTTCTCGGCCATTATAATCATAAGGGTCTTCCGAGGGGTCATGGGTTAGTATAAAATCTGCATTAGCTACTATGGTTCCATCGGCTAAAGTCAATTGAAAATCACCTATTTCATTGTTAGAATGCACATTTCCAAAAGATAATGACAGCCTTCCGACTGGCTCAGTAAAAGTAAATTCATATCCTGGAGCATCCTCTTCTAATGCTATTCCATTTCCGTTCGCGCCAACTATGGGCTGACCGGTTGAGGTAACGCTAATGCCGTAATCCACATTCGAAATGTTCATTCCGCTTCGCGAAGTATAGGTCAACATGGAAGGGTTTTCTCCTAGACATTCTTCAATATCTGGTATACCGTCGTTATCATCATCCATATCAACATAATCCGGAATGGTATCGTTATCATTGTCCGGTTGCGGTTCATTATCTGTGATAATTCCTCTTCCATCCGCATCTATCATAACAACAAGCGAATTGGAGATATTCAACAAGGTAATGTTCAAATCTTCCGCTGTTTCTAAAATAGCATCGTCAATTATCGTTACGGTTACTACTTGCGTAGTTCCAGTGGTCGTATTTGCAGGGAAGTTTACATTGCCTGTAGCTGTTGCAACTGTATAATCATCTGGTGAGATTGCCATTGCATCGGTTATTGTAAAGTCTACTGTAAATGCATCGGCTACTGTAGCACCTGTATAAGTAATCACAAAATCAACCGTGCCTACATTTTCATTTGCAGTAAAATCTGCAACTGATATTCCATTACCTGCACCACCAGCATCATTATCGGTAATATTTACCGTTGCTTGAGTATCGTTTATTAAAATCAGTACAGTCGAAATATTAGAAAGGTCTACCAATAGGTTTTCTAGAGCTTCGATAAGATTATCATCAATAATCGGAACAGTAATCGGTTGTGTTTCCCCATCTGTACCAGCGAAGGTCAACTGACCCGAGGTAGTTGTATAATCTTCAGGTGCGATTGCTGAAGAATCGTTTGTAGAATAATCTAACGTAAACCCACCCGGTACGTTTCCTGTAAGAAGTACGTTTACGGTAGCGGTACCCACAGACTCGTCTACTGTAATATTGTCATTATCAAATGATATTCCTGTTCCCGCACCGCCGTCATCATCTTGTATGGTAAAGATTCTGTTAGGAGATAATATGCCAATGGTTGGATCACTAATATTATCTAAAACTTGCACGATTGTTTCACTTGGTTCAATAAGCGCATCTTCGATAATAGTAATGGGAATTGTTACTATAGTTCCTGCAGGTGAATTAGCAGGAAATGTTAAGGTTGTATTTACATTAGCAGCATAATCTGCACCTAAAGTAGCAGTGCCGCCTAAACCAATATTTTCATCACCAAAAGTTTCATAATCTACGGTAAAGGAATGCTCAACCGCTGAATTTAATTCTACTTCTAAATTATAGATTAAATCACTTTCAAATACTGCTACAAATTTCGCAAAAACGCTTGCATTATCATTATCATTAATGGTGCCGGTAGCGCTTGTATCATTCAAACCAATTAGTATGGTCGAAAGGTTAGAGAGTTCAACGGTAAATAATTGTGTTACTTCGTGAATAGCGTCGTCTGTAATTGGAACAATAATTTCAAAGAATTCATCATCATTACCCAGAAATGTTAATGTGCCACTTACAGAAGAATAATCATTTGCGCTTAATGCAGTAGCATCGGCAGTTGTATAGTCTAGTGTAAAGCCACCTGGTACATTACCAGTAAGCCTTATTGTAAATATTGCCGTACCTGCATCTTCATCTACAATAACATTGGTAGTATCGAAACTGATTCCTGTTCCCGCACCACCGTCGTTGTCCAATATTTCTCCTTCACCTGTATCATCGGTAATGTTTAAGACACCAACAGAGGCATAAGAAATTTGAACTTCGTGTGTTTCATTTGGTTCAATAAGACTATCATCTACTGCAGCAACATTAAAAGAGACCGAAGTGCTATTCGCTAAAAGTGTAACGGTACTTGGACCGCTATAATCAGCATTGGTGGTATTTATATTTGTATAGCCTAAATTAAAAACGATGTCTTGGTTGATGCTACTAGATGCCGTAATGGTAAAAACATTATTTGTTCCCTCTACTGTAGAAGAATCGTTGATCGAATAACTAGGATTGCTAGGAATTTCTGTTAAGGTACAATCTACACAAGTAGGGGCAGGAGTACATGTAGCACAAGGTGTTGGATCTGTTGAAGTATCTGTGATAGTATTACCATCAGTATCTTCGCCAGTTACCGTAGCCAAATTATTTACTTGACCATTATTTATATCGGTTTGTGTAATGCTATAAGTTGCACTGTAAACCCAAGTTTCTGTCGTATCTAATTGACCATCGGCGTCTGTATCGCCAGAAGCAGGGCCAGCTATAGCACCTCCTAATAATGGATCTGATACTACTACATTTGAAATAGGAACATTACCAGTGTTAATAATACTAAAGGTATAGTTTACTGCATCGCCTACATTAGTAAGCCCATTGGTATTTGAATCGATATAGACACCATCTTTAGTAATTTCTAGATTTCCAAAATCAACAGGTACACAGGCTGTGTTGTTAGAAGTATCGGTGTCACCGGTAACAGTTATTTGATTTCCAAATCCACCGCCATTTGTACAATCTTGCGTTGCATCGAATAAATCTTTATCTATAGTAAAAGTTGCGGTTATTAGCCAAGTTTCTGTTCGAAGTCCGGCTATTGATTCACCTGTAATAATTTGGTCGCCACTTGTAAACGGACTTAAAACGGCGCCATCAACCCCGTCACTTTCGCCTCCATAAGCTAAAGTTGCATTGATTAAAGAGAACCCATTACCTAATATAAAGGTATCGATGACATCATAAGAACCTGCTAGGCCGCCGATATTCTCTGCTGTAATTCTATAGGTTACGGTATATTCATCAGTAGCACTATTATATATAGGGCCCGTTTCAACTGTTTTACGTACATCAATACTAGAACTACACGGTATATTAGGTACGGTAATAGAACCATCAAAAATGGTGCAACTTAAACCAGGTGCTGCAACTTGTAATGTATAATCTCCGCTTAGAGAAGCATCGAAAGGGTCAAAAACAAGTTCGTTACTAGTACCTTGTTGAACCGTAGTACCAGCATCATCGATCCAAGTAAAAATAGCATTGGTAACCAGGTTTGCTGTTAGCGTAACCTGAGTTCCTGAAGCATCACAGCTTGCTACTAGATTTGGTGAATAAGGTACTACTTCGAAAGCGCCATCAGCTGAGTTGCCACAACTATCGGTTATTCTAACCGTATAGGTGCCTTCATTTGTTGCCGTAAAAATACCATCTGTTGAAGTGCGCCCAATATTAGAGGGAACCGATGAATTTATTATTTCATATTGATAAGGTGCAATACCATTTGAACCTTCTGCGATAATAACACCTGACCCTTCTGTACAAGTATAACCCACTATACTGTCAAATGAAGTAGACATATACGCTGGTATAGTAACATTTCTGGATTGGGGTTCACAAGCACACGTAAAAGCGCGGCCGGAAGTACATTCGCCGCCACTCTGAAATTCAAGATTCAATTGGTAGTTGCCTGCTGGCAGATTAGGTACCGTAACCGGAGTTCCTTCTGTAAAAAAATATATACTCTCACGAAATACCGAGTTGCCTGTATCTAGATTAGTTATAGTAACATTGGTATAGAAAGTTTGGTTGATATTACTTATTACGTTCGGATTGATAATTAGAGAATTGGAATTACCGCAACCTTGTAAAAAATCTACGCTGAAATCATGTTGAACCGTTTGTGAAGGTAAAATTTCAAAAGTTTCAATACCCGTCTCACAACCGTCTGTAATTTCTGCCTCATAAATTCCCGGCGGAAATGCTTCTGGGTAAACAGAACTTCCATTCGGATTCACAAATACTCTCGGGTAGCTGTAATTGGTAACAACACCACCTTCAGAAGTGAAGCTTGCGGGCCCAGATAAAATTGTAACCCTTCCATAATTGGTTCCACCGTTTCTAACATGGAAACCCATACCTGTAGTACCGTCCATACACCCGCGTTCTGGTCGCACATTCGCTTCAAATGTGGTTGCTACCACTGGTGTAAATGTAAGGGAGGTATTCATGGTATATGAACAACTATCTTGTAAAACAGCATCATAAGTATCACCAAGTTGAATATCGGCTTCACGAATTTCTGCCTCTAAATCATTTTGGTCTGTAAAGGTATATACAAGAATATCGCTTGCATCTGTTTGATTGGTTAGGGTTAGGGTCGCAGGTACTAAAATACTAGCTTCTTGAGAACTTGAATTCATCAATGAGGCGAATACAAAAAAAGCAGTTTCGCCAGAGCAATCAAATGCTTTCTGACTCCACATATCAATGTCAGGTGTGAATGTAAAGTTCTTATTTTCAGTTTGCCCACAAGCATCAACTATGTTCGCAGTATAGCCGGCTCCAAAATTATAGTTAGTCCCAAGACTATAGGAAAGACCAGAACTAGTATCTATGGAACCTGAGAAAATTACAGTGCCTGTAGCATCTTCGGTCACGGTAACTTGATGAGGGGAAACACCACGCCCAAAAGGTGAGTACTCCGCTTCATAAGTATCACAAGCAATTTTTTCAATGAAATCAATTGCACCTCCTATTGTAGTGATAGAAGGAGCGGTTAGCGTTATCGTTTCGCTGACAGTATTTTGACATGCATCTTCTATTTGAAAAGTATATGTCCCTTCGGACAGTCCTGAAAAAGTATCTGAATTTTGCTCTTGAATTACGGTTTGCGGTGAGGTACTTAAATCAACTATACGATATTTATAGGTAGGGAAAGTCGCAGTACCAATATGATTACCGTTGCTACCCGTAAGTGTAACTTCACCATCAGAACTACTAGAGCATGAGGGAGGAGTAATACCAAGGTTCAGACTCGGAAGTACATAATTACCTGTAACTGTTATGTTTCCAGAAACAGTAGTGAAAGTAGCATCACGTACTTCAACCGAATAGTTTCCAGGTTGTAAAGCTAGAAAGGTACCTGAGTTCTGAAAGCCTTTAATCACAGGACCGCTCACAATTCTATATTGATAGGGTTCGGTTCCGCCTTTGGCCGTTGCGGTTATGCTACCATCAGATGAACAAATTGACTCCGATTGCGTTAGGGATACATCTAATTGCGCAGATAGACTTGTACAAAAAACGAGAAAAGTAATTTTAAGGAGGAATTTAAACATATTCTTTTCTAGCTAAATCATTCATGAAAAACAATGAATAATTTTTATCAAACACAAAGTTAGCTTTGATATTTGTCGTTGCCCATTTTTTGTTGCGAAAGCGGCTGGTGTTGATGTGAAATGGCATTGGTGATTAGGACATCTGATTTAACGTAACCTTTATCGATGCTTTTTTAAAAGAATTATAAGAAGAACAGCTGTATTTAATATGTTGAGAAGCAAACTTTTGAAGGTTAATGATGTCAAAAAATACTAAAGAATTGAAATTTATAAAATAAATATCATCATCTAGAACTTTAGATTTCTAATACGGCCATCAAAATTTCACTATTAAGACATTAATAGGTGTGCCAAGAAAATGGACCTAATCACAACTTTATAAATGCTATTGGTTGAAAATTATTTCTACAATATGGATTTTAAACTATTTTTTAAAGTCCTTTGGAGTCAAAATTTTCAACTGAAATTAAAAAAACGTCTTCAATCTGAATAGTTGGTTTTTCATTGGTTGGTAGAGATACTTATAGATGTAAACAATGCCTCATTCATTAAGATGAGGCATTGTAAATTATGTTTCTAAGGTTAATTGGTACCTAGATAGATATATCCATTAATTGGTTCTAAAATAGCACCCGTATTTTTATCGGTAGCAGTAACAATGTAATAGTACGTACCGGTAGGCAGCATTCCAGATTGACCGAAAGAACCATCGGGAGATTCACCGCCCCAGTCATTTTGATAATCCTTGACCTCGGCAACTTTTGTGCCCCAACGGTTAAAGATCATTACATCGAAACTGAAAGCACAATACTCAACGCCTCTGATTTCAAAGAAATCATTGACACCATCTCCGTTGGCTGTCACCGCTTTAGAAATTTCTATATCACCTCTTCCACATGGTACACACTCCGTATCCACGATAACCGTAAAGTCAACATAGTACTTACAGGTACCCTCGGTAGAACTGTAGGCAATTTTATATTCACCTGGTTCGTGGTTCATAGGGTCAAAAATGTTCCGCTCCAATACTACATCGCCTTCCAAGATCATGAACGTGCCGTTACGATCAAAATCTGCCGGTAGGTAGTTCAATAGGTCTATCGGTTCTTCTTCGATACAAATATTGATCGTAATCTCTTGCAATTGTGGTTGCAGCACAAAAACGATCTGTTCAAAAGAAGCAGTGTTGCCACAAGAATCGGTAACGTTCCAAGTTCTAATGATCATATAATCATCGGAACCATCGGCTTGTTGCGTTTCTTCATTGTAGACCACATCAAAATTACCACAGCCACCTATGAATACCATTTCTGGTGCTTCAGGAATATCATCACCACATATTATGGTAACTTCTTCTTCGTAAGCTTCGCTCATAATAGGTCCTGTAGGCTCTACGGTAATTACTTGGGTATGTTCTACCATGTTACCTGCGCAATCGGTAGCCGTCCATATTCTGGTAACCGTATACCCTAGGGCACAGTTTTCGTCATTGGTAATCGTTTCTGTAAACGTTACCTCAATATTAGGCTCACAAGAATCTGTAGCCGTTAATATAGATGCATCAGGCACCATATTACATTCAACCGTCATATCTTGAGGTAGCGTTTCATTGAAGGTCGGTGCGACCGTATCTTCAATAGTAATTACTTGTGTATGTGTACGAACGTTACCGACACAATCCGTAATCGTCCATGTTCTGGTAATGGTATACTCCGTGGCACATTCGTCGTCCTGACCAGCGATCAGTTCTTCATAAACAACAGTAATGGCACAAGCGCTATCGGAAGTAATTACAGAAGCCTCAGGTATTGCATCACAAGCTTCAATAGTTTCATCTGTTGGCCAACCTTCATTACCGTCATTATCGATAATGGTAACCGTGGCAATATTATCGGATAATATACCTACGATCGGACTCGAGATATTTTCAAGGATTACACTGAACGTTTCAGGGTCTTCAATAATGATATCATCAATAATAGGAATTGTTATGGTCTGTGTATTCGGGTTTGTACCACCAAAAGTCAATGTTTGCGTATTACGAGGAACTCCCGTATAATCCATTCCATCAACAGTAGAACCATCAATGGTGTAGAATTCAACCGTAAACTCATCTTGAACATCTGCATTAAGTACTACATTAAGAGAAACCATACCGGCATCCTCATTTACCTCAATTGAAGTAGTATCGAACTCAACACCGTAAAGTGATGGGTCGGCATCGTTATCAATGATATTCACAGTAGCCGTATCATTGGCAAGAATACCTACAATCGGTGAAGAGATATTTTCAAGTATAATATTGAAGTTTTCAGTAAATTCAATTAACTCATCGTCTGTAATAGGAATTACAATGGTCTGTGTATTACTATTTGCACCGCCAAATGTTAATGTTTGCGTATCTTGAGGAACACCGGTGTAATCACTGCCATCTGTTGTAGTTACATCAACCGTATAGTATTCAACCGTAAACTCATCTTGAACATCTGCATTAAGCACAACATCAATAGAAACGGTTCCCGCATCTTCGTTAACATTTATAGAGGTAACATCGAACTCAACTCCATATAAAGTTGGGTCGGCATCATTATCAATAATATTAACAGTAGCCGTATCATTGGTAAGAATACCTACGATAGGCGAGGAGATATTTTCAAGAATTACTAGGAAGTTCTCTGTAAATTCAATGAAAGTATCGTCAATAATAGGAATTACGATGGTTTGTGTATTTGAATTTGAACCACCAAATGTCAATGTCTGAGTGTTTTGAGGAACACCGGTGTAGTCACTACCATCCAACGTGGTACCATCTACAGTGTAGAATTCAACCGTAAACTCATCTTGAACATTTGCATTAAGAACGACAGTTAAAGTAACTGTGCCAGCATCTTCATTAATATCAATTGAAGTAGTATCAAACTCAACACCGTAAAGTGATGGGTTGGCATCGTTATCAATAATATTCACTGTAGCCGTATCATTGGCAAGAATACCTACAATAGGCGAGGAGATATTTTCAAGAATTACTTGGAAGTCCTCTGTAAATTCAATCAACGTATCATCGATAATAGGAATTACGATGGTCTGTGTATTTGAATTTGTGCCACCAAATGTCAATGTCTGAGTGTTTTGTGGAACACCAGTGTAGTCACTACCATCTAATGTAGTAACATCTACAGTGTAGTATTCTACCGTAAATTCATCTTGAACATCAGCATTAAGAATAACATCAAGAGAAACTGTACCGTCACCTTCATTAACATCAATAGAAGTGATATCAAATTGAACTCCATACAGAGATGGGTCACTATCATTATCAGTGATGTTAATAACTCCTTGATTGTCATTTATTGCAATTAGAGTTGTAGATAAGTTTGAAAGATCTACGAAAAGACTTTCGGTAAACTCTATTAATAAATCATCAATAATAGTTATGGTTACAGGATGAATTTCTCCGTCAGTACCGGCAAATGTCAATTGACCTGAACTAGTAGTATAATCACCCGGTTCAATAGCAGAGTCATTAGTTGTTGTATAATCTAATGTGAATCCGCCTTGCACGTTTCCGGTAAGCAATACGTTAATTGTCGCCGTACCTGCAGCTTCGTCTATGGTGATATTATCATTTTCAAACGAAATACCAGTAACTCCCGGTATGTTATCGTTATCGGTGATATTGATATTGCCTTGGTTATCATTGATGGCGATTAAAGTTGTAGATAGGTTTGAAAGGTCTACAAACAATCTTTCAGTAGCTTCAATGATGTTATCATCAATGATGGTAACGGTAACAGGATGAATTTCTCCATCGGTACCAGCAAAGGTTAACTGTCCTGCATCAGAGGTATAATCTCCAGGTTCCACAGCTGTATCATTATTAGTGATGTAATCAAGTGTAAATCCGCTTTGAACATTACCAGTCAACAATACATTAATTGTAGCTGTACCTGCAGCTTCATCTACCGTAATGTCATCGTTTTCAAATGATATTCCAGTAACACCAGGTATATTGTCATTATCTGTGATATTGATATTCCCTTGGTTATCGTTTATACCGATTAATGTAGTTGAAAGATTAGATAAATTGACTAACAACACTTCGGTTGCTTCAATGAAATTATCATCAATAATAGCAATTGTTATAGGTTGTAATTCACCATCTGTACCTGCAAAGGTCAATTGACCAGAATTGCTGGTATAATCGCCAGGTTCAATAGCAGTACCATCTGCAGTAGCATAATCAATGGTAAATCCTCCAGGTACATTGCCTGTTAATTGTACATTGATTGTAGCCGTGCCAGCAGCTTCATCTACCGTGATATTATCATTTTCAAACGAAATACCAGTAACTCCCGGTATGTTATCGTTATCAGTGATACTGATATTTCCTTGGGTTTCATTGAATCCGATAATAGTAGTTGATAGATTAGAAAGGTCAACAAATATTCTCTCTGTTATTTCAATTAAGTTATCATCGATAATACTAACGGTAATAGGATGAATTTCACCATCTATACCAGCAAATGTTAACTGTCCTGCACTTGTGGTATAATCACCAGGTTGCGCGGCTGTATCGTCATTAGTCGTATAATCTAAAGTGAATCCGTCTTGAACGTTACCGGTCAATACTACATTTATAGTGGCAGTACCAGCAGCTTCATCTACTATGATATTATCATTTTCAAATGAGATACCTGTACCGATCACATTATCATTATCTATAATGTTGATATTCCCTTGGTAGTCATTAATCGCAATTAAGGTCGTAGATAAATTAGAAAGGTCAACAAACAATCTTTCGGTCGCTTCAATGATATTATCGTCAATGATGGTTATAGTTACAGGTTGAATTTCACCATCTGTACCAGCAAAGGTTAACTGGCCTGCATTAGCAGTGTAATCACCTGGTTCTTCAGCCGAATCATTATTTGAGGTGTAATCTAAAGTGAATCCGCCTTGAACGTTACCGGTCAATAACACGTTAATAGTTGCCGTACCTGCAGCTTCATCTACCGTGATGTCATCATTTTGGAAAGAAATACCTGTTGTACCCGGTATATTGTCATTATCCGTAATGTTGATATTCCCTTGGTTGTCATTTATAATAATTAAAGAAGTCGATAAATTAGATAGGTCAACAAATAACCTTTCAGTCGCTTCAATAATATTATCATCAATAATAGGAACAACTATTGGTTGAATTTCTCCATCATTACCGTTAAATGTCAATTGCCCATTAACAGGAGTGTAATCACCTGGTTGAATAGCAGTATCATTATTGGTCGTATAATCTAAAGTGAAACCGCCAGGAACATTACCTGTTAATTGGACATTTATTGTTGCTGTACCTGCAGCCTCGTCAATGGTAATATCATCATTCTCAAATGCAATACCAGTAGTACCCGGTATATTATCGTTGTCAGTAATATTAATGTTAGCCTGGTTGTCATTTATGGCAATCAAAGTTGTAGATAAGTTAGAAAGATTTACAAATAGTCTTTCTAGTGTCTCAATAGCACTGTCATCTATAATGGCAACGGTAATAGGTTGTAATTCACCATCGGTGCCTGCAAAAGTTAATTGACCAGTACTTAAAGTATAATCATCTGGTTCTATAGCGGTATCATCGCCAGTAATATAATCCACAGTAAAGCCTCCGCCTACATTTCCAGTCAATAAAACATTGACAGTAACTGTACCGGCACCTTCATCAACGGTAATGTCATCATTTTGAAAAGATATACCTGTACCGGCAACATTATCATTGTCAGTAATGTTGATATTACCTTGACTATCGTTAATTGCAATTAAAGTGGTAGATAAATTAGAAAGATCTATTAATAACCTTTCTATAGCTTCAATAATGTTATCATCGATTATTGTAACGGTAACAGGGTGAATTTCACCATCGGTACCCGCAAAAGTTAACTGACCAAATGTTGAAGTGTAATCTTCTGGTTGAATAGCAGTGTCATTATTAGTGATATAATCTAAGGTAAACCCGCCTTGAACATTTCCTGTTAAAAGTACATTAATGGTTGCCGTAGCAGCCGCTTCATCAACTGTAATATCATCATTTTCAAACGAGATACCCGTTGTGCCTGGTATGTTGTCGTTATCGATAATGTTGATATTACCTTGGTTGTCGTTAATGGATATTAATGATGTAGAAAGGTTAGAAAGGTCAACAAATAATCTTTCGCCAGCTTCAATAATATTATCATCAATAATTGTTACTGTAATAGGTTGAATTTCACCGTCAGTACCTGTAAAAGTTAATTGACCGGCAATACTGGTGTAATCTCCCGGTTGAATGGCAGAATCATCATCAGTAGCGTAATCTAAAGTGAATCCGCCTTGAACGTTACCAGTTAAGAGCACATTTATGGTTGCAGTACCATCGGCTTCATTAATGGTAATATCATCATTTTGGAATGAAATTCCAGTACCGGCAATGCTATCATTATCTGTAATATTGATGACGCCTTGATTATCATTAATTGCAATTAATGTTGTAGAAAGATTGGATAGATCAATAAATAAACCTTCGGTCAGTTCAATTATACCATCATCGTTAATGGCAACAGTAATTGGCTGTAATTCGCCGTCAGTACCTACGAAAGTTAATTGTCCACTATTAGAACTATAATCTCCAGGTTGAATAGCAGTATCATCATTAGTTGTGAAATCTAACGTAAATCCGCCTTGAACATTACCAGTGAGTAAAACATTAATAGTTGCAGTACCTGCAGCTTCATCAACAGTGATGTTGTTGTTCTGGAATGATATACCCGTTGTGCCAGGTATATTATCGTCATCATTGATAGTGCCTGTAGCGGTATTTGTAGGTTGTTCATCAAGAAAGCCAACATTAATATTTGATTGTATGTTAGATAATGTAATTGTAAAATTTTCTGATGGTTCTATAAAACTGTCGTCAATTATTGGAACATCTATGTTTACTGAGTTCGTGGTACTGTTAAATGTCACCATACCTGCAAAAGAAGTGTAATCCTCAGGTTCGATAGCGGTGCCGTTAGCAGTAACATAATCAACAGTAACCGTTTCACCCGGAGCAATAGTACCCGTGAACGTAGCCACAAATCTAGCAAATGAGTTAGTGCCTTCTGTTACAATAACATTCTCATCGGCAAAGGAGATACCAGTACTGCCAGGAACGTTATCATTATCTGTTATGCTTATTATACCTTCATTATCATTAATTGTAGGTGTATTTGTAGCACTAGTAAGTTGTACAAAGAACTGCTCGGTAGTTTCTATAATTGTATCATCATTAATTGTTATAGTAACCAAACGGACCTCATTGTTCGTACCTGCAAAAGATACAGTAGTATTTGACGCTGAAACATAATCTCCAGGTTGTAAAGCAGTATCATCTGCTGTAGCATAGTTTAAGGTAAAACCACCTGAAACTGTACCCGTATGTGTAATTTCAAGAACCGCAGTACCTGCATCCTCATTTACGGTAACATCATTAATGCTAATACCGATCGGGTTACCATTTTCACTAACGTAAATATATTGTGTATGACTTGTACTGTTGCCGGCACAATCACTGGTAGTCCAAGTTCTTATAATTGTATAATCCGTACTTGTATTGTCACCATCATACGTTTCTGTAAAATTAACTGTAGAATTAGAATCACAGTTGTCATTAGCGGAAAGTACAGGAGCTACAGGAATATTATCATGTGCGGCATAAGAGTCCTGTGGCAAAGACTCGTTAAAAGTCGGAGCCTCGTTATCTTCAATGGTAATAACCTGAGTAAATGTAGAACTTACTCTACCACAAGCATCGGTAAATGTCCATGTATTGGTATACGTACCTTCCGTTGGGCATGCGCCAGATTGTACAAAGTTACCAGCAATTTTATCTAATGTAAAATTACAAGACGCGGTAGCCGGTATTAAGGCATTGGAATTGTTTAGTGCAGCAATATTATCACACGCAACAGTTCTGTCTAAGGCATTTGGTGCAGTAGACCAGTTTACTTGTGGCGGTTGTTGTACATCTATAATAGTTGGTGTGTGCGTACCAATACCACAAGAATCTGTAGAAGAAGAACTATTGGTGGTAATTGGGTCGCCATTAGTAACACCACTATAGGTAGCATTTGCCTGTAATTCAAAACTAGCCGTACAAGCTGTCTCTAAAAAGTGGCAAGCCTCGATAATTTCAATATTGAAATCAAGATCATAACTATCACCCATATCGGTGAAACCATTTTGGGCTGTAAAAGTTAAGGTTCTTGTTGTTGGGTCGTAAGAATGTGTTACACCTGCTGGTAATGTACCTACACTCGCAAAATCCGCCTCAATTGGTAATACCGTAGTAATCACCAAATCTTGAATGTCATCATTACCAGTGTTGGTGACATTTAATGTTAAAGGTACCGTATCACCTGCATTGAAAGGTCCTGTTGCGTTTGTATTTAAACTTAAGGCACCTAAACTTGGTAGATAAACATCTACACTTAAGCCCATTAGATATAGACCATATGATTCTTGATCCGTTGTAATTTTAAAACGGGCAAAAGTCTGATCATTGGCTATATATCTATTAGTTGTATTTGCTAATGGAAAAACGGTAGCATCAAAACCTAAGGTATTTGTACTTGCAGCATTTCTATCTACATAATTAAGACCATCAATAGTTATACGGCTATTAAAGAAGTTATCTTCATCTCGTAATGTCGTAGAAAGTTTAGACCAGTTGTTACTAGCGTCGTAAATTAATAATTGATCACCAGAAAGATCACGGTCACCTTCTAAGGCACCTAACATTACATCGGCATTTATATTTCCATTCGGGATAGTCTCAAAACCACTAAAGTTAAATTCAGTTTCACCTGCACCATTAGATGCAAAAGTGTGAACATAACCATCGTATAGTGTAATGTTTTTAGGGTCAAGAGAAACATTTTCATAAACGAAGACAATTTGCCATCCACCAGAAGTACCGGTAATATTAGCTATACCGTGCGAACGTAAGTCCATTTCAGTAGCCTTTACATTACCTACTTGGTAAGAACCAAATGGAGTAGAAAGTGCATTTATATCGTCTGTAATATCTTTAATACAAACGTAAGGGTCATTTTGAAAATGATCATTTCTTCCTCTATAAATAACCTCATCTGCAGAGACAGTGGTATAAGATGATTGACCAGGTAGCATTAATTTTACCTGATTGTAGTTCCAAATAGGTTCTATAGCACCACCACCGGTTGTACCATCATATTCTTTATCTGCAGCAGCCCAATAAAGGTAGGCCTTCTTAATATTCAAACAGCTTAATGAAGGCTCAGGGTTAGCTAAGTTGGCATTGGTAGAGTTAAATGTTGTTGGATCAGAGTCGATATCAACAAATACGTTGTCAAAGAAACTATGGTTACCAGCTTCGCCATTGTAATTACCCGTGGCGCTTCTTGAAAGAACATTATTGGCAATCATAGTGAAATCACCATTAATACTACCAGAATAACGAATTTCAAAATCTTTTTTAAGGTTGGTATCGTTTACAAAAATATTGACTACCGCTTGATCTTCGGATCCATTAGAATCTACTATTTTATATCTAAAAGAGTCGTTACCGTTAAATGACGGACTAGGTTGATATTCAAAATAATCATCAGTAGCATCACCAGGTGTACCATTATCTCTAATAGTAACCGTACCGTTAATTGGATTGTTTACTATTTGTAAAGGATTGGTAGATGCCGGACCATCAAAACCATAATCATCATTTGCTAGCACGGTAATATTTGCCGTGGTTTGATTTTGAAAAACTACAAAAGAATCATCTACAGCAGTAGGTAAGTGGTTAATATCTCTAATTGTACCTATTGCAGTTGGGCTAGTAGCCGTAATTATGCTAGGTGAGATAGCTGTAATAGTAATTCGTAAGTTTTCATCTCCTTCAATTAAAGCATCCTGAAGAATATTGACAGGCACCTGTATAACTTCGGTCGTAGCACCAGAAAAGTTTAAGGTACCACTTTGTGATGCAACAGAATAGTCGCTACCGGCGGTTGTTGTATTATCGGTTATTTGGTATGTTGCTGTAAAACCACCATTAATAGGTTTGCCTGTATAAGTTACATCGAAATTTGCAGTAACATTTAGTTCATCTTCAGAAAAACCGGTAACTGCAATAGTTCCCGTATCGTCATTTGTAATGGTACCAATTGCATCTGCGTTTGTGATGCTAATTTTAGTTGAAGACGGATTGGAGATTGTAATTCTTAAATCTTCGTTATTCTCAATGAAATTATCACCTACAATATTAATTTGAACTGAACGTACTTCATTATTTACACCTGTAAACGTTAATGTACCTGATGTAGCTGGGGCTGTAGTTAAAGTGTAATCAACACCCGAAGTTGTGGTAACATCAGCAATGGAATATGCTAAGGTAAAACCACCATTTAATCTATCTCCTGTATACGTAACATCGAAATTTATACTGTTGGTCTGTTCTATAATAGTAAAACCTGTAACCGAAACAGCACCGCCATCATCATCGGTGATAACACCTCTAGCTTGGTTGTTTAATAAGTTAATACCAACATTAGAGCGAATAGCCACTAAGTTTACAAAGAAGTCTTCTTCATTTTCAATAACATTGTCACTTATGATTGGAACAACAATGTTTTGAGTTTTAACAGTATTGGTAAAAGTTAAGGTTTGTATGGTAGCATTAGGGTTAAAATCTGTTGCATTGTTAGCAGATCCATTATTAACAAAATAATCTACTTCAACGCTTTCACCAGTATCTAAATCACCATTAAATTCAACTACAAAAGTTGCATTTACCGTACCATTGGTATCGCCTTCGGTAACGGTAACCGTTGCGTTTTGAAAATCTATTCCGCTTGTGGCCGTATTGTCGTTATCAGTAATAGTACCAGTACCAGTTGGGTCTACAATGTTTATTAATGTTGTAGATAGACCTGAAAGCTGAATGTTTAAATCTTCTGTAGCCTCTATAAAAGAATCTTCTGAAATAGTAACAGGAATAGATTGTTGAGCGCCATTGGTAGTGCCAGCAAGGAAAGTTAATTGTCCTGAGGCTAGGGTAGTGCTATAATCTTTTCCTGCAATTGCGGTACCATTTGTGATGTTGTAATTAACGGTAAAGCTATTTTGAACATCGTTACCATTATAAGTGATTACGAAATTTGTAGTTCCGGCCGATTCGCTAACAGAGAAGTCAGAAGCACTTAAACCTGTGCTAGCAGTTTTAACATCGTTGTCGGTTATGGTGCCAATTGCATTGGCATCGACCAAATTAATTAATGTTGTTGATAAATTCGTTAATTGAAAATTGATGGTTTCATTAGATTCAATAATAGTATCGTTATTGATGTTGATACTTACATTTTGTACATCTCCATTTTTAGTTCCGGCAGGAAATGTCAACTGACCTGATAACGTAGGATTACCACTAAAGTCTGCGCCCGCAGTAGCTGTAGCTCCAGTTATAGTATAATCTACTGTAAAGGCATTTTGCAGTTCGCCACCGTTATAGGTCACTACGAAATTAGTTGTGCCAACACCTTCGTTTACAATGATATCGGCAACAGT
Source organism: Maribacter spongiicola (assembly GCF_004364165.1). Taxonomy (GTDB): domain Bacteria; phylum Bacteroidota; class Bacteroidia; order Flavobacteriales; family Flavobacteriaceae; genus Maribacter; species Maribacter spongiicola. The sequence goes on from NZ_SOAY01000015.1 coordinate 72,583, forward strand.
TAAACCTGTTGTGGTTGTTTTTGTGTCATTATCTACAATAGTGCCCACTGCATATGGGTCAACCAAATTGATAAGGGTAGAAGATAGATTGGTTAATTCAATATTTAAGGTTTCACTACCCTCGATGATAAGATCATCAACAATAGTAACACTTACAAGTTGGGTTGCGCCACCTGTAGTACCGTCAGGGAAAGATACTTGACCAGATAAAATAGCATTATAATCTATGCCCGAAGTAGCCGTGCCATTGGTTATCGTATAGTCTGCCGTAAAGCCGTTTTTTACATTACCACCATTATAGGTTACTACAAAATTTGCTGATGCAGTTGTTTCGTTAAAGTTGACATCTGCAATCGATAAACCAGTAGTTGGGGTAGTGTCGTTATCTATAATTGTACCAGTAGCATTAGCATTGGTAATGGTTAGAAGGCTATTTGAGATATTCGATATTTGTACGGTTAAACTTTCGTCACCTTCAATAACGGTATCATCTGTAATTGCTAATAATAGCGGTTGGGTATCGCCATCGGCAGTGCCGGCAGGGAAAGTAATTTGACCCGTTAGGTTTACATTATAATCAGAACTAGACGTTGTAGATACATCGGTTATTGCATAATCGACTGTAAATGCATTTTGAACAGTTGGCCCCGAATATGTTAAAACAAAGTTTACGGTGCCCACATTTTCAATCACAGAAAAATCGGCTATCGAAACCCCGTCACCAGCAGAAGGTAAATTTACATTTGTAATTGTACCCGTTGCGGTATCTGTAATATTACCAGCATTAAAGGATTCATTTGTCATACTTAGAGTAAAGGTTTCATCACCTTCAATAAGTGAATCGTCAATGGCAGGTATTAATATATTTGTATTTATGGTATTACTTGGAATAGAAAAATTAGCTAATGCCGTATAGTCTGCGGCTAACGTAGTAATATTTGTATAAGATAAATCAAAAGTTACTACCTCATTTACTGCGTGAGAAAGGGTAACTGCAAAATCTAGGTCAGTGCCTTCGGCAGTACTATCATCGGCAATGGCTATAGTAGGTCTAATAAATAAATCAGCGGCATTAGAATAAGTATATGGTGTACATAAGTTTTGACTATCAAATGCACTAAAACGATACTGATTACCACTTTCTGTACTTGTAATCGTAGTTAATGTCAACGCAGTAGTAGTAGCTCCCGAATAAACTCCGCCATTTGAAATCGGATTCCAGCTAACACCATCATCAGCACTAACTTCCCATTGATAGCTAAGTGCAGTTCCACTAACCGCTGTTGTATAGGTAACCGTATCACCTAAGTTAGCTACTCTATCGGTAGGTTGCAATGTAATACTTACAGATTGTGCTGCTGTGGTTACTTTAGCATCTGTACCAGTATAACCACCTTGACCGATTACCAAACCTGTTGAGGTTACAGAAATAGGAGAAGTACCTAAATAATCATCGTTATCAGGATCGGTATGACCAGCTTCTACAGCATCTGGGCAACCGTCATTATCAGAATCAGAATCTAAACTATCTATTATTGAATCACCATCAGCATCTCCACTACCTTCGTTAACATCGGTAATACCATCGTTATCATCATCCTCATCTACTAAATCGTTAACGCCATCAAAATCACTATCCAAGTCATCATCGGTAATTGTGATACGACCTTCACCAGCAACGAAAACAATGTTTTGTGGTGCGAAGTTCGTCATTGTATTAGGGTCTGGATTGTATGAAGGCGCAACCGTAAAAAACTCGGTTGCTTCTATAATGGCATCATCTATCACCCTAAAGTTTCGTGAAAAATTTTGACCGTTAGTTCCATTAAAATTTATAAATCCAATTGTTTCATCATAATCTGAAGGCTGGGTTGCCGTGCTATTGGCGGTAGCATAATCAATTCTAAAATTATCTTGAACTTCTCCATTTAAAGTAAATACAATGCTAGCATTACCAACAGATTCTAATTCGGTAGTATTACTTAAATTAACCGTAGCAATATCGTTATCATGAATACGTAATGCAGAACGTTCGGTATTTATACTAACTCTAGATGGTGTAGAACCATATTTGGTAGCTTCCGCTGCATTTCTAGACTTAACTCCGTTGAATTCTTCAGAAGGTTCAACAATAGTATTATCAATAGTTGGTATAGGAATAATTATTTCTGAACCAGCTACCGAACCAGCAGGAAAACTAACTGTAGTGGTAAAAGAATTAAAATCAGAACCATCAGTTGCCGGGCTCGTTGAGGTAGGGTTTGTTTCAACAGAAAAATCAACACTATAAGCATCTTCAATACCAACGTATTGTTGTCCGCCAGAATTGATGCCGTTAGATAATCTTAAAACATACTGTATTTCCCCACCTTCTGTAATATCGTAATTACCGCCTGTAACATAAGCTACATCGGTATCAACTATTGTACCTGTACCTGTAGGGTCTGAAAAAGAAAAAGTACCGGAAGGATCGCTCAAAGTTAATGTAAAATCTTGTTGCGTGTCTTCTACCCAGTCGTCATTAAGAGCGGCAACTGTAAAAGTTCTAGTAGTTCCAAAAAAGAACAAGGTTACGGAATTTGAACCTGAATAATCAGCAGGTATAGCTGTATCTATAATATCTCCATATACTATATCGAAAGTATAATTACCAAATAACGGACTGTCTGAGGTAACTGAAAAGGTTAAATCAGACCCCTCGTCAGCAATTGCATCCGATACAGAAAAGGTCTGTGCCATTATATCTGCAGAACCAAAAAAGAACCAGATGACAAATAATAACATTGTCGATTTTATGAAAGTAGAATTCTTCATTATAAATTCTTTGTTTGAGTTGAAAATGTACCGTTTGAAAAAATAGGGGAAGTTGAAATCGTTTTAGAGACATGAAAAAGATCAACTTGATGAGCACCTGTAGTGTTCTTCACCGTATGGTCAACATTGTATACTCCGAAATAAGAATTCGAAGATGCGTGCCATTCTAATTTAGAATGTACAGAAGTTAAATTTCTGTATTGGGTGATAATGTTGTTAGAAGTGTCAATTGACTTCATAATAATGGTTAAGTTTAATTCTTAAATTTTAATACTTAACCTTATCAAAAATGATTGCAAGTTGTATGCAAAACATTATTGGCTAGTAGGTTAAGAAAAGTTTTTAGAACAGATTTGGGATCTAATTCAGATACAAAATTAGAATCTACCTGTTTAAAAACTAAATTTTATTGTCCACACGGTGTAATTCGTCGATGAACATACGTTGGCAAAATAACGCTGATACCTTTTGAATATTTAATACTTGTTGTGAAGCGCTGTAAATCTGTGGTATTTATATTGTAATCCGTTTCTTTCAATAGTGATAAAAAATATTTTCGTACAAAAAACAAATAAACATAAATAATTGAAAATCAATATTTTACACATTGTTATATATAATGTTTTATCAGAATTATAAGTAAAGAGTAGTTTTTACACTTCATTTATAATTGTTGTGGGGTGTTAAAACTGTTGTTAAAAAAGTGGTGAAAAACAATTAAAGGAGACGTATGTATTTCGTCGATAAAATCAATGTTTTCAACAGATTAGAGCTGATTTGTGGAAGTAGAATTTCAAATTATAAATACTAATTTCTGTTCGAATTTAGACCAAACAAAAACACCTTTTCATAACTATGAAAAGGTGTTTTCTTTATATAGGCGCTCTCGCGGAATGTTCAAAATATTTACGTTTCAAAAGTATAATTTAGACTATTTTGAGGTGTTAATTTTACTTTAAATAACCATTAAATTGTGTCTAGATTTTCAATAATATGAGCAGCTCTTTCTTGTATTTCTGCAAGCTTGTTCCCGTCCATTTTATCTAAAAGTGCCATCATCATATTCATACGTTGATTGTCTTTAAAATGTTCTTTCTTTTCAGCTAGAAAATTCCAATATAGCGAGTTAAAAGGGCATGCTTTTTCACCAATTTTCTTGGTGTGGCTATAGTGGCAATCACCGCAATAATTACTCATTTTGTTGATGTAATTAGCGCTGCTTACATAAGGTTTTGTTGCCACGACACCACCATCGGCAAATTGGCTCATACCTCTAGTATTGGTAATTTCAACCCATTCTATGGCGTCAATATAAACCCCTAAATACCATTTATCTACTTCATCGGGGTCTATTTGTGTCAGTAAAGAAAAATTACCAATGACCATAAGGCGTTGAATATGATGAGCATACGAAGCATCTAAACTTTGCCCAATAGCTTTTTTTAGGCAATTCATTTTTGTATCGCCCGTCCAGAAGAAATCTGGTAATTTATTAGTGTTTTTTAAGGTGTTTAATTGTTTGTACTGAGGCATTTCTTTCCAGTAGATTCCCCTCATATATTCTCTCCAGCCCAAAATTTGCCTGATAAACCCTTCTACCTGAGAGATATTAATATCGATAGATTTATCATAAAAATGGTCTAAAACAGCAGCTATAACCTCTTTTGGTGATAGTATTTTAGCATTCATGGCGAAAGATAATCTAGAATGAAAAAGAAACTTTTCGTCATTATGCATTGCATCTTGGTAATCCCCAAAATGCGGTAAAAGTTGTTTGCAGAAATAGTCTAACGTGCTTAAACATTCTTCTCTAGTTACTGGCCATGTAAATGATTTTGAATCTATGCTACCCATTGTTTGCACATTGGCATTCTTAAGAAGTTCAGTGATTTCATCTACATTTTTAATAAACTCTTTTTCTTTAGGTATAGGTGGTTGCCCTTTCCATTTATTTCTATTGCTTTGGTCGTAGTTCCATTTTCCACCTTCCGGTTGGTCATTTTGAACCATTATATCGTGCTTTTTACGCATCATTCTATAAAAGCTTTCCATGACCATTTGCTTTTTACCTTTATAGAAATCTTTCAGCTCAGACCTAGTCGTGTAAAAATGCTCGGTATCATAATGATCATGAGCAATATCTAAAGAACTACAAATTTGTTGTAGCTGTTGGTCAAGTCTATATTCGTCTGGCAGTTGATACTCAAATTTATCGGCATTAGTTTCGGCTATCGTATTTAAAATAATTTGCTCTAAATTTTGAGGATTGTTTTTATCATCTAGTTGATAATACATGAAACTATGCCCTTTTGTAGAAAGGTCTTCTTTGAAACTTCGCATTGCGAGAAAGAAGGCGGTCACTTTTTGAATATGATGATTTACATAATCGGTCTCTTGCCTCATTTCAGCCATCACATAAGTGATGTCATCATTTACCGAAGAAAACCACGAATGATTTTGATTTAATTGATCACCTAAAACTAAACGTACTATTTTCATTTTCTTGTCTGTTATTTCGTGTTTAGGTTAGAATAAGGTCTCTTGTAACCATAACCTTTGAAATTTTCCATTTGCATCATACATTTCTGCCTGTCGCTTTATATTGAATTTACGGTCTCTAGGGTCATTACCAACTCCGCTTGCGTACATCCAATTTCCCCAATTGCTATGTACATCATAATCTATTAGCATACTTTCAAAATAAGCAGCGCCAATTCTCCAATCTTGCTCTAGTTCTTTAGACCAAAAACTAGCCACATTTTGTCTGCCTCTGTTGCTCATCCATCCGGTTTTTAATAGTTCTTTCATGTTAGCATTTACAAAAGGTTCTTTAGTTGTACCATTAATCCATTCTTTTTTGGCAATTTTAGTTGTGTTCCAATCGTAATCTTTCTCAAGTATACCGCCAATTTTAAATATGTTACTTTGATACTTAAGCGAAACGCATTTAAAATAATCCCTCCAAATCAATTCAAAAATCAGCCAATAGGTATCTTGATTTTTGATGATATCTCTTTCGAATTTTTTTACTTCCCAGTAAATTGTTCTCGGTGAGATACTGCCGTTTGCTAACCAAGCAGATAATTTAGAACTGTAATCTATACCAATTAATCCGTTTCTGGTTTTCTTATAAAAACCTAGTTTTTTAGTTTCCCAAAAGTAATTTTGAACTCTTTTAAGCGCCTCTAGTTCTCCGCCTTTAAAAGGAAAAGCAGAATTAACATGTGTAGAGAAATTAGTGAAGCCAAGTTCTTTTAATGTGGGAATTTCAGTATCATTTACCACTAAGTTTTTATCAGATAATTTAGTAGGTAGTTTAGCTATAGGTCTTACTTTGCAAATAGCTTCACACTTTTTTCTGAAGTTTGTAAAAACATCGGGTATAGATGTATAGTCATTAAAAGGTATATCATCTGGGTGATATAAAAATTGATCATATACTTCATGAAAATTTATAGTATGATTTAAGTTGCTCTTTACGTTATTTAGTATAATCTGCTCATCTCTTGTCCATTCTTTTTGCAAGAAGATAGTATCGATTGTATGATTTTCTATAAGCCCAGGAAGGTAATCTACAGAATTACCATGGTAAACAAAAAGCGGTATATTTAGTTTTTCAAGTTCTTGTTTTAATTGCTGTACAGTTTCGAGTAGAAATTTAGCCCTGAATTTTTCTGTTCTTTTGAATCCGAATTCATCAGTTTCAAAGAATGAAGATTCAAAACAGTAAAAGCCAATAACTCTATTGCCTTTCATAGCTTCAATAAGCGAAGAATTATCACGAACACGTAGGTCGTTTCTAAACCAGATTAAATTATTCATGAATTTCCATTTTAAGTTTATTACGTCTACATTTTTCTCCGCAGTACTTTACATCGTCCCAATTTCGTTCCCATTTCTTGCGCCATAAAAAAGGTTTATTGCAAGTAGCGCAAATTTTAGTTTCAAGATTTACTTTTTTATGTGCCACTATAGTATATGTTTACTGGGTTCGTCTGGTTTTGCATAAGCGAATCTTGCTAAAAGCTGCGGTAGGGCATAAGCATCTAAACCATTGATGGCAACAGTATTTGCTTTCTCTAACTGCAACCAACCGTCATCATGTAAAATGTCATCTGGTATGTAGACATGTTCAATAGCACCAATTATTAATAGACAACCATTCTCTTTAATGTCATATTCGTTCACATAGCTGCAACCTAATTTAATTGCACTCTCTTTTACGTACGGAGCCTGAAAATCATCTAAATAAGATTCGGTTAAATTAGTTTTTGAAAACTCTGAAATATCTTCGTCATAACTAGCTGCAGTATGATGTGCATCTTTAATAATAGCTTCGTTGACCTGGTTGACCGTGAAGAACCCACTTTCTTTGAAGTTAGCGTAGGTGTTTCTTTTTACGGTTAACGGTCTAAGAATAAACCCTAGCATGGGCGGTGTACTACCAATATGAACTACAGAATTGAAAATAGCCAAGTTGGTAATACCGCTACCAGATTTAGAACCTAAAAGGTTGGCAGATTTATACCCTGTACAGCTATTGATTAAATGAGCTTTATATCTACTAGGCATTTTACCTAGGTCTTCTTTACTAAAATGTTTCAAGTTGTATATTTTGTTTAACAAAAATAATTAAAAATTAAACAGATACGAGCTCAAAAAAGAAAATGATTTGCTTAGTTTCTCTCTTTATACTAGAAATGAAAGCATAATTTCCTATTTTTAACATTCAATTAATGTTGGCTTAAAGCCTTATACATGACCCAAGAAAAAAAGAACATTGCCATTATTGGCTCAGGCTTGGTAGGATCCTTGCTTGCTATATACTTGAAAAGATACGGACATCAAATTACGGTATTCGACAGAAGACCAGATATTAGAAATATAGAATTTTCTGGTCGATCCATAAATCTTGCAATGAGCAATAGAGGGTGGAATGCTTTGAGAGCTGTTGGTATTGAAGAAGAGATAAAAAAAATCGCCATACCCCTAGATAAGCGGGCAATGCATGTAATTGGCAAGCCAGAATATTATCAGAAATATGGTAAGGAAGGAGAGGCAATATGGTCAATATCTCGTGGGGTACTGAATAAGCTCATGATTGATCTTGCCGAACAGAATGGAGTAGATTTTCGTTTCGAAGAAAAAGTTTGGGATATAGATTTACCAGAAGCCAAAGTGTTTACCGGTGAAAGCGAAAAAGGGGAGTGGACAGAGTACCCGTTCGATTTGGTATTTGGCTGCGACGGGGCATTTTCAAGAGTTCGTCATAAAATGCAACGACGTAGTAGATTTGATTATTCTCAGCGTTTTATCGACGTAGGTTATAAAGAACTGACCATACCACCGAATACAGATGGTTCACATAAATTAGATAAACATTCTTTTCATATATGGCCACGCGGTAAATTCATGTTTATTGCCATGCCCAATTTGGATGGAAGCTTTACTTGTACATTATTTATGCCATTTGAAGGTGATGTCTCTTTTGATAGCATAAAAACTAAAAAAGATGCGGTTCATTTCTTCAATACCTATTTCCCGAATGTAATGGGTGATATAGAAAATCTTATAGAAGATTTCTTTAAGAACCCCACTAGCGCAATGGTAACGATGAAATGCTATCCTTGGACCTATTGGGACAAAGTAGCCCTTGTAGGTGACTCAGCGCATGCTGTAGTGCCATTTTACGGACAAGGAATGAATGCTGGCTTCGAAGATATTTTTGTGTTAGATGAAATTATAAAGGAATTCGGAGATGATTGGGGACGTATTTTTTCTACCTACCAAGAAAAACGCAAACCGAATGCAGATGCAATTGCAGAATTAAGCTATCGAAATTTTGTGGAAATGAGCAGTAAAACTGCCGACACTAATTTCTTACTACAGAAAAAAATAGAAAAGCACTTTTCGGCAAAGCATCCAGAAAAATGGATACCTGCTTACAGTAGGGTAACATTCTCAAATAGACCTTATGCAGAAGCACTGGCAGAAGGCGATGCACAAGAAAATATTATGCAAGAAGTTATGAAACTGCCAAATATAGCAGAGAAATGGGATAGTGAAGAAGTTGAAAAACTAATGCTAAAGCTCATAGGGTAATTACTTATTATACCTCATTTCACTTTTGCGCATTGGCATACTATCTATTAAGTCAAGCAATTTTTCCAGGTTAAATGGGTATGTGGTTTTAGATTTAATTCCGCCATCCTTTCCTATTAAAATATAACCATCATATGTTTCTGGCAGTATGTCTGATTTTTTTATATCTGTAGGTATTTTATCAACGCTATATAATAGATTGTCTTTATAAACGAAAACGAGAATAGCTCTCTCAGAAAATTTAGAAGCATTATTATCTATAATTTCTATGGTAGATTTTACATCGGCAGTATTAGTATCATTTTCATAAAGTATTACAATTCTATTTTTCCACTTGTAGTCCGATAAATCTTGAGCTTCCATATTAAAACTATGCATTAGTATAAAAATGAAAATAATTTTTAAATATTTCATAGTCATGAAGTTAAACAAAAAAAAGCCATCTTTTTAAGATGGCTTTTTTAATATATGATAATTGTTTGCTATTATAATTTAGCAAACATTTTCTGCATTTTTTCGCTTTCCTCTTCAGCTAGAATAGGATCAACTAAAATACGACCACTATGCTCATCTGTAATTATCTTCTTTCTTGAAGCAATTTCAACTTGAACCTGTGGTGGTATAGTAAAGAAAGAACCACCAGAAGCACCTCTTTCAATTGGCACAACAGCTAAACCATTCTTAACATTGTTCCGAATACGTGCATATGCCTTTACCAAACGCTCTTCAATTTTATCTTGAAATTTGATAGACTCTTCTAATAACGCTTTTTCTTCTTTCTCAGTTTCAGCAAGAATAGCGTTCAATTCGCTTTTCTTATGCTTAAGGTGAGCTTCACGTTCAGATAAACGTTCTTTAGTTTCAGAAATAACCGCTTTCTTCTGGTCAATTTGAGCTTTGAATTCTTTAATGTTCTTTTCAGCTAATTGAATTTCCAATTCTTGAAACTCCAATTCTTTACTGATTGAATTAAATTCTCTACTGTTACGAACATTCTTTTGTTGCTCGCCGTATTTTTTAATTAAAGTCTTTGCTTCTTCAATAAGGTTCTTCTTAGCACCGATTTCAAAATTGATATTTTCTAAATCAGATTTAAGTTTATCCATTCTCGTTTTTAGGCCAAGGACTTCATCTTCCAAATCTTCTACTTCTAAAGGTAGTTCACCACGAACATTCCTTATTTCATCAACCCTAGAATCAATTAATTGCAAATCATATAATGCTCTTAACTTTGCTTCAACAGATGAATCTTCTTTTTTTGCCATATTAAAAATAATTGATGGGATTTGTTATACTTTCCGATAAATGGATTGCAAAATTAGGAATTTTTTTCGTAAGATAATCAACTAAAAGGTTTTTTGTAAACTGCTCAGTTTCAAAGTGTCCTATATCTGCCAAAACTATTTGGTTTTCAGCCTCGTAAAATTGGTGGTATTTAAGGTCTGCGGTAACAAATACGTCTGCTCCGGCTGCTTTTGCTGCGCCAATGGCAAAAGAGCCACTACCACCCAAAACGGCAACTTTTTTAATTTTTCGACCAAGTAAATTTGAATGTCTAACTAGGTTAGCGTTCATTTTTAGCTTTAAATGACTCAGAAAGTCTGTTTCGTTCATTTCATTTTCAAGTACCCCGATCATACCCATGCCAATATCTTGGTTCGTGTTTTCTATAGTTTGTATGTCATAGGCAACCTCTTCGTAAGGGTGCGTTTTTAGTAATGCTTGTAAAATGGCACGCTCTTCATTTTTACCGAAAATACAGGTAAGCATTGCTTCACGTTCTTTATGTGTTTTGCCTATTTCGCCTTTTACGGGGTTGGCATCTTCATTCGCTTTGTAAGTACCTGTGCCTTCATGAAAAAAGCTACAGTTCGAATACTTGCCTATGTCACCTGCGCCGGCAGAAAATAAGGCATTTTTGACTTCTTCTAGATTATCTGTCGGAATATAGGTAGTTAGTTTTTTAATAGTTCCTTTTTGTGGGATGAGAATTTTGGTGTTTTTTAAACCTAGAGCCTCACAAATTTTAGCATTAACTCCATTTTTAGCATTGTCCAATGCGGTATGGTTTGAGTATATGGCGATGTCATTTTTAATCGCTTTAATAACCACACGTTCCACATAATTTTTACCCGTAATTTTTTTTAATCCCCCAAAAATAATAGGATGAAAACTTACGATTAAATTACATTTTTTGGTAATGGCTTCATCAATAACATTTTCTAAAGTATCTAGAGTAACGAGTACTCCGCTGACTTCTGCAGAAGCGTTACCGACTAACAACCCTACATTGTCAAAATCTTCGGCATAGGTCAAAGGAGCGAACTCTTCTAAAATTTGGGTAATGTCTTTTACGGTCATTTTATTGAAAAATAAGATATTCAAAGATAAATTATTATAATTTCGTTCTGATGCAGGTGTTACGAAAACTTCTTTTTCCTATTTCATTAATATACGGGTTGATTGTCTTTCTTAGAAATCGATTTTACGATGTTGGTATTTTTTCATCACGGCAGTTTGCTACAAAAACCATTTGTGTAGGTAACTTAAGCGTTGGCGGAACAGGCAAGACGCCTATGATCGAGCTATTGGTGCGAGAGCTTTCTGAGAATTATAATGTAGCCATTTTAAGTAGGGGTTATAAAAGGAAGTCAGAAGGATTTTTGCTTTCTACTGAGCAAACTACTGTTGAAGAATTGGGTGATGAACCATTTCAGATAAAAACCAAATTCCCTAAAATAACGGTTGCCGTTGATGCGGATAGAAGAAATGGAATTAGTCAGTTGGAGAAATTGATTGGTCCAGATGTTATTTTGCTCGATGATGCTTTTCAACATAGAAAAGTAAAAGCTGGTTTTTCAATTTTGTTGACTTCCTATGATAATTTGTATAGTAAAGATTGGTACCTACCAACGGGAGATTTAAGAGACTCTAAAAGAGAAGCGGGTAGGGCAGATTTAATTGTAGTGACCAAATGCCCTACTAACTTGTTGTCATCAGAAAAAAACAAGATTAGGGAAAGTTTACATTCTAAACCCCATCAAAAAGTATTGTTCAGCTATTTGTCTTATAATACAGAGCTGAAGGGTGATATATTGACTTTGGATACGCTGAAAGTAAAAAATGTGACTTTGGTAACCGGTATTGCCAATCCTGCTCCGTTAGTAAAGTTTTTAAATTCGGAAGGAATTACGTTTGAGCATTTAAAGTACAAAGACCACCATTTCTTTACAGATCAAGAAATTGATGTTTTAAAAGAAAAAGAATGTATTCTTACTACAGAAAAGGATTTTGTGCGTTTAGAAACTAAGTTAACGAACTTAAGTTATATAGAAGTAAAACATGAGTTTTTTGATAATACCATCGAACTTATGAAAAAGGAATTACTAAAATTTATGACAACGATTTCTTAGCTCTTTTGTCAAAAATATTCTCCCCTATCTTTTGATAAAAAATTTCTGGCTTAAAAGGTTTAGTGACAACATCGTTGCAACCAGCAGCATAAAAGCTTTCTAAACTATCATCTAGAGAAATAGCCGTTAAAGCAATAATCGGTGTGTCTTGATTAAATTTTCTAATTTCAATGGTAGCTTCTTCACCACTAATACCCGGCATATGAATATCCATTAAAATAGCGTCGTACACATTCTCCTGCGCGGCAGTAATCGCCTCATGTCCATTATTTGCTATATCACTCGTCATATCTCTTTTAGTGAGCATCTTCTTGGTAATGACCTGATTTATCTTGTTGTCTTCAACGATAAGAAGGTGCAGCCCTTTAAAATCATAATCTTTGGGGGTAATTTCGAATGAAATATCTTCAGAAGTACTGTCAATGCTCTTCATTTTAATCTCAAAGAAAAAAGAACTTCCTTCGTCTAATGTACTTTCAAGCTCAATTTGACTTTTGAATAGACTTAATAGGCTTTTTACAATAGTTAAACCTAAGCCAGTACCACCATATTCCCTGTTAATTTGAATAGAACCTTGCTCAAATCCCTCGAAAATACTTTTCTGCTTTTCTTTAGAGATGCCTATACCATTATCTTTAACTTCAAAATATATGGTGACATCATCTTCGACTTTGTTCAATAATTTAGCGATAACCTTAACTTCTCCTCCTCTGGTAAACTTAATAGAGTTACCAATTAAGTTCATGAATATTTGAGAAAGTTTTAGTGGATCGCTCACTAAATTAGTTGGTATATCAGCATCGTATTCCAAGGTCAATTGGGTCTTGTTCGACTTTGCACTTTGCCCTAAAGAATTTATAACCTCATTAATAACCTTGTTAAGATTGAACTCCATATTTAGGGGTTCTAACTTATTGGCATCAATTTTATTAATATGTAGAATGTCATTTATAAAATTAAGTAAATAATCTCCAGAGAATTTTAGTGCCTTTAAATGTTCCTTTTGATGCTCTTCTGGGTCTTCTTCTAACAAAAGGTGGGTTAAACCGGTAACAGCGTAAAGTGGTGTTCTAAGTTCATGACTAACAGTAGAAAGAAAGTTTGTTTTCGCTTCCATGGCTTGTACGGCGCCATCACGAGCAATTTGTAATTCTTTATTTTTAGTCTGTAAAAGGTCGTTTGTCTTTAATTTTATTTGGTTGTTTCTGTAAAGCGTTACAGCCAATAGTGAAATAATGATTAAAAATGCAGATGTTAGTATCGCGGTAAGTTCTGATCTATTTTGAGACTCGGTAAGTTCTTCTATTTTCTTTTCTTGACGTGCTATTTCTTCCGTTTTATAATCATCTCTAATCTTATCAGCAGTTTTAGCTTCAATTATATTCTTATCAATATTGAATATCGAATCTTTTAATTGTACTAGATTTTGGGTGTTTACAAGTGATTTTTGATATAAGCCCAGTCTTTCATATACCGAAGATAAAAGTGTATTTGCATTTTTGATATCTTCTAAAAAACGGTTGTCAGTAGCGAGGCTCAAAGCATTTTCACCATTTTTCGCAGCTTCAGATAAGTTGTCTGATTTTAAATTTAGTTCTGCAAGCGTTAAATATGCCTGAGTAGTAAGATATTCTTTTTCGTAGATATCCGTATTAATAATAAGCGAGTTTAAGTTTTTTGATGCACTATCAAATTTTTCTAAACTGAGGTAAACTTTTGCCTCGGTTAACAGTAGATTGTTATAGAAATTACGATCGTTATTTAACTGTTTTGCTTCGTTTAGCATGAATAATGCCTGAAAATTTCTATCGCTCCTATGCAATAGAATAGCTTCAATATACTTGTGCATTCCGTCGCCATAAGGGTATTCGACATCTTTTAATAATACACTTGCGCGATCCCAGTAAAATTCGGTATCACCTTCTTTATCTATTTTTAAATAAAGCAAAGCCAACTCGTGTAAGCTGTCTATAAGTCCCTTTATATCCTCACCTTTTTCAGCCTCGTTCGCGGCAGTGTTTAAAGTCTCAAGGGCAAGGTCTATTTTATCTTGATTCTTGAATTTTCTTGCTTGATCGAAATAAGGTTGTATATCTGTTTTTTGAATTTGATCTTGTGAGAATAGGGCAGTGGTAGTCGCCAAAATTACAATGGGGACTAGTAAAATTTTAAGTGCTTTATTTAAAAATAAAATCTTCAAATATAATTTTTAGTACTAATAAAATTAATTAAATCTATGATTCTGCTGCTATATCCGGTTTCGTTATCGTACCAGCCGATAATTTTGACCATTTTTCCTATTACGGAAGTCATCAAAGAATCAAACGTACAAGAATAGCAACTATTGTTTATATCAATAGAAACTATTGGATCACTGGTGTAGTGTACAATATTTTTAAACTGATTTTTTGAAGCTTTCTCAAATGTAGAGTTTATTTCTTCAATACTTGTAGTGCGTTTTACATTCAAAGTAATATCGGTCAACGAACCATTCGGTACCGGTACCCTAATGCCACAACCCCCAATAGTATCTGCCAATTCTGGAAATATTTTGGTCAATGCTTTTGCTGCACCAGTGGTTGTTGGCACTATAGATTGTGATGCTGCTCGGGCTCTCCTTAGATCTCTATGTGGTTGATCGTGTAAACTTTGGTCTGTGGTGTAAGAATGTATCGTTGTTATATATGCCTGTTCAATTCCGCACAAATCATTGATAATCTTTATCATTGGCGCAGCATTGTTGGTGGTGCAAGACGCATTAGATATAATATCATCAGATTTTGTCAATGTATTTTCATTAATACCAAAGACAATCATTTTAATATCATCTTCGGTAGGTGGTACGGACAAAATAACTTTTTTAGCACCATTTTTAATATGTAAAGCTAACGTTTCTCTGTCCTTGAATTTACCGGTACATTCTACAACCAGGTCAACTGCCGTAGAAGACCAATTTATTTTAGAGGGGTGAGATTCGTTAAAAAGTGCTATCGCTTTATCATTAACGATAATATGCTTTTCGTCATGAGAGATATTAAGCGGCGAAGTACCATGTATACTATCATATTTTAATAAATGTGAAAGTGTACGGGTGTCTGCCAAATCATTAATGGCAACCACATTTAAATTTTCATGAGTTTGCATAAGCCGAAATAGGGTTCTACCTATTCTTCCAAAACCATTAATGCCTATGTTCAGTTTTTGCATTATTTACCGATAAGTGTGTTCAATTAATACAAATAGTTCTCATTAAATGAGAACTATTAATTTTTCTTAGAATAGTTACTAAGAATTATGTTCTTAAAGGTTTATAGAATATGCTTGTGTGCTTTGTAAGAAGATCTAACTAAGGCACCGCTTTCAACATGTCTAAAGCCCATTTCAAGACCTATATCTTCATATTTCTTAAATTGCTCAGGAGTAATAAATTCCTTAACAGGAAGATGTTTTTTAGATGGTTGCAGGTACTGACCTATAGTAACAACATCAACATCTGCATTGCGCAAATCTGCTAATGTTGTAATAACTTCATCTTCGTGTTCACCAAGACCTAGCATAATACCAGATTTAGTTCTATTGATACCTTGCTTTTTTAAGTAGTTAAGTGCTTCAAGACTACGTTCGTATTTTGCTTGTATACGTACTTCTCTAGTAAGTCTTTTAACAGTTTCCATATTATGTGAAACAACTTCAGGAGAAACGTCAACAATTCTATCTAAATGCTTTTCTATACCTTGAAAATCAGGAATTAGAGTTTCTAAAGTTGTAGTAGGGTTCATTCTACGTATCGCCTTCACGGTTTCTGCCCAAATGATAGAACCCATGTCTTTAAGGTCATCTCTGTCAACAGATGTAATTACAGCGTGCTTAATACCCATAATTTTTATAGATCTAGCAACCTTTTCAGGTTCTGCCCAATCTACATTTTCAGGTCTACCGGTTTTAACACCACAGAATCCGCATGATCTGGTACAAACATTACCTAATATCATAAAAGTAGCGGTACCTTCACCCCAGCATTCACCCATGTTAGGGCAACTACCACTAGTGCAAATAGTATGTAGGTCATACTTATCTACCAAACCTCTAAGCTGAGTGTATTTCTTACCCGTAGGTAATTTTACTCTAAGCCATTTCGGTTTACCTTTTGGTGGGGCAACATTTTCTTTTAAAACTGTAGACATGCTCTAAATTTTATACAAATATACGAACTAAAAAAGTGAGGGTAAAGCAGAATTACCTAATGCACAAATGAGTTCTAAATTATGAGAAATTTCTTAATGAACTGTAGTTTACTTTCTTTCTTTAATAATTTCTGAAAGTAATTTTTTAGCCCTTAGAAGTTTTACTTTGACACTGTTTATGGGCTCGTTCAAATGAGCGGCAATATCAGCATAACTTAACTCATTAAAATACCTAAGATTGATAACGGCTTGGTAATGAGGTTTTAGTTTTTTAATATCTCTAAGTAAATCGGCTAAATTTTGTTCTTGAATCAGTTGGTCTTCCATAGAAGGCGAAGCATCTAAGGCACTCGTTATAACTTCAGAATTACTTCTAGAATCTAATAAACTCTTTTTTCGCTTTCTAACTAAATCGATATGTATGTTTTTTGAAATGGCAATTAACCAAGTTTTAAAAACATATGAATCGTTATAGGTTTTTATTTTATCGAAAGCTTTAGAAAAAGTTTGAATGGTGATGTCTTCAGAATCATTCTCGTTTTCGGTGCGCTTTAATTGAAAGCCGTAAACATCGTTCCAGAACATATCTAACAAGCGACTAAAGGCAATTTGCTTGCCTTCTTTCGCTTTGCGTATTGTTTCTTCTAAAGTGTCTGTTTTATTCAAAAACTGATTTTGGTATGCGTAATGTTAAGATAAGAAATTTTGATTACTCGGTAATCATATCCTTTTTACAATCTTGTTCACTTGGCATTTTGCCACACATACCGCAAGCTTGACCATCTTGATTCAAAAAAGGACTTTGACTTGCGCAAGTTCCTGCAAACTCTCCGTCTTTTTTAGACCATATTTTAATTGCGATACCCGCAAATGCCAATGCTAACAACCCAATGGTTAATAATGCTAGTTTCATATGCTAAATTTTAAACAAAGATAAAAAATAAAGCCCCAAAAATGGGGCTTTAAGAATACTTTATGTGTGAAAGCTTAGTAGGCGATGTTCGCAACTATATTTTCTACGTTAGGTGCATGGTTACCACCTTTTTGTTCAATTGTAATATAACCAACAGCATTTTCGGCATATGGTAATGCTAGTAGCTTTTGTTGATCACCGGCTTCTTCAATAATACCTAGGTTAATCATTTTACCGTTAACCTCTGCCCACATTTGAAAACACTGGCTTTCTGGAATATGAGGTAATTTGCTTACGTTAATATATGATAACTTCTTAACAGGGTTTATGTAAGCAACAGCCTTTAAGTCTTTTGCTTTCTGATTACCCTTAACGTTATATTTTTTAGTTTGAGGATTGTTTAGAACGATAAACTGGTTACGTACATCTTCTAACTGCTCTTTCATGTTTTCTTCAAGCAATTTTATTTTATTGCTAACAACACTGTTCTCTTCTTGTAAACTTTGGTTTTGATTCCAGAAGAAAGTAGAGATACCGATAAACATTATAGCTGTAATACTCGCGGCAATGGCATAACTATAGAATCTTTTTCTGCCCTTACGCTCAGCTTTAATTCTTGAATTAATTTTATCTTTTAAACCTTGTGGGGCTTCAATTGCGTGAAGCTTGGCGAAAATTTCAAGATTATCCTGTAATTCACTATATGTTTCCCTTACCTCTGGGTACATAGCAATATAGCGCTCTACCTGAAGGCTTTCCAAATCAGTAGTTGTTCCCAATAGGTACTTTTCTAATAAATCAGAATCAAGGAAAATTCTTATTTTGTCTTTCATAATACGAAATTTAATAACATGGCAACTACGGCAGGACCATAGATTTTACCTAATTCGCGTAATCCAATTTTAAGTCTAGATTTAATAGTTCCTAAAGGAATATCCAACTCATCACTTGCTTCTTGTTGGGTCATACCTTGAAAGAAAAGAGCTTCTAAAACAATTTGATATTTATCTTCAATTTTGTCTAGATGTTCTCTTACATCCATTAACTCAGGTCTTGTACTTTCTACGCCTAAAGTATATACGTCAGAAACGTCTATTTGGATTTCTTTATCAGATTTTGTGTTGACACTTCTCAATTTGTCAATAGCTGTATTTCTCGTAATTCTAAAAAGCCATGTAAAAAGTTTTGCTTTTTTAGGATCGTATGAATCTGCTTTTTTCCAAATCTTCACAAAAGATTCTTGAACTACATCTTGAGCCAAATCGGGATCACGCACAACCTTATTTGCCACACCTAGTAGGGTGTCGGCATAATTATCGTACAAGAGAGAAATCGCTTTTTCGTTTCTTTCTTGTAATAATTCAACAATATGATTTTCTAATAGAGTGCTCATAATTTAAAAGATGTGCATATTTTTTTAAGATGGACATCCAAATGCTAAGATTGAACCGTATATGATTAAACGCTAAATTATAAAATTGATTGTTAACGATGCGTTTTATGAAAATATATATTGAATAAGTGGTCGGCTGGTAACTGCCCACTTTGTTTTGGTTGGTTTGGTTTGGTAATAACCCTTGTAATTTTTTACAGGGGTTATTTTATTAAATTAACCTCAGGACTTATCTCTATATTGAATTTCGTTTTCACGGCATCAATAATATTTGCTGCTAA
This sequence comes from Maribacter spongiicola, assembly GCF_004364165.1. Lineage (GTDB taxonomy): Bacteria > Bacteroidota > Bacteroidia > Flavobacteriales > Flavobacteriaceae > Maribacter > Maribacter spongiicola. The sequence continues at coordinate 91,683 of NZ_SOAY01000015.1, forward strand.
ATCTAGAATATCTTTTCCGGTTGCATTGTCATAGTTTACAAGTACTAATGCTTGATTTTTATGAACTCCAGCGTCACCAAAGCGTTTTCCTTTAAATCCGCATTGCTCAATTAGCCAACCTGCTGGAATTTTATATAATTCATCAGTCACTTTATAAAAAGGAGCATCAGGATTTTTTAAAGCAAAATCTTCAAATATTTCTTTTTCGACTATTGGGTTTTTAAAAAAACTACCACTATTACCTAAAACTTTCGGATCAGGTAGTTTTTGCTGCCTAATAGCGATAACTGCATTAGAAATATCTCTAATGGTCGGGTTTGCTATCGACTCTTTATCTAATTGTTGTTCTATAGCACCATAACCAGAATTTATTTTGTGGTCATTTTTGGTGAAAGAAAATGTAACCGAAGTAATTACATATTTATCTTTTCCTTCATTCTTAAAAAACGAATCTCGGTAACCGAACTGACATTCTTCTTTAGTTAGAGCAACCAATTCTTGGTCTTCAATTCTAACAGCTTCGCAACTAACAAAGCAATCTTTTAATTCAACACCATAGGCGCCAATATTTTGTATAGGTGCAGTGCCAGTATTACCAGGTATTAAAGACATATTCTCTAATCCCCCAAAATTATGATCAAGGGTCCACATGACCATATCATGCCAATTCTCACCTGCCATTACCTTCACTTGTACGCTATTGGTAAATTCTGATATAATTTTCTTTCCTTTTAAAGCTACATGAATAAACAGTGCCTCAATACGATCCGAAAGCAACATATTACTACCGCCTCCAATTACAATTTTTCTATCATAATCTTGGTTACCCAGCACATCTTGTAATTCTTCGACAGAGCTCACTTCAACAAAGAATCTTGCTGTAGCATCAATACCGAAAGTATTGTAGTTTTTTAGAGAAAAGTGTTCATGTACAATCATTAGCCCTTGTAGCTTTTAAGCGCTTCTTTTAAAATAAAAACAGCTCTTTTTAAACTTTCTTGATCAAGAACATAGGCAATTCTAATTTGGTTTTTTCCCAAGCCTTCAGTGGCATAAAATCCTGCTGCGGGCGCTACCATAACTGTTTCGTTATCTATGTTGAAATCTTCTAACAACCACTGTGCAAAGTGATCAGCATCTTTAATAGGTAATTCGGCTATACAGTAAAATGCACCTTGAGGTCTTGCTATTTTAATACCTTCAATCTTTTCTAACTCCGCAATAAGTATATTTCTTCTTGCAACGTATTCTGTTTTTACTTCGGCAAAATAGCTGTCTGGGGTATCTAAAGCTGCCTCACTTGCAATTTGTGCATAGGTAGGTGGCGATAGTCTTGCCTGTGCAAATTTCATTGCCGTGGCTATAAATTCTTTATTCTTAGAAACCAAGTAGCCAATACGTGCGCCACACATGCTATATCTTTTAGAAACAGAATCAATAACAATGGCGTGTTCCGCTAAACCTTCTTCTTTTAATATAGAAGCATGAGTTTTATTATCATAGGTAAATTCTCTATAAACTTCATCTGCAACTAGGTAGATATTGTGCTTTTTAACTAATGCAGCTAATTTTTGAATTTCTTCTTCACTATATAAATATCCCGTTGGGTTGCCAGGGTTGCATATTAATATAGCTTTAGTTCTAGGTGTAATTAATTTTTCAAAATCTTCTATTGGTGGAAGAGCAAAATTATCTTCAATTTTTGAAACTACAGGAACAACGGTTACACCACAGGCGGTAGCAAACCCATTATAGTTGGCGTAAAATGGTTCAGGAATTATAATTTCGTCATCTGTATCTGCAATGGTATTCATTGCAAAAGACAATGCTTCAGAGCCACCGGTAGTAACGATAATATCTGTTGCACTTATAGCTATATCATTTTTAAGATAATACTTTGCAATTTTTGTTCGAAACTCCTCTGAGCCTTCGGTACGACTGTATTCTAATACATTAATGTTATTATTTTTTACAGCGTCTAAAGCTTGTTGGGGCGTTTTTATATCTGGTTGCCCAATGTTCAAATGAATGACATTAATTCCTCTCTTTTTTGCACTTTCGGCAAACGGAACTAACTTTCTTATGGGCGATTGAGGCATGGTAAGCCCCTTGTTTGAAACAGATGGCATATAAATTGAATTTTACACAAAAGTGATAAATGATTATGGTTCTTACAAAGTAATTAGGCTTTTATTTGGTTTTACTTATCGTGTTAAAATTAGGTGCTGTATCAAATTATTATGTATCTTAAAAAGGGTTAACTAATTCATACAGATTATGTTACGAAAATATACCGTTCTTTTATTTCTTTTGTCATGTTGTTTTTCCTTTTCAGGAATAGCACAAACCTATCAATTACCTGCCGGAAAGAAATTTCATAAAGTCAAGTTTGAGCTCATTAATAACTTAATGGTCATACCTATTGATGTTAATGGAACGGAGTTGTCTTTCGTATTAGATTCTGGTGTTGGTACACCTATATTATTCAATTTAGCTGATCAAGATTCTATTCAGTTAAATAACGTTACAGAAATTACTATTAATGGGTTAGGGGATGGCGACCCTATCAACGCATTAAAATCAACCGGAAATTTTGTTCAGTTGGGCAATGTTAAGAATGTCTCACAAAACATTTATGTTGTAATGGATGCTGGAATAAACTTTTCGCCAAGTTTAGGTATTCCCGTGCATGGTATAATTGGTTATGACTTATTTCGCGATTTTGTTGTTGATATAAATTATGTAAAGCAAACCATCAAATTTCATGACCCAGAGCTATATAAATATAAAAAGTCAAAGAATACTAGGGTTGTAGATATGTCAGTCATTAGAAAGAAGGCATATTTAGATGCCTTTGTGATAATTAAAAATGATGAGGAAATACCTGTAAAAATGTTATTGGATACGGGTAGTAGCGATGCTGTTTGGTTATTTGAAGATGAAAGAATTCAATTGCCCGAAAAGCATTATCAAGATTTTTTAGGAAAAGGTCTTGCTGGTGATATATTCGGGAAGCGAACAAAAATTAGCCATTTGAAGATTGCTGATTTTGTGCTAAGTGATGCAAAGGCAGCTTTTCCTGATATGGAGACGTTCACGACAATTTCAGATTTTGGAGGTAGAAACGGAAGCTTGGGTGGTGAGGTTATAAAACGTTTTAATGTAGTATTCGATTATAGAAATGAAAAATTAATAATGACCAAGAACACCAATTTCGGAAAGCTCTTTCAATATAATATTAGCGGAATTGATTTGCAACATGCAGGTATGCGTTATATATCAGAACGAATAACAAATTCTAACGGAGTTGTAAATAGCGATGCCAAAACCTATGGCGATGTACAAATTATACTTCAGGGCGCTACAAGATTAAGCTTGGTGCCAGAAATAATTGTTTCGGGAATACGCCAGGGGAGTCCGGCACATTCGGCAGGCTTACGAGAAGGCGATGTTATTTTGGCAGTGAACGGCAAACGCATCCACAGGTACAAATTACAAGAGATTATGCATATGCTAAATTTCAAAAAAGATAAACGAGTGAAGGTCTTAGTAGAGCGATATGATAATGATCTGCTTTTTAGTTTTGTTCTAAAACCTTTGTTTGATGAACAATAGCGCATAAAAAAAAGCCCAACTTCTCAGTTGGGCTTTTCGTTTTCTAAAAAGTTCTTTTATTTGGTACCAGTAGTAGCTTGAACTTCTCCTTTGATTTTTAAAACCTTGGTAGGAGTGTCAGCGTTAGATATTACCGTAATTGCTTTACGGATAGGTCCAACTCTATTGGTATCATATTTTACCTGAATCTCACCTGTTTTACCTGGTAAAATTGGGTCTTCTGGTTTTTTTGGAATGGTACAACCACAACTAGAACTTACTTTACTCACGATAAGTGGCGCAGTTCCTGTGTTTGTAAATTCAAAAACTCTTACTCCGTCAGATCCTTTAGCGATTTCGCCGTAATCAACAGTTTCAGATTTAAACTCTATTTTGGCAGCAGCATCTTGTGCTGTTAAGCTAAATCCTAGTAAGCCTACAAATAATACAAGTACTATTTTTTTCATCATTTCTAATTTTGGGTGGATGTCAAAATTAAATCTTTTCAGATCAACCTCAAAATCCTTTTGTTATACTCTAACGTTACTTATTTTTGTTTCGTATTTATCTTTGGGTAAAATTTAGCTGAAATGACCGTTAGAATGTCAATTCGGCTTTATTTTTAATAACCCATTTTATTATTATTCAAAAACTGTTCCAAAAAATGGAAATTCCTTCAAAATATAATCCGCAGTCCACAGAATCTCATTGGTATGATTACTGGATGAAAAACGGTTACTTTCATTCTGTACCAGATGACAGAGAACCTTATAGTATTGTAATACCACCGCCAAACGTAACGGGCATATTGCACATGGGGCACATGCTGAACAATACCATACAAGATGTATTGATCAGAAGAGCCCGTCTTTTAGGTAAAAATGCATGTTGGGTGCCTGGTACAGACCATGCCTCAATTGCTACAGAAGCGAAAGTTGTAGCTAAATTAAAAGAACAAGGTATTAATAAAAACGATCTTACAAGAGAGGAGTTTTTAAAGCATGCGTGGGATTGGACAAATGAATACGGCGGGATCATTCTTGAGCAATTAAAGAAATTGGGTTGTTCTTGCGATTGGGACCGTACTGCGTTCACTATGGATCAGGAACGCTATGATAGCGTTATTAAGGTGTTTATAGACCTTTATAATAAAGGTTTGATCTACCGTGGTTATAGGATGGTGAATTGGGATCCAGAAGCTCAGACAACTTTGTCAGATGAAGAGGTTGTTTATGAAGAAAAGCAAGGGTTATTGTATTATCTATCCTATACTATTGAGGGTTCTGACGAAAAAGTTACCATTGCGACCACAAGACCAGAAACAATTTTGGGTGATACAGCAATATGTATTAATCCGAATGATGAAAGATTTACGCATCTAAAAGGTAAAAAGGTAATAGTACCAATTTGCAATAGGGTAATCCCGATAATTGAAGATGAGTATGTAGATATTGAATTTGGTACAGGTTGTTTAAAAGTGACGCCTGCACACGATATCAATGATAAAGCTCTTGGCGAAAAACACAATTTAGAAACTATCGATATTTTCAATGATGATGCAAGCTTAAATAGTTTTGGTTTGCATTACGAGGGTAAAGATCGTTTCGTAGTAAGAAAAGAGATTTCTAAAGAATTAGAAGAATTAGGTATTCTGGTTAAGACCGAGACCCATATTAATAAAGTAGGTACTTCAGAAAGAACTAAGGCTGTTATTGAACCGAAATTGTCAGATCAGTGGTTCCTGAAAATGGAAGATTTGGCAAAACCGGCTTTAGAAGCTGTTATGGAAAGTGGCGATATTAAACTTCATCCTAAGAAATTTGAAAACACATACCGTCATTGGATGGAGAATGTTCGCGATTGGAATATTTCTAGACAATTATGGTGGGGTCAGCAAATACCAGCTTTCTACTTTGGTGACGGTCAAGAAGATTTTGTTGTAGCAGCTAATGTAGCAGATGCATTAAAACTTGCCAAAGAAAAATCTGGTAAGTCAGATTTAAAGGAAAGTGATTTACGACAAGATGCCGATGTTTTAGATACCTGGTTTTCATCTTGGTTATGGCCAATGAGTGTATTCGGCGGTATTCTAGAACCAGATAATGAAGAGGTAAATTATTATTATCCAACAAACGATTTAGTAACTGGTCCGGATATTTTATTTTTCTGGGTAGCTAGAATGATTGTTGCCGGGTATGAGTTTAGAGGAGAGAAGCCTTTTGAAAATGTTTATTTCACCGGATTGGTTAGAGATAAGCAACGTAGAAAAATGTCTAAATCGTTGGGTAATTCGCCCGATGCTTTAAAGTTGATCGAAGATTATGGTGCCGACGGAGTTCGTGTAGGAATGTTGATGTCTGCTGCTGCAGGTAACGATTTAATGTTTGATGAAGATTTATGTCAGCAAGGGAAAAACTTTGCCAATAAAATCTGGAACGGCTTTAGACTGTTTCAAGGTTGGGAAATTGCAGATATTCCACAACCCGAAGCTTCAAAACTTGGTTTAAAGTGGTACGAGTCTAAGCTGAATAAGACCTTGATAGAAATTGAAGATCATTTTAGTAAATTCCGTATTTCAGATGCTTTAATGTCAATCTACAAATTGGTTTGGGACGATTATAGCTCTTCGTTGTTAGAGATTATAAAACCTGCCTACCAACAGCCAATAGATAGAACCACTTATGATAAGGTGATTCAATTATTTGAACAGAACTTGAAGTTGTTGCACCCATTTATGCCATTTTTGACAGAAGAAGTTTGGCAGCATATTGCAAAAAGAGACAAGAGTGAGGCATTGGTGATAGCCAAATGGCCTACCGTAGGTAAAATTGATGAAGAGTTAATAGCCCAGTTCGATTTTGCTGCTGAGGTAATTGCAGGAGTTAGAACCATTAGAAAAAACAAAAATATTCCGATGAAGGAATCGTTGGAGTTATCAGTTCTAAATTCTGAGGAAGCAAGCAGCCGTTGGGATGTTGTTATTTCGAAACTGACCAATATATCTGAAATCAGTTATATAAAAGAGCAGTTAGAAGGTGCATTAACGTTCCGTGTAAAAAGTAACGAATACTTTGTGCCAATGGAAGGTGCGATTGATGTTGAAGCTGAAATTGTTAAGATTAATGAAGAATTGAAATATACTAAAGGCTTTTTAATCTCGGTTCAGAAGAAACTTTCTAATGAGCGATTTGTAAACAATGCACCTGAGAAGGTAATTGCTATAGAGCGCCAAAAATTGGCAGATGCTGAAGCTAAAATTGAAACTTTAGAAAAGAGTTTAGCAAGTTTAAGCTAGTACTTTAATTGTATAAATTAGTAAAGCCTCATTCCTATTTAATTGGGAATGAGGCTTTTTCTATTGTTAAAAGTATTTAGGCAGTCATGTTGTTTTCGTACTTTTAAATAGAACAAAAAAAGCTAGAAAATGAAACCACTAAAAAAAGAAGATATTAAGCAAGAGGTATTTGACCTTTATGACGCCTATGCTCATAATAAATTAGAACGCCGAGACTTTGTACAGAAACTTTCTATGTATGCAGTTGGCGGTCTTACAGTGCCATCGCTAATGAGTTTTTTAATGCCTGATTACGAGAATACTTTTTTGGTCGATAAGAACAATCCAGATTTAGATTCAGATTTTATTACTTATAGTTCAGCAAAAGGTGGCGGCAAAATAAAGGCATTGCTATCAAAACCAAAATCGGTAGAAGGTAAATTGCCGGGTATTGTGGTGGTTCATGAAAATAGAGGCTTGAATCCGTATGTAGAAGATACAGCGAGAAGAGCAGCTTTGGCAGGTTTTGTAACCATTGCTCCAGATGCATTGAGTCCGCTTGGTGGTTACCCGGGTAATGACGATGAAGGTCGTGCAATGCAGAAAACGCGAGATAGAGATGAAATGTTAGAAGATTTTATAGCCGCATTTGAATATTTAAAAAATCATGAAAGCTGCAATGGTAAAATAGGAGTTGTAGGTTTTTGTTTCGGTGGATGGATTTCTAACATGATGGCAGTAAAAGTACCAGATTTGGCAGCTGCTGTACCTTTTTATGGTGGTCAGCCAACAGAAGGCATAGAAAATATAAATGCATCTTTGATGTTGCAGTATGCAGGTTTAGATGAACGTGTAAATGCTGGATGGCCAGCTTACGAAAAGGCACTGAATGAATTAGGTAAAGAGAATGTTGCTTATTTCTATGACAATGTAAACCATGGTTTTCATAACACGTCTACACCAAGATATGATGAGCCTGCGGCAGAACTGGCGTGGTCACGTACTATTGAATTTTTTAAAGAAAAATTAGTGTAAAGTTCTGATTTTAAACACTTTTAAATACGTTTTTGTGTAAGGTTTCTGATTTTGAGCTAGTAATCAATTGATTTGAGTTAAGCTTACAGAACCAATCCCTTTAGTTTTGTAGTATAAACAATCTAAAAAAACACACATTATGAGAAGTCTATTATGGTTAGTAGCAGTTATTTGTATAATTATATGGTTATTGGGAATGTTAGGTATTGTACCTGGTCTTGCAACCGGTAGTTTAGTTCATATTTTATTAGTAATAGCGGTAGTCGTTATTCTTTACAATATCATATCGGGTAAAAAGGTATTATAAGGCAACTTATAGAAATCATTTTATCAAAAAATATAGGAACCCTTGATTAATTTCAAGGGTTTTTTTATGCTTAAATAGTATCTTTAATATTATGATCAGACCTTATGTACTTGCCGAAACAAATTGGGAACACTTAAAAGATGAACAAATAGAATTGGCAGTTTTGCCTTGGGGTGCTACAGAGGCTCATAATTATCATTTGCCATACGGTACAGATAATTATCAAGCGCAAAGTATGGTTGAGTCGGCAGCGGGTATCTCATGGGAGAAAGGTAAAAAGGTAATTGTTTTACCAACCATACCTTACGGTGTAAATACTGGTCAGAGTGATATCTATTTAGATATGAATCTAAATTCGTCTACCCAATTAGCTATTCTCAAAGATTTGATAACAGTGTTAAATAGGCAAGGGATTAAAAAATTATTGCTATTTAATGGTCATGGCGGTAATAATTTTAAGCCTATAGTTAGAGAACTTGGTCTACTGTTTTCTGATATGTTTATAAGCTTTTGCTTTTTTCCGCCAATGTTGGATAAGTCTAAATATTTTCAAGAAGAAGGTGACCATGCCGATGAAATGGAAACAAGTTTGATGCTTTATTTAAGACCTGATTTAGTTCAGCCAAAAGAGAAATGGGGTAGAGGTAGAGCCAAGTCATTTAGAATAGAAGCGTTTAATGAAGGTTGGGCTTGGGCAGAAAGACAATGGTCTAAAGTAAGTAGCGATACAGGTATTGGTAATCCGCAGTTTGCTACAGCAGAAAAAGGAGAGCGTTTTTTTAATGACGCTTGCGAGAAATTAGATGGGCTATTTTGTTCACTTTGCGACGCTGACTTAGAAGATTTATATCACTAAATAGTTATGTGTTCCTAATATAGACAGACAGAGAATATATAAATCGGCAAAATTGCCTAAAATAGTCTTATTAGAATGCTTATTTCTAAATCGAATATTTAAATAATATTTTATAAACGAGGAATAAAACTGTTTTGCAAAGAAGTATTTATTTCAGTTCTTTGGTCGCCAATTCAATATAGGCTTGCATTGCTTTCTTTTTACTCATGTTCTTAGCTTGAAACAAAGCATTGGCCTTAAATGCATTAATTAAAGGAGTTTTACTGCCAGGGTTGTCAAAATTGGAGTTTGCTATTTTATAGTAAGCGTATAGTTTTAATAGAATATCGGCAGGTAAAGGTTCGGTAAAATTATTTACCAAATCAACGGTAGCCTCAAATTCAATATGTAGGTTCGTCTTTTTCATTTGGGTCAACAAAAGTAGCTATGCATGTTTCCGCACCTATTACCTTTTGGTTCAGTTTTACATTAATTTGGCAATCTAAAGGTAAGAACAAGTCTACTCTAGAACCAAATTTAATAAAACCTGCATCATCACCCTGTTGTACACTTTCCCCTTTTTCTGCGTAATTAACGATTCGCCTAGCCAAAGCGCCAGCTATCTGTCGGTATAAAATTTCACCGAATTTAGGCGTTTTAATAACAACTGTGGTCCTTTCGTTTTCTTCACTTGATTTTGGGTGCCAAGCAACTAGATATTTACCTGGGTGATATTTAGAAAAGGTTATACTACCACTTGCAGGGTATCTGGTAACATGCACGTTTACCGGAGACATAAAAATAGATACTTGTTTTCTTTTATCCTTAAAGAACTCTTTTTCAAAAACTTCCTCAATGACCACCACCTTACCGTCTACAGGGGCTAAAATTTCATTGAAATCTTTTTTAGCCAGTCTCTTAGGGTTTCTAAAGAATTGTAAAATAGTAATTAAGATAATCAATCCAAATAATTGAATTACCATTCGTAACCAGGCGATATCTATAAAGAAATGAGCCAATAGAATACTGGCGCCAATAATTAAAAAAGAAAATAATATTATTTTTTGTCCCTCCCTATGAAACATAACTGAATATATTTAAAGTTAAATAAGCAAACGGTGCTGCAAATACCAAGCTGTCCAATCTGTCTAGCATACCGCCATGACCCGGCAAGATAGCACCACTATCTTTAACACCTGCAGTTCTTTTGAATTTAGATTCAATTAAATCTCCTAAACTACCTGCTACTACAATAACAGTAGCAAGTATCATCCATTGAATTGGACTAATTAGTGATTCAAAAGTAGCCATTAGGTATGCCGCGGCTAATGCAAATATAAAACCTCCTAAAGTACCTTCAACAGTTTTTTTTGGAGAAACTGAAGGAAATAATTTAGTTCTACCTATACTTTTACCTACCAAGTAGGCAAATGAATCATTCACCCAAATGAGAATAAAAATACCCATAATCAATAATTTTGCAAAAGCATCATTTTTATAAGGTATCATGGTTAAAAAAATACATCCGCCGCCAATATAGAACAACCCCACTAATAATTTTAGGGGTGTATTGAACTGTAATGGCTTTTTACTGAAAAGATTATAAAGAAGATAAATATCGACTAAAATAGTAATCAGCATTAAAATATTGATAATTTGCTGATCTTTTACCAAATAAATAAATGCCCACCACAGTGCTAAATAGGCAGCAAAAATATGGTAACCTTTTAAGCGAACTAGCTTCTTATATTCATAAAGACAGGCTAGACCAAAGGTCATAAATAAAAAATCGAATGCATCAGAGCTTAAAAAGACTGCTGACAATAATAAGATAATGTAGACAGCCCCAGTAAGCGATCTTCTTAAAATTTCTTTCATACTATAAATCTTCCAGAAGTAAAAGATAAAGATTTTTAGTACTACTACCATAGGTTAGAAAATCATCTGAGTTTTCAGCGGTAGCTTTAAAGTGTTTTAAGGTTGTTATATTGGCCGGAATTTTTTGGCCGTATCTTTTTTTGATGGTCTTTAAACCTTCTCCGATAGATTCTACCAGTTGGCTAGTAGTAGCAAAAACTACTACATTACTTGGTAGTTCATTTACTTTTTTCTCGTGTAGTTGATTTGAGCAGACAAGAATACTGCCATTTTGCGCTATTAAATGTTCGCAAGTTGTAAAAAACACTTCACTCTCACGAGATTTATCAGTAAAAGTAATAGGTTCTTTTGAAAATTTTTGGGCTAGCCTTTCATTGAGGACAAAGAAAGGCTCACTCTCCCAATTATTTTCAGTGACAATATTCTGTATCGCCCTTGATACTTCTATATCAGAATCGCAATAAATAAACTTACCGCCATTCTGTTTAAAATGAATGGTAAACTTTTCATCAACAGGAATATTTAAATCTGGCATATGATCGCCTCGCGTCTCCGCAGTTTCTTTCGAAACCTTCTTTTTGCCACCACCAAATAAAATATCTAAAAACCCCATTTACGTTGTTGAAATAATTGCTAATCTAAAGTACTGCAATTTTATTTATTCTCTGTAATTTCCTCATCTTCTGTTTTAGAATCTGATTCTTTTAACTTTTCAAGATTTTTTTTATTTTCTAGAGCTAAAATATCTTTTTCAAAATTTCTTACTCCAAATATTTTTTCTAAATCTTCCTTAAAGATAACCTCTTTCTCTAATAATCTTTCGGCCAAAGTCGTTAATTTGTCCTTATTGTCAGTAAGCACTTTAATTGCTCTTTGGTATTGCTCCTCTATGATTTTAGAAATTTCAGCATCTATTTTTTTAGCGGTATCTTCACTGTAAGGTTTTGAAAAACCATAAGAATCCTGCCCAGAGGAATCATAATAGGTAATATTTCCTATTTCATCGTTAAGACCGTAAATAGTTACCATTGCTCTAGCTTGTTTAGTAACTTTTTCTAAATCACTTAGAGCACCTGTAGATATTTTATTGAATATCACTTTCTCGGCAGCTCTACCACCCATTGTTGCACACATTTCGTCCAACATTTGTTCTGGTCTTACAATTAAACGCTCTTCTGGTAAATACCATGCAGCACCTAATGACTGTCCTCTTGGTACGATAGTAACTTTAACTAAAGGCGCAGCGTGCTCTAGCATCCAGCTTGTAGTTGCATGACCAGCTTCGTGATAAGCTATAGTTTCTTTCTCACCAGGTGTAACTATCTTATTTTTCTTTTCAAGACCACCAACTATTCTATCAACAGCATCTAAGAAATCTTGTTTAGAGACAGCTTTCTTTTCTTTTCTGGCAGCAATTAAGGCGGCCTCGTTACAAACATTAGCAATATCTGCACCAGAGAAACCAGGTGTTTGTCTTGCTAAAAACTCTAGGTCTAAAGCTTCAGACGTTTTAATTGGTCTAAGGTGTACTTCAAAAATTTCTTTACGCTCACGAATGTCTGGTAAATCAACATAAATTTGTCTATCAAACCTACCTGCACGCATTAAAGCCTTATCAAGTACATCTGCACGGTTGGTTGCAGCCAAAACGATAACATTGGTATTAGTGCCAAAACCATCCATTTCAGTTAATAACTGGTTCAATGTATTTTCACGTTCATCGTTAGAACCTGTGAAATTATTTTTACCTCTTGCTCTACCGATAGCATCAATTTCATCTATGAAGATGATAGCTGGCGATTTGTCTTTAGCTTGTTTAAATAGGTCACGTACTCTAGAAGCACCAACACCTACGAACATTTCAACAAAATCTGAACCTGAAAGAGAAAAGAATGGCACTTTAGCTTCACCGGCAACGGCTTTTGCTAAAAGTGTTTTACCTGTACCAGGAGGACCTACTAATAATGCTCCTTTAGGTATTTTACCACCTAATGAGGTATATTTATCTGGGTTTCTTAAGAAATCTACAATCTCTTCAACTTCTTCTTTTGCACCTTCTAAACCTGCTACATCTTTAAATGATGTTCTTGTGTCGGTTTTTTCATCGAATAATTTAGCCTTAGACTTACCGATGTTGAAGATTTGACCTCCTGCACCGCCGCCGCCGCCGCCAGACATTCTACGCATTAAATATATCCATATACCAATGATCAATACAAATGGTAATAAAGAAAGTAAGAAATCTAAAATGGCTGTAGACTCCTTTCCAAATTCAACAACGGTATCTAGATTATTTTCTTTCTTGATGTTGGTAATTTCATTTTGAAATATTTGAAGATCACCATAATCTAAAGTGTATTGTGGTAAATTACCCGAAGATGGAAGAAATGATTTTTCGTTTACATCTTTATGCACATCTTTAGCAATGGCTTCATCTTTAAGAAAAACCTTGGCTTGATTGGTGTTTGTGATAATCAAAATCTTTTTAACATCACCATTTCTAAGGTATTGCTGTAATTCTGAAGTAGTCGTTTTGTTTGTGCTAGCCAAATCATCACTATTGAATAATTGAAATCCGATAAGTAATACCGCTACTAATCCGTAAATCCACCAAGAACTAAATTTTGGTTTATTCGGATTTGTCTTATTTTCTTTTGCCATTTTATTTTTTATTAATTTAAGCTACTTTCTATTGTTGTGAATTTTGCATCTCCCCACAAACTTTCAATGTCGTAGTATTCTCGAACTTGCTTTTGAAATATATGAACTACAACATTTACATAGTCCATTAGTACCCATTCGGCATTGTCCTCGCCCTCTACGTGCCAAGGTTTGTCTTGAATAGCTTTACTTACTGTTTTTTGGATTGAACCTACAATCGCATTTACATGCGTATTAGATGTACCATTACAAACTATGAAATAATCGCAAACGGTATTTTCAATTTCTCTTAAGTCTAGTAGGTTTATGTTATGACCTTTTACTTCGTCAATTCCCTGAATTATTAATGCAATTAACTCGTCTTGGCTAGTTTTACTTTCCTGCATTCAAAAATTTTAATTTTTACAAAGTTATTATTTTTTTGTTCTTTTAGGACTAGTTTTTAACAATACATTAAAGATTCACAATTAGAACACTAAATGCAAATAATCAAACTTGATGCCACGGAGTCTACTAATTCTTATTTGAAAGATTTAATACATCAAAAAGAAGTAGTAGATTTTACTATAATTACCACTCAAAATCAAACATCTGGTAGAGGGCAAATGAATGCTAAATGGGAGTCAGAACCTTATAAGAATCTAGCAATCAGTTTATTGAAAAAAGATATAGACCTGCCTATAAGTAAGTTGTTTTTGGTTAGTATGAAGGTTTCTTTAGTAATAATAGAGGCATTGAATGAGTTAGAAATACCTGATTTGTCTATAAAATGGCCTAACGACATTCTGTCAGGCAATCATAAAATTGGAGGTATATTAATTGAAAATATTATTTCTGGTTCACAAATTAAAAGAAGTATTATTGGTTTTGGACTCAATATTAACCAAACTAGCTTTAAAAATGCTCCGCATGCATCTTCCTTAAAAAAAGTTGTCGGTAAAGAATTTAATTTGGATTCTGTCTTTTACGCTCTTATAGAAAAATTACATCAACAACTAAATCGACCAATTTCTACCTTAGAAAAAGAGCTATTTGAGCAATATCACGCTATTTTATTTAAAAAAGAAGAAAAATGCATATTTACACTACCTGATAAAACTATAATTTCAGGTGTGATTAAGGGTGTAACCATCAACGGATTGTTGATGGTTAAATTAGCAAATGGTGTTATCAAAGAGTTTGGATTGAAAGAAATACAACTTAATTATTAAACTTTACCCAAGTTTGTAGATAGCGTATTTATAAAATTGGTGATAGGCTTTTTAATCATCATAGCCATCATAGCATTGAATTCACCTGTAAAACTTAAAACAACTTCACTAGTATCGCTATCAATTTCTAAAATATCTGCTGTTAAGGTAAATGGTAACTTTTCGCTTGCGGCACCTAGAATAATTTGACTATGCGGTGTTTGTTCTTTTTTTTCTAAAACAATTTCTGGCATTCCTTTCAAGGCAAAAAGAAATCTATTCTCATTTAGTACTTCAAATTTGTCAATGTTTTCGGGCATTAACTGTCTAAAGTTAGAGAGTTCGTTTAAAAAGTTGAAAGTATCTTCTGTACTTTTTGATACTTGTGACTTTGGTGTTTCTATAAACATAATTATTTATTTGTCCATGTTGAAGGATCTTTCCTCCATTCCATTAATGTTACTAATTGTTCGTCTTTAACGTATCCGGTATCAGAAGCTTGTTCAATTAAAAACTCATAACTACTTAACGTGTGCAGTTCTGTATTTTTTTCTTTAAAGTTGTTTGCTGCAGTTTCAAAACCGTAAGTAAAAACGGCTAACATACCTTTTACTTTCGCATCTACCGCTCTTAAAGCATCTACAGCGTTTAAACTGCTTTTGCCAGTACTTATCAAATCTTCGATAACAACAACCGTTTGATGTGCTTCTAAATGACCTTCTATCTGATTTTGACGCCCATGAGATTTAGGCTCAGGCCTTACATATACGAAAGGTAAATTAAGCTTATCGGCTACTAAAGCTCCTATTCCTATTGCGCCGGTAGCCACACCAACGATGCAATCTGGCTTGCCATAAAGTTGTTCTACTTGCTTTGCCATTTCATCTCGAATATAGTTTCTAATGATGGGGTAGGAAAGTAAAATTCTATTATCGCAGTAAATTGGCGATTTCCAACCAGAAGCCCATGTAAAAGGATTTTCCGGTTTCAATTTTATTGCATTAATTTGCAAGAGAAGCTCTGCTGTTTTTTTTGCAGTGTTTTTGTCTAAAACCATGACGCAAATGTATAAAGTTTTTGTTAATGAATTGCCTTTGATTTTGACAAATAAACTCTCTGATACAACAAACGGGGAGTATTTTTTGTTAAATCAAGAATCTATACAACTGGCAATAAGTTCGTTAAAGAAAGGGAAGTTAAAAGAAGCGTTCATTTATCACCCAAGCCACGATGAAATTTTAAAGAAGTTTACCAAAGAAATGCCTTTAGTTATAGCAGGTGGCGGCGTGGTATCAAATAATAAAGGCGAAGTGCTATTTATCTATAGAAACGATAAATGGGATTTACCAAAAGGCAAGTTAGATAAAGGGGAGTCAATTGAAGAATGCGCCATTCGTGAAGTGGAGGAAGAAACGGGGGTTAAAGGTTTGTCTATAGATCATTTTCTACAAACTACATACCATGTTTTTAGGCACAACGGCATCAACAAGCTTAAGCAGGTACATTGGTATGCAATGAGCACTGATTATGATGGAAAGCTAAAACCAGAAAAAAAGGAAGGTATTTTTAAGGTTAAATGGAAAGGACCCGCAAAAATTAAAAAAGCCTTAGAAAACTCATACGTAAATATTAAAATTCTATTTCAAGAAGATTAGGGCTACTCTACAATTCTGAACACTGGATATTGTAAATGAGCTTCTTCGTAAAGTTTACTTCGCTTAAAAATCCAGTCTAACTGCTGATACCAGTTTTCGCTAAAGTCAGGGTTTGTTCTTTTTTGTTCTTCAAATTCCAGTTTTAGAATTGTGTCATTCTCGAGCATATCTAGAGCTGTATCTTCAAAAACATAAGGGGAGAACCCTTCTTTTTGTTGAAGAATGGTATCAAAGAAATTCCAGTTAAAAAATGAATCTACTGCAGCGGGTTCTAAAGTTTCTATAAGATATCTAAAGCCAGGTTGGTCTATTGGTATCATGATATCGCCTACATGAAATTCTTTTGCGGTTAGCTCTGCTTTTACCGTGGTGTTATAATGTGGGTAATGCCCTTCGTAAGGTGCTTTATAAGTTTCGTATTCATTTATTTTATAAGACTCAATGTTTATGGTAGAATCTTTTTGTAACGTGGTGTAGTGGATACTGTTTAAATCTAGTTGATCGATTATATTTCTCCATTGCTTACCAATAACATACGCTTTGGGGATTTTTACAGAATCTGACGGCACATAAAAATCGTTATAGGTTACCTCAGTTTCAATAGGTGTGTTTCGGTCGTATTTTAGTCTTTTAAGTCCTGTTACTTCACTTATAATCGTATCGGCCTTATATCCTTTAAATATATAATTAGAAGCTTTGGTAGGATCAATTTTATAGGCAGTTGGGTAATACCTATTTGGGTACATTGAAGTCAATGTTTGGTCGCGCATAGCCCTAATATTTGGACCGTCTTTTTCGGTTATGGAAATCATTTTACGCATGAGTTCATAAGTGCCTTCAACACGCTTATCATATGGTTTAAGCATATGTGTTTCTACCATCATACCAACAGTATTCCACAATGTTGTATAGCCGGTCGAATACCTTGGACTATCCATAAATTGTTGAAATCCTTTTTCTGGCGGACTATTAAAGACATTTACGTAAGGGGTAATATCCCATCCAGAATTTAAAAGTGAATCTTGTAATTGTGGCATTAGACTATTATGCACATAATCACCCAGTTTTCCGCCAAGCTTATTATGTTGCGTAAATAAGTGTGTTAAGGTATATTGGTAATCGGCGCCATTACTTACATGGTTGTCTATAAATACATCGGGGTTGATGAGGTGAAATATTTTTGCGAAAGTTTCAGCGTTTTTTGTGTCTGATTTGATGAAATCTCTATTGAGATCATAATTTTTGGCATTACCTCTAAATCCATATTCCAGCGGTCCATTTTGGTTGGCTCTAGAAGTACTATTTCTATTTAATGCCCCGCCAACGTTGTAAATGGGTATCGTAGCAATTATGGTCTCTTTCGGTGTCTCGATTTCGTTGCTCGCCAAATCTCTAAAAAGAAGCATAGCGGCGTCAATACCATCACTTTCACCAGGGTGAATACCATTATTGATTAACATCATGGTATTGTTCTCTCCTAATTTTTTAAAATCAAAATCACCTTTAGCACTATAGCTGACCACATGTAGTGGTTTACCGCTATCAGTAGTACCAATGGTCTGTATGTTTATAGTAGAGAACTCTTGAGACAGTTTCAGATAAAAATCGATGACCTGGTCATAGGTCGCAGTTTCTGTTTTGTTCGAAATTTCGAAAGGAGTGGGAAAATCAGTTTTTGTATTTTCAACTTTACTCTCGCACGAAATAATTAAAAGAGCTAAGAAGAAGAGCGATAGGTTTTTCATGTACAAACAATTAAAGAGGTGATTAGTACCATAAATTGATTGTAAAAATAGCAATTACTTTGTTGCTTAGGCCATTTCTGTTATTTCTGTTATTTTAGTTCTATCAATAGGTTTTTGATTGAAAGTTATCATGTGATGACTTTTACTTTTATAATGTTCCCACTGTTTTTTATCTCTTGGGTCAATAGAAGAAGTTACAATGTTAATTCTAATTTTTTCGGCAATCGGTAATTCAATAAAAGCCTCTAAAAATTCCCAACCGTCCATTATAGGCATATTAATATCTAAAAAAATAATCTGCGGTATTTGAATTCCATTATTAAAAAAATCAGTTAAAGCATCTATAGCAATTTTACCATTGGCATAAGATTTTATTGAATTATATTCAACACTAGAAGATATTAATTTACGTAAACCGAATACGGTAATAGCATCGTCATCGATTATAGTAATGTCACTAATTTTTTTCATTAAAGAAAATTTTAAATTCTGTTCCTTTTCCAATTTTGCTAGTTACCTCAACTTTACCGTTCATGGCGTCAATTTGATTTTTTGTAAGGTATAAGCCGATACCTCGAGCATCTTTGTGGTCATGAAATGTGTTGTACATGCCAAATAGTTTTTTTCCATATTTATCTAAATCTATACCTAAACCATTATCTGAAATGGTTAAAATGGAATAGTTGTCTTTTTTTTCTGCACTTAATTTTACCAATGATTTTCTTTCTGAATGTCTGTATTTTACTGCATTTGTTAAAAAGTTTGATAAAATACTATCTAAATAAGATGGTACCGATTTAATATGAAAATCTACGGGAATATTGTTTTCAATTGTAGCCTTATTATTTAAAATAAAAGACGATAAATTTTTACAGATATCTTCTACTTTATCATTCAAATTAATTTCTTTGATCTCAATATTGGTATTGGTATTTATAGATACTACTTCATTTAAATTATCTAAAGTTTCTAGTAAATTGTTAGAAGCTGTTGTAAGCATCGAAATAATATTCTTCTTTTCTTCCTCATCTCTTTCGGTGTCTAAAAAGCTTAAAAGCATTGAAAAATTAGCCGAGTGAGAGCGTAAATTATGCGAAACAATATGTGCAAAGTTTAAAAGTTTTTTATTCTGTACCGATGCAATATTTATAATGTTTCGAAGCTCTTTTTCTTTTTCTTTTAAATTAGAAATATCTAAACTAATACCTACAAGACCATATGCTATACCTTTACTATTTAATAGAGGTATTTTAGAGCTCAGAAAAGAAGTTTGCTTGCCATCTATTGTGGTTTTAACAGTTTCTTTCCCAATTACAGGTCTAAGAGTGTTCATTACTTTTAAATCTTCCTCTCTAGACTTTTCTGCAGCTTCATATGGGTAAAGTTCAAAATCAGTTTTGCCTAAAATTTCTCTTGGGTCGTTAACCCCTAAATATTCACATTCAGCTCTATTTATTAAAATTTTTCTAGATTCGGTATCTTTTATGTACACATTAACCGGTAAATTATCGATTAATGTTCTTAATAGTTTTTCGTTGTCAATTGTTTTAATGTCAGCTTGTACCTGTTCGTTTATATCTTGAAAAGTACCTATTAGACCTACCATTTTACCTTTGTTATATATGGCTTTACCTCCAGCCATAACCCACTTTTCTTTTCCCTTAGCGGTTATTATTTGAAGTTTTAAATTACTCCAAGATTTACCATTTTCCTGTGCTTCAAAAAGTGCCATAGATACAGCATTTCTGCTATGTCCTTCTTTATAATAGAAAAGTGCAGTTTCAATACTAGGTACAAAATCGGGAGATACTTCATGAATTGATTTAGTGGTAGAACACCAGAACAACTGGTTGTCTTCCATATTATATTCCCACCTACCAATTTTTGTAATTTCTGCTTGTTGTTGTAGTAATAAATCCTTTTTGTTTAGCTCTAGTTCATTATTAACTGCATCTGTAATGTTATTTAATTGAATAATTGCCCCTATAATATTCTCATTAGTGTCATACCAAGGTGCATTTATCCATTCGAACCAAAGTTCATTATTATTGGTGTCTAGGGTTTTATGAATACCCATAGGTTGAGGATTCCCATTAAAGCAATTCTCTAATACCATTTTCCATTTTTTACTTAAATTCGGAAAAACCGCAAATAAGCTTTTAGAGTTATTACACTCATCATTTTCATTAAAAATACTCGTCCACTTGTCAGATGTCTGAACAATATTATAATTAGTGTCTACGAAAGCCGTTGGTGTTGGCAATTGTCTAATTAGGTACGAGGTATTGGATACCTGGGGAACTTTTATCATACCGATGTAATTTCTTACGAATGTAGGGGGATTACTGTATTTTACTACATCTTTGTTGTGAATGTTGCCAATAACGTTGTAAAAGATTCAATAAACTGTTTAATCAATTAATTTTTACTTTTTATTAAAATGAAACTTAAAAGTGGTTCCTTCATTAGGCTTGCTCTCAACGGTTATTTTACCATTCATTGCATCCATCTGGTTTTTAGTAATATAAAGACCAATACCTCTAGATTCTTTATTTCTATGAAAGGTTTTATAAAGACCAAACAATTCGTTGCCATATTTTTCTAAATCGATACCTAGACCATTGTCTTCAACACTTAAAATAGTGTAGCTTTTATTCTCTTCGATACTTAATATGATGATAGGTTTTTTATCATCGCACCTGTATTTAATAGAGTTCGTAATACAATTGGTTAAAATACTATTTAAATAAGCTGGTAGCGCCTTTACTAGAGTTGTCTCTGGTATTTCATTAATAATTTTACCATTAGTTTCTTTTAATAAGCCAGCGACGTTTTGTTCAACAACAAATAGGCTTTCATTTAAAGAAAGTAATTTTTTCTCTTCATTGATACTAGATTTTACTGCAACGATTTCTCTCAGCCCCTTTATGGTTTCAGAAAGATTATCAGAGGCACTAAACAGCATATTCATGTATTTGTTGCGCTGAATTTTACCAGTTTCATCGTTCAGAAAATTTAACAGTAAAGAAAAATTAGTAGCATGGGTTTTAAGATTATGAGATACCATGTGCGCAAAATTTAATAGTTGCTCATTTTTCTCTCGTGCCGATGCAATGGTATTTTTTAAATTTTTCTCTAATTTAAATTGCGAGGTAATATTTTCAAAAGTGCATAAAACACTTTTTACATTAGTACTATCTTCTACTAAAGTACCGGTAACTTTTAAGTTTAAAAGGTGTTTTTTATTGTTTGAGAAGGTGAATTTTATTGGTGTAAATGAACCTTTTTCTAAAAGTTGCTGCGTTAAATTTTCACTTTGACTACTAAAATGAGCATTTACAAATTGTTTATAGTTTTTGTTCAAGAAATACTCTTTTTCAAAACCAGTAAGTTTTAGCATGTGCTGGTTAAGATTTAAAAAAACACCTGTTTCTAAATCAATAATTGCTAAACCAATAGGTACTTTTTCAAAAAGAGGGTACTCAATTTTAATACTGTTAGATACTTCGACATTCTGTACAACTTCATCTTGAAGATGTTGAATTGTACCGATTATTCTTATGCATTTACCTTCTTTAAATTTAGGTCTACCAATAGTGTTGACCCAAATAATGGTGCCATCTTCTCTTTTTAATTGAGCTTTTTCATTCCAAGGTTTACCTGAATTTATGGCTTCAAAAACAACCCTTTTAATAATTTCTCTAGATTCTTCAATATAGTAACCTATTGCCTCGTCTAAATTGGGTTCAAATGCTGCAGGTAAACCATAAATTTTGTTGACTATTGGTGTCCAGTGTAATTCTTCTTTTTGCACATCAAATTCCCAACTACCTATTTTGGCTACAGCACTCTTTTGATTTAAAATGAGCTTGGTCTTGCTAAGTTCAATTTCAAGCTCTTGTGTTTTAGAAATAGGTTCAACCTTTATAACAACACCTATTATATTGCCATAACCATCTTTCCAAGGGTTTAGGTGCCAAATAGAATCTTTTGAAGAATACTGGCAATCTTTGGCATTATATTTAAACTTAATATCTCTTAGACCGTCTAAGCTATATTGTAATCTAGCTTTTAAATCTTGAGATATTTCAGGAAACAGATTAAGAAAGTGTTTACCCTCGATCGCATTTAAATCTAGTTGAAAATTTGCTTGCCATCTAGGTGAAGCACTGATCAGTTTAAAATCTGTATCAATGATGACAATAGATGATGGAATCTGATTGATCCAGTCTAAAGAAAAAGATGAACTATTTTTTGATTTAAACATGTTTTGTTGAATTTTCCTACTAATTTATAGGAATATTCCAACTTTTAAAGTTTAATTGTTGTGTTTTTGTGAAAAGTTGTTGTTGAAAGGCCAATTGTTGTTGTGTGGCCGATGAACTACTTCTATTTTCTTACAGAATCGGGTACTAAACCCGTGTAATCGCCCCCATTACGTATTACATCTCTAACAATAGACGAGCTTATGTATGATTTGCCCGATGAGGTCAATAAAAACACGGTTTCTATTTCAGATAACTTACGGTTTGTGTGGGCAATTGCTTTTTCAAATTCAAAATCTCCAGGATTACGCAATCCCCTTAAAATAAAATTAGCTTCTTCTTTCTTACAAAAGTCAACTGTTAGTCCTACATAAGATTTTACAGATATAGAAGGCACATCTTTAAAAGCTTCTTCTATAAATGAGATACGTTGCTCAAGATTGAACATGTACTTTTTGTCAGCATTTTTACCAATTGCAATTATTATTTCGTCGAACAAAGTGATGCCACGCATAATAATATCATGATGGCCTAATGTTAAAGGATCAAAAGAACCAGGAAAAATTGCGCGTCTCATAGGTGGATTTTACGTTTTAAATATAGTTAATTTAAGCTAATGCCTCAATAATTGCGTTTTCAAATAGCATACCTAGCTCAATACCAGCTTCTTTAGCTTGTTGAGGCAATATACTCGCTGTGGTTAAACCCGGTGTAGTATTCATTTCTAATAAGAAGGGTTCATTGCCAATGAATATAAATTCACTTCTAGAAAAACCCTTCATTTTAAGAACATCATATATTCTTTTCGATGCAATAGTTACTTTTTCTAGTTGTTCAGCGTTTATTCTTGCAGGAGTGATTTCTTGCGATTTACCTTCATACTTTGCTTGGTAGTCAAAGAAGTCATTATCAGAAACAATTTCTGTAATGGGGAACACTGTTGTTTTGCCATTTAGTTTTAGAACGCCCACAGATACTTCGGTACCATCTAGAAAACCTTCAATAATTATTTCGTCATCTTCTTTATAGGCGGTTTCAATAGCGCCTTTTAATTCTTCAACTTTATAAACTTTGGTAATACCGAAACTGCTACCAGACTTATTAGCCTTTACAAAACAAGGCAGCTTTACCTTATCTATGATTTCGCTTTCATTTATTTCATCACCTAAGTTTAGATAATAAGAAGGTGCGGCTTTGATTCCGTAAGGTTTTAATACACTCAGTAAATCTCTTTTGTTAAACGTAAGCGCTGCTTGGTAAAAATCGCAAGAAGTATGTTTTATACCCAACAACTCGAAATAGGCTTGCATGAGTCCGTCTTCGCCAGGTGAACCATGAATGGCATTAAAAACACAATCAAATGTTATAGAGTTGCCTTTTAAAGGGATAGAGAAATCATTACGGTCAATAGGCGTTTCATTATCTGCATCGTCAACATAGACCCATTTGTTTTTAAAAATATGAATTCTGTAAAGATTGAATTTATCTTTATTTAGGTAATTATAGACCACATTTCCACTTTTGAGCGATATTTTATATTCACTAGAATAACCGCCCATTATAATTGCAATATTTTTTTTCATTGTATGGTCTATTAAGAATCTAAAAGCAAAGATGAAGCATTGAAATAAAATAAAAAAGAAAACGAACAGCATTCATTCAGATTGAATTAATTTTTAAGTAAGCTGTAACTATAAACCGAAGCCGTAAAAAGGTATGTGGGCATTTACTATATTTGTCGGGTCAAATAATAAGTATGAGAAATTTTTTCAATTTTTTAAAAAGTAGGACATTTTTAATTCAACTTGGTCTTGCCGTATTGGTATTGATTATTGTGATTTTTGTCACATTAAGATACCTAAATAGTACTACCAACCATGGTGAGTTTGTAGAAGTTCCAGATTTTTCAAAAAAATCTGTTATGGATATGAGAAAATCTATCGAAGAAGCCGGGTTAAGATATGAGGTGTTAGATTCTGCAAATTACAATCCAGATTACCCAAGGTTTTCTATCATTGAGCAAAATCCGGTAGCAGGATCAAAAGTGAAAGAAAATAGAAAGATATATTTTACCGTTAATCCGTCAGGATATAAAAAAGTAACCGTACCTCAAATTATTCAGGTAACCAAGCGAAATGCCTCTTCCATGTTGAAGGCGGTTGGCTTAGATGTACAACGAGTAACATATGTAGATGAGTTAGGGAAGGATATGGTATACCAAATAAAATTTAAGGGCAAGTATATAAAGCCTGGCGATAAACTTCCTAAAACATCTAAAATAGAATTGATTTGTGGTAATGGTACTATTACAGATAGAGCAATAATTAAATCGGAATCAGAAGATTAGATGGAGGAGCATATTGAGCAGCCTGAGAATGAAGATGGAGAACTTTTTGAGCACCATAGGGTAGTAGCATCAAAAGGGCAGGAGCCGTTACGAGTAGATAAATTTTTAATGAATTTCATTGAAAATGCTACAAGAAATAAAATACAGCAAGCAGCCAAAGGCGGTCACGTTTGGGTTAACGATGACATTGTAAAGTCTAACTATAAGGTGAAGGCCGGTGATGTGGTAAAGGTGTTATTTGAGCATCCGCCACATGAGTTTTTACTAGTGCCAGAAGATATACCTTTAAACATTGTCTACGAAGATGATGTATTAATGGTCGTAAATAAACCTGCAGGTATGGTAGTACATCCTGGTCATGGTAATTATTCGGGCACGTTAATAAATGCCTTAATATTTCATACCGATAATTTACCGGCGAACAGTAACGAAAGACCGGGCTTGGTACATAGAATAGATAAAGATACATCTGGTCTACTGGTGGTTGCAAAGACAGAAGCGGCTATGACCCATTTGGCCAAGCAATTTTTCGACAAAACTTCTGAGCGTGAATATATTGCTCTTGTTTGGGGTAATATAGAAGAAGATGAAGGTACGGTAATTGGTAATGTAGGTAGACACCCTAAGAACCGGCTACAGATGCATGTTTTTCCTGATGGGGAAGAAGGCAAAGAAGCCGTTACCCATTTTAAGGTAATAGAAAGGTTGGGCTATGTAACACTTGTATCTTGTAAGTTAGAAACAGGTAGAACGCATCAAATTCGTGTGCATATGAAATATATAGGCCATACATTGTTTAATGATGAGCGTTATGGTGGCGAAAAAATTTTAAAGGGAACTACATTTACGAAATACAAACAATTTGTAGATAATACCTTCAAGTTATTGCCAAGGCAAGCCTTGCATGCGAAGACCTTGGGATTCGTACATCCGGTGACCGGTAAACATATGAGTTTCGATTCAGAAGTGCCAGAAGACATGACAAATGCTATTGAAAAATGGCGTAGTTATGGTAAGAACAGCACAGAATAAGATTCTTCGATACCGCTATTTAAACTCTTTTTTATCTTTTGTTGGTCTATCTATATATCCTGTATATTTTTGGGATATTAAAATTTCACTATGAAAATTGTTATCTCTCCGGCTAAGTCATTGAATTATGAAAGTGAGCTGCCTACTACAAAATTTACTTCGCCTGAATTTATAGAAGACGCTGAAAAGCTTAATAAAATGCTGAAGAAAAAGAAGCCAGCAGCGCTTTCGGAACTGATGTCTATTTCAGATAATTTAGCACAGTTGAACTGGCAACGTAATCAAGATTTTACGATACCGTTTACACCAGAGAATTCTAGACCTGCAATTTATGCCTTTAGTGGTGATGTGTATACAGGCTTAGATGCTTATACCTTATCTGAGGAGAAAATGGATAAGTTGCAACAAACGCTAAGAATCTTATCTGGGCAATATGGAATGCTAAAACCTTTAGATTTAATGCAGCCTTACCGTTTAGAAATGGGTACTTCGTTAAAAATTGGCAGAAAAAAGAATTTATATGAATATTGGGGCACCAGGCTTACCGATCATTTAAATGATGAATTGACCGATAGTGAGTTGCTTGTTAATTTGGCGAGTAACGAATATTATAGCGCTCTACAACCAAAGCATATTAAAGCAGAAATTATCACTCCAATTTTTAAAGATTGGAAAAATGATAAATTGAAGATTATAAGCTTTTTTGCTAAGAAAGCTAGAGGTGCCATGGTCAGATATATATTGGACTCAGAAGCCAAAACACTTGCAGATATTAAAGGATTTAATTTAGACGACTATGAATTTAGTCAAGAGCATACCTTAAAAGAAAATCAGCCGGTCTTCATCAGATAAAATATAATCTACTCTTTTTCGTTCTAAGCTATATAAAATACGTCTATGAAAAGGGTTTTTTTACTTTCTGTTATTTGTGTTGTTATATTATTCTCTTGTACAGATAGAGATGATAATATTAGCTTAGTCAATATTCGTATTCAAAATAGCACCGAACTTTTCTTTACAGAAGTACGTATTGCTGAAAAAGATACCGTTTATGAGAATATTGAAGCTGGGAAGTTCTCTGAATATTTGGAGTTTGAAACCGCGTACCCAACTGCATCTATTGCTATTTTAACAGATTCTACCAGTATAAATTATTTTCCGACCGAGGTATCTGCAGATTCCCTACCGATTGGCTTTTATACATATGAGATTACTTTAGATGCCGATAACCAAGTAGGGTTGACTTTTAAAATCGACGAATAAGATTATTTCTTTCTATTGATTTTGATTTTGTCCTCTATAGTAGGTCTCTTTTTAATTTTTCGAGGTCTTCTTGCGCCGTAAGAATTATTAGATATTTTTCCTTTTTTCGATTTTTTATCTCCCTTGCCCATAATTCGTTTATTTACGTTTCTTTTAAAGTTAGTAATTTAGAAATCATTTGTCTGTATAATAGACTCATGAAAATAAATCTCTAATGCAATACGTATTTAAGCATACCCACCCTTACGAACCTTTTATTGACCATGCTACAGAAAAGCTAATTGTAGGTACATTGCCGCCGCCACGTTTTACGACAAAAGAGTTGAAAGAGGGTGATGTTGATTTTTGTTATGGTAGTAGAGATGGGCAACTATGGGCTATTTTAGATAGTATTTTCAATTTAAACCTAAAGTTCGAAACTAGTATTTATGCTATAGAACAACGAAAAGAGTTCTTAAGAAAAAGAAAGATTGGAGTTTGCGATATTGTAGCATCGGCAGAACGAACGAAAGTAGATGCATCGGATATTGGTATGCAAAATATTGAGTTAAGAGATGTATTGAGTTATTTAGAAAAGTATACCAAAGTACATACGCTTTTATTTACAGGAGGAAACAGTAAAAATGGTCCGGAATATTTTTTTAGAAAGCATTTAAAGAAATATTCGGTGTCGTTAGTCAACATATCTGATGAGGTGCCTAAAATTCATCAGTTTACACATCCTATTACAAAAACAATAATTAAAACAGTTTCTTTAGTTGCTCCTTCAGGTGCTGCAAATAGGGCAGTTGGTAGTCTTGAAAGTTATAAGAAAATGAAAAAAGAAAATCCTTCGTTTAATACGGTAGATTTTAGGGTACTACAGTATAAAGATTATTTCTGATCAAAAAGAAATTTTCAAAACTTCTTGAAACTAAAAAGAGTCTTGCTTTTAAAACAAGACTCTTTTACGAGAACACTATATGAAAATGAAAATTTTTTATTACTTATTTACACTGTAAAGATAGATAGCATATCACGTATTTTGGAATATTTGTTGTCAATACGCACTATTTTGTGGTATACTTCTATGAATATGATATTTCACAAAAATCATTCTTCAAATTCTCTTGAATTAGCGATATTTATAATCGAATTTTAGCAAGTTTGCCATAACGGTATGGTTTAAAGTTTTTAATATATGCAACAACAAGAAAGGTTGGCAGAGTTTAAGAAATCTGTCCAAAATAAATTTAATGTCTATAACAGTCTATTTTTAAACTTACCCTATAAGAATATTGAGAATGTGGGTATGTTGATTCCGTTATTGCTGAATCAATCTGAAAAGGGGTTGAGCGAAGGTCTTAATCCGAAAGAAATTCTAGAAAACTTTTTTGAGAATTTCGTAGAAATAGAATCTGAAAAAGAACAAATAGATTTCATGTTCCGCATCATACAGTATGTGGAACGCCAGGTAGTACTTTATGATAGTGTCGAAGATGCCGCATTTCCTAAACTGCATAAACATTCGAGTTCATTGTCATTGAAAGATTATTTTCAATTCGTTGAAAAGAATAATTCATGGGATACCATTTGGGATAAGTTGAGCACCTTCAGTGCTAGAATTGTACTAACGGCACACCCTACACAATTCTATACACCTGCGGTTTTAGATATCATTACCAACCTTAGAACATTAATTTTAGAAGATAAAATAGATGAGATCGATGTAGGATTACAACAATTAGGACTTACATCTTTAATAAACGCTAAGAAGCCTACACCTTTAGATGAAGCAAAAAATATTATTTATACATTAAGACATGTATATTATGATGCTATTGGCGATATGTATGCATATATAAAAGGTAGCGTAGGGTCAAAAGCATTCGAAAATCATGATATAGTAAAACTAGGTTTCTGGCCTGGTGGTGACCGTGATGGTAATCCGTTCGTAACAGCAGATATTACTAGAGATGTAATGAACGAGCTTCGTTTAACTTTAATGAAGTGTTATTACAACGATTTAAAAGGGCTGGTTCATAAGCTTACCTTTAAAGATGTACAAGAACCATTACAGAAGCTAAGATCTAATCTTTATACCGCTATGTTCGATAGTTCTAAAGATATTGGTTATGAAGATTTAATTGTACCGTTAGAAGAAATCAGATTAATACTTATTGAAAAATATCAGAGCCTTTATTTAAAAGATTTAGAGCTGTTAATTGATAAGGTAAAAATCTTTAAAGTCCACTTTGCAACGATCGATATTCGTCAAGACCATAGTATGCATACTAAGGTGATGGTTGAGGTCTTGAAAAAGAACGGATTGATCAAAGAAGACCTAAGTGAATTGTCTGAAGAAAAATTGATTGATATTCTTTTACATGAGAATTTGAATTTAGTAGCAGATGATTATGAAGAAGATATTGTAAAAGATACTGTTAAGAACATACTTCAACTACAGACCATTCAAGATAAGAATGGCGAAGAAGGTTGTAATAGATATATCATTAGTAATTCTGAAGATGTATTCTCTATTCTTTTCGTTTATGCGCTATTTAGATGGTGTGGTTGGGCAGGTAAAGATATTACTTTTGATATCGTACCATTGTTTGAAACCATGAACGGTATGGACAATGCGCAGGCTACAATGCAGTTTTTATTTAATTTACCTGAATATAAAGCTCACGTTAAAAATAGAAATGATAAGCAAACTATAATGCTTGGTTTTTCTGATGGTACAAAAGATGGTGGTTACTTAAAAGCGAATTGGTCTATCTTAAAAACTAAAGAAGAACTTTCAGAGGTTTGTGATGAACATGGTATTGCAGCTATTTTCTTTGACGGTAGAGGTGGACCACCAGCAAGAGGTGGTGGTAAAACACATCGTTTTTATGCAGCACAGACAAATAAAGTTGCGAATAACGAAATTCAATTGACCATTCAAGGGCAGACCATTACTAGTACGTACGGTACAAAAGAACAGTTCATTTATAATAGTGAGCAGTTATTAACAGCTGGTTTGTCTAATACAATACTTGAAAAGGAAATTGTTATATCAGATTCAGATAGAGAACTGATAGAAGAATTATCTGAAATGAGTTTTAAAAAGTATGACGATTTAAAGCATCATGATAAGTTTATGCCATATTTAGAAAATATGAGTACGCTTAAGTACTATACAAAAGCTAATATTGGTAGTAGACCAGGTAAAAGAGGTAATAAAGCCAAGTTAGAATTGTCAGATTTACGTGCCATTTCTTTTGTAGGTTCTTGGAGCCAATTAAAGCAAAACGTACCAGGATATTACGGTATTGGTACAGCATTAAAGAACTTAGAAGACAGCGGAAGATTTGCCGAAGCACAGAAGCTTTACAATGAAGTGCCATTCTTTCAAGCTTTAATGATGAATAGTATGATGAGTCTTTCTAAATGTTATTTTGAATTGACCAGTTATATGAAAGAGAATGAGGAGTACGGGGAATTCTGGGAAATCTTACTGGCAGAATACCAGCTTTCTAAAGCAATGTTGTTGAAATTATCAGGAATGGAAATTTTAATGCAAAAAGAAGCAATTTCTAGAGAGTCTATTAAGATTAGAGAGAATATTGTTTTACCGTTATTGGTTATACAACAATATGCACTTCAAAGAATAGGAGAGGGTACGGAGTATAAAGAGCTATATGAGAAAATTGTAACTCGCTCTCTTTATGGTAATATTAATGCTAGTAGAAACTCAGCATAATATCTTTAGTAAAGTTTAAAAAGGCTCTGTAACCAAAATTACAGAGCTTTTTTTTATTGCAAATGTTTTAGGGCTTAATGAACTTTGCGTACTACTTCTATAGAATTAGAAATATCAAAACAACCATTGAATTCATCAAACGTCCAACCAGGTTCCATTCCTGTTAGTCCATCTTCATACCTAATGTAGTAGATAAAACAAGTGCCTTCGCCTGCATCATTAAAGTCTACAGATTTAAGATCTGCAACAGTTGGCGGAAGACCAAGTATTTTGCCGGTTTCATCAGTAATGATCCAAGAACTATTTGTTCCAGAAGTATTTTCATTACTTAGAGAAATGCCAGTTACAAAATCAGCAGTTTCATCGACTATGAACTCGAAAGGACCTCCTGTTATCATTCCTGCTTCAGGTTTTGTTCTTACCACTGTCAATGGGTTTGATAGCGCAAAATTTCCAGTAACGTTATTTGCATTCATATCTACCGCAAGTCCTGAAATTTCACCTTCGTAACGTGCGTACCAAATTAGGCAAGTTCCTGCACCGGCACCGTCAAAATTAACACCTTCTACAGCTTCAAGAGTAGGAGGTAGCCCTAAAATTTTTCCTTGGTCATCGGTAATTACCCAAGTGTTTTGAGAACCCGAAGCATTAGAAATATCTAGTGTAATACCATAAACATTGTCTACTTCACCGTCAACACAAAAGTTAAACGGACCACCTACTAAAGTACCTGCGTTTACGCCTTGTACTCTTTGAACTTCAATAGGGTTAGATAAATCAAAGCATCCAGTTAAGTCTGCAGCATTATTACCCATGGCAGCACCTTCTAAACCATCTTCATATCTTAAATACCAGATTAAACAAGTACCAATACCGGCAGCATCAAAGTTTACACCTTTAACAGCATCTAATGTTGGTGGAAGTCCAAGAATATTTAGTTCCTCATCAGTAATAACCCATGTACTATTCGTTCCTGAAGCTTCAGAGGCATCTAGCATAATATCGGTTACATGGTCAGCTTCACCATCTACATAAAATTTATATGGTCCGCCGGTTAAAACACCTGCTTCTGTTTTACTTCTAACCACTTCAATTGAATTAGATAAATTAAAATTACCTTGTAGGTCATTTGCGTTCATATCAACCGCTAGTCCGCTCAATTCACCTTCATAGCGCAAATACCATATCAAGCAGGTACCAGCACCGGCGCCATCAAAATTCACACCTTCTACTGCATCAAGCGTAGGTGGTAATCCAAGTATTTTTCCTTGATCATCAGTAATGACCCAACTGCTATTGCTTCCATTGGCATCTGAGTTGTCTAATGTGATTCCATAAACATTGTCTACTTCACCGTCAACGCAAAAATTAAAAGGTCCGCCAGAAATTGTTCCTGCATTTGCGGCATCTAAGCGAGTAACTTGAATAGCGTTAGATAAGCTAAAGCAACCTTCAAGTTCACCTGCGTTCTTGCCAGCTTCAGCACCAAGTAAACCATCTTCATATCGTAAATACCAGATAAGACAAACTCCGGCTCCAGCCATGTCAAAATCAACTTCTTTAACAGCATCTAATGTAGGCGGTAATCCAAGAATATTCAATTGATCATCAGTAATTACAAAAGAGCTATTGCTACCTAGGGCATCATCGCTATTTAAAGAAATATCTGTAACGAAATCGGCCTTTCCATCTACGGTGAATTCATAAGGTCCGCCAGAAAGTACACCTGCCATGGTTTCATTTCTTTGCACCTCGATGGAATTCGATAAATCAAAAGAGCCTTCAAGACCATTGGTGTTCAAACCCATTTCTAGTCCGGTTAGCCCTTCTTCATAACGTAGATACCAAATAAAGCAAGTGCCCGCTCCTGCAGCGTCAAAATCTACTCCGTATACAGCATCTAAAGTTGGTGGAAGACCAAGGATGTTATTTTGGTCATCGGTAATTACCCATGTGCTCATGCTTCCTGCAGCGCTTTCGCTGTTTAGGGCAATGCTATTTACCATATCAGGTATGCCGTCAACACAAAAAGTAAAAGGTCCACCTGCTATGTCACCCGATGCAGGTATGATTACATCAGTAACGGCATTATCGTCATCTGAACAACTTGCCATAACTAGCAAGAGCATTAAAATTGATAAAAAATTGAAATTTTTCATATGTTCCGTTTTTTTTGGTTACAGACAAATGAATAAAATTCATATAACAAGATAATCACAAGAATATCAACTTATTGTGATAACTCTTGTGATACTTTCGTGATATTTATGTAGTGCTAACTATTTTGACGGGTGTCACTTTAACATGTTGATTATTAGTGAGATGATTACTTTTGTATATTTAAAAAATGGCAAGTAGGGATTTATACCCTTGCCAGCTGCAAGTACCATCGCTAGTTGTAAAAGTTTCGTAATCATTACTGATACGATAAGTATCTATGGTCGTGCATCCTCCTAATGGAATTTCTCTCAGTTGAAGCTCAAAATGAATAAGCTCATTAACATCGAATGGAGATAGAATTTTTCTTTTGTTATTTAAGCTTGCAGTTAAAATACCTTCTTTGTTAAAAACGGTAATTGTTTGGCGTTTGCCATGAAAACAACCAATAGAAGTAATTTGAATGGTATAATGTTCGCCGTGTTGCAGTGATTCAATCATTGTAGGCAATCGCTCTGCTGAGTATTTATTCTCAGCAGTTACTGTAGAATCGTTTACTTTAAAACTTGTAGTTAATATTAAAATGGAAAGTAAAAATATCCAAGGGTGCTTTTTAAATATCATAATAGTCTTAATTCAATTATTATGCCGATAATTTTGCTGGTTGAGGGCAGAAGAATCGGTATTTATATATAAGACTGTAAATAATTTTTAATGTGGCAGAATATTACATTTTAGAACTTAATAGCGCATAAAATGTTTCGATACCATAAGCAATCTGACCTATTTTTAAATTCTCGTTGGGACTGTGTTGATTATTATCTGGGTTGACCATTGGTACAATAAATGCCGGAATTTTTAATTCATTGATAAATGGAGAAATTGGAACTGTACCACCCATTATTCTGATTTGAACGGGCTTTTCACCGAATTTAGTTTCCATAGTTTTTACAATGCTATTTCCAAACGGATTATTTAAATCTGTACGAAAGGCATCTGTAACAGTGCCTTCTTTAATGGTAACAATTTTATCATATTTTAGTCTGTCATCCATAGTAGGTTCGGTACTCATTACATGAAATCCTTGATTTTTAATATGCTCCTTTACTAATTTTTTCAGTCTGTCGCCATCTGATTCTGGCACTAACCTTAAGTCTAATTCTGCAGTTGCAGTAGCCGGTAAAATTGTTCTCGCTTGATCACCTATCCATCCAGAACCTAATCCGCGAATATTCAAAGAAGGGTATTGTAAAGCTTCTTGGTAAAAGCTACCTACTTTTTCAGGAGTAGAAATTGCTAAGTTTTTATTGATCTCTTCGATATTATCTGGTACACTTTTTAATATTCCTAATGTAGCTTCATCCAAAGAGATTCCGTCATAATAGCCTTTGATTAAAACTCGCCCATCTGCATCTTTCATAGTTGCTAATAGTTGTGCTAATTGAAAACCAGGGTTAGGAGCATAATTTCCATAATGCCCACTGTGCTGAGGTTGTATGGGTCCGTGAGTGGTGATAGACAGCGTAGTTATGCCTCTACAACCATAAACAACGGTTGGTTTGCCTGAAACATGCACCGGACCATCATTGATAACTAAGAAATCAGCTTTAAGTAAATCTTTATAGGTACGCACAGCTTGCGGTAAGGGTGCACTACTTTTTTCTTCTTCACTATCTAATATGACCTTTACATTATAAGGTATTTCAATACCGTCTTTTTTAAGTGCATCAATGGCATTTAAAAACATAACAATAGGTCCTTTATCATCAGATGTTGATCTTCCAAAAAGTCGCCAGTCATAATTAATATCATCTTCTAAATCTGAAAATGCTTCCTTTTTCCAGCCATCATCAGTTTTAGATTTCAGTACTACTTTGTAAGGATCAGGTTGGTCCCATTTTTTAGCATCAACAGATTGACCATCTAAATGCATGTAAAATAAGATGGTAGGTTTATTGTCATCCATCGGTAGGGCCGCAAAGAAAAGAGGTAAACCTTCTGTCTCTAAAATGGTGCTATTAAAACCTCTTTCAGTGAATTTTTTTCTAAGCCAAAAAAGGTTCGAATCTATATCATCTGCGTTTAGGGCATCATTTGGTATGGCAACAAATTCTCTTAATTCTACAATAGCATTGGCAACTTTAGATTTTATTAAAATAGAGTCCTGGGAGTAGCCAGAGTAAAGAGATAAAAATAGTAGAAACGTAAATAATTTTTTCATGTTTGTTCTCGTGAATATATTCTTTAAATGTAAGCAAAACAAAGGGATTTGGAAGTCTTATTTGAACGTTACATGTGTTAATGAAAATCTTTAATTTTTATAAAATGTAATAACAATAAATCTATGACCAATTATAGCCGAATTAAAATTTTAAATATGAAAGAATTTTAAATTTTGAAACCAAAAATTGCATTACTTTGATAAAAATTACGTTAAAAGGATGAAAAAAATTGTTCAATATATTTTGGTCTTTTTTGTGTTAAGTTCATGTTCAGATAATGATTTAGGCGAGGTTGAAGATTTAGACTCGGGCACTATCGAAGTAACTGTTTTGTTAGGTGATAATGCTGCTATTGGAGCAACCGTGACTACTGACCCCGAAACTAAGACAAAGATTGTAAATGAAACTGGAGTTGTTGTGTTCAATGATATACCACCAGGTGAATACACGGTTAAAGTTATTTTAAGTGAAGTACCAGATTTTATATATTTTCAAGAGATTATTCTAGCTAAGGATGAAACAAAAAAAATAATTTTCGAAATCCCTGAAATTCCAGAGTTGACCGAACAAGATTTAGATGTTGCGTCTTGGTTAAATCTATCATATAAAAATTTACAGGGGATTTTCGATGCCGATGCCTACTTGGCATATTGGGGAGATACCGGAACAGATATTTTAAAAGCTAACCGCATGGTGGACGGTACTTTAGTAGAATTAGATGCTTATTATTTGAATTCGCAAACTAATATTATTAATGACGTATGGGCAGAACATTACATTCAAATACGGAATATAAATTTGGGTATAGATTACTTAATTGATTCCTCTAATATAGTGGCAGATAATATTAATAGAGTGGAATACGAAGCTCAGTTTAAATTCTTAAGAGGCTTGTTATATTTCAATCTGATAAAAATATATGGAAATCCTCTTCTAAGTGTTACAGCCGAAATTGATTTGAGTGGTCCTCCAAATTATCCACAAAATCCAAATACAACTTATACGCAAATAGAAGAAGATTTACTTTTTGCCGTTCAAAATTTACCGGTTTCTGAATCTAATGACCGGGCTAATCAGTTAACTGCAAGGGCTTTATTGGCAAAAGTATATATGACCATGGCTGGTTTTCCTTTAAACGAAACCAGTAAATATGCAAATGCCTTAGAACATTTAAAAATTATTCAAGGTCAATATGAATTAATTGCGAATTATAATTCAATTTTCAAAGAGGAAAATGAAGTTTCCAATAGTGAAATATTATTTAGAATTGCGTACGACGGCGAGGAGAATACAAGTAGTTCTTTTAATGATTATTGGGGTCCTATAGGTGTTACAGAACGAGATGCTTTGGTGCTTGTACCTGGTTTTGCAAATTCATTTAATAATATGGCAGCGACCTTTAATAACCCCGTAAGTTTTCCAATAGTAATTGAAGATAACCGCTTTGAAAATTCAATAGCAACATTTTCTGTTTCTGGAAGTAGCGTCGTTAATGAGGAGAATCCGGATAATTGGAGGCCTTTAAAATGGTATAACGGAGAATTACCTAATGCAGATTTTAGCTCAACATCGTTTGATTATCCACTTATAAGATATGCCGATATCCTTTTATTGTTGGCAGAAGCTGAGAATGAAATAAACGGACCAACCGCATTGGCATACGATGCAATTAACCAAGTTCGAGAAAGAGCATATGGTAATAATGCTAATAATATAACATCAAACCTAAATCAAGAGGAATTTTTAGAGGCTATATTTTTGGAGCGAAAATTAGAGCTTTGTTTTGAAGGTCATAGAAGAGATGACTTAATTAGAGGAGAAAAGCTTCAGGAAGTCATCGATGATTTTAACAATAACAATGACTTCCAAAAAGATTTTCAACCACACGAATATGTATGGCCTATACCACAATCTGAAATAAACTTGAATCCAAATGCGATACAAAACCCCGGCTATTAAGGGCAGTTCTTTAGCGAATCGCCTTTACGAATTCTGAAATAGAATTAACACCTTTACTGGTTAAATGCTTTATAAAAGCAGAGCCTATTATGGCGCCTTTAGCAGTTTTCGTAGCTTGTTGAAATGTTTCTTCGTCTTTAATACCGAAACCTACTATTTGTGGGTTTTTTAAATTCATTGCCGCAATACGCTCAAAATAGCTTTCTTGTTCTTGACCAAAGCCCGATTTTGAACCTGTAACACTAGCTGAACTTACCATATAGATGAATCCGTTTGAAGCATCGTCAATTTGGCGAATACGAATATCACTCGTTTGTGGTGTAATTAGAAAAACATTTATGAGTCCGTATTTTTTAAAAGTAGCCTCATAATCCTCTTGGTAAACATCTAAAGGTAAATCTGGCATAATCAATCCGTCAATACCTATTTCTTGACATTTTTTACAGAATGCCTCAACACCGTATTGTAACATCGGGTTAAAATACCCCATGATAATTAAAGGAATAGAAACCGTTTTACGAATATCTTTTAATTGGTTAAAAAGTAGTTCGGTAGTCATTCCATTTTTTAAAGCAGCGGTAGAGCTCTCTTGAATTGTTGGCCCGTCTGCAAGAGGGTCACTAAATGGTAATCCTATTTCAATCATATCTACGCCGTTCTTTTCCAAATCTTGAATGATTTGAACAGTATCGTTCAATGCAGGGTAACCAGCTGTAAAATATATAGAAAGAAGCTTTTTGTCTTCTTGTAATTTTGTTGTAATTCTATTGCTCATAATAGGTTATGCTAGCTTAAAATAATCAATATATGTGTTCAAATCTTTATCACCACGACCAGAAAGACCAATAACAACGACGTCATCTTTCTTGAAATTTTTATGTTCAAAAATTGCAAATGCGTGTCCCGTTTCAATAGCAGGTATAATACCTTCTAATTGCGATAATTCTAATCCTGCGGCCATAGCTTCATCATCGGTAGCTGAATAAAATTCGGCACGACCAGATTTAAATAAATGGGAGTGCATAGGGCCTACGCCAGGATAATCTAATCCGGCAGAAATAGAGTAGGGTTCGGTAATTTGACCATCTAGAGTTTGCATTAACATAGTTTTACAACCATGAATTATACCTACTTTACCAAGTGCAGAGGTAGCTGCACTTTCGCCAGAATTTATTCCTTTACCAGCAGCTTCAACGGCAATAATGCCAACTTCAGGTTCATCTAAGAAGTGATAATAAGTACCAGCGGCATTACTGCCTCCACCAATACAAGCTACTACATAATCCGGATTTTCTCGCCCTTCATGTTCTTTCAATTGCCATTTTATCTCTTCAGAAATTACAGACTGAAAACGAGTAACCATATCTGGATAAGGGTGCGGGCCAATAGCAGAACCAATAATATAGTGAGTATCTACAGGGTTGTTGATCCAATCTCTAATAGCTTCGTTTGTGGCATCCTTTAATGTTCTACTACCAGATTTTGCCGGTCGTACTTCTGCACCCAACATTTTCATACGGGCAACATTAGGAGCTTGACGAGCAATATCAATCTCACCCATGTAAACGATACATTCCATGCCCATTAAAGCACAAACAGTAGCAGTAGCCACACCATGTTGACCAGCACCAGTTTCGGCAATAATTCTAGTTTTGCCCAATTTTTGAGCCATTAGAATTTGACCAATGGTGTTATTTACTTTATGTGCACCTGTATGGTTAAGGTCTTCTCTTTTTAGATATATTTTACAACCGTGCTTTTCAGAAAGGCGCTTAGCAAAATATAGGGGAGAAGGTCTACCTACGTAGTCTTTTAAAAGCTGATTAAATTCTTTCTGAAAAGAATCTTCATACATCAGTTTTATATAGTTTTGTCGTAGTTCCTCAACGTTTGGGTACAACATTTCGGGTATAAAGGCACCACCAAATTCACCGTAGTAACCTTTTTCGTCAGCATTAAAGCCTCCAATGTGGGAATTGATTCTATCTTCTTTTTGCATCTCTTTTAAATCTTAATAATCTGTGTATGAATTCTATTTTTAAAGATAAAATATGATAAACGTATTACTGTATATTAATTACTCTTTTAAACTCACTCAATTCTTCAATTTTTTTCAACCCTGGTTTTATTTCAAAACTGCTATTAACGTCAATAGCAAAGCAGTATTTAGACTCAGGTGTTTTTTTGAATTCGTTGATTTTGTCAATATTATTTAAACCAATACCGCCACTTAAAAAATAAGGTTTGGTAGAGGGGTAATTTTTTAAAACAGACCAGTCGAATGTATAGCCATTGCCACCAGGTAATTTTCCTTTAGTATCAAAAAGAAAATAGTTGCAAACATTTTCATAGGACTTCAAAACATCAAAATCGAATTCTCCTTTTATAGAGAAGACTTTAATGATATCTACTTTCTGATTTAATTTCTTTAATTCAGCTGCAATTTTAATGCAGTATTCCGGCGTTTCATGACCGTGTAATTGTAAGCCATTTAATTGATGTTTGCTTACCATATCAATAACATAATCAAGCTCAGCATCAACAAAAACTCCGACTTTATTTATCGTATGTGGAAGTTCTGGAATTTCACCTTCAAAAAAACGAGAAGAAGGTTCCCAGAATATAAAGCCTAAATAGTCTGGTCGCAATTGTGCAACTTCAGCCGTATTCAGTTTCATTCCACAAATCTTTAGTTTCATTAGTTCTTCAAGTTTTTTATGAATTCAATAGCACTTTTGCCAGGGTTATCTGTCTTCATAAAATTCTCTCCGATTAAGAAACCTTGGTAGCCAAATGGCTTTAATTCTTTAATAGCATCAATAGAGCTTATTCCGCTTTCAGATACCTTTACAAAATCGTCGGGTATCAGTTTTGATAAAGATTTACTAGTTTCTAAACTAACCTCAAAAGTCTTTAAGTTTCTATTGTTTACACCCAACATATCTAAACTTGGCATAATAGATTTATGAAGTTCTTCTTCATTATGTACTTCTAATAATACATCTAATCCTAAACTTTTAGCAAGTTCAGAAAATGTTTTGATTTCTTGCTTAGTAAGAATTGCTGCGATGAGTAAAATAACATCGGCACCACTTGCTTTGGCTTCTATTATTTGATATTCACTAATGATAAACTCTTTGCGCAATAATGGAAGTTGAACCGATGCACGTGCTAATATTAAATCTTCGATTGAACCACCAAAATATTTAATATCGGTAAGCACGCTCATGCCACAAACTCCGGCATTCTCATAACCTTTAGCAACCTGCCCAACGTTTGCATTTTGATTAATACTTTCTTTGGACGGAGACCTACGTTTAAATTCAGCAATAATACTCGTATCACTATTTTTAAGTGCTTGAGCTAAAGAATTCGTCTTTCTTTCAAAAAGCACGGAAGCCTCATATTGAGAAACCGAAATAATAGATTTCTTCAATTCAACCTCTTTACGTTTATCAGCTACAATTTTATCTAGAATATTAGCTCCACCTGACCTCCCCAAAGGGGAGGAACTTGATTTTGCTTTATTTATTTTTTCAGAACTCATTTTTGTCCTTTTTAGTTTTTTTAATATTCCCCCTTTGGGGGCTAGGGTGCACTGATTTTTAATTTTTACTCAACTCTTGTATTTTCTTTAAAGCCACTAGTCCGTGTCCACCTAACAAAGACTCCTTGGCTTTTTCAAAACCTTCTAATGGTGTTAGGTTGTTTACTGTCGCAATTGCAATACCAGCATTGGCACACACAACATTATTTTGTGGCTCGGTACCTCTGCCTTGCAAAACATTAAGGAAAATTTGAGCAGAAGTATCAATGGAATCTCCGCCAACGATATCAGTTTGCTTAATTTGATTCACACCAAAATCAGATGGTTTTAGCATGCTTTCCGTATGGTTGGAAATTGTTTTGGTGCTTCCCGTTAAAGAAATTTCATCATAACCATCTAAAGCATGTAACACCGTAAAATTCTTATCGGTTTTCTGATATAAATATCCGTACATCCGCGCAAGCTCTAAGTTGAAAACACCAACCATTTGATTCTTAGGAAAGGCAGGATTCACCATAGGACCTAACATATTAAAGAATGTTTTTACCCCCAAATCTTTACGAATAGGAGCTACATTTTTCATTGCAGGGTGAAATAGGGGAGCGTGCAATACACAAATGCCTGCTTCATCGATACATTTTTCTAGGAAGCCAGCGTCGTTACTGAACTTTATACCTAGAAATTCCATGACATTACTACTACCGCATTTAGAAGATACTCCGTAGTTACCATGTTTTGTAACTTTTACTCCCGCACCTGCGGTAACGAAAGAAGCTAAAGTTGAAATGTTAAAGGTGTCTTTGCCATCACCACCAGTACCGCAAAGATCAATAGGGTTATACGCTGATAAATTTACAGCCAAACATAGATCTAACAATGCATCTCTAAATCCCTCTAACTCTTCAATAGTAATGCTACGCATCATGTATACGGTTAAAAATGCCGCAATCTGACTCGTGTTATAATCACCTTTTGCAATATTCACCAAAATGCGTTTCGCATCCTCTTTGGAAAGTATTTCGTGATTTATAAGTTTATTTAATGTCTCTTTCATTTTCTTAAATAGTATTAAGTAGTTAGTATAGAGTACATAGAAGTCTTTATTATCTTACTACTTTGTACTTCATACTCTTTACTATGCTTCAGTATTTAACCAGTTCTCTAGCATCTTTTTTCCTTGTGGAGTAAGCACGGATTCCGGGTGAAATTGTACTGCTCGAACATCGTAAGTTTTATGACGAAGCGACATAATTTGTCCGTTTTCATCTAAAGAAGTAGCTTCTAAAACCTCTGGTAAATCAGTATTCACCACCCAAGAGTGATATCTACCTACTTCAATTTCTTTAGGCAGTCCTTCAAAAATCACATCCTCCTTTGTGATTTTTATTTTAGTTGCAATACCATGGTACACTTCATCTAAATTAATTAGCGAGCCACCAAAAACTTCGGCAATAGCCTGCTGCCCTAAACAAACACCGAATATACTTTTAGTAGGTGCATATTTTTCGATGATTTGTTTTAATAATCCCGCTTCATCAGGAATACCAGGACCTGGAGAAAGTACAATTTTATCAAAAGCATCAACCTCTTCTAGCGTAAGTTGGTCATTACGTTTTACAATAACCTGACAACCTAATTCCTCTAAATAATGCACTAGGTTATAAGTGAAACTATCGTAATTATCTATAACTAAAACGGTAGCCCCACCTAACCTCCCCAAAGGGGAGGAATTTTGTTGCTCTTCAATTTTTATATTTTTACTCATAATATCATTTTAAAGCCCCTCCTTTGGAGGGGTTGGGGGAGGCTTTTTATATATCTTCAGCTATTTCTAATGCCTTGGTCAAAGCGCCTAGTTTGTTATATGTTTCTTGCAGTTCGTTTTCTGGATTTGATGCAGCGACCAATCCGGCGCCAGCCTGATAATGTAGTTTATGATTTTTACTTAGAAAAGTTCTGATCATAATGGCATGGTTGAAATTTCCTGAGAAATCCATGAACCCAATAGCGCCACCATAATATCCGCGACTTGTTTTTTCATATTTTTCAATAAGCTGCATTGCCATATGTTTCGGCGCACCACTTAATGTACCGGCGGGGAACGTATCTGCTACCACTTTCATGGTAGGTATATCACTTTTTTTCATTCCGGTAACCTTAGATACGAGGTGAATAACATGAGAGAAAAATTGTACTTCTCTATAGTTTTCAACTTTGACCACATTACCATTTCTACTAAGGTCGTTACGGGCAAGATCTACTAACATAACGTGCTCACTGTTTTCCTTATCGTCGGTCTTTAGTTCTTTTGCAAGTTGCGCATCTTGTTCATCATTACCGGTTCTTTTAAAAGTACCGGCAATAGGGTGAATTTCAGCTTTACCTTCGCTAACGATCAGTTGCGCTTCTGGAGAACTACCGAATATTTTAAAATCTCCATAATCGAAATAGAATAAATATGGTGAGGGATTTACAGAACGTAACGCTCTATACACATTAAATTCATCACCTTTAAAACCTTGAGAAAAACGACGGCTTAGCACCAATTGAAAAACATCACCTCGTTGACAATGCTTTTTAGCTAAAGCAACCTGTACTCTATATTCTTCATCTTCTAAATTAGATGCTCTTTCACCTTCTATTTTAAAATTATAGGTAGCAAAATTTCTAATACTTAACAGTTGCTCTAATTCAGGGATATTATTCTCAGTTTTATAACAGTGCGCAAAAAGATAAGCTTCATTTTTATAATGGTTTATGGCAATGATGTTTTGATATACGGCATAATAAATATCAGGAATATGAACCGAGTCATCTTTAACCGATATATCTACATCTTCAAAGTAACGCACCGCGTCGTAAGCCATATAGCCGAAGAGACCATTATTTATAAATTTAAAGTCGTTAGAATCTGCCTTGAACGTTTTACTGAACGTATCAATAACAGCAACAACATTAGTATCTGTAGTAATTTGAGTCTCTTCAATGGTACCATCAGGAAACTGCTTTGTAATAATTTCATTTTCTACTTTAATAGATGCAATAGGGTTGCAGCAGATGTATGAAAAGCTATTATTATTGGCATGATAGTCACTACTCTCTAATAAAATACTATTTGGAAAGCGGTCTCGAATTTTCAAATAAACGCTCACCGGCGTCATGGTATCGGCAAGAATTTTTTTATGATATGTCTTAAATTGATAGGTCATAGGTACATTTATAAAATAAAGAAGGCTTGTCGTGATGACAAGCCTTTATATAGTTTTACTACAATGATGCTTTGCTCACGATGTTTTTCGTAAGTTGTTCCACCACCAAGTATTTGCTATTAAATTTTTCATTGAGCATCAAATATAAAGAGGAAATTTAAACTATCAAACTTTACCTAGTCAAAAATAAAAATCCCTTTGAAATATATCAAAGGGATTTTAAATTGTTGTAATTCGATTCTTTTAGAAAAGTTTATAGTGCTAAGTCTACTACTAAATCAAAATCATCATAGATAGCTTTATCTCCTAAATCATCAAAAAAGCTTCCTGAACCATATTTAATATCAAATTTAGTTCTATCAACTTTCATGGTAGCGGTAGCTTTATTTTCAAACATAGATACTACTAGAGTTACTGGTTTGGTAATACCTTTTATAGTTAAATCTCCCGTCACTGTGTATGAGTTATCGTTCATTGCTTTAACAGAAGTAAAAACCAATTTAGAAGTTGGGTTGCTTTCAACGCCAAAGAAATCAGCAGACTGTAAGTGACCTTCTAACTTTTCTTTTCCTTGACCTGCTTCTAAGTCAGTACAAGTAATTGAAGTCATATCAATTACAAATTCACCACCGGTCAATTTTTTACCGTTCATTTCTAGGTGTCCTGATTTAAGATTAATGCTACCATCATGAGATCCGGTAACCTTGTAACCTTTCCAAGTAACAGTGCTCTCGCTAACTTTAATTTCTTTTTTCTCACCATCAATTGGTGTAGAGGCTGCAGCGCTAAATCCGAAAAGAGCTACGAATGCTAAACTTAATAATGATTTTTTCATGTTTCTAATTTTAAATGATTGTGTTTAATTTATATATGTGTAATAATTTGTTCCTTAGAATATCTAACCTTAGGATAATTTTGGGTATCATCTTCAGCAGATCTATAACCCACAGCTAAAACTAC
This sequence comes from Maribacter spongiicola, assembly GCF_004364165.1. Lineage (GTDB taxonomy): Bacteria > Bacteroidota > Bacteroidia > Flavobacteriales > Flavobacteriaceae > Maribacter > Maribacter spongiicola. The sequence continues at coordinate 136,545 of NZ_SOAY01000015.1, forward strand.
GGCAGCATTTAAACCTTTGTCGGTAAGACCTAAAATTTCATTGTACTTAGCTTTGTCAAAACCTTCCATAGGGCAGGTATCAATTTCCATTTCAGCGGCTATTGTCATTAAATTACCTAATACGATATAGGCTTGGTTAGATGTCCAAGTGTTTTTGTGTGCATCAGGCAGACCTAAAAGGCTAGATTTCATAGTTTGCGAAAAACCTTCAAGATTTTCTTTAGATATTCCTCTAATTTTCATGATGTTGTCAATATAATCATCAATCATAGTAGCGTCAAAAGTAGGCTTATTGGCTAAAACTATAACATATGATGCATCTGTTATTTGAGATTGATCATATGAAGCAGCTCTTAGTTTTACTTTTTTATCGGCGTCTTCAATAACGTAAATTTCATAGGGCTGTAAACCATATGAAGAAGCTGTTAAATTAGCAGCGTCTAATAATATTTCTAAATTCTTTTTGCTCACTTTTTTTGAGCTATCGAATTTTTTTGTGGCATAACGCCAGTTTAATTTATCTAAAACTTTATCCATTATTTTTAATTAAAATTTATTTAATAATTCATTCAGTTCATGCAATTCGGTTTCGGCAAAGTTTTCAAGTATTCTTTTCTCTGCTTCAAAAAGTATTCCATCAATTTTATTCAGCGCATTCAAGCCCCCTTCGGTGATAACTATTTCAACCTTTCTTCTATTTTTTAAACATATAGTTCTATTGACAAAATCTTTTAAAATTAACTTATCGACCAAACGAGTAGTGTTACTCATTTTGGTAACCATGCGTTCATTAATAGTAGAAAGATTAGCAGGTTTGCCATTTTGGCCCCTTAAAATTCTTAAAACATTAAACTGTTGAATAGAAACATCAAAAGGTTTAAGTACCGTTGCTATCTCTTCTTCAATTTTATTTGTAACCAAAGCCATATGAATAAGTGTCCGTTTTTCTAACGGCATTGTCTGGTTTGTTTGTATAATCTCTTCTACATTCATGTCGATACAATAATTGTATATACAAATGTAGTTTTATTGTTTATATTTTATATAGTTGGAAGATTAAATTTTTGTTAAAACTATGTAAGAGATTTAGATAAAGAAAAATCGATTATTTTTACCGTATATAATTTATACTATGGCAGATTTATCACAACAAGATTGGGAAGCGCAATTAGAGAAAGATACTAATGCAATAATTCTCGATGTAAGAACAGAAGAAGAAATAGAAGAAGGTAGAATTCCGAATTCTATAAATATTGATATTTATAAAGGTCAGGAGTTTGTTGAAGAACTAGAGAAACTTGACAAGACAAAAAATTATTACGTGTATTGCAGGTCTGGTGCAAGAAGCGGACAAGCTTGTGCTATAATGAATAGCTTAGGTTTTGATAAAGCCTATAACCTTCAAGGTGGGTTCATGAACTGGGAAGGAGAAACCGAATAATTTTATTTCTTTCAGAAAATAGACTCGCTTAACGGCGGGTTTTTTATTTTTATAAAATGAAGGAAGATTTGCTTCATTTTATATGGAAGTATAAAAAGTATCCCATTAACGGGCTCATTTCTACAATGGGTGAAGCGGTACGTGTTTTGGCTACAGGTACCCATAACCATTTAAGTGGACCAGATTTCTTTAATGCTCAAGTAGAGCTCAATGGTCAATTATGGGCAGGTAATGTTGAGATTCATATAAAATCATCAGATTGGTATGCTCATAAACACCAAGAAGACGCTAATTATGACAATGTAATATTACATGTTGTTTGGGAAGATGATGTATCTGTATTTAGAAAAGATGGTAGTGAAATTGCAACTCTGTCACTTCAAAAATACATACCCTTGAGCATGCTAGAAACCTATCAACAACTTTTTGATAGTAAAAATTACAAGTTCATAAATTGTGAAAGAGAATTTATTGGTGTAGATCAATTTACTAAAAATAACTGGCTAGATCGCTTGTTTGTTGAGCGTTTAGAGCAGAAATCTATTTTTGTAATCCACTTGCTAGAACATACAAAGAATGATTGGGAACAGGTTTTGTTTTTAATGTTATTAAAAACTTTTGGTTCTAAAATTAATGGTGAGATCTTCGTTGAAATTGGAAAATCTATTAATTTCTCTATTATTAGAAAATTATACAAAAAGCAATTAGAATTGTCAAGTCTACTATTTGGACAAGCAAATTTGTTAAAAGGAATACATGAAGAAGATCATTATTATAAAGACCTTTTAAGAGAGTATACTTTTTTAAAACACAAGTTTACATTGGTATCCGTATTTAAGTCTCCAGAATTTTTCAGACTTAGACCGCCAAATTTCCCAACCATACGTTTAGCACAATTAAGCGCTATATATGCCGAAAATAATAATTTGTTTCATGCGTTGATTGAAAATGAAACACCCAACTTTTCTGAAATATTAAATGTAGAAACGGCAGATTATTGGGATACGCATTTTAATTTTGGGAAGATTTCAAAAAAGAGCAAAAAGAGATTGACCGATTCGTTTTTGAACTTACTATTGATTAATACAATCATTCCTTTGAAATTTACATATCAACGCTATAAGGGTAATGTTGATTATGAAGCATTATTTAAAATGATGTCTATAGTAAAAAAAGAAGAAAACAGTATAATTGGTAACTTTGAGAAACTAGGGGCTCCTATAGATAATGCCAAAGATTCTCAAACCTATTTACAGTTATATAATAATTACTGTAAAAAAGACAAATGTTTAGATTGTGCTGTAGGGGCATCTTTAATGAATTTAAAAGTCTAATTTTATCACCCATGAACATATTCTATACAACACTACATTATTTTCAGAAACGAGGATTTGAGGTTTGTGGTAGAATTGCCGAACGTATGGGTATAAGGGCAAGGGTAGTTAGAACCTCTTTCATTTATCTCACATTTGTAACTGTTGGTTTTGGTTTTGCCCTGTATTTATTTTTAGCATTTTGGTTAAGAATAAAAGATTTGATTTACACAAAACGAAATTCTGTTTTTGATTTATAAAATATGATGCAATTATTTCGGTCTAAAATTTACTTGGCATTGACCTTAATGCTAATGGTTTTGGCTTTTGGTGTGCTTGGGTATAGATTTGTTGCAGACTACTCTTGGGTCGATGCACTTTATATGACCATAATAACGGTTACCACTGTAGGCTTTTCAGAAGTAAGGCCAATGGGGCCAGAAGGCAAGATATTTACTATAATTCTTATTGTTACAAGCGTATTTATAGTTGGTTTCGCTATATCTATAGTTACCGAATACCTACTCTCCAGAAATTCAGTAGAACTGCTAAAAAAGAAGAAAATGAAGAATGCCATTGCAAATTTAAATCAGCATGTAATCGTTTGCGGCTTTGGTCGAAATGGTATGCAAGCGGCTGAGCGGTTAAAAGCTTACAAGCGACCTTTTGTTGTTATAGAGAAGGATAAAGAGGTGATAGAAAGATATGAGGATGATATTCTTTTTATTGAAGGCGATGCCAATGATGACGATGTTTTATTAGAGGCTTGTATTGGGAAGGCGCAATATTTAATAGCGACATTGCCAGATGATGCTGCCAACTTGTTTGTAGTACTTTCAGCGCGACAATTAAAAAAGAGTCTTTTTATTATCAGTCGTGCATCTTTGGTCAATTCACAAAAAAAACTAATCTTAGCAGGTGCCGATAAGGTAATTATGCCAGATAAAATTGGTGGCGATCATATGGCGTCATTGGTAGTTATGCCAGATCTTATAACTTTTATGGACAAGCTTTCTGTGGAAGGTGAGCATACCACTAATTTAGAAGAGGTAGCAATTGAAGATTTTGCCAATCAGATTGATTGTAATTCGTTGAGAGATTTAGATTTACGTAGAAAAACAGGATGTACAATAATAGGATACATTTCTCCGGATGGTAATTATATAATAAATCCGGAAGCAGACATGAAACTTCAGCCTAAAAGTAAGGTCATTGTTTTAGGTAGACCAGAGCAAATAAAGAAATTGAATGAAATGTTCAATATAGAATAATAATCTTTCTATCGTTTATATTTGATTGCATCCATTATTTTTATGATATTGCTAGACTAACTGACTAATTCAAAATAAATTTTAACTTATGAAGTCTAAACTTCTAACTCTGTTTACTTTTTTATTTCCTATTTTAATTTTTTCTCAAGAACAAGGATTGGATCAACAAATTGATCAAGCTTTCAAGCCAATTTCAGATTTCTTCTCGGCGGTGATATTTTTTAATATCTGGCATGATCCAGATATTCCTTTCGTATTGGTTTTATTGGTGGGTAGTGCACTGTTTTTTACTTTATATTTTGGCTTTCCGAATATTCGATTTTTCGGTAAGGCAATAAATACAGTTCGTGGAAAATATGAGGATATTGAAAAACATGGTGCAAAAGAATTATACGGAGAGGATGGTATTGCTCAAGGTCAAGATTTAACCAATGTAGATATTGAAGACCATCTTGTTAGCTTAGAAAGTGATCTTGCTGTTGATGGTGATATTATTGACACGATTAGGGATGAGAGTTCAGATGGTGAGGTAAGCCATTTTCAAGCTTTGGCAACTGCGGTTTCAGGTACTGTAGGTAATGGTAATATAGCAGGTGTTGCATTGGCAATAGCTCTAGGTGGTCCTGGCGCAACGTTTTGGATGATTATTTGTGGGCTTTTGGGTATGTCAACAAAATTTGTTGAATGTACACTAGGGGTGCAGTATAGAGATGTAGGTGAAGATGGTACTGTCTATGGCGGGCCTATGTACTACATAAGTAAAGGTCTAAAAGAAAGAGGTTTTAAAACCCTAGGTAAAGTAGCTGCTGCAATTTTCGCAATTTTCTGTATAGGTGGTTCTTTCGGTGGTGGTAATGCAGCACAATCTAATCAAGCTACTATTGTAATAAAAGAACTTTTTAATTGGCAGAGTACGGCGGCAGGTGCAATAGTTGGTCTTGTTTTGGCTATACTAGTTGGTGTTATTATCATTGGCGGTATTAAACGTATTGCTCAAGTAACGGAAAAAGTGGTTCCATTTATGGCTGTGATGTATGTTGTTGCTTGCTTGTACATCATAATAAGTAATTATGCATTAGTAGATGACGCTATAGCCTTAATCGTAGATGAGGCATTTAAGCCAACTGCAATAGGTGTAGGTAGTCTTATCGGTGTGCTTTTGGTAGGATTTAAAAGAGCGGCATTTTCAAATGAAGCAGGTGCTGGTTCTGCATCGATCGCGCATTCAGCTGTTAGAACTAAATATTCAGCTTCAGAAGGTTTAGTGGCATTGTTAGAACCATTTATAGATACGGTAGTTATATGTTCAATGACTGCTATTGTAATCATCATCTTTAACTTTGGTGGTGCTTTTACTTACGGTGGTGATGGTACGGGTTCTGTATTAATTGATGGTGTTCCTTACGAAGGTGCAGGTATTACGGCTGTGGCATTTGCTGAATATATTCCTTATTCAAATGTATTTTTAACTATCGCAGTGGTATTATTTGCTGTATCAACAATGATATCGTGGTCTTATTACGGATTACAATCTTGGAAATATTTATTCGGACGTGGTAAAACGGCTGATATGGTTTATAAATTATTGTTCTGTACGTTTATCGTTATAGGTGCTGCGGCAAGTATGAAATCTATTTGGGATTTCTCCGATGCAATGATATTCGCTATGGTATTCCCGAACATGGTAGGTTTGTTCTTTTTATTCCCTGTAGTGAAAAAGCAATTGAACAGATACTTAGATGCTATTAAGCTCAAGTATGACGCTATAGAAGATTAAGTCATTAGTATGAATTTATTTAAATCCCACTTCAAGTTCAATAAACAAGAACGAAGTGGGATTTTCTTTTTGTTATTTTTCTTGATTATCATTCAATTGGGGTATTATTTATATCAGTCCAATTCTGTTGATCAATCATATTCTTTGGTTTTAGAACAAGCGATACAGACTAAAATTGATTCATTAAAAACAGTAGCTTCTAAGAAAGATTCGGTAAAGGTATACCCCTTCAATCCGAATTTCATTACAGATTTTAAAGGGTACACATTAGGTATGTCGGTTGATGAAATAGATCGGTTGCATGAATTTAGAAAGAAGGATGAGTTTGTAAATTCTGCTATAGAATTTCAGAATGTGACAAAAGTCTCCGATTCTTTGTTGAGCAGTATTTCTAAATACTTCAAATTTCCAGAATGGACTCAAAATACAAACCGTAAGAGTCCTAAATATAAGAACGCATACACAAGTAAACCTATAGATAAAAAAGTCGTTTATAAAGATTTAAATACAGCTACTGCAGAAGAGTTACAGCGAATTAATGGTATAGGGGTCAAATTATCGGCAAGAATTATAAAATTTAGAGACCGCTTAGGCGGATTTTTAATTGACGATCAGTTGTTTGATGTTTATGGTCTAGAGGAAGAAGTTGTAAATAAAGCATTGAAGGAATTTAAGGTGATAAGTAAGCCAAATATTACTAAAATAAATGTAAATACGGCAACAGTTGAAGAACTAGCTAAATTGATATATCTGCAAAAACACGTAGCTCAGGGCATAGTAAATTATCGTAATCTCAACGGAAGTATTAAATCTTTGAACGAATTATTAAAAATAGAAGAATTTCCGTCAGAACGAATTGATAGAATTACTTTATATTTGTCGTTATAAAAAAAACGCTATGCAAAGTATGTACTTCACCGAAGAACATCAACTATTTAGGGCCAGCCTAAAAGATTTTTTACAGAAAGAAGTTGTTCCTTATATCGATAAATGGGAAGAAACTGGAACCATAGAAAGGTTCATCTGGAAGAAATTTGGTGATATGGGCTATTTTGGTCTGGCAACTCCTGAAGAAGATGGTGGTCTTGGTCTTGATCTTTTTTATACAATTATCTTTTTAGAAGAATTGCAAAAAGTAAATTCTAGCGGATTTGCTGCTGCAATGTGGGCTCACGCATATTTGGCGATGACTCACCTAAATAAAGAAGCAGATTCTTTTTTAAAGGAAAAATATTTACGCCCTAGTGTAGATGGCGATAAAATTGGGTGTCTTTGTATATCTGAACCTTTTGGTGGTAGTGATGTGGCCGCAATGAGAACAACTGCGATTAAGCAAGGTGATCATTATGTGTTGAACGGATCTAAAACTTTTATTACCAATGGGGTCTATGCCGATTATATGATCGTTGCGGCAAAAACAAGTCCTGATTTAGGGCATAAGGGCATCAGTATTTTTACTGTAGATCGCAATAGTGTAGGGGTAACGGCTAACAAATTAAATAAATTAGGTTGGCGAGCTTCGGACACTGCAGAATTAGCATTCGATAATGTCAAAATACCTGTAGAGAATCTAATGGGTGTTGAAAACATGGGATTTTCTTATATAATGGAGCATTTTGCATTAGAAAGATTAATTATGGGTGTTAACGCTCATGCACGTTCGGAACATGCTTTAGACTATGCTTTAAATTACATGTCAGAAAGAGAAGCTTTTGGCAAATCTATTAACCAATTTCAAGCATTACGACATAGGGTGGTAGATCTACATGCCGATATAGACATGTGTAAAGAATATAATTATTCTGTTGCCTATAGACTTGATAAAGGTCAATATGTGGTTAAAGAAGCCACCATTTCTAAATTAAAATCTACAAAAGTGGCTGATGAGGTCGCTTACGAATGTTTGCAGTTTTTAGGTGGTTATGGTTATATTGAAGATTACCCTATGGCACGTAATTTTAGAGATAGTAGATTAGGGCCTATAGGTGGTGGAACCTCAGAAATATTAAGAGAGATTATTTCTAAAATCATTATCGATAAGAAAGAATATAAGCCAGCTACAGTATAGTTATCTAAATTAAAATTTTAAAAATCAGTTTAAAGGTTGTCTGTTTCAATATAGTTGTTATATTTGCAGCCTTAATCACAAAAGAGAGGAGGTTTAGCCCATGTTAATAATACCAGTAAAAGAAGGAGAAAACATCGATAGAGCTTTAAAGCGTTTCAAACGTAAGTTCGATAAGACAGGTACAATGAGACAGTTACGTAAGCGTCAACAGTTCAATAAGCCATCAGTTGTTCGTAGAGCACAAATACAAAAAGCAGAATATATTCAAGGTCTAAGAGATCAAGAGGAAGTTTAGACTTTGTACTAGAAAATAGAAAATCCCGCAAATTGCGGGATTTTTTTTGCTCAAAATTCAACTGACTTAAAACTTTAATACCTTTAGGTTATGTTTTTAGTAGAATTTATTTCATATCTCGCTTTAGAAAAAAATTATTCAGCGCATACAACCAATGCGTATGAAAAGGATATTTCTGAGTTTAGCTTGTTTTGTAGGTCTAATTATGAAATAGAGGACATAGATGCCATAGCGTATAATATCGTTCGTTTTTGGATCGTAGAATTATCTGAAAGAAAAATTGATAATCGCTCTATCAATAGAAAAATAGCATCATTAAAGGCGTATTATAAATTTCTTCAAAAAATAGGGCAATCAGATATTAATCCTCTAAACAAGCATAAAGCATTAAAAACGGCCAAGAAAGTTGAAATTCCTTTTTCCGAGACCGAAATGGAAAATGTATTAACGCAAATTGAATATTCCGATGACTTTGAGGGTGTTAGAGATGAGTTGTTGATACATGTATTGTATGTTACAGGTATGCGTAGGGCAGAGGTAATAGCATTGAAAGTAAACGATGTTGATTTTGAAACCATGACAATAAAGGTTTTAGGTAAACGTAATAAAGAGCGAATATTACCGATGTTAGTTGAAACCAAAGATAAATTTAAAGATTATCTCATTAGACGAGATGAGTTGAATGACTTAGTTGATGAAAGAATAATGTTCTTGACTAAATCAGGCAATAAATTGTACGAAACACTTGTTTATAGATTAATAAAAAAGTATTTTAGAGAGGTTTCCTCGAAGGTAAAGATTAGTCCGCATATTCTAAGGCATACCTTTGCTACACATCTTTTGAATAAGGGTGCAGATTTGAATGCTGTGAAAGAGTTGTTGGGTCATTCTAGTTTGGCTTCTACCCAGGTGTATACACATAATAGTATAGCTGAGTTAAAGAAAGTTCATGCAAAGGCACATCCAAGAGGGAGTAAATAATTTTTGTATAATCAGGCTCATTTTTAATAAGCCATAAATTTTCTGACTATGAAAGTAAATACGCAATCGGTAAATTTTAATGCAGATAGTAAGTTGATTAATTTTCTGCAAAACAGACTAGATAAGGTGGAAACCTTTTATTCTAAGGTGATTAGCTCTGATGTTTATATGAAGGTAGAGAATACAAGTTCAAAAGAGAATAAAATAGTAGAGATCAAAATTACAATACCCAAAGATAAGTTTATTGTAAAAAAACAATGTAAATCATTTGAAGAGGCTGTGGACTCAGCTTGTAATTCACTGGAACGTAGGCTGATAAAACAAAAAGAGAAAATAAGATTACAAGCATGATAAAAATTTTTCAAAATTTATTTTGAATAAACAAAAAACTAGTATACATTTGCAGTCCGTTAGAAATAGCGGGCTTTTTTATGACGATAAAAGTTGTAAAATAAGCCGATGTAGCTCAGCTGGCTAGAGCAGCTGATTTGTAATCAGCAGGTCGTGGGTTCGAGTCCCTCCATCGGCTCTTAAGTTCTTTAAAATATTAGTTTGAGGGGAGATACTCAAGCGGCCAACGAGGGCAGACTGTAAATCTGCTGACTACGTCTTCGCAGGTTCGAATCCTGCTCTCCCCACAAAACTTTTATCTAAAGAAAATTATTGAAATATTGTAATGTTATAAGCGGGAGTAGCTCAGTTGGTAGAGCGTCAGCCTTCCAAGCTGAATGTCGCCGGTTCGAACCCGGTCTCCCGCTCTATAAATTTGACAGTAATGTCATTCCTGCGAAGGCAGGAATCTGCCTTAAAAGGGTGGGTTCGACACTTTACGCCGGTGTAGCTCAGGGGTAGAGCGTTTCCTTGGTAAGGAAGAGGTCACGAGTTCAATTCTCGTCATTGGCTCATTTAAGGTATAAATTTGTACACTAATATAAACTAAGAATAAAATTCATTAAACATGGCAAAGGAAACTTTCGATCGTTCCAAACCGCACTTAAATATAGGTACTATTGGACACGTGGATCACGGTAAAACTACATTAACTGCTGCTATTACAACTGTTTTGGCAAATGCAGGTCTTTCTGAAATGAGAAGTTTCGATTCTATCGATAACGCTCCTGAAGAAAAAGAAAGAGGTATTACTATTAACACTTCACACGTAGAGTACTCTACAGCTAATCGTCATTACGCTCACGTTGACTGTCCTGGTCACGCGGATTACGTAAAGAACATGGTTACTGGTGCTGCTCAAATGGATGGTGCTATATTAGTTGTTGCTGCTACAGATGGTCCTATGCCACAAACCCGTGAGCATATCCTTTTAGGTCGTCAGGTTGGTATTCCTAGAATGGTTGTATTCATGAATAAAGTGGATATGGTTGATGATGAGGAGCTAATCGAGCTTGTTGAGATGGAAGTAAGAGAATTGCTTTCTTTCTATGAGTATGATGGTGATAATGGACCTGTAATCGCTGGTTCTGCATTAGGTGCATTGAACGGTGAGCAAAAATGGGTTGATACAGTAATGGAATTGATGGAAGCTGTTGATAGCTGGATCGAATTACCTCCAAGAGATGTTGATAAGCCTTTCTTGATGCCTGTTGAAGACGTATTTACAATTACTGGTCGTGGTACTGTTGCAACTGGTCGTATAGAAACTGGTATTGCTAACACTGGTGATCCTGTTGAGATTATTGGTATGGGTGCTGTAAAATTAACTTCTACTGTTACTGGAGTTGAGATGTTCCGTAAGATTTTAGATAGAGGTGAAGCTGGAGATAACGTAGGTATCTTGTTAAGAGGTATAGAAAAATCTCAAATTAGCCGTGGAATGGTAATCTGTAAGCCAGGTTCTGTTAAGCCACATGCTAAATTTGAAGCTGAGGTTTACGTATTGAAAAAAGAAGAAGGTGGTCGTCACACACCATTTCATAATAACTATCGTCCACAGTTCTATGTAAGAACAACTGACGTAACAGGTAACATTGCACTTCCTGCAGGAGTTGAAATGGTTATGCCTGGTGATAACCTTACAATTACGGTAGAGCTTATTCAGCCTATTGCTTTGAGTATCGGTCTACGTTTCGCTATCCGTGAAGGTGGTAGAACAGTAGGTGCTGGTCAGGTAACTAAGATTATAGATTAATTTTAGTCTAAATAGAGTATTGTGTATAAGGGTGTCCTGCTCAAGCGGGACACCTTTACATGCAAATAATAGAATAGGTGATTAGTTTCATCGTTCATACGGGTGTAGCTCAGTTGGTAGAGCACTGGTCTCCAAAACCAGGTGTCGGGAGTTCGAGTCTCTCCTCCCGTGCAGCAATAAAGTTTGGGTGAGATATCCTATTTGTTGAAATTGTAAAACAGAATTTAAATGTTCACATATATAAAAGAATCCGTTGAAGAGTTAAGGAATAGTGTTACTCTTCCATCACGTGCAGAATCATCAAACTTGATGGTTATTGTAGCTGTGTTTTCTATCCTTTTTGCTTTAGCTACTTGGGGTGTAGATACGGTCTTTAGTAAAGTGATTAAATCTTATTTCAACTACGTTTTAAACTAAATAGGACTATGTCAGAAGTATTGGAAAAAAAATGGTACGTTGTAAGAGCTGTTAGTGGTCAAGAGAATAAAATCAAAGGATACATTGAGAGTGAAGTAGAGCGTCATGGTTTCTCTGACTATTTAGAAGATGTTCTTGTTCCTACCGAGAAAGTTGTGCAGATCAGAAATGGAAAGAAGATAAATAAAGAAAGAGTTTATTTTCCTGGATATATTATGGTAAAAGCCAATTTAGGTGGTGAAATGGTTCATATAATCAGATCTATAACAAATGTTATAGGGTTTTTAGGGGAGACTAAAGGAGGTGATCCTGTTCCGTTAAGAAGAAATGAAGTAAACAGAATGCTTGGTAAGGTAGATGAGCTAGCTGTGAATACAGATAGTGTAGCTATTCCATTTGTGTTCGGTGAAACAGTAAAAGTAATTGACGGTCCTTTTAATGGCTTCAATGGTACTGTTGAGAAGATAAATGAAGAGAAACGTAAGCTTGAGGTTATGGTGAAAATTTTCGGTAGAAAAACACCATTAGAGCTTAGCTATATGCAAGTAGAGAAAGTATAAGTATTAATATAAGTGTTACATACATATAATTAAAGTAGTGTTGCTTCCGAAAACACACTTTTAATTTAATTTTAAACAATGGCAAAAGAAATAGGTAAAGTAGTTAAACTACAAGTTAAGGGAGGTGCAGCGAATCCATCGCCACCGGTTGGACCTGCCTTAGGAGCTGCTGGTGTTAACATTATGGAATTCTGTAAGCAGTTTAACGCTCGTACGCAGGATAAACCAGGTAAAGTATTACCAGTTGTTATCACAGTTTACAAAGACAAGTCTTTCGACTTCGTTGTAAAAACTCCACCGGCGGCAATTCAGTTATTGGAAGCGGCTAAGATTAAAAAAGGATCTGGCGAACCTAACAGAGTAAAATTAGGTAGTGTTACCTGGGACCAAATCAAGGCAATAGCCGAAGATAAAATGGTTGACCTTAACGCATTTACAGTAGAATCTGCTATGAGTATGATAGCGGGTACTGCACGTTCTATGGGTATGAAGGTAGCAGGAAAGAAACCTTTTTAAAATCTTAAAAGTAATTAAATGGCAAAGTTAACTAAGAAGCAAAAAGAAGCGCATTCTAAAATAGAGAAAGATAAATTATACTCTGTTTCTGAAGCTTCGGCTTTAATAAAAGAGATAACCAATACAAAATTTGACGCATCTGTAGATTTAGCAGTTCGTTTGGGTGTAGATCCAAGAAAAGCTAATCAAATGGTACGTGGTGTAGTTACGCTACCTCATGGTACTGGTAAAGATGTTAAGGTTTTGGCTTTGGTAACACCAGACAAAGAAGCAGAGGCTCAAGAAGCAGGTGCTGATTATGTTGGGTTAGATGAGTATTTGGAAAAAATTAAAAACGGTTGGACAGATGTTGATGTAATTATCACAATGCCAAGTGTAATGGGTAAACTAGGTCCCTTAGGTCGTGTTTTAGGACCAAGAGGTTTAATGCCTAATCCAAAAACAGGAACTGTAACTATGGATGTGGCTAAGGCTGTAACTGAAGTTAAGGCAGGTAAGATAGATTTTAAAGTTGATAAAACAGGTATCGTACATGCTGCGATAGGCAAGGCTTCTTTTTCTGCTGATAAAATAGCGGATAATGCTAAGGAGTTGTTAGATACTTTGAATAAATTGAAGCCAACCGCGGCAAAAGGTGTTTACATGAAAACTATTTTCATGTCTAGTACAATGAGCCCTAGTTTGCAATTAGATCCAAAGTCAGTTTAACGGCTGGTAGTTAAAAATTAAAAGTATGACAAGAGAAGAAAAAGCAAACGTTATAAAAGATTTGACTACGCAGTTGGCAGATAGCACCACAATTTATGTGGCTGATATTTCAGGTTTAGATGCAGGTACAACTTCTGATTTAAGAAGAGCTTGCTTTAAAGCTAACATTAGACTAGCTGTAGTTAAGAATACTTTGCTTGCAAAAGCAATGGAGGCTTCAGACAAAGAATTTGGTGAATTACCAGAAACATTAAAAGGGAATACTTCTCTTATGTTTTCTGATGTTGCCAATGCCCCTGCAAAACTAATAAAGAATTTTAGAAAGAAATCTAAAAAGCCTTTATTGAAAGGAGCTTTTGTAGAAGAAGCAATTTACATAGGTGATGAAAACTTGGATGCTTTAGTTAGCATTAAGTCTAAAGAAGAAATGATTGGCGAAATTATTGGATTGTTACAATCTCCAGCCAAAAATGTTATTTCAGGACTTAAATCTGGTGGTGGTAAACTTGCTGGAATCCTTAAAACATTATCTGAAAGATAAGAACGCACAATTAACTAAGTATATTTTAAAAATTTTATTAAACGATAGAAAATGGCAGATTTAAAAGATTTCGCAGAGCAATTGGTTAACCTTACGGTAAAAGAAGTAAACGAGTTAGCTACTATATTAAAAGATGAATACGGTATCGAGCCTGCAGCAGCAGCAGTAGCAGTAGCAGCAGCTGGTGGTGGAGATGCTGGTGAAGCAGCAGAAGAGAAAACTGAATTCGATGTAATATTAAAAGCAGCAGGTGCTTCTAAATTAGCAGTTGTTAAATTGGTTAAAGAATTAACTGGTTTAGGTTTGAAAGATGCGAAAGATATCGTTGATAGCGCACCAAAAGCAATTAAAGAAGGTGTTTCTAAGGACGAAGCTGAAGGTATCAAAAAATCATTGGAAGAAGCTGGAGCAGAAGTTGAGCTTAAATAATAGCAACAACCATATTATTTTTGGTTTAGGTCTTCTCGCTTTTTGCGGTTAGACCTAAGCCTTTTTATAGAATTAGGTATATTAAGAGGTATACTACTCATTTAGTACTCACGATCAAAACACTGTCCGTAGATGTTCACAAATAATACTGAAAGAATAAGCTTCGCTTCCGCAAGAAACACACCGGATTACCCGGATTTCTTGGATATTCAGATTAAATCTTTCCAAGACTTTTTTCAACTAGAGACTAAGTCAGATGAAAGAGGTAACGAAGGTCTTTATAACACCTTCATGGAAAACTTTCCGATCACTGATACAAGAAATCAGTTTGTATTGGAATTTTTAGATTATTTCATAGATCCACCAAGATATTCTATTCAAGAATGTATCGAACGTGGTCTTACTTACAGCGTTCCTTTAAAAGCACGTTTAAAGTTATATTGTACTGATCCTGAACATGAGGATTTTGAGACAATCGTACAAGATGTGTATTTAGGTACGATTCCTTACATGACTCCAAGTGGTACTTTTGTTATCAATGGAGCAGAAAGAGTTGTTGTTTCTCAGTTACACCGTTCTCCTGGTGTGTTCTTTGGACAGTCATTCCATGCAAATGGAACAAAATTATATTCTGCAAGGGTAATTCCTTTTAAAGGTTCTTGGATAGAATTTGCTACCGATATTAATGGCGTTATGTATGCTTATATCGATAGAAAGAAAAAATTACCGGTGACAACATTGTTCAGGGCTATTGGTTTTGAGCGTGATAAAGATATATTAGAAATTTTTGACCTTTCGGAAGAAGTGAAAGTTTCTAATGCCGGACTTAAAAAAGTGCTTGGTCGCAAACTAGCGGCTAGAGTTTTGAACACTTGGCATGAAGATTTTGTTGATGAGGATACTGGTGAGGTAGTTTCTATTGAGCGTAATGAAATTGTTCTTGATCGAGATACAATTCTGGAAAAAGAGCACATTACCGAAATAATAGATGCTGATGTAAAGACTATTCTTTTACATAAAGAAAATAATGCGCAATCTGATTATGCCATTATTCATAATACACTTCAAAAAGATCCAACGAATTCTGAAAAAGAAGCCGTTGAGCATATTTACCGTCAATTACGTAATGCTGAGCCGCCAGATGAGGAGACAGCACGTGGTATTATTGATAAATTATTCTTTTCTGATCAACGTTACAACTTAGGTGAAGTTGGTCGTTACAGAATGAACAAGAAATTACAGTTGGATATTGGAATGGACAAACAAGTTTTGACCAAGGAAGATATCATAACTATTATAAAATATTTAATAGAGTTAATCAATTCTAAAGCAGAGATTGATGATATTGATCACCTTTCTAACCGTCGTGTACGTACTGTTGGTGAGCAATTATCTCAACAGTTTGGTGTAGGTTTAGCTCGTATGGCTAGAACTATTCGTGAACGTATGAACGTTCGTGATAATGAAGTATTTACACCTATCGATTTAATTAATGCAAAGACATTGTCTTCTGTAATTAATTCTTTCTTTGGTACGAATCAGTTATCTCAATTTATGGACCAAACGAATCCATTAGCAGAGATTACTCACAAGAGAAGACTTTCGGCATTAGGTCCAGGTGGTTTATCTAGAGAACGTGCAGGTTTCGAAGTACGTGATGTTCACTATACGCACTATGGTCGTTTATGTCCTATTGAAACTCCTGAAGGTCCGAACATTGGTTTGATATCTTCATTGTCTGTGTTTGCTAAAGTAAACCCAATGGGCTTCTTAGAAACACCATATAGAAAAGTAACAAATTCTGTTGTTGATTATAAGAACTTTACTTATTTAAGTGCAGAAGAAGAAGAAGGAATGAAAATTGCACAAGCAAACATTCCAATGAAAGAAGATGGTACTATTGATGCTGAAAAGGTTATTGCAAGAGAAGAAGGTGATTTTCCTGTTGTAGATCCGTCAGAAATTCAATATACCGATGTTGCACCTAATCAAATAGCTTCTATATCTGCATCTTTAATTCCATTTTTGGAACATGATGATGCGAACAGGGCTTTGATGGGATCTAACATGATGCGTCAAGCTGTTCCTCTATTGAAGCCACAATCACCGATTGTTGGTACAGGTTTAGAGCGTCAAGTAGCATCAGATTCAAGAGTATTGATCAATGCAGAAGGTGATGGGGTTATTGAGTATGTAGATGCTCAAAAAGTAACTATCAAGTATGATAGAAGCGATGAAGAAAGATTAATCAGTTTTGAAGAAGATAGTAAGACCTATTTCCTTGTTAAGTTTAGAAAAACAAACCAAGGAACCAATATTAACCTAAAGCCAATTGTTCAAAAAGGTGATAGAGTTAAAAAGGGTCAAGTACTTTGTGAAGGTTATGCAACTGAAAAAGGAGAATTAGCATTAGGTAGAAACCTTGTTGTGGCTTTTATGCCATGGAAAGGATACAACTTTGAGGATGCAATCGTAATTTCTGAAAAAGTTGTTCGTGAAGATATCTTTACGTCTATACATGTTGATGAGTATTCTCTAGAAGTAAGAGATACCAAATTAGGAGCTGAAGAGCTTACACATGATATCCCTAACGTTTCTGAAGAGGCAACAAAAGACCTTGATGAAAATGGTATGATTAGAATTGGTGCCGAGGTAAAACCTGGCGATATTTTAATAGGTAAGATTACTCCGAAAGGGGAATCTGATCCAACACCTGAAGAAAAATTATTACGTGCTATATTTGGTGACAAAGCTGGCGATGTAAAAGATGCTTCATTAAAAGCTTCACCTTCATTAAGAGGTGTAGTAATAGATAAGAAGTTATTCTCTAGGTCTGTAAAAGATAAGAGAAAACGTTCAGAAGACAAAGAAGAACTTTCTAAGCTTGAATTGGAATACGAAGTAAAATTCCAAGAATTGAAAGATGTTCTTGTTGAAAAATTATTTACCATTGTAAATGGTAAAACTTCTCAGGGTGTTCTTAATGATTTAGGAGAAGAAGTATTACCTAAGGGTAAGAAGTATACAATGAAAATGTTAAATTCTGTAGATGATTTCGCTCACTTAGTTGGTGGAAGCTGGACTACAGATACTGATACAAACACATTAGTTGCTGATTTACTTCATAACTATAAAATTAAACTTAACGATTTACAAGGTAACTTAAGAAGAGATAAGTTTACAATATCTGTTGGTGATGAATTACCAGCTGGTATTATGAAATTAGCCAAAGTATATATAGCTAAAAAGCGTAAGCTAAAAGTTGGTGATAAAATGGCAGGTAGACATGGTAACAAAGGTATTGTATCTAGAATAGTACGTCATGAAGATATGCCGTTCTTGGAAGATGGAACCCCTGTAGATATCGTTCTTAACCCGTTAGGTGTACCATCTCGTATGAACATTGGTCAAATCTATGAAACAGTACTAGGTTGGGCAGGTCTTAAGCTTGGTAGAAAGTATGCAACGCCAATTTTTGATGGTGCAACTTTAAATGAAATTAATGAGTATACCGATGAAGCAGGTATTCCAAGATTTGGACATACATATTTATTCGATGGTGGAACTGGACAACGTTTTGATCAACCAGCAACAGTTGGTGTGATTTACATGTTGAAACTTGGACACATGGTAGATGATAAGATGCATGCTCGTTCTATAGGACCATATTCATTAATAACACAACAACCTCTGGGTGGTAAAGCTCAATTTGGTGGTCAGCGTTTTGGTGAAATGGAAGTTTGGGCACTTGAAGCTTACGGTGCATCGGCAACCTTACGTGAGATTTTAACGGTAAAGTCTGATGATGTTATCGGAAGAGCTAAAACTTATGAATCAATTGTTAAAGGTGAAACAATGCCCGAGCCTGGTTTACCAGAATCTTTCAACGTTTTAATGCACGAACTTAAGGGATTAGGTTTGGATATTAGACTTGAGGAATAGTTCAATATTTTTTATTGAAGACTATTAAGTAAAACAAATTAAAACATTATCAGCACGCTATTATGGCTAGAATAAAAGATAATAACCCAGTAAAAAGGTTCGATAAAATTTCAATAGGATTAGCTTCGCCAGAATCTATTTTGGCAGAATCTAGAGGTGAAGTTTTAAAGCCTGAAACAATTAACTATAGAACTCATAAACCAGAACGCGATGGTTTGTTCTGTGAGCGTATTTTTGGTCCTGTTAAGGATTATGAGTGTGCTTGTGGTAAATACAAACGTATTCGTTACCGTGGTATCGTATGTGATCGTTGTGGTGTAGAGGTAACAGAGAAGAAAGTACGTAGAGATCGTGTAGGTCATATCAACTTGGTAGTACCAGTTGCTCACATTTGGTATTTCCGTTCTTTACCTAACAAAATAGGTTACCTATTAGGTTTGCCTTCCAAGAAATTGGATATGATTATTTACTACGAACGTTATGTAGTAATTCAAGCAGGTATTGCTAAAGGTCCTGAAGGAGAGGAAATTCAGAAAATGGATTTCTTGACCGAAGAAGAGTATCTAAATATTTTAGAAACTATTCCTCAAGAAAATCAATATTTAGAAGATTCTGACCCAAATAAGTTTATAGCTAAAATGGGAGCAGAGTGTTTAATTGATTTGTTAGGTAGAATTAATCTTAAAGAGCTTTCTTTTGAGCTTAGACATAAAGCAAATACAGAAACTTCTAAGCAACGTAAAACTGAGGCGTTAAAACGTTTACAGGTTGTAGAAGCTTTGAGAGAATCTCAAGAGAATAGAGAAAACGAGCCAGAATGGATGATTATGAAAGTAATTCCGGTTATTCCGCCAGAATTACGTCCATTAGTACCATTAGATGGTGGTCGTTTTGCAACTTCAGATTTAAATGATCTTTATAGAAGGGTAATTATCCGTAATAACCGTTTAAAAAGATTAGTTGAGATTAAGGCGCCAGAAGTAATTTTACGTAATGAAAAACGTATGCTTCAAGAAGCTGTAGATTCTTTGTTTGATAACACAAGAAAGGCATCTGCCGTAAAAACTGAATCTAATAGACCATTAAAGTCTCTTTCAGATTCTTTAAAAGGTAAGCAAGGTCGTTTCCGTCAAAACTTACTTGGTAAGCGTGTTGATTATTCTGCACGTTCGGTAATTGTTGTAGGACCAGAATTGAACCTATTTGAATGTGGTCTTCCAAAAGATATGGCTGCTGAATTGTACAAGCCTTTCGTAATTAGAAAACTAATTGAAAGAGGTATTGTAAAAACAGTTAAATCTGCGAAGAAAATTATAGATAAAAAAGAGCCTGTAGTTTGGGATATCTTAGAGAATGTATTGAAAGGTCACCCGGTGTTATTAAACAGGGCTCCTACATTACACCGTTTAGGTATTCAAGCTTTTCAGCCTAAATTAATAGAAGGTAAAGCGATTCGTCTTCATCCGTTGGCATGTACTGCATTTAATGCGGATTTTGATGGGGATCAAATGGCGGTTCACTTACCATTAGGGCCAGAGGCAATCTTAGAAGCGCAATTATTAATGCTTGCTTCTCAGAATATATTAAACCCTGCAAATGGTTCTCCAATTACGGTACCATCACAGGATATGGTCTTGGGTCTGTATTATATGACCAAAGAGCGTAAATCAACTCCAGAAGTGCCGGTTATTGGCGAGGGGTTAACTTTTTACTCACCTGAAGAAGTTGAAATAGCTTTTAATGAAGGTAAAGTAAATCTTAACGCAGGTATTAAGGTTAGAACTAAAGATTTTAATGAAGAAGGAGAGTTGGTAAATCAAATTATACCTACCACTGTTGGTCGTGTATTATTTAACAATTTCGTTCCTGAAGAAGCTGGTTATATCAACCAAGTTCTAAATAAGAAAGCTTTAAGAAATATCATAGGTGATATTTTGGCTGTTACAAGTGTACCTGTTACCGCTGCTTTCTTAGATAAGATTAAAACTATGGGTTATGATTTCGCTTTTAAAGGTGGATTGTCCTTTAGTTTAGGGGATATTATTATTCCTGCTGAGAAAATGGATATGATTGGTGAGGCAAATGTTCAAGTAGATGGTATTATGGCCAACTACAACATGGGTCTTATTACAAACAATGAAAGATATAATCAGGTTATCGATGTTTGGACATCGACTAACGCTCAGTTGACAGAGTTAGCCATGAAACGTATTCGTGAGGATCAACAAGGTTTCAACTCTGTGTATATGATGCTTGATTCTGGTGCAAGGGGTTCTAAGGAACAAATTCGTCAGTTGACCGGTATGCGTGGATTAATGGCTAAGCCTAAAAAATCTACTGCAGGAGGTGGTGAAATTATTGAAAACCCGATTCTTTCTAACTTTAAGGAAGGTCTTTCTATTCTAGAATACTTCATTTCAACGCACGGTGCACGTAAGGGTCTTGCAGATACCGCCTTGAAAACGGCAGATGCTGGGTATTTAACAAGAAGGTTGGTAGATGTATCGCAAGATGTAATTATTAACACTGAAGATTGTGAAACTCTAAGAGGTGTTGAAGTTCAGGCGCTTAAAAAGAATGAAGAGATAGTTGAAAGCTTAGGGGAAAGAATTTTAGGTCGTGTATCACTACATGATGTTTATAACCCAATGACAGAAGAATTAGTTCTTCGTGCTGGTCAACAGATAATGGAGGTAGATGTGAAAAGAATTGAAGCTTCCCCTATCGAGAAAGTTGAAGTTCGTTCTGCATTGACTTGTGAAGCGGAAAAAGGTATTTGTGCTAAATGTTATGGTAGAAACCTTTCTACAAATAAGATGGTACAAAGAGGTGAAGCTGTTGGTGTTGTAGCTGCTCAATCAATTGGAGAGCCAGGTACACAGCTTACACTTAGAACATTCCACGTGGGTGGTATTGCTGGTAACATTTCTGAAGATAACAAGTTAGAAGTAAGATTCTCTGGTATTGCCGAGATTGAAGACTTAAGAACAGTTATTGGAGAAGGTTCAGATGGTAAGAATGCTGAAATTGTAATCTCTAGAACAAGTGAAATTAAAATTGTTGATGCTAAAACAGGTATTACTTTAAGTACAGGTAATATACCTTATGGTTCTCAATTATATATTGAAAATGGCGCCAAGGTTACTAAAGGAGATGTGATTTGTTCCTGGGATCCATATAACGGAGTTATTGTTTCTGAATTCCCAGGTAAGATAGCTTATGAAAATATTGAGCAAGGTGTTACTTACCAAGTTGAAATTGATGAGCAGACTGGTTTCCAAGAAAAAGTTATTTCTGAATCTAGAAACAAGAAGTTGATTCCAACATTATTGATTCAAGATGCTAAGGGTGAAACATTACGTTCATATAACTTACCAGTTGGTTCGCATATAATGGTAGATGATGGCGATAAGATTAAAGAAGGTAAAACTTTGGTTAAGATTCCACGTAAATCTGCAAAAGCAGGTGATATTACTGGTGGTCTTCCAAGAGTTACTGAACTGTTTGAAGCTAGAAATCCATCAAACCCTGCTGTTGTTTCTGAAATTGACGGTGTTGTTTCCTTTGGTAAGATTAAGAGAGGTAATAGAGAAATCATCATTGAATCTAAATTAGGTGAGGTGAAGAAATATCTTGTAAAACTTTCTAATCAGATTTTAGTACAAGAGAACGATTATGTAAGAGCTGGTATGCCATTATCAGATGGTTCAATTACGCCAGAAGATATTTTAGCAATTAAAGGTCCTTCAGCTGTACAACAGTATTTAGTAAATGAAGTTCAAGAAGTTTATAGGTTACAAGGTGTAAAGATCAATGATAAGCACTTCGAAGTAGTTGTTAGACAGATGATGCGTAAAGTGAGAATTCAAGATCCAGGTGATACTATCTTTTTAGAGAATCAATTGATTCATAAAGATGATTTCATTATAGAGAATGATGAGATTTTTGGTAAGAAAGTAGTAATGGAAGCAGGTGATTCTACTAACCTTAAGGCGGGTCAAATCGTTACTCCTCGTGAGTTAAGAGATGAGAACTCATTATTAAGACGTGGTGATAAGGCGTTGGTTGAAGCAAGAGATGCTGTCTCTGCAACTGCAACTCCAATTCTACAAGGTATTACTAGAGCATCTCTACAAACAAAATCGTTTATTTCTGCTGCATCCTTCCAAGAAACGACTAAAGTATTAAATGAAGCTGCTGTAAGTGGTAAGATTGATACATTAGAAGGTCTTAAAGAGAATGTAATCGTTGGTCATAAGATTCCGGCTGGTACGGGTATGAGAGACTATGATAGCATTATTGTTGGGTCAAAGGAAGAATATGATGAAATAATGGCCAGAAAAGAGGCATTAAGATTCTAATTTTATAATAACCCTCAAATTTTTATTTGAGGGTTATTTTTTTAATAAAATAAAAGTATGAGTGACAATAAGAATCCGAATCAAAAGCAAATAAATATTGAATTGGACGAGAAGATGGCAGAAGGTATTTATTCTAATCTAGCCATTATCAATCATTCAGTTTCAGAATTTGTAGTTGACTTCATTAGTATGATGCCTGGAGCTCCAAAAGTAAAAGTCAAGAGTAGAATAATACTTACTCCGCAACATGCTAAGAAGTTTTTAAAAGCATTGAATGATAATGTACAGCGGTTTGAAAAAGCTAATGGTACTATAAAAGACTATGAGCAACCATCAATACCAATGAATTTTGGTCCGACCGGTGAAGCATAAAAAAATCCCAACTTTGACAGTTGGGATTTTTTTTATTCAAATTCAGAAGTAAAATGAAGTTTTACCGATGGGTATTTTTGCTGTGTCATTTGAAGCGAAAATTGTGAATCTGCCAAGAATACCAATTGTCCTTTTTTATCCTTTGCCAAGAATTTTTGTTTCACACGTTCAAATTCTTTGAATTCATCAGTTTTTCTATTTTCGGTACCAACCCAACAAGCTTTATATACATTAAAATTTTCGTAGCTACATTTTGCGCCGTATTCATGCTCTAGTCTATACTGTATCACTTCAAATTGTAAAGCTCCTACAGTTCCTATTATTTTTCTGCCATTTAATTCCAAGGTAAATAATTGGGCAACACCTTCATCCATCAATTGATCAATACCCTTATTCAGTTGTTTGGACTTCATAGGGTCTGCATTATTAATGTACCTGAAATGTTCAGGAGAGAAGCTAGGTATGCCTTTATAATGTAAATTTTCGCCTTCAGTTAAGGTATCTCCAATTTTAAAGTTTCCTGTATCATGTAACCCTACAATGTCACCAGGATAAGAGGTATCTACTATTTCTTTCTTTTCGGCAAAAAATGCATTCGGACTAGAGAACTTCAGGTTTTTACCATGCCTTACGTGTAAGTATGGTTTGTTACGCTCAAAAGTACCAGAGACGATTTTTATAAACGCAAGACGGTCTCTGTGCTTAGGGTCCATGTTCGCATGAATTTTAAAGACAAAACCTGTCATTTCTTTTTCGTTAGCTGCAACAAGGCGTTCTTCAGCATTCTTTGAGCGTGGAGTAGGTGCAATTTGAATAAAGCAATCTAAAAGCTCCCTAACTCCGAAGTTGTTTAGTGCAGACCCAAAAAATACGGGTTGTTGTTCGCCTTTCAAATAAAGCTCTTTATCAAAATTAGGATAAACACCTCTAACCAATTCGAGGTTATCTCGTAATTCAGTTGCTGCCTTATTCCCTATAATTTTATCTAACTCTGGATTGGTTACATCATCAAAGGCTATGGTTTCTTCAATGTTCTTCTTACTATCGCCACTAAATAGGTTAATATTCTTTTCGAAAATATTGTAGATACCTTTAAAATCATATCCCATACCTATAGGGAAGCTTAATGGTGTCACAGATAGACCTAGTTTTTGCTCTAATTCATCAAGTAGGTCAAAAGCATCTTGACCTTCTCTATCCATTTTATTTATAAATACCAGAATCGGTATTTTACGCATTCTACAAACTTCGACCAATTTAACCGTTTGTTCCTCCACGCCTTTTGCAACATCGATAACAACTATAACACTATCAACTGCAGTTAACGTTCTAAAAGTATCTTCTGCGAAATCTTTATGACCAGGGGTGTCAAGAATATTAATTTTCTTATCCTTATAATTAAATGCAAGAACAGAAGTGGCAACAGAAATACCTCTTTGTCTTTCAATTTCCATAAAATCACTAGTAGCTGTTTTTTTGATTTTATTATTTTTAACAGCTCCTGCTTCTTGTATGGCACCACCAAATAATAGTAATTTCTCAGTTAATGTCGTTTTACCTGCATCTGGGTGAGAAATAATACCAAAGGTTCTTCTGCGTTCTATTTCTTGCTTAAAGGTCATATACAAAATTTGTGCAAAAGTAATATAAATTCAATTCTTAACATTTAAGATTACTAAATGATAGTTTTAGTTTTTTAATTGTTTTCAAATCAATTGAATAATACTCTTTTAATATAAATCAGATATTTTTCAAGTAGAATGGTCTTTTCGTTCATAATTATCGTAAATAGTACAATTTTTAAATATTATAAAGTATTTGACCTATTTTTTTAACCGATTGACTTATGAATTTGATGGTTAATCGAAAAAGAATTTGAGTTGATTCAATTATAATATATCTTAGCATCGTTAAATAAGACTGCCCCACTTTCTTATAATTAACTTTTAAAAAACACTACCAAATGCCATGGTGATTAGTAAAACACTAACACTTATGGGTAAAATTACTTTGACATTACGTAACTTATTATCGTTAAAAGCATTAGGAATTTTAACAGTACTATTGTTGACGTCATCTTTTTCTAACACTTACAAATTAGAAACCGATATATCGACTTTGTATACGATTGATACAGACGGTGATGGTGTATTAGATTCAATTGATATCGATGATGATGGGGATGGTATTATAGATGTAAATGAAGATAAAAATTTAGATGGAGATTATAATCATACCACTAATCCTACAGATACGGATTGTGACGGTGTTCCCGATTATTTAGATATAGATTCAGATAATGATGGTATTCTTGATAATTTGGAAGCCCCAAATTTTCATAAATATAAGCCAGCATCAGGAATAGATTCAGACGGTAATGGTCTAGATGATATTTACGAAAAATACCCTGGTAGCGGAGAAGGTGTAAAAGTTGATGATAGGGATGGTGATGGTAAACCCAATCATCTTGATATAGATACCGACAATGATGGTATACCTGATAACGTAGAGGCACAGACAACCGCTGGCTATATTCCTCCAAACCTAGATAGTAGTGCGACTTATGCCTTGAATAATGGTATTAATAGTGCATATATTGGTGGTTTAATACCAGTGAATACCGATGGTACGCCTCCTCCAAACAAACCAGATTATCAAGATTTTGATAGCGATGATGATCTTGTTCTTGATAGTAACGAGGGTAACGATTTTAACTTTGACGGAATACCTGACCAAATATTGACTGGTATTGATACCGATGGTGATGGATTGGACGATGGTTATGAAGGTTCAGATGTTAATGACGGTTTCGATGTGAACGATGAGATTAACGACCCTGCAAACGATTTACCTGATACCGATGGTACCGAGGATGTAAATTATAGAGATTTCGACGATGACGGAGATGGTATTGATACACCGGACGAGGATGCCAACAATGATGGTGATCCTACAAACGACGATACGGATAATGATGGTACTCCCGACTATCTTGATGTAGATAATACACTTGGTCCTGATACGGATGGCGATGGTGTTCCAGACAGTGCCGATCTTGATGATGACAATGATGGAATATTGGATACGGTAGAAGATCCAAATTTAGATGGAGACAATAATCCATTAACAGACCCATTAGATTCCGATAATGACGGAAAGCCAAATCATTTGGATATCGATAGCGATAACGATGGAATTCCGGATAGCGTAGAGGCTCAGGTCACTGACGGATATATAGCGCCAAACGACGACGACGCTGCTACGTATGCATCTAACGATGGTGTCAATAGTGCATATCCAACAGGACTTACACCGGTAAATACAGATGGAACTGACAATGTTGATTACCTTGATTTGGATAGTGACAACGATTCAGTTCCAGATAATAATGAAGGCAACGATTTTAATTTTGACGGCATTCCTGATCAATCGTATACAGGTGTCGATACTGATAGTGACGGACTTGATGATGGTTATGAAGGTTCTGATATAAATGACGGTTTCGATGTCAACGATGAGATTAACGACCCTGCCAACGATTTACCTGATACCGATGGTACCGAGGATGTCAACTATAGGGATTTGGACGATGACGGAGATGGAATTGATACACCTGACGAGGATGCCAACAATGATGGTGACCCTACAAATGACGATACGGATAATGATGGTACTCCTAATTATTTAGATCCTGACAGCCCAGGTCCTGATACAGATGGTGACGGTGTTCCAGACAGTGCCGACCTTGATGATGACAATGATGGAATATTGGATACGGTAGAAGATCCAAATTTAGATGGAGACAATAATCCATTAACAGACCCATTAGATTCCGATAATGACGGAAAGCCAAATCATTTGGATATCGATAGCGATAACGATGGAATTCCGGATAACGTAGAGGCTCAGGTCACTGACGGATATATAGCGCCAAACGACGACGACGCTGCTACGTATGCATCTAACGATGGTGTCAATAGTGCATATCCAACAGGACTTACACCGGTAAATACAGATGGAACTGACAATGTTGATTACCTTGATTTGGATAGTGACAACGATTCAGTTCCAGATAATAATGAAGGCAACGATTTTAATTTTGACGGCATTCCTGATCAATCGTATACAGGTGTCGATACTGATAGTGACGGACTTGATGATGGTTATGAAGGTTCTGATATAAATGACGGTTTCGATGTCAACGATGAGATTAACGACCCTGCCAACGATTTACCAGATACCGATGGTACCGAGGATGTCAACTATAGGGATTTGGACGATGACGGTGATGGAATAGATACACCTGACGAGGATGCCAACAATGATGGTGACCCTACAAATGACGATACGGATAATGATGGTACTCCTGATTATTTAGATCCGGATAGTGGTACGCCAGTTACTTTAGATGTTGTAGACGATACTGTAGCAACACCTGTAGATTCTCCAATTGAAATAGATATTCTGGATAATGATTTTGGTATTCCTACAGATGGAACATTAACTGTAACAGACCCATCAAACGGTACTATTGAAATCAATGATGGAGGTACTCCAGATGACATTTCTGACGATACTATTACCTATACGCCAAACGATGGTTTTGTAGGAACGGAAACTATCGAGTATACCGTATGTGATACTGAAGGTAATTGTGACACGGCAACTGTTACAATAACTGTAGGTGAGCCGGTAGCTTTAGATGTTGTAGACGATTCTGCAGCAACACCTGTAGATACTCCAATCGAAATAGATATTCTGGATAATGATTTTGGTATTCCTACAGATGGAACATTAACCGTAACCGATCCATCAAACGGTACTATTGAAATCAATGATGGAGGTACTCCAGATGATATTTCTGACGATACTATCACGTATACGCCAAACGATGGTTTTGAAGGAACGGAAACTATCGAGTATACGGTTTGTGATACTGATGGTAATTGTGACACGGCAACTGTTACAATAACTGTAGGTGAGCCGGTAGCTCTAGATGTTGTAGACGATTCTGTATCTACACCGATAGATACTCCAATCGAAATAGATATTCTGGATAATGATTTTGGTATTCCTACAGATGGTACGTTAACTGTAACCGACCCATCAAATGGTACTGTTGAAATCAATGATGGAGGAACTCCAGATGATATTTCAGATGATACAATTACATATACTCCAAATGATGGTTTTGAAGGAACGGAAACTATCGAGTATACGGTATGTGATACTGATGGTAATTGTGACACGGCTACGGTAACCATTACTGTAGGTGAGCCGGTAGCTCTAGATGTTGTAGACGATTCTGTATCTACACCGATAGATACTCCAATCGAAATAGATATTCTGGATAATGATTTTGGTATTCCTATAGATGGTACGTTAACCGTAACAGATCCATCAAACGGTACTATTGAAATCAATGATGGAGGAACTCCAGATGATATTTCAGATGATACAATTACATACACGCCAAACGATGGTTTTGAAGGAAGTGATACCATTGAATATACAGTATGTGATGTTTTGGGTAATTGTGATACCGCAACTGTTGAGATATTAGTTGTTGACAATAATCCTACAGAAACAGACGATGACCCAATTGAAGTAAATCAAATGGTAACACCGAATGGTGATGGTAGAAACGAATTCTTATTCATTAGAGGTGTAGATAAGATTCGCAACAGCACTTTAAAGATTTTTAATAGATGGGGAGTTGCTGTTTACGAAGGTGAAAATTATAATAATCAAAATAATGTTTTTGATGGTAGATCAAGAGGTAGATCAACCTTAAGTACAGATGATTATCTTCCGGCCGGAATATATTTCTATATATTTGATTATACTACCTTTGAAGGGGTAAATAAGGTAGATAGTGAATATCTGTATATTAGTAGATAATAGTTTATAAAATATGAATTATAAAAATAAGTTTTTAATCCTGTTTGGAGGTTTGTTACTAATGTTTAGTAGCGCCGTTGCCCAGCAAGATGCGCAGTATACTCAGTATATGTTCAATACAATGAGCGTAAATCCGGCATATGCTGGCTCAAGAGGTCAATTAAGTATTACAGGGTTATATAGATCTCAATGGGTAGGTCTGGAAGGAGCACCAAAAACCCAAACATTAAATATTCAGTCACCTATTAGAAATAGTAAACTTGGTTATGGTGTTTCGATAGTTAATGATGAGATAGGGAATGGCGTGGTTCAAGAAACATATTTTGATGCTGTGGTGTCTTATACCATTGATGTTTCTGCGGAGGGTAAATTGTCTTTTGGATTAAAAGCGGGAGGTAACTTATTGAATTTAGATTTTAATCAACTTCGTAATTTTGATTCTGAACCTGTAGATTCTGATAATATAGAGAATAGATTTTCACCAAATGTTGGTGTAGGTCTATATTATCATTCCAATGCTTTTTATGCGGGACTTTCAGCTCCGAATTTATTCCAAACAGAACATTTTGATAATTCTCAAAGAGATGCGAATAGTGTACAATTTTTATCAAAAGAGCGAATTAATTTCTACTTAATTACTGGGTATGTTTTTGATTTAAATGGAAATTTAAAATTTAAGCCAGCCTTATTGACTAAAGTTGTTGGGGGTGCACCATTGCAGGTTGATTTCTCTGCAAACTTCATGTTCAATGAAAAATTTACTTTTGGCGCAGCATACAGATGGGATGCAGCAGTTAGTGCAATGGCTGGTTTCCAAATTTCAGACCAATTTATGATTGGTCTAGCATATGATAGAGAAACAACAGATTTGGGAGGTACTCAATTCAACGATGGATCATTTGAAGTTCTCTTACGATATGAATTGGTCAAATCATTTCAAAGATTGGTTTCACCTCGTTTTTTCTAAATGGCAAACTTATATATGAAACATAAATTCAAGTTTATTTTAGTATTGTTGTTATTCTTTCACGGTTTAACTAAAGCTCAAGAACGTCTTATTCAAAAAGGAAACGAAAAGTTCGATTCGTATTCTTTTAGTCCGGCAATAGATATTTATAAAAAGGTATTGGATAAAGGATTTGTATCTGCAGATTTACTTAGAAAATTGGGTAATTCATACTATTATAATGCCGATTACAAAGAAGCTGCTCAAACGTACAAACAACTCGTAGCAGATTATTCGGCAGAAGTAACTGCAGAAGATTATTTTAAATATGCACAGTCCCTTAAAACTTTAGGCGATTATAATGCGTCTAGTGATGTCATGAATAAATTTATGGAAATCACCAAAAGTGATGGTCGCGCTGCTGCGTTTAATGAAGACAGAGATTTTATGTCAGAAATTGAGGAAAATTCTGGTAGATATAATTTAGGTCCTTTCGAATATAATTCACCATATTCAGATTTCGCCCCTTCTTTTTATAAAGAAGGGTTAATTTTTTCTTCTGATAGAGACACAGGTAATTTTGCTAGATATCGTCATACTTGGAATGCAAAAGACTTTTTGGATTTGTATGAAGTAAATGCAGATAGTTCATCTGTAGATCATGTAAAAAAATTAGACGAAAATGTAAATACACGCTATCACGAGTCCACATCTGTAGTTACGAAAGATGGTCAGACAATGTATTTTACTCGAAATAATTCTGAAAGGAGAAAAACCATAAAAGACGATAAAGGCATCGTTAGGTTAAAGGTTTTAAGAGCTGTATTAACTGATGAGGGTATTTGGGGAGAAGTTGAAGAGCTACCTTTTAATAGTGACTCTTATTCTGTTGCAAACCCTGCTTTGAGTCCTGATGAAAAAACGCTTTATTTTGTCTCAGACATGCCTGGTACGTTAGGAGAATCAGATTTATTTATGGTTTCTATTAATGAAGATCGTTCATTCGGTACACCTCAAAATTTAGGTTCAAATATTAATACTGAAGCTAGAGAAACATTTCCTTATATAACTAGTGAAGAAATTTTATATTTTTCTTCGGATGGTCATCCAGGATTAGGAGGATTGGATGTCTTTGCTACTAAAATTAAAAGACAAGATTTTACTGGAAAAGTTTTAAACGTTGGTAAACCGGTGAACAGTAATAGTGATGATTTCACGTTTATTTTTAATGAAGAATTAAGAACTGGTTATGTTGCCTCAAATCGTGAAGGGGGAATGGGTTATGATGATATTTATAGTTTTACAGAAACAAGACCTTTAGAATTTGATTGCATACAAAAAATTACCGGTACCGTAAGAGATAAAATTTCAAATGAAGTTTTAGTTGGCGCAACTATCAAGGTTATTGACGAAAACAACGAAGAGATTTTATCAACGATTACCGACTCTGACGGAAATTATAGTTTAGAGCTAGATTGTAATAAAGGTAATTTTGTAAGAGCATTAATGGAAGGTTATGTGCCTTCTGAAGAATATATTGGCGTTTCTGATGGCAAGCCTAAAATTATAGATTTTTATTTAGAAAGAGATCAAATTACGGCTGGGTTTGGTGATGATTTAGCGAAACTACTTCAGTTAAGTACTATTTATTTTGACTTTGATAAATACAATATCAGAAAAGATTCTGAGGTAGAGATAGAAAAAGTTGTTGCTGCTATGGAAAAATATCCAAGTTTAAGATTAAAAGTTAATTCACATACAGATAGTAGAGGACCCGCAGCTTATAATCTTTGGTTATCTCAAAAAAGAGCTGAGTCAACTGTAAATTATATGATCAAAAAAGGCATATCTAAAGACAGATTGGTAAGTGAAGGTTATGGTGAAACTAAATTACTAAATGAGTGCTCAGATGGTGTTAAGTGTTCTGCGATTAAACATGATATCAATAGAAGATCAGAGTTTATTATTTTAGAATAAAAAATAGTAATTATATAGCAAAAAGCGTCCTAGAAATAGGTCGCTTTTTTTGATTTTAGAGGTTTTAATACTGACTAAATAAATAGCTAGAAAATTTATTGAGACTATATAGAATATATTCTAATCGATGAACTACAACAGAGAATTTACCTTTTTTTTTGATTTTAAGAAATCTTAAACAGCACTATTTGTAGTATTCACGTGCTAATGACATCACTTCACAACAAATTTTAGGCACAGCCTTATCTCCTTGTTATTTTTACTGATGATATTGATTGTTGATTCTTTTACAATTCAATACCCTATTATGAAATTATGAGATCAAAGCATTTTTATTATTTATTGATTTTACTATTTACGACTAGTTTCTATGCGCAAGAAACCTATCGTGACAATTTTAGTAGTGTATCGTATTCAAATAATAATGGTAGTGCTAACTTCTCTACTGATTGGATAGAGACTGGTGATACCAATGCAGGACCTACTGCTCAGTATTTACGAATAAGTAGCAATCGTTTAGAGTTGTATTGGTTGTATGGAGAAAATATTAGAAGATCAGCTAATTTAACTGGTGCTGTTTCAGCAACTTTAAGTTTTAATTGGCAATCACTAAATTTATCAGGAACAAGGGCTTTAGATGTTCAAGTTTCTAGTAACGGCGGTGCAAGTTATACCTCTATAGGTACGATAACAGGGAATACAACTGGAATTTTCAATCAAGATATTACGCCTTATATTTCTGCCAATACAACAGTTAGATTTGCAAAAACGAATGCGAATTGGAATAATAATCAATATGCCTTCATAGATAATTTTCAAATATCAACTACCCAACCGCCACCAAGTCCGGTAATGGAGATAAATGACGTGTCGGTAAATGAAGATGCAGGTAATATAACATTTGCGGTAACTCATACAGGTTTAAATGCAACTGGACCATTTACCGTTAATTACCAAACTGTCAATGGTCTTGCAACTGCAGGCTCTGATTACACTGCAAGTTCTGGCAGTCTTAGTTTTAATGGAATTACAGGTCAAACTAGATCGGTAACCATTCCTATTTTAGATGATGGTAGTATTGAAAGCACAGAAACTTTTACTTTACAGTTAATTTCTACGTCTAATCCATCGGTTGTAATAACTGATATAGGAACAGCTAGTATTATTGATGATGATTCAATTTCCATGACCAATGGTACAACATCTAATGAATGTGGCAAGGTATTTTTAGATCCAGGTGGTCTTGGTAATTATAGTAATAACTTAAATGTAACACACACACTTTGTCCTGAACCAGGTAAAGATTATGTAGCGGTAGATTTTACAAGTTTTGATATAGATTCAGGTGGTGATTTTTTGTATGTATATGATGGTGATAGTACAGCAGCTACATTAATTGGACAGTATGACAATGATAATATACCGTCAACAATAGCATCTACTGGCGGTACGGGCTGTTTAACATTCCGTTTTGCATCTAATAATAATGGAACTGGATCTGGTTTTGAAGCTGATATTAATTGTTACAATGAAGGGCCGCGTTTAGTTATCAATGATGTTTCAATTGATGAAGATGGTGGTAATATTGTTTTTACGGTAACATCAACAAGGGCAGCTCATGGTCGTAATTTTTTCTTTTTTGGTTTTGTAAACACACCTTTTACAGTCGATTATATAACAACAAATGGTTCAGCATTAGCAGGAAGTGATTATACAAGTACATCAGGTACGCTTACTTTTACAGGTGCAATAGGAAATCAACGAACAATATCAGTTCCTATAACAAATGATGGGGTACCTGAATTTGATGAAGACTTTTTTATTGAGTTTACTGGTGTAAACGCTCCAGATGCACAGGTAAATTTTGATGATACTGGTAAGGGAACTATTAATTCTCAGATATTGTCTAATGTACCATTAACACTTTTTAAGCAATTTGATGGTGATTATGATTATGTATCAACTGGTGGTAGTTTACGTACAGCAAGTAATGCAACAAATCCATGTGCAATTCAGGCAACTTCTACAAATCAATTAGTTTCTGATATACCGGCAACTGGTACCATTAAGGCAGCTTATTTATACTGGGCACATTCTAGTTATGTTCGCGATGAGCAAGTTACTTTTGAGGGTCAAACAGTTAATGCTGGTTCTGTATATCAGACGACATTTAATGCAAATAATAATAACTTAAGTTTTTTCGGTTATGTAAGTGACGTTACCACTTTAGTAAGTGGTATTGCCGATATTAATAATAATGATTTTGACTTTTCTGGATTAACAATAGATACTTCTAATAATTTTTGTGGTTCTGCTACGGTATTGGGTGGTTGGTCATTATTTATTTATTATGAAGACCCAACATTACCCGCAGTAAGTATTAATTTATACCAAGGTTTTGACGGACTTCAAAATAATTCGCCCGGCACACCGTTTACACTAGATTCTTTTTTTGCAATCGCTGGATCAGGCGCTAAATCAACCTTTTTATCTTGGGAAGGTGATGATACGTTAGGGTCAAGCGGCGCGAATCCTGAAAGATTAACGATTACAAATCAAGCAGGAACACCTTATACATTAACTGGCGATGGTGGGCAAACTGGTGATAATGCGTATAATGGGACAATTTTTGATAATACGACATCGCCATCATTTTACAACCAAACTAATACCTATGGTTTAGACCTAGACACTTATGATCTATCTACTTACATAGCGCCAGGAGATTCACAAGTTACAGCTACTGTTAATGTTGGTCAAGATTATGTAATTAATATGGCCGTGGTGATAAAAGTACCTTCTAACTTAATTACGGGTAACGTATTTGAAGATATAAATTATCCAGGTGGCTTAGGTAGAGATCAAGCAACTTCATCGGGATTAGGAGTTTCTGGTGTAACTGTTGAGTTATTCGAAAGTAATGGAACCTTTATTGAACGTAAAACTACTAATGTTGATGGTCAATACACATTTGCTGGTATGGAAGATGGTGATTATTTGGTTAAAGTAGTCAACTCAACTGTTCGCTCTAATAGAGGGGGCGGCTTAAATTGTACCACTTGTAGCCCTGTTCAAACGCATAGAACATTTGGTGACGCCGATGCTGTTACTGCGGTAAATACTGAAATTGGCGGAGCTTTTCCAAATGCAATACAAGATGCTGCTTTAGGTATTTTAGTAGATGCGCAATCAGTATCTTCAGCAACTGTAGATAGTAATGGGGTTACTAATATTAATTTCGGATTTAACTTCAATACCATTGTAAATACGAATGAATTCGGTCAAGGATCATTACAACAGTTTATTGTTAATTCGAACAATTTAGATGAAACAGGCTTGGATATTGAGACGAATAGTATTTTTGACCCTGCTGCAGGTGAGGATACCTCTATTTTTATGATACCACCAACTAGTGATAGTTTCGGGAGATCGGCTGATGCAAATTTCACCCATGGTTATTTTAATATTTTATTGGCTAATGGAAATCCGTTATCTATCATAACAGGAAATAACACAGTAATCGATGGTCGAACCCAAACCGCATATTCAGGAGATACAAATGCCGGAGTATTAGGTTCTGGTGGTGGTACGGTTGGAGTCTCAAATACAGTATTGCCTAACTACCAGAGACCAGAAATACAGGTTCATCGAGATAACGGCGATGTATTTAGAACAACTGGTACTAATGTATCAATTAGAAATTTATCAATTTATGCGAGCAATAATTCTGGAGTTAGGTTAGATGGAGGTTCATTGTCTGTAGCCAATAATATAATTGGTTTAGATGCAACAGGTGTAACTGCAAATGATTTAAATATTGGAATTGAAAATTTAGGGGGTACTTTAATTGCAGATGGTAACTATATTGCTAATTCAGGTGATTCTGCAATTTTGATTGACGGTGGTTCATCCTCTATAATTCAAAATAATCATTTTGAAAATAATGGTAATCAACCATGTGATGATGCTATTTTATTGGAGGGTGGTTCAGGTATAGTCATTCGACAAAATTTAATTGAAGCATCTGCTTCTACCGCAATTGATGCTGAGGATAAAGTGAGTGGTGTTTTAATAACAGAGAATTCATTGACAACTTCAGGTCAAGATGGAGGCAATTGTCAAGGAAATCCTCAACAAATGGCGATTAAAATAGAAAGTGATGGTTCATCTATTTCTAATAATATCATTTTTCAAAATGGTGGCGCCGGTATTTCAATTGTTGACGGTACGTCAAATTTAATGAGCCAAAATTCTATTTATGCAAATGGTACGGCAACACCAAGTTTAGGGATAGATTTAGATATGGATGGGGTAACACTAAATGATACTTCAGATTCAGATTCTGGTCCTAATAATTTAGAAAATTTTCCTGCAATCAATTCAGCATATATATCAGGCACTAACTTGGTAGTTATCGGTTGGGCATCTCCAGGTACAATTGTAGAAGTATTTTTTACAGATGTAAATGAGGGTACAGCTACCTTAGGTGATAATCAATTAGGTCTTGCCCAAGACTATGGTGAAGGTCAAACATATATAGGCACTGCAATAGAAGGTAGTGGCGATGATCAGGATACTACATCAAGTTCTTATACCGATATTGATGGTAATACCGACAATACGAATAAATATAAATTTGTTTTTCCGCTACCTGTGGGCACAGCGGTTGGCGATCGAATAACAACTACAGGAACAAGATCAAATTCAACTTCAGAGTTCTCACCTGAAGTTGTAATTAAGACTTACACAGTTATTACCAACAGAAATATTACGTATCGTATAAAAAGTAATTAAATTTTTAAGAGTAAATTATTTTAATAATATTTTAGAACCTAAAACTTTTATTCTGTATTTCTCTTAGGCAATACTTACAGATTCTACTACAGTTGGCAGTGGCAGCAGATATTTTTATTTATGGAGCACGGGTGAAACGACTTCAACTATAAATGTGAGTCCGGTAGGTAATTCCACCAGCAATACCATAGCTACATATTCGGTTACGGTAACAGATGCTAAAGGTTTTAGTGATGACGATACTGTAATAAACTCTAATCCGACAATATCAATTAATACCACCGATACCTCATGTGGTATAGATAATGGTACAATTACATTTAATTTTCGGGTTCACCCGAATAGGTCTGGTATCACATTCAGTATAAATAATCAAGCTAATTATACAAGTGTAGCAGATAATTTAGGTAGTTATACCTTTTTAAATTTATCGGTAGGCACTTATTAATTATGGGCAAGTTGGGGTAATAATGATTGTCCGGTAAGCCTTTGGAAATTATGATATTAGTACAATAGCTATAGTTTCCTTTAACACTCATCCGCAAGATCAGACCGTCTTTACAGGCAACAATGCAACATTTTCAACAACAGTTTTAAATGCTGATTCGTACCAGTGGTAAGTAAGTGTTGATGGTGTAAGCTATACTAATATTATTAATGATGTAGAGCATTCGGGGGCACAAACTTCAACGTTGACCGTTTTAAATGTTGCAAAAAGTAAAGACGGTTATTCTTATAGGTTACTTACTTCCAATTCAAATACTCCATGCACTGTAACTTCATCAAATGCAGCATTACTTTTTGTAAAAGTGAGAACGTTAATTACAAATAGAAGAATAACATACCGTATTAAATCAAACTAAAGGTCTTTAATTTTATATATAGAATATTCAACAAATAAATAATAAAGAAAGTAAAAACTCATAAATAAGTAAGATAATTCATATGATAATATAATGTGATGTTTTGAATTTTATAAGCCTTATTTAAGATGCTTTTCTATATAATTAAAAATTAGTTAGTTTTTTGTAGTGACAAAAACTGCCCGAATAACCGCACATCTTCGACGAACAACCATCCATTTTAATGAAAAATAAACATAGCCAAACCTCATTTTTATGATGGTATATGGTGTTAATAATGCATTACACAACAATTATTTTAGGGTGCACTACTTATAATGAATATTTGTGCATTGTGAATACCATAGATCCATCTTGTCGAATTTAATGTCGAGCAAATTTTTGGAAAGCACATTTTGAAAAACCTATATGACCAACGAAATTTTGAAGGTGAAATTGAATATTAAAAGTATGAAGAGTCAAACTACTACAAACCTAAGTAATGCCATTAAATTTATAATGGTACTATTTACTTTACTAATATCAGGTATTTCTATGGCACAGACAACTGTGACCTTAGAAGACCAATGTAATTGTGAAGTACTGCAGGGTACAGATGTTTCTGCACCAGGGGTAGGTACACCGGCAGGTGCAGATTTAGGAGATCTATATGTAAATACAGATACAGGAACTATTTACTATTGGAATGGAACTACTTGGGAGTTAACATCTACGGATGATCAGCAATTACAAAATTTCACTTTTGATGCTCTTACGAATATCTTATCTCTAGAAATTGAAAATGGGAATGTAGTAACTGCAGATTTATCGAGTCTTAATCTAGTGGAAACCTTAACTACTATTATTGCCAATACTGACGGTACATTTACGTATACGGATGAAGACGGAGTTGATACGATCATCGACGTAACGGATTTAGAGACCTTAACGACAATCGCTTTAAATGCGGATGATACGAATATCGATTATACGGACGAGGACGGATTGGTAACCCAATTAGATCTATCTGCAATCGTAGCGAACTTGGAAGCGTTGACTACGGTAGTGGCCAACACCGACGGTACGTTTACGTATACGGATGAAGATGGCGTTGATACCATTATCGATGTTGCCGATTTGGAGACCTTGACTACAATCGCCTTAAATGCGGACGATACGAATATCGATTATACGGATGAGGACGGTGTAGTTACACAATTAGATCTATCGGCTATCGTTGCGAACTTGGAAGCGTTGACTACGGTAGTGGCCAACACCGACGGTACGTTCACATATACGGATGAAGATGGCGTTGATACTATTATCGATGTTAC
>NZ_SOAY01000016.1 GCF_004364165.1 Maribacter spongiicola
GCAATTAGCAATTAGCAATTAGCAATTAGCAATTAGCAATTAGCAATTAGCAATTAGCAATTAGCAATTAGCAATTAGCAATTAGCAATTAGCAAAAGTTAAATTATTTGGATTTGGGAAGTGCAAGCAACACTGATTATTCTAAAAATTATTTTTCTCAGTTTCTCTACTGTCAGTTCGAGTGGTTTTTAATTCAATTTTTTCATTGAATTAAAAATGTCTGCCCGCCAAGTAAGAGGGTATCGAGAACCATTTGGAACACCTACTTAAAACAACTAGATTGCCACGTCGCGAAAAAGCTCCTCGCAATGACGTATTCTTTTACTTAAGACTTAGTACTTTTTACTTAATACTCTTTGCCATAGCAAAACGCGCTGTCACCCTGAGCGCAGTCGAAGGGAATGGAACACACATGGGTCTTCGACTGCGCTCAGACCGACAATGGTACTAATTTATATCGAGAATCTTTGCATGTATCGAACCTGTTCTGATACAATTTTATGTTTCCGCTATGCTACATCATAAAACCACTCGAACTGACATTGATAATATTAATGCTACCGATTTCGACGGCGCAAAAAAGCTCCTCGCGATGGCGTATACTTTTTACATAAGACTAAGTCCTTAATACTCTTTACTGTAACAAAACGCGATGTCATCCTGAGCGCAGTCGAAGGGAATGGGACACGCAAAGGTCTTCGACTGCGCTCAGACTGACAATGGTACTGACAACTCACTTAGTTACTTTGGGTGCAACAGATTGCCACGTTGCGAAAAAGCTCCTCGCAATGACGTATTCTTTTTACTTAATACTTAGTACTTAATACCCTGTACCTCAAACCTCGTACTTCTCTTCTCCCAACTCAGCGCCCAAAACTTACAATTGAGTAACTTAACTTATTTTCCAAAGAATAATTCCTCCATCTTTGAGTAACATAAAACCAACCTAACCATGGAAACTATCATTGAAATTTTCATTTACATACATGCCTTTTTTGGTGGTGTGGGGCTTATTACCGGTATTGCGAGTATTGTCGTAAAAAAAGGTCAACTTAACCATAAGCGTCTTGGAAAATGGTTTTCTTGGTCTATGATTATTAGTTCTGCTATATCTTTGGTGATTGCGAGAATGCCCAACCACATCAATACCTTTTTATTCTTGATCGGTATTTTTACTATTTATATGGTGTTAGCGGGTAATAGAGCGCTGACATTTAAAACTGTCAAAAAAACAAAAGCAAATTTGACCGATAAATTGGTTTCTGGCATTATGGCTTTATCGGCTTTGTTAATGATTGGCTTTGGTATTACCGGACTCCTAAATGGCTATTCGCAAAGCATTCTTTTTCTGTTCTTCGGAATTATAGGTCTGTTTCTACCTTATGGAGATTATAAACTATTTAGAACCACATTAGAAAACAGGAAGCTTTGGCTTATAAACCACCTTAGTAGAATATTAGGTGCACTTATAGCCTCGGTTACCGCATTTATAGTTGCCGGTATGCACCAAGACACCCTTTGGGCATGGATGACTCCGTCCGTTTTAGGAACTATCTATATTGTCTACTGGATTAAAAAAACAAAAGGAAAAAAGAAGTTGAAAACAGCTTAGTCTTTTTCTTTAAGATTTAGGTTTTCAGCAAAGTAATCACAAAAATCTTTCATGGTAGCCGTCATTTTATCGTCTTGTGTTGCCTTTTGAAAAGTATCGGTCAAAGAAACCAATGTTTGATGAAAGAAAGTCTTCATTTCATCAACAGGCATATCTTTTGTCCACAAGTCAATTTTTAAAGACTCCTGATTCTTGCTGTCCCAAACGGATAATAACATTGCCTTAGCGGCTTCGTTCTCTATACCACCGTCTTGTGCAGACCAGTTTAATGTTTCCGGAATTCTATTTTCATCTAATCCTACGCGCAGTGTAATTTCTGAAGTATGTAAATCTGCCATCTAATTTCTCGGTTTGTAATTTGATTTCTTAAATATTTCATCTGCAGGCATCGGCATTAACTGCATCATGCTTACATCATTATTTTCCATAAAGGCACGCACAATTTGCCAACCTATATAACGACCAAGCCTACCTGGCGACTCATTATCCAACTCTAATCCGAATTTAGAAAATGGGGCTGGTTCTAAAAATCGTTGATTTAATTTGTTATCCGTGCTATATAGATATTCGTTCTCTATAAAATTTCTCCATATTGGCTCCTCATTTGCTAAAGCCCAGTCTATTTCTTCTTGAGAATACCCTATTTTTTTTGCATCGCTGGCCTCGGGCATCAACTTATCTTTAAGATATAATTCTTTACCGAAATAAACCATTCGAGCAAGATATGTACGGTCTCTAGGTCTTGGCACTACTTGCTTGGCAAAAGAACTGGCAACATCGCTCACTAAAAAATTACGGTCTAAAGACTGTGCTATGTAACGCTGAAAACCACCGTAATACTTGTGTTCAGAACCTAAATAATTATCAAGACTGATAAATAATAAACTATCGGTTAAAATGATT
Organism: Maribacter spongiicola; assembly: GCF_004364165.1. Taxonomy (GTDB): domain Bacteria; phylum Bacteroidota; class Bacteroidia; order Flavobacteriales; family Flavobacteriaceae; genus Maribacter; species Maribacter spongiicola. Next base: position 2,516 of record NZ_SOAY01000016.1, read on the forward strand.
CTATTATTATAATCAACATCATTGGTAACGGTAAGTACTTTTGGCGTTTTGTATTCTGGAAAATAATATTTGATGTGTTTGAACAATTGTACCAACCCTTCTTCTTCATCTTCAAAACTGCGAAAAGCATTACCCACTTCTTGAAATAATTCAATTTGAAGAGAATCGTTCATTTTGGCGATCCAAACACTATCAGGTGCCGGAAACAAATATGGATACTTTCTACGCAAAGCCGACAATCCCTCCTTACCCGAGGAGGCAAACTCACGATCAAATCTAGAAATTTTAAGATCTACTGGTATAGCAGCTATCTCTTCGGTTACCTTATCACTATCATTACAGCTAGAAAGAATGAAAAAAACTGATAATAGTATAAAAATAGGTTTGACCTTGTCAAGTATTTTACAATACATTTTATTATTCACAGCGTTCAACTTATTTTTATGGCAAAGTTAATTGATTTTACTAAATAATTAGAACGGTATGCAAACGGAAAAGGTAATTGAGCACATTGTTAATTGGTTAAAGGATTATGCTACCAACGCAAAACAGAAAGGTTTTGTCATTGGTATATCTGGCGGAATTGACTCTGCAGTTACTTCTACCCTATGCGCTAAGACAGGTTTAGACCTTCTTTGTTTAGAAATGCCGATTCACCAAGCCGAGAATCAAAGCAATCGTGCATCTCGCCATATTGAGTGGTTACAAGAGAACTTTAAGAATGTAAAAAGACAACCGGTTAACCTTACACCGGTTTTCGACAGTTTGGTTGCTACTTTACCAGCTGTTCATAACGAAGAGGACAGATTTATGTCTTTGGCAAATACACGAGCTCGTTTACGTATGACTAGCTTATACTATTTTGCTGCACTTGAACGCTACCTTGTAGCCGGAACTGGAAATAAGGTCGAGGATTTTGGGGTAGGATTTTACACCAAGTACGGAGATGGTGGTGTAGATTTGAGTCCGATCGCAGATTTAATGAAAACCGAAGTTTATGCCATAGCAAAGGTTTTAGGCATAAATGAAGAGATAATCAGTGCTGCACCAACTGATGGATTGTGGGGCGATGATAGAACAGATGAAGACCAAATAGGTGCTTCGTATCCTGAGCTAGAATGGGCAATGGACATGAAAGACGAAGGCAAAACAGTTGATGACTTTGAAGGAAGAAAAAAGGAAGTTTTCACTATCTTTACAAGATTACATACCATGAACCAACATAAGATGTTGCCAATACCCGTTTGTGAGATTCCAAAACAGTTAAAATAACAACTCAACTAAGAATCAAGGTATTAAATCGAAAATAAAGTCTAAAATTTTACGTTAATAGTAAAATAATGCAACTTTGACTTCTAATTTAGAATTTTAAGCCTTACATTGCATGTTGTCTTTTCAGACAAGAATAGGTTCTGAAATCTATATAAAAAAACAATTAATGATCAAAGTTTTAATAGCGGATAACCACCCCATCATTAGAATGGGAGTTAGGAAGGCTCTAGAATCCGCTGAGGGATTTGAATTGATCGATGAGGTAGCTACTACCGAAGAACTTTTTGAAAAACTTAAAGACACAACCCCCGATGTGGTCATGCTAGAAATGGATATTCCTGATGTTAACGGAATAGCAGCATTACGCAGAATTAAAAAAGATTACGCAGACGTAAAAGTTCTTATGTACAGCGGTCAATCTGAAGATGTTTATGCCTTAAGTGCGATTAGAGCCGGTGCTTTCGGATATTTATCAAAATCATCTGGTGTAGAATATATTACTGCAGCAGTAACTAAAGTAAGTGAAGGTAGCATGTTCATAACAAACGAACTTGCACAACGTCTTGCTTTTGATGAAGGAACTAAAAAACCTAGAAGGTTCTTTAGAAAACTTTCTACTAGAGAAATAGAAGTTTTAAAACTTTTAGCTAGTGGTAAACGTAACAAAGAAGTTGCATTAGGATTGAACCTAAATGAAAAAACAGTTAGTACCTACAAAGCTCGTTTAATGAAAAAATTAAATGTAGACAATATGGTCGATTTATTACAACAGGCTAAAGCCTTAGAATTGTACTAAATTCTTACAACTGGCAAATAATAAAAAAGACCTGCTTAAAGTAGGTCTTTTTTTATGCACTCTATTTTTATACTATGATAAAACCCTATTCAATTTCTGATTCAGTAATTTATTCAACTGTATATAGTTCATAATCTCCTCTAATGCCTCTCTATTATCCCTATTAGGTTCTTGAGTAGTATTTTGCAAAGTATTCATTCTCTTTTTTATTAAAAAGCAGCGTAACGTAAGTATCGTCTCACTTACCAACTGCGCAACACCTATTTCTTTACTCTTTGGGAAAATTTCTTTACGCTCCCAGTCGTCTAACTTATACCGTTCCTCTTCCATTAAAATAGAAGAAATCTGGTTCGCCATCTCTTGCTCTAAACCATTGACAAAATTGGTAATCGAAAATTCTTCTTTTTCATTTAAGGCTTCAATCAGCCTTGAATACATATTACGAAAATCTTCATTGGCCAATTCTATTTCATCTTCTTGAAGATCTAAATAGATTTTCTCATAAACCTTAATTTCAGACAACTCTGGCTCTAACACCAAATCTCCTGCTTCATTTTCTTTTAGCACAAGGTCTTCAAACTGCTCTTTGTGGTTTCCGTACAACATTAGCGATTCAATAATTTTTCGCTCTAACAAATATTGTACATCTACTTTTTCTTCTTTCTGCTCATCCGTATTACGAACAACATCAAAAGCTTTTTGCTCTTCTTTTGGCGTTGCTTGTATATTCTTCTCTTCTTTCTTACCAATTTGAGCAAGTGTGTTGTACAAAACCGCCTCAGAAATATTCATGATCTGGGCACACTCTTGTATATAAATTTCTTTTTGAATACGGTCGGGAATCTTAGCAATACTGTTCACGATATCCCTTACCGTATCTGCTCTCTTTATTGGATCGTTATTTGCCTCTTTCACAAGAAGCGATGCCTTAAACTGAATAAAATCTTTTGAGTTGTCATTAAGATAGTTCATGACATCTTCTAACTCATTATTTTTGGCAAAACTGTCTGGATCTTCTCCTTCCGGGAATGTACAAACCCGCACATTCATACCTTGTTCCAAAATAAGATCAATACCACGTAGCGATGCTCGTAAACCTGCCGCATCCCCATCAAATAATACCGTAATATTTTTGGTCAATCTATTAATGAGCCTAATTTGCTCTGGCGTCAATGCCGTACCACTTGAGGATACTACGTTATTAATACCGCGTTGTACAAATTGAATTACATCGGTATACCCTTCTACCAAATAGCAATTATCTTCTTTAGCAATAGATTGCTTAGCATGGTAAATACCATAAAGTACCTTACTCTTATGGTAGATGTCACTTTCGGGAGAATTCAGGTATTTAGCTGCCTTTTTATCGTTCGTTAAAATACGACCGCCAAAACCAAGTACACGACCACTTAGAGAATGAATAGGAAACATAACCCGACCTTTAAATCGGTCGAACTTTCGTGATCCATTCGGGTTATTAGGATCTTCCTTAACTATGGTCAATCCTGTTTTAGCAAGGTATTCTAGTTTATACCCTTTATCTAAAGCAGCTGTTGTAAATCCGTCCCATTGATCTAGGCAATACCCTAACTCAAATTTCTTGATGGTTTCATCTGTAAAACCACGTTCTTTAAAATAGCTAAGTCCTATTGCCTTACCCAACTCTGACTCCCACAGCATTTCTTTAAAATGCGTTTGGGCAAATTCAGACACCAGGTACATACTCTCACGTTCGCTAGCTTGTTCTTTTTGTTCGTTAGATTGTTCGGTCTCCTCTACTTCAATATTATATTTCTTTGCTAAGTATTTTATAGCCTCAGGATACGTAAAATGCTCATGCTCCATTAAAAAAGCGACTACATTACCGCCTTTACCACTACTGAAATCTTTCCAAATCTGTTTTACAGGTGATACCATAAAACTTGGTGATCTCTCGTCAGAGAAAGGACTAAGTCCTTTAAAATTAGATCCCGATTTTTTTAGCTGTACAAAATCACCAATAACCTCTTCTAAACGAGAAGTTTCATATACTTTATCTATGGTAATTTTTGAAATCATATTCCTCCCTTAGTCCCTCCAAAGGAGGGAAACGCTGTTTTTAAATAATTTATAAAAGTATTAAAATTTAAGCGGTTGACATATGCAATCAAAAATGAATGTGCTTTTTAAATTATAAAAAAAGATATCTATTTTATTACATTAGTGCATCTAATCGTTTTATAGTATGATAGAAAATAATTTGCACTTCTATTCAAATACTTTATTCGAAAATATTATTATTGAAAAAATAAGATGAATCGAAAACCTTTAGTACAAGAAAAATTCTCGATACTAATTTTGTTCTCGAAAAGGTCTCAAAATTCACTCGAAGTGACATCCATTTATAAGAACCAAATTAAACAGCACAAAGAACAACGCTAATTTTATATTATGATACTATTCTTTGGCACTAGACCAGGAAAGCCTGAAACTAAAAAACTTTTTAACAGTACATGTCCATATTGCCAGCAAAGCGCGACTTTAACCGCGTTCACCCAAAAGAACTATTTTCATATATTTTGGATAAAGCTCTTTAAAATATCTAGCACGACTACAATAGAATGCAGCCATTGTAAACGTGGGTATTATGAAAAAGAGTTTACCGAAGAGATGAACAGAGAACTATCTAATACAAATAATTAGCTGTACTAACCGGTTTTTACACACGGTACCACAGCTAATTTGATTGATGAATTTTTTATTAAAGGTCGAAACGAAGACCTAACGAAATGTTTCTTTGCTCTACAACTGCATCTTTAAATATAGGATTCAAATCATATTTTACATAGAACAAAACACCATCTACACCTGCGTAGGCACTTAAACCATAAATTAAATCATTGGTATTATAACTACGCTTCAACTTATCTTTTACATTATCACCGTCAAGGTTATATTTTAACTTTTGACGTGTCCCCAAATTAAATCCGCCATAGCTACCTATTCCCACTCTAAATTGATTTTTTAAAGAATATCGCATGGTATTATCGGTAGTTTTCAACTTGGATGGACCAAATTCAAAATGTATCGGAAAAACGAGGTTATCCATTCTGAATTTCGACTTATCTAACTCATAATCGAATTCTTGAAGTTCTGATTGTCCGTTTTCTAACGACACTAAATACTGATTATCCTTAGGCTTTAAACCATTAAACTGAAATGAGAATCCGTAATTAAACCTTAAGAAATTCGTATTTTTAAATACTCTGGTACGCCATTGCCATCCCATTTCAAAAAATCTACTACCGCCTATTTTATATGGTGAATCGTTTAAAGACTGCCCTTCTACAATAGCATTATTAAGACCAACAGCAACCACCAAATCTGAATATGTTCTTCTGTCATACATAGGTTCTCTTCTATTCTGATTTTCATTAAGTCGAATTCCGAAAAGCTTTGCATCGTCACCGTCATCATCTCCGAAACCGATTTGAAAAGCAAACTTATAATTCAAGGTGTCTAATTCCTTTATCTCTCCATTATTTCGCTCTAATAAGGCAATTTTGTTGTCAATTATGGCAATTCTATCTTCAATATTTAAAGCTCGCTTTTCAGCCGCTTCCATTTTCAGGGTATCTGCTGCTTCTTGTGTGATTTCGCCTTTCTCTAATCTTTTAGAAATCGCTGCTATTTCAAATTTTAAAGCTTCCTTTTCTTGTCTTGTTACACTTAGCTTTTGCTCTTTTAAAATATTAACTGTTTTTTGATAATCTTCTTGCGCTACTGAATTATGCACCATAAATAGGGTCAGCATCACGATTAAATACATTGTAATTGTTCTCATTTCGATTTTGATTTTAATTGATGAATAAAACTCCGCTCCCTGTCCCTATAATTTTTAAAGAGATGAAGGACAAAACGATTTGTGTTTGATTAATTATTACGGTCTGCCACTGCAGTTCGCACTTTTATGAATCCGGCTTTTAAAGAATTAAAAATTTGGTCTCGGAAAGATTGATCAAGTTCTTCTTCAACCTCTGTCAACAAAGCCATTGCATCGACAGATTTATCTGTATTAAATATTTTATCTCTTAATATTTCATCTTGAGCACGTTTCAATAACGAATCTACTTCCGCATCGGTAACCGTACTATACTGCTCTAAAACATCTATTTGAGCTACTATATCGGCTACTTTTGAGTTGATTATTTCGTCTGATACTTCTAATTTAGAAGTAGATTGGTCTCCAGGTACATTTTCAACAACTGCTATTTCAACGGCATCATTTAAAGTTTTGTTCTCTTGTACTTCTGGTATTTTATACTCTTCCTTTTTAACAGTCGTACTTTCTGTTTTTGTATTTGTTTCTACAATAACCACTTGTTCTTCTTGAACTGGGTCTTTAGTGATTACCTCTTCGACCTTATTTTCGTTTTCTGTCTCTACCAATTCTATTGGTGATTCGTTCAACTCATTTGCTCCATTAAAATAAAATAATGCAACACCCAACAGCACTATTATGCTAGCGGCAACACCTATCCTCAAATACACAGGTTTCTTCTTCCTATCATCATCTTTTAATTCTGATGAGATTTTTGACCAAGCATTTTCTGACGGATTTATCTCCCGCTCTTGTAACTTGGCCTTTATGTGTTTTTCGAATTTATCGGTTTCCATACCCTATACTATTTTGTTGCCTTAATTGTTCTTGAAGCAATTTTCGGGCTTTTAATAACTGTGTTTTTGAAGTGCTCTCTGTGATCGAGAGCATTTCTGCGATTTCTTTATGCTTATACCCTTCTACATTATACAACACAAATACCATTTTATAACCTTGCGGTAAAGCATCTATCAATTGTTGAATATGCTCAGTATCTAAATCGGTACTTTGCGATATTTCTTCAGATTGATTCTTCTCGTACACCTCATCATCATATACCACAAACTGTTGCTTTCTTAAATAAGAGATGCTTTCTCGTATCATTATCCGCCGCAACCATCCTTCAAAACTTCCTTCAAACTTGAACGTATCTAGCTTATTGAACATTTTCAGAAAACCTTGCACCATTACATCTTCCGCGAAATGAATATCTTTTATATACTGACGGCAGACACTCAACATTTTTGGAGCATGTTTTTTATACAAACGCTCTTGCGCATCGCGGTTACCCGATGTTGCTTTTTTAATGAGCTGCTGCTCGTTTTTATAAAAAGGTATAATTTTCAAAATATTGGTTTGGTCTTCTATTAACATAGACGCAGAAGAAGAACATATAGTTGCCTGAAGATAAACAAAAAATAAAATTAATTTTTAAAATACTGAAATACAGATACTTAAAAATAATAAAAAGAGGATTATTTTTTTTGACGGATTTACTTTTTACGATCCACCACGTAATTCACCATCAACTCTAAAGCACTTTTATACTCAGAATCAGGGTAGGTACTTAGCAGTTCTAAAGCCTCGTCCCTATATTGTAGCATTTTAGATACTGCATAATCCAATCCGCCTTTGTCTTTTACAAAACCGATAACTTGTTTGACGCGCTTTTTATCCTTATTGTGGTTTTTGATGGAATTGATGACCCAGCTTTTCTCTTTTTTGGTACAGTGGTTCAGTGCGTATATTAAGGGCAACGTCATTTTTTGCTCTTTAATATCGATACCTGTCGGCTTTCCAATTTGTTTGGTTCCATAATCAAAAAGGTCATCTTTGATCTGAAACGCCATACCACAGAGCTCTCCGAATTTCCTGAAAGTTTCTACATCTGTACTATCCGGTTTAACCGAACAAGCACCCAATGAACAGCATGCTGCAATCAACGTTGCCGTCTTTTGCCTGATGATGTCATAATACACATCTTCGGTAATATCTAGACGCCTTGCTTTCTCTATCTGTAATAATTCGCCCTCACTCATCTCACGAACGGCAACTGAGATAATTTTAAGCAAATCGAAATCTCCGTTATCTATAGATAACAAAAGACCTTTAGACAGTAAATAATCACCTACCAAAACGGCAATCTTATTTTTCCACAGCGCATTTATTGAGAAGAATCCCCGGCGTTTATTGCTTTCATCAACCACATCATCATGCACCAATGTTGCGGTATGTATCAATTCTATCACCGATGCACCACGATAGGTACGCTCGTTCACCTCGCCACCATTCAACAACTTGGCTGTTAGAAATACGAACATAGGGCGCATTTGCTTCCCCTTACGATTTACGATGTAATGAGTAATTCTATTGAGTAATGCAACCTTAGAGGTCATTGAATCTCTAAACTTAGATTCAAACAGCTCCATTTCCTGATAGACAGGTTCCTTTATTTGTGCTACTATTTTCAGTTGCTCTTTATTTGGACTCCAAAATTAGTCAAAAGCTAGCAGTTAACAGTAATTGGGAGGATAGATAATGGTTTCTCGAGTAATTAGGAGCTAGTGGTTAGGGATTAGATGTGGGTTGTTGTTTGTTGGAAATGTAAGTTCAAGTTCAAAACTCAAGTTCAAGTTCAAATGCAAAAGTGCTGTTGGTTGTTGGTTGTTGGTTGTTGGTTGTTGGTTGTTGGTTGTTGGTTGTTGGTTGTTGGTTGTTGGTTTAAACGCTTCGCGTTTTTTAGTATTAGGTAATCAGTATAAAGTACTAAGATGTTACAATAGTAATAACTCTATTAACACTTTGTATTTTCTAAGTTTAGCTTTGCTAAACATAACACTTCGTAACAAGTCTATTTTCTATACTCTATTTTCTCTCTTCTAACTTAAGACTTAGTACTTGATACTTTGTACTTCTAACTTTTATTAGCCAACTGCCCACATGCGGCATCGATATCCTTTCCTCTAGAACGACGAACGGTTACGACTATATTATTCTTCTCTAATGTATTCACATAGCGATCAATGGCTGAGTTTGAGGCTTGCTTGAACTCACCATCATCAATAGGGTTATATTCTATTAGATTTACTTTAGATGGTGCAAAACGGCAGAATTCCACCAAGGCATCGACATCTTTTTGAGTGTCGTTAATTCCGTCCCAAACTACATATTCGTAGGTAATACGGCTTTTTGTTTTCTCGTACCAATATACTAAAGACTCTCGCAAGTCGCTCAATGTAAACTTGGCATTGAAAGGCATAATTGAAGTTCTTATTTCATCAACAGCAGAATGTAAGGAAACTGCCAATTTGAATTTCACCTCATCATCTGCCATTTTCTTAATTAACTTAGGTACACCAGAAGTGGAAACGGTAATTCGTTTTGGAGACATACCCAATCCGTCAGGAGAAGTAATCTTATCAATTGCCTTCAATACATTATTGTAGTTCATTAAAGGCTCTCCCATCCCCATAAAAACTATATTGCTCAATGGTCTTTCGAAATACAGGCGACTTTCATTGTCTATAGCAACTACTTGATCGTAAATCTCATCGGGATTCAGATTTCGCATACGTTTTAAACGAGACGTTGCACAGAACCTACAGTCTAAACTACAACCTACCTGACTAGATACACAGGCAGTGGTTCTTGACTTTGTCGGTATCAACACCGATTCTACAATTAAATCGTCATGTAAACGAACGGCATTCTTAATTGTACCGTCACTACTACGCTGCATAAGATCTACCTTAATATGGTTGATTACAAAACTAGCTTCTAGCATTTCTCTAGTTTCCTTTGATAGATTTGTCATCACATCAAAAGAATACGCTGCTTTCTGCCATAACCATTCATATACCTGGTTACCACGAAAAGCTTTGTCACCGTTAGAAACAAAGAATTCTCTAAGCTGCTCTCGCGTTAGTGCCCGAATATCTTTTTTCTTTATTTCTTCCATCTTTTTAAAGGTAGGTATTACTAGTGATAAAAATCCCGCTTTCTCAATATGTGATAAAGCGGGATTTTATTATTCTTCCTTTTTAGAAAGGATGTATTTTGAACTTATATAATCAACATAGCATCACCATAAGAATAGAACTTATAGCTTTCTAATATTGCCTCTTTGTAAGCTTTATTCATTAAATCATGACCCATAAATGCAGATACCATCATCAATAAAGTAGATTTTGGCAAGTGAAAATTTGTTATCATCGCATTTGCAATACTAAAATCGTATGGAGGAAAAATGAATTTATTCGTCCAACCTTCATACGTATTCAACGTTTGCTTAGATGAAACAGCACTTTCTAAACCTCTCATTGCTGTAGTACCTACTGCACAAATACGACGTTTTTCTCTCTTAGCATTATTAACAATATCTGTAGCTTTCTCATCAATAAATAGCTCTTCGCTATCCATTTTATGCTTAGAAAGATCTTCAACTTCTACAGGGTTGAAAGTACCTAAACCAACATGTAACGTCAATTCTGCAAAATCAACACCTTTAATTTCTAAACGTTTTAGTAAGTGTTTAGAAAAATGAAGACCTGCCGTTGGAGCGGCAACTGCACCTTCATGCTTTGCATAAATAGTTTGATAACGACCTTCATCTTCTGGCTCAACGTCTCTTTTTATGTATTTAGGTAACGGAGTTTCGCCTAATTCTCTAAGTTTTCTTCTAAAATCTACATATGCACCATCATATAAGAAACGTAATGTTCTACCTCTAGAGGTAGTATTATCGATAACCTCAGCTACCAATGTTTCATCATCACCAAAATATAGTTTGTTACCAATACGAATTTTACGTGCTGGATCTACAAGAACATCCCAAAGACGTTGCTCTTCGTTCAACTCACGTAAAAGAAAAACTTCGATACGCGCACCTGTTTTTTCCTTGTTACCGTATAAACGGGCAGGAAAAACTTTAGTATTGTTTAGAACCATTACATCGCCCTCATCAAAATAGTCGATCATGTCTTTGAACATCTTGTGCTCAATTTTTCCGGTATCTCTGTGGATCACCATTAATTTAGACTCATCTCTATTTTCAGAAGGATGCTCCGCCAATAATTCTTTAGGAAGCTCAAAACTAAAATTTGATAATTTCATGTAGCTATTATATTTAATGCAGCAAATTGCGGCTGCAAATATACAATCTGAAGATAGGCCTTGTCAAGTAAATAGCTAATTATAATTCTTTTATACTGAAATCTAGTTGTTTTAGATCGTTCCAAAAATCTGGATACGACTTAGATACTACCTCTGCATCGTTCACAAAAAGTGGAGTTTTCATTGCCAAAGGCGCAAAAGCCATTGCCATTCTATGGTCGTTATACGTATCTATAGCTACATCTACGTTAATCTCAGACGTTGGTAAAATGGTAAGTGTTTTATCTGTTACCGAAATATTCGCCCCCAATTTAGAAAGCTCTGTATGTAAAGCTTCTAATCGATCTGTTTCTTTAATTTTTAAGGTGTGCAGACCTATTAAATGACAACCAACCCCTAATCCGAAACAAGTAACTGCAATAGTTTGTGCAATATCTGGTGCGTTGGCTAAATCAAATTCATTTTTAGCTAACACCTTTTTATCTGTCTTTTTTAAGGTGATCTTATTTTCGCCAAATGTAGTTTCTACCCCAAAAGACGCATAAATATCGGCAAGTACACTATCACCTTGAAGACTTTTCTTTTTATAGGCAGACAAGGTTATTTCTGTGCCTGGTGCCGCAAGTGCGCAAATACCATAGAAATAAGAGGCTGAACTCCAGTCGGACTCCACCACCAATATTGTTGGTGCTACCTTAGACTTAGAAGACACTTTGATGATATTATCCTCAAATGAAGTTTCTACACCAATTTCTTCAAGTAATGCTAAAGTCATTTTAATATACGGTACCGAAGTAATTTTACCTACCAACTCTAATTCTAATCCGTTTTCTAAGCTTGGTGCTATTAACAACAGAGAAGAAATATACTGACTACTAACATTTGCCGGCAGACTTACTTTATCTTTTACAATACGTTGCCCTTTTATTTTTATAGGTGGATAGCCTTCATCTTGTACATAAGATATTTCTGCTCCTAATGTTCTTAAAGCATCAACAAGAATCTTAATAGGTCTTTCGGTCATTCTTTTAGATCCGGTAAGAATTACTTCCTTACCTTCTTGAGAAGAAAAATAACCTGTTAAAAAACGCATTGCCGTACCAGCATGATGAATATCGACCGTACCCTCTGAAATTTCCAAACCTTTTGCCATGACTTGGGCATCATCAGAATTTGAAATATTTTCTATTTTAATATCTGGGAATAATGCAGCCAATAATAAACTACGGTTAGATTCACTTTTAGAACCTGTTATAGTTATAGTATCTTTTAATTGATGATTTGACGGACCAGTTAGGTGAAGTTTCAATGCGTATAGTTTTAAAAATAGAACGCCAAATATACGCCTATTTCAACTTTTTATTACTGTGATGACGGTCATGATCTCGCTTTGTTTTTAAATCTAACTTTTTATCGAAAGCTTGTTGTAAATCGATACCTGTTTGATTTGCTAAACATAAAACCACGAACATTACATCTGCCAATTCTTCGCCTAGATCTTTGTTCTTATCAGATTCTTTTTCACTTTGTTCACCGTAGCGTCTTGCAATAATTCTAGCGACCTCCCCTACTTCTTCTGTTAGCTGTGCCATATTGGTAAGCTCGTTAAAATAACGAACGCCATGTTCCTTAATCCAATTATCTACTTCTAGTTGTGCGTTTTCAATGTTCATTACTCTTTATTTTTTGTATCCATCAATATAGTTACAGGACCATCATTCAATAACTCCACCTTCATATCTGCCCCGAATATACCTGTGCCTACTTTCTTATTCATCTTTGATTCTAGAGTTGAAATAAAAGCTTCGTATAGCGGAATAGCTACTTCTGGTCTTGCCGCTTTTATATAAGATGGGCGATTTCCTTTTTTAGTGCTGGCATGTAGCGTAAACTGACTTACCACAATAGCATCTCCGTTTGTTTCTAGTAGAGAATTGTTCATCACTCCTATATCATCATTGAAAATTCTAAGGTTAACTATTTTATTTGTAAGCCAATCAATATCTTCTTGGGTATCTTCATTTTCAATGCCGATGAGAATTAAAACACCTTCTTCAATGGCGCTTATCTTTTCTTCATTAACCGTTACACTTGCTTTGGAAACTCGCTGTATTACTGCTCTCATTTTTTTTCGTCATGTATATCTACCCTATAATGCTCGTCTTCGCCTTTGATCATCTGTAAATAACTGTTATACCTACTCCAAGCTATATCACCTGTTTCTAAAGCATCTTTAACGGCACATTTTGGCTCATCTACATGAATACAATTATTAAACTTGCATTCTTGTTTCAATTTAAAAAACTCTGGAAAATAGTTGCCAATTTCCTCCTTTTCCATATCAACAATACCAAATCCTTTTATTCCGGGTGTATCTATAATACGTGCATTAAAACTTAAATCGAACATTTCAGCAAAAGTTGTGGTATGCTGACCCTGAAGATGTTGCTTAGAAATTTGTTTTGTCTTAATATCTAAATTAGGCTCAATGGCATTTACCAAGGTAGATTTACCAACCCCAGAATGTCCAGAAAACATAGAAGTCTTACCTAACATCATTTCTTGTACCTTTTCTACATTTTTTCCTGTTGAAGCAGAAATACCAATACAGATATATCCTATTTTACGATAAAGGGCCGCTAAAAATTTGATTTCATCTAACTCTTCTGGTGTATATGTGTCTACTTTATTAAAAAGTAAAACTGCCGGTACTTCGTATGCTTCTGCCGTTATTAAAAATCTATCGATAAAAACTGGGTAGGTCGGCGGGTTATTCAACGTTATCAATAAAAACACCTGATCCAAATTTGCAGCGATGATATGTGTCTGTTTCGACAAGTTAACAGACTTACGAATGATATAATTTTTTCGTTTTTCAATTTCATTAATAATACCAAAGGTATCATCGCCAGTAGTCTCTACCTCAAAACGCACAGAGTCACCAACCGCAACCGGATTTGTACTTTTAATACCTTTTATTCTAAACTTTCCTTTTATTCTACATTCATAGAAATCGCCATCTTCTGCCTTAACAGTATACCAACTTCCTGTAGATTTGTAAACAATTCCTACCATTTATCCAAAATACCTTCCATTTATACAAAGTAACTGCTTTAAATATAAAAATTAATATAAATTTGGAATTAGAACAATAACAACCAAAATCAAGAAAATGAAATTCATTAAAAAATTTGTGCTGACTTTAACTTTATCAGCATTCACTTTTGGGATTGCCCAAGAAACTATTACCAACGAATCTGTAATACAAATGGTCGAGCTTGGTTTCGATGATTACATGATTATCGATAAAATAAACACTTCTGATGTTAAGTTCGATGCATCTATTACCGCTCTTGGGCAAATGAAAAATGCTGGAGTTTCTTCTGAGGTTTTGTCTTTAATTATGGATAAGTCAAAACAAAATACAATGTCTAAAACTGGTATTTATTTTACAGATGCTAGTGGTGAAGACAAATTGGTTCAGCCAAGTGTATTTTCTGGAGCAAACTCTAATCAAGTTGCACAGAAATTAGTTTCTGGTTTAATCAACGCAAAACAGAAAGCTCAATTACCGAAAACTCAATCTAATAATGTTATTCGTCAAAGTCAGCCAGAATTCACCTTTATTTTTGACCCTAGTGTTACTCAGGTAGATAACATGCAAAACAACCAAGGTAGCGATGCGGGTATTTTTAACTGGTGGTTTAGAATGGCAAGTAACCCTAACGAGTTTGTTTTGGTAAAACTTACCGTAAAAGAGAAAAAGAATCTTAGAGAAGTTATTACAGGTAAAAGTAGCTGGATCACTAGTAGTAGTGGTATAGACCCTAAGTACGCCCTTAACTTCGCTATCGAGGAAATTGAAGGAAATAAATTCAAAGTTACTCCTGATTCATTAGAGCCAGGTGAATATTGCTTTATTTACCAAGGTCAAGTTCCTCAAGGCAGAGAGAACCAATCGGTTTTTGATTTCTCTATTCAATAGAAAAATAACATATTTTATATAAAGACCTGATACCAAAAGTATCGGGTCTTTTTTTGACTATGGATTTCTGGTAGATTTTTTTAAGGGTTTCGTATCATTTTACATTTATATGATGTTCAATTCTTTGCATTCTTCATTTAAGAGTATACTTTCATAGCACAATGAACAATCAATTTTTAAAACCACTATCATGAAAAAAATTATTTTATTGAGTTTTATTGCCCTTTTAGGAATCACCACAATTACAGCACAAGAATACAAAGTTATTACCAGCGTAGAATCTATTGTCCCTAGCGGATTAGGGAGATCACGTATCATTGATGCAAATGCAGATAGGGATTTCAAGGAATTTACATCAGAGCAAACCGAGGAGGACAATACCAGAAACAAATCTAAACGTGGAAACATTAGAGTTAAGGATTTTGAAGAAACAAAATTGCTTAACTTTTATAATGTTGCGGGTATTCGTTTTCAGAACATTGCTGCCAATGATGCGCTCATCTCTTCTAAATTAAGTGATATGACCAAAAATGGTTGGGAGCTTGTTTTTGTTACCAGCGGTGTTGAAGCAGATGCCGGTAATACAGACGGACAAGGTATTTTCATTACCCGATACATCTTTAAAAGATAAAACTAATAGTCATAAAAAAGCCCGGTACATGCCGGGCTTTCCATTTTTATTTTCTTAAGACTACTGTGCCAAATTTATTTCAACGCGTCTATTTTTCTGTCTACCATCTTTGTACATGTTGGTAGCGATTGGTTTACTTTCCCCATAACCGATAGCAGTTAATCTTGTTGGTGAAATACCACCATTAATTAAAAATTGCAATACGGCTTGTGCTCTCTTCTCTGATAATTTTTGATTGGTAGCTTCAGAACCTATACTGTCGGTATGCCCTTCAATTGTGAAGTTAGCATTTGGGTATTCATTCAATATCCCAATAATATCTACTAACACTGGTGTAGATTCATCTTTAAGCGTAGATTTTCCAGTCGTAAACAAAATTGTTTTGGCATACTCGTTCAATGACTTTTGAACCTCAGCGGTAACTACTGGCTCTGGACAACCTTTGTTTGCAACCGTACCCATTTCATTAGGGCATTCATCATCTTTATCTAAAACAGAATCTCCATCAGAATCTGCCCAAGGGCAACCATTATTCTCTACTGGTCCTGCCTCATCTGGACATTGATCTTCGTTATCCAATATCGTATCGCCATCAGAATCTACCCATGGGCATCCGTTGTTTTCTGCTGGCCCTGCTTCTTCTGGACATTTATCCTCATTATCTAAAACAGAATCTCCATCAGTATCTCCCCATGGGCAACCGTTATTTTCAATTGGTCCTGCTTTTTTAGGACAACCATCTTCTTTATTCGGTATACCATCACCATCAGAATCTTTAGGCTGACCATAATAAACTGGTACTTTTAAACCCGCGTAAACATCAGCACCTTGAATTTCATTCTTTGTAAATGTAGATATCAACGAACCTGAACCAATATAAAGTGGACCGGCACGTAAACCTGCTCCTACTTGCAAGCCACTATATTGGTAGCTGCTTACCGGTAAATAGAAACTGAACCACTTGCTCTCAAAACGTGGCGTCAACGAAAAAACATTTGCTGTTCTTAGGTTGTTTTCACCTGCAGAACGCATAGATACATCTGTATTGAAATTCAAATAAAAGTTATTTTTAATATTCCAATCTGCATTAAAATGAAGTGCAGTCGGCAAACCAGCTTTTATAGCTTCTGTAGCTTGTGTAAACGTATATAGGTTCTGTAAATCATCAGAATCTTCTATATTATCATAATCATCTTGGGTAATAGTATTGTTGATGTTATAATTATCTACTAAACTTCCTTTATAATTTACTGAACCAACATCTGTAAGCGACAAACCAAATTTAAGTTTGTACTTGTTTTTATCTTTCATCACTGTTTTTTCTCCGTCAGCACCTGTTACTACATAATCTTCGTAATCTGGTCTCCACTCATAAACGAAACCAAGATCAAAACCGAATCCGTTTGCATCTGGCACTTCATAATCATAGTTGTCATCATCATAATCATCTGCACGACCATAAATTAAATCTCCCGTAGATTCCAATGTACCTATAGTGGAACTATCTGGTAACGTGGCACCGTCAGCATCATAATCGATAGTTACATTTCTACCGGTTACATATGCGTTACCAAATCCTTTTAAATATTTTAATGAAAGACCACCTTTTAAAAAATGCGCGTCTTTATTCATCAATTCTTGGGCGTAGGTAATACCTACTTCAGCCCAGCCATGCCCAGCCGCAAAGAAATCTCCTTCGTTTACTATAAAATCTTCACTTTCATCAATGCTGTCATCTAAATCATCTATACTTTCACCATTAAATTCATTACCGGTTACAAAACTTCTTGCCCTAGTGAAAACGGCTATAGAAGATGTTCTGCCTATATTGAACATAAAAGACGGACCTAATACATCTACATTGCCAGAAAAATTATTGTTGTCCGATAGCGACAATACGGCGTCATCATCATACTCAAAATCACTTGATATTAAATCTGAATACCCTACACCTACATAATCATTGGCAAGAAAACCACTTGCACCGACCAAGTTGATATCGGTTTTAAAACGAGAATCTGCAATGTTTGCCGGGTTAGAGATTACGCCGTTTACTCCACTATAGTTATCGGTTAAATAGCCGATATAAGATTGTGCTTTTGCTGATAGTGATGCGACCAACAGAATGGCAACTAAAACTACTTTTTTCATACTTCAGGTTTGGTTAAAATGGTTCTTTAGTCCCCTAAACGATACATATTGGGGTATATTGTTATTACGTACTACTTTTCTTACTATTTAAAAATTAAGCTAAAAAAAACATCCGCATATTACGGATGTTTTTTAGGTATAAAGTTAAGTTAACCTTAAGCGTTCACTATCTTTTCTTGATGATTTATAGATTCTTGGTGAATAGCTTTGAACATACGAAGAATAAACTCTTCACTTAGTCCTTTACTTTCCCCTTCTAAAATCATAGCTCCTAAAATCTGATTCCATCTATTAGATTGAAGAACGGCAACGTTTTTCTGCTTTTTAAGTTCACCTATACCGTCAGAAACTTTCATTCTTTTACCTAAAGTCTCAATAAGCTGACTGTCAATAACATCAATTTGAGCTCTTAAATTACTCAACTGAGAATTGTACTCTGCTTCTGGATCACTTTCTTTTCTAATTTTAAGATCTCTCATGATCTGCACCAATTTATCTGGTGTAACTTGTTGTGCAGCATCACTCCAAGCATTATCTGGATCATGGTGTGTTTCAATCATTAACCCGTCAAAATTCAAATCTAAGGCAGTTTGCGAAACATCAAAAATCATATCCCTATTACCTGTAATATGCGAAGGATCGTTTATTAAAGGTAAATCTGGAAATTTGTTCTTGAAATCAATGGCCATTTGCCATTCTGGTATATTTCTATACTTCGTTTTTTCGTAAGTAGAAAATCCTCTATGAATTGCCCCTAATCTTTTGATACCTGCAGTGTGCAATCTTTCGATACCACCTAACCACAAAGCTAAATCTGGATTTACTGGATTCTTCACCAATACAATCTTATCGGTACCTTTTAATGCATCTGCCAATTCCTGCATAATAAACGGACTAACAGTTGATCTTGCTCCGATCCATAACAAATCGATATCATGCTCTAAAGCCAATTCAACGTGCGCACGGTTAGCAACCTCTGTTGCAGTTTTCATACCTGTTTCAGCCTTAACTTTTTGAAGCCATTTAAGGCCCAAAGCGCCTACTCCTTCAAAATTTCCTGGGCGAGTACGTGGTTTCCAGATACCGGCTCTGTAATAATTTACATCGGTATCTTTTAAGGAGTGTGCTATACGTAGCACTTGTTCCTCTGTTTCCGCACTACATGGCCCTGCTATTACTAGTGGATGGTCTAGCTTTAAATCATCCAACCATGTTCTCATTTGTTTTGAATTTTCCATTTTAATTATTCTATTTCTTGTTTAACGGTATTCCTATTTAATATTCCTTTAATCTTATTCGTATTGTTCATTTCATTATAAATGCCCTCGTAATCATCGTTTAACAACATTTCTTTAAATGCCGTTAAATTTTGAATATACTCCTCTAATGTTTCAACTACATTATCTTTATTCTGTTTGAAAATGGGTGTCCACATGGCTGGTGAACTTTTTGCCAAACGCACCGTACTCTCGAATCCACTACCCGCCATATCGAAAATATCGCGTTCGTTCTTTTCTTTTTCAATTACTGTTTTACCCAACATAAATGCACTTATGTGCGATAAATGAGATACATAAGCAATGTGCTTATCATGGGCTACAGGGTTCATATATCGAATTCGCATACCAATGACCTGAAAAACTTTTAAAGCCCTCTCTTGCAATTTAAAAGCCGTTAGCTCTACCTCGCAAATAATATTCGTTTTGTCTTTGAACAAATTGTTTATCGCTGCAGACGGACCAGAGAATTCTGTTCCGGCAATAGGGTGGCACGCTAAAAAGTTTCTTCTCTTTGGATGATTCTCTAACACCTTACAGATTAAGGATTTGGTCGACCCTACATCAAAAACTACACAGTCTTCATGAACAGCATCCAATATTACCGGAAGCTCAGTAATCATAACATCTACAGGTATGCTTACAATAACCATATCTGCCAATTGCAAATCTTGATAGGTCGCTTTCTTATCAATGATACCCAAAGTCAATGCCTCGGCTAAATTTGCTTCATTAGATTCTACGCCATAAACGGTAACATTGTCAAAGGCAGACTTTATATCTTTTGCCAAAGAACCTCCTATTAAACCGATACCTATTACAAATACATTCATAATCATCTGCTAACCATTCTAAAAGATGGTTATAGTTTTTACTTCACTTTAGTTGATCGCCGTTGCTCTCAACTAATCAAATCTTTTAATTGCTTCTTTTATTTTTTCTTTTGATATACAAAGCGAAAAACGAATATAGCCTTCGCCATTACTACCAAATATGGTACCTGGAGTAATGAACAAATCTTTTGTATACAATACATTATCTATAAATTCTTCTGATGATACACTACCTTCTGGTAATTTTGCCCATACGAACAAGCCCACGGCATTTCTATCATATGCACATCCAAGCTTGTTTGCCAATTCAAAAATCAACTCTCTACGTTCACTATACACTGCATTTAAATTTTCAAACCATTCATCGGTACTTTCTAATGCTGCTATAGCTCCTTTCTGAATGCCATAGAACATACCAGAATCCATATTACTTTTTACCTTTAAAATAGCATTGATATGCTCATCGCTACCCAGTACAAAACCTACACGCCAACCGGCCATATTAAAGGTTTTGCTCAAAGAATTTAATTCTAAACACACCTCTTTTGCATTTGGTATACTTAAAATACTCGCCGGCTCGTCATTTAAAACAAAACTGTACGGGTTATCGTTTACCAACAGAATTTGATGCTGCTTAGCAAAGTCGACTATTTTTACAAACTGGTCTTTGGTAGCCGAAGAACCTGTGGGCATATGTGGGTAACTCAACCACATGATCTTTACTTTAGATAAATCTTGTTTCGCCAAAACTTCTAAATCTGGAAACCAGCCATTATCTTCTGTCAAATCATAATATGTAGGCACTGCGCCTACCAAATTAGTAACGGAAGTGTAGGTCGGGTATCCCGGATTAGGAATTAAAACCTCATCACCTTCATTTAAAAAAGAAAGACTAATATGCATTATACCTTCTTTTGAGCCCATTAGGGGTAAAATCTCAGATTCTGGATCGACATCAACACTAAATCTTTTTTTATAAAAATTAGCAATTGCGCCTCTTAACTGGGGTAACCCTTGGTAGCTTTGATATTGATGCGCACCACTTTCTAAAACCGCACGCTGTATAGCATTCAATACTTCTTGAGACGGAGCCAGATCCGGACTACCGATACCCATATTTATTATCGGTTTACCTTGTGCCATTAAGCCCCGTACCTCTCTCAATTTTTTTGAAAAGTAGTATTCCTGTATTGTATTTAACCTTTCGGCTGTACGTATCATTGTCTTACATTTTTATATTCACCCAAAACTTTAAAATCTTCTGCCATGATGTTCAATAGACTTTTTGCTTTGGTAAAATCTGCATAATCAGTAAAAGTGACATCCACAAAAAATGAATACTTCCATGGTGTTTCTATTACCGGTAAGGACTGTATTTTTGTCAAATTTAATCTACAATCGCTCATAACATTAAGCACAGCCGCTAAACTTCCTCTTTTATGGTCGGTTATAAACCTTAACGAAGCCTTCGTAATTTCAGCCTCAGGTAGCACATTGTTTTTTGTCTTTACAATGATAAAACGAGTAGCGTTATTTTGTATCGTCTGTATGTCGTTCGCTACGATGTCCAACCCATATAATTCTGCTGCAACATTTGGTGCAATAGCTGCAACGTGCTTTAACTTTTGCTCTTGTATGCGCTTTGCGGTCTCTGCAGTATCTACATCTTCTACCAATTTAATGTGCGGATATTGTCTAAAATACTCCTTACACTGTAACAATGCCATTGGGTGAGAACTGACTTCAGTTATATCTTCAATTTTCTGCCCCTTCAACATCATTAAATTATGATGGATATTTAAATAATATTCCCCAATAATATGCAAGTCATTTCGGTTTATCAAAGCATAATTTGGAATTATAGAACCCGCAATAGAATTCTCTATGGCCATGACACCTTGATCAGCTTCTTTTGACAACAACCTATCTACCAAAGCATCGAAAGAAAGACATTCTACAAGTTCAATATCATTACCAAAATAATCTTTAGCTACCTGATGATGATTACTTCCTTTAATTCCCTGTATGGCTATTTTTAAACTCATAATTCACATTTCAACTTACTGATATACCCTTTACATATGCTTGGAGCGATTTCAATTTTTGCCAAAAAAAAAGTTCCGATGTACACCGGAACTTAGATTCTATTTTATATTTAAAATATACTACAACAGTCCCGTACCTCTCTTAAAAAAGAAGTAAAAATAAAAACCGTTCCAGAAATATTGCTTTGTCATTATGCTTGTAAACTTTGGCTAATGTAGTAATTATATTTAAAAATGGTCGTTTTCCGTTTTATTTTTTTAAAAAAATCAATTTCTATCTCAAAAAGTGAGGGTTTTGTGTTAAAAATTAAAATAAAATGAATTTAAACCACGAAACTACTTATTACTTTGAGCCTGTATTGGGTTGATAATAAAAAGGAATAGTCCACGTAAACTCTTTTACATCGCCTAGCGTTTTTGTTACCACTAAAGTATTCTCACCATTCTGTAAGAACTCTTTATCTATAAAACCCACAATACCAAATTGCTCTGAAATAGCATGATCTTTTTTAAGAAAATCAATACTTATCGGAGCGCCATTGAGCGCAACCTTATGATATTTTTGATAGCAATCAAGAAAATACTTACGACTATTCAATCTATTTTCCTCATTACTCAAACTTTCGTCATCATTAAATTCACCACAGGTATTATTTTGATAATTACGCTCATGATGAAAAACTGGAACAAATAATTTTACTGCACTATTTTCTATAATATCCGATTGAATTTGTGGAGTCAACAAAAATGATTTATCATGATTTTGGTCACCATAATAGCTTAAATACATAAGACTAACATCATGCTCTTTAGGGAAAATCAAATGAAAAATATTTGTGTCAGTTACTTTAACAAAGGTTAAAAACATACCTGATGCAAAAAATAATAATACGAGATACACTAAAGATTTTTTCTTTTTAAAATTAGACCCAAATACCATAGTAACCTGAAGTAAATTTCGGTACAATGGACCATAAGTAACCATTGAAGCTAATCTTACCACTTTAAACATCCATGTTTGAACACCAACGTTATTCTTGAACTTTTTCAAATTCCCTACAATGCCAAAAATCGTTTGAACTATAATTAGTCCTAAGATTAGTAAAAGAGGTAATAACAGTATAAAACTAGGTACATAATCTAACAGCAAATTATAAATCAACATATAAATGCATAAAAACAAAGACATATATGAATAGATTAAAAGAATAGTGAATGCTACAGAAAAAATAACACTACATAATTCATCTACCTTTTTTATAGTAACTTCTTGTTTTGGCAGTATAGCTAAAAACATCTCCGTATAAATTTTAGAGTACGCACTATCTTCAACACTATAATCAGGAAACACCGAGTTTAAGCCTACCAGGCCGATCCAATACGCTCGTAAAATAAAATGAATTACAAACATGGACACTAGAACACTAATAGCCAACAACCCTATAATAGTTATTATGTAACCATAAATATGCTGTTCAATAGGTAATAAGTCTATTAATTTATTAGTAACCCACTCTATAAAACCAAATAATTGAAACGTACCAAAAATGGCAATTGCAGAGACTAACAATTCTGCTTCCCAACTTTCTTCTTTCAGTCGTTGAAGCCATTTTATATTCTTTTTATTTTCTACAATTGGGGTGGTTTCTGGTGGCAAGCTCATTCTGTATTAAAAATCTCACGGTTAGTGAGACTAATATACCCTTTCTTTAAAACTTATAAAACATTAAATCACTAAGAATCAACCTCGTCAAAAAAGCAATTGATTACAGCATCTAACTCTCCCTGTATTTTAGGGTCTGTACAATTCACCAAAATCGAAAATACAAGTTGCTCTTTAGGGTAAACAAAGAAATTAGAGCACCCTCCTACTCCGTTGCCAACATGCCCAAAGAACTTTCTGCCTTTTGCATCTTCACTTACTTGCCAACCTAATCCGTAGTACGTAGAATTACCATTTACTTGCTGAGCAGTTAAAAATTGATTTAAAATTGATTCTTTAATCTCAACTTTCTTATCTAAAAATGCTTGTCCGAATTTTGCAATATCCGCCGACGTGGACAAATATCCGCCACCTGCTAATTTGTAAAAATTATCTACAGGTATCGCTTTTCTAAATCCTGAAATGCCTTTTGTGTAAAATGTAGCTACTTGGTTTTGTTCTTCGGATGATGCAATAGTATTAACATCTATACCCGATTTTTTATAATTATCATCAGAATGACATTCTGGAATGTAGGTGTTTTTCATCCCTAGTGGATTCAATACATTCTCTTGAACATACTCCTCAAAAGGAATTCCGCTTGCTTTTTGCATTGCTGCAGAGATCATTACCCAATCAAAACTATTATATAAATACTCAGTACCCGGTTCATAAACCAATGGGTCATTTTTAAATATGTCTAAACCTTCTTTTATAGACAAAGGTTTATTCAGCCCGTATTCTTTGCCTTTGTATACTCTAATGCCTGCTGTATGACTAGCTAATTGACGAATCGTAAAATCCCATTCTTTCTTGGGGTAATCTGGCAGATACGTGTAAAAAGATTCATCTAAATCTATAAGTCCTTCTTGCACCATATAAGCCAATGCTGTTGCAGCGATAGGTTTCGAAACACTGGCGACTCTGCATATAGATTTTCGTGTATCAATGAATTGTTTTTGTTCTAAATCAGCATAACCATATCCTTTTTGAAAAATAGTTTTGCCGTCTTTTAAAACAGTAATTGCAATCCCCGGAGCTCTATCATGTTTAATTAATTCTTGTAGTAAAAAATCAGCCTTTACAAGTCCGCTTAACTGACTGTCATCTGCCAGAACGCGTTTAGCAGCAAATACGTTTTTTAGATATTTAAGTATTGGGTTCATTCCACAAAGATCAAACGACCGTTATACAATTCTTCTACGGCAACGGTTGCCGGTCGGTTATAACTTTGCAAATCGCCAGTACCTCTCAAAACCCCAATTAATCGCTCTTGCGGATTCACCAATAAATCATTAGATCCTCTATGGTTCACATTTACCCGCTGTGCAATCAGTTCTTGAGCTTCTACTCTAGAATCACCTGCTGCGATGCTAATATTGAAACTTTCTGCGCTACCTTTCAACTTAAAATAAGAAATTCCGTTACTGGTAATGCTTAAACTGGTAACATCTAATTCCAAATTAAATTCACCATCTGTGGTTTCTGCCTCTGGATCTGTAAAACTTTCTGATAGCAGGCTTAAACTTTCAAAAGCTAACACTCCATCACTTCGAATAGGAAAACCGGTACTGCTACGAATACTGGTTAAATTGGGAGTGGTCACATATATTGTGGTCGTAGTATAATCGCGTACATAATTACAGTCATTGGTATCGGTTAGTAATAATCTTCCGTCTTCAACAACCGCTGCTACTTCATTTCGAAGATTTTCTCCTGTTTCAATTTCTACTTTTTGTGTATCTCCTTGTTTAATGACCAAGGCTACATTTTCAAAAGCTGTTATGGAAGTAAATTCTGCAACCAAAACCTCTTCTCGCATGATATCACCTGTAGTCTGAAAACAATCAGATGCATTTTCCGAATCGCAAGAAATAAAGGATAGTATTAAAACTAGAATGGCCGACATGGAAAAAAGCTTTCTACCAATGCCCCTTCCTTTAAAGTATATTTTCTGATTTCTATTTTCTAACATCATATTTCTACAATCTTATTCCTATTCCGAATTCTACAGCTTCTGCCTTTGCACCGTGAGATTTTAAGGTTACTGATCCATATACCTTTTCTCCAAAATAGCGTTTTAAACCCATTCGGTTATACATACGCCCCTCAAAATCAAACGGATAATACACATAATAACCTAATTGAGAAATGATAGACATTTTGTTGATGAACAGCTCATGACCTACAAATACCCCTACCCTTTTATAATCGTCATCTGCATCAACACCATTTTCTGGAAAAGCAATACTTTGATAGCGAATCAATTCCTTTAAAAAATTCGAGAAATACGCATCTATACCAAATTGCAGTGCGCTTTTTCGTCCCACTCTTTTATCAGCATAGGCAGAGAGCACAACAAAACCATATTGACCAGAATCAATAACATCACTTTCATTTATACCTGTTCTTATAGCAAAATTGTAACGCAAAGGCTCTGTTACTTTTTCCTTATCTCTATGTATATATTCTATTTCTTTGCCACCATCTAAATCATAAACAACACCTGCATTAAAAGCCAAGGTATTGGTCGAGGTATTGGGTGCTCTAAAGTTGGCATTT
Organism: Maribacter spongiicola; assembly: GCF_004364165.1. Lineage (GTDB taxonomy): Bacteria > Bacteroidota > Bacteroidia > Flavobacteriales > Flavobacteriaceae > Maribacter > Maribacter spongiicola. The sequence goes on from NZ_SOAY01000016.1 coordinate 28,741, forward strand.
GAATAATGTATTACAGAAATACCTGCCTTAAACCCTAACCCTTTTATAATATTCTCCTTATGGTAATTGAACATTAAATATGTAGAACTCAACACATCAGAGCCATAGGCATTATTTCTAAAGTTAGTTTCTTTGTCGTACGGATTGGTTGCATAAGCAACACCTTGACCCACTCGAAGCTGCACGTTTCGCTTAAAAAAATAAAAGTTATAATGCGCGTAGAGTCCGTAATTATCACCTAACGTACTATTGTTCGTATTCTGATAGATAAACGAATATCCCAAATCTGGATAGTTATATAATTCTTCCCATTCTTCAGAACCATAAGTTTTTCGATTATAACTCAAAATCACTCCTGCAGGATGCGATGTAATCAAATGTGATATATCTGGATTATGCAGAATGATAGACCCGTAGAACTGATTAGCATCTAGGGTATACTTTTTTTGCTCACCAGATTCTTGTGCGAAACAACAACTTACTGAAATCAGTAAAATGGATAGAAACTTAAAATTCATTGGGGGCAAAAATAGTTATAAGTATTAAGTACAAAGTATTAAGTAGTAAGTATTATTATCAACCGATACTTTGTACTTTGTACTTCGTACTTTATACTTAATACTTTCCTACAAACTAAAATAGTGCTTCTGCTATCGCCTTAATATTATCAGATTTACCCATAGAATAGTAATGTAGCACAGGTACACCAGCGGCTTTCAACTCTTTAGATTGTTGAATAGCCCATTCTATACCTACTTTACGTACATCTTTATTTGTAGCACAACCATCAACTGCTTCAATTAGATCTTGGGGCATATCTATTCTAAATACCTGTGGCAATAATTGCATATGTCTTTTAACCGCAATTGGTTTGATACCCGGAATAATTGGTACGGTAATTCCAATACTTTTTGCAGCTTCTACAAACTCAAAATATTTTTTATTATCGAAAAACATTTGCGTTACCACATAATCGGCACCCGCATCTACCTTTTCTTTCAATCGTTTTAAATCTGATTGTAATGAAGGTGATTCTAAGTGCTTTTCTGGGTAACCCGCCACACCAATACAAAAATCGCTGCAGTGCTCGCTCTCTATGGTTTCATGTAAATATTTTCCACAGTTTAAATCTTGAATTTGCTTCACCAAGTCAATTGCAAAAGGGTGTCCGCCATCGGTAGCCTCAAAATATTTCTGTTCGCTACGGGCGTCGCCACGTAAAGCCATCACATTTTGTATGCCCAAATAGTGGCAATCAACCAACATGTATTCTGTTTCTTCTTTAGTGAATCCGCCACAAATTACATGCGGCACGGTATCTACATCATATTTATGCTGAATAGAAGCACAAATGCCCACCGTACCAGGTCTCATACGTGTAGTTTTTCTATCTAACAGACCTTCTTTTTTTACATAAATCGTCTCTTCACGCGATGTAGTCACATCAATAAACGGAGGTTTAAATTCCATTAACGGGTCAATATTACTATATAACTCTTGAATATTTTTACCCTTTACCGGTGGTACTATTTCAAATGAAAAAAGTGTCTTTCCTTTTGCGTTGGTGATATGGTCTGTTACTTTCATATATTCTACTATTACCCTTTTTGAGAGCAAACCTCAATGAGGCATCATTATTTATATTTCAATTATTTGGGCGTTCGAGCGGGCTTTCAGCTGTATTTTTTCTAATCAATTTTCATACTTAAATTCAAAACTTCAGCATAGAAAAAGATGCCGCTTCAATCCCTAACGCACTAAACTTCTACGATATTCGGCGCTAACCATCTTTCAGCATCCTCTAATGGCATACCTTTTCGTTCTGCAAAATCCTTTACCTGGTCTTCTTTGATTTTTCCTAATCCGAAATAACGCGCTTGCGGATTCCCAAAATAATACCCACTTACAGATGCTGCCGGCCACATGGCTAAACTATCTGTAAGTTCTACGCCTATTGTCTCTTTCACTTTTAAAATATCCCAAATGGTCAGTTTCTCCAGATGATCAGGACACGCAGGATAGCCCGGTGCAGGGCGAATTCCCTTATAAGATTCCTTAATTAAATCTTCATTACTCAACTCCTCATTAGAAGCATAACCCCAGTGTTTAATCCGGACTTCCTTATGTAAATATTCTGCAAATGCTTCTGCCAATCTATCCGCAAGAGCCTTTACCATAATGGAATTATAGTCATCTAAATCTGCTTCATATTTTGCCGCTAATTCTGCAGTTCCAAAACCTGTAGATACACAGAAGCAACCCATGTAATCTTGTTTTCCAGATTCTTTTGGTGCTATAAAATCTGCCAAAGCATAATCTGCCACTCCTTCTCTACGTTCTAATTGTTGACGTAGGGTTCTGAAAGTAAACTGCTCGTTTTCTCGCCCTTCGACTGCGCTCAGGGTGACATCAATATCATCATCATTAACTGAGTTTGCCGGGAACAATCCGAAAATGCCTTTTGCTTTTAATTTCTTTTCAGAAATAATTTTGTTTAGCATGTCTTTAGCATCAGCAAAAAGATCTGTGGCTTGTTCACCAACAACATCATCGGTCAATATTGCCGGGTATTTACCGTGCAATTCCCAACTTCTAAAAAAAGGTGTCCAATCAATAAACGGAACCAACAGATTTAAATCTAAATCATCAATTACCTGAATACCTAATTGGTTTGGCTTAACGATTTCAGAAGTTTTCCAATCTATTTTAAACTTGTTTCTACGTGCTGCAGAAATTGGTTTGTATGTTTTGCTTGATGAACGATTTAAGAACTTCTCCCTAAACACATCATAATCATCTTTAATACTCTTTTTATAGCCTTGCGATGTTTCTTTTTTAAGCAAATCGCCCACAACAGTTACCGCCCTTGAAGCATCGTTTACATGAACTACCGCTTCACTATATTGCGTATCTATTTTTACGGCAGTATGCGCTTTACTCGTCGTCGCACCACCAATCAACAGCGGGAATTTAAATTTCTTACGCTCCATTTCCTTTGCCAAATGGACCATTTCATCTAACGACGGAGTAATTAATCCGCTTAGTCCTATAATATCTACATTATGCTCAATAGCAGCTGCAATTATTTTTTCAGGTGGTACCATAACCCCTAAATCAACAATCTCATAATTATTACAAGCAAGTACTACACTCACAATATTTTTACCAATATCATGAACATCACCCTTCACAGTAGCCATTAATATTTTTCCGGGTGCCCCTGACCCATCGGTAACAGGATTTAATAATTTTTCCTCTTCAATATATGGTAACAGGTAGGCCACTGCTTTTTTCATTACTCGAGCAGATTTCACTACCTGTGGTAAGAACATTTTTCCGCTACCGAATAAATCGCCCACCACATTCATACCAGTCATCAAATTACCTTCAATAACTTCAATAGGTTTATCTGCAGCAACTCTAGCTTCCTCTACATCTTCAACTATATATTGGTCAATACCTTTTACCAAGGCACGTGTAATTCTATTTTGTAACGGCTCTTCACGCCAAGATAAATCAACCTTACTCTCTTTCGTTTTTCCAACTACAGATTCAGCAAAATCGAGTAAACGCTCAGTTGCATCGTCTCTTCTATTTAGAATAACATCCTCTACACGCTCTAATAAATCTTTAGGGATATCATCATAAACCTCTAACATACTCGGGTTCACAATTCCCATATTCATACCCGCCTTAATTGCATGATACAAGAATACAGAATGCATTGCCTCACGTACCGGATTATTTCCCCTAAACGAAAACGAAACATTACTAACACCACCACTAACACTTGCATGCGGTAGGTTTTCACGCACCCACCTGGTTGCTTCAATAAAATCGATGGCATTTAATTTATGCTCATCCATACCTGTTGCAACAGGAAAAATATTTAAATCGAAGATGATATCTTCTGGCGCAAAATTCACTTTGTTTACCAAAACGTCATAAGATCGTTTTGCTATTTCTATACGGCGGTCATAATTATCTGCCTGCCCCACCTCATCGAACGCCATAACAATTACTGCTGCTCCGTAACGTTTTATCAATTTCGCGTGATGCAAAAATTGCTCTTCGCCTTCTTTTAAACTAATGGAGTTTACAACACATTTACCCTGAACAACGTGTAGTCCGGCTTCAATGATTTCCCATTTAGAACTATCTATCATGATAGGGACACGCGAAATATCTGGTTCGGCAATAACTAAGTTCAAAAACTTGACCATAGCCTGCTTACCATCAATCAACCCATCATCCATGTTGATGTCGATAACTTGGGCTCCGTTCTCCACTTGCTCTCTGGCGACCGCCAATGCCTCTTCAAATTTCTCTTCCTTTACAAGACGTAGAAACTTTTTAGACCCGGCAACGTTTGTCCGTTCCCCCACGTTTATGAAGTTAGTTTCGGGGGTTACGATTAGGGGTTCTAAGCCGCTCAACCGCAGATATCTGGTTGTTGGTTGTTGGTTGTTGGTTGTTGGTATTTCAGACCTATTGCTCATTTAATCTATATCACTTTTTAAAATAATTGATAAATCCATTTATCAATTTCTTACAGCTAATAATTCTCTTATTAATAGCTTCAAAATCATCATTCTCAATATAATTCAAATCAAGGGCTATATAAATTTGAGTTTCCAACTCATATAATGAACCTCTTGAAATATGTAAAAACTGTATCGTGTCAGCAGCTGTCCTTCTTCCGCAACCTTCTGCTATATTAGAAGGAATAGATACAGCACATCGTCTAAGTTGATTAGTAAGTCCGTAAGTCTCTTCTTTTGGAAACGACTTGGTCATAGTATAAATATCCTTCACAAGAATTCTTGACTCCTTCCAAACTTCCAATTCTGTATAGACTTTCATAGTATCACTATTTTATTATCCAACAACTAACAACCGACAACCAACAACTAAAATTGACGCGGAGCGAAATTTTCCACCACCTCAGCTATCGCCGAAATATGCTCCGGAGTTGTTCCACAACAACCGCCTACTATATTTACTAATCCTTTTTCTGCGTATTCTTTTATTTGCTCTGCCATTTGATCGGGAGTCTCATCGTATTCTCCAAAGGCATTTGGTAATCCTGCATTTGGATGCGCAGAAACTGCATGCTCACTTTTGGTCGACAATACTTCTAAATGTGGTACTAGTTGATTCGCACCTAAAGCACAGTTAAACCCAACCGATAATATCGGAATATGAGATATTGATATTAAAAATGCCTCTGCTGTTTGTCCGGACAATGTTCTTCCCGAAGCATCAGTAATTGTTCCACTGACCATGATTGGCACATCTATATTTCGTTCTTCCTTGACCTCTTCAATAGCGAACAATGCCGCTTTTGCATTAAGGGTATCGAAAATAGTTTCTACCAATAAAATATCAGATCCACCATCTAACAAGGCTTCTACTTGCTGCTTGTAAGCAATACGTAATTCATCAAAAGAAATAGCTCGAAAACCGGGATCGTTTACATCTGGGGACATACTCGCCGTTTTGTTTGTAGGACCTATACTACCCGCTACAAATCTTGGTTTATTCGGTTCCTTCTTAGTGAATTCATCTGCTACCATTTTTGCAATGCGTGCAGATTCATAGTTCAACTCGTACACCAAATCTTCCATATAATAATCTGCCATGGCGATAGTAGTACCTGAGAATGTATTGGTTTCTACGATGTCAGCACCTGCCGCAAAGTATTTACGGTGCACTTCTGCAATTGCCTCGGGTTGTGTAAGGGACAACAAATCATTATTACCCTGCAATGGGTGCTCCCAATCTTTAAAACGCTCTCCCCTAAAATCTTCCTCAGTAAACTTATAGCGTTGTAGCATCGTACCCATGGCACCATCTAATATGAGAATTCGCTCTTTTAAAATTTCTTTTATATCCTTCATTTTACGTTGTAAAAGATTCTACATCCAATAAAAAACTAATTCGAAATCAAGTAAGGAAAGTTAGGCTAGACGCCTCTTCTTAAGTTATCTGTCTTTGATAATGTTATTTAGAATAACACATTCTGCAGGAGTAAGCAGAATAAAGATAGAATGTAGCACCTTCTTTTCCATATTAGGAAAGGGTTGCCAAGGTTTCAATGGGTCTAGTCCCTCCACCTTTCTTGATAACGTTTCAATATATTTATGAACGATTTGCAAAGTAACGGCACAGTATGCTCTAATCCAAAACTTCAACAGGTTTTTTACCCAACGAATTTTTAGAAAATTGTCATAAAAAAACCTCCAGAATCATAAAGAATCTGGAGGTTTTACTGACCAAATTATAACTTTATGCAATACTTTGTACTACTTCTTTTTTGGCTTCTTTCTTAGAACCATCAAATCCTTCTACTCCGCCAACGGTCGTGTATTTCATTACATAGCGCTTACCCGGATTAATTTGTTGGTATGCATACTGACACATTACCGCAGCTTCATGGAAACCTGAAAGGATCAATTTCAACTTACCTTCGTATGTATTGACATCTCCAATAGCATATACACCCGGTATGTTTGTTTGGTAATCTTTTGCGTTGTTTACCTTAATGGCATTCTTATGAATATCTAAGCCCCAGTCGCCTATCGGACCCAATTTAGGTGATAAACCGAACAATGGAATAAAATTATCAACTTCTAAATAGGTGTCTTCTTTTTCTCTATCCGTATGCTTAATAACAACAGCCTCAAGTTGTTCTTTACCGTGAAGCTCCTTAACCTCGGCTTTTGTAATCAATTTGATTTTACCCAACTTAGCTAACTCAGCTGCTTTTTCGACAGAATCTAAAGCTCCTCTGAATTCATCTCTTCTATGAACCAAAGTTACTTCTGAAGCTACATCGGTTAAAAATATGGCCCAATCTAATGCTGAATCACCACCACCGGCAATAACCACCTTCTTATCTCGATATACTTCTGGATCCTTAATCATATAAGAAACACCGGTATCTTCAAAATTTACAATATTTGAGATAGGTGGTTTTCTTGGTTCAAATGAACCTAATCCGCCTGCTATAACTACAACTGGCGCATTATGTTTGGTTCCTTTATTTGTAGTAACTACGAATGAACCATCTTCTAACTTATCTAAGGTTTCAGCTCTTTCGCCTAAGGTAAAACCTGGCTCAAAAGGTTTTATTTGTTCCATAAGATTATCTACCAAAGTACCCGCCAAAATTTCTGGAAATGCAGGAATATCATAAATAGGTTTCTTAGGATATATCTCTGAACACTGCCCACCTGGTTGCGGCAATGCATCAATTAAATGCGTTTTTAACTTTAATAATCCTGCTTCAAACACCGTAAATAATCCGGTTGGTCCCGCTCCTATGATGAGCATATCTGTTTTAATCATAATTTTCTTTTTAGTAAAAAGTAATTAATAATCACTTTTCAACTTCTTTTAATTTTACTTCAACTCTGTACTTAATACTTTGTACTTTTTATACTTCGCTCAAACTACCATTCTCTTGTGAATACTGGTTTTTAGCTTCTACTAATGCTTCGCGATGCTTTACTACTTCACCAATAATAATAATTGCAGGATTAGAAAGGTTTTCCTTCTCCACCACATCTACTATGGTTTCAATCGTTGCAATCCCAACTTTTTCATTCTCACGAGTCCCGTTTTGAATGATAGCTATGGGCATCTCTGCTTTGCCTTCACCTTTAAACAGTTCTACTATTTGTGGGAGTTTTGACATTCCCATTAATATCACCACTGTTGCGCTACTTTTTGCTGCCAAAGCAACATCGGTTGATAGTTTATGCTCTTTTGTAGTTCCTGTAATTACCCAGAAACTTTCAGAAGCCCCTCTTTTGGTCACTGGTATATTTTGAGATGCCGGTACACTTAAACTTGATGAAATACCGGGCACCATGGCAACTTCCAATCCGTGAGAAGCAGCGTAATCCATTTCTTCTGAACCACGACCGAATACAAACGGATCTCCGCCTTTTAATCGTACTACATGTCCCGCAGATTTTGCTCTGCTAACAATTAGTTCATTTATTTGTTCTTGCTGATAGGCATAACATCCTTTTCTTTTACCCACAAAAATCAATTCTGCATTTTTTGCATAGTCTAGCAGCTCTTCGTTTACCAAAGCATCATATAAAACTACATCGGCATTTTCCAAAGTCCTGATTGCTTTTAAAGTGATTAGCTCTATATCACCAGGTCCTGCACCGACAACAGTTAAAAGCCCCCTAGCCCCCGAAGGGGGAACTTCTACTTGCCTTCGGCTGCCCTCAGTCTTCGTTATATTGATTTCTAAACTCATACTGTTTATGCTTCTGCTAATTCTTGTTCTCTAAATTTTGCTACTGTCTCTAAAAACACCTTAGCATCTTTTATATATGAATTTGCAAATTCTTTTGTTGGTTCATTCTGATTCAATTGAAGCACCAGTTTCTCGAATCCGCCTGCAACAGCAATTCTTCCATCGGCAACAAACTTCTCATCAAAATCTTTAATGATACTTACATGCGTATTCACTTTTGTATTCTCTGATGTTAACATCGCTTTCGCTGAATTCACCATAGAAGAATATGCGTGATAAATACTTGCAGACCACTTTTCAGCATCGAACATATCTTGTGCATTCTGTATTTTCTCTTCACTTTCAAAAAGAAGCGTCGCAATTAAATCAATAACCACACCTGCACATTCACCTACACCGATTGCTTTTTCATAACGCTCTGTATTTCCCCAGTCGATAAAATCTTCCGGCGTTAAATCATCTACAGATGAAAGTGGCGTTAGAAAATCGTAGAAATACATTTGCCCTTTTTCTTCGTAGTAATCTGGGAACGACAATTCGCCACCGTTAGCATCAAAATCATTTAAGATTAAACGTAATGCTTCAGGTCCTCTTTTACTTGGCACTTTTACTACTTTATCAGCAAAACGACCTTGACCGTTACCATCTGTGCTACCACCTAACAATACTTGTAATGCCGGAGCAACTAATTTATCTTTTGTACGAACGGACATTCCTTGGAAACCAATATTTGCCATGTTGTGTTGACCACATGCGTTCATACAACCACTGATCTTTATAACAACATCTTCGTTATTAATATAATCAGGGTATTCAGTTTTTATAACTCTTTCTAGTTCTTCTGCAATACCAGTACTGCTGGCAATACCTAAGTTACAGGTATCTGTACCAGGACAAGCAGTTATATCTAATGCTTTGTTATAACCTGCTTCGGCAAAACCTAATTTCTTTAATTCCGTATAGAAAAATTCAACATTCTCTTCTTTTACGAAAGGAATTAAAATGTTTTGACGAAGTGATAAACGAAGCTCACCTGCTGCATATTTCTGTACCAAGTTCGCTAACAAACGTGCTTTATCCGTATAGAAATCTCCTAATAAAACTTTAATACCCAAAGCCACATAGCCTGGTTGTTTCTGCGAAACTACATTTGTAGATTTCCATTGTTCAAATTCTTTCGAATCTGCTATTTCAACTTTTGGAACTTCTAATTGTGAAACTTTTACCTTAGGATAATCTTCAGGATCAATAGGAAATGTATCAAAAGGAACCGCTGTTTTTTCTGCAGCTAACAATTCTTTGAATCCGTCCAAACCTAAATCTTTCAACAAGAATTTCATTCTTGCCTTTGCTCTACTCTTACGCTCACCGTAACGATCAAAAACACGTATAACGGTTTCCATTAACGGAATAATTTGATCTGCAGGCAAAAAGCTATACAATTCATCGGCATGTCTTGGCTGAGAACCTAATCCGCCACCCAACATCACTTTAAAACCTACTTCTCCATTTTCGATTTTAGCAATAAAGCCTAAATCGTGCATATATGACAAACCAGTATCGGCATCACTCGCTGAGAAAGAAACCTTAAACTTACGCCCCATTTCTTGAGACACAGGGTTTCTTAAAAAGTATTGAAACAATGCATGTGCATAAGGCGAAACATCAAAAGGTTCATCTACATCTACACCCGCAGTTTCACTTGCCGTTACATTTCGTACCGTGTTACCACATGCTTCCCTTAACGTAATATCGTCTTTCTCCAATTCTGACCATAACTGGGGAGTCCTATTTAAATCCACATAGTGAATCTGAATATCTTGACGTGTAGTAATATGTAATCTACCGGTAGAATATTCATCGGACACATCACAAATACGTAGCAATTGTTTAGAAGTCACCTTACCATATGGCAACTTAATGCGGATCATCTGAACCCCTTCTTGACGCTGACCGTAAACACCACGAGCCAAACGTAGGCTTCTAAATTTCTCCTCATCTAATTTGCCGCCATGGAACTCATGAATCTTGCGTTCCAGTTCTAAAATATCTTTAGCAACTACTTGATTCTCTATTTCTGTTCTAAAACTTTGCATATTGTAGCCCCTCCTAACCTCCCCAAAAGGGAGGAACACTTACTCGGGTAAAAACAAGCGTTATTATTAATTAATTACTTTACTATACCTATAGACTTACTATACTAATTAAAATATGATGCCTATTTTGAATTCCCCCTTTGGGGGCTAGGGGCTTTTTATTGTATAAATCCCGCCCCTACGGTACTATTCGATTTCGTATCAATCAATATAAATGAACCGTTTGTTCTATGATTCTTAAACTGATCGTAGAAAATTGGCTTATTTAAACGGAAACTAACCTGGGCAATATCATTCATACCCAATGCATCGGTTTCTGAATCGATACCTGAATAATCAGGAGCTATCTTATGATGTACTTGTTCTACTTTTGCCAATACTTTATTGACACCGTGTTGTACGATATATTTATTACCAGCAGCTAACGGCAATGAATCCATCCAAGAAATAGTAGCAGTAAATTGCTTATCAACCGTTGGTAAATCATTAGCCTTCACTAACATATCACCACGACTTAAATTAATTTCATCGTCTAACGTAATTGTAACCGACGAACGCCTTGATGCTGTTTTATATTTTTTATCGTGGAAATAAATTTCCTTTATAGTTGAACGTGTTTGCGATGGAAGCGCTACTACCTCATCACCTACACTTAACTCACCTCCATACACTTTACCTGCGAATCCTCTAAAATCATGATGCTCATCTGTCTTCGGACGGATAACATATTGCACCGGGAAACGTGGCGTACCTGCATTGAAAATATCTTTTCTATCCAACGCTTCAAAATGTTCTAACAAAGTCGGACCTGTATACCAAGGTGTCTTGTCTGTTTTATTTACTACGTTATCACCTTTCAATGCACTTACAGGAATGAAGGTTATTTTCTGATCTTGATAGTCTCTTTTCGCCATCAACTCCTCAAAATCAGCCTTAATAGCGTTGTAAGTTTCCTCTGAATAGTCCACCAAATCCATCTTATTAATAGCTACTACAACATCTTTAATGCGCAGTAAATTATTGATAAAAAAGTGTCTATTCGTTTGTTCGATTACACCCTTACGTGCATCTATCAATATAATTGCCGCTTGAGATGTAGATGCACCTGTAACCATGTTACGGGTATATTCCACATGCCCAGGTGTATCTGCTATAATGTAACTTTTCTTTGCCGTGGAAAAATAGATATGAGCCACATCTATGGTAATACCTTGCTCTCGTTCTGCTACCAAACCATCTGTTGCCAAAGAGAAATCTAAATAATCGTACCCCTTTTGCTTACTGGTTTTTTCTATTGCTTCTAACTTATCGCTGGTCAAAGATTTTGTATCGTAAAGCATTCTCCCTATCAAGGTGCTTTTACCATCATCTACACTACCTGCCGTTGCTATTTTTAGTACTTCCAATTTCGTTGTTCGTTGTTGGTTGTTCGTTGTTGGTTTTGTTCGCTATTTACTATCAACGAACAACCAACAACCATCAACCATATTAAAAATATCCTTGTTGTTTTCTTTTCTCCATTGCAGCTTCTGAACGTTTGTCGTCTATACGTGCACCACGTTCAGAAATAGATGAATCTCTAATTTCTTCTACCACTTTATCAATAGTTTCCGCATCTGAAAGTACTGCTGCGGTACAAGACATATCGCCTACCGTACGGAAACGAACCAATCTTTCTTCTACAACCTCATCTTCTTCTCTAAATACAATACCGTCTTCTGCAGACCATATCATACCATCTCTTAAGAAAGTTTTACGTTTGTGTGCGAAGTAAATTGAAGGAATTTCAATTTGCTCTTCTTTAATATAAGACCATACGTCTAATTCTGTCCAGTTAGATATTGGAAAAACACGTACATTCTGACCCAATTCTATTTGTCCGTTTAACATATCGAACAACTCTGGGCGTTGGTTACGCTCATCCCACTGTCCAAAATCATCACGAACAGAGAAAATACGTTCTTTAGCACGTGCCTTTTCTTCATCTCTACGCGCACCACCAATACAAGCATCGAACTTAAATTCTTCGATTGCATCTAATAACGTTGTTGTCTGAAGACTATTTCTACTTGAGTATCTACCTGACTCTTCTTTTACCTTACCTTGATCGATTGAATCTTGCACATTACGCACAATCAATTCTAACCCTAACTCTTCTACCAATCTATCTCTAAACTCGATAGTTTCAGGAAAGTTATGACCCGTATCAATGTGCATTAATGGGAATGGAATTTTCGATGGCCAAAATGCTTTTTGAGCCAAACGAACCAATGTAATCGAATCTTTTCCTCCTGAAAACAAAAGAACCGGCTTCTCGAACTGAGCAGCAACTTCTCTTATAATATAAATTGCTTCATTTTCAAGGGCATTTATATGAGAGGTATCTTTTAAAAGTTCTATGGATGGGGTTACTTCCAATTCCGTACTTGTATTACTCATTCTATATTTTCTTAGATAAATTATCTTATTCTTTTCTACAACCGCTGATTAACTATGCAATCCGCATTCTCTATTTTCTAACACCTTAGTTGGGTCAAAATAGTTATGCTCGTTCGGTAGCTTATATTTTCTTAAATAGGCATCTAATTGTGTATCGTTCCAGTGGTAAAACGGACTCACCTTCAACACGCCGTCTTTGCTTAGACTTAAAATATCTAAACTATCGCGGTGTGCAGTCTGCCCTTTTCTTAGGTTCGTAAACCAAACATCTGGCTTAAATTCCGCCATAGCTCTTTTAAAAGGCTCCAACTTAACTTGCTCCGTAAATAACGCATGTCTGGGATCATCAATTTGAGGAATACCCATAACAGCATCTCTATGCGCAGTAGTTTGTTTTGGTACAAACAATTTTACGTTCAAATTCAACTTGTTGATTATCTCATCTGCATGTTTGTACGTTTTCGGAGTATTGTAACCCGTATCGCACCATACTACAGGAATATCTTTTTTTACACCAGATACCGCATGTAAAATAGCTACTTCATATGGTCTGAAGTTTGTTGTTACTACGGGAGTTTCTGCATGCTTTACTGCCCAAGAAATAATTTCTTCTGGCGGTATACCTTTAAATTGAATGTTCAACTTCTGAACTTGTGCTTCTGTCAATGCCATAATCCTTTTCTTTATTATTTACCCCACTTTACTAAATTCCAAAAACGCTCGTGAAAGAAATACAATATCATTTTTGTTACAAAATCTATAGAGGCTATTGATGCTGCTACCGAAAACTCACCCGTAAGTATATAAGATATAATTAACGTATCTACCGTACCTATTACTCTCCAACTGAAAGCCTTGGCAATACTACGAATTGGCTTTTCAGATGTTTTATCATCTTGATACGTAGTTTTGTTTTCCTTTTTATTTAATATAAGTTGATCTGCAATCATCTTTTACTTCATTTTTATTACCCTACTAATTTAATAGAGTTTTCAAAAATAGTATTATTTTCCAATGTAGTCGCTCATATTTTAGATAAATTTCATTTACCCTATAGATTTAGTAGATTATTAACAAAAGAGCATGAAAAATTCATATTTCGCAATGAATTGTGTTACTGCAAAATAAAGATTTGATAAAATGATGAAATTTACGAGATGATATCCTTTAATGTATTATTTCGATATACATCTAACGCACTATCACGCACTTGCAGCATTAGCTTATGAACCGAACAGGTGTTTTCATCTGGACAGTCATCACAAGTTTCATAGAAATTAAGACTTACACAAGGCACCATGGCAATTGGTCCTTCTAAAACCCTCATAACATCTGTCATAGATATTTCTTCTGGAGATTTTATTAAATAATAACCACCTCCTTTGCCTTTTTTTGAGCCTAAGAATCCTGTTTTTCTTAAACTCAAGAGTATACTCTCCAAGAATTTCTGGGAGATGTTCTCCTTTTCAGCGATTTCTGAAATTTGAACTGGTTTTTTATCTGGCTGTGCCGCTAAATAGGCCAATGCTTTTAAACCATATTTTGTCTTTTTCGAGAGCATAATGCTAAGATAGCCAAATAAAAAAATATACATCAAATACTTGAACCAACAAAACATCGTTATACATTTTCAACCATTAAATTAATTATGAAAAAAGTATTCTTATTATCGATTATCGCACTATCATTGGTCTTCACATCTTGTTCAAATGATGAAGATGCTGTTTCAAATGCTAACGAGAGTGAAATTATAGGCACATGGAATTTAACCGCACTTGAAACTAAAGATGGAAAATCGAATACCGATTTTGATGGAAATTCTATAGAAACCACTTTCTCTTCTGTTGGAAAAGATTTTGACACCATAATCACTTTTTCTGAGGATCCACAGAATGTTACTAGCGAAGGTTCATACACGACTATATTAACTACAACCTTTATGGGCGAGTCTCAATCTGAAGAAATAGAAGGCGATGATTTTTTTCAGTCTGACAAATGGAGATTAGATGGCAGCACATTATATTTTGTTTCTGCTGACGGAGAAGAAATCGGTTTGACTATTACAGAGCTAACAGATTCTAAAATGAATCTTAAATACGATTTAAATGATACTGTTGAGGTTTTTGGAGGTACTACCACTGTTAGTGCTACTTATACAATGACGTTAAGTAAATAGACATAATGTTTATACATATTTAAATGCCCGGTATATACCGGGCATTTTTTGTTTCTATCAAAAGCTCAAATCCATATAATAAATATTGAATTTCATATTTTAATAGTAATACTATCAATAATTAATACTTTAACTATTATTTATGAATAGTAATAGTTTCATTTTGGGTTTTGCTATTTACATTTGCTAAGAATTAAATAACGATGATTATGAGACAAAATTTAGTATTACTTGTTAGCTTACTCGCATTTTCAACCACCATGACCTCGCAACAATCTGAAAGCGAAACAATTGAGATAGACAAAAGTAAAATTCTGGTAGAATCGGTACTTTCTGCAGAGGAACAGGCAGCATTAACACCTTTAGATGTATTTAATAGTTTATCAGCAGGAAATGAAAGATTTGTAATGAGCGACCTTACTGCTAGAGACCATTCTATGCAAATTAGAGAAAGTGCAGAATCTCAATATCCAAAAGCAATAGTTCTTTCATGTGTTGACAGTAGAGTACCTGTAGAGGATGTTTTTGACAAAGGAATTGGTGATATTTTCGTTGCTCGTGTGGCAGGGAATTTTATTAACGATGATATTCTTGGTAGTATGGAATTTGCAACCAAAGTGGCGGGTGCAAAACTAATACTAGTTTTAGGTCATGAAAATTGTGTAGCAATTCATGCTGCAATAGATGGCGCTGAGTTAGGTCATATTACCAAAATGTTAAAAAACATAGAACCAGCCGTAAAAATGTCAACTAAATCGGAAGGGCCTAGAACTTCTAAAAATAGATTGCTGGTACATGAGGTTAGTGAAAATAATGTTCGAGTAGCTATCGATAAAATAAAAAAGGATAGCCCCATACTTAACGAGATGATGAACAAAGGCGAAATAGATATTAGAGGTGCCGTTTATGACATGGATACCGGAGTGGTCAATTTTCTTTAAAACATAAAATTATAAATCAAAGAGCCCTTTCTCTGCAAAAAGGGCTTTTGTTATTTTTATGAACACCTACCAAAACAGTCTATTCTTATACTATCCCAGTGCCTGAGCTATATCTGCAATAATATCATCAATATGCTCCAACCCTACCGAAATACGAACTGTACCATCTGAGATACCTACTGCTGCCCGTTCTTCTACACTTAATTTACTATGCGTTGTCGATGCCGGGTGCGTTACTATGGTTCTTGAATCTCCTAAGTTCGCAGAAAGTGACAACAGTTTAATAGAGTCAAAGAACTCCTTTCCTGCATCTAGACCTCCTTTAACTTCAAAAGCTACTACACAACCACCTGCTTTCATTTGCTTTTTGGCAATCTCATACTTTGGGTGCGATTTTAAAAATGGATATTTCACCCAGTTCACTTTATCGTTCCCTTCTAAGAATTCTGCTAACTTCAGGGCATTATCACAATGTCTGTCTACTCGTATTGCCAGTGTCTCTAAACTTTTTGAAAGTACCCATGCATTGAATGGTGATAGAGCGGGACCTGTTATACGTGAAAAACGATACACCTTATCCATTAATGCTGCACTACCGACAGTAATACCTGCCAATACCCTTCCCTGACCATCCATCAATTTAGTTCCAGAATGGATAACCAAATCTGCTCCAAACTTAATCGGCTGTTGTAAATAAGGGGATGCAAAGCAATTATCGATAACCAAAATCAAATTATTTTTCTTCGCAATCTTTCCCAACTCCTCCAAATCCAACACATCTACACCAGGATTAGTGGGAGTCTCCGCATAAATGATTTTTGTTTTCGGAGTGACCAGACCTTCAATTTTGTCCAATTCGTCTATCTTAAAATAAGTATGATCGATATTCCATTTTGGGAAGAAGTTCGTAAATAACGAATGCGTTGAACCAAATATGCTTTTTGCCGATAATACATGGTCACCACTATCCAACAACGCTGCCAATGTAGAAAAAACCGCTGCCATACCCGATGCAAATGCGAATCCGCTTTCGGCACCTTCCATTTGACATACTTTATCTATAAACTCAGATGAATTCGGATTAGAATATCGCGAATAAATATTACGCTCCTTTTCCTCTGCAAACGACGCACGCATATCTTCAGCATCTTCAAATACAAAGCTTGAAGTTAAGTACAAAGGAACAGAATGCTCCAAGTTCTCACTTCGCTTTAATTGTGTGCGTATAGCGTTCGTTTCAAATTTATTATTATTCTTCATGAATATTCAAAAATTATTTTTTAAGATTTAGGTAAATTCTTTTACTTTCTATTAATAAGGTCAAACAAACCATGATAATTTTTATAAACCTTAAGTTCTCTTGAAAGATTTAAATACTCTTGAGCCTTTTCTATATTACCTAATGCATATTCTATATTTCCCAAGTTTGTATATAAAACCCATTTTTTCTTTAACTCACTACTTTTATCAGTTTCAGTAATTTTTGCAAGCTCTGCTAACAATTGCCCTCTAAGCTTTGTCGAAACAATCTGAAATTTTTCTCTGTAATCCTCACTATATTTCTTTATCGATTTTAATTCGAATAAATCTTTAAAAAGAAACTTAATATCAAAATTAAATTTCTCAGGCTTTTTAAAAAAATAAAGATTTTCATTAATTGGATAATAATAGGACACAGCCTTTCTATTTAATTTCTGTGATAAATTTGCGACTAAATTTCTCAGCACCTCTTTATGGTAACTCTTATAATTAGATGAACTGTAAGGCGCTTGTTTCACCATTGCACTAATAGCCTTTGCTTTATCCTTAAATGGTCCAGAGTCTTCATCTCCAGCAATCTTATCAGCATTTTTACGATATTCAATTCTTTCTTCAAAAAGTACACTACCAGTTTTATCTTCAAGTTTTAAATTTAAACTTCCAACTACATCAAAAATAGCTGTATAATAGGTTACTTTTTCACTACCTACTCTTTTTGAATCTGATTCAACATAATAGTTGTGTTCTAAATTAAATCCATCTATTTTAATAATTAAATCCGGTATATAATAATATATATTATTATATAATCTGATTCTATTTATATAACTAGTTATATCTGGCTGCTTATAATCCATTGGTGACTTTTCACCATCAATGTTTACCAAAATATTACCGACATTATTTTTTAATTCAAAATCGTAATATTTATAATCATCTGGTACTTTTATCTCTGGTACGTTCAACTTAAACAGCCTAAATGATTCTCCTTTTAAAGATTGACCGTAAATACTATCTTGTAATATTAAAATTAACATAACAAGCATTATCACTTTATTGTTTCTCAAAATCATAGGGGTACGATTAATTATTTATAGCCTCAACTGGTTCTCCATCACTTTGCAATAAGTAAGGTCTTTTTGTACTTTCTGTGTCTGTACTTTCTGAAATTTTTATAAGGCCATCATCTAAAACCACCTTGGCAATTCCATTATAAACTTGACGCCATTTATCATCATAAAGTGTTATTTCTCGAAAATCGGAGAATCGTTTTTCAGAGAAGGCCTTAAACCAAATTTTACCATCTTCAAACCTAATAGAATCAACATCCAATTTCTTACCTGAAATAGATAATTTTCTCTCTGTTTTATTTAATATATCAAACAATTGAATTGAGTCATCTGTCAGTTTTACAACAACAGTATTCGCCTTGATAAAGTCCTTATTAAATTTAAATTCTTTATACTCTTTTTTAGGTTCTATCACATACTCCCCAACCTCTACATTAAAAATACTATTGCCATTTTCCTTACCATGTAATAGTGTAACCCATTTATTAGTTTCACCTATAGTACTACCTTGAAAAGAAACTATGGGAATATCTGTAGGGAATAAAATTTTATTATCGGTTAAACGAACGAGGTTCCAATTACTGATTTCTTCATTGGTTAAAACCTCAACAGCCGTATCCTTAAATAGCCGTTTAAATTCTCTAATATCTGCATAACTATTGCCTGATAATAATTCTTGACCTGTTTCAATATTGACAAGGTTATAACTATCTCCTTTTTTAACCTTAAAATATTTCACCTCATTATGTTCTATAGCATGTAAATCTATAAAATCATATTTATAGTCCGTAAGAGTCTTTTTGTTTACTACATCATACACTGCCAAGAGATTATTTGGTCCTCGTTGAAAAAATTTTCCATCAACAATTTTCATGGATGAATAAAAAGATCCTTTTGGTGCTACATTGAATGTATCGTAATTAATTTTATAATTAATCCTCTTATCCAATAATGAATTACCCAAAGTATCAATCACATCAATTTCATTTGCTATAAATGTTACAGCCAAGCCCTGCTCATTAAATGCATTGATTTCAGCATATTTTGGCTCCATTATAGTTTCTCCACATAAATCCAGTAGACCAATAAGACCGTTTGAATACTTTGCCATCAAAACTTGGCTATGGTCATATCTATTCACTTGGTAAAGTTTAAAATCAGTAGGCGCACCTACTTCATTTCCATCTACATCGATAAATTTTAAATTTTTAGCCCCTATTACAGAAGAACCACCTCCATCACTAGGACCATATATATAATCCCCAACCACAATTTTATTACATTTTTCATAAAATTGTGGGTCAACTTTATCTTTGACTGAAACAAAATCGTACTTCTTATTTAGCTTCTTAATAAAGCTGCCTTCAAAATTTGTGTTTTGACTATAAGTCTTCCCAATAGAGAAAACAAGTAGTGCAAATAAAATCGTTTTATACATATTGATTTTCATTAAAAAATTAAGTTCTTTCAAATTTAATTATAAAATACTTGTCCTTAAACCCAACTTCAAGAGACTAATTAATACTAGTGTGCACGTGAAATTACATATGAGCAATGAGTATTCTGGACAAAATATTATTCTTAAAATTGTTAAAGGTTCTCAATAATATGTAACTATTCAAATTAAAGACACCAACTCATTATAACAAGATTGTTTTGTGATTTTACCTAATATGTATTACATCAATTACTTAAATAAGCTACCCTTTCTCCGCAATTCTCAATATATCTCCAAATACTCCTCTTGCCGTAACTGCTGCACCAGCACCTGCGCCTTGTATTACTAACGGATTTTCTCCATAAGACTCTGTATATATTTCTATGATGGAATCTGATCCTTTTACTTGCCCTAAAGCACTTTCTTTTGGAACGGATATCAACTTCACATCTAATACTCCTTTTTCTTTTTGCAAATTTCCGTGCAAATCACCTACATAACGTAATACATGATTTGGCTTCTGATTCTTTTTAATTTCATTGAACTTAGTATCTAAAACATCTAAATTCTCTAAAAAGAAAGCCACTTCTCCGTCTTGTAATTTCTCTGGAATAAGGTTATCAATATTTATATCCGCAAACTCATTATGTAAATCTAATTCTCTTGCTAAAATCAACAGCTTTCTACCTACATCATTTCCTGATAAATCTTCACGAGGATCCGGTTCTGTAAATCCTTGTTGCATCGCATCTTTTAAAATGGACGAAAATGGCACATCTGCTTCTGAGAAGGTATTGAATATATAACTTAACGATCCTGAAAACACTCCTTTTATTCTCGTAATATTCTCTCCGGATAAATGGAGTAACTTTATGGTATCTATCAATGGTAAGCCTGCTCCCACATTGGTTTCATACAAGTATTGCTTTTGATTTTTCTGTAGCTCTTCTCGCAATAGTTGATAAAAATCGTAACGTAAGGTATTCGCAATTTTATTGGATGAAACAATATCAAATCCGCGTTCTACGAACTCAAAATAATTTGCCACAAAATCTTTACTTGCCGTATTATCAATAACTATTAGGTTTTCTAAATGATGTCGTTTTGCAAAATCAAAAACATCATCAACCTTATAAGGCTTTCCTTTTTGCTTTAGGTTCGTTTTCCAGTTTTTGGTGATTCCCTTTTCATTCAACAAAATCTTTTTGGAATTCGCAATACCAAATACACGCAAATCTAATTTTTTACGATCCTTAATCGTTTTGGTTGATTTAAGAATTTGATCGATCAGTGTTCCCCCTACATTCCCATGTCCAAAAACAAGAATATTTATCCTTTTACTGATGCCAAAAACTTGTCCGTGCATGACATTTACCGCCTTGTGCAAATCAGATTTCTTCACCACCAAACTAACATTATTACCTGATACCGTGTTATTGAACAACAACGGCACAATCTGGTTTTTAATCAATGCGTTAAACGGATTATGGAATGTACTCAAGTCTTGACCGACAATAGATATAATTGAAACATCATCTATCACCGTAATCATATTTACATCTTTAGATTCAAAGTCATTACTGAATTCATTCTCTAAAGCCAATTTTGCTCTCTTAGCCTTGTCTTTCTTCACCACAAGACCGATTCCCCTTTCAGAAGAACCTTGAGATATTATACTAACACTAATATTACTTGATTCTAATGCCTTGAATATTCTAGCATCTACACCCACTTTACCTAACAAACCGCGACCTTCTATATTAATCATCGCTACATCTTCAATTACAGAAAGCGACTTAATACCTTCTTTGCTTGATTTAGCACTGATCAACGTTCCTTCATTATCATCATTATACGTATTTAAAATACGCAGTGGAATGTTCTTTTCAATTAGCGGTATAATCGTTTTTGCATGCAGAATTGTTGCTCCAAAATTTGCCAACTCATTCGCTTCTTCATACGACAGATTCTCTAGTTTTTTAGCCTCTGGCACATAATCAGGATTCGCAGTATATATTCCGTCAACATGAGTATAGTTCTGTAATTCTTCAGCATCTAAAAAATTCGCCAATAAAGCTGCGGAATAATTACTACCATTTCTACCTAAAGTGGTTGTTTCTCCATCTAAAGTAGATGAAATGAAGCCCGTAACTACAGCTACAGTATCTTTCGGTATTTCAGCAAACTTCAGTAATACCTGCTCTTTTGATTCTGCTTCCAAGACCTTGGCATCACCAAATGTATTGTCGGTCTTTATCACCTTACGTGTATCAACCAGTACTGCATTGATGCCTTTACCTATCAATAATTTAGTAACCAATTTTGCAGAAATCAGTTCGCCATACGCAAGTACCTCATCTTTAATTTTAGCACTGTAATCTCCTAATAAAGAAACACCTTCATACAACTTTGCCAAACCTTTAAATTCTGCGGACAAGCTGATATTTTTATATGTATGCTTCTGATATTTTTCTAGCGCTACAAAGTCCGACTTATAGTCTTTTCCCTTCGCAGCTTTCTGCAACATATCTTCTAACTGATCCGTGGCTTTTTCCCTAGCGGATAAAACGATGGCAATGTTCTCATCATTCTTTACCTTATTGGCAACGATATCTAAAACACGCTCTAGTCCTTCTCCATTGCTTAGGGACTTACCACCAAACTTCAGAATCTTTATTTTCTTGATATTACCGTTGGTATTAAAAATACCACCTAGCAATTTCTCCATTTGGTCGAACTCGATTAAAAAGGCATCATGCCCATGTAACGACTGTACTTCGCCATAGGTTACGTTGCTCTTCGCTTGCGCCAATTGCTTAAACGTATCCTTATTTTCTTGTGCGGTAAAGAACATATCAGAATCGACACCTATAATATGAATATTGGTATCGCTATTTTGCAGTCTGATGAAATTTTCATCTCCACCTCTAGTGACATCAATGGTCTTCAACAGCTGATTCATCAACTTGTAAGCCGATAATTGAAAACGCTCTTGTAGCTTATCGCCATGATGCATTAACCAACTTTCTACATTAAAAACTTTCAACTCTTCATTTGTACTTCTTTTGAAGCGCTCTTTGAAGGAAGCGGGAGTTCTGTAACATAACATCGCATGCATACGTGCATCGTGCACTGGTTGTTTTGAGTTCACCAAAAATTGCTCTTGAATCTGACAATTGGCAATTAACCAGTCGGTCGATTTCCAATCAGATGCTACAGGTATTAAATGCTCTGTCAATTCTGGTTGCAATGCTGCCATTTCCCAAGCGATACCACCACCTAAAGACCCACCAATTAAAGCAAACAAACAATCTACTTTCAACTGCTGTAAGCCCAACAAAAACATTCTTGCTACATCGCCAGCTACAAAATCTTTATAGTTTTCAATCACGAACTTATCATGACCGTTACCGGGTATATTGAATGCCAAAATGGTATACTTCTGGGTATCGATGCATTTTCCATCTCCAATAAGTGCAGACCACCAACCATCTTCACCAGTAACATTAGAGTTACCCGTTAACGCATGGTTCACCAAAATAATTGGTGCCGTGTGCAGCTCTTTCCCAAATACCTGATACGACAATTGAATATCTTGCGAGGTACCATTTAAGGTCTTGTATTTTTTAATCTGTAATTGATGTAACATCTATTTCAAAATCAATTTGTGGCTTCGGCTACGCTCAGCCACCTTCTTTATAAAATTCATGAATATCGGTCACTGGGCGGTTCCGAAGTGTACGTTTGCTTCGTGTTTGTAGCTTCGGCTACGCTCAGCCTCCAAAATTAAAGACTGGCAAAAGCTTGTTCTAAATCGGCTTTTAAATCTTCAATATCTTCTAGCCCAACAGATAAACGTATTAGGTCTTGACCTACACCAGCACTTTCTTGCTGTTCTGCCGTCAATTGTTGGTGCGTTGTACTTGCTGGGTGAATAATCAATGACTTGGTATCGCCAATATTCGCTAACAATGAGAATAACTTAGTAGCATCAGTAACTTTTTTAGCAGCATCGAATCCGCCTTTCACGCCAAAGGTTACTAATCCGCTTTGTCCTTTTGGTAAGTATTCTTTAGCCAACTCGTTGTATTTGTTACTTTTAAGTCCTGGGTAATTTACCCATTCTACTTCTGACCTACCTTCTAACCATGTAGCCAATTCTAATGCATTTGCACTGTGTTGCTTGATACGAACTGGTAACGTCTCTAAACCTTGAATAATTTGGAATGCGTTAAACGGACTCAATGCGCCACCGAAATCACGTAAGCCTTCTAATATTAATTTGAAGGTAAATGCTGCTGCACCAAGTGCTTCGCTATATACCAAACCATGGTAACCTGCAGATGGCTGTGTGAACTCCGGGAATTTTCCGTTGGTCCAATCAAAAGTACCTGCATCAATAATTGCTCCACCTAATGAAGTTCCTTGTCCGCCGATATATTTTGTTAAGGAATGAATTACCAAGTTTGCTCCGTGTTCAATAGGATTTAATAATGACGGAGTAGCCACTGTATTATCTACAATAAATGGTACGCCTGCTGCTTTAGATTCTTTTGAGATTGCTTTTAAATCCAACACATCTAACTTCGGATTCCCTAAAGATTCCACGAAAAATGCTCTTGTATTGTCTTGTACTGCTTTTCCAAAATTTTCAGGATCAGAAGCATCTACGAACGTTGTTGTTATACCTAATCTTGGAAGGGTAACATTCAATAAATTAAACGTACCACCATATAAACTGCTCGATGCCACTATGTGATCACCCGCTTTTAATAAAGTCAATAAACCAGTTGAGATTGCTGCTGTACCTGATGCAAAAACTACTGCTCCTACTCCGCCTTCTACTGCAGCTAATCTGTCTTGTAGAATTTGATTGGTAGGGTTGTTCAGTCTTGTATAAATGAAACCTAATTCACCTAGTGAAAATAAGTTTGCTGCATGGTCGGTATCATTAAATACATACGATGATGTTTGGTAAATAGGCACTGCCCTCGTACCACCATTAGTAGTTGTGTCGTGACCTGCGTGTAATGCGTTTGTTGCTAATTTGTGATTACTCATGATTTTGTTGTTTTTAAAAATTGTTAATCCTAAGGATATTAAAAATTAAAAGCCAAACCTTGACCAGCACAAAATGTGGGTAGGTAAAAATCAAAAAGTTATAAGAAAGTAATATCGATGAAAAATCGATTACTGTTATCCATCCCCTGAGGGTAGAATGTAGCACCTTCTTTGTATTGAACAAAGGGTTGCTAAGGTTTCAAAGGGTCTAATCCCTCCACCTTTCTTGATAACTATTCAATAAGTGTTTGAACTTTGAGTTAGCAAATATAAGGGCAGAAGATTCTAATAACCTAGTATTTTAAGAAAAATATATAATTTGAGGTTGTGTTGTTATTTTTCTGCGGGTTTCAAGGAAACGAGAAACCTCATCAGCTACGAGGTTCTCGATACACTTTTGTCCTAATGAAAAATTAGGTCAAAAGCACTCGAACTGACAATACGGATATTTGAATTTTAAAAACTTTACTAAACTAAGTACAGATGTCACTTCGAGTGGTTTTTACGACCTTTTCGGGAGTATAAATTGTCCGCCTTCAGGTCGAATCGGTATTGATTCGCTTGGTAGTTTTTATTAAAAAAGAAATATTTTACTGATTTATCCAAATCAAAATAATTATAAAAATTATTTAATTCACTGGAAGTAATTTAGCCAAAAGACTCCACTTATATAAATCCATAAGATTGAAAAAATGATATGAACTATGGTTTCAAACTTTTTACCTTTCCATAATAAAGAAGAATATCCGAAGAATTGAATCAATAATCTTATTGTCCAAAAAAATGCAAAGCCTAACGATATTGTTTTACCTAAATTAGTATCTATCAAATCTTTTGAAGAAGTCAAACATAACAGCCCCATTAACAATACTGTCAATGCAATGAAAATAGTATGTACTTTCATCATTTGCCTATTAACAAGACTTAGCTTTTGTAACTCATTCGTCCAATTAAAATAAAATGGGAAAATCATATGAGCAAAAGCTAAAATGATTAGAATAGCCCCAATAATATTAAAATGTATTTCCATTTTTCTTTAAAACAAAAGTTGAAATAAACGGGGTTATCTTAATCTCCCGTTCTAAATATAAATCTGAGTTTTCAAAAACTTTTAGCCAACTACTTTTGGTGTAAAAATGCAAAAAGCCAATATTATAAGCCAAAAAATTATTAAAATCTCTTAAATGTTCTGTAATATAAATATGACCGTCTAGTTCTGTAATTCTATTTAATTCTTTTAAAAAAAGTATACGCTCATTTTGGTTTCTTATTTCATGAGCTGAAAAAATAGTAATTACGTGAGAAAATACACCATTTTTAAAAGGTAATGCACTAGCATCAACTTTTACAGTATGCTTATGAGACGGATAAGCTTTCCTTGCTCTTTCCATTGATATTTCAGTGTGCTTTTCTGCATTATAAAAATCGCAAATAGTTAAATCTGTCTTTGGAAAAATGTGTTTGATAATTGCACTTGTTTCATCAAAGCCTGCATTAACATTTAATACTTTTTTCTCATTTAAATCCGAGAACCAATAAAGTTTATATAAATCTGAATAGTCATACACATAAAATGAAGTTAATACCGAAACAGTAATAGGTATTAGAATTAGAATTCCCAACCAAATTATGACTGATTGAAGAAAAACTGGTACAAAATACTTTATGATAAACAAGACAATCAATACGGCACCTGCAATGACATAAAAATGCCAATTGAAACGAATAATATTAAATACGCCTTGAAAAGGCTTTCTTTCTAATCCCATTTTTCAATCTTACCTTTCTTCCAATAATACGGGACATTAGTTATTTCAAAAGCACTTGCCAAAATCATCTTCTTAAACTTAAAATTATTTAGAAACCCAAAGTTATAATTTTCAACTGTTATTGGTTTTGGAGTCCAATTTTGACGTATTCCTTGAATTATTAATACTGAATTATCAATACTATCATATCTGAAGGTATGCGGTAATGGACCAGCAAATTTTCGAGCATCTTTCCAATTTTCAAAAGGAGAATCGCATGATATTTCATTGCTTGCATTGGCATCTGAAATGACTATCTCAAAATCTGATTTATCTGATTTTATTACTCGTAAATTATCCTTTTTAAATTCGTTTATATCTGTTTTAGAATATTTATAATGAGTGAAAATATTACCTAACAATTCCATTTTTCTTTTATCAGTTTCCGATTTAATTATATAAAGACCTCGTAAACTTTTACCTGCGTTATTTCTATATCGTACAAAAATTCTATACCCTAATAGGAAGAAATCATTTCCTAACATCTTTGGAAAACCTTTTGGACGAAGATTCTTTGTTTTCACCATAGCAACAGCTATAAATGCCCATTCATCTTGAAACGTATCTAATTCTAAACAGCTTGGTATATATTGAATAAGTTCTTCCTTTGGTACTGCAAAAGTCAACACAACCGAACTTTCAAAAAAGGCTTCTACCGCAAAAGGATGATTTTTTAAAAACTTCATATTGAAACTTCTATCTATGAGTGTTCTTTTAGGATGAATTCATTATAATATACTAACCCAATAAAGAACAAAGCAAATACGATATTCATTCTTCCCCAAAACAATAAATCTGGCGCTATATAGTACTCTAATAGATTCATTGTTAAAACAATAACCATTTGTACAACCGCATTGAACTTCGATTTGTATTTTGACAATACCCAAACAGCCATCATAATTTCTGAAATACCAATCAAAACTGTTATTGTTCTAGCATACTCGTCACCAAGAATTCTTGCAACAATTTCTTGATGTCTAGGAACTAGATTCAACACTTTGCATACCAAACCATTTAAGAACCAAACCATGGTAATTAAAAGAGTTAAAACTGCTTTTATATTTTTTTTGATAGTTACTTTTTAAAATTAAGATAACAGTAAAATACTACGATTTCCATTTACCTACTCCAACACAGAAAACTCAATGCTAGAATCTGTAAAAACGGTATGCGTTTGAGTTTTAAAATCTGACTCATCTGCCTCGAAGATATTATCAACGTAGGTCTGCGGATTTAAATCTATTAACGGAAACCAAGTGCTTTGCACTTGCACTTGCAACTTATGCCCTTTTTTAATAGTATGGAACACATCTTGCAACTTAATAGTAATATCTGTCTTTTGGTTCGCTACAAATGGCTCTGGGTTGGCAAAGCTATTTCTAAATCTACCTCTTAAAACTTCGCTACGCACCATTAAATGATAATTGCTCATTTTCAAATGGTCTTGCATGCCTTCATAGGCAGGTTCATCTGCTGGGTGAACGTCAATGATTTTAACGATCCAATCTGCAGCAGTACCCGTAGTGGCTACTTTCAACTTCGCTAGAATATCACCTGCCAAGGTCATATCATTTTCCATCACCTCGGTTTCAAATACCAATACATCGCCACGACGTGCCGCAAAACGCTGATCGTCTGTCATGTATTTTCTCGGAGTAAATACCGTTTTAATATCTTCTGAATACGGTACCGGTTTTTTAATATCGCTGATAAACTTCACTTCTTCAACTGCTTTTGGCTCAAAGGTCAATTCTTGGTCTGGAGATAAGTACATGTCTTTTTTAACAACTCCTGCTGGTGGCCACGTATCATACGTTTTCCAATCTTTTTTACCGGTATCAAAAACGTAGGCTTCCGGTAATCCGCTATTTTTATCTCCGTTTCCTTTTAAGAAATGGTCAAAGAATTTAGTTTCTATATTCTCTTGAAAAAACTCTGAAATTCCATCACCGAAGTAATAATTACCAACAATATTCTGACCCTTTCTTCGTGCCCATCCGCCGTGATCCCATGGTCCGAAAACCAAAGTATTGTAATTATCGGCATTGTACTTTTCAATATTCTTGTAGGTCTCTAACGGTCCGTATAAATCTTCGGCATCAAACTCACCTGCAACTACCATAGTGGCAACTGTTGGTTTTACATTTTTCAAATGCTGAATTAAGCCCTTACTCTGCCACATTTCATCGTAATTAGGGTGCTGCTTTAGCTCGTTCCAGAAATAATCATCGGTTACCCCTTCTTTTGCCATACGTGGTGTATCGGCAGTTTCGTATTCAAAGAAACGATCTAAGTTTTTTAACGGACCTTCATCTAAAAAGAATTGGTATTGATCTTCGGTCGGTAAATCTGGTAATACGTACCATGCAGTATCTATTGGCTTATCGCCATCTGGTCTCGGAGTACCGAATAATGATGTTGCTCTAAAATAACTCAGTAAATACGCTCCGTTATGGTGAAAATCATCAAAAAAGAAATCGGCAATACTCGCCTGTGGCGATGCTGCTTTTAATGCTGGGTGTGCATCTACAACAGCGTATGTTGAATAGTAACCAGGATAGGAGATTCCCCATATACCCACATTACCATTATTGTTTTCTACATTGTTTACCAACCAGTCAATCGTATCATACGTATCTGAACTTTCATCGATATCTTTCTCCGTTTTTTTATCGGGATTGAAAGCACGCATGTTCTCATAATGACCTTCGCTTAACCAACGACCACGAACATCTTGATAGACGACAATGTAGCCATCTTGCATCATGTGAATATTTGGAGCAATTTTTGTCTTGAATTCACCTTCTCCGTATGGTTGCGAACTATAGGGAGTTCGTTGCATGATGATCGGATATTCTTTTGAAGTGTCTTTTGGCGAATACACCGTAGTGTGCAGTTTAATACCGTCACGCATGGTGATATTGACTTCTTTCTTCGTGTAATTGTCTGCAACGTAAGTATCAGAAACTTCTGCGTCTGCTACTTTAGGTGCTGTTTTTCTACAGGAAACAAGTACTGTAGTTAGTAAAATAAAGGTAAAAAAGTGTTTGATGGTAATCTTCGGCATGTCTTAGGAATTTGAATTCTTAAAGCTAAGAAAGTTTACCCGATTTTTGAAGATTTATGGATAGGTAGACGCGTGAAAATTTTGACCTATGGAATACCTAAGTTGAAGTTTGCCAAATTACGTCCTAGTTTATCAACTACGCAATACAGATTAATAGGCGTAATCAATATAATTTAAAAAATAAGCGGAGTTATTTAGAAGGGGAAAATGTTTCATAAATGCTATCAGACGATAGCATTTATGAAACAATTGTGAACAAGATTATACCATGAACAACTTTCTAACAAGCATAAGTATGCCCGAAAAAAAATCTCCCTTATATTCTTGAACAGTAGTTTCTTGGAGTAATTGATTTTTCATTAAGTTAATGTTTAGTGTGTTGGAATTTAATCAGAAAAAGGAATTAATGCAACTGTTTTTTTAGATTTTTCAATTTCAAAATCCGAATAAATTTTCACCGAACGATATTCGGGTTTGTCTGCATCTAAAACAACATACTCAGAAATTAGGTCGGTTTCTTTTGAGCAAGATTGTAATATTATGCAAGCCAAAATAGCTAGAGAAATTCTGTGGGTTAATGACATGGCATTCGTAGGTTAAGTTATTACTTTAATAGGTTTTTCAAAGAATCGATACCTTTTAACAGTGTTAAATACAAGCTGACTTTTGGGGCTTCAACCTGAACTAAACGTTGTCCGTTTTTCGTTTGTACTAGTACTATATATTTCATCTTTTGTAGGTGGCGAGATTTGGAATTCTCTAATTATTACACTTCAAATATATGTAATCCTTTTCCTACAAAATAGATTTTGTGGTCAAACCATTCTAACTTGTTGTGAAGGGGTGTTAATTTGCTTGTGAGGTAATTTTAAAACAAAAAAAATGCCCCGTGAAACACGAGGCACTTATATTATAATCATTTGAAAGACAATACTTATACTACATTAATATACTTTCTAACAGCAATGTATTTCGACTGCGCTAAATATGACATATTGAAATATGATTTCATCATAAACAGATTGCTTGGCTTTGCTCGCAATGACGTTATAAATTAAACGCTGACTTTATCTCTGCTACTTTATCTAATTTTTCCCAAGTGAATAATTCTACTTCTTTTTCGATACGACCGTTATATGGCGATTCAAAAACCTTAGTAACAGTTGTTGGCTGTTTCCCCATGTGACCGTATGCAGCGGTTTCTAAATAAATTGGGTTTCTTAGTTTTAAACGATCTTCAATAGCAAAAGGCCTCATATCAAATAACTGCGCTACTTTCTTAGCAATATCACCATCACTCAATCCTACTTTTGATGTACCGTAGGTATCTACATAAATAGAGGTAGGCTCTACCACACCAATCGCATAACTAACTTGCACCAAAATCTCAGTTGCTACACCTGCAGCTACTAAATTCTTTGCTGCATGACGTGCTGCATAAGCTGCACTACGGTCTACCTTACTTGGATCTTTACCGCTAAAAGCACCACCACCGTGAGCTCCTTTACCACCGTAGGTATCAACAATAATCTTACGACCTGTTAAACCGGTATCGCCATGCGGACCACCGATTACGAATTTACCTGTTGGGTTAATATGATACTTGATCTGATCATCGAATAATTTCTGAGTAGCTGCAGGCAATTGCGCTTTTACTCTAGGTATTAATATTGAAATAATGTCAGACTTAATTTTCGCTAACATTTTTTCATCATCTGCATCAAAAGCATCATGCTGTGTAGAAACTACAATAGTATCTATACGTATTGGCTCATTGGCATCTGAATATTCTATAGTAACCTGTGCCTTAGCGTCTGGTCTTAAATAAGAAATCTCTTTATTCTCGCGACGCATTTCTGCCAATGTATGCAGAATTTTGTGCGAGATATCTAAAGCTAATGGCATGTAGTTCTCAGTCTCGCTAGTTGCGTAACCGAACATCATACCTTGATCACCAGCACCTTGCTCTTCTTTTGAACCACGGTCAACACCTTGGCTAATATCTTGAGACTGCTCGTGTATCAACGATATTACTCCGCAAGAATCTCCGCTAAACTGGTATTCTCCTTTTGTATATCCTATTTTATTAATGACTTCACGGGCAATGTTCTGTACATCTAAATAGGTATCACTTTTTACCTCACCTGCTAATACAACTTGACCAGTTGTTACTAATGTCTCACAAGCAACTTTACTTTCTGGATCAAAGGCAAGAAAATTATCTAATAACGCGTCACTGATTTGATCCGCAACTTTGTCCGGATGTCCTTCACTAACAGATTCTGATGTAAATAAATATGGCATAACAATCTTTTTTTTTCAAAGGATTTGAATGAATGCCGAAAAGAAGTATGATGCGAAGTGATATCAACATCAACTGCTTTAGCATTTTTTTCGCTTTATACCCTAAGGCTAAAACAGAGGTTGCAATCAGTCAAATCCCTCCTCACTTTTTTAATTCAGATGCAAAAATAGAAAAAATGTTCTGTTCAATTCTTAATATGATGTTATTTATTGACTCAATTAAAAGATTTGATAATTCTTGCCCTAAATCTGCTAGAATTAAAGATCATACTTCACAGACAATAATAGATATCTAGGTTGTACAAAATAGGCTTGTGTACTAAAGAATAATTCGTTGGTACTATCTCTATTTAATGTAGTAGTGTTTAATAGGTTCGTTCCTTTAATACCATATTCCCAACGGCTATCTTTCTTTTGGTATGTTAGGTCAGCTTCTAAAAAACTATAAGTATTAGAAATGGTATCGGCATCATCGGTATAATTGTAATAATCATAATCTACCGTAAATATGAAGTTCTTTAAAAAACTGGCATCAAAACGAGCATAAGGTCTGCTCGTATAAAATGTGGTTTCTAAATCTCCATTCTCGTAATTGTTTACCGTATACCTATAGCCTAATTCTAAATTAGGAGCGTCTTTGAAATTGGTAGAAAGCGCTGCATTATAATTCTGTGTTAATGAATTTGATGTTCGTTGCGCGTTGTCAACCAAGTTGTTCGTAGTCGACCAACCCAAATTACCTTGTAACGATGCTTTTATTTTACCGAACGTTCGCTCATATTTTCCGCTTGCGGTTAAAGATTCATCATCAAAGTTAGAATTGATAGTACTACTTACCCTATTGATGCCAATAATATTCACACCGCTTTTTAATGCATCTATTCTTTTGGTATACGCCACGTTCGCAAAAATATTGGTGAAATTGAACATGTTAAAGCTGAAAAAATTTAGCGACACATTATGGTTCAATGCACTTTCTAAATCGCGATTACCACTATACAACGAATTGTAATTATTAAGCACATAACCTTGCGCAAAATTACTGACATCTGTAAACGACCGGGTTACACGATAATTAAAACGAAGATTCTCTGATTTCTTTAGTTGCGCGTTAATATACAAGTCAGGCAGCAGAGACGTTAAATTATCTTCTACCACTGTACCTAATTGTTCATTCTTAACATTGAACTGATGCAGCGTAACACCAGGGTTAAAAGTAAATATCCCCGAAATAACTTTGTAATGTAAGCCTGCATATATATCGGATACATGAAAACCTACTTCATTACCAAACTCATCGCCGCTCATATTTAAAACAGACTCATTATCTAAAATCTGAAATATGTTTGAATTGAAATTCTGATTACTCTGTGTAGTACCTAAGGTTAAATTAATATTGCTTTTGCTCCCCAACACCCTATAATAATCTACCTTGGCATCGACCTTATTGGTCACGACACTTTTTGCCTGATTGATATTATATACATCTTGATTTTCATCTACAGGGAAAATATCTACAAAGGCAAATTCGTTACGTATTGCCTCATAAAAAGGATCTTCATCAGCGTATAAATATTGTGCCTCTACCGCAAATATGTTCTTTTCGTTTAACGTGTAATAGATATTTAAATTCTGGTTTACCGATAAAGGTTTCTGCTTTTTCACCTCATCAATTTGATCGGTAATGGAAGAAATGGAAAGTACGTTAACTTCCTCTCTATCATCCGATTGTTTTAAAAGTGCATCAAAATCTAACTGAAAATCTTCATTAGGTTTGTATTTGGCACTCAATTTTGCTAAACCTAAATGTACGGTTTGATCTGTATTGGTGGTGGTGCTTTCTATATCATTACTGGCAATATATGATGTGGTACCTTCAGATTTCATGAGCGTACCTGTGTATGAATAAATACCGAATCCGCTTAAATCCAACCCTTCCATGGGTGCATAACTAAAATTAGCCGCCGCAAATTTAGTATCAATATCATTTGCCCTATTATTCTGTGCCGAAGAAAGCCCTAATGCATCGGCACCTGTAGAAATGGAACTACCTCCCCTGGAATTCAAATTTCTGAATCCGCCTGTAAAGTTTCTATAATCGCTACGGGTAAAAGGCACTTCACCTATATTATTTAAATCGGTGATGATATTAATACTGTATTTAGGACTGTAGTAAAATAACTTTGGGTGCGCTAAATACCTATCATCAGGACCGTAGCCTGCCGTTAACTCACCAAACCAAAAATTCTTTTTCCCCTCTTTCAACTTTATATTTAAAGCCACATTGTCATCGTCATTTGTCAACCCTTTCATTTGAGAAACTTCATTGAAATTTCGCAACACCTCTACTTTACTTAAGGCATTCGCCGGAATATTCTCTACCGCCAACTTCGTATCGCCGTCAAAAAAATCTTTACCTTCTACCATGATCTTACTTACGGTCTTACCCTCTACTTCTATTTGACCGTCATCGTTTATCTCAATGCCCGGGAGGTTTTCTAACACATCTTTTAGTTTCTTTTCTGTGCCAGAAACAAAGGCATCTGTATCATAAACTATAGTATCTCCTTTGACAGAAACCGGCATTTCATAGGTAACATCTACCTCATCTAATTGTGCCGCTTGCTCTTGCATGACAATATCTTTAACGGCATCTTGCTCGCCGGCAGTAAATGTGAACGATTCTGGTTTAAAACCGAGGTAAGTCACTTTTACCGTATACTGCTCCCCTGTTTTCAATTTCAATTTAAAGAGTCCCGCATGGTTGGTAATTCCGTAAGATTCTAAACCTTGTGTTGCAGTATTTATAGCAATAACGTTCGCCATATCTACACCAACGCCCAAGCTATCTTTAACGGTACCTGATAACGATATTTCTTGAGCCGAACCAATAGTTGCTACTAGCAGCAATAGGGCAAAAAGCACTTTATTTATCATGTGATTGCTATAAAAAAGAATGAATTATGAAAAAGTATTTTAGTTTGGTCTACCGCCACCACGACCGCCACGGTTTCTAAAATTCTCACGCATTTCTTTCATCTTCTCTCGAGAGATTTCATCATATTCTGCCTGCGTTACTTTCTTGCCTTTACTTGGCGCTTTTATTTCAATTTTCTCTGAAGGGTTCATCGTAATTTCAGAGCAAACAATAGTTGTAACATCATCGTTTACGGCGAGTATTAAACCCGGAAGACCCCAATATAATCCTGGACCTTGATTAATAGGCACTTCAGGAGTATACCATGCCACAATTTCCACTTCTTTTATCGTAAATTCTTCTTCTTTATTCTCCTCCTCTTTATTTTCTTCACCCCTACCTGGTCTTCTGAAAATAGCGCTCATATTTGGTCTTTTGATAGTCTTTGTAGCTGTTGCCTTAAAAGCAGTATAACTACCTATTTTCTTAGATTCGCTGCCCATTTTCCAATCTAAGGCTTCTAATTCATCATCGATCAAGAAAATTTTACCCAGTAATTCATTCTTTATCAAATACCGCTGATCTTTAATATTCTTATATAAATCTCCATCAGTACCAGCCATAGCACCAAAGCGCGGACCACGACCGCCACCTCCTTCACCTGGTTGTTCCAGTTTTTCTTCCTCTTTATAAAAAGATGCTGTTTTATCAAAAGTGAGCACAAAAGTTTTTTCATTCGCCTTTTTCATACGCTCCATCATAGATTTCTTTCGGTCTTCTGGTATATTTCTATTACCAAAATCGAAATTTACCTGCGTTTTACTCTGATAAACTGCATTACCTTGAAAATCTTGTGCTTGCGCGGTAACACCTATAAAAACAATTGCATATGCTATAAACCAATTAAATCTTTTCATTTTCTAAAATTAAATATAGAAGTATGACATTATTTTTCGCTTTTGGTTTAATCGATATCTGTTAATAAATGAATTCAGGTAATTATTTTTATACCATACAACAAATATGTTTTTACTTCCTGTAGTTATCTTGTATCTTGTACCATCAGAATCTTATTCTGATATAAGAACACAACCATTAATCAATTTAATTCTATGCACATAGCAGTTGCCGGAAATATCGGTGCCGGAAAAACAACCCTAACTAGATTACTATCAAAACATTATAAATGGGAACCTCATTATGAAGATGTTGTTGAGAACCCATATTTAGATGATTTTTACAATCAGATGGAACGCTGGAGTTTTAACCTTCAGATATACTTTTTAAATAGTAGATACCGCCAAATTTTACAGATTAAAGAAAGCGGAAAAGAAATTATACAGGACAGAACCATTTATGAGGATGCGCATATTTTTGCACCTAACCTTCATGCGATGGGTTTAATGACCAATCGTGATTTTCAGAATTACTCTAGTTTATTCGACCTAATGGAAAGCTTGGTGCAACCGCCTGATCTTCTAATATACTTACGTAGCTCTATACCTAATCTGGTAAAACAGATTCACAAAAGAGGTAGAGAATATGAAAACACGATTTCTATTGACTATTTAAGTCGATTGAACGAACGTTACGAAGCTTGGATTCATGGATATGAAAAAGGAAACTTATTGATCATCGATGTTGATGATTTAGATTTTGTTGACAACCCTGAAGATTTAGGTAGCATACTTAATAAGATTGATGCTCAAATTAACGGTCTATTTTAAGTTCACTTTCGAAAAGCCCGAAACCATTGGAAAATTTTGAAAAAAAAGTTACCCACTTTCTTCAAGATGGAATTCCTTTTTTATTTATAATCGATTTTAAAAAATCGGTTAAACAGGTATTTACATATGAAGAAGCTGCCAAAGAAAACATCTTCTTTTCTATTAAAGATAATAGAAACCACCAAACACTTGCCCACACAAAGCTTGAAGGTGTAAATTTTGACCTAAAACCAACCTTGGTTTCTAAAGAAATTTATGAGAAAGCCTTTAACACCGTTAAACAAGAACTAAATAATGGCAATAGCTTTTTGCTAAATCTTACATTCCCTACTGCTCTTAACACAGTGATAGGTTTAAATGAGATTTATCATAAAGCTCATGCGCCATACAAGCTTTTATACAAAGATAAATTCGTTATTTTTTCTCCCGAATGCTATTTAAAAATCAAGAATGGGAAAATTTTCTCATACCCTATGAAAGGTACGATAAATAGCGACATACCGAATGCACAAGAATTATTGCTTTCCAACAAAAAAGAACTGTACGAGCATAATACTATTGTAGACCTTATACGCAACGACCTTTCTATGATTGCCAAAAAAGTAAGGGTAAATAAATTTAGATTCGTAGATAAAATTAAAAAAGGAAATCAAGAACTATTACAGACCAGTACTGAAATTCAAGGCGAATTACCTGAGAATTGGAAAGATAACTTTGCCTCTTTATTACTAAAAACACTACCGGCAGGATCCATAAGCGGAGCGCCTAAAGAGAAAACTTTAGAAATTATTTCTAAAGCGGAAATCGCACCACGTGGTTTCTATACCGGAATCTTCGGAGTCTTCGACGGAAAGCAAATCGATAGCGCTGTAAGCATTCGATTTATAGAAAAAATGAACGATAAACTTGTTTACAAAAGTGGCGGTGGCATTACTCATTTGAGCGAGATGGAAGAAGAATACCAAGAACTTTTAGAAAAAATATATGTACCTATTATTTGAATCCGTTTGCATTGAAAATAGCCAAATTAAGAATGTAGCATACCATGAGGCTAGATTCCATAGATCTTATATGCAGCAGTATAAAACCCACCCAACTTATACATTGTTTGACGGCATTCATCTAACAAATTTAGACGACAACTTAAAATATAAGTTGCGCATAGGTTACAAACAAAATGGTACTCGCTACTCTATTTCTGAATATAAAAATAGCATAGCTACCTCACTAAAGTTGGTAAGTGACGACACCATTTCTTACGCCTTAAAAAAGAACAATCGCAAAAAGTTAAATGCACTTTTTTTACAAAGAGGCGAGGCCGATGATGTTTTGATTATTAAAAACGGACTAGTTACAGACGCATCTTACTCAAATATACTTTTCTTTGACGGCAAACAAATAGTAACTCCTTCTACTCCCCTGCTTGAAGGTACTTGCAGAGCTAGACTTTTAGATGAAAATAGTATTGTCGAGAAATCTATTTCGGTAGATGAACTGCAAAATTTTGAAAGTTTTCAGTTGGTCAATGCACTCAATGACTTTGATGAAAGCAGATGGATTTCCATTCAAAACATTAAGAAGGACTAAAGCTTAAATGAATCCGTTTTTCTTGGCGTGGTCTATAGCTTCTGCTGTTTTATTGACCATTAAAAAGGGAATATCCTTAAAATCTACAAATAGATTTTCTATTCTCTTCATTCGTTTTGAGTGATTTACACTTCGTAAATAAATAGCTTTTATTCTACCAGGAAAAAGTGTGGAAATCTCCTGATAAATATCCCCATCTTTTTCACCACTATCGCCGATTAGTATAAATTTCAAATCTGGATAGGATTTTAATAAGTTCGATATCTCTTTTTGCTTCTGCGGCTTCTCATCACTTTTCTTCCTCATTTTAAAGCTCGCCATACTACGCAATAGAATAGGACCTTTAGGGAAATTATTGGTTTTTAAGAAAAGCTCAAGATACCTGTATAAATTCCACGGACTATGACTTACATAAAATATTGGATTTGCTTCATTACCCGTTTTCCCTTGGTGTAGTTTTGTGTAAAAATCTGAAGTCCCTTCCAATTGTAATCGCTTGGTCGCACGTTTGAACATGGTATTCAAAATCACTTTCCATTTAAGCGAAGATACAACGCCAGTATGCAGAATAGTATCATCAATATCGCTGATAACCCCAAACTTGGCATTTTCACTAGGTATCAACATCTCACCCGGAAAACGGTTCTGCAAAATTATCTCTCGTTTCAGATTGGAATTTGTAAACGATAACTCGAACGTAACCCAACCTTCTTCATTTGCTAATTTTTGGAGTCCCGCAATATTCTCATCAATTAGATAATATCCGTCTTCATCTGTAGCGCCATTAACCGTGTCTCCATTGGAGAAGGTAATTTTTAAAGGAGCATTTTTAATTTCATCCGTTTCAAAACGCTTCCAGGTATTCTTCATCAGATTAAAAATACCTTTCTGATCTAAATCGATATTTTCATCTTCAATAGCTCTACCCCTAACATACAGGCGACTATTGCTACCGTATGACTGAAAGTTGATGATTTGAAGTTTATCTTTCTTAAAAATACCCATGGGCATAAAATTACGGTCTTTCAGCAACCTTTAAAATTTTTATTTCAATAATTATTGATTTTATCATTCTAAAATATCCTTTACTAATGTAGATAAAAAATAAAAGTGCTTTCACTCACCCAAAAGCAGCGTTAACTCATTACTCGTTTCACAGCCCTTAGGTTTGCCATAGTTTTAGACAAGCAAAAAAATAATAACCCTACTTGTTTATACAAGTCTAAAATTCAAATATTATGAGACCAAAAAAGAATCCACAGAATGACCTGAACAAAAAGAGCGGAATGTTCTTTGTAATCGGACTACTATTAGTATTAGGTATGGTGTACACTGCCTTAGAATGGAAATCATTTGACCCCATCTATGATATTGATGTAGCCATGAACGATATTGACCCCTCTATTGAAGAAGAGCCTACTGTTTTTCAATTAGAAGTAACTCCACCACCAAAACCACCAGTTCTACCAACTGAGATAGAAATTATTGAAGATGATGACCCTATTGAAGAAACTGAAGTTATCGCCATCGAAGTAAATACGGAAACCGAGGTTGTAGATCCCTCAGATTTTGAAGTAGTAGATGTACCTGTTGAAGTCGATGTAATTTGGACAACTATAGAAGAAGTACCAATTTTTCCAGGTTGTGAAAATGAAAAAGATAAAAGAGCTTGTTTTAATGACATGATGCAAAAGCATATTCGTAAAAACTTTCGTTACCCAGAACTAGCACAAGAAATGAATATTCAAGGTAGAGTGAACACTCAATTTATGATAAATAATGATGGCACTATTGGTGCTATTCTGAAAAGAGGTCCGCATGATGTACTAGAAAAAGAAGCGGTAAGAATTTTGTCTAAACTGCCAAAAATGACTCCTGGAAAACAAAGAGGTGCTGCTGTAAAAGTTTCTTTTGCAATTCCAATCACATTCAAACTACAATAGTTACAAAACAAAAAACCCTCAGCTAAGCTGAGGGTTTTTTTATATTCTAAATGTGAAATTACTATTTATTAATCTCCACTTTTTCTATAGTAATTTCTGTAGCGGTTCCTTTCTTGGCAATTGTTGCATTTTCAAATGCTTGCAATTGCGCTTCAACCTCTGCTTTTGTACCATTATAAACTGCTTCTTCAGTAATAGATTCACCATTTACCGTAGTAGAATAAGTAACAATAGCTTCCGCCAAATCAGCACTTTCTACATTCATTTCTATAGTAACCTCTTTCGTATCATTTAACGATGCAACACCTTCTTCTGCATGACCGCCTAATATTGGTGCAATTACCAAACCTATTAAGCAAGTCAATTTAATTAAGATGTTCATTGAAGGACCTGAAGTATCTTTAAAAGGATCACCAACAGTATCACCAGTTACGGCTGCCTTATGAGCTTCTGAACCTTTGTACGTCATTTCACCATTGATCTCAACACCTGCTTCAAATGATTTCTTGGCATTATCCCAAGCACCACCAGCGTTGTTTTGAAAAATTGCCCATAATACACCAGATACGGTAACACCAGCCATATAACCACCTAACATTTCTGCAATTGCCAATTTGTTCATTCCGAATAACATAGGAACGAATGCAATGACCAACGGAAAACCGATAGTTAATAAACCAGGTAACATCATTTCTTTCAAAGAAGCTTGCGTAGAAATAGCTACACACTTATCATATTCAGGCTTACCGGTACCTTCCATAATACCAGGTATTTCTTTAAACTGACGTCTAACTTCCTGTACCATTTCCATCGCTGCTTTACCAACAGCATTCATTGCCAGTGCAGAGAATACCACTGGTACCATGCCACCTACAAAAAGCATTGCCAATACCGGAGCTTTAAAAATATTTATACCATCAATACCCGTAAAAGTTACATAGGCTGCAAATAATGCCAACGAGGTTAATGCTGCAGAAGCAATAGCAAAACCTTTACCTGTAGCCGCAGTCGTGTTACCTACAGAATCTAATATATCTGTTCTTTCTCTTACGATTGGTTCTTGCTCACTCATTTCAGCAATACCACCTGCGTTATCAGATATTGGGCCAAAGGCATCAATCGCCAATTGCATAGCCGTAGTTGCCATCATTGCAGAGGCAGCCAAAGCAACACCGTAAAAACCTGCAAATGCATAAGATGCCCAAATAGCGCCCGCGAACAATAAAACTGACGGGAATGTAGAAATCATACCCGTTGCCAATCCTGCGATAATATTCGTACCTGCACCTGTTGAAGATTGCTGTACAATTTTTAAGATCGGAGACTTCCCTAATCCGGTATAATATTCTGTTACTGAACTAATAACTGCACCTACTACTAAACCAACCAAAGTGGCATAGAATACACGCATTGAAGATATTTCTAAAAGTCCTTCACCAAAGAATTCCATTTTCATGGTTTCTGGCAACATCCAAGTAACCAAGCCAAAACATGAGATCGCAACCAAAACAATTGATGTCCAGTTACCAATATTCAAAGCTCCCATAACCTCAGCTTCTTTGGCATCGTTGCTTTTTATTTTCACCAACATGGTACCGATGATAGATATAATAATACCTGCACCCGCAATTGCCATTGGCAATAATATTGGCCCGATACCACCAAAAGCATCAGAAATACTGCCACCCATATCTTTAATTACATAGTTACCCAAAACCATAGCTGCCAAAACTGTTGCTACATACGAGCCAAATAAATCTGCCCCCATACCTGCAACGTCACCTACGTTATCACCAACATTATCGGCAATTGTAGCTGGGTTACGAGGGTCATCTTCCGGTATACCAGCTTCTACCTTACCTACTAAATCTGCACCTACATCGGCTGCTTTGGTATAAATACCGCCACCTACACGAGCAAACAATGCAATGGACTCCGCTCCTAAAGAGAATCCTGCAAGGGTTTCTAAAACAATTGTCATATCCATAGTCGATGTCCAAACACCGCCCATGAAAAATTGAAAGAATGCTATAAAGAATATTGTAAGACCTAATACAGCCAAACCAGCAACACCAAGACCCATTACGGTACCGCCACCAAAAGAAATTTTCAATGCATTAGGCAAACTTGTACGTGCCGCCTGTGTAGTTCTTACATTGGTTTTGGTTGCTATTTTCATGCCTATATTACCTGCGTAAGCAGAAAATATAGCACCAAAAATAAATGCTATTACAATTAGCCAATGCGTTGTTGGCACTATAAAAGAAACTATTGCAAGTAAAACACTTACCACTACCACGA
This sequence comes from Maribacter spongiicola, assembly GCF_004364165.1. GTDB lineage: Bacteria > Bacteroidota > Bacteroidia > Flavobacteriales > Flavobacteriaceae > Maribacter > Maribacter spongiicola. Next base: position 71,157 of record NZ_SOAY01000016.1, read on the forward strand.
ATATGGCCAAAAGCTTATATTCTGCACTTAGGAAGGCGAGGGCGCCCTCATAAATGTAATCTGATATTTCTTTCATTTTTCCATCTCCGGCATTTTGCTTTAATACCCAAGATCTTTTAATGCCCATATAAATTAGGCCTAGTACTGCCATAAAAATTGGCATGTAAATCATCATTGACTCCATTTAATCTATTTGTTAGTTGTTAGTTCGACTAATGTAGTAAATTAGAATAGAATAAAAAAAGCCACTTTTTATTAAAAAAAGTGGCTTTTATAAAGTAAAATATTATTTATATGACAAAAGTGCGCTTCGCTTTATGTTCGCTCTCGTCATATCGCTTAACACATTCGTGATAAATTTCGATTGCTTTAGCAGCATCACTCCACCCGCCTGTATCCACTTTTTTCTCTTCTAAATCTTTATATACTTGAAAGAAATGTTCGATTTCTTTTAATCTATGCGGATTCAAATCACTTATATCATTGTTATTGCTCCAGATTGGATCTGAAACCGGCACACAGATAATTTTCTCATCTGGACCTTTCTCATCTGTCATGTGAAATACGCCTATAGGCTTTACTTCCATCACCGTCATTGGATATGTAGGTTCTGTTCCCATTACTAAAACGTCTAATGGATCTTTATCTAACGCTAAAGTTTCAGGTATGAATCCGTAATCACCAGGATACATCATTGAAGAAAATAACATACGGTCAAAACGAATTTTATGTAAATCAAAATCGTATTCGTATTTGTTTCTGCTTCCTTTCGGAATCTCTATTAAAACATCAAAGGTTAAGCCTTTTGCTGCTGCCATATTAAAAATTGTTTAATTTATAGTTTCTTATGAAACGTTACTAAGTTGTTATAATTGTAAAAATTAATCGAATTAAAAGACAAATCCAAACGTACCGGTTACACCGAACTTTCTCGCATCGGGATTTTCTAAATAATTTCCTCTAAAATTAAAATCTAATCTAAATACCTTAAAGATATTACCGATACCGAAAGAATATTCGTAATATATTTTATCTGATGGAGCTCTTAATGGCGTATTTATTGTCGCTGGGGCACTTAAGGCAATATTTTCATCAGACAAATCTCCCCAAACTCCGCGAATAGCTACAATTTCTCTTAAATTATATTTTCTTAAGAACGGAATTCTAGAGAAAAACCGACCGTTAAAGTTATGTTGCAAATGTACAGCCGCATAGGTATCTGTCACAAATTCATAAAAATCTAAATTTGGGAATGTGCCATAATTAGAGAAAAAGGTTTGATTGCCAGGTACTACACTCAACAGCCCTAAAGGAACCTCACCAAATGTTTTACCAAGCTCAACTGTACTTAACAATCTACCAAAGCCACCCAATTGCCAAGGCTGACTATATGAAAACTGAAGCTTACTATAGTCAAAATCGCTATCAAGCACTCCCTTTGTTCCTTTGGTGTAATTTAACAATATAGTACTATATGTATCATTTACATCTCTACGTTCAACACCAAAACCTATGGTTTTCTTACCTGGGGTATACAATACCAATGCATTAAAATCAAACTGTCGAATTTCTGATGAAATCCCTGTTGGAGATTCTGGATTTACATAATCTAAACTAAAATCACCGGGCAATGCAGAACTCAAGGTTCTGAACGTACCACCTACAGATAATTTTAAATTGGTTAGTGGTTCAATTTCAAAATTAAGTGCACTTAAATTAATATTCGTTAATCTATTATTTGCACCTACAGTTAATAATGAAGAAGATGCAATACTTCGACCCAAAACGTCATTAGTTGCCGTTAGACTAACACCAAGTTGCTCTATGTCTCTACGGTTACCACCAGAAACGATTAATCTGCTATTTTTATCTAGCAGCATTTTACCCGCCAAGCCGTGTTTAAATTTATGATCTTTGAATCCGTATGCCGTGTATCCTTCAACTCGCCAAAGATCATTTTGCCCATAGTATGTTCTTGCCCCAAGTCGCACTCTTGCGCCTTCTGCAGTATTGTAGCCGAAGAAATCATAAACAGATCCTAAATCTAAGTTCCATTTATCTACCTCAACATAACCTGAACCTAAAATACTTACAAAATTATAATAGGTTTTAAATTTGGGTACGGTCTTAAGGGTGTCTAGCAACTTATAAATACCCTGCTCATCTTTATTTAAACTTTCTAACCTGTTCTGTTCCCAAAAGGCATCGTCTTTAATAATTTGCGTAACATCTAACGGGTTTCTATCTTTTTTATAGACCTCTCTAGGTTTAACTTTATTGAACTCGTAATTATCATAAACACTTGTTCGTTTACCATACAATCCTTTTGATTCTTCTTTTTTATTAAAGCTGAAATCACTCAACATATAATCGCGTTTCAAAAGAAACACAGAATCATTCATTACTTCAAAATCTTGCTCAATGTAGATATCTTTGACCCAGTTAATATTGGCACTTTTGGTTACTTGAAGATTAATATTTTTTACCGCAAAGGTGGAATCATTCACCCAAAAATCTCCTTTAAAGGTCAGTTCGTTTTTACGACGCGGATAGTATACAATATTATAACACCACTTATTATCTATAAAAGCACTGTCTCGAAGTGCATAATTATACACATCTACTCCGGTTTTTGATAGCGGACTCGTAAAACTCTTATCAAAGAACTTCAAATAGTTATTATATACATCGTACTCCTGGTACAAATCTTTTACAAAGGCAATAATAGCTTGATTGTTTTCAAAACCTGAGTTTTTGTTACCAAGTACCTCTTCTTTCTCTTCTTTAATTCTATTATCACCGTAAACTTTAGAAAAGGTTTCGTTTAAGAAAATTGGCAAATAGGTTTTACCCGTAATACGAGAGGTATCTAAATCTTGAAAAACAAATTCCAGTCCTTTAAATATTTTACTTTTAATTAGTGAGCTATCAATGGTATTGAGATCGAATTCGACTTTTTCATACTTATCAAACGCATATTGATTAAACTGTCGAACCCCGTTTTGCCTCTTTTTAGCCCATATTTTTCTTAATATATCTATAGCAGGGTTATTCTTTTTAGATTGTTTACCCGCAATTAAAACCACTTCGTTTAACTGCTCAGCAGCTTCAATAAGTGTAATTTTTAAATCAAAAGAAACTTTAGAATCTAACCGCAATTCATAATCTGTATACCCTATAAACGATATGATTACAGTGGGGTACTCGTTTTCCGACTCCAGGTAAAACCTACCGTCGTCATTTGTAATGGTGCCTTCTGTAGAATTCTTAAAAAAGACATTCGCAAAAGATACAGGCTCACCTTGCTCATCGATGACAATACCACCAACCTTGGTCTGACCCTGGGCTATGAAAAAACATAGACTTAAAAATGTAAAAAATATTACCCTCATTAAAATTAGTCGTTCAAGATATTTTTTTCGCAAATAGCATACCAATAAAAAAAGCTTCTCCAGACTTGGTCGGAGAAGCTAAAGTACTTTACAAAAGTATATCTTTTATTTGTATAAAACTCTTTTAACAGCTTCAACAACATCTTTATAATTTGGCAACCACTCTTCTAACAGTACAGGAGAATAAGGTGCCGGTGTATCTGCAGTGTTAATTTTAACAATAGGCGCATCTAAATAATCGAATGCATGTGCCTGTACATGATAGGTAATTTCTGTTGCAACGTTACCAAATGGCCACGCTTCTTCTAAAATAACCAAACGGTTTGTCTTCTTAACAGATTTCAAGACAGCCTCGTAATCCAAAGGCTTAACTGTACGTAAATCAATAATTTCACAGCTAATTCCTTCTTTCTCTAATTCATCGGCAGCTTTATCTGCTTCTTTAATAATCTTACCAAATGAAACTATTGTTACATCTTTACCTTCTCTACGAATATCTGCAACACCTAATGGAATAGTGTAATCACCTTCTGGCACTTCACCTTTATCACCATACATTTGTTCAGACTCCATAAATATTACAGGGTCATTATCTCGAATTGCAGCTTTTAACAATCCTTTGGCGTCTGCCGGGTTAGATGGCACAACAACTTTTAATCCCGGACAATTAGCGTACCAACTCTCAAAAGCCTGTGAATGTGTTGCCGCCAATTGACCTGCAGAAGCTGTAGGACCTCTAAATACTATAGGACAAGGAAATTGCCCACCGGACATTTGTCTGATCTTTGCTGCATTGTTTATAATTTGATCGATACCTACCAACGCAAAGTTGAAGGTCATGAATTCTATAATAGGTCTATTACCCGTCATAGTAGAACCAACTCCTATACCAGCAAAACCAAGTTCGGAAATTGGAGTATCAATAACCCTTTTAGGACCAAATTCGTCCAACATACCTTTGGAAGCTTTATAAGCGCCATTGTACTCAGCTACCTCTTCACCCATTAAATAGATAGATTCATCCCTCCTCATTTCTTCGGACATGGCCTCGGCTATTGCTTGCCTAAATTGTAGTGTTTTCATGTATGGTAAATATTATTCTTTGTTATATGCTAGAAAGCAAGCAAAAATAGGAAATATAATATCAAAAAATAGAATGCCATATTTAAAAAAAGTTATAAAATTTACTATGCATGCATAGTAAATTAGGATTTAAATAGCTATCTTCGTCACCATTGATATAAAGTTTTTTAAACATGAAGATATTAGTTTGCATAAGTAATGTTCCAGACACAACGTCTAAGATAAATTTCACAGATGGCGATACAAAATTCGACACTAACGGTGTACAGTTTGTAATTAATCCGAATGATGAATTTGGATTGACCAGAGCTATGTGGTTTAAAGAAAAACAAGGTGCTACAGTACATATAGCTACTGTTGGCGACCCAACCGTTGAACCGACAATGCGTAAGGCTCTTGCCATTGGCGCAGATGAAGCTTTCAGAGTAAACGCGGAACCTACCGACGGATTTTTTGTTGCACAACAACTTGCAGAAGTTGTTAAGAACGGTGGTTACGATTTAGTTATTGGCGGTAGAGAATCTATTGATTATAATGGTGGTATGGTACCAGGTATTTTAGCTACTTTAACGAATATGAATTTCATCAACTCTTGTATCAACCTTGAAATTGATGGCAATAATGTTACAGCTGTTAGAGAAATCGATGGCGGGAAAGAAAAATTAAGCAGCTCATTACCTTTGGTAGTAGGCGGCCAAAAAGGTCTTGTTGAGGAAAGTGATCTTCGTATACCCAACATGCGAGGTATTATGATGGCAAGAAAGAAAACACTTTCTGTTCTTGAACCTGTTGATGGGCTTAAAGCAACTGAAGATAAAAAGTTCGACAAACCTGCTGCAAAAGGTCAAGTTAAGCTTGCCGATAGTGTAGATCAATTAATTGACCTACTACATAACGAAGCAAAAGTCATTTAATAACCTATGTATTAGGTAACCATTAAAAATAAAAAAGATGTCAGTTTTAGTATATACAGAATCAGAAAAAGGGAAATTTAAAAAGAATGCGTTCGAGGTTGCCTCATATGCCTTTGCAGTTGCCAAAATGATGGGTACAACTGTTACAGCAATCGCTTTCAATACTACCGAGGGCGAATCTCTTGGCGAATATGGAGTTTCAAAAGTAATGAACGTTAAAGATGGCTCGTTAGAAACTTTTAACGCTGGTGCGTTCTCAGCATCTATAGCTGAAGCAGTTAAAAGTACAGAAGCAAAGGTTGTTATTTTGAGTTCAAGCACAGATACAAAGTACTTAGCGCCTTTATTAGCCGCCAAACTATCTGCTGGTTACGCACCAAATGTAGTTCAGGCTCCAGATAGCACTTCTCCATTTACGGTTAAAAGAACTGCTTTCAGTAATAAAGGTTTTGCACACACTCAAATAGATACAGATATTAAAATAGTAGGTGTATCTAATAATGCTTTTGGTGCTCAGGAAAACAAAACAGCTATTTCTATTGAAGAAATTAGTGGTGCTACAGATGCTGCTACAAATGACACTAAATCTGTTGAAATAGATAAAGTTGTAGGTAAAGCCACTATAGCAGATGCTGATGTTGTTGTTTCTGCAGGTAGAGGAATGAAAGGACCAGAAAACTGGGGAATGATAGAAGAACTTGCAGATGTCTTAGGTGCTGCAACAGCTTGTTCAAAACCAGTATCTGATCTTGGCTGGAGGCCTCACGGCGAGCATGTTGGACAAACAGGAAAGCCAGTAGCGAGTAATCTTTACATTGCTATCGGTATTTCTGGAGCGATTCAACATTTAGCTGGGGTAAGCGCTTCTAAAACAAAAGTTGTTATCAATAACGACCCTGAAGCACCTTTCTTTAAAGCTGCTGATTACGGTATTGTTGGAGACGCCTTTGAAGTAGTTCCACAATTGATTGAAAAATTAAAGGATTTTAAAGCACAAAACGGGTAATTTTTTGTTATTTTGTGCCCCTTAAAGGGCTGTTCGTATAGTTGGAGCCCCAAGTATTCGAACAGCCTTTTTTAGTTGAAAATCTATGAGTCTAGTACGATTAAAAATAAAAGGTATCTCTTACAGCCAAACTCAGAACGGAGCTTATGCTCTTATTTTGAATGAAGTTGAAGGCGATAGAAAATTACCTATAGTAATTGGCGCTTTTGAAGCTCAATCCATAGCAATTGCTTTGGAGAAAGAGATAAAGCCCCCAAGACCGCTTACACACGACCTTTTTAAAAACTTCTCTGATAGGTTTGATATCGTGATCAAACAGGTTATTATACACAAATTAGTCGATGGCGTATTTTACTCGAGCATTATTTGTGAAAGAGATGGTATCGAAGAAATCATAGATGCCAGAACCAGTGATGCTATTGCCTTAGCACTGCGTTTCAACGCTCCTATTTTTACCTATAAGACCATATTGGACAAAGCGGGTATTTTCTTGAAATTTTCCTCTAAAGAGAAAGATAAAAAAGACAACGATGACAGCATAATGGTCGATGAAATTTTGCAAGAAGGTGAAACTATAGAAATAGAATCTGGTGCTAGCGATGGCTATACAGAACTTACTATAGATGAACTTGAAGCAGAATTAAAAAAGGCAGTCACTAACGAAGACTACGAAAAGGCGGCAAAACTGAGAGATGAAATCTCTAAACGCAACTAAACATTAAATAATAGTTTATGAAAAAGGGCAAATGGTTGCTATTTTTTGCACTAATTCTTACCACAATTACTTTTGCTCAAGACGTAGACGTAACTCAAACCATACAAAGTACCACTGACACTACCCTGGCTGAGAATGTAGCAACTGCAAGTGTTATGGGCATGGAACCTAATGAAGGCTTTTCATTTAATAGTCTTGGTAGAGGTATTCTGGGCATGGCCGTGTTATTACTGTTGGCATTTTTATTCAGTTCTAATAGAAGAGCTATCAATTGGAAAACTGTTGGAATTGGTCTAGCACTTCAATTGGTTATTGCTATTGGTGTACTTAAAATACCTTTCGTACAATTGGTTTTTGAACAAATAGGAAGAATTTTTGTCAGTATACTAGAATTTACACGCGCAGGCAGTAAATTTCTTTTTGAAGGTTTGGTAGTGGATACAGGTACTTTCGGATACATTTTTGCTTTTCAAGTGCTACCGACCATTATATTTTTTTCTGCTCTAACATCTCTTTTATTTTACTTAGGATTGATACAAAAAGTAGTAAAATGGCTTGCATGGGCACTTTCCAAAACGTTGGGTATTTCTGGACCAGAAAGTCTTTCGGTAGCCGGAAACATTTTTCTTGGACAAACTGAAGCTCCTTTATTGATAAAAGCATATCTAGAAAAAATGACCAAGTCAGAGATTCTATTGGTCATGATTGGTGGTATGGCAACCGTTGCCGGTGCAGTTCTAGCTGCTTATATTGGTTTTTTAGGTGGCGAAGATGAATTGTTACAATTAGTATTTGCAAAGCATTTATTAGCAGCTTCTGTTATGGCAGCTCCTGGAGCCATAGTAATATCAAAAATACTATACCCACAGACAGAAGAAGTAAATAGTGATGTCCACGTTTCTTCTGAAAAAATCGGTGCCAATGTACTTGATGCAATTGCAAACGGAACTACCGAAGGTTTAAAACTTGCAGTAAATGTAGGTGCTATGCTTTTAGTTTTTGTAGCGATTATTGCCATGGTAAATGGTATTCTAGAATGGACCGGAGATTTTACGCACCTAAATAGTTGGATAGCTGAAAATACCTCGTATTCTAAATTTTCTCTTGAGGCAATTTTAGGTACCATATTCGCTCCTTTAATGTGGCTTATTGGTGTAGCAAACGAAGACATTATGTTAATGGGGCAATTGTTAGGTATTAAATTGGTTGCAAGTGAATTTGTAGGTTATATACAATTGGCAGAGTTAAAAGACATTGCCACAATGCCACATTTAAAGTTCAATAAGTCTGTAATTATGGCTACCTATATGTTATGCGGTTTTGCAAATTTTGCTTCTATCGGTATTCAAATTGGCGGTATTGGATCACTAGCACCAGGACAAAGAAAGACTTTATCCGAATTTGGAATGAAAGCAGTTTTAGGTGGTTCATTAGCATCATTACTTTCTGCAACTATTGCGGGTATGATTTTAGGGTAATAATATTTCCAACTTTAATTTAGTTAATAAGATCTTCATAACCCATACTTTAAATCCCACTCAAAAATTCATCTAAATAGTATTTTTGTAATACGCTGATGAATCAATTTGGCGTATACATAATTCTATTGCTATGAAACAATACCACGACCTTTTAAAACATGTTCTTAATGAAGGAAACCAAAAAGGTGACCGCACAGGAACAGGAACTAAAAGTGTTTTTGGGTATCAGATGCGTTTTGACCTCAGCGAAGGTTTCCCTATGGTCACTACTAAAAAACTGCATTTAAAATCTATCGTATATGAGTTACTTTGGTTTCTGAAAGGTGACACCAATATTAAGTATTTACAAGAAAACGGTGTTCGTATTTGGAACGAATGGGCAGATGAAAACGGAGATCTAGGTCCGGTTTATGGTCATCAATGGCGAAATTGGAACGATGATGAAATCGATCAGATTAAAGAAATAGTTCATTCTTTAAAAACCAATCCTAATAGCCGAAGAATGTTAGTGTCTGCCTGGAACCCTAGTGTATTGCCAGATACTTCTAAATCATTTTCTGAAAATGTGTCTAATGGTAAAGCTGCTTTACCTCCTTGCCATGCATTCTTTCAATTTTATGTTGCAGACGGCAAATTATCTTGCCAATTATACCAACGTAGTGCAGATATTTTCTTAGGTGTACCGTTCAATATTGCATCTTACGCATTGTTTACCATGATGATGGCTCAGGTATGCGGCTATGAAGCTGGCGATTTTATTCATACTTTCGGAGATGCCCATATCTATAACAATCATATGGAGCAGGTTGAACTGCAACTAAGTAGAGAACCTAGAGAATTGCCTAAAATGAAAATGAATCCTGAAGTGAAAGATATTTTTGATTTCAAGTTCGAAGATTTTGAATTGGTAGATTATAATCCGCATCCTCATATAAAAGGGAAAGTAGCTATTTAAACTATGAAATTAAAAGCATCTCTTTTACTTATCGTTTGTACTTTCATTTCAATGAATTGTTTTTCACAAGACGATTCTATTTATTTTCCACAAGAAGAAATAATAATTGATGAGTGTGCAGATGCTCTAGATAAAAATGATTGCTTAAGTCTTAAAATTGAAAATGAAGTTCTTGATGTATTAGAAGGTTTATTAAAAAAGAGAAATCAGGAAATCGATACTTTAAAAACAAGGATAACTTTCGAATTAATTAATTTAAATCAGATCAATGTTGAAAGAATTCATACTTACATCAATGATAAAAAACTGAATAAAAAATTCTCTAAAGAACTCAATCAAAGAATTGCTGAATTGCATGTTTTAAGAGTCGATAACAAAAAACCTATTAAGAATAGACCAAAATACAGCTTGAATTACGATTACCTAACAAACGATAATCTATTAAAAAAAATTCCTCTAGATAGTAGTTCTATTTTCAAAGGTGGTGTTATTGAAGAAGTGCCTTTATTTCCAAATCAGACAAGGGTAAATGATTTAACAGATAGAAAAACGTTTAATATCCTAATGCAACTTCATATAGGTTCTAACTTTGTTTATCCAAAAGAAGCCTTAGAAAAAAAGATCAGTGGCAGAGTAAGTATCATGTTCACTATTGACAAAGAAGGTAATGTTGGTGACATTAAAACAAAAGGTCCTGCACCAATTTTAGAAAACGAAGCTCGAAGAATTATTTCATTACTGCCAAAATTTCAAATAGGAAGCCAAAATGGTGTACCTAAAAAAGTACCATACTCCATTCCTATTAACTTCAAGCTTTGATAGTATCAATTTCTTAATTTATCAGGTTAAAACGGATTGATCATTTTTAGTTAACTTTCCATAAAAATTGTTTTCATGGTCAGTACTGATACGTTCTTAGATTTCTTTTTAGAAACCAGAGAGCATACCGAGGCTATTTGCAAGCCTCTAGAAATTGAAGATTATGTGGTACAACCTATCATTGACGTCTCTCCACCAAAATGGCACCTAGGTCATACGACTTGGTTTTTTGAAGAATTCATTCTTAAATCATACGATAAATCTTATACAGTTTTTGATGATGATTTCTCGTTTGTATTTAACAGCTATTACGAAACCGTAGGTAAACGTGTGGTACGTGCAGACCGCGGTAATTTGTCTAGACCTTCAGTAAATAAGGTGTATGAATATAGACATTATGTGACTCAAGCAATGAAAAACTTTCTAGCATCTAATGAAGACAGCACATTATTAGCCGTTCTAGAAATTGGTATACATCACGAAAAGCAACATCAAGAATTACTACTTACAGATATTAAATATATTCTCGGAAACAACCCGTTACTACCTAAATACTCAGACACTTTTAAGGAATTCACCATTGAGAAAGACACTCAAAGCTGGATTTCTATGAGTGAAGGAATTTATGAGATAGGTCATAATTCTACTGACTTCTGTTTTGACAATGAATTAGGAAGACACAAAGTATATCTTCATGATTATCAAATATCGAATAAACTCGTTACCAATGCCGAATACATTGAATTCATTAAAGCAGGCGGATATAACCGTTTCGACCTTTGGCATGCCGCTGGATGGGATTGGGTACAGCAAAACCAAGTAACAGCGCCATTATACTGGCATGAGATTGACGGCGTTTGGCATTGCTATAGCCTTAATGGATTAACTGAAGTTGATTTAGATGCGCCTGTTACCCATGTTTCTTATTTTGAAGCATTTGCCTTTGCTCAATATAAAGGATGTCGCCTACCTACCGAATTTGAGTGGGAAGCCGCTCAGGAACAATTTAACTGGGGACAACGTTGGGAATGGACAGAAAGTGCCTACCTACCCTACCCTAATTATAAAAAAGTTGATGGAGCTTTAGGTGAATACAACGGCAAGTTTATGGTAAACCAAAAAGTACTCAGAGGCAGTTCTATTGCAACCCCTAACAAACATGCAAGACACACCTATCGCAACTTTTTTCCAACCGATTTAAAATGGCAGTTTACCGGAATAAGGTTAGCCAAATAAATACGACAGATTACGCATGCAAGACACAAAGACGACAATTACCAGTATAAGTGATTTTGAAAAAGAAGTTTCCCAAGGCTTGACAGATAACCCCAAGCACTTATCTTCAATGTATTTTTACGACAAAAAAGGAGATAAGCTTTTTCAAGATATTATGGCAATGCCAACGTATTATCTTACCGATTCTGAATATGAAATTCTTGAGAACAATAAAGAAGAAATCTCAAATCTGTTTACTGGTTTTGAATCCTTCGACTTAATTGAACTTGGTGCTGGAGATGGAAAAAAGACCAAGATTCTATTAAAAGAATTCAGCGACCAAAAAATTGATTTTACTTATGTACCCATTGATATAAGTGACAACGCATTAAATCAATTACAGCAATCTATTGAAATAGAACTACCTGATGTACAAGTTCAACCTTTTCAAGGCACATATTTTGAAGCGCTTAAAGAAATAAACAGTCGTGAGAACAGAAAAATAATTTTGTTTTTAGGTTCTAATATTGGCAACTTGGAGCATGAGCAAGCTGTTGTTTTCATGAATAAGATTCAACAGCTAATGCAACCTGAAGACCTCTTATTTATGGGGTTTGACCAAAAGAAAAATCCGCAAACGATTTTAGATGCCTATAATGACAAAGAAGGGGTTACTGCAGCATTCAATAAAAATGTTCTTGCAAGAATAAACACCGAACTAAATGCAAACTTTGATTTAAAGCAGTTTTTACATTGGGAAGTCTATAACCCCGAAACAGGAACCGCAAAGAGTTATTTAGTTTCAAAAATTGAACAAACTGTACACATTAAAAATTTAGAGCTGACCGTCGGTTTTAAGCAATGGGAGACCATACACACCGAAATTTCACAAAAGTACGATGATGAAATAATTACTTGGCTTGCGAAAGAATCTGGTTTAAAAATGACGACTTCGTATGAATCAACAGCATATGGTTATAAAAACTGTGTCTTTAAAAAAGCTTAGATGCTACTACCAAATAGTATAAAAAAAGCCTGCTATATAAAATAGCAGGCTTTCTATATTTCAGTATTATTTCTATTACAATTCTAATACAGCATTCTCAGAACCAGCGAAATCATTCCATTGGTAACGATCAGCCTCACCATCGTTTACATATTCTCCGTCAACAATGTATTTGAATTCAAATGAGTTCTCTTTTGGAAGATCAAAAGTCCCTTTAAAAGAGCCATTCTTTTGTTTCTTCAATGCGCTCTTTTTTGCGTTCCAGTTATTGAAATCGCCTACAACAGCTACTTTTTTTGCATCGTCTGTAGGTACCGTAAAAGTAACCTTACATACTGGCTTAGTTTTTAAATATTTTTTTGCAATTGCCATGATATTAAGTTTAATATTTAAAGCAAAACTAGCATAATAAAATACTCATTTACAACACTTAAGCAATTTTTATCAAATCCTTAATATTTATGCTTTTTATAGATGTTCAACGAAATTTAACCCTACAAAATTACTTAATTGTGAATAGCTACTTTCCTGTTTTTAAGATTTTTACAATTGCATCTATTTCTGCTTCGGTATTATAGAAATGAAAACTTAAACGAACTCCGTCGCCTCTTTGGGCACAAAACACGTCATTGTCTATTAGTTTTTGATAAGTAGCTTCGTTTGCTTTGATATTAAAAATGGTACTATGCTGCTTTCTCCCCGTAACAGCATCAGATAATAGTCCTAACTTTTGAAATTCTGACTTTCCCTTTTCTGATAAATTACGGTTGTGTTCTGTTATTTTATCCATCCCTATTCTTTCAAAAAAATCTAGAGAAAACTTTAAACTTCCAAAAATTAGCGATGACAGATGGCCCGGCTCGAATTTCTTAGCAAATCTAATTTCATCTTTTTTATCAAAATCTCCGTCGGCAGCATTAAAGCCAATATTATTTATTGCGAACTCATTTTTAACTTGATCTGAAAACAACATAAATCCGTTACCATAACCAGCCAATAACCATTTATAGGCACTAGCACCTAAAACATCAATACCTGAATTATCAAAATCAAAGCTAGTACTACCACAAAACTGGGTACCATCTACAATGATGATTAAATTAGGATGCTGTTTTTTTAAATCTTTCAAAAAACCTAAATCAATGGCAAAACCATCAAGCCACTGCACCAAGCTTAAAGCAAGTACATCGATTTTCTGATTTGATATTGTTTCTTGAATACGCTCTTCTAAATCAGCAGACATAGCTATATAGGAGACCTCAAAATCTCTATTCTCAAAACTCCAATTAAGAGAAGGATAATCATTCTCTACAAGTAGCACCTTTTTCTTAGAATTCAATCCTTCTAACAACACATTAAGTCCTGATGAAAAATTGCTAACCAATGCTACGTTCTCTTGTTTACAATTAAAGAACTTACCAACGCTTGTACGCGTATCTGAAATCACTTTTAAAGATTGTTCGCGCATATCGCTACCATCTACTAAAAAGTCTAGATCATGCTCTTGCCGCCATTCTAACAGAGAATCATACAGCAAACCATACACAGCGGTGTTCGCATAAATACCTTTTCTTAATACCGGGAATTCTTTTCTAAATTTTTCCATTGATTATAGCGTATAATACATTTCCTGTATCTTTATACCAAAGATAGGAAGAGTATGTTTTCTAGAAATAAAAATACCTCCAAATTAGATTTAGAGCAGCATGAGCTATTAGAGAATGCTCAAAAAAGGATTAAACAGAAAAAACGCCTTTATACACATTTCGTAGTATTTTTAGTTGGTAGTGTTTTCTTGGTGCTTATCAATAAAATATTGAAATACGGACAGGAATATAATTGGTTCGTTTGGGCAATTACCTTTTGGGGATTTCTATTTGTTCTACACATTTTCAATGTTTTTGTCACCAATAAATTTATGGGTAATGACTGGGAACGTTCACAACGTGAGAAATTAGTAGCGAAGCAAAAGAAACGCATTGCCGAAATGGAAAAAGAGATTGAACAGGAAATAAAACTACCTACCGCAATTGAACCTGAACCTAAAAAAAAATTACTTTGAGCACACTTATAATGATAGCTGCGGCAGCAGAAAACAACGCCTTAGGCAAAGACAACGATTTGCTATGGCATTTACCAGATGATTTTAAAAGATTTAAAAACTTAACGTCCGGTCATAAAATTATCATGGGGAGAAAAACATATGAAAGTTTTCCTAAGCCCTTACCGAACAGAACTCACATTATTATTACCAGAGATAAAAATTACTCGGTAGACTATGATGAGTGTATTGTAGTGCACTCTCTTGATGAAGCTATAGACTTAGTTAACAATGAAATTGCCTTTATAATTGGTGGTGGAGAAATTTACAAGCAAGGAGAAAAACGTTCTGATAAAATAGAACTTACCCGTGTGCATGCCACTTTTGAAAATGCAGATACTTTCTTTCCTGAAATTGACGAAAACTATTGGATGTTAACGCAGCAAGAATTTCATCCTACAGACGAAAAACATAAATTATCTTTCACTTATTTGACTTACGTTAAAAAAGAAAATACGCTTAAAAGTCTTTAAAAGCTACGCTTAAATTTAACTGTGGCATATTTAAAATACTAGCCAGCACTTTTTCATTGCCATTGGTATAAAATTGATGTAAACCTTGTTGTGTAGCACCTGTTAACAATTCATTTTCCTCTAAAACCGTTTTCGTTTGTCGCGCCACTGCTTGACCAGAGTCTATAATAGTTACATTCTCTGGTAACATTTTTTTCAATAATGGAATTAAATATGGGTAATGGGTACAGCCCAATACCAAATAATCCATCCCCTTTTCGAGCATAGGTTTTATATAACCTTCTAATAACTGGTATAATTCATCGCTCTGTAGGTTTCCGTTTTCGATCATCTCCACTAAACCGGTGCCTCGTTGTTCTAACACTGTTATACCGGCAGCATGATTTTTTGAGGTACTATGAAACAGACTACTCGATAAGGTCCCCTTAGTAGCTAACACACCCACAATTTTAGTTTTGGTATTTATAGCCGCAGGTTTTAGTGCCGGCTCAATACCTATAAAAGGCACATTATAGTTCGCCCTTAAATAATCGATGGCGTTTGTCGTTGCCGTATTACAGGCAACGACTATAATTTTACAACCTTGGCTTAATAAATATTCAGTATTCTTTATACTCAGCTCTAGTATTCGCTCTTTAGATTTTTCACCATAAGGCGCATTCTTACTATCTGCCAAATAAATACAATTTTCATTTGGCAAAAGTTCTTGTATTTCGCCCCATATAGATGTGCCGCCAATACCAGAATCAAAAATACCTATTTGCCTATCATCCATATTATTTAAACACCTCTGTTATAGGTTTACCGGTTGTACCATTAGGAAAAGATATACCTAACAACGCTGAAATGGTTGGTGCAATATCAGGAATCTCTGTTCTGTTAAATGTAGAACCCGGTTTTATTCCCATACCATAAAACAATAACGGTGCATGTGTATCATAAATTTGTGGTGAGCCATGTGTAGAACCGGTAGAACCATAAGAAATAAAACCTGGCTTCAACACTACCAATACATCACCTGATCGCTTTTGGTTATAACCGTTCTGCAATATATAAGGTATACCAGAAGTATAGTTAGTACTCCACATATGATTGGCAGTATATACTCTATCTATAGCATCGTAATCTAAAATTTCTTGTGCTATTTCAACTTGAACTTCTGCCAGACTTAAATCTAGATTTTTTACAATTTTATGATCTAAGAATATTTGATCGTTAGAATAGTTTTTAACTATATCTTCTGTACCATACTTATACTGCAAAAACTCGGCTAACCTCTTTTTATTCGCTACTGTTTCTATATAACCAGATGGTATTTTTACACTCTTTAAATACGTTGGCACTTCAATAGCCGCATGATCTGCTGTTAAAAACAACGTATACTGCCCTTCTCCTACATTCTTATCTAATGCCTTGAACAATCTTTCTAAATCTGCATCTAACCTTAAATAAGTATCTTGAACTTCTTTAGAATTCACCCCATACATATGCCCAACATAATCGGTACTTGAAAAACTTACCGCAAGAAAATCTGTAATATCATCTTTACCCAAACCTTCTTGCTTTAATGCTTCTATAGCAAAATCTGCAGTTAACGAATTACCAAAAGGTGTAGCCTTTATAATATCAAAATCTTTGGTCTTGTCTAATAATGCCGGAGCATTATGAGGGAATGAGGTTGTAGATTCTCCTTCAAATTTTCCTTCAAAAAGGTTATTATCTGTTCCACTTTCTCTATACTCCTTGATATCTTTTAACGTATTCCACTCTCTTTTATATGATTGTGCCGTACCTGATGAATTGAAATCATTAACCCATTTGGGTAGCTCGTTCATGTAATAAGAACTTGTTATCCAATTCCCTTCATTTGCACCATGAAACCAATACGCTGCATTAGCCGTGTGCCCACCAGGTAAAACTGCACCTCTGTCTTTTAGAGCAATGGCAATGGTCTTACCTTGCATTTGGTTATTTAAGCGTAACTCGTCTGTTAATGTCGTAACCCCCATACGGTGCGGTGACATTTGCCCAGCATCTGAAGTTGTACCTACCGAAGTGTATGAATCATCGCCGGCACAATACACACTTTTATCTATTTCTTTATCGTACCAATTGTTACCGATAATGCCATGTACTGCTGGCGTGGTGCCTGTATATACAGAAGTATGCCCTGGGCCTGTACTTGTAGGCGCATAATTAAAATGGTTGTTCTTGCAATTAAAGCCTTGCTCTACAAGTCTTTTAAATCCGTCATTTCCAAAATGATCATAAAAACGGGTTAGATAATCATATCGCATTTGGTCTACCACAATACCAACCACCAATTTTGGCTTCACCCGTAATAAATCGTCGGTCGTATTATCTTTGTTTTTCTTTTGCGCTGTTAAACTACTTGTCAACAACAATGTAACCATCAATAATGATGTACTTAAAATTATTTTCATTTTGATACTGGTGAGATTGAAACGCAAAAGTAAATAATTTCGACGTTTAAAGTTTAAACGGAGGTTAAATCAAGTCCTTTATTGTTATTTTTACGATAAGAAATTTATTTGTAAAGAATGAACTATTTAGCATCTGTAGGAAGCTATGCAATTATGATCCGAGAGGTTTTTAAAAAACCTACGAAATGGAGAATAATGAAATCACTTATTTTTAAGGAAATAGATGAGCTAATCTTTAGCTCATTGGGTATTATTATATTCATCTCCTTTTTTATAGGTGCCGTTGTAGCTATACAAACTGCCCTCAACCTTACCAACCCATTAATACCGAGAAACCTTATTGGTTTCGCGACAAGGCAATCTGTAATATTAGAGTTTGCACCTACGTTCGTTTCTATAATTATGGCTGGTAAAGTGGGATCATATATTACATCTAGTATCGGTACCATGAGAGTTACCGAACAAATTGATGCGCTTGAGGTAATGGGTGTAAACTCATTAAATTACTTAGTATTCCCAAAAATAATTGCAATGCTATTTTACCCTTTTGCAATTGCAATTTCAATGTACGTCGGAATATTCGGTGGATGGATGGCTGGTGTTTTCGGCGGATTCTTAACTAGTGAAGATTTTATAACCGGACTACAAACAGATTTTGTACCCTTTCATATCGCTTATGCATTTGTAAAAACATTGATTTTTGCCTTTGTAATCGCTACAATACCATCGTTTCATGGATTTTATATGCGAGGTGGAGCTTTAGAGGTTGGGAAGGCAAGTACGACAGCGTTCGTTTGGACGAGTGTTGTAATTATCATACTCAACTACATATTAACCCAACTTTTACTAGGATAATGATAGAAGTACGAGATATACATAAATCTTTTGGTGATGCTCATATTCTTAAAGGGGTTACCACCACATTCGAAAAAGGAAAAACCAATTTGATCATTGGACAAAGTGGATCGGGCAAGACCGTATTTCTCAAATGCCTTCTAGGACTATTTATTCCCGAAGAAGGTGGCATTGCCTATGACGGAAAATTATATACCGATCTTACCAATGACGAGAAACGCGATTTAAGACAAGAAATGGGCATGGTATTTCAAGGTAGCGCTCTATTTGATAGTATGACGGTTGAAGGTAATGTAATGTTCCCTTTAGAAATGTTTACCAAACAGTCTAAATCTGAAATGAAAGACCGTGTAGATGCTGTTCTAAAAAGAGTTAATCTAATTGATGCGCATCATAAATTCCCTTCTGAGATTTCTGGTGGTATGCAAAAGCGTGTAGCTATTGCTCGTGCCATAGTTATGAATCCGAAATATCTTTTTTGTGATGAACCTAATTCTGGTCTTGATCCTAAGACTGCTATTCTTATTGATGACCTTATCAAAGAAATTACCGAAGAATACAATATTACTACCGTAATTAATACTCATGATATGAACTCGGTAATGCAAATTGGGGAAAAAATAATTTTTCTTAAAGACGGACTCTTAGAATGGGAAGGTACCAAAAACGAAATCTTTAAGACCGATAATGAAGCGGTGACAAATTTTGTATATTCATCTGACCTTTTTAAAAAGGTACGTCAAATGTATATTCAAGAACAAAATTAACCCTTCTCTGTAGGCACTTCTTTAATCTGAATATTCTTATTACTTAGTCTTAGACGTAACCAATCCTGTAGCTTGGTCATATCTTTAACCGTTTCTGCTCTTTTAGCTTCCTTCTTCCAGGTCACCTCAAACAATGGTATACTATCCGTTTTGGCAAAATCTGTTGAAATCAAATAAGCATAACCTATTCGTTCTAAATTTTCATAATTTGTTTTCGCCTCTAGACTTATTTCTTTGAAAGGAATCTGATTTGATGATATCTGATTTAAACGTACCAATTCACTTTCTAAAAGCTGAATTTTCTCATCTTTAGTGGTAAGAATACTTTTCTGTGACTCATAAAGCTCATTAACATATTTGAGCTCATTTGCTTCGTCACTTTTAGAACCTTGAACAATGCTAAGTTCAGTTCCTTGCAATTGTTTGTACTCAGCCATTTGGGCACGCCAAGTAGCAATTACGTTATCTGGTATACCGTCATTACCCATGAAAACCAATTCTATTTTAGACTTACCTTCAGCATCATAATCTACCTCACTAAAATCTTTCAAAAATTTACCTTCACCTGCGAATTGATAAGGCACTATTTTCTCTGTTATAAAAGTTTCGGCATCTCTATTGAATAACGATTTTTTGAAAACGCTGTAAAAAGTAAATCCCGCAGGTATCATTACCAGTATAGCTAATAAAGATGCTAGTCTACCTATTAATTTTCTTCGCTGCGAATTCACATAGCGAACCATAGGAAATTTTAATAGCTTAATAACCAAGAAGGTTGCAAGAGCTATAAATATGGTATTGATAATAAACAGATACATCGCACCAGATGCATAATTCCAATTACCGATTGCCAGACCAAAACCTACGGTACATAATGGCGGCATTAACGCTGTTGCAATAGCCACACCGAAAATAACACTAGCTATTGTACCTTTCTTAGCACGAGCAATAACCAATGCCAACCCACCAAAAAATGCAATTAAAACATCTCTAATATCAGGTTCGGTTCTTGCCAAAAGTTCTGAAGACTCATCTCTAAGCGGAAAAAACCTGTAGAATAAATAGGCTGTTATTACACTCAAAACTACCATTACGGCAAAGTTCTTCAATGATCTTTTTAGTGTGTCAATATCATTTATTGCCACAGACATACCAATACCTAAAATAGGACCCATCAAGGGAGAAATTAACATCGCACCAATAACTACAGCAGTAGAATTGGCGTTAAGACCAATAGATGCTATAAAAATAGAACAAATCAAAATCCAAGAAGTATGCCCCTTAAAAGGAATATCGGCAATAATAGCTTCTTTCGTCGCCTGCTGATCTGTGTTGGTTCTAATATCCAACAGCTCAGAAAGAAACGTTTTAACACTACCCAAAAGACCTTGAAAATCTTTTTTTACTTCTTCACTACCACTACCCTCATTACTATTAGGGGTAATGTTATCTTGATTAAGATTGTTCTCCATATTTAAGCGAATTCATCACCAAAGGTATCTTTTACCTTATTTAAAACTTGTTTGATATCTTGTTCCTTTGTTTTTGGGTATATCAAAAGTACCTCATCTTTATCAACTATAATATAATCGTTAAGTCCGTCTACAACAACTACTTTACCAGCTTTAGACCTAATCATATTACCATTAGCGTCTTCCGTCAATACTTTAGCATTTACTATAGCATTCTTATTCTCATCTTTATCAAGCTTGTCGTATAACGAACCCCAAGTACCTAAATCATTCCAATCAAAAGTTGCTTCTTTAACGTAAATAGCTTCTGAATTTTCCAATATGGCATAATCGATTGAGATATTTTCTGCCTTAGGATAGTTTTCTGATATAAATTTCTTCTCATCATCGGTATTGTAACACACTAAACCATCTCTAAACAATGCGTATTGTTTCGGTTGAAAATTTTGAAATGCGTTAACAATTGTCTTTGCACTCCACATGAAGATTCCCGCATTCCATAAAAAATTCCCCTGTGCTAGAAAATCCTTTGCAGTCTCGTAGTCTGGCTTTTCTCTAAACTGATTTACTTTTTTAATTTGTGCTTTATCTGCCTTATTATATTCTATATATCCAAAACCTGTATTAGGAAAAGAAGGTTTTATACCTAACGTACATAGCACATCTTCGGTTTCGCATTTTTTAAAACAAGCTGTAACATCTTTTGCAAATGCGTCCTCATCTTCAATCCAATGATCACTTGGTGCCACGATCATAACTGCATCTTCATTCATTTTCTGAATCTTCATAGCAGCATACAAAATACATGGTGCTGTATTTCTCATTGTTGGTTCAAGAACTACCTGTTCTTGTTTCACCATTGGCAATTGCTCTAACACCAAATCATTATATCGTTCATTGGTAAGAATCAAAATATTCTCGGTAGGTACAAATTTGTTCAGCCTCTGAAATGTTTTTTGTATAAGGGTATCACCTGTACCCAACATATCATGAAATTGTTTCGGATTGTCACTTGTGCTTATTGGCCAGAATCTAGATCCTACTCCTCCTGCCATTAAAACGGCATAATAATTTTTGTTCATGTCAGCTTTTTATTAATTCCACTTCAGCATTAGGTTGAAACAGAAACATCCTACCTGAGGATAATTCTACACATTCATAACGCTTAGTTCGTTTATTTCCTTTTTTAAATAATTTACCATTATAGATGCGAAACACACACCCAATCGGTAATTCGTAAACGTAAGTTTTTTCCGATTGTTGTTCATCGAATTGTTTTAAAGCAATAGATAATTGGGCATCGGTACTACTACTTGCCTTCGGATTCTTAAAATGTCTAGCCAATAAGGGTAAAAGCTGTGAAGGAAATATCTCTGGTCGTATAAAGGGTAGCATTAAATGCTGAAAGGTTTTTTTCCATTCTAAACCATGTGGCTTAATATGTCGACCATATTTCTCAAACGCCATTAAATGAGCAATCTCGTGAATTAAAGTAATTAAAAACCGGTACTTATTTAAAGACGCATTGACCGTTATTTGATGATTACCATCTTTTCGCCTTCTATAATCGCCATGCCTTGTAACACGCTCATTCACGATTTTTAAATGAACCTGACTAACTTTAATTAGCTCATAACATGGACTAACCGCCAATTCTGGAAGATATTTAGCTAACGTTTTTTGCATTTTTACGGTGTACTACTACTTACCTGTAATATTTTACCATTATATAGCTTTTGACCTTTCAAGGCAAATTCCATTATATATTCAGCCATTTCTAATGCAGTAACAGGAGCTTTATAACCAGGAAAAGCTTCTTCTAACATTTCTGTCTGTACCGCACCTAATGCGAGTGCATTGAATGCCGGACCTGTTTCTTTAAATTCCTCAGCTAGTAATTCTGTTAGTGTAAGAACTGCCCCCTTACTCGAACTATATGCCGAAAGACCTGGAAATTTTGCACTGCCTTGAATACCACCCATAGAGCTAATAGTAAGTACGTGACCATAAGTATTCATGAATGGCACCACCAACCTTGTCATAGCCGCAACCCCAAAAACATTCACATCATATACCACCTTAAACTCTTCTTCTGTCAATTCTAAAA
The DNA here is from genome assembly GCF_004364165.1 of Maribacter spongiicola. GTDB lineage: Bacteria > Bacteroidota > Bacteroidia > Flavobacteriales > Flavobacteriaceae > Maribacter > Maribacter spongiicola. Next base: position 93,962 of record NZ_SOAY01000016.1, read on the forward strand.
AAGGCTTATTAATCAGCTTGCCCGCATTATTTATAAGTGCTATTACATTACCCTTTTTATCTTTTAAATAATTAAATAAATTATCTCTATCTACTACCGAAGAGACGTCAAAGGAAAATGTCTCAATATTTTTATGGTTAAGGTTCTTAATCGGTTTTTCATTTCTAGACAGCGCCAAGACTTTATAACCGGCATCGGCCAACAACTTACTCAATTCAAAACCAATTCCCCTACTGGTACCTGTTACAATTACGTATTCCATTAATTATATTTTACTTCTTTTATTGGTGCATTAATAATACCTTCTAGCATAGGGATGGCTTCATTTACAACTGTTGACATAAAATTATAATCCATCAACGATACTTCATCGCCTACTTTATGATATTCACCGAAATTTGTAAAGTCAAAAGAGCTATATGTTTGCGAAGGCACATTGAACTCATCGTGAAAAGGAGCATTATCTGATCTTCTAAACAAATTGAACTCTTTTGCTTTCGGAAGAAAACCTACTAAATTTTTATGCGCGTACGAATTACTGATGTCTGCTAAATTTGACAACTCATAACCAGTTAAATAAAGACTATGATCTTTATCGACCATAGGTACACCTACCATTTCGAAATTTAGCATGGCATATAAATCAATATTTTGAGCCTTTAATTTTGAAGCCAAATGCTTAGAACCTAGCAACCCCTTTTCTTCAGCCGTAAACAATGCGAAAATTATATTTCTCTTATTCCCTTTCAACTTGCCAAAGTATTTCGCCAATTCTAAAACTGTGGTTGTACCAGATGCATTATCATTTGCACCATTCGCAATTGAATCATCTCCACCGCCACTTATTAAACCGATATGGTCATAATGTGCACCTATAATAACAAACTCGTTTTTCAACTTTTCATCATTACCTGGTAAAAAACCAACTACGTTATAAGCTACGCCATCGTTATAATTTTCTAAAGTATCTCTGTATGATGTAAAATAAGGTGCGATTCTATTCTCTTCAAATATACCTTCAATATAATCGGCTGCCATTGCAATACCTTCACTGCCTGTATCTCGACCCTGTAGCTTATCTGAAGTTAAAAACGTCATAATTTTTTCAATGTCGCCTGGAGTGGTATGCGCCTTCAGCTTTGAGGATTTCATATTAACTTTACCATCAGAACTTTCAACCGTACTACTACGTAAAACCGTTCCTTTTACTCCCTTCGGATTTGTAGGATTCAAGACTGTTGATTGATCAACTTTCGCCCCACCACAACTAAGAATCAGTGTACTGAGAAGTACTAAGCTTAAATATTTCATAACAAGGATACATTTAGAATATAAAGATAAAAAAAAAGCATCCCGATGAAAGGATGCTTTTCTAATTCTATTTTTAAAATCAATTTTCTATGCTAACATAGTAACCGGATTTTCAACAAAATATCTTAATGTCTGAAGAAATTGAGCTCCAACAGCACCATCAACAGTTCTATGATCACAAGCAAGCGTCAATTTCATTGTATTGCCCACTACGATTTCACCATTTTTAACAACCGGTTTTTCAACAATTGCCCCAACCGAAAGTATTGCTGAATTTGGCTGGTTGATAATACTAGTAAATTCAAGTATACCGAACATACCTAGGTTTGACACCGTAAACGTACTGCCTTCCATTTCTGAAGGAGCAATTTTCTTATTACGTGCCTTACCTGCTAAATCTTTTACGGCACTACCTATTTGCGTTAAACCTAATAGATCGGCGTGTTTTATAACTGGCACAACTAAACCCTCATCAACAGCAACAGCAACACCCATATGAATGTGCTTATGGTACTTTGTAGTTTCGGCACTCCACGAAGTATTAACCTGAGGGTGCTTTCTAAGTGCCATTGCACATGCCTTTAATATCATGTCATTAAATGACACTTTGGTATCTGGCAAGCTATTGATCTGTGCGCGAGATTCTTTTGCATTATCCATATCTACCTCAATGGTAAGATAGAAATGTGGAGCATTAAATTTAGAATTACCTAATGCCTTAGCTATCGCCTTACGCATATTAGAGTTCTTAACCTCTTCGGTACCTTCTTCACCAGATGGCAAAGCCATTGATACAGGTTGGGCAGCGATTGCGTTATCAGCTTTTACACTTGCGGTAGCTGCTGGAGCAGAAACAGCGGCGGCACTTGGTGTATAATTTTCTATATCTTTTTTTGTAATTCTTCCATTATCACCAGAACCAGAAACTTTAGCCAAATCGATACCCTTATCGGCAGCGATTTTTTTAGCTAAGGGAGAAGCAAAAATTCTTTCACCATCGACCACCGAAATTGAAGCCTCTTTATTATCAGAAGTATCATCTGATTTTTTATCCTCCTTCTTAGTTTCGATTGCAGCACTCTTTTTACTTCCGCCTGATTTGTTATTTAAAACAGCATCGATATCTGTACCTTCTGGACCTATAACTGCCAACACAGCATCTACAGGTGAAGATTCACCTTCTTGTATTCCTATATATAATAGTTTTCCATTATAGAAAGATTCAAATTCCATCGTAGCTTTATCGGTTTCGATTTCTGCTAATATGTCACCTTCTTCAACATCGTCACCAACTTTCTTCAACCATGTTGCCACAGTACCTTCTTCCATGGTATCACTTAAACGAGGCATTTTTACAATTTCAACTCCCTCAGGAATTTCACCAGTACCATTCGCTTCTTCATCTGAATCTTCAGTATCAACTTCCGCTTCAGATGATTTATCTTCTGCAACAGCCGCACCGCCACCCAACAAAGCTGAAATATCTTCACCTTCATCACCGATAATAGCCAAAAGACTATCTACAGGGGCAGTATCACCTTCTTGAATACCAATGTGCAACAACGTCCCCTCATTAAATGATTCGAACTCCATCGTTGCTTTATCAGTTTCGATTTCGGCTAATATATCTCCTTCTTGAATTTTATCTCCAACGCTTATTAACCATTTAGCTACGGTACCCTCTTCCATGGTATCGCTTAAACGGGGCATATTTACTACTATAGCCATCTAATTAAAATTTATGTTCAACAAATGGAAAATCCTCTTGTTCGTAAACCATATCGTATAATTGGTTTATAGGTGGATAATCTGATTCTTCTGCGAACTTCTCGCACTCCTTAACCATTGATTTGACATTTTTGTCAATTTCCTTGATTTCGGCTTCAGTTGCGTAATTATTTTCTTTAATAATATCCAAAACCTGAGTAATCGGATCTATTTTCTTATACTCTTCAACTTCATCTTTCGTTCTGTAATGCTGTGCATCTGACATGGAGTGACCTCTATATCTGTATGTTTTCATTTCAAGAAAAGTTGGTCCACCACCACTACGAGCTCTTTCAATAGCTTTACTCATTTCTTGTGCAACCGTCACAGGGTTCATTCCATCGACCGGTCCACAAGGCATTTCGTAACCTAAACCTAACTTCCAGATTTCTGTAGAAAAAGATGTTCTAGCCACAGAAGTACCCATAGCATAACCATTATTTTCACAAATGAAAACAACTGGCAATTGCCATAGCATTGCTAAATTGAATGTTTCATGTAATGCTCCTTGTCTAACAGCACCATCACCCATATAACATAGGGTAACATTATCTCTACCAGCGTACTTATCACCAAATGCCATACCTGCACCTAATGGAATTTGCCCACCAACGATGCCATGACCACCATGAAAACGGTGCTCTTTAGAAAAGATATGCATAGACCCGCCCATACCTTTAGAAGTACCGGTAACTTTACCATAAAGCTCAGCCATTACCATTTTAGGATCCACACCCATACCAATTGGCTGAACGTGATTTCTATAAGCCGTTATCATACGGTCTTTGGTTAGATCCATTGCATGTAGTGCACCAGCCAATACAGCTTCTTGCCCATTATACAAATGTAAAAATCCTCTTACCTTTTGCTGAATATATACAGCAGCCAATTTATCCTCAAATTTTCTCCAAAACAGCATGTCTGCATACCATTTCAAATACGTTTCCTTGGTGATTTTTTTCATCAATTTTAACTAAAGGTTTAAAATTCTATATTGATAACAGAGGTATTATGACCTATGTATACTAGAGCAGCAAAAATACACATATAAATGAATCGATAAAAATATTAGAAGCAAATCCATTCAGAAATTATACGCTTAACAAATAAACTATATAACGTGTTTATTTACAATACTTTTTGCAAGAAAAATTAATTTAAAAAACTACTGTTGAAACCGAGCGGTAGTAGATCTGCTAAAGAATTACACTCTATAACACTACCTGTTTCTCCCATCAATAAAATTTTAATAGGTTCGCCTTGCCTAAATTCATACTCAGAAATCGCCTGCCTACAATTACCACAAGGTGCTGCAGGCTCACTTACTTCATGATTTAAAGATGCAGCCGTAATCGCAATTGCTTTAATTTTCATTCCTGGATATTTCGCACCCGCATAAAATACAGCTACCCTTTCTGCACACAAGCCTGAAGGATATGATGCATTTTCCTGGTTATTACCTTCTATAACTTCTCCGTTTTCCAACAAAACGGAAGCACCAACATTAAAACTTGAATAAGGCGCATAAGCTCTCTGTCTTGCACTAACAGCAGCTGACATTAATTTTTGGTCATCAATTTTCAGTTCATTGAACGAATCATATACCGTAATATCAAAACTTATTTTCTTTTTGTTGACCATATTTTATTTAAATGTTTCAATCTACAAATATATATCTGGTGACTATATAAATTTACCATTAAAAAAATTACCGCATAAAAAAACCTGCAATCGCAGGTTTTTTTATTCTTAAAATATATTTTTAATCTTAATCGTTGTAAAATTCTTCTCCTAAATTAAAGGTTAGAGAAAAACGGAGCGTATTCTCTAAAGGATTTCTAACCTGAGAAGTCGAGAATAAATAAGATAAATCTACTTGCGCCGCTTTAAATTTAAAGCCAGCACCTAAGGTAAAAAACTTTCTAGACCCTTTCTCCTCACTTTCATTAAAATAACCCGTTCTAATCATAAAGGCATCTTGATACACATATTCTGCACCTAAAGCCCAAGTAAATTCTTTTAACTCTTCACTAAAACCATCTGGTGCATCAGAGAATGAATTAAAAATACCACTGAACCCGCTTTCGTTCTGGTAAATATCATTATCCGCAGCATCTACATCACCATCACCATCATAATCTTGTGGTGTAGGCACAAGCAACTTGGTAAATTCTGTTGTAATACCGATTACATTGTCTTGATCTAAAATAAAATCAAACCCACCACCAAAACTTAACTTACTAGGTAAGAAATTTTCTTGTCCGCCAGCATCATACTGAATTTTCCCCCCAATATTAGAAAGATTGAAACCTGCTCTCCATCTACCATCAAAATTATTATAAGCTATTTCATTGGACCTATAGTAACCAGCTACATCTACTGCAAAAGAGCCTGCAGCTTGAGAATCTTCTGTACCGTTTTGAGGCAATCTTAAATTAGACCTAATGTATCTACCACCTACAGCCATAGAGAATGTGGGACTCAATTTTAGAGAATACGAACCATCTAGCGCCAATTCATTTGGTTTAGCAATCGTACCTGGGTCATTTGCAAATTGTCTTAATTCTATTTCACCTAAAGTAAAATATCGTAAACTCATTGCAAATGCACTCTGGTCATTTAGTTTATTATAAAAACTAGCGTTCAATAATGAAATATCGGTAATTATACTTTCTAGATAAGGAGTATAACTAACACCTATACCCATTTTACGTTCTGCAAAAGCGAACTTAGCAGGATTCCATTGTTGGGAAAAGGCATCTGTAGAAGTTGCCACACCCATGTCTCCCATACCTGCAGACCTTGCATCTGCTGCAATTGTCAGAAAAGGTACAGCTGTGGTAATAACACGTTGATTATCTTGTGCAAATACTTTACCTACGATTAATACAAAGAAAATTATTGAGATTTTTCTCATTTTAAAATGGTTCTTTAAATTTTTAAAGGTGAAATATAGTGATTACCCTATTTCAAGCTTTAATATTTTACATGTAAACGCACATTTTCCCGTTATCTTGCATGAATCTTAAGTTTTTTATAAGATTTTATTTTTCATCACACACTAAATGTTCTTTCCTTAAATTAGAATACACAATAATAACAGTTTTCAAAGCTTTCAAAAAGAAATATTCAAAACCATACTAATTAACCGTTTTAACCGTTTACCTAATTAAGCGAGCTCAAATTTATTGACAGTTCGATATGAGATTTTTAAAATTATTTTTAATTGTAAAATAATCTCATAAAAACACCGTTCTATTGAGCGAAAGTGACAAACAAATTAAAAGAAATTATAGTATCATATTCTGTAGCGACCAAACTACTATAGTTTATGTAAATTGAACTCAAGTCCTAATTATGAAAAAACATTTAATAAAAGTTGTACTCTCATGTACGGTATTAGTAGGAGGTTTTACAGTAAGTAGCTGTTCTAAATCCTCATCTGGAAAAAATACCTCTAGAGCTACAGGTTGGAAGATAAATGCCAAAGAAGGTGGTTTTCAATACAATACCGACTTTAAAGAGCAAGAAACCGCTCCGGGTTTGGTATTTGTTGAAGGTGGTACATTTACTAAAGGTAAGGTACAAGATGATGTAATGCATGATTGGAACAATACCCCAACTGCACAACATGTACAGTCTTTTTATATGGATGAGACTGAGGTAACTAACGTTATGTATCTAGAATACCTTGACTATTTAAAAAGTGTTTACCCTCCAGAAAATCCGAAATACACTAATATCTATGTTGGTGCTTTGCCTGATACTTTAGTATGGAGAAACAGATTAGGTTTTAACGAAACCATGACAAATAATTACCTGAGACACCCAGCATATGCAGAATACCCTGTTGTTGGTGTAAACTGGATTCAGGCAACTCAATTTGCAGAATGGAGAACTGATCGTGTAAACGAGGTAATGCTTGAAAGAGAAGGCTACCTATCTGAAGACGCAAAATACCAAGCGGCTACAGGTGAAGTTCAAGGTACCTTTAGTACTGAAGCTTACTTAAACAGACCAGAATCTGTTTATAACGGACAAATTGATTCTCTTCAAGGTAAAATGAAAAAAGATAGCACGTCTACTTTCGCAAAAAGAAGTAGCGGTATTATTATGCCAGAATATCGATTGCCTACTGAAACTGAATGGGAATATGCTGCTCAGGCTCAAGTTGGACAAAGAGAATATAACAATTACAGAGGTAGAAAAAAATATCCATGGGAAGGTGATTACACTCGAAACGGCCAACGTGTTGGCAGAGGTGATCAATTAGCAAACTTCAAACAAGGTAAAGGTGACTATGGCGGAATCGCAGGTTGGTCTGATGATGGTGCGGATATTACAGCTCAAGTAATGTCATATAAGCCAAATGATTTAGGTCTTTATGATATGGCTGGTAATGTTGCCGAATGGACTGCCGATGTTTACCGTCCAATAGTTGATGACGAAGTAAGTGATTTCAACTACTACAGAGGTAACATCTACATGAAAACCGCAATAGGCGAAGATGGTAAAGTAAACATCTTAAGAGATTCTATTGTTTATGATACTTTGCCAAACGGAAAAGTAGTCGCAGTAAACTTACCAGGTGAAATTAAAATGGTACCTGTTGATGAGGAAGAAACGTATTTAAGAACAAATTTCTCTTCTAGTGATAACAGAGGGTACAGAGATGGTGATTCGGGCTCTTCAAGATTTTACAACAGATTTAATGACGGTGAAGAAGAAGATCCAAACAAAAAAATGTACAACTCTCCTAAACATTCTGTAGAAAGAGATTCATTAGGAAATCTTGTTAAAGGTTTTGACGTTTCTAACAACAGAACTACATTAATTAATGATGAAGTTAGAGTATACAAAGGTGGTTCTTGGAGAGATAGAGCCTACTGGTTAGATCCAGCTCAAAGAAGATACTTGCCACAATACATGGCTACTGATTACATTGGTTTTAGATGTGCAATGTCTAGAGTTGGTTCTAAGTCAAAAACAAAAAACAAAACAGTTAGAGGAAAAAAAGCTAAATAATATTTCTCTTTACATACTAAAAAAAGCTCCTTTCTTAAGGGGCTTTTTTTTATCTTCGATTTTATGAAAATTCAAGATTTACATTCCGCTTTTTTAGCGAACCCTTCAATCAGTACAGATACCAGAAAAATTAAAGCGAACGATATATTCTTTGCTTTAAAAGGAGACAATTTTAATGGTAATACCTATGCTCAAAAAGCTCTTGATAGCGGAGCAAGCATTGTCATTATCGACGAAGAAGAATATCTAATTGATGATAGAACAATTCTTGTAGAAGATGTTTTGACAACTCTACAACAGCTTGCAAATTTTCATAGAAAACAATCTAAAGCGCAAGTTATATGTCTTACCGGTAGTAATGGCAAAACCACCACTAAAGAACTTATTAATGCCGTTTTAAGTACCACTTACAAAACTATAGCTACTAAGGGCAACCTCAACAATCATATAGGTGTTCCATTGACATTATTGACTATAGAACCCGACACAGAAATTGCCATTATAGAAATGGGCGCAAATCACATTAAAGAAATCGAATTTCTTTGCAAAATTGCGGAACCAGATTATGGGTATATTACTAATTTTGGAAAAGCACATTTAGAAGGCTTTGGAGGTGTTGAGGGCGTTATTAAAGGAAAAAGCGAATTATATGAATATCTAACCTCTCATAATAAGAACATTTTTTTAAATGCTGACGACCCTATTCAAAAAACTAAGCTAAGCACTTACACCAAAAAACTTGGTTTTAGTTCTACGGATTCTAAATACTATACTATTAAACTGGCAGAGGCTCAACCCTTTGTTCACCTATTAGTAGAAGACATTCGTATGGAGACTAATTTAATTGGTGCATATAACTTCTCGAACTGTTGTGGTGCAATTATTATCGCAAAATATTTCAATGTGGAGTTAAATGACACAAAAAAGGCGCTTGAAAAATATACTCCGGATAACAATAGATCCCAGATATTAAATAATAGGGGGCACTATATTGTTTTAGATGCCTATAATGCCAACCCTTCTAGCATGAGTGTTGCATTAGAAAACTTTCATTCTTTAAATAAGCAACGAAAAGTTATAATTCTGGGTGATATGTTCGAATTAGGCGAGTCTGCAAAAGAAGAACATCAAAATATTTCAGATTTAGCCACTGGCCTAAATTTTGAAGAACTAATATTGGTTGGAGAGAATTTTTATCTAACTGATTCAATCGCCATTAAACTAAAGAATTTTGAAGAATTGAAATCTCACCTAACTAAAAACCCATTACACCCTAAATCTTCTATATTGATTAAAGGTTCTAGAGGAATGGCTTTAGAGCGTGTTTTAGATTTGATTTAAATATATAAATCTTTTTGTGGGATATACTGGATTCGAACCGGTGACCTCTGCCCTGTCAAGGCAGCGCTCTAAACCAACTGAGCTAATATCCCGTTAAAACTTTAAACAAGTCTGTAAAGATACTACTTATCCCATTTTAATTAGAAGCGATACTATAAAATTGTTTTGAACTAAAAATAATCTAGTAATACTACAACGCCATTATAGGAAATTACACAAGAAAAGAAAAGTGCAGCAAGGAGCCCTAAATTAAGCCAAACCCCCGCCTTATAATTGTTCATTAATTTCTTGTTATTTATAAGAAGAATTATCCCTAGTATCACCAATGGCAAAACAAACACATTAAAAACTTGCGATAAAATCTGCATTTCAATAGGGTTTGCCCCATAAACAGGTACAATTAAAGCAAACACACAGGCAGTCGCCGTTATAATTCTAAATTGTTTTGAATTGGTATCTAATTCACCCGATTGATAATCTGCCAACAATATCGGTGCAATTAACAAACAAGGAAATATTGATGATAAACCCGCACTTAGGGTACCAAAAAAGAACAGCGTAAGCGCAAATTTACCTGCGACAGGTTCTAAAGTATTCACCATATCCAATACTTGGGTTACTGGTTTCCCTTGATGAAACAATGCTCCGCATGCCACAGCCATTACAGATGCGCTTATCAAGAACACCAGCGTAGCCGCAATTAACGCATCTTTCTGTTGTTGCGAACGATTTTTTATAGTCCACCCTTTTCCTTTTACAAAAAGTGGGCGTGAGAGAAAAGTTGCGGCCGCCATTGTGGTACCCACAAAAGCCGCTACCATCATTTGACCACCTTCCACTTTCGGGATTGTTGGTACCAACCCTTTCACAATCTCAATAGGTAAAGGATATACCATAAACAAAGAAATGATAAATGAGAGCCCCATAATCGTGACAAAAATGACAAGTATTTTCTCAAAAAAGGCATATTTACCAACCATTAAAAACCCATAGAATACAACTATTACGACAATAGCTATTGACAATACCGCTTCATATTTAAGGTCTTTTAAACTTGGAAAGTATATTAGAAAAATCTCATAAATGATATTGGCAGAAATACCTAAAATACCCATTAAGGAATTCCACTGACCAAATGAAATACCTAAAACTATTAGAATGGCAATTAACTTACCGCATTTTAAATGTTTCTTAAATGCATACAGTGCTGTTTCGCCGGTAACTAATGCGAAATTTCCGTATGCATACATTAATAAACCCGAAAAAACACAACTTAGAAGAAGCACCCACAAAAGTTGCATGCCGTATGTACTACCAGCTACGATCATTGACGTTACGCTACCCGTACCTATGGTGTAGCCTATGGCAAATATACCTGGTCCGAAAGCGAGAACCACCGCCAATATTTTTTTCCAGATTGATAATTTATTTGGCTTACTCATCTATTTGTTCTTTAACTACATGTGATGGAAAAAGTAAAACTAGCGCAGTATTTTTTTATTCAATTTATTTGAACACTTATTGTAATAATTATATTACTTAATAGAAATAGATCAAGTATTTTACTTTTACAGAAAGCCTATTATGAATTACAGCATATAGTTTAGATTTTTTTGCGATAGTTCTTTAAGAGTATTCGAGTAAAAAAATTAAATATTATAACAGTATTGGTAAAGGTTTTTGAAATGCACTTTCATTTTCTCTCGTGCTAATTGCGGATTTTGATCATTAATTGCATTAAAAATATCTTGATGTTCTTGAATACCTTTAAAGGCCATGTCTTTATCACAAACATGGTATTTTTCAAAATTGGTCAATATCTCCGGTATAATAATCAGCATGAATGTGTTTAAAGTACTATTACCACTTGCCTTAGCTATTGCTAAATGAAATAATAAATCTTCTTGAACAGCGTCTTCTGCATTATCTACTTTCTGCTTGTAAGCATCTAAAGATTTTTTTAATCTTTTCAAGTCCTCTTTTGTTCTCCTTCTAGCAGCCAGTCTAACCGTTTTAAGTTCTAACAATATTCTAGTTTCAACTAAAGATTTAAAATCTGGCTCTTCCAATCTTAAAATTTCATTGACCATACCGTTCATAGCGATCTGCCCAATATCTGCTACAAAGGTTCCGCTTTGTGGTTTTGAAATTAATATTCCGTAAAACTCTAATTTTTGAATCGCCTCACGAACACTTGTTCTACTAACTCCAAATTTATCTGAAAGGGATCTCTCGGAAGGCAATTTATCACCAGGTTCGAGATTTTTATGATTCATTAAATCTCGAATCTGAATTACAATATCATTTTGTATTTCTTGGTTTTCGGTCCTTGTGAGGATTTCTATTTTCATATATAGCTTGTCATTAATAGAAAAATGATTAGTAAAACAGTTTGCTGAAAATTAGTAACACAAATTAACAATTGTGTAAAATTAGCTTTCAACGTATTATTACTCAGTTCTAAACCCTAAAGTTAAATGAAGCTTACCGGCCTAAAAAAGACCAGTAAATTCATTTCAACAAATCTAACTCAAACAATTTTCTTATTTACACTAGGTATATTAATCGTAAAACACTAATGTGTTACTTCTAATTCGTAATATTTAACCTTAGCAGAAGCCCCAGTATCTAGGGTTTGCAAATAGTTCCCTGCTTTAAAATAATTTTCAAAAACACTCCATTTTTCCATATGAATGTCTTCATATACCACAGATTCGGTTTCATTTAAGATAACTTCCAATCTGCCATTAGATGCAATAATTTCAAAAGTGAAAATGTCTGTACCTATCTCATCAGGGAAAGTATAGCCTTCATCATCGCCCCAAGCATCGGTATGTAATATTTGTTCATCTGAGGCATTAACATCTTTTAGGATTTTTGTTTTGACCCTAATTTTTCCATTTTCCCAATAAATTTTCAATATCGGAGGAGCATTATTATCATTCTCACCTATTAAATCTCGTTGCGCATTTGTTAGTCTACCATGTATCTGCATTACCATAGTTCTATGATAATCTCCACTTGCATCTGTTGTTATTTCTGGTACTGACAAGGTACCTTTCATACGCCCACCTTGAGCAAATGTCCAGTTTGTACTGTTGCTTCCGGGAACCATTTGTTCTCTTAGCTCTGTTCTTGAATAGGAGGAATTTGCTGTTGAAGAACCTGGCGAGGTATAAAATACTAGTGAACCATCTGTAGAATCATTGTACATATATGGCATTAACTTTTCATCTGTAGCATAATCTAAAATCTCTGGTGGCTCAACCTCATCAGGACTACCGATAGGCAATGTCACTTTCCAGTTACTTAAATCAATATTAGGTAAAAAGAAATCAACCCCTTCTACTATTACTTCTTCTTCCACTTCAGGCTCAGGAGTTTCTTCAACTTCTTCTTCAACCACTACCTCTGGAATAACTTCTGGCTCATTTACCTCAGAATCGTTACTACAACTACACATAGAAATTATAACAGTAAAAACTATAATGAACTGGTAGCTCATCTGTTTACTTACTTCTATTATTTTATTTATCATATTTCTAATTATTTATGCTCAACCTCAAGTTCATAAAAACTAACTTTTGCAAAAGAACCTTCATCTCTACTTTGAAAATAATTACCTGCTTTAAAGTAGTTTTCAAATATGCCCCAACGTTTCATATTAGCATCATCATAAACGGCAAATTCTGAATTATTGAGAGATACTACCATTTTACCTTCAGTAACTTTAATTTCTATTTGAAATTTACCAAAGCCTACTTCTTCTTCAAAATTAAATCCTTCATCATCTGTCCAAGCTTCTTCATGTAATATACCTACAGCGTTTACGCCTGAAAATTTGAGCTTTTTTGTTTTGACTCTAATCTTACCATTCTGCCAATAAATCTTTAATACAGGTGGTGCGTTATTATCTTTTTGACCTATTAAGTTTTTTTGTTCATTGGTTAATCTACCATGTATTTGTAAAATGATAATTTTATGATATTTACCATTACTATCCCTAGAGACCTCATCAACTGAAAGTTTAGCTTTTAAAGTACCGCCTTGACTAAATGTCCAATTGACATTATCATTACCCGGCACCATTTGCTCTCTAAGTTCTGATCTTGAATATTTAGTATTTGCTGTGGTCGCTGTAGTTGGGTAAGCGTAAAATGTTAATGCTCCTTTCGTTGAATCATTGTACATATAAGGCTTTAAAGTCTCATTTGTAGCATAATTCAAAATCTCGGGCGGTTCAACACTTATTGCGCCTCCTTTTCCTTTTCCCTCAGGTATCGTTACTTTCCAGTTACTTAAGTCGATCTTAGGTATCTTAATTTTCTTCTTTTTTTTGACTTTCCGAACTTTTACCTCAGATCCAGCTACACTATTATCTTTTTTCTGAGAATTAACATTAAAAGTCAAAAATAAAACTAGAACAAAAGTAAATTCCTTACACCCAAAAAATCTCATAGCATCTATTAATAATTGACCCAGCTGAAAATTAAGCTAGTTTTTAGTTTTCTATTAAATTTTTAAAAAACCACCCATTCTAATTTAGAATTGGGTGGCTTTTATTTTATAATGAATTACAATCTATAACTTGAATTGGATTTAATAAGTAAACGGAATTCAAAACAGATTATAATAGATTCATTAATCTACTGCTGTAACTTTAATATTATCAACCCAAGCATCTGCAGTTGTTAAAGAATACATCCAAATGGTAACTTGACCACTAGCATTAGATGTAAAAACATCTGAACCGAGTGAAAAATTACCTTTGCCATTTGCAACATCAACTACAGCTCTTGCCAAAGGACCAGTGCCAGTAGAACTAGCAAACGCATCTGCACCATTTCCATCAAACCAACCATCTAATATTTCTACATAAACAGCATCACCACTATTTGTTATGGCTGCACTAAACTCAATCGTATATTGTTGATTAGCTTCTACCGTAATTTCTTGATAAGCAGCCCTAGTATCAGATGTTCTTGATAAATTCTCAAGCGGACCTACCATTGTAGAGCTACTTGAATATTTGGCACCCGGTGTTTTAGAACCTGTATCTACACCGCCATAATCAAACACATCACCATCAGAACTAGTATTAAATGCATTGGTATTACTACCGTCAAAGCTTGAAGGTTTCCAACTAGAAGAGCCAGCTGAAAAATCACCGTTAAGAACTTCAACAACAAAACCTTCTGCTATTGTCAATTGTTCAGAAGCTTCACTTGTATTACCCGTAATACTGGTAGCAGTTAATTTCACTGTATAAATACCATCTTCTTCATAAGTGTGTGAAGGATTCATGCCCGTAAATTGGAAGCCATCTCCAAACTCCCATAAAAGCATTACAGCATCTTCCGAGGCATCCATAAATGAATATGTCTGGTAGTCAGCTGCGTCAACCTCAAAGGTAAAAGCTGCAGTTACCGGTGCCAAAATAGTAATATTCTTACTTAACTCAGCCGATAAATTAGAATCATTTGTAGCAGTTAATGTTACAGTGTACGTATCGGCACTTTCATAAATATGAGTTGGTGTTTCTTCTGTTGAAGTGTTACCATCACCAAAATTCCATTCGAAACTTGTTGCACCAGTGGAAGAATTAGTAAAGGAATACTCCAAGTAATTTTCATCACTTTGAACAGAAGTAAACCCTGTAGATGGTGGCACTGCACCTGCTGCACCTATGTCGATGGTAAAATCATCAAGTCTTCCTTCAACCTCACCATTAGTAAAGTAAATTGCCACGGTATTGTTTACACCTGAATTAAAAGATAATTTTTGTTGTACATAAACGTCTGGCTCAGAATCATCTGTAACAGTTACTGAAGCAATTGTACCTTCTAAAACCTCTGCATCCGTCGTAAAAGTTCCGCCATTTGCGGTGACACCTAATATAGCAACAGTCATAGATGGATCTGAAGAACCACCTAACATAGTGTACCAGAAACTAACATCATAATTTGAATCTGGTTCTACAGTAATTTCTTGATAACCTACACGATCTCCCGCAGGAGTTGGTAATTTAGCACCTTGATCACCAAATGTTACCGGGCTTCCAGTAATTTGAATTACTCCACCTAAATCGTTATTTCTCCAAGAATCACGACCATCTCCACCACCATCTGGCAAAGTACCATCTTCAAAGCCTGCTTCTAAAATAATTGGTTGAAACGGACCTTCTACAACCAGTACTTCAACAGTAGTGGAACCAGTAACACCGTTTGCATCTGTAGCGGTTAAGGTTACAGGATAGGTACCTTCACCATCAAAGGTGAATGAAGCATCTTTATCTGTTGTGGTATTACCGTTACCAAAATCCCAAATAAAATTACTTGCTTCAGAAGATAAATTACTGAAAGTAATGGTTTTAAAATCATCTATAGATGCTGCATATGAAAAGCTAGCTGCAGGAAAAGCAGTATCAACCTGTGAATTTGCACCTGGTAAATCATCTCTAAAAAGCTCATCATTTACACAACTAGCCACAAAACCAGCCGTCACCAAACATAGCAGCAGCAGTTTTGCTTTATTTAATATACTTAATTTACGATTCATAGTTTTTTATTTTAATATTAATACCCTGGGTTTTGTGTTAACAAACCTCCACTTAAATTAATTTCACTTGCTGGAATTGGCAATAATAATGACCTTGCAGTAAAAATGTAGCCCATTTCTATTGCATGCGCACTCAATACTGTTTCTGCCACCCCAAACCTTAACAGATCGAAAAAACGTTGATTCTCAAATGCCAGCTCTACTCGTCTTTCTGCAAGCAGCTCAGTTTTAGATACACTTGATACACTGTTTGGAGCGGTATCTGGAAATGCTCTATCTCTTACTTCTTGAAAAGCCATTAGCGCACCTAAATCTGATGTGCTAGTTCCTGTACCAATAGAAGCCTCAACCCGCATTAAAAGTACATCTGCATAACGAATCGCGATATAATCATTCCCTGCATCACGGGCATTGTTACCATATGTTGGCGGAAACACTGAAAAATCAGATCCATCTGGCAAAAACTTAGTTACTTCTGTTCTAGTAGGGAAAGTAAAATAGGAAACATTTGTTCTATCCCCTCCTAAAGCGGTGAAGTCTGCAATTAAATTATCATTTACAATATTTTGACCATCATCGCCACCTTGACGAAAAGTAGAAGTAAACTCAGCCGAGAAACCTTGACTTTCTTGTGCATTTCCTGTTACATACTGTACTGCAAAAATAATTTCATCATTTAGTTCAGAGTAAAAGACATCATTGTAGTCTGACATTAACGAAAATCTACCACTACTAATTATAGCGTCACATAATTGTTGTGCACCTACATAATTACGGTCAGGTTGTGTCATGTATACTTTCGCCAATAAGGCTTGTGCCGCAGCTCTAGAAGCTCTCGATTTAGAACCATTATCCAATACGCTTACCGCTTCTTGTAAATCTGATACAATTTGCGCATACACTTGTTCTACAGATACTCTAGTAAAAAGCGCTTCTTTATCATCTGACAGTACTACCTCTGTAACCAATGGCACCTCACCATAAAGTCTAACTAAATTAAAATAAGCATAAGCTCGTAGAAACTTTGCTTCTGCCGTGTATTTAGGCTGATTAGCCGCGTCTGCAATATCTATATAATCTAAAATATTGTTAACTCTAAAAATGACCTCATACATTGATTGGTAATAATCTTCAGATTCTACGTTAGTAGCGTCTACTACATATCTGTGAAAATCGGCTTTAGACCCTTCTAATGTTTGTGTTCTTGTATTATCAGAACGATGCTCTGTCAAAAGATGCTCTAATTGAACACCTCTATTGGCATTAGCTTCGTTGCCTTCTGTATTTTCATTAACACCTTGTAAACCGTCATAGATACCATAAATACCAGATAGTACGTCTGCGTCTGTTTGAAAAAACGATTCTACGGCTATAGCAGTCTCTGGTAATGGGCTCAAAAACTCATCACTACAGGACAAAAAAACAGAACCTGTAATCGCAAAGACTAAAAATTTTATATGTTTCATAATGTATTGTGTGTATTAAAATTAAAAATCGATGTTCATACCTATAGTTAACGTACTGAATATAGGTGTACCCGCACGTTGAGACCCATAAGCTCTTGGATCAGAACCATCTATAAATTCTGGATTAAAACCATGATAATCGTTTGCGGTGATATATAATAGGTTTTGTGCTGTTCCATAAACTCTTAAACCGGTCAACCCAAATTTATCTAAAGACTCACGCGAGAAATTATAACCTAAATTAACATTCCTTAATGATAAGTAATTTGCACTTGCGATTACCTCGCTAGTCAATACCTTTTCTTGAATAAAAGAAACATCAGACACATAACCATCAGCAACTGCCTGTAATGCACCACCACTTCTCGTTTGATTACCGAACCAGTTATAAAAATATTCATCACCTATATTATTTACTTGTGCCCCTAAACTACCTTGAACCATGAAAGAAAAATCAAAATTCCCTATCTGAAATTCATTGGTGAAACTGTAAATTAAATCCGGATAAGGATCACCAAGTATTGTTTTATCTTCTGCGGTAATAATACCATCACCATTCAGATCCAATACTTTAGTATCTTGAGCTTCACCATTAATTCTGTTCCATGGATTGTCTACATAAGTTGTTCTATACTCCACATCTGAATATGTTGGATCTACTACATAACCCCAGAAAGAAGAAATAGGTTCACCAATACGATTAATCCATTGCGAGTTTCTACCATAAGTATCTTCTATTAATGCATTATTAGAATCTCCAAAACTTAATAATTCGTTTTGGTTGGTAGAGGCAATAAAAGTAGAATTCCACCTAAATTTCTCGGTTAAGATATTTTTGGTCCTTAATTCCAATTCCCATCCTGTATTTTGAACTTCACCTAGATTTACAATACCACTACTAAACCCTGTTATATAAGACACTGGATTTTCCAATAGTAATTTATCACTAGTTCTTTGGTAGTAATCTAATGACCCAGATATTCTGTTATTAAAAAACCCGAAATCAACTGCAGGGTTAAATTCTTCTGACGCCTCCCATTGCAGCAAAGCATTAGCTATGTTTAGTGGTGATACACCTGTAACTACATTTCCGTCTACAACAGCATTCGTATTATTCAATAATGCTAAATAAGGATATGTGTTGATATTATCGTCACCTACATTAAAATTCTCTGACCCAGTTAAACCGTAACTAACCCTAAATTTTAAATTATTGATGATTTTACTATCTTTTAAGAAGTCTTCTTTAGCAACATTCCAACCAGCTGATATTGCAGGGAAATTACCATACTTTGTATCTAGACCAAAAACAGAACTACCATCGCGTCTAAAAGAGGCATTAAACAAATATTTATCATTATAAGCATAGTTTAACCTAGCAAAATAACCTACTTTTTTGCGTACTACATTTACCTCTTCAAATTCAGAAATAGCAGTAGCACCCTCTAAGTTCTTCAACAAGTCATTGGTATATCCGTTACCGGTCACCTCACTATTTTGACTCGATCTTTGCTGTACGGTCATACCTGCCAACAAATCTAAATCGTGATTACCAAAAGTCTTATTGTATGTTAAAAGATTATCTGAAACCAATCTTACACGATTTCTATTTTGAAGATTGTATTGAGCTCTACTATTACCAGATGCATGGTGTTTTGTACCATCCCATCTAGTTCTTTTACGCTGCTCTAAAGTAACACCTAATGATGTTTTAGCCTTAAGACCAGGCAAAATTTCATAACTTAAGTAAGTGGATCCAAATAAATTAGTATTGTACTCATAATGCTCTCTTTCAACATATTGCGCATAAGGGTTAGAATCACCAGAGGTACGTGGTCTACTTGTACTGCCGTCACCGTTGATATCTAAATTTAACAAGTGATTTTCGTAGAAGTAATCACCAACCCCAACATCAGGATATACATCCCTATCTATAAACTGAAGTGATTCAGCAGTATGATAAATAGGCAACCATGGAGATTGGCGTATTGGATTGTGTATGGATGTCGGCAAACTTCTTTGTTTAGAATAAGACGGTGTTACACTAAGTCCAAATCGCATCTTTTTACCAAATTTCGTATCCATTTTCAAGTTTGCAGTATACAATTTATAATCATCTGTAATTACAACACCCTCATCATGTAAAGCTCTTAAAGAAGCACTGAATTTCGTATCCTCTGAACCTCCTCTGGCAGAGAATGAATGACTTGTAATATTACCGCCATCAAAGAAAACATCTTGCCAATCTCTATCAACGCCTGTTGTAGCTACTAATAATTGAGCATATTGTGTCTCATTTGAAAGTTCACCTGTAGCAGCAAGTTCTTCAGCCGCCCATTTCGAAACACTTTTTCTATAATCATCACTACCATGTGCTTCTTTGCGACCTGTGTAGGTTTGATAGCTGAATTTCGTTTTACCTGCCTTACCACTTTTAGTAGTAATTAAAATAACACCGTTAGCACCCTCACTACCATAAATAGCAGCAGATGCGGCATCTTTTAAAACTTCAAAAGATTCAACGTCATTCATATCTATATTCCCAAGAAAATCAGAACTCACGACAATACCATCGACCACTAATGCAGGTCCAGAATCTGCCGTTACAGAACCAACACCTCTAATTCTAATAGTAGGAGCAGCACCTGCCTCAGCGCTTGTAGCCTGAATATTAACACCGGACACTTGCCCAATTAACGCATCATCGACCCTTGAAACTGCGATTTGATCTAAAGTTTCATTTACTACCTTAGAAACAGATCCTGTTATAGACGATTTCTTTTGTGTACCATAACCAACTACAACAACCTCGTCTAGTTGACTAGTATCTTCTTTTAAAGTAATACTTACATTATTTTGAGCTACAATAGCAACAGATTCTGTACCATACCCTATATATGAGATACGTAACAAATCACCGCTAGTAACTTGAATGGTAAAATTACCGTCAAAATCTGTTTGCGTACCTTTTGTTGTGTTCGCCACAAGTACATTTGCTCCAGGTATAGGCACGTTGTCTACATCTACTACAGTACCCGATAAGCTATAAGCTTCTTGAGCAAATAATTGCACATTGACCAGCAACATTGCAATCATAAAAAGTTTAATTCTAAAATTCATTTCTGTTAAATTAAGTTAGTTCTATTGAATTTGTTAATACCATTATTGCATCAACTTACAAATGTGATGTTGTTTTCACATTGAAATCCTCATTCTACCAATACACCTATTCCTATTTATAGTTAAATACAACTTTTATTATAGCAAGAAAATAGTTTTATGGCAATAATTACATGTTTGTGTGATACTCCTTTCTAAATGAAGTGATTATCAATTAAAAAAAGAAGGCGAGCACCCATCCTTTTTTCTGCCGTTTTTTTTTAAGGTTTCATGTCTATTTTTTTAGTTAGTAAAAATTTGTCTCAAGTGATATTTTAACTGGTTTACCAAATTGGTTCATCAAACTGGTTTACCAAATATATGTTATTATCTTGTTAAAAAAAATTACTTCAACTAATAAACACTCAAAATTTTAAGATTTAACACAATAAAGCCATCTTATATTAAGTATTTCATAATTAATAATCATAATATCTGGTTATTTCTAAATCAAAGAAAACATCGGTACATATTGGTCTCCGAAAGATTAAACTAAGATTAGAATGACAGTTCTTGAAGAGAATTACAATGAATCAAATAATTTACCGCATTGTAAAAACTAGTTCACCATTTAAAGTTAAATTCTATATAATACCCAGAATTAAACTTGAATTTTTACCTATTCTCTATAAAAAAGGTTTGCTAAAAATATAGGAAGGTGATATGATGGCTGAGTAGTGATGACAATAAACAATTGATAATCACCAAATACAATTACGTACAAAGTGGAAATAAAATAAGAAATAACACCAACTTTTTTTGCATCTAAAGAAGTAATGCAGAAACGTTTTAAAATAACAGAAGTATAACTATAAGGAAAGTACTAAAAATAAAAAAAGGCTTCCATTTTCATGAAAGCCTTTTAACCTGTGGGCCCTACTGGATTCGAACCAGTGACCCCCTGCTTGTAAGGCAGGTGCTCTGAACCAACTGAGCTAAGAGCCCCAAAAGGAGTGCAAATATATAATACTTTTACATTCCACAAAAGAAAAATTAATAAAAATTTACAGAACTTCTGCTACAATAAAATTACTGCCGCCAACATATATAAAATCATTCTTTTTTGCATGTTTTTTCGCTGATTTAAATGCCTTATTTACAGACTTATAAACCTCACCTTTAAAATTGAGGTCATAAAATAGCTCTGCCAAAATATTTTCATCCAAACCCCTAAATATTTTCGGTTTGCAAAAATAATAGGTTGCATTTTTAGGAAATAAAGGTATAATTTGACTAATATCTTTGTCTTTAACGAAACCTATTACTATATGAAGATTTTCATATTGCTGTGTTTTTAGTTGATTCAAAACTATAGATATACCTTCTTTGTTATGGGCTGTATCACAAACTATAGCGGGATCTTCACCAATTTGTTGCCAACGCCCCATCAAATTGGTATTCTCAATTACTCGCTTTAATCCTAAAACAATATCGTTTTCTTCCACTTTGAAATTAGACAATAGGTTTAAAGTCGCTAAAACGCCTTTTATATTTTTCTTTTGATAAGAACCTAATAAACCTATTTCATAAGTTGGATACTCATTATCTTCTGCAAATACTATAGGTGCATTTACCTCTTTCGCTTTCGCCTTAAATACCGGTTCTGTCTCATCATTATATTCACTTATAACCACAGGCACATGAGACTTTATAACACCGGCCTTCTCTTTAGCTATTAATGGAATGGTATGACCTAGCATGTCAACATGGTCTAAACCAATATTTGTAATTAAAGCAACCTCTGGTATAATAATATTCGTAGAATCGAGCCTACCACCTAAACCTACCTCTATTACCGCTATATCTACTTTCTCATATTCAAAATATAAGAACGCCATACCAACTGTCATTTCAAAAAATGAAAGTTGGTTAATATTAAAATAAGATTGATTTTGAGCAATAAAATCCACCACCCAGCTCTTTCCTATTTTTTTTCCATTAACACGAATACGCTCTCTAAAATCTTTTAAATGAGGTGAAGTATAAAGTCCGACCTTATAGCCTGCTTCTTGCAAAACAGACGCTAATAAGTGACTGCTTGAACCTTTACCGTTAGTACCGGCAACATGAATGCTCTTAAATTTTGTATGTGGATTATCTAAATGTTCGGCAAATGAAGTAATGCCATCTAGTTTTGAATTAAAGGCTACTTTACCTTTATTTTGATACATTGGAAGTTGTGCAAACATCCAATCTAATGTTTCTTTATAGGTCACTCTCCTAATTTGAAGTTTACAACTACGAAACCAACTTGTTGATTTGGGGCATTGCTATCTAAATTCCATTTATGCATGAATGCCGTCTTTTTAGCTGGCTCTAGTAAACACGGATTATTGTTTGTAGTACCACGAACACCTGGCTCAGCACTAATTACTTTTCCATTTCTATCCACAACAATTTTTACTACTACTCTACCAGATTCGTTGCATTCTTGCTGCACTTTACCCTTATTTACTAAGGAACGACCGTTTAATCCGTATCCACCAGTTCCACTTCCGCTACCAGGACTTCCATAATAACTAGTAGCGTAAGGGTCACCATCTGGTTGACCTTTATCCCCTGCTTTATTATCATCTCCTTCAGTACCTGATGCGGTACCGTCAGATTTATTAAGACCACCCATCATTGCATCTAAAGCTTTCTTTTTAGCCTCTTGCTCTTGGCGCGCCTTGTCTTCGGCATCTTTCTTTTGTTTAGCTATTTTTGCCGCATCAGCCTTTTTCTTATTCTCTGCAGCTTCTGCTTTTCTTTTTGCATCTGCAGCAGCTTCATCAGCCTTTCTTTTAGCTTCTTTTGCCTGATTGATTTTTATAGCCTCTTCATTATCTTGAGTCAATAACTTTTCTGCAGGCGCCTCTTTCTCGGCCGCAGCTTCTTCGACTTCTTCTACAGGCAATTCTACAGCCTCTTCTACCTCTTGCTTTGTAGGTTCTACTGGAGGTGTATCTAATGGCTCTGATTGTATTTTTTCTTTTGGCTGCACTTTACCACTACCAAATTCCATAGTCCCAAAATTGACCGAGATTCCATTCTCTTCTGGCGGATCCATGTATGTTAGACCAATATAAAATAAAACCAATAACAGTGTACTTAACAACAATGTGGTAAGTGTCAATGATTTCTTTTTATGTTTCGTATCTAAAAATGCCATTTAATTTGGGCGTACTGCCAAAATAACTTTATAATTATTTCTGTTCGCAATATCCATAACATTCACTGCTTCTTTTATCGCAACACTTTCTTCTGCCCTTAGTATAATAGTAGGACTATCTTGACCAGCTAAAGCTTTTTTCAGCTCGATCTCTATATACTCTCCATTAATACGTTCATCATTAACAAAGTACTGTAGGTTCTTATCGATACTTACAGATACATTTTGAGTATTTGTAGATTTTCCTTTTGCTTTTGGCAGCAACAAATCTAAAGCATTTGGTGAATTAGCCGTTAGCATGAAAAATATCAACAACAAGAATACTATATCTGTCATTGAAGACATACTAAAGTCTGGACTGACTTTATTTCTTCCTTTTAATTTCATAGTATAAAATTAAAGAGGTTCGTTTAAAAGATCTAAGAATTCTACCGCGTTAGCTTCCATTTTATGCACCACCTTATCGGTTCTGTTCACCAAATGGTTATACCCAACATAAGCAATAATACCTACTATTAGACCCGCTACCGTAGTTGTCATAGCAGTATAGATACCCGAAGCTAAAGACCCCATCTCTGCTTGACCGCCACTACTTGCCATTTCATGAAAGGCAAGTATCATACCTATTACGGTACCCAAGAAACCAATCATTGGTGCCGCACCAGCTACTGTAGCAAGTATACTTACATTTTTTTCTAGCTTATATACCTCTAAAGTACCAGCATTTTCAATTGCGGTATTTATATCGTCTAATGGCTTACCAATTCTAGATACACCTTTCTCGGTCAATCTAGCTACAGGCGAATCAGTTTGTGCACAAAGAAGTTTTGCAGCATCTAATTTACCCGAAGTAACATAATCACGAATTTGATTCATAAAATTCTTATCTATTTTAGATGCCGCATTTACAGCAAGCAAACGCTCAAAATAGATATATAACGCTACACCTAACATTATAAATAGTACCGAAATAATGATGACACTACCCGTACCCCCATTAAATATTAAATCTATAACCGAAAGAGTTTTCTCTTCAGACAATAATTCGTCGCTCGCATTTTGAGCCAAATCCTGGAATAATAACATAGTATTCTTTAAGTATTGAATTTGCCTTTATAACGATGATTTGCGAATTAAATTATCCGTGAAGTACAAAATCTCTTAATAGGATAAAAACAACAGCCCCACTAATAAAACCTGCAAATGCCAACCATGCTATTTTCTTAAGATACCAGAAAAAATCAATTTTCTCCATACCCATTGCAACAACACCTGCGGCAGATCCAATTATCAACATACTACCACCTGTACCAGCAGAATAAGCGATAAAATGCCATAACGGATTATCTAAAGGCTCGCTAAACATCCCCATACTTGCAGCAACCAATGGAACGTTATCAATAACCGCCGATCCCAAACCAAATAATAAAACCACAATATCGGTATTAGGTATAGCCTCATTAAGCGCTCCTGCAGCATTAAAAAGTATACCTAATGACTCCATAGCAGCTACTGCCAATAAAATTCCTAAGAAGAAAAGTATACTTGGTAATTCTATTTTAGATAAAGAATGATGAACAGGACTATGGTGCCCTTCACTATCTTGACCTTCTTGATCTACCGAAGAGATGCTGAATTTCTTATTACTATATATTTCGGCGAAAGTTGCTACAACAGCTAACGATAACATCATACCTACATAAGGTGGCAAATGAGTTACGGTCTTAAAAATAGGAACGAATAAAATAGCGCCTAGACCTAAATACAACATTACTCCGCTATACTTAGACTTAGAATTTTCACCATCTAACTCACCATCAATTAAACCTTTAAACACTTTAAACCTACTTGCAATAACAACAGGTACCAACATACAAACTAATGAAGGTAAAAGTACGTGAAGAACCAATTGACCGGCACTTACTCGATTCGCAATCCACAACATCGTTGTTGTAACATCGCCAATAGGCGACCAAGCACCACCAGCGTTTGCAGTAATAACGATCATACCAGCAAACCACAATTTTGTTTCCCTATCCTTAATTACCTTTTGAAGTATAGTAATTAAAACTATAGTAGCCGTAAGGTTATCTATTATTGCTGATAATATAAATGCTAATATTGAAAACAACCAAAGCAATTTCCCTTTTTGCTTTGTTTTAATAAAGCCTTTTATAGTTGCAAAACCATCGAAATAATCAATTATCTCTACAATTGTCATCGCACCTAGTAAGAAAAATAAAATTTCCGCAGTTTTTCCTAGATGATGCAAAAGTGATTCTTCCATCATATGCATTCGATCTAAATGCTCAAAATTATTAAACCCTTCTACAAGACTTTGCTGAGCAGAATCAAACCAGTTCTCATAACCATCTATTCCAAGAGCAATCAGTGCCCAAAGTATAGCCATCATGGCTAAAGCTGGAATTAATTTATCTATTTTAAGATTGTGTTCTAAGGTAATGGCAAGGTAACCTGCCAAAAAAACAATTACAATGATGGTTTCCATATTAGTCGGTTTTTTGAGTAACTAGTTAGTAGTTGTAAATATAGGTTCTAATTCTAAAAAATAAATCTTCCAAATATATTTAAAATTGTCTGTGAATTCCTAATGAATTGACAATAATACCGAAGTTATTTGACTTCCAAATACTTAAATCGATACTATTCTAAATTTAACAAGTTTTTAGTGACCACATTTTAACGTATAAGAAAATGTTAAATAGTTATCTCTCGACAATTGACAACCAACATTTGTTTTAAAATAGATTAAAAGAGGCTTTTTAAGTTGAATATTTAACGAGTATATCTTTATCTTTGAGAAGATAACTTTTATAAAATTTACATGGATTTTTCTTTAACTGAAGAACAACAACTTATTCAACAAGCAGCACGCGATTTTGCCCAAACTGAATTACTACCTGAGGTAGTGGAACGTGATGATGCACAAAGATTCCCTAAAGAAGAAGTTAAAAAATTAGGCGAACTCGGATTTTTAGGAATGATGGTAGATCCGGCTTACGGCGGAAGCGGTTTAGACACCTTATCATATGTTTTGGCTATGGAAGAAATCTCTAAGATTGATGCCTCTACTTCTGTAATTATGTCGGTAAATAATTCTTTGGTTTGCTGGGGATTAGAAAAATTTGGTTCTGAAGCTCAAAAAGAAAAATATCTCACGAAGCTTTCAACCGGTGAACAAATTGGCGCATTCTGTCTTTCTGAACCTGAAGCTGGTAGCGATGCTACTTCTCAAACAACAACAGCAATAGACATGGGTGACCATTATATTGTTAACGGTACTAAAAACTGGATTACCAACGGTGGCACAGCTAGCACATATATTGTCATAGCCCAAACTGACAAAGAGAAAAAACATAGGGGAATAAATGCCTTAATTATTGAAAAAGGTGCTCCAGGATTTGAAATTGGTCCTAAAGAGAACAAACTCGGTATTAGAGGTAGCGACACTCATTCTTTGATATTCAACGATGTAAAAGTGCCTAAAGAAAATAGGATTGGCGAAGATGGCTTCGGTTTCAAGTTCGCCATGAAAACTTTGGCCGGTGGTCGTATTGGTATTGCTGCGCAAGCTTTAGGAATTGCTGCAGGCGCTTACGAATTAGCTTTAAAATACTCTAAAGAACGTAAGGCGTTCGGTACCGAGATCAGCAATCATCAAGCTATAGCTTTTAAACTTGCAGATATGCATACCGAAATTCAAGCAGCAAGGTTGCTTGTATATCAATCTGCTTTGGATAAGGATAATGGTAATGATTATGACCTTTCTGGTGCTATGGCTAAATTATATGCTTCAAAAGTAGCTATGGAAACCACTGTTGAAGCCGTACAAATTCATGGTGGAAACGGATTTGTAAAAGATTACCATGTAGAAAGATTAATGAGAGATGCAAAAATCACTCAGATATATGAGGGTACTTCCGAAATACAAAAAATCGTAATTTCAAGAAGTATTTTAAAATAAAAATGTGCCTTCTTAATAAACACCCCTATAAATTATAGGGGTGTTTTTATTTTCAGCCAACACTAACTTTGTTACCCTCTCAATAAAGTTAGGCTTAATTGTTAGAAAGTTATATAAACTGAAACTTACCCCCTTTGCAAACCATTCATTTACGTAATATTAACTTAAATTTATCAATCTGATAAATTCAAGGTTTCAAAAATCCATAATTATCGATTTTTTAAGCTTTTATTTATTTCGTTGAATTTTTTATTAGAATCTATTCGAATCATTGAACATAATTCAATTAAATTGATATTTTTGAAGAAATACCACAAAAGATGACATTGAAAAAGCAAGGATTATATCTACCGGAATTTGAACATGATAACTGTGGGGCTGGTTTTATCTGTAGCCTTAAAGGAAAGAAATCTAACGACATTATACATAAAGCGTTGGAAATTCTTGAACGTTTAGAACATAGAGGTGCTGTAAGTGCTGACGGTAAAACAGGAGATGGTGCGGGTATATTAATAGACATACCTCATGATTTTTTTCAGGCTGTATGTAGTTTTGAATTACCAAAAGCTGGTGACTATGCTGTTGGTAATATATTCTTTCCACGTAAAGCTAATCAGCGAGATTTTTGTATTTCGGTATTTGAAGAAAATATTAAAAAACAGGGGTTAAAATTATTAGGGTGGAGAGATGTACCTGTAAATAGATCAATACCAGGTAGAATTGCAGCTGAGACAGAACCTTTTGTAAAGCAAATCTTTGTTGCGAAAGAAAACGAAGAACAAGACTTTTTTAATTTTAACCTAAAATTGTTCATTGCTAGAAAAGTAACAGAACATACGATTATAAAATCAAAATTATCTGAAAGTAAATTCTTTTACGTACCAAGTTTATCGACTAAAATAATTATTTTCAAAGGTTTATTGATGCCTTTAGACATTAGCCTGTATTACTCAGACTTAATGGACTCTAGAGTTGTAACCAGATTAGCATTGGTACACCAACGATTTTCAACAAATACTTTCCCTACTTGGGATCTGGCACAACCATTTAGATATATGTGCCACAACGGTGAAATCAACACCCTAAGAGGTAATGTTACTCGCATGTTCTCTAGAGAAGAGTTATTGAAGAGCGACGTATTTGGTGAAGAAATTAAAAACATACTTCCTGTAATTTTACCTGGCAAATCAGATTCTGCTACCATGGATATGGTTGTTGAATTATTATTAATGACAGGTAGATCACTACCAGAAGTAATGATGATTCTAGTTCCTGAAGCTTGGGAGAAAAATACAGAGATGTCTAAAGCTAAAAGAGCATTCTACGAATATCACTCTTGTATGATGGAACCTTGGGACGGACCTGCATCTATACCTTTCACAGATGGTAACTTTATTGGTGCTGTTTTAGATAGAAACGGACTAAGACCTTCAAGATATACAGTTACAAAAGATGACTATGTAGTAATGTCTTCAGAAACTGGTGTTGTAGATATTACACCAGAGAATGTTGAATTTCATGGTCGCTTACAACCGGGCAAGATGTTCTTGGTAAATATGGAAGAAGGTAGAATTATTAACGATGAAGAAATTAAAGAGAACATCGCTCAAAAATTCCCTTACCAGAAATGGCTAGATGATAATCTTGTTCATTTAAAAGACATACCATATAACGATTGTCCTTTATTTTTAGGAGAAGAGACTTTAGAAAAAAGAAAATCTGTTTTCGGTTATACATTAGAAGATATTAACACGATAGTGTTACCAATGGCGAAAGCTGGTAAAGAACCAATTGGATCAATGGGTTCAGACACACCAATTGCTGTTTTATCTCAACGCCCTCAATTAATATATAATTACTTTAAACAATTATTTGCTCAAGTAACGAACCCGCCTTTAGATGGTATTCGTGAAGAATTGATCACAGATATCAGTTTAACTTTAGGTAGTGATCATAATGTATTTGAGTTTTCAGAATTACACTGTAGAAAACTTAAAATTCAAAATCCTGTAATTTCTAAAGAGGATTTGGATAAAATTAAAAATTACGATGTAAGTCCAGATTACAAAGTAGTATCAATTTCGATGTTATATGCTATCAAGCAAGGGCATAACGGACTAGAAGATGCTTTACAAGCATTATTAAATCAAGCATCTAAAGCTGTAGATGAGGGAGCAAACATTATTATACTTTCCGATAGAAATGTTACAGAAGAAATGGCCCCTATACCAGCACTTCTGGCTTGTTCATTTGTAAATAGTGGATTGCAGAAACTAGGCAAACGTTCTAAACTAAGTGTTATCATAGAATCTGCAGAACCACGCGAAGTACATCATTTCGCTTTATTATTTGGTTTTGGTGCAAGTGCTATAAATCCATATTTGGTTAACGAAATTATTGCAGAGCAAATAGAGGAACATGATATTACAGAAATATCATTTGACGATGCAATTAAAAATTACAATAAGGCTGTTGGAAAAGGCATCTTAAAAGTGATGAACAAAATCGGTATTTCAACGCTGAACTCTTACCGTGGATCTCAACTTTTTGAATGTATAGGTATCAATACCAAGGTGGTTGAAAAATATTTTCCGAATACACCAACACGTATTCAAGGTATAGGTCTATATCAAATTGAAAAAGAGATTGCACTACGTCATCATAAAACATTTAGCAAAAAACATATCGATGCTAATTTAGATTTAGAAATTGGTGGTGAATATAGATGGAGAAGAGATGGTGAAAAACACATGTTCAATCCATTATCCATTGCCAAGCTTCAAAAGTCTGTTCGTAATAATGAGCCTGACACTTACAAAGAGTACTCAAGTATGGTTAATGAGCAATCTAAAAACCTTATGACGATTAGAGGTCTTTTTGAATTCTCTAATTATGATCCAATTCCTTTAGAAGATGTTGAACCATGGACAGAAATTGTGAAAAGGTTTAAAACTGGTGCAATGTCTTATGGATCTATCAGTAAAGAAGCTCATGAGAATCTAGCGATTGCGATGAACCGTATAGGCGGCAAAAGTAATTCAGGAGAAGGTGGTGAAGATGAAGGTAGATTCTATAAAAATTCAACTGGTGATTGGAGAAATAGTGCTATAAAACAAGTTGCCTCAGGTAGATTTGGTGTTACATCCAACTACTTGACAAATGCAAAGGAAATTCAAATAAAAATGGCACAAGGTGCCAAGCCGGGTGAAGGTGGTCAATTACCCGGACCGAAAGTAAATCCTGAAATTGCAAAAACAAGAAATTCTACTCCATATGTAGGTTTAATTTCTCCACCACCGCATCATGATATTTATTCGATTGAAGATTTATCTCAACTTATATATGATTTAAAATCTGCGAATAGAAAAGCTAGAATTAATGTTAAATTGGTTTCTGAAGTTGGTGTAGGAACCGTTGCTGCAGGTGTTGCAAAGGCCAAAGCCGATGTAGTATTAATATCTGGTTTTGACGGTGGTACGGGAGCATCTCCCTTAACTTCGTTAAAACATTGTGGTTTACCTTGGGAGCTTGGAATTGCCGAAGCCCAACAAACACTCGTTTTAAATGATTTAAGAAATAGAATTGTTCTTGAATGTGACGGACAATTAAAAACAGGTAGAGATGTTGCCGTAGCTTGCCTTTTAGGTGCCGAAGAATTCGGCTTTGCTACTGCTCCATTAGTGGCGTCTGGTTGTATAATGATGCGTGTATGTCACTTAAATACTTGCCCAGTAGGTATCGCAACTCAGAACCCTGAGTTAAGAAAGAAATTTAAAGGTAAACCAGAACACGTTGTTAACTATATGTATTTTGTAGCACAAGAGTTACGAGAAATTATGGCTCAATTAGGCTTTAAGACCATCAATGAAATGGTAGGTCAGGTTCAAAAACTAGATCGTAAAAAAGCAATTGATCACTATAAAGCAGCCGGAATTGATTTAACACCTATTTTACATCAAGTAGATGTACCTAAAGGAACTAAATTTTACAATACAGAAAAGCAAAAGCACGATATAGATAAATCTATAGAGTTCGATATTATTGCAAAAGCTAATCCGTCATTATTTAGAAAAGAGAAATTAACTTTAGATTACCCAATTTGTAATACTGACCGTGCCGTAGGAGCAATAATAAGCAATGAAATTTCTAAAACCTATGGTGCAGAAGGTTTACCAATAAATACACTGCGACTTAATTTTACGGGGTCTGCAGGACAAAGTTTTGGTGCCTTCGCAACAAGGGGACTTACTATGATCGTTAATGGAAACACTAATGATTATTTAGGAAAAGGGCTTTCAGGTGCCAAACTGGTTATTAAAGTACCAGAAAAATCAACTATAATACCTGAAGACAATGTAATTACAGGAAACGTTACTTTATATGGAGCTACCGCAGGTAGAGCATACATTAATGGAAAAGCCGGCGAGCGTTTTTGTGTTCGAAATTCAGGAGCCAAAGCCGTAGTGGAAGGTATAGGTGATCACGGTTGTGAATATATGACTGGTGGTGTTGCCGTAATTCTTGGTGAAGTAGGCAGAAACTTCGGAGCGGGTATGAGTGGCGGTATCGCATTTGTTTTAGATGATAACAAAACATTTAAAAAGAGATGTAGCACAGAAGGACTGAACCTTTTAGAAGTAACGGAGACAAATGATATAAAGCAATTAAAAGAATTAATTGAAAGCCATTACAACTCAACATTGAGTCCATTAGCACAACGTATTTTAGAAAACTGGGAATCGTATTTACCTAAATTCGTTAAGGTCTTACCTGAAGAATACAGACAAGCTTTAATCAGATTAGAGGAAGAAAATTTACAAACTATTTAAAATCGGAATATGGGAAAGATTACAGGATTTTTAGAATTCGATAGAAAAATTGAAGCATACGAACCGGTTGAGGAACGTTTAAAAGATTATAAAGAATTTACAATACCATTACCTGAAAAGGAGATGAAAGAGCAAGGTGCTCGTTGCATGGATTGTGGTATACCTTTTTGTCATAGTGGTTGCCCTTTAGGAAATTTAATTCCTGATTTTAACGATGCAGTTTACCGCTCTAAATGGGAAAAAGCTAGTGAAATTTTACATTCAACAAACAATTTTCCAGAATTTACAGGAAGATTATGCCCAGCACCATGCGAAGAAGCTTGCGTACTGGGTATTAATGAAGATCCCGTAACAATTGAAAATATTGAAAAAAATATTGTTGAAACTGCATTTAAAAAAGGATGGATTACCGCAAAACCACCTTTAAATAAAACGGGTAAGAAAGTTGCAGTTGTTGGTTCAGGACCTGCCGGTCTTGCCACTGCTCAACAATTAAATAGAGCTGGTCATGATGTTACTGTATTTGAACGTGATGAAAAACCTGGCGGATTAATGCGTTATGGTATTCCAGATTTCAAAATGGAGAAAAACGTAATTGATAGACGTTTAGATGTTCTTAAAGAAGAAGGAATAACTTTTAAATGCGGAGTACATATTGGTGTAGATATTAAAGCTGATACTCTTAAAGAAGAATATGATGCCATAGTATTAACTGGTGGTGCTACCATCAGAAGAAATTTACCGATTGAAGGTTCAGATTTAAAAGGTGTAGTTCAAGCTATGGATTTCCTAGGTCAAAACAATAGACGTGTAGACGGCATTAAAGATTTAGGAGAAGAAATTAAAGCTACTGGTAAAGATGTCGTTGTAATAGGTGGTGGTGACACTGGATCTGATTGTATCGGTACTTCTTTTCGTCATGGAGCTACTTCTGTATCCAATTTCGAAATTATGCCAATGGCTACAACAGAAAGACCAGAAGGTCAACCTTGGCCATTTTGGCCAATGAGACTAAGAACAAGTTCTTCCCATAAGGAAGGAGCTGAACGTTTCTTCAGTATATCTACAAAGAAATTTATAGGTGATGCCGATGGTAATTTAAAGGGATTAATAACTTCAGAAGTGGAATGGATTAACATTCCTGGGCAACGTCCACAACTAAAAGAAGTTCCTGGTACAGAAAAGGAATGGAAATGTGAATTAGCATTATTAGCTTTAGGTTTTACAGGTTCTGAAAATACTGTTGCAAGCCAATTAGGTTTAGAAATGGATGCTAGAACGAATATTAAGGCATCTGAAAATGATTATAAAACTAATGTAGCAGGTGTATTTGCTGCTGGTGATCAAAGAAGAGGTCAATCTTTAATTGTTTGGGCCATATCTGAAGGCAGACAAGCTGCACATCATGTAGATAAATACTTGATGGGCGAAACAGCTTTACCTCTTAAGGGTGAAGGTGATTTACCAAGAGTATAGTTACTACTTTAAATATTATTAAGAAAGCCCCAGCTATTTATTTAGTTGGGGCTTTCTTATTTATAACAAGAATTAGGTAACATAAATCATGACAAATATATTTTCCAGTTCAATTTCGTTAAGGCAATTAAATAGTTGCACGTGTATATTTATATTCAAGAAGGATGATAAATTGAATAATTAGTTTCGTTATTCATTTCATCTAATTAGACAAACACTTATGTATATAGTCTCTAACAGTTATAACATCTAACCTAAACAATTGTAGAATATCAATCCTTCTAATAAAGTTAACCCTATCAATTAATTTCTAAATTAAAGAATAAGTAGTAGTGATGATGTTCCTATTGCTATTCCCTTGTCATTGGGCGTTTATGGATCAGGGTCTGTTGGATCTATGGTATAAAAAAAGCCCTTTACATTATTGTAAAGGGCTTTCGAAAAAGGCGGCTACCTACTCTCCCACTTGATATAGCAGTACCATCGGC
>NZ_SOAY01000017.1:0-1523 GCF_004364165.1 Maribacter spongiicola
ACATTTACGATCACGGACGATTCTGGTAACTCCGCAGTAGTAGATACCAACAATACAGTAACTACACTGGTAGACAATGGTGATGGTAGTTTCACGTACACATCAGAAGATGGTACGGTAACAACATTTACAGAAACATTATCAACTTTAGTAGACAATGCAGACGGAACATTTACATATACAAATGAAGATGGAGTAGTAACTACATTTGATGCTAAGCGTTCTACGGTTTTAGATAATGGCGATGGTACATTTACGATCACAGATGATTCAGGAAACTCTGCAACGGTAGATACCAACAATACAGTAACTACATTGGTAGACAATGGTGATGGTAGTTTCACGTATACATCGGAAGATGGTACGGTAACAACATTTACAGAAACATTATCAACTTTAGTAGATAACGCAAACGGAACATTTACATATACAAATGAAGACGGAGTAGTAACTATATTCGATGCAAAACGTTCTACGGTTTTAGATAATGGCGATGGAACATTTACGTTGACAGATGACTCTGGGAATTCAGCAACAATAGATACGAACAATACAGTAACAACCTTAGTTAATAATGGAGATGGTAGCTTTACCTATACCAATGAAAGTGGAACTTCAGTTTTATTTCGAGCATCTACAATTACTGATAATGGAAATGGTACTTCAACAATAGTGCTAGCTGATGGCGGAACAATTATTGTTGACAACGATGGAGTAGATAATGTAGATGATGCGGATAATCTAATCGGAAACGAATACAACACAGGAAGTGCTATTATTGACGGTAGTTTAGAAATTACAGATGGTGGCGGAACAGAATCGATTAATCTTATCAGTAGTAATGCTAATAACGATTTAACTTTTGGTACAGATGGTGCATTATATTTAAATGTAGCTTCTGTAACCATATCAGAAACTGTAACAAACCTTGCTGATAATGGAGATGGTAGCTTTACATACACTAATGAAAGCGGAGCGCCAGTTTCATTCCAAGCATCTACAATTACAAATAATGGAGATGGAACTTCAACAATAGTGCTAGCTGATGGCGGAACAATTATTGTTGACAATGACGGAGTAGATAATGTTGATGATGCGGATAGCGATCCAAATAATGAAATAGAATTACCAACTGGTGGAAATAACGGACAAGTACTTTCTACAGATGGTTCAGGAACATACACTTGGGTAGATCCGGATTCAGGTCCGGTTGGAACAAACGGAGCGGACGGAAACGGCATAGCATCCACGACCGATAACGGAGACGGTACATTTACCTTGACTTACGATGACGGAACAACTTTCACTACGTCGGATTTAACAGGTCCTCAAGGAACTCCTGGAAATAACGGGGCAGATGGTGCGAATGGAGCGGATGGAGCTGATGGCAACGGCATAGCATCTACGACCGATAATGGAAACGGTACTTTTACCTTGACTTACGATGACGGAACAACTTTCACTACGTCGGATTTAACAGGTCCTCAAGGAACTCCTGGAAATAACGGGGCAGATGGTGCGAA
>NZ_SOAY01000017.1:1676-72342 GCF_004364165.1 Maribacter spongiicola
AGACGGAAACGGCATAGCATCCACGACCGATAACGGAGACGGTACATTTACCTTGACTTACGATGACGGAACAACTTTCACTACGTCGGATTTAACAGGTCCTCAAGGAACTCCTGGAAATAACGGGGCAGATGGTGCGAATGGAGCGGATGGAGCTGATGGAAACGGCATAGCTTCGACGACCGATAATGCAAACGGTACTTTTACCTTGACTTATGATGACGGAACAACATTTACTACATCAGATTTAACGGGTCCAACAGGAGCTAATGGTGCTGACGGAAATGATGGAGCAGACGGAAACGGCATAGCATCCACGACCGATAACGGAGACGGTACATTTACCTTGACTTACGATGACGGAACAACATTTACTACGTCGGATTTAACAGGTCCTCAAGGAACTCCTGGAAATGATGGTGCTGACGGAGCAGACGGAGCAGATGGAGACGGCTTTACCGGAGGAAACTATAATGCAAGTACAGGAGTGGTTACGTTCACATCCGATGACGGATTAGGTTTTTCAACAGGTGATTTACGAGGTGCTGACGGAGCGGTTGGTGCGGACGGAGCACCAGGTGCACCAGGCCCAGCAGGTGACCCGGCAACAGATGATCAAACATTAAGTTTAACAGGAAGTGAATTGGCAATATCAGGTGGTAATAGTGTTAATCTATCAAGCTTATCAGACCATGATTGGTATGAAGTAGGTACAACTACCGCGCCAGATGCTATTACAGATAATATTTTCACAGAAGGAAATGTAGGTATTGGTGTTCCTAGCCCTACTGGGACTCTTGAAGCTTCAAGTACCTCAAATGTAGATGCTTTCTACTTTACTCAAAGCGCAGGGTTGACGGGTGAAAGAGATGTATTTACTATTGAAGATCAAGACGATGGCGGTGGTGGTCAAGATGAAAGTTCTGTTTTAAAAATACATAAAAGTGGACCTATTAATACAGGTGATAATGGTTTTAGTTTAATAGAACTTACAAATTCTGGTGGCGATCCAGGAGATTATAAATACTGGATATCTGGTAGAACTACTGATGAAGGAGCTGTAGAATGGGGAGTTGATATAACAGATAACGATTACTGGTCTGAAGGTGGTATCACATTAGGTGTCAATGGTGCCGATGGCGGAACTTATAGTGGTGGTAATTTTAGAGTAGAATCTAATGGTGATACTGGTGTTGGTACTACTACACCAGATGCACGATTAGATGTTGAGGGCGGTACGGTAAGATTCTCTGATTATGGATCTAATGCCGTTTCAGGTACACCAACAACATTATTGGGTGTTGAAGCAGATGGAGATATAGTAGAAGTAAACTCAATGAAATCTTCTAAGATTTTCTACCCACCTTCAATTGAAGTAGATGTAGCGACAACAGGTACGGGAAGAACAATCGATTTACATGATGAGTATATTAGTCAATATGGTACTCCGGCGGTAGCCAGCGCTGGCGCACCAGCAGCAATACCAACATATACAAATACCGAGCTGTACTATTATGTAACTTATTATGATACTTCAGTATTCGCAAATGTAAGTGTAAGTGCAACGGGTATTATGACTTACGATGTAATTGCAGCACCAACAGATTACAATACATTAATTAACGTAGTTTTTGTTGTTCAATAATTAGCTAATTGAAGCATAGATTCCAAATCGATTTGAAAAAAACGCATATATATAAAACCATATTTCTCAGTATTGTTACTACGATACTGGGGGTATTGGTATCTAACGCCCAGTTCTTACTTCAGGCACCTACGGATAGTGATCAAAATAACTTTCGTTGGTATGAAGCTTCAGACACGGCAACCGTACTTGGTACAGATTCTTTTTACGAAGTCACACAACCAGGTATTTACTATGCTACTTATGATGGTACTTTATGTGGTTCTAATGCAACAGGGTATTTTATTGTAACAGACTGTAATAATCCAGACAATGAAGTAACTATGGATATTACATCTAACGTACCAAGCACAGCTTCGGTAAGTTGGAGTCCGCCATTAATAGGTGATCAATTAAGCCCAATGGTCATAGCAACCGATGCTGTAGTAAAATATACTGCACTAGTAACCAAAGCAGGTAATACGTTTAGTCTACCAAATTTCACGGTGGTGTGTTTACCAGAGGCTGCAGATTTAGAAGATGACTTGGTAACTACAGACGAAGAAGTTCCGGTTATTATAGACATTTATGCGAATGATGCCGATTTACCAGATGTAGGTGCTTTAACAACTACAAATCCAGCAAATGGTACGGTAACAATCGATGATGGTGGTACACCAAACAATCCGTTGGATGATATAGTAACCTATACTCCAGATGTTGATTTCAATGGTACGGACACTTTCGATTACACAATTTGTAATGCCTACGGTGACTGTAGTACGGCAACGGTAACTATAGAAGTATTGCCAATATTAGATACTAACGATGATTCTATCGCAATTGACATCAATGCGATAACTGCAATAGATACATGGCAAGTAAATGATAATGATTTACCTACAGATGGTACATTTAGTGTAACGCAACCAACCAATGGTTCAGTAACTGTTGACGATAATGGTACACCCAATGACCCATCCGATGATATACCAACATATTTCCCGAATAATAATTACTTAGGCACAGATGCTTTTGATTATACGGTTTGTGATGCGGTGGGTAACTGTAGTACATCGACCATTACAATTCTTATTAATCCGTTAGGGGTTGATATGGATAGTGATGATGATGGTATCGTTGATAGTTTTGAAGATCTGAATTTAGATGGCGATAATGACCCATCTACCGATCCAACAGATTCCGATGGTGACGGCTTCCCAGATTATTTAGATATCGATGCAGATGGTGATGGTATACCAGATAATGTTGAAGCTCAAGCAACGGCAGATTACATTCCGCCTTCAGGGATCGACGCGAATACCAACGGTTTAGATGATGCGTATGAAGCTAATGGTTTAACTGGATTATTCCCGGTTGATACTGACGGAGATAACCTACCTGATTATTTAGATGAGGATAGTGATAACGATAATGTACTAGATGCTATTGAAGCTCATGACTATAATCATGATGGTATCGCAGATGTTGTTAGAATTGGTTCTGATAAAGATAATGACGGACTAGATGATGGCTATGAAGGTGCAATTTCAGTTGATATTGACGTCAATGATGAAATTGATGATCCTTACGCACAATTACCAAATACAGATAGTGATGAAGAGTCAGATTATAGAGATACCGATGATGACGATGATGGTATAGAAACCCGTGATGAAGACGTCAACCTTAATGGAGATTATGTTGATGACGACTCTGACGATGATGGTATACCAAACTACTTAGATTCAGATTTAGGTCAGCTAGAAGAAGAAATTGAAGTTTTCAACGTTATTACACCTAACGGTGATGGCATTCATGATGTTCTAAGAATAGACGGTCTACAGAATTACCCTAATAATACATTGAAAATCTATAACAGATGGGGTGTAGCGGTATATATGACGAAGGCATATGATACAGAGGGTAACGTATTTGACGGAACGTCTGAAGGTCGAGTAACCGTAGACATGGAAAGTAAATTACCAGTAGGAACATATTTCTATATTCTAGATTATGAATTGCCGAACGGAGAAACAAAAACCTTGTCTGGTTACATATATATAAATAGATAATTAGAATGTTGAATACCTTTATAAACATACTTAAGAAGAATTTTCTAAAACGAACTGTCGCTATAATGGCAGTTTGTTTTGGAGTGTTTTCTTATGGGCAGCAAGATGCGCAGTATACCCAGTACATGTATAACACCATAAGTGTAAACCCTGCATACGCAGGTTCTAGGGGGCATATTAGTATTGGTGCTTTACATCGTTCTCAATGGGTAGGTTTAGATGGTGCACCAACTACGCAAACTATTAATGTGCATTCACCAATTGGGTATAGAGGCGTAGGTTTAGGTTTATCGATCGTAAATGATGAGATAGGTCCTACTTCAGAAACTAATTTTGATATTGATTTCTCATATACGGTTTGGACTTCGCAAGAAGGTAGATTAAGTTTCGGATTAAAAGCCAGTGCCAACTTGTTAGATGTTCGGTTTTCAGAATTAAACCAGTATACAACAGATCCAACCTTACAGCAAGATATTGACAATAGACTTTCACCAAATATTGGGGCTGGGGTGTATTATCATACCGAAAGATTCTATGCAGGTCTATCGGTACCTCGATTTTTGGAAACATCACATTTTCAAGAAACCAACCTTTCTACGGCTAAAGAACAAATGAACCTTTATTTGATAACTGGTTATGTTTGGGACCTAAATGAGTCTGTAAAATTTAAACCCGCATTATTGACAAAAGTGGTACAAGGTGCTCCGTTACAAGTAGATATATCGGCAAATTTCATGTTGAACGAAAAGTTCATTTTAGGAGCTGCCTACAGATGGGATGCCGCATTTAGTGGTATGGCAGGTTTCAATGTTTCCAATAAATTCTTAATTGGTATTGCGTATGATAAGGAAACTACAGACCTTGGTAATACTGCTTTCAATGATGGGTCATTTGAAATAATTTTCAGATACGATTTCATTATGACCAAGAACAACTTAAAATCGCCACGTTTCTTCTAGATTTTTCTTTTTATATATTCATCGTTACGAAAAATACCTAAAACGCCTTATTTTTACCTTATGAAGGAAGAACAGGTAATTCTCGTAAACGAAAATAACGAGCAAATAGGCACTATGGCTAAGATGGAAGCCCATGAAAAGGCAGTTCTACATAGGGCATTCTCAGTATTTATTACAAATAACAGCGGTGAAATTATGCTGCAACAACGAGCGGCATCTAAATATCATTCGCCATTATTATGGACAAATACATGTTGTAGTCATCAGCGTGTAGGTGAAACTAATATTGAAGCAGGTAAACGTAGACTTCAAGAAGAAATGGGGTTTCAGGCAGAGTTAAAGGAATTGTTCTCATTTATTTATAAAGCTCCTTTTGATAATGGATTAACAGAGCATGAACTAGATCATGTAATGATCGGTAGTTATAATGCCGAACCAAATATTAATCCCGAAGAAGTAGAATCATGGAAATGGATGTCTCCTGAAGCTATAAAAGAAGATATCGCTAATAATCCTCAAGAATACACGGCATGGTTTAAGATTATCTTTGATAAGTTTTACGAACATTTGTTTAAAATGCCAGCGAAATAATGAAAGTGAAAGTAAGTAGAAAAGCACATTTTAATGCCGCCCATCGTTTGTATAGAAAGGATTGGGATGACAGCAAAAACACCGAAATTTTCGGAAAATGTAATAACCCTAATTTCCACGGACACAATTATGAGCTTGTTGTAAGCGTTACAGGAGAGATAGACCCCGTAACTGGTTTTGTTATGGATATGAAGGTGTTAAAAGATCTGATCAAAGTAGAGATTGAAGATTATTTAGACCATAAAAATTTAAATATCGAGGTAGAAGAGTTTAAAACTTTAAACCCAACAGCCGAAAATATTTCAGTGATAATTTGGCAGAAGTTAAGACCACATATTCAAAAATCGCACGATTTAGAAGTGGTGCTTTATGAAACGCCTAGAAATTTTGTAACGTTCTCTGGATAATTCAAACATTAAAATGTAAGAAAAATCCTTAATTATCGTTATAAACCTGAATTAATTGACCAACAAAATAAGATATACAATGATACATCCTTTGAAATTTAGACCAATTTTGAAAGAAAGACTTTGGGGCGGTACTAAGCTTAAAGAAGTTTTTGGTAAGCCTATAGAAAGCGATATTACTGGCGAAAGTTGGGAGTTGTCTACCGTTAAAGGTGATATCTCTGTTGTTGCCAATGGTAGCTTAGCAGGTAAGTCACTTCAAGATCTTATAGACTCGAATGCAGAAGAGCTTTTGGGTAAAAGTGTTGTAGAACGCTTCGGAAAAGAATTTCCTATTCTTATAAAGTTCATCGATGCCAAACAAGATTTGTCCATTCAATTGCACCCAAATGATGCCTTGGCAAAAGAGCGACACGATTCATTTGGTAAGACTGAGATGTGGTATATTATGGATGCTGATCCTAAAGCAGAACTAATTGTTGGCTTTAACAAAGATGTTACGAAAGAAGAATATGCTGAAAGTATTGCTAATGATACCTTGCTTGATCTTCTTAATTATGAAGAGGTTAAAGAAGGAGATACGTTCTTCATTAATACAGGTAAAATTCACGCAATAGGAGCAGGGGTAATGTTGGCAGAAATACAACAAACATCTGATGTTACGTATCGTGTTTTCGATTTCAATAGAAAAGACAAAGAAGGTAATCTTCGTGAACTACATACAGATTTAGCATTAGATGCTGTAGATTATGAAAAGAAAGATGATTTCAAAGTCGCTTATGGTCATAATAAGAATGAGGTAAATACAATGGTAGATTGTCCTTACTTTAAAACTAACTTCATTGAGCTGACAGAGAATTTAGATTTAGACACTACACAGAGAGATTCATTTACAATATTTATGTGTGTTGGCGGTGAAGCTAAGATCAGCACTGATGAAGGTGAAGTTTCTATAAAAAGTGGAGAAACAGCGCTGTTACCAGCATCTACACAAATAATAAAATTGCAGTCTACAGGGGCTAAACTATTAGAAGTTACTATTTAAGGACTAATTAACCATAAGGAAGTTCAAAAATTGTACTTTTGCAAAAAATATAATTAGAGATGGCAAGTATTAAAAATTTAAAGAAAGATATTAATAATGTTCTTGGTGACATTATCGAAGGTGTTTATATAGTTGAAGCTGCTAATGGTACTTCGCATTCAAAAGAAGGCACCGCTATTATAGATGAGGCAATTTCTTCTTTTGATGAATTAGTTGCTAAAGTCAACAAAAACGATGTTG
The DNA here is from genome assembly GCF_004364165.1 of Maribacter spongiicola. GTDB lineage: Bacteria > Bacteroidota > Bacteroidia > Flavobacteriales > Flavobacteriaceae > Maribacter > Maribacter spongiicola. Next base: position 8,618 of record NZ_SOAY01000017.1, read on the forward strand.
AGAACAAGAAAGCACATTTCAAAGAAGTTAGAAAAGACTTGGAAACTAAAGCAACCAAATTAGTTGAAGACTTGAATAAGCTAGCTTAATTTAAGACTACTTTAAAATTTAAAAAGCATCCTAATATTTTAGGATGCTTTTTAATTTCATACAAACTGAGATAAACTTATTTCTTCAAAAATGTAGCTAGTTCTTTACCATATTTTGATTCAGCAACCTCTGGTGAAAGTACACTGTATATAGAATCTAAATATTTGTTGTTGGCATCAGGTATTTCTTTTAAGGCAATATAAGGCGCTATAAACGACGATTTGTTATTAAGGGCGAAGTTAATGGCAAATGCATAGCCTCTCTGCGTATTTCTATTGCTTATGTTTTCTAATGAATCGATGCTTATTTGACTAAGTTCATTCTCTGGCTGGGCGGCCTTCATCATTATCTCAATATTTCTTTTGTTAATGGCAGACATAGTTTGCCTGTATTCTTCTAACTTTTCTTGAGTTTCAGAACCTGTAATTTTTGCCGTGGTGTCGAAAGTATTCCAATCTGTATTGATAGTTATGATACCTGGTTCGGCAAAGAAAGTTATACGGTCGTTAATATCGTTATTGTCTTTTTTATCTAAGTATAAATAGAATACCTCTGGACTCATTAATTTCGTTTTAAAAGAAAAATTTCCATCTCCGTTAATAGCAACGGAATCAACAGTAATTAAAACGGAGTCAGGTACATGTTGTAAATAAAGTGTTCCTTTTTTAAGACCTTTTATTTTACCCTTCACGGTCATGGTCTCCTCTGGGTTATCGCCACATGAACCTAATGTTAGTAATGCAGTAACAACAAATAATAATTTCTTCATTCTATTTATTTAGGTCGCAAATATCTATAAAATTTAATAATAAAGAACGCCATCCTTTATTTTGTTATTAAATATGAATCGTTATAACGAAGAAGCAACCTCCATCAAATAGGCACAAAGCAATGCACCACCGGTACCTACTACATACCCTAAAACTGCAAGCAGAACACCTACCGATGTTAATGAGGGGTGAAATTCAGCAGCGACAACAGGGGCGGAAGCGGCACCACCAACATTAGCTTGACTACCTACTGCTAAAAAGAAATAGGGAGCTCTTATGAGTTTGGCAACCAAAATCATTAATCCGGCATGTATGGCAATCCAAATAAAACCAACAGCAATCAATCCTGGATTTTCAAGTACTTTGTTCAAGTCCATTTTCATACCAATGGTAGCTACAAGAATATAAATGAACATTCCCCCGATTTTACTAGCACCGGCACCTTCATAATTTTTTGCTTTGGTAAAAGATAAGGCTATACCTAGGGTTGTGGCAACGACCACCATCCAAAAGAAAGCAGATCCTAAGAAGGAAAGGAAACTTTTTTTATCGCTTACAGCATCAAAATTACTTTCCAAATAAGTGCTGATATGGTCTCCAAAAAAATGAGCTAAACCAACTGCGGTAAACGCTAATGACAACATAATCATATAGTCGTTTAAGGTGGGTACACGAGTAATTTTCTCGGTAAACTCCGTCACCTTTACTTTTAAAGTTTCAATGGCAGAAGTATCCGCTTTTAACCAAGCATCAATTTTTTTGGTTCTACCGACTCCCAAAAGCACAATGGCCATCCATACATTGGCTACAACGATATCAATCAATACCATGCCACCATATTTTTCAGGATTATATTGAAAAATTTCCAACATGGCAGCTTGGTTGGCGCCACCACCGATCCAACTACCTGCAATAGTAGATAAACCCCTCCATATAGCATCAAAATCATTTCCACCAACGGTATCTGGGGAAAAAATAGAAACAATAAGAATAGCAATTGGTCCGCCGATAATGATACCTGCGCTACCGGTCAAAAACATAATAATAGCTTTAGAACCTAAGTTAGAAATTGCTTTTATATCAATGCTCAAGGTCATCAAAACTAGTGCCGCAGGTAGTAAATACCTACTTGCCATAAAATATAAATTTGAAATTTCATCAGATACAATACCCGTGCTGGTCAATATCGCTGGTAACAGATAGCACATTAGTACCGCTGGTACAATGGAGTAGAACTTACTCCAAAATCCGGTTTTTAAACTTGAGGTGTAAAAGATGAAACCAAGGCATAGTGTCAGCAAACCGAATACTACGGTATCATTTGTAATTAAAGGTTGTGCAAAAAGATATGGCATAAATAGTATGTAAGTTGCTAGTTTCAAATATAGTTAATTAACCAAGTTATTGGCTATGTAATGTGCTACTCCGTCTGCAGTATTCTCTAGTGTAATATAATTGGAAATCGCTTTTACTTCAGCTCTCGCATTGGCAACGGCAACACCGCAACCTACATTTTCAAGCATTTCAATATCATTGTAATTATCGCCAAAGGCGATTATATCTACTAGAGATTCATGATTTACCATCAGTAATTTTATTGCCGAAAGTTTAGATACCGATTTTGGGGCAATTTCAATAAGCGTATCATTAGAACGGTAAAGGTTGAGAGCTTTTCCGAGTTTTTCTTGTAGAATTGGCATTAATATATCTGCACTTGTTTTAGTGCACATCAGCATGATTTTGTGAGCACCGATTTTACGCTCTTTCCAATTTTGTAATGTTTGCTTTGTATCTTGAAATACTGGGGTAGATTTTGTGTATTTGATTTCTTTTTCTACTCGTAATGAAGTTTTTGGCACATACCATTCATTATTATAGTACAATCCTAAGTCAACTTCAACTCCCGTACACAGCTCGTAAATCGTATTTAAAATATTAATAGGCATAAACACTGAACTAAGTTCTTTATTACCTGATAAAACCAGCGCCCCGTTATAGCAAATGATAGGTTGATCTATAATACCTAGGTCATCTTGTATATACCACATAGCACTAGGCATTCTAGCAGAAACAAGTATGATTTTAGTATCACTTTTTATTTTACCAATTTGTTCGATTGTATTTTTAGAAACATCACTTTTAGTTGAAAGTAAGGTGCCGTCTAAATCTGAACACAGAATTTTATACTTCATTTTAGATATTTAACCAGTAGGTGAGCTTTAAGTTTATAGAACGATATTTAGGTTCGAATGAGTTGACAAAGTAATTGTCATTATAGACAATGAATAAATCTGACAAAGGAGCAAAACGCCATTGAAGTCTAGAATTGAAACCTAAATTATCTCTTTGATTACTATATTGTACCAGTGTTGACCAAAAAATAGATTTACTAAAGGTAACGTCTATTTTAGGACTAATAAGCCATATATCGGTGCTTGAGTATGGTTCTGGTAGCGATATTTTATCATAGTTCATTGCTAACGATAAAAATACCTTTGGTTGAAATCTTAAAGACATTTCTGCACTAAGAGAAAACCTGTCACCATTATAAAAGCTACCTATGGTAGGTTCTACAGAATAGGCAAATCTTTTTCTACTATCAGATTGATATTCTAATGAAACAAAATTATAATGATAGCCTACTTCATTAGGCAAGGGTATGGCATCATCTAAATTGGTAGGATCGAACTCATCAAACAGATAGGTGTATGAATGGGTATAGGAAACATTAATTTCTGATTGGTCGTTAAATTTAGATTCCCACGCACCATTTAAATCATAATCAGTATGAAGAAAATCATTCTCGGGACTCCAGGTCATAACGGGAAAAAACTGAAAACTGTGACTTTGCAACGCGCTATCTTCTGGCCAGAATACTCGCTCGATCATAGTTGCCGTTTTAAAAATATCAGTTCTACGAATAAAGCCAAGGTCAGACCTAAAATCTTCACCTATGTAAACCATATCTTCAAAAAAGTTCCAGTTTCTAGAGTTATACTGTACAAATGCACCTGATGAAAGATTTGCTTTCCCGGCATTGTGGGCAAAAGATTTATGCAAATAGAATTTACCGTTCCAGATGTTATTATCTGAAATAAGGTTGTAGTCTATACCTGCAACTCTATTATAGCGGTCATCGGGATCTTGAAATTCGTAATCTTCAAAAGTTTGTCTATTGATAAAGAACATGCCAATATTAGATCGCCCGAATACATTTTGCTGTAATGCTAACATGGTGTTATTGTTCGAGGCGATATTTTGGTTTATATCTTCTGCAGTTTGCAAGTTTAAAAAGCCTAATCTAAGCCCTTGAGTTACTTTGCCACTTAAACGAACACCACCAATAATTTTATTCTCGATAGCATTATCTGCAGTGTCTTTGGCAATACCTATACGTCTAGAAAAAAACGGATTTGCATCTCTACCGCCCCCGAAACTGCCAAATAAATCACTGTTATCTATAAAAAATTGCCGCTTTTCAGGAAGGGAAACTTCAAAACGGGTTAAGTTGGTTACCTGGTCATCAACCTCTACTTGAGAGAAATCTGGGTTTATCGTTACATCTAAATTCATGCTATTTCCAATGGCGATTTTAGCATCGCCACCGACATTAAATTTGGTGTTGCCCTCGTTTAGTTCAAAATCTTTTTGCGACCCGAGATTTACATATGGAATAATAGCTAGGGGAGTACGATATTTACCTAAAGGTTTCTCAAAAATCATATCGCCCATAAAGGTGAGTCCGTATATATTCTGATTTTGTGGAATATTCATCCACGTACTATTTTCGTTAGATTGGGTATCAAATCTGTAGCTGTTGAAACGCCATTTGGTTTCCCCTTCTTTAAATTTAAATGCAGTTAGTGGTATAACCATTTCTGACGTATAGTATCCGTCATAAATTTTAGAATCTCCGCGCCACTTAACGTCCCATGAAATTGTAAAACCGTTCAGATTAAGTCCGCCACCAGAAACTAGACCTTCACGACGAACGCCATACGGATTGATACCAAAAAGAAAGGCATTGTTACCATCATTGAACGTATCAAAAAGTAGCGTGATATTATCACTATTACCAGCTCTAAAATCTCGTTTTAAAGATTGAATAGAATAATCTGAACCAGCGGTATGCACAGTAATACCAACATAAAGGTTAGTATCATCGTATAGCATTTTAATCTCTGTCTGTTTTTTAGACTGTACAGTATCTAGAGGGAAGTATTGCCAAAACTCATCTGCTTGATCTGCAGTTTCCCAACCTGGCTCATCTAGAATTCCGTCAGGGGTAATTTTATCACTTGTTTGTTTTACTACAAATGATTTATCTGAAATTTGTGCATGTAAAGAATAGCAAAAAAGTATAAGTACGAGGGTACCTAATTGTTTGGACATTTTGGTCATAGTTTGGTAGATGACCAAATTTAAGATTTTGTTTTGTTAAATAAATGCCAAACTCAATTTGGTTTATTTGATTTGGGTTCTCTTTTAGCCTCTTTTAAAGCTTTCATTAAGATCCACTCTATTTGCCCATTGGTACTACGAAACTCATCTGCAGCCCATTTTTCAATAGCCTGCAGCATTTCTTCGTTGACACGTAGTGCAAAAGGTTTTTTCTTACTCATCTAATAACAAAAATATAAATTGTACCCCTAGTCTAATGGTTTAAGGTACCAGTATTTACAATAGGTGAAACATCTTTATCTGAACATAGAACTACCATTAGGTTGCTGACCATTGCTGATTTTCTTTCATCATCTAAAGCTACCAAATTCTTTTTGCTCAATTCTTCTAAAGCCATTTCTACCATACTTACTGCACCCTCAACTATTTTATGTCTTGCGGCAACAATGGCTGTAGCCTGTTGTCTTCGTAGCATGGCATTGGCTATTTCTTGCGCATATGCTAAATACCCAATACGAGCCTCCAATACCTCTATACCTGCCATAGAAAGGCGCTCTTGCAGTTCTTTCTCTAACGCTTCACTAACTTCATTAACACTTGACCTTAGCGTAATATCTTCATCAAGTCCTTCATCTGCAAAATTATCATAAGGGTACATACTTGCTAACTTTCGAACGGCGGCATCGGTCTGTACACGTACAAAATTTTGATAATCATCAACATCGAAAGCGGCTTTGTAGGTGTTGGTAACTCGCCAAACAAGAATGGTACTTATCATAACTGGGTTACCCAGCTTATCATTAACCTTCAATCGTTCGCTATCAAAATTACTAGCTCTTAATGAAATTCTTTTTTTAGTGTATAAAGGATTCGCCCAAAACAGGCCATTCTCTTTAATTGTACCTACGTACTTACCAAAAAGAAGTAAAACTCTTGAGCTATTCGGATTCACCAGTACAAACCCTGCACACATAAATAATGCGGCAAAAATCATAAAGGCACCTACATAGACTCTAAGAAGTGCAATACCCCCAACCAATAGTAACAAGACTACAAAAAGCATTATGTAGCCATTTTGTGCTTTGTGAATTTTCTCTACTTTCATAATTTATGATATTAAAATGATATCATAAATATATCAAATTTATTAATACGAATTGCGATCAAGGAAAAATTTGAATGAAAAATCGATTATCCATTAAACTTTTTGCTCTTCTTTTTATTCGGATTTTTAAAGAGACGTTTAAAGAATCCGTCACGTTTTACGGGATCACAGTTCAATGCTTCTTGTACTGCAGCTGATGGTTTTGGAAAATTAGGTCTGGTGTAGATGTCAAAATCTTTGTCTTTATTCAATTCTTGCATCCATAGTGCGAATAGGGGTAGAGCGGCATTTGCACCTTGCCCAATACTTGTATTGCTGAATCCTATTTCATGTTGGTCTAGACCCACCCAAGTAATATGTACTAGTTTTGGCGTCAAGGCAACAAACCAAGCATCTTTATTATTTTGGGTAGTACCGGTTTTACCCGCTATATCATTTTTTAGTCCGTATGTATTTCGAAGTCTAGCAGCCGTTCCAGAATTAACCGTAGATTTCATCATTTCGATCATAATTTGGCTAGTTTCTTTCGAAAAAGCGGATTTTTTATTCAATTCGGATTTAAATTCAACTAAAACGGAGTCTTTATGATTAGAGATACCTTTAATTAAATTCGGTTGAATATGCTTGCCATTATTCGCATAACTGGTATAAGCTTGCGCTAAATCAATAATTTTAATTTCACCCGTACCTAAAGCAATCGAAGCTTCTTTGGGTAATTTATCTTCAATACCCATGTCTTTAGCCATTGTTAAAACATTGTCAATACCGGCTTGCTCTAACACTTTTACAGCAATGGTGTTGATAGAGTTGCTTAGCCCTTCTTCCATAGAATAGTTGAGGTACGCTTCATCTTTATTACCAGAGTTTGAAGGAGACCAACCTTTTAGATTGTCGTATTCAATTTCTTCGGCAGAAAAATAAGTACAAGGTGAAACACCTTGTTCAACAGCAGTGGTGTATACAATAGGTTTAAATGTAGAGCCAACTTGGCGCTTACTTTGCGAGATATGGTCATACTTATATTGTTCAAAATTAATACCGCCGATCCATACCAAGATATCTCCATTGGTAGGGTCTACAGCCAAAGAACCGGTGTTCAAGAATTTGGTATAATGCTGAATACTATCCATAGTACTGGCACTAATTTCTTTATCGCCATCCCAAGAATTGAAAATTCTCGGCTGTTTATCATTAGACAAACTATCGATAATCTGCTCATGAGACAAGCCCGATTTCTGTAACCTTTTATACGTTGATGTTCGCTTGGCTATTTTTTCCATCAACTTTTTATCTTTTAACCAAGGCGCGTTAGAACCATAACTTTTTTCAAAACTATTTTGCAGATTGGTCATGTGTTCTGTCATCACCTCTTCAGCCAATTTTTGCATTTTATAGTTTAGGGTCGTGTAAATTTTTAATCCCGATGTGTAGATGTTATAATCGGTATCACCATTTTGCTCTGCGATCCAACGTAGCATTTCTTTACGAACCTCTTCTCTGAAATAGGGTGCGATTCCTGCATTGTAGTCAAATTCTCTATAGTCTAGATTAAGGCTTTCTTGAGAATAATTCGCAACCTGCTCTTCTGAGATAAAATCATTGTTATACATAGCACGCAATACCAAATTACGTCTGCCCAAGCTTTTTTCAGGGAATATTCTTGGGTTATAGCCATAAGTAGCTTTTAGCATACCTACCAAAGTAGCTCCTTGGGTGGCGGTTATATTTTTAGTTCTAGTGTTGAAAAATTTAAGAGCAGCACTTTCAATACCAAAGGTGTTATCACCAAAAGAAACGGTATTTAGGTAATTGGTAAGAATCTCGTCTTTCGTGAAAATCTTCTCTAGCCTTTTGGCGATAATCATTTCTTTTACCTTATCGACTACGATATTTGTTTTATTGCGCTCTCTTCTTGGGTAGAGATTTTTGGCTAACTGTTGTGTAAGCGTACTGCCACCACCAGAAGAGTTATCGCCCAAAAGAACTGTTTTAATACCTACTCTAATTAAACTTCTAATATCAACACCAGAGTGTTCGTAAAAACGCTCATCTTCAATTGCAATTAATGCATGTATTAAATCTTCTGGAAAATCGGTAAAAGAAACAGGTTGTCTGTCGTATAAATAATACTTACCGATCAATACACTATCTGCCGAATAAACTTCAGAAGCCATTTGGTATTGAAAATTAGAGAGTTCTTTTTTAGAGGGAATTTTACCCCATAAACCTATGTTGACACTCCCGATGAAAATTAGAAATAACCCAAAGAGCCCAAGAATACCCAAGCCAATAATTTTTAGGATACTCCGTTTTCGTTTAACTGATTTTCTCGTCTTTTTCTTCATTTGTGCAAGTTCAGATATAAATTTAATCTTACCAAGTTTTAACAATACCTTAAAATATGTTGTATTATTTTTGGATAAAATATTAGTGATGAAGAATTGTATTGTTTTATTGTTTTTGGTAACGAATTTCACCTTTGCAAATGATATGTATTGGTCAAAAACTGGACATAGAGTGGTTGGTGAGATTGCCGAGCAGCATTTAAGCAAAAAGGCAAAACGTGCTATTACCGAGTTATTAGAGGGTGAAAGTTTAGCTGCGGTAGCAAATTTTGGCGATGAAATAAAATCGGATAAAGCGTATCGCAAGTTCAGTGCTTGGCATTATGTGAATATACCTTTTGGTAAAACTTATGCAGAAATCGAGAAGAACGAATATGGCGATTTGGTACAAGGGGTAAATACGTGTATTGAAATAATAAAAGACGAAAATAGTAGTAAAGAGGACAAAGCCTTCTATTTAAAATTCTTAGTTCATTTAATTGGCGATTTGCATCAACCTATGCATGTAGGTAGAGAAGAAGATAAAGGTGGTAACGATATACAATTACAATGGTTTGGTAGTGGCACCAATTTACATAGGGTGTGGGATTCTAATTTGATCGATGACAACGGAATGAGTTTTACAGAACTTTCAAACGAATATCCCGAAATGTCGAAACAGCAAATCAATTTTCTACAGGGTGGAAGTTTACTTGATTGGGTAGAAGAATCTCATTTATTGGCAGAAAAAGTATATGCCTCGGTAGAAACTGGAGAAAAATTAAGCTACCGATACAGTTATGATTGGTGGGATACCGTTGCAGACCAATTGCAAAAAGGCGGAGTTCGCCTAGCTGCAGTTTTAAACGAAACTTTTAAATAATTATCGTTTAGATATTTTATTGCCACTAATACTTCGCTGTCTAGAGCATCTAAAACGGTCCATTTCATCAGACCTTAATTTAGCATGCTTTGTAGCGCGACCTTGAACGCGTTTTCGCCACATTCTAAAACTACTCGGTTTCATTTCACGACGCATAACTTCAATAGTCTCTTGTTCGCTAATACCAAATTGAAAGGTAATGGCTTCGAATGGCGTACGGTCTTCCCATGCCATTTCAATAATACGGTCTAATTCTCTTTCTGTAAATTCTTTAATCATAGCGGTATAAAGGTACTACATGATTATACATTGTAAAGAATAGTTAAGATTTTTTTATAACTCTCTAAAAATAGAGCATCGAAAAAAGCTTCTAAATGGGTAGCTTAACACACCATATAGAAGCTTTAAATTTGAATACTATATATATATATAAGGTATAACTTTTACACCAAAACATTCTTTAGTTCATTGCGGTATTCCGACGGATTTTGACCTGTAAATGCTTTGAACGATTTATTGAAGTGAGAGAAGTTATTGAATCCGCATTCAAAACAAACTTCGGTAATACTCATTGGTTTTTCTGCCAAAAGTTTAGAGGCATGTACTAAACGATATTCGTTAACAAACTGAATATAGGTTTTATTCGTAATTTTTTTAAAGTACCTACAAAAAGAAGGTATGGTCATACTTACCATAGAAGATATCTCTTCTAGCGTCAATTCTTCTTTAAAGTTATTTTTGACATGATTGAATACGATATTAATGCGGTCATTATCTTTTACATCGGTAGTAAAAGAAAATCCTTCTGCATTCAATAATCGCATATCTTCTGAATTTCCTAATTCGTTCAATATATTAAGGATGGAAAGCAGCCTTTGAAAATCGGTCTGATACTCCAAAACTTCCATTTTATCTCCTATTTTTCGTTTTGTCTTACCAGAAAAGGCAATTCCGCCGCTAGCGCTATTAAACAAGCTCGCTATTTTCTTCATTTCAGGAAGGTTAAAGAAATCAGGCCCTAAGAATTCTAACTTCATCTGAATAACAGTTTCGCTAGTATTACCGGTTAGGGCATCTGTAAAGCCACAATGAGGTAGATTGCTACCTATTAATATAAGATCGCCGTTAGTATAGTAAGAAATATGACTACCAATTTGTCTTTTACCAGATCCTCCGTTTACATACACCAATTCAAGTTCTGGGTGGTAATGCCAAAGATTATTTTTATTCAGCCTATGTTCATCAAATTTCTGATATGTAAACGAGTGACCGAAATCTGGCTTTATGGCTTCAAATGTAGGTTTTTGCTTTACCATTGTATTTTGGGTTTATACTATAAAATTAAACATCTTGTTTTACATGTTCTTTGCAAAATTAACTAAAATATGTTGAATCTTAACTACTGGGTAGTAATGACTATGTTAAGTGGTTAAAATAGCATATAAATAGGGAAAATATGATGTAGTGAGAGCTTTATAACGGCTGTATGTTTGTAATGTAAATTATCATTAACCCTTAAATAATTTATATTATGAAAAACCTAGTAAAATTCACAACAGTTATTGCCTTTATGTTAGTTACAGTAACCAGCATGGCAAGAGAGCCGAAATTGAACCTATTATCTACAGGTAAAGCCAAGAGTGTGGTTTTGACAATGGATGCATCTATTAATGGTGTACAGGTTAAGTTAATGGATTCTGATTTAAATGTTATTTATTCAGAAAAAATGACCAAAGGTCAGTTTAGCAAGAAATTAAACCTTAAAGATTTGACAGATGGTATTTACTATCTATCTGCCGATGATAATATGACAGAATATTCATATACAATTGTTTTAGATAACAATGATGTGAAAATCGTAGCAGCTGATGAAGAGATCAAGCCTTTCTTTAGAAAGACCAATAGCATGATCTTCATGAACTATTTGAACTTAGATAAATCAGATTTGTCTATCAAGATTTACGATACTGAAAGTAGAACAGTATTTACACAAGAAGTAACAGATGAAATGATTGTTGAGAAAGCATTTAATTTCGCAGATGCTTTTCCAGGAACGTACACGGTAACCGTGAAGTCTGCTGGTAAAACATATACTGAAGAGTTTGTTGTTAATTAAGTTGATTTAAGTTGATTTTAAGAAGGGGACGGGAGCGTCCCCTTTTTGTTTTCTATACTTTCAAATACATGAAAGCCCAATACATTAATGCAAACTGTATTGGCAACCTTAATAGTAACAACCATTTAGGAAAACCTGCACTTGCCTTTTCGCTAGACAACATGTAAAAGTGTACTAATAAGAATACCGCTAGCATGGCAATAATACCATAAATGGAAAGGTTTTTTGTCTCTTTAAAAAACAGTCCAATACCTAATATAATCTCAGCCACACCACTTAGTAGAACCAAAGGTTTGTGAAAAGGAAGGTAGCGAGGCATAATTCTAAGATATACCTTAGGTTTAATAAAATGCATAATGCCCGCAAAAATGTAGATTGCGCCCATTAGATATAAATGCCACGGATAAGTCATAAGTATTCTTTTATCTAATTACGCTTTGGTATTCGCCGCGATCCAATTCATTATTTTTTCTTCAAGTAACGCTAATGGTACACAACCAACTTCTAGCACCTTTTCGTGAAAAACTTTAATATCAAAATCTTTACCAAGGTTAGCTTCAGCTTTAGCACGAAGATCCATGATTTTTAGTTGACCAATTTTATAGGATAATGCCTGACCGGGATTAGCCATATAGCGTTCGATTTCTGCGGTGATACCAGCTTCAGATTCTGCTTCATTATCTAAAGAATACTGAATAGCTTTTTCTCTAGACCAACCTTTAGAATGTAAACCTGTATCTACGACCAAACGAACGGCACGGTGCATTTCAGCACCAAGCATTCCAAAATATTGATATGGATCTGTGTATAGACCTAACTCCTTGCCTAAAGACTCTGTGTACAAAGCCCAACCTTCGCCATAGGCACTATACCATAGTGTCTTTCTAAATTCTGGTAAATCTTCATTTTCTTGAGTAAGCGAAACTTGAAAGTGGTGGCCAGGTATTGCTTCATGTAAGAATAAATCTTCATCAGAATACGTGTTATAAGAAGTTACATCAGGTATTGGAACATAAAATATACCAGGTCTGGTACCGTCTAAAGAGCCAGGGTTATATTCCGCGCTTGCAGAAGCCTCTCTAAAAGCCTCTGTACGTCTCACCTCAAAAGGCGTTTTTGGCTGTTTGCTGAATAATGCATTTACCTTTGGCATCATTCTTTTATGAATAGCGTTGAAATTATCGACTACCTCTTGTGGATCCTTAAAAGGCATCAATTCTTTTTTTGTTCGTACTTCATTAAAGAACGCTTTTAGGTCACCTTTAAATCCGACCTGTTTTTTAACAGCTTCCATTTCGGCACTAATTCTAGCCACTTCTTTTAATCCTATTTCATGAATCTCTGAAGCCGTCATATTTGTTGTGGTATACAACTTAATTTGATGATCATAATATGCATCGCCATTTGGTATTCCTTGTATACCACTAGTTTCTCTACCTGCATTTAAATATTCGGTAGCCATAAAATCATACAATTCTTTATATGCCGGAATAATTTTATTGGTAATAACAGCTGTGTAAACTTCAGTTAATTTTTGCTTATCCGAATCAGAAAAATCGGCAGGGAAGTTTTTAATGGGACTATAGAATAAGTTTTCTTCAAGTTCAATTTTAGCAACACTTGCCAGTTGCGGTAATACTTTTTTGATTAGAGATTTAGGTAATACATTTTTAGCCTTAATACCCGCTTCCATTTTTGATTTAGCGGAGTGCAACCAAACTTCATAATCTTCTAAACGCTTGCTCCAGTTTATATAATCATCGGTCGTCTTAAAAGGTTGTGCACTAGTGCCACCAGCTAACTGCCCCATCATTAAATTCATAGACCACATTTGATCTATCGGCGTATACTGCTCAAAAGCGAGTCCCTCTAAATTGACTTCGCATTCCCATTTTAAAATAGCTCTAGACATGAGCTCACTTTCAGAAAGTTGTGCATTGTCAAACTTCTCTGCTTTTTCTAAATAGGTTTCATAGTAGTTGAACAGTCTTTTCTTGTAATTATCAGAAAGAAAATTTGGTAGTGTGTCGTTGTATATATTATTTCCTTGAAAAGTAGCATTTAACGGATTCAGTTTTAATCCGTCATCATAATAATGCGCCAATAGGGTCATGAAACCAATATTGTGAACAGTTGGGTTGGTTGTAACCTCTGCGTTCGTCGTTAGTTGAGCCTGAGTATGCAGCCCAGCAGTTAGGGCAAGTAGTATAATTAGCTTTTTCATTAAATTAAGAATTATAATTAAGATAGGTATTTCTTGAATCTGTCCTTTTTGTATTGCGGTACAGCTTCGTTGGTCATGAACAGTTCAAGCAAATCTTTAGATTTTTCTTTTGCGAACATCAATTCATAAAATTGTTGAGACGTAAATGTGTTTTCAGATTGCTCAACTAATATCATTTCATCACCAGCAGATACAAGACCTTCTTCTAGTATTTTTACGTAGGTGCCTGGGTGATTATGGGTAATAAATTCTTTAAGTATTTTTTGCGTTTCAAAACGCACGCCTAGTTTATAACAAGGTTCACGTGGCTGAGAAACTTGAACGAGAGCTTTGCCTAATTTATAAATATCGCCGACGCGAATTTTAGATTCATCAAGACCTTCTACGGTAAGGTTTTCACCGAACATGCCCCAATCCCATTTTAAATCTGGGTAAAGGTTTTTCCAATAATCATAGTAATCGGCAGAGAAAAGATAACAAGCTTTGTTGGTGCCACCATGGTGCACACGATCTATAACAGTGTCATCTTTAACGTCATTCTTAGTTAAAAATAAACTTTTAGAAGTTGGGTATTTGAAGATACCGGTTTGTTCTGTTGCGCCGTTCCATTCAAAAGTAACAGCGTCTCCTATGTTTGTTGAAATCACCTTCATATGGTGAAGATAAAAAAAGCACTAGTATTTCTAGTAAAAGGTTTATCTAAACTTTAAGTAACTATTATAAAATCGAGTAGTAAAACTGTTTATTAGCTATTTATTAAAGCTGATAATTGTTTAATCCCTATTTTATCGATGGTTCACTTTTGTCTCAATTCGAGGTTATGGAATCAAGGTGAATGCTTGAGTTTTGAATATTTGATGTTGAACTGTTTTCAGGGAAATACCAAAAGGGTATAGTGATTAGAGTATCTCTTTCAAAAACTCCTTTCTCCTTCTCATCCGGACCAATTATTCTAAGAAAGTGTTTTCCTCTTGGTAATTCATTTATATCTAATATTGTTTCAAAACCAAACTGTTCTTGTTTGTTTTTTGTCAAATTGAAATGGTTGATCTGTTTTTTTGAGTCTATTTGAACTTTAAAAATAGAATCGAATATTTTCAAATATTTAGATTGAATTTCAAGATTGTCTTCAGGTGTAACGTGAAAATTAACTACACCTGAGGCTGACTGCATATTAGATAAATGAAAGCCAAAACCCCTTTCATCTACTTCGGGTAAAAGTGTAGAATCATTTTTAAAAACAGCATCTTCCATATAATTAGTGTAGCTGATAAATATTGGTAAATAAGATTTTTCTATAATTTTAGAGGGTATAGAGGCAAAATTCACCATATCGGTATCTTTTAATAATTGGTCTTCATAGTTTTCTTTACCTGTAAATTGTTGCGAAGTATTTTGGTCATGATCAAGATAATTGGATCGTAACGTACTAAAACCGGACGAAAAAAAAGTAACAACAAAATAAGTGGGTACCATTAAAATACCGATCCAACGTGCTTTTTTTTGATCTAAGAAATTATATACTAAGGGTCTGTATAAAAACGAAAGTGTAATGTAGCTAAATACCCTATAAATAGGATAGTATATTATTGATGTCCATTTGTACTTTTTTAAAAAACCAGCGCCTAGAAAATCAATCACTAAAATAATAATGCAAGTGATGTATAAAGTGTTATAGATGGTTTCAACAGTGGTATGTAAAGAAACAGAGATTACTTCTAAACCTTCTAAATAATACACGCTTAGAGCATAAAAACCGATTACAGTAAAAAATGAAATCAAATAGAAAATCATTAAGAAAGCTAAGGCAAATAAGGTGCTACAAATATTCTCAAGCTTAGAAATATAATGGTCAAACGAACCTACTTTGTCTTTTAAGAAAGATGTAAATTTTTCAGAGTAGTTTAAATTTTTATAATCAATATCTCCAGATACATATCTTAATCCTATAGCTCCAATCCATAAGCCTCTTATGACAACGTGGGTTAACAATACACATATTAAAATGAGCATACTAGTTAAAAGTATGCTTAACATAAAACTAGTAAAACCTTCCTCTTTTTGAACAGATTTTAATAATCCTAATTCTATAGAATCATATCCAGCTATTAACCCATAAATGGCAAACCCAGATATAATAAGTTCTAGTTGCCAGCTTTCTTGCTGTAGGTTATCCAGTAGTTTTTTAAATTTATTACTACGGTAGTCGTTCTTCATTTGGTCAATGGTTTATCAACTGAAAGATAACAACATTTAACAAAAAAGCCACTACAAAAAATGTGTGGCTTTTTTAAGAATTATAGGAAATGGAACTTACTTTACCATCTCGTAGCTACGTTTAATAAACTCGGTTAAAGCTTTACCTTTAAGTAAGCCTTTAGATAACTTCGCCAAGTCTAGTGATTGATTGATCAATCGCTCTTTTTTCTTTGCAGTCTTTGTATTTAAAAACTCGCTAACCAATGGATGATTCGTATTAACGATTAGGTTGTACATCTCTGGCATGGCACCCATACCGAACATACCACCGCCACCGCCGGTTTGTTGCATTTCTTTCATACGACGCATAAACTCAGGCTCAGTAATCGTGAACGGAGAAGAATCGCTATCCATAGCTTCTAATTGAACCGTAAAGCTTTTATCTGTAATTGCTTCTTCCAATTCTTTCTTCAAAGTCTCTTTTTCTTCTTCAGATAATTTAGAGATTTGAGTTTCTTCTTTCTGAATCAGTTTGTCAATATGGTCAGCATCTACACGAGCAAAAGAAATATTCTCTTTAGAGCTTTCTAGCTTCTGCATTAAGTGACCGATAATTGGCGAATCTAATAACAGCACTTCGTAACCTTTTCCCTTCGCAGTTTCAATGTAACTGTGTTGTGCTTCTTTGTCAGATGCGTAAAGAATAACTGTTTTTCCGTCTTTGTCTGTCTGTGTATCTTTTATTTTCTCTTGTAACTCATCAAACGTAAAGTAAGAACCATCTACTGTTGGGTAAAGGGCAAACTTGTCTGCTTTGTCAAAGAATTTATCTTCAGAAAGCATTCCGTATTCAATAACGATTTTAATATCGTTCCACTTTGCTTCAAACTCGGCACGATCATTTTTGAACAACGAGTTCATTTTATCAGCCACCTTTCTAGTGATATAAGAAGATATTTTCTTAACGGCACCATCAGCCTGTAAATATGAACGAGAAACGTTTAATGGAATATCTGGAGAATCGATAACACCGCGTAACATGGTCAAGAATTCGGGTACAATACCTTCTACATTATCGGTAACGAATACCTGGTTTTGGTATAATTGAATTCTATCTTTTTGCTGATTTAAATCGTTAGAAAGTTTTGGGAAATATAGAATACCCGTAAGGTTAAAAGGATAATCTACATTTAAGTGAATATTGAACAAAGGCTCTTCAAATTGCATTGGGTAAAGCTCTCTGTAAAAACTCTTATAGTCTTCTGGCTTTAAGTCTGCAGGTAGCTTTGTCCATGCTGGGTTAGGGTTGTTCACAATATTGTCAACCTCTTGCGTTGGCGCAGGATCTTCTTCTTTTGCACCTTCAGGTTTAGGTAAGGTTTCAGTTCTCATTCCGAATTTGATCGGAATCGGCATAAACTTGTTATACTTACTAAGTAAGCTTTCTATTTTACCATTTTCTAAAAACTCGGTAGAATCATCTGCAATATGAAGAATGATTTCTGTACCGCGAGTTTCTTTCTCAGCTGGTTCCATAATAAACTCAGGCGAACCGTCACAAGACCATTGCACGGCAGGCTCATCTTTATAACTCTTGGTAATAATCTCTACCTTATGGGCAACCATAAAAGCAGAATAGAATCCAAGTCCAAAATGACCTATAATTCCAGAATCTTTTGCAGAGTCTTCATATTTATTCAAAAACTCTTCGGCACCAGAAAACGCCACTTCATTAATATACTTTTTAACTTCTTCTTCTGTCATACCAAGACCTTGGTCAATAACGTGAAGTTTTTTTCCTTCTTTATCGATTTTAACCTCTATAATCGGGTTGCCATATTCAACCTTTGCCTCGCCAATTGTGGTCAAGTGCTTCATTTTTAAGGTTGCATCTGTTGCATTCGAAATTAACTCTCTTAGAAAAATTTCGTGATCACTATACAAGAACTTCTTGATCAGTGGAAAAATGTTGTCTACGGACACATTAATTTTACCTGTTGCCATTTTTTATATTTTTTATGCCACAGTTAGTGCGGCCATTATTAATAATGATTGTTCGTTGAGATTGGTCAAAAAAAATACCACAATAGCTTATTATGACAAACTGACAGTTTGCTGCCTTTAAAAGTTTAACATATTTTTTTGTTTATGAAATATTGAAAAAAGTTAAACATAATGTATATTTGTAATGTGATTATGAAAAAGTGCTATGAAAAAGAATTTTAAGCATAATCACATGTTGATTATTTATTGGTTAGGTTGTTTTGAAAACGTGCTATTTTTTAATAGCACGTTTTTGCTAAATAAAAGCTAATGTTTTATGAAAACGGCTAACTATTAAATTTGCATCGTACCTTATATAAAAAAATTCGATATGCCTACAAAAGCTAAAAAAGTAACAAAAGAGACAATTATAACCATGTTTATGGACTACGTTTTAGAAAATGAACATGTGCCAAAAACAGTCTATAAGTTTTGTAAAGTAAACGCTATTGAAGAATCAGACTTTTATCTTCATTTTGGTTCCATAGATTCTGTTAAAAAAGGGATTTGGGATACTTTTTATATGAATACGATTAGTGTGATCGAGAAAAATAAAGATTATCAAAATTTTACCAATAGAGATAAGATGCTTACGTTTTTCTACACGTTTTTCGAAGTACTGACACTAAATAGAAGTTACGTCTTATTTATAATGGAAAATGCTTCTGGTTCATTTAAGAATATGGAGCAGTTAAAAGGACTTAGAAAAAACATTAAGGAGTTCTCTAAGGGCTTGATTGCAGATGGTAATGCGAGCAAGAATTTCAAAATTACGAAACACAATCCCCAATTGTTTTCAGAAGGGGCATGGTTACAAACTATGTTTTTAATGAATTTTTGGAAATCGGATGACTCTGCGGCTTTTGAAAAAACAGATGTTGCTATTGAAAAATCTGTAAACACTATTTTCGATGTGTTCGATAACACACCACTAGAGAATATTCTTGATTTTGGGAAATTTCTTTACAAAGAAACCTTTGCCTAATCTAACCCATACGATTTGAAAACACTTGATAAAATACCTACCGGAAAAATAGAGCGTGCAAGCAAGCTGGTGAAAACCGGAGCTAAGATTGGTGGTAATTATGCCAAGTATTTAGGTAAAAAAATCATAAATCCGGACACGACTAAAGACGAATTAAATGAAGATAATGCCGCAGATATATATGACGGATTAAAATCTTTAAAGGGTAGTGCGCTTAAAGTTGCCCAAATGCTAAGCATGGAAAAAAATCTACTGCCAAATGCATATGTAGAGAAGTTTTCTTTGTCTCAGTTTTCAGTTCCCCCTTTATCTGCGCCATTAGTTAGAAAAACATTTAAAAAGTATTTAGACAAATACCCAGAAGAGGTTTTTGACACTTTTGATAAAGATTCTATAAACGCTGCCAGTATAGGACAAGTACATAAAGCTACCAAAGACGGAAAAAATTTGGCGGTAAAAATTCAGTACCCAGGCGTAGCGCAAAGTATAAGTAGTGATTTGGCGATTGTGAAGCCTATTGCAATTCGCATGTTCAATCTTAAAGGTAAAGATTCAGACAAATATTTTAAGGAAGTTGAAAATAAACTGGTCGAAGAGACAGATTATATATTAGAAGTAGCACAAAGTAAAGAGATAACCGAGGCATGTTCGATAATACCTAATATTATTTTTCCTAAATATTATAACGAACTATCAAGTTCACGTATTATTACGATGGACTGGATGACAGGTAAACACTTAAGTGAGTTTACAAAAACGGGCTTCTCTCAAGCTACTGGCGATAAATTAGGTCAAGCCCTTTGGGATTTTTACATGTTTCAAATTCACGGTTTACGAAAAGTACATGCAGATCCACATCCTGGCAATTTCTTGGTGAATGAAAATGATGAGCTTATTGCTATTGACTTTGGTTGTATTAAAGAAGTGCCAGACTCTTTCTACGTACCGTATTTTGAATTGGCACGACCAGAGGTGATTTCAAATGATGAGAAGTTTACCGAAAAGTTATATGAACTTGAAATTCTTATGCCTACTGATTCGCCAGACGAAATATTATTTTTCAAATCTATATTTCATCAGTTGTTAAGTTTATTTACATCACCATTTCATAATGAAGATTTTGATTTTGGCGACGAGGTATTTTGGGGTAAAATTGCAGCATTAGGTGAACAGTTTTCTTCTGATAAGCAAATAAGAAAAATGAATGGTAATAGAGGTTCAAAGCACTTTTTGTATATGAACCGTACCTTCTTTGGTCTTTATAATCTACTACATGATTTAAAGGCTAATATTAAAGTGAATGACTTCAAGAAATATTTGAGCTAATTATACTACTCTCATATTGATAGTAGATGATTGTTATATTTTCAAATAGAATTCTTAATAGTTGTTTATATTGCAACACTAATTCTACCTGAGCTTTATCAGGATTAAAATATTACTATGTATAATTCAAAAATAATTGGCTTAGGTCATTATGTACCTGATAACGTAGTGACAAACGATGATTTGTCAAAGGTGATGGAAACAAATGATGCCTGGATCCAAGAGCGTACTGGCATAAAAGAAAGAAGACATGTAGTTAAGGGTGATGGCGACACCACCACAACTATGGGTGTAAAAGCAGCGAAAATTGCAATTGAAAGAGCGGGTATCGATAAAGACGATATCGATTTTATCGTCTTCGCTACTTTGAGTCCCGATTATTATTTCCCTGGTCCAGGTGTATTGGTTCAAAGAGATTTAGGTATTAAAACCGTTGGTGCGTTAGATGTACGTAACCAATGTTCTGGCTTTGTGTATGCCATCTCTATTGCTGATCAGTATATAAAAACGGGTATGTATAAAAATGTACTTGTTATAGGTTCAGAACTTCACTCTCATGGGTTAGATATGACTACCCGTGGTAGGGGAGTTTCTGTAATTTTTGGTGATGGTGCCGGTGCGGCAGTTTTAACAAGAGAAGAAGATAACACTAAAGGTATATTATCGACTCATTTACATTCAGAAGGTCAGTATGCAGAAGAACTTTCTTTAATTGCACCTGGTATGGGTAATAGATGGGTAACCGATATCATTGAAGATAGCGATCCTAATGACGAATCTTACTATCCGCATATGAACGGTCAATTTGTATTTAAAAATGCAGTTGTTCGTTTTAGTGAAGTTATTGTAGAAGGTTTGGAGAAAAATAAATTGAATGCCACCGATATTGATTTATTGGTACCGCATCAAGCCAATTTGAGAATATCTCAATTTATTCAAAAGAAATTTCAGTTAAGTGATGACCAGGTTTTCAATAATATTATGAAATATGGTAACACAACAGCTGCATCTATTCCGATAGCGCTTACAGAGGCATGGGAAGAAGGTAAAGTGAAAAGTGGAGACTTAGTAGTTTTAGCTGCATTTGGTAGTGGTTTTACCTGGGGCAGTGTCATCATAAGATGGTAATAATAAAGCACCCATAGTATTAGCTATGGGTGCTATATAGTTTTACTCAATAAGAAAAAACCAACCAATCTTCTTTATTAAATATCCCTATATACAGTAACAGACGCAATAAAGGTTCTATTGTTACTAGAAATAGGTAATTATCTCATTTTCAATATAATTTAGATATTTAGGTAAGTTTAGAAAAGCTTTGAAAAGAAGAAACCCGAACATTCCAAAATGAATTGGAAGCCGGGCTTCAAATGCTGATAGGCTATACTAAACACTAACCATTAACTATAAACATATAGCGTTACCAACAAAATCTTTATACTCGTAGAGTATTTAACTTTACTAATAGACGAAATATTGCCTAATTAGTTACAGAATTTATATTATTTAACATTAATTTATCATGAAAAAGACCCTAGTATTCGGAGCCTCCTTAAAACCAAATCGATATAGCAATTTAGCGATACATAGACTGGTTGATTCGGGGGTTGAAACCTTAGCTTATGGATTAAGAGAAGGTGAGGTTTCAGGAGTCACTATCAGCAATAATTTAGACAAAATTAGTGATATTCATACAATTACCCTATATATAAATCCAAAAAGACAAGAAGAATATTATAATAATATAATTTCTTTGGCTCCGAAAAGGGTGATTTTTAATCCTGGCACAGAAAATCCAGAGTTCTATAAGCTATTGGAAAATAACGATATAGAGGTGGATGTTGCCTGTACATTGGTGTTATTGGGTACTGGTCAATATTAGGCGATATCGCTAATGTTAGCGGTTGTCTTTTTTTTACGAATGAGCCATAATCCGACAAAGGTTAATAGACCATTCATCGGTAAAAGTTCATAACCGAAAATATAACCACCAAAATAGTCACTTGGCAACTTTGCTAAAATTAGAATTATCGACACACAAACTAGCGCAACGATCCATACATAATTATCTTTTATTTGATGTTTTGTGAAAATTCCGAAAGAGAATAATCCCAATAATGGACCATACGTGTATGAAGCAACGGTTAATAATCCGTCAATTACATTTTTATCCAATATATATTTAAAAGAGATGACCACTAGAATTAATAAGACGCTCATGCCAATGTGTGTTATTCTACGTGTCTTTTTTGCTATATATTCAGATTTCTTCTCGGTATTAAGAAAATCGATGCAGAATGATGTAGTTAACGAGGTAAGTGCACTGTCTGCACTACTATAGGCTGCCGCGATTAAACCGAGCATAAACGTAACGGCAACTGTTATACCTAAGCCACTGTTTAATGCTATTTCTGGAAATAGTAGGTCAGACTTCGGTGATCCGTCCATAAGTGGTAGTGCTATATTGTGTGCATCTGCATAAATAAATAGCAAGGCACCGAGAAGCATAAACACAAAAGTGACTACTACTAGTACAATACTAAAACTGACCATATTTTTTTGAGCTTCACCTAGATTTCTACACGTTAGGTTTTTTTGCATCATATCTTGATCAAGTCCAGTCATACAAATGGTAATGAACATTCCGCCTAAAAATGATTTTACCAAATGGTTTTTAGAAGAAAGGTCATCTGTAAAAAAGGTCTTGCTATACTGTCCTAATTCTTTAGAGTTTATAAACTCTATGAATGTCCAGTTCATTTTATCCAATATAAAATACATCGATAGCCCTACAGATACCAGCATGAATAGGGTTTGTAAGGTATCCGTCCAAACAATAGTTTTTATTCCGCCTTTAAAAGTGTAAATCCAAATTAGTAAGATGGACAGAATTACAGTGATTTCAAAAGGAACGTTCCAAGCATCGAATACGAATTGCTGTAAAACGATAGCCACTAGAAAAAGGCGAAATGCAGCACCAAGAACTCTAGAGATGAAAAATGAAATAGCGCCCACTTTATAACTTACAAAACCAAAGCGATCATCTAAATACTGGTAAATTGAAGTAACATTTTGTTTGTAATAAATAGGAAGAAGTACAAAAGCGGTAACCATATAACCTAAAAAGTACCCAAAAACAACCTGCATGTAGCTGAACTGAGAAGCATCGACCCAACCCGGTACAGAAATAAAGGTTACTCCAGATAATGATGCGCCCACCATACCAAACGCCACTAAATACCACGGGGATTGCTTACCGGCTTTGAAGAAATCTTCGTTAGTATCATTTTTGCCCGTGAAATAGGAGATAATCAAAAGCAAAACAAAGTAACCAGAAATTAAAATTAAAATATGAGAGGCGTTCATGGTGTAAAATTTGAGCCAAATTACAAAAAGTTAGAGGAGCTAGTACGATAACTTAAAATCTTAAATTTTAAATTGAGAATACTTTAATAAGTAAATGAAAAACTAGTCGAACATTTCTTTACACATTAAAATTTGATACCTTTTACAGTATTAAATTATAAACTAAAATAATCATGCGACGAGAATTTCTTTTAAAGAACAGGGCTTTACTTCCCTTATTGATAATCATTTTATTAGTTAGTAATGTATTGATTGGTCAGGAAAGTGTAATAGCGGATAAGAAAATTAACAAAGAGGTTGGAAAGCTGTTAAAAGATAAAAGTATTAAAAGTGCTTTTGAGTTTATAGACGCAATTGAAAATGAAACGGAGAAAGACTTAATTAAGTTGACCGAAATACCTGCTCCGCCATTCATGGAAGCTAAAAGAGCAGAAGCGTTTAAAAATATGTTAGTTGAAGCAGGTTTAGAAAACGTGTCCATAGATGAGGTCGGTAATGTTATAGGAATTAAAAAAGGAACAGATGGTGGTAAGGTAGTTGTCTTAGATGCGCATTTAGATACTGTTTTTCCTGAAGGTACAGATGTAAAAGTAGAGAAGAAAGGAGATACCCTATATGCACCTGGTATAGGTGATGATACAAGAGGACTCTCTATGTTGATTGCTAATTTTAAGGCAATAAAAAAGGCTGATTTAAAAACCAAGGCAGATGTTTGGTTCGTTGGTACAGTGGGTGAAGAAGGTTTAGGAGATTTACGTGGTGTTAAGCATTTGTTTAGAGAAGGTGCGGTAAAAATAGATTCTTGGATATCAATTGATGGTGGTGCTATTTGTAGGGTTAATAATGCAGGATTGGGTTCGGTTAGATATAAAGCTTTGTTCAAAGGAAAAGGAGGTCACTCATGGGGAGCATTTGGGTTGGCAAATCCTCATCATGCGCTTGGTTTCGCAATAAAAGAATTTACAGAGAATGCAAAAGTATTTACAGATGAAGGGGCTAAAACAAGTTTTAATATAGGTAGAATGGGAGGAGGTACTTCTGTAAATTCTATTCCTTTTGAATCTTGGATGGAAGTTGATATGCGATCAGTAGATAGTGGCAGATTAAATGAGGTCGAGGCAATTTTTAAACAGTCAATGCAGACCGCTTTAGAGGAGTATAATAATACAGGTGTTGATGATGAAATATCATTAGAATTAATAAAGATTGGGGACAGACCATCTGGAGAACTCTCGTTAAAAACTCCGTTAGTTCAGCGTGCCATTAGTGCCACTAGTTCATTTGGGTATGAACCAAGTCTTACCAGAGGGTCAACAAATGGTAACATTCCAATTTCATTAGGTGTTCCGGCAATAACTATTGGTAGAGGAGGTGTAGGGGGCGGCGCACATTCGCTTCATGAATGGTGGGTTAACGAAAATGGAGCAGAAGCCATAAAATTAGCATTATTACTTACGGTGATAGAAGCTGGTCTTGACAAATAACGTTTAGAATTTTTGATGTATGGAAAACACTTCTTGGTTTAGATGGTTTCTGTGCAGTAATTATATGTTCTAGTTTTTTAAATGTTAAATAATTTTGTGAAAACAGTGAGGTATGCTTTTCAAGTTTAGTTGTAAATTTATACCGAATTAAGCCTATGGATTTTTCATCAAAATTATTAGAAAACGCAGTATACGAAGTTTCGCAGTTGCCAGGTATTGGTAAGCGAACCGCATTACGTTTGGTTTTGCATTTATTGAAGCAGCCAGAACAACGTACAGAAAATCTTTCTACATCTTTAGTAGATTTGAGAAGTAAAATACAGTTTTGCGAAAATTGCCATAATATTTCAGATACCACAATATGTGAAATATGTGCCAACCCTAAAAGAGATGATGCAGTAGTATGTGTTGTAGAAGATATTAGAGATGTTATGGCTATTGAAAATACAGGTCAATTTAGAGGAAAGTATCATGTACTTGGAGGTAAAATATCACCTATGGAAGGCATTGGTCCTCAGAATTTGAAAATAGGAACCTTAGTAGATAAAGTTAAAAAAGGCGTCATAAAAGAGTTAATTTTTGCATTAAGCTCTACTATGGAAGGGGATACCACCAATTTTTATATCTATAGACAAATAGAAGGCATAGCTGTAAAAACCTCTACAATTGCCAGAGGTATAGCCGTTGGCGATGAATTAGAATATGCTGATGAGGTTACTTTAGGAAGAAGTATTTTGAATAGAGTGCCGTTTGAAGGTTCTTTTCGACAAGATTAGTTTTTTGAATTTCAAGTAAATGTCAATAAAAAGGTATTTATTTTATTATTTTTGCAAAAAATATAAACAAAACAAGCTTTAAATTATCGATATGTCAAAATTTGAATTGAAACTACCACGTATGGGAGAGAGTGTTGCAGAAGCAACATTAACGTCATGGTTAAAAGAGGTAGGTGATACGATTGAAATGGACGAGGCCATTTTTGAAATTGCTACAGATAAAGTTGATAGTGAGGTGCCGAGCGAGGTAGATGGCATTTTAATTGAAAAATGTTTCAATATTGATGATATTGTCAAAGTGGGGCAAACCGTGGCCATCATACAAGTTGGTGATGATGAAGATGTACCAGATGTTTCGAATACGGTCAATGAGGTAGAGGAGCAAGCACCAGAGCCAGTTCTTGAAGAAATGGTTGCTGTAGCTGAATCGGCTGTAGTTCAAGCTAGGGCAGAAACTTCAACAGTTCATTTAAGTGGGGCCTCTGATCGTTTTTATTCTCCGTTAGTTAAAAACATAGCTAAAGAAGAGGGTATTTCTTTCGATGTATTAGAAACTATACCTGGCACAGGTAAAGATGGTAGGGTTACCAAAGATGATATATTGAGCTTCGTTAAAACGGGAGTTACCAAGCCGGTAGAACAAGTTGGGACACCTGTTAAAGTAGATGTGCAAGATAGCGTACCTGCTTCGCCGGTTGCTAAAGCAGATACACCTTCGCCCGAAAAACCTAAAATGCCAATATCTAGTGGCGATGAGGTTATACCAATGTCACGAATGGGCAAATTGATTGCTAAGCATATGACAGATAGTGTTTCTACATCTGCACATGTTCAAAGTTTTATAGAGGTTGATGTCACCAATATCGTTAATTGGCGTAACAAACTAAAAGACGCGTTCTTTAAAAGAGAAGGTGAAAAACTTACTTTTACTCCAATTTTTATGGAGGCGGTGGCTAAGGCTTTAAAGAAATATCCAATGATGAATGTTTCCGTAGACGGCGATACCGTAATTAAAAAGAAGAATATTAATATAGGTATGGCGGCTGCATTGCCAGATGGTAATTTAATAGTTCCTGTTATCAAAAATGCAGATCAACTTAATTTGGTGGGCATGGCCAAAGTTATAAACGACTTGGCAAATCGTTCAAGAAATAACGCTTTAAAGCCAGATGAAGTTCAGGGTGGAACGTATACCGTTACTAATGTAGGTACATTTGGTAGTGTATTTGGTACACCGATTATTAATCAGCCACAAGTAGGTATTTTGGCGTTAGGTGCTATAAGAAAAATACCGTCAGTAATTGAGACACCTGAAGGAGATTTTATTGGTATTCGTAGTAAAATGTATTTATCGCATAGTTATGATCATAGAGTTGTAAATGGTGCTTTAGGTAGTATGTTCGCAAAAGCTGTAGCCGACTATCTTGAAGGGTGGGATGTAAACCGAGAAATTTAGATGTATAAAAAACAATAGTTAAAAGTTCGACGATATACCATGTATTGTCGGACTTTTTTTGTCTACTATATTGGTTTTTAAATCTTTGAAAAGTAATTTAATGATGTTTTGATATATTTAGTTGTATTAAATTTTTTGAAAGCATTTTAGATTTTTATTTCGAGGTAAAAAATTAATAGCGAGTAATTATATGTGTCTAAAAAACGAAAGGGTATCTTTGTTAAAAGTAGAAAACCTATGGAATTAAAGCTTACCAGACCCATTTGCTTCTTTGATTTAGAGACAACTGGGGTCAATGTAGCAAAAGATCGTATTGTAGAAATTGCGATACTAAAGGTATACCCTAACGGAAACAAAGAAAGTAAAACTTGGCTTGTTAATCCTGAAATGGTAATACCGGAAGAGGTAATTGCCGTTCATGGTATTACGAATGAAAAGGTTGCCAACGAACCAACTTTTAAAGAACTTTCCAAAGAAATTTATAAGATTATAAAGGATAGTGATTTAGGCGGATTCAATTCCGATCGATTCGATATTCCCTTATTGGCAGAAGAATTATTACGTGCAGATATCGATTTCGATATGAAAAATACGGTATCTGTAGATGTACAGACCATTTTTCATAAGATGGAAAAACGTACGTTAGAAGCAGCTTATAAATTCTATTGTGATAAAGATTTAACCGATGCGCATAGTGCAGCGGCAGATACCAATGCTACGTATGAAGTATTGCTTTCTCAATTAGATAGATACCCAGATCTTGAAAATAATGTCAAAAAACTTTCGGAATTCTCAAGAAGAAAGCAATCGGTAGATTTCGCAGGTTTTATAGCTATGGATGAAGAAGGGGAAGAAGTATTCTCTTTTGGTAAGCATAAAGGCAAAAAGGTTCATGCCGTTTTAGAAAATGAACCAGGGTATTTCGGGTGGATGTTAAATGCCGATTTTCCATTGTACACAAAAAAAATTCTTACTCAAATTAAATTGAGCAAACTCAATAATAAATTAGGGTAAAAAATGCGTATTTTTTTAGTAGTATTTCTTTTGATGATGGGCTTAAGTCATGCGCAAGAAGTTTTGGTTGAAGGTTATGTATATGATAATAAAACAAAAATGGCTGTACCGTATGCCAATATTAGTTTTTTAAAGACCTTAAAAGGAACTTCAAGTGATGAAGATGGGTATTTTTATATCGATGTTCCCAAAGATTATCTAGAGCGAGATGTGCATGTATCAGCGTTAGGTTTTAAAGATACTATTATGCCGGCGAGGGTTATTAAAGAGAAAAAGAAGATATATATGCAAGAGGAAACTTTTGAGCTTGAAGAGGTGGTCGTTGTTCAGAGCTTAGGAGATTCGCAGGTATTGAATCCAGTTAGTTCATATAGTATTAAAAGTGGTTTTTCGTCAGCAGAGACTCCATGGGTATTGGCGTTATACTTCCCAAATATTGGCGCTGCCAAAAAGTATTTAGAGAAAATTACTATACACGTTCAGCAAAATAGTCAGTTTAAGAGAGAGTCGTCAAAATTTAGACTTCGTTTGTATGATGTAGATAAAGAGACACGTAAACCAAGTAATGATATCATTCGAAAAAGTATCATTTTAGAAAGTTCAAAAACAGAAGATTATGTTTCTATTGACTTATCGAGCATGAACATTAGAATACCTGACGAAGGTATATATGTGGGGTTAGAATGGATATTTCTTCCGTATAACTGGTACAAAAATACCTATAAGCATCCTATTACGAATAAGAACGTCGTAGAAGACCGTTTTGCGCCTACATTTGCTGCAGTTTATCAAAAAAACCAGAATTTTAAAACGATGGTTTATGGTATGGGCGAATGGACAGATTTTGCAATAAAAGCACCAGGTAATAATGAGAATTTGATACCTGCTATAAGTCTTAAATTTTCAAAGAAAAGATAAAAAAAGTATGAAGATTATATGTATTGGCAGAAATTACACTGCACATATCGATGAGCTTAAGAACGAAAGACCTGAAGAGCCGGTGGTTTTTATAAAACCAGATTCTTCGGTTTTGCCAAAACAGCAAGATTTCTATATTCCCGAATTCTCAAATGATGTACATTATGAAGTTGAGGTTTTGGTAAAAATCAAAAAAGTAGGTAAGCATATTAGCAAAGAATTTGCACCAACCTATTATGATGAGATAGGTCTGGGAATAGATTTTACAGCAAGAGATCTACAGTCTAAATTAAAAGAAAAGGGTCTACCTTGGGAGAAAGCCAAAGGTTTTGATGGTGCCGCCGTAATAGGCGAGTGGTTGCCAAAGACTGATTTTAAAGATGTAAATAATCTCAATTTTAAGCTGTTAAAGAACGATGAGGTTGTTCAAGAAGGCAATACCAGTTTTATGCTTTGGAAGATAGATGAAATAATCGCCTATGTTTCAACGTTCTTTATGTTGAAAAAAGGAGATATTATCTTTACTGGAACACCTGCCGGTGTTGGCAAGATAAGTCCAAATGACTATCTTACAGGTAGTTTAGAAAATAGAGAGCTTTTTACCTTAAAAATTAAATAATGATTTATAACCTGGATAAGATTAATGAGATGGCAGAAGGTGATCAGGATTTTATAAATTCTGTTATAGCTGTTTTTTTGGAAGAGGTACCTGAAGATTTAGAAGCTTTAGAAAAAGCCCTGCAAGAAAAAGATCATGATCAAGTATATAAACTTGCGCATAAGATTAAGCCAAATGTAGATTTACTCGGAATGGAGCAAACCCGCGCCATAGCCTTAGAGCTAGAAACTTTGGGTAAGCAAGAGGCTAATATGGCAGAGATAGAGAAAAGATTTCCATTGCTAAAGACTGATATCAAACAGGTTGTAGCAGAGTTAAAAAACGACTTTCACTTATAATGCTAGCTGAAATAATTACCATTGGCGATGAAATTCTCATCGGTCAAGTTATTGATACCAACTCCGCATTTATAAGTAAAGAGCTGAATAAAATTGGTATTTCGGTATATCAGATTACTTCGATACAAGATGAGCGTGAACATATCTTAAAGGCTTTTAAAGATGCATCAGAACGTGTAGATGTTGTTTTAATTACAGGTGGTCTGGGACCGACGAAAGATGATATTACCAAACACACACTGTGCGAATTTTTCAATGACGAACTTATTGAGAATGCAGAAGTATTAACACATGTAGAAGAACTGTTTGCTAAATACATAAGCAACACCCCAATATCAGATATTAATAGAATGCAGGCTTTGGTACCAAGTAAGGCCGAGGTTTTGCATAATGCGAACGGTACTGCACCTGGTATGTTGATCAGACAAAATGGAGTAACATTTGTTTCAATGCCTGGCGTGCCTTTTGAGATGAAGTACTTAATGACGGAATCTGTAATTCCTAAATTGGCAGCTTATTATAAAAGACCGCATATTATTCATAGAACCATAATAACCTATGGTTTAGGTGAAAGTGCAATTGCCGCTAGAATTGAAGCTTGGGAAGATAATTTACCTTCCAACATTAAATTGGCATACTTACCTAATTTGGGTAAGGTACGGTTGCGATTATCGGGTAAAGGACCTAATTATGATGAATTGGCGGCTGCCATGAATGCCGAGTCTGATAAATTACACCCTTTGATAAAAGATATTGTATACGGATTAGAAGATGATGAAAGTTTAGAAGAAATTGTCGCGAAATTATTGACAGAGAAAAATTTAACCCTGTCAACTGCCGAGAGTTTTACCGGGGGTACAATTGCGGAAAGAATAACATCGATCCCGGGTGCCTCAAACTACTTTAAAGGTACGGTGGTCAGCTATGCTACCGAAGCTAAAATAAATGTGCTTAAGGTGCCTAAAGAATTAATAGAGCAACATTCTGTAGTAAGTGCAGAAGTGGCAACAGCAATGGCAAAAGGAGCAAAAGAATTGATGAAAACCGATTTTGCGATAGCCACAACAGGTAATGCAGGACCTACAAAAGGCGATTCAAATGTCAAGGTAGGAACTGTATTTATTGCAATAGATGCACCGAAGGTGAAATTTGTACAAGAATTTCAAATGGGAAGCACCCGTGAGCGGGTTGTGGAAAAGTCTGTAAATAAGGCTTTTGAGCTGCTTCAAAAAGAAATTTTAAAAATGTGATGTTTATTGTTGTTGGAAAGATAAAAAAGATATAAATTTGCACCCTGTTTAAAAGAAAAAGTCAGCACGATGTCAAAAGTTTGTGAAATTACGGGTAAGAAGGCGATGTTTGGAAACAACGTATCGTTTTCCATTAATAAAACTAGAAGAAGATTTGATGTAAATCTATCTAAAAAACGTTTTTACATTCCAGAAGAAGACCGTTGGATAACGCTTAAAGTTTCTACAAGAGCTTTAAAAAGTATCAATAAGAAAGGTATATCTGCTGTTTTAAAGGAAGCAAAAGCAAAAGGATTAGTTATTAAGTAATCTGGAAAATAGAGCGATAAGATGGCAAAGAAAGGTAATAGAATACAAGTTATATTAGAATGCACTGAGCATAAAGAATCTGGTCAACCAGGTACTTCAAGATATATTACTACCAAGAATAAGAAGAACACTCCTGAGAGATTGGAAATTAAAAAATTCAATCCTATTCTTAAGAGAATGACCCTTCATAAAGAAATTAAATAAATTTTTCTTTTAAGAAAATCACTAAAAAAATAAGTCATGGCTAAGAAGACCGTAGCAAGTTTACAAACAAGTTCTAAAAGATTGACAAAGGCAATAAAAATGGTTAAGTCACCAAAATCAGGTGCTTACGTTTTTGTTGAGCAAGTAATGGCACCAGAAATGGTTGATGCTTGGATTGCCAAAAAATAAGAAAAATTACTTTTAGTAGTTATTAAGCCCCTTTCCTACGAAAGGGGCTTTTTAATTTTTATATTTGAATAACCATATGATGAACAATGAGCTTATTTAAAAAAATATTTTCTTCTCAAAAAAAGGAAACCTTAGATAAAGGTTTAGAAAAAACAAAATCCAGCTTCTTTTCTAAGTTGGGAAAAGCTGTTGCCGGTAAGTCTAAAGTAGATGATGACGTACTAGATAATCTTGAAGAAGTTTTAGTTTCTTCAGATGTAGGGGTAGATACTACTTTAAAAATTATTAAAAGAATAGAGGCAAGGGTATCGCGTGATAAATATGTGGGTACTGATGAACTGAATACTATTCTAAGAGAAGAAATAGCAGGTCTATTATCTGAAACCAATACTACAGACGATATAGATCTTCAAATACCTAAAGGCAAAAAACCATATGTAATTATGGTGGTTGGGGTAAACGGGGTAGGTAAAACAACCACTATTGGTAAATTGGCATATCGATTTAAAAACCAAGGATTAAAAGTTGTTTTGGGTGCGGCCGATACATTTAGGGCGGCGGCAATTGATCAATTACAAGTATGGGCAGACCGTGTAGATGTACCTATAGTAAAGCAACAAATGGGTAGTGATCCTGCATCTGTAGCTTTTGATACGTTGAGTTCTGCCGTTAAGCAAGATGCAGATGTTGTAATTATAGATACCGCGGGTAGATTACATAACAAAGTCAATTTAATGAATGAGCTGACCAAGGTAAAACGTGTAATGCAGAAAGTAGTAGATGATACTCCACATGAGGTATTGTTGGTGCTAGATGGTTCTACGGGTCAAAACGCCTTCGAGCAAGCAAAACAATTTACAAAAGCAACCGAGGTAACAGCTTTGGCTATTACAAAATTAGATGGTACTGCTAAAGGCGGTGTGGTTATAGGTATTTCTGATCAGTTTAAAATACCGGTAAAGTATATTGGTGTTGGCGAGGGTATTGAAGATTTACAGGCATTTAATAAGCACGAGTTCGTAGATTCATTCTTTAAAATTTAAAATTGCGATATACCTGGTTCATACTTCCTCTTTTATTATGTAATCTGAGTTGGGGGCAAATGAACCACCCAAAAGCTAGTCCGTTTTCTAAGATTGAGCAAGAAGTCGGGCTTTCAAAAATCACCATAGCATATTCAAGACCATCTGCTAAGGGTAGAGTTTTGTTTGGTAATCAACTAAATGGGGAATCTGGTTTAGTACCTTATGGTCGTATTTGGCGCGTAGGTGCCAATGAATCTACCAAGATTACATTTAGCAACGATGTTTTAATTACCGATCACCTACTCTCAAAAGGTACTTATGCTTTATATACTTTTCCAGAAGAGAAGGAGTGGCAAGTTATTTTTCATAATAATACTACACATTGGGGAGACGGTCGTACAAATTACAATCTAGATGAAGATGCTTTACGTATTCTGGTAGCAGCTACGCAAACACAAGATTTTCAAGAAAGTTTTTTGATTTCGTTTGATGGTCTTGATCACAACGGTGCAGTAATGAATTTAAATTGGGGTACAACGCAAGTGTCCGTTCCTATGTTTTTTGATACCAAGTCAATAATGCAATTGCAGATTGATGAAAGACTAGCTAACTCACCCACACCACAAACCTATTACGAAATTGCACGATATTATCAAGAGCAAGATATTCATCGAGAAAAAGCCCTTGGGCATGTTGAGGAGGCTATAGAAAAAGGAGGTGATACATACTATTTTTATAGAGTGAAATCATTGATTTTAGCAGATTTATTGAGATATGATGAAGCTATTGCAGCAGCTGAAATATCTTTGAAGTTGTCTGAAATAGAGGGTAAAGATGAATTTGTTCGCCTAAATCAGAATACTATTAGCAATTGGAAATCCCTTCGCAAAAAAAATAAATAACCGTATGAAAAAGCATCTTTTATTATTGGTCATCATTATGTTAAGTGCTTGTAAAAATGAGCAAGACGCAAAAAAGGAGGAAGTAATTCTTTGGACACCATATAATGATTCTATTGAAGTTGCAGCGAACGCCGATCACGAAAATGGTCGTATGCAATACAAGTTAACACAATCTAAGGTGTTAGATAAAAATGATGTGTTTCGACCGCTATATGAGGAAGTTTCTAAGCTTACGCAAGCGGAGTATCAAAAATTGCTTCCTATGATTTTGGAGCAAGATATTTTTGTTATTCGTAATCATATCAAAGAAGGTAGGCTTAGCTATGAAAATCTGGTATTGTTTTATTTATATCGTATTTATAAGTATGAGTTGAATAATGAGACAACTTTAAATACCATAATAGCGCTAAATAAAGATGTGGTTGAGCAGGCACGAGAATTAGATAGGGAAAATGAAAAGGGAATAGCGGCTCAAACGCAACATCCAATTTATGGTATGCCTATTTTGTTGAAAGACAACATTAATACCAAAGGCATGAAAACCACTGCTGGTTCAATTGCGCTAATGGATAATGAAGTAGATGATTCATTTATAGTTCAGCAATTAAAAAAGAACGGAGCCTTAATTTTAGGGAAGGTCAATTTAAGTGAATGGGCATATTTTTTATGTTCAGGTTGCCCAGTAGGGTATAGTGCATATGGTGGTCAAACTCTTAATCCGTACGGGCGAAGAATCTTTGAAACAGGCGGTTCTAGTTCAGGTAGTGGTACTTCGGTAGCTGCCAATTATGCAGTTGCTGCAGTAGGTACAGAAACCTCTGGGTCTATTTTATCACCAAGTAGTCAAAACTCTGTCGTGGGTTTAAAACCAACGATAGGTTTGTTGAGTAGGTCAGGTATCGTTCCTATTTCAAGCACTTTAGATACTCCGGGCCCAATGACCAAAAATGTAAAGGATAATGCCATTTTGTTATCTGCCATGTTAGGTTTTGATGAGTTTGATTCGGCTTCTGTTGAAGATAATTTTCCAGGAATATTATCTGCAGGCTTGCATCCAGAACCGTTTTCTGAAATGAGATTGGGTGCAATAAAAGAGCTGATGGAGACCGATAGTATTTACAAGCAGACCATAAAAGATTTAAAAGAGGCAGGGGCAACCATAATAGTGTTTACACCACCAGAAGTTGCTATGAATGGTTTTTTAAGTATACTCAATATTGATATGAGAAACGATTTAAAGTCGTATTTAAAGAATGAAACTAATCCTGAATTTGTAAAAATTAGTTCTATTGCAGATGCTGTTTCTTTTAATAATGCAGATTCGCTGGTTAGAATTCCCTACGGGCAGGCATTATTTGAAGGAATATTATCAGATACTACCACAACTGCCGAGCTAGAAGAAATTAAATCTAATCTTGAAAAAAATGGACGCACTTTCTTCGATACAGCGATGGATGAGTACAAACTAGATGCTGTGTTATCTATTAATAATTATCACGCCGGTTACGCTGCGGTTGCCAAGTACCCTGCTCTGACAATACCAATGGGATATAAAGCATCTGGTGAACCAATAAGTTTGACATTCATAGGAAAACAGTTTTCAGAGGCACATTTATTAAGAATAGGTAAATCATATGAAGATAATTTTCATAAACGAGTAATGTCTAAAGACTATCAAAACTAAATTTGATTACTTAAAATGAAAAGACGGAGCTTTTTTAAAAAGACTTTTCGGTGGGTAGCTGGGCTAGGTTTGGTAACAGGTTTGTACAGTTGGCAAATAGAACCGTTTTGGATGCAGTTTGTTCATGTAAAAATGCCTTTGAAGAACTTGCCAGATTCACTCGTTGGTAAAACAGTAATGCAAATAAGCGATGTTCATATTGGTAATTCTTTTGATTATCAATACATCATAGATTCATTTAAAGAAGCCCAAGAATTGCATCCAGATTTTGTGGTATATACGGGAGATTACGTAACCTATGAAGATGATGAACAAATAAGCCAATTGCAAGATGTTTTACAAAATGTAGTTAAAGGATCTTTGGGTACTATTGGTATTTTAGGAAATCACGACTACGGAATCGATTTTGTAGAAGATGATGTCGCTCAAAAAATCACGAAGAGTCTAGAAGATGTAGGGGTGACCATGTTACGTAATGATGCAGTGGAAATTAACGGACTCAATTTTTTGGGGATGGATGATTTTTGGGGAAGTAATTTTTATCCTGAAAAAGCTACTGGAAAATATAATCCTGAGAAAGCAAATATCACCCTTTGTCACAATCCTGATGTATGCGATTTGCCAGTTTGGAATAATTTTGAAGGCTGGATACTCTCTGGTCATACCCATGGCGGACAAGTAAAACCACCTTTTCTACCTGCATTAATATTACCGGTAAAAAATAAAAATTACGATGCGGGTATCAAAGATTTAAAAGACGGTAGAACGCTTTATATTAATAGTGCTCTGGGGTGTCTGCGACAAGTACGCTTCAATGTAAGACCAGAAATTACGGTGTTTGAGCTTACGAAAGAAGTTTAAATAGCTTTGGACTAATCAATTGATTGAATTACAGTATCTGCAGCCAATCTAGATTTACCTATTAAATTGGGTTGTGTAGTATCATTTTCATCGCGGTAGCCAATTGCCACTGAAAATAAAACCTTGTGATTTTTAATCTTAAGTATGTTCTTATATTTTGCAACATCGATACCTTCCATAGGAGTCGAGTCTATTTCCATAGATGCACATGCGGCCAAAAAGAATCCTAACGTAATGTACACTTGATGAGATAACCAGTTAACCGTTTTCTCTTTTGATTGCGTTTTTATGTATTGCTTGTAAAACTTAATAGAGTTTTCAAGTAAATTTTCTTCAACACGTTTTTCAAACTCTTCAAGATTATCCATTACACTAAAAACGACCAAATGGCTGGCATTTTTTATTTTAGGGGCATTAGAATATGAAGCATCAGCTAAGTCATTTTTTACCTGTTCATTGGAAACGAAGGTGAACAACCAAGGTTGACTGTTTATAGAAGACGGACTTAGTTTTAAAATATCCTTTAAATCTTCAATATCTGCATTTGAGATTTTTCTAGAAACATCATATTTTTGGGTAGTGTATCTTTTTTCTGCAATACTTCTAAAATCCATTTTACAATTTTATGCAAAAGTAAGGATACTTATTTTCTAAAAATCAACAGCAATAGATGATGTTGCTAAAAAAGAAAAGAAACTTTTATTCTATGATCTGATTAATCAATCCCCAAAGTTCATTATCGAAATTAGAAGGGCCTAAAAGTTCTTCATTACTGGCGCCGCCTAATCGTACAACAACCAAATCTAAGCTAGGTACCATATATAGTTTCTGGTCATTTAATCCTAAACCAGCATACATATCTGCAGGAGCATTGGGTATTAAGCTGCCGGTAAACTCTTCAACAGTACTCGGTAGTCTAAAACTACTTTTACCATTTAACCAATACAAATATCCGTACGAAGGATTTAAATTTTGAGAACTATTAGTCATAGCGTTAAAGTAACTCTCATCAGATAGAATTGAGGTTCCGTCCCAATTACCTTGATTTAAGTTTAAAATTCCGAAACGTGCCATACTTCTCGCAGAACTAAAGAATACATTATTATATCCGACTTTAATGAATAAGCCTTGCATACCAATTGGTTCTTTGATTTTTTCAGAAAAATAAGAATTAAAATCAGTGTCGGTCGCGTTGGCAATGACATCATCTAATAACGTATAAGGTGCATTATGATAATACCAAAAAGTGCTAGGGTCATTTAAATATGTTAGGCATTCAAGATCGGTGCAAAAAATGTCATCGACTGTATAATCTAGACCAGTAGTCATGGTCAATTGATTTTTTATGGTGATATTCAATTCTTGTTCTAGAGGCATACTCGACCAGCCTTCACCTAAATATGTAGATGTAGCATCTGTAATATCAAAGTATTCTTCTTCTTGAGCAATACCGGTAAGCATTGCCGTTAAATTTTTTCCGGCAGAATTCCATGCATGATTATCATCAGACTTAAAATCGCCAAAGTATTTTTCTATTACTATCCTGCCATCCTTGAGAATAATAAAAGCGTCGGTGTTATTATTTTCTAAAAAGAAATATAAGTTGCTTACTTGATCTTCGTTCCAACCTAATGTTTCCATAGATATGGTTTCCCACTCGTTGGCTCTCGAAATTGGAGGGAAATAAGTTTCTGTCGGTAATGGTGCCACCTCGGGTGGTATGCCACTTTTGCCAGTTTCTGAAGTAGGTTCAGAATCACTTGAGCACGAAGCTAAAATAATTGATAGGGCAAGTAGCCTGAAATATTGGGAGAATTTCATGGTTAATTTAAGATTTGGGTATTGATAAACTGTAATCAAATAAAGATTACAAGTAAATTTGTCCATATCTAACGTTTTTAAATACCCAAATCGTATTTTTGCACCCCAATTTAAATTATGAGGACAAAAACCCTTAAGAAGAACAAAATCAACGTAGTAACACTAGGTTGTTCCAAGAATGTTTATGATTCTGAAGTACTCATGGGTCAGTTAAAGGCTAACGACAAAGAAGTTGTACATGAAGAAGAAGGAAACATAGTTGTAATTAACACCTGTGGCTTTATTGCCAATGCAAAAGAAGAAAGTGTTAATACCATTTTAGAATATGTACAAAAGAAAGAAGATGGTGTCGTAGATAAAGTTTTTGTTACTGGTTGCTTGAGTGAGCGATACAAGCCAGATTTGCAGAAAGAGATTCCGAATGTAGACGAATACTTTGGTACCAGTGAGCTACCAGGTTTATTGAAAGCACTAGGGGCAGATTATAAACACGAGTTAATTGGTGAGCGTTTAACGACCACACCAAAGAACTACGCGTATTTAAAAATCGCTGAAGGTTGTGATAGACCTTGTTCATTTTGTGCAATTCCGCTAATGAGAGGTAAGCATAAGAGTACTCCGATTGAAGATTTGGTGACCGAGGCTGAAAAGTTAGCAGCCAAAGGAGTTAAAGAATTAATATTGATAGCTCAAGATTTAACCTACTACGGATTAGATTTATATAAGAAAAGAAATCTTGCCGAGCTTTTAGAAGCATTGGTAAAGGTTGAAGGAATAGAATGGATACGTTTACATTATGCATTTCCGGCTGGTTTTCCGATGGATGTGTTAGATGTAATGAATAGAGAACCAAAGGTTTGTAACTATTTAGATATTCCGTTACAGCACATATCTGACCGTATTTTAAAAAGTATGCGTCGTGGTACAACTGAAGCTAAAACAACCAAGTTGTTGAAGGAGTTTAGAGCTGCTGTGCCAGAAATGACTATTAGAACCACATTGATCGTTGGTTACCCTGGTGAAACCGAAGAAGATTTCGAGATTCTTAAAAACTGGGTAATTGCCATGCGTTTTGAGCGTTTAGGATGCTTTACCTACAGTCATGAAGAAAACACACATGCGTTTTCATTAGAAGACGATGTTCCGGAAGAAGTGAAACAAGAACGTGCTAACATCATCATGGAAATTCAATCTCAAATTTCATGGGAATTGAACCAGAAGAAAGTAGGGGAGACTTTTCGTTGTATTATAGATCGTAAAGAAGGTAACTACTTTATTGGAAGAACAGAATTTGATTCTCCAGATGTTGATAACGAGGTTTTAATTGATGCCGCTAAGCATTATGTGAAGCAAGGTGAGTTTGTAGATATTAAGATTACAGAAGCAGCTGACTTTGACCTTTATGGTGAGCCGGTTGTGTAGATTAATTAAATAGAAATCCCGCTTTAAAACCGCCCCAATTGGCAGAATTACCAGAGATAAATTCTTTGGTAATCGTTGTTCGGGTATATTCTAAATACAGTTTTCTGTATTTGAGTATGAGTCCGTAGTCGACTTGTGCGGTCAACCTTTCTATATTTTTCGAAGAAATGGTGTGAGGATTATCATTGGTAAAAATGCCTCCTTGCAAGGTGGCATCAAAACCTACTATATTAACTGTGGGCTGTACAAAAGCATAAAATTTAAACTTCGAAGGTGTATTGTTTCTAGAAAACGGATTATCTAATAATCCTACGGTAGTATTAAATCCGACAGATGCATTTGTAAATAGTGTTCCCAGTTGAAATGACGTTATGGCCTGTAAATTAGCTATGTCTTTAAAATTGAAGACTTGTTTCTCGTAACCAATTTTATAATTAAATACTGGGTCATTTTGAATTTGATTGTCCCAGCCACCGGGAGTTTTGTTTTCTATTAATTTATGAATAGCTGTTTGCATTTCTCTACCAAATGCACCGGGACCAATAATCCCCAAACTTAACGATTGAGATAATCTTGATTTAGTAATGGTATCTGTTGCAGTAACAAAACTCTTAAGGTATATAGCAGCAGCAAAGGGTCTATCATCAATTTGAATATCGGGACTAACAAAATCACTAGGCGTATAGCCAATATGCTCTAATGCTAATCCGTAAGTAAAGTGATTAGCTTTTGGCTTGATGAAAATATAATTTATTGGGTTCTTAGCTAAGCCATTGTTCACGTATTCAAAACTGTAACCCTGCGTGTAATTTTTATCTGATGCAGCGAAGAAATCATTGTCATAATTGAGCCTAAAATAGTTCGAGGTACCCATATCTCTAAAGGAAGCAAGGTTGTCTATTTTTTGACTTGAAAGTATCGTAGGCAGTAATAGTAAAACTAGAATGTAATTTTTCATCACACTACTTACGATGAAATTTTATGAAGGTTCTAAATAATAAACCTTAGAAAGTAAACCTTTTGATAAAAACAACTAAAGCTCCTTCTTCATCATCCTAATGGTGAAATAGCCTAACAAAGCGATTACAACACCAATAATAACCCACAACCACCATTTATTTTCGAAAAGGGGATTGGTTGTCTCAATTTCTGGTTTTGGAATTTCAACGACGCTACCAAAATCTAGAGTTGTAATATTTTCAGGTAAAGAAACTGTAGTTTTTGTTATATCATAATTCGGGAAATTAGCATACGGCTTGCCGTAAACTAAATAATAAGTAGCTGGTTCTGTAAAACGGGTAGTCAGCGTATGCACGAACCCTTTAAGTTTTACATCAGATATTTTTAAAGGCTGATTATCATTATTTAATATGATAACTCGGAGTTTTTGTGCTAGCGTACTAGGTAATTGAAAACTATTATCTTCCATTGAAGAAAGAGTCTTTGTAGCTAAGGGGCTGTAATTATGATAATATCCTTTTTCGGTCTTTACACTATCAACTAAGTACTGAATAGAAATTGACCTGTAATAATCTATTTTATCGTCAACCGTTAGCTCTAGTAAATTTAGAGGTACTCGATTTTTTAAATCAATATCTATAATGGTCTTCTCATCCTCTTGAGAAACTTTAAAAGACTGTACATCGTAATCGCGATACTCGGCAGGCTTTATAGCCTTTTTTGAAATATTTACAGATGCTAGGTCTGGTTTTTCTTTACTCTTTATCAATACTCTATAATATCTAAAACTAGCGTCAAGAAACTTCAATGTGGTAAACGAATAATTTGTCTGGTCATTAATAATAGACAAAATGCGATAGTCTTCTAGAATAGTAAACCATTGTTTTTGATGTTGACTTCCTTCAAGTGTAATTTCCCAATTAAAATTAGAATCTTCTATGTTTAGTAAAATCTCATTTATCGTTTCTTTCTGAGGTAGCTCATAAGTATAGAAATAACCTTTAGAATTATTGACACTATTTAATAAGTTGAAAGATATTTCTGAATTTGCATTTTCAGCTTTAGATACCTTGTGAAGGTATGGTGCTTCAATAGTATCTGTAGCGGTTACCCCATAAACACGAATATCGCTCATGTCGGTATTTACATCTTCAAATACGTTGTTTGGTACTTCAATAGTATGCCATTGACTATCGATACCTTTCAACTCTATTTTTTTAGAATAAGCATCCATCTGTCCGAAACAAATTGAAATCGTCAGAAAGACAAGTATTGTTAGAAGACTATTGTTTAGTTTCATCTGTAATAATGTGTTTGTATTTGTTGTAAAGAAATGAAATAATCAATAATAAGACACCCAATGATACAAATACGATTGTCTTAGAAATGGTATTCAATGATGAAATATCATAGAAGAACAACTTAATTAACGTAATGGAGAATAGTATAATAGCACCAATTCGCAGGTATTTTTTCTTTTTCCAAATACCTAAGGCGATGAGTAATAGCGCATACACACCCCAAAGAATACTAAGTCCTAATTTATAAGATTGTTCAGACCCAGAAATATCCATCCAATTTAACAGTTCGCTACTTGTTACCCATATAATTGTGGTATGCATTAGAATTTCGAACGGAACTTTATAATTGAATTTTAAATACTCTTGTTGTGCTAATTTATAAATGGCGAGTAATAGAAATGTCAGAAATGCAAATGAAATATAGCGCATGTAAATATTATATGCTCCTACATTGTAAAATTCTGAAAGCTGCTGGGTAAGGTAATTTTCACGCAGTTCACTTAAGGTGTAAAGTCCGTTTGTAAGGAACAATAAAGTAGCTAAAAGCGCAGCGCCTAGGGCAACTATTCCTAAAACCTTGTTTTTAATTTTTATAATATTTATAAAGCTTAAAACGCTAATGAAAAACATGGTATACAGTGTTAGCCAAATATCTTCAAGATCTTTAAGGTTATAATTATATTCAGGGTATTCGCCAGAAGTACTCGATATATCTATTTTGGATAACTGAAAGGCATTGTTCCAATACTGTTCAATTTCAAGAAAGAAGGCAAAGTAGAGTGTGCCAGCAAATAAAGCAGGAATACCAAATATCATGATTTTTTGAACTATTGACGGTTTGCTAGTGTCAAATTTTATTTGAATCCAATTCATGAATCCGAAGACTGCTG
Source organism: Maribacter spongiicola (assembly GCF_004364165.1). GTDB lineage: Bacteria > Bacteroidota > Bacteroidia > Flavobacteriales > Flavobacteriaceae > Maribacter > Maribacter spongiicola. The sequence goes on from NZ_SOAY01000017.1 coordinate 51,873, forward strand.
CGCAAAGTATCGAAGTCATGAAGGTGGTGTTTAATAATAGGCTCCATTCATCTGCGGTATTCATATAGGAGTACCTTTCTGCCCAGTCCATAGTTAAACTTAAAAACGCTAGGGCAACCAGTATATATGAAAGGTATTCATAGAATTTGACTTTTTTGGTGCGCCCGATCCAAAATAGTAGCGCGGCTTCAAAAGCCCAAAATAACGTTACCCAATTGCCATCTAATTGAACAGGCACGGCTATGGTAATAAAGGTAAGTACAAACCCAGATGTCAAAAAGAATAGCTTTCGATCAGCTAATTTTCTTTTGAAGATAATTACTGTTATCACAAAATGAATAAGTGCATTCAATAGGGTGAATAAACCTAAATAAAACTCTCCGCCTTCATAATCATAAAGCCAGGCAATACCAAAGCCGTAAAATATGAACGAATTTAGCATGATCAGAATAATATCTGCAACTTGAAATTTTTCAGATTTTATCAGTTTAAACGCTAAAAACGTAGCGTAGAACAATGTGAAGAATAGCGCTAAAAAACCAAAACCAATAGAGAAATCTTCATCGTAGCTAGAGAATGCATACCAAGACCCATAAATGAGCCAGGTGAATGCAAAGGCTACGTAGTAAAGTGCTTTCCAATATTTTTTAAACGAAATAACTAAGAGACCGATATTAATTAAGGCGATATAACTAAATAGTGCAGTAACATTGCCAGAATCGTTACTCAGTAGAAAAGGTACGGCGTAAGCCCCTACTAGACCGATATGAGCAATAATCTGCTTATTGTAACTCAGCGCGGCTACGACTCCAAAAACAGTAAATAACAGCATAATACCAAACGCTACCATCTGTGGGAATAACCCGTAAAGGTCATAAGCAATATAAGTTAAGAAATAGAGTATAGCCAAAGCACCACTTACTAGAACAGAGCTATAGCTTACGTATTTTGCTTTTAGCTTAAATCCGAATCCTAATAAGCCTATACCTACCAAATACCCAAGTATAATTCTGGTTAGCGGACTAATTAAGTTATTTTCAATAGAATACTTTGCACCGATTCCAACACCGATAACGGTAATCAGTATCCCAATTTTATTGATAAGGTTTTCGCCAATAAATTTCTCAAGATTAGATTTACCTTTTGGTAATTTTATTTTCTTTTCAGAACTAATTTTAGATTCGGTCTGTATAGGAGTAGCAGCTGTTTCAGTCGAAATAGGAGTTTGGGTAATTACTACTTCAGGGGTAACAATAGGTTCTTTTTCAGAGAGAACCTCTTGTGGTGCGATTGTTTCTTCAATAGATGTTTCATTGAATTTAAGCGCCTGAGTATTTCTGAGTATTTGAATATCTCTACGAATTTCATTTACCTCAATATTAAAGTCTTGCTGCTTTTTTAAAAGCAGTTCTAACTTCTGCAGTAATGCATTTATTTGGTCTTGGTCGTTTGGCATAAGTGTTGGTTTGTACCCTAATATATAAGGCTCTGCTAATTTAAACGCAAAAGATGCAAATATGTTGGGAGAAGAATGGTGTAGCTATAAAATAACATATCCCTGAAACCATTTGAATTGGTTAAGGGATATATAAACTAGATATTGTTTTCGTATTTTTTACTTTTCAAAGAATAAGTAAACATACATATCCATGCTATACTCTGTTGTATTGGTTGAAACCAAGCGCCAGCCATTTTTAGCATATTCGTCCAACTTTTCTTGAATTGCTTTATTTGATGATTTCGCTAAATGATTTCTATCAAAAGTCAATTTAGCACGAAAAGTAAGGGTTTCGACTTTATATTCTTTCATGCTGTTTTCTAGTTAACCATGAATAAAGCGTTAGCGAAAAATAGTTTTCCATTTTCCCAGAAACCTCTAAAAAGCGGATTGTCTACCATGTATATTATTTGTCCGCGACCCATATCTTCGGTTCCGAAAATTAAGGTTTCAGCAATTTTTTTCTTTGCTTCGCTACCTGCGAATCCAGATACGGGTTCGTTGGCACCTTCACTTAAATAAACAGCGCTTCCGTTTTCTAAATAATTATAAGAACGAGCTCCTAGTTTAAGGGTAAAATAAGTATCGCTGTAGCCATAAGCTAACGGATTTGTATTATCGACAGTTGCTTTAAAAATAGCCCCTGTAATGGCAGATTTGATTTGTTCTCTTTCTGAAATTTCAAAAGATTCTATTCTATTTGAAGAGTCTTTTTTGATTTCTTTTTCTTTTATGGCGAAGTCTTTATCAGAAGCTGTAATACCATCAATTGCACCACCCATAGCAATTAGTTTTCCACCTTGCTTTACCCAATCTTTAATTTTTTCTTTAATGTTTTTAGATAGAAAGCTATTGTATCCCCATCCATCAGGTAAAATTAAAATATCATATTTGGCAAGATCTACACGTGAAAAATAATCCTCGTCCAATACAGAAATAGGGTAGTCTAATTGTTGTTCAAAAAAGTTCCATATTTCTCCAAATCGAAGGGTAGAAGTAGGCTCGCCAGAAAGTACGGCAATATTCAAATTCTGAATAACATCAACATAGCCAGAACCAAAATCTTTACCACTTTCTACAAAGCCTGTGCTTGTTGAAATTAGGTTTTTAGAATGGTTGACAGATGCAGTAGTCAAAATTTCATTAAAGTTTTTCAACTGCTTATTATCACTCTTTGTAATAATCAATGTACCACGCTCATGAGAAATACCATCTAAAGTAAATGGTTTGTGCGCATAACGTACACGTATTTTATTACGTAGTAATTCAGCCAGGAACCTTGCATCTTTCATACTATTCCAGTCTGATAAATAAGCGTAACTGTCTGGTTTTAAAACTCCATATTCAGTACCGTTATGTGGCGGATAGCTTTTAGTAATACTGCTTTCACTGGCGATAGCATCTAATCCGTATGCATAAGGTAAAGACCATGCGGTAATGTCATAGGTGACAGAATCACTTAGTTTGGCCATAGGTTCGAACAACACTTTAACCAAAGTACTTTTTGGCTGGTTTGATGATATTACCAAACTTTTTTTGCTGCTTTTTATTGAACCAGCTTTACCGGTTGTATAGCTGTATCCTTTAACGGTGGCATTCGTGCCCGCTTGATATTCAATTTCATGCATGCTTAACAAATCTGCTAATGCCTCAATGTTATCTGGATTGCCATTCAGCACATAGCTATTGTATTTAAAATTTTTATTCAAGTAAAATTTCTTGAACTCATCATTTAACTTAGTGACATTTTTAGATGCAACTTCTACGGTAGACAGACCAGTTGTTAAATGATGAGAAATTCTATCTTTTAGCGTAAGTGTATCTCCAATACTAGTAATAATGCTTAAACCGGCACGACCACTACCACCTTGCTCATACGTCATGCCAATACCGCCATTATAAGTAGGGTAGGTATCGCCATAACTTGGGTAAAGAAGATCGAACACTTCTTTTGTAAAATAAAACCATCCGTTTTCATCAAAATATTTTGCGTGGTTCTTGCCAATAGTTTCTTGAAATTCTCTTTGAAAATCAGTTATTACCTCATGAAAAGGCTCTGCTGCGGGGGCAAAGTAATACGGGTTATCAACACCTTGTTCGTGAAAATCTACATGTACATGAGGCAGCCATTTATTAAATTGCTTTAAACGTTGCTGACTTTCAACTTGCGTTAACCAAGCCCAATCCCTGTTAAGATCGAACATATAATGGTTACTGCGACCACTCCACCAATTCTCATGATGCTCCTTACTATTAGGATCTACCTGGTTGGGTGAATTTTTAAATTGGTTGTACCAATTTACATAACGATCTCTACCATCTGGATTAATACACGGATCAATCAATACTACTATATTATCTAGGTAACTGCTCTTAGTAGTGAAAAGGTCATATATAGTCTGCATTGACGCTTCTGTACTCACGCTTTCATTACCATGAACATTATAGCTAAGCCAAACAATTGCTTTATCTGGTAATCCTTCGCCATTTATACCTTTCATATGCTCTTCTCTAATATTGTCGAGGTTTTGCATATTTTCTTTTGTAGAAATGGTTGCCAATATTAGCGGTCTGCGTTCATTGGTTTTACCATATTCAATAAGCGTCATGCGTTGCGGCTCGGCATCTGCTAAATATTGATAGTAATCGACAACTTCATGATGTCTTGTAAATTGTGTGCCTAGCTCATAGCCTAAAAACTCTGACGGAGATTTTAATTGAGCCAAACTAAACAATGGGATAAAAAGTAAGGCGGTTCGTAGAATTAGTTTCATATAGTTATTTGTGTTCTGAGTCAGCCAAATCTATTAAAATAAATGCAAAATGCACCTGATTTAGCTTGTATTTTGACGAGTAATCGGGTATTTAATACTAACCGTAATTAACTTATATTTAGGAAATGTAAAACGAAAGGGTTTTATATTTACCAAGTATTTACTTTTTATATGGATATTGATTGTTTACCCCTAGAAAAAACAGGCTATTTTTCGAAATTAATTTGCGATTATACAGCAAAGGACCCCAAACTTAACACCTTATACAATCGGTTTCCCGATGTTGAAGGATTTAAAGGACAGATACAAGAGAAGGGTGCTCATTTTACCCAAGCTCAACGAGATGTACTCTATTATTCAATTCAGAATCAGTATAAAAACACGGATACATCTAAAAGTACAGCGGCTAGAATTAAGCTGTTAAAAGAGCAGAATACGTTTACTATAGTTACCGGTCATCAGTTAAATCTTTTTACGGGTCCGTTATACTTTTTATACAAGATTATCTCTACGATTAACTTGACAAAGCAGTTAAAAAAGGAATACCCTGATAGTAATTTTGTACCTATTTATTGGATGGCTACAGAAGATCATGATTTTGACGAAATCAATTATTTTAATTTCAAGGGATTAAAATTTCAGTGGAACAAAGAAGCATCTGGTGCAGTTGGGCATTTGCCTACGGGAGGATTGGAAGAAGTTTTTGCATTATATTCTAAAACCATTGGCGACAGTAACAATGCCAAAAAGCTAAAAGAGTTGTTTGAAAACGCATATCTGAAACATGATAACCTAACGGATGCAACTCGGTTCTTGGCAAACGAAATTTTTAAGGACTACGGATTGGTAATTGTAGACGGTGATGATATCGACTTGAAAAAGACGCTAGTGCCGTTTATGAAGAAAGATATTTTTGAGCAAACTGCGTTCGACAAAGTATCGGAAACCATTAAAGAAATAGAAGAAATTTCGTCTGATTATCCGGTACAGGTAAATCCGCGAGAAATTAATTATTTCTATTTGAAAGATGGAATTCGCGAGAGAATAATAGAAAGTAAAGGGCAGTATATCGTAAATGAAACAACTATTTCTTTCACTAAAGAAGCGTTGATAGCCGAGATGAATGCGCACCCAGAGCGATTCTCACCCAACGTAATAGCAAGACCATTATACCAAGAAGTGATATTGCCAAACTTATGTTACATAGGCGGAGGCGGAGAGATTGCCTATTGGTTAGAATTGAAGGCAGCTTTTGAAGCAATGAATGTTACTTTCCCTATTTTATTGGTGAGAAATTCGGCTTTGATTATTACCGAGAAGCAAGCTGAAAAGCTAGGTAAAATGAATATTTCAAAGTCCGACATATTCTTAAAGCAGAATAGTCTTATCAACAAAAAGATTCGAGAAATTTCAAATATAGATATTGATTTTTCGCCACAGAAGAAATTGTTAGAAGAGCAATTTAAGGATATGTACGTACTTGCAGAAAAGACGGATAAATCTTTTCTAGGTGCTGTAAAGGCACAAGAAGTTAAGCAGAAAAAAGGATTGGATGCTTTAGAAAAACGTTTGCTACAAGCGCAGAAAAGAAAATTGAAAGATCATGTAGTCCGTATGACAGAGCTGCAGAATGAAATTTTCCCAAACCAATCGCTTCAAGAACGACAGTCAAATTTTTCTGAATTTTATTTAGAATATGGCGAAGAATTAGTGCCTATGTTATTTGAGGCTTTAAATCCGTTAGATTTAAGTTTTACCGTTATTACCCAAAAATAAATGATAGGCAAGAACGTATCTCAAAATAAGATAACCGTACTTGCTGTATTATCATTTTTAGCAATATCCTTAATTACATTTTTTAAAAGTGCTTTAGAATTAGAAGACGCTGAACAGGCATACTACTCGCAATGGCTTCGTTGGGGTTATGACGACCAGCCACCGCTTTATACGTGGTTGCAATATGGTTTCAATTCTATATTTGGTGTGGATAAAATAGCATTCTCTATGCTTAGAGGACTATTATTTGCAGGTACATTATTAATGCTGTATCGATTTTCTAGGATAAGAATTAAAGACGCTGATGCATCTAAATTGGCTGTTTTAGTATTGGTTTTAATACCAGTATATATAGATTTTACTTTTCGCAGGCTTTCACATACTAGCTTACTTTGCTTATGTATAGTTGCCTCTTATTATTTCATACAGCTATTAATAGCGCGCAAATCTATTTCCAATTATCTTTTACTTGGTTTGGTTGTAGGTGTGGGCATGATGTCTAAATACAATTATGCATTTTTTCTGGTAACCTTCGGTTTGGTTGCTTTGTGGGATAAAGAATTAAGAACTATAGTTTTTAACCCCAAAATACTGGTGTCTGTTTTTATTTCTGTATTATTAGTAGCTCCACATGTCAATTGGTTGTTAGGTCCTGATGAATTTCAAACTTTTTTGACACAAAGCGTAGAAGAGAAAATAGGCATAGAAGAAGCGGAATCGGGATTTTCGTTGCTTCCCATTTTAATTTATTTAAAAAGCTTGTTCGCCTTGATGTTTCCACTTCTTATAATTGTCGGTTTAGGCTATTTTTCAAAAACTGTGAGTTTCAATAAACGGAAACTAAATTGGTTTGTTAAAATGTTCATCGTTCAATTAACGGTGTTAGGTTTATTTTTTCTTGTTTTTCAAAGTCAGAAAGTAGAGACGAGGTGGTTACTGCCGCTTTTTATTCCTTTTATAGTGCTACTAATAGAGGCTATTAAATTTAAAAAGAAAGTGAAACTGGTAACTATTGGGTTCTGGATTTTTATTGCAGTAATAGGCGTACAAACAATAAGAACACCAATAGAGAAACTATTAAACATACCTTCATCTGTCCATTTTGGTTTTGAGCCAATAGCCAATACGTTGAGCAAAAATTATGATGAATATCAATGGGTGCTTCCTAATGTTACTTATGCCGGTAATGTGCGCTTGTTGCATCCGGAGCGAACTATACTTTCTGCGGATGATTATTCGTTAAACGCTTTAGAATTAAAACATGATAAGGAAATTTCAATTACTATTAATGCATCCGCAGTAAAACAAAGCAAACCCGTAGATAGTTTAATTGGTTTTGGAAAAGAAAAAGAAAATCTATATTTCTATATAAATTAAGGAACTAAAAATTTCCCATTCCACTTATCATCCGTTTTTAAAAAAAGAGCTCTAATATGATTAGGTCTTTGTAGTTTTAAATACTCAATTTTAGATGGAATAATATCGATTATGGTGAAGTAGTTCTTGTCTTCAATATAATCTACATGATCAGGGTTTTTAATTGAACTACCAGGGCTAGTTTGAGTAATGTAATCTTTTCTGCTGTTGGGTTGAATATTTTGCCAAGTAGTATGTAATCTATCGGTATTCGTAACTATATGGGCAGTACCTTCTACCTTTAACTGTAACATTTTTTTTGGATGATATAATAGAAAGCTGACTTGGTTATTATCTGCAATATGTTTCATTTTTTGGGTACGGCTATCCGTATAGATAGTTAAGACTAAATTTTCAGAAACTTTACGAAGTACAACCGTACGTAAACGAGCTACGGTATCATTGCCTACTGTTGCCATAGTAATGTACCGAAATGGATGCCCTCTTTTATTTACTCCCTTGTATATTTCAGTACTTAATTCTTCAAAAAACGAATTTATCATGCTAATAAATATTTAATGTAAAAATAATGGAATTTTCGGGTAGGGTAAAAGAGGAGTTGGTTGTTATATAAGTAATAGCTGTGAGAAGGAAATTGATTAGGTTCAATTTTTAAGCTTTGGTTTGAATTTGGTTTTTGATTTATGTGAAAGCTTGGGGTGGTTCCTGAGCTTTTTTTTTGAAAATAAATGTAAGGCGAAAAGATAAGTATCGACTTATTGTTTGAATACAGATTGTTATGAAAAAGATTTTTTAAGTATTCGGTTTGAAAATTGGTTGATTGAAAAGCCCGGGTGATTACCGGGCTTTTATATTTAATATATTCTTTACCAGATCGGTAAATGGTATTGATCAAAGTACTACTATCACTTCACTTTATATTCTAGGCGCATAGTTATAGAAGCTGTTTTATTTTTAGATGAGGTGTTGTATGCACCGCCCCAGCTATAATCTTCACCAGAATTTTGACCCGTAATTTGAAAAACGCCCATGTTGGCAGAAACCAGATCACCTAAATTACTACCTGCATTTTCGGCAATTTTTTCCGCACGAATTCTAGCATCTTCCGTTGCTTTTGAAATCATTTCAATTTTAAGATCCGCTAATTTAGTGTAGTAATATCGTGGTGGTGATGAGTTAAACTGTACCCCTTTATTTAATAATTCGGTAATTTCTCTAGATACACCTTCAATGAGGGAGACGTTCTCAGATTCTATTTGAATGGTCTGCGTTAATTGATATCCTCTAAAAATACTACCAACATAATTTCCGTTTTCGTATTGGTTGTCGCGCATTTCGGTAGTCTGTACACTATTAAAAATAATACTATTGGCATCGATGCCTTTTGAGGTTAAATATTTACGAACAATATCTTTATCTCGGTTTAATTGATTTAAAGCGGTTTTCAATTCGGTACTGTTGGTAGAAAATTGCCCTTCCCAAACAATAAGGTCAGAGGTGAAATTTTCATTACCCAAACCGGTTACCGATATCATTTGAGGTGGGTTCGCCCTTTGTATATAAGCATTACTTAAAAAAAATGCGGCTATGATAATGGCCGCTCCGAAAATGATTGAACTAACATGTTTCATGAAAAATATATAAATCCAATCTAAATATAGCAAAAGATACTTTTCAAGAACTGTCAATTTGCTATTTTTGCCCATGCAAAATAAAGTCCTGATACTAGATTTCGGTTCACAATACACCCAATTGATTGGAAGACGTGTACGTGAGCTGAATATTTTCTCTGAAATTAAACCTTATAATAAACTACCAAAAGATCTTTCTGAGTATAAAGCGGTGATTCTTTCTGGATCTCCTTTATCGGTTAGGGGCGAAGATGCCGTTCACCCGGATCTGTCAGAAATACGTGGTAAAAAACCATTGTTGGGTGTTTGTTATGGCGCACAGTATTTAGCACATTTTCACGGCGGTAGTGTAGAGAAATCGAATACCAGAGAATATGGTCGTGCCAACCTTAGCTTTATAAAAGAGAACGAACCATTTTTTGATAAAGTAAGTACAGGTAGCCAAGTGTGGATGAGCCATGCAGATACTATTAAGCACTTGCCTGAGAATACAACCTTATTGGCAAGTACACATGATGTGGAGAATGCAGCCTTTAAGTTTGAAGGGGAAGAGACCTATGCAATTCAGTTTCACCCAGAAGTATATCACTCAAAGGATGGAAAACAGGTTTTGGAGAACTTTTTGGTAAATATTGCCGGAATGGAACAAACTTGGACTCCAGATGCTTTTGTTGATAAAACAGTGGCGGAGTTGAAAGAGAAAATAGGCGATGAAAAGGTGATTTTAGGATTGTCTGGTGGTGTAGATTCCTCTGTAGCAGCAGTTTTGTTACATAAGGCAATTGGCAAAAACCTTCATTGTATATTCGTAAATAACGGACTTTTGAGAAAGAACGAGTTTGGCGATGTATTGAAGCAGTACGAGGGTATGGGCTTAAATGTAAAAGGTGTTGATGCTTCGGCACGTTTTTTGGATGATTTAGCTGGTGAGAGTGATCCAGAAACCAAAAGAAAAACAATTGGTCGTGTATTTATAGAAGTTTTTGATGATGAATCGCATTTAGTTGAAAATGCAAAATGGTTGGCACAGGGTACAATTTATCCAGATGTTATAGAATCTGTATCAGCAACCGGTGGTCCGTCACAAACTATAAAGAGTCACCATAACGTAGGTGGTTTGCCAGATTTCATGAAATTGAAAGTAGTAGAACCATTGAAAATGCTATTTAAAGACGAGGTTAGAAGAGTAGGAGCTAGTTTGGGTATCGACAAAGCATTGTTGGGTAGGCATCCTTTTCCGGGTCCTGGTTTGGCAATTCGTATTCTTGGCGATATCACTCCAGAGAAAGTGGCTATTCTACAAGAAGTAGATGCTATTTTTATTGACGGATTAAAAAAATGGGATCTATACGATAAGGTATGGCAAGCAGGTGCCATGTTATTGCCAGTAAATAGTGTTGGTGTAATGGGCGACGAGCGTACGTACGAAAAATGTGTAGCGCTTAGAGCTGTAGAAAGTACAGATGGTATGACTGCCGATTGGGTGAATTTACCGTATGAATTTTTGCAAAAAACATCAAATGATATCATTAATAAAGTCCCTGGCGTCAATCGTGTCGTATATGATATAAGTTCGAAGCCGCCGGCAACAATTGAATGGGAATAATATGAAGTATATATTTAATCAAGTTTACATTATTGGGGCATTTTGCTTATTGGTTTCTTGCACCGCAATGGCTCAAAAATTCAATACCCATGAAGTAAAATCGGGAGAAACCTTACAAAGTATCGCTAAGATGTATGGGGTTACACCTGCAAGCATACTGCAGTACAACAAAGAAATAAAGGAAGGTCAGAAATTAAGATCGAACACTATTTTGGTGGTGCCGGGTAAAAAGATAGTTGCAGAGACAAGTACACCAACTTCGAATACCGCAACTATTAAAGGCGTAAAGAATGAAGTTCAAGAATCTATAACCGAAAGAGAACCTGTAGGTTATACAGAACACCGCGTCAAGAAAAAAGAAACAATTTTCGGTATTACACAGATGTATAAAATTACTGAAGATGAATTAAAAAAGTATAATCCGGCATTGTATGCATCTCCACTTCAAAAGAAGATGGTTTTGCGTATTCCTAAATATCGTGCTGCCATGGTTAAAGAGGTGAGCACAGACGAAGGTGATTTGGAAAAATATATTGTAGCGGCCAAAGAAACGCGCTGGAGTATAGCTCATAAATATGGTATTACCATTGAAAAAATGTTAGAGCTAAACCCTAGTTTATCCGCGGCAAATAATTATTTGTCTGAAGGTTACGAGTTAATGATGCCTAGAATTGCAGGTAGTACGGTAAAAAATCAAGTAACTCAGTTATACACTTCGTATACGGTACCAGCCAAAATGAATTTCTATCGTTTAGAAAAAGAATTTGGGGTAAAGTCAGATGAAATAGTTCGTTTAAATCCTGAGATTACAGAACGCGGCGGATTGAAAGAAGGTATGGTTATTCGTATTCCTGAGCAGAAAGTAGCCACAGGAGAAATAAATACGGACAACTATATTTTTTATGAGGTTAAGCCAAAGCAAAATGAGTTTCGATTAACAAGAAAGTTTGGAATGACTTGGGCAGAATTGGTTCAATTGAATCCTGATTTAAAAGGAGGTCTAAAAGCAGGTATGGTTTTAAAATTACCAAAAGATAAGGTTGGTGATTTTGAGGTAAGAAATGCTCTAGTGCTAGATAAAGTAAATTTATTAGATAGTATAAATGTTGGGGTTAAGCCAAAAGTATTGTTCTTACTGCCATTTAGATTAGATAAGGTAAATTTGGAGGACAAGGAAAGTGCAGAAAAAACAATTGATGCCCGAAGAGATATGACCGTTAGTTTAGGTCTGTACTCAGGTGCTCTGGTAGCAATAGATTCTATGAAATCTTTAGGTGTTTCAATAGACGTTAAAACTTTAGATAATCAATTAGACTTGGCTACAACTAAGCAGTTATTGCAAGGGGAACAGTTAGGTAATTACAATGCCGTTTTCGGTCCGTTAGATGCGCCATCTCTTAAAGAAACAGCTGTGCAGGCATCGAAATTCAATGTGCCAGTTATTGCACCGGTTAATGCTAAAAGTGATATTAGTTTAGAAAACGTATTCTTTTCGTATACAGATGAAGAAATATTATGGAAGCATATGTTAGATTATGTTGAAAAAAAACATAATGAAGAAACACTTTTGATAATCGCCGATGAGGATAATAAAAAGGAAAAAGATGCTATTCTAAAACGTTTTCCTACAGCTAAAGTGGTTGTTGTAAAAGAAGAAGACAAGAATATTGGTATAAACAGAGATAAACTTCAAACCCTACTTTCAGATGAAGTTTCCAACTGGGTATTTGTAGAATCTGATAATTATAAGTTAATTGCTAGTGTAGTTTCTATTTTGAATTCATTCAATAACACGGCACTTGATCCAGAATTGGCAAAAGATAAAGTAAAGGTGCGTATGTTTACGACAGATATGAATTCTGCATTTGAGAACGATGTTATCTCGAATACGCATTTATCGAATTTAAAATTTACCTACCCATCTGTAAATCGTCAAGTGACAAATAATTCCTTCGTTGAACGTTATAGAACACGTTTTGGAGATGACCCAGATAGATATGCTGTAAGAGGATTTGATTTGACCTACGATCTATTATTGAAGTTAGCTTATAGTAATAATCTAATCGAAGTTTCAAGATTTATTGGTGAAACCGAATATAATGGTAATAAATTCGATTACCAGAGAAAAGGAGTTTCAGGGTATCATAATCAATCGTCATATATAATGATGATAGATGATTTAAGAATTAAAACTATAGAATAGAATGACATCTAAAGTTACTTACAACGGCGAGTTAAGAACCGAATGTGTTCATTTAAAATCGAACGATTCTTTCGTGACAGATGCACCAGTAGATAATAACGGATTAGGTCAGGCATTTTCGCCGACAGATACCGTAGCTACAGGTTTGGCAAGTTGTATGTTGACAATGATGGGTATTAAGGCAAACGGTTTAGAAATAGACTTAAAAGGTACTACGGCATCTGTAACCAAACACATGGCAGCTTCACCGAGAAGAATTTCAAAAATAGAAGTAAATGTTCATTTGCCAAAAGAAATATCAGATAAGAATAGAAAAATTTTAGTGCACACGGCAAATACATGCCCTGTGCACTTTAGCTTGCATCCAGATATTGAGAAAGTAATCACTTATAATTGGGACTTATAAAAAAGACACATTTTATATTACTTCTATTAGCGCTACTGACCATTTCTGATGTTCAGAGTCAAGAAGTAGTGTCTTGGGAACCTGATTTTAGATTTACTTGGAGTGATTTTAAAGGAGCTGTACCCGTAACTTCAAGTGCTGCAGCAACCACGGCAAGTGGTATAACCTATCGCTTTTCCACTTTTTATGAGAATGACGAATTGCAGGTAGATTATAAGGTATTCGCTTATTTTTATCCGACGAAGTCGTGGTATAAACCTAAGCTATGTAATAATATAACCTTGCTTCATGAGCAATTACATTTCGATATAACCGAGCTCTATGCACGCAAATTGCGAAAGCAATTGGCGGAGGTGAAATTTACCAAGAATGTAAAAGAAGAGATTCGTAAAATCTACAAGGCTACCATTCGCCAACTGAACGATTTTCAAAATAAATACGATTCAGAAACTAACTACTCAAGGAATTTACCTGTTCAAGAACGTTGGGTAAAAGAGATTGAGGAAGCGTTAAGCGAACGCTAAGTTAATAGTGAAATAAAATAGTGAAATAGTGGTTAGTGAAATAGTTGATTAGTTTTAATTCCTCATCATTTACCTTGCTAATTTCAATACAAAAAGCAATTATATTTTTTAGGTAAAAGGGTGAAAAATCCTAAAGAAAAAAAGCTTGCTTTTTTTCTTTAGAACAACCACTAGTTCACTAACCACTAGTTCACTAACCACTAGTTCACTAACCACTAGTTCACTAAATTACACATCACAAATAGTAACTCCCTGTTTTAAAGCGTCTATTTTGTTTTCCCAACTGGGTACAAATTCTTGCGCTACGTGTCCCGTATATCCAGTTTTTAGAATAGCCTTCATAACTGCAGGGTAGAAAATTTCTTGTGTTTCATCGATCTCGTGTCTACCAGGGTTTCCGCCAGTATGGTAGTGTCCGTAATATTGATGATAGTTCTCAATGTTTCTAATAATATCACCTTCCATAATTTGCATGTGGTAAATATCGTAAAGCAGTTTAAAATGTTCAGATCCAATTGCTTCACAAAGAGATACGCCCCATTCAGAGGTGTCGCACATATAATCTTTATGATCCACCTTACTATTTAAAAGTTCCATTTGTAAAACAACGCCATGTTTTTCAGCTAAAGGCATTAATTTTTTTAATCCAATAGCACAATTACGCAAACCAACTAGGTCGTTCATTCCGTTTCTATTACCGCTAAAACATATTAGGTTAGTGTAACCTGCTTCTGCCACTAACGGTATTACGCGCTCGTAATCGGCAATTAACTCGTCATGTAAAGAAAGATCGTTAAAACCTTTTTCTATGCCCATGCCTGCGCCCCAGCACATAGATGCGTGAATATTGTATTTCTTTAAAAGAGGGAATTCATCTGGCCCGACCAGATCAATAGATCTAATGTCAAGCTCTACTAAATTTTTAAGAAAATCTTCAAAAGGGATGCTTCCATAGCACCAATAACAAACACTATGGTTAATATTGTACTTTAATTTTGCCGTAGTTTTAGGTTTTATATTGTTGGCCATTGCAGCCGAAGTCGATAAGAACCCGACAGAGGCAGCCGCTGATGTTCCAATAAAATTTCTTCTTTTCATTATAATTGATTTGTAGATTGAGTAGTTGATTCTTTAAAGATAATTTTTTTAGATTTAAAAATGGAAATTAATCCAGATAAGCAGAAGTTAATAGAATTGGCACATTACCGTATGCCATTTGGTAAGTATAAGGGTAAGTATCTGATTGATTTACCAGAGCCATATTTGGTATGGTTTAATCAAAAAGGATTTCCTGATGGTAAATTGGGAGATTTATTGCGTTCTATGTTAGAAATCAAAACAAACGGCTTAGAATCGATAATTCGAAAAATACAAAAACATTTTCCTAAAGAAACCCGTTGAGTTCTAACCTCAATTTGTAACTTTGTGTCCCGTAACATAGAATTCGATACATGGCACAAACCAAATACATCTTCGTTACGGGAGGCGTTACTTCATCACTAGGAAAAGGCATCATTGCTGCATCTTTGGCGAAATTACTGCAATCTCGCGGCTACAAAACTACCATTCAAAAGCTAGATCCTTACATTAATGTAGATCCAGGAACCTTAAACCCTTATGAGCATGGCGAATGTTATGTAACTGATGACGGTGCAGAAACTGATCTAGATTTAGGTCATTACGAGCGTTTTCTAAATGTTCGTACTTCTCAGGCCAACAATGTTACTACGGGTAGAATTTATCAAAGCGTAATTGAAAAAGAACGTAGAGGAGAATTTTTAGGAAAAACGGTACAAGTAGTTCCTCACATTACAAACGAAATAAAAGAACGTGTTCAAGTTTTAGGTAAAAGCGGTGAATATGATATCGTTATTACTGAAATTGGTGGTACGGTTGGTGATATTGAATCGTTACCATATATAGAAGCGGTTCGTCAATTACTTTGGGAACTTGGAGATAATAATGCTATTGTTATCCATTTAACCCTAGTACCTTATTTGTCTGCTGCAGGTGAGTTAAAAACAAAGCCAACGCAACACTCTGTAAAAACTTTAATGGAAAGCGGTATAAAAGCCGATATTTTAGTGTGTAGAACAGAGCATGAAATTTCAGACGAGATAAAAGATAAACTGGCGCTTTTTTGTAATGTAAAGCGGGAGGCGGTTATACAGAGTATAGATGCATCAACTATTTACGATGTGCCTTTATTAATGCAAGAAGAAGGTTTAGATACCGTAACCCTACAGAAATTGGCATTACCAAATACAGTAGAGCCAGACTTAGGGCTTTGGAACGGGTTTTTGGAAAGACATAAGAACCCGAAAAATGAAGTAACCATTGGGTTAGTAGGTAAATATGTAGAATTACAAGATTCTTATAAATCTATTTTAGAGTCATTTATACATGCCGGTGCTGCGAACGAGGTAAAGGTAATTGTCAAATCTGTGCATTCGGAATATATCACCTCTGCAAATTTTGAAAGTAAATTAAAAGGATTGGATGCTATTTTGGTAGCACCAGGTTTTGGTGAGCGTGGTATTGAAGGTAAAGTAAAGGCCGTTGAATATGCACGTGTTAATAAAATTCCGTTTTTAGGTATCTGTTTAGGTATGCAAATGGCTGTTATTGAATATGCACGTGATGTATTAGATCTCACAAATGCAAATTCTACAGAGATGGATGAAAACACACCTGATCCTGTAATTAGTATTATGGAAGAACAAAAGACCATAACCGATAAAGGTGGTACTATGCGTTTAGGTGCATGGGACTGTGATTTGAAAGATGGTAGTTTGGTTAAGCAAATGTATAATGGTGCTTCTCAAATATCTGAACGTCATCGTCATAGATATGAATTTAACAATGCCTATTTAGAGCAATTAGAGAATGCAGGTCTTATGGCAACAGGTTTCAATAAAGAGACTAATTTGGTTGAGATTGTAGAGGCAAAAGACCATCCTTGGTTTATTGGCGTGCAGTATCACCCAGAGTATAAGAGTACTGTAGCTAATCCGCATCCATTATTTGTGGGCTTCGTTAAGGCGGCTTTAGAGCATAAAAAGTCACAAACTAATGCCACATTGGCATAAACACCATATTTGGACATATATTTGCTTTCTTAAAAATTCAAAATATTCCCAATTAATTAGAAATACCACATGGAAGAAAAGAAATTTGATGTACAATCCATAATTGGCTTCGTGCTTATTTTTGGAATACTCATCTTCATGTTTTACCAAAATCAACCAACTCCAGAAGAGTTAGCGGCAGAAAAGGCAAAGCAAGAACAAGTAGAGGCTGTAAAGGCATCAGAAAATTCAGAAACAGAAACTGTTATTAATGATGTACCACAGTTAGATTTACAAGATTCTACTGCAGTTGCCAATTACCAAGGTAAACTTGGCGCATTTGGTTTTACAAGACCTTCTGATGACATTACTACTTTTGAGAATGAAGTTCTTTTATTAAAAATCAGTAATAAAGGTGGGCAGATCGTAGAAGCGAAAATGAAACAATTCGTTACTTACGATTCTGTACCGGTGTATTTGGTAAAAGATGGTAATGCTTCTTTTGGTCTAGATTTCGCTACATCTGATAATAGAATGTTGAATACTCAAGATTTATATTTTGAGCCTACAATGTCAAATGACAATGGTAATAAAGTATTATCATTAAAAGCTAAGACATCTAACAATCAATATTTAGAATATAGATATGTTATTAAGCCGAACGATTATTTAATTGACTTTACCATAAAATCTAAAGGCTTAGATAATGTTATAAGTTCTAGCAAGCCAGTTCAATTAGATTGGAAATTAAAAGGGATACGTCATTCTAAAAGTATACAGTACGAGAATAGGTATACGCGTTTAACTTATAATCATGAAGATGGTAAAATAAGTAAACTTTCTGAAGGAAGTGATGACGAAGAAACTGAAGAAGATGTAAAGTGGATCTCTTACAGACAACACTTTTTTAGCAGTATTCTAGCAGCAGATCAGCCTTTTAAAAGCGGAGACCTAACTTCTGTAAACTTAGTAGAAGAGGAAAGTAGAACTTTCGGATTTACAAAAGAATATGCATCTACACTACCTGTAGAATTGGAAGGCGGTGAAATTTCTAAAGATTTACACTGGTATTTTGGTCCTACGGACGTTGATACTTTATCTCAGTATGAAGATTTAGGTCTTGTAGACTCTATTCCTTTTGGTTGGGGTATATTCGGTTGGATCAACCGTTATGTATTTACACCGTTTTACGGATTAATCAGTACGTATTTCCCTTACGGTATTGCGATTGTTATAATGACCATTTTGGTTCGTTTGGCAATGTCACCGGTAACGTACAAGTCGTATTTATCTCAAGCGAAGATGAAGGTATTAAAACCTGAAATTACAGAGTTAGGGGAGAAGTACAAGGACAATGCTATGAAGAAGCAGCAAGAAACTATGAAATTGTATGGTAAGGCAGGGGTGAGCCCCATGAGCGGTTGTATACCTGCGGTTATACAAATGCCAATTTTCTATGCACTTTTCATGTTTTTTCCAACATCGTTCGCATTGCGTCAAAAATCATTCTTATGGGCAGATGACCTTTCTTCTTTTGATACCATTTATCAATTCCCAGAAGGATTTTCAATTCCTTTCTATGGTGACCACGTAAGTTTGTTTCCAATATTGGCATCTATAGCAATTTTCTTTTACATGAACATGACTACGGGTCAGAATATGCCAACGCAACCAGGTATGCCTAACATGAAATTTATCATGTACCTAATGCCATTTATGATGTTGTTTTTCTTTAACAACTATGCGAGTGGTTTGAGTTTGTATTATTTTGTTTCTAACTTAATTACAATAGGAATTATGTTGGTCATCAAGAATGTTATCATTGACAATGACAAAATACATGCTCAGATACAAGAGAACAAGAAGAAGCCTAAAAAGGAGAACAAGTTCCAAAAGAAAATGCGTGAAATGATGGAACAAGCAGAAGCGCAGAAGAAGAATTAAAAAAACCGTAGTGCTGTAAAAATAAAAAGCCCTTTCAAAATTGAAAGGGCTTTTGTGTTTTTTAAGAATATCTGTGTATTTCATCGAATAAATTAATTTTTATATAAAAAAATGTTAAAAATTTATCAAATTGCAATTATATCTTGAAGATAAGAGGATAATGTATCTTTTTTAATTTTCAATCAACTCCCCCTTGTGAAAGTTATAAAACGACTGTTAATCAGTTGTGATAGCTCATTTCTTATGTTTCATAGATGGTTATATGTCTAAGACCCCACATCTTAATTTATGACTTCGTAACTTTTTATGATATGGTATTTAATAACTAAATACTATACCATGGGGAACTTTACTTTTTTAACATTAAGAAATTTTTTACTTTTTTTCAGCTTTTCGCTCTTCGCAACAGTTGGTGTTGTGGCACAATCATTTTGTCCGCAAGATCCAGATCCTTTTGATCAACAAGACTTAAGATTAAATTCAGAATATACACCAGGTCAATGTCTTGCCAATGATATTCAGATTTTAGGTGCTTTTCTCGATACTGGAGAAATATGTAATAGTTGTATTTCTGGTGATGAAATAACTGCTAATTTTTCTATATCTATTAATCATAATACAAATAGTAGCGACAGATTTCTTGGTGTTTTTGCAGATTTAACCGAAACGCGACCAGATGGGTCGGTGGCAGTTTGTAAAATCGCTAGGTCATCTGGTCCAGTTCTTAAGAGCAGTGAACAAACAGGCAATCAACAAGTGTTGGATTATGGAGAAATCACTTTTACTTGTGGTAGCCAATTGGTTTTAGATAATATTCTATTAGTTTGGACAGCTGCAAATGGTGAAAGCCCTGTTACTCCGCAGAATAATCCTAATGGTAAATATTGCTATGCAAACCCGGTAATTAATGTAGTTCCTCCATTAAACGCAGTGGCTGAAGCTGCTTGTAATTTAAACAATTTGGCTGATGTTGATTTGGTTGTTAGTGGGGGGAAAGCACCATTCTCTTATTCTTGGTCAGGTCCAGGTGGGTTTACTTCAAACACTATGGATTTATTAGATGTTATGCCAGAATCTATGTATAATGTAACAGTAACAGATGCTGATGGATGTATAACAACAACAAATGTAACTACACCTGTTTGTTTTACTTGTCCAACTCTAAATAATCGATCTCCAGATTTCTCCACTTGCGAAGACATTCAAGGTCAAGGTCTTTCTGTGGATACAGATATAGAAAATATAAATATAAAGTTTGTTTACTATTCTAGTCAGCAAAGTAATCCTTATTTTGGTGGTACGCAATTAGGCGCAATTGTTACTCCTACTGGAGGAACAGCAACTTCTACAGCTGTTATTTCAGGGTTAGCGCCAGGAACATATTACGCCTATGCTATTTTAGATACCAATGATCCAGATTTATCAGATACTAATTGTAGACCTTTTACAGAAAGCATTATAACAATAAACCCGTTACCGATAGCGGAGATCAGTGGAACATTGGAAATCTGTTCAGACAGTAGCACCACGCTAACGGCAAGTGGCGGAACAAGTTATTTATGGAGCACTTCGGCCACAACGGCAGCTATAGAAGTAGATACGGCCGGCGATTATACGGTAACGGTAACAGATGCGAACGGTTGTGTGGACGAGGAAACGGTAA
>NZ_SOAY01000017.1:72655-103403 GCF_004364165.1 Maribacter spongiicola
AATCTGGTCGGGAACGGGAGTAAGTCCAACAGGATTGTTTGATACGACCGGCTTACCGGCAGGAGACTATGAAGTGACCTATACAGTGACCGATTCAGATACTTGTGTAGGCGAGACTACTGCGACGGTAACTATAAACCCATTACCGATAGCGGAGATCAGTGGAACATTGGAAATCTGTTCAGGCGGTAGCACTACGCTAAAGGCAGATTATGAATCAAGTAATGTTTATGTCTGGAATACTGGAGCTACTACGTCAGGGATAACAGTAGATACAGCAGGAGATTATACCGTTACGGTAACTGATGAAAACGGTTGCACAGACGTTGCTAGGGTAACAGTGATCGTAAACGATAAAAACGATCCTTTATTTGGAGAGATAGAACCTATTTGTGAAGGCGCTGAATTAGCGGAATTACCTACTATATCACTTAATGGAATTTCAGGTTCTTGGTCACCGGCATTAAATAATACAGTAACTACGGAATATACATTTACACCAAATGATAACGAGTGTACGAATACTTCAAAGTTAACTATCCAGGTTATAGAAAAACCAATGCCCTTAATTACCGAAGTTTCAATCTGTATGGATGGAGCATATTTTTGGGAGGTAAACGAGAAAACTTACTCGGGACTTGATGGAAGCGTCGTTATAACCATTAAAGGCGATATCTGTGAAGCTGATCAAATACTTCGTCTTACGGTACCTGAAATTATCACATGTAAAATAACACAAGATAAACTAACAACAGATCACATAACTAAAGATGGTGTTGCAACAGTACACCCAAATGGAGGAAGTGGTAATTATACATATCTATGGGATAACGGTGAGACGACGCAGACTGCAACTACATTAACTTATGGGCTACATACAGTTGTAGTCACAGATTCTAATGGGTGTGTGTCAAGTTGTCAAATAGATATAGCAAAAGAATTGTATTGTTGGGTAAATTTAAAACAAAACGTTAGTGTCTATGGAGGTGATGATGGAGAGGCACTTGTTAAAGGAAATGGTGGTTATAGACCATTCAGTTTTAAGTGGGATGATGGTACTACCAATGAATTGAACTCAGGGTTAACGGCAGGTACTCATTATGTTACCATTACTGATGCTAAAGGCGCTACGTCACAATGTAGTGTTACCATAACGGAATCAACAGGAGGTACTTGTGATAATTTTACAGTAGATATAGAACAAATAGAGCTTACAACCGATCATTTGACTAAAGATGGTGTTGCAACCGTATTTCCAAAGGCAGGAACAGCTCCATATACTTATTTATGGGATAATGGTGAGATCACACAAACCGCAAATAAGTTATCTTATGGATTGCAAAATGTAGTAGTAACTGATGCTAGAGGATGTGAAACTAGAGGTCAAATAGACATCGCCAAAGAATTGTACTGTTGGATTAACCTTTATTCAAATGTTAGTCTTTACAATGGTAACGATGGTGCTGCCAAGGTTTATGGACATGGAGGGTTTAGACCGTATACATTTAAATGGGATGATGGTGTAACCGAACAAATGAATGACAATTTAAGTGCAGGTACATATTATGTAACGATAACCGATGCAAAAGGAGCTACCTCTCGTTGTAGTATAACTATATCAGAACCTAATGAGATATTAGAAGTTTGTGATGGTATTGATAATGACGGAGATGGTAAAATAGATGAAGGTTTTGATCAAGATGGTGACGGAATTGCTGATTGTTTTGATGTATGCGATAAAGGGGATGACCATTTAGATGTTGATAACGATGGTATACCCGATGCTTGTGATGATAACATCTGTACTAAAGGAGATGCACCAGAAGTTCTATGTTACCAATCTGCAGTATGGAACGATCAGGGCTGTAGTTGGAAAATCATAGGCGAGAAGCCAATTGAGCCAGAAGCAGCATGTAATCAGACAGTGATATGGAACGAAGCTACTTGTACTTGGGACATAATTGACGAACAAACAGAGATGCCAATGAAGCAATGTTACGAAACAGCAGTATGGAATGTTCAGACCTGTAGTTGGGAAATCATTGGTGAGAAGCCAATTGAGCCAGAAACAGCATGTCATCAGACGGCAGTATGGAACCAAGCTACTTGTACTTGGGACATAGTTGACGGACAACCAGAGATGCCAACGGTACAATGTTACGAAACGGCAGTATGGAATGTTCAGACCTGTAGTTGGGGAATCATAGGCGAGAAGCCAATGGAGCCAGAAACAGCATGTCATCAGACTGCAGTTTGGAACGAAGCTACTTGTAAATGGGACATAGTTGACGTACAACCAGAGAGGCCATTGACAGAATGTTACGAAACGGCAGTATGGAATGATCATATCTGTAATTGGGAGATTATGGGTGAAAAGCCAATGGAGCCAGAAACAGAATGTTATGAAACTGCTGCATGGAACCCTGAATCTTGTGAATGGAATGTAGAAGGAGAACAGGCAGAACTACCAGAAACGGAATGTTATGAGACAGTAGTATGGAATGCAGAGTCTTGTGGTTGGGATATAGAAGGAGAACAACCTGAGATGCCAGAAACGGAATGTAATGAAACAGCCATTTGGAACTCGGTATCTTGTGAATGGGATATTACAGAAAACGATAACGATTGTGGACAAGGTACAATAGACCAATGCGAAACGGCTTACGCTAGATCTAATGATGAGAATGTAAGAACATGTTTCACGGAAATTGCAAATCTCTATGGAAACAATTGGGGCTGGACCAATGAAATTCCATCAATTAATGGGGAATATGAATTGGATTTATATGCAGCTGCTGGCCAATGCGATATAACCAAGGGAGCATTAGTTGGAAATGCAATAATTGTTTATAATAACGGATCGGTAGATGTGACAGTTTCTGTCTTAAATGGATATAAAATAACTGAGACTCAACTGTTTGTTGGTAATAATCAAGCTCCAGTTAAGAGTAATGGCGATCTTACTGTAGCACCAGGACTATATCCTTATCAGGACGATGTCAACGGAGATTTTAACACCTATACCTTTGAAGGTATAAATACTGGAGATATGGATAGTTTCTATGTTATTCTTCACGCTAATGTATGTCCACAGGGAACAGGTGGTTTAAAAGCCACTTCGACTAAGATAGAATTATCAGCATTTCCAATTCCATTTAAAGAAGAATTGAATATTGAGTTAAAATCAAATTATAGTTCAAAACTCTCTATTGAATTATTCGATTTGACTGGAAGATTGATAAAACAAGAAATAAATCATGAATTAAAAGTTGGGTCGAATAATTATAAATTATCTATCGGTAGTTTAGAATCGAATATGTACATATTAATTCTGAAGACTGATAAAGAAAAATTGATTCAAAAGGTTATTTCTAAAAAGTAGAATTATTTGAAACATTAAATAATAGAAAAGCCCTTTCAATTTTGAAAGGGCTTTTGCCATTGGTTAAGGCTTGGTTTGGTAAGATTTGGGATGGTAAAGATGAAAATAAATGAAGGTTATTTAAAAAGTTAGTTGTCAAGGGTTGGTTATTGTATGCTAAAGTTGGGTATGCTGTTGTTAGAATTTTTAAGGTATAAAAAAACCTTCCTAGATATAGGAAGGTTTTTAAATTAATTTGATTTATTGAATATTAATGTAGTGCGTCAATTATCTCTTGTGGAAGTAAAACTTTATCTATAATGTGTACTATTCCATTAGAGGTCATTACATCTGCCGTAGTAACATTTGCATCGACATGAGATTTGTCTCTTATTTGTACACCATGACCTAAAATAGCAAATAAAGATTCGCCTTGCACTGTGCCAATTTCTTGGTGGTCAGTTAAATCTGTAGAAGCTACAGCTGCCCCAGCAACGACATGGTATGTTAGTAATTTTGCTAATAAGGCTTTTTCCTCATCGGTATCAAAATCGGCAAGACTATTAAAGTTATCGCCCAAATCATTTAATAAAGCTACAAATGCAGCATTAGTAGGAGCGAAAACAGTAAATGGACCTTCGCTACTCAGTGTAGCGACCAAACCGGCATCCGCTTGAATAAGAGCTTGGACCAATAAACTTAAATCATTAACACTTTGAGCGGTCTCTACTATATTTGGTGTTGCAGGTGTTAGTGCATCTAACGCAGTTTGAGGTAGTAATACTTTATTGATTACATGAACAACACCATTACTTGCAGCTACATCTGCTATAACCACAGATGCATTGACGTCTGTAGCATCACCTACGTGAACGGTTCCATCCTTAATAGTTACTTCTACACTTTCACCTTGAAAGGTGTCTATTAGTTGACCATCGCTTAAGTCAGTTGAAAAAGCTGCTGTACCGGCTACCACGTGGTAGGTTAAAATAGTAACAAGTAATTCTTTTTCTTCGTCAGTATCAAAATCAGAAAGGCTATTAAAATTATCACCTAATGTGTTTAACAACTCAACAAAGGCAGCATTGGTAGGTGCGAACACCGTAAATGGACCATCGCTGTTTAAAGTTTCCACCAAACCTGCATTAGCTTGAATTAATGCATCTACCAATACGCTTAAATCATCTGTAGCAATTGCAGTATCTACAATTGTTTTTAAGCTCATGGCAGCTAATATATCTAAAACTTCTTGTGGTAAAAGAACTTTATCAATGACATGTACAACACCATTGCTTGCGGCAACATCTGGTAACGCAACGTTGGCTTTTGTACCGGTAGCATCCATTATTTGAACTCCGCCATCTGTTAAAGCAATAGTTGCATTTTCACCTTGTACAGTTTCAATAGCTTGACCATTAGTTAAGTCCGTAGAAAAAGCAGCCGCTCCAGCAACTACATGATACGTTAATACTTTAGTTAAAAGCGCCTTTTCTTCATCTGTATCAAAATCTGCAAGACTATTAAAATCATCACCTAATGCAACTAATAATGCAGCAAAAGCAGCATTTGTAGGAGCAAAAACCGTAAACGGACCATCGCTATTCAACGTAGCGACCAAACCCGCATCAGCCTGAATTAAGGCATCAACTAATAAACTTAAGTCGTCAGTGGCAACAGCAGTATCAACAATTGTTTTTAATTGTAAACCTAAAACGAAGTCAATAGCTTCTTGTGGTAATAATACTTTGTCTATAGTATGGGCAACGCCGTTAGACGCCATTATGTCAACACCTGTAATATTGGCATTTACTTCTGATGCATCACCAATTACAAAAGTATCGCCAGATGCTATTACCTCTACACTATTTCCTTCAAATGCAGTTGGAACATTACCTGCGGCTAAATCTGCCGATGTAACTTTAGCAGGAATTACATGGAATAAAAGAATGTTTTTTAATAGTGCAATTTCTGCTTCTGTATCAAAGTCTTCTAAACTATTATAATCATCCCCTAGAATATCCAATAGTGCTACAAATGCGTCATCTGTAGGTGCAAACACAGTAAACGGACCTTCAGAACTAAGTGTAGTTGCCAAATCTGCTTTTATAACCGCAGCTTCTAAGAGCGAAAGTGGTTCAGTAGCTATAACGATATCTACTAAAGTTCCATTTTCGTTAGTCATTTCACCTTCATTTAAAGCGTCGATAATTGCTTGTGGCAATAATACTTTATTAATTACATGAACAACACCATTACTTGCTTCTACATCGGCAATTAGTACTTCGGCATTTATTTCTGTAGCATCGTTTATAAAAACGCCACCGTCTAGATTAATAACTAAATTTTCTCCTTGAACTGTTTCTACATTCATTCCATTTGTTAAATCCGTAGATTTTGCGGCAACACCAGCAACAACATGGTAGGTTAAAATTGTAGTTAAAATTGCTCTTTCTTCGTCGGTATCAAAATCAGCCAAAGAATCAAAGCCGTCTAATTGTGCCAGTAATTCGGTGAATGCATCATTAGTTGGTGCAAAAACTGTAAATGGACCATCTGAACTTAAGGTGCCTATTAAATCAGTGCCTTCAGAATTATCAGCAGTACTTAGAGCAGCTACTAGAGACGATAAAGCATCTTGATTTTGTGCGGTTTCAACAATAGTCATCGTTTCAGACATTGCGGTTTCTTCAGAATCATTTTTATCACAAGACCAAATGAACAATGAGATTGTGAGAATAAGAAAGAGATTTTTTAAAGGTAGATTTTTTTTCATAATAGTGTTTTTAGATTGTTTAAGTAAAAATTTTAATTTTGAAACATGTACAAAGTTTATTTGTTATATTAATAATATATTTGCTTGATATATAGCATATTGCTAAAGTATGCAAATCATTATTTTGTTTAATAAAATTTTAAAAAAGTTTAACAAAATAATTGGGTTTTGGAAAGATGTTTCTTACATATAAAAAAAAGAGCCGCACATTGCGGCTCTTTACGTTTTTAAAAAAGGAATGAATTAGTTGGTTGTGTCTGGTATCATAACCGTGTCGATAGCATGTATAACGCCATTGTTAGCTTGAACATCAACCGCAATAATACCAATTCCTGCATTACCCGAACCATCAGTAATAATAACATTACCATCACCGTCGATAGCAAAAGTCAAGGTGTCGCCTTCTAAAGTACCAGGAGAAACCAATCCGTTACTCAAGTCGCCAGAAACAATATTTGCACCAGCAATAACATGATGATTTAATACAGCTGTTAACACTTCTCCGCTTGGTACCGCTGCCAAGTTTGCAAACGCTCCGTTAGTAGGTGCGAAAACTGTAAAAGGTGCAGGTTCTGTACCGGTAGGTGTACTTAAAACGCTTACGAAATCTGGTTGACCTTCAGCGGTTAATGCGCCTACAAGTGAACTGAAGTTAGGGTCGGCTATTGCGAACGTTACCACACTTGGTAAATCAATTACCATATCTACCGCATGTATAATTCCGTTAGTGGCAACGATATCAGCTGCGGCAACTGTACTTGTTCCGTTTAATGTTACGCCATCATCAACATTCACATAAATACTTAAATTATCGCCATCTACGTTGGTCGCGGCAGTGTTAAAATATGTATTAGAAAGACTTGCTG
The DNA here is from genome assembly GCF_004364165.1 of Maribacter spongiicola. Classification (GTDB taxonomy): domain Bacteria; phylum Bacteroidota; class Bacteroidia; order Flavobacteriales; family Flavobacteriaceae; genus Maribacter; species Maribacter spongiicola. The sequence goes on from NZ_SOAY01000017.1 coordinate 79,656, forward strand.
CATTAGCAGCTGCACCAGAAATTACGTGGTTTGCTAAAATATTATTGATGTCATTATCTGAAGGATTTGTAAAACTGTCAAAAGCAGAATTTAAAGGAGCAAATACTGTAAAGTCAGTTTCTGAATCAGAAAGTAATGTAGTAAAAGTTGTGTTACCGTCTGCCGTAAGTGCACCTACCAGAGATGTCAAATTAGGATTTGCTACTGCATGATCAACAATGTTAGGTAAGCCTATTACTGCATCAACAATATGAACTACACCATTAATTGCTTTGTTGTCAGCAGTGGTAACCGTAGAAACACCATTAATCACAACACCATCTTCTATATTTATAAACATACTAAGATTTGCATCATTAGGACCTGCGGTTGAAAGTGTTGAAACATATCCGGTAGCCAAATCGGTTGATAAATTGGTACCTGTTACAACGTGGTTTAATAAAACTTGCGTAAGCACATCTGTTGGAATATCACTAAGAGCAGCAAAATCGTTTGCTTCTAAAAACGCAGCAAAGGCATCATTTGTTGGGGCAAATACGGTAAATTGACCGTCACCTGCCAATACTGTAGGTAAGTCTCCATCAGCAGCTATTAATGCCTCAACTAATATACTTAGACTTGGTACTGATATAGCCAAATCGGTAATAGAAGTCAATAAGACACCGTTTAATGCATCTAAAGCTTCTTGAGGAATCAATACTTTATCGATAATATGCACAATACCATTTTGTGTTTCTACGTCGGCTGTAGTTACCGTAGCCACTTCGTCTGCGGCATCTGTAAAAGTAACACCGTTAGCAATGCTAACAGTTAGTGTTTCACCTTGTAATGTAGTTATGGTTTGCCCTTCTGTTAAATCCCCAGAACTTACTGAAGCTCCAGATACCACATGATATTTTAAAATTGTTGCTAACAAGTCTTGCAACTGCTCATTATTAAAATCTTCTAATGAGTTAAAACCGTCTAATCGAGCTAAAAGACTTGCGAATGCATCATTTGTTGGTGCTAAAACCGTAAAAGGACCTTCACTGCTTAAAGAGGTAATTAAGTCATTGTTTGCACTTTCATCAGCCTTTGCAAGTGCTGAAACTAAAGAGGTTAGAGAACTGGTTTTTTGTGCAGCCTCTACTATGTTATCTTCTTCAACGAGAATTACTGGATCATCATTGTCATCATCGCTACAAGAAGCAGCAAAAACTAACAGCATTACCATTGCTGTCGATTTTAAAATTTTACCTAGATTTTTCATTTGTTATTATTTATTGTTGAACTATTTTTATTCAAAGCTAAACAAAATATTAAATGAAAAAATTATCAATATGTTAAAAAAATGACAACTTAATTCCTTTTTATTCTAAAAGTCAGCTTTTAAATACATGTATCATGGTGGTTTGACTCCGGATTAATAAAAAATATGTTTAATATATATTTAGAAAAGTTTAACATGTTATTTGTTGATGGCAATTTGAGAAATACGTTTAATCTTCTAAATTTTAGTACTAAGAGCTTTTCAAGCTTGTTCAAAAAAATGTGTTCCTGAATTGAAATTTTGTAATTTTGTTGCGACCAAGAAGATGATATGAAAAAAGTAGTAATAGGACTTTCTGGAGGAGTAGATTCAAGCGTAGCGGCATATTTGCTAAAAGAGCAAGGATATGATGTTATTGGATTGTTTATGAAGAATTGGCATGATGATTCTGTAACGATATCAGAAGAGTGTCCGTGGTTAGAAGATAGCAACGATGCATTAATTGTAGCTGAGAAACTGGGTATTCCGTTTCAAACGGTTGATTTAAGTGCGGAGTATAAAGAGCGTATAGTAGACTATATGTTCAAGGAATATGAAATGGGGCGTACCCCGAACCCCGATGTGCTTTGTAACAGAGAGATTAAGTTTGATGTTTTTATGAAAATTGCCATGCAGTTGGGTGCAGACTATGTTGCAACGGGTCATTATTGTAGAAAAGGGACGCTTCATAATTCTGATGGTTCTGAGACATATCAATTATTAGCAGGAAAAGATGGTAATAAAGACCAATCTTATTTCTTATGCCAGTTATCGCAAGAGCAATTATCAAAAACATTATTTCCTATAGGGGAGTTGACCAAGCCACAAGTAAGGGAAATTGCTAAAAAAATGGATTTGATTACAGCAGATAAAAAAGATTCACAAGGGTTATGCTTTATTGGTAAGGTTAGATTACCAGAGTTTTTACAACAACAACTAAAACCTAAAACGGGTAAAATTGTTGAGGTTTCGGCAGCTTTTGATAGTTACGAAAGAGCGGTACCATCGTTTTTAAATAAAAACGATGAGTTAGAATTTTATGCAGAAAAACCGGTCTATCATTTAACTGATGGTAAAATTGTAGGTGAACATCAAGGTGCGCATTATTTTACAAAAGGGCAGCGTAAAGGGTTGCATGTGGGTGGTACAAAAGAACCGTTATTTGTCATAGATACAGATGTTAATGAAAATGTTATTTATACAGGTCAAGGCAAAGCACACCCTGGTTTATATAGAAGAACGTTGTTTGTAAAGGACGAAGAAATACATTGGGTGCGTACAGATTTAGCGTTGAAGATTGATGAGAAATTAGAAGTGAAAGCACGTATTAGATACCGTCAAGAACTACAGGAAGCTACTATTTATAGAGTAGAAGGTGGTATGTATGTTGATTTTAAAGAAATGCAATCTGCAATTACCGAAGGTCAATTTGTAGCATGGTATATTGAAGATGACCTTATAGGGTCGGGCGTTATTTCTTAACTAATATTTTATATTTTAAAGAGAATCTTAGAAACTTTAAAATGTAACTTTTTTACTCGATAATCGAGATTTGAGTTTTTCGATACTTGCGTCGAATTCTAAACTGAATTTTCAACACAAAGCCTTGGGAAATTAACTCTTGGTAAATTATTTCATTCATGCAAAATAGAATCACCGAACTTTTCAAGATAGAATTCCCTATTATTCAAGGAGGAATGATTTGGACCAGCGGATGGCGACTAGCTAGTGCTGTATCAAATGCTGGAGGTTTAGGTGTTATTGGTTCCGGTAGCATGTATCCTGATGTTTTACTTGAGCATATTCAAAAATGCAAGAAAGCGACTTCGAAACCTTTTGCGGTTAATGTACCTATGTTGTATCCTGATATTGATAAGTTGATGGGTATTATTATAGAAGAGGATGTAAAAATCGTATTTACATCTGCAGGAAATCCGAAAACATGGACGTCTTTCCTTAAAGAAAAAGGAATTACCGTGGTACATGTAGTGAGTAGTTTAAAGTTTGCATTGAAAGCTCAGGAAGCCGGAGTAGATGCTATTGTAGCAGAAGGCTTTGAGGCAGGAGGACATAATGGTCGTGATGAAACTACCACTTTGGTGTTGATCCCTGCGGTGAAAGAAAAAATAACTATTCCTTTGATTGCAGCTGGAGGAATAGCCACTGGTAGCGCCATGTTGGCTGCCATGGTACTAGGAGCTGATGGAGTTCAAGTAGGTAGTCGATTTGTAGCCAGTGAAGAAGCATCAAATCATATTAACTTTAAGGAAGTTGTCGTAAATGCCAAAGAAGGGGATACGCATTTAACCTTAAAAGAATTAGCACCTGTTCGCCTAGTTAAAAACAAGTTTTATCACGAAGTACAAAAAGCATATGCTGAAGGAGCAACAACTGAAGAATTAAAAGTCCTTTTAGGCAGAGGTCGTGCTAAGAAAGGTATGTTCTTAGGTTATTTAGAAGATGGCGAACTAGAAATAGGTCAAGTATCTGCTTTGATACATAACATAAAACCGGCTGGTGATATTGTTAAGGAGCTGATTAGTGAGTTTAGAAAGAGAAAAGCAGAAATTTCTAATTTCTGACATTATTTAAGCAAGTTTCGATAAGCAAATCTATAGCATAGGTTTTATCAAATTCCATGTATGATGTATCATTTGCTCTTGAAACTGACCTTAATTGACCCATTACATAATTTTCACGTAATAATTTATCTTGTCTTATTTCTTCAAGATAAATCGCATCTAAATATTTTAAGTCTTCTAGTATAGAGTTTTCTTGTTTTGAAGTTTCAAACTGAGCTAATGTCTTTTTAATTTCCCTTTCAGGATATTCTTGAAGATCAAATTTTAATATAGCGTCAGTATTTGTTTGAAAATTAATTACATCTAAAAAGGTTTGATCATTTTTATATGCGAGAAGTATACCAATTGCTTTCTCATCTTTAGGCATTATCATTTCTCTTTGTGTTTCATTACCAACATAAAACGTTTTGGAGTCATTTGTTTTTAAACGATAAAGGCTTTTTATTGAGGTATACATAACATAACCATATGCCCTGTCAAAGGTATTTTCATTTGTAACTAAAAAATCTAAAGGCGAATATTCCCAATTTTTGGGTATTGTACCTTTGTCAATATTAATCCAGCCAGTATCGGTCAGTTCAAAACCATAACCAGTCATTCGATAGGCTTCTCTTTTATTCAATAATATTTTATAATTATTAACCAGTTCTTTAGCCTTTTTCGTTTGCTCATTATTAGCTTTAACGGCTTTGTTACGTTGCTCTGTCAATTCATTTTTAACTAATTGCAATCTATTTTCATAATAACTTTTTAAGAGTAGTAAGTTTTTATTAGGAACTTTTATTTTAGTCCATTTTTGAGATGCAAATTTTTCAAAATCTTCTTGATAAACATTATCGTCTAATAAGCTAGCAGCAATACTGTCTATTTCCCATAAATTCTTGTCAAGATTTTGTGCATAAATATCGATGATATCACTTCGGCAAATTTTAAACATGACTTTAAGCCTTTCTTCAAATTGCTTTGTGGCAATTAATGTATTTTGAAACTGATTATTTTTTATTGCTTTAATTGCAGCTGGATCAACTCCATAGTTAACTGAATTGTCAAACTCTGAGTAGTGAGTTGAATCTAATTCTGTTTCATTTACTTTATCATAATAGGATTCGCTAACATTTGTATTTGGTACAGTTTCTTCTATAATTTCATTTCCAGTTTTAAAGTATAGGCTATAATATAAACTATCAACGAACTTTTCATTCACTTTCTGGTGATTAAGAAAAGGCATTTCTTTTTCTAAAGTTTCAACAAATCCGTCAGGTAAAAAGTCTAACGTAAACAAATCTAAAGGAATAAGATAATTTTCTATTGGAATTGGATTTACCCAATTCATATTCCCATTCTTATCTCGCAAACCTTTGTAAACATTCATTCCTGATTTTCGATTGGTAGTAGGAATTTCTACATATACAGGCTTTTCAGGATTTACAAATAGTTGTCTGCCTTTAGCGGTTGCATTAAAGTAAATCATTCCATCAGTCTCTAAAAGCTTTCCATCTGATATAGTAGTGAGGTTACTTAAAATCATCTCATCTATGGTAAGCGCTTCGGTTAATTCTATTTCAACATCATCAGTGACTATATTATTATCAGAATCTAAAAAACTTCCTTTTTGAAATACGATTGTGGTTCCATTCTCGCCAGAAATTACGGTATCATTTTTAGTGTCAATTTTAAAATATTGACTCGAAGTAATAGTATTTTTAAATGGGTCTTCTTGATGATTTTTAACTATTAAATCTGGTTTGGGCTTGCATTGAAGAAAAGAAAATAACAAAACCGAAAAGCCTAAAACTAATAAAATACCTTTTTTCATAAGAGTGGTTTTAAAGCAGGTTATAAGCGTTAAAAGTTTATTTGGAGTAATGTAGTATTCTCAATTAACATGCCATAAAAAAAATGAATATTGACTTTGCGACTTAGAAGATGGCGAACTAGAAATAGGTCAAGTATCTGCTTTAATACACGACATAAAACCGTCTGCCGAAATTGTTAAGGAGATAGTGAGTGAGTTTAAAAAAAGGAAAGCAGAACTTTCCTCTTTATAGCTTATACTTCTTTATCTTCCCCTTCAATAATCCGAACTTTATTTTTTAAAGAACCAAGGTACTCTATAAGATCACGGAGTTCTCTTCTAGAAATCATGCGGCCCATAGCAGGCATTGCCGATAAAGAATTTTCTCTACTAGCAATTCTCAATAATGGAATTCTCAAAGGTTCAGCTTCAGATGTTCTTAATAAAATCTCCGTATTATTCTCTTCAATTAAAACACCTTGAACTTTTTGTCCGTCTTTCAAAGTAATCGTTACGGTTCCATAACCAGGAGCTAATCTTACACTTGGTTCTATAAGGGCTTCAAGTAGTTGCTCTCTATTTAAGATATTGCCAATATTATCTAAAGCGGGTCCCACTTCGCCGCCTGAACCACCTACTGCATGGCAACGTACACACTGTGCCGTTGGGTTGTTGTTGAAAACAGATCTGCCCGCCCACCAATTACCACCGTAAAGTGTCTCTTGAAAAGAATTGGAGGAATAGCCTGCTTTTTTTAGTTTATCTAATTGCGCAATTAAAGTTGGATTTTCTGTTGCTTTTACCGACTCGATTAGATCTAAATAAATACCTTGTTTTAATTGGTCTCTACTGGCTTTGTCAATAAGGCTGATTAAAATGGCGTTGCTTTTCTCATCGGATAAATCGCCTAGAACGTCTAACATTCTTTGTTGCTCAGAAACAGAACCTTTCTTAAAAATAGGATCTACTATTGCAGGTAATTTCTCTTTCGGTAAATTTAATTGCCCTAATAGACCAACGGCAGCGGTACGCACTTCTTCATTTTTATCTTGCATGCCAATAGACATGGCAGCTTCCATCTTATCGAAATTTAATTGACCTAAAGTAGTTAATACTGTAGCACGAACTTCGGGAGATGAATTTGATTTAAAAATTGCGTATAAATCATTATTATATGCGTTTATGCCTATTGCGCTCAAAGTTTTTGAGATACCAATTAAAATTTCTGGTTGACGCTCTCTAAGAAACGAGGGAATATCTTTTTTTATTTTCTCTTCTAACTGACCATTTTCTCTGATTATTTCACCTCTATATCTACCATCAACACGATCTAATAGAGAAGGCTGGTTCCATGTACCTAAAGCTGCAAGGGCTTCACCACGTAAATCGCTAGATACATTTCTACGTTTGGCAAAATTAATGAGCATTTCTAATTGTTCATCACCACCAACACGTAATGCAGCATTAATTGCTCTACGTAACAAAGGTTCAGATTTGAATTTTTCGTTAGTAAGTATCGCTGCCAATGCCGGTAGGGCTGCTTCGATAGAAAGGTCATCATTTATGGCCCTAGCAGTTTCTGTTACGATATAATCATCTTTATCAGATAAAAATATAGAAATTTTAGGCTCTTGTAGTTTTCTTAATACCAAAACTGCGGCAATACGTAAACTTGTGTTTTCGCTATTGGCAAGTGCTAATAAAGGTTCGGCATTACCAATTCTTGACAGTGCTAATACAGCTGCATGCCTTAAGTATAGATCTTGATCATTATTTGCTTCGATCATAGCTAAAAGTGGCGTTATGGCATCTTCGTATTTTAATCTGCCCAATGCTTGTGCGGCAAAGAATTTAACTCTGTCATTTTCATGAGTAGTTAATGATATAAGACTGTCGGCAGCTTTCTCATATCTTAAATCACCTAATACTTTTACACTTTGAGCTATAATTTCTGGATCACTATCACTTAATAGATTAAGTAATGGTTTAGCTTCATCTGTATCATTTGCAGCTATTTGACCAATACCCCAAATGGCGTGAATACGAGCAAATTGATTTTCTTCTTCTGTTATCGCCTTTTCTAAAGCCCTGTAGCCCCAAAAGGTTCTTTTGGCGAGTTCAAACTGTGCTTTTTGGCGAATTCTCATATCGCCGTATGATAATAAGCTTACCAAACTATCAGTCTTTTCATCCTCATAATTATGGGTCATTAATTCTTGAGTTTTCAAACGTTCTTGTGCAAGATCATTGGTTTCTTCGTTAACGTCTAATTTCCATACTCTACCATAATTTTTGCTTCCCCAGCCATTAACCCAATCGGCGAGGTATAAAGCACCATCAGGTCCGAAATCTATTCCTGTTGGCAATACGCCCGATAGAATAGATTCATCGGTATTCAATTCAAAAGAAGCGCCTTTTGGTTTAAGATCGAACGACCATATATTTGATCTGCTAGGGTCGCCTACGAATTCAACTAAAAAGAACCTATCCATCCATTTTTTGCCAAGTGCGGTACCAGGATTATATCTCATTCCGGTTGGTCCATTATGAAAATTTTGGATTGGAGGCATAATATATGCAGCCTGACCTTCCCAACGAGGAATATATAATTTTTCATCCATCCATACATTATAACCATTGTTTTTAGGGTCTGTATATTTTCCGTATTGCCAATTAGCTCTCCATCCGGCATCAGAACCTTCTACAATATGTACCAATCGTTCGCTCTCACCTTTATGATCGCCGTCATTATCTGAAGAAATAATATTTCCGTAGGCATCAAAAACAAATTCATGGGTATTTCTTAATCCGTGGGCAAAAACCTCAAAATCTGAACCATCGGGATTACTTCTTACAATAATACCTTCATTTGGGTATTTATGATTTTCCCCGTCTACAGTAGTAATATTTGCACCTATATCTCCAATTCCCCAATATATTTTACCATCAGGACCTTCAATTGCACCAGACATGCCATGACCACTAAAGCCAATATGCACAGCAAAACCATCGGCGATACTCGTTTTTTCATCTAAAATTTTATCGCCATTGGTATCGGTAAGTCGATACATTCCCGGACCAATACCTACGAAAATATCGTTATCTCGAACTAAAAGTGCACCTGCTTGATCATTGATTTCATCGTTAAAATCGTTCATGATTTGGGTAGAAACATCGGCAATACCATCTTTGTCGGTATCTTCTAACATCCAAATTTCGTCTTGCTCAACGGTAAGATCACGCCAATCGTGAATGCTGTCATTATTTAAATCAGGAAACCATTCATTCTCTTTGCTAAGTTCAGGAGCAAAAGTTTTGTGAAGAAAAGCTCTTCTGTCCTCAACAGATTCAAAGGCAATCGATTCGGTCATCCAATCTCTATGACCACGAATATCGAATTCTGAGTTTTTATTTCTATTCGATCTTGTGATGTAAATGTTTCCTTCATCGTCAATATCCATCGCAATAGGATCAGGAGCCAAAGAATCAGATGCCCATAAACTTAACACTAGTCCGTCAGCAACCTTCGCAGTTACCGTCTCTCTTGCAATTTTAGCCATTTTAATTAAGTCTGTACTATCTTGTTGAATAGTTAGAGGAATTTCAACAGGTTTTTTATTTATGCAGGAAACAGATAGGAATAATAAGAATACAATTCCGAAAAGGAATTTTTTAAAGAATGTCATTGTTGTTTGATTTAATTGAAACTTAAATGTAGCGAATAATGTAGATAATCAATTAAGAAATTGAGGTATGGTTAAATTATTAACCATATAAGGTATAGTTTTATCAATTTGGAATTGAACAACTTTTAATTCAATGTTAAGAAAGTGTATTTAAAAGTTCCGCTATATTTGATTACTTATTAAACCAAAACAATATGAATACTATTAATACAACACTAATTTTCCTTTTTCTTGTAGTTTTTAGCTCAAATGTAAGCCAAGCACAAGAGGGACATCCTTTAGAAGGAAAATGGAATTTAACTATTGATCAAGAAGGAGAAAAATTGCCCTCTTGGTTAGAAATTAGACACTCAGGTACAAATACGTTGATTGGCAGATTTACCTATGCTTTTGGTAGCGCAAGACCAGTAGCGGAAATTGAAAAGCACGGTGAATTATTTTCTTTTGAAATTCCGCCGCAGTGGGAACCAGGAGCTGCCAATATGGAGTTTGAAGGAAAAATTGTTGGAGAGGGATTAGCAGGAACGATGATTTATGTAGATGGAAAAACCTATAATTGGACTGCGACAAAATCACCAAAACTACCGTATTATGAAAATGCGAAAGAAGGTAAGACGGTTAAGCTTTTTAATGGCAAGAATTTAAATGGATGGGAGATGAAGCCTGGCAATCAATGGGCAGTTTTAGATGGCATACTTACAAGTGCAAAGCCTGGAGTAAATTTGGTGTCAGAAGAAAAATTCAACGATTTTAAATTGCATGCAGAATTTAGATACCCAGAGGGAAGTAATAGCGGTATGTATTTAAGAGGGCGGTACGAAGTACAGATTGCTGATAATATAGGGTTAGAGCCTTCATCAATTTATTTTGGAGGAATCTATGGTTTACTTACTCCGAATGAAAATGTAGCTATGAAAGCAGGGGAGTGGCAAACGTATGATATTACCTTAATTGGAAGAAGAGTAACTATTGTAGCTAACGGAAAAACTGTAATATCAAATCAGAATATTGAAGCAATGACCGGTGGTGCTTTAGATAATAATGAAGCTGAAGCGGGTCCGATTATGATACAAGGCGACCATGGACCGGTAGAATTTAGAAAGTTAGAAATTACACCGCTGACTAGAGGATAGTTATAGAAGATATACGTATTAAAAAAGCCTCCATTTCTGGAGGCTTTTTTATTCACTTCAGTTGATTTCGGTAATAATGGCCAAAGCTCTTACTTCTTCATCTTTATTAACAAAGATTTCGACCAACTCAGGTAAAGGAGTTCCAAAACCTGCAAGGCGTGCAGATTCGGTTTCGTCTTTAAGAATAGGTTCAATGTTATTTTCTTTTAATGCAAGTTCTACGCGTTTCGCTGCAATGCTATTACCTCCGAATACTTTTATATAGTTTGAATCCATAATCATTATTTTAAATTCTTAGTTGCATCTTTAATATAGGTATTGAAATTTTTAAAAGTGTTTGTCAAAATTTCAATTTGTTCTTGTGCTTCTACCCAATTTTTTTGTTCAATCGCTTCCCTAACTCCAGGTAATGTTTTTACGCCGTAACCTGTGTAAAAACCTGGTGCGTAAATTTGATGTTTAAACCAAGGTCTACGAGGTAATCCTTTTTCTGATGTAAGCATCTGTTCCGCTTTCATTAAACGCTTATTGAGCTCTTTTAGCGATTTTTTAGATAGGCTAGATGTGTTGATTTTTTCATACTCAGTAATAGTTTCATTCAATATCACCAATTCATTTTGTAAAGGTGAAAAATCAATATAAGGAATAAGTTCTTTTTTGGTAGGCGTTTTAATTTTTTTGGTTGGATCTGCCGCTAATGCATATGAGTTTAGAGAAATCATCTTATTATGTTTCAAAACCTCTTTTCTCATATTTTCTGTTTCATCGATAATTTCAGTCAAGTAATTTGAAATAGTCGAATGCCACTGCGAGAAGTTCAACGGAATAACATCTGCATTTGCTAAACGCAAGGTAATTAGACCTGCAGTATTCGCCAAAGCAACACCATAGGCAAACTCTGGATCTTTAAATCTTTTGTAATGTGGATATGTATCGTAAATAGTATGATATTCTCCACCACCATTTTCCCCGCCAAAACCAAGGTTTAAAGCTGTAATACCAGCATGTTGAATAAACGGAGTGTAATCAGAACCAGAGCCTAATGCATATAGATTAAAAGAGTCGTCACTACCGTTAACCATATTTGCTGCAATTCTACGATCTTTAACCGATACATTCGTTTGTGGGTCAACAACGTTACCCGCTACCTCGCTGACCATAGCCTGTAGAGAATGAGATCCGCCGGCGCCTAAGAATCCGCGACCATTACCATCAGTATTAATATACGCAACTACCTTTTCTTGTAGTTCTTTTTTATGATCTTCAACCCATTCTGTAGAACCGATTAATCCTGGTTCTTCGGCATCCCATGCGCAGAATACCAAGGTACGTTTAGGCTTTTGTCCTTTTTTAGCAAGTTCACCAATAGCGCGAGCTTCTTCCATAAGGGCGACTAGACCACTTATTGGATCATTGGCTCCATGAACCCATGCATCATGGTGATTACCACGCATAACCCACTGATCAGGGAATTCGGTTCCTTTTAAAGTGGCAATAACGTTATGGGCAGGTACGAGTTTCCAATCGAATGTAAGTTTTAAATGAACCTTGGCTGGTCCTGGTCCTATATGATAAGTTATTGGTAATCCACCTCGCCATGATTCTGGGGCAACGGTACCATCTAAGGCAGATAAAAGCGGAAGTGCATCTTCGTATGAAATTGGCAAAACAGGAATTTTGGTAATAGTAGGTGCATCTTTTCTATCTAGTCTTTTAGCATCTTTTGTAGCTGCGTAACCTGGAGTCAATACATCCCCAGGGTATGTAGGCATATCCATCACCGATCCCCGTTGTACTCCGGTTTTATTCTTGTAGGCACCTTTTGGATAGACATCTCCTTGGCCGTAGCCATCATCTTCTGGGTCAGAATAAATAATACAACCGATAGCTCCTTTTTCGGCAGCTAATTTTGGTTTAATACCACGCCATGATCCTTGGTATTTGGCAATTACTATTTTGCCTTTTACACTGATGCCAAGTTTTTCTAATTCTTCGTAATCTTTCGGAATTCCGTAATTAACAAAAACTAATTCTGCTTCAACATCACCATCGGTAGAGAAAGCATTGTAGCTTGGTAATAAGGCATCACCTTGCGCTGTAAAAGGGTCACCTTCTACTGGTACAGCTGTTAATTTTGCCTTGTATTGAGTAGGACCGGTTAATTCTAACACCCTTTCTGTCGGATAAGGAAATAAAATTTGATAGGTCTCTATTTTGGTATCGTAACCCCAAGACTCGAATTGACTTTTGATCCATTTTGCATTTTTCTCTCCAAATTCTGTACCTACCCAATGAGGTTCAGCAGCCATTTTTTGCATCCATTCATCAAGGTTTGTTGCATTTAATTTTTCTTCAAAACTTTTTTCGAGTTGCAGTTGTTTGTCTGTGTTCTCGGATGAAAATCCTATAATTGAATTTTGTGAATATCCGTTGAGGACTAATGAAAGAAAGAGGATGGTGATTAATTGTTTCATAATAAAGTATAGTTGTTGAGGTTTAATTAGTTTAGGCAAAAGGGAGCAACAATTAGTAGTTTGTTATAAACTCTAGTTACTCTCAATAAAAATAATATGTCAAAGTAAATTCATTTTTCACAGTGTTATATTTAATTGAGATTTACACTATGCTTTTCAGTTTTATGATGTTCTAAAGAATTTGTGTTAATGGTAAAATAAAAGGTGCTGCCAACATTTTCTTCAGATTCAACCCATATTTTACCTAAATGGTGGTCTACTATTTTTTTACTTCCGTAGAGTCCGATACCAGATCCTTCAAATTTAGATTGATTATGTAGTTTGTGAAAAGCATTAAAAACATTTTCTAGTTGCTCTTTTGGTATTCCGATACCGTTATCTGAGACGATAAACAAATATTCGTTTTCCTTTTTTTCTGAGGTGATATTTATAACGGGCTGCCCGTCATTAGTTTTAAATTTTAGTGCATTATGAATTAAATTTTGAAAAAGCATTCTAATATCACTAGGTCTAGCAATTAAGGTTGGCATTTTGCCAATATTCAAAGTGGCTTTTGTTACTTTTATACTTTCTGATAAATCATCAACAACTAGTTGTATAACTTCAGCGATATTAACAGATTCCATTCCGCTAGAATTTCCTATTTCAGCATATTTCAAAAGACCTTCGACCAAATTTGTAAGCCTAGTAGAACTGCCTTGTAAATGCTTTAGATAGCTACTGAAATTTGCATAGTTAGCATCTGAATGTTGTTTTTCAAGTTCTGTAGCAATGACATTAATATTGTTTAGGGGACCTCTTAAATCATGGGTAACAATAAAGGTAAACTCTTCAATTTGTGTGTTTTTTAATTCAAGTTCATTATTTAAAACCGCTAATTTGTTGTTTTGATTTTTTAAATCGTTCTGGGCAATTTTAAGATTTAATTCGCTTTCTTTTAATGCGGTAATATGGTTTTCTAAATCGTTGGTGTATGTTCTAGTCTTGTTTTGATCGTACATTCGAAATGTAAGCGAAAGCCAACCTAAACAAGCTAAGAATGCAAAAATCTCATCAAAAGGTACATCTATAACACCTAAAATGGGTCCGTATATAGAGATATAAATTGTAGGTATAATAAAAGCTAAAATATCAAAGGCAATAATTAGATTTCTTGTACGAGGATTTCTTCTGTACCCTATAAACGCTAAAAACCCCATAGTAGCAAATGCCACAGCTTGACCGAAAAAGCCTCCTATTAAAAATATAAGGCTCATAAACATGACTGGAGGAAATAAGGTCATGTAAATTCTAGTCGTTTTATGAAGTTTTAAGCGATTTAAGATAAACCCAATACCGAAACCTAAAGCAACAACAAATGCCAGCGCCTGTTCGGTATAGGAATGAAAAAAGAGGGTATAAATAAATACCGCAAATGTAAAAATTGAGGATATGATAGCTATTAATCCAAATTCATCTAGAAATTTGATTTTTTTGGAGCCTTTAGTAAACGTGTTTTTTTTAGACAAACTATAAATTTTAAAGTACTTAATTTCTAAGGGTCAAAAAGTCGACTCTATCTAGATCAAACCTCACTATGAAAATATGCACATTTTGGGGCGGTTGTTAATATTCATATTTTACCTAAATATAAGAAAGAGAAGCTTATAAAATCAGAAAAGATACCTTTTAAAAGTGCCTTATAATACTAAAATTAATTAGAGGATATTGTTCTTTATATACTCATAGGAACTTCCATGACTAGTATTTTCGATTTACCATTAGTTTTAAAATCAAAAGTCTCTGTCTCCCAAAGTCCAAATCCGTCACGTTTGCTTAATTTTTGGTTTTCAATTTCAATTTCTCCGTCAAGAACAAAAATGTAAACTCCGTTTCCTTTTTGTTTTAATGTATATGACTCGCTTGTTTTAAAATCATATTCTCCAAGATGAAACCATGCATTTTGGTGAATCCATACTCCCGCATCATCGGCGTTAGGTGAAAGTACTTGATATAAACTGTTTTTTGTTGCAATATCTTTTATCGAGATTTGATCATAACGCGGAGTAACACTTTGCTCGTTCGGAATAATCCATATCTGTAAGAACTTAACCTCTGCGTCTTTATTTTTGTTGTGCTCGCTATGCGAAACACCAGTGCCTGCACTCATCACTTGAACATCACCAGCTTTAATGACTGTTGAGTTTCCCATATCGTCCATATGCTGAAGGTCGCCTTCCAACGGAATAGAAATGATTTCCATATTTCTATGAGGATGAGTTCCAAATCCGCGACCACCTGCAACGGTATCGTCATTAAGCACTCTTAAAACTCCGAAATTCATTCGTTCGGCATTGTGGTAGTTTGCAAAACTAAAGCTATGATAAGAATTTAGCCAACCATGATCAGCATGACCTCTGGTATCAGATTTATGTAAAATAGTTTTCATTTTATTTGTATTTATATAACCAATTGGTCGGAATTTTAGGTAAAATATTACACTACTAAAATATCTGAAATATTTAGATAAAACATGCCGATAAAGGCTGAAGTATTTTAAAGATAATTATTAACACAATAAAAAAAGCAATATAATTTTATTTAGTAAAGTACGTTATTAAAATAAATTTCCCCATTCTCATTATGAAATCAGCAGTTCTAATTTTTGTTTTAATTATTAGTGTTAATATAAATGCACAAGATCCAGGAAATGCAGCAAAGCATAT
Source organism: Maribacter spongiicola (assembly GCF_004364165.1). Lineage (GTDB taxonomy): Bacteria > Bacteroidota > Bacteroidia > Flavobacteriales > Flavobacteriaceae > Maribacter > Maribacter spongiicola. The sequence continues at coordinate 95,319 of NZ_SOAY01000017.1, forward strand.
TGGCGCCGGAGTTGTCATTGGTGTAGCAGGTGGTTATGCAGCTGACAAAATATCTAATGGTCAAAAAGGTTGGAAATGGGCTGGTGCTGTTGGTAGTAGTTTGTTAGCAGGTCTTGCCAAAGAAGGTATATATGATCAATCAAAAGGCTATGAATGGGAAACAAGAGATGTTCTTTATACAACTTTAGGTGGTGTTTTAGCTGGTATGGCATTAGATGTATTGACAAGTAATACAAGAAGAAGAAACGGTGGTGGCAAAAGCTGTGGTTGTTTAGTTGCTCAATTAGATAACCAATATCAATTTCAATTGCCTTCGTTCGTTGAAAATGGAACTGGCGATATTACTTCAGAATTACAAGCAGCTTATCTTCTTCGATAAATTACAGAAGTCCTTTTGCTTTTATTTCTAAATACTTATTAATAGTATTAATAGTCAAATCTTCTGGTTTGGTTAAAATAGACTGTATACCATACTTTCTAAGTTCGTTGACTACCAATTGTTTCTCATAGATAAATTTCTCTGCAATAGCCTGCTCGTAAATCTCAAGAGTACTGTTGGGTTTTTCTTTCGCGTAAGCTATAAGCTCTGTATTTTCAAAGAAAATGACTACCAATAAATGTTGTTTAGCTATCGCTTGCAAATAGGGTAATTGGCGATGTAATGCGTCTAAAGTTTCAAAATTTGTATACAGTAGTAGTAGACTTCGTTGTGGTAAATTTCTTTTTATATCAATATAAAGTCTACTAAAATCACTCTCAACAAAATTAGTATTCAGGTTATAAAGTGTTTCAAGAATAAGGTTCATTTGAGAACTTCTGCGTTCTGCAACTACCCTGTTTTCTATTTTGTTACTAAAAGCGAACATACCCGCTTTATCATTTTTTTTAAGGGCAATACTGCTTATGATTAATGTTGCGTTAATGGCGTAATCTAGTAAGCTAAGTGAGTTAAATGGCATTTTCATTACCCTGCCTTTATCGACAATAGAATAAATAGGTTGTGATTTTTCATCTTGAAATTGGTTGACCATCAACTGACCTCTTTTAGCCGTCGCCTTCCAATTTATATTACGAATATCATCGCCCTGTATGTAATCTTTAATTTGCTCAAACTCCATCGTATGACCAATACGGCGAATTTTTTTAATTCCGAATTCAAGTAGGCGATTACTAAATGCTAAAAGCTCATATTTGCGAAGTTGTAAAAATGACGGATACACAGGTACCTCCTTATCTTGGTCATATGTATATTTTTTAGCTAGAAAGCCAATAGGGGAAGTAGCGAATACATTTAAATTCCCGAAACTATATACTCCACGTTCAACAGGTCTTACATTATACGTGTAAAATTTTTGTTCTCCAGATTTTAATACACTCCTAAAATTAAAGTCCCGTTTCTGAAATTGAAAAGGAAGCTCGTCTATAATGTTTACTCGGCTTGAAAATAAGTATTGATTAGTAACTTGTATTTTGATATTGTTTTCATCGCCATTAGAAAATTTATCAGGTACAATTCTGTTGGCAACTATGTTTCCTTTTGATAAAAACAGAAGAATAATGTCTACGATTATTAACGCTAAAAATAGATAGAACAGAAGTTTGGCAATAAATGAGATATTCTCAAAAATATAGGAAACTAAAAAGCATAAGATGATGCCTGTTAATACCAGGAAGAATCTTTTTTGAAGAAATATATTTTTGAATACCTTTTTCACAACTGTTTATCTAGGAATTTCGATGGTTTGAATAAGATCACTTATCATTTTCTCTGAGGTGTAGCCTTCCATTTCTCGTTCGGGCGTTAATATAATTCTATGACCTAAAATAGGACCCACCACCTTCTTTATGTCATCAGGAGTAATAAAATCCCTGCCGTTAATAGCAGCAACAGCTTTAGAGGCATCTAAAATTGCAATAGAAGCTCTTGGTGATGCACCTAAATATAAATTGGCATTACTTCTAGTATTGTTTACGATAGCGGCAATGTATTTCAATAAATTATCTTCGACGATAATATCTTTTATCACCAATTGATAAGCTGCAATCTGTTCGGCAGAAAGAACAGAATCTATCAAGGCTTCTACATTAGTATTTTTCTGTTGATGCTTGTTTTCTAAAATCTGTATTTCTTCTTCTAAAGTAGGGTAGTGTACATTTATTTTAAAAAGAAAACGGTCTAATTGAGCTTCTGGCAATCGATATGTACCTTCTTGTTCAATTGGGTTTTGAGTGGCAAAAACCAAAAACGGGGGCTGCATTTCAAATTCATTTCCATCAATGGTTATTTGTCGTTCTGCCATAGCTTCAAAAAGAGCAGCTTGGGTTTTTGCAGGTGCACGGTTTATCTCATCAATCAAAATAATATTTGAGAATATAGGTCCCTTCTTGAATTCGAATTCTGAAGTCTTTACGTTGAATATAGAGGTACCCAAGATATCGCTAGGCATTAGATCTGGCGTAAATTGAATTCTGCTGAAATCTACGTTCATTGTTTTTGCCAAGAGTTTTGCCGTAACGGTTTTGGCTACACCTGGTACACCTTCAATAAGGGAGTGACCGTTCGCTAAAATAGAAACTATCAATAATTCGATCATTTCTTGCTGACCGATAATTACTTTTCCTAATTCAGCTTTTACTTTGGAAACAGACTCTTGTAATTTGGTAAGGTCTATGCGCGAATTAAATTCTACGTTATTTTCATCTTGTGTATTATCTTCCATAAGATTGTTTAAATGTATTTATTTTCTGAACCAAGGCTAATGAGTCTTGTTCTGTATGTATAGGTTTATTTTTTAGACTAAGTATGAGCTCTATTAGAGTTTTTGTTTCTTCTCTAGATTTTCCGGCTTTAGTACTTAATTTAGCAATAAAGTTCTCATCTAAAACAGTGGTGTTTACATAATATCTATTTCTAACGTAGGTTAAAAAATAGGTAATTTTTTTATGGTTCAAATTAGCATAATCTCTATTTTGATAATATAGTGATCCAACAGTTTTTGCAAATGCTACAGAAGAGTTTTCTAAAGGTTTTATGATGGGGATAATTCGTTGTTCTCTTTTGGCTTTAAAAATTACAAAAAGTAGTAAACCCACAACCAGTAAGTAGTAGCTCCATTTTAATGCGGGTTGATTTAATATGAAACGCATAGGTGAGGTGATAACTTTTCTGCCAGATTTTTTATAATCATCCCAATATAAAAGATGATCATTTAAATACGAAAAACTCTGTGTGCTGTAGTCCCTATTATCACCCAATATGTAATAGTTGGTATATGCGACGGGCAAGGTATTAATAATGAAATTTCCCTCACCAAAAGATGTTTTTATAAAATTGGGTCTCACTTTAATTTCATTCTTATTATTCTCTAAAAATGAAGAAGTTTTGAATTTTATGTGTCCCAGTATTTCTGTGTTTGCAGTATCAACACTAATGAAATATGAAGGATTTACTCCTCTTTCAAAGTAGAAATGTTCTTGTTTAAAATTTTGATTGGAGAAAGAAGCTCTGACCGAGTCTTCTTGTATATCATATTGCTGTGTAATTTCAATATTTAAAGTATCGGCTAATTGCCCTGTAAGATTGCTACTGGCTATAAAAACTTGATTGCCATTGGCTACATATTTTAAAACTTGATTTGTTTCTTGTTCATCTAAATAGATAAAATCATTGATCATTAAATAATTCGAAGCTATCGTAGAATCTCGCTCTATAAGCAAATCGTAAATACTCTTTTCAACAGATTCAATTTCGCTGTTCGGAAATATTGAAGGCAGTTCATTATAAAGAACAAAACAACCAAACGGAATTTTAGATACAGAAGTAAACGAAGGTCTCCAATTTATGGGTCTCGGGCGTACTATTTCAGTTACGATGATACCAATTAGCACCGCAATTATAAGCCCAAGTATTATTTTAGAACGCTTGCCCAAATTATGATTGAATTTGTTTGTTGATCGATTCGAAATCTAAAACCGATTTTGTGTATTTAAGGTCATCTATAGTCTGCTCGCCATACCAGATATAATCATATAGGTAGGTTATTTTCTTAAATCCTTTTTTTATTTCTGTTTGCTCAATTTCATTGAAATAGTCTGAATTTGTTTTATCGAACTGCCATTCTATAATATCGCTTTTAGATAGCTTTTGTAGTGTGAGCAGAAACTGGTAACGTATGGCAAGTCTATAATCTTTTTGTTCTAAAGCAATACTGAGAAGATTGTTGATGTCAATACCTTCTATATGCTCTTCTGTTAAGTTGATATCGTTGATGACTTTCGCTTTTTTCTGAAAAAGCGAATTGAAATTTTCATTGATAAGAAATTTAACGATGAGATATATCGCTAAAATTACCAGCAAAAAGTAAATAATATATTCAATGATTTTTAATAACTGTGGCGATATACTAATACCAAAGATATTTCCCAGTCCTCGACCGACCCAATTGATAAATCTAGCCAGTAGGTTTTGAGATTCACCTGTTTTAAAGGTATAGTTAAACTCATCGCCCGAATATTTTTTAGAAAGATCATCGTCAATAGTTCTTAAAATCAATACAGACGAAGAATCAATTTTTATGATACTATCGTTCGTGCCCTGTGCAAATGAGCATAGCGCTAATAACTGAAAGAATATGAGGAGAAAAATATGCTTCAACTTATTCGTTTTGACCTATTTGTTCAATAGTAGCCCTGGTATTTTCGTTGTATGTTTTTTCATGTAATGCATAATATAATACTCCATTTACGAATTGGGTAAGACATTGACCGTACACTGCAATAATTAATACGATACACGTCCCTAAAGTATACACTATGGTAGAAACGATAGAGTGGGAGTAGTCTACATTATTTTCTACTACATGAAAGGTATAAACACCGATAATAATACCAGGTACAATTAGGGCAATTATCAGCAACATTCCTAGTAAAAGACCCATTATAAAGTTGACACCTACAGATTTCCAGAAGTTAGTAGTTACTAATTTCCAACCTTCGCCTAATGCTTCGGTAACACCTTTTTTGTTTTCAAGCATATCAAAGAATGAAACACCTACCCAAGCGGTTAAAAAGAATTGTACAATGTATTGTGCAAAAATTCCTAAAATGGGTATAATGGCTAAAATAATCGCGGCAATAATAAAAACAAAATATATCGGTATCAGTAATAATACGAATACAAAGATATTTCCGAATTGGCTTTTTGCAAGTTCCCAAACTTCTTTTTTCTCTACGGTATTATCTCTTGTTTCTACATATTTAATCAAGTAACTCGTAGATAGCGAATAGTTTAAGAAGGCAATACCCAAGAAAATAATAACGAATAAAAATCCGCCAATACCTAAATAAATATAATAATCTTGCTCAAATTCATTACCTCCGCCAAAAGAATTATAGCCAGATTCTTGAGCAATCATACCCATAAATCCAGATACCAATAAATAGCTAGTGATTAAAAGTCCTATTAAAAAAACACCATTATAACTGATAAATACATTGGTAAAGTTTTTAATATTCTGTTTAAAAAAGTCGAAATAAACGGATACTATTCCGCCAAAATCACGGTTTACCCGTAACGGTATGTAATTGTCTTTCATGTTGGTTATTAAGTATGATCGGGTATGCGATGTAATAAAACATAATTAAGAATAAAGAAGCGCCAATAATTAAAAAAGCCAGCCAATTGGGCATACCGGTATATCGTGTAATAAAACCTTCAATAAAACCGGCGATAATAAAAAACGGAATCGTACTGACCACAACTTTTAGTCCGTCTTTAGCGCCTTTCATAAAAGATACCCGCCTAGAATATGTTTTTGGAAATAGTATGCTGTTGCCCATAATCAAACCAGCACAGCCGGCAATGATAATTACTGAAATTTCTATGGTACCATGTAACCATATTTGCTTATTTGTCTCAAAGAAAACTCCTTTCGTATAAAAGAAAGTTATGAATGCGCCAAGCATAACGCCATTACTAAAAAGAATATAACCAGTGCCGATACTGGTAATTACACCAAATGCAAAGGCAAGAAATGCAACTCTAATATTATTAATGGTAATGCCTAAAAATGAGCCAATTTCACTGCCACCTTTATAGATAGCTGCAGGATCACCGTTGGCAATATTATTAAGAGTTTCATTGACATAAGCGTCACCTAAAATTAAGCGAACAAAGGTAGCATCGTTTAATGCAGATAATGAGCCAATGGCAGATGCTATACTAAATATTAAAAATGCAATGCCAAGTGTTGTATGATATTGTTTGAAAAAAAGGGGGAATTCGGTTGCCCAAAAGCTAAGAATTCGGTTTTTACTTTCCTTTTTATTCTTGTAAATTTTTTGGTGTGCCTGTGAAGCTAATTCGTTTAAATACAATAAAGTCTTACTTTCTGCGTAATACGTTTGCGCATAGGCTAAATCATTAGTTAATTGAATATAGCCATTGGCAAGCTCATCTGGGTTTGAAGTAGCACCAAGGTTCATAGCATTTTCAAATGCTATCCATTTTTCCTTATTTTGCTTCACAAAAGCAGCTTCGCGCATAAACTAATTTTACCTTGTTAAATTTAAGACTTAATGAATAACCTTCAAATCAATACAACGCAAAATGTGAACCTTAATTATACTATTGTTGGTATTGGTGAACGAATTGTGGCATTTTTTATAGATGCATTTATCTTGTATCTCTATTATATTCTAGTCGATTTAATAGGCGATGCCATTGGTTATATTTATAATGACGGATGGACGCAGAGAGGCATCGTAGGCTTAATATCTTTACCTGCAATGTTTTACAGTTTATTAATGCATATCATTTTCAATGGTAGAACTGTAGGTAAAATGATTATGAAAATGAGGGTAGTATCGGTTGATGGTTCACCGGTAAATTGGAGTAATTATTTGATTCGTTGGATGCTTCGTTTGGTAGATATCTGGATCTTTGTTGGGTCTATAGGCATTCTCACTATTCTTTTCTCTGAAAAAAGGCAGCGTTTAGGTGATGCAGCTGCGGGTACAGTAGTAATCAGTACAAAAAACAAGACTAAAGTTTCGCATACCATTTTAGAAGACGTGGAAGATACGTATGTGCCAAAATTTGTGAATGTTACCATACTGACCGATAAAGATGTTAGACTTATAAAGGAAACCTTTAGTATAGCTCAAAAAAGCAATGATTTTAAAACGATGAAAGCGCTTAGAGAAAAAGTTGATAGTATATTGCAGACCAATTCAGATTTGTATGATAAGCAGTATTTAGATACTGTATTAAAAGATTATAACTACTTCACCCAAAAGCTCTAACAATGTTTTATTTTGTCATTGATATTTTAGGAACCATTGCATTTGCCATATCAGGTGTTTTGGTGGCGATGGATAAAAGACTAGATGCTTTCGGAGTGCTTATTATTGCATTCGTAACAGCCGTTGGTGGCGGAACTCTTAGAGATCTATTAATCGGAATTCGACCCGTAGGATGGTTGAATGCACCAATGCATCTGCTCATTATTGTAATTACCGTTCTACTGGCAATCATTTTTGTAAAGCAGTTGAAGTACGTTAGAAAATCACTCTTTTTATTTGACACTATTGGTATCGGTCTATATACCATGGTAGGTATAGAAAAAGGTTTAGCGGCAGATTTATCACCTGTCATGTGTATCGCCTTAGGCACCATTACAGCCAGTTTTGGGGGAGTAATTCGAGATATTTTATGCAATGAAATTCCCGTAATATTCAGAAAAGAAATTTATGCAACGGTTTGCATTTTAGGAGGCTTGGTGTATTTTCTTTTAATACAAATTCCGATACAAAATACCATAGCCTATTCTTTAGCAATTCTAACTATAATAATCATGCGAGTTCTAGCGGTACGTTTCAAAATATCGCTGCCAAATATTTATCGCGAAAAAATATAGTTTTTTTAGAGTATTTGGCGAAGCTAAATAATTGAATTTTAGCCAAAAGCCAAAAGCCAAAAGCCAAAAGCCAAAAGCCAAAAGCCAAAAGCCAAAAGCCAAAAGCCAAAAGCCAAAAGCCAAAAGCCAAAAGCCAAAAGCCAAAAGCCAAAAGCCAAAAGCCAAAAGC
>NZ_SOAY01000018.1 GCF_004364165.1 Maribacter spongiicola
AAAAGCCAAAAGCCAAAAGCCAAAAGCCAAAAGCCAAAAGCCAAAAGCCAAAAGCCAAAAGCCAAAAGCCAAAAGCCAAAAGCCAAAAGCCAAAAGCTTTTAATTTAACACTTCCGCCTTTTCAATGTAGATATTCTGCAAAGGCCAATCTCCTTTTTCAACGGGTACGTTGTTAATTTTATCAACGACATCCATACCTTCTATAACTCTGCCAAAAGGGGTATATTCTTCATCTAAATGATAAGAACCTGGGTCGGTTACTACAATAAAAAATTCAAATGGGCTGGCAAGCATGTGCGGGTTGTCCAATTCGCTACTAGGCATAGAAACGGTTCCTCTATGATGTTTATGCCCTTTTCTAGTATCTGGTGGTAAAAGGTATCTTCCTATTTCAGATCTTTTTCTACCTGTATTTTCATCATCAGAATTTCCGCCTTGAATAATAAAGTTTTTCACGACCCTATGAAATTGGGTATAATCAAAATAACCCTTTTTGGTCAGGTAAATGAAATTAGCTCGGTGATACGGTACATTTTCAAATAGCTCAATTGTAAAACTACCGAGGTTAGTGGTAATTTTAACCTTGTTCGCTTTTAATGTCTTTTCATAGTTGAAAAAGAATTCGATCGCATTTTCTTCGTCAAGCACAAAAGCTTCTTCTTTTGGGTCTTCGATAACTTCATTTTCTGTAATTTTAATTGAATCTAATACAGCCTCTGGTTCTGTAGTAACGCTATCAACTTTCTTAGAAGTATCTTTGCAGCTAGCTGCTGCCATAATGGCTAAGAGAAAAAATGTATAGAATTTGAGTGAACGCATGGATTTCAATTTTTTTGAACAACAAATATCAAAAATAAAGGATCTACCGCTACCGGGAGAAGCTTCTCAGCATAAAATGGCGCCAGAAATTCGTTTGGAAGAATTACAGCGAATCAATCAAACGAAGAATAATCCGAGGAAAGCGGCAGTTATGGCATTGTTTTATCCAACGGTAAATCAAAATACCAATCTTTTATTGATTCTGAGAAAAACTTATAAAGGAGTACATTCTAACCAAGTTGGTTTTCCGGGTGGGAAAGCAGAAAAGTCAGATAATGGGTTATTAACAACGGCATTACGAGAAACACATGAGGAAGTAGGGGTAGATCCAAAAGATGTTATAGTGGTGAAAGAAATTTCAGAAATTTTTATTCCCCCAAGTAATTTTATCGTCCAACCATTCATTGGTTTATATAAAGAACCCAAACCATTTATAAAACAAGAGTCAGAAGTAGAGTTGATTTTAGAGGTTCCAATACTAGACTTTTTAGATGACACCAAAGTTGTTTCTAAAAAATTAACAACATCATACGCAGTAGATATTGAAGTACCAGCCTTTAAATTAAACGGTTATATCGTTTGGGGTGCAACGGCAATGATGTTGAATGAGATTAAAGAGTTATTAAAGCAGGTGTTGTAAAGCATATTTAATTATTTTAGCGTTCTATGGGATTATTTGATAAAAACCCTTTCGGGCATAATTTATACATTAAAAAGTGGCTAATTCGTATTTTGGCATTGCTATCGCACCAGCGATACAAGCGATTTAATACGTTAGAAATTGAAGGTTCTGAAATAATCAGAAACCTGCCAGATAAAAATGTACTATTTGTAAGTAACCATCAAACTTACTTTGCCGATGTAGTGGCGATGTTTCATGTGTTTAACGCTAGTTTAAGTGGTCGTGAAGATTCTATTAAAAATCTTGGGTACATTTGGCAGCCTAAATTGAATATGTATTATGTAGCCGCCGCAGAAACCATGAAAAAAAGTTTGTTGACCAAAATCATGGCATACGCAGGTTCTGTTAGTGTAGAAAGAACATGGCGTTCAGAAGGTCAAGATGTTAAGCGCCAAGTAAAAATGAGTGATATTTCTAGCATTGGTAAAGCTTTAAATGATGGTTGGGTTATTACTTTTCCACAGGGTACTACCACCCCTTGGAAACCTTTACGAAAAGGTACGGCGCATATTATTAAGAAGTATAAGCCTGTTGTCGTACCAGTAGTTATAGATGGGTTTAGAAGATCTTTTGATAAAAAGGGACTTCGTATCAAAAAGAAAGGGATACTACAATCGCTGGTTATTAAAGAACCATTACAAATAGACTATGAGAATGAATCTTCAGAATCGATCATTGAAAAGTTAGAATACGCCATAGAGCAACATCCTTCATTTTTAAAGGTAATTTCTAAACAAGATTTATTGGCCTTCGAGGAAGAGAATAAACAACGTAAATGGAAAAAAACTTAAACTGCTAAATGCCTTAATTCGCTGTAATTATGTTTTAGCTTTCTAAGTAACAAACCATAAAGTAAAAAGTAAATTACTCCCATTACCAAAGTCAAGAGTACGCCGAAAACACCAATGGACAGCATTAAGGTGATTTTTAACTTTTCTTGCGAGATGTTTTCTAGACTACCCTTTAATTCAGGGAACGCAGAAATTATATTATCGTTCAAATAAACACCTATTATCATAATGATAATGGTAACCATTATCATTGACAATGAAAAAATGACGTAGTGCTTTACAGTTTTTCTTGTCTTAATAATTTTCTTCATCAAATTTTTAGAATTATCCAAAACTGATATTTCTCTAAATCGCTTATAAAATTGAAAAATGAAATAAAAGGCAACTACATAAGTAAATATTGAGAGAATTAGTAAATATTTAGATACGCCCATTTTATCATAGATTTCCATTCCTTCACGCATTGATGGCAGTAAGTATAGAAGATGGGGAACGGTAAATTCCAAAATACTAATAATCAATATCCATTTAACGATAGAGGAAGATTTTTTCCATATCATTTTATGTATTTCATCATAGCTCAGTTTAGGAACATTGAATTCCTTCTTCTGCCAATCTTTCTTTAATAATTCCAGTTCATCCGTCATATGCTTATGGATTCAAAATGGTTCTTAATTTTGTTTTGATACGATTCATCTTCACTCGTGCATTTACCTCGGTTAAACCTAACGTTTCTGATATTTCGGCATAGTTTTTATCCTCCAGATATAAAAAAACTAATGCTTTGTCAATATCATTCAATTGCTTGACGGCTTTATACATCAATTTCAATTGCAGCTCTTCGGTTTCATCATATTCATCGGCTTTGATCTTAAAAATTATAGATTCATAGTCCGCCGTATCAATTCGCCTTTTACGCTTTCTGTATAGTGTAATAGCTGTATTTAGGGCTACCCTATACATCCAAGTGCTGAATTTTGCTTCTCCTCTAAACTTGGGGTATGCTTTCCACAGTTGAATCGTAATTTCTTGGAACAGATCGTTGTGAGAGTCGCGGTCATTTGTATACAGGGTACACACTTTATGGACAATATTTTGATTGTCTTGCAGCTCGGTCACAAATTTGTGTTCCAGTTCTTTGTTCACTATTGGTTGGTTGTTCTTACGAGGTTAGTCTATCGATAGTTTCTTTTGTTACAATAAATCTGCAAATAGATAAAAAAAAGTGCCAAAGTATTCTTTGGCACTTTTTAATCTAATAGTATCTATTACTATTTTCTATAATCTAAAGCGGGAGCTCTATCGCCTAAAAGCGGAATATATTTAAAATCTGCGCCTCTATTTTCTAAAAACTCCGCTTTGGCGGTTTCTATTAATTTCTTATCCTTGAACAAGTCAATTGCAGTCATTGTAAGTGTTTTTGCAGCTATCATCATACCCTTATTACCAATAGAGGTTCCGCCAGCAGCAACAGCTTGCCAGCTATGCGCCGGTGTGCCAGGTACCCAAGTAGCAGTACTGAAACCAACAGTTGGTACGGTGAAGCTAACATCGCCAACATCGGTAGAACCGAATGCCTTAGCTTCTGTTTTGTAGGGTTGCACATTTTTTGCTGTATCAAGATCGGCCTTTTCTTGACCTAGTGATTTTGCAATTTTATCTGCAAAGATTTTTTCTTCGGCAGTATATTCCATACCGCCTACTTCAGAAAGGTTATCATGCATCACTTTCTGTAAAGTAAGATTTGGTAGCAGCTCATGTGTACCACCAATCATTTCATAATCCATCGTTGTACCCGTACCTAAAGCAGCACCTTCGGCAGCTTTAACCATACGGTCAAAAATTTCAATAACAACGTCGCGTCTATTATGGCGGGCATAGTAATAAACCTCTGCAAAATCAGGAATAACATTAGGTGCTTTTCCTCCGTCTGTAATTACATAATGTATTCTGGCTTCCTGCGGTATGTGCTCGCGCATCATATTGATCATCATATCCATAGCTTCAACGCCATCTAAAGCAGAACGACCTTTATCGGGTGATGCTGCCGCGTGTGCAGAAATACCGTGAAATCTAAATTTAGCCGATTTATTTGCTAATGCCGCACCAGCACTCGCTGCATTTTGGGCTCCTGGGTGCCAGTGTAATGCAATATCTACATCATTAAAAAGTCCTTCACGAACCATATAAACTTTTCCAGAACCGCCTTCTTCTGCAGGTGTACCGTAAAAACGAATAGTACCTTTAGATTTGTTCGCTTCTAGCCATTCTTTGGTAGAAATCGCAGCAGCTGTAGAAGCTGTACCGAATAAATGGTGTCCGCAGGCGTGACCTGCAGCTGCACCAGCCGTTTGCTTCTCGGCAACTGTTTTTTGAGAAAGTCCAGGTAAAGCATCGAATTCCCCCATAATGGCAATTACGGGACTACCACTACCATATTCGGCAATAAATGCGGTAGGTATACCGGCAACACCTTTTTTTATGCTGAAGCCTGCATCTTGTAGTGTTTGTTGTAGAAGACTAGAGCTCTGTTCTTCTTGGTAGCCCATTTCTGCGAACTCCCAAATATTTTGAGCTATAGTTCCATATTCTGCACTTTTCTGTTCTAAATTTTTAATAATGTCTTTTTCGCTCTTTTGAGCGTTCAACGAATAAAAGGAAGTGCCAATTACTGCCAAAAAAATGAGGGTTTTGCGCATTTTGGTGTTTGTTTGAGTTAGATTTTAAAGATACTAAAACTACATTATTATTTTAAAGTAGAAATCCATTTGTTTAATTTTGCGTTTAAGTAATCATACTATGAACATACCACTTTCGAGCTATCCTAGAATTGTAATAATAGGTGGTGGTTTTGGCGGAGTCTCTCTGGCGAAAAAATTAAGTAAACAAGAAGTACAGGTAGTTCTAATCGATAAGAACAATTACCATACTTTTCAACCATTATTATATCAAGTATCTACGGGTGGTCTTGAGCCAGATTCTATAGCATATCCGCTACGTAAAGTTTTAATAGGGTATGATAATTTCTACTTCCGCTTAGCTGAAGTACAGCATATTGATACTGCCGGTAAAAAGTTGAATACAAATATTGGTGATTTAAGTTTTGATTATTTAGTAGTAGCAACTGGTTCTGAAACTAATTTCTTTGGAAATGCGGAGATAGAAAAGAACGCGATGTCTATGAAGTCGATTCCACAATCATTAAATCTACGTAGTTTAATTTTAGAGAATTTCGAACAGGCACTCCTTACAGATGATTATCATGAAAGAGATGCTTTGATGAATTTCGTAATTGTAGGTGGCGGACCAACAGGGGTAGAGCTTTCTGGTGCTTTGGCAGAAATAAAGAAAGGTATTTTACCAAAAGATTACCCAGATTTAGATACAAGAAGAGCGCAGATTAATATTGTGCAGGGTGGCGATTGCTTGTTGCCAGGTTTTAGCGCCCAAGCATCAAAAAAAGCAGAAGACTTTTTAGAGAAATTAGGCGTTCAAGTTTGGAAAGGAGTTCGGGTTACTGGATATGATGGTAAAACTGTTACAACGCTTACCGATTTAAAATTCGATGCTGCCACTGTAGTTTGGGCAGCTGGGGTAAAAGGAGCTGGTATAAAAGGCTTAGATGCAGAAGGCGTAATTGCTGGCGGTAATAGAATAAATGTCAACGAATTCAACCAGGTAGTAGGTCATCCTAATATATTTGCTATTGGTGATATTGCATGTATGGCAACCGTAGATAATCCTCGTGGGCACCCAATGGTTGCGCAACCGGCAATACAGCAGGGTGAATTACTAGGTAAAAATTTAGTCAATTTATTAGAGAACAAACCTATGAAACCGTTTGTTTATAACGACAAAGGTAGCATGGCGACCGTTGGAAGAAATAAAGCGGTTTGCGATATTAAAAAATTTAGGTTTCAAGGTGTATTTGCTTGGTTCGTTTGGATGTTCGTACACTTGTTTTTCTTGATAGGATTTAGAAATAGAATGGTCGTATTTATCAACTGGGTATATAACTATGTTAGATTTGATAGGGAGGCACGTTTGATCATTCGCCCGTTTAAAAGAGATTACAGTCAATTCAAAGATTAGTGAAATTGTATTTCATATTTTAAGAGAAGCTTTCTAAATGCTTGGCAGTTAAAGTTTTGCTAAGTATTTCGCTCGCTCTGATATTTAAAATATCTTTTGTAGGAATTTATGTCTTCTAATTCAAGATATCCAACCTATGAAAATATTTGTACCTAGTTTTCTATTCTTGTTTAGTATAGTATTGTATGGGCAATCAATAGAAGAACCGCCTGCATCTAATTTACCATCATCGTTGTCAGGAATATCAATTAAAGGGCATTCGTACCCAGTTTCTGCAATTGGTGATGTGCATAAGTCTTTTATGGTGCAATATGGAATATTTAAGTCTACTCAACTTGAGCTTCAAGGTTTTTATGATACCTATATATTAAGTGAAAGGTTTAGGTCTAGCTTGTTGTTTAAAAGATATTTGAATGATAGATTATACTTGCTTTCAGGGTTAGAAGTAGAAGTGGCAACTGAAAAAAATGAACTTATGGTTGCACCATACCGCCTTGGTTTTGTGGTAGGTACTGGTTATGATGTCAGTGAAAATTTTATGATTGAATTAAAGGGTAATGTTCAGTTACATAAATCGACCATCGGTGCTTTTGGTGAAACCCAAGTAAATATGCCTTCGGTATATACAATTGGTAGCAAGTGGAAATTTTAATGATCTTTTCTAGGGTGATACGTATTCATTACTTCTGCTAAGTGAGACCTATCTACATGCATGTATATCTCTGTTGTAGTAATACTTTCGTGACCCAACATTTGTTGAATAGATCGTAAATCGGCACCATTTTCTAGAAGATGGGTAGCAAAGGAATGCCTAAAAGTGTGCGGACTTATACTTTTTTGTAGACCTATGGTAACCGCTAGATTTTTTACGATAGTGAAAATCATGGCTCGGGTAAGTTGTTTGCCACGTCGATTAAGAAATAGAATATCTTGAAAACCTTCTTGAATTTTTAAATGGACTCTAATTTCATTTCTATAAATATCAATATATTTCTTGTTTACAGGACTAATGGGTACAAAACGTTGCTTGTTTCCTTTACCAGTTACTTTGATAAAATCTTCCTCAAAAAAAAGATCAGAAATTTTTAATCCGATAAGTTCAGAAACTCTTAGTCCACAGCCATATAAAGTTTCTAGCATAGCACGGTTGCGTTCTCCTTCCGCAGAGCTTAAATCAATAGCGTCAATTAATTTGTCTATTTCATTTTCTGAAATGGTATCTGGTAATTTACGCCCTATTTTAGGGGATTCTATTAGATCTAACGGATTATCTTTTCGATAGTCTTCAAAAATTAAGTAATTGAAAAAACTTTTGAGTCCCGATATAATTCGCGCCTGGGATCTAGGGTTGACCACTTTGGCAATTTCATAAATAAATTGCTGAACCGTGCTTTTGTCTATAAGTATTGGGGTAGTAGTTATGCCATGTGCATCAAGAAAAGACATCAATTTTTCGATATCCATAGTATAACTCTGAATAGAGTTTTTTGATAGTCCCCGTTCAAGCTTAAGATATACAGTGTAATCTTTTAGCGCATGTTTCCAATTCATGGTTTAAAGATAAAGAATACATTAACTATGAAGATAATAATGTAATAATATGGGATGTATTTAGGGGCTATAAATTGATGTGACCTATTTAAAAGTTAGTTGTACCACTACTTTCATGGTATTCACAACAAAGATACCTGTAAGCTTAGTCTTACCTTTATTTTTGGAGTAAATAAACCGACCAAACCATGAATAAGTATTTCATTTTATTATTTGCCTTATGTCTTTCAACCGGAATTTTTGCTCAAGAAGGCTTCAAATTCGGTATACAAGGAGGTATTCCGTTAGATGATTATAATGAAGCGGTAAGTGTTGTGCTTGCAGCAGATTTCTCATACATGTATCCGTTAGGTGAAATAGTAGATGTAGGGCCCGCTGTAGGTTATATTCATGGTTTTGCAGAAACTTTTCAAACAACGATAATCAGAGAAGAACAAGAAGCTGTTCAGTTTATGCCCCTGTCTGCAGGTGTTCGTTTTTGGACATCAAATTATTTCTCATTTGGTGGAAATATAGGTTATGCAATGGGTATAAATGATGGTAATGAAGGTGGTCTTTATTATAGACCTACAATTGCTTATTTAATGAGTTCAAGTGTAGAGGTAAATTTGTCATACACAGGTATTGATGTTGAAGAAACTACGTGGTCTACCGTTACCTTGGGTATCGTTTATAATTTTGAGCCTAAATATAGAACCCGTCGCTAGACGTTACATTATTTAAATATTGTTAACGACAAACATTTCTAATTCATCGTAAGGCAACATTCATTATTTTTGATGTATGAAGATTATCATAATTAATGGTCCCAACTTAAATCTTTTAGGAAAAAGGGAGCCAGACGTATACGGTGCCGAAACTTTTGAAGATTACTTCTCAAAATTACAATTCAAGTTTAAAGATATTGAGCTAGAATATTATCAATCTAATATCGAGGGCGAACTAATTTCTAAAATTCAAGATACGGGTTTTTCTTATGACGGTATAGTGCTTAATGCCGCAGCTTATACGCATACTTCGGTAGGTATTGGCGATGCGATAAAAGCAGTTGAAACGCCCGTAATAGAGGTTCATATCTCTAATACACACAAGCGCGAAGAGTTTAGACATGTGTCTTATATTTCGCCGGCGGCAAGTGGAGTAATTCTTGGCTTCGGTTTAAAAAGTTATGATTTAGCCATCGAGAGTTTTTTAATATAATCGGGGTAATAGAAAATGGGTAATTACTTTGTAATTATTAATCTATAATGGAATGTTATTTCCATTTTCATAATTCAGGCAAGTCTTAGCTAAACTAGAAATCAACCCTAAGCGTTATCTTCGGGTCTTAAATATTTCTCTTCAACGTAGAATGTAGCAAAGGGTAGGAGAGATGCTATACCAAAAATAAATACTTTTTTAAAGCTCCATTTTTGTGTAAAACCAACTATTAAGGTAAGTGCAATAAATGCGATGAATAGAAAACCATGGGCGTAACCTACCAATTTATTTGGCTCTGGTATTTCTGCCCAATATTTTAATGGCATGGTTACCCCGAACAACGCCAAATAAGAGATTCCTTCTAAAATTGCCGTTGCTCGAAATAATTTTAACATGCTATACTATTTTGTATTAATTATAAGTGAATAACCTCGTCATAAGCCGCTGCAGTTGCTTCCATAACAGCTTCGCTCATGGTTGGGTGTGGGTGAATAGCTTTTAAAACTTCATGCCCGGTAGTTTCTAGTCTACGACCAAGAACAGCTTCAGCAATCATATCTGTAACGCCAGCACCAATCATATGGCAACCTAACCATTCGCCGTATTTGGCATCGTATATAACTTTAACGAATCCTTCAGATGCGCCAGAAGCTTGAGCTTTACCACTTGCAGAGAAAGGGAATTTACCAACTTTAATTTCAATACCTTGTTCTCTAGCTTGTTTTTCGGTTAAACCAACCGAAGCAATTTCTGGAGAACAGTACGTACAACCAGGTATGTTACCGTAATCTAAAGGTTCAACGTGCATTTCCGCTATTTTTTCGACACACAAAATACCTTCCGCAGAAGCAACGTGTGCAAGAGCGGGTCCTGGTGTTACGTCACCAATTGCATAGTAACCTGGTATGTTAGTTTGGTAAAAATCATTTACCAATATTTTATCTCTATCGGTAGCAATACCAACATCTTCTAATCCTATGTTTTCGATATTGGTTTTAATACCAACGGCAGACAATACGATATCAGCCTCTAAAACTTCTTCACCTTTGGCAGTTTTTACGGTAGCTTTTACACCATCGCCAGAAGTGTCAACAGAGGTAACTTCTGCAGAGGTCATAATTTTTACACCCGCTTTTTTGAAACTTCTTTCTAATTGCTTAGAAACATCTTCATCTTCAACAGGTACAATATTCGGTAAATATTCAACTACAGTAACCTCAGTTCCCATAGAGTTGTAGAAGTAAGCGAATTCGATACCAATAGCACCACTACCAACAACAATCATTTTCTTAGGTTGCTTTTCTAAGGTCATTGCCTGTCGGTACCCAATAATCTTTTCACCATCTTGTGGTAAGCTGGGTAGTTCACGACTTCTTGCCCCTGTAGCAATGATAATATTGTTTGCACCGTATTCAGTGGTAGAACCATCTTCAGCCTTAACGGAAACTTTCTTTCCGGCTTTTAATGTACCGTAACCTTTAATAACTTCTATTTTGTTCTTTTTCATCAAGAATTGAACACCTTTGCTCATTCCTTCAGCAACGCCACGGCTTCTTTTAACTACGGCATTAAAGTCTTTATCGGCACCATTAATTTTTAAACCATAATTTTCTGCATGTTTCAAGTATTCAAATACTTGTGCAGATTTCAACAATGCTTTAGTAGGTATACAACCCCAATTTAAGCAAACACCGCCTAAACTTTCTTTTTCAATAATGGCAGTCTTAAACCCTAATTGTGCAGCCCTAATAGCAGTTACATATCCGCCAGGACCACTACCTAAAACAATAATATCGAAAGTGCTCATATTTTGATTTTTTGTAGATTGAATTGAGCTGTAAAAATACAAAACCTAATTGAAATTAATTGTAGGTTTTTAAAATATGACCTTTAATATGAAATTGTGATATTTAAGAAATTCCCCTAGCTACTTTAGTATGAGTCTTATAAAAAAAAGAAGAGGTCTAAAAAGACCTCTTGTAAATATAAATTCTAATTTAAATATTATTCGGTAGGTACAAAATTAAGTGCAACACCATTAATACAGTGGCGTAAACCGGTTGGGTCTGGCCCGTCTTCAAAAACATGACCTAAATGTCCGCCACACGTAGCGCAATGCTCTTCTGTTCTTTTGTATCCAATTTTATAATCAACATCATAAGCAACATTACCTTCAATTTCTTCATAGAAACTAGGCCAACCTGTACCAGAATCAAATTTTGTATAACTTTTAAATAGGGGAGTAGCACATGCAGCGCAAACGTAAGTCCCTTTTTGTTTGTTCTTTAAAATCTCGCTGGTAAATGGATTTTCAGTAGCAGCTTCGCGAAGGACATAGTATTCGGCATCGGTCAACTCTTTCTTCCATTCGCTATTCGTTTTTTGTACGGCAAATTCTTTTTTAGCACTCGTTTTTGTTGTGGTAGCCATCTCTTTTTCTTGAGAAGTACCTTTACAGCTTACAAAAAGTACGAGTAGTGCAATTGCAAAATTTATTTTCATCTTTTCAATTTTTTTAGTTCTGTCGAATAAATTATGTATTCCTTTCAACGTACTGTATCTACGTAACAATTTAGGTTAAAGTTTTAAACAATGTAAATAAAAAAAGCCTTTGATTAACATTCAAAGGCTTTAGATTAAATAGGTAAACTACATGGGGTGTTAATCTATTGTTACTTTCTGTATGCTATCTTCCGTTATGCCTAAATGTGCCATTACAGAATTAATATTAGAAGTATCTAGTTTGCCTGTAGTAGATTCTGCTGGTAAAACGGCAATTCTAAAAATCTGATTGTCAGTATCACCTGCTGGTAGGGTTGATAGGTCGAAATCTGACTCCAAGAAAATATTTACATCAAAAAAAGTATAGTCAAAGTTGTATTGAAGCAAGCCCTGGTCTAAAATTCTGGTTTGTGGCATCAGCCTCCAAATATCAACTAGTTCACCATTACTATCCTCGGTTTCGTCCCAAAGTAAATATACAAGTACAACGTCAGTTTCAAAAACTTCTATAGTTTGAGGAAATTCATAAAAGATAGAATAATCATTCTCTAAGCTAAACGTACCTTCAATATCTACTACTTTTCCTAATATGTTAATTCCGTCTGCGCCATCTTGTCCGGCAGGTCCTCTTTCTCCATCAAATCCATCAAAACCTGGAGGTCCCTGTGGTCCTTCACATGATATAATAAATAATGCTGCTAGTGCTCCAATAAATAAATTCAGTTTTCTCATAATGTTATAATTTTATGGTTTGAGTTTTAATTTTGAATAGTTGATTCAAAAAGTGTTCCATTTTTGGTATTTAAATATTTAAATCGGATATTAACTGCTAGATTTTTAACAAAAAAGAATTGAAGTCGACCGTCTTTAAAAGATGATTAGCTTTACAAAAATAAACACTCTATATGCCTAACGTACAAGTTCACTCACTTTTTACTGATTTTGATATTGACCTTTTTAAAGGAGGTAAGCATTATCGGCTGTATGAAAAGCTGGGTTCGCATTTGGTAGAAGTAGATGGTGTGGCTGGTACATACTTTGCTGTATGGGCTCCGTCTGCAAAATCTGTATCTGTAGTTGGTAATTTCAATTCTTGGGATTCAGATGATCACAAGTTAAATGTTCGTTGGGATTCTAGCGGAATTTGGGAAGGTTTTATTCCCAATATAGGTAAGGGAGAAGTTTATAAATATAAAATACAGTCCAATAATAATAATATCTGGACAGAAAAAGCGGATCCTTTTGCAAGGTACTGCGAACACCCACCAAATACAGCATCTATAATTTGGACTGCCGAGCATGACTGGAAAGATGATGCCTGGATGGGGTACAGAAAGGATAAAAACGGATTAGACAAACCATACTCTGTTTATGAAGTGCATTTAGGTTCATGGAAGAAAAATGCTGAGAATAAGTTTTTGACTTATAAAGAGTTTGCAATTGATCTTGTAAACTATGTCAAAGAAATGGGGTATACCCATGTAGAGTTTATGCCCGTTATGGAATACCCGTATGATCCATCTTGGGGGTATCAACTTACCGGCTATTTTGCGCCAACATCAAGATTTGGTTCGCCAGAAGAATTTAAGTTTTTGGTAGACGCTTTTCATCAAAATGATATAGGCGTAATTTTAGATTGGGTACCTTCTCATTTTCCAGAAGATGCACATGGTCTAGGGTTCTTTGATGGTTCTAATTTATACGAACACCCAGATAGAAGAAAAGGGTACCATACAGATTGGAAGAGTTTGATCTTCAATTATGGTAGAAATGAAGTAAGAGCTTTTCTTATAAGTAATGCGATATTTTGGTTAGATCAATTTCATGTTGACGGTCTGCGTGTAGATGCAGTTGCATCAATGTTATACTTAGATTATTCTAGGGAAGATGGAGAGTGGGAACCTAACATGTACGGTAATAACGAAAATTTAGAGGCAATGTCATTTATTCGCGAATTAAATGAAGCGGTATATTCTAGTTTTGAAGGTGTACAGACTATAGCCGAAGAATCTACGGCGTTTTCAGGAGTATCAAAGTCAGTTGAACATGGCGGATTAGGTTTTGGTATGAAATGGATGATGGGTTGGATGCATGATACATTACAATTTTTTCAAAAAGAACCTATATATAGAAAGCATCACCAGAACGATCTAACCTTTAGTATGACCTATGCTTTTACAGAGCATTTTATGTTGCCTTTTTCTCATGATGAAGTAGTGTATGGAAAAAAATCGTTGGTGTATAGAATGCCAGGCGATGAATGGCAGCGATTTGCCAATTTAAGGTTGTTGTTCGGATATATGTTTACCCATCCTGGAACCAAGTTAATGTTTATGGGTTGCGAATTTGGGCAAACGGAAGAATGGAATTTTGAGCAAAGTTTAGACTGGCATTTGTTACAATATGATGGTCATAAGGGTATTCAAGATTTTATAAAAGATTTAAATCATCTATACAAAAGTGCACCAGCATTGTATGAGAAACAATTTAGTCCAGAAGGTTTTCAATGGATAGATTATGGTGACCACGAAAATTCTGTATTGACCTACGTACGTAAAGGTCATGATGAAAAGAATGATTTAATTATAGCGTGTAATTTTACGCCTGTACCGAGAGAGAATTACAGAATCGGTAACCCTAAAAAAGGGAAATTAACAGAAGTTTTAAATAGTGATGATGCCAAATATGGTGGTGGCGGAAATTTGAACAATAAAATAAAATCGTCTACCAAGGCATCGCACGGACATAACAAATCAATTGAAATTACAATTCCGCCATTAGGTATTGTAATACTGAAATAACGTAAAAAAGTTTTATCATATTTAAGCGGTCTTAATGTTTTTCGGTAGTACTATTAATTTGATATATTTTAATTTATAAGTTCATGATTACAAATACAGAGCTTGAGTATAAAGGCAATTTATACCCAAACCATATCGTTGAATTTTCGCAAGACTCAGATAAATTATACTTCACAACTGAAAATGGTGTTGTTTTACAAATAACAATTTTAAGAGGTAGTATTATTCGTTTTAGGTACGCAACCAACTATAATTTTGAACCAGATTTTTCGTATGCTATAGACCCAGATGCAACAATGGGGTATAGTAAGTTAGAAGTTGTAGAAAACGACACAGAGTATATAATAGCTACAGCTCGTTTAAGTATACTGGTAGATAAGAAGACGTTACGTACTCAAGTTTCAGATTTAGAAGGTAATATTATCAGTGAAGATGAGTTAGGTTTTCATTGGGAAGAGAATTATGAATATGGTGGTAACACCGTAAAATTGAGTAAAATTACCCAGTCGGGAGAGAGTTTTTATGGCATGGGCGATAAAGCCATGCATAGTAACCTTAAAGGTAAAAGAGTAGAGAATTGGGTTACGGATCAATTTGCCTTCGCAAAAGAACAAGATCCGCTTTATAAGGCAATACCGTTTTACGTTGGCTTAAATAAAGGCAAAGCTTACGGTATTTATTTTGACAATAGTTTTAGAACAGGATTCGATTTTTCTCAAGAACGAAGAAATATTACAAGCTTTTGGGCAGATGGTGGCGAAATGAATTATTACTTCATTTTTGGTCCAGATATGTCAAAAGTGGTCAGCTCATATTCAAGTCTCACCGGTACGCCCGAATTGCCGCCAATGTGGGCGTTAGGCTTTCACCAATCTAAATGGAGCTATTACCCAGAAAGTAATGTAAAAGATATAGCCAGCGAATTTAGACGATTAAAAATACCTTGCGATGCCATCTATCTAGATATAGATTATATGGATGGTTTTAGGTGTTTTACTTGGGATAAAAACCACTTTCCTGATCCTAAGAGAATGATACAAGAACTTGAGGAAGATGGCTTTAAGACGGTGGTTATGATCGATCCGGGTATAAAAGTGGATCGCGATTATTGGATATATAATGAAGCATTAGAAAACGATTATTTCTGTAAAAGAGGAGATGGTCCTTTAATGCATGGTAAGGTATGGCCTGGGGAATGTAATTTTCCAGATTTTACAAATCCTGCAGTGCGGGAATGGTGGGCAGAGTTGTATAAAGAATTTATGTCAGAACTTGGCGTACATGCCGTTTGGAATGATATGAACGAACCCGCAGTGATGGAAGTGCCCACTAAAACAGCACCTTTAGATACGCGCCACGATTACGACGGTCATCCATGTACACACCGCAAAGCACATAATGTGTACGGTATGCAAATGGTAAGGGCAACCTATGAAGGTGTTAAGAAATACGTATACCCTAAGCGACCTTTTGTAATTACAAGAGCCGCATTTGCAGGTACACAACGATATTCTTCTACTTGGACAGGCGATAATGTTGCTACATGGGAGCATTTATGGATTGCCAATGTACAGGTACAGCGCATGTGTTTAAGTGGCTATTCATTTGTAGGTTCAGATATCGGCGGATTTGCCGAACAACCAGATGGCGAATTATTTGCCAGATGGGTACAATTAGGAATTTTTCACCCATTTTGTAGAGTACATTCAAGTGGTGATCACGGCGATCAAGAGCCATGGTCATTTGGCACAGAGATAACAGATATCGTTAGAAAATTTGTAAATCTCCGTTATCAACTGTTACCGTATTTGTACACTATGTTCTTTAAATACACCAAAGAGAATATACCTATGGTGCAGTCTTTAGTGTATTTTGATCAAGAAGATAACCAGACACATTTTAGAACCGACGAGTTTATTTTTGGAGAAAAAATATTGGTTTGCCCTATACAAGAACCCAATGCGCAAGGGCGTAGAATGTACATACCTCGTGGAGAGTGGTACGATTTTTGGACTAACGAACATGTTGTCGGAGGTAAAGAAAAATGGGTAGCGGCAGAGATTGATATGCTTCCTGTTTTTGTAAAAGCCGGAGCTATAATTCCGCAATACCCTATTCAACAATATGTAGGGGAAAAGAAAATAGAAGAATTGGTTTTAGAAGTGTATTACAAAGAGGGTATAGAATCATCTGAAGTTTATGAAGATTCAGACGATGGGTATGATTATAAAAAAGGACGGTATTCTTTAAGTAATTATAAATTAACTGGTAAAGGAAATTCATTGACCATTCAATTATTTAAAGATGGCACTTTTGAAACGGAGTATAAAATGATGAAGTTGAATTTTCATGGGCTTCCGTTTAAAATTGATTCCGTAATGATAGATAATGAAAGTATAGATTTAGTTAACATTTCTGTAAACGAGAATAATGATTTGCGAATAGACAAAAACTTTACCTTATTGCATTTATCAGGAAAACAATAACTTTGTAGCTTTCTACCATTAACTAAAATTATAAAAATGAAAAAATTTGTATTAATTGTATTTGTATTTATAGGTGTTTCAGCTTGTAAGGTGAACCCGTTTACGGGTCAGAAAACATTGAATTTCTATCCGAACAGTCAGGTGTTCCCATCCGCATTTGCGCAATATGATCAATTTTTGACAGAAAATAAGGTAGTGACTGGTACTGCTGATGCTCAAATGATAACAAGGGTTGGGCAACGTATCTCTTCTGCAGCAGAGCGTTGGTTGACAGCAAACGGATACCCAGGTTATTTAAAAGACTATAAATGGGAATATAATTTGGTAAACGATGAAACCGTAAATGCATGGTGTATGCCAGGTGGTAAGATTGTATTTTACACAGGTATTTTACCAATTACTCAAACAGAAACAGGTGTTGCAGTAGTCATGGGTCATGAAGTTGCACATGCTCTTGCTGATCACGGTGCACAGCGTATGAGCGCTGGTACTTTACAACAGGTAGGTGCAGTTGCAGGTAATGTTGCTATTAAAAATCAACAAACATTAGGCTTGTTCAATCAGGCTTATGGTGTAGGTACACAATATTTAGGTATGTTACCATTTAGTAGAGGGCATGAGACCGAAGCTGATAGAATCGGTTTACAGATTATGGCTATTGCAGGTTACGATCCTTATGAAGCTGCAGAATTATGGAAACGTATGAAGGCGAACAGTGGAGGTCAGGCACCGCCAGAATTCATGAGTACACACCCTTCTAATGATACAAGAATAAATAACCTAACAGCTTGGGCACCAGATGCCGCGGCAGAAGCAGCTAAATTTGGAGTAACTAAATTTAACTAAAACCTTAAAGATTATTGTATATTGAAGCCGTTCAGAAATGAACGGCTTTTATTTTTTAATATGGGGAAGACACTAGTTGCAAAAGGAAGTAAGAAATTATTGAACGCATGGGCTTTTTACGACTGGGCAAATTCAGTATATAGTTTAGTTATTTCTTCTGCAGTTTTTCCAATTTTTTATGGGGCACTTTTTAGAGTTGCCGGTATTGAAAAAGTAACCGTTTTTGGAGGTGAAATTACAAGAGCTCCTCTAATAAGTTACACCACTTCTTTAGCCTTTGTTTTTATAGCCATTGTTACTCCTTTAGTATCAGGTGTTGCAGATTATCTCGGAAATAAAAAAATGTTCATGAAGTTTTTCTGTTATTTAGGCGGAATCTCATGTATTGGTTTGTACTGGTTTTCTTTAGAGAATATTTATTTAGGTTTAGCTTGTTATTTCTTCGGGTTAGTGGGCTTTTGGGTAAGCTTTGCCATTAACAATTCATATCTGCCAGATGTAGCTTTCCCAAGGCAGCAAGATGCTATTAGTGCCAAAGGTTTTACGTTAGGATATGTTGGTAGTGTAATTCTATTAATTTTTAATTTGGCAATGGTCATGAAACCAGACTTCTTTGGTATTACTACAGATGAAGCTGGCGCCGCTGAAATAAAGGCCATGAAATATTCATTTGTAACCGTAGGCATTTGGTGGATACTCTTTGCGCAATACAGCTTTTATTATCTGCCGAAAGGCTATAAGAAAGAAGGGAAAAGAACCAATATAGTTTTAAACGGATTTAAAGAGCTTCAACAGGTATGGCATCAACTAGGGGAGCAGGTAAAGCTAAAAAAATATTTAGGTGCTTTTTTTGTGTATAGTATGGCCGTGCAGACTGTAATGCTTATCGCCACATATTTCGGAGAAGAAGAAATAGCTTGGGGTACAGACGCTGAACGAACAACAGGTTTAATCGTAAGTATATTAGTTATACAGATTGTGGCAATTTTAGGAGCGACGGTTACCGCTAGAGCATCTGAAAAATTCGGAAATATTAATACACTTATTGTCGTAAATGCACTGTGGGTTGCTATTTGTATATATGCCTATTTTGTAATTACACCGACTGACTTTTATATTGCTGCAGGTTGTGTAGGTTTGGTGATGGGGGGTATACAAGCATTGTCAAGATCCACCTATTCAAAATTTTTACCAGAGACTACGGATACGACATCTTTTTTTAGTTTTTATGATGTGGCTGAAAAAATAGGTATTATCATTGGTACTTTCCTTTATGGCGTAATAGCGCAAAAAACGGGTAGCATGAGAAGCTCCATTATATTCTTAGGTGTTTTCTTTTTAGTTGGAATGTTCTTGTTGACTAGAGTAAAAGAATCAAAAAAGCCCCTATAAAAGAGGCTTAGTTGAATTGATTGTTCGCTATTTTGATATTACGGGTTAGCCTTTAGAAATGTCTCCGGATCCTGAGGTTTTAGTATCTACTTTCTGGGGGTTGCCTCTATAAGAAATATCTCCAGAGCCAGAAACACGTGCTTTAATAGATTTCTTTGCAGTTACTTGAATATCTGCAGATCCAGAGACAGTTGCTTCCACATTTTCTGCATCTAGGTCATACGCTTCAATATCGCCGCTACCAGAAATTGTAGCTTCAAAATCGGTAGTACTACCGCTTAAAACAATATCACCAGAACCTGACATTGTTGCAGATAAAGCGCTTGTATCAATATCTAATGTAATATCACCTGATCCTGACATGGCTGTACTGAATTTATCTGCTTTAATTTTTGTTTTACCGACAATATCTCCGGATCCAGACATGGCTACAGAACTGATAGATTCTACAGGTACGGTAATGTGGATTCCAGATTTCCAATTGCTAGATTTTAGGTTGACGCCTTTTTCCGTCTTAATGACCAGTTTGCCATCTTTTACCTCGGTGATAATATACTCTAGAAGATTTTCTTCACCTTTCAGGGTAATTTCACCTTCGCTGCCAGAAACTAAGTCAACATCGAACCAGCCAGAAACTGCTATTCCGTCATAATCTCCCGTGTTTCTTTCAATAGTTACATTGTTTCCGTTCCCTTTAATTGTTTTTCCCCATTGTGCAGAACAAGAAAATGAGATTAATGCTGCACTTAGTAACACACTTAATTTTTTCATGATTTTCACTTTTAATTGATTGATATTTTATTTTTTAGTAAAACTTATTCCGCCATAGTCACTTGATAGCGTCATTTTATTTCCACTTCCTTTAGAACCATAAAAACCTTCGTAGTGCTTGTCAGAAGATTTTTCTGTACTGATATTAATGGTAAAGTCATCTTTTCCGCTAACTCCCGCATAACTGGTAGAAATGTCGAAATCGAAATGATAATCGCTATGGTATCCTATTTTAATTCCTGTATAATCCGTTCTAATATTTACATTACCAGCATCTGCTGCAAGTTCATTTATTCGTATTGATCCATAGTCAGCACCAATGGATACGTCACCATGTACGGTACCAAGTTTTACAGTAATATAATCGCCATTACCATCAATACTATTTAGTTCGTCGATATCCATATTGCCATAGTCGCTTGTATATTCAAGATTATCCATAATGCCAATACTGGCGTTGGTGTAATCTGCATTGATAGCAAGATTTCCAGCTTTTTCTATGGTAAAACCTGAGTAGTCGGCTCTAATTTCTCCACTATTGATATATCCAATTGTAGATTTTGAAGTGTAATCGAAATTTAAACGATTATTACGACCTCTCAGTTCTCCTAAATCTAGCCTTCCGTAGTCACAATTAATTCTGGCATGACCATCAATTCTATCGAGGCTAATATTACCATAATCGTTACTCAGATCTACATTGTTCTTTACTGGAACTTTAATGGTGTAGTTGATCTGCATGTTAACATTGTTATTGTTTCCCCAGCTCCATCCCCAGCCATTACTACTTTTATTAAAAATAGTTTCTGCAGAAACACGTTCGCTACTTGCTTCAAAATCAATGGAAATTTCATCTAATTTTTTCTGAACCTTTTCTTCGTTGTTACCATTCGTTTTAATGTGAACTTCAATAACTACCCGGTTCTCGTTCCAAGAAGTAATATTTAAATTACCGTAAGAGTTATTGATTTTTAGCAAGGCATTAGCATTAACATTAAACTCTTTTTTAATCTTTTTTTCTTTGGTATGCTTACCGTCAAAAGAAGTGTCGTTTGCATTTGCTACAGTAGTTAATGCAAGTAAAAGTAGCCACATATATTTATATAGTATAGTTTTCATCATTTGATTTTTTTATTGATTTAATATTCTCAATTTGAACCATAACCTCGTTTAAAAGGTCAATTCTAGTTTGAAAATTTGTGATCATAGCACTTAAAATTAATTTGCTATTACCACCGTTTACTAGGTCTTGTTCCATTGTGGTATAATTCAATTGAAGCTTTTTCAATTGAGCCATGGTGTCATTTATTATCTTTTCTGTTTCTGGTGATTTTTCAGAGTTCAGTTCATTGATCTGCTGTTCAATTAAATTCGCGAAATAAAATTGAGTCTTAGAGGCTTCAGGTGAAATATCGGCAACCTGATCTTCAATGCTACTAGCCTTGTTAAGTTGAAATAATCCAACAGATAATAGAATGGCAATAGAAGCGGCAACAGACAAAAAGAGCATCCAAGGATTCTTTTTCTTAGGGGCAAGCGTCACCACGCCTTTAGATTCATTTAGTTTTTCTAAAAAACGTTGTTGGTGCCCATTGTTAGGTTCCGCATAATCCATTTTGTCCTGTAGCTCAATAAAAAGCTCGTCTATAGTATCTTTCTTCATTAGACTGCGAGTGTTAATTTTTTTCTAAGACTTTCTTTTGCTCTTGAAACAGTAGTTCTGCAATTGGCATAACTAATGTTCATGATTTCGCTGATTTCATCATAATCAAACCCTTCGATTAAATGTAAGGTCAAAGAAATTCTGTAATTGTCTTTTAAATCTTTCATGGTTTCCATCACTTTTTGAGCCTTTAGTTCTGTAAACACATGGTCAGATGCAATTCCGTCATTATCTTCGACCTTGTACAATACTTCATCTAAAGCAACTTCATTCTTTTTCTGTTGCTTTCTATATTGATGTATGCTGTTGTTTATAACAATGCGCTTCAACCAAGATCCAAAAGTTACTTCCCCTTTAAAAGTATGCAGTTTCGTAAATGCGCTTAGAAACGATTCTTGCATAATGTCTTCTGCTTGGGCAGTGTCTTTTACGATTCTTAGAGATGTGTTGAACATAGCCTTGTAATACCTATTGTACACTTCTAGCTGTGCACTTTGTTTACCGGCCATGCACAATTGCACTAGCTCATCAATATGTTCTCTTTGTTGGCTCAAAAAGTGATTGGTTTTATTGAAAGATGATTCAATTTACGGTTTGTTACAGTTTGGTAAAATTTATATTCAAAATTCTTTACTTTTTAAAGAACATCTGATTTATAAAGGGGCGTTTTGTAATTACTATATGAGCTTGTGCTGAGGTAGTCAACTTTAATACTATCTTATTTTTACGAATTAATTCACTTGGCACAAGAATTGAAATACCTTAATGCAAGTGAAGGTGCAAAAGCTGTAGTATCCTTATTTATAGTGCTTCTACGGCATTTATGTATAATTTATAAAAATAAAATTCTGTTTGTTTAATGACAGAATGACCGATATATGAGTATGGGAGATTCTAAATTTTCAAATTTTGACAATATGTCTTTACAGGTGATCGATCAAGATTCTGAGCTTATACCACTATTGACCCCCGAAGATGAGGAGCAAATGAATAGTGAGATATTGCCAGAAACCTTACCGATATTGCCTTTAAGAAATACGGTACTTTTTCCTGGTGTAGTAATTCCGATTACTGCGGGTAGGGACAAAAGTATTCGTTTAATAAAAGATGCTAATAATGGCTCTAAAGTCATCGGTGTAGTTTCTCAGAAAAACGAAGAAACCGAAAACCCCGATGTGCAAGATATTAACACCCTAGGTACGGTGGCCAAAATATTACGCGTGTTACAAATGCCCGATGGTAATACAACGGTCATCATTCAAGGTAAAAAACGTTTTGAGATTGCCGAGGTTTTGACTAAAAAGCCATATCTAACGGCTACGGTTAGGGAGACCGAAGAAATAAGACCGGGAAAAAATGATAAGGAGTTCTCTGCCATTATAGAATCTATCAAAGAATTGGCATTAAAGATTATTAGAGATAATCCGAACATTCCTAGTGAGGCATCTTTTGCCATTAAGAATATTCAAAGCGACTCTTTTTTAATCAACTTTGTATCGTCTAATCTTAATTTAGATGTAAAGGCGAAACAAGAGTTATTAGAGATAAGTAGTCTGCAAGAACGTGCATTGGCAACATTGAAATACATGAATGTTGAAATGCAGAAGTTAGAGCTTAAAAACGATATTCAGTCGAAGGTTAGAAATGACCTAGACCAGCAGCAAAGAGAGTACTTTTTACACCAACAAATGAAAACCATTCAAGAAGAATTAGGTGGTGTTTCGTATGATGAGGAGTTAGAGGAGATGAAAATCAAGTCTAAAAAGAAGAAGTGGGGCAAGAAAGTAAAAGAGCATTTTGATAAGGAGCTATCTAAAATGAAGCGTATGAATCCGCAAGTGGCAGAATATTCCATCCAAAGAAATTATTTGGATCTCATGCTAGATTTACCTTGGAGAGAATTTTCGAAAGATAAGTTCGATTTAAAACGCGCACAACGTATTCTAGATCGTGACCATTATGGTTTAGAAGATGTCAAGAAAAGAATCATAGAATACCTGGCAGTATTAAAACTCCGTAACGATATGAAATCTCCGATTTTATGTCTATACGGACCTCCGGGAGTTGGTAAAACTTCTTTGGGTAAATCTGTGGCAGAAGCATTGGGTAGAGAATATGTAAGAATGTCTTTAGGTGGTTTACGTGATGAAGCTGAAATTAGAGGGCACCGTAAGACCTACATTGGTGCTATGCCAGGTAGAATTATTCAAAGTCTTAAAAAGGCAGGTACATCAAACCCTGTATTTATTTTAGATGAAATAGATAAATTATCGAATAGTAATCAAGGTGATCCATCTTCTGCAATGTTAGAGGTATTAGATCCTGAGCAGAATAGTGATTTTCACGATAATTTTTTAGAGTTAGGGTATGATCTTTCTAAAGTAATGTTCGTTGCTACAGCAAATAATTTAGGTAGTATACAGCCGGCACTTAGAGATCGTATGGAGATTATTCATGTAAGTGGTTATACCATTGAAGAGAAGGTAGAGATTGCCAAAAAGCATTTACTGCCAAAGCAATTAACTGAACATGGTTTAGATTCTAGTCATTTAAAAATTGGTAAGCCCCAATTAGAGAAAATTGTTGAGGGGTATACCCGCGAATCTGGCGTGCGTTCTTTAGAGAAGCAAATTGCTAAAATGGTACGTTACGCGGCAAAATCAATAGCTACAGAAGAGGAATATGAAATAAAGATTAGTAATGAAGTTATTATAGAAGTATTGGGCGCACCAAAAATGGAGCGTGACAAATATGAAAATAATGAAGTTGCGGGTGTAGTAACAGGTCTTGCTTGGACTAGTGTTGGTGGTGATATATTGTTTATTGAATCTATACTTTCAAAAGGTAAAGGTACTATGACAATTACCGGTAACCTTGGTAAGGTGATGAAAGAATCTGCAACCATTGCAATGGAATATATAAAATCTAATGCCGAACGTTTTGGAATTGATGCAGCAGTTTTTGAAAAGTACAATGTACATATTCACGTGCCTGAGGGTGCAACCCCTAAAGATGGTCCGAGT
Source organism: Maribacter spongiicola (assembly GCF_004364165.1). Taxonomy (GTDB): domain Bacteria; phylum Bacteroidota; class Bacteroidia; order Flavobacteriales; family Flavobacteriaceae; genus Maribacter; species Maribacter spongiicola. The sequence continues at coordinate 24,620 of NZ_SOAY01000018.1, forward strand.
GCAGGAATAACTATGTTAACTTCTTTAGTTTCGTTGTTTACTCAAAAACGTATTAAAAAGAGCTTGGCGATGACAGGTGAAATTACCTTACGTGGTAAAGTTTTACCGGTAGGCGGAATAAAGGAGAAGATTCTTGCAGCAAAAAGAGCGAAAATTAAAGAGATAATTCTTTGTGCAGATAATGAGCGTGATATTAAAGAAATCAAAGAATCTTACTTAAAAGGATTGACCTTTCATTATGTAAAAGAAATGTCTGAAGTAATCGATATTGCCATTACAGATGTCAAAGTAAAAAACGCAAAGGAGCTATAGTATAGCTTTTCTTTATATTTTTGGAACAATGAAAAAAATCACTATTGCAATCGACGGATTCTCTTCTACAGGAAAGAGTACTTTGGCTAAGCAATTAGCTAAAAAACTAGAATATGTATATGTAGACACTGGTGCAATGTACCGCGCAGTTACATTGTTTGCCATGAAGTCCGGTTTTGTTGAAGCGGTTGAAGTTGATGAAGATGCATTAGTGAAATCGTTAGGTGATATTGAGCTGAATTTTATTTTTAATTCAGACTTAGGGTATGCCGAAATGTATTTGAATGGTGAAAATGTAGAGAAGGAAATAAGAACCATGCCCGTTTCAAAAAATGTAAGTCAGGTTTCGGTTATAGCAGCTGTGCGAGAAAAATTGGTAGCTATGCAACAAGCTATGGGTGTTAGTAAAGGCCTTGTTATGGACGGTAGAGACATCGGTACTGTAGTATTCCCTGATGCTGAACTTAAAATTTTCATGACAGCTTCACCAGAAAAACGTGCGGTAAGAAGATATAAAGAATTGTTGGATAGGGGAGAGAACGTTGTTTATGCAGATATTCTAGAAAATGTTGAAAAGCGAGATTATATAGATAGTAACCGTGCAATCTCACCTTTGAAAAGGGCAGAAGATGCTATAGAATTTGACAATAGTGATTTAGGCCTGGCGGATCAGTTTCAAAGAATATATGAACATTCGCTTCGGGTGATTGAAAAACATCAAGTATAAAAAAGAGGTTAGCAATGCTAACCTCTTTTTATTTATATTCTAATGAATATTATTTGTTTGGTATTACCAATACTTGATCAGGATGAATAACATCTGGATTTTTCAAAATACCAGTGTTTGCCTCAAAAATAGCTTTATACTTCATAGCATCACCGTAGTAGTGCTTTGCTATTTTACTTAAAGACTCACCACTTTTAACAACATGTCTGTGATATACAGAATCGTCTTCAACAGTAATATTAGCTTTTATATCAGAAGGACTTTCGCCTCCTAATTGCTTAATTTTATCCCACATTAGGTCTTTCTCATAAGGCGTATTTGCTTGTCCTTTCACTTTAAGAACATCACCTTCAACGGTTACATTTCCGTCTTTTATACCTAATTGCTCACCAAGATCTAATACACCTTGATATTTTGCCTTAACACTCATAATTTTACTTTTTTTAATGGTTATTATAATACTTCTAAGATAAGCATATTTAAGATATTTAATTCTAAAATCATGCCAAATTCATTAAATGAACGCGTAATACTTTGTTGTGTTGCCTAATTTAAATAAAATGATTATTTTTGCACACCTTTTTTGCAAGGAAGTCAAGAGAAAAAGGGTTAGATAAAAAATTAATGTAACTACTTTCATAGTCGTTGCCTAAGTCTTGATAAGGTTATGGAATACAAATTATTAATCAGCAAATGGCTGAAGAAAAAACAAACGCGGAGGTAGAAGCTACTACCGAAGCAACACAACAAGCTGTTGAAACTCCACAGCAAGATCCACAAGAATTTTTAGAAAATTTTAATTGGGAGAAGTACGAGCAAGGAATTGAGCGTGTTGATGATTCTAAATTGAAAGAATTTGAACAATTAGTGGCTGAAAATTTCGTTGACACCGCAGATGCTGAGGTTGTTGAAGGAACTGTAGTTTATATTACTGATAGAGAAGCTATTATTGATATCAACGCAAAATCTGAAGGTGTAATTTCGTTAAACGAATTTCGTTACAACCCAGGTTTAAAAGTTGGTGACAAAGTAGAGGTTTTGATCGATATTCGTGAGGATAAAAGTGGTCAACTAGTATTGTCTCACAGAAAGGCAAGAACTATCATGGCATGGGATCGTGTTAACGCAGCTCATGACAAAGAAGAAATCGTTAGTGGTTTTGTTAAATGCAGAACTAAAGGTGGTATGATCGTTGATGTTTTCGGAATTGAGGCATTCTTGCCAGGTTCTCAAATTGACGTGAAGCCAATTCGCGATTACGATCAGTATGTTAATAAAACAATGGAATTTAAGGTTGTAAAAATCAACCACGAATTTAAAAACGTTGTAGTTTCTCACAAAGCTCTTATTGAAGCTGATATTGAAGAACAGAAGAAAGAAATCATTAGCCAATTAGAAAAAGGACAAGTATTAGAAGGTGTTGTTAAAAACATTACTTCTTATGGTGTGTTTATTGATCTTGGTGGTGTAGATGGTTTAGTTCATATTACTGACCTTTCTTGGAGCAGAATCAACCACCCGAACGAGGTTGTTGAATTGGACCAGAAATTAAATGTTGTAATTCTTGATTTTGATGAAAACAAGTCTAGAATACAATTAGGTCTTAAGCAATTAGAGAAGCACCCTTGGGAAGCTTTATCTGATGAAATTAAGATTGGTGATAAAGTAAAAGGTAAAGTAGTTGTTATAGCTGATTATGGCGCATTCATCGAAGTTGTTGAAGGTGTTGAAGGTCTTATTCACGTTTCTGAAATGTCTTGGTCTACGCACTTGCGTTCAGCACAAGATTTCGTAAAAGTTGGTGATGAGGTTGAAGCAGTTGTATTGACATTGGATCGTGAAGATCGTAAAATGTCTCTTGGTATCAAGCAATTGACTCCAGATCCTTGGACTGATATTACTACTAAATACCCTGTAGGTTCTAAGCATAAAGGTATTGTAAGAAACTTTACAAACTTTGGTGTATTTGTTGAACTAGAAGAAGGTATCGATGGTTTAATTTATATCTCTGATCTTTCTTGGACTAAGAAAATCAAGCATCCATCTGAGTTTACCAATGTTGGTGATACTTTAGAGATAGAGGTGTTAGAATTAGATGTTGATGGTCGTAAGTTAAGCTTAGGTCATAAACAAACTACTGAAAACCCTTGGGATAAATATGAAACTGAATTCGCTTTGGATACAGTTCATACAGCAACCATTTCTGATGTAGTTGATAAAGGTGCAACAATTGAATTTAACGAAGATATTACTGCATTCATACCTCAACGTCATTTAGAGAAAGAAGATGGTAAAAAACTAGGTAAAGGCGATGAAGCTGAATTCAAGATTATTGAGTTCAATAAAGACTTCAAACGTGTAGTAGCTAGTCATACTGCAATTTTCCGTGAAGAAGAGCAACGTAATGTAAAAGCGGCTGTCAAAAGACAATCAGCTAGCGCAGATGAAGCTAAGCCTACATTAGGTGATGCTAACGATGCACTACAAGCGTTGAAAGACAAAATGGAAGCTGATTCTAAGAAGAAGTAATTTCATAGTATAGATTCTGAATAAGAGTCAAAAGTAAAAGCCCGGATAATTATCCGGGCTTTTTTAATATCCATACTATCAGTTCCTATTAGGGTTCCAATAAAATGAATTACTAATGGAGATTTTACTATTAGAAGTTGAAATATCTTCCAAAAAAAAGTTGATTTTTTGGTGGTAAGTTTTTTGTTAACTTAATATACCTTCTTCTTAACGAACCAGATATCCTCTAAACTTAAGTTCAAGGTAACCAGATGATATTTTTCTTTAATAAGTACATTCTGTAATAATCCCTTAGAGCCATAACTGTAAGAAAGGTTGATCATAGAGTGGCTACCTCTACTTGCTGGTATACCTATACCTGCTGTTAAATTATAACCTTCTATTTTTTTATCGCCTATTGCTAAATAGCCATTATCATAATTGTAACCTAATCTATAACTTATTCGTTGACCGTATTTGTAACTATTTGGGTCTTTGAGGTATTCTAAACCAAACGCGTAAATATCTTGGTCTTGATAGCTACCTATGTTTTCGGTTTGATTAGTATCTGTCCAAAAGTTTTTCTTATAATCTGCACTAAAAGTTACCGCCTCAATTGGTTTTATACTCATACCAAAGCCGAGCTCTAATGGCAGTTTAAAATCAGAAACATTATCAGAACTTTCGTCTTCAACAGAGATTTCGGTTCCTAATAAAGTTTTATTTACTGACCTTTTTAAACTGCCATTTAAGCTAGTTGGCAGCTGAACCGTACTACCAATTGTTATATTTTCATTGACATCGAACTGTAGTCCAAAACCTAATCTCGCACCGCTATAATTAGTTTTTTCGGTAGACTCAAAAGTGGTAGAGTTATAAATAAAAGATTCTGTTTCATCAATGCTTCCAAATAGGAATGATGCGCTTATTCCTAATCTCAATTTTGGAATAATTGAATATCCAACATTCAGTTTAATATCGTTTAGCCCACCTAAACCGGTAATGTTACTTTCAAACGTTTCTGTAGAACCTTCAATATTAGTGTTTACACCTAATAATGAATACCCAACATCACTATATGGTATTATTGTAATACCGGCACCTAAATTATCGGTGATTCTAAATCCGAAGGCTATATTAGAAAAGTTAACAGTCGATTTTTCTTCAGATGTAGATGTATTGCTGTAGTTATTGAATTCGCCAGTTACACCGATATCATATAAAAAAGAATGCTGGGGTATTAAAGCATAATTTGCTGGGTTTAGATTGTTAAGTTCGTATGGCGATTTTATACCGATACCACTATAACCTAGACTATTGAATTTACCAATGCTGGTCTGATTAATTACTCCGAGTCCGTATAAAGAATAAGGTGAGCTTGTTAACCCCTCAGACTGCGCATAAGCTAGTTGACATGCTAATACTATAGCTATTGTAATACATATAATTTGGTTAATCTTCATCGTATATACCGTATGTTAATTCTAAAATTGTTTCGTTTTCTCCATTTCCATTTCCACTCATAATAAATCGATCCACCGAAGAATTATAGTCTATCGGCAGAAGGATCAACGCATCATCTATGTCTCTATCTCTTAACTGCAGTTCTTCTAAGAAGTAGGCTAGTGATATTTCATAATAGATATCATTGAATTCTTGGTTTTCTCTGTTAAGTATGGCATAATACGTTGAGGTCAATGTTTCTACTAGTTCATTATTTTGGTCAACCACATAAACTGCAAGGGTATCTCTTAGCTTTAAATGGTCGTCATAAGATTGGGCAACCGGTTTAATTTTTAAAACTCCGTCTAATATGGTGCCGTTACCTGGTATATCGTACAGACTGCCAATATGTGGAAATTGAATTCGCATGGCAATTCCGATTCCCGATTCAATATAGCTTTGGTTGTTAGCCTCTGAACTAGCAAGATTGGTCTTGCTATCTGTCAAAGATTGTAATGGGGTAATGGGGTCGTCGGCTATAATTCTATTAAAAAACGGAATGGGAGTAGTGGTGGCATTTATTTGAACATCAATAAATTCTTGAATATTATCATCGGCAGTATCTGTACTAAAATACAAGCGCATATAGGTGTTTTCAGAAGATTTAGAAAAACCAATAATAGAACCATTATCAGTTTCGTCTGGTACAATTCCAATGCCTTTAAAATAATCTCTGTACTCATCAGAGTTTACAATATTCTTTTCTTGAAGTTGGGTAAATACATCAGACCCGAAATCATCTATTAGCTTAATAGTAATTGAATCGCCCGCTAAAGGTCTTGGGTAATATTCAAGAATGCCAAGGTCAGCTTCTTCATAACCAATACTGCTGGTATTGTAGAAATAATCATCGCTAATTGGTTTTAAGTTTTCATTTATTTTTTTAATGTGAATGGTATTTTTCAGTAATGTATCATTATAATAATACTGGTCGTAACCTAAAACCATAATAAGGCTGTCAAATTTAGCATCGCTGTCAATAGTGTAAGATGCAGGCAAGAATTGTATGTAGCTAGATGCTGTTATAGTGCCAAAAACGGTATCGGTATATTTTCCGGTGAGTATTCGTGTAGATACAGATGTAGCGATACTATCAAACTTCATGGTAGAAGTGCTAACCGTTAACGTATCTATTAACAGAAGTCGAATAGTGCTATTTGTAAAAGATTCACCGGCAACAAATTCTGAATCATTATAAATATCATCACTACAAGAAACTGCTGGTATTGTTAATAGACCACCGAGCATAATCATACAGAACACACGTATTTTATTTAAGAACACCTTCATTTAGATTTTAATTTTTATCAAATCTAAATGACAGTCTTGGTTGTTAAAACCCGAATAGACGAATCGTTTATGTTAAGGGATGAACACTGTTATTTGAACTATCAAAGAAAACTTCGTGTTGGTAGATGAAATTTTGGGTTTGGTATGTTAAAAACCAATTTTAATCTATTGTGTTTTTTTGAACCCTAAAGCCTCTAGTAGATTTGAACTCGAATACAACGAACCTTAAAACAAAAAATGATGAATAAAAGAAAATGGTATGTGTACAAGATTACTGGTATGCTGATTATGGCTATGGTAATTTCGAGCTGTTCAAGTGAAGATGAAGATGATGATTTAGGTAACTGGGTAGATAAATCTGTTTTCGATGGTAGTGCGAGAAGTAGTATATCTGGTTTTACAATTAACAATGTCGGCTACATGGGTGTTGGTTATGATGGTGACGATTATCTATCCTCGTTTTGGGCATATGATATTGAGGGTGATTATTGGTCACAGAAAGCAGATTTTCCGGGGGTGGCAAGAAATGCTGCGGTAGGTTTTGAGGTTGATGGTGTCGGTTACATTGGCTCAGGCTATGATGGTGTAGATGAGTTGACAGATTTTTACAGGTATAATACAGTCTCTAACACATGGACTGAAATTGCGCCGTTGCCAACGGCAAGAAGAAATGCTGTAGGCTTTGGTGTAAATGGTTTTGGCTATGTAGGTACTGGTTATGACGGTGAAAACGATAGAAAAGATTTCTGGAAGTACAACCCGGCAAATGATACCTGGACAGAGTTAGTTGGTTTTGGTGGAAACAAAAGAAGATCGGCCACCACGTTCACTATTAATGAACAGGTATATTTAGGTACAGGAGTGTCTAATGGTATATACTTAGATGATTTTTGGGTTTTTGATCCTACCACAGAAAGTTGGACAAAGAAGTTAGATTTGGACGAAGAAGACGAATACGCTATACAACGAAGTAATGCAGTTGGTTTTACCGTAAACGGATATGGTTATATCGCTTGTGGAGAGCTTAGTGGTGCTACAAATACAGTTTGGGAATATGACCCGATTTTAGATGAATGGGAACAAAAAACATCATTTGAAGGAGCGACACGACAAGATGCCATAGCTTTTTCTAATGGCAGTCGGGTATTTATAGGTATGGGGAGAACAGGTACATTATACCTTGATGATTTAGATGAATTCTTTCCTCAAGATGAGTATGAGGAGGAAGATTAATTTTTCATAGTGAGTGTGATTGTTAATTTTTTGGGTCAATCTTTGTTGATTGGCCCATTTTTAAACATTTTTTTATGATTTCGACTGCAAAATATTGGGTATTTATTGTTCTATTTTTGTCATTGGTGTTGGGTTATTCAATTTATAATCAAACGTTCACTAGTGAAAATCAAAATTTTCATAGTCAGGTGGTCAATCTAAATGACGGTTATGGTTATCAGATTATGAGAGGAGAGAAAATAGTGATTTTTCAAGAGTTTATACCAGGTTTTCCTGGTAAACAAAAATTTGCTACTGAGGATCAAGCCTTAAAAACAGCAGGCCTGGTTATAGCAAAAATAGAAGCAGGTAAGTCTCCCGTTTTAAAAGTATCAGATTTGACCGATAACAATATTTCAACTGGGGCAGCGCACTAGGTTCTATATGAAAATAAGTTTAAAAAATAGGGTCCAGATAGTTGTCCATATGAGTATATGGATATTGTTATACGGACTCACTTTTTACCCGATTTTAAATGACGAGAGACCTATACCTTCACATGTATTACCCAAACTGATTATAATTCTAGTTCTTTTTTATTTTAACTACTTCTATTTAGTACCTGAATACTTATTAAAAAAAAGTGTTTTGATTTATCTTTTTGTATCTATTGGGTTGCTAATTATTGCAGTAGCAGGGCTTAACCATTTTTATGAGCCTAAACTACCAGAAGATTTTTTTTTAGAAAGACAGCCGCCAAGAGGCTATGGGTACATGCCTATTTATAGGTCGTTCGTAAACTTAGGTATTCCCTATATCATAAGTGCAATTTTAAGAATGTATGTAGAATGGAAACGTAACGAGAATTTACGATTGTCTGTTGAAAAGGAAAATATTAAATCAGAGTTACAATTTTTAAAGGCACAGTTAAATCCGCATTTTTTATTCAATTCGTTAAATACGATTTATGCGCTTTCTGTAAAAAAATCGCCAGATACCTCTGACGCAATAGTTGATTTATCTGAATTAATGCGCTATATGATCTATGAGGCAGATAAAGATTTAGTGCCCTTAAATAAAGAGTTAGACTATATAAAAAGTTACATACAGTTACAACGTTTACGTTTATCTGATAGCGAAAATGTATCATTAAAAATTACAGGTGAAGATAGGGGTAGGGCTATACCGCCATTATTGTTTATCTCATTTATAGAAAATGCATTTAAATATGGCACAGATTACAAAGGCAAAACCTATGTTAAGATTACGTTGATTATTACAGATGTCTCTGTTTATTTAAATGTGAGAAATAAGATTGGAATTTTTAGAGAACCTACCAAAAACTCGGGCATTGGACTCCAGAATATTAGAAACCAGTTAAAATTGATTTACCCGGGGTTGCATAATCTAGAAGTAGAGAATGATGGCAAGGATTATGAAGTTTCATTAATTATTTATCAAAAACAAGCGAAACTATGAGGTGTATAATAATTGATGATGAGCCATTGGCAATAGAAATACTTTCGAGCTATTGCCAGAAATTAGATTTTATCAATTTGGTAAAAACATATACCAACCCTTTAGATGCGATAAGTGAGATAAAAGAAAAGAAAATCGATCTGATTTTTTGCGATATCGAAATGCCCCAAATTAACGGAATTGATTTTATGGGTACGCTAGATAATAAGCCATTTTTCATATTTACAACAGCCTATTCTCAATATGCAGTTGACGGTTTTGAGTTGAACGCTGTAGATTATTTAGTGAAACCGATACCGTATCACCGTTTTATTAAGTCGGTATCAAGAGTTCAAGATTTAATTTCTAAAAAACAAAAAACGATTATGGAAGCAAACGTATTCTCATCGACCGGAGAAAATTCAGTAGATAAAAAGTTCATTTTTGTAAAGGCAGAATACGAAAGTATTAAAATCGATTTAGACCAAATTGAATATGTACAAGGTTTAAAAGATTATTTAAAAATCCATATTTGTAATACCAATAAAACTATTCTTACGCTCATGAGTTTCAAAGAAATTATGGGCAAGTTACCTTCAAATCAATTTCTTAGAGTACATAAATCTTACATAGTAAATGTAAATTTCATTAAAACAGTGCAGCGTAATAGAATAGTTATAAACGATATGCGCATACCAATTGGTGAAAGTCACAAAGAAGCATTTTTCTCTATATTGGGTTTATAATAGACACGTTAGAAAACAATAATTGAGTATTTCAAAATCACTTCTTATTTATGCTATCAAAGTTTAAATAGAATTATCTATTTTTGTTTAGCTAAAAGCACGGGTGCCTATTATGAGTCAAAAAGTTTTACTCTCTTCTAAAGAAATAAATATCATCCTGCATCGATTGGCTTGTCAGCTTCTTGAAACCCATTTAAGTTTTGGGAATACTGTTTTAATAGGTATTCAGCCAAGAGGCAAGTTTCTTGCCCAGCGCCTTACAAGAATTCTTAAAGAAGAATATAAAGTAAAGCATATAGACCTTGGTTTCTTAGATATTACATTTTATCGTGATGATTTTAGACGTGGAGACAAAACCTTAGAAGCTACAAAAACAAAAATCGATTTCTTGGTAGAAGATAAGAATGTGGTTTTAATTGACGATGTTCTTTATACCGGTAGAAGTATTAATGCGGCATTAACAGCTTTACAATCTTTTGGCAGACCAAAAGATGTAGAACTATTGTGTTTAATAGATCGCAGATTTAGCAGACATTTACCCATACAGCCTAATTATAGAGGTCGTCAAGTAGATGCCATAAACGATGAAAAAGTTAAGGTGATGTGGGAAGAAAATGATGGGGAAGATATTATATATTTAGTAAATAGATAAGAAAATGAGCGAACTGAGTGTTAAACACTTGCTGGGAATTAAATACCTGAAGGAAACCGATATTCAGCTTATTTTTGAAACTGCCGATCATTTTAAGGAAGTGATCAATCGCTCCATTAAAAAAGTCCCTTCGCTTCGCGATATTACCATTGCCAATATATTTTTTGAAAATAGTACCAGAACAAAATTATCATTTGAACTTGCTGAAAAGCGACTATCTGCAGATGTACTTAATTTCTCTGCCAGCCAGTCTTCGGTAAAAAAGGGAGAAACCTTAATAGATACCGTAAATAACATTTTGTCTATGAAAGTAGATATGGTGGTCATGCGGCATCCAAACCCTGGTGCAGGTATATTTTTATCAAAGCATGTCAATGCTTCTATTGTAAATGCAGGCGATGGCGCTCATGAGCACCCTACTCAGGCATTGTTAGATTCTTATTCCATCCGAGAAAAACTTGGAGATGTAGCTGGTAAAAATGTAGTAATCGTAGGTGATATTTTGCATTCAAGAGTAGCCCTCTCAAATATTTTTGCACTAAAATTACAAGGAGCAAATGTTAAGGTATGCGGTCCTAAGACATTGTTACCTAAATACATAGACTCTTTAGGTGTTGGTGTAGAAACTAATTTGAGAAAGGCGTTAGAGTGGTGCGATGTGGCAAATATGCTACGTATACAGAACGAGAGGTTAGATATCAGCTATTTTCCGACTACGAGAGAATATACCCAACAATTCGGGGTCAATAAAAAGCTATTGGATAGTTTGGATAAAGAGATTGTAATCATGCACCCCGGACCAATAAATAGGGGAGTTGAAATTACAAGTGATGTTGCAGATTCAAAACAATCTATAATTTTGAATCAAGTTGAAAACGGAGTTGCCATACGTATGGCGGTTATTTATTTGTTAGCATCTAAAATAAAGTGATATGATTTTTACTAAAGAAGGATCGTTGATTATTGTTTCTCAAGAAGAAATATCAATAGAACGCTTTTTACAAAATTTGGAGAATGAATATGCCAAATTAAAGAATGATAATTTGGTATTAGATTTATTAGGATTCTCAAAACTGACGCCTTACAATGTTATTTCTTTTTTAGAAATAGCTAGAAAACATAAAAAAAACGGACAGTCATTTGTTCTGGTTTCTGATAAAGTATCTTACGACGATGTGCCAGAAGAAATGAGTTTAGTGCCTACACTTCAAGAAGCTAGGGATATCGTTGAAATGGAAGATATAGAACGCGATTTAGGTTTGTAATTACATGTGCCTAAAGAACATAGAACTTAATTAATATGCGACTTACTGTATTGGGTTGTTACGCTGCAACACCAAGAACACTTACTAACCCAACCTCTCAAATACTTGAAATTAATAACCATATGGTTTTGATAGATTGTGGTGAAGGTACCCAAGTAGAGCTAAGAAGACATAAAATTAAGTTCTCAAGAATCAACCATATATTCATCTCGCATCTTCATGGCGATCATTTTTTTGGTCTTCCCGGGTTCATTTCTACGATGAGGTTGCTGGGTAGAGAGAAAGAGCTTCATGTTTATGGTCCAAAAGGTATAAAAGAAGCTATTACATTGCTATTGAAATTAGGAGATTCATGGACTAATTATCCTTTACTTTTTCATGAGCTCTCAAGTAAAGAGTCAGAGCTTGTTTTTGAGGATGCAAAAATTAGTGTTACAACAATACCCTTAGATCATAGAATCTATACTAATGGGTATTTGTTTAGAGAGAAAGTAGGAAAAAGAAAGTTGAACATAGCTACTGCTGAAGAGTATGGCATTGACAAAGCCTATTACCAAAATATAAAAAATGGTAAAGATATTACCCTAGACAATGGTGAGATAATTGCGAATAGCGAATTAACTTTTGATCCGCCTAAACCTAAATCTTATGCTTTTTGTAGTGATACTATTTATGATGAAAGTTTAGCTGCCAAAATTAAAGATGTTGATGTGTTATATCATGAATCTACCTTTTTAGAGTCAGAAGCAGAATTGGCCACGAAAACTAAACATGCAACAGCAATGCAAGCGGCTAAAGTAGCAAAAGTGGCAAATGTAAAAACCTTAGTATTAGGTCATTATTCTACACGGTATAAATCTATCGAGCTTTTTAAAGAAGAGGCTTCAACTATATTTGAAAATGTGCTTCTTGCCGATGATGGTAAGAGTTTCGATTTTTAAATCTTTTAATACGTTTTTATACCATTTATTTTCCTTTCTTTTTAGAACTTTGTTTATCTTGTTTTTAACACGAAAATGATGCAGAAAGATTTAGGGGATTATAGAAAATCATATGAAAAAAGTGCGTTGATGGAAGACAGTATATCTGACAATCCTATTCAGCTATTTCAAACTTGGTTTTATGAGGTTGAAAAATCTGACGGAGTTGATGAGCCTAATGCCATGACAGTTTCTACGGTGGGGTTAGACGGTTTTCCGAAAAGCAGGGTAGTTCTTCTAAAAAAATACACCCACGAAGGTTTCATATTTTATACCAATTATAATAGCGAAAAGGGAAGAGCGATAAATGAAAATCCGAAGATTTGCATTTCTTTTTTCTGGGCGAATTTAGAACGTCAAATAATTATAAAAGGGACCGCCGAGAAATTGGCAAAAAATCTTTCTGACGGTTATTTTGAATCAAGACCTGACGGCAGCAAATTAGGTGCTTTAGTTTCTGATCAAAGCACGGTAATTAACTCTAGGTCTGTTTTAGAAGATAAGCTTACGGAGTTAGAAAAAGAGTATGAAGGTAAAGAAATTGAAAGACCAGAGCATTGGGGCGGATATTTGGTAAGACCCGTTTCAATGGAGTTTTGGCAAGGTAGACCCAATAGGTTGCATGATCGAATTCGATATACCTTAACCGATGATTTTGATTGGAAAATGGAGAGATTGGCACCATAAATTTAATTAAGCCGTATGAAGAATTTATATTTAATGCGACATGGTAAGTCATCTTGGGAACTCAATGTTAGTGATCAAGACAGGTCATTATTACAAAGAGGTATTTTCGATGTGCATTTGGTAGGCGAAGAAATAGCAAGAAAGAATTTAAAAATAGATCAGGTTTATACAAGCCCCGCAAACAGGGCGTTTCATACCTGTATAATTACGCTACGTGTACTTGAGTATCCTTTTGAGAATTGTAATGTAACTTCAGAGTTGTATGATTTTTCTGGGGATCAGGCACTTCAGTTTATTAAGAGTTTAGATGATAATTTAGATAATGTCCTCCTTTTTGGACATAACCATACCTTTACCCATTTGGCAAATTCCCTTGGAGATAAACATATCGATAATGTTCCTACCAGTGGCTTTGTTCACTTACAATTCAATGAAAATACTTGGGCTACTATTTCAAAAGGCTCAACAATACAAACTATTTTTCCGAAGCAACTAAAAGCATGATAAAAAATAACAACCAGTACATAAATAGAGAGATAAGTTGGTTATGGTTCAACGAACGGGTTTTGCAAGAAAGTGCAGATAAAAATGTGCCGTTAATTGAGAGACTTCGATTTTTAGGTATTTTCTCTAATAATTTAGATGAATTTTTTAAAGTGCGTTACGCAACGGTTAAGCGTATTGTTGAAGCTGGTAAGACCGGTAAAAGTGTGCTGGGTGGTGAGAAAGCTAAAGATCTTTTAGATGAGATTACAAATATTGTAATAGAGCAGCAAACTAAAAGTTTAACGATTCTTAGAAGAATTGAACATGAGTTAGAGGGTAAGAATATCTTTATAATTCAGGAAACGGAATTAAATGACAACCAAAAGGAGTTTGTAAAAGCCTATTTCTTGAAAGAGGTAAGTCCACAATTAATGACCATCATTTTAAACGATCTCACTCGTTTTCCAACCTTAAAAGATACTGCAGCATATTTGGCAGTAAAAATGGTTATTAAAAGTGAAGAAAGTAAGAAAGAGAAACGATATGCATTGATAGAAATCCCGAAGGGAATAGACCGTTTTGTGGTATTACCAGATGAAGGCGAAAAGAGCTATATCATTATTCTAGATGATTTGATCAGGTATTGTTTAGATAATATTTTTACCATGTTCGAGTACGAATCTATTTCGGCACACATGATAAAAATAACTAGAGATGCCGAATTGGATATAGATAATGACCTAAGTAAAAGTTTCATTGAAAAAATATCATCAAGTGTAGAGCATAGAAAAATAGGTGATCCAGTTCGTTTTGTATATGATAAGAGTATAGGTAGAGATACCCTAGCTTTCCTAAAAGAAAAAATGAATATTGAGGATACGGATAGTGTAATACCTGGCGGTAGATATCATAACCGTAGAGATTATATGGGCTTTCCTAGCTTAGGTAGAAAAGATCTTTTGTACGATAAGATTGTCCCACTACCAGTAAAAGGATTGAGTGTAGAAGGTAGTATACTAGAAAGTATTGCGAAAAAAGATTATTTGCAATACACTCCGTATCACACCTTTACCTATATCTTAAAGTTTTTACGTGAAGCTGCTTTAGATCCCAAAGTTCGAACTATAAAAATTACGGTATATAGGTTGGCAAGTGATTCTCAAATAGCTGCATCATTAATAAATGCGGTTAAAAATGGAAAACAAGTAACCGTACAAATAGAACTTCAAGCCCGTTTTGATGAGCAGGCTAATATTGAATATGCAGAGCAATTACAGGCAGAAGGTGTAAAACTGATTTTCGGAGTACCAGGCTTAAAAGTACATAGTAAAATTTGTATGATAGAGCGCGAAGAAGCAGGGTCTTTAAAAAGATACGGATTTGTTAGTACAGGTAATTTCAACGAATCAACTGCAAGAATCTATACAGATTTTACCTTGTTTACTGCAGATGAAGCCATACTAAAAGAATTGAACAAAGTTTTCGATTTCTTTGAGACGACGTATAAAATTAACAAATACAAACATCTTATAGTTTCGCCGCATTATACCAAGAATGCGTTTATGAAATTAATTGATAATGAGATTGCAAATGCCAAACAGGGTAAAGTAGCTTTTATCAAAATAAAAATGAACAGTTTTACCTCCTATAAAATGGTAGATAAACTGTATGAGGCAAGTAGGGCAGGGGTAAAGATCCAGTTGATCATAAGAGGTATATGTTGCTTAATACCCGGTGTTGAGGGCATGAGTGAAAACATCGAGGCTATTAGTGTTATTGATAAATTTTTAGAGCATACACGCCTTTTTGTTTTTGCCAATGGAGGAGATGCAAAAATATATATATCATCTGCAGATTGGATGACCAGAAACCTAGATTATAGAGTAGAGGTAGGTTGCCCAATTTATGATGTAGACATAAAAAAAGAGCTGATGGATACTTTTGACATTTGTTGGAAAGACAATATGAAAGCTCGTATTTTTAATGAAAAACAAGATAATGCCTATAGAAAGACAACCATGCCTAAAATTAGGTCACAGTTTGCTACTTATGAGTATTATGCGAATAAACTAAAATCTTAAAAAAGTACTCTTTTGAAGATAAGAAAATTTGCGGCGATTGACATAGGCTCCAATGCTATTCGGTTGCTTACACATAACGTTATTGAAGATAAGGGTAAAAGAACCCAATTCAGAAAAAGTTCTTTAATTAGAGTGCCTGTACGACTGGGCGAAGACTCATTTACAGTAGGTGAAATTTCTGAGATAAATGAAAAACGGTTAATAAGTACCATGAAAGCTTTTAAACTGCTAATGGAAGTTGCAGGAGTTGAAAAATATAGAGCTTGTGCTACATCTGCAATGAGAGAAGCCAATAATGGTAATGAGATAATTAAAAAAATTGCTTTAGAATCAGGTATTCAAATAGATTTGATAGATGGTAAGCAAGAAGCAGCTATAATAGCCGCGACAGATTTAAAGAGTCTCATTAAAGAGGATCAATCTTATCTGTATATAGATGTTGGTGGCGGTAGCACAGAATTCACTCTATTTTCAAATGGGAAAATTCAAGTTTCTAAGTCGTTTAAATTAGGTACAGTTAGACTTTTGAATGATATGGTAAAGCCTGAGACTTGGAATAAGTTAGAAGTATGGATTAAGTTAATTCTGAAAGATAAACCCAAGTTATCCATAATTGGTTCAGGTGGTAATATTAATAAGTTGCATAAGATTTCAGGAAGAAAAGAAGGCGAACCCTTATCATATATTTGGTTAAACGCTCAATATCATTTTTTAGATAGCCTAAGTTATGATGATCGTATATCAGAGCTAGGATTAAATCCAGATAGGGCAGATGTTATCATACCGGCAACCAAAATTTTTCTATCAGCTGCCAAATGGAGTGGCGCTAAGAAAATTCATGTTCCTAAAATCGGACTTTCAGATGGTATAATTAAAGATTTATACAATTCTGAAAATAAGTAATTTGAGATTTAACCGTGAATAGATTCTTTGGTTCCTAAATCTTTCATGATTTGAGCTTCATATTCTAGAAGGCTGTCCCATTTTTTATTCACCTCTTCTAATTCCCCATATTTACGGGCAAATTTTAAGAACATAGTGTAATGTCCGGCTTCACTTATCATTAATTTATGATAGAATTCGGCTAATTTTTTGTCTTCTAACTCTTCGGATAATAATCTAAATCGCTCACAACTGCGCGCTTCAATTAATCCTGCGTACAATAATCTATGAACCAATTGTGTAGTTCTGCTTCCTCCTTTTGGAAAGAATTTGATTAGTTCAATAACATAATCATCTTTACGATCTCTGCCTAAAGTATTGCCGCGTTTTAATATAAGGTCATGCACCATTTTAAAATGACCCATTTCTTCTCTAGATAACGCTACCATTTCTTCAACAAGCTCGGTATATTCAGGGAAAGATACAATTAGCGATATGGCGGTACTAGCGGCTTTTTGCTCACAATACGCATGATCAGTAAGTATTTCATCAATATTTTTCTCTACAATATTTACCCATCTTGGATCAGTAGGTAATTTTAAGCCTAGCATAGTTTACTTTTTTTCAAAATTAGAAAAGATTTCGAGACCGAGCCAATTATAATCAAGAACCTAGACAACTTACTGCTGAATAATAATTATTTTTGATGTAAAGTCAATCTTATTACAAAATGCACAATCAAAAAGATATTCAAGATATTTTAATACAATTTGGAACACCAGAAAGTGTTAGTTGGTTAAAGGGTAAAATTGAGAAGTTGGCTGGTGATAAATCTTCAAAAGATTTATTCATGACCTATAGCTTGCTAAATGTAAAATTTGATACTACAAACCTAATTCCATTTAAAAAATTAGATACTGAAAGTGCTAGTTATTTCAGCGCACATAGAGCAAATATGCTACAAGTAGCACGTATCTATTTGTTGTCAGAAGTACTAGGGCATGATGAGGAATATTATACGCCTAAGGTGGCAAACATTATACAGGTGGCTGATACAAGTGAATTGGAAACCTTTTTGAAATACTTGATTTTGTTACCCAATCCCGAAGCTTATAAACAAACAGCGGTTGAAGCTTTAAGAACGAACATTGCTACCATTTTTGATTCAATTTCATTGAACAACCCATATCCGGCAAAATATTTCAATGATCAACAATGGAATCAGATGTTTTTAAAAGCTGCATTTATGGAGCGAGATCTTTCGCAAATAGAATCTGTTGATGAAAGGGCAAATGCTGATTTAACTAGAATAATATCTGATTATGCACATGAAAGGTGGGCTGCAGGTAGAAAAATAGACCCATTATTTTGGAGACCCGTTTCCAAATTTTTGAATGATGAGCTTTTAAAAGACATGAAGACACTTTTAAATAGTGATGATGCAACAGAAAATAATTCAGGAGCCCTTTGTTGTTATTATTCAGAAAATGATAAGGCATTGGCTCTGTTAAATAGTAAACCAGAGCTAAAACATAAAATAGCAGAAGGACATATAACTTGGAATACGATTAAACAACAATAGAATGGAAGATAAAATGATGATTATTGACCCGCATGTTCACATGACGTCAAGAACAACAGATGATTATGAAGCAATGGCAGCAGCGGGAGTTGTAGCAATAATAGAACCTTCATTTTGGTTGGGTCAACCTAGAACCCAAGTTGGTTCTTTTCAAGATTACTTTAGTAGTCTTGTTGGTTGGGAACCTTTTAGAGCTAGCCAATTTGGTATTAAGCATTATTGCACTATTGGCTTAAATTCTAAAGAAGCCAACAATGAGGCTTTAGCGGAACAAGTTATAGAATTGTTGCCTTTATACTTACATAAAGAAAATGTAGTTGCCATTGGTGAAATTGGTTATGATGACCAAACACCCGCCGAAGACAAGTTTTTTAGAATGCAATTAGAAATGGCTAAAGAATTGGATATGACGGTTCAGGTACATACACCTCATCGCGATAAGAAAGCCGGTACTATTAAAAGTATGGAAGTTTGTTTAGAACACGGTTTAGATCCTGCTAATGTAATTATTGACCATAATAACGAAGAAACGGTCAAAGAAGTTCTTGAACGCGGATTTATAGCTGCATTTACTATTTACCCAAAAACAAAAATGGGCAATGAGCGTATGGTAGAAGTAGTGAAGAAATTCGGTAGTTCTAATATTATCGTAGATAGCTCTGCAGATTGGGGTGTAAGTGATCCATTGGCAGTGCCGAAAACAGCTTCTCTAATGTTGAAAAGAGGTATTTCTATGGAAGATGTAAGAAAGACCTGTTACCAAAATGCTTTAGATGCTTTTAGCAAAAATGGTAAAATGAAAGAAGCGCATTGGTTACAGCCAGACAGCATTAATCAATCGCAATTATTTAATGATAATAGTGTTTTAAGAGGTCAGAAACCAAGAATAGACGAAGACCAAATTACCTAAAATGAAAGAAAAGTTAATGGGTTTTGCGCGTTTGGCAAGACCCGCAAATTTGCCAACTGCAGCAGCAGATATTTTGGCGGGTATTGCTATAGCATTATATCTAAAAAATATAGAGGCGCTTAAATTTTTAACAGATCAAAGCGGTGATGTACTTCTTTTGGTATTCTCGTCTGTTGCTTTATATGCCGGTGGAGTTGTTTTTAATGATGTATTCGATGCAGAATTAGATGCTATTGAAAGGCCGGAAAGAGCGATACCAAGCGGATTAGTGCCTAAGCGTGAGGCAATTTATTTCGGAACTATATTAATGTTGATAGGCGTTACCTTGGCATTCAAGTGTAATATGCTTGCAGGGATAATATCCGTAGTCTTGACTATTGCTATTTTAACGTATGATGGGTATTTTAAGCAATTCGGTTTCGCAGGTCCTTTGAACATGGGTGTTTGCCGTGGTTTAAATCTTTTAATGGGAATGTCTGTTTTGGGCTTGCTCTCTCATTGGTACATAGCGCTAGTGCCTGTAGTTTATATTTTTGCCATTACATTAATAAGTAGGGGCGAAGTCCATGGAAATAATAAAAAACACATTGTGTGGGCAGGTATATTATATACAATAGTTATACTATCTATTACGTTAATTGTAATGCAACAGAAAGACAATGTGATAGTCTTATTGCCGTTCTTAATTTTATTCGGGTATTTGATTTTTAAACCTTTATTAAAAGCCTATAAAGAAAACTCACCTAAGAATATAAGGAAGGCGGTAATGGGCGGTGTATTATCACTTGTTGTAATGAACGCTTGCTGGGTAGCCGGTTTTTCCAATTGGTATTTAGCATTAGCGGTTTTGTTGTTATTACCAGTATCAATGTTGTTATCAAAATTATTTGCTGTAACATAAAATCATATGCAATTACAACCAATAAAACAGTCTTTTCAAGTGCAATACGATTATCAATTGTACTTTACCTCGGGACTATTTGCTTTAGAGAATCCGTTATTCGAAAAATTAATTGCGGATTATAAGAGCTTTGAACCTGTCAAAATTTTGTTTGTGTTGGATGACGGAGTTAAAAATCATCATCCTGCATTAATAAATGAGATTGAAGCTTATTGTAAAAAAAATCAGCAAACTATAAAGTATACCAATACCTTGGTATTACCAGGTGGCGAGCAAGTTAAAAATAGCGATACAGCTATTGAGTCTGTTTTAAAAGGAGTCAATGAAAACAAAATTTGTCGTCATTCATTTGTAGTTGTTATAGGTGGTGGTGCGGTAATTGATATGGTCGGTTATGCAGCTGCAATTGCACACAGAGGTGTTAAGTTGATACGAATACCTACTACAGTATTATCTCAGAACGACTCTGCAGTAGGGGTAAAGAACAGTGTAAACGCTTTTAAAAAGAAAAATTTTTTAGGAACATTTGCTCCCCCTTTCGCAATTATCAACGACAGTAATTTTCTAGAAACTTTAGAGCAACGCGATTGGATTTCCGGTATTTCTGAAGCCATAAAAGTTGCTTTAATTAAAGATAAAACCTTTTTTAAATATATAGCAGATAATGCAGCAGCTTTGAAAAATAGAGAAATGGAACCCATGCAATATGTAATTTATAAATGTGCAGAAATGCATATGCATCATATTGCGCAAGGTGGTGATCCTTTTGAATCAGGTTCATCAAGACCTTTAGATTTCGGACATTGGGCAGCCCACAAAATGGAATTCATGACTAATTATGAATTGCGACACGGTGAGGCAGTAGCAAAAGGTATTGCGCTAGATGTGACTTATGCTCAATTAACCGGTTTAATTTCAGAGGGAGATTTACAGCATATTTTAGACGTTATGATTGCTATCGGTTTTGATCTTTCTCTTCCGGTAGAAAGCAGTGTAGAAATTCAGTCTTTGTTAGATGGTATAGAAGAGTTTAGAGAGCATTTAGGGGGTCAGTTGACAATTACCCTAATTTCTGATTTAGGCGTTAAGCATGACGTTCATACTATCGATATGGAGTTAATGTCACAAGCAATTACAAAGTTGAACCATCAATTCGCTTTAAATTAAGTTCAATGCAGCTAAAAGAAAACCTTCATTTAACCTATTGTACAAATATTCATCCTGGTCAAGATTGGAAAAGTACTTTCGAGAGTATAAAAAAACATGTGCCGGGAATAAAACAAGAAGTTTCAAAAGAACAACCATTTGGTCTGGGATTGCGATTATCTAATAAAGCAAGTGAAGAACTTGATTTGGAAGATAATATGTCCGATTTTAAAAAATGGCTAGATTCCAACAATCTATATGTTTTCACCATGAACGGATTCCCTTATGGTAATTTTCATGATGAACGTATAAAAGATAAGGTGCATGCTCCTGATTGGACTACCGATGATCGATTAAAATATACAAAACGATTGTTTCGTCAATTATCCGAATTAATTCCGGTGGGAATGAATGGCGGAATTTCGACTTCTCCGATCACCTATAAATATTGGCATAAGACAGAAGGTGAAATAAAGGATGCATTTGAGGTTGGTGCTAAAAATATGCTAGAGGTTGCCAAACAATTGTTTGAAATTGAGCAAGCTACAGGAACCTATTTGCATTTAGATATAGAACCAGAGCCAGACGGGTTATTAGAAAATAGCGATGAGGTTTTGCTTTTTTATTCCGATTATTTAATGCCTTTAGGAATTACTTATTTTGAGCAAGAATCAGGTTTGAGTCCGGATGCAGCAGAAGCTTTAATTAAAAAGTACATTACGGTTTGTTATGATGTTTGCCATTTTGCATTGGCTTATGAAGAACCTACAGATACCTTTGCTAAGTTTAAAAAGGAAAATATACGAGTAGGAAAAATTCAAGTAAGTGCCGCGTTAAAAATTCTTTTTGGTGGTGGCAATGATGAGGTTATTTGGGAACAATTGTCTCAATTCAATGAGCCAACCTATTTGCATCAAGTAACCGAAAAGGTGAATGGCAAAGTAAAAACCTATAGCGATTTACCTTTGGTTCTGGAAGGGGAAAGAAATCATAAAGAACTACGTGCGCATTATCACGTTCCTATTTTCTTGGAAAAATATGGGCAACTGTTCTCTACGCAAGATCATATTTTAAAAACGATGGATTATATTAAATCTAATCCAGTATCAGAACATTTGGAAATTGAAACCTATACTTGGGATGTACTTCCTTCAGATTTAAAACAAGATTTGTCAGTATCTATAATTAGAGAAATAGAGTGGTTTAAATCACACATGTAATATGAAAAAAACGGTAGTCATAAATGTAGTTGGTTTAACAAAGCGATTGATAGGTGAGCATACTCCGTTTATAAAATCATTTTTAGAAAAAGGTCAAACATCATACATAGAACCTGTTTTGCCAGGTGTAACCTGTGCCGTGCAATCTACCTATGTAACAGGGAAATGGCCGTCAGAGCATGGTATTGTTGGTAATGGCTGGTATTTTAAAGATGAATGCGAAGTCAAGTTCTGGCGACAATCAAATAAACTGGTAGAGCAACCAAAAATATGGGATGATTTAAAAGAGCAACATCCTAATTTTACTTGTGCCAATCATTTTTGGTGGTATAATATGTACAGCAATGTAGATTATAGCCTTACGCCAAGACCTAATTATTTAGCAGACGGAAGAAAAATTCCAGATGTATATTCTTTTCCGGCTGAGTTGCGAGACGATATGCAAAAAGCATTAGGTACTTTTCCGTTATTTGAGTTTTGGGGACCTAAAACAACTATCAATTCTTCTAAATGGATAGCTGATGCCGCTTTATTGACGGATAAAAAACACAATCCAGATTTAACCTTTATTTACCTTCCGCATTTAGATTATAATCTGCAGCGATATGGTCTAGATTTCAAGGTGATTTCAAAAGACCTAAATGAAATTGATGCTGTAGTAGAAGAATTGGTACAACACTATGAAGCGTTAGAAACTAGAGTAATACTGCTTTCTGAATACGGAATTACAAATGTAAATAGACCAATTCATCTCAATCGTGTATTAAGAAAAGAGGGAATGCTGGCCATTCGTGAAGAGCGAGGTTTAGAACTTTTAGATGCAGGTGCTAGTGATGTGTTTGCAGTTGCAGACCACCAAATTGCGCATGTGTATTGCAAGAATGAGCAGAATATTGAACGTGTTGCAGCCTTGATAAAAACTGTAGAAGGAGTCGAGAAAGTACTTTATGGGGATGATTTGAAAACGTATCATATGGATCATGAACGTTGTGGTGATATTGTAGTAGTAGCTGATAAAGATTCTTGGTTTACTTATTACTTCTGGCTAGATGATGCAAAGGCACCAGATTATGCAAGAATGGTAGATATTCATAAAAAGCCAGGTTATGATCCGGTTGAAATGTTGACAGATCCAAAAGATAAATTGGTAATGGCAAAAGTAGTGGGTAAGCTACTTAAGAAAAAAATGGGTTTTAGAACGGTCATGAATATTATACCAATTGATGCTACTTTGATAAAAGGTTCTCACGGTCGTTTAACAGAAGATGAGGAAGATTTTCCAATCTTTATAAGTAATCATGTAACTGGTGATAACGATCAGAGAATTAGTGCAGTACAAGTGCGTGATCTTATTGAAGATCACCTATTAAACTAAATTTAAATGAATCTATTATTTAAGATATTAGGCTATATTTTTGCATTATTATTTACTGTGGGTGCAGTCTTGCAGTACAATGATCCAGACTCGTTACATTGGATTGTCATTTACGGTGTTGCTGCTTTAATATCTCTATTATTCGCGTTAAATAAGATAGGGTCTATTGTGCCGTTGGTTTTAGGAGTGCTTTCGTTTATTGGCTTTGTATATCTATATCCTTCAGATTTTCAAGGATTCGATTTAAATGATGGAGACATTGTTACCGTAGAATTAGGTAGGGAAGCTTTCGGACTTCTAATAATTTCAATAGTGCTATTGGTGTTTGCTTTTCGGAGCAAGAAAAAGTTATAAGAATAAATCGAATTCCTGTCTCAATAAATCAATAACGGGATTCTTCTCTCTTAATTTCTCGTATTTCTCTTCAGGCGTAAATGCAAATTTGGTTGATGTAGTTTCATTTACCGTGATATTTAAATGAACAAAGTGGTTGTTCAATTTAGCACGTAAATACTCCATCAATTCGAACTGTTCGCGCTCGATTTCCTTTTTCATTGTACCGTTAGGAAGCTCTAAATGAATAGCAAAGCCTTCTTTCAATTTAGGAATATCTGAATGTAGGTTAGAAGCTAGGATTTTTTGACCCTTCTTATCTATAATTTCTATAAAATCTGCCCAATGTTTACGAAGTTCTTCTTCTGTAAATGGTTCTTTAGGTAAGTTGTTTTCATCAATAACAACCTCAATCTTGTTCAGTTCGTGCTGTTTCTTTGCATTTAAGCTAGAAATTGAAAGTCCGGAAACCCTTTTAGTAGGGCGATTTATAATCGGCTTTTTAACACCAGTACTAGCTTCTGATGTGGTTGACTTTTCTGTATTTTGTTGAGGTTCTTTGGTTTTTACCGGTATAACTGGAGTATTTGCTTGTGTTTGGGCTTGTTTAGATTCAATTGCAGTTTCTGTAATTTTATTACCGGTAACTGTCTGTTTTGGGGCTTCTGTATTTGTTACTGCCTGTTGATTTCCAATTACAGTTTTAGTCTCAGATCGCTTTTTTGGTGCTTGATTATAAAACGCTGAAGGAGCAATGAAATCAATAGTCTTATTGTTAAGAGCTACGGATTCAGGATTTTTTTTTTCTCCATCAAAATTGATAGAGGCAAGTTTCATAAGCGTTAATTCAACAAGTAAGCGTTGATTTTTACTTGTTTTATATTTTAAATCGCAGTCGTTTGAAATTTCCAGGCCTTGTAATAAAAAGGAGGGAGCGGTCTTTTTACTTTGATCTCTATATAATTGTTGGGCTGCTTCGCCAACTTCTAGTAAGTTAATCGTATCAGGATGCTGGCATACCATTAAATCTCTAAAATGAGAAGCTAATCCAGATATAAAGTGGTGTCCGTCAAAACCAAGTGATAGGGTTTTGTTGAACAACAATAATAACCCTGGTATGTTATGTTCTAATATTAAGTCTGTGGCCTCAAAATAAGTATCGTAGTCTAAGACATTTAAATTTTCGGTAACCGCTTTACGTGTAAGCTCAGAACCTGAAAAACTAACAACTCTATCAAAAATAGATAAGGCATCTCGCATGGCGCCATCTGCCTTTTGGGCAATGATGTGCAATGCATCTTCTTCAGCATTTATGCCTTGGTTTTCAGCAATATACTTTAAATATTCAGCAGCATCTTTAACCGTAATCCTTTTGAAATCAAAAATTTGACATCTAGATAGAATTGTTGGTATAATCTTATGCTTCTCTGTAGTCGCTAATATGAAAATCGCATGCTTTGGTGGCTCTTCTAACGTTTTTAGAAATGCGTTGAAAGCAGACTGAGACAACATATGTACCTCATCAATAATATATACTTTGTATTTACCAACCTGTGGTGGTATACGAACTTGATCAATTAGATTACGAATATCATCGACCGAGTTGTTAGAAGCGGCATCAAGCTCAAAAATATTGAAAGCGAAATCTTCGTCTTCTTGTTCGGTGCCATCGGAATTTATCTGTTTTGCCAAAATACGGGCGCAGGTAGTTTTACCAACACCTCTTGGTCCGCAGAATAATAAAGCTTGTGCAAGGTGATTTTGGTCTATTGCATTTTGTAACGTATTGGTTATAGACTGCTGACCCACAACATCTTTAAATGTCTGGGGTCTATATTTTCTGGCCGATACAATAAATGGTTCCAAAATACTATCTCTGATTAAACTTATACAAATATAAATATAGCCTTTAATTCTAACGAGAATTAAGAAAAGAGATCATCCTTAGTTATCAACAATTGCAGTACATTTGCGCTTAGCAGGCCACCTTATCGCTGCCAATAAATTGGGAGAGGAAAGTCTGGACACCATAGTGCAGTATAGCGGGTAACGCCCGTCCGCAGAGATGTGAGGACAAGTGCAACAGAAAGCAAGTACAGTTCGGCTGTAGTGAAACCAGGTAAACTCTATACGGTGAAACGTCATGTAAATCGGTGTTTGAGGGCTGCACGCCCAAGCCGAAGGGTAGGCGGTTCGAGCTCTGGGGTAACCCTTTGCCTAGATAAATGATAAGGAATTCTGATTTTTCAGAATACAGAATCCGGCTTATGGCCTGCTTTTTTAAATATTAATATAAACCAAGATTAAAGACACGGAATTAATTCTGAGCGTAGTCGAAAGTTTTTTTGCATTGTTAAATGCTAAATCAATATTTTTTGAATATTATTTCTCAAAGAAACTAAAAACACTACCGCCGTATTTTCTAGAGTTTTTATAATGAGGAAACTCGGCTAGGCTAGTACGGTTAGAATGTTCAATAATTAGAACTCCGTCTTCTAATAGAATTTCATTTTCAAAAATTAATTCTGGCAATTTTTCGAAATCAGTTAGCTCCATATCGTAAAATGGATCAGCAAAAATGATATCAAATTTTTCTGTATTTCGTTGTAGAAAGCTAAAAACATCACTTTTTAATGTACGAATATTCATGTCTAACATTTCAACTGTTTTGTCTATGAATTCTATGCATCCAGCGTCTGCATCTATAGCTAGAACATCATCAACACCTCTAGAAGAGAATTCGTAACTTATATTACCGGTACCGGCAAAAAGGTCAAGAACTTTAAGGTCAGGAAAATAGTAGCTATTATTTAAAATATTAAACAGACTCTCTTTGGCCATATCTTTTGTAGGCCTTACAGGTAGTTTTTTTGGAGCCATTAAATGACGTCCTTTATGTTTTCCTGATATTATTCGCATTATATAGTGTTAATAAGGGTAAAGTCTATTGTGCTAGTTGAAGTTTCGCCAAGTTTAAACAATTTAGAAGATGATGGCTCAAAAATGCTGATATTTTGAATGTATTTATAGCATAGTTGATATATTTCATCGTCTTCTTCGATTTCTCCAAATAGTTTAACAAGAACGGTCTTAGGGTCTAATTCTAACTGCTCTAAAACAAATAACAAATAGTAGACGAAATCTTCTTTCGTGTTGTACTTAAAGCTGTTGTATAGTAGTAGTTTGCGCTGGTTTAAAACTGTTATATCTAATTGATTTTTATTGACATGGGCAAAACAAGTTATCTCTTGATTTTGTGTTTGGTTATTTAGCAAAGACTGCAGTAAAACGGTGCCATTATGCATGAAATCGAATACACCAAAAAGATCGTAGATGTAATTGTTGATATTTACGTAGGGTACGTAAACATTGACTAAATCATGATTCTCTACTTCGTCATAAGCTAAAACATCATTTGCCAAAACCTTAGTATTGAATTTAAGGTATTCATTGAGGTTATTCGGATTGAATAAAGATTTAGGTACTAGTCCGAAAAGAGTGTTTCTATGAACAGTAACAACTTCATCAAACTGCATATTTTCTATATCATGCTTTTGAAATAGTTTTTCCAATTCATCTTTGACGGTCATTGGGTTTTTTTCATCAGAAAAATCCACTTTGTCAGAAATCAATAATTTTTGTGACACAGTATCTGCTACACAAAAAGAAAGTCCATTCAAGCTAACCTGAATGGACAATTTCTTAAAATTTTTATCCGCTATATTTAAGCTACTATTTTTTTTCTTTTTTGTCATAAATAGGAGGCCAGTTACCGCTAGTACTTACGTCTACTAAAGAACCAACATATATTGAAGGTCCGTTAACTTCTTCTACACTTAATGCAGCTTTTTCACGAGCTAATAAATCTTTCGGCTGGTCGTAAAGAACAACATCTTTATCAACTTTAGCTTCGAAAACCGGAGCTTTATAGCCACTCTTTTCTACAAATGCAGCTTTCATTGTAAATTTCTCACCGTTTACAGCTGTAGGTACATCCATTAATGTCTTGTATCTATTGTCTGTTTTGAAAAGTGAATCTTTTACAGAAACAGTACCTAAGGTGTCAATAATCTTTACTTCTTTCAGCAAATCGATACCAAATGCCTTATCAAATTCCATATAAGAAGAATCTCTTTGCTGCGTTATAACGTATTTACCGGTGTCGATAAAACGAATAAGGCTATTAAAGTCATTCGCATATTTACCATTAACGGTTTTGTATGCTTCTTGAGAATTTCTAATATCTTTTAATTTGGCAACTACTTGCGAAAAACGTTCTTCTTTTACCTCTTTAAATTTAATTGGTCCGGTAATGGAATTATAAATAAGGTAAGCAAAAGCGATACATCCAATCCAAAGTAAAATTTGTATAATGGTTTTCATTTCGTATGTGTTATTTTTATTTAGTGGTCTTCACAAATCTACAATTTTTTTTTAATCGTAAAAGTTTTTAGGCTAAAAATCATCTTTATCTTTGAAGGCACATGAAACCAACAACTCCTGCATCATTCTATAGTATACTAGAAACTAAATTTCCACACATACCAACTGCCACACAATCAGTGGCTTTGCAAAAATTGGCAGAGTTTACGCTCTCTTCTGTTAAAGATGAAGTTTTTTTATTAAAAGGTTATGCCGGTACAGGTAAAACTACCTTAATTGGTACTTTGGTCAACAGTTTATGGAAAGTTCAGAAGAAAGCTGTGCTTATGGCACCTACTGGTAGGGCTGCAAAAGTGATGTCGAATTATTCAAAAACGCAGGCATTTACTATCCATAGAAAAATATATTTTCCGAAGAAACAAAGTGGTGGTGGAATTCAGTTTGTTTTAGCACCCAATAAACATAGAGATACATTATTTATCGTCGATGAAGCATCTATGATACCAGATACTGCCGCTGATTCTAAATTATTCGAAAACGGTTCTTTATTAGATGATTTAATGATGTTCGTGTATTCTGGGCACAAATGTAAGTTGTTATTAATAGGAGATACAGCGCAATTACCACCCGTGCATTTGGTGTTGAGTCCCGCTTTAGATGGTGATAAACTATCGTTGAACTATAATAAAGAAGTGGTTCGTTTAGAATTGAATGAAGTAGTAAGGCAAGCAGGCGATTCAGGAATTTTGGCAAATGCAACCTTATTAAGGGAGCAATTACAAAGTGATTTCTTTGAAGATTTCAAATTTGATGTCGATCCCTTCACCGATATAGTGCGATTAATAGATGGTAACGAAATACAAGAAGCCATAGATAGTTCATATTCAGAAAATGGAAAAGAAGAAACTGCATTTATAGTACGATCTAATAAACGAGCAAATCTTTACAATCAAAATATTAGAGAGCGAATTTTATTTTTAGAGAATGATATTGCAGTAGGCGATTTTATGATGGTGGTGAAGAACAACTACTATTGGTTAAAGCCAAGCACAGAAGCTGGTTTTATTGCAAACGGAGATATTATAGAGATTTTAGAAATATTTGACATCAAGGAAATTTTCACCTTTAAGTTTGCCGAGGTTAAGGTGAAAATGGTCGATTATCCTAATATGCCACCTTTTGAAACTGTTTTATTGTTAGATACCATTACTGCAGAATCTCCGTCCTTATCATATGAAGATGGTAATAGGTTGTATCAAGAGGTTATGAAAGACTTTGCACATGAAAGTTCTAAGTACAAGAAATTTTTGGGGGTTAAGAATAATAAGTACTTCAATGGCTTACAGGTGAAATTCTCATACGCAATAACCTGTCATAAATCTCAGGGGGGGCAGTGGGATACTGTTTTTATAGAACAGCCTTATTTGCCCAATGGTATAGATAAAGAATACTTAAGATGGTTGTATACAGCAGTTACAAGGGCAAAAAGCAAGTTGTACCTTATAGGTTTTAAAGATGATTTTTTTCTTGATTAAGAAAAGGTTATTTTAGTAATTATTGATATAGGAAAGAATTTTTTCTAATTGTAAATTGAATATGACAACCGATACAGTTTTAAGTATTTTTTTAGGAATAGGATTAGCAGCATCTGTAGGATTTAGAGTTTTTCTACCTTTATTTGCACTAAGTCTGGCATCATATTTTGGAGTATGGGAACTGAATGATAATTGGCAATGGATAGGCAGTTTAGTAGCGGTTTTAACTTTAGGCGTTGCAACATTATTAGAAATATTTGCTTATTTCATCCCTTGGTTCGATAATTTATTAGATAGTATAGCGGTGCCTTTAGCAGCAATAGCAGGCACTGCAGTTATGGTCTCAACAGTAGCAGATTTAGATCCGGTAATAACTTGGTCTTTGGCAATAATAGCCGGTGGAGGTACTGCCACTGCGATAAAAGGAGCAGGGGCAACAGGTCGTTTGGCATCTACTGCAACTACTGGTGGGTTGGCGAATCCGTTAATAACAACCGTAGAAACAGGTACGGCGGCAGTTGTGTCTGTAGCTTCAATATTTGCACCTATCTTAGCAGCGGTTTTGGTGATTATCATCTTAGTAATCATATTTAGGATATACAGAAGCTTACGACCAAAGGCAAAAACATAAAATTAAAATAGTTGAAAAAAATAGCAATGATACCTGCCCGTTATGCGGCATCAAGATTTCCTGCAAAATTAATGCAAGATTTAGCTGGTAAACCGGTCATTTTAAGAACCTATCAAGCTGCAGTACATACTAAGTTATTTGACGAAGTATATGTGGTGACAGATAGCGATGTTATCTATAACACAATCATTAAAGCAGGTGGTTTGGCTATTATGAGTCAAAAAGAACATGATTGTGGTAGTGATCGTATTGCAGAAGCTGTAATGCAGATGGATGTCGATATTATTGTAAATGTGCAAGGCGATGAGCCATTTACAGATAGAGAAAGCTTAGAAGGGGTAATGAAGGTTTTTGAAGATGATATTCATAAAGAAATTGATCTAGCCTCTCTAATGGTTAAAATTACGGATGAAGAAGAAATTAATAATCCGAATACGGTAAAAGTAATAGTAGATAACAGAGATTTTGCATTGTATTTTTCTAGGTCACCGATACCTTACCCAAGAGCAAAAAGTGAGCAAACCATATATTATAAGCATAAAGGTATTTACGCCTTTAGAAAAAGTGCGTTAGTGGATTTTCAGCGCTTGCCAATGCTACAATTAGAAGCAACTGAGAAAATTGAAGCCATACGTTATTTAGAATATGGTAAGAAGATTAAAATGGTAGAAACGAATGTTCAGGGCATAGAAATAGATACTCCTGAGGACTTAAAGAAAGCTCAAGCGGCATGGAAATAAATTTTGACGGAATTAATGTTATCGGTTTCGATGCAGACGATACCCTTTGGGTAAACGAGACTTACTTTAGAGATACAGAAGATAAATTCGCCAACTTGTTGGAGAAGTACGAAACCAAGAATAAAATAGATCAAGAGCTCTTTAGAACAGAAATAAAGAATTTAGATTTATATGGTTATGGTATAAAAGGCTTCATGCTTTCTATGATTGAATGTGCTTTAGAACTTTCAAATAATGAAGTGTCAACTAAAACGTTAGGAGCACTTTTAGATTTGGGAAAAGAAATGATCACCCAGCCAGTAGAATTATTGGGCGGAGTAGAAGATGTTTTAAAGAGTTTGAAAGATAAATACCGATTAATTGTCTTGACAAAAGGCGATCTTTTAGATCAAGAACGAAAATTGGAACGATCAGGATTGTCAGAATATTTTCATCATGTGGAAGTGTTGAGTGATAAAAAGGAAAAGAATTACAGTGATCTTCTAGATCATTTGCAAATAAAACCAAGTGAGTTTCTAATGATCGGTAACTCTCTAAAATCGGACGTTTTACCATTGGTAGAAATAGGAGCAAGGGCAATACATGTACCATTTCATACTACATGGGAACATGAAGAGGTAAAAGGACCTATAGAGAATAAAGGGTATATGACGATTTCGACCTTAACTGATATATTGGAATATGTTTAATGAAAATGGAGGTGAATAAACAAATGACATTAAAGAAAATACCAACGAAGGCGTCAGAGGAGTTTAGAAATTTCCCTATGGTACCAAGAGTAGTTTATGGTAAGGGTAGTTTTGATACTCTGGGTGATATTTTAATGCCGAAAAGAAAACACTCAGAAGCACCAATGATTTATTTGGTAGATGATGTTTTTGAAAATACGGAGCTCATCAATAGAATTCCGAGTATTTTTTGTGATCAAATCATTTTAATTTCAGCCGACGAAGAGCCAAAAACCGAACAAGTGGATGCTCTTGTGAAAATGATTCAAGAAAAGTTTAGTGATTTACCTTCTGGTATTATCGGTATTGGTGGTGGCACCTTATTAGATTTGGCAAAAGCAGTTGCGATTATGCTGACTAATAAAGGTAGCGCATCAGAATATCAAGGTTGGGACTTGGTCAATAAACAATCAATATATCATGTAGGTATACCAACAATTAGTGGAACAGGAGCAGAGGTTTCTAGAACTACGGTTTTAATGGGGCCGGAAAAGAAATTAGGTATAAATTCAGATTATACCACTTTTGACCAGGTATTGTTAGATCCAGAATTAACAGTGGGAGTGCCAAAAGAACAATGGTTCTATACAGGTATGGATTGTTTTATACATTGTATAGAATCCCTAAATGGAACTTTCTTGAATGCGTTTAGTCAGAGTTATGGCGAGAAATCGCTAGAGCTTTGCAAAGAAGTTTTTTTAGAAGATATAGAAGAATCAGAAAGTAGAGAGAAACTGATGATGGCATCTTGGCATGGCGGTATGAGTATCGCATATTCACAAGTTGGTGTAGCACATGCCATGAGTTATGGTTTAGGTTACGTTTTAGGTGTAAAACACGGAATAGGCAATTGTCTTGTTTTTCAATATTTAGAAGAGTTTTATCCCGAAGGTGTAGAGGTGTTCAAAAAAATGCTCCAGAAACATAATATAGTATTGCCAAAAGGGATATGTGCAAAGCTGTCGAATGCAGAAATGGATACGATGATTACTGTTGCTATGGGAATGGAACCTTTGTGGGAAAATGCCTTAGGCGAAGACTGGAAGTCTGTAATTACTCCTGAAAAACTCAAGGCTATTTACCAGAAAATATAGTTTTTTAATTTATTTAATCAGTGGGTCAGTTAATAGGATAGCCTACATTTTTGTCATATGCAGCAAATAGCAAAATTTATATATTTTAAAATTCTAGGATGGAAACTCAATGGAGCCTTTCCTTCCCATTTGGAAAAGTTTGTTGCTATTGTGGTACCACATACCAGTTGGTGGGATTTTCTGTTGGGGTTGTTAATTCGTGCTGTCTGGCAAGAAGAAATAAACTTTGTAGGCAAAAAGAGTTTATTTAAACCTCCATTTGGTTGGTTTTTTCGTTGGACAGGTGGTGCACCTATAGATCGCACCAAAACCAATGATACCGTAAAAGCTACAGCAGAGATATTCAGCGAACGAAAAAAATTCAGATTAGCACTTTCACCTGAAGGTACCAGAAAAAAGGTGGAAAAATGGAAAACAGGATTCTACTACATTGCTAAAACCGCCAATGTGCCAATTGTATTAGTCGCCTTTGACTACGGTAAAAAAGAAATAAAATTATCACAACCTCTTATCCCAACAGAAGATAAAGAAGCCGATTTTAAGAAGTATCATTCTTTTTTTGAAGGGGTAGAGGGGAAGTATTGATAGTGTAAGATGTTATGTGACATTTCAATAAAAAAATTTTAGAATTTCATCAACAAATGTTAATTCATAGATAATAATATTCGGCAATAGATAAACAAAAAAAGGAGACCAATTTGGTCTCCTTTTTTTATAAAACTATATAGAAGTTTATTCTTCCATAGAATGATATACATTTTGTACATCATCATCTTCTTCTAATTTTTCAAGTAGTTTTTCTACATCGGCAGCTTCTTCTTCGGTAAGCGCTTTTGTTACTTGGGGTATACGTTCAAAGCCTGATGATAAAATTTCAATTTCACGATTCTCTAATTCTTTTTGTAAAGCACCGAAGCTTTCAAAAGGTCCGTAAATTAATATTCCGTCCTCATCTACGAATACTTCTTCTGCACCGAAATCAATTAATTCTAATTCTAATTCTTCTGAATCTAGACCTTCTGCGGGTATTCTGAAATTACAGGTATGGTCGAACATGAATTCTACAGAACCTGATGTACCCATATTTCCATTACATTTGTTAAAATAACTTCTAACATTTGCAACGGTTCTTGTATTATTGTCAGTAGCAGTTTCAACCAGAATAGCAATACCATGTGGGGCATAGCCTTCAAAAAGCACTTCTTTATAATCACCTAAAGATTTGTCACTTGCTCTTTTAATAGCACGATCCACATTGTCCTTTGGCATATTTACTGCCTTTGCATTCTGTATAACTGCTCTTAAGCGTGAATTGGCATCTGGATCTGGTCCACCTTCTTTTACGGCCATCACAATATCTTTGCCTATACGTGTAAAGGCTTTGGACATTGCTGACCATCTTTTCATTTTACGTGCTTTTCTAAATTCAAAAGCTCTTCCCATGGTAAATTATTTTAAACAAATGTACAAAAACGGTCAATGTTCAGAAATCAATAAATTGAATTTCATTAATAACCTTTTCTATCTGTAATTAATATCGAATATTAAAATTCACTTTCTATTATATCTTCAATCGTTCTGGCTAAAACAAAATCTTTTTCGGTAACGCCATTAGCATCATGGGTGTTTAGACGAATATTTACTGTATTGTAAACATTGCTCCAATCTGGGTGATGACCTTGTGCCTCGCATTCAAAGGCTATACGTGTCATTACCGAAAATGCTTCTTTAAAATTTTTAAATTCAAAGGTGGTTTCTATGGCGCCATCCACATATTCCCATCCGTCAAGTTGACCCAAATAGTCTGCTATTTGCTGGTCAGTAAATTTTTCTATTTCTTTCATAGTGGTTACTAATTTAAAACATGATGATCAATAATATCTTGAAAAGTAAACTGTAAATTTTTAGGTAATTTATTAGTCTTTGGTAAGACTGCCAAATACCTGTCTTCATTAGTGGTATAAACCCTTTTTATAATAGGATTAAAATTACCTACACGTTCTAAAACTTCTTTTATAAAATCTTCATGATGCGTCAGGTCATTGCTTCCTAGATGGTAAATACCTGTTTTGTTTCTATTGATAAGGTAATGTATTTGCTGAGTAAGCTTATCATCATTAGTTACATTTAATATTAAATTAGGAAATACTTCTACAGGTTCATTTGCTAGAATAGCTTTTTTCATGTCCTTAACTCTTGGGGAGCTATTGCCAAATACCATAGGTACTCTTAAGATAGCCATTTTATCTTTTGGTAACCTGAGCAACATATTTTCAATCTTTATTTTTAGTCTACCATATACACTTTCAGATAAAGTCTTATCCATTTCATAAGATGGATATTTACTGTAGGCATCAAAAACATTGGCAGATGATATAAAGTATATTTTACAGTCTTCTTTAGTAATGTATTCCACAATATGATTATGTGCAATAACCAGAGCAGCAAAATTGCCTCTTAAAGCTGAAACAATTACTTGTGGTTTAATCTCTTCTAAAACTTCAACGATATCATCTTCTTCTAAATTATAATGTACAAATTGTTTATTAGATGAGAATGAATTTGCGGCATGACAATAGGTGCCATAGGTATCGAAATAATTACAAAGTTCTTTGTAAATCGCATTACCTATGAAACCGCTTCCGCCAAGAATCAATATTTTTTTAGTGTCTAATTTCAAAAAATAGAAAGTTCAGTTTCTGTAGTTAATTTTTCTAAAGCAAGCATTCCTAATTTAGAATTTCCTTTAGGGTTGAGTCCTGGAGACCATGTTGCTACACAGAATTTGTTAGGGAGAAAGGCAACGATACCACCGCCAACACCACTTTTTCCAGGTAGTCCAACTTCAAAAGCAAATTCACCCGCTTCATCATAAAAGCCGCAAGTCAACATTATGGCATTAATACGTTTTACTTGTGATATGGTTAAGAACGTATTATTTCTTCTACACTTTCCATTGTTCATAAACATGAAAAAAGTGTTCGTTAATTGAATACAGTTCATAGCAAGTGAACATTGATGAAAGTAAAAATCTAATACTACATCTACGTCGTTTTTTAAGTTTCCGTAGGATTTCAAAAGGTTAGCAGCTGCAAAATTTCGAAATCCTGTTCGTTTTTCAGACTTTGCTACATCTTCATCGTAAGCTATAGTATCGTCATTTGCAATTTTTTGAACGAAAGCTAAGAATTCTTCCTTAGGATGTTCTAACTGAGAAATCAAAATATCAGCAATGACAATCGCACCTGGATTTATCAACGGATTTCTTGGAATTCCATTTTCTAATTCTAAAAGTGATAAATGATTGAACGGATCTCCAGAAGGTTCAACATCTACACGTTTCCAAACTTTTTCTCCAATTTTTCCTAAAGCCATAGAAAGCGATAAGACCTTTGAGATACTTTGAATAGAAAATTGTTCGTCAGATTTTCCGGCAGAAAAATTATTTTGTTTAATATCTATCAAATGAATACCGAAATTGTCAACATCGACCTTTGCTAGTTCAGGTATATAATCTGCAATCTTACCCTTATCTTTTTCATTAGATGCAGCTTCATTAATTGAAGTAAGAATACGTTGAAAATCTATCATTACTTCTTATAAAATGGTAATTTAACTATAGTTGCTGGTACAGCATTCTTTCTAATTTGAATATTAATTTTACTACCAACTTCAGTAAATATTGGCGGGACATAACCTAAGCCAATACCGGTACCCATAGAAGGCGACATGGTACCAGAAGTTACTACGCCTATTGTTTTACCTTTACCGTCAACAATATCATAACCATGTCTAGGTATACCACGTTCATCTAGTTCAAATGCAACTAATTTACGTTCTGGTCCGTGTTGTTTTTCTTTTTCTAAAGCTGCGGAGTTGACAAAATCTTTGTTGAATTTAGTTACCCAACCTAAACCAGCTTCAAGCGGAGAGGTGTTATCATCAATATCATTACCGTAAAGACAGTATCCCATTTCTAAACGAAGGGTGTCTCTAGCTGCCAATCCTATTGGTTTGATTCCGAAATCTGCTCCGGCTTCAAAAACCTTGTCCCATATCTGTTTTACCTCATCATTCTTACAGTAAATTTCGAATCCGCCAGATCCGGTATATCCTGTTGCAGAAATAATTACATTATCTATATCTGCAAAATCGGCAACTTCAAAATGATAAAATTTTATATCAGCTAAATTAACAGAAGTCAAAGATTGCATCGCTTCAACAGCCTTAGGACCTTGAATTGCTAAAAGCGAATACCCTTCAGATATGTTTTTCATATCTGCTTTAAATTCATCGTTGTAAGATGAAATATGATTCCAGTCTTTCTCAATATTTGAAGCGTTGACCACTAGTAAATACTGCTCCTCTTTAATTTTGTAAATGATAAGGTCGTCAACAATACCACCAGTTTCATTAGGTAGACAACTATATTGAGCTCTGCCAATAGTTAGTTTTGTTGCATCGTTAGATGATACTTTTTGAATCAAATCTAAGGCAGTAGGTCCAGAGATTAAAAATTCGCCCATATGCGATACATCAAAAACGCCCACACTTTTACGTACAGTTTCATGTTCGGCATTAACACCTTCGTAAGAAACGGGCATGTTATAACCGGCAAATGGAACCATTTTGGCACCAAGAGATTCGTGGGTTGTGGTAAGCGCAGTATTTTTCATTTTTTTCTATTTATTGGCGATACAAATTTATCGAAAATAAATAGAAGCAAATGTGGCTAAACCTCTAATTAGGAAAATATTGTAATCTTTAATAGCAGACTAAGATTTCAAAAGAAAATCTTTGAGTCCGCCATAGGTTGAAATCTTAATAGATTTTTTAGTTTTTCCCATTACTTTTTGAATCTGTGCTGGAATTTCTAATTTTACATGAAGCGTTTTTTCAACAATATCTAAGAACTTTACAGGGTGTGCCGTTTCTAAGAAAATACCATAAGTATTAGGGTTCTGTTCTTGATATTTCTTTAAGCCCAAGTACCCGACCGCACCATGAGGATCAGCAATATATCCGTTGATATTGTAAATTTCCTTTAAGGCATCTTTTGTTTGATTATCATCAAAAGGATAAGAAAAAAGGTTCTCTTTTAGAGCTTCAAAATTATCTTGGAATAAATGTCTTATTCTAATAAAATTACTAGGATCCCCAACATCCATAGCATTAGAAATTGTAGCTGTAGAAGGTTTAGGAGTATACTCTTTTGTAAGCATAAACTGCGGTACAGTATCGTTTACATTAGTAGAAGCTATAAAGTGCTTTACAGGCATGCCTAAACGCTGAGCAACTAAGCCAGCACATATATTACCGAAATTACCGGAAGGGACAGAGAATACAATCTCTTTATCTTTGGATTTCGCTTGTTTGTAAGCAAATAAGAAATAAAATAATTGTGGCAACCAGCGAGCAACATTAATAGAATTCGCTGAAGTCAATTTCATATGATCAAGAAGCTCTTTATCTAAAAAGGCATTCTTTACCATAGCTTGGCAATCATCAAAAGTACCATCAACTTCTAAAGCGGTAATATTTTTACCTAGCGTAGTTAATTGTCTTTCTTGAATATCACTTACTTTTCCGCCAGGGTAAAGTATAACTACGTTCACACCTGCAACACCTAAAAAGCCATTAGCAACGGCACCACCAGTATCGCCAGAAGTAGCTACAAGTACGGTAACTTCATTTTTTGTAGACCTAGAAAAATAGCCTAAACATTGTGCCATAAAACGAGCGCCAACATCTTTAAATGCCATTGTTGGACCGTGAAACAGTTCTAATGTTGCAATATTGGGAGTGATTTCAACTACAGGAAAATCAAAATCTAATACCTCTTTTAAGATATCCTTCAATACATCGTCAGGAACAATACCCGATACAAATTGCTGTATTGCCGTAAAAGCAATTTCTTCGTTAGAAAAAGTTTCTATTTTCTCGAAAAAAGAACTTGGTAACGGATTAATTTCTTCCGGAAAATACAAACCTTTATCTGGTGCAATACCATTGACTACGGCAGTATCAAAAGAAACTTCGGGTGCTGTATGATTTAAACTATAGAATTTCAAGCTGAATATTTTTAAATGTTATGAATGTACTGCTGCTGAACTTATAAAAGTTTAACGCCTTCCATATTAATTTTTGATACGTGAATTTCGTAAGCAATACCGATTTTGTCGTAAACCGTTTTCATTGCTTCGCCTACTTTTACTGCTGTTTCGTTTCCTTTACTAAAAGCAAAAATTGATGGTCCGGATCCTGAAATTCCAGAACCTAAAGCACCAGCTTCTAGAGAAACCTTTTTAACTTCATCAAAACCAGGAATTAAGATTGAACGAATGGGTTCTACAATATGGTCTTCTAATGAGCGACCAATCAAATTATAGTCCTCTTTAAATAATCCGGCAACTAAGCCACCTACATTACCCCATTGTTTAATTCCAGTTTCCATAGAAATAGTAGTTTTCAAAATCTTTCTAGAATCTGATGTTTTTATTTCTATCTGCGGATGGATTATAGTTACATATAATTCTGACGGAGCAGGAATATCAATGACGTCTAATGGACTGTAGCTACGCACCAACGTGAAACCACCAAATAGGGCAGGGGCTACATTATCTGCATGAGCGACGTCACTTGCTAAACGTTCACCTTCCATGGCGAATTTTACTAATTCGGTTTTACTGAATGGTTTACCCAATAAATGGTTCATTGCCCAAACAGCACCGGCTGAACTAGCAGCGCTACTGCCAATACCACTACCAGGCTTTATTCTTTTATCAATTTCAATCTCAAATCCGCCATCGTAATCAGATGCCAGTAAAAATGCATTACCTGCAACACCGGCTACATTGTTTAAGGTTTCTTTAGGTAAATCTTGCCCTGTAAGTTTAGTTATTTTAATACCCTTTTGATAAACTTTTCTCACTATCATTTCATCACCGACAGAGTCTAGGGCAACACCTAGAACATCAAATCCACATGAAACGTTTGCAACCGTAGCAGGACAAAAAACTTTAATTTCGTTTTGGCTCATAATGAATGCTCTTGTTATGAAATTTAGAAATTACCAATTCGTATAATATCTGCAAAAATACCAGAAGCTGTTACTGCAGCACCTGCACCTGCACCTTTGATGATCATTGGTTGATTAGGATATCTTTCTGTGTAAAAAAGCACTATGTTATCACTACCTTCTAAGTTGTAGAAATCATGCCCTTTTGGTATTTCCTGTAAACCTACACTTGCTTTACCATCATCGAACTGAGCAACATATTTCAATTTGCTATCTGCATGTTTTGCACTAGTAAACAGTGATTGAAAATGAGCTTCATTTTGAACTAAAGAAGCAAAAAACTCATCATTATTGGCTGTGTTTAAACTTTCTTCAGGTAAAAACGGATTGTTGGTAATATCACTGATTTCCAATTGATTTCCACTCTCGCGAGCTAAGATTAAAATTTTACGCATTACATCAACGCCACTTAAATCAATTTTTGGATCAGGTTCTGTATATCCCTCTTCCTGAGCTTGTTTTACCACATCATGGAAGGTGGTTTTATCATTGAAGTTATTAAAAACAAAGTTTAAACTTCCTGAAAGAACAGCTTGAATTTTAAGAATTTTATCTCCTGATGCAATAAGGTGTTTTAAAGTATCTATAATTGGTAAACCCGCACCAACATTAGTTTCGAATAAGAAAGGAGCGTTATATGTTCTTGCTAGAGATTTTAAATGAGAATAGTTTTCGTAGGCAGAAGAACAAGCAATTTTATTACAAGTAACTACAGAAATACTATTGCTTAAATATTCACTATACGTTTTAGATACTTCTTCACTAGCAGTATTATCAACAAAAATGCTGTTTCTATAATTTAGGCTATTAACCATCTCTAAAAACTTCACCTTGTCGGCGTTTTCGCCTGCCGCAAGTTTAGCTGACCAATCATTTAAGTCTATCCCTTTTTCATCAAAAAGCATTGTTCTTGAGTTGGACATTCCTATTACTCGAATGTTCAATTTTAAATTCTCTTTCAAGAATTTACGTTGTTCTTTAATTTGCTCTAGAAACTTTGCGCCAACATTACCAACACCCATTACAAATAGGTTTAATTGCTTAATGTTTTCTTCAAAAAACTCTTCGTGCAATGCATTCAGTGCTTTTTTAACATCCTTCTCATCAATAATACAAGAAATATTTCTTTCAGATGCACCTTGGGCAATCACCCTAATATTCACATTGTTTTTACCAAGGGTGCTAAACATTTTACCGCTCAAACCTTGGTGGCTTTTCATATTATCGCCAACTAGAGCAACGATAGCCAAATCTTTTTCAGGAATTACCTGTTTTATTCGACCTCTTTCAATTTCATATTCAAAAGCTTCATTGACAATATTTACTGCCTTTTCAACATCATCGGCAGAAATACCTACGCAGATAGAATGCTCAGAAGACGCTTGTGTAATCAAAACCACACTAATATCTGCTTGAGAAAGAACCTCGAAAAATCGTTTTGAAATTCCTGGTATACCTACCATTCCTGGTCCTTCTAAAGAAAGCAATGCAATATTGCCAATATGGCTTATACCACGAACGGTCTTTCCTTTTTCGTTTTTAGATTTTGTAATTAATGTACCAGCTTCATCAGGGCTAAAAGTGTTCTTAATGACAATAGATATCCCTTTCGATAATACAGGTTGTATAGTAGGTGGGTAAAGTACTTTAGCACCAAAATGAGAAAGCTCCATAGCTTCCTCATACGAAATATGTGGAATAGCTTTTGCTTGCTTCACCATTTTTGGGTTCGCAGTATACATACCACTAACATCTGTCCAAATCTCTAAAACATCTGCATCAATAGCAGCAGCATATATTGCTGCTGTATAATCAGAACCACCTCTACCTAAAGTAGTGGATACTCCTTCTTCAGAAGTAGCTATAAACCCTGGGCAAACGGTTACTTTTTTATTTGAAGATTTGAAATAATCTACGCAATTAGCGTTAGTTTTTTCAAAGTTTACCACATTCTTGCCGTTAAGCTTATGTGTAATAATGAGTTCTCTACTATCTTTAAATTCAGCGTCTAGTTTTTCGCTAATAAGGTATTCGCTAATAATGTAAGAAGAAAGAAGTTCGCCGTAGCTTACTATTTTATCTGATAATTTCGGCGTTATTTCTCCTATGAAAAAAGCACCTTCCAAAAGCGTTTCCAATACGTTGAACTCGCTCTTAACTTTGCTAAGAACTTTGCTTTGTGCCGTTACCGGTATTAATTCTTTAATAGTAGAAAGATGTCTTTCTTCTAATGTGCTAAGAATTTCTTTGTAAGATTGATCTTGGGTAGAAGCTAATGATCCAGCTTCTAATAATAGATCTGTTACACCTCCTAAGGCTGAAACAACCAGAATAATAGGGTCGTTGTACTTAGAGATTATATTTTTAATTTTAATTATATTTTCAGGTTTGGCTACAGATGAGCCACCGAATTTTAGAACTTTCATGTTGTGAAATATTGACTTTGTAATTTAAGATATGGTGTAATTAAACACGGGTACGGAGAAATATAGTTTTTAACCCCAAAGGGTGAAAAATGCCGTAGCTGTACCATAAGTAATAGTAGCTGAAGTGAAATCGAATGTTATGTCTGTTTTATAGCAGTCCATAAATACTAATAGTTGAAAATCAAATGTAGTACATTTGGTATCTTAATCAAATGATTCCACAATTTTTTACGGAATCGTTACTTTTTAGCTGTAAAAAAAATAAAGAATGAAATTATATAGTGCAAAACAGATTTATAAGGCAGATCAGATTTCTATTAAAAAAGAGGAAATAGGCAGTAATGAATTAATGGAACGCGCAGCCTTGCAGCTCTTCAATTGGATGCATTTGCGTATGCAGGGTGCACCTGTGAAAATACATTTATTCTGTGGTATTGGTAATAATGGGGGAGATGGTATTGCCCTTGCCAGGCATCTTGTAGATCATGGTTATAATGTAGAAGTGTATGTTATTAATTATAGTGAGAAGCGCTCAAAAGATTTTCTTATAAACTTAGATAGATTAAAAGATCGCAAGGTATGGCCGCATTTTATGAATTCTGATGATGAACTGCCAGAAATTGGTAGAGAAGATATTATCGTAGATGGAATTTTTGGAATAGGATTAAATAGAACACCAGATGCATGGGGGGTTAAGGTAATTCAGCATTTAAATAATTCTCAAGCATTCATATTATCTATTGATATTCCCTCGGGATTATTCACCGATCAAGGTCCGGAAGATTTCGATGCAATTATAAAATCTAATTTTGTATTGAGTTTTCAAACTCCAAAGTTGGTGTTCTTTTTACCTGAAACCGGAAAATATATAGAACAGTGGGAAGTATTAGATATAGGTTTAGACCCAGAGTATTTGATGAATACCGAAACTGAATATGAATTGATCGGCAAGAACGAAGTACTCACATTATATAAACCTCGTGACAAATATGGTCATAAGGGTACGTATGGTCATTCGTTGCTTATAGGAGGTAGCTATGGTAAAATGGGTTCTGTTTGTTTGTCGTCTAAAGCTGCGCTTTATTCAGGTAGTGGTTTAGTAACGTCTTATGTTCCAAAAATAGGCGATACTATTCTGCAAACATCTTTGCCTGAAATCATGGTTCTAACTGATGCCAATGAAAATGAACTAACGGATATAAAATTTGATATAGAGCCGTCTGTTGTTGGAGTGGGAGTAGGTATCGGAACCAGTGAGGCTACTGTAAATGCTTTATCTGGTTTTTTGAAAAGTAATAAGCTCCCATTGGTACTTGATGCCGATGCACTTAATATTCTTTCTCAGCATAAAGATTTATTGAAAGAATTGCCAGAAGATTCTATTTTGACTC
Organism: Maribacter spongiicola; assembly: GCF_004364165.1. Lineage (GTDB taxonomy): Bacteria > Bacteroidota > Bacteroidia > Flavobacteriales > Flavobacteriaceae > Maribacter > Maribacter spongiicola. The sequence goes on from NZ_SOAY01000018.1 coordinate 68,882, forward strand.
CGCATCCAAAGGAGTTAGAACGATTAATTGGTAAATGGAAAGACGACTTTGAAAAATTGACCAAGGTCAAAAAGTTTTCTAAAAAGTATAAGTGCATAGTAGTTATTAAAGGCGCACATACAATTATAGTTCAGAATGAAAAAGGTTATGTAAATACAACCGGAAACCCTGGTATGGCTACAGCAGGAAGTGGCGATGTCTTAACGGGTATAATAACAGGTCTAAGGGCTCAGGGTTATCCTGCTTTAGATGCAGCAATATTCGGAGTCTACTTGCATGGTAGAGCAGGTGATATTGCGGTAGAATCTACAGGTTTTCAATCTTTAACAGCATCGCATCTAATAGATAATTTAGCTGGTGCGTATTTAGATTTATTTAAAATGCCCGAACAACCTGTAGTAGAAGAAGAAAATCAACCAAGTTGATTTTCTTTTAAGAGTTAACTCTTCTTTTTACCCATTTTAAAGCATTATCATATTCAATGAAAAACTTCATAGGTTTTTTGTAGAACAGTTTTTCAATCTTAAAGTTATGCATGTCTATCTCTTTAACAGAAACAATAGCAAAAGCTTTAAGATTGTCTAATTGCTTAAGATAGTTATATATGGTGGGATCAATCGCAAAAGAATTTTTTCGTAGACTAATAAAACCGAAGTTTTTATCTCTGAAGTGAATTTCAGAAATACCAATAATTTGATATGCTCTTTCTAGAGTTAACGTAGCTCCTTCATCAAAGATGGATACCATGTAGTTCTCATATACTTGAATTTTTCCTGTTTCTAATTCGTATTCCCTTACAATTACCTTCTTCTTGGTAGATTCAATCTTCATTCTATTCGTATTAATATAGTGTGTCTGAAGCGAAAGTAAAAGGAACTACATTCTCAAGGTAAATTTTTAGTTTAAACGCGAAAATATCGTTCATACTGCGTATGGCTACTATTCAGTGTGTTTTTATTCTTACAATTAAAAATGAATTGTACGAAAAAGGAGCCCTACATTAGGGCTCCTTTTTTAAATTTAAGTAAAATAAATACCTAGGTTTTAGGTGATTCTTCTTCTGCTTTTTCAATTTTAATAGTAAGCTCTTCACTTTTCTTATCAAGATCGATGTAAATACTATCGCCCTCTTTAAGCTTAGAATTCACTATTTCTTCCGCTAAGGCGTCTTCAATGTATTTTTGTATTGCTCTTTTAAGCGGTCTAGCTCCGTACTGTTTGTCAAAGCCTTTCTCTGCAATATAATCCTTAGCTTCATCAGTAAGATTCAAGTGGTAACCAATATCCTTGATTCTTTTAAACAATTTAGCTAATTCAATATCTATAATCTTATGAATGTCTTCTCTTTCAAGAGCATTGAAAACAATAACATCATCAATTCTATTCAAGAATTCAGGAGCGAAAGCTTTTTTCAATGCATTTTCTATAACACCTTTTTGATGAGAGTCTTCTTGAGATTTTTTGGCTGAAGTACCGAAACCGACACCTTGACCAAAGTCTTTCAATTGTCTTGCTCCGATATTTGAAGTCATAATGATAATCGTATTTCTAAAATCAATTTTACGACCAAGACTATCAGTTAAGAAACCATCATCCAATACCTGTAAAAGCATATTGAACACATCTGGATGCGCTTTTTCAACCTCATCAAGTAAAATTACGGCGTAAGGTTTTCTTCTAACTTTCTCCGTTAACTGACCGCCTTCTTCATAACCAACGTATCCTGGAGGTGCACCAACTAATCTAGAAATAGCGAACTTCTCCATATACTCACTCATATCTATACGAATAAGTGCATCTTCTGAATCAAAAAGCTCTTTCGCCAATACTTTAGCTAATTGAGTTTTACCAACACCTGTTTGCCCTAAAAATATAAACGAACCAATTGGCTTGTTAGGATCTTTTAGTCCTGCTCTATTACGTTGAATTGCTTTAGAAACTTTGGCAACTGCTTCGTTTTGTCCGATTACGTTCGATTTGATTAGCTCTGGTAATCCCGCTAACTTGTTACTTTCTGTTTGTGCAATTCTGTTAACAGGTATACCGCTCATCATAGAAACAACATCGGCAACATTATCTTCGCTAACAGTCTCTTTGTTCAGCTTACTATCATCTTCCCAACGCTCTTGAGCAATAGCAAGATCTTTTTCTAGACTTTTCTCGTCATCACGCAACTTAGCAGCTTCTTCATATTTCTGCTTCTTAACAACACTGTTTTTGAGCTCACGTACATCTTCTAATTTCTTTTCCAATTCAAGAATTTGTTTAGGAACATCCATATTAACGATGTGCACACGAGAGCCAGCTTCGTCAAGGGCATCAATAGCTTTGTCTGGTAAAAAACGATCAGTCATGTACCTATTTGTTAATTTAACACAAGCTTCAATAGCTTCGTCAGTATAGGTTACATTATGGTGATCTTCGTATTTACCTTTTATATTATGTAAGATTTCAATTGTTTCATCAACTGTAGTTGGCTCAACAATTACTTTTTGAAAACGTCTTTCCAAAGCGCCATCCTTTTCAATATACTGTCGGTATTCGTCAAGGGTTGTTGCACCAATACATTGAATTTCACCTCTTGCCAATGCTGGTTTGAACATGTTCGAGGCATCTAAACTTCCTGTAGCTCCACCTGCGCCAACAATGGTATGAATTTCATCTATGAATAAAATTACATCATCATTTTTCTCAAGTTCGTTCATTACTGCCTTCATTCGCTCTTCGAACTGTCCACGATATTTCGTACCAGCAACTAAAGATGCTAGATCAAGTGTAACAACTCTTTTGTTAAAAAGAATTCTTGAAACTTTCTTGTTAACTATACGTAATGCAAGACCTTCGGCAATGGCACTTTTACCAACACCTGGCTCACCAATAAGCAATGGGTTGTTCTTTTTCCTTCTACTAAGAATTTGAGAAACCCTTTCAATTTCTTTTTCTCTACCAACAACTGGGTCTAGTTTATTTTCCTCGGCCATTTGGGTAAGGTCTCTACCGAAGTTATCTAATACCGGAGTTTTAGATTTCTTAGTGCCTTTTTGGCTAGAAGCGGCACCAAAAGTACTTTCTTTACCTTCATTGGCATCTTCAGAATCACTAGGAAAAGATTCGGCCGTTGGGCCGTCGACCATATCGTCGTCGCTTGTAATCATAAATTTAAACTGTTCTTTTACACCGTCATAGTCAACTTTTAGCTTGTGTAAAAGTTTTGTAGTCGGGTCATTTTCATTTCTAAGAATACAAAGCAAGAGGTGCGCAGTATTAATAGAGGAGCTTTGAAAAAGCTTAGCTTCTAAAAATGTTGTTTTTAAAGCACGTTCTGCCTGTCTCGTTAGGTGTAAATTCTTTTTATCTTTTTGTACGCCACTAGCGTTAGGGTTCGAAGGACTAAGAATTTCTACTTTTCTACGTAGATGTTCTAAATCAACTTCTAAAGCATCTAAAATGCTTATAGCCTTCCCGTTTCCATCTCTAAGAAGCCCTAGCATGAGGTGCTCGGTACCGATAAAATCGTGACCAAGTCGCAATGCTTCCTCTTTGCTATATGCAATTACATCCTTTACTCTTGGGGAAAAATTATCATCCATATACTATATTATCTACTATAAAATTACTAAATCTCATCCAATCCATGGCAAATACCGTACCTATAATCGTTAAAGTTATTGTAAAACCCATTAAATGTGCCTGTATTGTGACTCAAATTAGAATATAAATTGAAAATTAACACAAGTCTACAAAGTGTTAATAAAAAATAACATTATTAAAAGCACTTATTCTTAAAACGCTCAGGATTTAAGTATATTGGCATGCTTTTTTACTAATTAAAAAACAGAAGATTTTAAAATGGCTGACGGTGAAAAATTGATTCCTATTAATATTGAAGATGAAATGAAATCTGCCTACATTGATTACTCAATGTCGGTCATTGTGTCACGAGCCCTGCCAGACGTCAGGGACGGATTGAAACCCGTGCACAGAAGAGTTTTATTTGGAATGCATGAATTAGGGGTTAGAAGTAATAGCTCTCATAAAAAATCTGCGCGTATTGTCGGGGAGGTTTTAGGTAAGTATCACCCACACGGGGATACTTCGGTTTATGATGCAATGGTGCGTATGGCTCAAGAATGGAGTTTGCGTTATATGCTTGTAGATGGTCAAGGTAACTTTGGTTCTATAGATGGTGATAGCCCTGCAGCAATGCGTTATACGGAAGCCCGTATGCGTAAGATTGCAGATGATATGCTTTCTGATATCGAAAAAGAAACGGTAGACTATCAATTGAATTTTGATGATTCATTAAAAGAACCTACGGTATTACCAACTAGAGTTCCGAACCTTTTGGTTAACGGGGCGTCTGGTATTGCAGTAGGTATGGCTACCAACATGCCACCTCATAACCTTTCCGAAGTTGTCGATGGTACGGTTGCCTATATAGATAATAATGATATTGAGATTGATGAGCTAATTACCCATATAAAAGCTCCAGATTTTCCAACAGGTGGAATTATCTATGGCTATGATGGGGTGAAAGAGGCTTTTCATACGGGTAGAGGTCGTGTGATGATGCGTGCAAAGGCAACTTTCGAAGAAGTTCAAGGTAGAGAGTGTATAATTGTTCATGAAATTCCTTATCAAGTCAATAAGGCAGACATGATCAAGAAGACTGCCGATCTTGTAAATGATAAGAAGATCGAGGGAATTTCAAATATTAGGGACGAATCTGACCGTAACGGTATGCGAATCGTTTATATCTTAAAAAGAGATGCAATACCTAATATTGTATTGAACATGTTGTTTAAGTATACAGCATTGCAAACTTCATTTAGTGTTAATAACATTGCCTTGGTGAATGGAAGGCCTCAGTTATTGAATGTGAAGGAAATGATCCATTATTTTGTGGAGCATAGACATGAAGTTGTGGTTAGACGAACTCAGTTCGAATTAAAAAAGGCTGAAGATCGCGCGCATATTTTAGAAGGATTGATAATTGCTTCTGATAATATAGATGAAGTAATTGCTATTATTAGAGCATCGAATAATGCTGATGAAGCTCGTGCAAACTTGATGGAACGCTTTAAGTTAAGTGAAATTCAGGCAAAAGCGATCGTAGAAATGCGACTACGTCAGCTTACCGGTCTTGAGCAAGATAAGCTTAGAACCGAATACGATGAAATAATTCTTTTAATAGCCGATTTAAAAGACATACTTGATAAAAAAGAACGCAGAATGCAAATCATTAAGGATGAATTGCAGGAGATAAAAGGTAAGTACGGAGATGAAAGAAGGTCTGTAATTAACTTTGCAGGTGGTGATCTTAGTATGGAAGATATGATCCCAGATGAGCAAGTGGTAATTACCATTTCTCATGCCGGTTATATAAAAAGAACTCCGTTATCAGAATATAAAACACAGAATAGAGGTGGAGTAGGTCAAAAAGCATCTTCGACTAGAAATGAAGATTTCTTAGAACATCTTTTTGTTGGCACAAATCACCAATATATGTTGTTTTTTACGCAAAAAGGGAAATGTTTCTGGATGCGGGTTTTTGAAATACCCGAAGGAAGTAGAACCTCAAAAGGTAGAGCGATACAGAATTTGATAAATATTGAGCAAGATGATAGTGTAAAAGCTTTTATCTGTACGCAAGATTTAAAAGATGAAGAATATGTAAACGGTCACTTTGTCATTATGGCTACTAAAAAAGGTATCGTTAAGAAGACCTCGTTAGAGCAATATTCAAGACCACGTCAAAATGGTATAAATGCAATTACTGTGCGTGACGGTGATGAATTGCTTGAAGCAAAATTAACCACCGGGACTAGTGAAATTTTCTTAGGTCTTAAGTCTGGTAAAGCAATTCGTTTTGAAGAAAGTAAGACCAGACCAATGGGTAGAAATGCATCTGGTGTCAGGGGTATTACTTTGGCTAACGATGACGATGAGGTAATCGGTATGATATCGGTTCATAATCTTGAAGATGAAATTTTAGTAGTTTCTGAAAAAGGATATGGTAAACGTTCAAGTATAGAAGATTATAGAGTTACTAATAGAGGAGGTAAAGGTGTTAAAACTATAAGTGTTACTGACAAAACTGGTGGCTTGGTAGCTATTAAAAATGTTACTGACTCAGATGATTTAATGATTATCAACAAATCTGGTATTGCAATTCGTTTGAGCGTAGAAGATCTACGTGTTATGGGTAGAGCAACACAAGGTGTGCGATTGATAAACATTAAAGGTAGCGACTCTATTGCTGCTGTTGCCAAGGTAATGAAAGATGAGGATGATTTGGAAGAATCTGAAATACTTAATATTGAGGTAGATGCAGAAGATGGCACGGAGATTGATAATTCTGAATCGGAAGACGGCACAGAGATTGATAATTCTGATACCGAAGAATAAACATCATAAATTTTTAAACACTAATAATTAATATATTAAAAATGAAAAATAGATTATTACTTGTAGCAGCGCTATCATTTACTATCATAGGTTTTGCTCAGAAAAATGAAATAAAAAATGCAGAGAAAGCATTGAAATCAGGTGATGCTGCTGGGGCACAAACTGCTCTTGAGGCTGCATCTGGTACTATTGCTGCTGCCGATGAGAAAACGCAGGCACAATACTATTTCACTAGAGGTAAAATTTATAGTGATTTGGCTAAAAAAGGAAATAATGATGCGTTTGAAAAATCAGCAACTTCTTTCAAAAAGGTTATTGAATTAGAAGAAGCTTCTGGTAAGCAGAAATATACTTCTGAAACGAACCAATACATGGCATCATTGACTGCTGATCTAGTAAACTCTGCTGTTAGTGATAATGGCAACAATAAGTTTAAAGAAGCTGCTGAAAAGTTGTACATGAGCTACACGCTTAGTCCAAAAGATACTTCTTATTTATACTACGCAGCAGGTAGTGCTGTAAATGGTGGTCATTATGAAATGGCATTAGATTACTATAATAAATTACAAGAAGTAGGTTATGATGGTAGTGCGGTAGTGTATAAAGCTACGAACGCAGCTTCTGGTGAAGTTGAAGAAATGGATAAGGTACAACGTGATCTTATGGTAAAATCAGGTACGTATTCAAACCCGGTAGATGAGAAAACTCCATCTAAAAAAGCTGAGATTGTTAAAAATACAGCTTTGATTTATACCCAATTAGGTCAAGATGAAAAAGCTTTAGAGGCTTACCAAGCAGCTAGAAAAAATGATCCAGAAGATGTAAATCTTATTTTAAATGAAGCTAACTTATATTTCAATCAAGGAAATAAAGATAAGTTTAAAGAATTAATGGCTCAAGCGATTGCTTTGGCTCCAGACAATCCAGATTTACATTACAACGTTGGTGTAATCAGTATGGAGCAAGAAAATTACGAAGATGCACGTGTGTCTTACAAAAAAGCTATTGAAATTGATCCAAAGTATACAAATGCTTACTTAAACCTTTCTACAACTTATGTTAATGAAGGTAATGCATTAATTGATGAAATGAATTCACTAGGTAACTCTAGAGCTGATATTGCAAAATATGATGAGCTTAAAGAGAAAAAAGATGGTTTGTTTAAGCAAGGTGCTGATGTATTGGAAAATGCATTGAAGAACAGTCCTGATAATGAAAATATAATGACTCAGCTTAAGAATATTTACGGAGCTATGGGTGATACAGAAAACTTCACTAAAATGAAGAAGTTATTGGGCGAGTAATTAACAGAAAGCTATAAATTAAAAGGCCCTTATCAGGGCCTTTTTTTATATCACTTTTTTAATAACTCTTAATTGATGCGTATAAGTTCTTAGGTCCTTATTGAAAATACCAGTGTGATCTATGCGATCTATTCGAACTTTACCGTTGACATGAATAACATAATTATTGTCCATAATAATGCCTACGTGGTCAATAACACCATTGACATTGTCGAAAAATGCTAAATCGCCAGCCTCACTTTCTTCAACAAAGCTTAGTGCTGTACCTTGTGTCGATTGTTGTTCTGCGGTTCGTAAAAGATGATATCCATTAACTCTATACACCATTTGTGTAAAGCCTGCACTGTCAATACCGAAAGGAGATTTTCCTCCTTTTAATTCCGGAGAGTTTAAATACAGCAATGAGGTATTGCTCAAATTCTCTTTAGGTTGCACGTTAGTTAAGAGATTCCCATTAAAATTTACAGACAATGGTGGGGTATTGTAAATACAAGAACCGATAACTATAGGTGTTTCAATTTCATTAGAATCTTTAACAAACGAAATTAAGTCGGCAACATAATTAAAATGTTTGCTTTCTTGAATCGCATTAAATTCATTATCGCTTATAAATTTCAATTGACTATTCATTATCCAGCCCTCGCACTTGTCGAAAATAGTTTTTATTCTAGACCAGTTTTTTCGACTTTTAAGTATTTTAAAGTGCTCCCCGAACAAAAGTTGGGAGACTAACTCAGAAGCTTCATCTGGTATACTTCTAATGGGAACAATGCTTAATTGACAAATACCGTATTGCATGTAATTTTTTTGAGGGCTTAAACCCTTTCGATAATTATTGCCGATGCACCACCGCCACCATTACAGATTGCAGCTGCACCAAGTTTAGCATTATTTTGTTCTAATACATTTAATAATGTTATTAGAATACGTGCACCAGAACATCCTAACGGGTGTCCTAAAGAAACAGCGCCGCCATTTACATTAACATTTTTGTCATCTAAACCTAATATTTTCATATTGGCAAGACCAACTACAGAAAATGCTTCGTTAAATTCGAAGAAATCGATTTCTTCTAACTTTAACTTAGATTTTGCCAATGCTTTTGGTAAAGCTTTTGCTGGCGCCGTAGTAAACCATTCTGGCTCATGAGCAGCATCTGCATAACCTTTTATAACCGCTAATGGTTTTAAATTTAGTGCTTCTGCTTTTTCTCTACTCATTAATATTAGAGCAGCGGCGCCATCATTAATAGTAGAAGCATTTGCTGCCGTAACGGTACCGTCTTTAGAGAAGGCAGGTCTTAAGTTGGGTATTTTATCGATGAATACATTACTGAATTCTTCATCTTTTATAACCATTTTAGGCTCTCCACGTCTTTGTGGAACCGCAACTGGTATAACTTCATTATCAAATTTCCCGTTTTCCCACGCATCAGAAGATCTCTTGTATGATTGTATAGCGTAAGCATCTTGATCTTCTCTGTTGAATTCGTATTTAATAGCGCAAGCATCTGCACAAACACCCATGGCGTTTTCATCATACGCATCTACTAAACCATCTTTTTGCATGCCATCGATTAAAGAAGTGGGTCCGAATTTGGTACCTGTTCTCATATGAACATAATGAGGTATTAGGCTCATGTTCTCCATACCACCCGCAATAACAATATCTGCGTCACCAAGAGCAATAGCTTGTGCACCTTGCATAACAGCTTTCATACCAGAGGCACAAACTTTGTTTATGGTCGTACAAGGTACGGTATTCGGAATACCGGCAAATATGGCGGCCTGTCTAGCAGGTGCTTGTCCGGTTCCCGCTTGTACCACATTTCCCATGATAACTTCATCTACCAATGTAGGATCAAGATTTATTTTCTTTAATACACCTTCAATAGCAACCGCCCCTAATTTGGGAGCAGGTATTGTTGATAATCCGCCCATAAAACTTCCTATTGGGGTTCTAACAGCAGAAACAATAACGACCTCTTTCATGTTTTTAATTATTTGATGTCACGAAATTACTAAATTCTATAGCAACCCAAGGGATATCGTTTCAATTACTAGTTTTCAGATTATAATTTTCTATTTTTGAAGAACCTAATACAATTTACTTTTGGATAATCTTTACAAACAGCAATCGCTCATTTTCAAATACATACTCTATGTTGTAGCTGTTGCTTTTATCGTGTTTTTTTTGCCCAAGGGAGGTAAATTCAAGTATGAGTTTCAAAAAGGTAAACCTTGGCAATTTGAAAACTTATATGCCCCATTTGATTTTTCTATACAAAAAACAGATTCTGAAATAGCCAAGGAAAAGCAGGTTATTGAAAGTAATCAACTACCTTACTATAGATATGACCAAGCTGAGGTTGAAAAAGTTACAGAACAATTTGAGCAAAAATTTGAAGATAAGTGGGGCAATACATCACTTAGGGAAAATCAGAAAAAGAGGTTAAAGTATTTTTCTAAAGTTATATTAGATTCGGTCTACGCCAAAGGAATTTTACAAAATAATGGGAAGCAAGTTCAGCGCAGTTTTATTTTTCTAGTAAAGAATAATGAGGCTAGTAAGGTAAGGGTTTCAGATTTTTTTAGGGTCAGCGAAATTAATGATTTAATAGGTAGAGTTCTTACGGATAATAATTTATCGGTTTTCGAAAAAGATACCCAGTCTCTATTTTTTGACATAATTGCGCCCAATGTAAGTTTTGATAATAACCTTACCCAAAAAGCAAGAAATGAAGCCCTATCTAAACTTTCGTATACAAGAGGTACTATTGATCAGGGTCGATTAATCATTGCAAAAGGCGAAGTTGTTGAAGCTGAAAATCTAAAGATCTTAGAGTCGTTAAAGTCTGAATACGAATCAGAATTATGGACGGCCAATAACTATTATTATATTTTAATAGGGTATACGGTACTAGTAGCACTGGTACTCATTATGTTGTTTCTGTTCTTAAAAAAATACAGAAGAACGGTATATGAAAATAATGTAAAAGTTACGTTTATCTTCTTTAATATTTTGCTCATGGTTTTTATAACAACTATTGTTATAAAGTACAATGATCAATTAGTGTTCGTCGTGCCATTATGCATACTTCCATTAATTTTAAAAACGTTTTTTGATGCCCGGTTGGGTCTGTTTGTGCATGTATTGACTATTCTAATTTTAGGTTTTGTAGTACCCAATAGTTTTGAATATATATTCTTGCAGATTATTACCGGTATAGTAACTATACTTACCGTTTCTGAGTTGTATAAAAGGGCAAACCTATTTGTGAGTGTAGGTCAAATAACACTTATATATGTAATTGGTTATTTAGCGTTCCATACCATACATGAAGGTGATTTAAGTGATATTGAGTGGTATACATTAGGTCTGTTTCTGTTAAACGGAATGATCACACTTTTTGTGCAACCATTAATTTATATCTATGAAAAGCTCTTCGGTCTTGTTTCGGATGTATCGCTATTGGAGTTGTCAGATACCAATTCTAAACTTTTAAAAGAACTATCTAATAAGGCGCCAGGCACATTTCATCATTCGTTACAAGTAGCCAATTTGGCTGAGGCGGCCGCTAACGAAATTGGGGCGAATGCCATGTTGGTTAGGGTGGGGGCTTTGTATCATGATATTGGTAAAATGAACGAACCGACTTATTTTACCGAAAATCAGGTCACGAATGTAAATCCGCATGACGAGTTGAGCCCTAAAGATAGCGCACGTATTATTATTAATCATGTAATAAAGGGAATTGAAATAGCTAGAAAAAATAACTTACCTGATCGTATCATAGATTTTATACGATCTCATCATGGCACCACATTGGTATTTTATTTTTACAAAAAACAAAAAGAATTGGATGACGATGTAAACGAAGAAGATTTTAGGTACCCTGGGCCTTTACCATTTTCTAGAGAAACTGCAATTTTAATGATGGCAGATTCTGTAGAAGCGGCATCGAAAAGTTTAAAAAATCCAACTTTTTTAATTATCGATGAGTTTGTTGATAAGATAATTTCCGGTCAAATGAAGGCAAATCAATTTTTGAATGCAGATATTACCTTTAAAGAAATTGAAACAATTAAGAAAATCTTCAAGCAAAAGTTAATAAACATCTATCATTTGCGTGTGGAATATCCTGAGTAACAGGGTGGTATTTTTTTATTGAAAAAAAACATTAAAAATAGTTGCGTAAAACGAGTTATACTTTGTACATTTGCATCCGCTATTTAGAGCAACAGTTCATTGAAGAATTACTGGAGAGGTGCCTGAGTGGCCGAAAGGAGCGGTTTGCTAAATCGTCGTAGGTGGAAACATTTACCCAGGGTTCGAATCCCTGTCTCTCCGCAACAATGTGTTGAGAGACATATTTTTTGATAACCAATTCGGGGTGTAGCGTAGCCCGGTTATCGCGCCGCGTTTGGGACGCGGAGGTCGCAGGTTCGAATCCTGCCACCCCGACAAAAACCAGTTCAGAAATGAACTGGTTTTTTTATGTTCTTTTTTGAGCTTTTTGATAATTTGCTTTCTAAGATTCAATACTAATTTTATAGTTTAATAGTTAAAAATTACTTTAAAATGTCAGCCATGATTTACACATAATCATCTTCTATTTCTTTTGAGATCTTATGTATTGGCAACATAACAAATTATAATTCTCTGCTCTTTTACCACCCTTAAAGACACTATTTCTTTAATCTTTACTATTTGTTTGGATATGACTAATTGTAATGTGAAAAGGCATAGAAATGAGATTTAGAAATTTCATGTAAACGAATATGTTTCAATTTTGATGCGTAGTTATTTCTGTGATAAACGGTTTGGTTGTTTTTGTTTCATCTGTAAAGCTGTACTTTTAGATCCTAAAAAAATAGGTATCCTCAAATGCAAACGATTAAAGAACTAATAGAGTTGATAACTCTTAAAAGAATAGACGAAACTATATTTGAAGGAGAAAACTATAATGCCCCTTGGGGTAGGGTTTTTGGAGGACAAGTATTGGCACAATCCTTACATGCAGCCTATCAGACCGTACCAGAAGATCGTATTGCACATTCCTTACATGGTTATTTTATTCTGGGAGGAGATTTAAATTATCCAATCAGATACGAGGTAGATACCATTAGAAATGGAGGCAGCTTTACTACAAGAAGGGTAGTGGCCAAACAAAACGGAAAAGCAATTTTTAATATGGCCGCATCATTTCAGGTGAAGTCCGATGGTGTAAATCATCAGTTTCCAATGCCTAATTTAATTCCGCCAGAGAAGCTAACTACAAGTCTTGAGCAGTTAGAAGAGATTAAGGATCTGTACCCTGGTGCATATAAAAGATTAAAAGCGGTACAGCCTAAGGTGTTTGAATTTAAGCCAGTCGAAAAATTTACGACCCAATTAATCGAAAATGGTTCTCCATTTTTTAATACTTGGTTGCGCACTTCCGATAAAGCTGAAATCGCTTTGCCGATGCAACAACAATTATTGGCTTACGCATCTGATTATAATTTACTGACCACGGCGACGTTACCGCACAGGGAAGTATTAAATAAAGGTGAGACTTTTTATGCCAGCTTAGACCATGCTATATGGTTTCATCGCGATTTTGATATTCAAAAATGGTTGTTATATAGTATGGATAGTCCTAGTGCTTCTAACTCACGAGGATTTTCAAGAGGTAGTGTATATGACAGAACAGGAGTGTTGGTTGCTTCTGTAGCGCAAGAAGGGTTAATGCGTCAAAGTATATAACAAGGATTTTACAATTAAGGCGTCATGAGTAACTTCAAAAGAAGTTCTGATAATTACTATGTTTGAAAAAATATGGCATTTTGTAAAAGGGAAAGTAATGGTATGACTCTATTATTATAAAGCGATTACATTTTCATATTCTTAAAATTTACACTGCAGTTGATAGAATATGGCAATATTTTGATGCCTTTATTTTTGAAATTGCCTATATTTATAATTATCCTGAATCGTTTATACTAATTATAAAACAACCTAAAAGTGACTTCTCTGCAAAATCTTAAGAATAAAATTCTCTCTTACAATAAAGTAGATGACGATGTATTAGATTATTGGTTGTCACTCTATGAAAGAATTGATTTAAAGAAAGGCGAAGCTCTTATTTCTTCAGGTCAAATGGTCAATTATTTTTATTACTTAGATGCTGGTTGTATATATTATTATAAAATTCAAGATGGGGAGACCAAAGTATTGGAGTTTTATACCGAAGATATTTTTTTTACAGACCTACCAGCCTATGTAAAAGGTTCGCCGTCTAGATATTATTTAACGGCAACTGAAAAATCTACGGTATTTGCAATAAAAAAATCAAATGCAGAAATGTCTTTTGATAATTCGCATCAATTAGAAAGATTTGGCAGATTGTCAATGCAAGAAGCTTTTTTAAAATCATACAGTCGTGTAGAACGTATGAACAGTCGTACGAATGAGGAGCGTTATTTGAGACTGTTGGAGAAAAGACCCGATTTATTTCAGCGTCTACCACAGTATTTAATAGCATCATATTTAGGTTTAACACCTGTCGGTCTCTCTAAAATTCGAAAGCGTGTGGGTCAAAGAGAAAGCGATTGTGTTTAAATAATTTGTTTTTTAATCTGTTTATTGCTCCAGTAAATAAAAATACCTGCGGTAAATAACATTAGCGTTCCGTAAATAGCTGGAGCAATAGCATAAGCGGTGTTGTTAAGTAGAATCGTTGCAATGCTTATGCCCAGTTCCATTTTGTATTCCACCAAAGCTACAGAAATACGTTGTTTAAGGGGTAGATTGAAAATAGACCCTTAGATATATCCAATAGACATGGTAATAATATTAAGGGTTAAAGTTACAAGACCGGCTTCTTGAATATTGGTTATTAGCAGTGCCCGTTCTTTAATAAGAATTGCAACCAAAACAATGACAAAGAAAATACCCGATGCTTTTTTTACTGGTTTTTCCATTTTCAGGGCAAAGCTTGGGCTTTTATATTTTAGTATCATCCCTAAGCCGACAGGTAAAATTACGATGATGAATACTTGTAAAATGGTTTGGGCGATATTCAGTTGAATAGAAGTGCCTTCACCCAAAACTTCTTGCAAACCTAAATTGATAATAAAAGGAATCGATACCAAGGTTATTAAGCTACTAATTGCGGTTAGTGAAACCGAAAGAGCAGTATCGCCATTTGCTAAATGTGTAATTAAGTTTGACGTTGGTCCGCCAGGGCAGGCAGAAATTATGATGACACCAATCGCTATTTCTGGCGATAAGTGGAAGATTCGTATGAGGATGAAGCCAACTATGGGAAGAATGATTAATTGACATCATCGACCAATTAATATGGCTTTAGGTTTACTGAATATTCTAACGAAATCTTTGATCTCTAAAGATAAACCCATGCCGAACATGATGATGATTAGGGAAATAGCAAGAATTGCGTTAGAAATATTATCCATAAAATGCTAAGGTTTAGAGAGGTAGTTCTAAATATAGAAGATTTGACTGTGATAATCGCTAGTTTCATTCTTTTATTAAACTAGTTTAATGAGTTTGGGTAAAATATCTACTAACTTGATGTTTCATAAAATACAACGCAATGGCAAATCAATATGTAGACTTAGAAACGCTGAAATTCTTATTATATAAAGTAAACAACCTGCAAGACGTTCTTGACCAAGAGCGCTATGCAGAATATGATCAAGAATCGGTAGAAATGATGCTGAATTCGGTTAAAGATTTTTCTGATAAAGAGCTTTACCCTTATTTCAGGGAGATGGATGAGAATCCAGCACATTTTAAGGATGGTGAGATTGTAGTGCATCCTCAGGTGTTGAAATTTATGAAAGCTGGTGGAGAAATGGGGCTGATTGCAAGTTCATTTTCATATGAGCATGGTGGTATGCAAATGCCTGCCATGGCGGCACATGCTTCGGCATTTATACAAGATGCAGCTAACAATCATTTACCAGGTTATATTGGTTTAACCGTGGGTTCTGCAGAATTGATTGCCCATTTTGGTAGTCAAGAGCTTAAAGATATTTACTTGCCTAATATGCTGTCTGGAAAATGGGGCGGTACTATGTGTTTAACTGAACCACAGGCAGGTAGTTCACTTTCAGATATTACAACATCTGCTACGCCTGATGGTGATACATATAAAATTAACGGACAGAAAATATTTATATCAGGTGGTGATTACCAAGGTGCAGAGAATATTGTGCATTTGGTTTTGGCAAGAATAAAAGGTGCACCTGCAGGTACAAAAGGAATATCCTTATTTGTGGTGCCTAAAAACAAACCAACTGCAGATGGTGGTTTAACACCTAATGATGTAACCGTTGTTGCCGATTTCGAAAAAATGGGACAACGTGGCTATTGCACAACGCATTTATTTTTTGGTGATAAAGAAAATTGTGAAGGTTGGCTCGTAGGTGAGGCTAACCAAGGGTTGAAATATATGTTTTTAATGATGAATGGTGCTAGAATTGGGGTTGGTAGAGGTGCAGCGGCAATAGCCTCGGCAGCATACCAAGCTTCTTTAAACTATGCGAACGAAAGACCACAGGGGCGTAAATTAACAAGCACAGGTAAAAAAGATGCAAATCAAGAACAGACCTTAATTATTAACCATGCAGATGTTCGCAGAATGTTATTGCTGCAAAAAGTAATTACAGAAGGTGCTCAAAGTTTAGTGCTATTGACTGCAAAATATCATGACCTTTCTATAGCAAGTGCAACTGCAGAAGAACGTGAAAAATATAGATTGCTATTAGAGATTATGACACCTTTAGTAAAAACATATCCGTCTGAAGCGGGTATCGTTTCGGTAAATAATGGAGTTCAAGTTTTAGGTGGATACGGATTTTGTTCCGAATATATATTACAACAATATTTAAGAGATATCCGTATTTCAGCTATTTATGAAGGTACAACGGGTATTCAATCTCAAGATTTATTAGGTAGAAAAGTAACGATGGATAACGGGAAGGCTTTACAGCTATTATCCGAAGAAATAACAAATACCATTAAAGCAAGTATGGTTCACGATTCTTTAAAACCTTATGCAAAAAAATTAGGAGGTAAATTAGAATTGACGCAACAGGTATTACAAAGCTTAATGGGCTTTGCCATGAAGGGCGATTACCAACGTTTCTTAGCAGATGCTACTCCGTTTATGGAATTCTTTAGTACAATAGTACAAAGTTGGTTATGGCTAAATATAGGTCTTGAAGCTCAAAATGCCTTAGTAATGGGTAACAAGGATTACAGTGCAGAATTCTATGAAAGTAAAATTCATGCTATGGAATTCTATTTCAAATACGAACTTCCGAAAACTTTGGGACTAGCAGAAATACTTATGGATAATGAGAAAGCATTAACTATCGGTACAGATAAAGAAGTTTTTATTTAATAAGAAAGAGTAGTACTATTTCTTACCTTGAAACAAGATTGATAGTTATGTTTTAAACTTTTTAAGGCATAAATTAAAATAGGTAGAATTTCCTCCTTTCAATGGAAAGGAGGAGTTTTCCAACTTAGTTTGAAAACGCGAGAATAATCATATTCCGTTCTCAAGAAAAAGTTTAAAATAAATTCACATTTAGAATATAGCGCAGGTTTTATCATTTCTTGATATAAAAACTAGCACAGAAAAAAGAGAAACAAACATATGAATAGCATAAAGCAAAAATTTGATCTTACAGGAAAAGTAGCAATCGTTACAGGTTCTAGTAAAGGAATAGGGTTATCTATAGCGCGTGGTTTAGCGGAGAACGGAGCCAAGTTAGTTATCAGTAGTCGAAATAAAAAAGCTGTTGATGCTGTTGCAGCTGAATTTAATAAAGCTGGTTTTGATGCTATTGGTATTGCTTGTCATATTGGTGATGCAGAACAGAGAGAAGCGCTGGTGGCAAAGACGATTGAAAAATATGGACGGATAGATATTCTGGTAAATAATGCAGCGATCAATCCTTTTTACGGTCCCATAGAAAGTGCTGAAGAAGAGGTTTTTGATAAAATAATGAATGTTAACGTAAAAGCTCCTTGGTTACTCTCAAACCTGGTGCAACCATTTATGAAAGAGAATGGCAGCGGTAGTATTATTAATATTTCATCTGTAGAGGGTATTCATCCAGGGTTTAGATTAGGATTGTATAGTATGACCAAATCTGCTTTAATTATGCTTACAAAAAATCAGGCTAAAGAGTGGGGTAGATACGGTATTCGCTCTAATGTCGTTTGTCCGGGGCTAATAAAAACAAAGTTTAGTCAAAGCCTTTGGTCCAATGATAAATTAGTTGAAGGTTACAATCAAACCGTTCCACTAAAAAGAATGGCAGAACCAGATGAAATGGCAGGTATTGTAATGCTCTTGGCATCAGATGCAGGTTCGTATATGACCGGTGGTGTTTACGCAGCAGACGGTGGATATTTAATTTCAGGATAAAAACCTGTCTTCGATTTTGGTTAATAGTTATGCTATCCTAAGGGGTAAAAGCTTATCAACTAAAAGTCAAATTAAAACCTAAAAGTACATTCTTAATACTATCAACGAAAGCGAGAAAAAATGAATTTCGAATATTCAGAAAAATCCAAAGAACTTCAAGAAAAGCTTAAGCAATTTGTAGCTCAAAATTTAGCTCCTGTTGAAAAAGAAGTAGTGGCATTTCATAAGGATCCAGCAAATGCATGGACAAAGTGGCCAGGTTTAGAGGGTTTAAAACAAAAAGCAAAAGATGCAGGTTTATGGAATCTTTTCCTTCCAAAAACGTATGGTGATTTAAGTCCGGGTTTGTCCAATATGGAATATGCTCCGTTGGCAGAGATTATGGGGCGCATGTTATGGTCATCAGAAGTATTTAATTGCAGCGCACCTGATACCGGTAATATGGAAGTTTTATCAAAATATGGTACTCCAGAACAGCAAGAAAAATGGTTAAAACCATTGATGAATGGTGATATTCGTTCTGCATTTTTAATGACGGAACCTGACGTCGCCTCATCAGATGCTACCAATATAGAAACATCTATAGTGGCAGATGGTGATGAATACGTAATTAATGGTCGTAAATGGTGGTCATCTGGCGCAATGGATCCTAATTGTAAGATTGCCATTGTCATGGGAAAAACAGATTTTGATGCTCCCAGACATGTGCAGCAAAGTATGATTTTGGTTCCTATGGACACACCGGGTCTAAAAGTGATTAGACCATTAACGGTTTTTGGTTACAATGATTCTCCAGAGGGTCATGCAGAAATTCTTTTAGACAATGTTCGCGTACCTAAAGAAAACTTATTGGTAGGTGAGGGACAAGGATTTGCCATTGCCCAGGGTAGATTAGGTCCTGGTAGAATACATCATTGCATGCGATTGATAGGTATGGCGCAACGCTCGCTAGAAATAATGGCGCAACGAACAACGCAACGTAAACCTTTTGGTAGAACTTTAGATACCTACAGCAGTGTTCGTCAAGATATTGCAAATTCAGCTTGTGAGATAGAGCAAACAAGACTTTTGGTACTTTCTGCAGCCGATAAAATGGATAAGTTAGGCAACAAAGAAGCCAAAGATTTAATTGCCATGATTAAAATTGTAACGCCTAACATGACACTGAGAGTGGTAGATAGGGCAATGCAAATTTTAGGCGGCTTGGGTGTAAGTAGCGATGTGCCCTTGGCTCACTTTTTTGCTGCTGCCAGAATGCTCAGATTAGCAGATGGACCAGATGAGGTTCATATGAGCCAATTGGGTAAGAATCTTATAAAGCAGTACTCGAAGTAACAACAGAATAAGAATAAACTAGCTCTAAGTATAAGGTAAAAGGGAGACTTAAATGTTATTTCGGGCTTGTCTAAAATTTACGTGTATAATAGTTAAATCGGTTTAAGAGTAATCGTAAACCACAGAGAATAAAGAGTAATAGATAATAAAAAAGATGAATTTAAAACCAGTCAGAGAAGGTGAAGAATTAAACGATGTCAAACTCAAGAAATTCTTGCTTGAGCATAACCTTATTATAGACGCCAAAAGCGAGCTTCAGGTTGGTCAATTCTCCAATGGTTTTTCAAATCTTACATATCTATTACATATAGAAGATAAAGAATATGTATTACGTCGCCCTCCATTTGCCGCTCCGAAGAGAGGTCATGATATGGGAAGGGAATATAAAGTGATTCACAACTTGAATAAGGTATTCGATAAAGCACCAACGGCATTTGCCTATACAGAAGATGTCGATGTAATTGGTGCCCCATTTTATATAATGAGTAAAGTTTCAGGTGAAATTTTAACGGCAAAAGAAGCAAGAACTAGACAGGTTTCTCCTTCAGAATTCAAAACAATTTCAAATACCTGGCTCGATACTTTCGTAGCATTTCATAATGTAGATTACAAGGCAGCAGGATTAGAAAATTTGGGCAGACCTGTAGGGTATGTTGAAAGGCAAGTTACCAATTGGGGTAAACAATATTTAGCTGCCGCTACCGATGACGTACCAACCGCTGAAAAGGTAATGTCATGGATGCAATATAATCAGCCGAAAGAATACGATCATACTTTAATACATAATGATTTTAAGTATGACAACGTCGTTTTTAAAAATGATACGTGGAAAGAGATTAAGGCTATTCTAGATTGGGAAATGTGCACGCTAGGTGACCCTTTAATGGATTTAGGTACTTCTTTAGGCTATTGGACCACTGCTGCCGACCCCGATTTTATGAAGCAAGGTTTGCAATCGCCAACGGTTATGGAGGGTAATCCATCTAGAACAGAAATTGTGCAACAATATGCACTGAAGAGTGGTAGAAATATAGATAACCTAACGTTTTATTATGCCTACGGACTTTTTAAAATAGCGGTAATCGCACAGCAAATATATTATAGGTACAGGCACGGGCACACAAGCGACCCAAAATTTGCTTACTTGAATAAGGCGTCAGAATTATGCTGTAATACAGCGTGGCAAGCTATTCAGAAAAATCAGATTGATAATTTATTTTAAGGGTATGAAAAAGGGAGCATTTATAGAAATCAATGAAGAACAATTTAAGGCATTTGTAAAATTGCCCAAAGATACTTCTGTAGTGATGCTCAATTTATTGAAATTTAAAGAATTAGTTCCGGAAACAGGCTTGTCTGGTGCTGATTCTTATAAAGAATATATGAAAAAGGCGACTCCTTTTTTTATAAATGCAGAGGCAGAAATTCTATTTATGGGAAAAGAAAACATCATGTTAATAGGACCGGAAGAGGAAGGTTTATGGGATAAAATTTTACTCATAAAATATAAAACGATTTCAGATTTTTTAGAAATGATACAAGCCGTAGGGTACCCTTCTCATTTAAGAAATCAAGCATTAGAAGATTCTCGGTTAATTCATTGTAGCTGAATAGCAGGAATATAAATTGAAAAAATAACCAGGCAGTAGTTAGATAGTTAATCAATCTTTCTTGCCAAAGCCAACACAGTCAAGAATCTGGTAACACTAAAAGTTTAAAAAGGAACAAATGAATTTAAAGGACAAAATTGTAATTATAACAGGTGCAGGTAGTGGTATTGGCGCAGCAACGGCAAAACTTTTTGGAACACATGGTGCAAATGTTATTGTTTCTGATATTAACCTAGAGAACGCAAATAAGGTAGTTGAAGAAATAAAAAGCGCAGGTGGCACGGCATCGGCAGTCAAAACCGATGTAACCAAGTTTGAAGAAGTTGAAAGTTTAATAACAGGCACAGTTTCAAAATACGGTAGTCTTGATGTTATGGTAAATAATGCGGGTATTAGTGGAAAGCACCAAGCAAAAACGGCAGATCATACGCATGATGATTGGCATAATGTAATTGCCGTGAACCAAACTGGCGTATTTTATTGTATGCAAGCGGCTATAAAGCAAATGCTCTCTCAAGGAAAGGGAAATATAGTAAATGTAGCATCGCTGGCAGGTTTGAAAGCATCAGGAAATAACTTGTCTTATAGCGCAAGCAAATTTGCAGTGGTAGGTATGACGAAGTCCGCCGCCTTAGAATATGGCAGAAAAAATATACGCGTGAATGCCGTTTGTCCCGGGTTTACACACTCAGCACTATTAGAACAATTATTGTCCGTAAGTCCAGATATGGGCTCTAAACTTAAACGCTTTATACCAATGGGGCGCTTTGGTGAAGCAGATGAAATTGCAGAGGCAATCTGCTGGTTGGCTTCTGATAATTCTAAATTTATTACAGGTCAGACGATAACATTAGACGGTGGAACTTCATTATAAGAAAATATGAAAACATTAGAAATAACATATAAAGGCGATTATGCTATAGTTCAAATGAACCGTGGTAAAGTAAACGCGATCAATGCCGAAATGGTAAATGAATTATCGACTACGTTTCGTGATTTAGAAGAAAATGTAGCGGTAAATGGCGTAATTCTAACTGGGCAGCCCCACTATTTTTCTGCGGGCTTAGATTTAATTGAACTGTATCAATATGATAAAGAACAAATCACTCATTTTTTCACAATATTCGGTGCTTTATATCTTCAATTAGTCCAGTTTAAAAAACCATTCATCTCAGCAATTACAGGTCATTCTCCGGCAGGAGGTTGTGTGTTGGCAGTGGCAAGTGATAATCGGTATATGGCAGAAGGAGACAAATATGTTATAGGCTTAAATGAGGTAGCCGTTAACATTCAAATAAGTCAAAATCTAACAGAAGCATACGCATTTTGGATGGGCGATGGTTTAGCAAGTAGATTTATTCTAGAAGGAAAATTGTTATCTGGAAAAGAAGCGCTGGCAGCCGGACTGGTAGATGAGTTGGTGCCTTTAGAAAATGTATTGGAACGTGCTGAAAAGCAGATGAAAATATATATGAGGGCAGACCAAGAAATTCTTATAAATACAAAAGCAAAACTTAGAAAGCACCTTTTAGATAAACTAGACTTAAATGCGGAAACATCATTGAAAGAAGCATCAGAACTTTGGTGGAAACCAGAAATTCGAGCCAAAATGAAAGCTTACGTCGAAAGTTTTTCCAGCAATAAGAAGTAAAGTAAGGGTTACGAAATCGAAAATATAAGGCACAAATTAAACAGATTTCCTCTAGTAGGAATTTAAAAGATAAACAAACAGATGAATAAACAATTATTATTTGTAAAAAGACCACAAGGGGAAGCTGACGCTTCAACATGGTCATTAGTAACGACTCCTACACCTGAAATAGAAGAAGGTCAATTTTTGGTAAAACAACATTATGTATCACTAGATCCTGCTATGCGCGGGTGGATGAATGATGCAAGATCATATATAGCACCAATGGAAATTGGTTCGGTCATGAGAGCAGGTTCTGTTGGCGAGGTAGTAGCCTCCAAAAACCCGAAATTTAAAGTAGGACAATATGTTGCTGGTACCGGTGGAGTTCAACAATATGCGGTAACAGACGGAAAAGGATTTTATCCGGTAGATCCAAAATTGGCTCCGTTACCCACATATATAGGTTCTTTAGGCATGCCGGGAATGACTGCTTTTTTCGGAATTCAAGAAGTTGGGAAGATTAAAGCAGGAGATATCGTTGTGGTATCTGGTGCTGCAGGAGCTGTGGGGAGTATCGTTGGTCAAATTGCCAAAATAAAAGGGTGTCATGTGGTAGGTATAGCTGGTGGCGCAGATAAATGTAAATATGTAGTTGACGAACTTGGTTTTGATGCTTGTATCGACTACAAAAATGAAGATATCAAAGCACGTTTAAAAGAAGAATGCCCAAAGGGATTAGATGTTTATTTTGATAATGTAGGCGGTGAAATATTAGATGCCGTTTTAGGTAGATTAAGACTTCATGCAAGAATTGTTATTTGTGGTGCCATTTCTCAGTATAACAATAAAGAAGCGGTAAAAGGGCCGAGTAATTATTTATCACTTTTGGTCAATAGAGCGAGCATGACCGGTATCGTCGTTTTTGATTGGGCAGATAGATATAAAGAAGGAGCTGAACAATTAGGCATATGGATGGCGCAAGGAAAAATAAAAAGCCGAGAAGATATTTACGAAGGAATTGAAAATTTCCCACAGACCTACAACCGACTTTTCTCTGGAGATAAAATGGGGAAATTGGTTTTGAAGGTGATAGAGGAGTAAAAGAGTAAATACAAATTCAAAATTCAAATACAAAAATAGCCATGCCTAGAAGATATATTTGTTTATAAAAATAACGGTCAACCATCAACTAACAACCAAATTAAATGAAAGCAATACGATGTAATAAATACGGTCCGCCATCTTCTTTAATATTAGAAGAAGTTGATAATTTAATACCAAAGACCAAGGAGGTTTTAGTAACGGTGAAAGCATGTGGACTTAATTTTCCTGATACCCTTATAATACAAGGGTTGTATCAATTTAAACCAGAATTACCATTTACACCAGGTAGTGATGTAGCAGGAGTTGTTAAAGAACTAGGCGAAGGAGTATCCCATTTAAAAGTGGGTCAGGAAGTATTTGGTTTTATAGCTCACGGAGGTTTGGCTGAAGAAGTTATCGTACCTGCGAATGCATGTTTTCCAAAACCGCCACAAATGGATTTTCCGACAGCAGCGTCATTTTTAATGGCATACGGTACATCCTACCATGCGTTAAAAGATAGAGGTGTATTGGCAGAAGGGGAAACTCTTTTAGTATTAGGGGCATCTGGTGGCGTTGGGTTGGCAGCTGTTGAGTTAGGTAAGCTAATGGGAGCAAAAGTTATTGCAGCAGCGTCAACAGATGAAAAGCTTTCTTTATGCCAAGAATATGGAGCTGATGAAACTATAAATTACACTAAGCAAGATTTAAAGGAATCAATTAAAGTTCTGACAGAAGGCAAAGGTGTAGATGTAATATATGATCCGGTAGGTGGTGCATATTCAGAAGCGGCATTTCGTGGTATGGCCAGAAACGGTAGGTATTTGGTTGTTGGATTTGCCGCTGGTGATATCCCGACAATACCATTGAACCTTCCACTATTAAAAGAAGCTTCTATTGTTGGTGTTTTTTGGGGAGCTTTCGCAATGAAAGATTCTAGAGCAAATATGGAAAATACAATGACCTTAATGAAATGGCATGCACAGGGGAAATTGAAACCACATATTCACGCCATTTATAATTTGGAAGACACATCAAAAGCATTGGAAGAAATGACGAATAGAAAAGTGATGGGTAAGTTGATTGTGAAGATTGAGTAGGGTTTTTTAATTGAAAAGTATTAAGTATTAAGTATTAGGTATTAAGTACAAAGTATGAAGTTGAAATGTGGTTGATTTTTAATATTATTTGCAATCGTTTTTTATGTTACGGATTTTAAATTCAACATGGTTGTTATAAAAATCTTTTGATTTTTATAACAACCAACAACCAACAACCAACAACCAACAACCAACAACCAACAACCAACAACCAACAACCAACAACCAACAACCAACAACCAACAACCAACA
>NZ_SOAY01000001.1 GCF_004364165.1 Maribacter spongiicola
AACAACCAACAACCAACAACCAACAACCAACAACCAACAACCAACAACCAACAACCAACAACCAACAACCAACAACCAACAACCAACAACCAACATCTATTTTCTCTTCTCTATATTCTTTCTTCTTTTTTTAATTTGAATTTAAACAAGATATCGTTTAACGACACTTAAAATCGCTAAGTTGTTTTTGGGGGTGATGTCGTTTATCGATGCGATTTTACACTTTACCCGAACTTGTGTCAAGTAACGATTATTAGGGGTTTTTCAGCGAATCACCACCCGGTAAAACAAGGTCTGCGGCGTTCTATTATTGTAACAAACGCAAGTCATGAAAACAATAATCGTAACAATCTTCATCATCTTTTTAAGCTTCACTGCTCAAGCACAAAACACTACTGAAGAAGTAAAGGTTGAAACAGTTGAAATGACAATCGTTACAGAAACCACTTACGAAATCAACTTAGAAGCGAAAACAGAAGTAGCTCGTTTATACAAATTCAAAAATTCTAGAATTAAAAGGGATTTGAACTTTTTGACTAAGGCTAACAAGCCTAAGATGGCTTAAATTTTAGTATTCAGTATTCAGTATTCAGTATTCAGTGTTCGGTTTTCAGTTGCTAGTTACAGTTTACAGTATTAAGTATTAGGTACAAAGTATAAAGTAGAAAAGAGAAAATAGAATAGAGAGGAAAGACTACTGGCAATAACAATTTTGCTTAGCAAAATTGTTATTTTCCAACAACCATCAACGGACAACCATCAACGGACAACCATCAACGGACAACCATCAACGGACAACCATCAACGGACAACCATCAACGGACAACCATCAACGGACAACCATCAACGGACAACCATCAACGGACAACCATCAACGGACAACCATCAACGGACAACCAACAACCAATTAAAGTCCCGCCATTGCAGCTTCGGCGCAGCGTTCGCCGTCCATAGCGGCAGAAACGATACCACCAGCATAGCCGCCACCTTCACCACATGGAAAAAGACCTTTTATAACCGGGTGTTCTAATTTTTCATTTCTTGGGATACTAACAGGTGATGAGGTTCTTGATTCTACACCGACAATATTTGCTTCCGCTGTATAATATCCGTGCATTTTATCACCGAAAGCTTTAAAACCTTGACGCAATCTACCACCAATAAGTTTTGGTAATAGGGAGTGCAGGGGAGCGGAGTTCAATCCTGGTTGATATGAAGTAGGGTTAAGGTCAACGGATAAGTTTCCTTCTACGAAATCAGTTAGTCGTTGTGCGGGGGCAGTTTGTGTTCTTCCACCAGAGGTAAAAGCTAAACGTTCCAAAGCCTTTTGATATTCTAATCCTTTAAGCGCTCCGAATTTCTCGTATTTAGGAATGTCTTTATCAACGTTTATTTCAACAACGATTCCTGAATTTGCATACAGGTTATTTCGTTTCGACGGAGACATTCCATTCACGACAACCTCACCAGGTGCAGTTGCTGCAGGAACTATGAATCCGCCAGGACACATACAAAAAGAGTACACTCCGCGTTCTTTCACTTGTTCCACCAAACTATAAGAAGCCGCAGGTAGCAACTCACTACGCTCACCAGAGCAATGATATTGAATACTATCTATAATATGTTGCGGATGCTCTACACGAACACCCATGGCAAATGATTTTGCTTCAAGTGCAATATCTTTTTTATGTAGCAAGTCGAAAATATCACGCGCGGAATGTCCCGTTGCCAAGATTACTCGCTCAACAGCCATTTCATCTTTTTGGTTTAAAACAATTGCTTTTAGCGTATTGTCTTTTATAACGAAATCTGTCACTTTAGTATTAAAGTGAATTTCACCACCATGGTGCTGAATTACTTCTCTAATATTCTGAACAATTTTGGGGAGTTTATTCGTCCCGATATGCGGATGGGCATCTACCAGAATCTGGTTGGTAGCACCATGAAAAACTAAGCTCTCGAAAATGCGACGTACATCTCCACGCTTAAGACTTCTGGTGTATAATTTACCGTCAGAATACGTGCCAGCACCACCTTCTCCAAAGCAATAGTTACTTTCTGGGTTTACTCGATGGTCTTGGTTGATGGCTTTTAAATCTCTTCTACGATCCTTTACATTATTACCTCGTTCAAGAACAATAGGTTTGTAACCCATTTCTAAACAACGTAATGCAGCCCACATACCAGCTGGTCCGAATCCTACAATATGGATTGGTTTTGCGTTCGATACATCTTTATATTTAAAATTTAGCGTATCGCTCGGGGCAGGTTCATTGATATAGATTGCCAGTTTGTAATTAAAGAAGATTTTAGGTTTACGAGCATCTATAGACTTTCTAAGCACTTTGATTTTAAAAGTACCATCTTCGAGACCTAGGTATTTTGCAGTACGAATTTCTAATCCGTTAGGTGTGCCTTCTTCTTTTAATGTTAACCGTAACTGTACATTTCTGACCATGCTGCAAAATTAAAGTAAAAATTATGATGAGCACGCTAGCCAATCAAAAATGCAGAGGAGAATTGTAGTTCTATTTTTCCACAATAGTTCTAAAAGTCAAATTAACCCTGGGATTCTTGCTTTTAGTTGTAGGCGGCAAGCGATGAAGCCAATTCGTTTGCGTCTCATCTTTCATAATCAATAAGCTGCCATGTTCTAAAACCAATTCTACTTTTTCTTTAGTTTCTTTATGTTTAAAAGCGAATTTACGTTCATCTCCAAAACTAAGGGAGGCAATGGCTCCGTTCTTCTTTAAGTCCTTTTCTCCATCACTATGCCAAGCCATACCTTCGCTACCATCATGATATAAGTTTAGCAGGCATGAGTTGAAGGATTCTCCCGTTTTTTGTTCTATTTTTTGTTTTAGTTCTAGCAATTCTAAAGTCCAAGGTAACGCCTGTTTTGTAGTATTAGAGTAGGTGTATTCGAATGGCTTTTCACCGTACCAAGCTACCTTACGTTTGGTAATAATCTTCTTTCCAAAGATGATAGCTTCATCATTCTTCCAAACAATATTATTGAGTAGTTTGTCCAAGTAATCCTCAGATTCCTGTTGGGTAAGTATTTTTCCGTAATAATTGACTGTTCCGCCCTGCGGAAGCAAATTTTTACTGTGGTCAACCTTTATATCAAATAATTTCATTTTCTAATACATAATGAAGTGCTTTTACAAGCTAATAAAATTTTCACGTTTTAAAAAACAAAAGCGAACAGCAAATCTTCTCTTGTTAGATAAGATATACTCTTCGCTTCGTTATTGAATTAAATTTTGGTAAAAAGTTTATTATTTATTTTAAAGTAAATTTTTAATCTCCTTGTTCCATTTTTCTATGGACTGAAATTCTCCACTTAATTGGTAGTTAACATCGGCGTTATAGAATTCAAAAACCGTGTCCGGCTCGTTTACCTTTCTAGAGAAAAGATTCAAAAGCAATCGCTCTGTAACTTTCTCTTTTCTTGCATACGATTTGCTGATGTTGGTAATTTCAGACGCTTTGATAGTAGATAAATCGGCATATTGCTGATTCAAAACTTCACCGGATTTTGAAACAAAGAATACGAACTTTTTCTGTGCATCAACACCTATGGCGTAGTGACCAAAAAATTCATGTTCCGTAATTTGACAATTATGTTTGTTAGTGATATCATTCAAAGATGACATCATTTCCTTTTCTTTCGTTTTTCTACTTCTGCTTGTTACAACAAAAGGCATTGCACAAAGTGCAACGGATGCTAAACCAATAGCGGCTATTCCTAATTCCATTTTGTAATTTTTTAAATATGATATATTTATTTCTGTATGATGTTTTAAGTAGCATCATATCAAATAGTTATATATGGTTATCAAAACGATAACCTTTAAAAAAATGGATTACCAGAAACTATGAAAAGGGAAGATGAGGTCAGACTTTCTATGTCTGATCAATAACGTATTCGCGTATAGTTGGTATTGCTTAAACCTTGCTACGAAACCTAATTCACTATAATTTATTTGTGAATTAAAACTTGTAAATGGCAGCTTGTAATTAGGTGATGATACTTCGGCAACATCAGAAACTGAAATTTCAGATTGCTGTGCATGCGGAGATAGGGTCTTTGTAGATTCTTTAAATAAAGATTGCTTGTTATTACTTTGGCTTATTACAACCTCATTAGAAAATAGTAACGTATTGGCAGAACTATATATACCGAAACAATAAATTGTAACGAGTAATAGAACTCTGAATATGTTATTCGTACTTTTCATATTATGCGCTAACGGCTTGGTCGAGAATTACATTAACTTCTTTCAAACTTTCTTCATTATCTAGTAGTAAAACTAGAATATCATCAGCTTCAATAATTGTTGACCCACCCGGACGTACAAATTTATTATTTCTCTTTATCATTACAATAAAAGCAGACATAGGAAAATGCAAATCTATAATACGTTTACCCACAGCATAACTATTAAAAGGTATAGAGACTTCTTCCATTTCTGATTTTGGTAAATTGAGAATATATCTATCGTTTTCTGCAATAGGTTTTACTTCATCTGGCAAAGCTACATTCAACCATTTTGCAAAAATAGAGAGCGTTGTTCCTTGAATTAGTACTGACGATACCGATATAAAGAATACGATACTAAAAATGATGTTCGCCTTGTCAATACCTGCCAATAGGGGATAGGTGGCAAATACAATTGGTACGGCACCACGCAAACCCACCCAAGAGATATAGAATCTTCTGCCCATTTTCATTTTAAAGAACATTAAGCTGAGAAAAATACTAACCGGTCTTGCAACAAGAATTAAGAATACTGAAATCAGTAATCCGATACCTAAATATGGGACAATTTGAGACGGAAAAACCAGTAATCCCAATGTAAGGAATAATACAATTTGCATGAGCCAAGCCATACCGTCGAACATCTTTAAAATGGTGGATTTATGAATTAAATCTTGATTGCCTAAATACACCGCACAGATGTAAATCGCTAAGAATCCGTTACCGCCAACAGCATCTGTTGCTGAAAATGTAATGAACATAAGCGCGATTACCAATACCGGATATAGACCTTCAAAACCCAGTTTAATTTTGTTGATGATGATCTCGCTCAATTTTCCGAATGCGAATCCGCCGATGCCACCTAAAATCATTTGCTGTAAAAACAGTGGAATAATAGATAGTACGCTTAGATCTTGATTTATTACTAGCGTTAAAAAAGCGAGCGTCAGCACATATGCCATGGGGTCATTACTACCGCTTTCTAGTTCTAAAGTAGGTCTAAGGTTGCTTTTTAATGCCAAGTTTTTTGAACGAAGTATAGAGAATACAGCAGCAGCATCTGTTGAAGAAACAATGGATCCCAGCAGCATACTTTCATAAATGGTAAAATCTGTTACATAGTATACAAATATTCCCAGAGTTAGCGCTGTAAGCAATACACCGAGAGTAGAAAGCATGATGCCTTCTTTCAAAATCGGTTTTACGGCTTTCCAGTTGGTATCTAATCCACCAGAAAAGAGAATAAAGTTTAAAGAAACGATACCGATAAATTGAGCAAGTTTAGGGTCATCAAATTTGATGCCTCCTATACCATCAGAACCTGCCAGCATACCAATAGCCAAGAAAAGTATTAAAGTAGGTACACCAAATTTATAAGATGTCTTACCAACTATAATACTGATAAACAGTAAAATAGAACCTACAAGAAGTATGTTTTCGATGGTAAGATTCATTGGTGGTTATTAGCTTAAATTTTGTAACTGTAAAGTTAATTTTTTTATCAAAAATTCAATGTAAATGTTAAGGTTTGGCACAATGTTAACATGTTTTACTAATACCCGAGTTTCATTGAAAATTTAATTAGTCTTTTTTACTAAAGCAGCTATGATATTTATGGGATATAGTAATTGGATAGATATTACCACAAGTACCGATAATGTAGTTATTACTTGCGTATCAAAATAATATTCAAGATTAAGAGAAGGATCATTTTGATTCAGTTCAGGTGACAAAAGCGGAATTAATAGAATAATTAGAAATCCGATAATTGTTACTATTGCGTGTAGTATGGTTAACCAATTAATTAATTTTTTTTTTAAGAAAAAGATTATCCAGTATCCTAAGCCTATAATTCCACAAACAATGGAAAGTAATGGACCTAAATTAAGCATTGTGACTACAAAATAGGTGTCATAAATATTGATAGCGATAGTTTCATTTGAGTCTATATAGCCAATTAAAAGTAAAACTGGAATAAGAACCCAGAATACTAAATGTGGTGATTGAGTGATTTTCTTCATTTTTCAAATGTAGTATTATTCTTAAGGTCAAGTTAATCATTATTAAGGTCTTCCTAATTTGTATTTTAAATTAATATTTATAAATACATTTGCATGTATCAATATATGAAAACATCATGGAGCTAAAACAAGTTGAGAAAATATCAAAAGCATTAAGTGATGTAAATCGTTTAAAATTATTGCAGTACATGCAAAAGAACCAAGGTAAGGTAGAGTGTACTAGAGCTTGTAATTTATTAGATTTAGCACAACCTTCTATTAGCCATCATATTAAGAAATTAGTAGAATCAGGATTGATAAATCAACATAAAATTGGTCGTAATTATAACTATTCACTGAATCATGAAGTGTGGGATAATTATATATTACGCTTGCAAAATCTGTAGTTTTTTTCAATAGATATATAGATACTTTTAAATATATAAATGAATTTAATAGTATGAAAAAAATAAAATATTCCATATTAGATTTAGCCATAGTATCTCAGGGTACTACATTGAAAGATACCTTTGATCATTCGGTAGCTTTGGCACAAGCTGCTGAAGAAGCTGGCTATACACGTTTTTGGTTGGCAGAGCATCACAATTCCGTCGCCATAGGTAGTAGTGCAACATCAATTTTAATAGGTAAGATAGCTGAAGAAACGAAAACCATACGTATAGGTTCTGGCGGAATAATGTTGCCTAATCATTCCCCTCTAATAATAGCAGAACAGTTTGGTACGTTAGGGATTCTATATCCTAACCGAATAGACTTAGGCTTGGGTCGCGCGCCAGGAACAGATCAGTTGACAGCACAGGCTATTCGGTCAGATTTTTACCAAGCGGCACAATCGTTCCCTCTAGAGGTTGAAAAAATACAACGCTACTTTTCGACGGAAAATGCCGATGCAAAAGTGCGTGCTACTTTGGCAGAAGGGGTAGAGGTACCTTTATATATTTTGGGCTCAAGTACCGATAGTGCACATTTAGCTGCTAAAAAAGGTTTGCCTTATGCATTTGCGAGCCACTTTGCTACAACACATTTAATGAATGCGTTGAAGATTTATCATAATGAATTTCAGCCATCTAAGGAATTAGAAAAACCTTATACTGCTGCGGGAGTGAACATCATTATTGCAGATACAGACGAAGAAGCAGAACGCATTTCTACTTCATTATATAAAATGATTATTGCGCTCTTGACGGGTAATAGAACCTTTATGCAACCACCTGTTGAGATGACAGATGATTTACGAGAATTAAGTCAGAACCCAGCTGTACAGCAAATGTTGAAATACTCTTTTATAGGTAGTAAAGAGACCGTTAAAAAACAAGTACAGCAATTTATAGCAGATACTCAAGTAGATGAGCTTATCGCTGTTACCAATATTTATGACGGACAAGATCGTATAAAATCTTATCAATTGTTTGCAGAGATTATGAAAGAATTGAATGGAGAGAACAGTTAAGTTCTCTCCATTTTAATCATTTATCTCAACGGTAGACTGCCGTTCTCTATTAACAGTAAGCTTTGTAACATCTGGTCTAGAATAATGCCCAACAGAATCAAAGTTTTGACGTTCTTCTAGTACTCGGTTAAAATCTATGGTTGCTGTTATAATGCCTTCCTTATCAATAACTGGGGGCAAAATCCATTCTCCATCAGGTCCAGCTATACAAGAACCACCATTTGCTAAAGTATCAGGACAGTTTTCAAGAATAGTATCTAAATGCGGTGTATCTGTCGGAAAATCTGCCTTGCTCATCAAGCTAGAAACAGAAACTACATAGGATCTTGATTCCCTTGCAATAAATCGTGTAATATCAGCAGTATTATAATCGGATCCGGGCCATACGGCAATATGCAAATCTTCTCCCAAACCATATAAAGCAGTGCGTGGAAGAGGCATCCAATTTTCCCAACAATTGAGTCCGCCAACGGTAAAGTTTTTCAATTCGTGAACTCGCAATCCGTTACCATCACCAGGTGCCCATGTTAATCGTTCTTCATAAGTTGGCTGTAATTTTCTATGCACAGACTTAATTTCGCCATCACTATTTATATAAACTAACGAACAGTAAATACTGTGTCCGCCTCTGTTTTTTGCTCGTTCCATCAACCCTAAGTAGATGGCAATTTTATGTTGTTTTGCAAGTGCACAAATTTCATCTAATTCTCCCGCTTCAATTTGAATTGAATTTTTGATGTAATGGGCATGAATTTCTTTTTGAATTTTAGAATCGAATTTTGCACCATCGGTCATAGAAACCCAAAAAGGATAGCCCGGTAATAACGCTTCACCAAAAACCACCAGCTCACAACCATCATTGCTTGCTTTTATAATGTATTCTTTGATTTTATTAATTGTAGCGTCTTTATTTAACCAAACCGGAGAAATTTGAGCCATACCTATTTTAAGGTTATTTTGATCGGGAGTGTCTATAATTTTGGACATTGTTGAATAGGGTTTTTATAATATAATTTTGAAATAATTTTTTGTCAAGAGAATTCTGTTTATTGAATATATGGTAAAGATCAACTTTAATATAAAATATGTAAATACCTGTTTTGTATGTTGTTATGTTTTGTAGTCTATTCTTTTAAAATACCATTTTGGCTTACACTATAAAAAGAAGTTCCGTTAAAACGGAACAATCCCATATAGCCGCCCAGCCAAATTCTCCCTTCATTATCTTCAAATATACATTGTATGGCACCACTTTTAAGTCCGTCGTTTTCGTTGAAATTTATGGCAGTTACGCCATCGTAGCGATAGACGCCAAAACTTTCGATCGGAAACCAAATTTGACCAGCTGTATCTTCAAATAGGCTCCACACTTCGGTACTATTCTCTCTTTCTTTTGTAGCAATTTTAGTGAAAGATTTTCCATCCCAAAAACAAACTCCTGCGTAGTGGGTGGCAAACCAAATATTGCCATTTTTATCCTCTAAAATATCATTGACCGCATTATCACATAATCCATCTTTTTCTGAAAGATTTACTAATGATTTTCCATCGAAATAATAAGCACCGGCATTAGTTGCAAACCACATGGTACCTTTGCTGTCTTCCATAATACTATGAATAATTTTAGCACTAGTAACGCCTCTGTTGTAATCTGGTTGGGCTTCCGGTACAGTAAACGAAGAAAATTTTTGCCCATCAAATAAATTGATTCCTTCCAAGCTACCTATCCAAATTATGCCCTTACTATCTATAAAAAGACTCCAAATATTATCATTGTTCAGTCCGTCTTTTTCTGTGAAATTTACAAAAGAACTTCCATCGTATTTCGTTAATCCGCGTTCAGTACCGAACCAAATATTACCATCATTATCTTCTATAATTCCCCTAACGGCAATGCCACCAAAACCCTCATTGACAGAAAAATAGTCAAGAGTAGTGCCGTTATACCTTGCAACGCCGTCTCCGTTGGTGCCAAACCATAGATTTCCGCTTTTATCTTGAAATATTCTACGAACAAATTGGCTTATAGGTATATCAATTTCGGGTTGTAAAAAAGGACTTTGATATTCATTTTTAGGTGATTTCGTTTTTTGTAATGGAATATCTTTCAATGAAGTTCTTGAGTTCTTTTCTGTTTGTTGACCATTACAAGAAATGTTAATGACTGAAAATAGCACTACAAAAAATGAAAGTAAACCTCTGCAATACTGTTGTTTATTTAAGAACATCTTCATCGTTTTATATGAAATTAACCATTTCTTAGCTGACGGTAATTTAAGTACAAATTTTTTTACATCAATTTTTACTACTTTAACTGTCTACAAAAGTATGGCTAGATGAAATTTTTAAAGTATGTATGGGTATTTGTATTGTTTACAGCTTGTAAGTCATACGAAATAGGAAAAATTGACACTCAGAAGGGAGAAATTTTGGTTTGGTTGCATGATGAAACTCCGAATCATAAAGCAAGTTTTATAGAGTTGGCAAATACTGGCTATTGGGATTCGTTGACTTTTAATAGGGTGATTCCTGATTTTGTAGCACAAGGTGGTTGCCCAGATACTCCCGAAGGGTTTAATGATCCCGAGTATTTATTAGCTCCAGAATTTGATTCTAAACTAACACATACATATGGGGCAGTAGGAGCAGGGCGCGATGGTAATTCAGAAAAATTATCGGCACGTTGTCAGTTTTATATTGTACAAAATAAAGATGGTCTACATCGTTTAGATGGTGATTATACTATTTTTGGTAATGTTCTAAAAGGGATGAATGTAGTTGACGAATTAGTAGGTGTGCCAAAAGATTCTACCGATACACCGTTGACTCCTTTGCCATTAGATATTTCAATAGTAAAGATTTCTGCGAAAAGGTTAAAAGAACTACAACAGAAAAGTAAATAATATACGGTGGCTTGTCTTTTAAGCTTTAGCGTTGAACAAAGCTATTGTTTATTGCCCGCCGGAAAGTCAATTATTGAGTGACTTTAAGGAACTGGAACAAGACTTTTTATGGGAGGTTTTGTTGTAAAACGTTATTTTTCGCCCTGTAGAATCTTCAACAGGCTTTTAGGGTTCTGTCGATTGTGATACTAAAATTACCTAGAGAAGCAACTCTAACATCTTTAAAATCGATAGATTTATTTATTAGTGGTGATTTTGCTATTTGTTTAGTGCGGTCAGAAACCAAGCGAACCAATTTTTTTGAATATCTGGTTGATGTATTTCTTTTAACCCAATATTCAAGTATTCCAAAAAATTGAATATCCGCTGTTTTTGTCCAGATTACATTGCGTTTAGCCATTCAAGATTTCGTTTGTCCATTTCATTTTGCGAAATCAATAGTCCATTTGCGATATCGTCCTCACTCATTTGCAACATTTGTTTTTGCTCATCAGATAATTCAACTATTTCGGTTTCTGAAGAACTTGAAGAAATAATCTTGTCAAGAGCCGCCAAAAATTCCTTATTTCGTATGGATAAGATTTTATCTATCAATCCATTCCTTATTTTATCTACTGTTGCCATAATACTTCACTTTATGAAAATATCTTAAAAATTGACGAGAGAGCATAATGTTTTTAAAACAAACGAATATGTATACAATTACACATATCCACATTTTAAAAACCCTAATCTAAAGTATTAAAAATATTTAAAAAAGTATTTGTGCCAATTTGATAATGCAGTATTGGAGGCTGATAGTTTGAGTCTTACCAAAATACAGTTCAGCTACCAGATATAACAATTGAGAGCATAACATTTGATTAAAACTACAAAAACTCTCAAGTTTGCTTTCTAATAGGGTATTTATAGAAAGAATTATAGTTCTGAAAGTAAATCCCTAATTTTAATGAATTAAAAGCAGAATAGTAAGGCTTTAAGCGCATGGGTAGTTTTTTAAAAGTTTTAAGGGCAAGTATCATTATAACATTAGTTATGGTGATTTTTAACATACTATTTTCTGATTTTGAGAATATAACTCTGAACAGAGTCTTACAATTTGCGGGGATAAGCTTTATATATTCTTTTGTACTTACATGCGTAAATGCCTATTACAACGACTTTATATCAAATATTTATAGCTGGGAAAAGCAGACGCAGAAACGGTTATGGTATGGGGCTATAGGTTCTGTAGTGTTGACTGTTTTGGCATTTGGTGTGGTAAGGTGGTTTGTCGAAGTTGTACTGTTCAGCGCAAGTTTTGACCATTTTATAGCAAACGAGAAATTAGAATATTACATCAGTGCTTTAGCCATTACACTGGTAGTTTCGTTGTTTTTACATGCATTCTACTTCTACAAAGCATTACAAGATACCAAGGTAAAAGAACAGAAAATTATAGCAGGTTCGGCATCTGCAAAGTTTGATGCTTTAAAAAATCAGCTAGATCCGCATTTTCTATTCAATAGTTTAAACGTATTAACAAGCCTTATAGAAGAGGATCCTATGCAGGCGCAAAAATTTACTACTTCGCTATCAAAAGTATATAGATATGTGTTAGAGCAGAAGAGTAAGAATCTTATTTCGGTAGATGAAGAATTAAAGTTTGCTAGAACCTACGTTCGTCTTTTAAAAATGCGTTTCGAAGATAGTATTGTATTTGAAATTCCGGATGCGGCTACCAATCCAGAAGCTAAAATAGTGCCCTTATCGCTTCAATTATTATTAGAGAATGCGGTGAAGCATAATGTGGTAACGTCCTCAAAACCATTACATATAAGAATTTATGAAGAAGATGACTATTTATATGTCGTTAATAATCTTCAAGAAAAACAGGTGGTTAAGAAGAGTAGTGGTGTGGGACTGCAGAATATACGTCAGCGTTATGCCATTCTCACGAAAAAGGAAATGCAAATATTTAAAACAAATAAGGAATTTAAAGTGCGCCTACCGATGTTAATGAACGAAATTTCGTTTAGAGAAACACAAGATTCTCATATCAGTGCCAAGCGCTACGAGAAGGCTAAAGAGCGTGTAGAGCTTATTAAAGGCTTCTATGGTAACTTGACCTCATATTGTATTGTAATACCGGTACTTGCCTTTATAAACTATAGAACTACCAGTTTTGTCTGGGTTATTTTCCCTGCCATTGGTTGGGGTATTGGTTTACTGGCTCATGGCTTAAAGGCCTATGGATTAAATCCGTTATTTGGTAGTAACTGGGAAGAAAGAAAAATTAAGGAACTCATGGAGAAAGATAATTTCTAAATGAATTTTAAAACATTACACTATGAAGCTAACAAAAGAGATAAAAGCGGCTATAGACGATAGTGTATTGTGTTGGCTGGCAACATCTTCTGCCGATAACATGCCCAATGTATCACCCAAAGAGATATTCTGTTATTTTGAAGACGATACTATTATAGTAGCAAATATAGCTTCGCCACAAACCGTTAAAAATATAAGAGCGAATAAAAATGTGTGTATCAGTTTTATAGACATTTTAAAGCAGAAAGGATTCCAGTTGAAAGGTATTGCCGAGATTATAGAGAAATCATCCAAAGACTTCTCAAGAATGGAAAAAGTACTACTATACCTTACTGAAGGTAAGTTTCCATTTGCTACAATTACCAAGATTATAATCACTAGTACAAAGCCTATTATAGCACCAAAATATTTGCTGTATCCTAATACTACAGAGGAACAACAGATAGAGAGTGCAAAGAATTTGTACGGATTTTAAAGGTTTTAATACCTATAAGCATCACATTTTACAATTCAGTCATTAAAAATTACAACTGGGTATTTCATTTTTTAAAAACCTGGGTTATCTACCGAAATTTGAAGTATAGTAATCAAATAACAATAACCTAAAACATATAAAGATGGAATCAGCCTTCACAAACGACAAGAATTACAAGTATCAAAAGGCAAAAGAAAAAGTAGAAGCAATAAAGGGCTTTTATGGCAATTTATTGGCATACTGCATCGTAATTCCGATTTTGGCATATATCAATTATAACACTACAAATTTTCCGTGGGCAATTTTTCCCGCACTAGGTTGGGGATTCGGAGTAATCATGAACGGACTTTATGCCTACGGATACAATCCTCTTTTTGGTAAGAACTGGGAAGAGAGAAAAATCAAAGAATTCATGCAAGAATCATAACCTATTAAACTGAAGATCATGGAAAATACAAAATATCAAAAAGCAAAATTAAGAATAGAAGAAATCAAAGAATTTTATGGCAAAGTAGCCTCGGCTGTTGTAACCATAATACTTGTAGCCGCATTAAATTATTATTTAAACGAATGGGAATATGCTTGGTTTCTTTGGGTAGTATTCGGATTAAGCATTAGCCTGTTTTTTAAAGCAAATAAAATCTTTAACTTGAATCCGTTTATGAATCGCGATTGGGAAGAAAGAAAATTACAAGAGTTTTTACAACAAGAAGAAAATAAACAAAGATGGAACTAAACGAATTTGAACAATCAGATAAATTAGCGAGAGCCCAAAAGAAGGTGAAAGAATTGAAAGGGTTTTATATTCACTTACTTGTATATGTACTTGTAAATCTATTTCTTATGACCGTTACAATAATGGGTATAATGTCTAGCGGAGCTTCATTTTCAGAGGCACTATTTAACTTCGGTACATTTTCTACCCCGTTTTTCTGGGGAATAGGTTTGGCGTTTCATGCAGCTAAAGTATTTGGGTATAGTCCTTTTTTTAGTAAAGATTGGGAACAGCGCCAGATCAGTAAGTATGTAGAGCAGGATAAAAAGGATGCTGAAAAATTTAGATAATATGAATACTGAACGCACAAATAATAATCTTGTAAATGAAGAATTTAGTAGGTTGTCTAAATATGAGAGAGCAAAAGCAAAAGTGGCCAGTATAAAGAGTTTCTATAACCACGCACTAGTTTTTCTACTAATAAATGGCATTTTGTACTTCTTGAGACATAAGTTCGTTTTCATTTTAGTGAATAAAAATGCATTGGGTAATCCTGATTTTTTAGATTGGATAAACTGGAATGTCTTCGGCACCACCATTGTATGGGGATTCGCTCTTGCAATTCATGCACTTATTGTTTTTGGAAATATTACAGGGTATATGAAGAGATGGGAAGAGCGTCAAATTCAGAAATACATAAACTCAAATCAAGACTAGGCACATTATTTTATAAAAACCATAAATCCAGACCATGAAGACCATTATAATCGAAGATGAAAAACCTGCAGCACGTAGGTTGGGTAGAATGTTAGAAAGTTTAGATTTGACCGTTACGACCATGCTACATTCGGTAGAGGAGTCAATCAATTGGTTTCAAAACAATGAGCACCCAGATTTAATATTCTTGGATATTCAATTATCTGACGGACTCTCATTCGAAATTTTCGATGTAATTGAAGTACACAGTGCCATTATATTTACAACTGCTTTTGATGAGTACGCGCTTAAAGCTTTTAAATTAAATAGCATCGATTATATACTAAAACCGATAGACGATGAAGATTTAGAGCAAGCGGTTGCTAAATATAGAAAGCTGTTTAAATCTGCAAGTGAGCCAAGTAAAATTGCTTTAGATTTTGAAGACATTAAAAAGCTATTGGTCAATCCGCTTGAGCGGGAATATAAAAAGCGATTTACCGCAAAGGTAGGTCAACATTTAAAAATTATAAACGCAGAAGATGTAGAATGCTTTTACAGCGAAAACAAAGGAACTTATGCAGCTACGAAAGACGGTCGTAATTATTTACTCGATACAACATTAGAGCAGTTAGAAGATGAACTAAAACCACAGGTGTTTTTTAGGGTCAGCAGAAAGTTCTTTGTGAATATAGACCATATAAAAGATATTGTTTCGTATACGAATTCGAGATTACAGATCAAGCTAAAAAACAATCCCGATAATGAAATAATAGTGAGTAGAGAAAAGGTAAAAGACTTTAAGCTCTGGTTAGAATAGAAATTTTAAATTATTGATAATAAGCTATTTACGATATAGATCTTCTTCCTCATCAATTCTATTTTCATCAAATGCCGATGGTAATAACTTTGGGATCAGCTTAATAAATATAGGAAGCAAAATTGCACCACCAGGCAGAATAAATATAGCTAAAGAGGGGATGCTTTTAAAAATATCTAAAAGTTGATTTTGAACCTTCCTCTTTTCTTCATTGTTTAAATCTCTCATAGTAGATTTAGATAACAACGCAACCAATTCAGCACTTTGAGAGAGTTCTTTATGTAATCTTTTGCTATTACGTAAAATCAGTTTCTTAACAATCTTACCCATACTATCGTAAAACTGTTTTGCTAAATTCTTTTCCTTTAAATAAGGTATAACATCCATATTCAATTTAAAGAACTGTGTAACATCTGTAATCGATGTTGCTATAATGGTTTTTTCAAAACCAAGATCTTTTCCTATTCCTAATATGAAATCAGACTCGGTATAATCTAAAGAATGGTCTTCCCATACCGTTAGGCACGCCATATCTAGTAAATATCGATTCTCCCAATTTTCTTTATTATTCAATAGTCTCTCGCGATAAGAACCATCAAAACTGTTTTCAGCACAACTGATATAGGTTAACGAAGACGCTAGTAATTGAGAAAGTTTGTTGTCTTTTCTATCTATCTCTTTAGAGCTTAATGCATGGTAGGTAATGTTAATAGCTAAGTATTCAATTTCTTCAGCCTTTTCTTTTAGGGCGGTATGACCATTTAAGAAGTGCTTAAAAAGTAATACATCAATAAATAATAGCGAATTAGTGATAAGGCTGTTAAAAGTCTTACTTATAATATTGTCTTCGATATAAATTCTCGAAGTCATTAATTTTTCAAGCTTCGCAGATGTTTTGCTTCCGGTGAACCATTTATCAAAAAAACCTGAGCGACTAATATTCAGTATTCCGTAGAACTCAAAAACTTGTTCTATAAAGGTATTATAGTCATCACCACCTTTTATGCGGTAAGTGAAGTATAGTGCATGCAGTAAATTAATTTTTGCTTTCTCGTCTTCAGATAGGCTATGCTCTAATTCTATAAATTCTGGAATACTGGAATTTAATCCATATACGAATCCGCTTATTTTAAGCGTGCCGTATAAAGCTTCAAAATTGGGGAAAGCATTTTGGTGTTTTTGAACAACCGAACCATATTTCTCGATCCAACCAGAGGAAGACGGGTTCATATCTTAATTATTTAAAGGTGCGAAGTTAGCTAATTATTAGTTTACACTTATTTATAAATAGTTACTTCTATACTATTATAAGGTTTTTATGTAGTTCTGAATTTGCGCTTCAAAATTTATTTTAATTTTTTTTAAGAAAAAAATGAACCTTTCATTTTTAGTCTCGTAAGTAAGGGTGATTCTAATCTAAAAAAAAAGATAATGAAAAAATCAAAATTATTTATGGGACTTGGGGCTTTAGCCTTAGTAGGGGGTCTTTTAGTGGCAGCAGATCACATTGATGCGCCAAACGCTATGGGAACCTCGGCAGATATTGCCGATTTTTACGCTTTTGAACCAACAGAAGGTTCAGACAATACCGTTTTTGCGGTAGATCTTCAATCTAATGTACTGCCAGATTTGGCTTATGGTACATTTGATGAAAATGTATTATTAGAAATTAATATCGACACCAATAATGATTTGGTAGAAGATTTAGTAATACAAGCCATACCAAGAGATGGTAAAATGTATTTCTTTGGTCCGGTTGCACCAAGTGAAACAGGCTTAAATGGTGCCATTATGGTAGATGCTCCATTAGGATCGGTAGATATTTCTGCTGAAACTGCTATTGTAGAGACTACGGCAAACGGAGTTTCTTTATTCGCAGGTCCGAGACAAGATGCTTTTTTCTTTGATTTCTTTCAATTTAATGAAGTTATTGGTGGTACGGCTCCTTTAGGTTTTAAACCAGCAGGTGATCCTAATACAACTGACGACGATGATGATACCGCTGTTGATACTTTCGATGGTGCAAATACAATGTCTATAGTAGTTGAGTTACCTAACAGTCTTTTAGGTGCTACAACAGGTCAAAATGCACTTGGTTTAGAAGTGTACAAAACATGGGTAACTACAAACGCAAAACAATAATAACCTCTTAAAAATATAACGATGAAATATAAAAATATAAAATATACGTTTTTGTCTCTTTTGGCAGTAGCAGCATTGGCTTCTTGTAGCGATGATGATGACAACACACCCATAGTAATTACACCAACATGTGATGATGGTATTATGAACGGTGATGAAACAGGAGTTGATTGTGGCGGTACTT
This sequence comes from Maribacter spongiicola, assembly GCF_004364165.1. GTDB lineage: Bacteria > Bacteroidota > Bacteroidia > Flavobacteriales > Flavobacteriaceae > Maribacter > Maribacter spongiicola. The sequence goes on from NZ_SOAY01000001.1 coordinate 17,978, forward strand.
GTACACCATGTGAAGAGGCAATGGCGCCAGATTTTACAGGTACGTACGCACAAGTTGATTTTATGGGTAGACCGGGTATTAATACGGTATTAAGTGCAGATGGTACTATTAAAGATGCACACAACGTATCTATACCTTCAGAAATGGCAGCAACTTTTCAAGCAGATTTTGAAGCGAGATTAGAAGCGTATCATGATGTGTATGCAAACATTTTAGGCGCTGATCCAGCTGCTGTAAATTATGAGAACAATATTCTTGGTTTAGATGCACCAACATTAACAGGTTATTTGGCTGCCGATGTTTTAGAGGTAGCACCAAACTTACCTACAACATATTTTAACCCAGGTACAGATTTCGATAACGATGGTAGAATTTTGGTTCCAGATGGTGATGAAGTTGCATTGACAGGTAGATTGCCACAAGATGATGTTATTGATGTTTCATTAATATTATTATTCGGTGGTATGGAAGGTGATCGTTTTAGCGGTCAAGATACCGATGGTGATGGTATGGCAGATTTACCAAGATTAACCTCAGATGGCGTTGGGCAAACCGCTACTGTAGGTACTACGTTCCCATACTTGGGAGCACCTGAATAAAAAGTTGCCTTCACCTTATCTATTTATAGTGGTAGATAAGACTGGCACAACCCTAAATTGTTTATGAAAAAGAAGGGGAAGGGGAGTTGAAAAACTCCCCTATTTTAAACAATCCACAAAAATCAACCTTATGAAATTAATACAGCTTTTAATAGTAATGATACTGGTATCATCATGTGGTACCAAAAATCAGGACGAGATTGCACATAAAAAAGATTACGACAAATTTTTAGTTTCCAACGAGATTAAAACCACATCAAAGTATTTTAACCTGTGGAATTCAAAAATTAGACCAGACAGCATGCAACTAACCAGTTTTGGTATTGTAGGCGGTGAGTACAATAGATACTTTCAGCAAACTGGCGATATTGAATTTTTAAAGAAAGCAGAAAAGAGTTTAAAAAAGGCAGTTGATATTGCAAATATCGGGAAGCCTGGTTTTTATAGATCTCTTGCTAGAAATTATATATCTCAACACCGCTTTAAAGAAGCTTTGCAATTAGCAGATTCAGCAGCGGCAATTGGCGGAGATAAAAATGAGACCCATAGCTTGTATTTCGATGTGCATATGGAGCTTGGTAATTACACTTTGGCAGAGCAGTACTTAGATAGCTTAAAGAATATGTCTGATTTCGGCTATATGATTCGCATTGCAAAATGGAACGATTATAAAGGAGATTTAGATACGACCATAAATTTTATGGAAAAGGCTAAATCAAAAGCCGAATTGGCTAAGAATAAAGACTTAATGCTATGGAGTTATACCAATTTAGCAGATTATTATGGTCATGCAGGTAGAATTGAAGATTCGTACCAGCAATATTTGAAAGCATTAGCGATTGATCCTAATAATGCATATGCAAAAAAAGGAATTGCATGGATCGTTTTTTCAAACGATAAAAACTCTGAAGAGGCTATACGCATATTAGACTCTGTGACGAAGACTTATAATGCTCCAGATTATTTCTTATTTAAAGCAGAAATTGCGGACTACATGGGTGACGACATGGTAAGAACCAAAAATTTAGACGAGTATTTTACCCGTGTAAAGAATGCAGCTTATGGCGATATGTATAATGCATATAACCTAGGGTTGTATATAGGGGAGACCAAACAATATGATAGTGCTTTATTATTGGCACAGCGCGAAGTAGCTAATAGACCAACGCCAGAATCGTACAGCTGGTTAGGGTATAGTCTATTAAAAAACGGAGATAAAGAAAAGGCGATGGATGTTATGGATACCTATGTATATGGTAAAACTTTTGAGCCTGCTTTACTATTTCAAGCAGCAGAGGTATATAAGGCAAATGGCAAAAGTGACAGAGTTATAGAATTAAAAGAAGAATTAATGGCGGCCATTTATGAATTAGGCCCTAATATGGAAAAGCAAGTCCATGATCTGTAATTGATTGCCCAATTATTTTCATTTCTGGTTTGTTTTAGGTTGGATTGTTTTTTTTCAACGCCACGATGTAAAGTCGTGGCGTTGTTATTATTACGTATTTCATCGAAAATTTAGTTTTTTTTAACAGGCGTATAGATGAAATGTATATATTTATCGACCAAATGCATTTAAAATGCCCCAGCATCTTAAATAACAAACTAAAAGTAACCACGTAAACTAAATTGTATTATGGAATACCTACTCTTTACAATATGGATAAGCTTAATGATTTTAATGGTTGGCAAAATGATACTTGCATATAAGTCTTTACAGAAAACATTAAACCGAACCAAAAGCTCTATCTAAATCAATTTTCTAAGTAACACAGGTAGTAATAACAAGTCTAATATTAAGGCTGTTACCAAGGTTACGCTAATGATCAAGCCTATAGTTACGCTAGGTTGATGAATAGAAAATAACATCACCATAAATCCGAAGAAAAGAATAATGGTCGTAATGACCAATGCTCTTCCTGTTTGCGCAAATGTCTTTTCTAGTGCGGCCTCTTTATCCAATCCTTGGCTAATCCCTAATTTATATTTCCCTAAAAAGTGAATGGTGTCATCAACGGCAATACCGAAGACGATAGCAAAAACCACTGAGAGTGAAGCTTCAAGTGGTATTCCTAAAAAGCCTAACATACCACCGGCAAATAATATGGGCAATACATTCGGCACCAGCGAAATCAGAAATATTTTAATATCTCTAAACACAAAAGCCATAATTACTCCGATCAACAATAATCCGTAAAGCAATCCTTCTAATAAGCTACTTCTAATATATTCAGAGTTTTTATCGAGTAAAATGCTCTTACCCGTCACTTTTACGGCAACAAGAGAAGTATCTAATTGCGTTTTGGAAAACTTATCTATATTGGTATAAACCACTTTAAGCTTATCGGTACCAATGTCTTGCAGCCTGCCATTTATACGGGCAATACTTTCATCTTCATTTATAAATTTAGCCAACTGTTTACGCGCTAGTTTACGAGAATCTTTTTGATACTTTAAAAACGTTTTCTCATCGCTTGGTAGAGTGAAATATGCAGCACTATTTAAATTGTTCGCTTTATTGAAAATCTTATAAGGTAGGTTGGCAGATTGCACGTTGCCAATGCTTTTAAAGGTTTTTAGATAGATTAGTAATTTTTCAATTTCTTGTGCAACCTTAAAATCGGTCACCTTATTACCTTCAGTACTCATTACGGCAATTTCTAAAGGTCTAAATCCCGAAAAATTACTCTGAAAGTAATCAAAATCTTGCGCTATTTTACTTTCAGCCGGTAGTGTATTCTTTAATTCTTGATTGGTCTGTACCAAGTAGATGCCTAAAACACAAAGTGCTGTAAAAACAACTGTTCCCAGAATAATAGACCTAGGGTAGTTTTTAGTGAACGTATTTATTTTTAAAAGGTATGTTACCCAATTTTCAGAAATACTTCTACGACCGATCAATGATTTTTCGGGTAGACTAATCAATAGAGAACCTGTCAAGAAAATAACCGTTATATAAGCAACAAGTACGCCTATGGCAGCATTTATACCGAATTCTTGAATACTAACCAACCGAGACGAAAGTAATGTAACAAAACCAACGGCTGTGGTAATCGAGGTAAGTAGGGTCGTCATACCCACTTCTCTAAGCGATGAATTAATAGCCTTATAGCGTGGTATGCCTGTTTGCAGTTTTCTTATATAACTATCTGTTAGGTGTATAACATCAGAAGTACCGACAATGAGCATAAGCACTGGGTAAAAAGCTGCCATTGCATTGAGTTCTTTACCTAACCAACCCAATAGCCCCATAAATAGTAATAGCGACATGGCTATTGAGAAAACCGATATAAAAACAACCGGTAAACTTCGGTAAACCAATAACAGAATTATAAACACAAGAATAGATGCTGCAATAGTTGTTGTAAGTACTTCGCTCTTTTGCATTTCAACAATGGCTTCGTAGAAAAAAGCCCTGCCCAAAATATGAAAATCGGGTAAGTTATGTTCTTTTAAAGAAGCTCTAATACTATTCAAAAGAAGCTCAGATTGCTTGTAATCTAAATTGTCTTCGGTCTCTAGTGCCAAAACCAAAGACTTTCCCTTTTTATCGATAAGTACGTTTACAAAGAGGGAATCTTCTCTAATCTTGTTCCAATCTTTCTGATATTGCGAAGGGTCATCAATATGTATAATTGGTAATGTTGTATAACCGAATGAAGTTTTAAGCGGGTAGGAGAGTGATGTTAAAGAACTACTTTCTAAAACATATTCGAAAGTTTTACTCTCTTCGGAAAATGCTTGAAAACTTTTTAGGAACTCTTCTTGAAAAACATCGGGATCATTCTTTACGGCTATGAGCAGAAAATTATCATCGGTACCAAATTCTTCTACATAGTCGTCGTAAAAAGCTAAATCGGGATCTTCTTCAGGAAAAAACTGGCTGAAATCGAAAGAAAACCGAAGTTCATCCAATTTAGACGCAGCCATTACGCCTAATAGGATAAACAGTACAACGAATAACTTTTTAAGCAAGCCAAGGTCAGCCTTCATAGAAAATATAAAATCTATTTCAGTTGCGAATTTACCATTCTTCATGGTAATCTTGGTATAAAGAGGCAATTAAGAGCGAAGGAATGTATTAAAAAAATTCCTCAGCTCTTACATATTATATTTCAACTATAGTTCTATAAAATTATCAAGATCTAAGGTCCAATCGTAATTGGTGTACTTTATACCAACACCTTTTGTAGAAGGTATTATTTCGTATTCTTTTAAAATCTTCTTGATGCCGCCTTTTCCACCAAAATCTCCTCGAAACCAACTAAATAAAGAAGTAACCTTAACCACATTGGTTTCGCTATTATATTCACTGGTTTTCTCTAATAACCTTTTAGTACCAATATTAAATTGTTCCTGTAAACGCTCCCATTGGTAAATAGCCACTGGCGGACAATCTTTTGCGCCACAATTCAAAGCGAAGTGCACATTAAAAACAGGTTCATTAACTCTTAATTTACGCTCAAATTTGTTTGGAAACCACTTGCGTATATAGCCCAAACCATATTCCCATTGCGATTTTCTAATAAGTCCGTGTTCTATTTTTGCGAACGATACCATTTCACCTGCAATTTTAATTTGTTCCAACTTAAAGAAGCTTCCACGGTCATCATACAACTCTGGGTTCTTTTGAAGAATTACTTGTATATAGGCATTATAAATATTTATCCAGAAAGCCAATCGTTTATCATTGGTATCCAGTGCATTGTCCAGTTCTTCTATGGAGGTGTTCGCTAAAAGGTCTTGCAGGTCTTGCGTGTCTTTCTTATCAATTATGCGCTGTAAAAAGGTTTCAGATAATTCATTGAAATCCGTATCTGACTGGGTGTCAACCTGTGCTTGTACTTCGGTTTTCGCCATAAAAAATATAGCCAACATGGTTACAAGAAAAGATATTTTTAGTTTCATAGTATTGTTTTAGGTTACCTTATCTACGTAATATTAGTTAAAAGGTTCGTGAAATCTTGGTCGTATTTTTATTTAATCGATTACGATAATCTTTTCTTTAATTTTATGAGAGTAATAAAACTATTTAACGGAATTTGCGTAGGTAAGGCGTAAACATTTTTTATGGGTGGCAGTTTTTACTTAATAACTACTACGCCCTGGCTATTTCTATGATAAGTATAATTATACCGGCACATAACGAATTTAATAACTTACAACGGCTCTTTAAGGTTGCTTGTTTTTTAGAGCATGACGAACTTACCGAAATAATTGTAGCCGTTTCTCCAGGTAATACAGATACTATTGACAAGTTAGAATGTAGCAGTAAAGTAAAAATAGTACGCTGTAAAAATATGGGAAGGGCGGCTCAAATGAACGAAGCTTCTCAAATTGCTTTAGGAAATACCTTTGTTTTTTTACATGCAGATGTAGTACCGCCAAGCGGATTCATAGATGATATTTTAAATAGCCTGCAGAATGGATATGATGCAGGATTTTTTTCATACAAGTTTGATAAAGATACGTGGTACCTACGCGTAAATGCTTCGTTTACAGCAAAAGACGGGTTATTTACCGGAGGAGGAGATCAATGTCTTTTCATAAAAAAAGATGTCTTTAATAAATTAGGTAGATTCAATGAAGAACAAGTTCTGATGGAAGATTTTGAATTTTTTCGTCGGATGAAAAAAGGTAACGTTCCCTATACCATCGTTAAAAACGATTTGATAGTTTCTGCTCGTAAGTATGAGTCGAACTCTTATTTGCGTGTCAATCTTTCGAACTTTCTTTTAGTAGTTCTTTTTAAATTTGGATACCCAAGTGACAAATTAAAATCACTACATAACAAACTGATTCGCACCCCATATAATGGTTGAGATAATAAACGGAATTCAACAAATTGGAATAGGCGTTCTCGATGTTAAAAAGGTATTTAATTGGTACCGAAAACATTTAAATTTCGATATTTTATTGTTTGAAGATGAGGCAGTTGCCTCTTTAATGACCAAATATACCAATGGTAAAGCAGAAAGGAGAGAAGCCTATTTATCGTTAAATATGACAGGCGGCGGCGGATTAGAAATTTGGCAGTTCAAAGATCGGAATCCCACTGCAGCCGTAAATCCAATTCAATTCGGAGATTTAGGTATTTATGCCATGAAAATTAGATGTAAAGATTTGACAGACATGCATTCGTATTTGAAAGATTTAAAAGTGTCTCATCTTTCAGAAATTAATAAATCTTATTGTTCTCATTTCTACTTTACCGATCCTTTTGGTAATATGGTACAAATGGTTGAAGATCATTATGTTTTTTGTAAAGAATCTTCTAGAAATGGGGGAGTACAAGGTGCTGTTATAGGTGTGAGTCATATGGAAACCTCGTTGCAGTTTTATAGTACTATTTTAGGATATTCTGTTGTAAAATATGATGCTATAGAAACAGCCGATGAAATTTCAAAAAGTAAATTTAGACGTGTAGTAATTTCACAGGAACGAAAGCTGGTTGGCGGATTCGGAGATCTTCTTGGTCCCACCCAGCTAGAGCTTATTCAGCTTTTAGATAAAACTCCTGTAAAGATATTTGAGAACAGATTGTGGGGAGACTTGGGTTACATACATCTATGCTTTGATGTGTCGGGTATGAGTGCTATTAGAGAAAAAGCAAAGCAAAATGGTCATGCTTTTACGGTAGACAGTGCTAATAGTTTTGATATGGGTAATGCTGCCGGTCATTTTAGTTATATAGAAGATCCCGATGGTACATTGATTGAATTGGTAGAAACACATAAAGTTCCCATTCTTAAATCATTAGGGGTGTACTTAAATCTTAAGAGGAGAAACCCAAATAAAACCTTACCAAAATGGTTGGTAAAAAGTCTAAGTTTTCAACGCGTAAAAAAAGACAGGTAAATTAAACCAGTTGTAGTTTTTAGCTTTTACTGGTATTTCTAATCAACCCAATTCCTGAGAAGAAAAATATAGCCCCAAGTACACCGAATACAATAAGTTGTTTGGTGGTACCCGTACTATTTCCAAATAAAATAGCAGTATAAACAAGTCCGCCAATACCCAACAAGGTTAAAACGGTTCCGAAAATTTTCTTTAAATCCATAGCGGCAAAATAATAAAAAAAATGGGCAGTTAACAAAAACTGCCCACAATAGTTTAAATTTTAATTTGTTATGAAGTCGCTACTACACCAAGCGTGTATAATTGCTCTAGGTTTGGCGATTCACTACCACCTGCCGGTTCAAGTGTAATACCAAATGCTTCAGATTCGTTAGGGTTGTTCAGTGCAAAGACTTTATTTTCATCCGTAGCAAAATCTTCTAGCAGACCCATACTGGTAGGGGTAAGCGGCGAAAGTTTAAGAGACCAAACTTGGTACACAAAACCATCTGGTGGTTCAGGTAATCCTTTCGCATCTATAAATACTTTCTGATTTTCTTTGTTCCAATATGCCTTGGCATATGATGTAGGCGATACTGCTTGACCACCTAATGCAATAACACTAATGTTCTGATCACGAAGCGTATTCAATAATTCTTGTGTCTGTTCCAAAGAAGAATCGGTATCTGCAATCTGCTGCTCAAGATCAACATTTTGTTTTTCAACAATTTGAATATTCGATTTTAAATCTTCATTCTGTTGATACATCCAAAATAAGCCAACTGCCAGTAAAAGCGATGCCGCCCAGCCAACATAAGATAATAGTGGTGTGCTACGTTTTTCGTTTATTGGTATTACTTTAACCTCACCATTAATTCTATCCATTAATGATTTAAATGAATAATTGAATCCAGGCGATGCTTTTTTAGACAATGCTAATATTGAAGCCTCAATAGCTTCTATTTCTTTCTGAATTTCTGGATACTCTTTAGCATAGTTAGCAATTTCCAGATTTTCCTCTTCTGAGAGTATGCCAGCTATATAAAGCTCTAAAATTCCCGATGCTATGTATTTTTCTACATCCATACTATCTTACGGCCATATTATCCCTCAATTGGGAAATGCAACTTCTATTTCTTGTTTTTACAGTACCTATCGGAATATCCAATTCTTCTGCTGCATCTTTTTGAGTATATCCTCTAAAGTATAACAGTTCAATGATCTGAACACATTTTTCCTTTAAATTCTTTACTAGGTTTCTTAAACCCTTAGTATCTACAGTAGAACTTTCTTCTTCCTCCTTGTTCTGCAAAATACCTACGAAGTAATCTGCCGAAAGGTTCTTTTTATCATTCTTATACGACCTACTGCGTATTTCATCGATAGCTGCGTTTCTGGCAATATTCAATATCCATGTAAAGAATCTTCCTTTTGAGGAATTATAACTCTCACAGTTATTCCAAATCTTAATAAAAACGTCTTGACATATTTCTTGGGCAAGGGCGTCGTTTTTAACGATGGTGTTAATAACGCCGCAAATATTATCGCTATACATACCGTATAGCTTTTCAAAAGCAGTGGGATCTTTCTTTTTAAATTGATCAACCAACAGGTCTAGTTGCATATGTGAAATTTATAATCTGTTAAAAATAGAAAAAGCTGTTCTAAGAACAGCTTTTATCATATTTTTTATTAACTCTATTCAATAATACCAGCACAACTAACACGTGCACCAGCATCACCGCTAGGCTGAGAAGTATAATCATCTACACCTTGGTGTACGATTACCCCTTTACCTAATATATTTTTGTTTTCATCATCACAGCCAATACACCACTCATCTGTTTCAAATTCAATTTTTGCATTACCATCTGCATCTGCTGTAAAGTTACCAATATCACCCTTGTGGTATCCTTCGCTAGCACCCCATTTACCATGTGGCTCATTGGTAGGGTTCCAGTGTCCTCCAGCTGAAGAACCATCGGCTGCAGTACAATCTGCAGTTTGGTGAATATGAATTGCATGTTCTCCTTCAGACAAACCAGATAACATAGCTACCATTTCAACCTCGTCGTCATCTTGGGTAAACGTTACTTCACCTTTCACATTACTATCGCTTTTAGGCTCTAACATAAACTTTACGACAGTTTCATCGTCGTTCATTTCATTTTCAGCTTCATCCATTAAGTCTTCTACTTCTTCTTTGGCATCAGAAGCTTCCTTTTTTACTTCTTTACAACTAAAAGCAACAAGTAAAGCTAATAGTGCTAATTCCATTTTAAATATTTTCATTTTAATAGTGTTTTAAGGTTAGGTTATAAAGTTACATATTAATACGTATACCTTTTGCTCATTTCCAATTGATTTTAACAGTAACGAATAAGCTAAAAAAAATCTAATGACCTTCTTGACTATTTTGCCTTCTTTTTAAAAAGCCCTCTTAAATCGGTGTTATAAAATACACCAATTTGAAGTCGATCAAAATTAGTCTCGCTAAAATGATTTTTTAAATACCCAAATTGCATGCTCAAATCTTCGGTAACATTAACGCCTAGGGCTGCATACGCACGGTTTTGACCAAAGGCATTATTCTGTAAGTTGATGAAAATTTCATCATAGAAATTCAAGAAAAAGATATCGGTTAGGGGCAAGGTCATTTGAATTCTATACCTCGCTCTGTGCAATGTATTACTGATTCCAGAAAAATTATTTTGAACAAAGCGTTGTTCTAAACGATAGCGATGCTCGAAATTAAATTCCCAGACTTTGTTTTTAAGAATGAATTGCTCAAATATGCGATGTTCCGAAACAGAGTTATTTTTTATGAGAGCATCACCCCCAATAACGTCAAATTCACTGAACGTTGGGTCTGTTTCAATAAATCCATAACCTAAAGTGGCAATCGCATCCGGGTTTATGTGATAGTTGATACCTGTACGCAGCAACAACTGGTTAAAGTTAGAAGCCATTTCATAATATCTAAATTGCGCTTCGGTATGTATACTCCATTTATCGGTAATTTTATTGGTTCCAAAATACATAAACCAACTACCAAAATCATCTTCTCCTGTACCACCACTTTGTGCATTTGCCTGATTAATAGTAGCTAATAATACTAGTAACGTAATAACTTTCTTCATTCTTTAATTTAATATGAAACTTAAAATTATGAATTTATTTATCGCCGTCTTTAATTGGTGTTGCTTTATCTTTCTTCAAATACAAATCTAAAAAATCTAAAACCCTACTATAGGCTTCGATCTGATTTTCTTTTTTAACAAATCCGTGACCTTCATCTTCAAAGAGTACGTATTCAACTGGTACTCCGTTCTTTTTTACGCCCGCAACAATCTCATCAGACTCTACTTGCAACACACGTGGGTCTTGAGAACCCTGTAAAACAATTAAAGGTTTGGTCACCTTATCGGTATGAAACAATGGAGATATTTCTTTTAATCGTACCGAATCTGAACTATATGGATCGCCCAATTCTAGGTAAAGAGATTCTCTAAAAGATTCCCACCATGGTGGTATACTTTTTAAAGTTCGCAACCAATTGGTAACACCAAAAAGATTTACCCCAACGGCAAATTCTTCGGGAGTATAGGTCAATGCAGCCATGGTCATATAACCACCATAAGAACCACCAATAATTCCGATTTTATCGGCATCGATTTCCGGTTGTGCTGCAAGCCAATTTTTACCTTCCACGCAATCTTTCAAATCTTTATCACCATGGTTCAAATCGTCCATTTGGTAAAACGTTTTCCCGTAACCGCTGCTACCTCTGTTGTTTACGGCAAGTACAGCATACCCATGATTGGTTAAGTACTGAATAAACGAACTGAAGTTTTGACGACTCTGTCCACCTGGTCCGCCATGAACCCAAACTAAAGCAGGTACTTTTGCATTTGCATTTGCTTGTTGTGGCTTGTAATAAATAGCAGGAATTTCAACCCCATCAAAAGATTTGTAACGTACAACTTCAGCAGCAACAAGATCGTCTGCTTTAATTTCAGGATTTAAAACATCTGTTAATTGCTTCTGCGCTTTCGTTTCTAAATTATAGACAAACAGATTGCTAGGTGTATGCGAGCCACCTGCGTAAAAACGCATCCATTTTTCATCTTTTGAGAAATCTACATTGGTAATTTCCATGGCATCAAATGCCGGTAAATCAATATTTTCCATAGTAGCGACATTCATTACTTCAATAGTGTTTTTCGCATCTTCATTGATATAGGTAACTAAATAGGTGCCGTTATCTGTAAAGTAGCTGCCCAGAATATCCCAATCACGTTCAATTACTTTCTCGGTGTTTCCAGTGGCGATGTTATATTTCATGAGGTATGAAAACTCGTTGCCTTCATCGGTAGTGTAATAGAGTTCATCACCTGAAGGAGAAAAATCTTGACTGCTATTCGCACTTTGTGTTTTATTGATCTTGATTTTCTTTTTCGTTGAAAGATCAAAAAGATACAAGTCTGAATCGTTGGTGTTCAAAGATTTCGCCAGCGTAAGGTATTTTTGATCCTTACTAAGATTACCTATATCATACCCATCTTCATTCTTAAAAATTAATTTAGGCGAATAGTTGAGAAAATCCATTTGATATAGATCCATGTATTTAGCATCTCGTTTGTTCGATGTAAAAAAGAAACTTTGGTCGTCTTCTGCCCAACCTTGAAAGCTAGCTCTCGCACCTTTGTCAGGCGTAAGGTCTGTATGGCTGCCATTTAAATTACGAACGTAGATATGGTAAATTTCGTCACCATTACCATCCATACTAAAAAGCATTCGCTCATCTCTCGGAAAATAAGAAATCGCAAAAATAGAAGCGCTGTCAGACTGCGTTATCGGCGTTAATTCACCACCCTTTGCAGGCACCGTATACATATTATAGATACCAGATCTGTTGCTTGAGACCAATAATTTAGAATTATCACGATAAAAACTACCACCAGAAATAGCTTCATTATCCATCATTTGTTTAATGGTATACTGATCCGGAATTTTGGTGATTGCAACTTCTTCTTGAACCTCCTTTGGTTTTTCTTTTTTTTCTGTACAACTCCAAATAAGAGCAATGGCAAAACAAGCGAATAGTTTTTTCATAATTGATGGTTTTTAAGTGAGTATGCCTAATATTATGAGAATTATTTCAAACTAAAGGTGTCTACTTCTTTAAAAGGAGAAAGTTGTAAGCTCTCCATAGTAGCTTTATATGTTTTCCAGTCCGTAGAGAAAAATGAATTTGTTATCTCTAATGCCGCTTCTAGATCCTCTTTTGCAAATTGCATTAATTGAGTTTCAGTAGCCGTCATACCAGCCTTACGAGATCCTACATAGCCACGAGCAAGTTGTAAACGTTGCATTACGGTCATTTCTTTACTGCGTGTAATACCTTGTCGCTTATCAACTTTGCCTAAATAGATTGCGGTTACAGAATCTATTTGTTTGATGATATCTTTTGAAGCATCAATTTGCTCTTTGTACTTTTTATCATCTTCCTTTTTCAGGTCTTTTTGAAACTGTTCGGCGGTCGCTTTGCTTTGTGCCAATTGCTGAACAGCATCTGCAGCTTTTTGCATGTACGATTCTAACACTTTTCCGTTCGTATATGCTTCATTAATACCAGCCATTGAAACCTCTAAACGAGGGTCAGATTTTACGGTAATTTTAGTTTCTTCTTCTAAATCACCAAATGACATTTTAATAGTGTAGGTGCCAGGTTTTACATCTAATCCGCCAGATTCTTTCTTTTTGGTAACTACTTTTCTAGAAGGTCTATCTGCACCTTTTTCATCCATTCCCCAGAAAATTCTGTGGAATCCGGCTTTTTCGGGAGTTTTGTATTTTAAGGTACGAATTAAACGATCTCCGTCATAAAAATCGAATTGGACGGAATCTTTCTTTTGAACGCCTGTCAACTCAACGGCATCGGTTTTTTCTTCTGTTTTTTCTTCGGATGCATCCTCTTTTTTATCTTTTGCAGGTTTATCCTTTTTAGCCGCTTTCTTACCTTCTTTTAAATAGTAGGTAATCATAGCGCCAGACTTTTTGTTCTCACCTTGATACAGTCCGTCACCACCAAAACGACTACCTGTTGGTTGTTGGTAAGAAGCTTGATATGCCGTTGGAGGCGTAAATAATTCAATTTCTTTATTTAGGATGGATGCATTAGCCGCCACTGCACGTAACGGACGAATATCATCTAACACCCACGCAGCTCTACCGAATGTGCCGATTACCAAATCTTGCTCTCTTGGGTGAATGGCTAAATCTTTCGTAGAAACAGTTGGGAAGCCTTCCGTCCATTTTTGCCATTTTTCACCAGCATTGAAAGAAATATATAATCCGTCATCGGTTCCTAAGAATAATAAATTCGGATTCTCAGGATCTTCGATAATTGAAAGTGAATAACTTTCTACATCTGTAGCATCAACAATTCTAGTCCAGCTTTTACCGTAATCTTTAGTGCGGTATGCATAGGGAGTGTAATTGAATCTTCTATAGTCATTAGCAATTAACAATGCTTCACCTTTATTACGGGTAGAAGCCTTTATTTGTGGAATCCAGCTTCCTTTAGGTAAGCCTTTAATATTCGCTGTTACTTCTGTCCACGTACCACCGCCGTTTTGGGTGTAATGTACACGACCGTCATCAGAACCTGTCCACAGCATGTCTTTTTCAACCGGTGATGGTTCAATAACTAATATAGTAGTGTGATTTTCAGCACCTGTTGCATCCATAGATAATCCGCCACTTTCGCTTTGTTTTTGCTTTTCTGGATCGTTAGTAGTCAAATCTGGAGAAATAACTTTCCAAGTCAATCCCTTATCGGTGCTTTTATGTACGAACTGACTACCGAAATAGATAGTACTGTTATCGAAAGGATCTTGGCTAATTGCCGAGTTCCAGTTAAAACGAAGCTCTGTCGTCGCATCTGGTGGAGTAGGGCGTACGATATAATTATCGCCAGTCTCATGGTCAAAACGTTGAACGTAGCCTTGCTGACTCATGGTATACCCATAACGAGAATCTACAGGATCGGGCACGACATCAAAACCGTCACCGAAACTAATTTCTTGCCAGTAGCTATTGCGAATTCCCTGTGCTTTCCAAACATATGCCGGACCTCTCCAGCTACCATTATCTTGCATACCACCGTATACATTATAAGGATACTCGTTGTCAACGGCAATATGATAGAATTGTGCAACAGGGAGGTTACCTACAAAGCGCCAAGTCTTTCCTCCATCTTTAGAAATATTCAATCCGCCATCATTACCATCCATCATAAACTGTCCGTTTTCTGGGTGAATCCAAAAAGCATGGTGATCAGGATGTACGCCGTTATCTACGCCATAGGCAGGCATAAGCTCTACAAAATTCTTACCGCCATCTTGCGAAACATTAACATAGGTAAATACAGAGAAAACCCTGTTTTCATTTTGTGGATCAACGTAGATTTCAGAATAGTAAAAAGGTCTATTACCGATATCGCCCTTATCATTAATTTTCTTCCATTTGAATCCGCCATCCTCAGATTTGTACAATGCATTCTTTTTTGCTTCCACCAACGCATAAATAACATCAGGCTTTCCTGGGGCAATGGCAACTCCAATTCTTCCTAAATCACCAGCAGGTAAGCCATCTTCCTCGCTTAATTTTTTCCAATTCTTACCACCATCGTGAGTAATGTATAATCCGCTACCAGATCCGCCAGAATTAAAGAACCAAGGTTCACGCTTGTGTTCCCACATCGCAGCAATAAGTTTATTCGGGTTTGTAGGATCCATAATTAAATCAGCAACTCCCGTTTTATTATTTACGAAAAGAACTTTCTCCCAAGTCTCACCACCATCCATAGTTTTGAAGACTCCGCGCTCAGGGTGCTCGCCCCAAGGAGAACCGATTGCACCGACATACACGGTATTCGGATTCATTGGGTCAATTTTAATTCTATGAATATGTCTGGTTTTTTCAAGACCCATAGATTTCCAAGTCTTACCGCCATCGAGAGATTTATAAACTCCGTAACCTCCATTTAAGCTATTTCTAGGATTACCTTCACCAGTACCAGCCCAAATTACAGACGGGTTACTTTGTTGAATAGCCACTGCACCAATAGAAGCAGTTACTTCTTTATCGAAAATAGGGTCCCATTTTATGCCTCCGGAAGTAGATTTCCATAATCCGCCAGAAGCGGTACCGACATACATAATATCAGGATTGGAATTCACGACATCAATACTGGTAACACGACCACTCATGCCACCGGGACCGATATTACGTGGTTTCATGTCCTGTACGAGGTCCATTTTAAAATCTTGAGCGGAAACGAAAAAAGATGCAAAAAGCACCAGCAAGGAGAGTAATCTTCTAGTCATTTGAGTGGTTTGTTAGTTATGTGAATAAAAATAGCGGAAAAGAAAGGGAAGTATTCTTAAAAGGATGTTAACAGTTTTTTTATTTGGTTGATGGTTGTTTGTTGTCCGTTGTCCGTTGATGGTTTTTTATTCGTCTCTGCGAGGAGCTTTTTGCGACGTGGTAATCTGTTGAATGAAAGTAGCGAAGTTTGTCATTGGTACCTATGTTAGTCTGAGGGTAATCGAATACCCATGGGGTTAGTTACCTTTTTGTACACGTAAGGGTTCTCGATACGCTCCTTCTCGGCGGGCAAGCAAATTTCTCGTTCCTCGAAATTCACTCGAACTGACAAATGATAATTTGGTCAGTGAGCGAAGCCGAGGTGTTCGTGTTCTAGTCCCTTCGACTGCGCCTTCCTTCTTGGCAGGCAAGCTCAGGATGACATTGTGCAAAAGTCACTGAGCGAAAGCGAAGTGACAACCAACAACCAACAACCAACAACCAACAACCAACAACCAACAACCAACAACCAACAACCAACAACCAACAACCAACAACCAACAACCAACAA
>NZ_SOAY01000002.1 GCF_004364165.1 Maribacter spongiicola
CAAGCCTTTTTCAAATAAAAAAAACAAAGTTTTTTGACCTAACCATAACATCATGATTTACCGCACGTTAGAATCAACAAAATTCACATAAAAATCAAACAACAGAGATTACCTCAATACACATTACAACCTTCCACTATTAAACTGGTTTGTGTTTCTCAAATTCAAACAGCATTAGACACTCAAAAAAGAAGTTTTACCTAGTCATTATTTTACCTATTAAGACCTAAAAAAAAAGTGTAAACCATATATAATAGAATCGCAATTTTAAAATCCATACTCTTACAACAGTAAAAACATAAGTAGAAAAAAGATTGATTTTAATTGTTACTCATATATACTACTTCAAATTCTCGTTTCTTGAACTTCGTATAACAGTATAATCATCCGTTTTAAACTCAACTTTAAAACAGTTCTTCAGATACTATATGTAAATACTACCACATTTTCTATATGCTAAACAATAGATAGTATAAAATTTAGATTATTAGCAACTATTACCACTAAGTTCTACCTATATAAATAGGTAATACCAATTCACCTTATTACAACGAGGATTAAAATACAAAAAAGCCACACCTTTTAAGATGTGGCTTTAAAACCTAGTGACCTCGAAGGGATTCAAACCCCCAACCCTCAGAGCCGAAATCTGATGCGCTATTCAGTTGCGCCACGAGGCCATAATTAAATTAGCAATTTGCAATATTGAAATTATTGCAACTACCAAGCGCTAATTTATGCTAATTTCTTCTTTACTATTGTAGATATCAATTTACCGTCTGCTTGACCGGCTAATTCTTTAGAAACAATCCCCATAACTTTTCCCATATCCTTCATACCTGAAGCACCTACGGCATCTATTGTTTGTATAACCACTTTTTCTACTTCTTCTTCTGTAAGTTGTTCTGGTAAAAATTTCTCGATAACTGCAATCTGAGCTAGTTCTGGATCAGCAAGATCTTGCCTACCCTGCTCCATAAAAATTGCAGCACTATCTTTACGTTGTTTTACCAACTTTTGAACAATCTCAATCTCATCATCTTCAGTAATTTCTCCAGCTCCACTTGTACTTGCTACCAACAATGCAGATTTAATAGCCCTAAGGGATTCTAGTGCTACTGAATCTTTTGCCTTCATAGCCAATTTCAACTGCTCCATTACTCTTTCCTGTAAACCCATTTGCTCTTTATTTTGGTCTGCGAAGATAAAAAATAAAACCCGAAAACTAAGTTAGTTTTCGGGTTTTAAAATTATAGTAATCCTATTACTAATCTACATTATCATGTAAAAAAGAGTTATTAGAACGTAATTGAATATCATCATTACTATCACCACTTAGCGATGTTCTAGAAATCTTCTTTTCTCTAGGATTTTCGTTCAAATTAACACCTTGTCTTTGATATGCCGGCTTCTTTTCGTCATAACTGGTTGGTGCGTTATTTTTGAATTTATAGTTAAAATCTTTCAATTTTCTTCTACGCTCATCAGCCCTATCTCGCAACAATTCTTCAATTGGTGTTTCCATAGGATCTAATTGCTCTTCTGGGTGAATTTCTCTTCTTGGCGCTACTGTCTTTTTCTCGAAAATTAATTCATCTTCAATAACTTTTGGCTCATATTCTTCTGCCTTAGACCTTGCACCTGTCAATTTACTTTCTAGTTGCATGTAGTCATCTAAGCTATAGCGCTTTTCACCATTCTTATTATACTCTAATACCGGCACAATTTCGATACTATCGTTAACATCTATATCTTTTACTTCATCATGTAAATCGAACATGATTACATTTTCCTTTTCTTCTTCATCTATGGCAGAAGATTCGAAATTTATTGAAAATTCATCTTCTTCATCTTCAAATCTTAATACTTCTGGCTCAACAACTTCAATATCTCTAAAAGATGACGGTGAATCTACGATTACAAAATCTTCTTCAGATACATTTTCAGCCAATACTTCCTCATAAAAAACATTGAAATTTTTAATATAGTTCGTTGTAGGTATCAAGTCAAAATCAGCTTCCTCAACGAACTCATACTTTTTTACGGGTTTGACTTGTTTTACCTCCTCTTCCTCCTCGTCCATTTCTAAAGTATGAACAGTTTTAGTATTAGATAACAACATTGCCTCGGCACGTTGCCCTTCTTCTAAAGTATGAATGATTTTCTTCGATTCGGTATTTACAATATCATCTTGTTGCTCAATATTAAAACCAGTAGCAATTACCGTTACGGCAATAGCCTCACCTAAGCTTTCGTCTTCACCAACACCCATTATAATGTTAGCACCGTAACCCGCTTCTATTTGAATATGATCGTTGATCTCACCTATTTCATCAATAGTGATTTCTTGGGCACCAGAAACAATCAATAACAATACGTTTTTAGCTCCTTGTATTTTGTTATCATTCAATAACGGAGAATCTAACGCTTTCATAATTGCTTCATTAGCTCTTGCCGAACCAGATGAAATAGCAGAACCCATTATAGCAGTACCGCTATTGGATAATACCGTTTTAGCGTCACGTAAATCTATGTTTTGTGTATAGTGATGTGTAATAACTTCTGCAATACCTCTAGCAGCAGTTGCTAATACTTCATCGGCTTTAGAGAAACCGGCTTTAAAACCAAGGTTACCATAAACCTCTCTTAATTTATTGTTGTTGATAACGATTAACGAATCTACATTTTTGCGTAATTTTTCGATACCTCGTTGTGCTTGCTCAACTCGCATTTTACCTTCGAATTGAAACGGCATAGTAACGATACCTACAGTAAGAACATCCATTTCTTTAGCAAACTTAGCAATTACGGGAGCAGCACCAGTTCCTGTTCCCCCGCCCATACCAGCAGTAATGAAGATCATTTTTGTAGTTGTATCCAACATACTTTTAATTTCTTCCATACTCTCCATGGCAGCCTGTTCACCTACTTCAGGATTGGCACCAGCCCCCAAACCTTCTGTCAATGATACACCTAATTGTATTTTGTTAGGCACAGGACTATTGTCTAAGGCCTGAGAATCTGTATTACAGATTACAAAATCAACTCCGTTAATTCCTGCTTGGAACATGTGATTAATGGCATTACTACCACCGCCACCTACACCAATGACCTTTATAACGTTGCTTTGATTCTTTGGTAGATCAAAGGAGATATTATCAAATTCGATGTTCTTACTCATATTCTAATTATTACTGGTTATGTATTCTCTTATGCTATGCTTATTACTCTGCGTTATCTAAAAACTCTTTCAACTTTTCAGACCACTTGTCAAAAACAGATTTTCTTTCCTTATGCAGGTTCGGGCGTGCTATAGCTTCTGTTTCACGTTCTGCGTATACCAACTCCTCTTCTTGTTCTTGCTCTACTTCTTGTATAATCTCTTCTTGAGTCAACTTCAACTTCTCTTGGTTTTTAATGGCGTTCATTAAAAGACCAACAGCTGTTGCGTATAACGGACTAGCGACTTCTTCGTCAGAATCACCTGCCAAATGTTCGTTAGGGTACCCTATACGAGTATCCATACCTGTTATATATTCTACCAATTGCTTTAAATGCTTCAGTTGGCTTCCACCACCGGTTAACACTATACCTGCAATTAATTTCTTCTTTTGTTCTTCGTGACCGTAGTTTTTGATTTCAACATAAACCTGTTCAATTATCTCAACTACACGTGCATGAATTATTTTAGAAAGGTTTTTCAAAGAAATTTCTTTTGGTTCTCTACCACGTAAACCTGGTATAGATACAATCTCATTATCTCTGTTCTCTCCTGGCCATGCTGAACCAAATCTGGTTTTCAACAACTCTGCCTGTTTCTCTATAATTGAACAACCTTCTTTAATATCTTCGGTAATAACTCCACCACCAAAAGGTATTACTGCCGTATGTCTAATGATACCATCTTTGAAAATTGCCAGATCAGTTGTACCACCACCTATATCGATCAGTGCTACACCTGCTTCTTTTTCTTCTTGACTTAACACGGCATCTGATGATGCTAATGGCTCTAGTGTTATATTTCCTAAATCTAACCCTGCACTTTTAATACAACGACCTACATTTTTAATAGAAACTACCTGACCAACTACTACATGAAAGTTAGCCTCTAGCCTACCACCGTACATACCAACAGGCTCGCGAATTTCAGCTTGCCCATCGACTTTATATTCTTGTGGCAATACATGAATTATCTCTTCACCTGGTAGCATAATCAATTTGTGCACTTGATTACATAGTAAGTCTACATCTTCATCACCGATTACTTCTTCAGAATCTTTTCTGGTGATGTAATCGCTGTGCTGTAAACTTCTAATATGCTGCCCGGCAATACCTACAACAACGGATCCAATTTTAAGTCCAGAATTTGCTTCTGCCTCTTCGACCGCTTGTTGGATAGATTTTATAGTCTGTGTAATATTGTTTACCACACCTCTGTGTACACCTAAACTTTTGGACTTACCGATACCCAAAATCTCAATTTTACCATATTCGTTTTGTTTTCCGATTATGGCAACGATTTTCGTTGTTCCTATGTCTAAACCGACTGAATATTTAGTTTGTTCCATTTCTATTATATTTTAGTGCACACCACCTGGTTATTGAATTCTAAACTTACTACCGCATAATCTTCTAAGGTCTGATCCTTGTTCGCTTTGGCATAAAACGCCTTAAAATTGCTGAACTTAGCCTCTAAATCTTCAATACCGCCTACGTTCACAACAAAATTGTTGAGCCTTAATCGCAATTGATATTCCTTCTCACTTTTTATATGAATACCGATTACCGATTCACGAAAAAAATCATCCTTATTCACATGTTCCAATATGACATAGACATCCTCAAGGCTTTTACCACTGATATTGCCTGTTATGATGGGAACCCTTGCTGAGTGATTATTTGAAAAAGGCATCCTCTTTCCTTCATCATCCAAATAAAACTTTGTGTTCCCTTCTATGCGTCCGATTGGTTTGCGTTGAACTATTTTTGACGTTAGCTCACCATCTATTGTTAGATAGACTTGGGCACTTTTTACCATTTCATTGGCCTCAAGGGCCTTTTCTACAGTATTCAAAACTATATTTTCTTTAGGGACATTTTTGAGACTACCGTAATTTTGTATTAACAATTTATTAACCGCCCCTTCAGTGAGGTACAAATTCTGATCCCCAATGAATTCAACCTTCATTCCCAAAACTTTTTTGGCGCTATTTCGTTCATTAGAAAACGCATATAACCCCATGATTACTAGAACCAAAGCAGCTAACTTTATAAAATTCCAATTAACCTGCATACGACATTTCTTTTTTTATTTTTACAACTTCCAAACCTATATCTCCAGCTCCCATTGTTAGTAAAACATCTGGATCTTGTTTTTTTATTTCAAAAAGGATTTGTTCTTTTGAAATTAATTTTTTATTAAAGCTATTCACCTTCTTCAATAACCACTCTGATGACACTCCTTCAATCGGCTCTTCTCTAGCCGGATAGATATCTAACAACAATACATTCTCGAACTGCGATAAACTTTCTGCAAATGCATCGGCAAAATCTCGTGTTCTTGAAAACAAATGCGGCTGAAAAATTGCCAGTACTTTTTTATTCGGATGCATTTCTGATACTGCTTCAAAAACGGCATTTATCTCTGTTGGATGATGTGCATAATCATCAATAAAAATAAACTCTTCATTCTTGATTTGATAAGAAAAACGCCTTTGAACACCTTTAAACGTCGCTAGTGCCTCAGCAAGGCGATGCGGTGGGGAACCTGCTTGCATCGCCATTGCGAAAGCTACCAAACCGTTCAACAAATTATGTCGCCCAGGTTTGTTGAATTCAACCCCTTCTAGTTTGAGGTCAGGGGTCTCCAAATCGAATATGTAGGTGCCATGTTCTATTTTTATGTTCCGGATGCAATAATCCGAATCGTCTTCTATACCATAGGTAAGCCCTTCTAAAGGCAAACCATTACGAACAAATAATTTACCGCCCGGTTTTAAGCGTTTGGTGAAATCAACAAATGTTCTTTCCAATTCTTGCGCATCACCATAAATATCTAGGTGATCAGCATCCATTGACGTAACACAGGCTACATTAGGTGTTAACTGCATAAATGAACGATCAAATTCATCTGCTTCTACTACCGAATACTCTGTTCCTTCCAACAGGAAATTGCTATTAAAATCTTCTGAAATTCCACCTAAAAAAGCGGTCATTTTAACGCCTGTTTCTTGTAACAAATGCGCTAAAATACTTGAGGTTGTTGTTTTACCGTGTGTACCCGCAACTGCCAAGCAAAAAGAGTCTTTGGTTATTAAACCTAATACCTCTGAGCGTTTTTTAATCGTGAAACCATTATTTAAAAAATACTGATATTCTGAATGTTTAGAAGGTACTGCCGGCGTATACACCACCAAAGTATGCTCTGGGTCATTCTTATATTCTTGTGGCACTGCATCGATATTATCCGTGTAATGAATATCAATACCTGAACTTGCCAATTCTTTCGTTAGCGGACTCTCGGTTTTGTCATACCCGGCAACCGCTTTATTTATGAACGCAAAATAACGCGCCAAAGCAGACATACCAATGCCCCCTATGCCTATAAAATACACCCTATGTATTTGCGTTACGTTCATTTTATTGTATCAATTTTTCTATTTCATCGCAGATATCAGCAGTGGCATTCGGTAATGCCAATGACTTTATATTCTTTGATAATTCTTGTTGCTTTTCTGCAGATTTAAATACCGATTCAAACTCAGTCTTAAACTTACTTTCCAGCTCTTTTTCTCTAATCATAATTGCAGCTTCATGCCCAACCAACGACAAGGCATTCATGGTCTGATGATCTTCTGCCACAACTGGTGACGGAATAAAGAATGTTGGTTTCCCAACCAAACACAATTCTGATACCGCACCTGCACCTGCTCTTGAAATGATGAAATCTGACGCTACATAGGCTTTATCCATCGAGTTTAAAAAAGCATGCACTTTAATGTTCTCTGACTGATGCGATTTGTAGGTTTCATAATATCCTTTACCACATTGCCATATTATCTGTAAGCCTGTTGCTTCAAAATATGCTAAATGATCCGCCACCAATTCATTGATACGTCTTGCGCCTAAACTTCCACCTAATATTAAAAGTGTCTTTTTATCAGCATTCAATTCAAAATACTTGAAAGCTTCATCTTTAGTAGCTTTCAATTCCACTAAATCTGAACGTACAGGATTACCAGTTTTTACAATTTTATCCTTCGGAAAAAATCGCTCCATGCCATCGTAAGCCACACAGATTTTTTCCACTTTATCTTTTAATAGTTTATTGGTGATGCCCGCAAACGAATTTTGTTCTTGCAACACACATGGTATTCCTTTTACGGTTGCCATTTTTAACAACGGACCACTAGCAAAACCACCCGTACCAATTACGGCGTGTGGTTTAAACTTCGATACGATGCTATTTGCTTTCATTAAACTACTTATCAATTTTATTGGAAATAGTAGATTTTTAAGGGTCAGTTTGCGCTGAATTCCTGTAATCCACAATCCTTCTATTTTGTACCCTGCCTGTGGCACTTTCTCCATCTCCATTCTATCCTTCGCACCAACGAACAAAAACTCTGCATCAGGATGTCTCCTTTTCAATTCGTTCGCTATGGCTATCGCCGGATAAATATGTCCGCCAGTACCTCCTCCAGATAGAATAAACTTATAATTGCCCACTTAAAATCTCTAAAGGGTTCGTTTCATCCATATCAACATCATTACCCGAAGCACTCTCCTGAGCTATACTTTTATTACTTGCGCTTAAAATTATACCTATCGCCAAACAGGTCATCCAACTAGAGGTACCTCCACTACTAATCAATGGTAAATTCTGACCGGTTACTGGAAACAACTCTACCGCTACCGCCATATTTATCAATGCTTGAAACACAATGGGCAAACCTACGCCTAGCACCAATAATTTACTAAAGACCGATGCGCAACCATTTGCTACAACTACAATTCTAAACAAGAGAAACAAGTAAAATAACATGAGTACAAAACCACCTATCAAACCATACTCCTCCACTATAATCGCATAAATAAAATCTGATGAACTCTGTGGTAAAAAGTTCTTTTGCACACTTTTTCCTGCTCCTTTACCCATTACGCCGCCAGTAGCTATCGCAATTTTTGCTCTTTCAATTTGATAGGAGCCTTCGGTATCCTCAGGATTAGAGAAGCTATCTATACGGCTCATCCAAGTATCTACCCTATTCGGGAATAAATCTGGGAAAGCTTTTGCCGTCAATACGAATATGGTCAGAAACAACATGCCCGCCCCAATAATGCCTAATAGGTATTTCATGGGATATCCTCCTAAAAAACACAACACCATAACCATGGCAAATACAATCGCTGCTGTTGAAAAGTTCGCCGGTAAAATAAGTGCTACCACCAAGAAAACTGGCAGCCATAAAGGCAATATGCTTTCTTTAAATGTTATTTTGATTTCTCTTACTTTAGAAAAATATCGCGCTACATATATCATTAATACTACTGCTGCCAAGTTCGAGGGCTGAAAACCGAAACCTACTAATGGTAAACGGATCCAACGACTATCATTGGTACCACCACCAGAGGTGCCTTGCGCCAATACGAATATAAGCAACACCAATACTATTGGAAGGGCAATCATTGAAAGTCCCTTAAAGAAGTGTGTCGGTATTTTATGTACCCCATAAATAATTCCAAAGCCTAAAAACAACAGTATGGCATGTTTTACTAAATGACCAACAGGTGTACCGTTACCCACTACATATACCAAATTACTACTGGCACTATATACTGGCAAAAATGAAAATAGCGCCAAAAGTGCCGCAATGGCCCAAATAGCTTTATCTCCTTTTATATTTTGAAATATATTCAACACCTTATAGGTTCTTTACACAGTTCTTAAATTGATCTCCGCGATCTTCATAATTCTTAAACAAATCGAAACTTGCACATGCCGGTGATAACAAAACTGTATCGCCACGTTCTGCTATTTTATATGCAACCTTTACTGCTTCTTCCATGGCATATGTTTCTACCAATAGATCCACCGCATTACCGAATACATGCTTTATCTTTTCATTATCCTCGCCCAAGCAGATAATCGCTTTTACTTTTTCTCGTACCAATGGCATTAACTCCATGTACTCATTGCCCTTATCTACACCACCTACAATCCATACAGTAGGTGTTTTCATGCTATCTAATGCGTAATAGGCAGCGTTTACGTTCGTTGCCTTTGAGTCATTGATATATTCCACATGATGTATTTTCAACACCTTCTCCAAACGGTGGGGAGCCCCTTGAAAATTAGAAACACAGGCTCTTATCGTTTCCTTACGAATACCGACTAATTTTGCAATTGTTGCCGCTGCCATTGTGTTCTTTACATTGTGCTGACCTTCTAAGGCCAAAGTGTCTTTAATCATGCTAATAGTGTCTGTTGTTGTTTTTATTATTATCTCGTTTTGTTCTATAAATGCGCCTTGTTCAAATACTTTATTCAGTGAAAAGGGCATTAATTTTGATTTAACCGGGTGCTTGTTCAGCCATTCTACCAAAACTGTATCATCTGCATCATAAATCAAATAATCGTTTTCGTCTTGGTTTTCTGCAATTCTAAATTTCGATGCGATATAGTTTTCAAACTCATACTCGTACCGATCTAAATGATCTGGTGTAATATTCGTAATCACGGCAATATGTGGTTTAAAATCTACTATGCCGTCTAATTGAAAACTGCTGATCTCAAGTACGTAATACTCAAAATCATTCTCTGCAACCATTTTCGCATAACTATCACCAATGTTTCCTGCCATACCCACTTTTAATCCGGCATTTGCCAGAATGTGGTTGGTTAGCATGGTAGTCGTTGTTTTACCGTTGCTTCCTGTAATACCAATAATTTTTGCATCGGTGTATTTTGATGCAAATTCTATTTCTGATATTACAGGAATGCCTTTCGCCACCAACTGTTTCACCAAGGGTACTTTGTCTGGTATACCCGGACTCTTCATTACCAAATCGGCTTTTAGTATGCG
This sequence comes from Maribacter spongiicola, assembly GCF_004364165.1. GTDB lineage: Bacteria > Bacteroidota > Bacteroidia > Flavobacteriales > Flavobacteriaceae > Maribacter > Maribacter spongiicola. Next base: position 10,086 of record NZ_SOAY01000002.1, read on the forward strand.
GTCTTCAGAATGCTGTTCTTCTTCCCAATCAATTCCAAAATGTTCAAGAACGTTTTTATACTTCTCTTTTATTTTTCCTTTATCGGATACAAATACATCGTATCCTTTTTTCAATCCTAAAATGGTTGTTCCTACTCCACTTTCTCCTCCACCCAGTACTACTAAAAGTGCCATTATCTAATTTTTAAGGTCACTACGGTTAATATTGCCAATAGTATTCCTACAATCCAAAAACGGGTTACTATCTTACTTTCGTGGTATCCCATTTTTTGATAGTGGTGATGTAATGGTGACATTAAAAATATACGTCTACCCTCACCAAATTTTTTCTTCGTGTACTTGAAATATCCTACTTGTATCATTACTGAAAGTGACTCTGCAAAGAAGATTCCACATAACACGGGAATCAATAATTCTTTACGTACAATTATCGCTATTACTGCTATTACGCCCCCAATGGTTAAACTCCCCGTATCACCCATAAATACTTGTGCTGGGAAAGCATTGTACCATAAAAATCCGATCAAGGCACCTACAAAGGCGGTAATGAATACCAACAATTCACCTACTCGTGGTATGTACATAATATCTAAATAGTCCGAGAATATGATGTTACCAGATACCAGTGCGAATATGCCCAAGGTAAATACGATAATTGCCGATGTACCTGCCGCGAGACCATCTATACCATCGGTTAAATTTGCCCCATTCGATACTGCAGTTACTATTAGAATAATAACAGGTATAAACAATAACCACGCATAATCTTTTGCATCATCGCCTGCCCACGCTATTAAACTCTCATAATCAAACTCATTATTTTTAAAGAAAGGAACCGTTGTCATGGTCGACTTTATCTCCTCTCCTTTTACCTGCTCTACGGTATACGCTTGCGTAATAATTGTTTTATCATGATCACGCATGGTCACTTCTGGGTGAAAATAAAGTACTGCACCTACTATAAGCCCTAATACAACTTGACCTAATACCTTAAACTTACCTTTTAGACCTTCTTTATTCTTTTTGAAAACTTTGATGTAATCATCTAAAAAGCCGATTGCCCCCATCCACAGCATGGTAAATATCAATAGGATGATGTAAATATTCTCTAAGCGAGCGAAAAGTAAAACAGGTATTAAGGTGGACATGATAATAATAACACCGCCCATTGTTGGTGTACCTGCCTTTTGCTTTTGACCGTCTAGACCTAAATCACGAATGGTTTCCCCTACTTGTTGTTTTTGTAGAAAAAGAATAACACGCTTACCGTAAACTGTCGCAATCATTAGCGAAAACAGTATAGCCATTGCCGCACGGAATGTGCTGAACTGAAACAGCGAAGCTCCAGGCAACTGGTATTGTTTTTCTAAATATTCAAACAGGTAGGTTAACATATATTCTATATTCTTTGCTACTAAGCCTTGGTTATTTATCTAAGCTGTTTAAAAGCTCCTTTACTATTTTAAAATCGTCAAAATCAATACGCACACCGTTGGTTTCTTGATAGGTCTCATGACCTTTACCGGCAATTAATATGATGTCGTTATCGTTTGCCAGTTGGCATGCCGTTTTAATGGCCTGCTCCCTATTTTCAATAGACAATATTTTCTTTACATTCTGTGGCTCTACGCCTGCCTCTATCTCTGCAATAATCTCAGTTGGGGATTCGGTACGAGGATTATCAGAAGTGAAAATAATTTTGTTGCTCATTTCTGATGCGATATTACCCATTACCGGACGCTTTGATCTGTCTCTATCGCCACCACACCCCACAACGGTGATGACGTTTTCATTTCCAGTTCTCAACGTGTTGATTGTCTCAAGCACATTTTTTAGGGCGTCCGGCGTATGGGCATAATCAACTATTGCCGTAATCTTTTTCTTTGATATGTAATATTGAAACCTGCCATCTACATTTTCCAACTCGCTCAATAAGCGTAGGGTTTCTAATTGCTCCAATCCTAATAAATCTGCCGTTGCATAAATTGCCAGCATATTATACGCATTGAAATGACCTATTAATCTTGTCCACAATTCATGGTCATTGATTTTCAACAACTGACCGTCAAACTGATTTTCTAAAATCTGGGCTCTGTAATCTGCATAATTCTTTAAGGCATAGGTCGCTTTTCTTGCCTTCGTATTCTGCAACATTACCAGTCCATTTTTATCGTCGATATTGGTCAACGCAAATGCCGTTTTAGGCAATTGATCAAATAATATCTTCTTGGTATCGCGATATTCGGCGAATGTTTTATGGTAGTCTAGGTGATCGTGAGACAGATTCGTAAAAATCGCACCTTCAAACAATAAACCTTCTGTTCTTTTCTGGTGAATACCATGAGAACTTACCTCCATAAAGCAAAACTCTACACCGGCATCGTTCATCATCTTCAGATGCTTATTGATTACCAATGCATCTGGAGTGGTATGTTTTGTTGAGAATTCAGTATCATCTACCATTATTTTAATAGTCGATAACAAGCCTACTTTATAGCCTGCTTTTTTAAATAACTGATATAATAAACTAGATACCGTTGTTTTACCATTAGTTCCTGTTACCCCTACTAATTTTAAATTCTTAGATGGCGTACCGTAATAATTAGAAGCCATCAATGCCAAAGCCTGATTACCACTTTCTACCGCTACATAGGTAACATCATCTTTCATGTCTGTAGGCAACTGCTCGCAAATAATTGCTCTTGCACCTACTGCAACGACCGCATCTATATAGTTATGACCATCGGTCAATGTGCCTTTTATAGCAACAAAGGCATCTCCTTTTTGCACTTCGCGAGAATCAAATTGTACTGATGCTATATCGCAAGAGGTCGTACCGCTAACAGCAGTAATACGCACTCCATATAATATATCCTTTAAATGCATCATATTAATTCTAACACTATTTTTTTCACTGATCTTAAATCGGTGCCTTTAGAAATCGACTGGTTCTTCACCTTTCCGTTTCCTTTTACTTCTACCTCGATACCTAAATTTTCAAGAATCGCAACCGCATCCATGCCACACATACCTTTTACATTTGGCATTGATGAATATTTTTGTTGTGCTACCTTATAATACCCTTGGTGCGAATCTTCATTTTTAGCGATCAACACATCTTTTACATCTACCTCGCTTGTTAATGGCGATGTAGCATATACTTTTTGTGCTACAGATTTAAATACAGGACCAGATACATCGGCACCATAATACCCAACACTTTTGTCTGGCTTATGAATAACCACTATACAGGAGTACTTTGGGTCATCTGCCGGAAAATAGCCTGCAAACGATGAAATATATTCGTACTTAGATCTATCTCTAGATACGTAGTTCGTTTGCGTAGTACCCGTTTTACCTGCCATAGAAAAGTTTTTAGAATACATACCATGACCGGTACCGTGCTCTTTCTCTACCACATTCTTTAATATCTGTTGTACTTTTTTAACCGTTGTTTGAGAACAAATTGCAGGGTTCAGTACTTTTTTATCGAACTTCTCAATAGTCTTGTTCCACTCCTTCACTTCTTTCAGCAAACGTGGCTTTACCATTTCACCATCATTCGCAATAGCATTATAGAATGCCAATGTTTGTAGTGGCGTAATAGAAACCTCGTACCCATAAGCCATTTGAGCTAATGAAAGTCCTGACCATCCTTTATCGCCAGGGTAACGCAATACCGGTTTTCCTTCACCAAGAACAGGCAACCCTAATTCTTTATGAATACCCATGCTCATTAATCTGTTCACATATTTTTCTGGATCGTTCTTATACCCTTCATGTATCATTTTTGCAAATGCCACATTCGACGATACTTCAAAAGCTGTAGACATAGTAATTTTACCATGACCGCCGCGCTTGGTATCTTTAATAGTATGCTTATACAATTTCCAAGCTCCTTTTTCGGTATCGATTACAGAACTGGTATCTATCACATTATCTTCTAAGGCAGCGACAAAATTCACCAACTTAAATGTAGAACCTGGCTCGTGCGATTCGCCAATGGCATAGTTCAAGCGCTCGTAATATTTACCGTCAGCAGTCTGCCCTAAGTTCGATATTGCTTTTACCTCGCCCGTTTTTACTTCCATCACTATTACCGTACCGTGGTCTGCCTGATATTTTTCTAACTGACCCAATAATGCATGGTGAGCTATATCTTGTATATTAATATCAATGGTAGAATACACGTCGTACCCATCTTTTGGCTCAATAATATTATCGTTACCGATCGGTTTCCACTGCCCCTTTGCTATTTTTTGTTTTAAACGTTTTCCAGAAATGCCTCTTAGGTATTGGCCAAAAGCACCTTCCATACCTACGCGGGTGTAATATCCGTTCTCATCTACACGCTCATACCCAACACTACGCTCGGCAATTTTACCTAACGGATGCTCTCTTTTGGTATTCTGCTCAATAATCAATCCTCCTTTAAAAGCACCTTTATTAAACAGCGGAAATTGCTTTACCGCCATATATTCAGAATAATCTAGGTTACGAACGATAAGTGCATACCTATTTTTATTCTCACGTGCCTTTCTTAGAATTTGCTGATAGTGAGAAGATGTTTTACCAAAATTCTTGGCCAAGGCATCTGCCAATGGTTTTACATTCGCCTTAAAATCTTCGTTAGATACCGTTACGGCATCAAAACGTATGGTGTATTTAGAAACCGATGTTGCCAAAAGACTTCCATCGTCTGAATATAGGTTACCTCTGTTCGGCTCAATAGTGAACATACGCTCAGTGCGCGTATCTGCCATTGCCTGATATTTTTCGCCGTCTACTACTTGTATAGATACCAGCTTAAACAAAACCGCACCTGCAAATAGCACCATGAACCCGGCTACTACGTACAATCTTTTTAATATGCTTTTATCTGTTGCCGCCATTAGTCCTCCGCATTTAAAGATTTCACCTTAATTTTCTGTGGGGGAGTTTCTGAAGGGAACAATCCCTTTGCCGAAATTTTACCGGTAATATTCGATTCTAATTTCAGCTGTTGTACATCTGATCGCATATCAACAAACTCGTTACGCAATTCTTTTACCTCTTCATTTAATAAAGCGATACGGTGTACTTTTTGATCGGCACTATGAGAGCTACTGATCATTACCGTTGCCAAAAAAGAAATGAAAATAATGAACAGCCAATTTTTAGGGGCGTCACCGCTCACCAAAAATTTGCCCTTCAATAGGTCTAATACACCCGTTTTCATTTTACTTTTCGCCATTTCGCTCTGCTATCCTCAATTTTGCACTACGTGCTCTGTTATTCAATTTTATTTCTTCTCTGGTCGGCACTATCAATCCACCAACCTTTTTCAACGGCACATCTATATTGCCGTAAAAATCTTTTTCTGGTTCTCCTTTAAACTGACCTGCTCTTATAAATCGCTTTACCAACCTGTCTTCTAAAGAGTGGTAACTAATGACGCTTAGCCTACCTTCTTCATTCAATAATCCTGGCACTTGCTCCAAAAACTCCTTAATGACTTCAATCTCTTGATTCACTTCTATACGAATCGCCTGATATATCTGTGCCAATATTTTATGCTGCCTATGCTCTGGCAAAAACTGCTTCAACGCTTCTTTCAATGCATCGGTAGTTTGTATCTGCCCTTCTTCTCTAGTAGCAACGATTACTTTTGCCATGGCGTTCGCGTTTCTAATATCGCCATACTCGAACAACACTTTACGCAAGTCGTCATATGAGTACTTATTTACCACCTCAAAAGCCGATAGCGTATTACGCTTGCTCATTCGCATATCTAAATCTGCATCGAAACGGGTAGAGAATCCTCTTTCCGCTTGATCGAACTGATGCGATGAAACTCCGTAATCTGCCAGAATACCATCTACTTTCTTTATGCCATAGAACTTTAAAAACTGGGCGATGTATCTAAAATTTTCCGCAATCAGCGTAAATCTTGGATCACCTAATGTATTTGCCTGCGCATCTTCATCTTGATCAAAAGCATATAACCTGCCTTCTTTACCCAACCTTTTTAATATCTCTTTTGAATGACCGCCACCACCAAAGGTTACATCTACATAAATACCATCTTCTTTGATGTTTAAACCGTCTACCGATTCCTTCAGTAATACTGGGTTATGATACATCTCCACTTGGTTTTTCACCTAACATTACACGCTTGGCCAACTTTACTTTCTCTTCTTTTGTTGCACTTATAGATTCATCGTACGCTTTCTTGTCCCAAATCTCTAATCGCTTACCTATTGGTGCTATCACCACTTCTTTAGATATGCCTGCCAATGAAATAATATCTTTCGGTATCAATAATCTACCGGTCGAGTCTACTTCTACTTGGCGCAACCCTGCCGTATACATTCTTATAAACTGTAGGTTCTCTTCATCGAACCTGCTTTTTTCATTCAATTCCGCCATCACTCTGTGCCACTCATATGCCGGGTACAACTCCAAACACTCGCTCAAATATGATTTTTTAATAAAAAACCCATCTTTTAGGATCGGAGCCACTTGATTGCGCAGCGCAACTGGGAGCATAATTCGCCCCTTAGCATCAGCTTTACAGTTAAATGTCCCAAAGAAATAGATGTCCAAAATGGATGTGTTTTGTTTATATAACTCAAATATATAAATATTATTACCACATTTTACCACTAAAAACCACTTTGTTAATAAATTACCCCACTTTTGAACACCTTTTTGCACTTCATCGATATTTATGGGAAATATTTCCCACTCGGGCTTTATTTCTAGAAAATCTCAAATCTGAAAGATTCAACAATTCACCTTATCGAAAAGAGTTGTTTGCTATTCTCGGTAATTACCTATATTTGGACAATTACTGATGAGTAGTGCGCATGGAAAACGATTTGATTAACGACGGAGGATTTAAGTATATAGAAAAAGGCGAAGGCAAACCCATAATTATTCTTCACGGATTAATGGGCGGACTAAGTAATTTTCAAGGAGTATCAGACTATTTTCCTCCGAAAGGATACAAAGTTCTTATTCCTGAATTGCCCCTATACGCTATGCCGATGTTAAAGACAACGGTGAAGAATTTTGCCAAATACCTTAAGAAATTTATAGATTATAAAGAGCTAGACGATGTTATTCTTTTAGGCAACTCTTTAGGTGGTCATATTGGTCTTTTACACACCAAATTATATCCGGCGAAAGTAAAAGCGTTGGTTATTACCGGTAGTTCTGGTCTTTATGAAAGTGCTATGGGCGACGGTTACCCTAAACGTGGTGATTATGAGTTTATTAAAAAAAAGGCACAAGATGTTTTCTACGACCCAGAAGTTGCTACAAAAGAAATCGTAGATGAAGTATTCGCTACCGTTAACGATCGTGTAAAATTGGTAAAGACCTTGGCAATCGCAAAAAGCGCTATTCGTCATAATATGGCGCAAGATCTTCCAAAAATGAAAACCCCTACGTGTATTATATGGGGAAAAAACGATACGGTTACGCCACCAGATGTTGCAGAACTGTTCGATGAGCTTTTACCTAATTCAGATTTATTTTGGATGGATAAATGCGGACATGCACCGATGATGGAGCACCCAGACGAATTCAATACCATTCTTGATGAGTGGTTGACGAAAAACAATTTCTAAATACCCTACGGATGAAAATAAAGTCGGCCGACTTTGTAATGAGCAACTCTGATGTTGCCAAATGCCCGAAAGAGCCTTTACCCGAGTACGCCTTTATTGGTCGTTCTAACGTTGGTAAATCTTCTTTGATCAATATGTTGACCGAGCGCAAAAGCTTGGCAAAAACATCTGGCAGACCCGGTAAGACCCAATTAATCAACCATTTTAAAATCAATGAAAATTGGTTTTTGGTAGATTTACCCGGCTACGGTTATGCCCGTGTTTCTAAAAGAGATAAAAATACCTTTCAAAAATATATCACCAATTACTTTTTACAGCGAGAGCAGCTTGTTTGCTCTTTTGTACTTATAGATATTCGCCATGACCCTCAACCTATAGATCTGGAGTTCATGCAATGGATGGGTGAAAACGGAGTACCTTTTGCCATTATCTTCACCAAGGCAGATAAATTAAAACCAAAAGCTGTTGAGCGCCAAGTAAAAAAATATATAGATCAGCTTTTAGCCGACTTGTGGGAAGAAGCACCGCCACACTTTATAACCAGCTCAAGCCACCGTAGTGGTCGCGATGAAGTACTGGCATATATAGATGATATTAACGAAAAGTTTTTCGAGGCAACGAAGAATGGTTGATGGTTGATGGTTGTTCGTTGTTGGTTGTTGGTTGTTCGTTGTTGGTTGTTCGTTGTTGGTTGTTCGTTGTTGGTTTTTTTTAACGCTGCGCGTTTTTTTGTACTAAGTATTAAGTACAAAGTACTAAGCTGTTCGTGTAAGTTATTCGTACTACGTACTCAGTGCTGTATGCTATTCACTTTACACTCCATATACCCTACTTAATACTTATTACTTATTACTTTGTACTTAATACTTTGTACTTAGTACTTCTTTATTAACGTCTTAGCGAGCAAAGCGCGGCTATCAGTTTGTTTGGAATACGAAAACTCACCTTGCAACCGAAATGTCACTTCGGCTTCGCTCAGCGACCGATCAAAACGAAATGTCACTTCGAGGGCAGTCGAGAACTTTGGAACACTGAAACTGCGTACCGAAAGCGAAATGTCATCCTGAGCGCAGTCGAAGGGACTGGAACACGCAAACTCACCTCATAACCTAAATGTCGCTTCGGCTACGCTCAGCGACCGAGTAAGCTTTGCGACCGAGTGAGACCAACAACCGACAACCATCAACCAAACTCAGCAACCGAGTGAGACCAACAACCGACAACCAACAACTATCAACCAAATTATAATCAACCAAGCGCAGCAATCAACTCCTCCACTCCCTCAAAAGCATTCAATTTCTCAGTCGTGACCAACACCTCTAAATCATGAGACGTTTCTACTAATATAATAGGATAGGTATACTTATGTCCAAATTTGCTTTTATAGCTTTTTTGAAACTCATCTTTATGAAAGAATTCTAACTCGTAGCCTTTGGCTAATAAGCTTTCCCTAAAACCTTTCCACTGCTTGTTCTCGGTAAAACTGCCATAAGTTAAACTGCAGAGATTGCAGTTATAGGTAGCTGGCTTAATGATTTTATGGGCGAAGTCTAACATTTTGCTGCCCGTATCGCTATTGGCATTATAGATAAATAGAATTTTCTTTGACATGACCTTTTGGTCGTAAAAATACCCAAATCATACATAAATGTTAACCAATTATGGTTTCCCGTAATGGAGTTTGAAATGTTAATTGTAGGTTTATTCTTTAGTGGTATATTAGAAGTGTAATTACTCATATTTCTGAATATAGGGAAATATGCGTAATTGGGCACATACACCATAGTTGTAAAACATATTAAAAGACCCACTTCAAATAAATGAAAGTTTACGTAAAATGTCCTAAATGTGAAAATGAACTCGGATATTCAACAAATGCGAATACTCGAGTAGAGTTTGCGATGCAAGACAGAGAGAATAAAAAACTGACTTGTAAAAATTGCGGACGGACTACAGATTTTCACGTGGACGAACTTAACGCAAAAGAATCGAATTTAGCGAAAATTGGTGCCGGACTTATTTTCTTAATTGGCACACCGCTTATGTTCTTATTTGTAAGCCCAATATTTACAGGAAGTCGGAATCATTATATAATTTTCATAGTTGGAGGATTTTTACTTGTCCCAGTAGTCGCATACGGAATTATAAAAAAACAAGACCAAGTAAGAGTTAGTTCCTTCAATCGGAAAAAACTAAAGGGACGGATTCACAACATCTAAAAAATACGTTTTACAACAAAACCTAAACGTAATGCGGACTTTAGGGCTAAATCGAAAGGTCTGTGTATATTTATAATGTCGCTAAATCTTATGGATTTAGCTTTGGACAAGAAAAAATAAAACTAAACAATAAGCTTTAGCTTCGTGCGCAGACGGAAACGAAAAGTTTCCTTACTACCGCACTACGCTTAGCCTAGACGTTATGCACAATTTGGTACGATATACAAACATCCTTTACAGAGTTATAGAAACATCGTTTACACTTTTTAAGTTGCATTTGAAACCAAAATTCAGATGCTATGCCTTGGAAAGAATCAACGATTATGGAACAAAAAATTGAATTTATCTGTGAATGGCGAACTGGAAAATATACCATCACGGAGCTTTGCCGAGTCTTTGAGATATCAAGGCCAACGGCTTACAAAATCATTGCCCGCTTTGAAAACGAAGGCTATGAAGGGCTTAGGGAACTCTCCAGAAAACCGCGTAGCCCACACCCTAATGCCACCAATGGAAAAGTAGTGGACCAAATTCTTGAATTGAAAGAAAAACACAAGGCATGGGGAGCTAAAAAATTGCACACCTTGTTGTATAAAGATTTTCCCGATGAATTGATACCATCTGTCTTGACCGTTCATAACATCCTGAAAAAACACGGTTTGGTATCGCCTCAAAAACGACTTAGAAGAGTGAAGCCCGTACATCCCATTTTCGACCCCGAAGAGTGTAATGAAGTGTGGAGTGCAGACTACAAAGGGAAATTCTTGATGGGCAACAAAATCTACTGTCACCCACTGACCATTGCCGATTCCAAAAGCCGATTTGTATTTACGGCCAAAGGGCATTACAAAGAAAACCTTGCATCGGCAAAGGCAGAGTTTAAAAGGGTTTTTAGGAAATTTGGTATCCCAGGACAAATACATACCGACAATGGAAGCCCTTTTGGTTCGGTTGCCGCAATACAAAGATTTACCCGGCTCTCCTATTGGTTCATTGAACTAGGTATCATGCCTGTATTTTCAGATCCGGCACACCCTGAACAGAACGGACGACATGAACGTATGCACCGCGATTTAAAAGCCGCTTGTGCCAAGCCTTCAGCTTATGACCTAAAAGCACAACAAAGGCGCTTAAACAGCTTTGTAAAAGAATATAATCACGTAAGACCACACGAAGCTCTTAATATGAAAACACCTGCCTCGGTTCATGAGTTCTCTACAAGACCATTCCCGGAAAAAATACATGAATTTGATTACGATACGAAAATGAAAGTATTAAAAGTCACACAAAATGGAGCCATTAGATGGAAGTCATATAATTGGGTTTACCTTTCCGCTTCGCTCCAAGGTAAACACATCGGAGCACTGGACATTGGCAATGGTATTTGGAGAGTGTTTTATAGAAATGTATTTTTAGGTTACTTTGATGAACATGTATTTAGAAAAAAAGAACAATCAGTGAGGTTGGAAACTAATTTAGTGTAAACTCTAATCTATAACTTTTGTAAACCATGTATATTAACGAACATTTAACACACCTAGAAAATGACAGCTAAAAAATTCTTATTTATACTCATTTTTGTTTCAATTTATCAATTCAGTTTTTCGCAAGAAAACAATGTTGCGTCTTATTATGTCCCTGCTGTAAATGGAACAAAGTTAGCTGTGGATGTTTACTTCCCAGAAAAATACAAAAATCAAAAACTTCCTGTGCTCTTTGAATTTACCCGATACTGGAGAGGCAAAGAAGACGCGAAAACAGGAAAGCCAATAGTCTCACTCAGTAAACGCGATAAGTATTTTCTTGACCATGATTACATCCTTGCAAAAGTTGACGTCAGGGGAACTGGTGCTTCTTATGGAGTTCGTTTAGGAGAATACACGCCTACCGAAGTGAAAGATGCTTGGTACATTGTTGATTGGGTAGTAAACCAACCCTGGTCTGATGGTAAGGTGGGAGCCTATGGTACCTCTTACTCTGGGACAACAGCAGAGCTTTTATGTGCAACGCAACATCCAGCCATTAAAGCGGTTATTCCTGGTTGGTCGGATTTTGACGTATATGAGAGTCCTAGTCGTCCTTATGGAATGCTTGCAACAAGTTTTATAGCGCCATGGAGTCAATATGTTGATTGGTTAGACCAAAATTCAGTGGAGAATCTGGGCGAAAGTGTTCGGCGTGTGAGTGAAGATTTTCTAATAGATGCAATTAAAGAACATGAAAACAACCCAATTGTATTGGAAGGTCTTATTCAAGCACGATACAAGGATTCCAAATTTGGGAATTTCAAGTTTGAAGAACTTGACCCCTTGCATTGGAAAAAGGAAATTTCGGAATCAAATGTACCAATGCTCGTTCTTACAAGTTGGCTTGATGCCGGAACAGCAGAAGGTACTTTATTAAGGTTACAGCACTTTACTAATCCGCAGAAAGTTGTCATGATGCCAACTTCACATGGAGGAGGTTCTCATGCCAGCCCGTTTGTTGTTTCTGACAGTATCGTTGAACCTGTTCCATCGGTAATTGAACAGCTTAGACTACAACTTAACTTCTTTGACCATTACATAAAGGGGAATGACAAAGGAGTTGAAGATTGGCCAACAATTAAGTACTATAATTTTGGAGAAGAATCATTTAAACAATCTGATATTTGGCCACCCAAAGGACAAGAAAGAATTAAGTATTATTTAGATACCAACGGAAAATTAAATACTTCATCATCAGATGAACCTCAAGGTATGGATGAATATCTAGTTGACTTTTCCGTAAGTACTGGCACAAACAATCGATGGACAACCCAAATGGGAAAACCCGTTCTTAACCTCAATAATCGCAATGCTGCCGATTCTTTAATGCTAACTTATACATCAGCACCTCTTGAAGAGCCTCTTCAAATCTCGGGAACACCAGTAATTTCTCTCAATCTATTTTCAACACACAAAGAAGGAGCGATTTTTGTCTACTTAGAAGATGTTGACCCTAATGGAAAAAGCAGATACATCACAGAAGGAGGGCTTTTACTTGAACATCGGAAATTATCTAAGAATGATATGTTTAACGAAATACCGTATCATTCATTTAGAAAATCAGATGCATCACCTATGCCTATAGATAAGATTGAAGAAGTCATCTTTAAATTACATCCAACATCAATTCTCATCAAGAAAGGACATTCTATAAGAATTGCGATATCAGGGGCTGACAAAGATACATTTGACAAAGTTCCGACAGAAGGAATACCAACTTTGAGCATATACAGGAATAAAACAAACATATCTTTTTTAGAATTACCAATAATAAAATAAAACATGTGCATAACAATGGTCATAAGTAATTACTTGTTCTCACCTACTTCTGAAAACATATAATATTATAATTACCTTCGTTATCATTTCAACAAAAAACAACACACCTTCCCTCAATCACAAAACAAATGGAACAACAAGGCTCAGATATCATTGCAAATAGATACAAGAAATTTATAAAAACGGTTTGCGAAACAGACATTGTTTATGCGCTACAAAATCATGAAGGCTTTGCCACCTCAGCTTCTGCGCATTATGAAAATGAACGTGGTAAACCTGTTGACATACTATGTTTTTGGGCAGAAGGTGCCAGAGCGAAATCTTGCACTATAAACCATTGGAGCAACTACCAAATTACAGAAATAGCATTAGTAGATTTTATAGAAAATTGGGGTGTAGGCATGGAAAATGACGGCATACTAGCTGGTATAGAATTCGACCAAAATATGTTTGGCTATGAAGCCAAACCTTTAGATTTAATTCTTGCCTTAGTTGCGGAAATAAAAGCGACTAATAAAGAACTACCGCTTCAAAAATTTGAAAATATTGCTGATTTGGAGGAACAGGCCAAAGAGGCGAATAAATAAATTAAATTCACATTGAAAACTACTACAATATTAATCGTATTACTTATTACAATAAGTGCTTATAGCCAAAATACTCAAATGAAAAAACCAACTGACCTAACCAAAGAATTCATCAGTGACTATAAAGAATGGAATGATTTTGCGTTTAAATCTAAAGAAAACAAAACTGAAGACTTTAAATTCAAAATAGGAAAAATGTATGATGATTTAATTTTAAAATACTGTAGCCCAAATAAAAAATACCAAGGATTGGCTTATGGTAGCAGTTCTAACCATTGCCCAAATCAAGAAGTTATTTTAGATGAACTTATTGACAACAATACGGCAATAGTCAAAACTAAATTTACCAATGAAAAATTTAGCTTTTTACAACACAACTATGAGTATCATTTCATTTTAGAAAATGGTAAATGGATTCTAGAAGAACTGTATTTAGTTGATGATGACGGTAAGTATAAATCTTTATAAAAAGATAATTTGTCATAACCAAAACCAAACCACTTGAATAAACCACTACTCTAAATAACATCCATGTTTCTATTCTTAACTTCTTGTAAAAAAAGCAAAAGCTGCAAATTTTGAAAGATATGGTGTATCGCTGAACAAAACATTAGTGGCATTAATCGTACCCAACGAACAGAAGAAAATATTATTGACATACCTCTGGAAGATAGAAAAGAACAGAAATTTCATTCTTCAATCTTACGCTCAAGTTGAAAAAAATATCATTAAGGTATTAGAAGAAATAAATGTTGAAATATCTGAGTAAATAATCTCCGATTAAATCCGAAATCCGATTTGAAAAATAAACTGAATATACTTTTACTTACTAGTTTCCTTCTAGCTGTAGCTATTTACTTCTGGGCTAGCGCCCTACACAGTAAGCAAGTTGGAGATATCCCGTTTGACTTGTCTGTTGACAATTCTGAATTTGTGGTTTGCGATGAAGAATATATTGTTCAATACTATTCTGCCGGCACTTATTATAAAGGCGGAGAGAAAGCTATAAAAACGGAACTAAGAGAACTTATTACTCAACTCAATTTCGAAAAATCGGGTATAATCACTTTTAGATTCGTTGTTAATTGTAATAATCAAATAGGTAGATTTCGTACTAAAATGGTGAACGAAAACTTAAAGCCAACCTCCTTTAGATATAGTAACATCAAGCAGATGCAAGAAACTATTAAAAACTTGAAGGATTGGCATGCCGGTAAATGGAACAATCAACCCCTTGATACGTATTACAATTTGAGCTTTAAAATTCAAAATGGTAAAATCACAGATATATTTTAAAGACTATGAAGACTTTTATAAAAATAATTAAAGTGATTTTTACACTACTATTTTTCTCTTTTTCAATAATCATGCTTTATTACACGGCATTTGCTCCTAAAGTTGACCGATTTAAAATGGCTGAACATGTTCAAGGTACCTATTTATCTCAAACTATGTTCGACATTTTGAAAATGCAATATCCAGAGTATTCTGATGCTTATTTTGAGCAATCTGTAGCTTTCAACAAAAGAGGCGACTACGCAAAAGGTTTTGAACTTTTAGACAAAGCTGTTGAACTTGACCCAAAAATACATTTAGGATACAGCGGTTGGATGAAATTGAGAAAATTACGAGATTATAACGGTGCTTTAAGTGATTTCGATAGATTAGACAGCTTAACACCTAACACGACTGATGCGCCCTGGGGAGAAGACATTGACTTTTTACGTGGAGAGTGTTATTTTGGTAAAAAGGACTATCAAAAAGCTATCAGTTTCTTCAACCAAAGTATCATAAACCAAAAAGAAGATTGGGCAGATGTACATACATTTGTTTATCTAGGACTTTGCGAATACGAACTTGGTAATTATGAGAAATCTGTTACTGAATTTCAACGTGCTTTAAACCAATCTGATCACGTACCGGAAGCTCATTTTGGTATGGCAAAAGCGCACCAAAAAACCGGGGAGATAGAAAAAGCAAAAGAGCATATTCTAAAAGCTAAAGAAAATATCGCCTCTAAAAGAGAAGATTATTATAACGAGTTTCTAAATGAAATCTATTTGAATGAAATTTTAGAATTTAAACAAAATCTGAACAACAGTTAACTACTTATTACTGTATAATTAAATCCAAACTGCAAACACAAAAACTCCATGCTACACCTTATCGTCGGAAATACAGGTTCAGGTAAAACAACCTATTCAAACGAACTAAAAAAGAAAACCAAAGGTGTGCTGTTTTCTATAGACACTTGGAACAATACCCTATTTCTACCGGACAAAACCGAAACTGACGGATTAGAATGGTTTTTAGAGCGTATTGAGCGGGCAGAAACCATAATCTTAAATGTGGTAACGCAATTAGAGGAATCTGATATCGATGCCATTTTAGACCTGGGCTTATCAAAATTTGAACACCGCGAAAAGTTTAGGGCTTTTGCAGCATCTAATGGGTTCGAAATTAAACTTCACTTTTTAGATATTTCAAAAAATACCAGATGGCAACGTGTACAACAGCGTAACACCGAAAAAGGAGCTACGTTTGAGTTTGAAGTTACTCAAGAGAATTTCGATTTTATGGAAACCTGGTTTGAAAAACCTACCGAAAATGAACTTAGAGGTAGTGTTGTTATCACCGAATAATACTAATTTTACAACGGCATTTTGCCCATCTATTTTTATAAAACCATACTGTCAACCAAACCAACTACTTGAACGTAAAACATACTTTCGTCAACTTTTTTCTTAAGACCAGTAGCAAGCAAGAATGCCATGAGGTTCTCACCATTTGGAATTCTTATTACGCAGCATTATCAGAAAAGCACCAAGAGTCTTTTGTGGTAAGAACACTGCTGTTTTTAAATACTACAGATTTTGGTTCTACAGAAGGTTTTGAACTTACTACAGAAATGAAACTGGTAATTTCTAGTGCATTCGTTCAGATTACTTTTGGCTTAAAAAAAGATGTACTTAATATCTTCAAAACCATTTTTGTTACTCCGACATCATATTCATACACTGGCAGAGCTATTCTTTATGATGGTGATGTAAATACCGTTACAAAGCGTGTAAACTTATCATGGCCTGCCGTAGAAAAAGGTTTCGTTATTACTAATGACGGGTTAAATATTGCTATTCATGAATTTAGCCATTGCCTAATTATCGAAAATTCTAACGGTTCTTTTTTATCGAAGGTTTTCAATAATACAGACCTCAACGCTTGGAAAGAATTGGCTACTCAAAAACTTCCGCTTATCCGTGAGGGTAACTTTACTATTTTCAGGGACTATGCCGGCACCAATTTAATGGAGCTTTTTGCTACCGCCCTAGAAACATTTTTCGAGCAGCCACATGAGTTTTATTCATACGCGCCTACCTTTTACCGCACTACTGCCAAAGTGCTAAAACAAGACCCGCGTAACGGTAAAAACCCGAAGTAAACTTACTTGGTCTAGAACTTATTGAATTCTTGTTGATTAAGTGAAACAATAGAAAAAATATTCCGTTGTATTTGGTAGTATTAACGTAAATCTTATTCAAAAAGAGTCCATGAAAGAGCCCTTCATTGTTATAATATCATTTATGACTCTACTTACATCTTGTAAGCCATTAAACATAAGTCGATCAAAACACACTAAAAATTATTACAAAGGCTATGAACAAATACATGTCAAACTTTTTTGGAGAAATAGACTTAAGTTCAGATAAAAAATACCATTACTCTGAATTAAATTATAAAAATCGAGAGATAAGTATAGATTTAAATATTTACATAGAAAATAAACCTAATACCGAGCAATTATCCAAGATTGATGATTTCTTAGATAATTTACAAAGTCATGAAGAAGAGCTAAGAAAGTTTATCAAATCAAATTTTAACAATAACGGAATTTCAAAAGAATATATAGAATATCATACTGAAGAATTTGACGATGAAGAACTTACTCCTTTAATTAATATGTCAAATAAAGAAATGTCGATTGAAGAACAATTACTCTCAAATATCTATATTTCAAGAATCGGTTTTTATCCCAATGACAATCGATATATTGTGTTAGATTTCTATGTAAATGATGAGATTTCTGATCAAATATTGGTCTTAATTGTAGAAAACGATATGAGTTATAGCATAACTTGGGAAAGCTAAATATTATGGTAATTAAATTGCATTCTTAATTAAAATCAAACACTTATCTTATGACGAAATCGCTACTTTTTATCGCATCACTATTATTTATACTAACATCTTGCAAAGAAGGTTCAGTTGATAAAACAGAACGCTCTGGCGAACCAGATGTGTACAACGTAGAAGATGACAATGCTAAAATGAACCAGGCTATGGTCAATGCTAAAAATTCTATCGATGAATTTAAAAATGCGCTTGCCAGTGATAATCCCAGTTTCGAGTATTTTACTATAAAACAGAAATTCAATGCCGATGGTGGTGCCGAGCATATTTGGGTGGGTGATATTCAGCTTATAGATAACGATTTTATGGGCATTGTTGCCAACGAACCAGTTTACACCAGCGAAGTAAAATTAGGTGATACTATTACCGTAAATAGCGCTAATATTAGTGATTGGATGTACTATGACGACGGTGAAGTGGTCGGTGGATACACCATTCGTGTTATTCGTGATGCACTTTCACCAGAAGAACAAGCTCAGTTCGATGCTGAAAACGGACTGCTATTTAAATAATTACTTCTTCCTTTTTACTGTTCTGCATTATATAACTAGCTGTATTCTATTGAAATAAAACGTACATTGTAGTTGACAATCAAATCAATCTACACCGTATGAAAACTATCAAAGAAACCTCGAAAGGTATCTTGTGGACTTCTTATATTCTACAAGGCATTGTAATTATTATGCTTTTAATGGGTGCCGTAAACAATGTTTTACAAACCGAAACGGCTGTTAAAGGAGCTGTAGAAATGGGATATCCTTCAGAATATGTCATGGCATTAGGTATAATTTTGGTAGTATCTATAGTACTTTACGCTATGCCAAAAACGATGTTTATTGGTGGTTTGCTCATAACCGCATGGTTAGGTGGTGCAGTGGCAACTCATGTAATTCATAAAGACCATATGACCTTAACTATTTTTCCGGTTATTTTCGGTGTTCTTGTGTGGGTAAGCGTTTTACTCAGAAATAATAAGTTGCGCGCATTGCTTTAGAATAAACAGTATTTTTCAATTCGGTATTTAGTTATTATCTTGGTATGAGAAGTGTCATAGTTCTATTTGCTGTTCATTACTACTTTTGAAAAAAAGTACCATGCAAAAGACATCTTTTACCGAAAATCTAGATTTCAACGATACTAAAATTGTTACTAAAGTGCTATTAGAAACTTCGTTCTCAAAAGAGATCCGCATTCTAATGAAGAACGGGCAACTTATGAAAGAGCACAAAGCTCCTTTGCCTATTATAGTGCATATCGTACAAGGTGAAATTGAATTCGGAGCAGAAGGCACTCATCACACCCTAAAGCAAGGAGATATTATTACCTTAGCCGCAAATGTTCCGCACGACCTTTTAGCGAAATCCGACAGTATTGTTCGACTTACACTTTCAAAACAAGATGCAGCAGAACGGCTAGAAAAAGTTGTTGCCGATTCTTAAAAACAGACCATGAGCGAAATTACCAATAGAGAAGATGTTAGGGTATTGGTGCATACTTTCTACAATAAAATTAGGCAGAACGAAATGCTAGGTCCCATTTTCAACGGACATATTACCGACGAACAATGGCCTACCCACTTAAGCAAACTCACCGATTTCTGGGAATCTAATCTATTCGGTGTCCGTACGTTTAGAGGGAGTCCGTCTAAGGCACATGTCAACGTAGATAAAAATCTTAAGCATACCATTTCTCAAAATCATTTCGCACAGTGGTTACAGCTATGGTCTGAAACTATTGACGAACTGTACGCGGGTGAATTGGCCAATAATGCAAAAGATATGGCTCGTAGAATGTCGACAGGACAGTATATTCATATTTGGCAGAGTAGACCGGAAAATCAGTGATTTTTAGTGAGTTAGTTTGTTAGTTTGTTAGTGAAATAGTGAGTTAGTATTCAGTTGGATAGTGAAATAGTGAGTGTTCATTATCTGTTGGCAATTTCAGTTTTCAGTTGATAGTTTATTAGTGAATTAGTTTGATAGCGGGTTAGTATATAGTTGCTTTTGGCTACTGGCTACCTAAACAATTTAGCTTTGCTAAATACGGCTCTATAAAAACAAGTCTATTCTCTATATTCTATTTTCTCTATTCCAACTTTAATATAACTACTTCATACTTTGTACTCATTACTTAATACTTAATACTTAATACTTAATACTTAATTTAAACAGTATGCAATTGACGAAGCGAGTATGCCAAATCTATTTCGTAAATTGAACATGAAATAATTCGCTAATTGTTAATACTATGGATTTTCTGTCCCCTACCTATTTTTTTGATTATGAAAGTGACGAGATTCAAGACTTGGTTTCTGAATTTAAAAACACCTCACTCTCTGAGAAAGAAATTTCTATTGCACTATATAACAAAGTACGTGATGCATGGCGATACGACCCATACAGCTTGAGTTTCAATAAAGAGAAATACCGAGCCAGTGAAATTGCAAAACGCCCAAAAGGTCATTGTATTGATAAATCTATCATCTTGATTGCGGGACTTCGTGCTCTGGGCATACCTGCAAGAATTCACTTGGCGAAAGTCAAAAATCATATTGGCGTAGAACGATTAATAGAGAAATTCGGATCTAATGAACTGACTCCCCATGGTATGGTCGATGCTTTTATAAACGGCAAATGGCTGAAGCTATCGCCGACATTTAATGCTACGTTATGTGAAATGCTTAATGTAGCGCCCTTAGATTTTGATGGCGAAAATGATTCCATATTACAAGAATTCAATTCAGACGGAACACAGTTTATGGAGTACCTAGAAGACTACGGGCATTTTGAAGATGTACCTATGGAGTTTATGGAACGGAATGCACGAGAACACTACCCAAATATTTTTGACCCCAATAGCAACCAGACCGAGTTTCAGTTGTAGATTTTAACAAACTTTAATACTCAAAATTCTGGTCACCTACTGTACAGATTATTTTTTACAGTACATTCGATGAAAAATACAATTCCCTTGAAAAAATTCATCTTTACTTTATTCATAGTATTCTCATCTTCATTGGTAATAGCACAAGAACCAATGCAATGGACTCCCGATTACGAATTGCAGCTAAGCGACTACCAATCTCCAGAATCGGAAATTAATGCCGCCCTTACCTCCTATTCCATTTATTCTGGCGCCAAAATCGATTTCAGCTTCAATATGAATTCGGTCTCTTTCATGTTCACCAAAAATTTTAACGACAAAGTGAGAGCCATTTTTCAGAGAAACCTGGCTGTTCTGGTTGCTCCAGATTCAGTGACGGCAAATCAATTACTCCGTTTTGGAAGGTATGACTTTGATTTGGTAGAGCTATACTCCAGGAAAATACGCAAGAAAATTTATGAAGAAAAAGGAGCTTTTAGTGACTCCAGTTTATTTCAGCCCATTTTCAACGAGCTACAAGAAGAAATGAACACCGTAAGTGCACAAGTCTTTAAAGCAACCGATTTTGGTAAGGATGCTGAAATGTTACAGAAAGAACACGAAAAGGTAACACAAAAGATACAAGCTTTATCCGACTTTTGTTTGAGTTGTAAGCCGAAGAAGAATAGGAAATGAATTAGCAATTAGCAATTAGCAATTAGCAATTAGCAATTAGCAATTAGCAATTAGCAATTAGCAATTAGCAATTAGCAATTAGCAATTAGCAATT
>NZ_SOAY01000003.1 GCF_004364165.1 Maribacter spongiicola
ATTGAAGTAATGTTGGTACAAGTGGACAACGGTGCACCGCTAGGAACGGACCTTGCCAAATACCTGAACATAGAACCGATCTACTTCGATTTCGATAAGTACTTCATCAGGAAAGATGCCAAGATCAGCATCGACAAGGTATTGGCATATTTGAACGAATACCCGAGCGTAAACGTACAGGTACGCTCACATACCGATTCAAGGGCGAACGATAGTTATAACATGCGATTATCGGCGAACAGGGCAAAGGCAACGGCCGATTATCTAATAGCGGCAGGTATCCCGAGCAACAGAATCTCATATGAAGGCTATGGCGAGACCGAACTTACAAACGGTTGTAGCAACAATGTACCTTGTAGCAAAGAGAACCATCAACTCAACAGAAGATCTGAGTTTATAGTGGTGGAATAAATAACAAATATCAAAATATATTGAAAAGGGAAGGAGCATAGCTCCTTCCCTTTTTTTGTTGTTAATAAAAACCATATTTATGTATAATAGTCAATAAATCACTTAGATAATATTTAAATACATAAATAATAATTGTACGTTTAATAAGGAGAAAGAAAGTATATCAAATAGAAATTAAGTTCTTTGTTATAGTTTTTTTAAACATCTTAACTTTAAATATGTCTACTATCTTTGTTTACTTTCTTCCTTTATTACTTTTTATTATTTTAATAATTTGGAGGGTTTGGTTCTACAAGAAAACCATTAATCTGAATGACTTTAATCCTTCTTGGCGTCATATTCTTACTAAAGAAGTTACTTTTTATGAAGATTTGTCTGCAGCCGACAAGCTACGTTTTGAACAAGAACTATTATATTTCTTTGACGATGTAGCTATAACTGGGGTAAAGATTGATATAGACGATACTGATCGTTTGTTAGTTGGTGCAAGTGCAGTAATACCGTTATTTGGATTTCCAGAATTACGATACCGTAATATTAATGAGGTATTACTTTATCAAGGTAGTTTTAATAATGACCACCAGACAGAAGGTGCTGGACGTAATATTTTAGGAAAAGTAGGTAAAGGCAATATGAATCGTTTAATGATTTTATCATTGCCCGCCTTACGTGCAGGATTCAAGAATGAGAATTCATCTAGTAATGTTGGTATTCATGAGTTTGTTCATTTAATAGATATGGCAGATGGTGTTGTTGATGGTATCCCAGAAAGTCTTATGCAAAAACAATATGTAGCCCCTTGGTTAAAACTGATGCACAAAGAAATAGAAAGTATCAAAGAAAATGAATCTGATATTAATCCGTATGGTGCTACCAGTGAAGTTGAATTTTTGAGTGTCGCAAGTGAATACTTCTTTAATAATCCAGAGGAATTTCAAAAAAAGCACCCAGAACTTTATAGTTTAATGAAGAAGATGTATCGCTATTCTTCTTGACTAAAAATCAATCTTTAATTATCGCCTAAAACAAAAAAACCTCCAAATATTAAATATTTGAAGGTTTAAAAGTGACCGGGCTGGGGCTCGAACCCAGGACCCTCTCCTTAAAAGGGAGATGCTCTACCAACTGAGCTACCAGGTCAAAAAATCTTAAGAACGCTAACGTTAATTACTTATAAAATAAGTTTGAACGCTTAAATAAAAAAGCCTCTTTTTGGTGAAGAGGCTACTATTTATTGGTGACCGGGCTGGGGCTCGAACCCAGGACCCTCTCCTTAAAAGGGAGATGCTCTACCAACTGAGCTACCAGGTCAAAAGCAAATTTGGAAAATAATTCCCTCAATGCGGGTGCAAATATAAGTCGATTACTTTATTTAACAAACCCTTTTCAAGATAAATTTATTTTTTTTTGAAAAGCGTATTAATTAGTTCAATTTTGTACCAATGAAAAACTTGAAAATAGTATTGTTAGGGTATATGGGCAGTGGCAAATCTACTGTTGGTAGAATTGTAGCTAACCATTTGAATATTAAATTTTTAGATTTAGACGACTATATTGAAGAAGGTGAGGCGATGTCTATTGCTTCCATTTTTGAGACCAAAGGAGAAATCTATTTTAGAAAAAAAGAAATAGAATATCTCAATAAAGTTTTTTCAAATAAAGACAGTTTTGTGCTTTCTTTAGGTGGTGGTACTCCTTGTTTTGGTACTAATATGGCCTTGATAAATGAGAAAACTGCCAATTCGTTTTATTTGAATGTCGGTATAAATGAACTTACTGATCGTTTAATGAAAGAAAAAAGTCATCGACCAATGATTTCTCATTTAGAAGATGACAAGTTAACTGAGTTTATTGGCATGCATTTATTTGAGCGAAGCTACTTTTACAATCAGGCACACCAAAAGGTGAAAATTAATAATAACACTCCGACAGAGATTGCTGAAATGATTGTAAACAAACTAGTCTAAATAGACTCTATCGTTTTTAGTTTCAAAATGAACGTTTACATGTTCTTGTAGCGAAGTAGATAATGAAATACCCTTATAATCTGCCTTTACGGGATATTTCTTATGATTTCTATTCACCAAAACAGCAGTTTTAAGTTGCTTTAATGGTGTTTTTAGAAAATGATGCACTCCGTATATTAGAGTAGTGCCAGAGTTTAAAACATCATCTACTATAACTACCGATTTATTAATAAAATCTGCATCGGGCAATGATGTCGTTACTCCGCTAGATAATGGATCTTTCTTATCCATAGACAATTTGCACAGCACAATTTTAGCGTCAGTAATTTTTTTGAGTTTAGCGACTATTTTTTTTGCAAAATCGAGCCCGCCGCCCTGTATACCAGCAATAATGATTTCTTCTTCAGAAACATTCGCCTCATAGATTTGGTAGGCTATACGTTCTATTTTATGTTGAATCTGCTGGTGCGAAAGTATGGTATGTTGCATGTGTTGTTCTTAAAATAATAAAGATAGGTATGTTTTTAAAAGTTTAGGCTAATCTTCAACTTCTTTACTTTTATTATCTACCTCTGTGTTGCCTGCTTCGTTGTCTTTGATATCGCTATCTAAAAAATCATCAATATCTCTTCGGTCTTTTTTGGTAGGTCTGCCAACACCTTTTTTACGATAATAGTCTTTAGAATATTGTAAAAGTTCGTTATGCTCAAAGGCTTCTTTAGGTGTGGTGTCTTTTCTATAAATGTCTACAAGTTTAGCACCTACGCGACTTGGCGGTATGTCAAGAACCGTAAATTTATAGTCAATTTGATTTTTACGTACCACAATTTCATCCATAGGGTACACTTCTCTACCTGGTTTAGCAGCGATACCATTTATTTTTGCATGCCCTTTTTTACAGGCGGTTGTGGCAATGTTTCGGGTTTTAAAATATCGTAGACTCCACAAGAATTTATCTATACGCATTATAGTTGCATTTCTTTGTTAACTTCCAAACAAAAATAGGGGAAAATTGTATCTTGCGCGTTCAAAATAAATTATTGATGAAATTGAAAAATGCCTATTTGCTAATAGCTGGTTTACTAATAATAAGTTCTTGTAACAATGATGACGATGCTATAGGTGAAGTTGTACCACCAAGGTTATTAAGTGAAGTTACTGTAGAGGATGATGCTGAAATCATAGAATTTTTAAAAACACATTTCTATAATAAAGAAGAGTTCGATACACCACCAGAAGGTTTTGATTTCAAAATTAAATTTGATACGATCGCTGGTGTAAACAGTACTCAACAATCTCTATTTGATAGTCCGAATTTAATTACCCAGACGATTTCTGTTAATTCTGAGTCTTTAGGACGTGCAGATGACAATGAAACAATCGATCAAAAGTTATATACTTTGGTTGTAAGACAGGGCGTAGTAGCAGGCAAACCAACAATTGGCGATAATGTTATTTTGAGATATGAAGGTTCATTTTTAGATGGTAGTTTGTTCGATGCTTCTTCAAATCAACCAATACCTCTTAACTTATCTGGTGTTGTACGAGGCTTTGGTAATGGTATGAAAAACTTTCAAACCGGTAATGGTCCAATTGAAAACGGAGATGGAACAATTAGTTATGAAGGATATGGAATAGGAGCTATTTTTATGCCATCTGGTCTTGGTTATTTTGATTCTAGTTCAGCTAGTGGTAGTATCCCTACTTATTCACCATTAATATTTAAGATTGATGCTTTTAGTTATGAGGTCGATACTGATTTCGATGAAGACGGTATACCTTCTATTTTAGAAGATTTAAATAATGACGGAAACTTAAATAATGATAATACTAATGAAGAAGCAGAAGCCGCTGCTAGAGTATATATTGCCAATTATACTGATCCAGATGATGACGGTGATGGTATATTAACGATTGATGAAATTGAACTAGATGCAGATGGTAATTTTGTTGGTTTCCTAGATACCGATGGTGATGGTACGCCTGATCATCTTGATAATGACTTATAGTATTTCACTTTAAAGCATAAAAAAACCTCTTAAGAATTTTAAGAGGTTTTTTTATTTCTTGTGTTTACGTTTACAGTGCCAAAGACAAACTTAAGATCAATTGGTCTGGTCTTGTATCTATTCTACTGGGACCTAGATTTGTAATGTTGGTATTGATGAAAGAAGCTTCATTATCGCTGAATCCTCTCTCATAACGTAAATCTATCCCGAATTTACCAAGGCTTACTCCGGCACCAATATTCATACCTACAGAAAAATCATTTTCTACATCATCAATAGTAACACCATCAAATTCGGTGTCTAAAATATATTGAAAACTAGGACCCGCAAAAACGTGTAACGGACCAATTAAGTTAATACCTAATAGTACAGGTACATCTAATTTGCTCATATCGAAATCGGCTCCGTCATAATCAGACTTTGTTTTGGTGTACACCAATTCTGGTCTAACATAAACTTTAGAAGCTCCGAATTTTCCGAAGACACCAACATGATATCCTACGTTTCTATCCGGATTTCTTGCTGCATCACCGGCAGACTCAAAATAATCTCCATTAGCGTTGTAGTTTAATCCTCCTTTAATTCCGAATCCCGAATCGCTCTGTGCTACCCCATAAAACCCAGAGATTGCCATAAAGGCAACTAAAATTGTTTTTTTCATATTCATTGTTGTTTAGGTGGAACAAGTAGCAAATACGATACCAAATGTTCCATTTCTCGTTATACCATCAGAACGGAGGTAAAATACCTTTATTGTTTACTGATGTTTTTGAATTAATTAAAGTTTTTTAGAGTTACAATACACAATTGTATCGTTTCACTATTTCAGTAACATCTTTGCTTTTTATTAAGTTTTTCCCAAACACAGTTCATTATATTTGCAGCTAGAATTAGAAAGTTTGAAGTTTACACTACACAATACCGATTTACAATCAAAGGCTAGGGCAGGTACTATTGTTACTGACCATGGTACTATTGAAACCCCAATTTTTATGCCGGTGGGTACGGTAGCCTCTGTTAAAGGCGTGCATCAAAAAGAGTTGAGAGAAGAGGTCAATCCAGATATTATTCTTGGTAATACCTATCATTTATTTCTTCGACCGAAAACCGAAATTTTAAAGAAAGCAGGCGGACTCCATAAATTTATGGGTTGGGATAGAAATATTCTTACCGATAGTGGTGGGTACCAAGTATATTCTTTATCTGCAAATAGAAAGATAAAAGAAGAAGGGGTAAAGTTTAAATCGCATATAGATGGCTCTACCCATTTATTTACACCAGAGAACGTAATGGAAATTCAGCGTGTGATCGGTGCAGATATTATCATGGCTTTTGATGAATGTACACCTTACCCTTGCGAGTACAACTATGCCAAACGCTCAATGCATATGACGCATAGGTGGTTAGATAGATGTATAAATCATCTTGAAAAAATACCTTTTGAGTATGACTATGCGCAAACATTTTTTCCTATCGTACAGGGATCTACTTATAAAGATTTAAGAAGGCAATCTGCAGAATACATTGCTAATGCTGGTGCTGAAGGGAATGCCATTGGCGGACTCTCAGTTGGTGAGCCGGCAGAAGAAATGTATGGCATGACCGAGGTCGTTTGTGAAATTTTACCTGAAGATAAACCACGATATTTAATGGGTGTTGGTACACCTATTAATATTCTAGAAAATATTGCCTTAGGTATAGATATGTTCGATTGTGTGATGCCTACCAGAAATGCAAGAAATGGTATGTTATTTACAGCACACGGCACCATAAATATAAAGAACAAAAAGTGGGAAGATGATTTTTCACCTATAGATGAAATGGGAACTACCTTTGTAGACCATGAGTATTCTAAAGCATATTTAAGACATTTGTTTGCCGCTAATGAATATTTAGGTAAACAAATTGCAACAATTCATAACTTAGGCTTTTATATGTGGCTAGTGCGAGAAGCTCGTAAACACATTATTGCAGGTGATTTTAGAACGTGGAAAGATATGATGGTAAAACAAATGGATAAAAGGCTATAATGCTATCAATAATAGATAAATACATTCTAAAACGGTATCTAGCGACTTTTTCGTTGATGCTTTTGCTATTCATTCCCATTGGTATAATGGTGAATTTGGCAGAGCAGATCGGTAAAATGATCGACAACGAAGCACCATTGAATGAAATTGTGATGTATTATGTGAATTTCACTATATACATCGGTAATCTATTATTTCCTATTTTTCTATTCCTCTCTGTAATATTCTTTACTTCTAAGTTGGCGAACAATACCGAAATTGTGGCTATTTTAAGTTCTGGAGTTTCTTATGGGCGTTTTTTAAGACCTTATTTAATAGGGGCTTCTATGGTGGCAATATTAATGTTCTTTATGACTATGTTCATTGTGCCCAATGCCAGTGTAGGTTTCAATGAATTTAAGTACAAATACCTTAAAAAAGGGAAACAAGATCGGGTTACCAATAACATATTCAATCAGCTCAACGAGACAGATTTTATATATGTAAGCAGTTTTGATCCCGCTAGGCAGTTAGGTCATAACTTTACCTTTGAACGTTTTAATGAAAAAAACGAGCTAGATTTTAAGATATCTGCAGCCAATATTCGTTGGGTCGAAAAAGATTCTAATTACCGCTTAACATCTTATAAAAAAAGAACTGTACTAGGTGATACTGCAATTATTGAAAGTAAACGCCGGCTAGATACCATTTTTGCTTTTGATATTGGCGATTTAACTCCCGTTTCATACGTTGCCGAAACAAAGAATCTTTTTGAATTAGATACTTTTATTAAAGATCAAAGAAGAAAGGGTGCATCAAATATTAATACCTATGTATTGGTAAAATACAAGCGTTGGGCTTTGCCATTAACAGCGTTTATTTTAACCATTATAGCCGTTTCGGTTTCTTCTGTGAAGAGACGTGGCGGTATGGGAGCTAATTTGGCTTTCGGTATTTTAATTGCATTTATTTTTATATTTTTTGATAAAGTATTCGGTGTACTCGCCGAGCAATCGGGCTTTTCACCTTTGCTCGCCGTAATTATACCAAATGTAGTATTTGGATGTCTGGCCTTTTATCTACTACAAAATGCAAAAAGATAGAATTCATAACCTTCTCCATTTACATTTCATAGTCTTTATATGGGGCTTTACAGCCATTTTAGGTAAATTGATTACCATTGATTCATTGCCGTTAGTATGGATCAGAATGGGTTTGGCGACGCTTTTTATTGCGATTTATATTCTTTTAGCAAAATTCAGCCTAAAGGTTTCTAGAAAAACATTTTATTGCCTGGTTGGCGGTGGTATTGTGGTAGCGTTACATTGGGTAACCTTCTTTCTTGCCATAAAAGTATCTACAGTATCTGTAGCATTGGCTATGATGTCTACTGGCGCATTTTTTACCGCATTAATGGAGCCTTTTTGGTATAAACGTAAAATTATAGGGTACGAAATTGTTTTTGGTTTAATGGTCGTTGCAGGGCTATATCTCATTTTTAAGGTAGAAACCGAGTATATCTATGGTATGGTCATCGCACTGATATCAGCTTTTTTAGCCGCTATTTTTTCATTGATCAATGGTAAGTTGGTACAAAACCACAAACCATCGGTCATTTCTTTTTATGAGTTAGGTGTAGGAATGGTTTTCTTATCTGTATTATTACTGATGAAAGGTGATTTTAATATGTCGTTGATCACACTACCTCAAACGGACTGGGTTTACCTTATTATACTAGCCCTTATCTGTACAGCATATGCATTTATTGCATCAGTAAAAATTATGCGTGTACTAACGCCATATACAGTGATGCTTACTACAAATCTAGAACCAGTATACGGTATTTTGTTAGCTTGGCTTATTTTTGGCTCTGAAGAAAAGATGAAACCTATGTTTTATGTGGGAGCACTAATTATACTCAGTACGGTCATTGCCAACGGTATTTTAAAGCAAAGAGCGAATATTAAAAAAAGGGTACCCAAGATTTAGGTATTAAAGTTTTATCTTTGAGCCGCAACTAAAGAAACTTAATAGAAATATGGAATATTTGGATTTTGAACTTCCTATTAAAGAACTGGAAGAGCAATTGGACAAGTGTATGATTATTGGCGAGGAAAGTGATGTCGATGTATCAGAAACTTGTAAGCAAATTGAAAAGAAACTTACCGATACCAGAAAAGATATTTATAAAAATCTAACTGCTTGGCAACGCGTACAGTTATCTAGACATCCAAACAGACCTTATACATTAGATTATATTAAAGCTATTTGTGGTGATACTTTCTTAGAACTACATGGTGATCGTACTGTAAAAGATGACAAGGCGATGATCGGTGGTTTAGGTAAAATCGGTGATCAGAGTTATATGTTCATTGGTCAACAAAAAGGATACAATACAAAAACACGCCAGTATAGAAATTTTGGTATGGCCAACCCAGAGGGTTATAGAAAGGCTTTACGTTTAATGAAGTCTGCAGAAAAATTCCAAGTACCTGTTGTTTGCCTAATCGATACACCGGGTGCTTACCCAGGTATTGAAGCTGAGGAACGCGGACAAGGAGAAGCTATTGCAAGGAACATCATGGAGATGACCCGCCTAAAAGTGCCTATAATTGTTGTAATTATTGGTGAAGGTGCATCTGGTGGTGCTTTGGGTATAGGTGTAGGTGACAAAGTTTTAATGCTCGAGAATACTTGGTATTCAGTTATTT
The DNA here is from genome assembly GCF_004364165.1 of Maribacter spongiicola. Lineage (GTDB taxonomy): Bacteria > Bacteroidota > Bacteroidia > Flavobacteriales > Flavobacteriaceae > Maribacter > Maribacter spongiicola. Next base: position 9,108 of record NZ_SOAY01000003.1, read on the forward strand.
CGCCAGAATCTTGTTCTTCTATATTATGGAGAAGTTGGGAGTATAAAGAAATAGCAGCTGAGGCTTTAAAATTAACTGCTACCGATATGAAAAAGTTGAAACTAATAGATGAAATCATTCGCGAACCTGCAGGTGGTGCTCATGCTAACAGAGAAAAGACTTTCGAAATCGTAAAGAATAAAATTTCTTCTCATTTTGAGGATTTACAAAAGTTATCACCAAAAGAATTAGTAAATCAGCGTATGGATAAATATGCCCAAATGGGTGTTTTCAACGGCTAATCTACATTTTAGGCTTCTTTAAAATATACCGAGGATTTTATTCCTCGGTTTTTTTATGTTATTAACAGAAAATCGTAACTTATTAACAGTCAATTGTTAGTCAACTGTGAACATCGAAATTGATATTTTTCACGTTAACTAAAGGTTAATTGTATACTTTCGCACTATGGAGAACACGAAACCTTTTGTTGCTCGAAAGATCGACAAATCTAATATTATTAGTCTTGAAAGAGGCAAAATTCCACCACAAGCTATTGATTTAGAAGAGGTTGTGTTGGGTGCTATGATGATAGATAAAAAAGGGGTTGATGAAGTTATAGATATTTTACACCCAGATGTATTCTATAAAGACGCTCATAGATTCATTTACGAAGCTATCTTCATTCTCTTTGAAGAGTCGCAACCTATAGATTTATTAACCGTTTCGTCACAACTTAAGAAAGCTGGTAAGCTAGAGGTATGTGGAGGTGATTTTTATTTGATAAAATTGACTCAAAAAGTAGCTTCATCTGCTCATATTGAGTTTCATGCCCGTATTATTCTTCAAAAATTTATTCAACGTAGTCTAATCAAAATTTCTGGTGAAATTATTGAAGAGGCTTATGATGAGGCTGTGGATGTTTTTGACTTGCTAGATACTGCCGAAGCAAAACTGTATGATGTTACACAAGGTAATTTAAAGCGTTCCGCAGAAACTGCGCAAGATTTGGTAATACAAGCCAAAAAACGAATTGAAGAGATTGCCGGTAAAGAGGGTATGAGTGGTGTCGCCTCAGGTTTTGATAAACTAGATAAGCTTACATCTGGTTGGCAGCCAAGTGATTTAATTATCGTTGCTGCACGTCCTGGTATGGGTAAAACGGCTTTTACCTTATCTATGGCTAGAAATATGGCCGTAAATACAAATACGCCAGTAGCTTTCTTTTCGTTGGAGATGTCTTCGGTACAGCTGATTACAAGACTAATTTCTTCTGAAACAGGATTGTCTTCAGAAAAATTAAGAACCGGGAAGTTAGAAAAGCATGAGTGGGAGCAGTTAAACGTAAAGGTGAAAACTTTAGAGAAGGCACCTTTGTTCATTGATGATACTCCGTCATTATCTATTTTCGATCTACGTGCAAAAGCAAGACGTCTTGCGTCTCAACATGGTATAAAAATGATCATGATCGATTACTTGCAGTTAATGACAGCTGGTGGTAGTCAAAAAGGCGGAAACAGGGAACAGGAAATATCTACTATTTCTAGGAACTTAAAAGCCCTTGCAAAAGAATTGAACGTTCCTGTAATTGCATTATCACAGTTATCTCGTGCGGTTGAAACACGTGGAGGCAGTAAAAGACCAATTCTTTCGGATTTGAGAGAATCTGGAGCGATTGAGCAAGATGCCGATATTGTTTCGTTTATCTATAGACCAGAATACTATAAAATAGAAGAGTGGGATGATGAAGAACGTACACCTACACAAGGTCAAGGTGAATTTATTGTAGCAAAACACCGTAATGGTGGTCTAGAAAATATTAGGCTGAAATTTATTGGTAACCAAGGTAAGTTCGATAACCTTGATGATTTTGACTCTCCTTTCGAATTCCAATCTAAAATGAATGCAAATGAAGAGAATCCGTTTGCGACTAAAAACTTACCAAGTGCAGATGATGCTTTTGGAAGTAGTATGAATAATGGTCCTGATTTTGATGAGGATAATGATGTTCCTTTTTAAATAACAACTTAATTATAAGTTTAAAAAGTCTCCTGTTCTGGGAGACTTTTTTGTTTTAAATCAATTTATTTTCAACTCATGTTATCTTATATTACAATAGCTTTAACTGTACCTTAAATAGTCCTCCAAAGATTTTACTATATCTTTGAGTGAATACTTTTATTATCCTTTATGTCCAAATTAATAACAACGGTCTTCTTCCTTTTACTTTCTGTACAATTATCTGCATCATCAATTTTGATTCCTATGGATTCTGATACCCAGAAAAATCATTTAAAAGCTTACGGAATTACCTATTGGGTTTTGGCAAAACAACAAAAAGTACAATGGCTATTGAATTATAGGGGAGGATCTTTTTTATTGCCAGATGGGGAAAGTATTAGAAAAGAATGCCAAATACGGGGAGTTAGTTTTGAAATTTTATCTGATGCACAAGCAAACAGAATACTAAATGAAATCAGTAGTCCTTCAGTTAATCAAGATGCGGTAATTTTAGAAAAAGCTCCGCGAATTGCAGTGTATTCTCCGCAAGACAAACAACCTTGGGATGATGCCGTAACTATGGCATTGACGTATGCTGAAATACCATATACCACTATTTATGATGAAGAAGTATTGGGAGATAAGTTAGCATTGTACGATTGGCTTCACCTGCATCACGAAGATTTTACAGGACAATATGGCAAATTTTATGGAGCATATAGAGCAACACCTTGGTATATTGAAGGAAAAAAGAATTCAGAAAAGTTAGCCAAGAAATTAGGATTCGATAAAGTATCTGAAGAAAAAAGAGCAGTCGCTTTAAAAATTAGAAACTATGTTATTGGTGGCGGATTCATGTTTGCCATGTGTTCTGCAACCGATAGTTTTGATATTGCTTTAGCTGCTGACGGTATTGATATAGTAGAACCTATGTTCGATGGTGATGCTTCTGACCCTAACTATCAAGCTAGCTTAGATTACGGAAAAACGTTTGCCTTTACCGATTTTATCTTGGAACGTAGTCCGCTGAAATATGAATTCTCTTCAATTGATATGACAAATAAAAGGGGTAATGTACCAAAGGAATCTGATTACTTTTCTTTGATGGATTTCTCGGCAAAATGGGACCCTGTGCCTACGATGCTTTGCCAGAACCACACCTCTTTGGTAAAAGGATTCATGGGGCAGACAACTGCTTTTACACGTTCTGAAATTAAACCTACAGTTTTAGTGTTAGGGGAAAATAAGTTGAATGAAGAAGCAAGATATATTCACGGAATTAAGGGGAAGGGATTCTTTACTTTCTATGGTGGCCATGATCCTGAAGATTATCAACATAGAGTAGGGGACCCAAAAACAGAGTTAGAGTTGCATCCTACTTCACCGGGATATCGTTTAATATTGAATAATGTATTATTTCCGGCAGCCAGAAAGAAGAAGCAAAAGACCTGATTTTCATTCTTGTTTCAATTGAAATAAAAAACCGTGATCAATACGAAAGTATTGATCACGGTTTTTTATATAAGTTTCTTCTTTGGGTCTAGAATACCCCGATAAAGTGACTACCTGCAACATTTACTAACTCAGCACCTTTAGTTACTGCACCAGTTTCTGTTTCTACAACATAGATATTTCCGTTTTGACCAACAGCACCTTGGGTAAGGTAAATTTCTGTTCCTTCAACAACAAAGCCTTGGTATTGAAATAGGTAGAAATCTGGATCGTAAGGTATGTCATTAATTTTAACAGCAGTCTTAGCATTTAGATCTACTAAAGCGAAAAATCCTTGTAATCCAGCAACACCTTCAGCAGAACCGTCATGACGATAAGCTAATACCGCTTTACCATTTGCAGCTGGTCTCCATGCTAAAATATATGCACCTTCAATACCTAAAGCATCATCTAAATTAAAATCGTAGGTATCATCATATTCATTATCTGCATCAATTTTTAAAATATGAGAACCTTCTGGATCGTTTTGGTTTGCTTGGTAAACGCTACCGTTGTATTCGAAAGAATTGATACTACGGTATCCATTCGTATTTCCATGACCAACAGTAGAGGTAATAACTGATGGATTCAATAATGAAGGGTAGTCTAATATGATGGTTTTAGAACCTAAAATCTCAAAACCGCTATCACTTTCAGCTGTAGCAGGATCAACTTTGCTTAAACGAGCGCCAATATATAACTTGTCTCCTGCGGCATTTAAAGTAGGCATATCAATTCTAGAAATATAGTATCCCTGAGCTTCTTCTTCAGCACTTAAAGCTACACTATGCTCTTGAAATTCTTTAATAGAAGAATTAACTAAATCTAAAGTTACTACACCAATTGTAGCTTCAGTACGAGTGTAGGCATCATTCTCATCAAATTCATTTTCATTGTTCACATACACTGCAGCACCTGTTTGATCCCCGTCAAATAATTTTATCCATCTTGGAGCAGTACCAACGTAAGGCGCTATACTAACCTCTGTACCTGCCGGGGTAAAAGTTTGTCCCCCTTCAACAGTGTACTTGGTATAATTGCCACCAGTATCACCTGCGTAGCTAATATTAAAAATAGTATTACCATCTTCAGAAGATTGTAATCTAGCCGTTCTGTTAGAAGGTGCTATAAATCCGTTTTCAAAAGGCTCAATAGAAACATTAGGGTTTTTAGCATCTTCACTTGTAACAGAATATATTAAAGTTCCGCCATTGCCATCACCTGGTTCTTCTCCCATTTTAGCTCCTGCAACGGTAATCCATCTTGGGTCTTCGACAGCATCTGGTTCTTCTGTATCTGGTTCTGGTGCTACTACGGTATCGTCTTCATTACTGCAAGCGGTCATAAGACCAGCCGTGAATATAATTGCAGCAAAGGTTTTTAGATTTAGAAACGTTCTTTTCATTTTTAGTATTAATTAAAAGATTAAAATTTATTAATTGCGTAATTCAGTTTTAGGTAAAAAGCTCTTCCTGGTTTTTGAACAGAAAGATTATCGTAAACAGGTTCGTCGAATATATTTTTGATATCAAAACTTACTATAAACTTGTTATTTGGAAATGCATAGCTAAGTCCGAAATCTTGTGATATTTGTTGGGGTACAGTAAAAAACTCATTACCAACGGTGTTGCTACCTTGTGCGGTTAGAAAAGAAAACTCATCTGTGAAATACACATTGTAGAAAGCATTAAGCCTAGACTTCTTCTGAATTAAATTTTTGAAAGAATAGCGTAAACCACCGTTCATGGTAAAAAACGGAGTATTGGGCACATCGATTTCTATTCCTTGATTTTCAATTTTTAGATCAAATCTGGATATATTGAAGTTCAAGCCAAAATTGTTATCGTAAGCGTAATTTAGTTGCGCGTCAAAACCTTTTGAGGTACCGCTACCTTGGTTTACATATAGTATTAATTCATCATCAACATTCAAAGATGTTTCTATAGGTAGACCAATTCTGTCTTTTATATTTCGAGTAAAAACATTAGTAGATATTGTAAAAGCATGCTTTTCAATATTGAAATTTCCGAATCTGAAGCCTAAGTTAAAGTTCTCACTACTTTCTGGATCAATACTTGAGTTGGCTACCACATTATCACCATCATTACCAAAAATCTCAGTTTCGTCTGGTAATCTAATTGCTTTTTCTGCGGATGCTAATAATGTGATATTGGGTACAATCTCGTAGGAAGTAGCAAAACCATACCCATCATAACTTTTGTTACTATCAACGACTTCATCAACGACCACATCATTTCCGTTAGCATCTGATTCAATTGTAGGGTCAACACTGGTAGATTTCTGTTGGTAATGTTTGCCAAACAAATTTGCCTTTAATTTTTCATCAAAAGCAGTTAGCTCGTAGGTTAAGGAGTATATGTTCTTTTTCAATTCTCTTGTGCCAACAAAAGTATTTTCTAATACAGATCTTAGGGCATCGCTATCTTCTCGGTCGATACCACTATAGACATGATTTAACGATACACTATGATGGTCGTTTATGGCGTAAGAAACACCACTTCTTATAGAGGCTACATTTCTTTTTATTTTAGCAAGTGTAGGTCCTCCTTCTTGTTGAGACCTCCAGGTGTATTGATATTCATTTCCTCTAAAGTCAATTGCTCTTTCTCCGTTCCAACTATATGCCCAAGAAACGGTATCGTTTACTGCGCGGTTTCTTTTTCCATATAGACCATTTATGTTCATATCAAGTCCTTTTGTAAATAGATCTTTCTTTTGGTAGTTGATACTTCCTAATAAAGCATCAGATTCTAAAAACCTATCTTTATATGGGGTTATGGTCATAAAAGCTCCATGCTGTACTTCTTTATAATCATCTGATCCAGTAATACCAATAAAAAATTGGTCAGCCCATTTTACATCGGTATATCCGATTTCTGCTCTACCACCAGTAGATTTATAAGCATCATTGAATCTTCTTGCTGTAATAGGAGTTTGCACACCGCCTAAACCAGTGACAACGACACTTCTGCCCGATACCTTATAATCATTATCAGAGTAGTTATGAAAAAGAGAAGCCTTAACGGTTAATCCTGATTTATCAAATCGATATAGGCCATTTAGACTGGCTTGTGTAGTATTGAATGATCCATAAGACACAGAAGCATTAAAGTTAGTTTTAGCATCATTGTGGAGTACAATATTGATAGCTCCACCCAAGGCATCGTCAGCTAAATACCCAGGGACCACGCCTTTATAAACTTCAATGTTTTTAATCATTGAAGGTGGTATGCTATTTAGGTTGAATGAATTACCGTACGTAGAAATAGGAATGCCATCTATAAATATACGTACCGAGTTACCCGATAATCCGTTTAAACTATAGGTAACATCTGATCCTAAGCCTCCATTTTGACGAATTTTTACTCCAACTGTAGTGTTCAGTAATTCGTTGGTTTGAATATTTCTTAGGCTAGCTTCTTCGGTTTTTATTGCGCTGACAGCAAAACCTTTTGTTTCTAGTTTTGTTTCATACGATTTACCGTTTATGGTTACTTCATCTAAATTCTCTGTAGATTCTTGTAGCGTGAAATCTAGAATGACTTTACTGTTGCTTTCTAATATTTCAAAAGGTGTTGAACGTTTGCCATAACCAACGAACGAAACTACTAGGTTGTATTTTCCTTTTGGAATATTGTTGATAGTGTAAAAGCCATTATCATCGGTAAGTACACCAAGTTTTAATCCTTCAACTAATACACTTGCAAATGGTAAAGAGTTGCCAGAGTTGTCTTGCACAGTACCTGAAATTGTACCTGAATTTTGCTGTCCTTGAACAGTTATTAATATGAAGAAAAGTGCAGTAAAAAAGAAATTTTTCATTTGGTTTTAAAAAGGTCACTATCTTTATTAAGATTTAGTCTAAATAAATTAGTTTTGCAAATCTAAAGCAGGAATGAGAAGGCAAGTACCGAGAAAGGAATTTAAACATACGCAAAAGGAAGTATTGAATTGGGAGAGGAAAAGCATATGAATAGCGATTTGTTGAGAAAAGAATTGAGGGAGGGTGAGTTGTTTAAAAACGGATTTATTGATAACTCCGTTCAGTTCAATGAAGTAGAGGTAACCACTAAGGATAATAATTCTTTTATTAGAGGTGCAGACTTTTCTGATTTAAATCTAATTCATCAATTCGATTCAGAAATTTGTGTAACAAGCGACAAACATTTAATAAAACTTCATTTTTCTCTAGAAGGAACTTATTGCTACCAACCGCTTAGACATATTAAGTATTTGGTTCAAATTCCAGAAAACCACTGTAATATGTTTTACTACCCAACAACTGAGGGTAGGGATATTTTTTTTAAGGGAAATGCTAAATTATTTGAGATTTATGTAAAACCTAGTTTATTGCAAAACCTGTTGGGAACAGAATTTGAAAGTTCATTTGAAAAATTAAAATCAGCAATAGCTAACTCAAACTCTTTTGTATTATGGGATAAAAGCAAATTTATTCCTCCTCAAATTCGAAGTAAAATAAATGAGATAATACAATGTCCTTATAAGGGTGATATTAGAAAGATATATTTAGAAAGTAAATTGACGGTTTTAATGATAGATTTTCTTTTAGGTAGGCAAACTTCTAAGCTTTCTAAGACGAATATAAAACTACTAAATTCAGATTATTTATCTATTGTAAAGGTAGAAGCCCATATTAGAAACAACCTAAAAGAGCCATTGAAAATTTTAGATTTAGCGAACATAGCAGGTTTTAATGCTACCAAATTGAAAAGAGATTTTAAAAAAATTTATGGGGTAACAGTGTTTAAATATATTACAGCATTACGTATGGAGGTTGCCAAGAGTTTAATAATCCAAGATGGGGCAACCATTGCTTTTGCGGCATATGAGGTAGGTTATGCAAATCCGCAGCATTTTACTACTGCTTTTAAAAGAACTATGGGGTATGTGCCTAGTGAGTTAAAACCTGCAGTGCAGTAGTTAGGGACAATAAGTTTATTTAACTAGCATTTTTAATATATGCTCGACGCTATTTAGTAATTTTTTTTTTAAAACAAGTGTGTATTTTCTAAAACGAATTCAAAATTTGATAATGTAACCGTCTCTAGGATGTGGATGAATGTTAACCAATGTTTCATTTCTTGTCTAGAAAGAAGAAATAGAAGACATTATTTCAATTCATATACAGATTGAAAAAACCGTGATTAATAGGATAGTATTCATCACGGTTTTTTTGGCTCTTTAGTTTTTATGATTTCTTGGTCTGAGAACTGTAGGTACTTTCAAATATTTTATCTGCATTTGCAGATTCAAAACCATCTCTTCTTCTAGTGGGCTCGTTGTCATTTGTAGATTTTGGATACGGTAATCGTTCGGCAAACTCCACATAACTACCAGATATTTCTAAGTGTTCACCATCTTTGAAAATTGCATCTATCATTTTAGCTACCGAACTCGTCTGCTTTAGTAAACCATCAGCACTTGTTTTAATGACTCCGCCAGCAGTATTTAAGGAGATACCAATGCTTGTCAAAAACTTATTAAAGCTTTCTAGTGAATTATATGGCTGCTTTAACTCATGGACGCTTATAGTGTAATGGTTTAAATAATATCTATTGTACAACACCCAGGCAGCATACTCACTAATTTTTTGAAGCTCTTGATAATCGGTAATTGTAGGGAGTTCCCAAAGTGGCTTATAGAAAAAGTTTCCAACAGACTCTATGTTGTTTAAATCAATACTATCCACAGGATCTTGAAGAATGTCCTTAGTATACTTATTTAATATTGTTTTTGCTTTTTCAGGTAGATCATCTACCCTTAATTCACTTATAAAAATACGTGGATATTTAGGTGATGGCGGTGCGTACCAATAGGCATTCAACTTTTTTTCTTTAAAATAATAATAGTCCTTTTTTACATAACCGTAATGTAAAAAAAGCTTTTCGAAAGAGGCTATACCTAAATTTGGAACTCCAAGAGTTCTAAAAGCAATATGGTCGTTTACTATTTCATCTTCTGAACTAATAATTGCATGTGACAGTAACGCATCTATCACTTTTTGAACATCTGTAACAGATTGTTTGTAAGGAGTAAATAGTGCTCCCATCAGGCTATCTAGTTTTGTGTCATCAGTAAAATCCATAGTTGACTATTTAATTTTCTTTAAAGTTACAATTGTTTCTAGACTAGCTATCAAATATATTTTGAAATAATACGTATTACTCTTTGGTTGTGGGTATTTCTAAGTACAAATTTAAAAATGATAGTAGTGGCTCATTGATTTAAGTATGAGTTATAAAGCTGTTTTTGAATACAACTTGTAAATAATTTCATATACACAGTTAATATTTAAAACTGTTTGTAATTAAAAATGTTTTACAATTTGATATTAGATTTTATGAGCTCTTTTAAAATACGTTCAACACCAAAATTGTCGTTACTTGTCGTGCTATAGGTAGCTACTTCTTTTACATTGGGATGGGCATTTTCCATAGCGAATCCGAAATCTGATAACGCCAGCATTTCAAGGTCATTGTTATAGTCGCCAAAGACCATTACTTCATCAGATTTTAAGTTATAACTTTCCATAACTTTGGTTAATGCGTAACCTTTGTGTGCATTTATATTAGAGATGTCTAACCAATTTTCACCTGATACCTTAACTTTTAGATCACCCTCGAAGTGTTTCACAAAAGGGTAAATATATTGTTCGCTACTTTCGAAATGATAAATGGCAATTTTGATGACTTCAGAATCAAAAGCTAAAAGGTCATCTATAATTTCAAATTCCGTATAATATTCAGCCAGCTTGCTTATAAATTCATTTGACTTACCGGTTAAGTATGCTTGATGTTTACCACAAAGTACTGGGTGTATATTAGGTATTTCGTTTAGTGTTTTTAAAATATCTTGTACATGGTTTTTATCTAAAGGTGTAGTTAGAATTTCGGTATTCTGCTTCATAGCAAAACCACCGTTTTCGGCAATTACTATGATATCGTCTTTAATGGTATTTAATTTGTCTACAATACTATTGTATTGTCTACCGCTTGCAGCAACAAAGGTGATACCTTTAGATTGTAACCCTTTAAAAAGTTCAAAGAATTGATAGCTGACTTCGTGGTTAGAGTTTAATAAGGTGCCGTCCATATCAGAAACAACCATTTTAATCTTTGATAAATTCATGTAGTATTTATTTTTTGTAAAGATATTTCAACGAAGTTTGGCAACGTAGCTAAAGAGCAAAGTTTTACCTTTATTTAATAATATTATGCAAATGAAATTATATCAAAAAGAAGTTGGCTTAAGGTCGTATTCAAGAGGTTTTCATATCATTACCGATGATTTACTTGCGAGAATGCCAGAAATCAAAAAAATCGAGCAAGGTTTTCTGCAGGTATTTATCAAGCATACATCTGCAAGTTTAACTATTAATGAGAATGCAGACCCAACGGTTCGTGATGATTTTGAGTCTCATATTAATGTATTAGTTCCTGAAAATGCACCGTATTACAAACATGATTATGAAGGATCAGACGATATGCCTGCACATATTAAAGCATCGTTAATGGGAGCTTCGGTACAAATACCGGTAACTAATGGTAAACTAAATATGGGTGTCTGGCAGGGAATTTATCTTTGTGAGCATAGAAATCACGCGTCTGGTAGAAATATAGTGTTGACGTTGTGGGGAAATTGAATTATCACTAAATTAATTTAAAACAAAATAATATGACGACAGAAGAATCTATTTTAAATAAAATTCAAATCCTTATTACCAATCATTTCGAAACTCCTGAAATGGCATTTAATTTTTTTGATGAGGATAATGACCAGAAACTTACAAAAGGGGAGATTGTTAAGTTATTAAAACAGGCTGAAATAAGCGGATTTATAAGAGGTCTTGTAGGATCTAAGCTTATAGAGGGTTATGATAAAAATAACGATGAACTTATAAATTGGGAAGAATTTAAGGCAGCTATAGCTAAAATTAAAAAATCCGATTCGTGAGAATCGGATTTTTCTAAAAGTGAGATTGTTATTAATTTATTTTACCTGATCTACAACTGCCTTAAAGGCATCTGGGTGGTTCATCGCTAAATCTGCAAGAACTTTTCTGTTAAGTTCTATATTTCCAGCTTTTACTTTTCCCATAAATTGAGAGTAGGACATTCCGTGTTGTCTGGCACCTGCATTAATACGGGTAATCCATAACGAACGAAAAGTTCTTTTCTTGTTTCTACGATCTCTGTAAGCATATAACATTGCTTTTTCAACCGCATTTTTGGCTACTGTCCAAACGTTTTTACGTCTTCCAAAGTAACCTTTGGCTTGCTTCATTACCTTTTTTCTTCTGGCTCTTGAAGCTACTGCATTTACTGATCTTGGCATTTTTTTCTAATTTTTTTTGTAGTAGGCGTCCTTTTAATTTAAGAAACTTTTAAAGCCTAACTCCATGGTTAATAATTTACCTTCTAAAGAACTTGTATTACTTTAAACGTAATTGTTCTTTAATGCTGTTAACATCATTTTGGTGAACCAAAGTATCATGAGTTAACGCAAGCTTACGCTTTTTAGACTTCTTTGTAAGAATGTGACTCTTAAAGGCGTGCTTTCTTTTAATTTTACCTGTACCTGTAAGCTTAAAACGCTTCTTAGCACTGGATTTTGTTTTTTGTTTAGGCATTTTCTCCTAGTTTATGTATATTAATCTCACTTTTCATGCTAAACGCTGCTCACAAATGTAGGCAGCGTTTAGTATTTTTTAAATGCATTCGGTCGCTGAGCGAAGCCGATGTATTATTTTATTTACTTTTAGTCTTAGGAGCGATGAACATAGTCATACGCTTTCCTTCTAACTTAGGCATCTGTTCAACCTTTCCTAATTCTTCTAACTCAGAGGCTAATTTTAGTAATAAAATTTCACCTTGATCTTTATAGACGATAGAACGACCTTTAAAAAACACATACGCTTTTAATTTAGCACCTTCTTGAAGGAACTTTTCAGCGTGTTTCTTTTTAAAGTCATAATCATGGTCATCTGTCTGAGGTCCAAATCTTATTTCTTTGACAACAACCTTAGAAGCTTTCGCTTTCATGGCCTTGTCTCTCTTCTTCTGCTCGTATAAAAACTTTTTATACTCCATTATTTTACAAACAGGAGGATCTGCCTTGGGGGATATCTCCACCAAATCCAAACCTAATTCTTCTGCTTTCTCAAGAGCCTGAGGAAAAGGATATACACCTACTTCTACATTGTCACCTACCAACCTAACATTTGGGGCCGTTATCTTTTCATTGATATTGTGGGGATTCTTATTTTCCCTTCTAGGTTGTGGTCGAAATCTTTTACGTATTGCTATGACTAAATAATTTTAATTAAACTTTTATTCTTTAAACGTCTTTAAGGTACTCTTTATTTCTTTATTGACCAAGTCTGTAAACATAGTTACGTCTATCGCTCCTAAGTCTTCACCTCCATGTCTACGCACAGAAATAGTATTTGCAACTTCGTCATTTTCCCCTACGATTAGCATAAATGGTACTTTACTCATTTCTGCTTCACGTATTTTCTTACCTATAGTCTCGTTTCTACCATCGATAAGAGCGCGAATTTCGTTATTTTCTAGGGATTTTAAAACTTTTTCAGCATATTTTTCATGTTTTTCGCTAACAGGAAGAATAATAGCTTGTTCAGGGGTTAGCCATAACGGGAAATTACCACCCGTGTGTTCTATTAATAATGCTATAAACCGTTCCATGCTGCCAAATGGTGCGCGGTGTATCATAACAGGTCTGTGAAGCTCATTGTCACTACCCTTATAAGTTAAATCGAACCTTTCTGGAAGGTTGTAATCCACTTGAATTGTACCCAATTGCCATTGTCTGCCCAAAGCATCTTTTACCATGAAATCTAACTTAGGACCATAAAAAGCAGCTTCACCACTTTCTATAACATAATTAAGACCTTTTTCTTTGGCGGCATTAATAATAGCTTGCTCTGCCTTTTCCCAGTTTTCTACGGATCCAATATATTTTTCTGGAGTATCTAAATCACGTACTGATACCTGAGCTGTGAAATCTTCAAATCCTAAAGATCCAAGTACATATAAGGATAGATCTATTACTTCTTTGAACTCTTCGTCTAATTGTTCTGGTGTACAAAATATATGTGCGTCATCTTGTGTAAATCCTCTAACCCTGGTTAGTCCGTGCAGCTCGCCACTTTGCTCGTATCTATATACGGTACCGAATTCGGCAAATCTTTTAGGTAATTCTTTGTAGCTAAATGGTTTGGCGTTGTAAATTTCACAGTGATGCGGACAGTTCATTGGTTTCAACAAAAATTCCTCATCTTCTTTTGGCGTATGAATGGGTTGAAAGCTGTCTGCTCCATATTTTTCATAATGACCAGAGGTAACATATAGTTCCTTTTGACCAATATGAGGTGTAACGACCATTTCATAACCAGCTTTCTTTTGCGCCTTTTTCAAGAATTGCTCTAAACGTTCTCTTAGTGCGGCACCTTTGGGTAGCCATAACGGTAAACCCTGCCCTACCTTTTGAGAGAAAGTAAATAGCTCTAATTCTTTACCTAATTTTCTATGGTCACGTTTTTTAGCTTCCTCCAAAAGTTCTAGATATTCGGTCAGTTCTTTTTGCTTCGGAAATGATATCCCATATATACGTGTAAGTTGTGTATTATTTTCGTTTCCTCTCCAGTATGCTCCAGCAACACTTAATATCTTAATTGCTTTGACAATACCGGTATTTGGTATATGCCCACCACGACATAAATCAGTAAAAGTATCATGGTCGCAAAATGTAATAGTACCGTCTTCAAGGTTTTCTATCAATTCTACTTTATACTCATTACCTTGATTTTTATAAAATGTAAGAGCATCAGCTTTTGAAACAGCTCTCATTTTGTAATCATGCTTGCCTCTTGCAATTTCTAAAGCTTTCTTTTCGATGGATGGAAAGTCCTTATCAGAAATAGAACCCGTAGGAAGTTCTACGTCATAATAAAATCCATTATCAATTGCAGGACCTATGGTTAGCTTCACTTTTGGGTATAGTTCTTCTATAGCTTGAGCTACAATATGTGAAGTAGAATGCCAAAAAGCGGTTTTACCTTCTTTGTCATTCCATGTATATAAAATTAAGCTCCCGTCATTTTGTAATGGTGTGGTTGTTTCAACAATGGTATTATTGAATTTTGCAGAAATAACATTACGTGCTAATCCTTCGCTTATGCTTTTAGCAACCGCTATTGGGGTTGTATCTTTTTCAAATTCCTTAACCGATCCGTCGGGAAGTGTAATTTTAATCATTTGTGTACATATTATAGGGTGTCAAAGATAATATGAACTATTCACGTCCGCAATAGATTCATCTTATAATGTATGGTATGTATATAGTATTGGTTATTGGTTGTTGATGTGGGGTAGTGTAGTGTCGGTATTTGAAGCATATTTCTTTAGGCATTTTTAAATATCTGAGTAGCTTTTTTCAGTAAAATTGGATTTGTTTATTATGTGCTGAAATGGTAAAGTGTTATTTATTAAGATGTTGCATGTTGATGTAAATTTTTCTTTATTTTTATTTAAACAAATAGTTGTGATATTAAGAATAGTGTGTACATTTGCACCCCGCAAACGGTGAAGATGATTTTGGAACTGGGAGTTGGAAAAAGGTTCATATATATGTTGATTAGGTCTGGGAAAAAAGAAAAATAATTTTTTTTTCGATAAAAGTTGCCAGGTTAAAAAACAGTTGTATATTTGCAGCCGCTTAGGGAAACACCTAAGGGAAACGAAGCCGGGGAATCGAGA
>NZ_SOAY01000004.1 GCF_004364165.1 Maribacter spongiicola
GCAATTAGCAATTAGCAATTAGCAATTAGCAATTAGCAATTAGCAATTAGCAATTAGCAATTAGCAATTAGCAATTAGCAATTAGCAATTAGCAAAAGTTAAATTTTTCGATAATTACAACCTAACTATCTTCTAATTTCATGAAGTAAAATTGCCGTTGCAGACGCTACATTCAAACTTTCTGTAGTTACACCACCAAATTGTGGTATTGCTAATCTATCAGTGCAAAGTTTTGCTACTGCGCCAGAAACTCCTTTTCCCTCATTACCCATAATCATTATACCCTTTTTGGGCAATTTTGAAGTAGTGACACTTACACCATTCATAAAAGTTCCGTATACTGGTATTTTTGTAGCTTTTAAAAACTCGATCAAATCCAAATACTGAATGTTCACCCTCGTAATAGAACCCATCGTAGCTTGTAATACCTTTGCGTTATAACAATCTACCGTATCTAAAGAGCACACAATGTCAGATATACCGAACCAATCGCAAAGCCGTATTATAGTCCCTAAATTACCCGGATCTTGAACTCCGTCTAGCACTAACGTCCAGTCAGATAAAATCTTGTTACTCTTATTAGGTATATGAAATACTCCAAGATATCCGTTCGGATTCTTAAGACTACTCATTTGACTTAATTCTTTTGATGAAACTTTAACAACATCATTATAATTCACCTCTAAATCAGATGGATCAACAGCAAATAATTTATATACTTTCATACTTGAATTCACGACTTCCTCCACCGTCTTTTTACCTTCCACAACAAATAGTCCATGCTCATTTCGGCACTTTTTTTGCTGTAGACTTTTGATAAGTTTCAATTCACTTTTGACAACCATTCAAATAATGTATTTTTGATTTCTATGAGGATGGCACTTTGCTCCAAAAACAACATGGCTAAATTAAGCTTATTATCCCTACTGGCAATAGTCTTGTTATCTTGTAACTCGCTAAAAAAAGTAGAGGATGATGAATTCTTGGTGATTAAAAATGCTATTTATGCCGATTCTATTAAAGTGAATGACGAAGATTTAAAGAGTCTTATCTATCAAAAATCGAATTCTACCGTTTTAGGCTACCCCCTAAGACTTAATTTATACAACCTTGCCAAAGAAAACCCCGACTCTTCATATAACGCATGGCTATACCGAAAAGAGAATAGAAAAAAAAGACTTGACAAACTGCTTTCAGAGAAACAAGTAGAACGTTTGGGAGAATCTTTCATTGTTAAAGGTTTAAGCAATTGGCTTAAAGACATTGGCGAGGAACCTACCATTTTAGATACGACAAAAACTAGATTAAGCTTGGCTAAGCTTAGTGCCTATTATCAGAGCAAAGGTTTCTTCACCAACAATACTACGTATTCCATCGACAGCACTCGATATAAAAAAGCGAAAGTTAATTACCATATTGAACTTGGAGACCCCTATATGATCGATTCTTTAGGCAACAATATTTCATCGACAGCCATAGACTCCCTCTATTTTTTAAATTCTTCTAAATCACTAATTAGAGAAGGGCAGCAATTCGACCTATCTAACTTTAATAGCGAACGCGAGCGCTTAACTGGTATTTTTAGAAATAGTGGTATTCGAAATTTTCAAGAAAGCTCTATTACTTTCGATATTTTACGAGACACCACCAGGTCTGCAGACGACCAAAAAATGAATATTACCCTTAATATCGGTGATTTAAAAACAAGAGGAGAAAACGAAGTAACTACATCTTCTTACAAAGTAGAAAAGATAAATAAAATCAATATTTACACAGACTACCTATCTACAAACACAAATGATTCGCTTTACGCGATAGATTACCAAGATTACACAATACATTATTCTAAGAATTTTGACATTAAACCAAAAACATTGGCAAATGCCATCTTCTTTAAAAAAGATAGCATTTATAGAGATGTAGATAAGATCAGAACATCTAGACAGTTAAATGCTCTGAATGTATTTAAATATCCGAATATTATTTTTGAGGCCGACTCTGTTGGCAACAAAGTGAATACCAATATTTATTTGGCACCTAAAACCAAATATGCCTTTGCAACTGATTTTGAAGTTAGCCGTTCTAACCTGCGTCGTATAGGTGTTGGTCTTGGCACTACGCTACTTATTAGAAATATTTTTAAAGGTGCCGAAAATTTAAGCATATCTGCTAATGGATCTTACGGCCTATTAAGCAGTAATACTTTCGAAGCCAATTATTTTTCAGAATTTGGCGGTGATATTACTTTAGATTTTCCTAGAATCTGGTTTCCGTTTGTAAATACATCTAGAATTATACCGAACTATACATTACCCAAAACAAGAATAGCCATGGGTACTAATTTTCAAAATAATATTGGTTTAGACAAACAGACATTAAACGCTGTTCTAGGCTATAATTGGGTACCTAGCGATTTTGTTAATCATGACGTAGAGTTATTAAACATTCAGTTTGTTAGAAATGTTAATCAAGAAAGGTTTTATAATGTATACACCAATACTTATGAACTGCTTGACGATATAGCAGATTCGTATGAAAATGCCAGTTTATACCCCGAACTAGCTCAATTTTTTGAACCCGACGATAGCGAAAATGAACTTAAACTAAGTATTCCTTCGGGTACTAAAGGTTTTACAAGCGCTATACTTGATGGCGATGTTTCTTCTTCAAGTGATGATTTTGATAATGTAAATACCATCGAGGAAAGAAGAATTAGACTAACAGAGAATAATTTAATTTTTGCATCTAACTATACGTTCAATAAAACGAACCGAACAGGGATTATAGATAATTCATTTTATAAATTTCGATGGAAGATCGAAGGTGCCGGTAATGTATTATCAGCCCTTTCTACATTTATACCATTTAATAAAAATGACAATGACCAATTACTAGTATTTAGTGTACCATTTTCACAATACATAAAAAACGAGTTTGAATACGTTAAATATTGGGATCTGTCTCGTTCTAATGTCCTTGCCGCAAGAGCTTTTTTCGGTATCGCTATACCTTACGGAAATTCTGATAACATACCTTTTGTGCGAAGTTATTTTGGTGGTGGATCAAATGACAATAGGGCTTGGTTCCCCTATTCCTTAGGCCCGGGAAGCACTTCGGCTATCAACGATTTTAATGAGGCAAACTTAAAGTTGGCTTTAAATTTAGAATATAGATTTCCTATTGCAGGCGATATTAACGGGGCAATTTTTGCTGATGCAGGTAATATCTGGAATGTTCTTGATAACGTTGAAGATCCCAATGCTACTTTTGACGGACTAGGTTCTTTAAAAGATATTGCACTCGGCACGGGTCTTGGTCTAAGATATGATTTCACCTATTTTCTATTTCGATTAGATTTAGGGTTTAAAACCTATAATCCTGCAGAAATTCAGTCTAAACGTTGGTTTAGAGATTATAACTTCGCAAATTCCGTATTGCAAATAGGTATCAACTATCCCTTTTAAATATAATTGTTTTATTACTTTTGTTTTTCATTATTTTAGAAACAAACAACTACATAATTATGGCTCACAATATCAAACCGGGAGTTGCAACCGGAGACGAAGTTCAAGCAATTTTCAACTACGCAAAAGAAAAAGGATTTGCATTACCTGCAGTAAACGTTATTGGTTCAGATACCATTAACGGTGTTTTAGAGACAGCAGCAAGTCTGAATGCACCTGTTATCATTCAATTTTCTAATGGTGGAGCTCAATTTAATGCTGGTAAAGGCCTTTCTAATGATGGACAAAAAGCAGCTATATTAGGTGCTGTTGCTGGAGCTAAACATGTGCATCAGTTAGCAGAAGCTTATGGTGCTACAGTTATTCTTCATACGGATCATTGTGCAAAAAAATTATTGCCTTGGATCGACGGTCTTTTAGATGCTAGTGAGAAACATTTTGCTGAAACAGGTAAATCTTTGTTCAGCTCGCATATGATCGATCTTTCTGAAGAACCTTTAGAAGAGAACATTGAAATTTGTAAAGGGTATTTAGAGCGCATGAGCAAAATGAACATGACGTTAGAAATTGAACTAGGTATTACTGGTGGTGAAGAAGATGGTGTTGACAATTCTGATGTAGATGATTCTAAATTATACACACAACCAGAAGAGGTGGCATATGCTTACGAAGAACTTTCTAAAGTTAGCCCTAGGTTTACTATCGCCGCAGCATTTGGTAACGTACACGGCGTATACAAGCCAGGTAACGTAAAGTTAACCCCAAAAATCCTTAAAAATTCTCAAGAACATATTTCTGAGAAATATGGTGTTGAGCACAACCATATCGATTTTGTATTTCATGGTGGATCTGGGTCTACTGTTGAAGAAATTAGAGAAGGTATCAGCTACGGTGTAATAAAAATGAATATCGATACAGATTTACAATATGCTTTCTTGGCAGGTGTTCGTGACTATGTTCAAGATAATAAAGACTATTTACAATCTCAAATAGGTAACCCTAAAGGAGCAGACGAACCTAACAAGAAATATTACGACCCAAGAGTTTGGTTGAGAAAAGGCGAATCAGCATTTATTGAGCGTTTGAAAAAAGCGTTTGAAGATTTGAATAACGTAAATACGCTTTAAAACTTTAGAATAACCAAAAAATGGATGATATGACGGCTTGGTTTAAAAGAAAAGAAAAAGGGATACAAACTTCTACTGAAGAAAAAAAAGACACACCTAAAGGCTTGTGGTATAAATCGCCAACAGGTAAAATAGTTGAGTCAGATGATCTTGCAAAAAACTTTTATGTAAGTCCTGAAGATGATTATCATGTAAGAATAGGTAGCAAGGAATATTTTGAAATTTTATTCGATAACAACAAGTTTACCGAATTAGATGAAAAACTTACTTCTAAAGATCCTTTAAAATTTGAGGATACTAAAAAGTACGGTGATCGTTTAAAAGCTGCACAAAAAAAGACCGGACTTAAAGATGCCGTGAGAACAGGATACGGAAAGTCTTATGGTAAAGACATCGTAATCTGTTGTATGGATTTTAAATTTATTGGTGGATCTATGGGAAGTGTCGTTGGAGAGAAAATTGCACGAGGTATAGATTATGCCATTAAAAAGAAAACTCCATTCTTAATGATTTCAAAGTCTGGTGGTGCACGTATGATGGAAGCTGCCCTTTCGTTAATGCAACTTGCAAAAACATCTGCCAAACTAGCCCAATTATCTGAAGCGGGTTTACCTTATATTTCTTTGTGTACAGACCCAACCACTGGTGGTACCACTGCATCATATGCCATGCTCGGCGACATTAACATTGCAGAGCCCGGCGCACTAATAGGTTTTGCAGGTCCGCGTATTGTAAAAGACACAACTGGTAAAGATTTACCTGAAGGTTTTCAATCTTCTGAATTTTTATTGGAACACGGCTTTTTAGATTTTATAACGCATAGAAGAGATTTGAAGAAAAAGATCAACCTTTATATAGATCTTATTCAAAACAATCCAGTAAGATCAGAAAAGACAGTAGCTTAAAAACCTTAGTATTAAGTACACTATTAATATAGATTTTATGCTGTTCTACAGATAAAGAAAAAATGCTCGTCGATGAATCTGATTCGACGGGCTTTTTTGATTTAAATACCCAAGTTACTATTTTTAGGAGATGCAGATAATTATACCATTAGTACAACAATATCTAGCCCTGACATAGGTTGATAGAACATGTAGGTTGGCGGGAAATAATGGATTTAAGAAAATCTCATTTGTAGAAGAATGCTAACTCATAGCCATGTTAATGAACAACCATTTACAAAGTCAGGTTCGAGTATTCTTCTTAAAAATGACGACGAAGTCTATATTCGAGTTCATATGAACAATTCAGGTTATGCATCTACCGTGCAAAAAGAGTTTATTGAAAACGGATTTTAAGCTACTGAATTAAGCTATAAATTCGAACAATATTTAGAAGAAAATGAATCCTTACCTAATTTGTGCTTTTTAAATCAAATTATCATAATAACAATTAAACATTTCAAAAAAAATCATACCTTTGCGCCCTGATTGAAAACCAATCATGTACATAAAAATCATTTAAATTAATATTGGAATGTATTTAACAAAAGAAGTAAAAGCCGAAATTTTCAAGAAACACGGCGGTAAAGCAGAGAACACTGGTTCAACAGAAGGTCAAATTGCTTTATTCACACACCGAATCAATCACTTGACCGGTCACTTGAAAAGAAATCATAAAGATTACAACACCGAGCGTTCACTTGTGAAACTAGTAGGTAAAAGAAGAAGTCTTCTTGATTACATGATCAAAAATGATATTGTAAAATACAGAGAGCTAATTAAAGAGCTAGGTATTAGAAAATAATATTGCAAAAGGGGATAGCTAGCTATCCCCTTTTTTAATACTCCTGCCTTAGGAGGTTAAGCCAAACATATTGGCAAAGGTGAACAAAAAGCTACACACGGTTTTTCATTGGTCAACACAACAACACAACAACTCCGACCAGAGAATTTCAGTCGGAAAGACCATTGTTTAACAAATCTGCACTATGCAGATTTTAATCGAATTTTATGATTCCAAAAGTATTTAGAGAGGTCATAGACCTTGGTGACGGTAGAGAAATTTCTATCGAAACAGGAAAATTGGCAAAACAGGCGCACGGTTCTGTTGTTGTACAATCAGGAAAATGTATGTTATTATGTACAGTTGTTTCCAACTACAAACAAAGTGATGTGGACTTTCTTCCACTAACGGTAGATTACCGTGAAAAATTTGCTGCCGCTGGTCGTTACCCAGGCGGTTTCTTTAAAAGAGAAGCTAGACCTAGTGATGGTGAAGTTTTGACTATGCGTTTAGTGGATCGTGTTTTACGTCCGTTATTCCCAAAAGATTATCACGCAGAAACACAAGTTATGATTCAGTTAATGTCTCATGATGACGATGTTATGCCTGAAGCTATGGCAGGTTTAGCCGCTTCTGCAGCTATTCAATTATCAGATTTCCCTTTTGAATGCCCAATCTCTGAAGCTAGAGTTGGTCGTGTAAACGGAGAATTCATTATTAACCCAACTAGAGCTCAATTAGCGGAGTCTGACATCGATATGATGATTGGAGCATCAGCTGATTCTGTAATGATGGTTGAAGGTGAAATGGATGAGATTTCTGAAGAAGAAATGGCAGACGCTATTAAATTTGCTCATGAAGCCATTAAAATTCAATGTGCCGCCCAAGTAAAATTAGCTGAAGCTTTCGGTAAAAAAGAAACACGTGAGTATGCCGAAGAAAGAGAAGATCAAGATTTAGCAAAGAAAATTCATGACATGGCATATGATAAAGTATATGCTATTGCAAAAGCAGGTTCGGCTAAGCATGAAAGAAGTGCCGCTTTTTCTGAAATTAAAGAAGAAATCAAAGCAACATTTTCTGAAGAAGAATTAGCAGATTATGGTGATTTAGTATCTAAATATTATGCTAAAGCAGAAAAAGCTGCTATTAGAACTTTAACCTTAGATGAAGGTTTACGTTTAGATGGTCGTAAGACAGATGAAATTAGACCAATTTGGTGTGAGGTTGATTATTTACCTTCAACACATGGTTCTGCAATTTTCACAAGAGGTGAAACTCAAGCACTGGCTACGGTAACTTTAGGTACGTCTAGAGATGCTAACAAAATCGATATGCCGTCTTATGAAGGTGAAGAAAATTTCTATTTACATTATAACTTCCCTCCTTTTTGTACAGGTGAAGCTAGACCATTAAGAGGAACATCTCGTAGAGAAGTTGGTCATGGTAACTTGGCGCAACGTGGCTTAAAAGGAATGATCCCTGCCGATTGTCCTTATACAGTTCGTGTAGTATCTGAAGTATTAGAGTCTAACGGTTCTTCTTCTATGGCAACTGTTTGTGCCGGTACAATGGCATTAATGGATGCAGGTGTCCAAATGACAAGACCTGTTTCTGGTATTGCAATGGGTTTAATTTCTGATGCAGAAACCGGAAAATATGCTGTTCTTTCTGATATTCTTGGTGATGAAGATCACTTAGGTGATATGGATTTCAAAGTTACAGGTACTTCAGAAGGTATCACTGCTTGCCAAATGGATATTAAAGTAAAAGGATTGTCTTATGAAATTTTAGTGAACGCACTAAAGCAAGCAAGAAATGGTCGTTTACATATCTTAGACAAAATCACAGATACTATATCTTCTCCTAATTCTGATGTAAAAGAACATGCACCAACTATGGTTACCCGTAGAATTCCAAACGAATTTATCGGAGCTCTTATTGGTCCTGGAGGAAAAGTAATTCAAGAGATGCAAAAAGAAACTGAGACAACTATCGTTATAAACGAAGATCCGGTTACTGAAGAAGGTATTGTTGAAATATTAGGTGTTGGTAGAGAAGGTATTAATGCTGTTATTGCAAAAATTGATGCAATCCTGTTCAAACCTACTGTAGGTAGCGTATACGAAGTTAAAGTGATTAAAATGTTAGATTTTGGTGCTGTAGTGGAATATATGGATGCTCCAGGAAACGAAGTTTTACTTCACGTATCTGAATTAGCTTGGGAAAGAACTGAAAATGTAACTGACGTTGTTAATATGGGCGATGTGTTTGATGTGAAATATTTCGGACTTGATCCTAGAACAAGAAAAGAGAAAGTTTCGCGTAAAGCGCTTTTACCAAAACCAGAAGGCTTTGTAGAAAGACCACCACGTGATGACAAAAAAAGAGATGACCGACGTGGAAACGATCGTAATCGCGATAGAAAACCAAGAAGAGATTAACTCTTTGTAAGTAAAAATAGAAAGCCCCGACATATATGTTGGGGCTTTTTTTATGTAGTTCAACGGAAAAATGAACTTTTTTTTACCCAATTGTAACATTCGGAAGATTTTTACGTATAAGTATATGCAGTCTATGCAAACTGAACTTAATTTATTTTAATGAGACAGCTTAAGATTACAAAACAGGTTACCAATAGGGAAACCGCATCTTTGGACAAGTACTTACAAGAAATTGGAAAAGTTGACTTGATTACCGCTGATGAAGAAGTAGAGTTGGCACAACGTATCAAGGCAGGCGACCAGATCGCTCTTGAAAAACTTACCAAAGCCAACCTCAGATTCGTGGTATCAGTAGCAAAGCAGTACCAAAACCAGGGACTTACTTTACCAGATTTAATTAACGAGGGTAACCTTGGTCTAATTAAAGCTGCACAGCGTTTTGACGAAACGCGGGGATTTAAATTTATCTCCTACGCCGTATGGTGGATCCGTCAATCTATATTACAAGCTTTGGCAGAACAATCTCGTATCGTTCGTTTGCCATTGAACAAAATTGGTTCTATCAACAAAATCAACAAGACTTTTGCTTTCTTAGAGCAAGCGCATGAAAGAATGCCTTCTCCTGAAGAAATTGCAAAAGAATTGGATATGACTGTTGATGACGTAAAACAATCATTGAAAAACTCAGGTAGACACGTATCTATGGATGCTCCTCTAATTGATGGTGAAGATTCTAACCTTTATGATGTACTTCGTAGTGGTGAGTCTCCTAACCCAGATAGAGAATTATTACATGAGTCTCTTCGTACAGAAATTGAGCGTGCTTTAGAAACATTAACACCTCGTGAGGCAGATGTTATTCGCTTATACTTTGGTCTTGCAGGTCAACATTCTATGACCCTAGAAGAAATTGGTGAAACTTTTGACCTTACAAGAGAAAGAGTTCGTCAAATTAAAGAAAAAGCTATTAGACGTTTAAAGCATACATCTAGAAGTAAAATATTAAAAACGTATTTGG
Source organism: Maribacter spongiicola (assembly GCF_004364165.1). GTDB lineage: Bacteria > Bacteroidota > Bacteroidia > Flavobacteriales > Flavobacteriaceae > Maribacter > Maribacter spongiicola. Next base: position 9,782 of record NZ_SOAY01000004.1, read on the forward strand.
GTTAAAAAATCTAAGCGTTCAAGCTATAAAAATTGCACGTTAAATATTCCTTAAATTGGCAATATTGGCATATTAGTTGTAATTTTAACGGTAACAACAGTTTATCATGACTGTTCGTTTTTTGATTGATGAATAAACTCCGGCTGATTACCGGAGTTTTTTCATTTATAATAGTTTTTCTGGAATTTGAAAAACTAAGTATCTGTTTGCTGATACATACCCTAAAAAATCTTTCCTTATCTTAGAGTATCAACATCAATCTAATGAAACATACAGTACTAATTCTAATGAGTTTCGCCCTGTTCAACTCTTGTAATACCGAAAAGACTATTACTGATTTCAATAAATACCCTACCCCTATAAACGAAAACCTTTGGATACAATACACCAAAGATGCTACGCTCTTTAAACTTTGGTCTCCAAATGCTGAAGAAGTAATTTTAAGACTTTATAAAGATGGACATGACGCTACTGTCTTTTCATACTTTAACTTGACAAAAGAGCATCAAGGTATTTGGCAAACAAAGGTTGATGGTGATTTAAATGGCATCTATTACACCTATCAAGTTAAAATTAATGATTCATGGCTAAAGGAAACTCCGGGAATTTATGCAAAAGCTGTAGGTGTTAATGGCAATAGAGCTATGGTTTTAGATATGGAAACCACCAACCCAAACGGTTGGCAAAAAGACTCTTCTCCTATTCTTAGCAACTATAATGAAGCTATAATTTATGAATTACATGTTCGTGACATGACAATTCATTCGCAGGCTGGCTCATCACTACCAGGTACATATTTAGGGTTAGTAGAAGCAGATACTAAAGGTCCAAATGGAGTTGCTACGGGTATTGATCATTTAAAAGAATTGGGTATTACCCATGTGCATCTTTTACCCACTTTAGACCATTACGCTATTAACGAAACCAATTTAGATACGCCACAATTTAATTGGGGCTACGACCCTAACAACTATAATGCGCCCGAAGGTTCTTTTTCTACCGACCCCTTTAATGCCGAAGTGCGCATTAAAGAGTTTAAGCAAATGGTAAAGACTTTTCATGATAATGGTATTGGGGTAATTTTAGATGTCGCATATAACCACACCGGCAAAACAGAAGAATCTAATTTCAATCAAGAAGTACCTGGGTACTACTATCGCCATTGGGAAGATGGTTCTTATTCAGATGCTGCTGCCTGTGGAAACGAAACGGCATCAGAGCGTGCTATGATGCGAAAATTTATAATTGAATCTGTCTTACATTGGACGAAAGAATATCATATTGACGGATTCCGGTTCGACCTCATGGGCATTCACGACATTGAGACCATGAATAAAATTGGTGAAGCGGTTTTAGAAATAAATCCTGATGCGCTTTTATATGGCGAAGGATGGACTGCTTCAGATACTCCGCTACCGGAAGAAAAACGAGCCCTTAAAAAACACATGCAGCAACTTCCAAAATTTGCTGCTTTTAGTGATGATTTACGCGACGGATTAAAAGGTTCTGTTTTCGAAGATGAAAGTTTAGGTTTTGTTAGTGGTGCTAAGAATACAGAAGAATCTATTAAATTCGGAATTGTAGGCGCAACTCAACATCCTCAAATTGAATATGAAAAGGTAAATTACTCAGGTGCTCCTTGGACCTTAGAACCATGGCAATCTATCAACTATGTTTCTTGCCATGATAACCATACCTTATTTGACAAACTTAAAATTTCAAGACCAGACGCAACATTAGAAGAATTAATTGCTATGGATAAATTGGCAAATGCAATAGTACTGACCTCACAAGGAACCCCATTTCTTCATGCTGGATCAGAAATGCTTCGTACTAAAAATGGAGAAGATAATTCTTACAACCTACCTGATAGCATCAACCAAATAAACTGGAATTGGAAGAATGACCACAAAGAAGTATTCGACTACTATAAAAATCTAATAAAGCTGAGAAAAGAGCAGCCCGCTTTTTATATGGCTACCTCCAATCAAGTAAGAGAACATTTAAAATTCCAAAAAACAAATGATAGCCTTGTTTCCTTTACATTAAAAGGTAATGCAAACGATGACAATTGGAAAAACATATTAGTGATTTACAATGCATCAAACGAAAAAATAAATTATAAAATTGATGGAGTTTGGCAAAAGGCTGTTTCTGGTAGTACCTTTGACTTTGAAGGGCTGCATATATTGAAAAACACGATTGAAGTTCCGCCGCTATCAATGTACATTGCATTTCAAAAATAATTGTAAGTCTATAAAATTTTAATAAAACATGAGTTCAGATTCTCAACCTAATAATCCGCTTCATGGTATTAAACTAGCAACGATACTTGAAGAACTTACTGAAAAGTATTCTTGGGAAGATTTGGCTGGTCAAGTTGATATTAATTGCTTTAAAAGTAATCCGTCTATAAAATCAAGCTTAAAATTTTTACGCAGAACTCCGTGGGCACGTGAAAAAGTTGAACATTTATACTTACAATCCTTCAAAAAATAATGAGCCTTAATATAGTACTCATAGAACCAGAAATACCGAATAACACAGGTAACATTGGCAGATTAGCTCTCGGAACAGGATCTACATTACACTTGGTAAAACCATTCGGATTTGAACTTACCGATAAACGTTTAAAGAGAGCGGGACTAGATTACTGGCAACACCTCAATGTTATTATGTACGAGAATGTTGATGAATTCTTTGAGCAACATAAGGACAAAAAAATGATATTTTTTTCTGCTACGGCTACTAAAAATCATTGGGAAATGGATTTTGAAGATGATATGTTTCTCGTTTTCGGCAAAGAATCTGTTGGCTTACCTAAAGAATTATTAAATGAAAACATCGAAAATACTTCCAAAATCGCATTATATAGCGAACATATTAGAAGTTTAAACCTAGCCAATGCTGTTGCCATTACTATCTACGAAAGTTTACGACAAATAAACCTGAAATAACTTTTTTTCTAATAACTGAAATGGTACAAAATTTTAAAAAACTGCTAACTAATCTATCGATGCTAAAATTTTAGTTGTACTAATTTTCCTTTCCTCAAATGAAAACACCGAACTAGTTTTCCTATTAAAATCCATCGCTTACCAAATTCCAAATAACATAAGCTCATATTACTTATATCGTAAAAAATCATGATGATATTACGATTCTACCATTCATGAAAAAAATATTCAAATTAGTCCAGAAATTAGGTATCCCCAACTTCCCGTTAAAATTTGAAAATCATTTAATTATAGCAGAATAATTGATTATTTTCAAAGTAAAATTCTTTTATTTCACCATTAGAACCAACCTAACTTCCACCTTATGAATACGAAAAAATGCTACCTATTGCTGGTATTTACATTGGTCGCTTTTAGCTCCAGTTTTGCACAAAAAAAATCTAAAACAAATACTGCAACCATAACTCCAGAATTCTATGAAAATTTAGAATGGCGTAATATCGGTCCTGTACGTGGCGGTCGTTCTTTAGGATCTTCGGGCAGTCCAAGTAGGCCTAACGAATATTATTTCGGTGCAACAGGTGGCGGACTATGGAAAACTACTGATGGCGGTAATGAGTGGGAAGCTGTTACCGATGGTCAAATTACAAGTTCTTCGGTGGGTGCAGTGGCAGTCGCAGAAACTAACCCTGATATTGTATACATTGGTATGGGAGAAGTACAATTGCGCGGTAGTATCACCCAAGGTGACGGAGTTTATAAATCAGCTGATGCCGGTAAAACTTGGACACACCTAGGGCTAGAAGAAACTCAAGCGGTTTCTAGAATTAGAATTCACCCAACAAATCCTGATATTGTCTATGTAGCTGCTTTAGGTCACCCATATGGTGATAACGAACAACGTGGTGTTTTTAAAAGTACCGATGGCGGAAAAAATTGGAACAAGACATTATATGTAAGTGATAAAGCAGGTGCGGTAGATTTAATAATTGACAGAAATAACCCTAATGTTTTATACGCTAGCACATGGCAAGTTCAAAGAAAAGCATGGAAAATGTGGGGCGGTGGTCCAGATTGTAAACTATGGAAATCTACTGATGCCGGTGAAACTTGGACAGATCTTTCAAAAAACCCTGGTATGCCAGAAGGTCCGTTAGGTAAAATCGGAGTGACAGTTTCTCCAGCAGATTCTAATCGTGTTTGGGCCGTTGTAGAAGCTAACGAAGGTGGTGTTTTTCGTTCAGACGATGCCGGTAAAACTTGGGAACGCACTAATGATGAAAGAAAACTGAGACAACGTGCTTTTTACTATTCGAGAATTTATGCTGATCCATTAGATAAAGATATTGTTTACGGACTTAATGTTGATTTTTGGAAGTCTACTGATGGAGGCAAAACTTTTGACACAAAAATTAAAGTACCGCACGGCGATAATCACGATTTATGGATAGACCCTAACAACCCTGAGCGTATGATTTCTTCAAATGACGGTGGCGGTGTTGTTAGTATCAATGGTGGAAAATCTTGGACAGAAGAAGATTACACTACTACTCAACTGTACCATGTAATGACCACGAACGATGTACCTTATCATGTTGCTGGTGCACAACAAGACAATAGCACTATTGCCGTACCAAGTGACGGCTGGGAACATATGCAGGCTCGTGGTCAAGGAGATGGCTGGGCTTACGCTGTTGGCGGTGGTGAAAGTGGCTGGATCACACAACATCCTACGGACTTAGATATTTTTTATGCCGGTAGCCAAGGTGCTCTTTTAACTCGTTATGATAGAAGTAACGGACAATCTAGAGATATTCAAGTATACCCACGATTTTTCTCTGGTGAGCCCGCTAGTGCTTTACCAGAACGCTGGCAGTGGACTTTCCCCATAATGTTTGCTCCTCAAGATTCAAATGTAATGTACACATGCTCTCAACATGTTTGGAAAACTACCGATGACGGACAGTCTTGGGAAAAAATTAGTCCAGATTTGACCTATGCAGACCCATCTACCTTAGGTAAAACTGGTGGTATTATCACCATGGATATGAACGGACCAGAAATTTACGCTACCGTATTTGCCCTTGCTCCATCAAACCACGATATCAATACCATATGGGCAGGTTCTGATGATGGTAAAATACATATTACAAGAGATGGCGGCAAAAATTGGGCTGACATTACCCCTAAAGATTTACCAAAATTTTCAAGAGTAAGTATTATTGATGAATCTATTCATAACCCGGGTACACTTTATGTTGCAGTTAACAGATACCAAGTTGACGACAGACAACCTTATGTTTTCAAAACACATGATTACGGAAAAACATGGACTAAAATTATTAATGGAATTGAAGATGGTCATTTTGCAAGAGCCGTACGTGAAGACCCTGTAAAAGAAGGTTTGCTATTTTTGGCTACTGAACATGGTGTATATTTCTCAATGAACGATGGTGAGCTATGGCAAAGTCTTCAGTTAGAACTTCCAGATACTCCTGTTAGAGATTTAGTCATTAAAGATAATGATGTCGTATTAGGTACACACGGAAGAGGATTCTGGATCTTAGATGATATTCAACCAATCAGACAGTTTACTCCAGAAATGGCAAAACAAGATGCTGTTCTATTTAAACCTACAGATGCCCTTAGAGGTTTAACAAACGCTTCTATTCAATACTACTTAAAAGAACAAAAAGATACCATTACTTTTGAAATTTATGACGCTCAAGATAAATTAATCAACACATTTACCGGTAGCAAACCGAAATATGAAGTAGACCCTAACATTCCCTATTGGCTAAAAGGGGGATCTACTAAGCCTACCACTGCAAAAGGAATAAATACGTTTACTTGGGATATGAGATATACTGGCGCAACCACTTTTGACGGTATGATTATTTGGAGTGCAAGACCCGCACGTGGACCAAAAGCACCGTTAGGAATTTATAAAGTAAAAATGAAATCTGGCGATTATGAAAAAATATATGCCTTTGAAATAAAAATGGACCCCAACCTAAAAGGTATCACAAAAGAAGATTTAGATGAGCAGTTCGAACTTTCAAATAAAATTATGGGTAAAACTACCGCTGCAAATGAAGCCGTAATTAAAATTCGTGAAATTAAAAAATCACTTACAGCTATAAACGAAAGTATTGAAGCTAGCGACTACACCAATACTGTCACTCCGTTTTTAAAAGAGTTATCAGAAGTTGAAGAAGCATTGTATCAAGTAAAAAATCAATCGGGTCAGGATCCTTTGAATTTCCCTATTAAGCTCAATAATAGATTAGCTTCATTACGTCGTAGTGTTGAATCCGGCGAAGCAAAACCAACTAACGGAGCTTATAAAGTGTATGAAGAACTATCTGCAGAACTTAAAATTGAACTTGAAAAACTAGATCGTATTTTGAGTAAATACAAAACGAAAATAAATCCTATACTTTCTAAAAATGGTGGTTCGAAGATTGATTAAATGATGATAAAGCAAAAGCTAAAACACAATTAAAACGAATTACAAATACGTATTTTTGTAATGAACAAATAAAGTTTATTCATATGAAAAAGGCAAGTATAGCGCCATCACTTTTAGCAGCGGACTTTGGAAATCTACAACGTGATGTTGAAATGGTAAATTCAAGTGAAGCGGAGTATCATCATATTGATGTCATGGACGGAGTTTTTGTTCCAAACATATCTTACGGTATGCCGGTTGTAAAATCAATTCAAAAACATGCTACAAAACCTTTAGATGTACATTTAATGATTGTAGACCCTGACAGATATCTTGAAGAGTTTGCTAATCTTGGAGCTCATATATTGACGGTACACTATGAAGAGTGTACGCATCTACATAGAACTATTCAAGCCATAAAGGCATTGGGCATGAAAGCTGGTGTTGCATTGAATCCGCATACAAATGTTATGCTTTTAGAAGATATCATTCAAGATATTGATGTTGTTTTGATTATGAGTGTGAATCCGGGTTTTGGCGGACAATCATTTATAGAAAATACATATGATAAAATAAAAGCTACTAAAGCTTTGATCACAAGAAAAAAATCATCTGCCCTTATTGAAGTCGATGGCGGAGTTACAACTGCTAATTCAAAAAAATTAGTTGAAGCAGGTGCAGATATTTTAGTTGCCGGAAGTTTTGTATTTAAAAGCGCCGATCCAATTAAAACTATAAAAGAATTAAAAGGATGAAAACTGAATTTGATATGGTCATCGTTGGTGGTGGACCAATAGGAATTGCATGTGGTTTGGAAGCGAAGAAAAAAGGACTCAGTTACCTTATTCTAGAAAAGGGTCCCATTGTGAATTCCCTGTTTCACTACCCAAGTAATATGCAATTTTTCTCTTCATCTGAAAAATTAGAGATTGACGAAATACCATTTATAAGTAATGAAGCTAAACCTAAACGAGATGAAGCTTTAGAATATTACAGACGAATTGTAACCTCTAATAAATTGAATATAAACCTTTTTGAAAAGGTAGAAAATGTTCAAAAAAATGAAAATGTTTTTACAATAATTTCAGATAAGGCTACTTATATATCAAAACAAGTTGTTGTTGCTACTGGTTTCTATGACCTACCTAATTTATTAAATGTACCAGGAGAAAATTTAGAAAAAGTAGTGCACTATTATGACAACCCACATTATTATTCTGGTCAAAAAGTGGCGGTAATTGGAGCTAGTAATTCTGCCATTGACGCGGCACTTGAATGTTATAGAAAAGGTGCCGAAGTATCCTTGATTATACGTGGATCAGAAGTTGGTAAACGCGTTAAATACTGGGTTCGACCAGATATCATTAATAGAATTGATGAAGGTAGTATAAAAGCTTATTACAAAACAACCATTAAATCTATTTCTAAAAATCACATTAACTTAACTACACCAGATGGTGAAATAGCTATTGAAAATGACTTTGTTTTAGCATTAACAGGATATAAGCCTAATTTTAATTTTTTAGAAAAACTAGGTGTCAATATAAGTAATGATACAAAGAAATTACCAGAGTATAATCCAGATACTATGGAAACGAATGTAGCAGGTCTTTATTTAGCCGGTGTAATCTGCGGAGGGATGGAAACCCACAAATGGTTTATAGAGAATTCTAGAATTCATGCAAAAATGATTGTTAAGAATATTATTTCGAGTGCAATAACTACCTCGTAATTAACTGATATATTGGCATTAAAAGTGGTTAGACGATAGACAATTTTTATAAACGTTATTTTTACCTAATAACAAAACCAAAACATATGATTTTCTTCAGTACTGGATCAACTAATCTTGACTCGGTAAAAACTAGAAATATTTAATTGTCAACACTGCAACAATCAAGATCCTATTTACATCAATATCTACAGAAAGCATCCGCACGTATTTTGGATTCCAAGGTTTCCATTAGGGAAAAGTGGTCGTTCTTATCGCACCCATTGTAAAGAGACCTTATCGCAAAAACAAATGTCCGAGGCACTTAAAATGGAATAAAAAACCATTAAAGCTGAAGCGAAAGGACCCATATGGCAGTTTTCAGGACTTTTAGTATTAGCTCTCTTTACTGAATTTGTAATTTATTCTAGTGGAAAAGATAAAGAAAACACACAGCTTTATTTATCTACCCCAGCAGTTGGTGATATATATGAATACAAAGCTGATAATGGCAGCTATTCTACTATGAGACTAGAAAAAGTAACTTCAGATAGCTTATACCTTTCCCTAAACGATTATGAAATATCTAAAAAATCTAGACTTTATAAAATAGATAAAGAAGAGAACTATTCTGAAGTAACCTATGGGTATTCAAAAAATGAAATTTCTCAAATGCAGAAAGAAGATATCATTTTCGATATCAATAGAGATTAAGATTCAAAATATAAATCAACAAACAAATTAATTTATAATCTGTATTAAAAACATGATAAAACCTGAGAAGTTAACTTCTCAGGTTTTTTTATACACACTACTGTAAATTAAAATTTATTTTTGTCAGCATTCTTAATAAGGATATACTTTTAAAATCTACTACTACACTTATCAATCAAAAGATATAGTATAAGTAATTCTTTTATACAAAGTCGTTGATAAAATTGTCAAGGAATATTTTAAAACTCGAAGTAATAAAACAACTATCAGTTCAACTTCACTTCCAGATTTACGTCTAACTAAATTTGATTTTATGTTAACTAAATTATTATCTAAGTTCTACCCTTCTTAAACATATCTCACTATATAAACAATACAATCGATATGAAGTCTCTATCTTAGGTAGAGTTTAGTTAACCTTATCGTTCAATTTCTAACTTAAAGTAGTAGTAGTAGTAGTAGTAGTAGTGATGTATATGACACCAATTTATGGATCAGGGTCTGTTGGATCTATGGTATAAAAAAAGCCCTTTACATTATTGTAAAGGGCTTTCGAAAAAGGCGGCTACCTACTCTCCCACTTGATATAGCAGTACCATCGGC
>NZ_SOAY01000005.1 GCF_004364165.1 Maribacter spongiicola
CAACCAACAACCAACAACCAACAACCAACAACCAACAACCAACAACCAACAACCAACAACCAACAACCAACAACCAACAACCAACAACCAACAACTAAACACTAGCCACATGTTTTTTCTTTCGCTTCTGTTTAAAATAGTCTTTGTTAGCTATGTAAATTGTTTTTTTGACTTCACAAAACACTTGGGTTTTCTCTTTATTGGTAAGCTGTGTTGTTTTAATAATATCAATTTCTTTATTTTCGGCTACTTGCTCTTTTATATCGGCAATTTCTTTCTCAGAAAAATCGAAGTCCGCATATAAATTTTCTTTTGCAGGTTTTTTAAAAAATATTTCAGCGGATTTATCCCAAACTACATAGTCGTTTCCCATAATGCTTAATAGCTGAATCATAGGTATAGGATCAACCGCTGAGAACATACTACCGCCAAAAATGGAGTTGACGTAATTCTTGTTCTTGTAGCTTATTGGCACTATTATTTTCACATGCAATAAATCTTCAGACACCTCAATTAATTTCGCGGTACTTCTTTTGTACATCGGCGATAGATTGAAGCCATATCTGAATATGGTATTTTTCTTAAATATTTTTGATGCTAACGCCTCAACTTTCTGATAAACTGACATATTGTTTTTATAATTAAAAAAGTGGAAGTAAAATTAATTGAACTTCTAAAGTTCCTCTAACTTTCGAACCGATAATTTTGTAGCAACTACACTGATTATCAATATTTGTATGGCATGAAACAACATGAGCGGTAATAAGATAATACCAATAGATGCCATGTTGCCAAATAGTATTTTAGAAAAAACGGTACCGTGTACCAGCGATTTTTTAGTGCCGCAAAACTGTGCGGTAATTTGGTCTTCTTTATTAAGATGTAGTCTTTTTGATATTAATTTGGTGAGATAGAATACAATTGAAAATAAGAATATGACACCTATTAATATGAGAAGTAAATCTAATATAGAGACAGCACTAAAAATATTCTTTTCAAAAGACTCACTAAAGCTTTTATAGATAATCAATAGAATTATCGATTTATCGAACAGTGTTATTTTGTTATTATGTTTTTGTACAAAAGAACCGAAGAAGCGATGTAAAAGAAGCCCTATTATTACTGGTATTATTATTTGTACAATTAGTTTAATATAAATTTCTGTAAAATCGAAGTCGGTTTGTAAATCACTTACAAAAAGTCCCATCCATAATGGGGTAAGGGCAATACCTATAATACCAGAAATACTGGCGTTAAATATTGCTGCTGGTATATTCCCTTTTGCCAGCGAGACCATAAGAACTGAAGATGAAACTGTAGATGGTAATGCAGCCAAAAAAAAGAATCCCAACCAAATGTTTTCTTGTTCTTCATTTTGAATTAATGGATGAAGCAGTAAAACCAATAAAGGGAAAAGTAAAAAAGTAGCTCCCTGCACTAATAGATGTAATTTCCAATTTTTGAGTCCTTGTTTTAGTTTTTCGGGACTTAACTTGAGTCCGTAAAAAAAGAAAATTAGTGAAATACCTATGCTACTAATTGCGTTTAACGGAAGTTTACTTTCTTGTGTTCCCCATTGTGGAAATAGGTAAGCCAATATTATGGCAATAATTATAAAAAAGACAAACTTATCAATCTTCAATTTCATGAATATTCTTTAAGGCAAATAACTGAATTTTATTTGATTCGCTCGGTGAAGAGGTTTTTCTATATGGAACGAATTAACATAAGCATAGTAATAACCTTCTGCCTATATAAATCCTAATCTGAAGACGTAGTCGCTACACCCACCGGTATTTCATATACCTGCAATTGAAAATAGGGTAGGGCAGCTAGTAGGTGGTCAAAAATATCAGCCATTACATACTCGTAATTCTCCCAACGTTTGTCTGAACTAAAAGCATATACCTCTAACGGTATACCTTGCGGCGTTGGTGCTAATTGGCGCACCATTAATGTCATACCCTTATTTACGGCAGAATGGTTTTGAAGATAATCGATCACGTATTTTCTGAACACACCAATATTGGTCAAATTCCGACCATTTATGGCTAGGTCTTTATTAATATTATTCGCTGTATTATAAGTGCTGATCTGCTCGCTACGTGTTATAAGGTAAGGCTGAATGAGTTGTATTTTTTGAAATTCTAATACATCAGTTTCCGAAAGAAAACGAATACTTTTTTGACTAATAATCAAAGCTCGTTTCATACGTCTTCCGCCAGATTCTTGCATTCCGCGCCAGTTTTTAAAAGAATCTGAGATTAACGCATAGGTTGGTATTGTGGTTATGGTATTATCAAAATTTTGGACTTTTACAGTTGCAAGCGATATTTCGACCACATTGCCATCGGCACCGAATTTGTCAAAACTGATCCAATCGCCAATACGAACCATATCATTGATACTCACTTGTATGCTTGCGACCAAACCAAGAATAGAATCTTTAAATATTAATAGTATTACTGCAGACCCTGCACCAAGGGCGGTAAAAAACTTCCAAACCTGTATTTCTGTTATAATTGCGAAAATGGTGAAAATACCCACTACCCAGGCGAAGATCATAAATACCTGTATGTAGCTACCCATGGGTTTATCTCTAAACCGTGGTTTTGTTTTAAGGTAATCGTTAATACTTCGAAATACACTTTTTACAACGTAGAGCGTAAGTATTACAAAGAGTACATTTAGAAATTTTAATGTGATTTGGGCTCCATAATCGAACCCAATGAAACCAAACGGTACTAATTCTACCAAAATGCTTAACGGAATAATATGCGCTACATATCTCGGAACTCTATTGGCGACGAGAAAATTATCGAAATTGGTTTTAGATTTTCGGGCTAATTTAAGCGATACAGATCGTAACACCTTCCAGATGATCAAATCTAAAAACCAGGCTAGTACCAATGCACCTACCATTAAAATGGCAAGGTTTACATACGCTGCAACATTTTCGCTTAGTCCGGTTTCTATAAGGTAGTTATATAGTATTCTGTGAAAATTGTCGTTCATTGTCCTTGTTCATTTTACCATACAAAGGTACGATATGTGACTTCCAGAAACGATAAGAGTGATAGTAAAAAGCTTATTTCGAATGAAGTGCCAAAACAGGTACATCGGCATAATACCCAAGCTTACTAAGTGATAGTTGCCCAAAACCAAGTCGTTCTAAAAAAGAAGGTTTTTTATCAATGAAGCTGATCATATTAGAATTTCTAATTTCAACAAAGCAGCTTAAAGCTATTGCCATTTTTACATTTTTAAGCGAATTAAAGTTATAGGCTACTTCTTTTAGTTGTGTACGAATAAATACTTTGTTCCTCTTTTGTTCAAAACTCAATTTATGTGTTGGTGACAGGCTTAAAACTTGAATACTGGCATTACTTAGTTTTGCTATTTCAACCAAATATTTGATTTCTGATGATTTAATTTTAGTATTGAAATTAGTAGTCAATACAATTTCTTTAGGGTGACTGAAATCGACTTTCGTGGGAACTACCAGAACCGGACATTTTCTAATATGCTTTAAAATTTCTAAGGTGTTTTTACCATATGATTTTCCTTTCTTGTTACCCATGCCTCTTGCACCCATAACAATCATATTAAATTGAATTTCTTTATTCAAGTTTTTAACGGCACTCAATAAAAGGGTAGATTCTGATACTAGGTGAAATTTGTGATTTTTATTATTTTTTAATCTTGATAACTTTATTAATATATCACCCAAGCATTGTCTTGATCTTAATTCAGACAAATTATTAAAAGCTTCATCGGGATTTAATAATGTTAAACTATCTAAGCCATGGGTTTCTTTAGAATAGGCATTCAAAATGTAAAATGTGCATTTTTTATCTTCAAAAAGTTTTATAGCATACTGTATGGCTAACCATGAGTTCTTTGAAAAATCTGTTGGTAATAGTATGCTGTTATCCATGACGATTTGATTTTTAACCCTATAAATTTTGATTGTTTTAGGGTCGATTATAAATCTGTGTTGTTCACTTTACTTACTTGCCTTTAATAGAATTTGAGATAATACCTTGATTTTTAGATTCCTATAATTTTGAATAAAAGCGATGTAGGTATCTCTTTTCTTTTCATGATGATTTAAATAGTAGGCATCACAATCTACCGTATCACATTCAATGGCTTTGCCAAGTGTGCTTTCGTAACGATATAATGCTGCCAATAACAGCGCACTTTCTCTACGAACACCATGTAACTCTTGGTACAGTTTTGAACTGTGGATCATACTATCTTCAATGTCTAAATAATAGTCTAACTCCTTATTTAAATACTCGAGTTCATCTGTCCAATTATTAATTTCTAATCGATCCTTTTTTACCATAATCTTTTTATCAGATTCATGCGGATAGAAATGTCTAGATGCGATCATAGTACCATATTTAAATTCATATGTTCATTCTCTTGTTCTACTTTTTCAATAACTAGTTTTTGTTCACCTGATGGAAAATCCCATATAATGGTGTCACCTTCGCTATAGCCCATTACAGCAGCACCCATAGGGGTTAGTATAGATATTTTGTCGTTTTTTATATCACTATCGGTAGGCATTACCAATCTAAATTTTTTGTGCCATCCGTTCTCAGATGTAATAGTAATGGTGGTGTTAAATCGAATAACATCGGCATACATCTCTAGCTCATCTTTAATAATGGCAGTTTCCATTTCACCTACCAGTTTTTGTACAGATTTACGTAATGTATCATCTTTGTAATACCCAGATAAATTCATTAATCGCTTAAGTACCACATATTCTTTTTTCTCTATAACTAGATTTCCGTACTTCATTTTCTAATTGTATTTTTTGAGATAAAGGCGCTGAAAACTAATGGTACCCATATGAGCGAGGTCGAGAAAGGTAGCTAACTTTCTAAACATAATTTCGACCGCGCCCTATTTGGTACTATTTATCCTTTATTCTTTGTTATAAATCGTTTTTAATTGATCAAGGGAAAATACCACGTTGAACATACGCCTCTTCTAATCGCTCAATCGCAATTATAAATGCTGCAGTACGCATATCTACATTTCTTTTTTTCGAGGTTTCTATAACGGTGGTGAAAGACTCTTTCATTTTCTTTTCTAATTTTTCCATCACTTCATCTAAAGACCATATTTCGCCGTTACGGTTTTGTAACCACTCGAAATAACTACCTATTACTCCGCCAGAGTTGCATAGAATATCTGGTATAATATCGATACCTTTTTTCAAAAGAATTTCTTCGGCATCTACATCTGTTGGTCCGTTGGCACCTTCGGCAATTAAATATGCTTTTAACTTATGGGCATTTTTAGGAGTAATCTGGTTACCTAAGGCTGCAGGTATACAGATATCGCAGTCTAAGGAAAAGAAATCTTTACTATCTATTGTTCTTGCCTTTGCATATCCAAGAATGCTACCTTTATTACCTTTTTGATAATCGAATAGTTGATCAACATTGATACCTTCTTCATTTGCAATACTGCCATAGGCATCTTGCACTGCTGTTAAAATAGCGCCTTCGTTAACTAAGAAATAGGCAGCCCAATACCCAACATTACCGAAACCTTGTACAATAAATTTTTTGTCCTTTAAATCTACATTATGACTTTCTGCCCAAAATTTAATGGTTAGAAATACGCCGAAACCAGTAGCTCTGTCTCGACCTTTTGAGCCACCGGCACCTATAGGTTTACCAGTAACTACATGCATATTGGTAGATCGTTCTGCAGGCGATTTGGTAGACATATATGTATCAAGGATCCAAGCCATCGTCTGCGGATTGGTATTAACATCGGGAGCAGGAATATCTAACTCCGGTCCAATATTATCTCCTAATGCATAGGTGAATCTTCTAGTGATGCGCTCTAACTCTGTATCTGAATATTTGTTAGGGTCTAATTGAATTCCGCCCTTAGCGCCACCATAGGGTAAACCCGCCAAAGAAGTTTTCCAGGTCATCCACATTGCCAATGCTTTTGCTGCATCGATATCAACTGTTGGGTGGTAACGAAGACCACCTTTGTAGGGACCCAATGCATTGTTATGCTGAACACGGTAGCCGGTAAAAATTTCAACCTCACCATTATCCATCCGCACAGGAAAATGAACAACTATTTCATTATTGGTCACCTCTAATATTTTTCTAATATTGGTGTTTAGGTCAATAATGTCTGCGGCATTATCAAATTGTCGCATTACGTTTTCAAGCATACCTTGTTTAGGTGCTTTTTTAGATGCTACTTTTGCTATCATTATATGTAGTTTAAGACTAATTCTCTTTCAAATTCTTTACTTGCCATTTCATTAGAAATGATCAATGTTGGTTCATTGGTAATATCCAAAACATGCACATAGTCGCTACATGAAAAAATGGAGTTCTTATCTTTTGTTAATGAGCAATATGCCATATAAGTACAGGTAGAGCATATGCTACGAATATAATTTTTCATCGAGCTCATAGTAAGATGTATTTAATTATTCCTCAATTGAGGACGGGTTGTTTTCTTTTTAAGGGATAAAAAATTAATGACAATAGCGCTAGCCCGATAAGTATTAAAAAGCCGAGTGAAAGCTTAGACATGAGCAAGTTGCTCTCTAAAGCTTTATTGGATAGCTGTGTCATTTGCTTGCTTTCTTCTAATTGTATGGTTGCCAGTACATCTAATTTTTTATCTATTTCCTTAAGTGTTTGTAGTGATAAAATGGTAACCCCATTGCTAAGATCATCTGGAGATTCCAATAGCTTGTTTTCAAATATTTTAAGCTTTTGAAATTGTGTGTTCAATTCATTCATTGCACTATATTCTTTTGTAGTTAGTTCTGTAAGTGCAAATTGAGTAAGTAATTTTTCTACTTTTTCATTTTCGTTTGCAACTGAAGTAAAATCATCTTCAGTAATGAACCGAAGTCTTTTAGAATGAAAGATGTTATTTAATTGATAGATGTAACCTTGAACTTTAACCCGGTCTTCATAAACAGAGTTAACCGTGTTCTGTAGGGTAGAAAAATGTCTATGGTACAATCTATTAGAACCCAAAACCAATAAAAATGCGATGGCCAATATAAAGCCAGTATGCAATCTTTGCGGTGTTTTAAGTTTTGTAAACATGGGTTTTGTTTTGTTTAGACGTAGAATTTTATTAGGAAATCCACTTGGTTGTTTCTTAATAAATCAGCCAACTTATTTATAGAGACCAAGTGGATTATCAATCAACTAAAAAAAAATTATAAAGCCTGTAATTCGCCAGACGTAATCGCTTCGTTAAAGTCTGCAGTTACTACAGTATGGCTACCGAAAAAACGACCACCATCATTTCTTTTTATTTTAATTTCTGTGGTACCATCTTTTTTTTCTTTAACGGCAGTAACCACAACTTCTTCGCCTTGGGCACGCCTATAATTGGCAATTCCGCCGCGTTTAATAATGAAGTTTTCTCTCGGAAAATCTATGTGTTTGTATTTGTTCGTTTCAGGTTTTCCTATTTCAAAAACATCACCAACATTAACCTCGGTTTGGCTTGTGTCGTTGCTTTGTGCGTTTAATAGACTTACTGAAAATAATAGGGTAATTGCGTATTTGATCATAACTGAATAATTTAGAATTAGTGAATTGTTTCTTTTTTGGTCTTAAGAATTTCAGTAGTGTTTTTGTTGGCTGAGTTTGGTTGGGTAACTTTTGTGATGACTAAAGACACGCGGTCACCAGGTAATCCATAAGAAATTTTATCTCCTACGGCGCGCCCAATAACTGAAGCACCTAAACTGCTGATAACAGAAATTTTATTCTGTTTTATATCAACTTCACTTGGAGATACTATTTGAAATGTTTGGCGAATACCAGAAGCGCCGCTAACTTTTATAAACGAGTTAATAGTAATGATGTCGAACGGAATATCTTCTGCATTTAAACGCATGGCTATAGTCATGTGTTGACCAAGAATCTCTAACACATTTTTGTGTGCATAGTCTTCAATAGTTACATTCTCTTCTTGATATTTTTTAATTATCAAGAATTCATTTTCTTCAAAAACCAGACTGCCGTACTTCATTTATCGCTATTTAAGATTCCACGTTCTCTTTCTTTTACTAGTCGCTTTGAATATAGATTACGGTCTATATGTACTAGTTTTAGAAACAGATATCTTTTTCATGGTCTATATAGCAATTGGTATGCCTGTGATATAAGGAAAACGCGCCAAAAACCGTAACTAATTGAATATTAGTTAGTAGTAAATTATTTTATTTTTGGAAAAGTATTTTAATTGGGGATTTATTCCTCAGTTGGGGAGAAATTACTCGGTGTTATTTTAGTTTTTCACGTAAGGTTTTGCGATCTATTTGAAGAATTTCGGCTGCTTTGGTCTTGTTACCATCTGTATGATTTAAAACACGCTGAACATATTCTCGCTCTATTTCACGAAGCGGACGCAGCTCATTATCAGAAAAATTAATTTGATACTTTAAAAAATCTGGCAGGTCTTTGACATCGATAATACCATCGGACATGATAACAGCTCTTTGAATAATATTTTCAAGTTCTCTAATGTTACCGGGCCAATTGTAACGTTGAAGAATTTGTAATGCTTCCGGAGAAATACGAAGCAATCTATCTTTAAATTCTATTCCGTATTTACGAAGAAACTTATCAGTTAGAAGCGCAATGTCAGATTTACGTTCGCGTAGGGGAGGTACATTTATTTCTACTACAGTTAATCTGTAATACAGATCTTCTCTAAACGTATTGTTCTTAATTTCTTCTCTTAGGTTGGCATTTGTAGCAGCAATAATTCGAATATCTACTTTTTCAATTTTTTGTGAGCCTACCCTGGTAATTTCCTTTTCTTGAAGTGCGCGCAGTAATTTGGTCTGTACGGCTAATGATGCTGTACCAATTTCATCTAAAAACAAAGTACCGCCTTTAGCTGCTTGAAAGAAACCATTTCTATTTTCATTTGCCCCTGTAAAGGCTCCTTTCACATACCCGAATAGCTCTGCTTCTTGAAGATTTTCTGGTATTGCTGCGCAGTTAACGGCAATGAACGGCTCTCTAGAAAACTTACCTGAATAATGAATAGCCCTTGCAACCAATTCTTTACCCGTACCACTTTCACCTGTAACTATTACTGTAGCCTTATTATCTTTTACGCGTTCAATAATATTGGTTACCTTTTTAAATGCCTCAGATGCACCTACCATATCTGAATACGTATTCGCATTAGATTTTACTTGGGTGCTTTTTGCTTTTTTCCGCGATGCATTTTGCGTAAGTGCCTTTTCAATAGCTTCTTTTAGCTCTGCTTTGGTAAAGGGTTTTGTTAAATAATCTGTGGCTCCAGATTTTATCACTTCTAAAGTACCTTCTACAGATGGGTAACCGGTAACAACCAATTTCGGAATTTCAGGATAATGCTCATTTGCGAACTTCAATAATTGGAGTCCGTCTATTTCGGGCATTTGTATGTCGGTAATTAGCAAATCAATGAACGTGTCTTTAAGTATAAACAACGCTTCTTTTACAGAAACGGCTTTATAGGTATGATAATCCATCGACTGTAGATGCCTTTGTAAAAGCTCTAAAATATCAATATCATCATCAACAATAAGAATGTTCTCTTTGCGCAGATCCATTAGTTTAATTTAGGAAAGTCGACCGTAAATATAGTTCCTTTCGGTGTATTTGGTTTGTGTTCTAATTTACCTTTATGGCTGGTAATAATTCCGTGTACAACGCTAAGACCCAAGCCAGAACCCTCGCCAATAGGTTTTGTAGTAAAAAAAGGTTCAAAGACTTTGTCTTCTAATTCGGTAGGTATACCATTGCCTTCGTCTAAAATCTTAATACTTATATGATTATCGGTTTCTACAATACCAACAGTAATGGTACCAAGTTCAGGGGAGTAGTAAATAGCATTCATAATCAGATTAAATAATACTTGAGTTAACTGAACCGTGTCTGCTTTGAGTGCTATTTTTTCAGTGTCAAAAGCTTTGATCATCTTCAAGTTCTTAGATCTTAAAGAGGGTTCAAGCAGTTTTATGACATTGGTAACAATAGGTATAAATTGTACCTTTTTCATTTCTTGTGGCATTTCACAAGCAAAAAACATGAGCTTTTTTACAATTTCTCTGCTGAAAATAGCACTGTCCATTATTTTTTCTAGGTCTCTAACAGTCTCTTTGTCGGTAATTTTATCTTTCAGTAATTCTGCAAATCCGAGTATGTTAGCTAGGGGGGTGTTCAATTCATGAGCTATACCAGCTGTAATTTCACCAAGAATATGCAAACGGTCTCTACGTTCCATCTGTCTTCTGGTAATGGCTTCACTATCGCGAATCTGTTTACGTTCAATAAGATTACCAACATCTAAGGCTACATTATTTAATAAGGTTTGTTCTTCCTCTAAAAAATCGCTAGGAGTATGTGTTGAAGAGGGATAGCCGACTAAAATTTCACCTTCTATCTTATTAAAGACTTTTATTTTTGAAACTAGCATGACCATGTCATGAGTGAAATCATCGGTATGTACTTGGTAATCGCCTACTTTTAAAAAGGCTTCGGTTACAGTTTCGAACTGCCATGCCCTTTTTAGGCAATATACGATGGCTTCTAAGGAGGTTTCTAATTGGTCATAATCAGAATTTACTATTATAGAAGTAACTTCATAAAGACAGGTGAGTTCTTTTACACGCTCTTTTAATTTCTCTTCTGCTGTTGTCATACCAAATAGCATTTGTAATCTACTATAAAGATCAGTAATATTTAGGAACAAAGAAAATTACGAACCTGTAAATCTTTGCCATTTGTTTTATGTGTAAGCATTTTTTACTGGTCTAAGGGTGATAATTTATTGCCATATTTTGGAGGGTAAATTTTTCTTAAAATCTATTGCCATTTTTGCGGTAGGAAAGATGTTGAAATAAACAGCTAAAATATTAAAATAGGAATCGTTTTTTTTTGTAGGAATTTCTGGTTGACCAATTTGACCTCCGCCTGATTTTTTCACTTGTTGACAAAGATTATGGTGATTTTTAAAATATGTTAACTTGGCTTGTAAGACCTATTGTCATTGCCTTTTGGCTATAATTATTAGTTTAGGTCATTTTACCTATATAAAAGATGCTCTCGAAACGACTGGTATACTTGACTTCATCGATGAAAAGCTAAAAAAAATATATAATCTCACCTACAAAATTGGTGGTTTCCCATACAACTATCTTCATTTTACAACATAAAATATGTTAAAATTTAATGTTCAACTAATTTTGGGATAATAACAAATATTTTGTAATCCTTATCTGTCGAAAGTTAAAGGGAAACAACTTATTTTTTAATAACCCATCCCCGATATGATATTCCCCTTAAAATCGAGTTTTTTAACACGTCAATTGATGCTTACATTTAATGATATAGTCAAAAATATCTTATCCAATTATATCATTTTAAAAAATTTTATCAGATTATTTTTAGACCAAAAAATGACATCAAAATTATAAATATGAATATCAAAAATCTTAAAATCAAGAAAACCGTTTTCAGCTTGGTATTCATACTTTTAGCTATTATCGAATCTTACGCCCAGTTAAGCGATGTTCATTATTTGCCGCCATTAAAACAGGTTTCTAATAATCAGGCAATTGTTCAACAAGCATTTTATCTTTCTACTCCAGAAGCAACGGCTTTCAATGTAGATGTATATCAAGGTACTGGTGCTACTCCTGTTGCTACCTTGTCTATTTCAAATATAACACCTGGGCAGTATAATGTTTCTGATGGTAATAATAATATAAGTCTTGTTGACAATATTAATACTGGTATTATTCTTAGCAATAGCGGACTTCGTTTTGAAGCTCCGGGTGGCGAAAAATTTTATGTAAATTATAGAGGGCGATCAGGCGCTCAAGGAACATCCCTAACTTCTAAGGGTAAAGCAGCCGCTGGAAATAGTTTTAAATGGGGAGGCATTCCTAATAGGGCCAATGATGCTAACCTTAACACTACCTTGGGTATTATGGCAACCGAGGATAATACTATTGTAGATATTTTTGGTTACGATACTAATTGTGAATTTAGATTAGGTGCAAGCCAAGGTGGGCTTACAGCAGATGCCATCCAGATTACATTGAACGCTGGTCAATCTTATGTATTAGAAGCTGTAAAAAACCAAACAGCAGCTAATGTTGACGGTTGGTTGGGAGCATCGATAAAGTCGGACAAGAAAATTGTAATCAGTAATGGCGGTCTTAACGTTGGTGTTAATAGTGGTTCCGCCTCTAGAGATGCTGCAATTGACCAACCTGTACCAGAAAATGTTTTGGGTAGGGAATATGTGTTTATTCGTGGAAATGGACAAGCAGACAATCAAACCGAATTTCCAATCATAATAGGAACACAAAATAATACCCAGATTTTTGTTAATGGTTCAGCAACCCCAATTGCAACAATAAACAATGGAGAATATTTTGAAGTCCCGGGCAGTAACTTTTCCTCAAATACGGCAGGTGCGAACATGTTTGTCACCACTTCCAAGGAGGCTTATGCCTACCAATGTTTAACCGGTGCCTCTGGTATACAGACGTTAGGTCTTAATTTTATAGCACCTGTAAATTGTTTATTACCAAGTATCTTAAGTAATATTCCAAACATACAAGATGTAGCTGGGTTAAACTTTAATGGTGGTGTAACTATAGTTGCTTCTACAACTACACCAGATGGTAATATTACTGTAACAGATGGTACTGGGAATGTAGCTTTACCGGCATCTACACCAGTTGCGGGAACAACAGAATGGAAAACATTTTTTGTCACTGGACTTATAGGTAATGTATCCGTTAATTCTACAGGACCAATCGCCGTTGGGTTTTTAGGCGCAAATAACAATGCAGGTATAGCTGGTTATTTTTCTGGTTTTGATACAGTTCCGGTTGTAGAACTCGACGTTACAGGTGGCGGTTGTCTGCCTGCAGATGTTTTTGAAGCCACAGGTGGTTTTGATGCCTATCAATGGTTTAAAAATGGTGCTATAATTGCAAGTGAAACCAATAGTTCATTTACCCCGGATACCCCTGGAGACTATTTTGTAAGGGTAACCAAAGGTGGTTGCACCTATGATTCTGCCATACTATCGGTATATAGTTGTGCACCAGAATTGGTATTGACCAAAATAGACGATGTTGATCCTATTGTTGCCGGTAATGATGTTACGTTTACGATCACTGCGGAATATTTAGGTTTTAGTGCGATTAATAACTTAGTCATTACAGATATATTACCTACAGAATTTACCTTGGTCAGTGCAACACCTAGTTCTGGTGCATGGTCTTCTCCAGATTGGACGATAGGCACCATGCAAAGAGGTCAGTTATTCACACTTGACATAGTTGCTACGGCAAATGATGTTCCTGCTGATATTACTGTGACCAATACCATATCGGCTACTTTTGATGAATTTGCAACCGAAGTAAATACTATTACAGATGATTTAGATGAAGAGGTAACTATTTTTAGCGATGCTGATGGGGATGGAGATCCTGATAATACTGATCCAGATGATGATAATGACGGTATCAGTGATGCTCAAGAAGCAATTGACGGAACAGATCCTTTAAATGACTGTAGTTCCGTTGGTGGCACACCGCTCCCAACAAGTGATTGTGATGGTGATGGTGTACCAAATGCAACAGACATATGCGAAGGTTTTGACGATAGCTTAGATAATGATTTAGATGGTGTGCCAGATGGCTGTGATCAAGATGATGATAATGACGGTATTTTGGATACTGATGAAAATCAAAATTGCCCAACTCCAAGTAAAATTCTTGTACAAGAAATATACAATAATAATTTTGGTTTTGGTTCAACCAGAGCAAGTGATGCAAATGTAGTTAACCATGGCTACAGGGCTTCAGGTGCCGTGGGAGACGGTTTTTATGCTGTAGCTAATTCTTCCAATCCTGGATTACAATTTTACAACAGAACCAATATAAATGGCAATGTTGATGCCAGTGGTGATACCAACGGAAGGTATTTGGTAGTCAATGTGGATTCGTCGATTCCTATCCCGTCTGAAATATATCGCATCAATTCGTTGAACACTCAAATAGGGCAAGATTATGTTTTTCAGATAGCTTTAGCTGGTCTATGCGAAAATTGTGGGGATCTTCCAATCCTTAGTCTTAATGTTGAAGATGCCACTAATGTGATTATAGCATCGGTAAATTCTTCTGGTTTAGGTGTATTAAATGATGATATTTGGAGAACGATTGAGGTCAGATTTACCGCGACTACCAATCTATCAAACTTCGTAATCTTAAATTCACAATCAAATGGTAGTGCCGGTAATGATATTGGTATCGATAATGTTAATCTTACTTTATTGGGATGTGATAGCAATACCAACAATATTCCAAATGTTTTAAATAACGATTCAGACGGCGATGGCTGCCCAGACGCCTTAGAAGGTGATGGCGGTTTTGGTTTGGATGATATTGATGCCAATGGAAGACTAACGGGGGGAGTTGACCCAAATACAGGAATACCTTTAGTTGCAGGCACAGGGCAGTCAAGCACAAGTTCAACAGATGATACTGTAACAAGCGGTGCTTGCGATGATGATGGTGATGGACTAACAAATGAAGAGGAAACAACAGGCGTAGATGACCCTTCTACCCCAGCAAATCCAAACGGAGAAACAACAGACCCCACAAATGAAGACACCGACGGTGATGGTATCTCCGATGGTCAAGAAGCCTTAGATGGTACAGACCCTAACGATTCTTGTAGCTCTATAGGTGGTACGCCACTTGGAACTGCCGATTGTGATAATGACGGTTTAACGAACGACGAAGAAACAACAGGCGTAGATGATCCTTCAACTCCAGCTAATCCGAACGGAAATACGACAGATCCAAATGTAGTAGATACCGATGGTGACGGAATTTCAGATGGTCAAGAAGCCTTGGATGGTACAGACCCTAATGATTCTTGTAGCTCTATAGGTGGTACACCACTTGGAACTGCCGATTGTGATAACGACGGTTTAACTAATGATGAAGAAACTACAGGTGTAGATGATCCATCAACTCCGGCAAATCCTAACGGAAATACAACAGACCCTAACGTAGTAGATACTGATAGTGACGGAATTTCAGATAGTCAAGAAGCCTTAGATGGAACAGATCCTAATGATTCTTGTAGTTCTATAGGTGGTACACCACTTGGAACAGCAGATTGTGACAATGACGGATTAACTAACGATGAAGAAACGACAGGTGTAGATGATCCTTCTACCCCAGCTAATCCAAACGGAAATACAACAAATCCAAATGTAACAGATACCGATGGTGATGGCATCTCCGATGGGCAGGAAGCCTTAGACGGCACAGACCCTAATAACGATTGTGAATCTGTTGGAGGAACTCCTTTAGCTACGAGTGATTGTGATGGTGACGGTAATCCTAACGGCACAGACCCTAACCCAACAGTTGCAACTGCAGTTGATGACAATACCACGGCAGATGTTGGTATTGCAAAAACTATAAATATTCTATTTAACGACGATTTTGCAGCGGGAAGTACTATAACGATAACCGGTGGAACGTCTGCTGGCACAATAACGTTAAACCAAGCTACAGGTGAATTAACATATGTAGCAACTGCTGCAGAAGATAATAATACGGTCACCGTAACCTACCAAGTATGTAACGGTACCGTATGTGCAAATGCTACGGTCAATATTACCATACCATCATGTGTAGATACAGATGGTGATAATATATGTGATGTAGATGACACGGCGCCCAATGACCCTTGTGCTCCTATGAGCGATCCTAATTGGTTACCAGTAGGAACAAGTGATTGTGATGGGGACGGATTAACATACGATGAAGAAACTACTGGTGTAGATGACCCTTCAACTCCGGCAAATCCTAATGGTGAAACTACAGATCCAATGGATGATGATACGGATGGTGATGGAATCTCAGACGGGCAGGAAGCCTTAGATGGTACAGACCCTAATAATGACTGTGATTCTGTTGGTGGTACACCACTTGGAAACAGTGACTGTGATAACGATGGTTTAACCAATGATGAGGAAACTACAGGTATAGATGACCCTTCAACTCCGGCTAATCCTAACGGTAATACAACTGATCCTAATCTAGTAGATACAGATGGTGATGGTATATCTGATGGTCAAGAAGCTTTAGATGGTACAAACCCTAATGATTCTTGTAGTTCTATCGGTGGTACGCCTATTGGAACAAGTGATTGCGACAATGATGGATTAACTTATGATGAAGAAACGACAGGTGTAGATGATCCTACCACTCCTGCAAATCCCAATGGAAACAGTACTAATCCAAATATAAATGATACAGATGGTGATGGTATCTCTGATGGGCAAGAGGCTTTAGATGGCACTAATCCAAACGATGATTGCGATTCTGTTGGTGGAACACCTCTTGGAACGAGTGACTGTGATAATGATGGATTGACGAAAGATGAAGAAACTACAGGTGTAGATGATCCTTCGACCCCAGCGAATCCAAATGGAAATACAACAGACCCTAATCTAGTAGATACAGATGGTGACGGTATATCTGATGGACAAGAAGCTTTAGATGGCACGGACCCTAATAATGATTGTAGTTCATTTGGTGGAACACCATTAGGAGCAAGTGATTGTGATAACGACGGATTAACAAACGATGAGGAAACTACAGGTGTAGATGATCCTTCAACTCCGGCAAATCCGAATGGTAACACAACAGATCCTCGCGATGCCGATACTGACGGCGATGGCATCAACGATGGCCAGGAGGCTATAGACGGTACAGATCCAAACAACGATTGTGAATCTATTGGAGGAACACCTTTGGCAACCAGTGATTGTGATGGTGACGGTAATCCTAACGGAACGGACCCTAACCCAACAGTAGCAACGGCAGTTGACGACAATACTACAGCAGATGTTGGTGTACCTAAAACATTGAATATTTTATTCAATGATGACTTCCTAATTGGTAGTACGGTAACAATTACAGGTGGTACCGCTGCAGGTACGGTTACTTTTGACCCTATTACAGGAGAACTAACCTATATAGCAATTGCCGCTGAAGACAACTCAACGGTTACTGTAACCTATGAAGTTTGTAATGGTACAGTATGTGCAACAGCAACGGTTTTCATATCCATTCCAACCTGTGTTGATACGGATGGCGATAATATTTGTGATGTAGATGATCCTGCTCCTAATGATCCTTGTATTCCAATGTCAAATCCAGATTGGCAGCCTGTGGCTACTAGTGATTGCGATGGTGATGGATTAACCTATGGAGAGGAGACAACAGGTGTTGACAACCCTTCTACGCCAGCAAATCCTAATGGTGAAACAACGGATCCTAATGATTCAGACACGGATGGTGATGGAATTTCCGATGGGCAGGAAGCCTTGGACGGCACAGATCCTAATGATTCTTGTAGTTCTACAAATGGTACGCCACTTGGAACTGCAGATTGTGATAATGATGGCTTGACCAATGATCAAGAGATTGCTATTGTAACAGATCCTAACAACCCGGACACGGATGGTGATGGTATCAATGACGGGCAAGAAGTAAACATGGATGGCAGTAATCCTCTGGACGACTGTAACTCTAATGGAGGTACACCTCTAGGCACAAGCGATTGTGACAATGATGGTCTTACCAACGATGAAGAAGTTGCTTTAGGAACAGACCCTAGAGACAATGATTCAGATAACGATGGTATTTCTGACGGACAAGAGGTAAATACAGATGATACTAACCCATTGGATGATTGTGATTCTATTGGTGGAACTCCATTAGGAACAAGCGATTGTGATAATGATGGGTTGACTAATAACGAAGAAATAACTGGGGTGAACGATCCATCTACACCAGCCAATCCTACTGGTATTATTACAAACCCTAATTTAGCTGATACAGATGGTGATGGTATATCCGATGGGCAAGAAGCCTTGGATGGTACAGACCCTAATGATTCTTGTGATTCGATAGGTGGCACACCAACGGGAGCTGCAGATTGTGACAATGACGGATTAACAACAGATCAGGAGGTCTCTTTAGGAACAGATCCTAACAATCCTGATACAGATGGCGATGGTGTTACCGATGGTAATGAAGTTGCCAGCGGTTCAGATCCACTAAATCCATGTGACCCAGATAATGCAAATGGATTGTGCGACACAGATGGTGACGGCTTAACCGATTTTGAAGAAATTACTTTAGGTACAGATTCACTAAATCCTGATACCGATGGCGATACGATCCTAGACGGTCAAGAAGTATTGGACGGAACAAATCCTTTAGATGATTGTGACCATGTTGGAGGTACGGCGTTGCCGGACAGCGATTGTGATGGCGACGGATTGACGACTGCCCAGGAAGACGCAATCGGAACAGATCCAGATGTAGCCGATACCGATGGCGATACGATACCTGACGGCCAAGAAATAACAGATGGTACGGATCCATTGAATCCGTGTGATTCATTGAACGGAGTTCCAACACTTGATGCCGGTTGTAACGCTGAGGTAGTGGACAGCGGAATAGCTGTTACCAATGAAATCATAACACCGGATAACGATGGTACCAACGATGAGTTCTTGATCGAAAATATCGAGTCCTTCCCGAACAACACGGTGCAGGTATATAACAGATGGGGCGTGGTCGTTTATAAAATGAGCGGTTATGATAATAGAACGAATACCTTCCGAGGGTCTTCAAATGGTAGAGCTACCATAAGCCAAGATTCAGAATTGCCGGTCGGTGTGTACTTCTATGTGATCAAGTACGATAAAGAGGGTAATAACCTTACCAAGTCCGGTTACCTATACATCAACAGATAAAAAATTCCCCTTAAAATAGATACGATGAACAAATATTTACTGACCATTATAATTACCGTAGCGGGACTCTTCATGGGCCATGCCCAGCAAGACGCGCAGTACACACAGTACATGTACAATACGATATCGGTGAACCCTGCGTACGCAGGTTCCCGAGGAGTGTTGAGCATCGCCGCGCTGCA
>NZ_SOAY01000006.1:0-13994 GCF_004364165.1 Maribacter spongiicola
ATTGAAGTAATGTTGGTACAAGTGGACAAGGGTGCACCGATAGGTACGGACCTTGCCAAATACCTGAACATAGAACCGATCTACTTCGATTTCGACAAGTACTTCATCAGGGAAGATGCAAGGATCAGTATCGACAAGGTATTGGCATATTTGAACGAATACCCGAGCGTAAACGTACAGGTACGCTCACATACCGATTCAAGGGCGAACGATGCGTACAATATGCGCTTATCCGCCAACAGGGCAAAGGCAACGGCCGATTACCTAATATCAGCCGGCATTTCGAGCAACAGGATCTCATACGAAGGCTATGGTGAGACCGAACTTACAAACGGTTGTAGCAACAATGTACCTTGTAGCAAAGAGAACCATCAACTCAACAGAAGATCTGAGTTTATAGTGGTGGAGTAAATAACAAATATCAAAATATATTGAAAAGGGAAGGAGCATAGCTCCTTCCCTTTTTTTGTTTTGTCTACAAATCGTACTACAGAACAAAAGTGTAGTACATCCGATTTTTTAGAGGAGAATTTAGCATAAGACGCAATTTAAGACTACAAAAACATGAAATTCTTACAAAACTGTAAGTTATGTAATCTGTTTAAAATACACGTGTTATCGATGAAATACATCTTTTAGATAAATTCTCATATACAAAAATGATCATTTCACAACAAATTGGTCTTGGCAGGCAACATATGTTGATGAGTAATATAGTTCTCTCTATACTTTTAAGAAAAATTATCAATTTAATGTAGTCTAAAACCTACTTTTTAACTATTGGCTAGCTTGAATTTATGTATTGCGTTATTGATAATAGCAAAACTAAAATTTAAATAAAAATGATTGCTAAGAGAATTTTATCATTAAAATGAAGATGAAAGTAAAAAAATATTACCGTTCAACGATACTTTTTTCCCGCTCACCTTTAGAAAAGTCCAAATGGTATTCAAGAATTACTTTTTAAATTCTTTAAATTCTTTCTTTGATTTGATATAAAAAATCTGCCAGTAATATTTTTTGGTATTTACACAAAAAATGATGAATCAAAAAAACCCCCAGTTTCATAAAGTAACCGCTATGAAAAAATCAAACTTTAAGTTAAATCAATTTTACAGAATATCAGTATTTCTTGTACTACAAATCTTAGCGTTATTCCCTTTAATTGCGGGTACCCCTATTGAAAATAGTATTGTGCCAAGAATCATAAGTACAAATAGCTTTTTCGCCGATCCAGTATTAGATTTAAATTCTATTGCAACAGGTGTAAATCACGAAGTTCAATTTAGACCAACAACAGGTAATATATCTCCGTTAAGTTTAGTACCTACATTATCATCAGATGCAAATACAATTTTAAGTGCAACTATTGCTTTTACAGGAAATGTAAATACAACTGAATTTCTTTACGTTACTAATGGACCGGTGCAATTCAATTTCACAACAGCATCTAGTAGCTTTAATTTTAACGTAAACGGTTCTACATTGAGGTTGGTTCAAAATTTCGGAACTTTTACAATTACCGAATTATCGGGAAATCCAATTCCGAATGATGTTTTTTTGACTTTCTTAAAAACATTATATTATAGAAATGCCACTAATACGCCAACGGCAGGCATACGCACGGCTACTATAGAAGTTAGAGATACAAATTTAGCTACGGCAAGTGCACAAAATATAATACGAGTTTTTAGAAATGCCCCGGTGGCATTAGATGATTCTAACGCTATTTTAGCAAACGCAACGGGTACCATTTCTGGTAATATATTATCAAATGACTCTGGTAATACATTGTCGGTATCTGAAGTTGATGTCTACTCTGGTAAAGTGGGTGCCTCATATGAAACACTGTATGGTTCAATTATTATTCAGTCTAATGGTACTTATACATATGATGTAGATGAAACAAGCTCTTCGGTTACTGGTTTAAAAAGCGGAGAAACCTTAGTAGATATTATATCTTATACTGTAAAGGACAATGCTGATATTACAGATTATGGTATTATATCAATCTCAATTAATGGTGTAGATGAAGCACCAACTGCAGTAGATAATAATGACAACGTTACAGTAACTGTAGAACCAAATATATCAGGAAATATAATAACAGATGTTGGAGATGATGGAGTAGATTATGTAGATAGAGGGCTGTCGACATTGGTTTGGGAAAATGAATTCAATGCACCTGGAGGATTTTTTGGTGGTTTGTCTGGTCCTGTAAACGGAGCTTCAACCAATGTAGGCGGGGTAACGCTTAATTTTACTTCTACTGATATTTCTAACATAGGAGTTGCAAATCAAAATCAAGTAGTATTTCAAACTGGTACCAACGGTGGTCATTTCGGATATTTATTATATTCTATAAATAGTTCTATTACATCATCTAACGATACAGAATTAATAATTGATTTTGATGAACCGGTATTTAATCTTGGGTTTTTGTTAGTAGATATCGATTTTTCGCAAGGTACAAGCTGGCAAGATCAGATAAAGATAAACGGATCTTTAAATGGTGCAGCTTCTGCTTTTAAATTTATAACCACTGGTGGTGTCGTAAATGCTGGTAACAATACGTTTTATGGATTAGGTAGTGCGGTAGAAACTGATGCAACGGGTAATATCAATATCCTTTTTGAAGAACCTATTAATCAATTAGTTTTAAGCTACAATTATGGGCCAAATGTAACTGATGCTGATCCAGGTGGTCAAATTGCAGGTGTTTCGGATATATACTGGCAAGGTGGCGCGAGTAATGTTCTTATTATAGAAATAGATGGTAATCCGGTAACCGCAGGCTCTACTTTTGTGGGCGCATATGGTACACTTGTAATAAATCCCGATGGTAGTTATACCTATACGCCAGATTTAAGTAATCCAGACGTTGAAAATTTACTAATTGGAGAAACCTTAACAGAATCATTTTTATATAGATTGTCAGACGGTACTAATTCTGATACCGCTAATTTAATTATTACACTTAACGGCTCTAAAAATTTCTTAGAAGCAAATAACGATTTTTCAGCTGCAATATCTGGTTTTTCTGGTGGTACGGCCGTGTCAAATGTTTTGACTAACGATATTTTAATATCATCTACACCAACGGTATCGAGTGTAAATTTAACCCTAGTTAGTACTAGCGACCCTGGTATAACCTTAAATACGGTCACTGGTGAGGTTAGTGTTTCTGCAGGTACGGCGAATGGAATGTACGAACTTGTTTATCAAATATGCGAGACGGCTAATTCTATAAACTGTAAATTGGCTACCGTAATTGTATTTGTATCTGAAGATACAGATCAAGATGGTATTCCAGATTTAGCAGATCAAGATGATGATAATGATGGAATTTTAGATGTCAACGAATGTAATGATGGTGCAGCGGCAAACGCTATAGCAGACGGTATACAAGATGGTAATTTTGGTGTGGGATATTGGGATGCAGAATATTTTGATGGTCATTTTGCCATTGCCGGTTCTACATATGGTACTAGTAACCAAGATAGTCAACTTAACGGAGGTGTTGGAACTCCCGTTTTCAAAGGAGAGGCATATTTAGGTATTGATTCGTATAATTTTACAGAATCTAGATCTTATTCAGGAACTGGTCCTTTTGACACAAATACAAGTTCTAATTTAGTTCCATCAACCTATGTAGGAACCCATTCAAATGATGTAGCTTTTCAGCCTTTTTATCAAACAATTTTCAAAAGAAAATTTAGTTTATCCGGGTTACTAAACTATGGCGGTCCGGGCTTTGACTCCGATGATATTCTAGAAGTGTTTATAAACGGAACTAGAGTATCGTTTAAAGGATATTGTTGTGGCGCTGATACTACGCCTAACGTGGCAGAGTCACAATCAATAAACCCAGGTGATGAGGTCGAAATTAGATATACTAATTTAGGGTATATTGGTGGTTTTGCTTTCAATTTTCAATTTATATCTACCTGTGATGATGATATCGACAATGATGGTATACCCAATAGAATAGATTTAGATAGTGACGGCGACGGTTGTAATGATACTGTTGAGGCAGGTCATATTGATGTTGATAATGATGGAATTGTTGATGGAACTGGTATTGACAATAATGGGCAAGTAACCGGATTTTCAACAGCCTACACGGGTTCAACTTCTGGAATTACTAATGCTGTAGAAACAACTATTGATGTTGCGCCTGCAGACCAAACAAAAGTAATAGGTAATGATGTAACTTTTACAGTAAATGCATCTGCACTATCGGCTTCAAGCTATACTAGTGGAACTCCAAACTACGACACAAATGCCGATGTGGGATTAACGTATCAATGGCAAGTAAGTACTGACGCTGGTTCTACATTTAGTAATCTTGCGGGAGAAATGAATGCTACCCTTACTATAAATAGCCTTACTTTAACTGAAGATGGTAATATTTATAAAGTTTTAGTGTCGCATACAGGCAATGCATGTCCAAATGAGGCACAGGCAATATTGTCGGTCAATCAACTTCCTACCATCGACATTACCACTCCAATAGAAGGTGATAATAATGTAAATGTTGTTGAGGCGGCAGATGTTACAATTTCAGGGACTACAACAGATGTGGAAGATGGTCAAACTGTAACGGTATCAATTACAGACGGTACTAATACTATTAATACAACGGCAATAGTTAGTGGAGGAATTTGGACTGCTACCGCTGTTGATATGTCAGGTTTCAAAGATGGCACATTTGCCGTGACCGTAAATGTTACTGATGTAGGTGGTAATGCAGCATCAAACAATACATCTTTTAGTTTAAATATATGTGGAACGGTTGATTATGATAATGATGGTGTTTTTGATTTATGTGACGATGATGTTGATAATGATGGTATAGCAAATGCATTAGAATGTACTCCTGCCAAAGGCACTATTTTAACGGGAGATGATTCGCTATCATTAACGGGTGAATATAATAATGGAAATGGAGTAAGTCAACAGTTTACTATTACATCTACTGAATATAATATTTTAGATAAAACTGGTGCCGCCGATAATGGTTTACAAGTAAGATGGAATCAAGGTACAGATCCAACGGTAGAATTCACGCTTACCTTACAAGAGCCTGTAAATGCAGTACAAAATGCGATTCGTGTTTCTTCTTATGAGCCTAATAGCGCAGTAGGTGGAATTCAAAATGCTGATAAAACAGTTACGATAACTTGGCCAGGTGGTGGTACGGCTGTACTATCTGATCCATTAGGTGAGACAGATTTGGGCAATGGAGCGGTTATCACTTCAGGTACTCCTTTTCAAGTGGCACCTAATGCTGCCGGACTTTCTAGAGCGGTACCAGATTCTCGATGGTCTTTATTGATCGATACCAGTACAGGAATAACTTTTCCTATGGATATTGGGTATTACGCAGATGGTACTATAAATTCTAGTACAAATCATGTAAATGAAGGTTTTGCCTTTAGATCGGTTTTAGATTGTGATAATGATAATGATGGAGTACCAAACACCCTTGATTTAGATAGTGATAATGATGGAATTTATGATGTTGTAGAATCAGGGGGTACAGATGCAGATGCCAATGGTATTGCAGATGGTGCCGTAAGTACAGCAGGTATTCCTAGTACAGCAGGTACAGGAACTGTTCCGACAGAAACAACAGCCGGTACTCCAGATTTTCTTAATGTAGAT
Source organism: Maribacter spongiicola (assembly GCF_004364165.1). GTDB lineage: Bacteria > Bacteroidota > Bacteroidia > Flavobacteriales > Flavobacteriaceae > Maribacter > Maribacter spongiicola. The sequence continues at coordinate 5,668 of NZ_SOAY01000006.1, forward strand.
AGTGATGGCGATGGATGTTCAGATGCGAATGAGGCGTACGAAGATAGTACTGCAGATAATGGAGATGGTTCAGAATATAATGATGCCGATACCGCAACAGTTAGCGATGGTTCAGGAAAAATAGTAGCTAACGGTTTGGTGGCTACTGCTACTTATAATACAGGTGTTGTAAGCGCAGTTACTACTGAAAATTTAGATTTGGATGGTGACGGATTAGTTGGTATTTGTGATTTAGATAACGACGGTGATGGTGATCCAGATGCAACAGATACAGACCCTTTAGATCCTTGTATATATAGTACAAATCAAGTTGTAACGAATGCAGAAGCAAGCTGGAATGATTTGGATTGTGATGGAGATGGTGAAACAAACGGATTCGAAATAGCCAATAGTACAGATCCTTCAGATTCTTGTGAAGTTACCGTAGCTACGGTTCGTGCTCCCGGCGATGAAAATTATGTCGTTTGGTCAGCCGAAGATTGTGATGGTGATACTATAGATAATGGTACGGAAGTTACCAATGGTACAGATCCTTTTGATACAGATACAGATGGTGATGGAGTTCCAGATAATACAGATTCCGATGCACTAGATCCTTGTGATCCAGTTCAAGCTTCGGGGTACACCGGTTATGATGCCAGCAATGCTATTTGGGCAGCGGCAGATTGTGATGGTGACGGAATTTTAAATGGTACAGAAGCTACCAACGGCACTGATCCCTATAGTACAGATACAGATGGCGATGGTATTCCAGATAATATAGATACAGATGCGTTAAATCCTTGTGATCCAGTACAAGCGGCAGGATATACAGGTTATGATGCTACCAATGCCATTTGGGCAGCGGCAGATTGTGATGGTGACGGAGTTAACAATGGCACAGAAGATACCAATGGTACCGACCCTTATAATATAGATACCGATGGTGATGGTGTTCCAGACAACACAGATACCGATGCGTTAGACCCTTGTGATCCAGTACAAGCTGCAGGGTATACAGGTTATGTTGCTACCAATGCTATTTGGGCAGCGGCAGATTGTGATAGTGACGGAGTTTTAAACGGTACAGAAGATACGAACGGTACAGATCCATATAGTTCAGATACCGATGGCGATGGCGTTCCCGATAATACAGATGCTGACCCGCTAGATCCTTGTGATCCAGTACAAGCAGCAGGTTACACCGGTTATGATGCTACCAATGCCATTTGGGCAGCGGCAGATTGTGATGGTGATGGTGTACTAAATGGTACAGAAGCAACAAACGGTTCTGATCCATACAATACAGATACAGATGGCGATGGTGTGCCAGACAATACTGATAGCGATGCGTTAGATCCTTGTGATCCAGTACAAGCGGCAGGATATACAGGTTATGATGCTACCAATGCTATTTGGGCAGCGGCAGATTGTGATGGTGACGGAGTAATCAATAGTACAGAAGTGACCAACGGTACGGATCCATATAGTTCAGATACCGATGGCGATGGTGTTCCAGACAACACAGATACCGATGCGTTAGACCCTTGTGATCCAGTACAAGCTGCAGGGTATACAGGTTATGTTGCTACCAATGCTATTTGGGCAGCGGCAGATTGCGATGGTGATAATGTTACGAATGGTACAGAAGATACGTTTGGTACTGATCCTTATAATACAGATACAGATGGTGACGGAATTCAAGATGATGTGGACAATGACCCACTAGATCCTTGTGATCCGGTTCAAGCTCCTGGTTACACAGGTTACGATGCTAGTAATGCTATTTGGGCAGCAGCAGATTGTGATAGTGACGGAGTAATCAATGTTACAGAAGTTACCAATGGTACTGATCCATATAGTACAGATACTGATGGCGATGGTGTGCCAGATGATACAGATATTGCTCCATTAGATCCTTGTAGTCCGGCACAAGCGGCCGGGTATACAGGTTACGATGCTACAAACCCAATTTGGGCAGCGGCAGACTGTGATGGTGATTCAATAATAAATGGAACTGAAGTTACAAATGGTACAGATCCATATAATCCAGATTCTGATGGTGACGGTATTGATGACGGTCAAGAAGATATAGATAATACAGACCCTTTAAATGATTGTGAATCTATAGGTGGTACTCCTTTACCAACAAGTGATTGTGATGGTGACGGTGTGCAAAATTCATTAGATGCTTGTGAAGGATTTGATGATGCTATAAATGCTGATGGTGATGCCTTACCAGATGCCTGTGATGACGATGACGATAATGATGGTATTCCTGATGCAGTTGAGGGTACTGGCGATTTTGATGGTGATGGCGTTCCAGATAGTTTAGACTTGGATAGTGATAACGATGGTATTCCGGATCTTGTTGAAACAGGCAATGGAGGTCTTGATACCAATGGAAATGGATATATAGATAGTTCTGAAAGTGTAGTGGGTACCAATGGTATTCCAGATATTTTAGAAGATAGTGGTGTAGATGGTGCAGGTGTATCAACTGTTCCTGTAAATTCTGACGGTACAGCTGGTCCAGATTATTTAGATATCGATTCTGATAATGATGGTATTAGAGATTTAGTGGAAGGGCAAACAGACGCTGCTTTAGTTCAGTTAACAGGTAACGATTCTGACAATGATGGTATCGATGATGCTTTTGATGTTGATAACGGTGGAAGTTTAACGACTTCACCAGAAGATACAGATTTAGATGGTCGCCCAGACTATTTAGATTTAGATAGTGATGCTGACGGAATCATTGATAATATAGAATGGCAATCTACATCTGGTTATTTAAGACCATCTGCAGATTCTGATGGTAATGGTTTAGCTGATAATTATGAAGTTGCACCTGCAGGTTCTGGAGAGTCTATTAATGAACCAACAAATACTGATGGTACAGATAAACCTGATTATAGAGATACAGATTCTGATAATGATGGTTTAAATGATACCATTGAGGTATATGACTATAATGACGATTTGGCTGCAGATGTAACTCCTTCAGGTACAGATGCTGATAACGATGGGTTAGATGATGCTTTTGATTTAAGTATATCGGCGCCAAATGGTATAGCAGATCCGAGCGGAGCTACAAATAATAATCAAGATGTAAAACTTTTCTTAAATACTCAAGATCCTTTTACAAGTCAAGTAGATTTTAGAGATGCAAATGTGCACTTAGATCCAATTGATACAGATGGTGATGGGGTCGATAATCTTATTGATATCGATAATGACAATGATGGTATTTTAGATTACGTAGAATCGTTAGGTTTTCAACCTACAGATACGAAAGGCGATGCTTGTGGTATACCTGCTGGTTCATTTATTGGCGGTACGTATATAACCGCTACAGGTTCTGGCGCAGGTACATTAAATGCAGAATATAGATTTTCAACGGTAGTAACATCATCTTTAGGTGTATTAGATGCTATTGTTCAAATAACAGCAATTGATAATGCAACCTTAACTTCAATTGATAATAATGCTACAGGTAGTAATGAAGCTTGGCAACCTACTTTTGATGTAGGTGGTGTGGCGGGAGCTACAGGAAGTATTTCTTTTAATATTCGCTTAGTAGCAACTGGTACTGATTTTCAAGTGAACCTTATTCGTTTTGGTGGTGTTATTTATGATATTGATGGTGCAAATACAAGGGAAAGTGTTACACTTCAAAGGCCTGGTCTGTATGCTGTAGATAGTAATTCATTTCTTACGGTATCAGAAAATCCTGCGACAGGTACAGCTACTTTTCAAGGACCAGCACAAACATACACTGGTGTTGATTTTGGACCAAAATTAGCGGTATATTTTAACTATTATGAAACTACAAACCTCAATTTAACATTTACAGGTGAGTTACAGACAGGTTTCGCTACGAGAGATTATCTGGGTTCTATTTTGTTCCAAACATGTGATATTAATGGGTTATTTACACCTACCAATACAACATCAGCCAATAATACATCTGGTCCTGGTTCATCACCAAAGTATACAATTTATCAAGGAATAGATAGTGACAATGATGGTATTGAAGATCATTTAGATATAGATTCAGATAATGATGGTATTCCAGATAATGTGGAAGCCCAACTTACGGCATCATATCTTGCAAGAACCGGTGATGGTGACGGTGATGGTCTAGGAGATGAATATGAAGGTATAGGTAACCAAGGCTTGACTGTTGTAGATACAGATGCTGATGGTATCCCTGATTATTTAGATTTAGATTCAGATGGCGATGGTTTAACCGATAGGCGTGAAGCTGGTTTTACTTTAGCTCCAAATAATTCAGATATTGACGGTGATGGTCTATTAGACGGTTATGATGATGAAGATACAACAGGTTTACCATTTGATTCAAATGATGATCAGAATAGTGGTGCTTCAGATTTACCTAATATTTCGAAAACTACAACTCCAGAAGTTGATTATCGTGAAGTAGGTATTGATGATAATGATTTAGACGGCATTGCTGATTCTATTGATTTAGATGATGATAACGATGGTATTTTAGATACTGATGAAACATCAGGAACTGATCCAAGTGCCGATGCTGATTCTGACGGCATTTTAAATTATCGTGATACCGATTTAGGTGTTGATGCTAATGGTGATGGTATTGTAGATATTTTTGACACTGATACTGATGGCGTCCCTAATCACTTTGATTTAGATGCCGATAATGATGGAATTTATGACGTTGTAGAATCTGGAAGCGGACAACCGTTTACAGCAGGCGTTTTAAATGGTGCAGTAGGTACTGATGGTATTCCGAATTCTGTACAGGCTGGTGGTCAGCAAAATAGTGGTGCTATAAATTATACGCTATCAGATTCTGAAACTACGCCTGATGGCATAGCCGATTTTCTTGAATTGGATGCTGATGGAGATGCATGTAACGATGTTATCGAAGCAGGATTTACAGATCTTAACGGAGACGGAATCTTGGGTGATGGAGCTACAGTTGTAGATGCAAACGGTATAGTAACCGGTACTACCGTTGTTGACGGGTACACTACTCCGAACAATGAAGATAGTGCTACTAATACGGCATTCGATTTTCAACAACCAGGTGTTGTTCCAACTATAGCAACAGCAGCCGAACAACCGCGAGATGTATTAACAAATGGAAGTGCTCCAGAGACATTTACGGTAACTGCTACAGGTACAGATTTACTGTATCAATGGCAAGTAGATGACCAATTGGGTGGTGGTTTCGTTGATATAGATGATACTAATGTAACTGATATTTATTCAGGTAGTAGTACTGAAACACTTACATTGGCAGGTGTAACGGTAACAGAAAACGGTTTTGAATATAGAGTGATAATTACAGAGACTAGCTTTGTATGTACTCCTTTAACTTCAGATAATGCATTACTTACAGTAGATGTTACTCCGCCTACTGTGCCTACAGTTGAGAGTCAAATTACAAATGATACTACTCCTGTGCTTAATGGTACTGCAGAAATAAATTCTACGGTATCCGTAGTTGTAGGTGGTGCAACATATACAACAATTTCAGATGCTTTTGGCAACTGGACAATTGATACGGAAACAGCTACTCCAGATAGTGGATCATTTACACCTAATGTAAATGGTACAAACGAAGTGGCGGTAACAAGTACAGATGCAGCGGGCAATAGCACGGTTGATGTAACAACTCTAGAGTTGACGATTGATACTACGAATCCTGTGATCCCTACAGTAGTAAGTCAAATTACAAATGATACAACGCCTGTAATTACGGGTACTGCTGAAGCGAATTCTACGGTAACTGTAGAAGTGGGTGGTGCGGTATTTACAATTACTGCAGATGCTTCTGGTGACTGGATTTTAGATACTGAAACAGTTACTCCAGATAGTGGCACTTTTTCCCCTAACGAAAATGATGTAAATGAAGTTGCGGTAACTAGTACAGATGCAGCAGGTAATAGTACGGTAGATATTACAACCTTAGAGTTGACTATAGATACTACGGCTACTTTGGCTCCAACAGTTATAATTACTGAAGACACCAATAATGATGGTTTAATTAGTGATTCTGAACTTACTGGACCTATTAATGCAGTAATAACGCTACCTGCCGATGCTGTTGCAGGTGATACGGTAACTATTACCGATGGTAATGGAAACTCACAAGACGTAGTGCTTACGGCAACTAATATTAGTAATGGAGATATAACCGTTATCATCGCCAATCCTGGTGAAAATGGTACTATAGTAGTAACAGCGAATATTACAGATGTTGCTGGTAATACAAGTGCAGACAGTGCTACAGATACTGCAGTACTTGATACAACTGCTCCATTAGCACCAACAGTAGTTATTACTGAAGATATAAATAATGACGGATTAATGAATGAAGATGAACTTGTTGGTGATATTGACGCTCGTGTAACGCTACCTGCAGATGCAGTTGCTGGCGATACCTTGACCGTTACCGATGGCAATGGCAACCCACAAGATGTGATATTGACCGCAACTGATATTATAAACGGATTTGTTGATGTAGTTATCGCAAATCCTGGTGATACAGGTACAATTGTGGTAACTGCGAATCTTACAGATGTTGCAGGCAACGTTGGTCCTGACAGTGCTACAGATACTGCGGCACTTGATATTACGGATCCATTAGCGCCAACAATTCAAATTACAGAAGATGTTAATAATGATGAATTAATTAATGGAGATGAATTAGTAGGTGATTTAGATGCAGAGGTAACACTACCTGCTGGTGCAGCTGCTGGTGATACGGTTACGGTAACCGATGGTAATGGAAATTCACAAGATATAATACTTACGGCATCAGATATTGCAACGGGTACTATAGATGTAGTAATTATCAATCCTGGTGAAAACGGTACTATTGTATTAACTGCTAACCTTACTGATGTTGCTGGTAATGTTGGTCCTGATAGTGCTACTGATAGTGCTACTATTGATACTACAGCTCCTGTTGCACCAATCATTGTAATTTCAGAAGATACCGATAATGATGGTTTAATAAATGAAGATGAGTTGGTCGGTGATATTGATGCGCGCGTAACTTTAGTTGGAGCAATTTTTGCAGGAGATCTAGTAACGGTTACCGATGGTAATGGCAATTCTCAAGATGTAGTCTTGACAGCAACAAATATATCTGATGGATATGTAGATGTTGTAATAGCTAATCCTGGTGATATGGGTACCATTGTGGTAACTGCTAATATTACAGATGTTGCCGGTAATGTTGGTCCTGACAGTGCTACAGATACTGCAGTGCTAGATCTTACAGATCCAGGTGCACCAACGGTAATTATTGTCGATGATAGTAATGATGATGAGTTGATTAACGCAGATGAACTGGTTGGCGTTATTGATGCAGTCGTGTCATTTCCTAGTAACATAGCGGCAGGTGACACCATAACCATAACAGATGGCAATGGAGGCTCACAAGATGTTATACTTACGGCAGCTGAAGCTATTAACGGATTTATTCTTGTTGTAATTCCTAACCCGGGAGATGGCGGTACTATTAATGTAACTGCTAATGTAACTGATGTTGCGGGTAATGTAGGTCCAAATAGTAATACGGATACTGCAGTTCTTGACCTTACAGATCCAAGTGCGCCAACGGTAGAAATTTCGGAAGACACAAATAATGATGGTTTGATCAGTGAAGATGAACTGGTTGGTGATATTGATGCGCGAGTAACTTTAGTTGGACCGACATTTGAAGGTGATACGGTAACCATAACAGATGGTAATGGTAATTCACAAGATGTGGTCTTGACTGCAACTGATATCACGAACGGATTTATTGATGTAATAATTACTAATCCTGGAGATACAGGTACGATTGTTATCACCGCAAATATTACAGATGTTGCGGGTAATGTAGGTCCAAATAGTAATACGGATACTGCAGTTCTTGACCTTACAGATCCAAGTGCGCCAACGGTAGAAATTTCGGAAGACACAAATAATGATGGTTTGATCAGTGAAGATGAACTGGTAGGTGATATTGATGCCCGAGTAACTTTAGTTGGACCGACATTTGAAGGAGATACCGTAACAGTTACCGATGGTAATGGTAACTCACAAGATGTGGTCTTGACTGCAGCAGATGTAACTAACGGATTTATAGATGTTGTAATCGCCAACCCTGGTGATGGTAATACGATTACTGTAACTGCAAATTTAACAGATGTTGCTGGTAACGTTGGTCCAAATAGTAATACAGATACGGCACTACTTGATCTTACGGATCCAAGTGCGCCAACGGTAGAAATTACGGAAGACACAAATAATGATGGTTTAATCAGTGAAGATGAACTGGTAGGTGATATTGATGCCCGAGT
>NZ_SOAY01000006.1:14154-16598 GCF_004364165.1 Maribacter spongiicola
AATTTAACAGATGTTGCTGGTAACGTTGGTCCAAATAGTAATACAGATACGGCACTACTTGATCTTACGGATCCAAGTGCGCCAACGGTAGAAATTACGGAAGACACAAATAATGATGGTTTAATCAGTGAAGATGAACTGGTAGGTGATATTGATGTCCGAGTAACTTTAGTTGGACCGACATTTGAAGGAGATACCGTAACAGTTACCGATGGTAATGGTAACTCACAAAATGTGATATTAACTGCAGCAGATGTAACTAACGGATTTATAGATGTTGTAATCGCCAATCCTGGTAATGGTAATACGATTACTGTAACTGCAAATGTAACTGATGTTGCTGGTAATGTCGGTCCAGATAGTAATACGGATACTGCAGTTCTTGACCTTACAGATCCAAGTGCGCCAACAGTAGAAATTTCGGAAGACACAAATAATGACGGTATCATCAGTGAAGATGAACTGGTGGGAGATATTGATGCTCGTGTAACTTTAGTTGGACCGACATTTGAAGGAGATACCGTAACAGTTACCGATGGTAATGGTAACTCACAAGATGTGGTCTTGACTGCAACTGATATTACTAATGGATATATTGATGTTGTAATCGCCAACCCTGGTGATGGAAATACGATTACTGTAACTGCAAATTTAACAGATGTTGCTGGTAACGTTGGTCCAAATAGTAATACAGATACGGCACTACTTGATCTTACGGATCCAAGTGCGCCAACGGTAGAAATTACGGAAGATACCAACAATGATGGTTTGATCAGTGAAGATGAACTGGTGGGAGATATTGATGCGCGAGTTACTTTAGTTGGACCGACATTTGAAGGTGATACGGTAACCATAACAGATGGTAATGGTAATTCACAAAATGTGGTTTTAACTGCAACTGATATCTCGAACGGATTTATTGATGTAATAATTACTAATCCAGGAGATGCGGGAACCATAGTCGTAACAGCGAACATTATAGATGTTGCGGGTAATGTTGGTACTGATAGTAATACAGATACTGCAGTACTTGATCTTACGAATCCAACAGCACCAACGGTAGAAATTACAGAAGACACCAATAATGATGGTTTAATCAGTATTGATGAACTGGTTGGTGATATCGATGCGCGAGTAACGCTTCCTGCTCAGACATTTGCAGGCGATACGGTAACGATTACCGATGGTAATGGTAACTCACAAGATGTTATCCTAACTGCAACTGATATCTCGAACGGATTTATTGATGTAATAATTACTGATTCAGGAGATGCAGGAACCATAGTCGTAACAGCGAACATTACAGATGTTGCTGGTAACGTTGGTCCTGATAGTGCTACTGATATAGCGGTACTTGATCTTACAGATCCATTGGCTCCGACAGTAGAAATTATAGAAGATACCAATAATGATGGTTTAATCAGTATTGATGAACTGTCCGGTGATATCGATGCGCGTGTAACGCTTCCTGCTCAGACATTTGCAGGCGATACGGTAACGATTACAGATGGTAATGGCAACTCACAAGATGTGGTGCTTACTGCTGACGATGTAGCTAATGGCTTTATTGATGTGGTTATCGCGAACCCTGGTGATTTGGGTACGATTGTCGTAACGGCTACTATTACGGATGTTGCCGGTAACGTTGGTCTTGATAGTGCTACAGATGCTGCAGTACTTGATCTTACGGATCCTACGGTCGATAGTTTTTCAACTATAGATAGTACTCCAGTATTAACCGGTCAAGGTAATGCCAACGAAAATTTGGTTATTGAGTTGGATACGGACGGAGATAATATTGTTGATGTAACCTATACCGTGACTACCGATGCCAGTGGCGATTGGAGTTTAGATTCGGAAACGGCAACTCCAGATTCAGGTAGCTTCCCAACTCTAGTAGATCAAGATGTAATTAATATTAAAGCTACAGATAACTCTGGAAATACAGGAACGGGAGCAGTAACAATTTCGGTTGATACTGATAATGACGGCATCAATGATAATGAAGAAGTAGTTATAGGTACTGATCCAAATAATCCGGATACGGATGGTGACGGAATTAATGACGGACAAGAAGTCAATGTTGATAATACAAATCCTTTAGATGATTGTAGTTCTGTGAATGGATATCCTTTAGCAGATAGCGATTGTGATGAAGACGGATTAACAACTGACGAAGAAGTTGCCCTAGGTACTGATATCGATAATCCGGATACTGATAATGACGGACTCTTAGACGGAGAAGAAGTTATGTTAGACACGAATCCTAACGATTCAGATTCTGATGATGACGGTATTCTTGACGGTCAAGAAGTATTGGACGGAACAAATCCTTTAGATGATTGTGATCATGTTGGAGGTACGGCGTTGCCGGACAGCGATTGTGATGGCGACGGATTGACGACTGCCCAGGAAGACGCAATCGGAACAGATCCAGATGTAGC
>NZ_SOAY01000007.1:2500-5664 GCF_004364165.1 Maribacter spongiicola
GCTTTCGCTACGGCTCCGGACCTGAAGTCCTTAACCTTGCTAGTAAAAGTAACTCGTAGGCTCATTATGCAAAAGGCACGCCGTCACCCATATGGGCTCCGACCGCTTGTAAGCGTATGGTTTCAGGATCTATTTCACTCCGTTATTCACGGTTCTTTTCACCTTTCCCTCACGGTACTGGTTCACTATCGGTCTCTCAGGAGTATTTAGTCTTGGCGGATGGTCCCGCCGGATTCATACAGGGTTTCACGTGCCCCGCACTACTCAGGATACCACTATCTAAATGCTCTTTGCCTATACGGGACTATCACCCTCTATGGTCGCTATTTCCAAAGCGTTCTAGTTCATCACATCTCGAATGTCGTGGTCCTACAACCCCGAACATGCCGGAACATGGTCGGTTTGGACTAATCCGATTTCGCTCGCCGCTACTATCGGAATCACTTTTGTTTTCTCCTCCTCCGGGTACTTAGATGTTTCAGTTCCCCGGGTTTGCTTCTCTTACGAGATGACATATCTTCAATATGCCGGGTTGCCCCATTCGGATATCTACGGATCATATCGTGTGTGCCGATCCCCGTAGCTTTTCGCAGCTTATCACGTCCTTCTTCGCCTCTGAGAGCCTAGGCATTCCCCATACGCCCTTTTCCAGCTTGTCGCCAGATCTTTAATCTATTCTATTTTATTCGTACTCTTTACTTAATAAAGATTCGTGTTTCTTTCTTTTTTAGTCGATAATACACCTAAATGTATTACCTCCTGTTCCAATATGTCAATGAACGTTATCGTGAGCCACGACAGGCAATTAAATACCTATCTATCTCATCCACGATACTTCGAGAATAAATTTAATTATCCCTAGGCATCGCCTAGTGGAGAATATCGGAGTCGAACCGATGACCTCCTGCGTGCAAGGCAGGCGCTCTAGCCAGCTGAGCTAATCCCCCATTTATTTTAGTTATGAGTTATTAGTTAAGAGTTATGAGTAACAACCCCTTTAACTCCTCAACTTCTAAAATTTCCTTCAATATTTCAATCTTAATGAACGTTTGTACTACGTACCTCTTTTACCTTGCACCTCGTACCTTTCAGTAGTCCCAGGCAGACTCGAACTGCCGACCTCTACATTATCAGTGTAGCGCTCTAACCAGCTGAGCTATGGGACTGTCCCTACTCTCTCCTTTTAGTATAAATACCTTTTCGAAAAAGCAATTACTTATATATCATAATTATGGAGATTTTTATATTCGAACATTCATTTAAAGAAACTATTGTTAAATCAAAAGACCGGGACCGTAGTTCCATTCTTTACTTCGTCAGGGACCGTCCTTAAAGGACAATCTCTAGAAAGGAGGTGTTCCAGCCGCACCTTCCGGTACGGCTACCTTGTTACGACTTAGCCCTAGTTACCGATCTTGCCCTAGGCCGCTCCTTACGGTGACGGACTTCAGGCACTCCCGGCTTCCATGGCTTGACGGGCGGTGTGTACAAGGCCCGGGAACGTATTCACCGGATCATGGCTGATATCCGATTACTAGCGATTCCAGCTTCACGGGGTCGAGTTGCAGACCCCGATCCGAACTGTGACAGGTTTTATAGATTCGCTCCGCCTTGCGACGTGGCTGCTCTCTGTACCTGCCATTGTAGCACGTGTGTGGCCCAGGACGTAAGGGCCGTGATGATTTGACGTCATCCCCACCTTCCTCACGGTTTGCACCGGCAGTCCCGTTAGAGTCCCCATCATGACATGCTGGCAACTAACGGTAGGGGTTGCGCTCGTTATAGGACTTAACCTGACACCTCACGGCACGAGCTGACGACAACCATGCAGCACCTTGCAAATTGCCCGAAGGAAAATCTATCTCTAGACCTGTCAATATGCATTTAAGCCCTGGTAAGGTTCCTCGCGTATCATCGAATTAAACCACATGCTCCACCGCTTGTGCGGGCCCCCGTCAATTCCTTTGAGTTTCATTCTTGCGAACGTACTCCCCAGGTGGGATACTTATCACTTTCGCTTGGCCGCCCAGAACTCAAGGTCCCGGACAGCTAGTATCCATCGTTTACGGCGTGGACTACCAGGGTATCTAATCCTGTTCGCTCCCCACGCTTTCGTCCATCAGCGTCAGTATATAGTTAGTCACCTGCCTTCGCAATCGGTGTTCTATGTAATATCTATGCATTTCACCGCTACACTACATATTCCGGCAACTTCACTATAACTCAAGACCAACAGTATCAAAGGCAATTTTACAGTTGAGCTGCAAACTTTCACCCCTGACTTATCGGCCCGCCTACGGACCCTTTAAACCCAATAATTCCGGATAACGCTCGGACCCTCCGTATTACCGCGGCTGCTGGCACGGAGTTAGCCGGTCCTTATTCTTACGGTACCGTCAGTAAGCTACACGTAGCTCTTTTTCTTCCCGTATAAAAGCAGTTTACTACCCATAGGGCATTCTTCCTGCACGCGGCATGGCTGGATCAGAGTCTCCTCCATTGTCCAATATTCCTCACTGCTGCCTCCCGTAGGAGTCTGGTCCGTGTCTCAGTACCAGTGTGGGGGATCCCCCTCTCAGGGCCCCTACCCATCGTAGCCTTGGTAAGCCGTTACCTTACCAACAAGCTAATGGGACGCATGGCCATCTTGTACCGCCCGAAGGCTTTAACCATATCCCGATGCCGGGCCATGGTACCACGGGGCATTAATCTTCGTTTCCAAAGGCTATTCCCCTGTACAAGGTAGGTTCCATACGCGGTGCGCACCCGTGCGCCGGTCGTCGGCGGAGCAAGCTCCCCGTTACCCCTCGACTTGCATGTGTTAGGCCTGCCGCTAGCGTTCATCCTGAGCCAGGATCAAACTCTTCATCGTTGTTTTGTAAATATTCGTCCCAACGAAGTCCAAATCTCTCCCGGCCCCGACTCTCGATTCAATTCCTTATATATACCCTAAGATATACTAAATTGTATGTTTCCTTAATTCTTGTTCCTCTCGTCCAGGTCCTCACCTGAACTCGATTCTTATCTCCACAATATTTCAATGAACTTCTATCCACTACACCTTAAATCTCTCGATTCCCCGGCTTCGTTTCCCTTAGGTGTTTCCCTAAGCGGCTGCAAATATACAACTGTTTTTTAACCTGGCAACTTTTATCGAAAAAAAA
>NZ_SOAY01000008.1 GCF_004364165.1 Maribacter spongiicola
CAAGACGCGCAGTACACACAGTACATGTACAATACGATATCGGTGAACCCTGCGTACGCAGGTTCCCGAGGAGTGTTGAGCATCGCCGCGCTGCACCGTTCGCAGTGGGTGGGGCTAGATGGCGCACCGACCACGCAGACGCTGAACTTCCATACACCGGTATCCGACCATGTAGGTCTTGGCCTATCGGTGGTGAACGACGAGATCGGTAACGGTACCAACCAGGATACCTATATCGATGCCGCGTTCAGTTATACGGTAAAGACCTCTGAGGAAGGCAAGCTTTCCTTTGGACTAAAAGCTGGCGGACACCTGTTCAACGTGGATTTTACAAAGCTACGTAACTACGGTGCGGAGACGAACCTGCCGAATATCGATAATAAATTCTCCCCTAATTTTGGAGCGGGTATCTATTACCATACGGACCGGTTCTATGCAGGGCTATCGGTACCGAACTTTTTACAGACCGAGCATTTCGACAGTTCCGATTCGAACAGTTCGAGCCTGATCGCACAAGAACGTATGAACTTCTATTTGATCACGGGCTATGTGTTCGATCTAAGGAACAACGTAAAGTTCAAACCGGCGGCATTGATCAAGGCGGTAAAGGGAGCACCTTTACAGGTAGACCTTAGTGCGAACTTTTTGTTCAACGACAAGTTCTCTTTGGGAGCAGCGTATAGATGGGACGCGGCACTCAGCGCACTGTTCGGCTTTCAGCTGAACGACCAGTTCATGTTGGGCCTGGCATATGACAAGGAAACGACCGATCTTGGAGCGACAAGGTTCAACGACGGTTCTTTCGAGATCATGCTTAGATATGAATTTTTGAACAAGTACAAACGAGTGATCACCCCAAGATTCTTTTAAAAAAACGACATGAAAAAAACAGGATATATTTTTTGTGGCTTGGCGGTAATGGCTATGATGGCAAGCGCACAGGACAATAAAGTAAAGAAAGCGGATACAAAATTCACCAACTATGCCTATGCCTCTGCGATACAGTCGTACGAAGAGCTGGTAAAGGACGGGTATACCGAAGAAGAGGTATACAAAAACCTCGGTAACGCGAACTATCTGAACGCGAACTACGAAGAGGCATCGAGCTGGTACGGCAAACTGTTCGCACTGGAAGGAGCGGATATCGACCCCGAATATATGTACCGTTATGCACAGACGCTAAAGTCACTTGAAAACTATACAGAATCGGACACTTGGATGAACAAGTTCAAGAGTGCAAAGGCGAACGATCAACGTGCCATCACTTTTGGAGAGAACCAAGATTACCTGGAACAGATCGAGGAGCGTTCGGGCAGGTACGAACTGAAGAACATCGGGCTGAACTCGAAGGTATCGGATTTTGCACCCTCTTTCTATGAAGAAGGTCTGGTGTTCTCGACAGCGAGGGACAGCGGACTGCTAACGAAGAACATCCATAAATGGAACAACGGTTCCTTTTTAAATCTATATAAAGCGGAACAGGACGGTCAAGGCAACTTTACCGATGTGGACAAGCTATCCAATATCCTGAACAAGAAAACCCACGAATCTTCGACGGCATTCACCAAGGACGGACAAACGATGTACTTTACACGAAACAACTCCGA
>NZ_SOAY01000009.1 GCF_004364165.1 Maribacter spongiicola
GTGATCGTAAATGTTCCATCTCCGTTATCTAAAACTGTAGAACGCTTTGCATCAAATGTAGTTACTACTCCGTCTTCATTTGTATATGTAAATGTACCATCTGCGTTGTCCACTAAAGATGTGATTGTTTCATCAATTGTAACAGATGCTACATTTAAGTATAAACCACCATCTGTTCCAACTTGGATATCATTATTAGCATTAGTACTTACCAAACCTAAAGTTTGAGAAGAACCTGTACCATCTGTATATGTTATAGTACCATCGTTATTATTAACTAATGATCCTGCAACCTGATTTGTATCAATAGTTGCAGCATTACCAGAATCATCCGTGATTGTAAAAGTACCATCGCCATTATCTAAAACTGTAGAACGCTTTGCATCAAATGTAGTTATTACGCCATCTTCATTGGTATAAGTAAATGTACCATCTGCGTTGTCCACTAAAGTTGATAATGTTTCCGTAAATGTTGTTACTGTACCATTTTCTGATGTATACGTGAAACTACCATCACCATTGTCTACCAGTGTAGTTACTGTATTGTTCGTATCTATTGTTGCAGAGTTTCCTGAATCGTCCGTGATCGTAAATGTTCCATCGCCATTATCTAAAACTGTAGAACGCTTTGCATCGAACGTAGTCGCTACTCCGTCTTCATTGGTGTATGTAAATGTTCCGTCCGCATTGTCTACTAAGGTTGATAATGTTTCTGTAAACGTGGTTACCGTACCATTTTCTGATGTGTAGGTAAAGCTACCATCGCCATTGTCTACTAATGTAGTTATGGTGTTATTGGTATCTATAATCGCCGAGTTTCCTGAATCGTCCGTGATCGTAAATGTTCCATCTCCGTTATCTAAAACTGTAGAACGCTTTGCATCAAATGTAGTTATTACGCCATCTTCATTGGTATACGTAAATGTACCATCTGCGTTGTCCACTAAAGTTGATAATGTTTCTGTAAACGTGGTTACCGTACCATCTTCTGATGTGTACGTGAAACTACCATCACCATTGTCTACCAATGTAGTTACCGTATTGTTGGTATCTATAATCGCCGAGTT